>CAWANO010000001.1:0-1098992 GCA_963783425.1 uncultured delta proteobacterium
TATACCATTGGTTATACTTCTATAATAAATGGAGGTGACAATATGCCAAATGTCAAAACAGCTATATCACTTAAAAAACCAATTTTTGAAAAAATGGATATCCTTGCAAAAATTTAAAAATTTCAAGGAGTCGATTATTCTCTATGGCTGCGGAGGAGTTTATCGAACGACATAAAAATTTAGAGCTTCTTCAGTCACTTAACCAAGCGTACGAAGACACGCCAAAAGCCGTACCTGCGGTGACACGAATGCGTTCCCGCCATTATAAATTGGTCAAAGATCAATGGTAATCAATCAAGGCGATGTTTTTTGGATAGATTTCGATTCTCCAAGTGGATCTGAGCCAGGGTATCGTCATCCACACGTCGTTATTCAAAACAACCTTTTCAACCGTAGCAGGATTAATACTGTAGTTGTCTGCTCTCTCACCTCGAACATCAAAAGAGCAGATGCTCCTGGCAACGTCCAGTTAAAAAAGGGTGAAGCAAATTTGCCCAAAAAAAGCGTAGTCAATATTTCCCAGATTTTTACCGTGAATAAATGCGATTTATCTGAAAAAATTGGAACTTTGCCAAAAAATCGTATTCTTCAGATTTTGCAAGGTATTAAGCTACTTATAGAACCTCGAGAAATTGATTAAAAGTAACTGCACCTAAAGAATAAGGATAGATCGCGAGAGCGAAGCGAACCACGATCTATCCTTATTCGTTGGTAACGTTCAAAAGTTGAGGCACGGGCGAATTTCAGTATGAACAATTTGGATCGGACGCATTAGGGCGTATTAGTGCGCATTAGTACGCATTAGGGTCGCACCAAGATAAGACATTGAAAATATGTCAAATATTCGTTATTCCTGCACAGTCCTAAAGCCAATATGGTTTTTTTTAGCATTGAAAACGTCCATATAGGGGACATGGTATGGCCCGAGCGCATAGACCTTACATCCCCGGACAAATCTGGCATATCACGCACCGTTGTCATAAGAGAGAATTTCTGTTGAAATTCGCAAAGGACCGCCATCGCTGGCTGCAGTGGCTGTATCAGGCCAGGAAGCGTTACGGGCTGACCATCCTCATCTACACGGTTACCTCAAATCATATCCACTTGACCATCGGCAAGATTGGATCCATGGGGGCTATGCCGAAATTCAAACCCCACGTCGCAAGTGCATCCTCGTCGATTACGAAAAACGGTGTCACCTGGCCGGATACAGCGACTTTGAAAGATTTCAGAAAGCCCATCGGAAATGGGTTAATGCAGCCCTTACTAAAGCAGAACCACGTCGGGAAACGCGGTGGACAGAGGCGATTGCGGTTGGTGACGAATCTTTCATTAGATTTGTGAAAAGGCAGATGCGCGGCTTAGTGCTCCTGTTCGTAAAAGCGGTGACGTAATGAGGGCGTCAAGGCGCCGGGCTGACAAGGCGCGGAAAATAAGCAATATCGGGCATATTGCGTTTTTTCGCAACGCCGTTAGCCCGGATGGATTGGCGGCAGAATGTCATCGTATTTGCGAATAGGTGCACTTAGCCATCGGCCGTCGTGTTCGGCCAACTGAAGCCGGGTATGAGCTCAAGGAACCTTTCGCTCCCTATAACTGCGATTTTGATGTTAAAAAGATCGATATTGAGCACGAAAACACATGCTTTGAGGGTGAATATGGCGTAAAATTAGAAGGATAGCTTGGTGCGACCCTAAAAGTCCTTAAAGGTAAGGGAGAATGTAGTTTGTATAGCTAGTCAATTACGTCCCCTTCTCCCTTCTCGTCCCCTTCGTAACAGTTTAGTCCATTTGGGGTAAAAAATAGCGTGGTATAAATTATCATGCTATTTTTATTTGACAATTGCCAAGCGTAATGATACGCTCTTTGGTAAATTTATCCGTTATCCCACCCCTTTCATTCGAACTGCTATGAGCCCAAAAAATACACATCTCAAAAAACGGCAGGCTGAACTGAAAAAACAAATTTGCGACAATCTTGATCTATTGATGGGAACCATAAATCGTTCTCCTGCCATGATGTACTATGGACTCACCACTAAGGTGGAAGGAAAGACCGTTTCTCGCTATGTGCGAAAAGCATGGGTGCCGAAGGTTAAAAAGATGACCGATCGGCATAAACGCGTACGTGCTATGATTAAAGAACTGTCCGACATTAATTGGGAACTGCTTAGGCACCAATCAGATTAGCCTATGGCCAAAACCTGTCGAACCAGGGCCCCCTGGGATTATAATTGCCCCTACAAGGACGATTGTCCGCACCTTCAGTGGTCTTCGACACAGTGGATTTTATCAGAATATCAGCGTTCGTATGATGAGCATTGTGAGCACTGGCGCATAAGGGATATATTGCAGGACGATCTGGTCCGGGCACGATCGCGCATCGAACAACTGGAACTTGAAAACGCCCAGCTCAAAGCCAAACTAAAAGCCGTTTGTCAGCGTCAGTTCAAGGCCAACAAGAAGACAGACACGCCGGCGGCGATAAAAGACCGGGCAAGAAAAAGCGCGGGGCGCCTAAAGGTCATCCAGGCTGGTTGCGACCTACGCCGGACCGGGTCGATAAAACCATCGATGTTCCGGCACCGAGTCAATGCCCGCACTGCAGTTGCGATAATTTGAGCCCCGTCAGTCAGGTTAAGCAACATCTCCAGGAAGATATTATCCTGCAGCCCAGAACCCATGTTATCAACTTCAGACACCAACAGGCCTTTTGTCCTAAGTGTAATCGGCTGGTGATCCAGCCCGGCGAAAATGAACTGCCCAATTGTCACATCGGGCCGGTCACTAAAGCCGCGGCGGTTTATTTACGCTATGGCCTGGGCCTGCCTTACCGCAAGGTGCGAAGGCTGTTTAATGATTTTTTCAACATGACATTTGTACCGGCAACGGCGCTTGCCTTCGATCGCCAGGCGGCCCGTAAAGGATCAGGCATCTATGAGGACTTGAAAGATAAACTGCAGGCGGCCGCCGTCGCTTATTGCGACGAGACCTTCTGGAGACAGGACGGCATCAATCACTATGTCTGGTACGGCGGCAATAACGATTTGGATCTATACCACATAGACCGACATCGCACGCAGGCTGTGGCGCAGCATCTTCTCGGTGACGATTTTGACGGCATATTGGTTGCCGATGGTTATGCCGGCTATAATGGTGTAAATCCGGTTGCACGCCAATCTTGCCTGGCGCACCTGATAAGAAAAGCAAAGGAAATTAAAAACCAAATTTTGCTATGCGAGGAAAAACATCAGGATAAAAAGGCCATCGTCTTTTGTGATGACATAGCAGAGTTGTTCAAACAAGCCTGCCAGATAGGCCAACAGATAAAAGCCAGCAAAGCCGAACGTGCCAAGGCAGGCAAATATAAACGCAAATTGCAAAGGCGCCTGAAACGAATTTGCAAAGCACCGCTTTCAGATAAAACCGCTGAGAACTTCAGAGATCGGCTGTCCAATGCCAAACGCGAGTACCACAGGCTTTTTGTATTTCTTGATTATCCCGATGTAGAGCCAACCAATAATCATGCGGAAAGGGCCTTGAGAAAGCTGGTGATTTTCAGAAAGATTTGTTTTGGCACTCGCTCCGGACAAGGCTCTTATTGCCATAGCGTGCTTACAAGTCTGCTCTGCACTGCCATCAGACAGGGAAAAGATCCGATCGATTTTTTCCATTCGCTCTTCGTATCAAATCCCGCTATTGCGCAAGCCAAACTATATAACGATTCCTCTTAATGGCCTGATCGTCACCCACCTGAACTTGTCATGACTTCGCTCCAATATCAGTCTAAAAAAATGGACTAAACTGTTACCCCTTCCCGTAACAGTTTAGTCCATTTGGGGTAAAAAATAGCGTATTATAAATTAATATGCTATTTTTATTTGACAATTGCCAAGCGTAATGATACGCTTTTTGGTAAATTTATCCGTTATCCCACCCCTTCCATTCGAACTGCTATGAGCCCAAAAATTACACATCTCAAACAACGGCAGGCTGAACTGAAAAAACAAATTTGCGACAATCTTGATCTATTGATGGGAACCATAAATCGTTCTCCTGCCATGATGTACTATGGACTCACCACCAAGGTGGAAGGAAAGACCGTTTCTCGCTATGTGCGAAAAGCATGGGTGCCGAAGGTTAAAAAAATGACCGATCGGCATAAACGCGTGCGTGCTATGATTAAAGAACTGTCCGACATTAATTGGGAACTGCTTAGGCACCAATCAGATTAGCCTATGGCCAAAACCTGTCGAACCAGGGCCCCCTGGGATTATAATTGCCCCTACAAGGACGATTGTCCGCACCTTCAGTGGTCTTCGACACAGTGGATTTTTTCAGAATATCAGCGTTCGTATGATGAGCATTGTGAGCACTGGCGCATAAGGGATATATTGCAGGACGATCTGGCCCGGGCACGATCGCGCATCGAACAACTGGAACTTGAAAACGCCCAGCTCAAAGCCAAACTAAAAGCCGTTCATCATCGTCAGTTCAAGGCCAACAAGAAGACAGCACACGCCGCCGGCGATAAAAGACCGGGCAAGAAAAAGCGCGGGGCGCCTAAAGGTCATCCAGGCTGGTTGCGACCTACGCCGGACCGAGTCGATAAAACCATCGATGTCCCGGCACCGAGTCAATGCCCGCACTGCAGTTGCGATAATTTGAGCCCCGTCAGTCAGGTTAAGCAACATCTCCAGGAAGATATTATCCTGCAGCCCAGAACCCATGTTATCAACTTCAGACACCAACAGGCCTTTTGTCCTAAGTGTAATCGGCTGGTGATCCAGCCCGGCGAAAATGAACTGCCCAATTGTCACATCGGGCCGGTCACTAAAGCCGCGGCGGTTTATTTACGCTATGGCCTGGGCCTGCCTTACCGCAAGGTGCGAAGGCTGTTTAATGATTTTTTCAACATGACATTTGTACCGGCAACGGCGCTTGCCTTCGATCGCCAGGCGGCCCGTAAAGGATCAGGCATCTATGAGGACTTGAAAGATAAACTGCAGGCGGCCGCCATCGCTTATTGCGACGAGACCTTCTGGAGACAGGACGACATCAATCACTACGTCTGGTACGGCGGCAATAACGATTTGGATCTATACCACATAGACCGACATTGCACGCAGGCTGTGGCGCAGCATCTTCTCGGTGACGATTTTGACGGCATATTGGTTGCCGATGGTTATGCCGGCTATAATGGTGTAAATCCGATTGCACGCCAATCTTGCCTGGCGCACCTGATAAGAAAAGCAAAGGAAATTAAAAACCAACTTTTGCTATGCGAAAAAAAATATCAGGATAAAAAGGCCATTGCTTTTTGTGATGAGATAGAAGAGTTGTTCAAACAAGCGTGCCAGATAGGCCAACAGATAAAAGCCAGCAAAGCCGAACGTGCCAAGGCAGGCAAATATAAACGCAAATTGCAAAGACGCCTGAAACGAATTTGCAAAGCACCGCTTTCAGATAAAAACGCTCAGAACTTCAAAGATCGGCTGTCCAATGCCGGCCGAGAGTATAATCGACTTTTTGTATTTCTCGATTATCCCGATGTGGAGCCGACCAATAATCATGCGGAAAGGGCCTTGAGAAAGCTGGTGATTTTCAGAAAGATTTGCTTTGGCACGCGCTCCGGACAAGGCTCTTATAGCCATAGTGTGCTTACAAGTCTGCTCTGCACTGCCATCAGGCAGGGAAAAGATTCGATCGATTTTTTCCATTCGCTCTTCGTATCGAATCCAGCTACTGCGCAAGCCAAACTATATCACGATTCCTCTTAATGGCCTGATCGTCACCCACCTGAACTTGTCATGACTTCGCTCCAATGTCGGCTTAATAAAATGGACTAAACTGTTACCCACTGTTTGTCCTTGATGCATTTCTACCCAACGAGCGTCCTTGGCGCCAAGAGGCAGATCATAAAGGGTGGCCGATTCTTCAGGCTTCCGTATCGTATCTGGTTTTACCGGCGCAGGCAGTTCTTGCAGATGCCGTCGACCCGAACCTCCACCTTGTCGATCTGGCCGGCATAATTCTTCCAGAGCGGGTCGGCATCGACGTTGAGGCTCTGAGGGTCCAGGCAATCCATCTGGCCGCAGTGTTTGCAGTAAAAATGGGGGTGAGGACGGTGGTGGGCGTTGGGCGCCAGGCCGTAGTAAAAGGCCCGCCCGCCGGTGCTTAGCCGTTCGACGATGCCATGCGCCACCAGCAGGTCGAGAATGCGGTAGACGGTGACGCGATTGATGGTGGTGGTGCGGGCCAGGATCTTAACAATATCGCCGGCTGAAAGGGGCGACGTGTTGTTGCCCACCACTTCGAGCACGCGCAGGCGGTTGACGGTGGCCGCCAGTTTGGCCGATCGCAGCAGTTGGCTATAGTCGCATTGGTGGCACATGGGGGACCTTCAGTCAGTTTGCCAGTTTGCCAGTTAGTCGGTGGGGCATGAGCCGCACAGCCCGTGGGCAAACAGGCGTATGCCGGTTATTGGCTGCCATTTGTGGTTCTACTTTTCCGATTTGTTATCCGGTCGATCATCAAAGATAAAAAGAACACCCCGCCGGCCACCAGGATAATGGCGGCGCCGGAGGTGAGGTTAAAGGCGTACGAGAGCCACAGCCCGCCGATGGTAAAGAGCATGCCCAGCAGGCTGGACCCCACCATCATCTGCACCAGCGTTTTGGCGTGCTTTTCCACGATAAAGGGCGGGATGGTGAGAAGCGCGATCACCAGGATCAGCCCCACGATCTGAATCACCATCACGATTGTCAAGGCCAACAGGGCGATGAGCGCGAAATAGAGCCCATTGACGGGCACGCCCCGAATCCGGGCGAACTCCTCATCGTAGGAAAGGGCCAGTAGGTCCTGGTAGTAAAATGCCACCAGCAGGATGATCAGCATACCGATGGCCACCATCAGTATCAGGTCCGGTCCGGCCACGCTCAAGATGCTGCCGAAGAGGTAGCTCATCAGGTCCACATTGTAACCGGGCGTCAAATCGGTAAAGACGATACCGATGGCCATGCCAACGGCCCAAACCACCCCGATGATGGTGTCGGCCCGGTGCCGAGCGCCCAAGCTGATGGCGGCCATCACCATGGCGGCGGCCAGCGAGAAGCCCATGGTGCCGACGAAGTAGGGCCAGCCGAAAAAGAGCGACAGGCCGATGCCGCCGTAGGCCGCGTGGGCGATGCCCCCTGAAAGAAAAACGATGCGGTTGACCACCACCAGGGTACCCATGATGCCGCAGACCACACTGGCCAGCAAACCCGCCATCAGGGCGTTGCGCATGAATTCAAATTGCAGGGCTTCGATCATTTCAGTGCCTTGCCGACGCATTATAAGGTCGACGGTTGCGCCGTTGCGTCAGTGATTTTTCAAGACCCGGTGGGGCAGGCCGTGGGCCACCAGTTCGACGGGGCACACCTCATCTTCGGCGCAGGGATACATGGTTTCGAGCATGTCGCCCGTGATTTCAGCCTGGTCGTGATAGTGCAGCTGCCTGTTGACGCATGCCACCGATTTGACGTGCCGCGAGATCACCATCAGGTCGTGGCTGACCATCACGATGGTGATGTGGCGGTTGAGCTCCTTTAGCAGCTTGAAAAAGTCCGCCTGGCCTTTAGGATCGATGCTGGCGGTGGGTTCGTCGAGCAACAGCAGTTTGGGCCGCGTTACCAGCGCGCGGGCGATAAAAACGCGCTGCAGCTGTCCGCCGGAAAGGGTGCCGATTTTTTTTTCGGCATGGCCTGTCATAGCCAACCGTTCGAGGGTCTGCAGGGCCTCGTGCCGGTTGTCGGCTGATTTTGCGGCCCAGCGCCGTTTGGGTTCGCGCATGCCCATCAAGACCACGTCCAGGGCGGTGATCGGAAAACGGTGGTTAATGTGCACATCCTGGGGCACATAGCCTATGGATGCCGATGCCTCCCGGGCCGGCCGGCCATCGATACGCACGACACCGGCGTCGGGTGTCAGTAGCCCGAGCATCAATTTGAGCAAAGTGGTCTTGCCGCCGCCGTTGGGGCCGATCATGGCGGTGAAGTCACTCGGTAAAATGTCGAGATTGACCTGGTCGAGCACCGTTTCGCCGTTGTAGGCGAAGCTCAGGTTTCGTATTTCGATGATGGGCGTTGTCATGGCGTTTCCACTATCGCAAGGCGCGTTGCAGTTGGTGGGCCAACTGGCGCAGGTTGGTCATCCAATCGGCCGCCAGAGGGTCGGCCATAATCACCTCCCCACCGATCTCCTTGGCGATGAGCCGGGCGCTTTTGGCGGAAAATTGCGGCTGTGCGAAAATCACCGTAATTCCACTGGTTCGGGCCTGTTCGATCAGTGCCTGAATCTGCGCGGGCTTTGGCTTTTTGCCCTCCACCTCGATGGCGACCTGCTCAAGACCATAGGTGTCGGCCAGATAGCCCCAGGAGGGATGAAAGACCATGAAGCGCGCGCCCTGCTTGTCGCTGAAAAGCGCTTTGAGCTCGGCGTGCAGGTGATCGAGCCTGGACGTGAAATCGGCATGCCTGGCCGCGTAACTGGCCCGGTTGACCGGGTCGCTCTGCGCCAATGCCGCCGAAATGGCCTGCGCCTGCTGTTTGACCAGTGGCGGCGAGAGCCAGATGTGGGGATCATAGCCACCCGGGTAGTGGTGCGTCTCATCATGCCCATGGTGGTGACCCGCTGTCATGGGCAATTTTTCGATACCGTGGTCGGTGTGGACGACGCGCATCCCAGGGTTGGCGGCGGCCAGTTTCTCGAGCCAGGCCTCTTCAAAGGGCACGCCAATGGTGAAGTATAAGCGGGCCCTGGAGAGGGCCGCCATCTGCTGGGGCTTGGGCTCGTAGGTGTGGGGGCTGGCACCGGGCGCCACCATCACCTGAACATCCACCTGATCGCCGCCGATTTGTTCGACGAAATATTTTTGGGGAACGATGCTGACAAACACCACCATCGGTGCCGCGGCCGAAACGGACACGGCCAACACGAGCACCGCAAGGCAGACGCCAAGCGCGATCGCTTTAGTACGAATCATATTGTCCTGTTTTCGGTAGACGTCTGTTCGCGGGGCCACTTCGTACAACTGATTTGCATCCCTGCCAGGTGATCAAGTTATCCACATTATAACGATGAAGACCCTAATGGGCTCTTTATACCGTAAATATAACGGTTTGGCAGGTGGGGTCAAGTATAATGCAACTAAATTGCACAAAGCACTCTATTCTGAAGTGATCGGCGGATGACTCCCGACGGTTCGAGTGAGGGTCAGTGGAGCTCGATTATACGCTTGGCGTCAACGCCGTAGCGTTTCATGCGGTTGTAGACGGTCACGCGGGAAACCCCCAGCATCTCGGCCGCCCGGGACTGATTGCCGCCGGTCTGCTGCAAGGCCTCGACCAGTTCCTGTTTTTCGACCTCCTTTAAATTGAAGGTGCGTCGTTTGGCCGGGGGCAGGGGGCGTTTGCCCTGGTAAATGGAGTGGGGCAGGTGGTGCACGCGGATGAGCGATTCGTGGCAGGCCACGAAAGCGTATTCGAAAGCGCTCCTTAGTTCGCGCGCGTTTCCGGGCCAGTCATACTCCGTGAGCAGCTCCATGGCGCGGTTGTCGATGCCCTCGATATCTTTGCCGCTCTTGAGGCGCACGATGCGAAAGAAGGCCTCGGCCAACAGGGGGATATCCTCGGTGCGTTGGCGAAGCGGGGGCAAGTGGATGGGGATGACGTTGATGCGGTAAAAAAAGTCCTTGCGGAAGCGGCCCTCGTGCATGAGGCGGGGCAGGTCGCGATTGGTGGCCGAAATGATGCGCACCTCCACGGGCAGCGGTGTGCTGCTGCCGACCCGTTCGATCACCTTCTCTTCGAGCACCCGCAGCAGTTTGAGCTGGGTGGCCATGGGCATGTCGCCGATCTCATCGAGGAAGATGTCGCCGCCGGAGGCTTTTTGGAAGCGCCCGACACGATCGCGGACCGCGCCGGTGAAAGCGCCCTTTACGTGGCCGAACAGCTCCGATTCCAGCAGCGACTCGGTCAGGCTGGCGCAATTGACGCGCACAAAGGGGCCGTTGTTGCGATCGCCGATTTCGTGAATCGCCCGGCTGACAAGCTCCTTGCCCGTGCCGCTTTCGCCGTAGATGATCACCGGAGCGTCCGAAGAGGCGGCATTTTCGATCAGTTCGAATACCTGGCGCATGGCAGCGCTGATGCCGATGATGCCGTGGAATCCGTCTTTGGCGCGCAGCTCGCGGCGAAAGGCTTCTAACTGAACCTCTTTTTCGGCCAGTTCGGTAATGTCGGTGACGGTGCCCACCGCGCCGATCACCTCGCCGGTAGTGTCGCGCAGTAGTGATCCGCTCTTGATAACGTGCACCGCCCTGCCGTCTTTGTGGCGAATGATGCACTTGCAGGTCTTCATCTGGCCGAAACGGAACAGGTCGCACCAGTAGCCGTCTTCGCGGTCCAGGGCCCGGGTGCAGGTATCGCATTCCAGCAGGTCACAGGCATGGCCGAGCATCTCCTCCAGGCTGTAACCGGTAATGTGCTCCATGGCTCGGTTGACCGAGACGATGGCGCCCTGGTTGTCGACAATCATGATGCCGTCGTGGATGGTGTTGACCACCGTTTTCCAGTAGCGATCCAGTTCCTGGAGATGCATTTTCCTGTCCAGTGCGTGCGGGGCGGTAGGTTGCCACCCGTAGCGTTGAGTCCCATCGGTAATTATGTCCAAGGTGTCAACTGTAAAGGGGCCCACCGCCCACTTTTAACACCTGTAAAAGCGATATACCTTAACAATTTAACACTTGTTCGGCAAGAAAATTTGATTCTGATCGCGGCCTTAACCCTCCTAACCATTTATAATCATATTTAAAACCACATATTCGACCATCAAGCCACGCAGATTGGCCCGGGATTTGCTTATTGGTCGGTTAAGTTGAAAGAAGGAGAGCTTCCACGGTGAAAGACAAAGCGGATTACTCACTGGATGTGCGCGGAACCATCTCCCCGTTTTCGTTGCTGAAGGTGTCGCTGGTGTTTCAGAAGATGGCGCCCCACGAGATTGTGGAGATTCTGGGCTGCGATCGGGAGATGCAGCGCGACCTGCTGCGGGTATTGCCAAGGGATAGCTGTGAAGTGGTCCCTAACGACCGACCGGAGAAGGACCCGGAGATGGTGAGAATCTGGCTGAAAAAACGGGGTGTCGTCACCGCACCCTAGCTTACAAAGGATGGATCAATGGCTGAAGAAACGACTCGAATCAAAGGAAAAAAATCGTCATCTTTTCTCGACAAGGTCAAGACGCTGCTCCCGGACGGCGGCAATCTCAATCTCTGTCTGACCTGCGGAGCCTGCGCATCGGGCTGCCCGGCAACGGGTCTGGAGGGGATGGACCCGCGCAAGTTTTTGCGCATGGCCGCCCTGGGCCTGGACGAAGAGGTGACCAGCACCCCCTGGGTGTGGATGTGTTCCATGTGCCAGCGCTGCATCTACGTCTGCCCGATGAAAATCGACATCCCGCGCATGGTCTACTACGCCCGGCAGACCTGGCCACGCGAAGAGCGGCCCAAGGGAATTCTCGGATCCTGCGACATGGCGCTTAAAAACGACAGCTGCAGTGCCATGGGCGCTTCGCCGGAGGATTTCCAGTTCGTGGTCGAGGACGTGCTCGAGGAGTATCAGGAGAGCCAGCCGGAGTTTGCCGAAATGCAGGCGCCCATCGACAAGCAAGGGGCCGAGTTCTTCCTAAATCAGAACTCCCGCGAACCGGTCACGGAACCCGACGAACTTTTACCGTTGTGGAAGATTCTGCATCTGGTGGGCGCCGACTGGACCTACGGCTCCAAGGGGTGGGCTGGAGAGAACTACTGCATGTTTCTCTCCGACGATGAAGCCTGGAAGCACATCACCCAAACGGCGGTAAAGCATGCCGAAGAGCTGGGGTGCCGCGTCTTTCTCAACACCGAGTGAGGGCACGTCACTTTCTCGGTCCTGGAAGGACTGAAAAAATTCAACATCGACCACACGGTCGACGTAAGAAGCATCTACGAGTACTACGCCCGCTGGATCAGGGAGGGGAAGCTAAAGGTCAACGCCGACTGGAACAAGGATCTGAAGATCAAGTTCACGGTTCAGGATCCCTGCCAGATCGTACGTAAGAGTTTCGGGGATCCGATCGCCGAGGACCTGAGGTTCGTGGTTAAGTCGGTGGTCGGGGAGGAGAACTTCGTCGATATGGTGCCCAACCGCTCCAACAACTATTGCTGCGGTGGTGGTGGCGGCTTTCTGCAATCCGGATATAAAGAGGCTCGGCTGGCCTACGGCCGCCTCAAGGATGAGCAGATACAGGCTACGGGGGCCGACTACTGCATCGCGGCCTGTCATAATTGCCACGCCCAGATCCACGAATTGAGTGAGCACTACGAGGGCGGCTACGGGGTGGTTCACCTGTGGACGCTCATTTGTCTCTCACTGGGCATCCTGGGGCCCAACGAACGGGAGTACCTCTTGGATGACCTCAAGGAGATTAACGTGTTTCATCCGGAAACAGCCATGTAGAAGTTCTGGCCGCCAAAATACTGATCAACAGTGGCTCAACCGTTGCAGGGAAAGGAAACTCATGAGTTTTGAAAAACGATTAAAATCCAAGGAATTTGTCGTGCTGGCGGAGATGAACACCCCCAAGGGGGTTGATATATCCCGCTTTGTAACGGACGCCCGGCGGATCAAGGGCCGCGTTGACGCTGTGGTGGTGCCCGATATGGACAACGGCGTCATGCGTATGAGCGCGCTGGCCGGCGGGGTGCTGGCCCAGCAGCAGGGCCTGGAGGCGATCATTCATGTCTATGGCCGGGATCGCAACCGCATGGCCCTTCAGGGTGATCTGCTGGCCGCCCACGTGCTGGGCCTTCGCAACCTGGTCGTGGTGGGCGGGGAAGAGATGGACAATTCGGACCACCGCGAGGCCGTGGCGGTGGACGATCTGGACGAGATGGATTTGCTGGAGGCGATCTCCGCGCTACAGGCGGGAAAGGATCTGGCCGGGTTTGATCTGGACGGCAGCCCGGAGTTCGTGACCGGCTGTGCCCTGTCACCCTGTGAAGATGAGGCCGCACTGGCAACGGAACTTGCCGCCGCTCGGAAGAAGGTGTCGGCCGGGGCGCGTTTCGTGATTACGCCGCCAGTGTTCGACCTGGACCATTTTCTGGCCTTTGACGAACAGGCCCGGGCGCTGCAGGTGCCCATTATCCCGACCGTATTTTTAATCAAGTCGGTGGCCGTCGCCCGTTATATCGCCACCAATGAACCCTGGTCGCATCTCTCCGAGGCCTTGATCAAGCGCATCCGCAAGTCCGCCAACCGCGAAATGGAAGGCATCAAGATCGCCGGCGAGACCGTAGCCCAACTGCGCCGCCATGCCGGAGGGGTACTGATTCAGACCATGGGCTGGGAGCATCGCCTGCCGACCATTCTCGATGAGGCCGGGATTTAACGTCCACCTTTAGCGTTGAAAAAAGGATATCATGGAAAACCCACGAAGATTCCAGTCTAAAAATAAGGTGCTGGTGGTGGGCGGCGGTGTGGCCGGGATCCGCACCTCGCTCGACCTTGCGGAAGCCGGTCGCGACGTGGTGCTGGCGGACGCTGCCAACGCCATCGGCGGCCTCATGACTCAACTGGATCGCACATTTCCTACCAACAATTGCGATCTTTGCACCATTTCGCCCAATATGTCCGAGGGCAACCGCAACTTTCACATCGACCTGATGACCCTCACC
This sequence comes from uncultured delta proteobacterium, assembly GCA_963783425.1. Taxonomy (GTDB): domain Bacteria; phylum Desulfobacterota; class Desulfobacteria; order Desulfobacterales; family QNYZ01; genus CAWANO01. Next base: position 13,759 of record CAWANO010000001.1, read on the forward strand.
CGCGTAGAGGCGCTGGAAGGGGAGGCCGGTAATTTTACGGTGACGCTTGCGACATCGCCGCGTTACATCGACACCGAGCGATGCACGGCCTGCGGCGACTGCCACCGCAAGTTTCCCGGGTGCGTTAACTTTAATCCCGGTCTCGACCACCGCGCGCCGACCTGCATGCGCTACCCGCAGGCCACGCCCCAGGCCTATTCCATCGACATGGCGCGCTGTGACGACAAGGAAGCCCTGGTGGCGTGCTGCCCGGCCGATGCGATCGTGCTGGACGACCGAGAGGTGCAGCAGCAGATGCATTTTGGTGCCGTTGTGCTGGCGCCGGGGGCGGCCATCTTCGATCCCGCCAAACTGGACAATTTTAGCTACGGCAGTGAGCCGGACGTGGTTACCAGTCTCGAGTATGAGCGTATCTTGTCGGCTTCGGGACCCACCGGCGGTCAACTGCTCCGTCGCTCTAACGGCCAGGCGCCGGCCAAGATTGCCTGGATCCAGTGCGTTGGCTCGCGGGGGTTGCAAAAGGGGGCGGCCAGCTACTGTTCCAGCGCCTGCTGCATGTTCGCCCTCAAGGAGGCCATCGTCACCAAGGAGCGCTTCGGCGACGAGATCGACACCACCATCTTCTTCATGGACATGCGTACCTTCGGTAAGGATTACGAGCAATACTACCAGCGCAGCCGTGATGAATTCGGCGTTCGTTTCGTTCGGAGCCGGCCCCACAGCGTGATCCGCAAGCCAGGCGAGGCGCAAGTAACCGTTACCTACGCGCCCTTTGACGAAAGCCTTTTTACCGAAGAGAAATTCGACCTGGTGGTGCTCTCCACGGGGTTTGCCGTCAGTGACGCGGTGCGTGAAACGGCCGAAAAGCTAGGGGTGGCTCTAAACGAGCACGGGTTTGCCCAAACCGGCGCCTTTGACCCGGTAGCCACCTCACGACCCGGCGTCTATGTCTGCGGCATGTTCGAAAGCCCCAAAGATATTCCCGAAACCATGGTTCAGGCCAGTGCCGCGGCTTGTTGCGCGGCCGAGTTGGTGACGGCTGAAAGCGCCGAGCCGGTGGCCGCCGGTTTTTTTGAAGAGGAGATGTCGGCTGAGATCAGCGCCGAGTTTCCGCCCGAGCGTGACGTGGTCGGCGAACCGCCTAAGATCGGTGTTTTTATCTGTGACTGCGGCGAAAATATCGGGGGTGTGGTGGACGTGGCCGCGCTGGCCCAATACGCGGCCAGGTTGCCCGCCGTTGAGGTGGCCGAGGTGCTCGGCCACGGCTGCAGCCGCGAGGCCATGGGCCGTATCCGCGATCGAATCCAGGAGCGCTTGCTCAATCGGGTGGTGATCGGCGGCTGTTCGCCGCGTACCCACGAGCTGCGGTTTCAGGATACCATCCGCCAGGCGGGCCTCAACAAATATCTGGTGGAGATCGCCAACCTGAGGGATCAGGACACCTGGGTACACCTGGATCGCCCCGAGCAGGCCGCCGGCAAGGCACGTCAGTTGATCAAAGCGGCGGTGGAAGCGGTTAAGGCCGCCCGGCCCCTGACCGATCACTATCTGCCCATCAACCATGATGTGCTGGTGGTGGGTGGCGGCGTAGCCGGCATGACCAGTGCCCTCAGCCTCGCCGATCAGGGCTATAAGGTCTTTCTGGCCGAGCGCCGGTCAATGTTGGGCGGCGTGGCGGTTCTGGTGCGCAAGACCCTGGAAGGGGACGATGTACAGGCCTTCGTGGACGGGCTTGTTGAAAGAACCGGCGCACATCCCAACATCGAAGTGATCACCAACGCCTTTATCGTTGACCACAGCGGCATGCCGGGCATGTTCAAAACCGGTATGCAGGTTGGCCCGCGGATGTTTTACCGCCAGATCACCCATGGGGTGACAGTGATGGCTACGGGCGCCCTGCCCAATCGCCCCGAGGGTTACCTGTTGGGGGCACACGCGGCGGTGATGACCCAACTGGAAGCGGACGCGCTTTTCGATGAGGCGCCGGAACGTGTCAAGGCGTGGGAGAACGTGGTCATGATCCAGTGCGTGGGGTCGCGCACGCCCGAAAACCCCAACTGCTCGCGCGTTTGCTGTCAGGCGGCGGTGAAAAACGCGCTGCGTATATTGGCGTTCAACCCAGAAGCGCGCATGATTGTTTTATACCGCGACATGCGCACCTACGGATTTCAGGAGGACTACTACCGCATGGCGCGCGAAAAGGGCGTGATCTTTATTCACTACGAACCGGAGACACCGCCGCAGGTGAGCGACCGGGAGGAGCGGGTAGAGGTAACATTCACCGATCCGATTCTGGGTCGAACGTTATCCGTGGCGGCCGATGCACTGCTGCTGAGCACCGGATTTATCAGCGACGACGAGTCCAGCGAGGACCTGGCGGCCATCTTTAAACTGACGCGCACAAGTGACGGCTTTTTTCTGGAAGACCATATCAAGTTACGGCCGGTAGACCTTTCGGTGCCCGGGTTCTTCGTGGCCGGCACGGCCCATGCCCCTAAACTGATTCGCGAAACCGTTGCCCAGGCCAAGGCGGCTGCCGGGCGGGCGTTGACGCTGCTGGCCCGCGAAAGCATCAATCTGGGGGCGGCCGTGGCGAGAGTGGATGCCGAAAAATGCGCGGCCTGCCTGGTGTGTGTACGGGCATGCCCCTTTGACGTGCCATTCATCAACGCCGACGGCTATTCCGAAATCGATCCGGCCAAATGCCACGGGTGTGGTGTTTGCGCCGCGGAGTGTCCGGCCAAAGCGATACAGATCATGTGCTTCGAGGATGACCAGATCCTTGCGAAGCTCGACGGACTGCTGGAAAGGATGGTGGCCTAATGGAGAAGTTCGAACCGGTGATCGTGGCTTTTTGCTGTCACTACTGCGCCTACACGGCAGCCGACATGGCCGGCAGCCAACGGATCTGCTACCCGCCCAACGTCAAGATCGTGCGGGTGCCCTGTTCGGGCAAAGTCGATACGATTCACATCCTCAAGGCCTTTGAAAAAGGCGCTGACGGGGTATACGTGGCCGGCTGCCTGGACGGAGACTGCCATTTTAACAACGGCAATGTGCGGGCTGCACGGCGCGTGGATATGGTCAAACAGATGCTGGACGAAATCGGCATCGGCGCCGAACGGCTCGAGATGGTCAAGATGTCGGCCGGCATGGGCGACCGATTCGCCGAAGTTGCCGAGCGTATTACCGATAAAATTCGCAACCTGGGTCCCAATCCGGTGGTTTCAGCCCGGAGCGCCGCTTAGGCGCACGACCCATAAACAAGGAGAATCAGAGCCAATGATCACAGCGGAACGCAAACCTTTGAATGAAATCATCGAATATGTGCGCCCCTTCGATCGGATCCTGCTGGTCGGCTGCAACGAGTGCGTCACGGTGTGCGCGGCCGGCGGGCGCAAGGAGGTGGGCATTCTCTCATCGGCCTTGCAAATGGCCTTGTTGAAGCAGGGTAAAAACATCCAGATCAAAGAGCATACCCTGGAGCGTCAGTGCGACCCCGAGTATGTGGAGGAGCTGGTCACCATGATTGATGGGGCCGATGCGGTGCTCTCCATGGCCTGTGGCTGCGGGGTTCAGGAACTGGCGCGGCGCTACCGGGACAAACCGGTCTTTCCGGCCGTCAACACCAAATTCATGGGCGCCTCCGAGCGTCCGGGCGTTTGGGCCGAGCGTTGCCAGGGGTGCGGCGATTGTTTGCTGGGCATCACCGGCGGTATCTGTCCCATCGCCCGCTGTTCGAAACGGTTGTTGAATGGTCCCTGCGGTGGATCCACCCAGGGCAAGTGCGAGGTGGGTCCGGAGATCGACTGCGTATGGCAGCTGATCTGGGATCGTCTTAAGGCATTGGGGCGTGAAGACCGCTATGAAGATATCATGCCGGCCAAGGATTGGAGAACCGGACGGGGCGGCGGACCCCGCAAGATCATCAGAGAGGATTTGGCAGAATGAAAACCGACAGCGTTCTGGAAAAAGTGCTCAGCAGCGGCAACCTGGTAGTGACCTCGGAATGCGGCCCTCCGCGCGGCGCGGCCGTGGACAAGGTCCACAAGAAGGCGGAGATGCTCAAGGGTTATGTTGATGCCGTCAACGTGACCGACAACCAGACCGCCATGGTGCGTATGTCGAGCTTTGCCGCCAGCGTTTTTTTGCGCCAGATGGATCTGCATCCGGTGCTGCAGATGGTGACCCGGGATCGCAACCGCCTGGCCATGCAGGCCGACATCATCGGGGCTTATGCCCACGGCATCAACACCATGCTGTGTCTCTCTGGCGATCACCCCCATTTCGGCGATCACCCCATGGCCGCCAATGTACATGATATCGATTCGATCCAGTTCATCCAGATGGTCAAGCAGATGAGAGACGAGGGTATCTTCCAGGGCGGTGCCAAGATTGACACGCCCCCCAAGATGTTCATCGGCGCGGCGGCCAATCCCTTTGCCGACCCTTTTGAGTTGCGCGTGGCGCGGTTGGCCAAGAAAGTGGCCGCTGGAGTCGACTTCATTCAGACCCAGTGCATCTACAACGTGGACAAGTTCGAGCAGTGGATGGAAGGGGTGTGTGGGCGGGGCTTGAATGAAAAGTGCGCCATTCTGGCCGGTATCACGCCCATGAAGTCGGTGGGCATGGCGCGCTACATGAAAAACAAGGTGCCGGGTATGGATGTGCCCCAGGCGCTGGTGGACCGCATGGGCGGCGTACCCAAGGAGCAGCAGGCCGAAGAGGGGCTTAAGATCTGCGTGGAGACCATCCAGCGCCTCAAGGAGGTGCCGGGGGTGGCCGGATTTCACATCATGGCCATCGAGTGGGAGCAGAAGGTGCCTGAGATCGTTGAAAAATCGGGACTCTACCCACGGCCCAAACTGAATTGACCCGCTAATGATCCGTGGGCGCTGGTTAAAGTCAGAAGACAAGGGCCTGCCGAGCAGGCCGATACAAATACCCTTAAGGAGGAAAACAAAATGACTGAAAAACAACTAATACTGGTGGTGGACGACGATCCCGATCTGGTTGAGTCGGTGTCCATGAAGTTGGAGAGCGAAAATTACCGGGTGGCCAAGGCCTATGACGGCGTGGAAGCCATGGATCGCATCAAGCAAGAGCGGCCTGAACTCATCATTCTTGATGTGATGATGCCGCGCAAAAACGGCTACACCCTTTGTGATGAGCTGAAAACCTCGGAAGAGTACCGGGACATCAGCGTGGTGCTGCTCACCGCCGTGGCCGAAGCGGTCACCTCCACCAGTTACACCCACATGGATGGCAAAAACACCCTGGCCGACGACTACATCCCCAAACCGATCGAGCTTGATCGGTTGATGGAGATCGTCAAGGATCTGACCGAATAACCGATCTGTCACCCGAATCTCGGTGGGCGCTTCCGAGATTCGGGGCAGGACGCTTGACGACAGCCGGTTTTGGCGGTTGCCAAGGTCAACGTTCGATCAACGACCGAGGCGGTTTGTTGCGGCGATAAATGCATGCACGACCGTCCGATGGAAAAGATATGGGAGCGGATGTCACTGAAAAGCTGAGGATCAACGGGATCAAACTCAGCGAGGAGCTGGTCCAGGTCAATCTGGCCCCGGGCGGCGAGATTTCCGCGGGGAGGCTGTTTCGCCAGCTGGCCGTTCGCCGCATTAACCTGTCGCTGGTGGCCTTGGCGGCTCATCCAGAGGGTGTTGCCAGCGCCTGTTGCCTGGCGGCCGATGACCTGCCGCTGGCACAGCCCATTTTCGATACGATCCTTAAGGGGGCGCGGATCATCCCGGCGGTGGGCGCCTTGACGGTTTTTCCCCACCGCACGCGATTTGACTTGCTGGGGTGTGTGCTGGGCGCATTTCACCGCTGCCGGCTGCCTGTTCATGCCATCGCCTCGTCGCTAGCGGCCCTGACGTTGACGACTGATTATGGGGGCTTGGAAGCGGCCCTGGCGGCCGTCCAAGAGGTTGCCACGCTTCCGGAAAACCATGCCCCCTTTCACCCGGAATTCAAGGTGTGGCAGATCTGATGGAAACCATCGCCGTATACTGGGAGCCCAGGATCAAGACTTACGGGTTCAATCAGCGGGTCGGTTTGACGATGATCTCACTCTCGCTGCCGACCGGATCGAGCGAGCCCGATGGCGACCGGATCGGTCTGGCCTTAGCGGCCGCTGGTGATCTTGTGCTGACCTTTGCCGTTCCCACCGCTCACGGTGAGCTGCGGCTCAACTTATTACTGGAAGAGGCCACCGCCGAACAACTGACAGCAGCTTTGACATCGATCTGCTATGGTGGCTCCTACGATCTGCGGGTTGAGACCGGGGTGGAACTGATCTATTTTAACGGCCCTCATTTTGGAGATCGCTACGGCATTGCCGATGCGGCCTTGCAAGCCTTGAGGCGGGCTGAAGTGCGACCGCTGGGCGTCGTGTGCGCCAGCGCGTCGGTTTACATCGTATTGCCCGGGCAGACGGCTGAAACGGTCTGTAAATATTTGACGGAAACCTTCGACGGGCCCGGCGGGAAGCCATATGGCCGAAGGCAGTAATTCATGATGGATAAACTTCGTGATCAGATCGATTGGCGAATCCGGGTTTTCGATTCGCTCTCATTTCCGACGCTGATCCTTCGGCCGGACCGCACGATTGTATCGGTCAACAAGAAATTTCTCGAAAAAATCGGCGCCCGGGAGGCCGATGTGGTGGGCCAGACCTGCCGGAATTTCTTCATCCGCTACGATTACGACCCGGAGCTGCCCTGCAGCAAGGAACAATGCCCGCTGGACAAAACCCTGAAAGACGGTTGCGGGCATTCGGTGCTCAGGCAGGTCAAAGGCAAGGATGGCGAAATACGCTGGGAGGACCGGCATTTGTCGCCGATCCTGGATGAGAATGGCAGTGTTATCTATGTGATTGAAAGCGTTCGTGACGTCACCCAGACCAAGACGCTGGAAAGCATGTACTATAATATTAGCGAGTACCTGGAAAAGATCATCCAAAGCTCGCCCAGCGCCATCGTAGCTGCCGACCGGCAGGGCAAAATCCTGCTGATGAACGAAGCGGCCGAAACCCTGTTCGGGTGCACCATCGCCGATACGGAATCGATCACGGCCGAGGATCTCTATCCGCCGGGGGTGGCCCGGGAGATCATGGCCAAGATGCGTGACGACGAGTTCGGTGGTCGTGGTAAATTGCAGATGACCGAGCTCAATATCGTGGACACCAAGGGTGAGGAGATCCCGGTGGAACTCACTGCGGCCGTCATATACAAGACCGACCACGAAGTGGCCAGCATGGGCATTTTCAACGATCTGCGCGAGCGGCGCGCGGTGGAAAACAGGTTGCAAGAGGCCGAGCGCAAGGTGTTGCAGTCGGAAAAAATGGCCTCCTTAGGTCGCCTGGCCGCCGGGGTGGCGCACGAGATCAACAATCCGCTTACCGGGATTCTGATGTACGGCAACATGACCCTTGAGAGATTGACCAGCCAAGATCCGGTGCGTAAAAATCTGCAATACGTGCTCGAAGATTGCGAGCGCTGCCGCGACATCGTCAAGAATCTGCTGGCCTACAGCCGTCAGACCAACCCCTCTCAGGAGGTGTTCGCGTTGAGCGATATGGTCGAAGAGAGCCTTGGCCTAATCCGCGACCAGAAGCTCTTTATGAATATTCGCATCGACAAACAGATCAGCAACGGAGATCTTTGCATTAGTGCCGACCGTAACCAGATGCAGCAGGTGGTGATCAACCTGGTGATGAACGCGCTGGACGCCATGGATGGAGAGGGGGTGCTGACATTGCGAACCTTTCCGGATCCCAGGAAAAACAGAGCGGTATTGGAGGTGTCCGACACCGGCAAGGGTATACCGGAATCGGACCGCACGCGGGTCTTCGATCCCTTTTTTACCACCAAGGCCCTGGGCAGCGGCACCGGGCTGGGGTTGAGCACGGTGTACGGCATCGTCAAGGAGAACAATGGCAACATCCAATTGACTCAGGCCGATCCGGGTCGGACCACGTTTCGGGTGGAAATGCCGCTTTTTGACGCCCAAAACGAGAAGGCGCCGGTTACCATTGGATAATGATCCGCCACAGTACACCCTCAACCGAGCCCCCGCCGCCCCAAGCTCTTTGAAAAGAAGCGAGTTGTCATGACAGCAGATGTGCAGTACCAGAGCGCGACAGCGCCGAAAATATTGGTGGTGGACGACGAGGCCCGCATCAGAGACGCCTGCCGGGAAGTTTTGGGCGAGTGTGGTTACCAGGTCACCGTGGCCGAGGATGGCGCCCGCGGACTGGCATTTATCGAGCAGTCCCACTTCGACATTGTTTTACTGGACTTGATGATGCCGGTACTTTCCGGTGCGGACGTACTGGACCGGGTGAAGGACTTGCACCCCGAAACGGTGATCATCGTGATTACCGGCTACGCCACGGTGGAGCACTCCATCGAGGCCATGAAAAACGGCGCCTTCGACTTCATCTCCAAACCGTTTACACCCGAGCACTTGCGGGTCACCGTCGCCAAGGCAATCGAGTATATCCGGGCCCTGCACGACATCGCCGATACCCACTCGCGGATTCGCACCATGGTGCACCGGCTCTCCGACGGGGTGATGTGCACCAACGACCTGAACCAGATCGTGCTGGCCAATCCGGCCTTTTTGCAGATGGCCGGTTACACCGCTGGCCGCTCGGTGGTGGGCGAAGCCTACACGCAGGTGGTGCCTTTTGCTAGACTGAGAGAGATGATTTCGGAGACTTTGGCCGGCACTGAAACCGATAGGCCGGAGCGTTCCGATGAGATCGAGCTGGTAGGGGAGGGTGGCGATCAGGGTCGCATCCTCAGTGCCCGCTGCACACCGTTTCGCAACCGCACCGGAGCGACCATGGGGGTCATCACGGTACTTCACGACATCACCGCTCTGAAAACGCTCGATCGCATGAAAAGCGAATTCGTCTCCATGGTGAGTCACGAAATCCGGGGACCACTCAACTCCGTGTTGATGCAACTGCGGGTGATATTAGACGGCCTGGCGGGGGAGGTGACCGAAAAACAGCGCCAGATCCTCGACCGCGCCACCGACAAAATCAGCAACCTCTCCAGCCTGACCAGTGAATTGCTCGACCTGGCGCGCATCGAGTCGGGCCTGATCTCCCAGGAGATGGAACGGGTGGACCTGGGGCCGCTGCTGCTTGAGCAGGTGGCTTTTCACGGGCCCCGGGCTGAATCGGCCGCGATCGAGCTGAAGCTGGATGCACCCCCGAACCTGCCGCCGGTGATGGCCCACCGCCGCAACATGGAAGAGGTGGTTTCGAATCTGATCGTCAACGCCATCAAATACACGCCCGCCGGCGGCAAGATTACGGTTTCAGCCGCGGCGGGCGAAGACAACCTGGTGATCAAAGTTGCCGATACGGGTTTCGGCATTTCGCCGGATGACCAGAAACAGGTCTTTCAACGTTTTTACCGGGTCAAGAACGAACAGACCCGTTACGTTAACGGGACCGGACTGGGGCTCTCGATCGTAAAAAGTATCGTGGCGTCACACCATGGCAATGTGACCCTTGAAAGCAGCCCCGGCACCGGCAGCACCTTCTCCGTTTTTCTGCCGCTTTCAGCTGCCTGACAAGGGGCGTTGCCGCGAGCCCCTTTGCCAGAACAGGCGGATTCCCTCCTATTGCAACAGCTTCTGAGCGAAGGTTGACTTCAAGCGCGTAGCTTTTTAACCGCCGCCACGATGACCGACAGAGCACGGTCAATCTCGGCCTCGCTGGTCATTTTGCCGGTGGTAAAGCGCACGGTGCCCTTGGCCCATGCTTCGGGAATCTGCATGGCTTTTAACACGTGTGAAATCTCGACGGTGTCGGCGTGACAGGCCGCGCCGGCCGAGGCGGCCACTTCCAGGCCGATCTCTTCCAAAATGCGGTTGGCTTCCAGGTCGAGAAACGACACACTGCTGGTGTTGGGCAGGCGTTCGGCCCCTTGGCCGTTGATGCGGATATCATTCAGCTCGGCCAGTAGCCCGGATTCCAGTCGGTCGCGCATGGCGAGCATGTGGGTGGCGTTGGTCTCCAGGTCGCGCTGGGCGATTTCACACGCTTTTCCCAGGCCCACGATTTCCAGTACATTCTCCGTGCCGGCGCGACGGCCCGTCTCCTGCCCGGCACCGTGGCAAAATCGCTCGGCCTCAACATCTTTGCCGACGTACAAAGCGCCGACACCCTTGGGTGCGTAGATCTTGTGGCCGGCCAGCGAGAGCAGATTCACACCCAGCTCATCCAACCGTGTCGGGAGTTTTCCCACCGATTGGGCGGCGTCGGTATGCACCAGGATGCCCTTGCCCGCGGCCAGCCGGCTTATTTCGGCAATAGGCTGGACGGTGCCTACCTCGTTGTTGGCGTGCATGACCGATATCAAAATGGTTTGCGAAGTGATGGCGGCGGCCACATCGGCCGGGCTGACCCGTCCCTCGGCGTCGACCGGCAGGTAGGTTGCGGAGAAGCCGTGGCGTTCCATGAAACGGCACACCTCGAGAATGGCCGGGTGCTCGACGGTGCTGGTGATGATGTGGGTGCCTCGGGCGTAGCGGGAACCGGCAATGCTTTTAAGGGCCTGGTTGTTGGATTCGGTGCCGCCGCTGGTGAAGATCACTTCATCGGCCTCGCAAGCGAGAATAACGGCCACCTGCCGGCGCGCTTTCTCAACAGCTTTTTTGGGGGCTATGCCGTACCAGTGGGCGCTGGAGGGGTTGCCGAATTCGGTCTCCAGAAAAGGCCGCATGGCCTCGATCACCTCGGGGGCATGGGGCGTGGTGCCGTTGTAGTCCAGGTAGATGGGTTTGATCATTGTCGCTTCTCCCTTGCTTTGTTTTCTTACCCTCATGGCCGACATCTTGGACTGCAAAAGGACGCCTTCGTAAGGATTGATGGGCGCAAACGACCGTGGACACAGTTGAAATCATAAAACCCGTAACTGATCATCACTAAAACCGGTCAACGGAGGTGGCGCCAATGTACGCCAAATTTGAGCGGACTATTTATATCTAATTTCATTAATAGATAAAATAGCCCTGCGGGGTTCGTCCTGTGGGCCGGTCTGAGCCGGTCAAGGCGGCAAATATGCACCACAGACAAGCTGAAAATGGCCATATGGTGATTGAAATGAATCAACGCCGAGCCATCCATGAAAAATGTTTGAATTGTTGCGCTTGGTATTATTCAGGGGTCACAGATTGCACATTTGAGGGTCAATGTCCATTATGGCCGTTCAGATCCGGTCAGGGCAATCAAAACCCTGCCAAACGATCGAGAGCAACCAGAGCCTATTGCCGCTGGTGCATGGCCGGTTCTGGGCGTCTGGTGGCGCAGTGTGACGATAAAGATTGCCCGCTGTTTCCGTTTCGGAAAACTAAGATAGATCATGCTGCAAATGTTGCTTTAATGACCAATTAAACGCTGTATAGACAGCTTTAAACGAGCTTAAATCTTATATGGGTGTCTGTGTATTAGTTTGACATAAAAACACATATATGAGATAGTTTTCTATAATCTATCCGCAACAAAGGATGGGTCAAATGCAAGCCATCTATAATCAGAGCCAAGTTGCCTCGTTGGAAGGGATGACTTGGCTTTTTTATTTCACGCGATCTACCGGCAAAATCAAGGAGATTTAATCTGTGAAAAGACAAAGGAGGGCGGGTAAAGTCATAGCTGTTGTTTTGATAGTTGTTTTCTTGGCTGGATGTTCAACATCACCTAAAAAGATAAGCGCATCATACGTATCACCGACTGAGTATTCACATTTAGAATGCGATCAGATTCGTAGCGAATTATCACAAGTCAAACGCGAACTGTCGCAAATAACTGGACAACAGGAAAGCGAAGCAACCAAAGATGCTGTGGCATTAAGTGTAGGTTTGGTTATCTTTTGGTCAGCTCTCTTTTTTATGATTGGTGACGACAAAAAGGAAGAAATCTCTTTGCTTAAAGGTAAATATGAGGCTTTAGAGACAAGCGCAATAGAGAAGAAATGTAGCTATGCCCCTGAAATAGTGGAGGGTAGAGAAGAACGGAAAAAACTTGAGGCTGAGCTCAAGAAGAAAGAAGAAGAGGCAGCTCAGAAGATACATGGCGGAACCGATCAATACGGCAATCCATGGGATTGAGATCGAATTTACACGGGCACCGGCCAACGGTCCGAAAGATCTATGAATGTCCTCGGAGAAGACACCCCACACCATAATCCAGTAACATAGTTGGACAGCAAAAAAGGAGATACTATGAAAAAGCCCCCAATTGTCAGTTGACAGTTGAACGTCGCTGGACGTAACCGTTAGTTGGAGTACGAAAAACAACTAACCAAAGGGGGCAAGAATGATTTACGTCGGAATGGACATCAGTAGCAAGAGTTTTATGGTACACGCGATCAATTCCAAAAAGAAAGTGGTTTTTAACAGTGAAATCAAACCGACCCTCGGTGGCCTGCGACAAATGATCAAGGACCTGGGCCGACAAACCAAACTGGTGGTGTTTGAAGCTGGCAATCAGCTCAAGTGGGTGGCGTTGGAATTGAAGCGAATCAAGGGTGTACACCTTCATGTGGTCCATCCTAATGAGATCAAATGGATCAGTCAAAGCAGCGCCAAAACAGACAAGATCGATGCCCGCAAACTGGCCCAGCTGGCCAGGGGTGACATGCTGCCGCGCAAGGTGCACATCGTCGAGGGGCAGGTGCGTCAATTACGCGAATTGATCAGCGCACGGCATACGCTTCAAAGCAAGCGGGTGGCATTGATCAACAGCATCCGAGGTTGTTTAAAACAGGAAGGTTATCGGTTGCCGGAAAAGTTTTTTAATCACGTCAATTGGCGGGTGCATCTTGAGCGCATGCGCTTGGCCGACACCCAGAAGATTATCTTGAGCAGTTACATGACCAGCATCGAAAGCCTGCACAAAGCCGAGTCAGAGTTGACCAGCCAAATATTGGCAATTGAAAATGAGGATATCCAGCGGTTGCAGAGTATTCCCGGGATCGGGGAGCTTTCATCCCGGGTGATCATAAGCGCCGTTGATAAGGTAGATCGTTTTGACAGTAAAAAGGCTATCGCCAAGTACGGTGCATTAACGCCACGGATTTATCAAAGCGGTGGGGTGACCCATTTAGGACGAATCAGTCGCGACGGCCGGCACGAGATCAGACGGGTGCTACTGCAATGCGCCCACACGGTGGCGCGCATGAAAAGTTATGAGGCCAGGCCGTTGAGGCTGTTTTACGAGCGAATAAAGCAGCGGCGTGGCAAGAAGATTGCAGTCGTAGCCTTAGCGCGTAAGTTGCTGACAATTGCTTATGGGGTTCTCAAAAGTAGTACTACATATGATCCGAAAGTACTAAATCCCAAAGCCGCTTAATTGGTATCTATAAGGTGAAGTTCAATAGCATTAATGGTCCACGCAATAAGGTAAGCCCGCATAGGCCTTGACCCGGCCAAGTCGCTCTGGAGATTGGGACGCCTTATTTGAACGAGAATGTTGAGCATAAAGCTCGAATGGGAGGTTAACGTGACCATTAACTGGGGATAGCTATGAGTTGAGTACGTGCAGCTCAAGAGGCGTTGTCCTTAAAAAAACCCTAACAAGCGAAGTTAACTGTTGACTTTCGCTTTTTCATGGGAGGAACTATGAACAATGTCAGGGGGATTAAATCAATTGTAGCCGGTCTTTTTGTTACCTTGCTGGCAACAGTAGGTATTATTGCGATTATTGGTTCTGGCGGCGGTGGTGGCGGCGATTCCAACCCTCAAGGGGGGATAAGGTTTAAAAACGCGCTAAGATGCGCTAATGGGGCGAGTTTTAGCGCAAGTATGACCATTCAGGGTACAACGCTCGGTTCACAGTCTGGAGTATGGAGCAGGTGCATAATTCGTGCACCAGGAACATATCAGGCTAGGATTCAATTTACAGCTTGTGGCGTTAATGCGGCGGGAACTATTCCCGTTGACGTGACCGAAGGGTGTACCTCAAGCGGCGTTCTAACCTATCGAAATAACGTGCTTGTAATAGTCCCGCAATTAAATTGCCCGGGGGTTTGTTTGCAATCAAACACGTCAGCGATGAGCGCCGATGAAGTTCCACTTGAAACATTACCTTACGGAATAGACAATAACACCATTATGAATGTTGAATAAAAGAAACTGTTCGTAATCAACTCAAACAATACTCCAACCTTTGTGTGCTTGAGATTGGCCGTATTTTAGGGGTGTTGTGGAAACGCGGTTGTATGAACTTAAACGAGATCGCCCGATATGCGCGAGATTAGAGCGTTGGGGAGAAGAGAGATGAAAATCATCAAATCTCTAACACTATCATTATCGTTCTTGCTGATAGTTGGATGCGCTGGCCACCGTCCCATCGTTGACTTTAAAAGCAGTCAATCTGGTAAAAATGCCGAAACTTATGAGGTGGATTTAAAGGAATGTCAAGAGTTTGCGAAGAATGTGAATGTCGGTGGAACAACAGCTGCAGGAGCCGCAATCGGCGCAGGAGTTGGCGCTGCATTCGGAGCTGCTGTTTACGCCATATTCGGGCTTGATGCCACAGATGGCGCTGCTTTTGGTGCTGCAATGGGAGGCCTTCAAGGAGCTGGGACTGGTGGAGCAAGTGCTGCCAATAGCCAAATTACAATCATTAATAACTGTATGAAAGGGCGTGGATATAATGTTTTGAATTAGCAATTTAACTAATGTATTCATCTGAAAAACAACAACATTGTTTCTTTAAATAGGTAAAAAAGGACTTTACTTTTATATAAATATTATTTATAGTACTTTGTAGAAATAAGTATTTAAAAATTTAATCAAGTCGGTTAACCAAGCCGCATTCAAAGTCACCACGGAGGCAGGATGATTACACCAATGGCCCGTGGTGGGCATTTGAGGCGGCTTTTTTTATTTGGAGAACAAGGAGTTGAAAATGGCAGTAGATTTAAGAACAGCTCGATTCCTTAACAACATCACTCAGGCCAGGCTTGGCCACATGACAGGCATACCGCAGAGCAGGCTAAGTCTGGCCGAAAACGGCCTCACCGCACTCAAATCGGAGGAAAAAATGAAAATTGCCACAGCACTTGGCGGCAGAATTGACTGGGCAGCCACGGAAAACTCGAAGTGCGACTTCGCCATGCCGCAAGAGGATTACACCTCGCCAAAAGTGGGCATCAAGGTGCGCATTTCCAAAGACCCGCACAACCTCCCCAACCCGCAACCAGTTCACATCGGCGCACCAGAGAACTCGAACAAATACCGCTATCTGACATGGGACGAGTTTATCAAAGGAGATTACTAAAATGAAGCCGCTACCAAAGGAACACTTTGTAAGGCAATTTCGTGAACGTTCCCCCTTTCTGAACCCTAAAGGCATGTTCACATCAGCTGGAGCGCCTACCTCAAGCCGATCCTTCGATTTCATGACCGCCCGGGAGCGACTGGAGGAGATCCTCGACAAGCGCAAAGACTGGCAGGGCGACCCGCTGGGCTTGCTCGAAAATGCCAAAGAGCGGTTCAGTGAAGCGAAGGCCGAGTGGAAAGGTCATGTCAAGGACCAACCGCACCTTAACGATAAAGCGAAGCCGACCGGCCATTTTGCCGAGCGCATCAACCGCTGGGCCGCCAGAAAGCAGGTGCTCGAAGAGGAGTCGCGAGCGCTGAACAAGCTGCTCAATCAGGAAGAGAAGGTCGTAGACCAAGACTTCGCCAAGCGACAGAAAAAGACCCGATGGCTGGGGGTGTGCAAATTGAATGACAACCTGATCGCCGCCTGTGATCTGCGGCCTGTTGAATACAAAGACGGCAAGCCGGTCTTTGTCGATGATGGCGGCAGCGTGGACGAGTACTTGGCCGAATGCAAGCTGCAGGGGCGAGCCAAAGCGGCTACGCACCGTGAGCTGGAAAAGAAAAAGGCCGCAGAGCTTGAAACTCAGCAGCTTGCTACCAAGAAGGCTGAAAAAGACATCTATGACAAGCATCTCAAGAAATTACAGCGGCGCAAGACCGACGCCGCTTAATCAGTCAATTTCGTGGGCAGGGCAACACCGGCCTTCCGGGGTCGTTAGAGCGCGGCTGGCGCCCACAAACCAATTCACCGGCCGCGCTCATCCGGTTGGGGGGGTAGCATTACGTTGATCGCAATGCGGGGCATGTGGTTGTCCCCCGTAATCTACTTTTTGACCACATGCATATTCTCAAAGCTGGCCAGCCGGTCCAGTTCAATTGCGATAACCGGCCAGGAGTTAGTCCATTTTCATCTCCTGTTACAGAGGGGGGTCGTGAAAAGCCCCCCTCAAACCCTAAACCAGCGATGATGCGTAATATGAAGGTCATTGAGTTTCCACTGGAACGACAAAATACAAATCAACACCGCTTGGTCAACCTCAATAAAATCACCCAAATGTATGTAGGCAACGGTGTAGATGAGGCGGAGGGGTGGGTCCGGTGGCACAGAAATATTCTCGGCGAGTTCCCCGACCTTGCCCCACATGATGCGGTGATATTGAAGCGACTGGAGAATATGTATAAGCGAACCCAGGAGATTTTGAGCCATGACGATTAATCCGGCCCCAGAGGACACGCATACGGCAAGCCGTGGTGTCAATTTGAGGTCATGGGTGCTCCTTGCACAGGAGATTTCAGCCAGCACACATGACTGTCCACGGTAATTTTTTACATGCCTCAACTATTTGATTTATTATGAGATATAGACGAGGTGAAAAACTCCATGAAAAAAATGTTAATAACTTTAGGCCTCTTTTCTTATAATAGATATAGCAGACGACAATTTTTGGACAAAATAAATCACCTTAGGGGAGGGGCAACCGTTGCGCACGGTGCGGCAAACCTGCTTCTATCCCAGCCGAGCCGCTGCCCCTCCCCTTTTCTACTTTTAATGGCTGGAAGAAGGATAGAAAATGTCACTCCAAGACGAAACCTCGCCTGGTATTCACGATCAGAGCTTTGATCTTACAGCACCACCTAAAATTGATCCCGACAAACCTAAACGTAGAAAACGAAGACGCCTAAGTGTTGGGGCGGAAAAAGCCAGAGCACAGGAAAGGGCCGAGCAGAAACACGAAATGCAGCAGAAGAAAAGGCGAGAGATCACATCAAAAAGCATCACAAAAAATTGGAGTGAGATCGAACAAATCAAAGAGGATTTCCTTTTAGATGACCACGATCACCCAATGGAAGATTTTTTAGCAAACGAAATCGTTAATTTACGAAGTTCCGTAAAAAAGGCTGCGACCAAATCCCGCAAGCAATCCCTCAAAGACCGTGACGCCATTCATCCGACATTTTATGACGGCCATAATAGGATCATCACTGATGTGAACAGTGTGGAAAATCAAGTTTACAGCGCAACCCTACAGGTCTGTGTCTACAACGCTATAAAAAATAGAAATAATTTTCATCGGAAATATGATTACCTCTGGGACACTAATGGGCCGATGCTGGCAGAGTTCATGGGCTGGACACGCATACACAAGGCCAGACGAGCTATCAACTTCTTAGTCAACATCGGGGCGTGGGTAGATACAGGAAAACGCAAGGGGGAGACGGGTGAAACTATCACTTATAGAATTGGTGAACGTAAGAAGTTCGGCTTTACTACTGAAACCGGCCCAATGCATCGATGGGCAGATTACTTCTATTATCGAATCAGAAATTATGGACCGATATTTGAATACTATCGAAGGATAGTCGGAACCGCAAAGCTGATCTATGAATATCTGTACAAGACCGACCCTGACAGAGATTATCATCATTGGGTGGAGGAATGCGCAAATATTTTTTATAGAAAATTTGACTTTGATGACAGGTTACTTGATCGAGACAGAAATTATGTAACACGGCTGATTCTTAGGTTTCTCGCAGAGCTATGCCAAGACAACTATCGCAAGAAAAACCCTGACCAGATTTTTATACTGGAACGACCTGAAGTTACTTTGGCAGATATGGAAGATATCGCTTTCACTTTAAACCGGAACTACTCGACAAATTTAAAAGTCGGCTGGGACGGCAACAGCTACAGCTCCAGAGGTTTCAAAAAGGCTGATTATCGGCGGGACTTAATTGGTGCTATTGCAGACTTAAATGAACCAATTGATAAAACACTTTTTACAAGTGGGCAGTTGTGGTGCCTGTATATGCTTGAATTTATATGTGGAAAGCGTCTACTTTCATGAAAAATAGTGCTTGGAGGATATGTGATATTTTGCCGTAGAAAAGTTACGTTTTTCGTAAGTCTTTAATTTTGAAAAGTTACGTTTTTCGTAAGTCTTCTCGGAAAAGTTACGTTTTTCGTAAGTCTTTAATTTGTCCAAAAAGGCAGTTATCTAATATTATAACAATATTTTAGCTAATTTGGATAATGTTTATGCGACCAAAACATGTATGTAACTGCTTAATAAATAGTACCCTATACAGCGGGTACTGCGCCCTCTGGGCTCGTGAGCAGGCATGGTCCAAGTATGCTTACGCATCCTTTCCACAAGATGCCTTGCTACACTACGCCCATGGAGCGTTATGAAAAAATGGATATAGTTGTCTACCAAAAACTGGAGAAGAAGATAAACATGCTTCCAGATAAAAAAGTAGAACATCTTCCACTTAAAAAGGATAGAACATGCTTCCAGATAAAATCAGGTATCCGTCCAGTTATAGATTTAATGCATACTAAATAAGTATAGATAAAATGCATAGAGAAGATAGAAATTATCAATGCCATAAAAGAGAGGTGAACCATGACAATGGTATGTAAGGTCTGCAGTCATCCAGAAAGGCTGCTTATTGACAGGGCTTTAGCGGGTGGAGGCAATGTTTCAAAGATAGCTAAGAAGTACAGCGTATCTCACGGCAGCCTTTACCATCACCGCAAAAATCAACTGACCCGACAGATGATTAAGCATACTGAACTGCGCGAGATTGTAAGTGGAGAACACCTGATAGGAGTGGTGACAGATCTGCTTTCGGCCAGTCAGGATATCCTCAACAAAACGAAAGATAATCCCAAAAAATATGGTGTTGCGTTAAAGGCGATTGCCGAGTCCAGACAAACTGTTTCTCTTTTATGGGAAACGGCATTTAGGTTGCAGGAATATCGTGCCGAAGATCACATCGAGGGCGAATATGAGAAGCAGTGGAAAAAGTTTTTGGACGATGTGGCACAACTGCCGGTCGAAGATATCGAGACGATACGATCGCTTCATGAGAAGGCTATAATGTTGCGGAGGCAGAAATCGGATCAAGGCAGGCGCACAGATCTTGAGCGTAAAAAGTCTGGCCCCAAAAAGGGTTGGAATCATCCACAGTCGTATAGAACCACGATTGAATTGAAGCAGCGAAAGCGCCGCAGACGAAAGCCCGCCCCTGTTAAAGTCAATGAATTTGATGAAATGCGTGATCATTTAGGCATGGATAACAATCCAAAGCCAAAGCGCAAGCGGACAGGCTGGGCAGGGGCAACGCTGTTTTAAAGCTTGACATATTATGCAAATGTTCGTAAAAATATAATAAATATTAAGCTTTATTTATAGGATCAATAATGAAAACAATTGCTTATCTTAGGGTCAGCACAGACAAACAGGATCTGGACAACCAGAAGCTTGAAATTGAAAAATATGCACGGTCCAGAAATCTTGTCATTGATCAATGGATTCAGGTCACAATATCCAGCCGCAAAAATGGTCAAGATCGTCGCATTGATGAACTATTATCAAAGCTGAAGCGTGGTGACTGTTTGATTGTCAGCGAGATCAGCCGTCTTGCACGTTCTATCAGAGAAATTCATCAGATCATGCACCGGCTTTCCAAGAAAAAGATTGAATGCCACTTTATCAAACAAAACCTCATCACCCATGGCGATAACGATATGGCGACCAAGATTTATTTAAACGCCTTTGCGCTTGCCAGTGAGATCGAACGTGACCTTATCAGTCAACGTACTAAGAACGGTTTAGCGCTTGCTAAGAAGCGTGGAAAGAAGCTTGGCAACCCCAACCTGCCAAAGATCAATAAACGCACTAAAGAAGCCGCTGACAAGTATGCTGACACACTGCGAGCGATACTGACCGGCTTTGTCGACCAGGGTCTGACCTATCAGCAGATGGCCGATGCCCTTAGAGATGCAGGCGTTAAGACGCGCAGGGGCAGTACCCAATGGTCCACGGGCAGTGTGCAGGGATTGTTGAAGCGGCTGGACCTTAGAACCAAAAGGGCGAGGAGATAAGAATTGAGGAGACGGTAAATGAGAGGGTTCTTCTCCGATTTAGTTGGAGAAGAACCAAACGAAGATAAGAAGTCAGGTCGGTTTGTCCGCACAAAGAAGAAGAAACCTATCAATGAACACATCATTTTTAAGGCCCCTGCCCTGATTACAAAGACCACTTGGGATCAAATTCAGGCTCAGACTGAGGCCAACAAGGTCAAGGGCACGCATACGACGAAGGAGACGGAGACGTTATGGCTCAGGGACATGCTGACTTGTGGTGAATGTGGCGGAAAGCTTGTGCCTAAATATGGTGCTTATCGCAAGGATGGCACACGCCCAAAGTATTATTGTTGTCATTGGCGGGGGGCATCGCAAAAGGTTTTAAGAAGTGTTGGCCGGTTAGAAAGATGCGCCCTGCCATTGATCAGGGCAAACGAGATTGAGACGCGTGTTTGGCAAGCTTTGCTTGATCCAATTCGTCTCCTGATGAACCCTGAAAGGGTCAAGCCATTGATTGACAAAAAAGACGTCACAACAAAGCTGGCCCAATATGATGATAGCATAAAGTCGTTTCAGGCCGATTTGAGGGGCGTCAAATTGGGCGTCAAGCGGATTATGGCAATGTTGCAGAAACCAGATGCGCCTGAGCTGGCCGCTGACCTATTGCTAAAGCAGCTAAACGATCTGGAAACCAAAAGGGTCACAATTGAGGCGCGGATTGATGATGTGAAACAGCAAAAAGCTGATTTATATGATGCTGTTGAAAACAACAAGGCCTACCAACAATTTATTCAAGGCCACAAAAAACAGTTGAAGAGCTTAATCCATGAAATAATCAGACTGAAACCTGAGCATAAAAAGCGTCTAGTCGAGGGATCGTTTAACGACAAAATCAAGGTGGTGATCAATCAGGATTATATGAGGGTTGCTGATCCAAAGAACCCGAAGAGCTTTGCTGAATATGAAACGGTTGCAGAGGGCAAGTGGCTTTTAGAGTGGCCCGAAGCATCGTTTAGCGGCCATCTTAATATTGCCGTTTTAAAGCGGTTTTTGGACGAGGGCGTGATAGGTAAACCAATGAAAATAAAGGGCGGATCAGCTATTAAATCAGATCAAAACACTACGCTCTTACAAGTCTCACATGGCCATCTTCTGGTCCAATCTCTCCAGACTCAACGGTCCGCTTATCATCTTGTATATTTCGATGTTCTTCCTGTCGGGACCCGTGTCGAGAGGCACCTATTTCACCTTTTACTCGAGCGGCTGTTTTTTCGTTGTGGCGATCTTGTCCATCGTTCCCATTCCATTCATGGGAAAGTTCTGGTTTTATTTCTTCAACCTGCTGTTCAATTGACCGTGATCTATTTTTTCGTTGCCAGCGTGGTTTACTGGATTCGCGCCGGGGCGCAATTGGGTTAACCCTTGAAGATTCCGCTTTTACGATTACAATAGGGATCGATTGTTTCGTTTCTTTAAATCCCGCAACGATATTGCCAATAAAGAGTTCACATGCAAACTGAACCGAATCTGCTGGAAATTTTCTCCGACTACATCTGACCCTGGTGCTACTTCATTGCCGGGCGCATTGACAAGATTGAAGCGAGATTTGAGAATTTGACGATCCAGTGGGTGGCGTTTCCCCTGCACCCGGAAACGCCCCGAGCGGGCCGTTCCCTGGCGGACCTTTTCGCCGGCCAGCCCGTCAATATCGACGATATGCTGGCGCAATTACGGGGTGTGGCTCTGGCCGAAGGGTTGCCCTTTGGTGACCGGACCATGACCTACAACAGCCGTTTGGCCCAGGAGTTGGGGAAATGGGCCGAAACCCTGGGGCGGGGCCATGCCTACCACTGGGCGGCCTTTAAAGCCTATTTTGCCGACGGTAAAAATATCGCCCGAAACGACGTGCTGCTGGAGATCGCCGAAACCGTTGGGTTGGACCCTCGACAGGCCCAATCGGTCATCGAAGCGAGAACCCAGCGCGAGGCCGTGGACCGAGATTGGCAACGCTCCATGGAGCTGGGTGTTCGCGCTGTACCCACGTTACGAATGGGGGGTGAGATGCTGGTAGGTGCGCAGCCCTATGCGGCCATCGAGCAGTTGGTTGAAAGACATCTCAAGGGTGGCTACGACGCTGCCTTTTAAGGCGCAGTGATTGCCCTGAAGCCTTTCATAAAAACGCGACCCACCTGATATACTTTCAATAAGGCCTCTTTGCTTGTCCACTCGCGCCATATCGCTTCTAAAGAAAAGAAAAATCGCCTTCGAGGTGGTGCGCTACGATCATCTTGAAAAAGGGGCCGTGTTTGCCGCCCAGGCAATCGGTTTCGAGCTGGATAGAACCATCAAGACCCTGGTGGTAACGACGGAATCAGGGTCGTTTGCCTTGGCGCTGGTACCGGGCAGCGGCCAGTTGTCCCTCAAGCGCATGGCGCGGGCCATGGGGGTAAAGCAGGTTGCCATGGTAGACACGCCCGAGGCCGAACGCCAAAGCGGATACAAAGTCGGCGGCATCAGCCCCTTTGCCACCCTGCGGCGGATGCCGGTGGTGATGGATACCGAATTGCTTTGTTATGACCGGGTGGCCATCAATGCCGGGCAGCGTGGGGTGATGTTGGTTATGGCGCCGGGGGATATTCAACAGGCGCTGGGAGCTGCAAAAGCATCGCTCAC
Organism: uncultured delta proteobacterium; assembly: GCA_963783425.1. Taxonomy (GTDB): domain Bacteria; phylum Desulfobacterota; class Desulfobacteria; order Desulfobacterales; family QNYZ01; genus CAWANO01. The sequence continues at coordinate 36,674 of CAWANO010000001.1, forward strand.
GGCTTGACTCTTATCTTGGGTGTTTCCATTCATCGATTGCGACGTCTGGTCCTGGAAATCCAAAGGTGAGCGTTACTTTCACTTCTATCAGGCATTGTCCACGGAAGAGGACTTATCCACACCGCGTAGCAGTCCGCTTTCGCCGGCGATCCAGACTAGCAGGCGCCCGATGGGGCTGAGTTGTTCCCGCAATTTCATCCCCTGAGTTACCAGACCGGGTTCGTCGGTGATAATGCCATCTACGCCGAGGATCATCATAACCGACATCTGAGCTTGCACCACATCCACCACTTTCGATTCCAAGTTGCGGTCGTGCCCGTAAGAGTTGAGTTCGACAACCACCCCCAACTTACCCCTTACCAGTCCTATTGCCTCCCAGCTGGATTCTCAAGGTGCAGATCATGCGATTTAAAGAGGCTGAAACCTACCGCTTCAACCCCTTTGACCTCACCAAGGTGTGGCCCCACGGCGACTACCCGCTGCAGGAAGTGGGCCGCTTGACCCTGGATCGCAACCCCACCGATTTCCACACCGAGATCGAGCAGGCGGCCTTCGAGCCCAAAAATCTCGTCCCCGGAATCGGCCCCAGCCCGGACAATATGCTGCTGGCCCGCCTGGTTTCCTACGCCGACGCCCACCGTGCCCGTCTGGGGGTCAACTACAAGCAGATCCCCGTCAATCGACCGAAATGCCCCGTCCACAGCTACAGCAAGGGCGGTGCCATGCGGATTGAAAATGTGCGCGATCCGGTTTACGCCCCCAATTTAAAAGGCGGCCCACGGGCTGATGCCGAACGCTACCCCGAAGTGGCGGTCTGGGGCGCCAGCGGTGAATTTATTCGCGCCGCCTACACCCTGAGCGAAAATGACGATGACCGGGGCCAACCCGGCACCCTGGTGCGCAAGGTGATGGACGATGCCCAGCGCGATCGGCTAGTCTCAAACGTGGTGGGGCATCTTAAAAAAGGCGTATCCGATCCGGTACTGGAACGCGCGTTCGAGTACTGGCGCAATATCGACGAACAGATCGGAGATCGTATCGGCAAGGGCGTCAAAGGAAAGTAATCCAGTAGCCAAGCTGGATTTATGATACCCGCTTTAAAGTTACTTTTTTAAGGGGCGATAGAAGGAGGTGGCGTTGCCGTGCAGGGTTTGGGCGGCTTCCATCAGCGTTTCAGACAGGGTGGGGTGGGGATGGATTGAGAGTCCCAGATCGGTTGCGTTGGCCCCCATTTCGATCGCCAGGACACCCTCGGCGATCAATTCTCCGGCGCTCGGACCGACGATCCCCACGCCCAAAATTCGTTCGCTCCGCTCGTCCACCAGCAGTTTGGTCAACCCGTCGCTGCGGCCCAAGGTCGCCGCCCGGCCCGAGGCGCCCCAGGGGAAACGGGTGGCGATGTAGTCGACGCCTCTTTTTTTGGCTTCCGTTTCGGTCAGCCCCGCCCAGGCGATTTCAGGGTCGGTAAAGACCACTGCCGGGATCGCGGCCGGTTCGAAGCCTACCTTACGGCCGGTAATGACCTCAGCCGCCACCCGACCTTCGTGGATGGCTTTGTGGGCCAGCATCGGCTCTCCAACCACATCACCCACGGCAAAAATCGACTGGGCGCTGGTCTGCTGCCGGTGATCCACCTGTATGAATCCTCTTTCATCAACGTCGATCTGCGCCTTTTCAAGACCCAGGTCGGCGGTGTTGGGGGTGCGGCCCACCGCCACCAGGGCTTGATCGAAAATGCGCGTCTGCTCTTTTTCCTGAGGGTCACTGAGCACGACGCGCAGGCCGTTTTTTTGTACTTTCATGGTTTTGACCGTGGTCTCGAGCAGCACGCCCTCAAATAGACCGTCGATCCGCTTTTTCAACACCCGCACCAGATCGCGGTCGACTCCCGGCAGCAAGCCGCCGGTCATCTCTACCAGGGTTACACGGCTGCCGAGAGCGGCGTAAATGGTACCCATCTCCAAGCCGATGTAACCGCCGCCCACCACCAGCAGCTTGGGGGGTACGCTTCGGACCTCGAGTGCATCGGAGGCCTTCATCAACCGCTCGCTTTCGAGCATCGCGCCCGGCAGGCTGGCAGCTTTGGAGCCGGTTGCGATGATGGCTTTCTCAAAAGAGACCTTTTGCGTATCGCCTCCCTTGGGGTTGACTCGTAGCGAATGCTGGTCGGAAAAAGCGGCGGTGCCGCGAATGTATGCCACACGCCGCTGTTTGGCCAGTTGCCCCAGCCCTCCGGTGAGCTGGGCCACCACGTCGTTTTTCCACCGGCCTAATTTGGCGCTGTCGATTTGCGGCGATTGAAAGGTGACGCCCTGCTCACCGGCCTGCTGGGAGGCAAGGATCAGTCCGGCGATGTGCAGCAGTGCTTTAGAGGGGATGCAGCCGCGGTACAAACAGACTCCGCCGGGGTTGGGCTCGGGATCGATCAAGGTCACTTTAAGTCCCAGGTCGGCAGCCATGAATGCCGCTGCGTAGCCTCCCGGTCCGGCGCCAATTACGGCCAATTGGGTATCAAGCTCTTTCATTTCAACTCCTGGCGTCTTTCAGCGGCGTTCGGTTGTCACTTTGCTCGCGCGCTGTTTTGTTTTCATTGCCACTGCGCTTGTACAACGCCTGGCGCATCGCTCTCTATTAGTCGAGATGCAGGGTCAAGGGGTGTTCCAAACACTCCCGCAACCAGCCAGCAAAACGCGCCGCGTCGGCGCCGTCGACGATGCGGTGGTCATAAGTAAGGGCGATGGGCAGCATCGCGCGGGGCTGGAATTCTCCGTTGATATAGCGGGGTTTTGTCACCGTCCGGCTGACGCCTAATATGGCTGTCTGGGGCCATAAAACCACCGGCGTGAATCCCTTGCCGCCGATCCCCCCCTGGTTGGAGATGGTGAAAGTACCTCCCTCCATCTCGTCGGGCTTGATTTTTTTGTTGCGGGTGCGCTGGGCCAGGTCAACAATCTCAATGGCCAGTTCGAGGATGGATTTGCGATCGACATCACGCACCACCGGCACGAGCAGTCCCCGCTGGGTGTCCACGGCCATGCCGATGTGAACGTACTTCTTCAGGATCATCCGGTTGTCAGCCAGATCGATGCTGGCGTTAAAGTGCGGAAATCTCAGAAGCGCCAGGGCGCAGATCTTCATCAGTACGGCAGTCAGGGTCAGTTTGCCCCCCTGGTCGGCCACTTTGTCGGAATGGCGGTTGATGAACGCCTCAACCGCCGTGATATCCGCCTCCTCGAATTGGGTCACCGGCACCACGGTTTGATGTGAGAAGCTCACGCTCTCGGCCGTCAGGCGGCGCACCGCGCTTAGCTCCTGCACTTCCACCTCTCCCCAGCGGCTGAAATCGGGCATGGCCGACCCATTGCCGGACGGTGCGGCCAGTGCCGCTTCGCCGCCCTGGTTACGGTCGTTTTGGTGCTGTTTGACATAAGTCTTGACATCGTCCGCGCTGATCCGTCGATCCGGTCCTGCCGTCGTGACCTCATGGATGTCAACGCCCAGCTCCCGGGCTAGCCGACGTACCGATGGCGAGGCTGGCACCGGGGGCGGTGTCTTCTTTTTTTCTTCGGTATGGGACCGCTCCCGGCCGGACTCTTCGGCACCATATTGTTCGGGCGTTTTGTCGCCGTGCTGGCGGGTATCCTGCTTGCTTTCTTTTGCTGTGTCGGCCTCACTTTTCCGCGCTTCGCGGGTCTCCTCGCTCCTGGACGGCTCGCTCTCCGCGGCAAGCTCTTCTGCTTTTTCGGTCTCTTCTTGTTGCGGTTGCTCCTGCGGCGCTTCTTTTTCCGGCTGTTCCTCCGCATCGGTCTCGAGTTTGGCGACAGCGTCGCCTACATTCAGCTCGTCGCCCGCCTTGACCAAAACTTCCGTGATTTTGCCGGCGAAGGGTGAGGGGATCTCCACCACCGCTTTTTCGGTTTCAAACTCGATAACAGGGTCATCCACGGCCACCATTTGGCCGGGCTCGACCAGTACCTCAACCACGCTGCCGGAGGTGACGTTTTCACTGATTTCGGGAATAGTAATCTCTTTTATCATGGCTACTCCTCACCTTACTCAAACAGAGGGTTTGGCTTGTGCGGATCGATTTCAAGTTTTTGGGCCGCTGATTCAACCACTGAAAGTTTCACCCGCTTCTCACGCGCCAGGGCCACCAGGGCCGCATAGGCGATGTGCCGCGCATCCACTTCAAAAAAATCTCGCAGGGCCGTGCGGGTCTCACTGCGGCCGTATCCGTCCGTGCCGAGCAGCACCGTCCTGCCCGGTAGCCATTTGGCGATGATCGCCGGAAGCGCTTTGAGATAGTCGCTGACGGCGACAAAGACCCCCTTTTCCTTTTCCAGTACTTGCTGCAGAAAAGGTGTGCGCGGATCCTTCTGGGGGTTGCGCAGGTTACGACGTTCGGTCTCTATCGCCTCCCAATAGAGGTTTTTATAGCTGGTGACGCTCCAGACATCGGCGGCTGTTTCGAACTGCTCTTCGAGCAGTTTTTGAGCAGCCAGGGCCTCGTTGACAATAGCGCCGCTGGCGAAAAGGTGAGCCTTGATCTTGGCACGGGAGTTGGCTGAGGCCCGGTATTTATAGAGCCCTTTTAAAATGCCCTCCTCGGCCCCTTCTGGCATGGGCGGCATGCGGTAGAATTCGTTCATTACGGTTAAGTAGTAAATTACATCCTCTTCTTCGACGAGCATGCGCCGCAAGCCTTCACGCACGATTACGGCCACTTCGTAGGCGAAGGCCGGATCGTAGCAGCGAACCGCAGGGTTGGCCAAGGCCAAAACATGGCTGTGGCCGTCCTGGTGTTGCAGGCCTTCCCCAGCCAAAGTTGTGCGGCCGGCGGTGCCGCCCAACAGAAAACCGCGTGTCCGTGAATCTCCCGCGGCCCAGATGAAGTCACCGATGCGCTGAAAGCCGAACATCGAATAGAAGAAGAAAAAGGGGATCATCTGGATGCCGTAAGTCGAATATGCCGTACCGGCGGCGATGAAGGAAGAGATCGAACCGGCCTCTGTAATGCCCTCTTCAAGTATTTGTCCGTCGGTGGCCTCTTTGTAGTAGAGCAGGCTGTCTTTGTCCACCGGATCGTACTTTTGTCCCTGATGCGAGTAAATACCGAACTTGCGAAAGAGTGCCTCCATCCCAAAAGTACGCGCTTCGTCCGGTATGATGGGCACGATCTGCTTGCCCAACGCTTTATCCTTGAGCAGTTTGCCCAGTAGGTGGACCATGGCCATTGTGGTAGCCACTTCGCGATCTCCGGAGCCCTTGGTCAGTTCGGAAAAGATCTCATCCGACGGCATATCAATCTTGGCTGCGACGGTTCGTCGTTCAGGAACGGAACCGCCCAGCTCAGTTCGGCGTTGATTGAGATAGGCGATCTCTTCACTTTCAGCCACCGGGCGGTAGAAGGGGGCCTCCTTGATATCCGCGTCGGAAATCGGAATGCCGAAGCGGCTGCGAAAATGCCGAAGTTCGCGCTCATTAAGCTTTTTCTGTTGATGCGTGACATTGCGCCCTTCACCGGCCTCACCCAGACCATATCCCTTGATGGTCTTGGCCAGAATCACGGTAGGAGAGCCCTTGTGGTTTACAGCGGCGTGGTATGCGGCGTAGACCTTTTCGGGATCATGTCCGCCTCGTCGCAGCTTCCACAGCTGTTCGTCGGTATAGTGGCGAACCATCTGTTCGAGTTCCGGGTGCTTACCAAAAAAATCGCGGCGGATGACATCTCCGCCGGAAGCCGAATAGAGCTGATACTGGCCGTCGGGCACCTCTTCCATGCGCTGCACCAGCAATCCTTTATCATCTCGCGCCAGCAGCTGATCCCAGTCGCTGCCCCAGATCACCTTGATCACGTTCCAGCCGGCACCCCTAAAGGCCGCTTCCAGTTCCTGGATGATCTTTCCGTTGCCGCGCACGGGGCCGTCCAGGCGCTGCAGGTTACAGTTGACCACGAAGATCAGGTTGTCGAGGTTTTCGCGTGCCGCCAGGGTGATCGCGCCCAAAGATTCGGGTTCGTCCAACTCGCCGTCACCGAGGAAGGCCCATACCTTTCGGTCGTCCCCTTCCTTGAGTTTGCGATTCTCCAGGTAGCGACTGAAGCGAGCCTGGTAGATCGACATAATCGGCGACAGCCCCATAGAGACGGTGGGGAATTGCCAAAACTCGGGCATCAGATGAGGGTGAGGGTAGGAGGGCAGACCACCGCCAGGCTGGAGCTCCTGCCGAAAGTTCTCCAACTGCTTGGCGCTGATGCGACCTTCCACAAAAGCGCGGGCATAAACACCGGGAGCGGCGTGTCCCTGGAAATAGACCAAATCGCCCGGTTGGTCGTCTGTGGCGGCCCGGAAAAAATGGTTAAAACCGACCTCGTAAAGGGTCGCGCAGCTAGCGTAGGTGGAGATATGACCGCCAATACCTTCATTTCGGCGGTTAGCGCGCAAAACCATGGCCATAGCGTTCCAGCGCACGATGCTCTTGATGCGACGCTCGATTTCGCGGCTGCCCGGAAAGACGGCCTGCCGTTCTGCGGGGATCGTATTGACATAGGGCGTGGTGAACGAGCACTCGCCACCGACACCATATTCAGCGGCCTGAAGCTGCAGCCGACGCAACAGTTCGCGCACCCGTTCGGGGCCTTGGCTTTGGTGGACATAATCCAGGGAGTCGCGCCATTCCCGATTCTCTTGTTCGATCTGCCGGTTGCCGCTTTCTCTTTTTTCAGTTGCCATAGAGAGAGGTCTTTCATGAAGGGTCAGTGCGTTATGAGGATACCGGCAGGGCTCGCCGTCTTACTGAAAGCGTCAGATCCGACCGCCGCGGCCGTCGTCGCAAGGTTGATCGGAATCGTCAAACCGTTGGTGTTCTGCCCATTCCGGCGCCTTGGTGCAAACATCGGGTTCAGCGGGCGAGGCTGGGTTTTGCTCGGACAGGCCATCGAGTACCGCCGCATCGGTGAGAACAACGCCGGCCCCTTGCATCTGCTCGATGGCGGTAGAAATATTCTTGGCACTCACCGGTCGTGTGGCCTCGGTGATCAGAACCACCTTGAAGCCTGCCGCCACGGCATCCATAGCCGATTCGAGCACGCAAACATCCAGTGCCAGCCCGCCTCGAAGTGGCTTTATCTCACTCATTACGCATTCCTTTCGAGCAGCAGGCTCACCGCCGTTCGGGGTGAGGGTGTTTCGGCGAGTCGTGTCTGCCTAAATTGTGCCACAGCGCATCTGTCACTTATCACTATAGCAGTCTTGGCGACTTCTTTAAACCTCAATGGTTGTCGATGCCGTTTCAGGGTCGCTCATTCTCAACGTTTAAGAAGCCTGGGCATTGTTGCGCGTGGCCGAATTCCAACCCAATCATGGTGGCGGAGAGAATATCGATCAGCTGTCGGTGGGGTTATTTCCAGCACCGAAGATCCGGCAGTTTTGGTAATCTCCCTCAACTACTGTAGGTTGGTCGTGAAGGTTCGCTTTCCAATGGTTAATTGCCGGGTTAATATAAACCTTCATTAAGGCCCCTTTCCATGTCCACCCGCGCTATTTCATTCCCGAAGAAGAAAAAGATCGCCTTCGAAGTGGTGCGCTACGACCACTTTGAAAAAGGGGGCGTGTTTGCCGCCCAGGCGATCGGTTTCGAGCTGGAGAGAACCATCAAGACCCTGGTGGTAACGGCGGAATCAGGGGAGTATGCCCTGGCGCTGGTACCGGGCAGCGGCCAGTTGGCCCCAAGCATATGGTACGAGCCATGGGCGCCAATCAGATCACCATGGCGGATGCATCCTCAGCCGAACGCCAAAGCGGATACAAAGTCGGCGGCATCAGCCCTTTTGCCACCCTGCGGCGGATGCCGGTGGTGATGGATACCGAATTGCTTTGTTATGACCGGGTGGCCATCAATGCCGGGCAGCGTGGGGTGATGTTGGTTATGGCGCCGGGGGATATTCAACAGGCGCTGGGAGCTGCAAAAGCATCGCTCACGGCTTGAATCCTATCTTGGGTGTTTCCATTTATCATTTATCGATTGCGACGTCTGGTTCTGGAAATCCAAAGGTGAGCGTTACTTTCACTTCTATCAGGCATCGTCTACGGAAGAGGACTTATCCACACCGCGTAGCAGTCCGCTTTCGCCGGCGATCCAGACTAGCAGGCGACCGATGGGGCTGAGTAGTTCCCGCAATTTCATCACCTGAGTTACCAGACCGGGTTCGTCGCTAATAATGCCATCTACGCCGCGGCTCATCATAACCGACATCTGAATGGGGTCATTGATGGTCCAGACGTAGATTTTCATTCCCTGTTTGTGAGCGGAATGGATCATGGCCCGGGAGGCCGCCACCGCATTGAGTGCCAGAAAGTCAAGATCGAGGTGGGTCAGGTCCCCGATGCTGGCGGTGTTCAGCAAGCCGTGCGGCCAATCCGGTCTGAGCGCGGCAGATTTTTGCAGGCCGGGCAGTTTGAGAGACATGATTTTTACGTTGGCCGCCATTGCCGTCTCTTCCACCACATCCACCACACGCGATTCCAGGTTGCGGTCATGCCCGTAATATTTAAGTTCGATGACCACCCCCAACTTGCCCTTGGCCAAGTTCGAGCGCCTCTCGAAGTGTGGGCACCCGCTGGTCGTAAAAGTCTTTCCCAAACCAGCTGCCGATATCGATGTTGCGCAATTTGTCGCCGGTTGCCGCCCAGACTTTCGTGCCATTTCCGGCCACTTTCATAAAGTCGCTGTCGTGGGCAACCACCACGATGTCGTCGGCACTTTCCTGCACATCCAGCTCGATCCAGTCAGCTTTGTCTTCAATGGCGCGGTGAAAGGCCGCCATCGTGTTCTCTGGTGCAGCCCCCGAGGCGCCGCGATGGGCGATTATTTCCACAGGCACCTCACTGCCCATGCTCCTTGACGCCAGGTATCCACCGATCATCATCAGTAACAGGGCCGTGCCCCCCAGCCAGAGAAGCGATTTTCCCGGAATCGAATGGGAATCCTTTTCCCCCAATGATCCACGTGGGACAAGCTCTGGATCGAATCGGCCCGGCCCGGCGATCAAGCGAAAAAGCCGGACTGTGTACAGGGCGAACATTACGTGTAATAATGTTCAACCCGAGATACGCGCCCCCGGATAAAACCAGGGTAGCGCCGAAGCCAGCCGCCACCCATGTCAGATTTGTGCTGATGTCGGGGATCAGGACGGCACCTACCAGGTTAACCATGTAAGTGATCAAAAAGCATAGCAGTAATATTCCGGCCAACCACGAGGCGAGCAGGGAGGCGATTTTCCATCGGTAGGGTGCGGTGTCGGCTTTGCTCTGCTGCAACGCCTGCCGGCCGTGTTTTTCCTCGAACAGAACCAAGGACAGGGACAGGATCCAGCCGGCGAACAACCTCAGCATAACGATTGCCATTGTGGCAAGGATAACAGATGCCCAAGCCACTGCCCACCACCACTCCGGCGGTTTATCCGCCAGGTAGAAATTGATGTCATGCTCTGTTAGAAAAATCAGGTAAACACAACCCACACCCACCAGGAAAGGAATTACCGTCAGCAGTAATCGAAGGAGAACATGCCCGGCCAGCGTCACCATCTTGTAGGCATGTTTGCCGACATACAGCACGGCATCCAGCCAAGTCACCCGGCGTTGCTCAGCGGCACCGAACCCGATGACCATCAGAAAACCCTGTTCGATGAAGAGCATCCCTAAGGACACCGTACCGATGACCATCAGCGCTGCCATACCGGTGGGATGCAACAAAAACATACGAATATCCGCATCGGCCAGCACACCGTCTTGCGTCCGGTCAAGGAATACCTTGAGCAGAACACCCACCAGGGGGGTCAGCACCAATATGCCAATTGCCAGTGACAATAGGTGCGTGATCAGCAGTTGCGGCCAGGCTTGCCGGAAATCACGGAATGCTCCAAGCAATTGACGCCATTCCGGACTGGGACGGTTCATATTCGATTCATACCTTATCACGCCTTATAGAGAGTCAAATCGACTATTTGGGGATCTCCTGTCAGAAGATTTCCCCTGAAGTTGGGGCCTACGCCAGAAATTTCCACTCAAATCCATATATTGTGTTCAGCCGAAACGCCGCATGTATAGTCGAGCCATTTTTTGTGTCACGAGCCTGTTTCGCCATAGAATAGCTGACAAACAATAATCTGCCAACCCTTTGGGTCGTTCATTCAGCGTTTCTTCCCCTCAGCTTTCATGCCGTCCAAAACCTTGCGCATGCGGTTGTATTCGGCCCGCTTCTTACGTAATGCATCCCGCACAGGCGCCTGCTTTTCAAAGGGCATCTGAGCCAACTTATTTTCCAACCGTGCCACTTCCCGCTGCAGGGCGTAGAGTTCGGTGGCGATCATGCGGATGGCCATGGGTAGCCTCCAGTGGGTCAGTCGGCCGGTGGGCCAGTGGGACAGAGGGTCAACCGGGGATTGCTGCGGTCAGCGTTTTGCGGATGTCCGGCGGAATCGAAATGGCCCGGAATCGTTGGGCATCGGACACATCAATACAGATGCGCTCTTCACGGCCCTCCACCATCAGGTGGCCATCGCTGCCATCCTCAATGCGGTGGCCAAGTGTCAATGTTTTGTCGGCCACCTCAGTCAGCTTGGTGATGATGCGGATCTGCTGCTGGTAGCGCCCCGGCTGGCGGTATCGGCAACCGCTATGGACCAGACCGAACTGGATGTGGCGATCATGCCACAAGGTGTTTAAGTTGAGCCCGAGCTGATCGAAAAAGGCGTGGGCGGCCGCGTCGATCCACTCATAATAGCGCGGGTAAAAGACGATGCCCAGCGCATCCAGGTCGCCCCACTGCACGATGCGCTCGACACGACCGTGAACCACCGCGCCCATGGTCAACGCTCCTTGCGCAGGGCTTTGAGCAGACGGGGATAGTTCTTGTCCCAGCGATCCTTCGAGCTCAAATCGGCATAGGCGCGCGTGCCCAGCTCGGTGGGGATTTCGCCGCCGCGTTCGAGGCGCACCGGGATGATGTACCAGGCCTGGCTTTGGCTTTCGCGCAGCATGGCCATGCGCAGCTCTTTTTTGACCCAGGAGGTGGGCGGCTTCTCTTCAAAACTGGGGCTGAGGCAAACAATGATATGGTCCGCCGCCTCGATGCCCGATTTCATCCTTTCCACCATGTCATCACCGGGCAGAATCTCATCCTCGTCGAACCACACGGTGATGTCCCTTTCCCGCTTGAGCGCCGCTACAAGCTCGGCGGCTTTGTCACGGTCCTGGCTGGAATAGGAGACGAAGACGCGAATCGTCATTTCTGACCTCGATGTGAAAAAATGACCCCGGGGTACCAGAGGTGGGCGGCTCGAGCTTGAAAACCGAACTGCATATCGTATGACCTCTGTATGTAAACCGATCGATCTTTAAAAAAAAGGAAAAAATGAAGCGGTTTGTAAAAGGGTCGGTTTGTGAACGGTGCAGCTTGACTCCCAGAGGCGATTTTTCTATATTTCATAAATTCAGCTTGGACGGTCAAGCTGGGATCGGGATTCCGGGCCAGGTTGGGGACGGAAACCTCATCGGGATGGACAAACCTTCAGATTAGGGAGCTTATAATGAAAATGCGCACTCTTTCGATTTTATTGGCGGCGTTGCTGCTGCCGCTCACCAGCGCTTTGGCCGGTAGCGTGACCATCAGCGTCAACCAGTTCGTGGAGCATCCGGCCCTGGATGCCGTGTTGGCGGGATTTCAGGACGATCTGACGCAAAACGGCGTGGACGCCACCTTCAACATTCACAACGCCCAGGCCAACATGGCCACCGCAAATCAGATCGGCAGCCAGATCATGGGAGAAAAGCCGGATCTGATTCTGGCTATCGCCACCCCCAGCTCCCAGGCCTGCGCCCAGGCCATGAAAAAGGCGCCCCACATGCAAAACACGCCACTGCTCTTTTCGGCGGTAACCGATCCGGTAGCAGCGGGACTGGTGGCCGATCTGAACGCCCCTGGCGCCAACATCACCGGGGTGTCGGATATGCTGCCGCTGGCTCAACACATGGCGATGATTCGGGAGTTCATGCCCGGCATGAAAACCCTGGGCGTGATGTACAATTCCGGCGAAACCAACTCGCGCAGCTCGGTGGCGCTGATCAAAGCGGTGGCCGCTGAAATGGAGTTCGAGGTGGTGGAAGCCACGGTCTCTAAAACCAGCGAGGTTTACCAGGCCGCCAAGAGCCTGGTGGGGCGGGTGGACGCTGTCTTCGTGCCCACGGACAACACCGTGGTAGAGTCGTTGGAGTCGGTGGTGAAGGTGGGCGTAGAGAACAAGCTGCCCCTGTTTTGCGCCGACGTGGATTCGGTAAAGCGCGGCGCCGCGGCCGCCATGGGGTTCGACTACTACAAACACGGCGTTCAGACCGGCGCCATGGCCCGCAGGATATTGGCCGGCGCCAAACCGGCCGAGACCCCGGTGGAGTTTCAGGAGTCCTTGAGTCTGCACATCAATATGCCCTTTGCCGCCAAGATGGGCGTCACGGTGCCGGACGCACTCAAAGCCAAGGCCGATAAAATCTACGAATAGGGGCACTGAGATCGCACGGCAAAACATCTTCACCTACACAGCTCCTGAAAAACGGCAGCCTTTGCCGTAGGGGGCTGTGCAACCCGATTCCCAGGCCGAATCCAATCCATTTATGACCTGGTACGCACTACTTGGCGCCCTGGAGCAGGGCTTCGTTTACGGTATTATGGCCCTGGGCGTCTTTCTCACTTTCCGGGTGCTCGATTTTCCGGACCTCACCGTTGACGGCAGCCTGCCTCTGGGCGCGGCCATCACCGCCGTGGCCATTACCGGGGGTATCGACCCGTTTGTAGCGTTACTTCTGGCGCTGGCGGCCGGATTTGCGGCCGGCATGGTAACGGCGGTGCTGAACACCAAGTTCAAAATCCTGCACCTGCTCGCCTCCATTTTGACCATGATCGCGCTCTACTCCATCAACATCCGCATTATGGGCGGGCCCAATGTCTCCCTGCTGGGGGAAAAGACCGTTCTGGACCCCATGATGGCGCTGGGCATCCCCGGCTACCTGGTTTCGCCGATGATGTTCAGCGTGGTGGCCATGGCGGTGACGGGGACGATCATCTGGTTTCTCTACACCGAGCTGGGGCAAGCCGTGCTGGCCACGGGCGACAATCCCCAGATGATCACCAGCCAGGGGGTCAACACCCACGGTATCATCATCCTGGGGGTGGGGCTTTCCAACGCCATGGTGGCGTTCAGCGGCGGCTTGATCGCCCAGAACCAGGGCGCCGCCGACGTCAATATGGGGGTAGGAACCATCATCGCTGGGCTGGCATCGGTGATTATCGGCGAGACCGTGCTGGGCCGGGAGAGTGTTCCCCGCGCCTGCGTGGCCGTGGTGCTCGGGTCGGTGATCTACCGCACGGCCATCGCCCTTGCGCTGGGCATGAAGCTGGGGCGCTTTTCGTTTACGCCCAGTGACTTGAACCTGATTACAGCCGTTCTGGTGGTGTTCGCCCTGATTGCACCCCAGGTGCGGGAAAAGTTGCGTTCGAAACCGGCATGATTACCCTCGAGCAGGTTACCAAATATTTCCATCGAGGCAGCATCAACCAGGTACTGGCCCTTGAGGCGGTGGATCTAGCAGTGGCGCCGGGGGATTTCATCACCATCATCGGCTCCAACGGCGCCGGAAAGTCGACCCTGCTCAACTGCGTGGCCGGCAGCTTTACGCCCGACAAGGGGCGTATCATGCTCGACGACCAGGAGATCACCGCCTGGCCGGAACACCGCCGGGCCCGCCATATCAGCCGGGTTTTCCAGGACCCGCTGCTGGGTACCTGCGCCCGGCTGACCATCGCCCAGAACCTGGCCCTGGCCCACAAGCGGGGCGCGCGGCGGGGGTTGGGAGTCGGCGTCAAAAAGCGTGACCGGGCGTTTTTCCGCGAACAACTCCAGGCGGTGGGGCTGGGCCTGGAACGGCGTTTGGGCGACAAAGTAGGGTTGCTCTCCGGCGGTCAGCGGCAGGCCCTGACCATGATTATGGCTACTATGGTGGAGCCGGCCGTGCTGCTGCTCGATGAACACACCGCCGCGCTGGACCCCAAGACAGCCCGTCAGATTCTCGACCTGACCCGCAGCATCGTTGAGGCGCACCAATTGACCACCCTCATGGTGACCCACAACATGCGCCACGCACTGGCCTTGGGAAACCGCCTGATCATGTTGCACATGGGACGCATCATCCTGGATGTGGCCGGACCCGAAAAGGCGGCCCTCACCCAGGAGGATCTGTTGGCCCGTTTTTACGACGCCCAGGGCGAAGCCTTCGCTTCGGACCGCATGTTGCTGGCGTAAATTTCCGATGCGATTTTTGGGCGATTTTTCCATCCACTTTCAACCCCACCGGGCGATTTTAGAAAATTTTAAAATATACGAATTAACAATTGGTTGGAGATCCGCAATTTGGGCAATACTTGAAGTCTGCTTGAAGAGGTTTACCACAGGCTGAGCAGGTTGTCGGGCTCTCGATGCGTGTGGGTCGCGGTGGGGCGGCGTCGGCAACCGGGCTCTGGCAGTTGGGGCAGTAGAGCGTTTCCGGGCCGGTTTTGACCTTGAGCAAAGGGATGAAAAAAAGGCTCAGGTAGTGGTCGGTGCGCTGGGTGAACGCTTGATACTGCCCGCACATGGGGCATCTTTTCAGGGGTTGATCGAGGCGCTTGGTCTTGGGTTGGATGCCGGCGATGAAAAACATTTTTAGGCTCTCCTGTAACGGTTTTCTTCGCTTGGCCCCTTGGGCCGATTACGGGGTGAGGGGATAGAACAACGGCAGCACCACCATGAGCACCACCAGCACCACCAAAGTCAGCGGCACACCGACTTTGACGTAATCGATGAAGCGGTAGCCACCCGGCCCCATCACCAGCACATTGGCGGGGTGGGAAATAGGCGATGTGAAACTGGAGGAGGCAGCCATGGCGATACCCATCATCAGCGCGTATGGCGATATCCCCAATTCGGTCGAGGTGGTCAGGGCGATGGGGACCATCAGCACGACCAGGGCCGCGGTGGGAATAATACTGGTGGCCGCGAAGGTGACCACCAGCAGCCCCAATGAGCACCGCGTAGGGTCCCAGGGGACCCAATGCGCCCACCATACCCTCGGCCAGCAGGCGGGCCGCTCCTGATTTATCCAGCGCGGTTCCCAGCGGCAACATTCCGGCGATGAGAAATACGGCCTTCCACTCGATGTAGCGGTAGGCCTCATCCATGGTAAGGCATTTAGAGAGCACCATCACCGCCGCGCCAATGACCACGGCAATGTAAATCGGCACCCAGCCCATAATCACCGGCAGCATCACGGCTGCCATGATAGCGATGGCCAGCTTGGCCTTTTCCTCCCGTGGACGCTCCTGAGCCGTTTCAGTCAGCACCAGAAAGTCGGGTTCACGACCGAGCAGGTTCAGTTTCTGCCAGGGCCCGTAGAGCAACAGGGCATCCCCGAACTGCAAGGCCATATCCCGCAGCCCTGAGCGGTAGGCGCGCCCTTTACGCCAAATGGCCAACACAGAGAGGCCGTATTTTTCACGGAAATTCATTTGCCGCAAGGTTTGGCCGGATAGCACCGAATGGGGCGATAGCATCACTTCCACCAACCCCACCTGGTCATCCTCGAGGATCGAGGGCTCCAATGGGTGGCCGCTGGCATCAATGACGACGCCCTCCAGTCCCTGCATCAGCAGGATGGCAATCATGTCAGCCGCTCCCGTCACCGTCAGTCGGTCTCCCGGCTCGAATCGATCATCGGAAGTCGGTACCAGTGCGCTGCCGTCACGGCGTGCAATGCTGAGAATCTGAACATCCACCGCATCTCCCAGACGGCTCTTGCTCAAGGTTTGACCCACCAGTTTGGATGTTTCCGGAACCTGCAGTTGGCGCAATTGCTGGCCGATGGTTCGGCAGCGCTCTTTCGCTTCATCCGGCTGAATTTCGCGTAACGACCGGAAATGCCCGTCATCGCCGAGGGCCGCGATTTTAGCCCGCGGCCCGTGTACCACCAGCACATCTTCAGCGCGCAGGGTTTCAGCTTTGAGATCCTCGGTGATGAGGCTTCCCTGGCGATCGATGGCCAGCACATTGAGGCTATAGCGGTTACGGAACCCGATGCTCGAAAGGCTCTGGTTGACGAAGGCCGATGATGCATCGAGTTGGAGTTCGGCCAACTGCATGCCGTGCGCAAATAGGGCCTCCATGCCGACAGCATCGGTTTCGGTCACCAGTTGTCCCCAGTGGTTCAACTCCTGGATCCAGTCGCTACGCCCTTCGGCGATGAGCAGGTCATCGGACTGGATGACCTCCGCCGGCGCCGGTGCCAGCAAGGTTCTGGGCCCACGCGTGATACCGACCACGTTCAGACCCAAGGCGGCGCCCAGGCGGCTTTTGGCCAGGCTTTTACCGACAATGGCTGAAGTGGGGGGTACCTTGATTTGAAAGAGGCGTTCCTGCAGCGCGTATTGAGCACGGTAATCCCGGCGCGACACGGTTTCTTGAGCCATGTTGTGTTTGGGAAGTAAACGAATGCCGATAAGGGTGACGAAGGCTACCCCGCTCAGCATCACTGCCAGGCCCACCGGCGTGAAATCGAAGAGTTTGAAAGGGGTTAATCCATTTTCACGCAGCGCCTCGCTGACCAAAATATTGGGCGGGGTGCCGATCATGGTGGTCAGACCGCCCAGCAGCGAACCGTAGGCCAGGGGCATCAGCAAGGTGGAGGGGGAGTGGTTGGTTTTGCGGGCGATGTCCATTACCACCGGCATCATCAGCGCCGCAACGGCGACGTTGTTCATGAAGGCCGACAGGGTGCCGGAGATCACCATGATGATGACCACCAGCGTGGATGTGCCGCGACCGGCCACCCGTAGTAACTGGCGGCCGAGGATGTTGGCGATGCCGGTGCGGGTTAGGCCGCCGCTGAGGATAAAGACCGCCCAGATAGTGACCACCGCCGGATTGCTGAAACCGCTAAGCGCCTCGATGGGGCTGACAATGCCGGTAACGGCCAGGGTTCCCAAAACCAGCAGCGCCAGAGCCTCCAGCGGAACCCACTCCGTTATCAACAAGACAACGACGGCAATCAGAATAACTAGCACAATGATAATGTCGGCCGACATAGGATCTCGCCTTCGGTACTTAGACCTCAGAGAATTTCTTTTCGAGCATGATGTTCAAAATGGTACGGTCGGTTTCAATCATGCCCTGGGTGGTGAGCGTGCCCACGTTGCGCATGGTCTCCTCGGGTGACTGGGCGATGATGCCGTCGGTGAAGCTCACATTGACCCCTTGCAGTGAAAAAAGCGCCGCCTGCACGGCTGTTCCGGCGGCGGTGGCCAGTTTCAGTGCGCAGCCGTTTTTAGCGCCGTCACAGATCACGCCGGCCAGGTCCTCGATAAGGTTCTTGATGGCTCCGGCGATGTGTTGCTTGGTGCCCCCCAGAAGATAAGTCACACCGGCCGTGGCGCCGGCGCCGGCGGCCACCGAACAGCCGCAGATGGCCGAAAGCCTCCCGGTGTGGGACTTCACGTAGGCCGTTACGATGTGGCTCAGGCCAATGGCTTCCAGCACGCTGCGCTCATCCACCTCGATGTAATCCTTGATGGCCACAATGGGCAAAATGGCGGTCAAACCATGGTTGCCCGATCCAGCAGAACTCATGGCAGGCAGTTTCACGCCCGCCATACGGGCATCGGCTGCGGCCGAGGCCATGATGCGCGCTGCGGTGATCATGTCTTTTTTGATCAACCTTTGGCGTGTCAGCCGCTCCAGGGCGCGTCCCACGCCCAGCCCGCATCCATGCTTCAGCCCATATCGGGCGAGTTCGGTGTTGACCTTAACCCCATCGGCGATAAAGGCCAAATCATTGTCGTCGAGGTCGTCCACAAGGGCCAGCAGTTCGTCGAGGCTGCGCTGCCTCAGCCATTTTTCCATCTTGGCCAAACGTTTGCCGCTGTCGTCCTGATCGGTCTCGGCTTCGGGCCGAGTGTCATTGCTGGGCTGATCATCCAGGGTCAGCGACACGACGTTGTCGTGCAGCCCCTCGATGATCGACTCGGCCTTGTGACCGCCGCCGGTGACGATGGTCTTGATATAAAGCCCTATATGATCGCGCAGCAGGTTCACCTTCACGCGGCCAGCCTGGAGCAGCGCCTTGGCGGTATTAACGGCATGATCGTCGATGGGCTCCAGCACTTCCAGCTTGAGTTTGGGATCGCCGCCCACGGCACCCAGGGCGGCGGCCATTTCGAGTCCGCTGAGACCACCCGTGCCGGGAATGGAGACGGCTATACCGTTTTTATAAATGTTGGGATCCACCCAGATCTCGATGCGCTCGATTTTCTTTTCAGGCAGCAAGGCCACCGCCGCCGCTGCGCCCAGGGCGATGGCTACCGGTTCGGTGCAGCCTAGGGCTGGGGCCACCTGGATGTTTAGGATGTCTTTCACGCTGTAGGTCATGGGTGTCTCCGTTGAGGAATCATCGGTGGATGAAAGTACTATAAATAAAAATATAACAATAGGTTAAATGTCTATATATGAACCATTGATTAAATATGATCAGAACCTTTTCGCCGCTTCGTGCAGCCGGGCTTGCACGGCCGCGCTGAACCAGAACTCGACGGAAAGGTCGTTTTGTCGGTGGTAGTTTTGCTGGTATTGTTCGCGGATCGTCTCGGTGCGGTTGGCCTTGAAGGCGGCAAACGCCGCCCCGCTGCAGGCGGCCAGGGTGGCGGCTTTTTCAAGGGCAGCGGTTTCCACCTGATCCTCGGAATAGATGGCGTCGATCAGCCCTAGCTTCTCGGCCTGAGCGAAAGAGACAAATTCACCCTCGTAGAGCATGGGGGTGGCGGCGCGATCACCGATAAGCTGGCGCAGGATCAGGTCGGCGATGTAGGGGACCGGCAGACCCAGTTTGGCCTCGTTGAGCCCGATCTGTTTGTCCGGACCGGCAGCCAGGCGAAAATCGCCGGTGAGTGCCAGCACGCCGCCGCCGGCCACGGCATGGCCGGCGAGGGCGCATACCGTGGGCATCGGTAAGGTGTAGAGTTCGAAGGCTGCCTGGTTGAAGCGGTACCAGTAAGCGCTCATATCGCTACGATTGAGTTTGAGCACATGGGGCAGATCGAGCCCGATGGAGAAAAACTTCTCGCCCCCGGCCAGCACCAGTGCTGTGGCCTCTTTCTGCGCTCTGGTAATGGCGTCGAAAAGATCTTCGATCAGGCCGGGATCGATGGGATTGGTGAAACCGTTGTTCAGGCGCACGAGGGCAACGTTGTCGCGCATCTCTATAGTAACGCTTGGCATGTCGACTTCCATCTATTTGGTTCGGGATGATATTCCATGATATCATAGGTGTTGTCGACAACAAGTCAATTTCTCGTCACATTTGCGGATCACTTTTCCAGCAACCGTTCGAGGGGCATGTCTTGGCCGAGGCGACCATGATGGGGACTTACCAGCGTCAATAACAGTTGTGGCAACCGGCGTGATTGGAGTACTCGGTTTGCAGCATTGAAAGGAGACCATGAGACTGCGTACATGCGTAGCCCTTTCGGGGCGGTTTGTCTGGGGGGTGCATAAACCGGCCTATACGGTCGATAATTTGCGACATCAAGACTACCCGGCTACTCTGGGCCGGCTGGAAGACGGCACCACCGTGGAAAACAGGGCTAATTTCCCGCCGGCTGAGGTTGAGGAGCGTTCGGCTGACTGGGTGTATGAAATTCCCAACGCCTTTCCTTTTCGCGGTGCCACCTACATCGCCCGTTTCCACGCCGACCGCTGTGCCCAAAATCCACAATCTTTTCATATTTCAGCGCCTCCTGAGGTCTCACTCGAGCAACTACTCAAGGAGCGCTTGCCGTCACAGGCGCTTGACGAAAAAGGGCTGCTTGACTTTTACAAGGCTCTGCCCGAACCGGTCCAGATATGCCTGGCGTCGACCAGCACCGATCCCGGCGAACTCAAGCGGCTGGCACATTTGAGTTGCGACATGATCATGGCGGGCGATCCATCACGACCGCAGGGGCTGCGCTACACGCGCGACGCGCGCGGCAACCCGCGTCCCAAAATCCACAACATGGCGCTTTACGAGGTGCTGGCCAATAATCCCCATCTACCCGATGACTATAAACTGACCATGGTATTGCGACCGGGTATCCAGGGTGCCAGCGAGATCGTGGGCGAGCAGGGAGGTCCCGGAGATCCATCTCATGTGTTCGAGTATCTGCGTCGCAACAGCTACATCCCCTGGGGTCACTATGCCGCCAACATGGCCCACGACGCGGTGCGCTATCGCATGCGCGATCTCTCCCTGGCCGATATGCGCGCCGTGCGCCGTCTCTACTACCAGCGCACCTATGCGCGCCTGGGACGCGCTCTGGGAATTATCGGGCAGGAGTTTCAACGGCGGTCATTGAGCGACGCGGAACTTGAATCTTTTCGGCAAGATATCGTTAGCCACTTAAGTCAAGATACGAAGTCCTCAACGGCCAACTTCACCAGCACGTTGTGGGGCTGGAATTTCGGTTTCGATTACACCCCCAGCCACTACCGCTTGCACGCCTCGCACCAGCAGATCCATCAACAATATGCGCTGCTGCCGGGTCAGGTGGCCATGGATGAGGTAGCAGCGGTGGATGCGCACCAGCCGCTGCCCAGTTTCGCCTACGGCGACCTGGTGGCCGACTTCATCGGTCAATACCGCCGGGAAACCGGCGCCGACTTTTTCGATCGTTATCAGGCGGCTATCAAAGCCAATCTCCGCATCGACGGTGACGCCGCCAGACCGGCCAGCCTGATTGTTTACGAAGACCCCCGCGTGCTGCTGTTTGTGCCCAAGGCGCAGACCTCGCAGTGGGAACTGCAGCTGATGCCCAAGCGGGCGGTGGGCAACTTGCTCGAAGCTGACCAGGCTACCCGATCGTCCCTAGATCGCGCCATGTGGGTGGCGCTCTCCACACTCGAAGCCATGGGCGCGCGCCTGATCACCAACATCGAAATCTCCAAACGATTCGACGCAAAAGAAAGCGGCCAGCGCCTGCTCTACAGTTTCCTGCCCAAAATGCCCCGCGCCCCGGGCGCCTTCAGCGAGGCGCAGATGCGCTGGATCAATCGCCACTACCCGGAAGATTTCGCGGTGGCCTGTCGTGATCGGCTTGCGGATTTGACCGACGGGAGTGAGGGCTGATAGGCCATGGGCGAGGATTATTGTCCCACTCGGGGGATGGGAGAAAACCCCTCGCCTTCAGTTCGCACCTGACACCTTTTTCGGGTAAAGGGGGCGGTCATCCACGGGTGGCGCAGACCGCTTTTACCAAAGGAGTGCCCATGGGCAAAGTTCGAGTGGCCGCGACGCAGATGCACTGCACGGCTGATCGGGAGCAAAACATCGATAGGGCCGAGGCCCTGGTCCGGGCGGCTGCATCCCAAGGGGCCCATATTATCCTGCTGCAGGAACTGTTCGAATCGCTCTACTTCTGTCAAGTCGAAGACCCCGCGTTTTTCGAGCTGGCTTCGCCTTTGGGGCAAAACCCGGCGGTGCGCCACTTCTCTGCTATCGCCAAAGAGCTGGCGGTGGTACTGCCCATCAGCTTTTTCGAACGCAGGAACCAGGCTTTTTATAACTCTGTCGCCCTCATTGACGCGGATGGCAGCGTACTGGGCGTTTATCGCAAGACCCACATTCCCGATGGCCCCGGATACGAAGAGAAGTTTTACTTCAACCCCGGCGATACGGGTTTTCGCGTCTGGCCGACGCGCTACGCCAAAATCGGTGTGGGCATCTGCTGGGATCAGTGGTTTCCGGAAACAGCGCGTTGCCTCGTTTTGGCCGGCGCCGAAATTCTATTCTACCCCACCGCCATCGGTAGTGAGCCCCTCAATCCGGGCTACGACTCCAGGGACCACTGGCGCACGTGCATGCGGGGCCATTCCGGGGCCAACATGGTGCCGGTGGTGGCCGCCAACCGTACAGGCGATGAGACCATCGACGGGTCGACGATCTCTTTTTACGGCTCCTCTTTCATCACCGCCAACCGGGGCGCCATCACGGCCCGCATGAAACGCACCGATGAGGGTGTTATCACGGCTGATGTCGACCTGGAATCCATGGCTGCTGAGCGGCGCGCCTGGGGGATCTTTAGAGACAGGCGCCCGGAGTACTATCGGACTATTCTGGCCAGCGATGGTGGCGACGCCACTGATTGCGACATTTCATTTTAGCGTATAGGCGCTGGCCCTGACGCAATCGGCTATTGCCCCTGAAAAAATCTCCAACAAGTTCAATATCGTCGTGTGAAAAAGTAAGGCCTGGTTCTCGGCCCCCATTTCATCCCGCCGTCAATGTAGCAATTGTTACCGACATCGCCATCCAGAGTGGTAAGCTGGATGGGCGAGCGGGTAAACAAGGACAAATTTCAAGGAGAATAGCCGTGAGCTGTGAATGCGAACGCATCGCCGGTGGTGATATTGAGTTGTCATCGATCTGTATCGGCAACCTGTGGATTTTCCAGAGCCTGGCACCGGAGGAGGTGCAGGCGCTCAGCCATGACGCCTTGCGCAGAAAGCTGGCAAAAGATGAAGCCCTGTTTTTGCAGGGAGACCCGGCCGATGAGATGTTTCTGATCAAAGGCGGGCTCGTCAAATTGAACAAGGTTCTGGAGGATGGCACCGAGATCACCCTCGATATTCGCAAAGCCGGTGATTTCGTGGGCGAGAACATGTTTTCGGAAGAGGGCCGTTACCCGGTCAGCGCCTACTGTCTGGAAAACACACTGACCTGCGGGTTCAGCCGCCAGCAGTTTGAAAAGCTTATCCTGGAAAACCCCAACATCGGACTCCAGATCATCAAAAACCTGAGCGAGCGAATCGCCTGGCTCACAAGCCGGGTGGGTAGTTTGGCTGTCACCAACATCGAAGACCGCCTTTTTCGCGTGCTATCCAGCGTTGCCAGGGAGCATGGCGCCCCAAGCCCCCAGGGACTGGCGATCCAGTTCCCCCCCACCCACGAAGATTTGAGCTTTTTGACCGGTGCCCACCGCGTCTCGATCACGCGCGCCATGAAAGCGTTGAGAGAGGCCGGCAAGATCATCCACGAGGGCAAGATCCTGATCCTGCCGGAACTCGAAGCCGCTTAGGCGGGTCTTTACAATATTTTCACGGCGTTTGTAACAGATGCTACCGATCCCCATCCCCGTGGCTGCTATGATCATTCAAAATCGTCAACAATCATATAGGAGAGATCATCATGCAGCCACAAATTCTGGGCATTTCCGGAAGTCCCATCAAAAACAGTAATACCGATCGCCTGATCGAGGCGGTGCTGGCATCGAGCGGTTTGAAATCCGAGTTCATCAAGCTGAGCAAGTCTCAGGTGCGACCGTGCATCGCCTGCCTGGGGTGCAAAAAAGACAACGTTTGCAAGGTGAAGGACGATTTTCCCGGGCTGGCCGAAAAGGTACGCCAGGCCGGTGCCGTTGTGGTGGGCGGTTATGCGCCCTACGGCGCCGTGGATGGTTTTACCAAAGCCTTTCTCGAACGGCTCTTCTCCCTGAGGCACCAGAATGGCCTTAACCGCGGCAAGCTGGCCGTAGTGGTAGCCACCGGGATCGGCCGCGGCGCGCCGGGGGTGGAAGCCGCCGCCGGCCAGATTGCCCACGCCTTGACCCTGGAGGGGATGGAGGTGCTCGACCAGTTGCAGATTACCGGAAATCCGGAATGCATGGTGTGCGGGTATGGCCAGACCTGCCCCATGAGTGCTTTGCCGTGGATATTCGGGGAAGACACCGAGGTCACCCCCGATAAGTTCAGCGCGGTGGAAGATCAGCGGGAGACTTGGCAGCGGGCCGAGGATTTAGGCAAGGAGGTTGCCAGAAGGCTGGGTGAACAACTGCGCATGTAACTGTGGGTGACGGTAGCGGTCAGTGGCGATTTCAAGAGATCCAACACCTGTGCAAGGTAACCAAACAACCTGAAAGGAGATGTGCAACGATGCCGAAATGCGGAATTTGCGGAGGTGGTGCCCCCAAATAGCCCTGCATCACCGAAGAGGGAAATTGTGACCTTTGCGGTCGAAAAGTACAGTTGGCCGAAGAGAAAAAGGAGAAGGAGGCCGACAAATAACCTTAATAGACTATTACCGGCCCCTTGCGATGGTGTAAGGGGCCGGTTACTTAAAGCTACTGCTTGGGTTGGGGCGCAAAAGGGTTGCCGCCCAAGGCATTGGAAATGTCGGCGATGGCCTTTTGGGCGCGCACGCTGTTGCCGGCCGCATCCAGGGGAGGGGAGATGACGGCGATGCCGAACTTGCCGGGCGAAACTGCCAGGATACCGCCGCCCACGCCGCTTTTGGCCGGAAGGCCGGTGACGTAGAGCCATTTACCGGAGTCATCGTAGAGCCCGGCGGTGGCCATGACGGACAGGATTTCGGGCACGTTCTCACTGCTGACCACTTTCTTGCCGGTCACGGGGTTGGTGCCGCCATTGGCCAAGGTAGCCGCCATGGTGGCCAGATCCTTGGCATTGACGCCCACCGAGCATTGACGGGTGTAAATGTCGGTGGCCTGTAGCGGGTTTTCCTTGATCCGCCCATAAGCGTACATCAGCATGGCAAGGGCCTGGTTACGCTGATTGGTGGCCGCCTCCGACTCGTAAACATCCTCGAGTACGGAGAGCTCGCGGGCCGCAAAGTCATTGTAGGTGCCGATGATGTTGTTCCAGACTGCCTCGGCCGTGTCGCCTCTGATCATGCTTGTGGCCGTAATAGCGCCGGGGTTGACCATGGCGTTCATCTCCTGCCCCTGATACTGCTCGATGGCCACGATCGAGTTGAACACTTGGCCTGTGGCGTCGACACCCATCGTTTCTTCTATCACCTCAGTGCCTGACTCCTCGATGACGCGCGCCATGGTAAAGACTTTGGAGATGGACTGAATGGAGACCTCGCTGGTGACGTCGCCCTTGGTATATACCTCGCCGTCGGTGGTTATCAGGGCGATGCCGAACAGGTTGGGATCCACTTTGGCCAGAGCGGGAATGTAGTCCGCATTGGCGCCTTCCTGCAGATCCTTGTACTTGGCATACGCCTGGTCCAGGGCGGTGTTGATGACGTCGGCCGAAAGGGGCGGGGTACCTTTGCCGATGGCCGAAGCCGTGCCGAACAGCAGCAGGGCAACAGCCGCCAATAGAGCTACGGTGATTTTACGGTACTTCATGATAATACTCCAGCCGGTTAATCCACACAAGCATAGACGGGGTGTTCGCTGCAGATGGCAGCGACTTTCGCAGCAGCCTCTTCCATCACTCCCATTTTGCTGCGGTTGCTGATTACTCTATCGATAAGACCGACAATCTGTTCCGCTGCGGATGCGCCTAAGCCCCGGGCGCTTATGGCTGAGGCACCGACCCGGATGCCACTGGCCTGATCTGGCGGTCGCGGGTCGTTGGGAATGACATTGCGGTTGACAATGATACCGACCGACTCCAGCGCCGCTTCGGCCTCGCGTCCGCTCACCGCCTTTGTCCGCAGATCCACCAGCACCATATGATTGTCCGTGCCGCCCGATATGAGGCGGTAGCCCCGCTGTTTAAATTCAGCGGCCATGGTGGCGGCGTTGGCAATTGTGCTTCGCTGCAACGCTGCAAATTCCGGAGTTGCGGCCAGGTGAAAGCAAGTGGCCTTGGCCGCTACCTGGTTCAGGGCCGGCGTGCCCTGAGTGCCCGGAAAGACGGCCCGGTCGATGCGACGGGCGAACTCCCGGCGGCAGGCGATCACGCCCCCGCGCCCGCCCATCAGGGTCTTGTAGGTGGTAAAGGTGACAAAGTCGCTGACCGGCACAGGGCTGGGGATCACGCCCGCGGCCACCAGACCGGCAATGTGGGCCATGTCCACCATCAGGTGGGCCGAAACTTTCGCGGGCGATACGTGGCCAGGCGCTCGTAGTCGATCAGGCGCGCGTAGGCGCTGGCCCCGGCCACGATCATGCGCGGTCTGAATGCGGCGGCCTGTGCCTCGATAGCGTTGTAATCGAGCCGTTCCGTGCGGGAATCGAGACCGTAATGGGCGAACTGGAAACAACGGCTGGTGATGGAGGCGGCGTCCCCGTGAGAGAGGTGGCCGCCGTGGGAGAGCCGCATGGCCAGGATGCGATCGCCCGGTTTCATGACAGCGAAATAGACGGCCAGGTTGGCCGAGGAGCCGCTGTGGGGCTGCACGTTGATGTGCTCGGCCCCAAAGAGGCGCCGGCCGCGTTCCACGGCCAGCCGTTCGAGATCATCGGCGTTGCCGCAGCCGGCATGAAAGCGCCGGCCTGGATAGCCTTCGGCGGCTTTTAAGTTGAAGGCGCACCCTAAGGCCTCCAAAATTGAAAGCGGCGGGTGGCTTTCGGCGGCGATCAGGTCGAGCGTATTCTCGATACGCGCCTTTTCAGCCGCGATGAGCTGGTGAACTTCCGGATCGTCAAGATCCAGGTAGCGCATAGCGGGTCTTTCGAAATCCGACACGGTCAAACAGTTTCATGGATCGCTCTTCTATTTGTCACAACCGTAAGCGGTCGTTTCCGAATGCCGGACCCAGTGCGCTTACTCGTCCGTGGAAATCAGGTCCCGAATCTTTTTACGCAATATCTGCTGGGTTTCCGACAGGGTCCTCATCTGATCATCGGTGAGGATGCCTTCAAGTTTCTGGCGGGTCTCTTTTTGGAGCGCCTCGAAATCACTTCTAAACTCCTCGAAAGTAACTCTGAAGCGGTCGAGCAGGCTGCTCCAGCGCGCCACCTCTTCCAGGAAGATCGGCCGAAAGCGTTCAATCTGTTGGGGGGTGAGATCGAGAAAGGTGGTGATCTGGTCGAAGAGCACCTCGCGCACCGTTTCGACCACTTTGGTGGTCAACTCGGCCAAGTAGCGCTTGATCTCGGCCATCTGCTGGCTATCGAGAAACTCAGTGAGCCGCATTTCGGCGGTTCCGGCAATGGCGCCGAGCTGCCGCGAGAGCGATTGGTAGTCGAACAACCCCAGCCCCGCTTGGGCCACGATCGCCTTGTTGATCTCGCCCACGGCCATCTCGATCACCACCTGCAACTGGGTGCGTTGCTCGGCGGTGAGATTGAGCTGCGGCTCAACGGCGCTCATTACCTTATCAGCGATAAAGGTCTCCAGGTCGGCGCCTGTAGCCTGTGATGGATACTCGGCCCCCTCCTCGATCAATTTTCGCGCCAGAGCCTCCTTGAGCATCTCCTTGCTCATGGCGACCACCACCACCGTAGTGAGCCCGGCGATGGTTACACCCTCATCTCCGCCGATTTCGGTCAGTTCGATATCGGGCAAAGTGCCCGAGTGGACGCTGCCGTCCCTGCGGTGCAAGTTGAATTTGGCATCCTTGATTACCAGCCGGCTGACCGATATGCGCCGCGGCTGATCGGATTTTTTGCCGCCGGATTTCTTCTTTTTTGATTCACGCTCGCTCTTTCCTATGTTCCTCTCAACGTTGTTCCGGATCTCCTTGAGATTAAAGCCGCCGCCTTCCTTCAATTCAAGATTGAGGACGGGCGAATCGATCACCAATTCGTCCAGCACCAGGGGATGTCTGCCGGTAATGATCGAAAGGAGGCCCAGGTTGAGTTGCAACAGGTCCATCTCGAAAGCATTTTCCGTCACATACCCTTCGGGATTGGCCACGGTGAGGCCCGTGATCTGACCGGCGCCTTGCAGGAGCTTCAGGTTGACCCTGTCGACATTGACGGGCACTTCGGTCAGTTCGCTGCCCGATGTCTCGATTTTGGTCTGCACGCGTTTGTTGAGGCCTGCACAACCGCTAAGGAGGGTGATCACAAGCAAGGCCATCCAAGAAACCCGGGCCAATTTTTTAATTGTGTGTATTCCTGTCACCTAAAAACCTGCTACACATCGTCGTAGTCCATCTCCACCAGCGGTCGCAGCGCCTCTTTCTCCTCTTCATCGTTCCAGCGGTCATAGATCATCTTGGCGGCGCCACGCGCTAACTGGTCCCGAAGCTTGCGGGCCACGCCGGTGTAGCGGCCTTCGAGGTCTTGCAACAGTTTGGTGTTGTCAAATATTTCAGATTCGATTTTGGCCATGGCTTCTTTTAGGGTGCAATTTTCGGCGTCAATGGAAGTGAAGCGCTGACGTACGCCACTGGGTGGCCTGGGCACCCTTGTCGGCCAGTGTTTTGCTGGTTTCTACGGCCTTGTCCTTAACCGTATGCCAATTGGACTTGATTTTGTCGTAGATGGAACTGTCGGGCGGGATCTCTTGAGGCTGGTTTGGGTTTTCCATGAGCATTCTCCCTTCGTGATGTTCGGATGTTTGTGGGTGACTCTGGGATCGAGAACGGGGAAGGTGAAACCTTTATAAAATTAGCGCCTATATACGGTGTTTGTCAATCATCGACGTTGCATGAGCTGCCAGTTTCAGATCTTTAACTAACCTAAGATTTGTAAACATGAGCCAGTTGCTGCAATGATCGTCGTACCCCCACGGTATTTTGGGTTTGCAGCGCGTTCTGGACCGTTGGCCCTGGTTTGAAGCGCTATTTTCAGAAGGCCGAATGCCAAGCTGTCAAAATATTGGCCAGAAGCGCTTGCATAGATGAAGTTTATGGTAACTATAATCATATAGTCTATAGTAACGCACGCGATTTGATACTTAAAGGCGTTGCTTAAAGCGGGCAATATTCGATTTTATGCTAAAAATCCGGGAAAATTTCGTTCAGCTGATTCGACGGGTAGGTTTTATACCGCCAAGCCTTGCATATCCCCATCATCACTGAATCCACGTTTCAGCCAGGAATAACCAGTCCACGATAGTGTCTGAATCCGATCGCTGGTTCAGGCTTTCTCATATTCAATCTGCCCAGGTGGGTAGTAATCTCATGTCCACCACCACTGTAACACGCACACCTACAATTGAATTTTTGGTTCAATTCAGCGCAGTGTACACGGGCCAACAGGCGCCTGCGGGCGCTTCGAACGTGATATTCGGCCGTCCTGACCTGGATAAATCATACATTTCGCACATTTCTGGTAATTGGCATCCAATTTTATTTGACCCGTCAGGGCGTCTCATAACCACCTGCCCTGAACGATAGGGGGCACAAATGACCGAAGACAAATTCAAAATTGCAGCCGTTCAGGCCACGCCGGTGTTTATGAACCGCGATGCCACGGTGGAAAAAGCTTGCCGGTTAATCGAAGAGGCTGCTGCCAATGGGGCCCGGCTGGTTTTTTTCCCGGAAGCCTTCATTCCCACCTATCCGGACTGGATTTGGTTTGTTCCGGCCGGACAGATCGCGTTAAACCAAAAACTGTACGGAGCTTTGCTGGACCAGGCCGTCGCCGTCCCCGGCGAAACCACGGAGCGGTTGTGCCAAGCCGCCCGGGAAGCGGGCGTTTTCGTTTC
This sequence comes from uncultured delta proteobacterium, assembly GCA_963783425.1. Lineage (GTDB taxonomy): Bacteria > Desulfobacterota > Desulfobacteria > Desulfobacterales > QNYZ01 > CAWANO01. The sequence continues at coordinate 66,132 of CAWANO010000001.1, forward strand.
CATGGGCATCAACGAACGTAATGACAATGCCAGCGGGGGCACGATCTATAACACCAATATTCTGATCAACACTGAGGGCGACTTGATCGATCGCCATCAGAAACTCGTTCCCACCGTATCGGAGCGCACCATCTGGGCCTATGGCGACCCCGGCACCCTGGCGGTGCACCAAACAGACATCGGCAAAATCGGCGGGCTCATTTGCCATGAAAATTACATGCCGCTGGTGCGCTACAGCCTATATGGGCGCGGTATCGAACTCTACCTGGCGCCCACCTACGACGAAAGCGAGATGTGGCAATCCACAATCCGGCATATCGCCCGGGAAGGGCGTGTCTACGCGGCGGGTTGTTGCATGGTGCTGAAAAAAGAGGCGATTCTGGAACGCTTTTCGGAACTTGCACCCTTTTACGAAGCGGCCGGCAAGTGGATCAACAGCGGCAACAGCGTGATCGCCGACCCTGAAGGCAATATCGTCGCCGGCCCCTTAAGCCAGGCAGAGGGTATCCTCTATGCCGATGTGGACCTTGAACATGTCCGTAGCACCCGCTGGAATCTGGACGTCGCCGGCCACTACTCGCGCCCTGATGCGTTTCAACTGACGGTGCGGACCGCACCCGCACCGATCCTTCGGGTTGAAAGCGGCGCTGGTCTGCCTCATGAAGATGCTTTAAAAGAGGAGCTGTTCAACGAAGATGGTGATTCAGGTCAAAAATCGATATTCTTGTAGCAATGGGGTGAAAATGGAAACAGAGGTTTAAAGATGTACGACCTGTAACCGATCAGGGGCTTGTCAGTTAAAACCCTGATGCGAGTCTAAGTGCACCTATTCGCAAATACGATGACATTCGGCCGCCAATCCATCCGGGCTAACGGCGTTGCGAAAACACGCAATATTCCCGATATTGCTCATTTTCCGCGCCTTGTCAGCCCGGCGCCTTGACGCCCTCATTACGTCACCGTTTTTACGAACAGGAGCACTAAGGCGTACAAAGGAGATCACATAATGAAAGCATTGAACCCGAAAGGTACCGAAGACCTCAAGAGTAGTTTCCGGGGAGAAGTTATTCTTCCCAACGACGACGGTTACGAAAGTTCGCGCCAGATCTGGAACGGCATGTTCGACCGCAAACCGGCCTTGATTGCACGCTGCGTGGGGACCAGCGATGTCATCCAGGCCGTCAACTTCGCGCGTGACAATCATCTGCTTACCGCCGTCAAGGGCGGCGGACATAACTCCGCCGGCAATGCGGCCTGCGACGATGGTATCATGATCGACCTGTCGCTCATGCGGCGCGTAATTGTTGACAGGCAAAACCAGACAGCCACGGTAGATGGTGGCTGCCTGTTGGGGGATGTGGACCGCGAAACCCAGCTCTACGGACTGGCCGTCCCGGCGGGCATTGTTTCCCACACCGGCGTGGGCGGCTTGACACTGGGCGGCGGGTTCGGCTGGATTAGCCGAAAACACGGCTTCACCATAGACAACCTCATCTCCGCCGAAGTGGTCACCGCAGCGGGTGAGCTGCTGACTGCCAGCGAAAATGAAAATCCTGATCTTTTCTGGGGTATTTGCGGTGGCGGCGGCAATTTTGGTGTCGTCACCTCCTTCACGGTCAAGTGTGCCCAGATCGGCACCGAGGTCTACTCGGGCATGATTGTCAAAAGGTTTGAAGATGCCAGGAAGTACATCCAATTTCACCGTGATTATGTGAGAAAGCTCCCGGATGAGATGACCGTTTGGATGGTTGTGCGCAAAGCCCCGCCGCTCCCTTTCCTCCAGGAGAATGTCCACGGAAAGATGGTGTTGGCCATCCCGTTCGTTTGGCTTGGCGATCCGGACAAGGGCGAGGAGATGATCGCCCCGGTCCGCAAAATCACCGAATCTCATGGCGAGGCGATCGGTATGAATCCCTGGGTGGACTGGCAATCAGGATTCGACGCCCTTGTGGACCACGGCGCCAGAAACTACTGGAAATCGCACCACCTCAAAGACCTTTCCGATCCGTGCATTGACCAGATCATCGAGTTCGCCAGCAAGCTGCCCTCCGATGAGTGTGAGGTCTTTATACCCCATATGGAAGGTGCGCCCAGCCGTGTGGCAGCGGATGCAACAGCCTTCACTCACCGCCGGACACCATTTGTACTCAATATCCACACCCGTTGGCGCAAGGCCTCCGATGACGGGAAATGTCTTGCCTGGGCACGTGAATTCCACAGCTCGACGGAACCGTTCGCCCAGGGCGTTTATGTGAACTTCCTCAGCGATGAAGGTGAGGATCGCGTCAAGGACGCCTATTCGAAGGAGATTTGGGATCGACTTGTCAGCATCAAAAAGAAATATGATCCTGATAACCTGTTTCGCATGAATCAGAATATCAAACCGGTATAAGCACCGGCTTGCCCGTCTCAAAAATGGGGCCAGACACCAAGCTGCTGATTACCAAGGTATGACGGCATGGGGGGCCCTCACTGAGGAAGTACGAGGCCGCGCCGTACCGTCTACTTGGTACGCTCGTAGGCGGCGAAAAAATGGGGTACGGGAGGATCTTGGTCGTCGTCGTAGGCCAGGAAAGATGATCGAAGATGTGGTTTAAAATCCAAACAGCTCAATACATTATGATGTCTAATCAACATAAATAAAGGAAATCTTACCCGTTTTAGATTTAATCGGAAAAAAGATATCCTCGAGGCCCCAGCCAGCAATTCGGGCAAAAAGATGCCATAAAGCCCTGCCTTTCAGGATGCAATTGAGCTTAGCATCTTGAGTTTCACCTGGGTCTGGAGAATGTGCACACTCGTCACATCCATTGTAACCGTCAACGTTCTCTCCTAAAGTCAGCCTGTCCAGTTCGCCGTTGTCGTGCCGTGCCAGATACTCCGAAGCCCAGTTGGCATCTCTTGATTGATTATTGTCCGAGTCATAGTAGAGGGCGTCATCCAGAAATTTATCGAGAAAATAATTTCCATCGGGATCATAGTTTTCTATGTCGGAAAAATCGAACAGTATTCTGTCATTGGCAATAACGTGTGCGCGAATCTGCTCATTGGGCACATCGGCTGAGTCACCTTCACCGCCGCCATTTGCGTGCGCTGTCATAAAAACAAAATGTACCGGATGCGTTTCTGCCCTCTCATGTGAACCACCCGTACTAAATTTTTCGATAAGCCACTCCATGCTATCCAGATAAAGGGGAATATTGTGATCGCCAATACTGCACCATGACCACATGACGACATTGATGTGATAGTTTTCCGAATTTATTAGAAAATTATACGTATCTTCCGCCCAGTCGGCTACACCATCACCATCACTATCATTATCACCCTCAGATAAATCATCAACGCCGGGGATACCTTCGTCATAGAGACTAAGAGAAGAATCATCGCCGTGGGAAGTATTCTGCCATGCATACCGGGAGCCATAATCAGGAAAGCTTTCCAGCGCGTTCATGCCGGTAATGAGCTGGCTTCCGTGGGAGGTATGATTGTATACAACATGCAGATCAGATTTAACCCGCCTGATCCATTGATCCGGTATCACACTGAGATCTGTGCTTGTATGATCAGCAACAACTGCTGAGAGAGCGGGCGTGACTGACAGAAGAATAATAAAAGCTGATAACAAACCAACATATTCGTTCTTAACTTTTTGGTTCATTTTAATTCCCCCCCAGAAATTTATCTTTAATAAGGCAAAGAAATCCTGGCCCTGTAGGCCATTTCAGAATTCAATAGGCTCTGCCTTTTGAATAACCCATTTGTTACAACAAAAGCTTGAGTTGCCCCACAACTTAAGCCAAGGAGCAACAAATGAGTCGTTTTAGTAACGATCTAAACCCTCCACCTCAGGTGGAGGACCCGGATAGGTTTTACCGATCCGGTGAGAAATAAAATAGGCTCATTCTCCAAAGCCCCAGCGGAACCAAAAGGAGAATGAAACTATGCACGATTGGACAAGTTTATCGCACGTGCGAAGGGATTGTAAATGATGTTGCCCCAAAAAAGTAGACACGGTTAAGAGCAAACTACTGGTTTCATGGTCTGTTCGATCTGTTCGAACTGATCGGGCGTTTTGTAGCCCATGTCAAATGTTTGCGTTTTCGATTGTAGAACACCTCGATGTATTCGAATATCGTCTTCAAGGTGTCCTGAGGGCCCCTGAAATGCTCGTGGTGAATCAGCTCCGATTTGATGATCCCAAAAAACGATTCAGCTACAGCATTATCCCAGCAATCACCTTTACGGCTCATGCTTTGAACAAAACGATGCTTTTTCAACACCTTCCGAAAAGCCTTGCACGCGTATTGAACACCGCGATCCGAATGGATGATCAGCCCCGCACCAGGACGACGGTTGCCGATGCCGCGCGCAAGGGCCGTTATAACCATTTCAGCGCTCAAAGAACTGCTCAGCGACCAGCCGACGACCATGCGCGAGAACAGGTCGATAAAGACCGTCAGGTAAAGCCAACCGTGCGCTGTGACAATGTAGGTAATGTCCGAGACCCACAACTTGTCGGGCCCGTCGGCCGTAAAATTGCGCTGCAAAAGATTGTCCGCCACTGGGTGGCAATGCTTCGAATCGGTAGTGGCCCGATACTTGCGCCGGACATTCGAGCGAAGACCGAGTTTTTTCATCCTGCGGGCAACACGATTTTTACCCACTGGAAAACCCATATCATTGAGTTCATCGGTGATCTTCGGACTTGCATAGCGGCCCTTATACTTCTTGAAGATCGCCTTGATATGCGCATCCAGGCGCCTGTTTTCGATCGCCCGCCGGCTTTCAGAACGACCGCGCCAACGGTAATAACCACTGCGAGACACCGAAAATACACGGCACATCTCCCCGGCACTCCATTGAGTGCGGTGCTCGTCTATGAATCCAAATATCTGTTCGGATCCTTTGAGAAGATGGCCACGGCTTTTTTTAAGATGTCACGCTCCCGGCGAAGTCTCTCATTTTCGCGCTTAAGACGCCGCAGATCTTCGTCGTATGGCTTAAGGCGCCCCTTGCCGGGAAAATGCCTGTTCACCGTTTTTAAAAAAGCTCACGCTTCCAGCGGCTGATAACCCCTTGGCCGATACCCAGGTCGCGTTCGATGCCGGCTTGGCTGTTGCCCGGCTCCGACGCCAACCGCACCGCTTCAATCTTAAATTCTTTGTCATATCGTTTTGACATGATGGAACACCTCCCGTAGCCTCATACAACTTGGCTGTTTGGTGTGTCCACCATTTTGAGGAAAGGTCACCCGCTTGACCAAACTGATTCGGACCGAATGGTTGATTTTTGTTAGTACAGTCTGTCGTGGCCTGCATTTTCCAGCAACTCTTTTGAAGTGGGGTTTAGAGCAAATGATGCGTGTGCTTGGCACCCCGCGCTTACACTTTTGTTTACTCCTTATTGTTGTACATCTTTGAACTGGGAATACATCGGTCTCATTGATCGAAACGTCGCACGTAGTAGCGGTGGCCGGCAAAGGTTTCGCTGCTGAGCAGGCCGCAGTCTACCAGGTCGTCGACAATGGACTGACTGGCGCCGGATTTGGTGAGAAATCCGCGCACGGCTGATGCGCGCAAGGGGTGCACAGCGGTGATCTCCAGGAGCTCCCGAGCGATGTCGCTGGAGATGGCCTGAGCGTCGCCTTCGTAGTTGATGAGAAATTCGGCCCGCTCAACTTGGTCCTTGAACAGATGGAAGGCGCGATTGAGGGCTTCGGTGGCAGGGGGCGCACCCAAGGTTCGGCCGGTGGCCGGGTGGGGGCGGCGATATAGGCCACGGCAGGTTGAATTTCCGCCAGCAGGGCTGCTACCGATTCAAGACTTGCATTGTTTTCGTTGATGCCGTCGATCAGCATCGTTTCGGTGACCAGTTTGCCCTCGAATTGAACGGCAAAGGCCTCAATGCCTTTGACGATCGCTTCTAAGCGCAGGCGCTTGTTGGGCCTGTTGATGCGCCACCAAGTGCGGGGCAGGGCGCTGTCGATTTTCAGTGAGACCCAATCGGCAAGGGCCAGCTCGGCCCTTACGGTAGCCTGCCAGAGCAGGGAGGCATTGCTGATAACGGCGACGGGGATGCCAAAAACTCGCAGGGCCGCAATGGATCGCCCCAGGTTGATATCGAGGGTCGGCTCCCCGTCGGGTACGATGGTCAGGGCGTCGATTTGAACACCGGCGGCCTCGGCCTGGTCCAGTTTTCCCCGTGTGGCCCGCAAAATTTCCTCCGGCTCGAAAACTGTCCGACGGTCAAGCTGGTTGTCGGTGGTACGGCCCACCTGGCAATAGGTGCAGGCGTAGGGACAATGTTTGGGCGCGATGGTGTTGATGCCCAGGCTCAGTCCCAGGCGGCGTGACGGTATGGGGCCGAAAGCGATCATTGAAAGCCTTGCTTGACATAATAATGAAATTATGTTCATTATGGTTTCTACAAATTAATCACATAATGAGCATAATTACAAAACAGGAGGTGCCATGAGCCGTCCCCGGAAGCCCCGAACCATCACCAAGCTACCGCCCAGTGGTTTCTACAAGCCCGAAGGGATCGACCTCCATCGGATGCAGGGAACGGTATTGCCCATTGATGGTTTTGAAGCGTTGCGGCTCGCCGATGCCGAAGGCCTGGCGCACCATTTGGCAGCGGAAAAGATGGGCGTTTCGCGCGCCACCTTTTCGCGCATTCTAAACCACGCACGGCACGTGGTGGCCAAGGCGTTGACCAACGGATGGGCCATTCGCATCGATCAGTAGCTTGCAAAACGATCGATTGCAGCGGTTGCCAGTGATACCAAGGGGTTGTGAAAGCGTCGATATCGAGGCGTTCTCAAGTGTCAATTATTTTCTAACAATTGATCAAAACAGGCTTGACATCCGATCGGCATATAATTAGTCTAAATTGAGCATTAGCTCAATAATAATTTTTAAGAGTGGAGACGTATTATGCCCCGGCCCCGCAAGTGCGGCCGCATCGCGGCCCGACCGGATGTTGCCTATTTTAAACCGCGCGGGATCCCTCTTCGCGAGCTGATGGAGGTCTACCTGCCGCTGGAGGGGTATGAGGCCATACGGCTGGCCGATTACGAGGGCCTCAAACACTCCGAGGCAGCTCAGCAGATGAGGGTGTCGCGGCAAACCTATGGCCGTATTCTGGCAAGAGCCCGCAGGCGCGTAGCCGATGTTCTGGTGAACGGCCATGCGCTCTGCATCGACGGCGGGCATTTTGTCGAGCGGGGGCGGTCGGGTGATAATACTGCCTCCAGCAGCCTCGAACTTAAAACAGCGGCGGCCCAGGGGCTGTCCGGCAAGGAGGAGAAAATGAGCAAGATCGCAATTTCCAGTGAAGGCCCTAGCCTGGATGACGCCCTCGACCCGCGCTTCGGGCGGGCGGCGGGATTTATCGTGGTAGACCCGGAGACCCTCGAATTTGAATATCTGGACAACGGTGTCTCCCAGGCCATGGCTCAGGGGGCCGGCATCCAGGCCGCAGAGATTGTGGCCCGGGCGGGCGCAGGGGTGTTGCTTACCGGGTTCGTGGGGCCCAAGGCTTTTCAGGCTCTTTCGGCGGCAGGAATAAAGGTGGCTCAAGACCTGGAAAACATGTCCGTGCGACAGGCCCTGGAGGCCTTTAAAAATAACACGGTGGAGTTGGCCACCCAGCCCAACCGCCGGGGGCACTGGCGATGAAAATCGCCATCGCCAGCGGCAAAGGCGGCACCGGGAAAACCACAGTGAGCGCGGGTTTGGCCGACATCTGGCCCACGCCCGTGCTGGCCATGGATCTGGACGTGGAGGCGCCCAACCTGCACCTGTTTCTGAAACCCGAACTTACCGGCGGCGAGACAGCCACCATGGCGGTGCCCTTGGTGGACGAATCACGTTGCACCTATTGCCGCGCCTGCGCCGAGCTATGCCAATTCAAAGCCATCAGCGTTTTCGGGTCAGTGGTGCTGACCTTTCCCGAGATGTGCCACGGCTGCGGCGGATGTTGGGATATTTGCCCTGAAGGGGCCGTCACACCGGGCAAACGGGAGTTGGGTGAGATTCACTGGGGAAAGTTCATCAACGGCGATTTTCTGGAGGGAAAGCTGCGCATCGGAGAAGCCATGAGCCCGCCGCTGATGCGTCTGGTCAAAGCCAAAGCGACTGCCGAGTTCCAAACCGCCACATCGGACATGATCATCGATGCGCCTCCGGGAGTGAGTTGCCCGGCGGTAAATGCGGCCATGGACAATGATGTTATCATTCTGGTGACCGAACCGACGCCCTTTGGTACCTATGACCTGCAACTGGCCCACGAAGCGTTTACCGCCCTTGATATTCCCATGGGGGTGGTCGTCAATCGGGCCGGGCTGGGCGACGGGGCGGTTTACGACTACTGTCGCCGAAAGGGTTTGCCGATTTTGGCTGAAATTCCCCATCAGCGCCGGCTGGCTGAAGTGTACGCCCGTGGCGGTCTGGTGACTTCGGTCTCCGATGACATCAAACGGACCTTTGTCGATCTGAGCCGAAAAGCCGTTGCCTTACACAAGGCCCCGGTTGTGCAAGCGGTGGGGCAATGAGGTCTTTTCAAAATATCGTTTTTGGGCTGATGTCTGCGTCAAGCCCAAAATCTACGCCCGCTACGATCAAAATCTTTGTCCCCCTTGAATTTGGACAAAAATCGGGGATTTTCAAAGGGTTCAACATATGACCGAAATACTCGTTATCAGTGGCAAAGGCGGCACCGGGAAAACTTCGTTGACGGCGGCCTTTGCCCATCTGGCCCAAAACAGCCTGATCTGCGATCTGGATGTGGACGCCCCCGATCTGCATCTGCTGCTGCACCCGCAGCGCCGCAAGCGGGTTGATTTTTTTTCCGGACACGAAGCGGTGATCAATACAGAACGTTGCACAGGTTGCGGCGATTGTATCGAACGCTGTCGTTTTGACGCCGTTTCGGCGGTCGATGGTGAGCTGCCCCGCGTGAATCGCCTGAAATGCGAAGGGTGCAAGACTTGTGTTACCTTCTGCCCAGCCGAGGCGATAGATTTTGTGGAAAAACACTGCGGGCAGTGGTATCTGTCTGACACCCGTTTCGGCACCATGGTACATGCCCAGTTGTTTCCTGGGGAGGAAAACTCGGGTCGCCTGGTGAGCCTGCTGCGCAATGAGGCCAAGGATTTGGCCCGTAAGCAGGGCCAGTATCTGATATTATCCGACGGCCCGCCGGGCATCGGCTGCCCGGTGATCAGCAGTCTGGCCGGCGTGGATCAGGCGGTGGTCGTAACCGAGCCGACCCCCTCGGGGCAGCACGATTTGGAGCGCATTCTGGGGCTATGCGACCATTTCAAGGTGCCGGCCGCGGTGGTGATCAATAAATTCGACCTCAGCACGGCGCAGACGAGTCGCATCACGACCCTGTGCGCCAGTCAGCGCATACCCGTTTTGGGCCACGTGCCGTATGCCGATGAATTCACCCATGCCATGGTGGCCGGCAAGGTGATCACCGATTATCAAGACGGTGCTCTGGCACAAACCGTGGCCGACATCTGGCAGGCCATTTTGGCGCTGACCGTTGAAAGCGTGCCGGCCTCAGCGGCCAAGGCGGCCATAGAATGATCGTTCGTGACCATCGCGTGCCGTACGATAAAATAACCATTCATCAATTACACTTCAGGAGAACGTTATGAAAACGCTAGTAGCCATTCCATCATCTATACCCGGCGGGCTCGATGCCCCTTTGGGTGCTCATTTCGGCCATTGTGACCTCTACACCTTGGTCAACGTGGAAGACGGCCAGGTGGGTGCCGTGCAGACGGTACCCAATGTGCCGCACCAGCAGGGCGGCTGTATGGCCCCGGTGAATTACCTAGCCCGAGCAGGGCGTGACCGCACTGATCGCCGGCGGCATGGGACTGCGCCCGCTGATGGGCTTTAACCAGGTGGGCATTAAGGTCTTTTTCGGCAACGGGGTGCAAACCGTGGGCGAAGCGGTGCAGGCTTTCGTGGCCGACAAACTGCCCCAGTTCAGCCAGGAAAACACATGCGGTGGCGGCGGCGGCCATGGGGTTCAGCTGTAGCCCGGACCGCTTTTACGTTACCATTTAGCGGATTTGATCTCAGGAGTACATCATGCCCATTTATGACATCGAATGCCTAGATTGCGGCCGCACCGGCGAGCAGCTGGTGATTGGTGCCGACGACGAGGTCACCTGCGCCCACTGCGGCAGCCCTCAAACCCGTCGGCTGATGTCTGCCAGCAGCACCCTGACCGGCCGCGCCCGGCAGGCCATGCCCGGACCCGGAGACACGGCCTGCTGTGGCAGCGCGCCCGGTCAGGCCGGTTGCGCCGGCCCCGGGTCATGCTGCGGTGGAAGGGGGGTTGGGTGAGGTTTCCTCCCAAAAGCCCCGAAATCGTCATTGTTTGCGCCACGGATGCCCGCTATGCGCTTTGGGCGGCGCAATTCGACGCCCGGGTTCAGACTCGCAGAATCGAATCGGGTCACAAAGTGCTGGTGCACGTGGCTGAAACAACGCCCGCGCTGGCCCTTATCGACACCGAGCTGCCCGACATGAGCGCTTTGGATTTGGCTCGTCAGCTGGTATCGACCAATGCCATGGTCAACATCGCGCTGGTAAGCGACGCGTCGCAAGAGCACTTTCACGAAGCCACGGAGGGGTTGGGAATTCTATCCCAGTTGCCCAGCGAACCCGCAAAGGCCCCGATCGGCCGGCTGGTGTCTGACCTTTTCAGTCTGGGGGCCCTGTAGCCTTTAGCCCCCCGCGTCCTTTGAATTCGGCGAACCGCGGGGTTTAAAGGCTGTTGGACGACGATAGGCTTTAGCCGTAGAGAGTGCCATTCGGCTCAGCCCTTTTTTCAATAGATGGGGTTTCTGGGCCGAATCTTGCTTTGCCCGGCTCGCGCTCGAAACGTTTTTCAACACCCTGATAAGGGGACCGCTCCGGGGTGTTTTTGTTTGTTACTGCCACTTTTCTTTCCTTGCGATTTGCCGGACCCCGATTTCCTCCCGAAAGTGCCTGACATATCGTCCCTATCCCGAATTTTCGGACCGAACTGACGGGTCCGATAAAAAGCCCTTATTTTATATTGACAAAATCGATTCGGTTGAATATTTTACCGACCGTATAGTTCGATATAAACAGGGATTTAAAAAATATGTCACCCATCATCGTGGACAAGCACGAAAAAGAACGTCAAATTGCCACGGCGGCGCTCAGCATCTTTGCCGCCCGGGGTTATGCCGCCACCAGCATGAACGATATTGCCGTTGCGGCCGGTTTGGCGAAAAGCACGCTTTACGAATATTTCGCCACCAAGGCCGACATTTTTTTGGCGGCCTTGAAGCTATGGGTGGAGATGCTCGAGCAGCGCATGACCGTCTTGATGACCGAGGCGGCCGATCCCGTGGCCAAGCTCTACACCGTCACCCAGATGGCGGTGATGATCTGCGACCGCCAGGAACCGACCCTCAACCAGTTTTACATCGTGGCTTACGAGCAGGGGATAATGCCCGGCGGCGCGCTCTCCCGGTTGAAAGGGGTGGGTCCGCGGATCAGTTCGGGCATCCTAAAGAAGTTGACCGGCGTGTTGCTCGAAGGTGTTGCCAAAGGTGCCTTCAGGCCTGAGATCGCCGGTAACGTTGATGAGATCGCACTGAATATGATGGCCTGTGTTGACGGTATTTTGTTTCACAACCTGCTCTCGGAATTCAATCTGGACGTCACCTGGCACGCCAACTACTACATCGATAATCTGGTGGCCGCCATCGCCCATCATCCGGGCCAATAGTAGAGCCAAGAGAAGAACGACAAAGGAGCCGAAGCGCTATGCGTTGGTTTTGGAGTTTGGCGACAGCTGTTTTACTGGTGGGGTTATTTTCAGCGCAAGTTCGGGCGCAGACAGCGACTACAACCGAGCTGGCTTCCCCGCCGATGTTTACACTGGACGATCTCTACCAACGCACCATCAAACGGGCCGAAGCGTTGAAGTTGGCGCGCGAAAACCTCTACGTGGCCGAACTGCAGCGGGAAAAGGCCCTGTCGGTGCTGATTCCAAAGTTTTCCGCCTACGGCGATTACCGCCACTACAGTGAAGAGCGTTACCTGGGCGAAGTGGCGGTGCAACCGCAGTGGCGAGGTTCCTATGGCTTGCGCCTTGATCAATCCTTCACCCTCAACGGTAAGGAGCTGGTGGCTTACGACATCAGTAAGGACAACATCGAAAAAGAACGCCTCAATCTGGACAATACCCGTGAAACGCTGCTGATTCAAACCGCATCGGCCTACTACAATGTTTTGAACGCGGAAAAGAACATCCAGATCGCCCAATCCAACGTTGAGCGCCTGCTCACCACCCGTGACTCCGTCAAAACACGCGTTGAACTTGAAACCGCCACGCTGACGGACCTCTACCGGGCCGAGGCCGAACTGGCCAAAGCCCGCACCCAGAACATTCTGGAGGTCAATCAGCGCGATCTGGTCAAGGCGCAGCTGGCCAGCATCAGCGGTCTTGATGGTCCATTTGAAGTGGCCCCGCCCGAGGCGAGCGCGCAGCCTTTGCCCGATTACGAACTCACCACTTTAAAGATCACCGCCCTGCGGGACCGGCCGGACCTCAAGGCGCTGGAGATGCAGCGTGAAATGGCCGAAAAAGAGATTCGCTTCACCAAAGGCGACTGGTGGCCGCGGTTGGGCGTTGAGGGTGTATGGGCGCAAAGTGACGCCTTCCCCGATGAGGCGGTGGCAGCCGAAAACAGCCTCTGGGCGGGGCTTTACCTCAATTTCACCCTCTTTGATGGGGGGCTGCGCCGGGCCGAGGTTAGCGAATCGATGTCCAGGGAACGGCAGGCCCAGCTGGCCATCGATGCTTTGCGCAAGCAGATCGCGGTGGAAGTGGAGGAGGCCTTTCTCTACTACCGGGCCGCGAAAACCTCTCTGGATTCGCTGCGTGAGGAGTTAACTTTCGCTGAGGAAAACTTCCGCGCCGTCACCACTCAGTTTGATTTCGGCCTGACCAACAGCGTGGACGTGGTGGATGCCAACACCTTGTTGGTGACCGCCCAGCAGCGGCTGGCCGAAGCGCACTTTGTCAGCCGTTTGGCACTGTTGCAGATCGACCGCGCCACGGGGAATCTGTTGCCCCAGGTGGCCGACCGGGTGGGTTTCGAATAGGGATGAAGGGTCAAAAAGTCAAACGGTCGAAGGGTTCAAGGGGTCGAGGATTCGAGGAATCAAGTGAAACAATTGACCTTTAAATGACGATATAGAGCATCCAAAACACTATCCCGGGCGAGGCAACGCAACGCTCCGTCCCCTCTCGATGGGGTGGAGTGGGGGTGATAAGGGACAGACTCTGAACCTTCAGGAAAGCCATCTGTAAAAGTTCGCTGGTCCCGGATAACGAAAAGTAAGTATCTGCTAATCGACTGAAACAAACGTTTGGAGTTTCCATGGAATTCCCAGATTCAAATCATTCCCCTGTCAGCGGCGGACACCGTTTCACCCGCCGGCTGTGGCGCGTGATTCCGGCCCTGCTGGTGCTGGTGCTGATCGCCGTCATCGTGTCACTCTTTAACCGCATCGGGGTTGAAAAAGAGACTATCGCGGCTGAAAAAATGAGCGTCAAGGCTGCCAAGGTCGACATCAACGTGGTCACCTTGACACTTACTCCGCAGACCATCAGCGATCGCATCAGCCTGCCCGGCGAGGTCAGCCCCTGGGTAGTGCTCAAGGTGCCGGCCGAGCTGCCAGGTACCATCACCGCCAAGCAGATCACCGAAGGGCAGCGGTTGGACAAAGACGCCTTGCTGGCCACGGTGGATGCGCGTGACGCCGAAAACAGCCTCAAGGCCACCCAGGCCAACTATGCGGCCGCGGCGGCCACACTGGAGCGTTTGCGAGGGCTTTACGACAAGCAGTTAGCCACCCGTTCCCAGCTCGACGATGCCATCGCCCGGGTCGACAGCCTCAAGGCCAATTTGAACCTGGACGCGCTGCGCGTCAAACGCGGCCGCATCCGTACCTCCATGCCCGGGCTGGTCAACCACGTCTTTGTCGAGGTGGGCCAGTACGTGGGCGTGGGCGATCCAGTGGCCGAGATCATTCAGATGGATCGCGTCAAGGTGCGGGTAGGCATTCCCGAATCGGATGTCGAGGCGGTTCGCAAGATCGACACGTTCAGCGTGCGCATCGATGCCTTAGGCGGGCGGATTTTCGAGGGCCGCAAACACTACCTCTCGCACACGGCCGACCCGGGGGCGCGACTGTATGACTTGCAGATAGAGGTGCCCAATCCAGACCATGCCATTTTGCCCGACATGTTCGTGCGGGTGGAGATCGTTAAGCGCCAAGCGTCAGACGCTCTGGCCGTACCGCTTTTCTCCGTCTCACGTAGTGATGGCGATAATTATGTTTTTGTGGTTGAAGATGGTGTCGCCAAAAGACACCCGGTCGCACTGGGCATCCAGGAGGGCTGGATTGTGGAGGTTGTAGAAGGCCTTTCGGCCGGCCAAGCGGTGGTAGTGGTTGGACAGCGCGACCTGCAGGACGGTGAAGCCGTCAGCGTGGTTCAACAGGCCGCTAGTCTGGAGGAGGTTCGGGGATGATCGTATCGGATGTTGCCGTTAAAAACCGGACCAGTGTAGTGGTGCTGGCGCTGATCATCCTGTTGGTGGGCGCCTATTGCTACAAGGCGTTGCCGCGTGAAAGCTCGCCGGACATTACCATCCCGCATGTGTTTGTGTCGACCTCTTACAAAGGGGTCTCGGCCGCGGACATCGAAACCGCCATCACCATCCATATCGAGAAGAAACTCAAGGGGCTCGATCGGGTCAAACGCATCCATTCGGTCAGCTCCGAAGGACTTTCGCAGATCGATGTGGAGTTCATCCCGGGCACCGACATCGACGAAGTGCTTCCCAAGGTCAAGGACAAGGTCGATGAGGCCATGGGCGACCTGCCCACCGACCTTGAGAACGACCCCAGCGTGTTCGAGGTCAATTTCTCGGAGCTGCCCATCGCCGTCTTTTCGCTTAGCGGCACCTGCGGTAACCCCTGCTTGAAGAAGATCGCCGACGATCTGGCTGACGACATCGAGGGCATTCCCGGCGTGCTCGAAGCCGAGGTTACCGGCGGGCTGGAGCGCGAGATCCGTATTGAGGTCGATCCGGACAAGCTGACCTACTACCGTATTCCCATCACCCAGTTGCAAAACGTAATCGCCAACGAAAACCAGAACACCTCCGGCGGGGCCATCACCCTGGGCGCGGGACGCTTTCAGCTAAGGGTACCGGGCGAGTTCGCCACGCCCGACGACATCTACGGCCTGGTGGTGAGCACCTTCGACGGGCGGCCGGTCTACCTGAAGGATGTGGCCACGGTGGTGGACGGTTTCAAGGAGGAGAGCAGCCGCGCCCGGCTGGACGGGCGCGAGGCGGTCTCCATCAGCGTTAAAAAGCGGGTGGGCGAAAACATCATCTTCATCAGCGAAAAGGTGGACGAACTGATCGAACGGCGCAGCGCGGCCTGGCCGCCGGGCACCCAGATCACCAAGCTGATGGATCAGGCCAAGGATATCCGCAACATGGTGGCCGACCTGGAGAACAACATCATCTCCGGGTTGATCCTGGTGGCGGCAGTGCTGCTGTTCGCCCTGGGGCTGCGCAACGCCATTTTGGTGGCCATGGCCATTCCCTTCTCGATGCTGCTGTCGTTTATTGTGCTATACGCCCTGGGCATCACCCTGAACATGGTGGTGCTCTTCTCGCTCACCCTGGCCTTGGGCATGCTGGTGGACAACGCCATCGTGATCGTCGAGAACGTCTATCGCTATATGGAGCAGGGCGTGCCGCGCATCGAGGCCGCCATGCGGGCCACGGGCGAGGTGGCCTGGCCGGTGATTGGCTCCACCATGACCACCCTGGCCGCTTTTTTCCCGCTGATCTTCTGGCCGGGCATCATGGGCGAATTTATGAGCTACCTGCCCATTACGCTGATCATCACCCTATCCTCGAGCCTTTTCGTGGCCATGGTGATCAACCCGGCCTTAACGGCCATTTTCATGAAGATCAAATCCAACGGTCCCACCCACGCCAGTTATGCGGCTGATGCCGATTCGATTTCGGATTCGGGCGAGAAGCCGGCCGAGATCAAGGGCTGGCTGCTGACCAGTTACGCCCGTTTTTTGCGATTGGTGTTGCAGCACCGCGTGGTGACCATGCTGATCGCCTTCGCCATGCTGATCATACTCTTTCAAGCCTGGCTGCTGTCGGTGGGGCTGCGCAAGCCGGTGGAGTTTTTTCCCTCCATCGATCCCAATAGCGTCTACGTTAACATCGACCCGCCCGAAGGGGCCGACCTGGCATACCTGGACGGGCTGGTTAAGAAGGTGGAACTGGCCGTTCTGGGCGCCAACGGGTCGCGTCCCGGCGCGCCTGCCCCGGAGGCCTATCAGCAGGCCTACCAGCCCCAAAGCCACGAAAGGGCCGACGGCAGTACCTTCGAGGGACCGGGTGACATCGACAATGTCGAGCATGTCTACGCCAAGGCGGTGCGGGCTTCGGGGGCGGAATCGGCCTTTGCCGCCAATGCCCCTAACCATGTGGCGGTGCAGTTTGTTGACCTGCAGGAGCGCACGCGTCCCGTCACCGAGGACATGGAACTGATCCGCGACCGTGTCAAGCGCATCGCCGGGGCCAAAATCACCGTCGACCAGCAGGAGGAGGGGCCGCCCACGGGCGCACCCATCAACATCGAGATCTCGGGCGACGATTTCAAGATGCTGGGCCAGTTGGCTCAACAGGTGGGCGAGATCGTGGCCCAGGTGCCCTACGTGTACGATGTGCGCAACGATTTCGTGGCCGGCCTGCCCGCCATCCGCGTACACGTTGACCGGCAGAAAGCGGCCCTGTACGGCCTGACGACCAACGCCATCGGCTTCGCCTTGAAAACGGCCTATAACGGTCTGGACGTGTCGACTTACCGCGAAAGTGACGAAGATTACGACATCACCGTGCAGATGGCCGAGAAAGAGCGCGTCAGCGTGGAGGCGTTGCGGCGCATCATGATTCCAACCCCCTCGGGGCGCCTGATCCCGCTTACCACTATCGCCACGATCGAGAGCACCGGCACCCTGGGCGATATCACCCGCATCAACCACCAGCGCACCGTTACCGTAAAAGCCAATGTGGATGAACGTTACGTCCCGGGCCCCGTGGCCCGGGCCCAAAGCGAACGCTTCCTGGCCGAGCTTCCCATTCCGCCGGGATATCAGATCAGGTTCACGGGGGAGTTCGAATTTCAGCAGGAAGCGGAGGAGTTTTTGTCGCGTGCTTTCATGGTGGCGATTTTCCTGATGTTCCTGATTCTGGTTTCGCTCTTTAACTCGATCTCCCAGCCGCTGATCATTCTCACCTCGGTGGTGCTCTCGTTTGGCGGGGTGTTTTTGGGGCTGACGATTTTTGGCTCACCTTTTGGCATCATCATGTCCGGGGTCGGCGTGATCTCGCTGGCCGGGGTGGTAGTCAACAACGCCATCGTGCTGATCGACTACACCAACAAGCTGCGCGCGCGCGGTTTTAGTCTGCACGACGCGGTGATCTCCGCCGGGGCTACCCGTCTGCGGCCGGTGATGCTGACCGCCATAACCACGGTGCTGGGTCTGGTGCCGATGGTGACCGGGGTCTCCTACGACTTTCATGTGATGGCCATCTCCTGGGTGAGTGAGTCGACCCAATGGTGGCGCAGCATGGCCATCGTCGTCATTTTCGGGCTAATCGTAGCCACCTTCCTGACCCTGGTGGTGGTGCCCACCCTCTACTCGCTGCTGGCATCGAGCGCTCGCGCTCTCAAACGAACCAAGGAGGCCGTACAGTGGGCCTATTGGTGGCCCTATTATCGCTGGATCGAAAGATCGCCGCGCAATGTCAAATAACCGTGCCAGCCACCGGAGGGGGTTCATGTATCGTGATGCTTTGCCAATGACGGCCTACAACCTGGCGTTGTGGGCGGGTGCCACCGCCGCGCTGCCGGTGGGGTTGCCGGTGATGCTGCTGCATGAAAAACGGCGCCGGACCGTTCCCTACCGCCTGGGATTGAAAACCCCGACGTCGGCAAGCCGGCGTGCCGGTTTGAGACCGGACGGTCCCAAGCTCATCTGGGTTCACGCCCTTTCGGTGGGTGAAACCATGTCGGCCGAGACGCTAATGGCTGCGCTGATCGAACGCTACGGGCGTCGGCGGCTCTTTTTTTCGGTTTCGACGCAGAGCGGATACGCCACCGCACAACGCCTGTTTACCGACCGCGTCGGCGGCATCGGCTATTTCCCCTACGACCTGGCGCCCTGTGTGGCTGCCATCAGCCGTCGCGTGGACCCGGCCATGGTGGTGGTGGTGGAGTCGGATCTCTGGCCCAACTTCATGCACACCCAGCAAAGCAAGGGGGTGCCGGTGGTGTTGGTCAACGCCAGGCTTTCCAAACGAACCTTTTCGGGCTATAAACGGTTTTCCGTTGTAACGCGAGGCATGTTGCAGGCGTTTTCAGCGGTATGCGCGCAAACGTCCGCAGACGCCAGACGGTTTGTCGATCTGGGCGTGGCCCCTGAGCGGGTGATGGTCAGCGGCAACTTGAAATTTGATCAAACCCTTGTGCCGCCGCCGACCGACTGGCTTGCATCACAGCGTGATCTGCTGGGCGTTGCTTCAGGAGGCAAGGTGCTCGTGGCCGGCAGCACCCATCCGGGCGAGGAGCAGATCGTGCTGGATGCGTTCAAGCGCCTGCGCCGGCATGACGGTGTTTTGCTTGTGGTGGTGCCGCGAGATCCCAAACGAGCGCCACGCATCGTCGATGACTGTCAGGCGGCGGGTTTTAAGGCCCGCACCTATACCCAGCTGGCACGACGGAGCAAAACCGTTGAGCCGGCGGTGGTGGTGGTGGACCGTTTGGGCCTATTGCGCGATCTATACGCGCTGGCCGATGTGGCATTTGTAGGGGGCAGCCTGGTGCCGCTGGGCGGCCACAACCCCATTGAAGCCGCCGCCCACGCGCGGCCGGTGCTCTTTGGCCCGCACATGGACAATTTTGCCCAGGTCAGTAAGCTGTTTTTGTCCGGCGGCGGCGCAGTCCGGGTGAAAAATGCAAATCAATTTGCGCGGGCTGCCCAGCAATGGCTGGACGACCCAGCGATGGCCGACGCGGCCGGCGCGCAGGCCCGTGAAGTATGGGCAGCCCATGGCGGCGCGGTCGAGAAAACCGTGCAGCAAATCTTGAAGGTTTTACCGTCGTAAATGGTGTGGTCCCAATAAACTCTTCAGAGCGCTTGTTCCAAACCTCTCGTGCTACAACGGCTGGCCCGCTTTGCGGTACGTGCCATTCGGATAGATAGAAGAGATCTTAAGCCGATGCCCCAATCTCTGGCTGACATAACGCCTCGCCTCAAGCGATTGATCATCCGGTCACCCAACTGGATCGGCGATGCCATTATGGCCACACCGGCCGTGCGGGCCTTGGCCAGAAGGTTTGCCGCAGCCCACATCGCTATTTTGGCCAAGCCCTGGGTGGCGCCGGTTTTCATCGACAATCCCCACGTGGATGAGGTGGTGGTCTACGACAGCGAAGGAGGCCACAAGGGCATTGCCGGGCGCTTGCGCCTGGGGCGCCATCTGCGCAGAAAAGCCTACGACGGTGCAATTTTATTGCCCAACGCCATAGACGCGGCGCTTATTTTCCAGGCCGCGAAAATTCCCCTGCGAGGCGGCTACGACACCGCTTTTCGCCGTCCGCTACTGACCCACGCCGTGCACCGCACGCCAGAGATCAAACGGCGTCACCAAGTTCGTTATTATTTAACGTTATTGGCGGCCCTGGGCGTGCCCGCTGAGGACGAACACTTGGAGTTGATAACGGGTGCGGGGGCGCGCCGGCAGGCCAGGGCCACGCTGGCGGCCAACGGCATCGACGCGGACGCCCCGCTTCTGGGCATCAATCCAGGTGCCGCTTACGGCACCGCAAAGCGCTGGCATCCCGAGCGTTTCGCCCAGGTGGCCGACCACCTGCAGCATGAGTACGGGTTGCAGGTGCTCATTTTCGGATCAGCCGGCGAGCGTCCCGTGGCCGATGTCGTGGCTCGCCTGATGCACACCCCGGCCATCAATCTGGCCGGTCAAACCGGCCTGGATGAGGCCATGGCGATTATCGAACGCTGCCGCCTCTTCATTACCAACGACAGCGGTCTTATGCACGTGGCGGCCGCGCTCAAGGTGCCTCTGGTGGCGATTTTCGGGCCCACCAATGCCGCCGTAACGCGTCCCTGGAGCCTTGTCGCCAGCGTGGTGCGCGATCCGGTGGATTGCGCCCCTTGCATGCAGCGCGAGTGCCCTCTGAGGCATCACGCCTGTATGGCCTACATTGATACCGAACGCGTCTTGTGTGCCGCCCGCGGGTATTTGACTTGACGGTTGCTAAGCCATGAATGTTCTGATCGTCAAACTGAGCGCCATCGGGGATGTCATCCACGCCCTGCCGGCCCTGAACGCCCTGAAAGAGCGCTTTCCCGGCGCCCAGATCGACTGGCTGGTCGAGGAGGCTGCCGCCGATTTGTTGATTGGTCACCAGGCGTTGCGACGAGTGATCGTTTGCCCTCGCAAGCGCTGGATGAAAGCGCTAAAGGATTCAAAAGGGCGCGACAGGGGGGCGGTGTTTCGATCGGCGCGCGCGTTTGCGCGAGATTTGCGGCGTACCCGCTACGATCTCATTTTCGACTTCCAGAACCTGCTCAAAAGCGCCGTGTGGGTCGCATTGGTGCGAGGCGACCAGAAGATCGGCTTCGGGTACGGGCTGCAGCACTCCGAGGGCAGCTATCTCTTTTACAACCGGCGCGTGCCGGCCCCGAGCATGGAACGCCACGCCCTGGAGCGCTATTTGCTGCTGCTGGAAACGGTGGGAATCGACCGGCCTGCCGTGGCCTATGATCTGCCGGTCTTTGATCGGCATCACGCCGCTGCCGACCAGCTCATCACGCAAAGCGGGCTCAAGGGCAAACACGTACTTTTCGCCATACACCCCATGGCCGGCTGGCCCACCAAGCGCTGGACGCATACCGGGTTCGCTGCTTTGGCCGACTGGCTGATCGAAGCCCGTGGCGCCGGGGTGATGTTCACCGGTGCCATGGCGGATAGGTCTGAAGTAGCGGCGATCATTGGGAGAATGCGGCACGCGGCGGTGGATCTCAGCGGTCAGACCGATCTCAAAACCCTGGCCGCCTTGTACAGCGGCGTGGCCTGTCTGGTCAGCACCGACACCGGCCCCATGCATTTGGCCGCGGCGGTGGGCACACCAGTGGTGGCGCTGTTCGGCCCCACGGCTCCCTGGCGCACCGGGCCCTATGGCAGCGGCCATGAAGTCGTGCGGCCGGACGTGTCCTGTTCACCCTGTTTTCGGAGAGAGGTTCGGGAGTGTAATTGTATGCAAAGGATTGAGGTGGCGACCGTCAAACGTCACGTCGATGCGGTATTGGAGCGGGCGGTACAGGCTTATTGATTTGTACGCGGCTGCGATCCGGCGGCCGTTTCAGGATTCTTCCATCTGCTGTGGCCAGAGCTGATAGGTGGGATTTTTCCAGCGGCGGTGCACCCAGAACCATTGGTCGGGATGCTGACGGATGACGGCTTCGATCACGCGGTTGAAGCGTTCCGTATTCTCTTCGATATCGCGGGTTTTGTCCCCCGATTTGAGCAGCTCCACTTCGGGCAGGAAGCGACCCACAAAACCGGCCGGCTCGCGGATCAGAAATACCGGTACCACCGGCGCACCGGTTTTATAGGCCAGCAAGGCCAGCCCCTTGTTGGTGAAGGTGCGCTGATGGAAGAAGTGCGAGGTGGCCCCATCGTACCAGTCGCTGCTTTGATCGAGTAAAAAGGCGGCCATTTCGCCGCGCCGCAAGGCCCTCAAGATCATGCGCAAGGACTTGCGTTTGGGCACCACATGGGAGCCGAAGCGGCAGCGTTTTTCGCACACAAGACGATCCATGGGTTTGAAATCCAGGGGGCGGTAGATAATATTGATGTGGTGATGGATCATGTCGGCGATGACCGTCAGCAGCTCCCAGTTGCCCAGGTGAGCGGTCAACACCAGCACGCCGCGCCCCTTGGCGTGGGCGTTTTGGATGTAAGATTCACCTTCGATGCGAAAATAGGGCAGCAGCTCAGCGCGCGGGCGCGTCCAGGACCAAGTGGTTTCCAGAAAAATCCGGCCGATGTTGGCAAAGACCTGCTTGGTCAACCGTTGCGTTGCCTGCGGCGAGAGTGAGAGCGCCGCCGAGATGTTTTGTTGGGCAATTTGACGATGCCTACCATCGAAGTGATAGGCCACTTTGCCCAGAAAAGCGCCCAGACGCTGACCGACCGGCAGGGGTAAGGTACCCAGCGCCCGGGTGAAAAAAAGCAATATTTCATGTGCGACCTGTTCCAAAACAGTTCTTTCTGCGTCTGTGGGGCTTGCCGTTCCGCTTTCTGGCCGCAGATATTACTTGAATCAAAAGCGGGCGTCAACGCAGGTGGGATCGATTCTACCGGGATCTCCTTTTTCAATTAGCCTGTCTGAAATCCGCCAAGCTTCTTTTTAGATCTTGCGCCATGAAGATACTGGTCATGAAGTTCAGAAATATCGGCGACGTGCTGTTGTCGACACCCTTGATCGACAACCTCAAAGCCGCTTTTCCCGAAGCCGCCATCGATTTTGCCCTAAATAAAAACTGTGCCGAGATGATCGCGTTGCATCCCCATGTCCATAACCTTCTTTGCTATGATCGCAGCAAAATAAAACAAGAAGCGCTTGTGTCACGCATCTGGTCTGAAGCCGGCTTTTACCACCAAGTTAGAAAAAATCAGTACGATATGGTAATAAATCTGACCGAGGGGGATCGGGGCGCATCGCTGGCCTGGCTAAGTCACGCCAAGACGCGGGTCGGCATATTGCCCAGAAACGGCGTACTCAAGCATTGCAGGCCCTTTAGCGCCTATGTCGGTGATACACCGCGGGGGCATACCGTGGAAAAGGATCTGTTTCCACTGCGGTTGTTGAAGATCACGCCGGTGTCAAAAAGAGTGCGTATCTTCTGGGACAGCCAGACGGAAGAGACGATCGTCCATATTTTAAAGCAGCAGGCGATTGGTTGCTTTGTTCACATTCATCCGGTGGCCCGGTGGATGTTCAAGTGCTGGGATGACCAACGCTTTGCCGAAGTTATCGACTATCTGGAGCTCAAAAAAGGTGTACGGGTGGTCATTAGCGCGTCACCGGACTTGCACGAACTTGAAAAGGTTGATCAGATTCTCGCTCACTGCCGATCGGCTCCTGTTAACTTGTCGGGCCGGCTTTCGTTAAAGGAGGTGGCCTGTTTGTCGAAACATGCCCGGTTTTTTATCGGGGTCGATACCGGGCCCATGCACATGGCCGCGGCGGTCGACATACCTGTGATAGCCCTTTTCGGCCATTCCGAGGCCAATGTATGGGGGCCATGGGACAACCAACTGGAGACGGCGCAATACAATAACACGGGAAAGACCCAGCAAAATGGCAAGCACATCGTCATCCAAAAGGGCAGGGGCGAGATCGTTCGCCAAAATGGCCAGAAGATCAGCACCGCCATGATGCAGATCGAGGCCGAAGAGGTGAAAGCGGTGATCGACACCTACCTATGTTCCACGGCATTGCCTTGATGCGGTGTTCAGTTTGATAGATGAAAGGAACTATCATGCGCGTTGTCGTCACCGGCGGCGCCGGTTTCATCGGCAGCTGCTTTGTCTGGCTGCTCAACGAGAAAGGCATCGATGACATCATCGTGGTCGACCATCTGGGAGAGCAGGAGAAGTGGAAGAATCTGAGGGGCAAGCGTTTCGAAGACTATCTGGAGAAAGGGCCCTTTCTAGTCGCACTTGAGCAGGGTCGTTTCGATGAAGACGTGGATGCCATCGTGCACATGGGAGCCTGCTCTTCGACCACCGAAAGCGATGCCTCCTATCTGATCGAAAACAACTACCGCTACAGCAAGGTTCTGGCCCGGTGGGCCTTCGAGCATAAGCGCCGCTTTGTCTATGCCAGCAGCGCAGCCACTTATGGCGGCGGTGAGCAGGGTTACAGTGACGACGACAGAACCACGTTGACGTTGCGACCTCTGAATATGTACGGATTTTCGAAACATGCCTTTGACTTGTGGCTGCTTAAAAACCGTGCCCAGGGTCGCTGTGCGGGGCTGAAGTTTTTCAACGTGTTCGGACCCAACGAGTACCACAAGGGCGATATGCGCAGCATGGTTCACAAGGGCTACGAGCAGATCGAGCGCGACGGTCGCATCGCGCTGTTCCGCTCCCACCGGCCCGGTTTCGCCGACGGCGAGCAGAAAAGAGACTTCATCTATGTCAAAGATGCCGTGGCGGCGACCTACCATTGTCTGGTAAATCCAGATGTGAACGGCATTTTCAATGTGGGTAGCGGTAAGGCCAACTCGTGGAACGAATTGGCGTCGGCGCTTTTTGATGCCATGGGCATGACGCCGCGCATTGAATATATCGATATGCCGCAAGCGTTGCGGGGAAAATACCAATACTTCACCGAAGCCAAAATGGACAAGCTGCGCCAGGCTGGTTTCGACGCCAAACCCACGGCGCTGATTGAGGCGGTGACTGACTACGTGCACATTCTGAAAGGTGACGGCTGCCTGTAGCCCGATGGCAATGACAAAAGCTTCCCGACGAAAACGAACTTCTCCAAGTAAGCGCTTTAAAGCGCGACTCTCTTTTCCGGAGGCGGAAAAGCGTCTTGAGTGGCTGCCCATGCTGCTTGAGGCCTACCATGTCACCGACCAGGGAGTGGCGGAGGGCATTCGCCTGATGACCGCCAAGGGGCAACGCCTGGCATGTGCCAAAGGGTGCGCCGCCTGCTGCGTCACCCACCGTTCGATTCCCGTTTATCCGCTGGAGCTGGTGGGGATCACCTGGTATGTGACGGAGAAGGTCGAAGGGGAAGTGCGCGGCCGGCTCATGCATCAACTGGCCGTACACCGGCACGGGCAGGCCTGCGCTTTTCTGGTGGATCAGGTCTGCAGCATTCATCCTTTGCGCCCCATGGCCTGCCGTCAATTCAACGTGTTCAATACGGTCTGCGCCGAAGGCGAAGACGCCTACTACACCCGCCGCGGGGATGTAATGACGCCCTTAAAAAAATACACCAACCAGGCCTTTGTAGGCACCATGCCCTTTTACGGGATCAAAACACGCGCCCGGGCGCGGGAAGTAGTACAATCGGGCATGCAGCACCAGTTAGTCAAGGATCTGCAGAATATTGACTGGCGCCACTTGGCCGACAAGATGAAGGACTACGATCGTTTGAGGTGAGAAATGAAAGGGTTGACGATCTTCAAAAGCGAATTCCTATCAACAACTATCAACGAACGAAATTTTGGGGTGATGGTTACAAGGCTGAAAACACTGTTGCTGCTGTTGCTGGTTCTGTCTACCTCGGGCTGCTATTCCTTTGGCAGGGGATTTGCCTCCCGCACCTTTGAAAACCTGCAAAATGAAGACACCCGCCAATGTGAAATTCGCGGCGGCCTGTTCGGCGGTATCTCTTCATTGCAGGAAGATGGAGCGACTGTCAAAGTATTGATTATCCACGGCATCGGTACCCATCGATCCGGGCACGCCACCACCATAATCGAGAATATCTCCAGCGCACTCGGTCTGACTGTCTTCTCGCGGCCGAAAATCGTCAATATCATGAACCCCGCCAACCCGGCTCAAAGACTGTCGAATATGCGGATCATGAATACCCGCAATAAAGCTGGCTCCCAGAAAGTATCCTTCTACGAGCTGACCTGGTCTGATATTACCACAGAACGAAAACGCGGGCTGGATTTCGACACATCAGGTGAGTTCACACAGCGTCGGGCGTCGTTTAACAACACCATGAAAGTCTTCCTGAACGACGTCGCTCCTGATCCCATAATATTTTTCGCTGATAGGCAGAACCTTATCGGGACGGCCATCCAGCAGGCAATCTGCTGGATGCTGGCGGATCGAGAAGGCGAAAGCATCACCGGCAATCAAAGCCAGGTCTGCCGTGCCTCCTCCCTGTCAACGCTGAGCAGTCTGGAGAAATATAACGTCGCTTTTATTACGCACAGCCTGGGAAGCCGCATCATTATTGACGCCCTGGGAGATATTGTCGAGATGCTGGGGGATGATCAAACGAAAGCAAACCATCCCGATCTGGTTGCCAGGTTGCAGGAGAAGGAGGTGTCCATCTTCATGCTGTCCAACCAGCTGCCCTTGCTGCAAATCGGTTTGCCCGCGCCCAGAGTCGTCGGGCAAATTGACGACTATTGCCATGAGGATGGCTCGAAACATGACCTCAGAGCATTCAACAAGGTCAATATAGCCGCCTTTTCAGACCCGAACGACCTGCTGAGCTATGCCATCATGCCGGATTTTGTCGACAATTACCTGGACTCGCGTATGTGCCCGGCGGTTACCAATATCAATATCAACATTGCCAGCCAGATCTCGGCTTTAGGCGTGAGCATTGTCAACCCGATCTCGGCCCATGGCCAATATCATCTGGATGACCGGGTCATTGAACTCATTTCCCATGGCAACAAAGATTTAGAACACAATGAGCTGTTGTCCGGACGCTGTCGAATGATACAAATCGAGAATTACTAGCACTGCTCAAACGATAGCCCGCCATGCCGGCAAACAAAATAAACCTCCCGCCGGTTTTCCGACAGGAGGCTTCTGGCGCTGGTTATAGCGGGTGTTGCCTAAAGCGCCACAACCTATGCATGACGGGACAGGTTTATCGCACGTGCGAATGGATTGTAAATACCATGTGGTATTTATCCCCGAATATCGCCAAAAGAGATTGTATGGCAAATTTCGACGTAAAGCCGGTGACATATTCAAAGACCTATGTCGCCAAATGGGTATTGAGCTGATGCAAGGGCACCTGATGTCCAACCATGTGCACATTCCCTGAGTGCGATATTCCTGGCCGATAGGGTCAAGAAGGTAATTGGGTCACTTCTATACCGTGTGCAGCATCTCCGGAAGCGGCCAATTAGGATCAGGCTGTTGGCAAAAATAGGTCGACATCGTTTAAAAATTCTGGCATATACCCGGATATATCAATGGCAAAAATCGTTCAATTTAGTTCATTTTAATGGAAGGAGTATCAACAATGGGTGACCTAGTCGTAATTGAATTCGATAATGAGCAGGCGGCATTTGACATGCGTGCGGAGCTTGCAAAGTTGCAGAAAGAGTATTTGATCAAAATGGAAGACGTCGTTGTCGTCACCAAGAACGAGAAAGGTAAAGTCAAGCTGCACCAGGCCGTCAATCTGACCGCCGCGGGAGCGGTTGGTGGCTCCTTTTGGGGCATGCTGATCGGCATGATCTTCCTCAACCCGCTATTGGGTGCCGCCGTGGGCGCAGGCGCAGGGGCGATTTCAGGTAAATTGAGCGACATTGGGATCAATAACGATTTTATGAAGGAACTGGCGGCCAACCTAACGGAAAACACATCGGCACTATTTATCCTCATCCGCGAGGCTACCGCCGACAAAGTGCTGGCCCGCTTGAAGGAAAAGGCGTTCAAGGGGAAGGTGCTCAAAACCTCATTGACTGTTGATGAGGAAGATGAATTGCGCAAAGTTATCGAGGCATAAAATAATAGACGGACCGGTATGAAAACGGTCCGTTAACAAGCTTACACGTTAGCGCCTGAACTATTCAATCTTTCGAAAAAAGAGGAGGCGGGAATGTTAACATGGGTATTTTTAGGTTTAGGTGCTTTTCTGGCCCTCATTATCCTATTTGTTTCCAGGAAAAAAGCCAAAAAAGATATAAGCAAGATTGATTGACGTCCGATTCCAATCAACTGCAATGTAATCGCAGGGTTGATTTTAAGGCCACATTCAGCTATAACCCCCCGGCCCTGCCGGGGGGCCACAACACTTTGTATTTCCGGGGTTGAAAGAAAGAGGAGGCCGCGTCTTGGCACCAACGACTATCTCCTCGGCGCACTCCCGATTAAATCCGCGTTTATCCGAAAGCTTCCTTCTCATGCAGGGGCCTTTTGGCCAGCAAACCAGAACGTGGCGGTCTAGTGATGCGTCACGCTTGAAATGCCGCACTTTTCTTGTCCTTTTTCACGTCTGCTGCGTTACGCTTTCAGACATGATGGCTAAGTAAAAAGTCCCATCTACTGCGTTGTAGTGATTTTTCAGATCCTCGGCATACTACATGTATGGCCTCGGCCCTGAAAAATCACTACGCCTTGTATATGAAACTTTTTACTTAGCCATCGCGCTACTTTTTACGAGTTCATCAGACATATAGGAGAAAACTATATGTCAAAAAGCGTGCCTTGCAGACACAAAAAATTGCGGCGCAACCTTACGACATTTCAAACGTGACGCGACACTATTTCTGAACCAATCGTTTATTAAGCATAAACGGTTGAACCATCAAAGCGCGAATGCAGATTTCGGATTTTTTTCGATAGCCGCGATTTTCAGCAATTGTGATAATAATCGATGGTTTTTCTTTTCAGACCCAATGGCAACGCGCATCCAGTTCTTGAAACCGGGCGTTGTCCATGGCGAGGCCAATGGGCACTTCAGGGGGACCGTTAGGATGAAATCTTTTCTGGTTTTTTTGGAATGAATCCCGTGACAAATCGTCCCCGGCAAATAACAGCACAGAGGCCCCAAAATGATCTGTTAGGTGCATCGAAGCGATCGCCGGGGGAGCGATGATGCAGGGGCTTGCGCTGGTCGAGCTGCTCCCCGCGGCGGTGGGTATCGCCCTGAATCCTCCGGCCATTGTTGCGGCCATCCTTATGCTTTCCTCGTCCAATCCGAGGGCCAAGGCGCTCTCATTTCTGGCCGGCTGGATGGTGGGGCTGTTCCTTGTCGGTTCGGCCGTTCTAATCGCTGGAGACCTGCCTGGCTCACGGCCCGGTCCCTCGAAGATCGCTTTTGTCATCAAACTTGTGCTTGGCTTTGTGCTTCTCGTCTTCGCGTTCAGGCAGTGGCGCAGTCATCGGTCTGTGTCGGCTGGTGAGGAGATACCGCGATGGATGCGATCGATGGCGGGTTTTTCAAGCCCAAAGGCCTTCGGAGCAGCTGCAGCGCTTGCCGCTTTCAACCCCAAAACCCTGGCGCTCAACGTCGCCGGCGTCATGATGATATTGGAGGCACAGCTGCGCGTACCAGCCGAATGGGCAGCGCTTGTGGTCTTCGTGGTCCTCGCAAGCGTTACGGTCGCCGCGCCAGTTGTCTACTATCTCATCGCCCCGCGGCACTCTGAACTCGCCCTCGAGTCATCGAAACGCTTGCTCATCGTGAACAACGCTGCCATCATTGGAACGGTCCTCCTCATCCTCGGCGTCATGCTCCTGGGCGCGGGGATCCAGGGGTTGATCGCGCCATAGGCTCTCGCGGCTCCCGGAAGAGCTTGGTCGGCTCGAGTGGTGAACTGAGCACTTATCGATTTTAAAACATAAACGATTGAAACATCAAAAGCCGAAAGCAGAATTCGGATTTTTTTCGGTAGCCGTGATTTTTAGCAATTGCGATAAAAATCGATTGTTGTTCTTTTCAGACCCAATGGTAACGCGCATCCAGTTTTCAAAACCGGTTGTCGTCCATGGTTTGACAATTACCCCATGTGCCAGCACTTTCTCGGCCACGGATTCACTATTACAACCGCAGTCAATAAGGAGGAAATTGGTTGCAGCGCCAGCAACCGTAAAGCCTTTTTCCGTCAGTAAGCGGCACACCCATTGCCTCTCATTGCGGTTGTGGGCGATGGTTGTCTCTAAAAAGGCAACGTCTTCCAGTGCCGACATTTTTTATGCATACGGCCGACATGCGGCGGCCATCCAGCAACGGTTAACGCCGATCGAACAATTTTGACACGGCCGTGTTGAGTCTGGTTTCGTCGGCCAGGTAGGGTATGGTGATCTGATCCCCATTTGGGTTGCTTCGGTTGTAGGCCATGGCCACTTCCATGGCGTTGGCGTTGCGGGCCCAGTTGCGCCGGGCAACGCCGCCCATAACGTCCCAGGACATGGCCGCGCGGATGATTTGGTCCACCCGCTCGCTGCCGTCCAGCACCAGCCCGAAACCGCCGTTGACCGCCTTGCCGATACCGGTGCCGCCGCCATTGTGCAAGGCCACCAGCGACATACCGCGTGCGGCGTTGCCGGCGAAGCAGTGTGTGGCCATATCCGCGCAGACATTTGATCCGTCCCTGATATTGGCGGTTTCCCTGAAGGGCGAATCGGTGCCGCCCGGGTCGTGGTGGTCCCGGCCAAGCATAACCGGGCCTACTTCGCCATTACGGATCATCGCGTTGAATTTCAAAGCGATGTTGGTTCGGCCGGCGGCATCCTGGTAGAGAATCCGGGCTTGGCTGCCCACCACCAATTGGTTGCTTTTCGCGTCCCGGATCCAGATGTAATTGTCCCGGTCCTCCGGGCGGCGGTTTGGATCGATGCACGCCATGGCGGCTTGATCCGTTCTGGCCAGATCTTCGGCTTTGCCGCTGAGGCAGACCCAGCGGAAGGGACCGTACCCGTAATCGAAAATGGGTCCCATGATATCTTCAAAATATGAGGGAAAAACAAAACCGTCCTTGGCATCCACGCCGTTTTTCGCCACCTCGGTGACGCCGGCATCGAAGACCGCTTTTAAAAATGCATTGCCGTAGTCAAAGAAGAAGGTGCCCTGGCGGGTAATTTTTCGGATCAACTCGTAATGGTGCCGTAGGCTCTTATCCACGAGTTTTTTGAATGTGGCACGATCTTCGGCCAGTAGCCGGGTTCGCTCTTCAAAGGTGATTCCCTGGGGGCAATAGCCACCGTCATAGGCCACGTGGCATGAGGTCTGGTCGGAAAGCAGATCCACCTTGAAACGTTGTTTGACCAGCTGCTCGAGAAGATCCACAACATTGCCGTGGTAGGCGATAGAGGTGGCCGATTTTTGTTCAACGGCCTCGGTTGCGAGAGAGAGGATTTCGCCCAGGTCAGCCGATACCCGGTCCACCCAGCCTTGTTCATGCCGGGTTTGAATCCGTGAGGCGTCCACTTCGGCCGTGATGGAAACCACACCGGCGATCTTGGCGGCTTTGGGCTGGGCGCCGCTCATTCCGCCGAGTCCCGAGGAAACAAACAAAAGACCGGAAAGGTCACCGCGTGCCCCCACATTGCAATATTTGCGGCCGGCGTTGAGCAGGGTGTTGTAGGTCCCGTGAACAATGCCCTGGGGGCCGATATACATCCACCCCCCCGCCGTCATCTGGCCATAGGACGAAACCCCCATCTGAGCGGCGATCTCCCAATCCTGGGGGTTGTCGTAAAGCCCGACCATCAGCCCGTTGGTGATGATGACCCTTGGCTGGTCCGGTGCCGATTGGAACAGGCCGAGCGGATGGCCGGACTGCATCACCAGGGTCTGCCGGTCGGTCATGGCCTGCAGATATTGGCCAATCAGGCGGTATTGCATCCAGTTCTGGCAGACACTGCCTGTCTCGCCGTACGTGACCAGTTCGTAAGGATACAGCGCAACGTCGAAATCCAGATTGTTGTCGATCATCAACTGGAAGGCTTTGCCGGCCAGGCAATTTCCCTTGTAGGCCTCAATCGGCTTGGCCTTGATGTCGCCTGCCGGCCTGAACCGATACCCGTAAATACGGCCCCGGGAATGAAGCTCGTCCAGAAATTCGGGTATCAAGGCTTCATGGTGCTTTTCCGGGATATAGCGAAGGGCATTTTGCAGGGCAACACGGGTTTGCTGACGGGAAAGGCGAAAGCCTCGGTCAGGCGCCCGCCTGACGTCCGGTACAAAGGACGGTGTTTCAGGCAGCTGATCGCCCAGCCCTATTTGTATAGACTTAATTTTGCCATTTCGTTTGACCATCATACACCCCCAAATATTCAAAATTATATATCTATAATGATATGTTATAAAATATTTGCGCGTTGATTTAAAACCTGCATAACATATTTAATATGTATATACAATATATTTTATTAACCTTTTTATTGCTATTTTGGACTTATTTGTATATACATTACAACAAAAGGTACGGCTATCACCTGAACTATTTAAACAGGAACGTCATATGGGGGATGTTAAAGAAATGACTAACAAAATGAAATTAACTCCGGGAGAACTTGGCTTGGAGGGACTTCGAAACATTGCCAAAGGACCGGTCATGCTGAGTCTTGCCGATCATAGCCGGAAAAAGATTGCCGCATCTGTCGCCACCGTTCAAGACGCAACTCGACAAGGTCGCGTGATTTATGGGATCAATACCGGATTTGGACTGCTTGCCAATACCATCATCCCCGACGACGAGCTGGAGCAT
This sequence comes from uncultured delta proteobacterium, assembly GCA_963783425.1. Classification (GTDB taxonomy): domain Bacteria; phylum Desulfobacterota; class Desulfobacteria; order Desulfobacterales; family QNYZ01; genus CAWANO01. The sequence goes on from CAWANO010000001.1 coordinate 98,553, forward strand.
CTCCAGAAATCCATTGTATTATCACACGCTGCCGGGGTTGGCCCATTCATGAACGAATCAACCGTACGACTGATGATGGTACTGAAAATCAACAGCCTGGCCCGCGGTTACTCAGGGTTGCGTCAGGAGGTCATCGATGCGTTGATTCAATTGGTAAACGCCGGCGTCTACCCTTGTGTTCCCCAAAAAGGGTCGGTGGGCGCTTCCGGGGATCTGGCGCCACTGGCCCACATGAGTACCGTACTGCTGGGCGAAGGCGAGGCTGTTCATAATGGTAAAACCATATCAGGTCGCGAAGGGTTGCGGATCGCTGGATTGCAACCAATTAACCTCGGTCCCAAAGAGGGGTTGGCCCTGCTCAATGGCACCCAGGCATCAACCGCGTTTGCTCTGGAGGGGCTGTTTGCGGCCGAGGACCTGCTTGCGGCTGCCTTGGTTGCCGGCAGCCTAAGCGTCGAGGCGGCTTTGGGAAGCAGACGGCCTTTCCATCCGCTTGTCCATGAAGTTCGCGGACACCGCGCCCAGATCGATGTGGCCGCTGCGTATCGTCAGTTGCTTGGTACCAGTGAGATCGGGTTTTCTCATCAATATTGCGAGGCGGTGCAGGATCCATACTCGCTGCGTTGCCAGCCCCAAGTGATAGGTGCCTGTCTTACTCAGATTCGCAACACCGCTGAGGTTATCAAGATCGAGGCCAACGGTGTTTCAGACAATCCGCTGGTGTTTCCCGAGGAAATGGATATCATCTCTGGTGGCAACTTTCATGCTGAGCCCATCGCCATGGCCGCCGACAACCTCGCGCTTGCCATCGCAGAGATGGGGGCACTCTCCGAACGACGCATCGCGCTGCTCATCGATACCCACATGTCCAAGCTGCCGCCGTTTCTCGTTGAAAAGGGCGGATTGAATTCTGGATTCATGATCGCCCAGGTAACCTCTGCGGCGCTGGCCAGCGAGAATAAATCCCTGGCCCATCCAGCGTCTGTCGATAGTCTACCCACTTCTGCCAATCAGGAGGATCACGTCTCCATGGCAGCCTTCGCAGCAAGACGGCTGACCGAGATGGCTGACAACACGGCAGGTATTTTAGCTGTTGAACTGCTTGCGGCCTGCCAGGGACTTGACTTCAGAAAACCGATGAAGACATCGGAGCCGCTGGAGGAGGCCAAAGCGCGAGTACGCAATGTGGTGCCTTTTTATGACAAGGATCGATATTTCGCACCTGATATCCGCATGGTTAAGGAGATTATCCAGAGTGGAGGCTTCAGCGACTTGTTGGCACCCGATCTCCTGCCAAGCTTCTCAAACGGAAAAATTATATGACCGAGCATAACGACGTGCCCCTGTATCAGCAGGTCAAAGACTATATCCTGGAAGGCATTAGGGCAGGGACCCTTAAGCCGGGGATGAAGATTGAATCAGAGGTTGACCTGGTAAAAAAACTGAATGTTTCGCGAATGACGGTCAACCGTGCCCTTCGTGAACTGACCGCCGATGGCAGATTGACCCGTATTCAGGGCAGTGGGACCTTCATCGCTCAAAAAAAGCCACAATCTGCGCTATTGGAAATACGCTCGATTGGGTACGAAATCAAAGAAAGGGGCGGGGAGTATTCATGTGATGTGCACCTGCTTCAGGAGGAGAAAGCACGACCATCGCTTGCATTGAAAATGGGCCTTAAGCCTTACGCGTCAGTCTATCATTCGATCATTGTTCATAAAGACAAAGGCATTCCCATCCAGCTCGGTTATCGCTTCGTCAATCCGGAAATCGCGCCCGATTATCTGAAGCAGGATTTCAGCGCGGTTGACGTCGCCACTTACCTCCTCAGCCAGGTGACACCCACAATGGTTGAGCATGTCGTCGAAGCGATTATTCCTGAACCATGGATACGGGATCTGCTGGTAATCAACGCTTCCGAACCGTGTTTGGCCCTTCATCGAACAACTTGGGTCGATGAAATGGTTGCAACCATCACTACCTTTTATTCGCCCGGATCCCGTTATACCCTCGGGGGTCGTTTTACGCCACCGGCGGACGGTCAAATCGATATCACCTGAAAAGGACTGCAATAGATGAGTCTTTACTCCAGGAGGAGATGGAGTTGAGGATAGAAGCAACATGTGCGGATTCAAAATCTCAATTTAGTTAATCCTACGGCTTTCATAGCCTGGGTTACTTTACTCTTAAAGTCTACCAGGCTTTCTCCAATTAATCGGGAGAAGAACCAATTATTAAAGATTGATTCACCGCCATAGCGAAGCATTTCAGCCCGACGCCTGCTCGGGCAGCCATTTCGTTTGACTTCTCGACCAGGGCGTCCACCTGTTTATCGGTGCGTTCCTGGTTGAGATGAAAAAGTCCCAGTTGTTTTACCCCAGCGGCAAGTGCCAGTTCCACGGCATCGTTGTAACGCGAATGGCCCCACCCGCGAACCTTATTGTACTCGGCCGGTGTGAATTCGGCGTCGTGGATCAGCAGATCGGCGCCGGCGCAGGTTTCGACGTATCTGTCGAAATCGAGCCCTCCGGGATGCTTGGTTTTCAGCTCGTTGTCAGTCAGAAAGATGAAGGTCTTGTTGCCATCAGTGAACTGGTATCCGCTGCCGCCGTCGGGGTGGCTCAAGGGGACGGGGGTGATGCGGATCGGGCCGATTTCAAAGGGTTGACTATCGTGTTCGACATAGTCGATGCGGGCGGCAAGGTTGGTATGGGGTACCGGAAAAAAAGGGGGTGAGAAAAGTTTTGCAAGCAGTTGTTCCACAAACGGCTCATGGAAAGGGCAATGGTGCAGGGTCAAGTGGAAATCGGAGAACCACAGCGGTCGAAAATAGGGCAAACCCATGATGTGGTCCCAATGGGCATGGGTAAAGAACAGGTGACAACGGCGTTGGGATCTTTTTATTAGATGGTTGCCCAGGCGGCGGATTCCCGTGCCGGCATCGATGATTAGGGTGGCGTCATCTTGGGCGGTGGTAATGTGCAAGCAGGTGGTGTCGCCGCCATATTTCACAAAGTCGCCTCCGGCCACGGGCACTGTGCCGCGCACGCCCCAGCAGGTCATCTTCATGGCACCATCCTATCTTTATGTTGGAGTGGCGGTTCGAATCGGGCGGGCCTGCAGATCGAGAAGGGATGCAAACGATCAGGATGGCCACGGGAGGAAGGTATCATCCTAAAATTATAGACCAATTCATAGAAAATCGCAAATTCATGCTTTGGCCGCCAAACACCCGTGGGAACGTTGGGGTGGTGGTTGTGAGCATTGCCGGCGGGCCCGCCTTGACAGGCAGCGGCCATCGTTTTAAAGATGACGACTTCGCAAAAATTCCGATATCGGCGTTACGCTTCATCCCTCGTCACTGCGGCGTACCATAAGTACGCTGCCTTCGGCACCCGCGATAGCGGTATTCCTCGGGATTCGCAAGCCTTGATCTCGAACTTTTTACGAAGTCGTCGGAAATGGGCCATCAAAGATGACGCTCAGTTTTTCAGACACCAATCCATTGTTTACAGGAAGGCGCTCCATGACCGAATTTGTCTATCAAGAGATGTTTCCCCTGGCCGAGGATGCCACGCTATACCGCTGTTTAAGCGAAGCGTTGGTTGAAACCGAGACGTTCCAGTCCCGGCCGATGCTCAAAATCGCCCCGGAGGGTCTCACGCTGCTGGCCGAAAACGCCTTTCGGGATGTGTCACACCTCTTGCGCACGGCGCACATGCAGCAGTTGGCCAAAATTCTGGACGATCGCGAGGCTTCCGATAACGATCGCTATGTGGCCCTGGAGATGGTTAAAAACGCTGTAATCGCGGCCGATATGGAATACCCCATGTGCCAGGATACGGGCACTGCGATCGTGATGGGAAAGAAAGGCCAGCAGGTCTGGACGGGGTTCGACGACGCTGAAGCGCTTTCCAAGGGCGTGTTCAAGGCTTACACCGGGGGCAATTTGCGCTACTCCCAGAACGCGCCTTTATCGATGTTCGAAGAGGTCAACACCGGTTGCAACCTGCCGGCCCAGATTGATCTGTACGCCACTGCGGGCGACAGCTACAAATTTCTGTTCGTCGCCAAGGGCGGCGGTTCGGCCAACAAAAGTTATCTTTTTCAGGAAACCAAGGCCGTGCTCAACCCGGAGACCTTGACCGAATTTGTGGCCGCCAAGATGAAGAGTCTGGGCACGGCAGCCTGCCCGCCCTATCACCTGGCCCTGGTGGTGGGGGGAACCTCGGCCGAGATGAATCTTAAGACCGTCAAGCTGGCCTCGGCCGGCTATCTGGACGGGCTGCCCGGTCAGGGCAACCGCCAGGGGCAGGCCTTCCGCGACCGTGAATGGGAGCAGGCCGTGCTGGCCATGTCTCGCAAGCTGGGCATCGGCGCCCAGTTCGGCGGCAAGTACTTTTGCCACGACGTGCGCGTGGTGCGCCTGCCGCGCCACGGGGCGTCATGCCCGATTGGCATCGGGGTGAGCTGCAGCGCCGACCGCAACATCAAGGGCAAAATCACGGCTGATGGCATTTACCTTGAACAGATGGAAACGGACCCCGCGCGCTTTTTACCCGAGCCGGGTCAAGATGATGGCCAAGCGGTGCGCCTTGACCTCAATCAACCCATGGATGCCATCCGTAGCACCCTGTCGCAATACCCCGTGGCCACGCGCCTGCTGCTGACCGGTGAGATCATCGTGGCGCGCGACATCGCCCACGCCAAACTCAAAGAGCAGCTAGACAGCGGTCAGGGCTTGCCGCAGTACTTCGGGGATCACATCGTCTACTACGCGGGGCCGGCCAAAACACCGCCGGGGCGCGCCTCGGGCTCATTCGGCCCCACCACAGCCGGTCGTATGGACCCCTACGTGCCGCTCTTTCAGGCCGAAGGGGCCTCCATGGTGATGCTGGCCAAGGGCAACCGCTCCAAGGTGGTGACCGACGCCTGCAAGCAGTACGGCGGATTCTATCTTGGCTCAATCGGCGGGCCGGCCGCGCGCCTGGGTAAAGAGTGCATCACCCATGTTGAAACCCTGGCCTATTCCGAGTTGGGCATGGAGGCGATCTTTAAAATCACGGTCAAGGATTTTCCGGCTTTTATCATCGTCGACGACAAGGGCAACGATTTTTTTGAAGGGTTGTTGTAGCCCACTGGAAGCTAGTGAGCGGCGGGGTCAGTCTCGGCCAACATGGTGAAGTATACAGCATTGTCAAATGTTAGCGCTGAGGGTAGGTCCGCCAGCGCGACTGGTTTGTTATCCACCTCGAGCCCTCGGGTTATCTTTTCCAAGGTATCACCTGCGGCACCGATAAAATTGCTTAATATGTCGGGGGGGATGACTATGCCGCGGGCCAGGAAAATGGGGCCCAGCTCTTCGACCACCATGTTAAACAGTTTGACGTTGACCTCTTCCCGGCCATCGGCAGTCTCCGCTGATGGTGAATCAGACAGGGTTACTTGTCGTCGCAGGGAGGCCAGGGGTCCCTGTTTACGCATGGTGGCGCCCACTAGGCCCGGCATGGCGGCCGATAGCGCCAATACATCACCGGCGTGGACAGTGGTACCTTCAACATCGTCCACCGGGTCGCCATTTAAAAAAAGGGTCTGGATGCGGTTTTGAAGATAGTCGCGGGGCACGCCCATCTGTTCGACCAGCAGGTCGCTAAGCGGGCAGGGGAGCTTTGCGGTAACCTCAAAGCCGCCGCTCAACAGGGCCGCCAGCCCCGGTAGTCGATATGCGCTGCTGTTCAAATGGATGGTGATGGATGTGACGGTTCTTGTCATGGGTAATTTCCTGGAAGAAAAAGGGGGAGCATCTGCCAATGCTCCCCCTGTCACGCTTAATCTTATTGGCTCATCACCTACCAGTTGAAAACCTCATCCAACTGCTCATCGGGCACCTCAAAAACTACGTCGTGCGGTGCCAGCTTCTCGTTGTACATGTAGGCCGGCAGACGGTCATCCTGTTTGGTGAATCCGGCGGCGGCATTGAAGTCGCGTTCGATTTTCAGCACTTTCTGACCCAGGGCGGTAACATCATCGGCGGTCATGCTCAGGCCGTGGAAGGCGTTGAGCATGTCGATCAGCGACTGAAAAGTCTCCGGCTGATCCATGATCGCAAAGGCGATAAAGAGGCACATGCCCGTCGAATCGATGGCCGCCGTGGCAATCTGCAGGTTGCGCGACAGTTCCATCTGGCCTTCGGGTTTGAGGGGGTCGACGCTGCCGCCTACGCCCAGGATGTTGGTTGCCACCGCATAACCGGCGGTGTGGTCGGCGCCCATGGTGGAGGTGGCGTAAGTGACGCCGATACCCTGCACGGCGCGCGGGTCGTAGGCCGGCATGGCTTGATTCTTGACCACCGGCACGCGTTCGACGCCGAAGACTCGCCCAGTAACGCCTGCGCCGCTGCCGAGAATGCGGCCCAAGGGCGTGCCCTGGCCCACCTCATTGATCAGGTCGATGGCCGCCTGGCCGTCGCCGAATTGGGCCAGCCCGCCTTCCATGGCCACGGCGACGGTGGCGCCCATTTCGATGGTGTCCAGCCCGAAATCGTCATCGAGCCGGTCGAGCTGGGCGATCACGTCCAGATCATCAATGCCGCAGTTGGCGCCATGGGCCCAAACGGTTTCGTACTCGGGCTGTTTGGTGAGAAAGCGGCCATTTTTATCATAAAAGGTGCCAGAGCAGCGAATCACGCAGCCGCGGTGGCAGCCGTGGGTGGCCGAACCTTCACCGCCGCGGGTATTTTCCAGCTCGGCCTGGGCTTCGCCGCTGATCTTGGCCGCGCCGGCGAATTGACCGGTCCGAAAGTTATTGGTAGGAAAGCCGCCGGCTTCGTTGATCACGTTGGTCAGCACGTTGGTGCCGTAGGCGGGCAGACCTTCGCCGGTGACGGGGTGTTTACGAAGACCGGCCACAAATTCCTTGTTGGCGGCTTTAAAGGCATCGGCATCGGCTGGTTGCCGCATCTTGGCACCGCTGTCGTCGATGACGATTACCTTGACGCCCTTGGACCCCATCACCGCACCCACGCCCCCTCGGCCGGCGTGACGGGTGGGGCGCTGTTCCATGTCAGTAAAGGCCATCGAGGCAGCGCCCAGCTTCATCTCCCCGGCCTGACCGATGGAGATGCAGTGGACCTTTTCACCGTGCTTGGCGATCATCTTTTCCACCAGGTCGTAGTTGCCCAGCATCTTGAGGCCATTGTCGGCGGAGATACTGGCGCCATCGGCGTTGATGACGATTTTGTAAAGGGTGTCGTCAGCAGGTTTGCCTTCTAAAACGATGGCCGCGTAGCCCAGGCGGGCCAGCATCTGCGAGGCTTGCCCGCCCGAGTTGGCCTCTTTGATGCCCCCGGTGAGCGGGCTCTTACAGCCCACCGAAATGCGGCCCGACATGGCGCCGGTGGTGCCGCTGAGTAGCCCCGGGGCGATCACCAGCTTGTTGTCGGCCCCTAAGGGATGGCAGGTGGGCGGTACCTCCTTGGCCACAAGGGTTGATGTCAGCGCGCGCCCGCCCAATCCAGCGTATTCGCCCAGCGACGTTTCGGTGATTTGAGGGCCATCGGGAGCGCCCATATTGATGCGTAGAACCTTATCCATCGCTCGCCTCCTTAACCTTGAAAATGAGAAGTTCAGTGTGCCACTTCGGCGCCGTCGGTGGGTGGTCGACAAACCGCCTGAAGTAACCAATCTGTTCGTACTGGTTATAATCGGTCAGCAGGCGACATGTCAAATTAAAACAGTTTTATCTGGTGTGGCGCCGGCCCTTTTCATTTCTACTATTTCAGGAGGAATCCCTACCCAAACTTCTTTTTGAAAGAGACCATGAAATCGACCAAGGCCTGCACCGCCTCCAGTGGCGTGGGGTTGTAGATCGAGGCGCGGCAACCGCCCACCGAGCGGTGGCCCTTGAGGCCGCCCAGCCCGTTTTGAAGCCCTGAAGCCACGAATTTTTGCTCGAGGCTCTCATCGGGCAGGCGGAAGGTCACATTCATCAACGAGCGACTATCCTGGTCGGCCGTGGCGCTGTAAAAATCGCTGGCATCGATGGTGTTGTAAAGCAGGTCTGCCTTGGCCTGGTTGAGGGCAGCCATTTTGTCCAGACCGCCGATGGTCTCTTCGATCCACTTTAGCACCAGCGAGACGGCATAGATGGCAAAACAGGGCGGCGTATTGTAGAGCGAGTTCTTGGCGGCGTAGGTGGTGTACTTCAACATGGCCGGCAGGGTGTCGGGTACGCGCTCGAGCAGGGCCTTGCGCATGATCACCAGGCACACTCCGGCGGGGCCGATGTTTTTCTGGGCGCCGGCGTAGATCAAACCGAAGGGCGCCATATCCATTGGCCGGCTGAAAATATCCGACGACATATCAGCGATCAAAGGGGCGCCGCCCGTGTCAGGGAACTGGGCCCATTGCGTCCCTTTGATGGTGTTGTTGGAGGTAATGTGGACATAGGCCGCCTGGGGATCGAAATCGATCTTTTGAGGTATGTAGCAGAAGTTGCGATCCTCGGAAGAGGCCGGCACGCGCACATTCTTGCCGAGCAGTCGCGCCTCGGCGATGGCCTTGGTGGACCAGGTGCCGGTGTTGACGTAATCAGCGCTCTGGCTGTCGCCCAGCAGATTCATGGGCACCATGGCAAACTGCAGGCTGGCACCGCCCTGGACAAAGAGCACCTGCCACTGGTCATCGAGTCCCAGCAACCGCTTGGCACGGTCAACAGCGCTGTTGATGACGGCATCGAATTGGGCAGAGCGGTGGCTGATCTCGGTGATGGACATGCCGGTGCCGTCGTAGTTGAGAAAATTTTCCTGGATCTCTTCCAGTACCGGCAGCGGCAGGGCGGCCGGGCCTGGATTGAAGTTGTAAATTCGATGGGTTGTCATGCATCTCCTCCAAATTTAGTTGATGGAATTAAAACAATAAAAAATCACAGGCTCACCCTAAAAAGTCAAGTATATACCTGTAGCGGGGTCCTTTCAATATCGTTGGGCACAGGCAGGGCCCGAAACCCTCAAAAGGCCGGGCGGATGGTTGTGCCCGGCCGGTTGTCGGTTGACAAAGGTTTGATAAAACGCGTAAAAGCCTTCAATTATGTGCGAGAAGCGGGATGGTCACATCTTCCGTTCACAAAACTATACGACACCCAACCTTTGGAAAAGTCCGTTATCATGAAGATCTACAACTATCCCTCGGCCGCCGCCCAAAAACGGCTGGCGGCGATCGTCAATCGCCAGACGGCCTTTCAGAAAAAAGAGGTGGCCGCGGTGGAGAAAATAATCGAGGCCGTGCGAAAACGCGGCGACGCGGCCGTGATCGACTATGTGAACCGCTTCGACGCTGCGGACTTGCCCGTTGATCAGATCCGGGTCAGGCCGGAGGAGTTTAAGGTAGCCAAAGGGCAGGTTGACCGTGCCTTCATGCGTGCGCTTGGCCGAGCGCAGCGTCAGATCGGCGTCTTTCACGAGCGCCAAAAAACAAACTCCTGGATCGTTAGCGAGCGGCCCGGCACCTTACTTGGGCAGTTGGTGCGGCCGGTGGCTGCGGCTGGCGTTTACGTGCCGGGCAGCCAGGGCGGTAAAACACCGCTGGTGTCATCGGTGCTCATGGGCGCCATTCCGGCCAAGATCGCCGGCGTGGCGCAGGTGGTGATGTGCACGCCGCCGCGCGCCGACGGCAGCGTGGCCCCGGAACTGCTGGTGGCCGCCCAGAGAGCCGGGATCGATGCTGTGTACAAGCTGGGCAGCGCCTGGGCCATTGCGGCCATGGCCTTCGGTACCGATACGGTGCCCAAGGTCGATGTCATTGTCGGGCCGGGCAATATCTACGTCACCCTGGCCAAAAAGCTGGTTTCGGGCCTGGTGGCTATCGACATGATCGCCGGACCCAGTGAGATTCTGGTGATTGCCGACGAGAGCGCCGATGCCGCATGCGTGGCCGCTGATCTGCTCTCCCAGGCCGAGCACGATCCGCTCTCATCGTCGGTGCTGGTGACACCCTCCGAAGCGTTGGCCCAAAAGGTGGCCCAAGCCCTCGAGACACAGTTGCAGGGCTTGTCGCGTAGGGAGATCGCCGAGCAGTCGCTGAAGCGCTTTGGCGCACTCATGGTGGTGCCCGACCTGGCCACGGCGATCACCATCGCCAACCAGGTTGCCCCCGAGCACCTGGAGCTGCAGGTGGCCGACGCCATGGACTACATCGGTCAGATCGAACATGCCGGTGCCATCTTCGTTGGCCCCTACACCCCCGAACCGGTGGGGGATTATGTGGCCGGGCCCAACCATGTACTGCCAACAGCCGGCACGGCGCGTTTCAGCTCCGCATTGAGCGTGGATCACTTTGTGAAAAAGAGCAGTCTGGTGCGTTACAGTCGCGACGCTCTCAAGCGTGAGGCGAAAGATATTATTCGCCTGGCCGAGGTGGAAGGCCTCGACGCCCACGCCCAGGCGGTACGGTTGCGGTTGGATAAAAACTAACGATCCCGGATCAGGATATAGCGATCCGTGGTGATACGCAATGAGCTGCGATTGAGTAAACCCTCAAAGGAGAAAAAATGAAAATCTTTATCGATAGCGCGGATTTGACAGAAATTGAACAGGGGTACGCCTGGGGAGTAGCCGACGGGGTTACCACCAACCCGAGCCTTTTGAAAAAGGCGGTTCAAAAGCGGCTTGCGGCCGGCGAGACGCTTGACCTCAAGGCCTACATCACCCGCATCCTGGAAGTGGCCGGCGATACCCCGGTAAGCTTGGAGGTGACCGAGTTCACCGGCGAAGGCATGGTGAGGCAGGGAAGGAAGCTATTCGATCTGTTCAATCCCGTGGCCGGCAACGTTTACATCAAGGTCCCGGTCAATCCCGCTTTTAAGGATGAGGACGACACCCATTTTGACGGCATTATCGCCATCGAAAAATTGACCGCGGCCGGGGTGCCCACCAATGCCACTTTGATCTTCACTCCCGAGCAGGCTTTTCTGGCCGCCAAGGCGGGGGCCAAGTTCGTGAGCCCCTTTGCCGGACGTATCGATGACGATTTGCGCAAAAGGGCCGCACTGCAGTTCGACAAGAGCGATTATTATCCGGCCGACGGTATGGCCATCGATGGCGAACTGCTTGAAGACAACGGCGTCGTTTCGGGCATCGATATGGTCGAGCAGTGCGTGCAGATCGTAGAGAGTTACGGTTTCGACAGTGAGGTTCTGGCGGCCTCGCTGCGCAACCCGCGGCAGGTGCGCGAAGCAGCCCTGGTAGGGGCGCATATCGCCACGCTGCCGGCCAGAGTGATCCAGGATATGCTCAAGCACCCCCAAACCTTTGACGGCATGGCCCAGTTCACGGCCGATATCGTACCCGAGTATGTTGATCTTACCCGATAGGCATGAGTCATGAGTCAATCAGCCGGTCGGTCGTTGAGACGGCCGACCGGCAAATTGTCTCCGCCTGTGAAAGGATCCATGGGGTACCGGCAAACGCGCATTCGCGCCAACCTGGAGATTAGGGCACAGATTATTCAGGCCGTGCGGCGTTTTTTCGAAGCGCACGGCTACCTCGAGGTTGAAACGCCGGTTCGCATTGCCGCACCGGCACCCGAGGCGCATATCCAGGCCCTACCGTCGGCCGAGGCCTACCTGCAAACCTCCCCTGAACTGTTCATGAAACGGCTGCTGGCGTCCGGCTACCCCAAAATTTTCCAGATCTGCAAATGTTTTCGACGGGGGGAACGCGGCCGGCGCCATGTGCCCGAGCTGACCATGCTCGAGTGGTACGAGGCAAATCAGGATTACCGTTACCTTATGAAGCAGTGCCGGCGTCTGATCCAATTCGTGGCACAACGATTGGGTCAATTCCCTACCTTAGGCTATGGTTGTCAATCCATTGAATTAAATGGGGAATGGGAACATATCTCCGTGGAAGAGGCCTATCGGCGTTACGCGGATGTGGAGGTGGAAGAGGCCTTGGCCGATGATCGGTTCGACACGCTTATGGCCAGCCGCATCGAGCCGCAGCTGGGGTTGAAGCGGCCCGTTTTTCTCTATGACTATCCGGCCAGCGGCGGCGCTTTGGCGCGATTGAGGCCCGACGATGTCAGCCTGGCGGAGCGCTTCGAGCTTTATATCGCTGGGCTGGAACTGTGCAATGGGTTTACAGAGCTGACCGAACCGGTCGAGCAGCGAGCGCGTTTTGCCAAGGAGCTGGCCCGCCGCCGCCGTGCGGGTGAGACCGTCACCCCCATGCCGGAGGCCTTTTTATCGGCCCTGGCCGACATGCCGCCGGCGGCGGGAAACGCCCTGGGCCTCGATCGTCTGGCGATGCTCTTTTCCAATGCCGATTGCATCGATGATGTGATCACCTACACACCTGAAGAATGGTAGATAATAAAAAAATAAATCAAATAGATATAAAGATTAATTTGACCAAAAAATAAGGTGCTGGGTTTGGCTCAATTCAACAGCTTGGTCCCAGAGTGCAACCGTCAGCCTTCACCAATTCATATGGATAAAAAAATGCCGTGCACTCTGACAGCACACGGCATTGGTTTATTTAGTTCAAACAGCCCAGAGGTTTTTTGGTCGGTGATTATCCCGCGTAGATGCGCCATACCTCTGTGGCGTTAAAAAGATCGTCGCACACCTTCCACTCGCCCTCCTCCTTGACGAGGTTGAGCGTTTTTTCAAAGTCGTAGGTTTCTCCCAGGAAAAAGAGTCGTCCCATATAGGTGAAGATGGGGTGGATGGAGCGTTTGCGTTTGCCGCTGATGTGGATGGTGGCTGATTCGTCGTCTTGGGCGATCGTCTCCAGATGATATTTGGTCAACTGACTGCGCATGTAGTTGAAGCTGTGCCCCAGGTTTTCGGCCTCCAGGGCCACCTGGTTCATAAAAGTGTCCACGGGGTCGGCCTCGGCACTCTCTTTTACCTCCTGGCAGATCATGTCGGCCATGTCAGGATCGAGGCCAAAGTAGGCTTTGGTGAAATTAAGGGCCGTTTCGCTGGCGCCCTCGCAGCTATCGGCAAAGACCATCAGGGCCTGCAGACCCAAAAACAGAATCACCACCAGCCCGAAGGCCCAGAGCATCTTTTGTTTCGGCATTACGGTAACCTCCATCAACGGGTGAATCATCGGTAGATGTACTCGTGCGGCGCTTGTATCATGAAACGCACCCGACCTACAAGTGATAATCGGACCGGTTGCAATCGCGGCCTTTTTAGGTATATAAATTGGCCTCATTGATGGTATGAATATGTGAACCCTTCGAGAGCATGCATTTCCAGAATGAACCATCGGGGGCAAGATTGAATATGGGTGCAATTGAGAAGTGGGATTGGGAGCCCGGCGACCGGCAAATTCCTTTCGAGCCGTGGCAGGATCAGTTCAATTGGGTCGAGGAACCGGCTGCCAGCCCGGACGGCGAACATGTGGCCGCCATTGTTAATATCGACGAGGGCGAATTCAGCGTTTGCGTCGACGGCAAGGCCTGGGAAGCGGTCTTCGATAAGATCTGGTACTTGCGTTATTCGCCCGACGGTCGCCTGACCGCCCTGGTTTCGGAGATGGGTGAGTGGACGGTGGCCGTGGACGGCTCTGCCTGGGAGAACAAGTTCGGGTATGTCTGGGACACGCGCTTCAGTGCCGACGGCAAACACATCGCCGTTGCCGCCCAGCAGGATATGGTTTACGCCATTGCCCGGGACGACGTGATGTGGACCAACACCTTCTCCATGCTCACCGATCCGGTTTTGAGCCTCGACGGGGCACATGCGGCGGCCGTTGTACAGGTGCAGGATTTCGGCAGCGCCGACATTCAGAAGTTCCAGGCCGGCAACTTCAGTGTGGCCGTGGACGGTAACCCCTGGGAAACGTTGTTCGTCAACGCCTGGGGTCCGGTGATCAGTCCCGACGCGGGGCACGTGGCCGTTCAGGTGCGTCACACGCTCTACGACTACACCATCGCCGTCGATGGCAAGCCTTGGGACCAAAGCTTCAGCTGCGTTTGGGATCCGGCATTTCACCCCCACAACGGCAAAGTGGTGGCCCCGGTACGAATCGCCGGCAAGTGGACCATGGCCCGGGACGGCGAACAGCTTTGGGAGCGAGCCTTCATCCAAACCTGGCAGCAACGGTTTTCCGCCGATGGCAAACATCTGGCCGCGGTGGTCTCGCCCAAGTACGGTCAGTGGACCATGGCCGTCGACGGTGTGGCCTGGGCCAGCTCCTTCGGTGACATGATTCCCGATTGGACCTTCAGCCCCGACGGCACGCGGGTGGCGGCGGTTTTCAAGGCCGGCGAGCACTGGTCTCTGGCCGTGGACGGTCGCCGCTGGCGCAACGACTTCGCCATGGCCTTCAACCCGGTTTTCAGTCCGGACGGCAACCATGTGGCCCTGCGGGTGGAACTGCAAGATGGCAGCCACACCATCGCCGTCGATGACCAGATCTGGTCTCACGCCTGCCAGCATGCCTGGGATCCGGTTTTCAGTCCCGATGGCGAAAAGGTGCTGATCCGATGTGTTGAAGACGGCGTCTATCATCGCCGTGTCTTAGCGGTCAGGGATTTGTTGTAACCGCGCTCCTTCGTAGAGATCCGCTTTCATCGGCCATTTATTGACGGGAGGCCCTATGCATGATCTTTATAATTTCGTCAGCGGCCCGCTGGTGTGGGTGACGTTCATCATTTTTATAGGCGGGTGCGGCTACCGTCTCTGGCGCATGCTGACGCTGGTTAGTGAGAAAGAGAAGTTCATCCACTCCTACATGAGCTTCAAGTACAGCCTGCGCTCGATTTTACGTTGGAGCATCCCTTTCTCAACGGTCAATATGCAGCGGCACCCGTGGATGACCATCGTTACCTTCGCGTTTCACATCTGCCTGGTGGTGACCCCGATTTTTCTGATGGCGCATGTGCTGATGTGGGAGGAGGCATGGTCGTTTGCCTGGTGGACCTTGCCCGACGCCGTGGCCGATGTGATGACGCTGATCGTCATTGGCGGTTGCCTCTTTTTTCTGCTGCGGCGCCTGATCCTGCCCGAGGTTAAGTTCGTCACCAGCGCGTCGGACTTTGTGCTGCTGGCCATTGTGGCGGCGCCCTTTGTTACCGGGTTCATGGCCTACCACCAGTGGGGCAACTACCCGGTGATGATGATTTTGCATATCCTGTGCGGACAAGTGATGCTAGTGGCCATCCCATTCACGCGCTTGAGTCACATGCTGTTTGCACCCTTTACACGGGCATATATCGGTTCCGAATTCGGTGCCATTCGCCATGCCAGAGACTGGTAGCGGGATCCTGCCCATCCAAGGAGATTTACGATGGCTGTAGCTGAAGAGGCCAAGGAAAAGAAGAAAGCAATCGATGTCGGCATCGAGCGGGGCGCCAGCGTGCTAACGCCCGAGCGTATCGAAAAGGTGATCAACCAAGTCCTCGACAACGAAACCGGTGCGCGGTTGAGAGTCTACGTTGAAACCTGCGTGCATTGCGGACTCTGCTCCGAGGCTTGTCACTACTATCTTTCCCACGATAAAGAGCCCCGTTATTCCCCCGTGGCAAAAGTGAAGCAGACCCTGTGGGAGATGCTCAGGAAAAAAGGGCGCGTCAGCGTGGATTTCATGAAAGAGGCGGTGCGCATTTCGCAGACCGAGTGCAATCTTTGCAAGCGTTGCGCCATGTACTGCCCCTTCGGCATCGACATTGCCTACTTGATGTCGGTGGTGCGGCGGATTTGTCACTTGCTGGGCATCACCCCGCAGTACATCCAGGATACGGCTCACAGCCACGCCGCCACCATGAATCAGATGTGGGTCAAGGACGATGAGTGGATCGACACCCTGCAGTGGCAGGAAGAAGAGGCCCAGGATGAGATTGCCGATTTGCGTATCCCGCTGGAAAAAGAGGGCGCTGACATTCTCTACTCGGTGATCGGCCCCGAGCCCAAATTCCAAGCCCAGCTCATCTATCAGGCGGCAGTGATTTTGCATGTATCCGGCGTCAACTGGACCATGCCGGCCACGCCCGGGTGGGACAACAGCGATATGGCCATGTTCACCGGAGACAACGAACTTATGGGGCGTCTCAAGCGTCACCATTTCGAAACGGCGGCGCGGTTGCGGGTCAAAAAGATCGTCATGGGCGAGTGTGGCCACGCCTTTCGTTCGGTCTACGACGTGGGCAACCGCTGGCTGGGGTGGAAAATGCCGCCGATTCCCATCGTGCACGCCATCGAATTCTATCACGACATCATCACCCAGGGGCTGGTAAAGATAGACCAAAAATTTACCGAACCGGTTACCCTGCACGACCCCTGCAATGTGTCACGCGGCGGCGGCCTGCACGACAAGGCGCGCGAGGTGATCGAGGCCATTTGTGAAAATTACGTGGAGATGCACCCCAACCGCGAGCACAACTATTGCTGCTGCGCGGGCGGGGGGGTGATCAACTGCGGCCCGCCCTATAAAAACGTGCGCGTCGAAGGCAATCGGGTCAAGGCCGATCAGCTCAAAGATGCCAAGGCGCGCGGCGCTACGGTGCTGGTGGCGCCCTGCCATAACTGCCACAGCGGGCTGGAAGACATCAACCACGCTTACGAGCTGGGGATGCAGATCAAGTTTATCGGCGATATTTTATACGAGGTGATTGAAAAGCCCGAATGATCTCATAGCTGTTGCGGGATAGATCTTTTGCACGCTTTTTTAACCGGAGCCATCCGGTAAGGAGGAGAATGATGACCAAGCGCATTGCCATCATCGGGGCGGCCGTGCTGGTTTCGGTGTTGATGCTGGTGTCGGCCTATTGCCAGGATGATATGACGGTTGTGGCTAACGACGGTTTTATCAATCCCCAACGGCCGGAGGCGCTTTTTGTCCACGAGGATCACAATGCCGCCGCGGAGGTCGACGACTGCAGCGTGTGTCATCATGTATACGAAGATGGTGTAAAGCTCGAGGGTGAATCCTCGGAAGATATGCGCTGTGCCGATTGTCACGGCCTCGAGCGCGATGGTGACACTCCCTCCTTGATGCAAGCTTTCCACCTGAACTGCAAGGGGTGTCACGAAGAACGTAAAGCGGGTCCGATCATGTGCGGTGAGTGCCACGTGCGCAACGGCGCCTCTTGAAGGTGTGAACGCGTGCGCCTTGGGGAGCAGCCGGCGTTGTGAAAAAATCGGGTGCCGAAACATTTGCCAATTTCATCCTGGTGCTGTTGTGGTTAACGGCCTTCGGAGTGGGGGTGATGTGGGTGGTTCAAGTAGGTCTGCCCTTTGGGTTGGATGCCGAGCCCATCCTCACCGTGCTCGGTCTGGTGACTACGGCCACCACCGCCATTGTGGCGCTTTACCGCAAACGATTGCAGCACGAAGAGTACTCCACGGCCTTTGCCCTGGCCGACGGATATGTCAATAATTTCATCGAACCGGCCATAACCCACCTGATGGTCAAACAGGGATCGGATGTTGTTTTTTACATCTACATCCCTCACTATCTGGACGAACTGGCCCCGCGTGCCGTACAACGCACCATCTCCCGCATTGAAGCGGCTAATCTGAAAAGCCAGGTGGTCAATCTGGATCTTGAAGAGGGGCGCATGCGCGACGTGCTGACCATTCGCAGCGGCGAACACGGCATGATCTATTTTGACTTTCCCAGTACGCTACTGACCTTGAAAAATCTGGTGGACTACAGGGTTGATTCCAGTGAGAACCGTCTGGATGAGCAGAAAAAGAGGGAGAAAGGGGCCGAATATATCGCCAAGTTCAGCGAGCGCCTGCGACAAGGGCTCGCCGCCAAACACCTGGAGGCGCACGTGCGCCTCATCGATGCCTCACTAGTGCCCCTGCTCGAATCATGAAAAACCAAAGAGAGCTGTTCGACCTGCCCGATGAGGTGGCCTATTTCAACTGTGCCTATACAGCGCCGTTGCTTAAAAGCGCCCAAGCGGCCGGCCGCCGGGCGATTGCCGACAAAGCCGTGCCGTGGACCATTACGGCTGACGATTTTTTTACCACCATCGAGAGGGCACGCAGTCTTTTTGGGCGCTTGGTGGGGGCGACGGCGGACGATGTGGCCATCATCCCGGCCGCCAGCTACGGCGTGGCCTTGGCCGCCCGCAATGTGACGGTTGAACAAGGTCAGAAGATCATCGTCCTGGCTGAGCAGTTTCCTTCGCATGTCTATGCCTGGCGCAAGCTGGCCCGAAAAACCGGTGCCGTCATCAACACGGTGGCGCGACCCACGCACGGGGGATGGACCGGCGCGGTGTTGGCTGAAACAGATGAAAACACCGCCGTGGTGGCCATTCCCAACTGCCACTGGACCGACGGGTCACTGGTGGATCTTGAGGCCGTGGGGGAAAAATGCCGCGCCGTGGAAGCGGCTTTGGTGGTGGACGGCACCCAGTCGCTGGGCGCCATGCCGTTAGACGTTAAAAAAGTTCAGCCCGATTTTCTGGTCACCACCGCGCACAAATGGCTTTTGGGACCCTACAGTTTCGGGTTTTGCTATGTGGCCCCCCATCGTCAGGACGGCGAACCGCTGGAGGAGAACTGGTTCAACCGGGAAGGATCGAATGATTTTTCGCGCCTGGTGGATTACCGCGACCAATATCAACCCGGCGCGCGCAGATTCGATGTGGGTGAGGCCAGCAATTTCATCCTGGCGCCCATCGCCATCGCCGCCCTGGAGCAGATTATGGCCTGGGGCGTGGAAAATATTAGCGCTGCCCTGGGTGAGAAGACCGTGTTCATTGCCCAATCGGCGCAAAAGTTGGGTCTGACATCGCCCCCGAAAGAACAGCGCGCCGCCCACATGCTTGGCCTATCCCGCCCGGGTGGATTGCCGGCGGATCTTTTACCACGCCTCGCCCGGCGCAACATCTACGTCAGCGCGCGGGGTGAGGCCATCCGTGTGTCGCCCCACCTCTACAACACCGATGAAGAAATTGATCGCTTAATCGAAGGGTTAAGATCGGTGATCGGCAAAATACCGGCATAGCCCGGGTTTTACCTTAGGATAATTGATACGACAGGTATTTGATGAAGTCCCGGCAGGTGGATCGGTGACTCTAAGTGCTCCTGTTCGTAAAAAACGGTGACGTAATGAGGGCGTCAGGGCGCCGGGCTGACAAGGCGCGGAAAATAAGCAATATCGGGAATATTGCGTTTTTTCGCAACGCCGTTAGCCCGGATGGATTGGCGGCCGAATGTCATCGTATTTGCGAATAGGTGCACTTAGCTGCGGCCCTGGCCGGTACGGCAAAACCGCGCATGAGCCAGGCAAAGGGCAGAGCGAAAGCGACCATAAAACATCCATTCACTGTAAAGCTGACCTGGTATCCGAGCGTTTCAATAACGGGCCCGAAAGCCATGGCGCCAACCATCATGCCGAAATAGATGGCGGCATTGTAGCCTCCCATGGCCGCGCCGCGCTGGTTTCGATGCACCGTTTCGGCAATTAGAGCCCCGATAGAGGTAAACGCCAGCCCCAAACCCACCCCCAGGCCGATGGCGGCCATCAGAAAGTGGTAGAGAGCCGTCGCCACGCCAAATCCGAAAATGGCGAGACCGACCACCAGAATCCCAACGACCACCAGGTATTTGCGTTGGGGAACCCGGTCGCTCAGTGCACCGAAGGGGATACGGGAGATGGCGTTGGTCAGGGCGTTTACGAGAAAGACCAAGCCGATCTGGGCCACAGTCACCCCTCGGTCGTGGGCGTGGAGCGGCATGAATGTGAAAAACATGCCCGTCACCACGTTGGCGCCGAAGGTGATCAGCCAGCAGCCCAGCAGAGGGTGATTGTCCATCAGCGCTTTCAGTTCAACAATGATTCCGGACCGTTTTGGGTGGTGATTGTCGGCCTGGTGATGTTGGTCAGGCATAAACACCCCTATGGCCCACAAATTGAGCAAGATGAAGGCCGCGGCGATGATGAACACGGGCCGCATCCCCACCCATTGCGCCAGTGCTCCTGCCGCACCGGGGCCCAAACTGAGCCCGCAAAAAAGGGCAGTGGTGTACCATCCGTAGGCGCGTCCCAGATGGGTGGCGGGGGTGATTTCCGTCACCAGCGTCATCATGGTGGGCCCAAAGGCGGCCATGCCGATGCCCAGCAGCAGGTATAAAGCGGCAAGCTGGATGAAAGACCGGCTGAAGTACAACAGCAACAGCGCGGCCGCCATGCAGGCCAACCCGCAGATGGCCAACCTTTTTACGCCGGCCTTTTTCGATATCATGCCCGCAGGCAGGGAAAAGATGCCTGCCATTAAATAGAAACCCGCGTTGATCAAGCCGATTTGAACCGTGGTGACGCCGAATGACTGCGCATGAATCGGCACCACCGGCAGGCGCATGGCCACGGCGAAGTAACAACCGAAAGTGATTAGGCAGCAAATGGTTAGTAGACGGAAGAAATTATTGGGAATATGTATTGAAGTGCTGGATGGCATCTTTTGACTCCAGGAGTGTATGATGTGGACAATATCACGCCACCTCATATCAAATCCCATTCTGGGTGACCAGGTCAAAGTAAGAACACACAGGAGTTGCTTTCAGATATGCTGTTTGACAGGACAGAATTCATTGAGTATTTAAAAGTCTAATTCGAATCTGTTGGGAGTGTGTGGGTCCAAGCTGATTTTGACCCAGGCAACGCCTTGCAGCCCCATACAATACTTTTGGTGATAATCCCCGATCAGCGTACGTAACAGGGTTCATTATTTTGACAGGAGGAGGATTTTATGTTGAAGAAACGCAAAGAAACCCCAAAAGACGATCTTGCAGTTCCGAGCCCCTCATCTTCTGAAAGAAGCCACATACCACAATCCTTGTCTCAGGAGAGCCCCAGTGGCGGGAAAACTATTATTGGCCAACATATAGCGATCGAAGGGTCGATCCGCGGCAAGGAGAATCTTCTAATAGAAGGCGCGTTGAAGGGCAGTATCGATCTGGCAGAACACCAGGTCACTGTGGGCCCCAAAGGTCAGGTGGAGGCGGAAATCCATGCCAAGGACGTCACTATCAGCGGCCGCATGGTGGGTAATATCATTGCCATAGGCAGCGTGAGGATGACCAAGGAGGCCGAGTTCAAGGGCGAGGTCAAGGCCAAGCGTATATCCGTGGAAGACGGTGCCTTCATCAAAGCGGTGATCGAGCTTGAACGGGATGATCCCAAAAAGGTGGCTCCAATTGGCAAACCCGATTTTAAGACGGGAGCATCCCCCACGGAAGCAAAACCGATTTCCCTGTCCGGTGGTGACGACAAAGGTAAATGATACTTGCTGCGTTATGCTGAAGACGGTTGAATCAACCCTACACACAAAAGATCGATACCATCTATAAAAGTCTGGTGCTCTCCCTGGTTGTCGGTCACCTCGAACGGCATCCCGAAGGGGTAATGCTCGATGTGGGGCCGGTTTGCGGGGACAATATCGCTCTTTTCGCCTCACTGGTGAAGAAGCTCTACATCCACGACCTATTCCGACAGCTGAGCCAGGAGACGCCTAAAAGGTAGCGCCAATCATTCCATCTGGCAGGACTTTTGCTACCCTTTGGAAGCCTTCGATGCGGTCCAGGCCTGGGACCTGTGCGATCATCTTGACGACCGGGACTTTGCCAGCTTCATCGAGCTGTGCGCCTTGATGATGAAACCCAAAGGAGTGATGATGCTGGTCGCCGCCAGCGAGGCACCCAGCCCAACTACCTTGAACCTTTACGCGATTGAGGAAGGCCTCCGGCTTCAGGTGCGGCCTCTGTCCGACGCAGCGCCACCATTTTATCACCGTCACAACCGCGATCTGATTGACCTGATGAAGCCGTTACGGTTCGTCAAGTCGTTTATATACCAGAATGGCTTCCGAGAGTTCCTGTTCGAACACCCCTGATTTCCCCCAAACTGGGTCGATTGAGCCAAGGCAATTTATACGCGACCGGAAATGGTGGTTGAGCCTAAAGCCCAACTACGGAACGGGCGTATAGAGCCCGGCCGCCACGGGCAGATAGAGCGACAATATCGGCAGTAGCGAGAGCACCAACAGTACCACCACATCCATGACCACAAACCAGATGGCCTGTTTGGCGACCGAATCAACATCGCTGCCGATGAGGTTGGCGGCGGTGAAAAGGTTGACGCCCACCGGTGGGGTAGCTTGACCAATGGCCAGGGCCGATATGAAGATGACGCCGTACCACAACGGATCGATGTGAAAGGCTTGCAGCACCGGAATCAGGATCGGCATTACCAGATAAGAGATGGAGATGGCATCGATGATCATGCCCAGCGCCAGCAGCAGCAGATTGACCAGGATAATCATCACGGCGGCGTTGGGGGAGAGAGCGATAATGGCTTCCGCGGCCCTGTCAACGATCCCGATGACCGAGGCTGCCCAGGTAAAGATGCCGGCAAAGGCCACGATGAACATGATCACCGAGCTGGTGACGCTGGCATCGACCAGGATGTTGACCATATCTCGCCAGGTGATCGAGCGGTAAATGACCACGGCCACAAAGAGGCTGTAAAAGACCGCTACTACGGCCGCCTCGGTGGGGGTGAAAATGCCGGTGTAGATGCCGCCCAGGATAATAACCGGCGTCAACAGGGCCCAGACGGAATCTTTCAAGGCCCGCAGGATTTCGCCCAAGTCCCCGCGGCGCGCCAAGCCGCGATAACCGCGTTTGCGCGAAATCAGGTAGGCCACCAGCACGGTGCCCAGACCGGTCAGCAGCCCGGGAATGATGCCGGCCACAAAAAGGGCGCTCACTGAGACGGTGGTGATGTTGCCGTAAATGATGAAGGCGATGCTGGGCGGAATGATAATCGACAGGTCGGAGGCGTTGGCGATGGTGGCGCCGGCAAAGTGCTTGTCGTAGCCGTGTTTGAGCATGGGTGCCAGCAAAATCAAACCCACGGCGGCCGTCGTGGCTGGTCCCGAACCGGACAATGCACCCCAGAACATGCAGGTCAACACGGCCACCATGGCCAACCCGCCCACGGCCTGCCCCACTAAGAGCTCGAAAAAGCGCGCTATTTTGGACGCCAGTCGCGCTTTCTCCAATATCACCCCGGCCAGAACAAAAAAGGGGATCGCCAATAGCGGAAAAGAGGCGATGCCGTTGAGGAAGTTCACCCCTATAATGCCAATGCCCAAGTTGAAGTGGTAGATGGTGATGATGCCGGCGATGCCCAGAGTGGTGCCGATGGGTACCCCCACGGCCATCAGCAGCATGAAAACAATCCCGATCAGCAGCGCTTCCACCTAACGCTCTCCACGAGAATGGTCAATGCGTGCCACGGCCGCAGTGGTTTGGCGATAGATGCCCACAAAGACGAAGATCGACAGCACGGGAACCCCCGCGTAGTAAACCCACACGGGAATGCCCAGCGCTGCTGATGTGGCCTGAAAGAGGGTCAACTCTTCATGGATGGCCACGATCATGTAAAAATCGACCAGCACAAAGAGCGTGGCGCTCAGGCCGGCGCTGAAAAGGGTGAAAATTTTCTTGTAGCGGTCGGGAAAGTAGTTGTAGAGCGTAACCATGCCCAGCATGCTGCCACGTTCGAAGGCAATGCCGGAACCGACCACCGTCAACCACACAAAAAGATTGATGGTGATCTCCTCGGTGGCGGCGAAGGAGAAATGAAAAAGATAGCGGCTGAGCACGTTGATGAAGGCGATGGCAGCCATGGTAAAGAGTATGACGGCAGCCAGCCAGTAGTCAATTCGGAAGCCTTTGATGGTGGGAATCATGGTGGGCGCCCTATGAAAACCCCCTGTAAACCGACGGGCGGTTTACAGGGGGTGATGCGTCATTTGTTTCGGCCAGCACTTCGGCGACAACGGGTATTGACCGGCGCGGCGCGGCGCTATTTGGCCATATCCGCTTTAGCCTTCTCATAGAGATCCTGCCCGATTTTGTCGACCCATTCATCGTAAAGGGGTTTGGTGGCTTCGATGAAGGCTTTGCGTTGCTCGTCGGTCAGATCGGTGACGGTCATGCCTTTCTCTTCCACAAAGGCCACCGGATCGGGAATCTCTATGGTGTGGTTGAATTCCTCTTTTAGGATCTTAAGGGATTCGCCGTTGTCGACACCGGCGCGGGCCAGGGCGATTTCATAGCGGCCGGCCTCAAGGGCCGCCTCCTTGATGGCCTGCTGGATATCGGCTGGAAAGGCGTCAAACTCTTTTTTACTCCAGTAGATGATCAGCGGGTCCACCAGATAGTTCCAGCGGGTGATGTAGTTGTGGTACTGCCAGATTTGGACGGGAATGCAGACATTGGGTAACGGGTTTTCCTGACCGTCTACGACGCCCTGCTGAAATGCGGTGGTGGCGTCGCCCCAGTTCATATTGACCGGATCGGCGCCCATCTGACGGAAAATGTCGATAAAAATGGGGCTGCCCACCACCCGAAACTTTAATCCCTTGAGGTCGTCAGGCATTTTAATCTCGTGCTTACTGTTGGTGATTTGCCGGAAACCGTTTTCCCCCCAGGCCAGGGGCTTTAGCCCTTTGGCTTCCATGGCCGCGAAGATGGCCTTGCCGGTCTCGCCGGCAGTCAGCTTGTCAACATTTTCGTAGGTATTGATGAAAAAGGGCAGCGAGAAAATGTTGGCTTCGGTGATCACCGGCGAGATGTTGATGGTGGACTCCATGGCGCATTCAATGACGCCGTTGGCGATCATCTGGGCCGATTTGAGCTGGGCGCCTTTTAGCAACTGGCTGCCCCAGTAGGGCTTGATATTGATCTGGCCGTTGGTTTTCTGGCTCACCAGCTCGGCGAATTTGGTGGCGCCCATGCCCCAGTAAAACTGGGGTCCCACGTTGACCTGCATCTTGTATTCTTTTTTATAATCAGCGGCTTGTATAGAAGAGTTGTTAAAACAGATCAACCCTGCAACCACCGCCATGACTAAGCCGATTGTAAATACGGATTTCGATGTGCGCATGAATACTCCTTTGTATGGTCGGTTTGTGACAGATCTGCATTCAAGCAATTCCCATTTACAGTGTCAAGCCAAAAGCACCTCAAGGCGGGTCGCAGGTTGCGCATCGGCGTGCATTGTCGTTGCAACAGCGCCATGGCTCGTGTATTAACCTATGGTTTGACAGATCACCTTATAGGACCGTATCGATGACGTTACCAGCCCAGGACCAACTCGAGATTTACCGCAAGATGGTCACCATTCGGCAGTTCGAAACCCTGGCGGGTCAATTGCACGCCGACCAAAAACTGCCCGGGTTTATCCACCTCTCCATCGGCCAGGAGGCGTCGGCGGCGGGGGTCTGTTCATGTTTGCGGGCTGACGACTACCTCACCACAACCCACCGCGGCCATGGCCACATGATCGCCAAGGGCGCCGATCTGAACAAAATGGTGGCCGAGCTGTTCGGCAAGCGCGGCGGTTACTGCAAGGGCAAGGGCGGCTCAATGCACATCGCCGATTTCGACCTGGGCATTCTGGGAGCCAACGGCGTGGTGGCCGGGGGGTTGCCCATCGTTGCCGGGGCCGGATTTTCCATAAAATTGCGCCGGACCGATCAGGTGGCGGTTTGTTTTTTCGGCGACGGCGCTGCCAATCGGGGTCCCGTGCACGAGGTGATGAACCTGGCGGCTGTGTGGAAACTGCCGGTTATATTCGTTGTGGAAAACAACCTGTACGCCTCGACCACACCCTTTGAGCAGGCCTTGGCCATTGAAACCATCTCCGTTCGCGCCGCTGCCTACGGGATGCCTGGGACTACGGTGGACGGCAACGATGTGCTCGCTGTGCGGTCAGCGACCCAGGCGGCTGTTGAGCGGGCCCGTAACGGTGGGGGACCGACGCTGCTGGAGAATAAAACCTACCGGTTGCGGGGACATTTCGAGGGGGATCCCCAAAAATACCGCACGCCGGCGGAGGTCGATCAGTGGCAAGCACAAAACGACCCCGTGGATCGCTTCGAGCGGACCCTGGTGCAGACGGGCATCTTGTCGGCCGAGACGCGGCAAAAGATCAAAGAAGATGTGGCGCAACGGCTCGAGGCCGCGTTGGCCTTTGCCGAAGAGAGCCCCCATCCCGAGCCCGCAGAGGCCCTGGATGACTTGTGGGCAACCGGTTAGAAAAGCATCAGAGAGATTGCTGATGAGTGAACGTATCCTAAGCTGCGCCCAGGCCCTGGCCGAGGCGCTGCACGAAGAGATGAGCCGTGATGAGCGGGTCTACATCCTGGGCGAAGACTTAACCGCCCACGCCGGAATATTCGGGCAGTTCAAGGGCATTCCGGAAGCGTTTCCAGAGCGTATTTTCGACACACCCATCAGCGAGGCGGCCATCGTCGGCGTGGGGGTGGGATCGGCCTTGACCGGTATGCGGCCCTTTGTGGACCTGCATTTCAGCGATTTCGTGACTTGCTGCATGGATGAACTGGTCAACCAGGCCGCCAAGATTCGCTACATGCTTGGTGGACAGGTCAAGGTGCCCATGGTGGTGTGGTGCCCGGACGGTGCCGGGATCCGGGCCGCGGCCCAGCACTCGCAAAGCCTGGAGGCGTGGTTCGTGCACACGCCGGGCCTTAAGGTGGTGGTGCCCAGTGAACCGGCCGACGTCAAGGGCCTCGTAAAAGCCGCCATTCGCGATGACGATCCGGTGATGTTTTTTCAACACAAAAAGCTATTTGCCAAAGAGGGGCCGGTGCCCACCGGTGACTGGGTGATCGGGCTCGGTCAGGCGACGGTTAAACGGGCGGGGGTTGGCCTCACCCTGATCTGCTACGGTGCGGGGTTTTACTTGTGCCGTGAGGCGGCCGAAGACTTGGCGGCCATGGGCATCGATGTTGAAATCGTGGATCTGCGGAGCTTAAAGCCGCTTGATATGACAACGGTGGCGGCCTCGGTACGTAAAACCGGGCGCGCCGTGATCGTGCACGAGGCGTGCCGAACCGGCGGATATGGGGCCGAAGTCGCCGCCCAGATTCAAGAGAGATATGTTTGACGATTTAAAGGCACCTGTGCTGCGGGTGGCGGGTAAGGATGTACCCATGCCATTCGCCCCTGGCTTGGAGGATTTCGTGTTGCCCAGCGTCAAGGATGTGGTGACTGCCGCGCAGGCGGTGATGGCGCGGCCCTGATTTCGGGTCCGACCGGACCCGAGCGGCTATCTGCCTCAACCGGGGGTACTCGGGCGACAAGCCGCCCCTGAAAAACCGCCGGCGCCGGCGGGAATGCCATTGGGGCGCACCGCAGCGGCGGACATCAGCTTCTCCACCTGATTGGCACCGCATTGGGGGCATTTGGGAGGTGGATCTTGCGTAGAGAAAACCAGCTCTTCGAATTGAAAATCACACGATTCACAGCGATATTCGTAAATGGGCATCGTTGTTCCTAAAGGGTTTGAAGGGTTACGGTTACGGCGGCACCGTCGGCGACCTTGTTGAGCAGGGTGGCATCGCCAGCGACCCGACCGAAGCGGTTGACGGGGCTGTAGGCGCGGGGCGCATCATCGACGCTTGCCGGTGTGGGGCCGAAAAAAATGCACATGGCGCGGCCTTGGGGCCAGTAGGCAACATCGCCCACCGCCAGCTCGGCGCTGGCATCGGCGGCCAAGGGCAGCTCGACCGGAATTTCAAAGTAGATCTCCTGACCCCAGATATTGACGCGGCCTTCGAAGGGCAGGGCCGTTATCATCGCACGGGCGGTGGAGGATCGGTCGAGTTCGGCGGCAAGCCTGATTCCACATACACGGATGAGAATTGTCGCCTCGCGGTTGCCATTTTCAGCGGTGGCAGGCATAGTGATCATTGGGCGTCAGGTTTTACGCGTCACAACTTGGTTGCTTTTCGGGTATTTTCAGGTTGCAGGATCAACATCGTTGCCCGGTTGGACCCCGCAATTTAACTGCCTTAAGGTTACATCAAACCTCATTATATGGCAAGATAGCAATCATGCAACGGTTCATGTTCAAGAGTTTCTGGATGGGCCTCGCCTTATTGCTTGCGGTTGGCGGTGCCGATGTGGCCGCTCAGTGTCTGCGCGGCAATTGCCATGAGGGCAACGGTCACTATCGCTATCCCAACGGTTCCGAGTATCAAGGGCAGTTCGGCGACGGCCTAAAGCACGGCCGGGGCACCAATCGCTTCGTCAACGGCGACCTTTACAGCGGCCAATACCGCCGCGGCGAGATGACCGGCCGCGGTATATACGAGTATGCCAACGGCGATCGCTATACGGGCGATTTTCTCAACGGCGAGATGCACGGAAACGGCACCTATGCTTTTGCCGATGGCGATCGATACACCGGTCAATACCGGGAAGACCTGCGCCACGGCCAGGGGGAGTATCAGTTCGCCAGTGGGGATCGTTATGTGGGTGAGTTCGCCTTCGATCAGTTTCAGGGCTACGGAGAATATTTTTTTGCCAATGGCGACGTCTTCAAGGGGCGCTTTGATGATGGCCACATGACCGAGGAAGGCACCTACCACCATCGTGGCAGCAAAGGTGCCGCGGCCAACCCCGGACGCGCGCGTGTCGCGTCGCCGCCACCGGCGCCCAAGCAGGCCGCTCCGGCACCATCGCAAGATGCCCCCCTCGAGGGCGGGATTACTAAAACCTACGCGGACGGGTCCACTTACAACGGATCGTTCAAAGATGGCATGCGCGACGGTTTCGGCACCTTGGTTTATGCCAACGGTGATCGCTACGTGGGCCAATTTCGAAAGGATCTCAAGCATGGCCAAGGTACGCTTTACCACCTTGACGGCAAAGTTTACAAAGGCGCCTTTCGAAACGGCTACAAACAGGGTCAGGGCGTCGAACGCTACCCCGACGGCGCTGTTTACGAGGGCGATTTTGTCGAGAATAACAAGCACGGTTATGGTCGCTACAAATTCAGTGACGGCGCCCTTTACGAAGGTGAGTTCAAAAATAACCTCAGGGACGGCCACGGCACCTATTCCTATCCCAACGGTATTCGCTTTGTGGGTGGATACAAGGCCGATTTGAGGCATGGGCCGGGCAAGGTAATCTATCCTGATGGCCGGGTACTTGATGTGCGCTTTGAAAATGGCAAAATGGTGGCTATACCGGGAAGTAGTTGAGATGCGCCATCCATCTCGATCGGCCATGGTCAGCCTCATTGCGGTCTGATGCGGTAGCCCGACAACAGGGCGCTTGCTGAGTGCCCATGAAAAGGATGCGTAAATGGACCAGAAGGCCTTTGAAATCATTTCTAAAATGCCTCACTTCTCTTTTCTTCCAGAGGATGAGCGCCGAAACCTGGCCCAAGAAGCCCTCGAGGTGTCATATGAAAAAGACCACCTTTATGCCACCCAGGGTGAAAGCAAGATCGAGGAGATCTTTGTTGTAACCAATGGCAGCTTGGTGCTTTTTGACGATCGCAGTGGCGAAAGGAAAAAGAGCGGTTACATCAAAAAGGGCGAGGTCTTCGGGGGTATTTCAATTCTGATGAACGGTGGCGTTTCCCTACGCACGGTGGTGATTGAGAAAAGCTGCACGGGCTACGCCATCCCCAAGGCGCTTTTTGAGAGCCTGTGCACGCGCTACAAGGAGTTTTTTTTCTACTTTATCGAAAATTTCAGCGACAACGTTTTCGACGAGTCGCTGGTGGCCCTCATCGAAACCGGCCAGATCGGTTTCTTTCTCTCCAACCTGGAACCCTTCTCTTTTCTTCCCAAAGAGGAGATCGAGCGGGTGGCCGCCCATGTTCAGGCCGTTCACCATGATCCCGGCGCCGTCATCTACGTGCAGGGCCGTTCACGGGTGGGCTATCTCTACATTATTCAGGAAGGATCGGCCGAGCGCTACTTCGAAAAAGAGGGACAGAAAACCATGCTCGACATCCTGGGCGAGGGCGAGATGTATGGCGGCATCTCCATCCTGGTCAACGACGGCATCTCGGTGCGCACCATGCGTGTGGTGGAGCCGACCAACTTTTATCTGTTGCCGACCAAGATTTTTCAGCAGTTGTGCCAGAAACACCCCGCTTTTTCCGAATTTTTCACTGATATATTCGGCCGGCGCATGATGGAGCGCTCCTACGCTTCTATCATCTCCAAAACGCGTCGATCGTGGGAGGGAGACGGGCAGTTTTTCAACCGGCCGGTGGTCGATGTATGCAGTCTCTCACCGGTCTTTGGGCGCACGGAACAACCCATCCGCGACATCGCCCAACTAATGCTCAAGGAAAATGCCAGTGCTATTTTTCTGAAGTCCGCCAAAGATGACGTTGTTGGCCTGGTCACCGAACAGGATCTGGCCCAGAAGGTGCTGGCTGCCGGGTTAAGTCCCGATCAGCCGGTTTCGAAGATCATGTCGTCGCCCCTGCAGACCATTGCCTGGAACGCCCCTACCTTCGAGGCTTACCTGGACATGCTCAAGGGCAACATCCGTCACCTGGGCGTTACCGATGCCGATGAGATGGTGATGGGCATCTTGTCGGACCGCAGCCTGTTGATGGCCCAGGGGCAATCGCCCCTGTTCATGTTTCAGGAGATCGGGGCGGCGGAGAGCGTATCCGAGCTGGCCGAGATTTACCGGCGCCTGCCACCGCTGATCCGCGGCATGATCTCCGCCGGCGCCAAGGCCAGCAATCTGACGCGCTTCATCAGTGCCGTGGCCGATACCATCTTGAAGAAAGTGATGAACTTTACGCTGCGGGAGCTGGGCGATCCCCCCGTGCCATTTGTCTTCATGGTGCTCGGCAGCGAAGGGCGCATGGAGCAGACGCTCAAGACCGACCAGGACAACGCTATTGTTTTCGAGAATGTGAGCGAAAAGGAGTTACCCGACGTGCGGGCCTATTTCCTGAAATACGGTGAGCTGGCCTGCGGCATGCTCGACGAGATTGGATACGATTTTTGCACCGGTGGCGTGATGGCCAAAAATCCCCAGTGGTGTCAGCCCATCGCCGTTTGGCAGAACTACTTCAGCGAATGGATCCATGCCGCCAAGGCCAAGGATTTGCTGCACTCGAGCATTTTTTTCGATTTCCGGTGCGGCTACGGCAAGGAGGCGCTGGTTGAAGATCTGCGTCAATCGCTTTTCGCTCTATTGAAAGGATGGTCGGGATTCTTCAGGCATCTGACCGAAAACGCCCTCTATTTCAAACCGCCGCTGGGTTTTTTTCGAAATTTCGTGGTGGAGTCCAAAGGCGAGCACCGCAGCAAGTTTGACATCAAGGGAGCCATGATGCCGGTGACCGATCTGGCCCGTATCCTGGCGCTGAAACACCTAGTGGAGGAGACCAATACCCTGGACCGCCTTCACCACCTCCAGCTTATGGAGGTTTTGGCTGACGGGCAGTATGACGAACTGGAGCGCATGTACAGCTTTTTAATGCAGCTTCGTTTCGCTCGCCAGGTCTCCGTGATTCTGGATGAGAACAAAGCGCCGGACAACTATATCAATCCGGACAAGCTGACAGGGATTGAACAAAAAATGCTCAAGGAGATCTTCCGGCGTATCGAGCAGTTTCAGTCTCGCTTGGAGTTTGAATTTATCGGTATCGTCTAATTGTGCTTCGTGGACGAGGAGGAGAATGGGTGACCAGCATGGAGATCATTGACTTTCGGGTTCGTTTAAGAACACCCCACATGTTAAAGCCCTGGGACCCGGATGATCCTGCGCCACATTTCAGGCAATATATCGATCTGTATAAAATGCGCCCACGCTTGACGCCGCTTGACATGGTGCAGATGGTGACCGAAATGGGGCGGGGCGGCGTGTCTCAGGGTGTGGTGTGCGGTGGCAGCATTGCTGACAACGATCATCTGATGGAGATACAGGCGACATCTGGTGGTGACCATTTCTACTTCATCGCCGGTGTTGATCCTAAATATGGCATCCGGCGCAATTTGATGGAGATCGAACGTTGCCGGGGGCAGGGCTTTCTGGGCATCAACGTCAGCCCCTACATCTGGGGCATCGAGGCCAACGACCGCGTGCTCTATCCGCTCTATGCCTATTGCGAGCAGCACGGCCTGATCGCCATCGTTCATGGCAGTCTGCACTACAACCGTTATCAGAGCATGTGGTTGGGCGATCCCAAGTACATGGATGAGATCGCCATGCACTTTCCGCGTCTGAAGCTGGTGATCTCCCACGCCGGAAACGGGTTCGGGGTGTTGGGGTTGGCAGTGGCACAGAAGCACCCCAACATCTTTTTAGAGTTCAGTGCCTTGTGGCCCCGATACCTGCCCGAGGCAACCATGCACGCCGTTAACTCCTACCTGAGCGATCGGTGCCTGTTTGGCACGGATTACCCCCTGGTAGACTTCAGGGCCGGAGTGGCGGCCTGGCGTGAGGCGGTGCGGCCCGCGGCCCAACAGCGCTTTTTCAGCGACAATGCCCGCCGTTGCCTACTCGGTGAACCGGTTGATTAACCCCAAGGTAAATTCAGGCGGAACCATGGCGGAGTTGCCAGAAAACGGGTCATTGACCTACTCGGTCGTTATCCCGGTGTACAACAGCCAAAACACGATCCGGTCCGTGTGCGAAGCTCTTGAGGCGCTTTTTCGCGAACGACAGGCACGCTACGAGATTGTTCTTGTCGATGACGGCAGCAAGGATCAAAGCTGGCCCGAACTCAAAACGATCAGGGCCGCCAACGAGCAGGTTAAAATTATCCGCCTTGCCAAGAATTTCGGTCAGCAGAATGCCCTGTTGTGTGGCTTCGCGCATGCCCGCGGCGATTTTGTGATCACCATGGACGACGACTTGCAACACCCGCCGCAGGAACTGCCCAAACTGATGGCTGCCATGGAACCCGATGTAGACGTGGTCATCGGCGCCCTGGCGCAAAAGCAGGACAGCCACGTGAAAAAGTTGGGCAGCCGCATGGTGCGTTACCTGAACCGCAAAATATTCGGCATCCCGCCGGAGATGAAGCTTTCGAGTTTCCGGATTCTACGGGGTCCCATCGTCCGGCAGATGACGCGCATCAACACGCCTTACCCCTACATCGCGGGGATGATTTTCTCGCTCACCGACCGTGTGACCAACGCCATCGTCGACCATCAGCCCCGTGCCTATGGTCGTTCCAACTACAGCTTTCGAAAACTGATCAGTTTGGCCTTTAACCTGGTGATCAATTACTCCTCCATTCCGTTGCGGCTGCTCTGTTTTTTTGGCATGATGGTTTCTCTGGCCGCCTTTTTGATCGGCGCGTTTTTCCTGGTCAAGAAGCTGGTGGTGGGCAGCGCCATCCAGGGCTGGACCTCGATGATCGTGCTGCTCTCATTTTTTAACGGGATTTTGCTAGCCGTGCTTTCGGTGATGGGCGAGTACCTCGTTCGGATTTTGGGTGAGATTTCGAATCGGCCTTCTTTCATGATTCGCGAAAAACATCTCTAAAAGTTGCCGGCGTTGGCAGGAGCGCGCCATTTTATGAACGACCCGTTCACCTTCAACATCGACAAGGCCTCTCTTGAGGTGATGAACGACCAGAAGGATAGGGCGCTGCTCTCGCTTACGCCCAAAGCGTGGGAGAGTCAATTTTTCAAGCGCAGGTTTGCTGATATGACCGTCGATGTGCCTGAAGTCGCCGCGGTTGCCCCCCACGCTTTTGGCAACCTGCTACAGAAGACGACCCAGTTTGCCGACGAGCAAGGCTATCGCATCATCGAGACCACCCTCGACATTAGGGGCTTTGACCTGATCCCGGCAATAGAAGATGCCGGATTTCGACTGGTGGACAGCAAGATCACCTTCTTTACGCGCATCGAAAAATCGACGCTGCCGCGCTTTGAGGTCCAGACAGGTCGGATCGGTTGGGCCGAACCAAACGACCTTGACAACATCATCGATCTGACCGTGAGGGGTTTTGTGGATAATCCGCGTTTTTTTTCGCGGTTTAATAACCGGCGCTATTTCAGTCGGGAAGAATCTTGCGCCTACTATAAGGCTTGGATCGGCAACTATTTCAACGACCCCGGAAGCCTTTTTGCCGTTTGGCGCCAGAAGGGAGGCTGTGTCGGCTATTTCTTCTACCAGCATCGCGAACCCAAAGAGGGTTGTCCCGTGTTAAAGGGCATGCTGGCCGCCGTCGACCGGCGCTACCAAAACCAAAAAGCCCATCTTGCCATACAGCGCTTCATGTTCGACCAGCTTGAATACCCCGTTTTTTATGTCGACAACACCACCCAGTTCTCCAATTTTGCGGTCATTAAAAACCACATCACCGCCCAGCGTAAGCTCAGCGCCATAAGCATGGTCTTTTACCGTGAACGGCAAACCACACTGGCTTAATCCTGGCTGGCCGGGTCAATGCCGGTCCGCCGATGGGGAGGGCATGGTAGGGGAGCCGCAGACAAGACCAATGATATTTATCCCGTGGTACCATGAGTGAAAGTCGCAAGCGCTGGCTGATGCTGGGGGTACGTGCGCTGGTGTCGGCGGCGCTGATTTTCTACCTTTTTCAGATGGTCGAATGGCCGCGGGTGAAGTCGGTGTTAGCGGCATCGAATCGGTTGCTGTTACTGGTGGCAATCCCCATGTCGCTTTTCGCCATCGGCTGCATGGCCCTGCGGTGGCGCCTGTTGCTGAGACGTAATGGGGTGGCCGCAGGGGTTTGGCGCTTGTTCGGTTTTTACCTGGTGGGCGGCTTTTTCAACATATTTCTGCCGGGTGTCATTGGCGGCGATGTGGCGAGGATGGCGTGCTGTGCCAAAGAGAGCGGCGCCCGCCTGACAACCGCCGCCGGCATCGTGCTGATGGAGCGGGTGTGCGGGCTGGTAGCATTGTTTGCCGTGGGTGGCGTGATGTCGTACCTGGTGGCCGAGGCGCAATGGACTCGCCTGGGGGCCTCGCTGGTGCCGTTGTTTCGGTTGACAGCGCTGCTGTTGGTGTTGTTTTTTTGTGGATTATGGCTTTTTGGAAAGTGGGCAAGGGCACAACTGGCAGGTAGCCCCGGCTGGCTCCATGAGCGGCTGCACTCGGTTCTTTCCGCGATCGCCAGTGTGGATCTGGCGACGCTGGCGCTTGTATTGATGCTTTCGGCTATAGCGCAAGTGCTGGACCTGCTGGCAGCATTCGTGCTAGCGCGGGCGTTGGGCATCGAAGTGGCCCTGGGGCTCTTTTTCATTATCATCCCCATCAGCTACCTGGTCACGTTGCTACCGATTTCGCTGGGGGGGTTAGGAGTACGGGAGGGGATTTTCAGTTACTTGTTGACCCGTCTGGGGGTTTTGGCTTCCGATGCCGTCACCCTGGCCTTCCTGATCTATCTATTGCGGGTCATCGTGGGACTGACGGGTGGGGTCTGGTATCTTTTTTCAAGAGAGCCCAGCGCGACACCGGGTCTGGCGGTCAAACAGAAGGAAGAGGCGTGAGATACAAAATTCCGTTCAACAAACCGTTTATCGTGGGCAAGGAACTTTACAACATCGCCCAAGCGGTGCAACAGGGCCGCCTTTCGGGTGACGGAGAGTTCACCCGCCGTTGCCACACTTGGCTGGAGTCACACCTGGGTTGCAACAAGGCCCTGCTGACCCATTCCGGGACAGCCGCACTGGAGATGGCGGCGCACCTTTGTGGCATTGAACCGGGTGACGAAGTGATCATGCCTTCGTTTACCTTTGTTTCCACGGCCAATGCCTTTGTGGCCCGGGGGGCGGTGCCTGTTTTCGTGGACATTCGCCCGGACACCCTCAACATCGACGAACAAAAGATCGCCGCGGCTATCGGCCCCAAGACCAAGGCGATAGTGGTGGTGCACTATGGCGGCATGGCCTGCGCCATGGATACCATCATGGCACTGGCGGCCAGGCACAGGCTATGGGTGGTCGAGGACGCCGCCCAGGCCCTTTTGTGCCGGGATCAAGGGCGCTGCCTGGGGACCATCGGTCACCTGGGTTGCTTGAGTTTCCATGAGACCAAAAATATCATCTCGGGCGAAGGTGGAGCGCTGCTGGTCAACGATCCGGAGCTTGAAGAGCGGGCCGAGATCATCTGGGAGAAGGGCACCGATCGCAAGAAGTTCTACCGGGGCGAAGTGGACAAGTACACCTGGGTGGATGTGGGCTCTTCATACCTGCCCAGTGAAATGACAGCGGCTTTTTTAATGGCGCAGTTTGAAGAGGCGCAAAAGATCGTCGCGGCGCGCAAACGGCTCTTTAACCACTATGCTGAAAGGCTGCAACCGCTGGCGCAGCAGGGGTATATCCAAATCCCTGATGTTAGTACCCATCAGCACCACAACGGTCATCTTTTCTATATACTGACGGAATCGCAGCGGCAACGAAGCCGCCTGATCGATCATTTGAAACAGGCCAGCATCTACGCTGTATTTCACTACGTTCCGCTGCATTCCTCTCCGGCGGGTAAACGTTTCGGACGGGTCGCCAGCAGCGATATGGCCGTGACCGACCGGATCAGCGAGCGATTGCTGCGGTTGCCGCTCTATTTCGAGATGACCCTGGACGATATCGATTTCGTGGTGGCGCAGGTCGAGCTTTTTTTCAAAACCGACAGTGCTCTCTGAAACGATTATCCGGTCAATTCACCTTGAAAATATGCCATTGTGAGCTTACATTCGACATTTTGTTTCGATTCCGGATTCTAACAAGTAATAATCACGCCAAATGTGAGGATATCAAATGGTTGACACCATTTCAAAGGGTGAAGCTTTCGGCCTGTCAGCGACCGTTCCCTATGCTATCGGCGCTGTTGTTAGCAAAACGCTGCTCAAAAAAGAGACCGGCAACATCACTTTGTTCGCCTTCGATGCCGGACAGGGGCTCAGCGAACACACCGCCCCCTTCGATGCCGTGGTGCAGATATTGGATGGCGAAGCCGATATCACCATCGGTGGCGAAACGCAGACCGTTGACGCGGGCCAGATGCTTATCATGCCGGCCAACGTGCCGCATGCCCTGCACGCCAGAGAAAAATTCAAAATGCTGCTGGTCATGATTCGAAGCCAGTAATGGTTACCGTACGGTGTTGCGTGCAAATCCCCCTTTCCAAGTAGAAACGACATGGACGCTAAAATTTTCTATCGAAAACGACGCCAGGTAAAAGCGGGGGAAAAAAGCCCCGCTTTCGCGTTGTGGCTGTGGCCAATTGCCAGCTGAAGGTCTACTGCGACCACCTGCGACGGAGCGAACTCGAACATCTGGCTGAATCCACGGGGGCCGAATTGGTGGAGCTGCGCGAAGGGATCAAAAAAGTGAAAAAGCATCACAAGGATGAACCTTCAGGCGAGGCTTAGTGCTCCTGTTCGCAAAAAAGATGACGTAATGAGGGCGTCAAGGCGCCGGGCTGACAAGGCGCGGAAAATAAGCAATATCGGGAATATTGCGTTTATTTCGCAACGCCGTTAGCCCGGATGGATTGGCGGTCGAATGTCATCGTATTTGCGAATAGGTGCACTTAGGAGGGATCATGGCACTGGTACGCGAGAAGGATGGTGTGCGGCTGCATGTCAAGAGTCGTTTGATGGGAGAGAGCCTGGTCAGCAAGGAGTTTATCGACCAGTTGGAAATTGCGCCCCAGGAACGGCTTTATCCGGACGTGGCCGTTATGAAAATCGGCGGACAGTCGATCTGCGATCGCGGTGCCAAGGCGCTGCCGGCGATTTTGAAAGAGATTGTCGCCAATCGCCAGCAGCACAAAATGTTGATCACCACCGGCGGTGGTACACGCAGCCGCCACATCTACACCATTGGTCTCGAGATGGGCATGCCTACAGGCATTATCGCCCGTTTCGGCAGTATGGTTTCTGACCAGAACGCCCTGATGATCGCTACCTTGCTGTCACCATGGGGCGGCATCAAAATTTCGCACAGCGACATCGTAAAGCTTCCCACCTATTTTGCAGAAGGCATCATTCCCGTCATGCACGGCATGCCGCCCTACGACTATTTTGCGATCAAACCCGCCAAGGGTCGTATTCCTATCCATCGCACCGATGTGGGGTTGGTCATTATCGCGGACCTGATCGGATCGAGGCGGGTCCTGTTCGTCAAGGATGAAGATGGGCTTTTCACGCATGACCCCAAAAAAGATTACAGGGCGGAGTTCATTCCCGAAATCGGGGCGGAGGAGTTGATGAAGCGCGATAAGGACGACCTGGTGATCGAGCGCCCCTGTCTGGAGATTATTCAAAACAGCGAAGTGATCGAATCGGTCCAGATCATCAATGGCCTGGTACCCGGCAACATCACCCGCGCACTGCAAGGTGAGCATGTGGGTACGGTGATTTACCGAGAGTCGTGAGGCGGGCGCCGACTTGCCGGGCATTCGCTAACAGGCCCGCAAGAGCGATGACGTCGGAAAAAAGGAAAGGGCTGCCGGGTAATGCTGTGCAGCCCTTTGATTGCTTTCAACTCAACTATCCAGCCAAATATCGGCTTCGCCCCCGCAGTGGCTGCAAACGGCATGCCCCTTGGTTTTACCCTCCGCCTCAGGGACCACGGACGGCGTTGGCGATGATTCCGTTTCCTCTTCCTCCAGCGAGCAGGTGATCACCATTTCTGCTTCGTTACCGCAGTTCTTGCATTCACAAACCTGCTTAAACTTCTTTTCTGCCATTGAAGGGCTCCTTGTTGATGGTTTTTTGTTCGGATTTCCGAAAAGCGGTAGGTTCTCTATCACTACTAAAAGTCGTTCACGTCTTGAAAGGCGCACCGGTTTTTCGGGTTAATGGTGAAATGAGCAGGGCCGCTGTCCACCAGGGGCAGCGGCCTTGTGAATTTCCATCGACGTTCAGCCTTAATCAAAGGCCATATCCGTCTTCCACACCTCCCACACCTTGCCGACCAGGTCAGGCCCGGGCTTGAGGGTCTTTTTGCCGGGGCGCCATCCCGAGGGGGTCGCCTCGGCGCCCTTGGTATCCCTGACCAACTGGAAGGCCTGCACCTGGCGGAAGGTCTCATTTACATTGCGGCCGACCGGCGGCGTCAGTACCTCGAATCCTTGAACCACACCCTCTGGGTCGATGATGAACCTGCCGCGCGTTTCCACGCCGGCGTTTTCGTCAAACACACCATAAGCCGTTCCCACCTTGCCAGCGGCATCGGAGAGCATGGGAAAGGGCACACCGCCTTCGACCATCTTTGATAGCTCGTTTTCGTCCCACATCTTGTGCACAAAAACGCTGTCAATGCTCATGGACAGAACCTCAACGCCCAGCTTTTGAAACTCAGCGTATTTTTCGGCAACTGCCGAAATTTCGGTGGCTCAGACAAAGGTGAAATCACCCGGATAAAAACAGAGCAGCACCCATTTCCCAAGATATTCAGACAGTTTGACATTTACAAACTCCCCTTTTAGATAAGCGGGTGCAGTAAAATCCGGAGCTTTTTTACCAACTTGAATCATTGAAGCGACCTCCTTTGTCGGGGCTGTTGGTTTTTCTTCTTCTGTGTCAACCTCTTCTCCTACCGGACCGCCGGTAGGCCGCGCACATCCAGCCTTGATCTCTTCCGGCATCAATACCTCCTTTTGCTATGGTTTTAAAAAGCAGGGTGACTACTCCTCACCGGCTACGGCAAAGCCGCTGCGGCCGAGGCCGGTAGAAGAGGGGGTTCCCGCAATTTTGGCGAGAAAGGTTTCTCCCAGTTTCTTGATGTGGCTGTCGATATTATCAAAATAGTTGAAGTGAATCTGCTCCTCATCGATGATATCTTCAAAAATTTTGACGCTGATGCTGTCACCATTGTCCCGGCAGGTGAGCAAAAACTGGTTGTAGACATCGATGGCGTCATCTTCGAGCAGCGCGTCGAAGGGAAAAATCAGCTCGACACTCTGTCCTTTTTCGATTTTGTCCTTGGGTTCGGAAACGGGCTCACCGCCCAACTCCTTGACGCGCTCGGCAAAAATTTCCGCGTGCCGCATTTCGTCGATGGCGATCAGCTTCATCTTGGCAGCCAGCTCGCCGTAGTCCATATCATCGAGGTTGTAGTGCTGGTTCATGTATTGGTAAATTGCCTGCAACTCCATCGCCCGCGCCTTGTTCAATACCTCGATGACCTTTTGCTTTCGTTTTTCTCTTGCCGTGGTGGCCATGGTTTCTCTCCCATAATCGATTAATGGATATGATTCAGCATGAATTCTAACCGATATGAAGGCCTGGAACAAGCCCTTAAAATTGCAACTCGTCTGATCTACATGTTTCAAATAGGCAGGCGGCAATGCACTTTATATGGTCGTGTTCGAAACAACCGAATTTCAAATATGAACAACATTGGGGATCATTGAGGGCCATGCAAAGATTCCATTCGTCCCATTTGGCGGCATTGCCGTATCGTAAGGTCCTTTTTGACGGTCAGATCCGACAGGGTGCTACAAATAGATATTGAGGCAATGCAAATTTGGACACTTGCGTTGACACGGTTACTTGTTTCGACTGCCACCCAGAGCCCAAACCCGTGCTGGCCCGTCGAATTGTCAAACAACGCGTCAGCAAGGGTTTGGAGCCACCATTTTTCGGGCACCTGGCCACTTTGAACACCAATCAGCTGCGTTAGGCGTTATCCATACAAATGAAATCGCCGCTGGCTTTCCAAATGGACTGTTCGGGGTGGCATATGGCGTCGGCCTTGGGGGCCGTGATTGGCGTTCGGCGTGCACACCCGGTCCGACATGCCAATATCAATTCCGATTCCGATCAGGCAAGGTCGAAGCGGTCCAGGTTCATGACCTTGTTCCAAGCCGTTACGAAGTCATTGACGAACTTCTCCTTTGAATCTGCGGTTGCATAGATTTCAGCCAGGGCGCGCAACTCGGAGTTTGAACCGAAGATCAGGTCGACACGGGTGCCGGTCCACTTTGGTTCACCAGTCTTGCGGTCGCTGCCTTCATAAACGTCTTTGTCTTCGGCGTTCGGTTTCCAGGCGGTCCCCATATCGAGCAGGTTTACAAAGAAGTCGTTGGTCAGCGCTTCTGGCTGGTCGGTGAAGACGCCCTGCCGTGACTGGCCGAAGTTGGTGTTCAAGACGCGCATACCGCCAACCAGAACCGTCATCTCAGGCGGGGTCAGCGTCAGCAATTGTGCCTTATCGACCAGCATCTCTTCAGCCGATACACTGTACTTGGTTTTTAGGTAGTTGCGGAAACCATCTGCTTCCGGCTCCAGATCGGAAAAAGCCACCACATCAGTTTGCTCCTGTGAGGCGTCCATGCGGCCCGGTGTGAATGGAACCGTTACCTCGTAACCACCATTTTTCGCAGCTCGTTCAACACCCGCGCAGCCGGCTAGCACAATCAGGTCAGCCAGTGAAACCTGCTTGTCGAACTCGCTCTGGATACTTTCCAGTGTGTTCAACACTTTTGCCAATTGGTCCGGTTGGTTGACAGCCCAGTCCTTCTGGGGGGCCAGACGGATTCGGGCACCGTTCGCACCACCACGCATGTCGGACCCACGAAAGGTAGACGCCGCCGCCCAGGCAGTTGACACAAGCTCGGAGACAGAGAGGCCGGAATCAAGGATCTTGCCCTTAAGTGTGGTGATGTCACGGTCATCGATCAAATCATGATCGATTTTGGGGATCGGATCCTGCCAGATCAGCTCCTCTTCAGGAACTTCCGGGCCGAGATAGCGTACGCGCGGGCCCATGTCGCGGTGTGTCAGTTTGAACCAGGCCCGGGCAAAGGCGTCGGCGAACTCACCCGGGTTTTTGTGGAAACGCCGCGATATCTTCTCGTAGATCGGGTCCATCCGCATCGACATATCGGCGGTGGTCATCATGATCGGGACCCGTTTCGAGGGGTCGTCGGGGGCTGGCG
This sequence comes from uncultured delta proteobacterium, assembly GCA_963783425.1. GTDB lineage: Bacteria > Desulfobacterota > Desulfobacteria > Desulfobacterales > QNYZ01 > CAWANO01. The sequence goes on from CAWANO010000001.1 coordinate 140,247, forward strand.
CCATATTTTGGTCTGTCGGGTTCTTCGGTGTCCACTGCCAGGCTCCTGCGGGGCTCTTGACCAGTTCCCACTCGTTGCCGAACAGCATGTCGAAATAACCCATGTCCCAACGGGTCGGGGTCGGGTTCCAGGCACCTTCTAGACCGCTGCCGATTTGATCAGCACCTTTGCCGCTGCCATGGCTGCTCTTCCAGCCAAAACCCTGCGCTTCGATACCTTCCGCTTCCGGTTCAGGTCCCACGTGCGCCGGATCGCCGGCGCCGTGGCATTTGCCAAAGGTATGTCCGCCAGCGGTGAGTGCCACCGTCTCCTCGTCGTTCATCGCCATGCGTTTAAAGGTCTCCCGGACATCCTTGCCCGAGGCGATGGGATCCGGGTTGCCGTTCGGTCCTTCCGGATTGACGTAAATCAGCCCCATCTGCACGGCAGCCAGAGGATCTTCCAGGTCCCGTTTGCCGGAATAGCGCTCGTCACCCAGCCAGGCATCCTCTTTACCCCAATAGATATCTTTCTCCGGCTCCCAGATGTCCTCTCGTCCGCCACCGAAACCGAACGTCTTAAAGCCCATCGATTCCAGGGCCACATTACCGGCGAGAATCATCAGATCAGCCCAGGAGATTTTCCGGCCATACTTCTGCTTGATCGGCCAAAGCAGCCGGCGTGCCTTATCGAGATTCACGTTATCGGGCCAACTGTTGACAGGGGCAAAGCGCTGGTTACCTGTCCCAGCGCCGCCGCGGCCGTCGCCGCTACGGTAGGTGCCTGCACTGTGCCATGCCATTCGGATAAAGAGCCCCCCGTAGTGACCGTAGTCGGCCGGCCACCACTCCTGCGAATCGGTCATCAGGGCATAAAGATCCTTTTTCAACGCTTGCAGGTCGAGCTTCTTGAATTCCTCAGCGTAGTTGAAATTTTCGCCCATTGGATTGGATTTGGGGCAATGTTGGCGTAAAATATCCAGATTCAACTGGTTTGGCCACCAGTCGCGATTCGCCCTGCTGCCCACCGCGTGTCTGCTCGCTCTGCCTGTTACCGGGCACTTGCTTTCGTCAGTCATAACGTTTCCTCCTTTGGTTGTCTGAATTTATATGCCGTACCTCTATGAAAATTAATTATGGGTTTGTTGAAATTCGGCTGTATCGCATCGTTTTTCGTTTCACCATTTTCGAGTACGGCATTAGACATAAAACTATTTAATATCAAATAGTTATGAGTATTAAAGCTGAATTTTTTTCAACGATCGGCGAAATCCGGGTTGCCTACCTTTTTGGTCTTGGTCGATCTTTTTGGTTTGCCTTCTGCAATCCCCGCATATTCCAAAAAAATCGATCCGGTGGGTGTCTATTTTAAAGCCGGTCCGCCGGGCAACTTCTTCCGTCAGGGTATCGAATGCTTCCAAGTCCGGGTCGATGATTTTTTTACACTGCGTGCAGATGACGTGTGGGTGCGGGTGGGGCTTGTTGCCATCGTAACGGTTGCTGCCATCAGTAAATCCCAGTTCCAATACCTCTCCCAAGGATTTAAATAAAAGTACATTGCGGTAGACCGTGGCCAGACTCATGGTGGGAAAGCGGTGCCGAAGCTGATCGTTAATCATCTCCACATTGGGGTGCCCCTCGCTGTTGGCCAATATTTTTGCCACAGCCAATCGCTGCGGCGTCAGGCGAAAATTGTGTCGTCTGAGGTTTTCGACCATGGCATCGTAGCGGGCTTTGACGTCGGCCATAAAAGAGGCTTTCCAGTTAAATAATAAAAGTTAAAAGATAACTAATATCATTTAGTAAAATGATGGGTTGTTGTCAAGCCCATTCTGGGGAGGTAAAACCAAAAAAGCCGTGTTACTCTTTCCAAAACTGCGCATTGTCTCCCGGTTCAAGTCGCTTATATTTTGATTTTCATTTTCCTGCCAAAGAGAGCTTGTAAAGCTGCCCATGACCATTTACCATCGCCGAAGATGTTATTACGGAGAGGCAGAGGCAGGCTGTGAGGCAAGCACCGTCACCAATCGGGGAGGGCACGTGACCATTCTTCTGTGGACTTCGGTTTTTTTGGTCAGCCTGGCCGTGCTGGTCAAGGCATCGGACTTGTTTGTCGGTGCGGCTGAAAAGGTGGGTCTTGCCCTGGGTATGTCCCCTTTTATTATCGGAGTGGTGGTGGTAGGTGTGGGCACTTCGCTGCCGGAGTTGGTTTCGTCGGTGCTGGCGGCCACCAGCGGCAGAAGCGAAATCGTCATCGGCAATGTACTTGGCTCCAACATCACCAATATCTTTCTGATCCTCGGCCTGGCCGGATTGTTGGGTGGTGAGTTCCGGGTGGCCTATGACTTAATGAAGGTGGACTTACCGGTATTCTTGATCGCTGCCTTTTTGGTGGCTTTCATGGTGGCCGACGGCCGGTTCAGTCGCGGCGAAGCAGTGATCTGCCTGATTGGGCTTTGTGTCTATCTGCTCAACGCCCTTCTTGGTCAACCGGCACCGGTCTCTAAGGTACCCAAAACCATTGCTGGTGCAAAGGCTTGGACAATCCTGTCGATAAGCCCGGTCTTCATATTTCTGGGGGCCAAGTACACCGTCGATGCCGTCATCACGCTGTCGGCCATGTTGCAGGTCGGCGCGGATGTGATTGCTTTGAGCGCGGTCTCTTTAGGCACATCCCTGCCCGAAGTGTTGGTAACGATCATGGCGGCGCGCATGGGAAAGCCTGAAATGGCCGTCGGCAATGTGATGGGTAGCAACATTTTCAACTGCTTTGCGGTGATGGGGATTCCCGGACTGATTCTTCCGTTGCACATTCCCGAGAGCATTATCCATTTTTCCATGCCGCTTTCCATTGCCGCTTCGCTGGTGTTTGTGATGATCACCATGGACCAGAAAATCAACCGCTGGGAGGGCAGTTTGCTGTTGACCTGCTACTTCTTTTTCCTGGGGAAGATTTTTGGTATCATTTGAGAATCACCTTTGCACAAAAGGCCAATGACATCTTTACTCGACAGGCGGCGCTTTTGGGAAAGGGGGGGCGCAGGTCGCCGGATCGGGAGAACGACCAACGAAAAAAGTCCCCGCAGGATCGCCTAACGATCCTGCGGGGCCTTTTTATTGATGGTGCCGAAGGCCGGACTTGAACCGGCACGGCCGTGGGCCACTACCCCCTCAAGATAGCGTGTCTACCAAGTTCCACCACTTCGGCATGAGACTTAAAATTATTCTTTGGCTGAGGGCGGGTTGTTTTGCGCATCCGAGGCCGGGGCCTGGGGCGCGGTTGAGCCTTCCGTATCAGACGGGGCTGTAGTTTGTTGCTGTTGCTCCTGAGGTACCGCCGCCGGGGCTTCGCTTTGGGTGTCGCTCATGACTGAACTGGGTGTGCGGTGGCTGGATACATAGGCCAAGGCCAGGGAGGTCACCATAAAGACGATGGCCGCGATTGTGGTCAACTTTCCTAAAAATCCCGAAGCGCCGGTGCTGCCGAAAAGGGTTTGACTGCCACCGCCGCCAAAAGCGGCGCCCATGTCGGCGCCTTTACCGGTCTGCAGCAAGACGATCATGATCAAAGCGATACAGACGATGACGTGAAGTGCGATCAACAATATAGACATAAAATTTCCATTGATTTCTGAGCCAATCTCAAAACGCCTCATTTTGCCCAATCCCTGCGTCTGGCGCCAATTCCAATCCTCGAAATACGATCAGTATTCCTGTGGTTGAAATTAGCACCATCCTTGACCTTGGACAAACTTAAACGTCTTGAAACAGGCGTTTCTTATTGGTAAAAATGGACCAGTTGATTGAAAGTTTCAGCGTCCAGGCTGGCGCCGCCCACCAAGGCTCCGTTGATATCGGGCTGGGCCATTAACTCCTTTACATTGGTCGGTTTGACGCTCCCCCCATACAGGATTTTGAGCGACTTGGCAAGGGTGTTGCCATATATTTTTTCAATTTCGGCCCGAATAAGGCCATGGGCCTCTTGGGCGATTTCAGTCGTAGCCGCCAGCCCCGTGCCAATGGCCCAGACCGGTTCATAGGCCACCACCAATCCCCGCACGACCGCTTGTGGTATTGCCGAAAGCCCGTTTTGAAGCTGGTCGGTCAAAACCTGCGCGGTTTTTCCGGCTTCACGCTGTTCGGCTGTTTCTCCTATGCAAAAAATGGGTTTCAAACCAGCTTCGGCGGCGGCTCTGATCTTGCGGTTGACGGTCTCGTCGGTTTCACTAAAAAATTGGCGACGCTCGGAGTGCCCGATAATCACATGGCTGCATCCGGCGGCCGTGAGCATAGCCGCGGATATCTCGCCGGTATAGGCGCCCTCTTTCTCCCAGTGAAGGTTCTGGGCACCCAGCGCTACGCGGCTGCCTTCAAGCGCCGCAGCCACCGCCGGTAGGGCGGTAAAGGGTGGCGCAATCAGAACCTCGACATCTTGGCGGGCATCGGTGCTGAGCCGCGCCAGTTCGGCGGCGGTGTCGGCCGCTTCGCTGGCGGTTTTATACATTTTCCAGTTGCCGGCAATCAGATAGGCTGGTTTTGCCATGGTGTTACCTCCTCGACGTTCTGAGACGAATTATGATTGGCCCACCATCACCGCCAGATCGGCCATGCGCGAGGAGTAGCCCATTTCGTTATCATACCAGGAGAGCACTTTGACCATATCGTTGATCACGTCGGTACAGTCGGCATCAAAGTTGGAGGAGTAGCTGCTGCCGTTGAAGTCGATGGAGACCAGCGGTTCGTCACAATAGGCCAGAATCCCGGCCAGGGCGCCCTGCGAGGCTTCTTTTACCGCATTGTTGACATCGGTGACCGTTACCCCTTGTTTTTCCACCGAGACGGTCAGGTCGACAATGGAGACATTGGGTGTGGGCACCCGGATAGCCATGCCGTTGAGCTTGCCCTCAAGTTCGGGAAGTACCAGCGAGACGGCGCGGGCAGCACCGGTACTGGTGGGAATCATGGACATGGCCGCCGCGCGGGCGCGCCGCAGGTCTTTGTGGGGAAAATCGAGCAGCCGCTGGCTACCGGTGTAGGCGTGGATGGTGGTCATCAGCCCCTGCTTGATGCCGAAGTTTTCCATCAGCACCTTGGCCAAAGGGGCCAGGCAGTTGGTAGTGCAGGAGGCGTTGGAAATGATGTGATGCTGCCGGGGATCGTATTTGCTGTCATTAACCCCTAGCACGATAGTGATATCCGGATCCTTGGCAGGGGCCGATATGATCACCTTGCGCGCCCCGCCGGCCAAGTGTTTGGAGGCGCCTTGGTGGTCTTTGAAGACGCCCGTGCACTCGGCCACCACCTCGGCCCCAAGGTCGCCCCAGTTGATCTGCGCCGGGTCGGTGACCGATTTGTAGGGGATCTCGCGGTCATTGACGATGAGGGCATTCTGGGACGCGACCACTTGGCCCGAAAAGCGGCCATGGACCGAATCATACTTGAGCAAATGCGCCATTGTGGCGATGTCCGAGAGGTCATTGATACCAACGACCTCGAGGTCGGGATTGTTCTGCGCGGCCCGGAACACCATGCGGCCGATACGACCGAAGCCATTGATACCCAGTTTTACGCTCATGTTGACTCCTTGTCGGAAGTTGACAGTTTGCTGATGCTATGCGCGTTTATTACCTTTGAGGATTGACGACGCCAGGGCGATGCTTTTTTTGCCGTAGGTCTCGAGGCCTTGGGCCAAGTCGGCCAGTTTCTGGTTCTCACGCGCGGTGATGGCCTTGATCACGATGGGCAGGTTAACGCCGGTCAGCACCTCCACGCGGCCTTCTTCCAGGAACGAATAGCTCAAGTTGGAGGGCGTTCCCCCAAACATGTCGGTCAGAATAAGCACACCGCGATTGTGGTTTACCTTTTTGATGGCCTTTTCAATGCGGCCGCGCAACAACTCCACATTTTCGGCCAGGTTGATCGAGACCGGTTCGACAGCCTGCGGTCGTTCGCCCAGAATGAATTCAGCTGCATCGATGAGCACATCACCCAGTTTTTCGTGCGTTACAATCAGTATGCCAATCATTGGAAAACCCTGTCACTGTTGTTGTAAGTTCATTTTGGGTTACTGCAGCAGTGTGCCGATGTCGCGATGCAGCAGGTGTACGTCATGCTGTTGTTTTCTGATGTGCCTTTCCAGTTGCGTAGCGATCACCACCGAGCGGTGATGGCCGCCGGTGCAGCCAACCCCGATGGTGAGATAGGCTTTGCCTTCGCGTTGATAAAGCGGTATCAGGAAATCAAGCATGGCCAGGTAGTGTGACAAAAAAGTTTTGGCTTCGGGGCGATTCAACACGAAGCGCTCCACATCGGGATGCAAACCGTTTTTCGTCTTGAGGTCGGGGTCGAAGTAGGGGTTGTCGATGAAGCGTACGTCAACCACCAAGTCGGCATTGAGCGGAATGCCGTTCTTGAATCCGAACGAGACGATCTGTAGGCGTATGGGCAGAGCGGTGCTATCATCTTTGACGATATTTCGAACCAGCGTTTTAAGATCGTGAACTGTGTACTTTGAGGTGTCGATGACGCGATCGGCCCAGCCGCGAAGCGTCTGCAGCGCTTTTCTTTCCTCCTCGATACCACCGACCAAGCTTTGCCGGTCAGCGAACGGGTGCTGACGCCGGGTTTGGCTGTAGCGCTGGACAATGACCTCGGTATTGGCCTCCAAGTAGAAAATAGTAAACACACTTCCCTGCTGGCGCAACCCCTCGAACACCTGACGACAATTGTGTAGAAACCCCGGTTCGCGCAGATCCATGCCAAAGGCGAAGCCGCCCGGGCGTGCCTCTGTTTGCAGGGGCAGTTCGAGAAACTTGGGCAGTAGGGCCACGGGCATGTTGTCCACGCAATAGTAGCCGGCGTCTTCGAGTGCGTCGAGGGCGGTGCTCTTACCCGATCCGGACAGGCCGGTTATGATGATCAGCGGTGGTGTGGGCATTTTTGTGATTACCAAGCGTCGACGTCGGTATTGAAAATCTTTAAGGCCCTCTTTGGCTGAGGTGATTAAAGTTCACGAAATTCAACCTGCTTCCGGCCGGGGCGGGACTGAGCGCCCCCGGCACCGTTGTTGCGTGTCAGGCGACTATATTAAATGGGCCGGTTAAAACTCTTCATCCACCGACGCGATAATCGCTGTTACTTCCTCGACGCCGCGAGCTTTCAGGAGCTGGTTTCTGAAGACATCGTCTTTGAGCAGGCGCGAGATTCGCGCCAGCAGCCGCAGGTGCAGCCCCGCTGTGTTTTCGGGCGTGAGCAGTAGAAAAAAGAGATAGGCCGGCTGGCGATCCATGGATTCGAAATCGACGCCCTGGCGGCTGATGCCAAAGCCGAGCAGGAGCTTGTCCAGCGCGGGCAGCTTACCGTGGGGGATACCGATGCCCTTGCCGATCCCGGTGCTGCCCAGACGCTCCCGCTCCTGCAGCACTCGTACCAGTTCGGCGTGGTCCAGGTTGCCGATAGCCGCCAATGGCGTGCTGAGCTCTTCAATCACCGATCGTTTATCGGTCGCCTTCAAGTCGGTCAATATGGCGTCCTGACTCAAGACCTCCAGAATTTTCATAAATTGACTGTCTTTCCAATCCAGCCGCTTCAGCCGTTGGGCTGAATCAGTCCCAGATTACCATCCTTGCGGCGATAAAGGACATTGATTTTTTCCGTACGAGCGTTGGTGAACACTAGAAAATGGCCACCATCCAGTTCCAGCTGCATAGTGGCTTCCTCGATATCCATGGGCTTGTAGTCTATGGACTCCACGAGCACCTGAGGCGCCCGGTCGGTTTCGAAAGCATCTGTGTATGGCGGTACGAACGCGCCACTGCCACCTTTACGCCCGGCTTTGCGGTTGCGGATCTTTTCCCTGTTTTTCTTAATCTGGATGTCGATCTTATCGAGCACCTTATCAATGGCCGAGTACATATCCTCGGTCTCTTCCTTACCGACGATGTTCAGGCGGTCTCCAAAGATGTTCACCTCGGCGATGTGACGGAACTTTTCCACCCGTAAGACCACATTTGCGCTGGCCGGGTTGTCCAGCAGCTTGTCGAAGCGGTCGAGCTTATTGCTAATGTAATCGCTCAGGTGATCAGAAGTATCAATATTTTTAAATGTTACCGATGTCTGCATTGATCCCTCCTGTGTTGGTTTGGTATCGGTTTATGGGCCGACAGGCCGTTATTGCGCTATCGGCAGCGCTGGCCCGTATGCTCTGCCGCTGTCGTCAAAATAAACCGGCCGGTTGGCTGGCCGGTGTTGTTCATGACAGCCGTTTACGTTTGCTCGAGGGCAATATATTCAACGCCTCCCGATATTTTCCCACCGTACGGCGGGCGATGTCGATGTTAAAGGCCTTTAAAATTTTGGTGATTTTGTTGTCGCTGTAGGGGCGATTGGGATTTTCCCCTTCGATGATCTGGCGAATTTTATCCTTGACGCTGGTCGAGGCCACCGCTTCATCTCCGTCCACCTGCCGAATGGAGCTGCTGAAAAAATACTTCAGCTCGAACACCCCGTGGGGGGTGTGGGCGTATTTGTTGGTGGTAACTCGGCTGACGGTGGATTCGTGCATCTCAATGTCCTCGGCCACGTCGCGCAGCACCATGGGCTTTAGGTGCCCGACACCCTGCTCGAAAAAAGGGCGCTGGAATTTGATGATGCTCTCCATGACCCGGTAGATGGTCTTCTGGCGTTTGTGAATGCTGCGAATCAACCATGTGGCCGCCCTGAGCTTGTCTTGGATATACTCTTTTTCACGGGTGCTGATCTGATCGGCCTGCTGCAGCCGGTTGCGATATAGGGCGCTAACGTGCAGGCGGGGCAGTCCGTTGTCGTTGAGCACGATAATAAAGTCGCCGTCTAGTTGATAAACGTAAATATCGGGCACAATGTGCTGCATTACCTCAGGCGAGTAGGCCCGGCCCGGACGCGGTTCCAACCCCTGTATAACCGTCACCGCGGCCAGAACATTCTCCCGGCTGGCGCCGGTCTGCTTGCACAGGGCGTTGATATTGCGATTTTGCAGCAGCCCCATGTGATGGCCTACGATCTCGGTCACCAGGGGATCGCGCACGCCCAGATATTTTAGCTGGATGATAAGCGACTCGCTGAGATTGCGCGCGCATACGCCCACCGGGTCGAAGGTCTGCATGGCCGAGAGGGTTTGCTGTACCACCGTTTCAGGCACCTCGGCAAATTGGGCGATTTCCTCGGTGGAGATGTCGAGGTAGCCGTCGTTGTTGAGGTTACCGATAATAAGACTGCCCACAAGCTCCTGCTGGGCATTGGGCGAAATCATCAACAGCTGCCAGAGCAGGTGGTCCTGGAGTGACTCGGGTAATGACATGTAGTTTTCAAAGCCGACCTTGCCCGCCTGGGATTCGACTTCGAAGCTGGTACGGCTGGGGGCATTGTACTCGTTGATGTAATCCTGCCAGTCGATGTCGTCCTGGATCGTCTCCTTAACCTCCACTTCCTCGATCTGATCCGCCTTGTTGTGATCGTCACTGTCGGCGCCAACTTCATCGACAAGATCTTCTCGGCTCTCTTCCAGAACCGGGTTCTGCTCCATCTCTTGCTGGATGGTTTCAATCAGTTCCAGACGCGACATTTGCAACAGTTTGATGGCTAGCTGGAGCTGGGGCGTCATAACCAGTTGCTGGCTCAGTTTAAGCTGCTGTCGAAGTTCGATTGCCACGCCGTAAGACTCCTATAATGTAAATTCGTCGCCCAGGTAGATGCGCCGTGCCGTTTCACTGGCGGCGATCTCCACGGGTGAGCCGGCTTCGATCACGTGCCCCTCACTTAAGATATAGGCGTTGTCGCACACCTTCAATGTTTCGCGCACATTGTGATCGGAGATGATGATGCCAATGCCGCGCTCTTTGAGGTGTTGAATGATGTTTTTAATGTCAATCACCGCCAGGGGGTCGATCCCGGCAAAGGGCTCGTCGAGCAGCATAAAGGCCGGATCGGTGGCTAGGGCACGCGAAATCTCAAGGCGCCGCTTTTCGCCGCCCGATAGTACAACGGCCTTTTGTTCAGCCAGGTGGCCCACACCCAGCTCCTTGAGCAACGCCCCGGCCCGCTGGATGCGTTGCATTTTTTTCATGCCCGGCAAAGTTTCGAGGATGGCCAGGATGTTTTCTCTCACGGTCAGTTTTCGGAAGATCGAGGTCTCCTGGGGTAAATAGCCGACCCCTTTGCGGGCTGCGCATGTGCATGGGCAAACCGGTGATGTCCTCGTCATCGAGCAAGACCGTTCCGCCGTCGGGGTGAATCATGCCCACCGTTATATAGAAAGTGGTGGTTTTACCGGCGCCGTTGGGACCTAGCAGGCCCACCACCTGGCCGCTTTCGACGGTCATGTCCACCGAATCGACCACCTTGCGGCCCCCGTAGCTTTTGCTGAGCTGGTTGAGTGCCAGGGTCGTCATCACTCTTTGTCCGTATCGCCCGAGTAGAGGATTGCCTCGACCTGTTTATTGTCGCCGCGTTCAACGATCATGTTGTTGTCATCGCGGAACATGGTGATTTTTTCGCCCATGACGGAGTTGTTGCCGCTGGTGACCTTGGCATTGTTTCCGGTCAAAACGATTTTTCCGGTGGCCAGGGTGTAGACCGCCTTGTCGGCAAAGGCCAGACGGTCTTCGGCGCGGATGCGCACATTGCCGATGGCCTCCACCACTTTAACCGAACCTTGATTGGTGCCGGCTTCCCCTTCGCCCAGCGGGTTGTCACCGTAGAACACCTTAAGCTGGTCGCAGGTGATCACCGCATCACCTTGGGTTGCCCGTACATTGCCATCGAAAATCGCCACGTTTTCGGTGCTGTCGGTGGTTAGAGAGTCTGAGGTGACATGGATGCGCTCCTGATCACTACTCTCGGCTTTGAGCAGCGGTTGTTCGTCGGCTGCACCTGTGAGGGGGTTGAGCCCCACCAGCACCAGGCACAACAAGCCGACGCCATAAGTCCACCACTGCGACTTCCCTGTACTGAAGTTCAACATGATTCCTTTCCGGATCCCACCGCTTGCGATGGTGCTTCTAACACCCTATTGGCGTTTTGGGCGTGACGCCCTTCGTTCAAAGCTGCGGTGATCAATTGACCAGCTGATTGTTGAAAAGACCGGCCACATTGCCCTTAAAAATCGATTGTTTGGTATCGAGGTTGTAAACCACCTGATCCGCAACCAGGGTTGAAACACCATCGGTTATGTTAACGGCGGAAGGTGTACTAAGTATCCGTTTTTTATCGTTATATTCCAGCCTATCCGTTGTCATACGATACTTATCATTGACTACCACAACATTGCCTTCCACTGCAATGTCCTTTGTTTGCGTGTTGACGGTGCCAGTGTCGCCCGTCAGGTAAACTTCGCGGCCGTCCTTAAGGAAAAAAACCATGGTTACCGTTTCCAAGCCCAGATGGTTTTTTTCCTCCATCATGTGGGCCGATTCGGCCTCCAGGCGCCAATCAATGCGGCCATCCTTGGTGGAGACCTGGCTGATTTTACCCAAACTGGCATCGGCTTGCGGTGCGCTAATGGGCTGGTTGGTCTTGACATCTTCGACTACTTCACGCCGCTGCATGAACACAATGGTAACGATGGCCACGGCGCCCAGAAACCCCACCAACAGCCAGACAAAGGCCCCACGTAACTTTCGTAATGTGAAGGTACGCTTCATTATTATAGACGCTCATCTTTAATGGTTTGCACCAGGGGCGCCCAGCGGCCCTGGGCTTTCAAGATGGCTTCGCAAAGTTCGCGCACGGCGCCCATGCCACCGGGCTGCCCGGTAACGGCATCAGCCGCGGCCTTGACTTCAGGCGCGGCATCGGCCACGGCAACGGCCAACCCTACCTGTTGCATGAGCCCCAAATCGGGCAGGTCGTCGCCCATGAACCCCATCTGGGTCCGCGTCAGACCGCTTTGCCGGCTCAAGGGATCCAAGATTTGTGATTTGTGACGCAGACCGTCGTAAATTCGAGTGATGCCCAGGTTTTGACAGCGGTGGCGCAGGGCTGGCGCGCAGCGCCCAGTGGCAATGCATACTTCGATGCCGCAATGCATCAGCAGGCGCAGTCCCAGACCGTCTTTGACGTTGAAAATTTTGGTCTCGATCCCCTGATCGTCGTAGATCACCTGGCCGCGGGTTAAAACACCATCCACATCCAGTATCAGCAGGCGCACGCTTTTCAGGCTGGCCTGGGCCCCTTCAGTGTTGTATTTCATGATGCCGCCAGGGCGCGCCGAATGGCCCGCAGCTGTTTTAAAATGGGCGCCACCTCATCTAATCGGATCGAGTTTGGCCCGTCACAAAGGGCGTTGTCCGGGTCGGGGTGCACTTCCATGAAGATTCCGTCGGCGCCCGCAGCCACGGCGGCGCGGGCCAAAATGGGGGCAAATTGGCGTTTGCCCCCGGAGCGGCCGCCCAGTCCGCCGGGCTCCTGAACGCTGTGGGTGGCATCAAAAATAACCGGTGCTCCGGTTTCGGCCTGCATGAGGGCGATGCCTCTGAAATCCACCACCAGATTGTTGTAGCCGAACATCACCCCGCGCTCGGTGATCATCAGGTTGTGGTTGCCCGCCGAACGTGCTTTCTCGACCACGTTAATCATATCACGCGGCGCCAGAAACTGCCCCTTTTTTATATTCAAGGCCTTCTGGCTGCCGGCGGCGGCCACAATCAGATCGGTCTGGCGGCATAAAAAGGCGGGTAGTTGAATGACGTCAAGCACTTCGGCGGCTGGGGCCACCTGGTCGACGCCGTGCACATCGGAAATGACGGGCACGCCAAAGCGCTCTTTGACCCGTGCCAGGATCTCCAGCCCTTTTTTCAGGCCTGGGCCGCGATACGAGCTGATGGCAGTGCGGTTGGCTTTGTCGAAAGAGGACTTGAAGATGAGCGGCATCTGCAGCTGCTCGCTCAACTCCTTTAGGCGGGCGGCCGTATCGAATGTGACCGAAAGGTCGGTTTCGATGACACAGGGCCCGGCGATAAGGGCTAGCGGGTGGCCACTGCCGATGGTGATGGGGCCGACCTTTACTGTGTGATTACCCATAAATTTCAGGAACCTTTATGCAATGAAAATAGTAGGTTGAGGTATAAATTGGCAGTTATGGTTTAAATTGCAAACGATCCGGCTTGGAAGGGCGGCAACGCTTTTAAGCGGGGTCGATTGGATGCATATTGTGGGAACGATGGCCGAGCCGCGACTTAACCTCGATCCTCCGGTCCCCCTGGGACCGATCAACTTGTGTCGCAAGGATATGATGCGCATGCAAACACTGAGCCGGTAACTATCGATAGTGGTCTTAAAAGTCAAGCCGTGAAATCGGTTGCTTTGGATGGTAGCCTCTTTCGGTAAGGTCAGATACCGCCCTGTCGTGCAGCGCCGGACTCATGCAAGGTCGACCATACGGCGCTTGCTGCCTTTTGGGCACCGGCGGTGTTTGGAAGCGGTCTTGGAACCCGCCACAAATCAATTCTTGATCGATGTGGCCGATCTTGTTATTCTGATTATTTACATGATCATTTCACCTAGAATGGACGATATCCTAAATGACGCCCAAAAAATCCAAGATGTCGCGAATTTTCGCCTTTATAGGCTGTTTGTGTTTGCTGTTGATAGGCGTTGTGCTTTTTTTCCAGTTGGAAGGGGAGAAGCCTGACGTTCAGGTCGACCTCCCAGGCGACGCCATCGGTTCTCAAAATACCTTGACCTTGACGGTCAGTGATCAAAAGAGCGGCGTGCGACGATTGTGGGCATCGCTCCACCAGGGCGATCAGGAAGTCATTTTGGTGGACCAGGAGTTTCCCGGTTCGGTGTTGCGGGGTAGTGGACTCAAGCAGCAGCAGGTCGTCCATGAACTGGCGCCAAAACTGCTCGGATTGAAAGACGGCCCCGCCAAACTACGGGTGCTGGCGCGGGATTTTGCTTGGCGCAGCTGGTTGCACGGTAACAAGACCTACCTCGAGAAAGCGGTCACCATCGACACTCAACCACCGGTGGTGGATGTGCTCACGCAGATGCACAACCTAAACCAGGGTGGCGCAGGGGTGGTGATCTATCGCCTTTCGGAGTCGTGCGATACCACCGGTGTGGCGGTAAACGACGATTTCTATCCCGCCCATAGCGGCTATTTTGCCGACCCCGAGGTTTATATAGCCATTTTCGCCCTGGCCTTCGATCAAGATAAAAGCGCCCAGATCTTTATCAAGGCCGAAGATGGCGCCGGAAATATTACCCGGGCCGGGTTCACCAAGCTCATCAAAAAAAAAACCTTCAAACAAGACACGATCCATCTGAGCGATGGCTTTTTAGAGAACAAAATGGCCGAGTTCAACGTGGAGCTGCCGGCCGGAGCGTCCAACAGCCGGCTGGCTAAGTTTCTGTTCATCAACCGCGATCTGCGGCGCCAAAACACCGATCAGATTTTCAGCTTAGCGGCCACCTCCGACCCGCAAATACACTGGCAGGGTAGTTTCATCCGGTTGCCCAATTCCCAGCGCATGGCGGGCTTTGCCGACCACCGGAACTACCTCTACAACGGCGAGGTCGTCGATAATCAGGTTCACTTGGGGGTCGATCTGGCCGGCAACAGTCACGACACGGTGCCGGCCGCCAACCGAGGCCGGGTGGTCTACAGCGGCGAACTGGGCATTTACGGTCAGGCGCTGCTAATCGACCATGGTCTCGGCCTTTTCAGTATGTATGGCCACCTGAGCCGACTCGATGTGGAAGCGGGCCAGATAGTGGAGCGGGGCCAATCGCTTGGACTGACCGGTACGACTGGCATGGCCGGCGGCGATCATCTCCATTTTTCGATGCTGGTCCACAACACTTTTGTCAATCCCATCGAGTGGTGGGACGGGCACTGGATCAAAGACAACGTTACCGACAAGATCATCGAGGTCCAGTCAGATATTGGCAAGGTCGGAAAATCATCGTAGCCTGCATCATGGCTGGCGCTGTGAAGTTTGGCGGTGATGCGGGAGTGGTGGCGTGAATCATAATCTGCGGCTCTTTGTGGCCATTGATCTGCCCGACAGTGCCCGCCGCTATCTGACGGTGGTGCAGCGCGACCTGCGGGCCTACGACCTGAAGGTGCGCTGGGTGGCGCCTGAAAACATCCATTTGACGTTGCTCTTTTTAGGTGACACACGCGAGCATCTGGTTGGCCCCATCGGCATGGCGATGACATCCGCCGTGGCAGCGCTGGCACCTTTTCATCTGGCGGTGAAAGGGCTGGGCGTTTTTCCCAGCTACAAGCGCCCGCGTGTGGTGTGGTCCGGCGTCGGCGGCGCGGTATCCGCGGCAGTGGCGGTCAAAAAGGCGATCGAGTGTGACCTGCGGCAGGTGGATGGCCTGACCTATCGCCCTGAGCGGCGCACATTCAAGCCGCACCTGACACTGGGTCGCGCCAAGGGTCCCATCGCACCGTCGGTGCTGGCCGAAGTGAGCCGCTTGCGGGATGCCGCGGAACCACCGGTTTTTACGGTGGATGCCGTGCATCTGATCCAAAGCCGCCTGACGCCGCAAGGCGCCCAATACACGATATTGCGTTCGGTCTGTTTGGATCGGTGTTAAATTGAGTGGTGCCCAACGCACCCGGCCAAAGTGCTTTTTTCTTGATGCCCGAACGGGTTGTTATCTGAATTTGTCTTGTGATGAAGTGTCGGGCCAAACTTACTGCTACAGGGAGAGCTCGTAACGTGAACGATCTTGCCAACAAAACCAAAGCTGTAGAAAGCGCCATTGGACAGATTGAACGCCAGTTCGGCAAAGGTGCCATCATGAAGCTGGGGGCGCAGCCGATTGTCAAAGTTCCCGTGATTTCCACCGGATCCCTGGCCCTGGACCGGGCCCTTGGCATCGGCGGCCTGCCCCGGGGCCGGGTTATCGAGATATACGGCCCGGAGTCCTCGGGCAAAACGACCCTGGCCCTGAATGCCGTGGCCGAGTCCCAAAAGCAAGGGGGCATCGCCGCCTTCATCGATGCTGAGCATGCCCTGGACACGGTCTATGCCCGTAAACTGGGTGTCAATTGTGACGAGCTGCTGGTGTCGCAGCCGGACACGGGCGAACAGGCCCTGGAGATCGCTGAGATGTTGGTGCGCAGCGGTGCCATTGATATCATCGTGGTCGATTCGGTGGCGGCCTTGGTGCCGCGGGCCGAAATCGAGGGCGAAATGGGCGATTCTCACATGGGGCTGCAGGCAAGGCTTATGTCGCAGGCGTTGCGCAAGCTGACCGCCACCATCGGCAAAACCCGCACCACCATGATTTTCATCAACCAGATCCGGATGAAGATCGGGGTTATGTTCGGCAACCCCGAGACCACCACGGGTGGCAACGCCCTCAAATTTTACTCGTCGGTGCGGCTGGATATTCGTCGCATCGCCGCTATCAAGGAGGGTCAGGAGGTGGTGGGCAACCGTACCCGCGTGCGCGTGGTTAAAAACAAGATGGCACCGCCCTTCAAGGAGGCTGAATTCGACATCATGTACGGGGAGGGAATCAGCCAGAGCGGCGACCTGCTCGACGTGGGCGTTGATTGCGACATCATCGATAAAAGCGGCGCCTGGTACTCCTACGATGGCGAACGCATCGGTCAAGGCCGGGCCAACGCTAAACGCTTTCTAATGGACAACCCCGATATCTTCAAGGCCATTCAGGAGAAGGCTAATATCGCTTTAGGATTGATGGAGGCGCCGGTCAAAGAGGCCGCCGACAATAAATAGGGTGACCCGCACCGTCGGGCAGTTACCATAAGTTGACCGTTTTTTTAGAGGGAGAACGCAGCCGTGGCAGAGAATAGACCCATGACCGGAAACGAGGCCCGTCAGACATATCTGGACTACTTCGCCAAGTACGAGCATCAGATCGTGCGCAGCTCATCACTGGTACCCCAGGACGATCCGACCCTGCTTTTTACCAATGCCGGCATGGTGCAGTTCAAGCGGATTTTTCTGGGCGAGGAGAAGCGAAATTACGTGCGCGCCACCACTTCTCAGAAATGCGTGCGCGCCGGCGGCAAGCACAACGACCTGGAAAATGTGGGCTACACCGCCCGCCACCACACCTTTTTCGAGATGCTGGGCAACTTCTCCTTTGGCGACTACTTCAAGGAGAAGGCCATCGATTTCGCCTGGGACCTGTTGACCAACGGCTACGGGCTGCCGGCCGACAAGCTGTGGGTCTCGATCTACCTGGACGACGACGAGGCGCACGACCTGTGGCATCGCAACATCGGCGTGCCCACCGAGCGCATCGTGCGCTTCGGCGAGAAGGACAACTTCTGGGCCATGGGCGACACCGGCCCCTGCGGGCCTTGCAGCGAGATGCATCTGGATCGTGGCGAAGCCCACGGCTGCGGGCGCCCGGAGTGCAAACTGGGGTGTGAGTGCGACCGCTTTCTGGAGATCTGGAACCTGGTGTTCATGCAGTTCAACCGCGATGCGTCTGGCACGCTTACGCCGCTGCCCAAACCGAGCATCGACACCGGGCTGGGGTTGGAGCGCATCGTTTCGGTTAAGCAAAATACGGTCACCAATTTCGAGACCGACCTGATGCTGCCCATCATCCGGGCCGCCGAAAAACTCTCCGAACGGCCCTTCGGCGAGCGCCGCCAGGACGATGTGGCCATGAAGGTGATTGCCGACCACAGCCGCGCGGCGGCATTTTTGATCGGCGACGGCGTGCTGCCCGCCAACGAGGGGCGCGGTTATGTGTTGCGGCGGATTATGCGCCGGGCTATCCGCTACGGCCGCAACATTGGTCTGACCAAGCCCTTTCTGCATAAAACTGCGGCGGTGGTCTTTGACATCATGCGGCCGGCCTATCCTGAGCTGACTGAATCGGCTGCCTATATCACCAACGTGATTGAGAACGAAGAGGTGCGCTTCAACGAAACCCTGGACAAGGGATTGCGGCTGCTCAATGACTCGTTGGCCGAGGTGCGCGCCAAAGGGGAACAGCGCGTGCCGGGTGACCTGATCTTCAAGCTCTACGACACCTACGGATTTCCAGTGGATATCGTACAGGACGTGGTGCGTGATGAACAGATGGGGCTGGACATGGAAGGTTTCGAGCAGCGCATGGATCAGCAGCGCCAGCGCTCGCGCAAGGTAACCGCTTTCGCGCCGGCCTCGGAAGCCTACAAGCGCCTGACGGCCGACGGGGTGATGCCAGAATTTACCGGCTATGGCACCTTAAGTCAGGAGGCCAAGGTGATGGCATTGGTGGTTGCGGGGCAGGAGGTCGAGGCCGCCAGCGAGGGTGCCGTGGTGGAGGTGGTGACCGACGAGACCCCCTTTTACGGTGAGGCCGGCGGTCAGGTGGGCGACACCGGTATGATTACGGCGCCGGGGTTGCAGCTGACCATCACCGACACCTTGAAAGATCCCACCGGTTTGATCATTCACCACGGCCGCATCGATGCCGGTAAAATTGAGCAAAACAGTCGTGTCACCCTGTCGGTGGATCTTGAAAAACGCGCGGCCACGGCCTGTAACCATACGGCCACGCACTTGTTACACGCCGCTTTACGGCAGGTGCTGGGCGATCATGTCAAACAGGCGGGGTCGATGGTGTCGCCGGAACGACTGCGTTTCGACTTCACCCACTTCGCACAGGTCGATCGAAAAAGCATTGCGCGCATCGAAAATTTCGTCAACAACCGCATTCGCCAGAACGTGGCCGTTGAGGTGGATGAGATGGCGGCGGAGGCGGCGTTTAAGAGTGGCGCCACGGCCCTGTTTGAAGAGAAGTACGGCGACCGGGTGCGCGTGATCAGCCTGGCCGATTTTTCCAAGGAGCTGTGCGGCGGCACGCACACTGGTTACACCGGTGACATTGGGCTTTTTAAGATCATCAGCGAGTCGAGTGTGGCCGCCGGGGTGCGCCGCATCGAGGCGGTCACCGGCACGGCAGCGGTGGCCTATGTGCAAAATTGCGAGCAGCAGCTGCGACAGGCCGCTGAACAGTTGCGCGTGGCTTCCGAGGAGGTGCCCACGCGGGTCGAGAAGCTGCTGGGCGATGTGCGCGCCTATGAAAAACAGGTGCAGCAGCTCAAAACCGATTTGGCCGCCAAGGCCACCACCCAGGCCGGCGTGGCGGTCGAGGAGATCAACGGGATCAAGGTAATGGGACAGGTGGTCAGCGTGGATTCACCGGCAGCCCTGCGTGATCTGGCCGACCGTCTCAGCGACCAGTTGGGATCGGGGGTGGTGGTGCTGGGAGCGCGTTCCAACGGCAAGGCTTTGTTGATTGTCAAGGTCAGCAAGGATATCACCGACCGCCTGCATGCCGGCAACCTGATTAAAATCGCCGCGGCCGAAGTGGGCGGCGGCGGCGGTGGGCGGCCCGATATGGCCCAGGCCGGCGGCAGCGATCCAGACAAGCTCGACCGTGCCATTGAAAAGGCCTTGGAGGCGATCGGCGCGGCCTGACCGCCATCCTTGGCCTTGCACAAACCTAAACGTTTTGAAACAGGTCTAAAAAAGATCTATTACCGCCTCCAATGGATCTGCATCCATCCCTTTTTGGTGGGAACATTTGCGGGAGGTGTCATGGCTGATATAGTCCCCCAGGATACGTTGAAAGGACACCATCGTTTCAGTGATTTTTTATACTGGAACCTGGTATTAAGCGTGCCCTTGGTCATTGCGGTGGTGGGCATAGTCGCCTCATCCGGCTGGGTACTGGTGGCTTATCTTCTGGTGGCGGTGGCGTGCCTGGTGCTGATCCTGCGCCATTTCTGCACCCATTGTCCTCATTATCATGCCGGAAAGCGTACGGTACGCTGCCTCTTTTTCTGGGGAATGCCCAAATTCTTTCGGTCGGAACCAGGCCCCCTCAATCGTAAGGATAAACTCATCACCGCCACGGCCGCCGCGGTGCTGGTTGTTTTCCCGTTTAACTGGCTGATCGACGACATTGGGCTGCTGGTGATCTATGTGCTGGCCTGGGCCGTTTTCGCTCTCTCCATTCGCCGCAATGAATGCGGCCGCTGCATCTATAGCGGGTGCCCATTTAATGCGGCGCGTGTTGAGGGTGATTAGGAAGCACTTTCGTTCGTTTGAAATTGATCTCCGTTCCGAATTGATGAATTCTTGCCAATACAATTGCACTGATAAGCCAAAAAACTGATCAATCATCCAAAACGCTCAACAATGCTCCGACCTCTTTCATTTGGCGTACTCTTCACGGCAATCATTTTCGTTTTGGGAACTTTCAGCATGGCCGCGGACGTCATTCAATTGCCACCGCCGAGAGATGATGGAAACCTCTCCCTGGAGCGCGCTTTGGCCCAGCGGCGATCCGTGCGCAACTTTGCACCCAAACCGCTGAGCATGGCGCAGATTTCGCAACTGCTCTGGGCCGCCCAGGGCATCACCCGTAACGGAAGATTTCGAACGTCCCCATCAGCCGGTGCCCTATATCCGCTGGAGCTTTACCTGGTGGCAGGAAAAGTGAAGGAAGTCGACCCAGGTGTTTACCACTACCAACCCCACGACCATGCCCTCATGCAAACGGCTGCAGGAGATCGGCGGAATGAGTTGAGCCAAACGGGATTGGGGCAGCGGGCACTTTTAAGTGCTCCAGCGGTGCTGGTGGTGTGCGCCGTGTTCGAACGTGTCACCGATAAATACGGCCAGCGGGGGGATCGCTACGTCCACATGGAGTCGGGACACGCGGCCCAGAACATTGCCCTGCAGGCGGTGGCGCTGGGCCTGGCCAGCGTGCCCATCGGCGCATTTCGTGACGCACAGGTGCAACAGGTGCTCGGTTTATCCCCGACATTCGAGCCGCTTTATCTGCTGCCGGTTGGGGTGCCGTAGCTGTAAAGGGAGAAGCACCCATCCACATATGAGGAGCGCCCCACTGGTGAAAGAGAACATCAATCAGCTGGCCCAAAAAATCATCACCGGCAAAAATTGTGTGGTTTTCACAGGCGCCGGCATCTCCACGGAAAGCGGCATACCAGATTACCGCAGCCAGGGCGGGATTTGGGACAAATTCCGGCCGGTCTACTTCGATGAGTTCATGGCTTCGAAAGATGCCCGGATTGAATACTGGCGGCAAAAAAAGGAACTTTACGACGATCTCCTCAATGCCAAACCCAATGCCGCCCATTTGGCGGTGGCGCAACTGTATGAAAGCGGGTTTGTTCAGGCGATCATCACCCAGAATATCGATGGCCTGCACCAGCAGTCGGGGATCCCTGATGAGGATATCATCGAGCTGCACGGCAGCAACCGCCGTGTGCGCTGCATGAGTTGCATGGAGACCTCCTCGATCCATGTGGCTTACCAGCGCATTAAAAATGGGGATCTGGCCCCTGAATGCACATGCGGTGGTTTTCTTAAGCCCGATACGGTCTCTTTCGGTCAATCCATGCCGGTTACTGAGTTGCAGCGGGCGGTGGAGTTGTCTAAAGCCTGTGACATATTTATCGTCATCGGATCCACCCTGCTGGTACATCCGGCGGCATTGCTGCCCGATTATGCCCGGCGGGCAGAGGCGTTTTTAGCCATCGTCAATCTATCGGAAACGCCCTATGATGCGGTCTGCGATGTGTTAATTCAAGACAAGGCGGGCGTGGCTTTACCGGAGATCGTTTCTAAAATCTCTCAACTGCAATCTTGATGGCGTCGTAAAAAGTCCCATCTACTGCGTTGTAGCAATTTTTCAGCCACTCAAGATACTACATGTATGATTTCTTGTCTGAAAAATCACTACGCCTTGTATATGAAACTTTTAACTTAGCCATCCGGCTACTTTTTACGAGATCATCAATCTTGAACTTCCATTTTGCAAAGGAGCTCGTAAAATGGCAGCCTAAAAAGACGATCGCGACCGCGACATTGAAAAGGGCTATGCCACCCGGCAGGTGGCGGCCAAACTGCGATGGCTGGCCGGTTGCCCTGGAAGTGGCAAGGCGTTCAGGATCCAGATTTTCGAAGAGCGTTTCACGATTTCACCCCAATCCGTTTTCAACATCGAGCATGAGCGGGAAGGCAATTCTGAAGAGGTGGCGGTTCAGTTCAAATGGGTGGCCGAATGCCGGCGGTTTTGGTGAAATCATCTCTCAGATCCATTTGATCAAACCCTCTTTTTGATTCTGTACAACCCTATTATTTCATGTTACCTCTACAACCATGCCTACTTCCTCGCAGCCCATGACCAGTGCAGATCTGCAGCGGTTCATCAACGCGCACGATATCGAAGCCACCATTTTGCACCTGGACGACCACACCCCCACAGTACCCGACGCGGCCCGCGCACTGGGCGTTGAGACCGAACAGATCATCAAGTCACTGGTATTCCGGTTGCACGACGAGCCCCTGCTGGTGATCAACAACGGCACGGCGCGCATCGATCGCCGCAAGTTGGCAGCCGCTTTGGAGGTAGGTCGCAAACGGGTCAAGTTCGCCGACGCCGACCAGGCCTTGGCCTTTACCGGCTTTGTGGTGGGCGCCATGCCGCCCTTCGGTCACCTTCGAAAATTGCGCACACTGGTCGATCCGGCGGTGCTCACCCAGACCGTCATTTTCGGCGGCGGTGGTGATATCAACGCCATGATGCGTGTGACGCCGGTCGAGCTGATGCGCGTTGCCAATGCGGAGCAGGTGGCGGTATCGGAGTAGTGCGCGGGCGGCGACCCAACTCGTTGATCAATCCGGCACTGTCTCGGGCACGCGCGCGAGTCAGGGCGCGAAAGCAGCCATTCCCGCAGCTTGCCTTGCGGCGACCGCCCACCTCGCGAGTGGCGTTAAATGCCTCGCTGGACCTTCCGCTTGAGACATTGCCTGTACTCATATTGGATGCCCAGGCCACGACCAGCTACGCCGCGGGTGGGCATCTGCTGGAGATAGGGTGGGGCGTCTGTTCGGCCGCCGAGATCGGTGACGGCGAGCCACCGCTTGTTTCCCACCGCCTGGTTGCTTTGCCTGAAGGGACCGAGCTGCCGCCGCAAGTTGCAAAAGTAACTGGCATTACTAAGACTGATCTTTCCGCGGCCATCGACAGCAGCCGGGCTTGGCGGTTTGTGGCGGACAGCACCAGGCATCTGAGCGCTGCGCTGGACGTGGCGACCGTTCCCACGGTGATCCACTTCCAGGCTTTTGAAGCCCCTTTTTTACGGTATTTACATCGGCAAAACAATGCCAAGGCCGCCTTTCCCCTCAACATCATCTGCACCCATGAGATCACCCGACGGCTAATGCCCTGGTTGCCGCGGAAGGGGTTGCGGGCGGTGTCTGGATATTTCGGTCACGGCCTCTCACCACTGCGGCGCTGCGAGGCCCACGTGGTCGCCACCATGGTGATCTGGCACCAGCTGGTCGGGCGCCTGGCCCGCTGCCAGGGCGTGCGCAGCCTCGCCCAACTGCAGCGCTGGCTGGCATGCGACAACAGACCTGTGGCCAGGTCAAGGGTCTACCCCATGCAGGTCTCGCAGCGCAGCGATGTCCCCGATGCACCCGGCGTCTACCACCTGCTGCGCGCCAACGGTGACCTGCTCTATGTGGGCAAGGCCACATCCCTGCGGCGCCGGGTGGCCAGTTATTTTCAACCTGGTCAGCGACACGCCGAGAAAACCCTGGAAATGCTGACCCAGGCCAGGCGTTTGCGTACCACTCCCACCGGATCGGCCCTGGAGGCGGCCCTGCTGGAGGTGGCCCAGATTCAAGAGAAGCGTCCTCCCTATAACACGGCCCTCAAACCAGGCCGGTTCCAGCTTTGCTTTACCCCGCGCGATTTTGCCTGCTTCAAAGACCTGCCCGATGACCATCACCGTTTAGGGCCGCTGCCTGTCTCGGCGCCGTTTGTCGCGTTGCACCAGCTCGGTTGCTGGCTACAGGCCGTTGGAACACCCGCGCAGAGAACGCTCGATCCATTCGATGGCGCAGTTATCGGCCTGTTCGGCCGGCAGCGGCCCGACAACCCTACTATTGCCGAAGGTCTGCGTCTGTTTCATGGTCGGTTTGCCCCCTACTTTGATCGACCGGTGTGGAGCGCATTGGCCGCCATTGGTCGGCACTTGCTCGGGACATTGCGGGAGAAGGGGAGCGGGGACGGCCCTAGTGGGGCGGGCGCCTAAGTTGCTGATGCGGAGGATCGGCCGGCGTGGTCACCCGAAGGGGTCTGCCGGCGGGTGGCGTCGCTGGTGCGCGGTTGCGCGCGCGACTTGCACCGGGCGCGCTGGTTTTGCCTGCTCAGCGAATCGGTGCTGGCGTGGCCGCGCGTACCCGAGGCGCAAGAACGGGTTGTGTTGACGATCGAAAGGGGCCGGGTGTCGGCGCGGGGCACGTTGACGAAGTCAGAGGTATTGCCACTACCCCCAGGCTACGAAACCGGCCGAATGACGCGCCAGTGTTGCTTTGACGGCAATACCTACGACCGTATGCGAGTGTTGACCACCGAGATCAGGCGTCTGGTGGCCGCCGGCCGTATGCTTGAGGTGCAGTTATCACGGGGGCGGGCACTGAATTCATATCAACTGGGTCAAGTGCTCAAGCTGGTCTGATTGCCCATCCTGGACGACCCGCAATGGATGGCCTACCAACCGCCGCCGCCACCACCGCCACCGCCACCGCCGGCACCTCCGCCCCCGCCGAAACCGGAGGAAGATCCCGGGGCCGTGGCTGAAGAGGCCACCGCGCTGGAGAGACCTTCCCCCAGATCCGAGGCCACACCGTGGAAATCTTCACCGGCCAGGGGGCCGGTGTACCAGTGCGCGCGATAGCCTTTGCCGTCGTTGGCTTGACGCAGCACGTCCTCAAACTGCTGGCTCCACTGCTGCTCGGCATCCAGGGCGATGGCATAGGGCAGAAGCTTCTCGAACAGCTCCGGTGTCCGGTCGGGCGGGTTGAGGATTTTCAAGCGTTCGCTTTCGGCCACGCGCAGGTACTGCCGGAACCCTTCGATCTTGTCCATCACCTGGCGGCCGCGAATGGTCGGGGCTTTGAGCAGGTGATAGAAGAGTATGGTCAGCAGGAGCATACCGAAGAAAAAGAGGCTTGCCCGCGGTGAGACCTTTTGGGCGAAAGCCCACAGCCCGAAAAGTTGAGCGCCGAAAAAGGGCAGCGAAAAGAGCGTCAAGACAATACGGCCGATGCGCTTGCTCCTGTTGTTGGCAGGCTGGCGCCACCGTTGCCACACCTGATAACCCAGTATGGTGCATGCCAGGGTCCACATGCTCAGCCACAAGCCCAATCCGGCAGCCGAGGCGGTATCGCGGGCGGTCAGCACCATGGCGATAAGAGCGATGACCACAATACCGATACCGGGCAGAAGACGGTTGGTGTTATCGGCAAAGTAGGCCTTGCTGAAATCGGTCTTGAGGCTTTTATTCAGGGCACCCACCGCCTTTTTGACCTCGCCGATATGGCCGCTGCCCAACTGAAGCCGGTTTCGGGATTTGAAGAGCTGCTCGTATACCCGCTTTTCACCCTTGGAGAGGTTGGCCGTGTCGGCGTCGGCCACCTTTTCCAAAGTGTAGGCCTTGGAATCTTCCTGAGTGATGGTGAGCACCCCCTTGACAGCCAGACTCACCACGGTGGCCGTGAACGATTTTTGATCGAAGCGCCGTTTGTAAATATGGCGCACTGCCGCCGGTGAAAACCCCTGGGGTGGCTCGAAGCGGGGGATAATGGCCCCTTTTTGCGGATCTCGGCCCACTTTCATCCATGTGAGCAGATAATAGGCGACCAGCACCACAAAGGCGGTTACGGCGATGAGAAAGCCGGCGTTTCGCTTGGCCGAGTAGGAGAGGTTGTCGGCCGTGCTGGGTTCGCTGACGAACCCCTTGGGCCAGGCCACCACGATGGTCAAACCTTCGCGGGGTTTGAGGGCGCGCGTGGTCTTGAAGACGATGTTGCCCGATTCGCTGTAGCTGCGTTCGAAGGCCTGCTCCCGGGAGCCCTGAGGACCGGTGTAGGCGGTGCTCTTGAGCGGTTCGATGCGTGCCGGCAGAATCACTTCGGCCCGGGCCTGGTCGATTTGAAACGACCAGCCGTTGCCGGTTACGTTCCAGTAGAGCTCGTCGTGCTGGTCGAAAAAACCCAACTGGCGGTCGGTGCGGTAGGTGAGGGTGAAGGTGTGAATACCCGGCGAGATGAACGCGTCGCGTTTGCCCACGTAGATGCGGATACCGTTGGATAGCGACTTGGTGTGGTAGGCTTCGGCCATGCCGTCGCGAGTGACGTTGAGCAGGCTGAAGCCGACCTCGATTTCGCGGCCGTTGCGATCTTTGTAGCGGGTGGGGAAATCACGGTAGATGCCGTGTTTGATCATATCGCCGGCGCTGACCACCTCGATGGTTTCGGTGACGATCAGATGGCCATCGGCAAAGATCTGGATGCTGCTGTCGAAATCAATAATGCGCTCTTTGGGGGCGCCCAGTGCGCCACCAGCCAGCACGAGCGTCCAAAGGGCCATGAGGCCGATGATGATAGCCAATCTGTATGGTCGCGGTTTGTTCAGCATGGTAATCACTCTCTTGTTTTCTTCAGCCCGTGGGGCCCTGCGCTGAGAGATCGCGCGGTTTTCGGCGAACGCGATATGCGCGGGAGCTGCAGCTTGCTAAAGAGACCCTTGTGGTTAGAAATCTACCGATGGCGTTTGACGATCTTGCGGGTCTTCGATTTTGAAAAAGGGCGCTTGTTCAAAACCGTAGTTTCGGGCCACGATGTTGCTGGGAAAGGTGTCGACCTTGATGTTGAGGTTGCGCACCGTGCCGTTATAGTAGCGCCGGGCCATTTCGATATCGTTTTCGATCTGGCTTAACTTGTTCTGCAGGTCCAGGAAGTTCTGGTTGGCTTTCAGGTCGGGGTATTGCTCAGCCACGGCCATAATGTTGGCCAGAGCGCGCCCCAATGCGCCTTCCACGGGGCCTTTTGCCTGGGGGTCGTTTGTATTGAGGCTTTGCGACCTCAGTTCGGTCACTTTTTCCAAGAGATCTCTTTCGTGAGTCATGTAACCCTTTACCGTCTCCACCAGGTTGGGTACGAGATTGGCACGTTTTTTAAGCTGCACATCGATGCCGCTCCACCCCTCGGCCACCATTTGTCGCAAACGTACCAGCTGATTGTAAATAACAATGCCCAGCAACACGACAACAAGCGCTGCCAATACGACCAAGCCTAAAAAGATGGCGATACCCATAATGCCTCCGACCTGAATGATTTCGGTATGAATTTTTGACACACTAACCTGTAACGGCTGCTCTGGCAAGTTGCTTGGCGGATCATCACGGCGAAGTGACTTGATCCTGATAGGCCATCGCAGTTTCGATGATAATAAAAAGGGCAGGGCCTCTCAGGAGGACCTGCCCTTTAAAATTTCAGTCGATTTTATGCCTATTGTTTCGAGACTCTGCCGTTACACTTAGCCGGGTACATCGATGCCAGGATCGCATCCCAGGTTCTTGTCCGGCTTTTCGCATTCGAAATTCTTCTCACGAGTGTCAACATGTCCCTCATCCGCACTTTCCGTGTAATCTTGAATTTTATCTTCAGCCATGGTCTTTGCTCCTTTTATCTTCGAATGTGCGTTTACAGTTTACAGGCAGTGGCTTTGCCGGTGCAGCGGTTGATGTAGTAGGCGATTGCCAGTGTGGTGACGGCGATGGCGATCATGTTGTGCCTCCTGTCTATTCTGAACGGGTTACCCTTGTACGTCGATGCCCAGGTCGCAGCCCAGACGCTTGTCGGGATTTTCGCACTTGAAGTTCTCTTCACGGGTGTCGACATGTCCATCGTTGCTGTTGTCGAAGTAGTCTTGGGTATTTTTTTCGGCCATTTTATTTGCCTCCGTATGTTTTTTGGGTTGTGTTGTGTGTTGTCTTTCTTGGCCCATAAAGTATGACCTGGACAGGCGGATGCAACGGCTAAGAAATGGGGATTTAGTGATAGGTTAAAACTATCAATATGTTCCGGGTTGGAGCTGTGGATACTTCGGAGATGGCCCACCACACCACCGGCGGGTAAACCCGCCACAAGGCCGGCGGGTAAACTTATAGGTTGCGATTAGCCCCCAGGTTACCGAACGGGTAGCAAATGCACGAACAACATGGGCTGAACCCATTTCGCGCCCGCCCGGCCAGAGCCGTTTCGATATCGGCAATGGCGGCCCGTTTGCCCGCGCGCACGCCATAGAGGCGAGGGGTTTAACTGAGAGATACCGGCATCGCCGCCTGTTTTCGTTTCGGCCAAATTTCGGGCCACACTCGATACCGCTTTAACTCGTTGCGGCGTATGATATTAGCGCGGCCTTGGCTTATCTCACAAAGCGGTGCCAATCCGTCTGTTCAAACCATTTTTGATACAGCTTATCGAACCGCCCATCGCTTTGAATCTCCTCAAGAAAGCCATTGAGAAATTTCATGAAATCGGGATCGTTTTTTCGGATGGCCCAAGCAATCGGTTCCTCGGTGAAGGGCTCGTCCAGGAAAACCAGTTGATCCGAAGGGTGCAGTGCGCTGAACACGGCATTGAACGGGAAATCGTAGACAAAAGCGTCGGCTTTTCCGTCCAGAACACGCATGGCGCCTTCCCATTCGGTATCCGCCGCTTCATAGGTCGCATCGGGGATCATTGACAGTACCGCCTCTTCACCGGTGGTGCCCGGCTTCGAAACCACCGTGTATTTGGGGTCGTTGAGGTTTTTGTATGACAGGACGTCACCCTTGTTTTTCGCATTGAGCAGTACTGTTTGGCCGACGGTCATGAACGGGTTGGCAAAATCGACATACTGCTTGCGTGTTTCGGTAACGGACATGCCGCCGAAGATGATATCGAAGCGACCCAGCTTCAACGCCGGGATAATGCTTGGCCAAAAGGTATCAATGAAAATCGGTTTAACCCCCAGTGCCTTAGCCATCTCAATACCCATGTCGATGTCAAACCCCATGAGGCTAAGTTGGCGACCTTTTTGGCGGAGCCCGCCGTGGCGGACATCTTTTTGCCGAAGCCCGCTGCGCGTATCGATCATTTCAAACGGCATGTAGCCAACTTCCAGGCCGATGCGCAGTTCACCTCGTTGTAAAATACCTTCCAAAGTGGAGTCTTCGGAAAGGTTCACGTCAGCCCCGAGTGCCGCGCCTGCCCAAAAACCCAACAGCACCGATAAGAAGATCAATATAGGATATTTGTGAACGAACATGATTGTTTTCTCCTTACGTTTGTACAGCCGATAATGCCAGGCAGCGCCCAGGGCTTCAGGCGGCGCTTTCGGCAGCCGCCTCCGCTGGCTCTTCGTCGGTCTTCTCTGTCTCTATCGGATCGATGGTAATATTCAGCCATCCGTAGATCATAGAAACAATCGGCGATAACCAGCAAAAGAAGTTAAAGGGCAAATAGGCGATGGTGGGCACCCCTAAAGTGGCCGCCTGGTAAGCACCGCCCGAATTCCAGGGAACCAGGTTGGCGGTAACGGTGGCGCTGTCTTCGACGGCTCGCGAGAGGTTTTTGGGATGCAGCCCTTTATCGGCGTATGCCTGGGCGTACATTTTCCCGGTCATTACGATGGACATGTATTGATCGCAAAGGATCAGGTTGGATCCGATGGCGGTGAGCACGGTGGCCGTGATCAACGATCCGGTGCTTTGCGCCTTTTTGAGTATCACAGCGACCACGACCCGAAGTTGGTTGGTCTTTTCCATGATGCCGCCGTACATCATCGCGCAAATGACCAATGAAATGGTATACATCATGGATTCGAAGCCACCCTTGGTAAGCAGGTTGTCCACCTCGGCCACACCGCTGTTGCTGACGTAACCCCCATAAGCGGCCGACAAGAGTTCGCCAAAGCCGTTTCGCTGAAAAATGATCCCCAGAAAGGCGGCCACGATAATACCGACGGTGATACCCGGAACGGCGGGGATCTTGCGAAACGCCAGGACCATGACGACCAGCGGCGGCAACAGCAGCAACGGGCTGACAGCGAATTGGGCGTCGATGCCGGTCAGAATCTGGTTTACCGATTCATAGTCGGCGCTACCGCCGCCCAAAAAAAAGCCCAGCACAAACTCGATGATCAGGGTGATGCCATAGGCCACCCCCGTCGTATAGGTCATGTGCTTGATGTGCGTGTAAAGGTCGGTTCCCACCATGGCCGGGGCCATATTGGTGGTGTCGGAGAGCGGTGACATTTTATCCCCGAAATAGGCCCCTGAGAGCACCGCACCAGCGACCACCGGCAGCGGGAAACCCAGGCCGGCGCCGATTCCGATCAGGGCGATGCCGATGGTGCCGGTTGTGCCCCAGGAGGTTCCGGTGGCCAAGGCCGTGATGGAGCAGATGATCAGGGTGGCGGGCAAGAAGATGTTTGGGTGTAAAACTTTAAGCCCATAGTAAAGCAGGGTGGGCACCACGCCGCTTAAAATCCAGACGCCGATTAAGATGCCAATGATCGCCAGAATAATAATGGCCTGCAAGGCGTTGGTAATGCCGTTGAGCATTCCGGTTTCAATCTCTTTCCAGCTAAATCCGGCCCGCAGTCCAACCAGGGCCGCCACCAGCACCCCAAGCAGTATCGCTATGTGGGCATCCGTTTCATAGCGCAAGATGGCCAGGCTGATTGCCACGATCAATGCCAGAATGGAAATCAAGGCCTCCCACAAATAAGGATCGCGTTTTTGACGTTTAGATATCATCGGTACCCTCCTTTTTCACGAATGCGTTGTATATCATTTGTCTTGGGCGTTCTTGATCAGCATCACGGGCACATCAGCCAAACGCGACACTTTTTCGGCCACCGACCCGAATAGCGCTTTTTGCAGGCCACTGCCAGTGCCCATGATGATCAGGTCTATCCCTTCGGTTTCAACATAATCCAGGATCTCTTTGTAATGAGTTCCGGTCACCACCGTGGTGCGGGCGATGGTGACATCAGGCATATGGCGCTCGACGAAGCCTTCCAGTCGCTTTTCGGTCTGTTTTTGGATCTGACTTTCAAAATCCGTGGCGATACGTTTGAAATCGGGCTCTGTTGATTCGCGCACATAGGTGTCCACAAACCAATCAAAGCGGCGCAGGACATGCAACAGGTGAACGTTGGCCTTGAAATTTTTAGCCATGGCTGCCACATAGGGCACCACGTTGGGTGAAATTTCGGTCAACGCCACGGGGTATAAAATGTTGTGAAAAATTTCCATGGGCACCTCCTGGGCAGAGATAAAGATTAACACCAGAGCCAATTTCAAACTGAAACGCTTTGAAACAGGCTCACCAAAAACAATTATTCGATAAGGCCTCAATACCGACCACGCAGCAGGTTATGATCGTTGGGAAGGACCCATAGTTTTGATCCATGCCGTTTAGCTTCCGAGATGGAATCTCAAGACAACGCCCCTTTTGAGGGTTTGGTTTGCATGAACTCGGTTCCCGCCTGCCCGGCCACGGCCGTTTCGATATCGCTAATGGCGGTGATGACGGCCCGTTTGCCCGTGCGCTCGGCAAAACGGGTGGCGGCCTCGACTTTGGGTTTCATGGAGCCCAGGCCGAACTGGCCGGCCGCAAGGTGCCGTCGCGCCTCTTCAGGGGTTAACCGGTTGAGCAGCGTTTCGCCCGGTTGTCCGAAATTGAGCAATACACCGGCTACATCGGTGGCGATCAAGAAAACATCGGCGCCCACCTCTTGGGCCAGTAGGGCGCTGGCCAAATCCTTGTCGATCACCGCGTCAACGCCGCTGAAGGCGCGTAACTCGCGGGTGACCGGAATGCCGCCGCCGCCGCAGCAGATAACGATGAAGTCCATTTCCAGCAGTTTCTGTATCTCCCGTTTTTCAACGATGGTGACCGGTTCGGGCGAGGCCACCACCCGACGATAGCCCTTGGGGGTCTCGATGGTGGGGTAGGGCAAGCGGCCGGCCTCCTCGGCGCTAAAGGCCGGGCCGATGGGCTTGGTGGGCTGTTGAAATGAAGGATCGCCTTTGTCCACCACCACATAGGTAATCAGGGTGACCAGGGGTCGGAACTCCACACCCATTTCCATCAACTGGCCGTCGAGGGTAGACTCGATCATGTACCCGAGTTGCCCCTCGGTTTGGGCCACCAGGATCTCCAGGGGCAGGGCCGGCGCGGCCTGGCAACACTCCTGCTGCAGCAGTAGGTCGCCCACTTGGGGCCCGTTGCCGTGGGTGATGATGATGCGGTAGCGTTCCGATAGCGCCGCCACCTGCTTGAGGGGCAGTCGCAGATTTTCGAACTGTTCGCGAATAGTGCCGCGCTGGCCCTTGCGCACCAGGGCGTTGCCCCCCAGGGCGATCAGCAAGATCGGTTTCGGCGGTCGCGTCGTCGCCATAAGTATCTCCTACGTGCAGAAGCAGCAAAAAACCCCGTCTGAGGCTCACGGGTGCCGTTGCAGGCCGACTCAAAATGCTCACATATTGTTGAACGATGCCACACTTTTTCGTCGATCTGCACTTTGCCCCTAAAACTGATCTAAGGTTTTGACGCCGCTTTTAGCTCTCTGCGTCAGCGGCGGTGTGGGTCATTCGGCCAGGCGTTCTCGAACAAAATCACCCAGAGTGGGCGCACTGTTGTCCTTGTAACCGTAGCGGATGCGAACGCTGGGTTTGTCGATCTCGATTAATCGGGTCAGGTCCACCGGGGTGGCCAGTAGCACCAGGTCGCACTGGGTGCGGTTGATGGTGGCCTGCAAATCGGACATCTGCTGGCGGCCGTAGCCCATGGCCGGCAGGAGGGTGCCGATCTTGGGATAGCTATCGAAGGTCTCCTTGATCGAGCCCACCAGGTAGGGCCGCGGGTCGACCAGCCGGGCTGCTCCGAAGCGGCGGGCGGCGATCACGCCCGCACCATAGGCCATCTCGCCGTGGGTCAGGGTGGGGCCATCTTCGACCACCAGCACCGATTTACCTTTGATGGTGGCCACATTTTCACCGCTCAATTCAGAATCGGCCAGAACGATCCGGGCAGTGGGGTTATTGGCCTCAATGGCGCGCCGCACTTTTTCCACATTTTCGGGGGTGGCGCTGTCGACCTTGTTGATCACGGCCACATCGGCCAGGAGCATGTTGGTCTCGCCGGGATGGTAGGCGGTTTCGTGACCGGGGCGATGGGGGTCGAACACCACCACATGAATGTCGGGTTTAAAAAAGGGCGTGTCGTTGTTGCCGCCGTCCCAAATCACCACATCGGCCTCGGCCTCGGCCTGGCGCAAAATTTTCTCGTAATCCACACCGGCATAGACCACCACGCCCATATTGATGTGCGGTTCGTACTCTTCGCGCTCTTCGATGGTGCAGTCGTGCTTGTCGAAATCCTCGTAAGTGGCAAAACGTTGTACCACCTGGCGTGTCAGGTCCCCATAGGGCATGGGATGGCGTACGACTACCACTTTCTTGCCCATGGCCTGCACGATCTGCACGATTTTGCGGCTGGTCTGGGACTTACCGCATCCGGTGCGTACGGCGCAGACCGAAATGACCGTCTTCGTTGACTCGAGCATGGTGTAAGGCGCGCCGATGATAATGAAGTCGGCCCCGGCGGCGGTGACGATGGAGGCTTTGTGCATCACCTCAGCGTGGGGCACATCGCTGTAGGAAAAGGCCACCAGGTCGATGCGGTTCTTCTTGACCAGCTCGAAGAGGCCCTCGTCGGAATAGATGGGGATGCCCTCCGGATAGAGTTTGCCGGCCAGGGCGGCCGGGTATTGGCGCCCTTCGATGTCGGGAATCTGGGTGGCGGTAAAGCAGACCACCTGGTAGCGCTCGTTGTCCCGGAAGTAGACGTTAAAGTTATGAAAATCGCGCCCCGCGGCGCCCATGATGATGACATTTTCCTGCATGGCAAACTCCTCATCAAGATCTATAATAGCCGTTGTTTGTTGTGGGTCTGGAGGAAGTTACCGCCCCGCTGGCGAAGGCCGGTGTGTGCCTTATGGTCGCCTGTGCGGAGGTGGCGGTAGAGGGTGATTCGGTCATGGTGCTACTCTTCGGCAATGACCGTTTAAGGCCCTACTAGCCGCTAATGATCTTGCCGATGAGCCCCAATGCCCAGTCCACCTGATCCTTACTGATCACCAGCGGCGGGGCGAAGCGGATAATATGATCGTGGGTCTCTTTGCAAAGCAACCCCTCGCGCTTGAGCTTTTCGCAGTACTGGCGGGCCCCTCCGGCATCGGGGAAGAACTCCAGGCCGATCATGAGCCCCTTGCCGCGCACTTCCTTTACCAGCGGGTTGGCAATTTGCCGTAGCCCCTGCTTAAAATAGGCGCCCATTTCGGCCGAGTTTTCGATCAACCCTTCTTCCACCAGCACCTTCAAGGCCGCACGGGCAATGGCACAGGCCAGGGGGTTGCCACCGAAGGTGGAACCGTGCTCGCCCGGCTGCAGCACGTCCATCACCTCCGTGTTGGAGAGCACGGCCGAAACCGGGTAAAAACCGCCCGAAAGCGCCTTGCCGATCAAGGTGAGATCGGCCTCGATGCCATCGTGCTCTTCGGCCAGCAGCTTGCCGGTGCGGCCCAGCCCGGTTTGAATTTCATCGAGAATCAGGGTCACATTTTCGCGTTCGCACAGCGTCTTAACCGCTTTCAGGTAGCCGGCCGGGGGAATGATCACGCCCGCCTCGCCCTGGATGGGCTCCACTAGAAAGGCCACCGTGTTGGCGGTGATGGCCGCCTCCAAGGCCCGCACGTCGCCGAAGGGGATGATCTTGAAACCGGGGGTAAAGGGACCGAAACCGCTGCGGGAGTTGGGGTCCGTGCTGAAGCTGACGATGGAGATCGTGCGGCCGTGAAAGTTATCGCTGCACACAATGATTTCGGCCTGGTCCTTGGCCACGCCCTTTATCGTGTAGCCCCATTTGCGCACGGTTTTGATGGCGGTTTCCACGGCTTCGGCGCCGCTGTTCATGGGCAGCACCTTGTGGGAGTTGGTCAGGCGGCAGAGTTCCTCGTAAAAGGGGCCCAGCTGGTCGTTGCGAAAGGCGCGTGAGGTGAGGGTGAGCTTTTCGGCCTGAGCTTGCATGGCCTGCATGATGCGTGGATGGCGGTGGCCCTGATTGACGGCGGAGTAGGCGGAAAGGCAGTCCATGTAGCGGTTGCCCTCAACGTCCCAGACCCAAACGCCCTCGCCGCGCTCCAGCACCACGTCCAGCGGTTTGTAATTGTGGGCGCCGTACTGATTCTCAAGTTCGATGAATTGCGCTGATTTCATGCTAAAGCCCTCCACAAAATGGGTTGTTTGAGCCGGTGTCACCTTTTACGGCTTGCATCCTCGATCAATAAATTATATAATCTTAATATCATATGATTAATAAAAATTGATGTCAAGATTTTTCGGTAAACACCAAGGCTCAGTTCCCAGGGTTGAAAAGGCCTTTAACGAACGGGCTGAAAGGAGCCGCCAGCATGAACAAAGCCATGCATCGCAAGCTCTACGAGTATGTGGAAGAGGCGGTGGGATTGCGCATTATAAAAGGCCAGTACCTGCCCGGAGAATCGCTGCCCAACGAAGACGCCCTGTGCGAGGAGTTCGGCGTCAGCCGCGGGGTGATTCGCGAGGCGATCAAGGTGCTGCACAAAAAGGGGTTGGTGTTGCCGCGGCCCAAGATCGGCACCCAGGTCCGGCCCCGCAGCCAGTGGAACCTCTTCGATGCCGATATTCTGGTCTGGAAGCTCAAGGCCGGGCAAACGCTGAAATTTCTAAAAGAGGTGATCGAGGTGCGCTCGATCATTGAATCCGAAGCAGCCAGGTTTTCGGCCCAGAGGGCCAGCGATCCTGAAATCGGCCACATCAATAAGCTGTGCCATCGCCTCGATGATATTTTACAAGACGAGGCCGGGTTCAGCTACGAGACCTATCTCGAGGTTGACATGGCCTTTCACAGCGCCATTCTCGAAGCATCGCACAACGAATTGCTGGCGCAGATCGGACGAACCATGCGCCACGCCGTGCAAACCGCCCGCCAGGCCGATATCCGCGATGTCGAATCACTGCTGAGCTCCCAGCCCCACCACAGCGCCGTCACCCAGGCCATTGCTGCCAAGGACCCCCAGCGCGCCTACGTTGCTTCGCGGGAATTGTTCGAACAGGTGTGGGAGCATATGCCCGAAGAGCAACACAAGGCATAGTTGGCATAGAAGCATAGCAAGATTGAGAAAAACTTATATTTATTCTTGAAAAGCTTATCAAATAAGTTTAAAATCGTTATGCGATGCAAACACAATGGCGAAAAAGGGCGCTTCGACAACTGCGAAAAATTAAAGCCAAACCGGATCGCCAAAAGATATTAAAAGCTGTTCGCAGCCTCGAGGTCTTTCCGGAAACGCCCCATGTTAAAAGATTGAAAGATCGTGCAGACTATCGCCTGAGAGTTGGCCAATGGCGCGTCATTTTTACGGAACAACTTGAAATTATAACCATCGAGGCGGTGAGAAAACGCAATGAGCGCACATACACTTGATAACGTGCAGGTGATCCATCGAGACGGAAAACCCGAATATGCCGTGGTCCCATACACTGACTATCTCCGTCTCATAGAAAAAAGC
The DNA here is from genome assembly GCA_963783425.1 of uncultured delta proteobacterium. GTDB lineage: Bacteria > Desulfobacterota > Desulfobacteria > Desulfobacterales > QNYZ01 > CAWANO01. The sequence goes on from CAWANO010000001.1 coordinate 176,744, forward strand.
GCCGAGAGCGACGCGGTCATTCCTCATAAGGTTGTAGAGTGGGTTATCGAAAAGGACTTTAACCTATTAAAGGCTTGGCGCAAGCATCTTGGACTTACTCAAAAAGAAGTCGCCCGAAAGGCGGGTATAACCCAATCGGCCTTGTCTCAAATGGAACGCAAACAAACCAACCATCGTACTGTTACGCTGGAAAAATTGGCCGCGGCACTGGGCATCGAAATTGCCCAATTGGTGGATTGATTTTAAAGACGTTTGCAGAGCCCATACCCGCGCATCATCTCCCATGCCTTGCGCCTACTGAAATTTCTCTTTCCACAGCTTCATCTTCTCCGCCGGCCAGGCCACGCAAAAGGCCGGCCGGCCTCGCATCACCATCTGCATGCAGGCGTCACCGCAGTCGGGATCGCAGTGAATGATGTCACCCTCGCGGCCCGCTTTCACCTTCTGAGGCCACTGCGGGTCGGCCCATAACACCCGCGCCAGGCCGATCAGGTCGGTCTTGCCTTCGGCAATGGCCTGCTCCGCGAACGCCCCCGTGGCCAAACGGCCGGCGGCGATCACCGGTACCATTACCGTCGAGCGGATCGCCGCGGCCAGATCGAGCATGTATCCTTCCTGTTTGGACTGTTGCACGATTTCGGGAAGCATAAAGGATTCATAGGTGCCCCCCATGACGGAAATGTAGGCGACACCCGCCCGCTCCAGCCGCTGGGCGAAGATGCGCGATTCGGCCAGTTGCAGGCCGTCGGGCATCCATTCATCGGCCAGGAAGCGGTAGCCGACTGGAAAATCCCCCACCGTCGCGCGTACCCTTGCCACCACTTCAAGCGCAAAACGCTGGCGGTTTTCGAGAGTGCCCCCGTACCCATCGTGGCGGTGGTTGGTGCGCGGGGAGAGAAATTGGGCCAGTAGATAGCCGGTACCGCCGTGCAACTCCACCATGTCGAACCCAGCAACCTTGGCCAGATTGGCGGCATTGGCGTATTGGGCGATGATGCGCTCAATACCGGTTTGATCCAGCGCCTTTGGCATTCGTCCAAATGTCTCCACTGCCGATGGTGCTACCGGTTCCTGCGCCGCGTGGGCGAAGCGGCCGGCGTGGTTGATCTGCAGGCAGGCCCGCGTTCCTTCTTCTTTTATGGTGTCCGCTAACTGCCTCAGTCCGTCGAGGCAGTCGTCGCTGTCGGCCCGCAAGGTTCGGGTCGAGCCACTGCCGGCCGCAAAATCAATGGTGGCATTTTCAACCACCACCATGGCTACACCGCTTTGGCCCATGAGCCTGTAATGGTCCAAAAGCATGGCGCCGACGGTGCCGCCTTCGCCGGCGTACCCCAAATAGAGCGGCGCCATGGTAAGGCGGTTTTTCAAGCTAAGGCCTTGAATGTCGATTTTGGAAAAGAGGTTCGTGTACATGGTTTGCTCCCTTTCAATCCATACAACGTCCGGGTGCTTCATTAACAGTGTTCAGTTGTTTCGTTTTCCCGTTTTTGCATCAGGCAACGCCAGGCCCGAGGCGGGTTGGGGCGGTTTGACCCGAAGTGGCTCGATACGAGCAACAGGATTTCAAAAAAGGGCTCCACGGCCCGAACGATCTCGGTGGCCGTACGTTGCGGCGGCCCGGGGCCCTGGCGACGTTCGTCGGCATTGCCGATGATGCTCAGCCACAGGCCGTTTGGTTCCAAGTGCAAGGCGACATGTTGGGCGAACCGCGAACGCTTTATGTCCGTGCCGAATGAATGAAAGCAGCCGCGGTCGAAAATGAAGCCGAAAGGGCGGCCCTCGATGGTGTTTTTAAGGAAGTCAAGCTCAATGAAATGGCACTCAGCGCCGGTTTCATCCGCTTTTTGGCGAGCCCGTTCAATGGCTACGCCGGACACATCGCTGGCGGTGGTCTCAAAGCCATTACCGGCAAGCCAGATGGCATTGTCCCCGGTGCCGCAGCCCACCTCCAGGGCCTTGCAGCCGGCAATCTTATGGTCGGCCACGATTTCAAGGAGGTTAAAATCGGGCTTGCCGGTATCCCAGGGCGTATCCCCCGACCTGTATCGGTGTTTATAGCGCTCTTCGATGCTCATGGTTGATCCTACATCTCCCACACATCTTCAACGGTGGGGTCGTCATAGCGACTCATGGTTGCCAACCATACCGGCATCTGCGCTTTGATGGTATCTTTCAGGTCCATCAAGTCATCTTTTTCTATCAGGCCCTTTTCGTGCATGAAGGTGTAGAACTTCTTAAGGCTGGCTGCATTCTCCCTGATGCTCGACTGGTTCGCCCACATGGCCTTGCGGATAAACCAGTATCCGAGGAACAGGTCAACGGAGCCCGCACCACTCTTTGCATGGATTGCTTCTTCGTAAAGTAGAAATTCATTGATGTAGAAGTCAATGTTGCTTCGGTGCTTCTTTATGGTTTTGGCAGACAAATCCGATGCCGCCAGCCAGTCCTCAAACTCGTTCAGGAGATGTTCGTTGACTTTCTTAATCTTCTTGCAGGCTTGTTCGTATATTTCGTAATCATCCATTTCAACAACCCCGTAAATTTAATGATGAGACTTTTAAACCACCGTCGAGCCGGACAGATCTATCAGCCTGTTGAAAAACTGTTGTGCTTGGTCATATGTCGATAAACTCGGCATAAAGATTTCCAACGGCGCTTTTGGGGCGAATTTGCCCTGTCTCCAGGCGCAAATGACGTCTTTCAATATTTTGCTAAACCAAAGGGTAAAACAAATAGGCCGATTTTGTAAATTAGCACAGACGGTCCGGCATTGCCAATATCGCCCATCATTTGGAGAGACAAAATGTCGCCGCAGGATATTGCAGAGTGAACCTGCCTGGGATGTCAGAAACCATATCCACCATTTTCGAAGCGACTGGGCTGCGAGGGGGTTGAAATTAACGTACAGGCTGACCACGGGAATCATTTTCCGAACATGTCGCCGAAGACATGAAAATAGGCTCGTTTGTCAAAAATTTATTATAATTCAGATGGATAAGAGAAATTCAAGGTGGACATATTTATATTGACATTCTTCTTAATTGGGAATATATTCCCAAATATGGTAATTCCAAATGGCCAAGCGCAACAGTTTTTCAACCGCCTGGGGAGTGGTGTCCAAGGGCTATGGGTGACAAACATCTAAAACGATTATCAGCGGCAGTCCTGCGGCTGCTCCGGCCGCTGGTACGGATACTCCTCAGAAACGGCGTGTCGTACAAGACGTTTTCAGATCTTGCCAAATGGGTTTATGTCGATGTGGCCAGCAATGAGTTTGGTATCGAGGGGCGCAAACAGTCCACTTCCAGGGTTTCGGTCGTAACCGGTCTCTCGCGCAAAGAGGTCACGAGAGTGCTTAAACTCACTCGGCCCGATGATAGCGCCAGCGCTGAAAGATACAACCGCGCCGCCCGGGTGATCGCGGCCTGGCGTCGTGAAAGCGCCTTTTTGGGTGCTGACGGAAAACCCGCCCCACTGCCCATGGCCGGTTCCAGCGCAAGTTTCAGTGAACTGGTCAAAAAATTTAGCGGAGATGTCCCGGCCCGCGCCATCCTCGATGAATTGGTCCGCATCGGCGCCGTCAAGCAATTGGCGGACGGTGGGGTAGAGTTGCTCACCCGCGCCTATATTCCCAAAAGCAGCGAGGCCGGCAAGCTTCATATTTTGGGCACGGATGTGGCACACCTCATCGCGACGATCGATCATAATCTGAAACCGGGCCCCGCTGGTCCCTTGTTCCAGAGGAAGGTTGCCTACGACAACCTGCCCGATGAGATCTTGCCGCAATTTCGAAAATTGTCCGCAAAAAAAGCCCAGAAGCTGCTCGAAAATCTGGATCGATTTTTGGCGAACCACGATCGGGATGTGACACCGACGGCCGAAGGCGCCGGTCGCAACCGCGCCGGGCTCGGCATTTATTATTTTGAGGAGCCCTATTCACAAGATTCAAACAGGGAAAGCTGAGATGAAATCTTTTCACTCCTGGCGCTTAATACTGTCTATATTGTCTGCTTTTTTGCTGAACTCCTGTGGGGACGACACCCAGTTCGCCGGCGGGGGTATCGGCGGTTCCGGAATCATCAGCTCGGGCACGATCGCTTCCTTCGGAAGTATTGTCGTCAATGGCACCCGGTTCGACACCAGTTACGCCGCAGTCATTGTAAATGGTGAAGATTTGGGCATCGGCGACAGCGTTGTCCGGGCCAACCTCGAGGTCGGCCAAGTGGTCACCGTCGCGGGGCCGGGAAGGGTTGGTAAAAATAGTGCCATCGCCAGCCATGTCATTTTCAACAACAATCTCCAGGGACCGGTTGAGCAGATCAGCCGCCTCGACCACGCCAACAGGGCCTTAACGGTTATGGGCCAGCCCGTGATTATCACTCCGCTAACCCGGTTCAAGGGAGCTTCGATTGACACCATCAACCGGGACGATGTGGTTGCGGTCAGTGGTTTTCGCGATAATTCGGGCGCCATCCAGGCCACTTTTCTTGAAAGGACCGGGGCATTCACATCCAATATGATCTTTGAGGTGAACGGTTTTGTAAGCAACCTCGATACCGACATGCAAACCTTTATGATCAACAACCTCGTGGTGAACTACGCGCTGGCGGACACAAGTCAATTGCCGCAAGGCGCACCGGCCGGCGGCCAGCAGGTCGAGGTGGAGGGCACACTGGGAGCCATCGATGGAGAGATGCTTGCCATAAACATCGAGCTTGCCGATAGTCTGGCGTCTGAAAGTGCCGATGAATTTGAGGTAATGGGCATCGTAACCACTGTCACCACAATTTCAGAATTTACCCTTGGCACTCAGGCGGTGGTCGTTGAGGAGGGCGCAATCGTTGTGGATGGGGAGCTGACGGATATCGCCCCCGGTGTTAAGCTCGAAGCCGAGGGTACGCTCATCGACGGCACTATGTACGCCCATGAGATTGAGTTCTGGCTGCCGGATCAGATCGAAGTGGAAGGTATTGTCACGGAAGTCATTTCCGATTCTCAATTCACTGTCGACGAGCAGGTTGTTTTCACCAACGACCGAACGGTGTTTGAAAACGGAAGCCCGGAGGATATCATCATAGGGATCAACCTTGAAATAAAGGGCCGGCCACGCGACGGTGTTCTCCTTGCCGACAAGGTCTCCTTTGAAAATGAAGATAGCGAGTAGGGCGGGATATTGAAAAAAGTATTCAAGCAACATTGATGAACTCGTAAAAAGTAGCGCGATGGCTAAGTAAAAAGTTTCATATCGATAACATTTGAGCCGGTCAGATAAGCCGATCAAAAAAAGAAGCCAAGCACCACACGACTTTGGCGGGTCCAGGTGCTTGGCTTGCAAAACCCGAGGGCCTTGCGGCACACCCAGGCACCATAAATGTACCGATACATTCGCATCGTGTCAATGGGCCCTCAATCGCCAGATTGGGGGCTTTTTTTATTCAGTGTTCATCCAGCGGTGCCATTTATGAATCGTCACAATTTAAAAAATCGCTGGAACAGGTTGTGCCCGGCAGATGGGTGCTGTTTCAACTCATTTCACAATACCCGTATGGGAAAACAAAAGGAGATTGTCATGGCTTCAAAAAAAAGCATAGTGGCTAAAATGTCGGTTTTAAGCATCGTTTTTACCCTGGCCGTTTTTATCGGGATCTCCGGCAATATGTCGATCGCCCAGGGCGATGAGGTTCCAGACCTATGTGGCGATAATGAGGATTTCACCACCGACTTTCTCACCGACCGGTGCAGATTCAGGGCCAGTGGCTACAATCCCTACTTCATTCTATTTCCCGGATTCCAGTCCGTTTTGGAAACACCAGAAGGCGAAGAAGAGCGTGAAAAAGCGGTGGTCACCGTACTTCGAAAAACAAAAAAGATCCGTTTCGATGGTCGCAGGATAAACACCCGGGTGGTCGAAGAGCGCGCCCTTGAGTGGGAGGAAGGCGAGGGCGGCGAAGAGGGCGACTGGAAAACCGTCGAAATCTCCCTGAACTGGTTTGCCATATGCAACAAGACCAACGATGTTTTTTACTTCGGGGAGTGGTCACGAGACTGTCCCGATGGTTTTGACGAAAATGACGTATGCGAGGGTGGAGAGAGCACTGCGGGATCGTGGGAGGCTGGGGTCGATGGTGCGCAGCCCGGCATCATGATGCCGGGAACCTTTCTGCTGGGTGCCAAGTATTTTCAGGAGGTGGCGCCACCGGATGCCGTGGATCGTGGACAACATGTGGCAATGGGAGAAGATGTGGAGGTTCCCGCCGGGAATTTCGAAGATTGCGTGGTGGTGATTGACACCAATCCGAATGCGGGTGAGTGCTGCCCCGAGTTTCCGGATGGAGAGTGGGAAGACTCATGCGATGTTAAAATATACTGCTCCGGAATTGGATTGGTCCAGGATCAAGATCTCGAACTGGTCAGCTTTGGTTTTTTGAAACGAGACAAGGCTGATAAAAAATAATCTGAACATTCAATAATAGTGATATGTGATGTGGCGCCCGAAGTTGAATAGAGTTGAAACAGTGTCCACCTGCCGGGCACCATCAGGCTTCCGCTCCCAACCCTTGCTTTGCAAAACGACCGACGTGATGATCACCGCCTCGCAGCCGGCATCGCGCTCGGGTTTCCTGTTCGTTATCAACCGGCTGCGATAATCTTTAAACACCCTACAATTGAAAGATGTTTCAGACCGGCCGTATGTTATCCGGCCGGTTGTTTTTGACCGAATTGACCTGCTTTGCCACCGGACGGCTCACCAGCTCGGTGTAGATCTGGTGCTCGATCATCTTCTGAAGCGCGGCCACGTTGCGGTTGTTCGGGTTCAACCAGGCGCCGAAGGCCTCCGGCCGCAAAATGACGGGCATGCGATGGTGGATGGGCCGCACCGACGCGCTGGCCGGCCGGGTGAGGATGGTGCAGGATTGATAAGGCCGGGCCTTGCCCTGGTTGTCCCACACTTCCCACAGGCCAGCGAAGGCGAAGGGCTTGCCGTCGGGCAGGGTCAGCAACAGCGGCTGCTTTTGGCCTTGTTCCCCCTGCCACTCATAGAACCCGTCGGCGATGATCAGGCAGCGGCGACGCCTGAATGCCGCCCGGTAACTGGGTTTGTCGGCCGCGGTTTCGGAGCGGGCGTTGATCATGCGGTTGCCGATGCCGGTGTCCTTGGCCCAGAAAGGGACCAGGCCCCAGTGAAATTTCTCCAGGTGGTTTCGTTTGTCGCGGCGCACAATGCCCAGGATCTCCTGGGCTGGCGCGACGTTGAAATTGGCCACTACCGCGACATCGGCCACATCGATGGGGAAGTGGTCAATCAGTGTTTCAAGCTTGCTGTAGCCGACGAATCTGCCGCACATGTTGGTTACTAACCGTTTGTCGTTGGAATTTACCCGGCCTATCACACGAACCGGCTTCAGTATGGCCTCTCGCCCACCCAGTTCCCCGGCGGGTCGTAATTGCATACCCACACCTCGCCCTTGTTGCAACGCGCCCTGGCGCATCCCACCGCCCTGGTACTGCGCCACACCATCTGGGTGTAGTGCGCGCAGATTTTGCTCCTGGCGCAGCTGTTGGTAGTGTAATCGTAAAAGTCCGCTTCCTTGCCCCACATGGCCACTACCTGATCAGGGGAGAGGTCCGTACGGCCCGACCATGCCAGGTTCTCCCCGTAGATTTCGCCTTCGCGATGCTGCAGCTTGCAATCCTGGCGTTGGATGGTGTCCGCTCGCTCCCGGGCATAGGCTGCCAGGGTGTCCGACCACTTCAAGGGCGGCACGCCCACCTCGTCCCGCAGGGCATTGTGCGCGGTCACTAAACGGATTTGCATCTCCCCAGTAAGCGCGGCAGTATCCGTCTTCGCGGCATTTTCATCCGCATCGGCGCTTGCCGTTATTAAGAAGTACCCGGCTGCCGTCAGAATGAGCAAGGCAACCCAAAGTGGGTGTTTAAGCATTATCCTATCCCGGAAATTTCACGCCTCTGAAGTGTTCATTGGCAAGGATTCGAGGGCGCAGCTGTAGTCATCCTACCGCAAGCCCTTGATAACGCAGGGGGCCAAGGGACACTTCTGGGAGCGCCCTTCAGGGTGAAACCTTTTCTTTCTATTTTTTAAAAATGCCAGTTACAAATCACATGTGGTAGAATATCGTCAAAAAAGTCTCTAATATCCTGAAAATTAGAGTTTTCCGATCGGTCATAGAAAAGATTTCATGAGATTTTCGGGCTATCCGCCAACGACACTACTTGATTCTGGCCTTGTATTTTTTACCCACACTCCAGGCTCTGGCTACCTGCTTCCCAAGATTCCAATAGGCGGTGTCGGGTTGTGAGAGTATCAGGGGTTTCATTTTTCTGAAATCCAATTTTCCATCGGTCAGAAATCGCTCTTCGGTATAGGTTCCCACGATATCGCCAATGAAGATTTCATTCAAGCCGCTCTCTACAACGTCCACCAGCTTGCAGGCCATGTTTAACGGGCATGCTTTGATCAGCGGGGCTGTTTTCAGCTCGCCATAGAAAATTTCGAAGATCTCCGATTTGTCGGTTTTTTTACCCGACACAATGCCGCAATAATCCGTCATTTCCACCATATCCTCGGACGGCAGGCAAACGCTGAAGGTCTTATTCTCTTTAATGCCGGGATTGGTGTAGTGGCCCTTGCCGAGGGAAATGGCCATTCTGGGTGGTTTAAAGCCGGCCATGGTAAACCATGCCACTGCCAGAAAATTTGGCTTACCGTCAACGTGGGCTCCCACAAGGGAGACTGGCATGGGGTAGGCCGGGATGGTTGGACCCAGGTTGATCTTTTCCATTTGAAATAGCCTCCATATTTTTTTCGTGACAACTGATGGTTATCCGTATAATCGGACCCGTTGTGAATCCATTCGTGCGATATTTTCCGCCGCTTTCAGCGGGTGGCTCATTGATCACTGAAAGTAACGGCCAGGGCCATCACTCTCCCTCCAACCACGCCTCTGCCTCGGCCCGTTGATCCCGGCCGAAGGCCTTGATTTCCAGACCCGGAAAGAGGAGCCCCTCCAACTCACTGGCTTTCTTCAACCAGGTCTTGTCCGTTAGAATCGCGGCACGCTTGAATTTTTTCAGCAATCCAAACATGGACGGGAGCCTGGAAAATTCAATGACGATGGCATCCAGCGAGGGAAGGTGAAATTCAACCACGTCGTAAAGCATCCGGCCATTTTCGATATCTTTCGACTTGGCGACAAGTTCATCCAGTGCGGTGACCATCCCCTCGGCGTCAAGTTTGCCGCTCAGTTCGATGTCCAGGCGATTGGTGTCTTTTGGTATTACCTTAAACATAATTGCTCCTGTTCATTGGTGGGGCTGCATTTATTAGGTTGCTCGGACGCAAGATGTTCGGGGGATAATGCGGATCAGGATATCATTAAATAGATGGCTGCCTCAAGGACCATCAAGAATTGTGCATCGTAGCGTGGTTGTAAATATCCATATTTCACGGATTTCCCCCAGGATCTGGTCGACCCACTGGGGCCTGACGCCATGCATGTGCTGCTCATTACTGGTGTAAACCCAATATTGGACAATTTGCTCAACAAGCAATGTACAGATCCTATAGATTGATTGACGAAGTTATATATTTGAGCATATACTTAAATAGATCTTTAGCTTTAGTTATTGCGGAAATTCGATGCTTTTTTTCTTCCTCACCCCCAGGCTCTATCTGTTCAAAATACTTAAAGGAGGATAAGTCATGAATTTAAAAAAGATATTATGGCCCACGGATTTTTCAAAAATATCTGAAATAGCATTACCCCACGTTAAATCAATGACTCAAAAATATGACGCAGAAATTCATATCCTTTATGTAATCGAGGATATTGCACATCATGACGGATGGTATGGTTCTTTTGAAAAAAAACGTGTCCGCGAACTGATGGAACATGCCAATAAAACGGCAACCAAACGATTGGATCAAATTTGTGATAAATATCTTGAGGGCTGTCCGCTCTATATTAAACACGTGGCAATCGGTGATCCTGCAAAAGAAATCCTCAATTTTATTGCAAAGGAAAAAATGGATCTGGTTGTTATGGCGAGCCATGGCGAGAAAGGAAATTTTCGTTTTGGCAGTGTAGCGGAAAAGGTTCTTAAAAATTCTCCGGTTCCAGTGACTATAATTCCCTCCGAGCCAAACGGGTAAAAAAAGTGTGAGTCACTGAACGGTGAAGACATACACATGGAAATTGGCAAGCTGTGAATGAAGAAACCCAAGGAATGGAGGGTATCATGCAAAAAGAGCCAGACAAAGAAACGGATCATGACGATTCAAAAAGCAGCGGTCGAAAAGAGATAGATAATGAAAACACTTTCGGAAGAAAGAATGTTGGCAGGGGTTTAGGGCGAGGTGGTGGTAAAGGGCGAAGGGATGGAACGGGAGGAGGCCGCGGTCGAGGTGGTGGCGGTAAAGGGGGGCGCCGGAAATGACCTGTCCCAGATTTTATTGTCCCAATCCCCGAATGGGACAATAAGCAATATCGGGCATATTGCGTTTTTTCGCAACGCCGTTAGCCCGGATGGATTGGCGGCCGAATGTCATCGTATCTGCGAATAGGTGCACTAAGGTCCAAGACTTGGACATGCGCCCGTCAAATCATCGCGCTCTGGAATTCCGTTTCAAGTTGGTATCTTTTATCCCTAATCTTATTTAAAGCCAGATCAAGCTTTGCTTCGTCATCTGGTTTCCGTCGGTGTAAATTCTTTCTCTGAGTGGGACAAATATACTGAATACAGCCCCAAGGCCGAATCAGGCGAGGAAGCTGGCAACCACGAGAGGAAAGATAGCGGCAGGGATCATCTATCTGATATGCCAGTGGCCCTGGTGGCAGTGGTACCTCAATCAAATGTAAAAGGGCCAAATCAATGAAGTCGTACCAGACCTTCGTAACGATACAACAAGGATCGGGACACCAGGGGCAGGTGCGTAGGCAAACCTTGTCGAGCAAAGGAAAAATGGCTTCCAGTTCATGATGTATTACAGTGGCAATTCTGGCGGCAGGCTTAATATCTTCGCGGTGGTAGGAAATTAGCCGATCCAACACTTGGTTAGAAGAAACCCAAGCCTCTGAGGGTCCATCCATACCTGGAATCCGGTGGAATTGGAGATCGGACATGGCCCTACCCTCCTCATTTGTTTATCCTTAATACGAAAGAGGGTTTATGGCAAGCTACCAAAACATACCCGTTCCGACAATGGCTTGAGTTTACGGCCAAAGGGACAGATTTATATCTGAGCTGAGTCAATAGAGGCTGTCTGTTATTTGTCTTATTTCAAAAAGGGGCAGGTGATTAAAAGCGGTCATCGCGTTTGTCGTGCTCAATTCTGTGCACTTCGATGTACCCGAAGTGTCCGCTACGATCGACAAACGATGTTAAAATCCAGCTCACCAGGCTGATCAGCAAAGATCCGAACACAGCCGACCAAAAGCCATAAACGTCGAAGCCGGGGATCAGCACGGCAACGAAGCGCAACAGCAAGGCGTTGATAACGAAGGTGAAAAGGCCCAGCGTCAGAATGTTGATCGGAAGTGTCAGCACCAACAGGATCGGGCGGAATAGCGCGTTGAGAATTCCTAAAAACGCGGCCGCAAACAGGGCCGAGAAAAACCCGCTGCTTTGTATGCCGTCGAGCAGGTATGAAGTGACCAGTATGGCGACCGTTAAAATCAACCATCGTATGTATAGTCCAGGTCCCACGTTTTCTCCTAATCGTAACCTATATTTTCTTGGTCTTGCCGGTAAGCATCGCCAATTTTGATGAACTCGTAAAAAGTAGCGCAATGGCTAAGTAAAACGTTTCATATACAAGGCGTAGTGATTTTTCAGGGCCGAGGCCATACATGTAGTATGCGGAGGATCTGAAAAATCACTACAACGCAGTAGATGGGACTTTTTACGACGCCATCAATTTTAATCCTCGAAATACAGAGAGTATGCCTGCGGCCAAAATTGTCACCATGCTTGACCTTGGACAAACTGAAACGTTTTGAAACAAGCGCTAATATTTCATTTTTTCTTTCCGCAAAGGATGGTCGATCGGTAAGGTTTCCAGTAGCTGCTTTTCAATCGCTTCAGCCTCTTTGCCCTCATGATATCGTTTTCTCGACTTATCTGTAAGATGGCGCTGGCCTTTGATATCCGAATTCTGCAAATGATTAGCCCAAGCCCGTAATTGCCGTGAACAGCTCTCGGCGGTGGATTTCAAATTTGAGATTTGAGGTTTCAAATGGGCGAAGCCCGTTCTTCGTTCGAGGAAGCATAGCATCGATCGTACCTCACCGGCAGAACCCCGTGCAATATAAAGAAATGCCAGAAGTTCCTTGGTGGTGCCACGTTCAAACCCTTCGGCAATATTATTGGAAACTGAAAGAGCCGCTCGTTCCAATTGGTCGCGAAAACTGCGGCTTCCATGCCAGTCGCGTCCTTCGGTCATATTATAAATGCCTTCGGCCAGGCGGATCGCCTCTTGCCAAACGGGCAGTTCTTCAAATCTGGAAAATGTCATGAATTCTCTTCGGTCTTGGTAATCAGATTAACAATCAGGCGAATGAGAAGGTCTTTTTGCGGAATCATCAACATCATCCCGGACTGTGTTTTATCCGTTTTCCCCCTCAGATGTCCTTATCATTCCCCGCTCCAGCGTCTTTCTGACGCGTGATCTTATATCCCTCGATGGCGAACACTGCTCCACTAACCATGCCTCCGCTTCGGCCCATTGATCCCGGATTGTTTTGATGATGTTGGAGAGCAGGTCCTGTTCATCCTCAACGCATTGGGGTGCGACCGTTATTCGGTAGCAACCTGACACTGGGGATCGCCGTTTCAATCCACGCCCCCGCGCGCGGGGCGATATCTGGCCTAGCGGAGCTAAAATATACGATTCTCAGACTATGATTGCTCGACGTTTGTTAAGGTACCATTAATCAATAAAAAATCTCAAACTCGCTTGACATGATACCGGTATGTGGTACCATGTGTTTGTGAAACGAAAACATCGGAAAACCCTTGCCCTGATTTTCCACCAACCCGTGAGTGCGAACGTCAAATGGACGGAAATTGAAGCCCTATTTATCGCATTGGATGGTGAGATCAGTGAGCGCGAAGGGTCGCGGATCGGCGTTCGGCTGTTTGGTGAGCGACGGGTTTTCCACAGACCGCATCCAACACCCAACACAGATAAAGGGGCGGTCATCAGTATCCGTAAATGGTTAAAGGCAAATGGAGTGAAACCATGATCAATACGATGGAATTTGAAGGCTATCGGGCGGTCATCCAATATGACCCCGAAATCGATATGTTCCGAGGAGAATTTATCGGCCTTAACGGTGGGGCGGATTTCTATGCCAAGGATATAGATGGGTTGCGTCGAGAGGGTAAAATATCGCTACGCGTGTTTCTCGACATGTGCGCCGAAGACGGCGTGGAACCACGCAAAGCGTATTCCGGTAAGTTTAACATCCGGATCCCCATGGAGCTTCACCGCAAGCTGGCCCAAGCGGCCACCGCAGCGGGCAAAAGCCTGAACCGTCAAGTTACCGAAATACTTGAAGATAACATCAATCACCAATAGACCCCCATCTAAAACCTATCGTTGCAAAAGTCGGAGAGTTTCAGATCCAAGGCACCGAGGGTGAAGCTGTACTCGGCTACCGCAAACCCAAGATAACGTGGGATCTGGAGCTCTCCGGCTTTCCCAAAGGGTAACCAAAACCGCAAAAAAATATAACACTTCTAAATTCACCCTTTGGAGACGAAAAATATGTGCTTTTTAGCAGCGAAACGACACTCAATATCAAACATTTGACCATTCTTTGCGGATTTGTTTATGCAACCTTAGGGTAAACGCACCCGTAAACATTACGCTTTCACCTCCTGCACATACCCACCGTAAACATCATAAACATGCAGAAAGGTCTGATCGCACTTGCTCTGGAAAATGGTTCTGTCGTAGGCTTCCGGCAGTTGTTTGTCGAAAAACTCTTCGATAAAAAACTTCACCGTGGCCTTGGTGCAGTATGACATCGAGGATGCGCCGGATGAAGTATCCTATCCGTGCCGTGTGTGCCCCTTTAATTGTATTATTCCACAAAGGGGCAGGTGATTTCAAAATTTAACCGAAATATGAAAAACCTTTTCACACCTTTGAACAGGAGGAAAAGAAATGAACCCTCGAAATTTTATCCCAATTCTCCCTGTACTATTGATCGCTTTCCTTTTGGGGGGATACTCGCAGGTGGGCGCCACGGATGCATTGTGGCAATACCAGAGAGAGTGCGAATATCCCGATGCACACACAGTTGGATATATGATTCCTCGAAGCAATGCGTCCGACCTTAAGGTGCACGGACAGTTCGGCAGCAAATCCGGCTATAGCGAATACCGTGGAATAAAAACACTGAAAACCTACAACATGAAACTGCGGGTAAGATATTCAAAACACAGTTCTTCATTTATCCCGATTCAAGTGAAAGTTGACAATATAGTAAAAGCCAACTTTTATCCCCTAGAACATGGGGGATTGGAACAGGTTCACCACGACTAGTGAGATTGATTTAGGTAATATCGATAGCGGAGTGCACACCATCAGATTTTTCTCCACAGGACAGCAATGGGGGGTGGCCGATCTGGACAAATTCAGCCTTGCAGGTTACCCGGAAGAAAAGAGTGCCCCTCCAATGGTTTTTCTTCCGCTGCTGCTGGACAAAGGCATCCCCTGACGTGTGTGTAAAATAGCGATACTTGTTCAATATGCTTTAGCCCAATATGAGATATTGATTTCCTGCCCTTTGTTAAGATTTTCAACAAGAGCTAAGTGTGCCACGATATTGTCATGATACTCAGAAGTTGTTGGGAAAATATGGAGAGTTACTTGAAAAGGAATTGAGCTCTCAATACGTTCAATAGAAAGTGAAACCCTTGTCTCATAAACCGCACTGGCATAAGCTGAATAATGTGATTGTTCTCTATCCCGTTGTTCTAATGTAAAAGAAGTTATTTTTTTACCTTGATGTGGAGAAAAAGATACGATAATGGGATCTCCAGAAAAATGACTATATAAAGGATATTCTGTTTTGGAACCATCTGAATAACCGATTATTAGGATATCTGCATCATGAGCTTCGTCGTTTTGAATTGATGGGGTATCTGCCTCACCTTTCCAAAATAAAGACGACATTCCAACAAACCCGCTGTGTGGTTCGTCAGAAAAACTCAGGTTACGACGCATAATGAAAGTTCCTCTTACATCCATGCTACTTTCCACACCAGGAGTCAGGGTAGATGTTAAAACCCCTGTAAAAGCTTCAGAGTCAATGAGGAAGCTAAGGTCACTTTTGTCTTCATCTGAAATTTTCGTTGCAGTTTTTACGATTATAGGAAAGTCTTCGGCAGGAATGGTACTGCCAACATTATGAGTTGCAAGACGATATGAAGTGCCAAATGTTCTGGGGGGCTCTGCTGTTAAACGAAGGTATCCATCGCCATTAATCACAAGAATTTGAGGCCAAGATGAAAGTCCATCTTCTTTATGAATAACATTGAGCCCAGCTAAATATTGACCATCTGATGGAATTGGTACGGGTAACGAGGGTGTAATACAACTTGATGTATAATTATACTCTGAATAATCATACGGTAAGCTACTCCAAGGATCTACATTTCTATTCCAAATTTCCAACGGTTGACGATATACATTTCCACGAGGAAGTGAAATAAATGCCCATATGCCATTATCAAAATATTTATCACCCCCAATACAATTATATTCCTCAAACACTAAACCCGGTGCATTTATATCTCCATCAGGTGGTGGGTCCAATACCGGAATATCAACAGGATCAGATATAATAAAAGGTGTTTTTGAAAGCTGTTTCGCCTCATCATAGAAAACATCATTAATAAAAGGTGAGGGAGTATTAAGTAACAGAAAAAAGATAGAAGTCAGAATCTCTGAGAAGAAAATAGATTTTTTGTGGGCCATAAAATCATCTCGCAATTAAAACGTTAAAACCAAATATAACTCCACAAATCAACCGCGCGGCTTTTTGCATAGTCTGAATCTGCTATATTGGAGCCGAAAGTTCTTTAACAAGTTATTTTAATCCAGCGCAGCAGCGTCGACCTTACCGGACAGTGAATGCACACCGCCGCCCATGACCACGCCATTCACCGGTGTGACGTCGCCGTAATGACGACCTCAGTCTTTAGTAAATTTCAGCAAAATTCCCTTTTGTGGTACCGGTGTGTAATGTGCCACACATATCCAGGAATGAAATGTCGTTTTGCTCTTGCCATTGATTAACGCCTATTATCATCATTTGGCGGCTCAAAAAGTCAATATAGACCCAAATTTGATATATAATTGACATTTTATAATCAGTAAATCAACAGGTTATCTTGGCCCGACCCCGTTGAGAACCAATGTGCCGATCTACTCTCAGTTTTTTGGTAATAAGAACAACCACCGTATTTAGAGTTGGCCTTAGGCTGAATTAATGATGGATATTAGACTTATTTCGTTACGGCTTTAAATTTCGGTATAATTCCACCAACCAAGGGCTCAAAAATTCGATACTGAGTTTTTTCGCCCAGCAGGTCATCAACCTGTTTTTGTAGAGCCCTGCGTTGTTCGCTTTTCAGCCAGTGGTCCCAGTCCTCAAGGTTGTTCCAGGTGCTGATAACCAGGTATTCACCGGGGCAATCCAGACAGCGGAATGTCTTTCCTGTAATGTAACCTGGCTGGATTGTGGCCAAAGATCGGAGCTTTACAATTAGTGGAGCAAGCTTGGCTGCTTTTTTTTCGTCTTTAAATGTCCGCTGGATCATAACCGAAATCGCCATCATAGACTCCTTTTGCTGGTGATAGGATTAATATTGTAACAAAATGTAGGAGGGGCCTATTATTATTTCAAACAAAAAATAGATGATTTCTGTAAGGGGTGATATTATTGTGGCAATTAAAAGTACCAACGTGGTTTCGTTTAATGCCTGTAACCATGGGCTTTTAGCATCAAGACATTGGTATATCTTATTGCCACAGTAATAGATCGAGAATTTCGAAATTTTTGCCGTTATGCGCCGATAATCATCAGCATACCACTCGAACGGTTATGAAGGCAAGATTTTACCGGTTGGGATAATAATCGAAAACCTCAGGAAAATGTAACTTGTCAAAACCTGTGATACCAAAGGGAATAAGGAGCTGGGCCCGTCATGCGATCATTTCCCAAACATTTGGGCAGGTGCCGCCCTGAATCATGCTATACCCACCACATGATGAACCCTGATCCGTGCCATTATTGTATTTAAGCGGCCACCGCACCTCCTTGAAATAAAAACTGGCGCCTAACCCTCGCTGTTGCGTTTGCCGAGCGTCTCTTCCTGCCGGCGCTGCTTGATTATCGTTTCGTGGGCGCGATTGAAAAGCTCGTTAGCCCGGTCAAAGGTAATGGAGCCCTGCTCGACCTTAACGCAAAGGCCGATCCGAAGCGCGTGGAGCATCTGTAGTTCGTCATCGCCCGGGTTTTCATGCACCAGGTTCATCCACTCCTGCCATGAGGCCTCATCCTGGCAATAATTGGCTGGCTCGGCGGCGGCATTAGCGGTCATCAGTATGAAAGCAACGGCAATGGCCAACACCCATTTCATGTGGTTCATTATGCCCCCGTTGGCCGTAACACCCAGCAACAGCGTTAGTGGCGGTTAAGTTTTCAGTGATGTTTCAGCTTAGAACAGCCCAAAAGTTACCGACCGCCTTCGGCGGTAGATGGTAAAAGGGTAACAGCGCAGAGAGTTAATTTTTTTCTATTTGGAATGCCCATTTCATAATGCAAACCCTAATGAGATCGTTTCTAACTCATTAGCGTACGTGAAATTGAGCCGCGGCGCTCCCGCGCAGTCAGCGCAACATAGCTTCTCGCGGTCCGTTCGGATGTCTTGTTTGCTCATCGTTTTAAGTAAATCTCGTTTCCTTGAATCCATGCAAAGTGTAGATTCGGCGATCTATTTCTTTCGGCGCTGACTATGCTGTTTACCCGTGCGGTTTGTCCAAAGAGTTCGACAAACATCGAGAAGTCGTCGAACCACTTATTATCTGGGCTGAAAGAGTGGATCAGCAAGATTGCATGTTGTGCATTGAAGCGTTGAGCTTCGAGTATCGCCGATGCTGTACGGTGCATGAGTTGATATCTCGTTTTATGAGGAATCTTATCAAGCTGAAGAAGTTCCCTTAAAAACGCGAAACGCTTCTGCCGTCCGGTAGAGGCATAAGGGTTCCACTCTTCAACCGTCGGCCCGAAAGGCTCCAAAACTTTGCCTTCAACTGCAATGGAAATCAGGTCAACACCGGACTTGGCGAGCACCCAAGCATCGTTTTGAGAAGCAGCTTTGCCACCAGGCAGAGGGACTTGATGCTCCGGCAGAATTAAAAGCGGCTCGATGTTTTGAAAGCTCTGACGTAGCACTGACCCTACAGTAACCGGGAAGCCTTCAGCCTCCTCCCATGCATAAGCGAGGGAGCGCGCTGAGAATCCCATCCGCCAATGCCTCTCCGGATCGGCTAGCAGTGCTTGCCAGTCACCTACAGACTGTGTTGGAATATAAATTTGTTTCATGTCTATTCTGAGCGAACTATGTTTTTATACAAACAACTTTCCATCTATAACGGTAACATAGAGCCACAACCTAGTGAGTCTCGAATGTGTTCCAGTAGCCGGTATCCAACTCCATCGCAGCGTAGGCTTCGAAGACGTGGCGTACCAGCGGGTTCGGAATCTCGACGACAGCGGCGTTCAAACTTAGAAGGTACTCCCGCCGTCGATCGAAGGCTGCTCGGAATTCGGGATCGGCCATGGCTTTGGCCGCAAACTTGTCGTGGGGGGCGTCATGCGCGGCCATTCGGTAGGCGAGTGTGGCTGTGAGATGGTCGCCCCGGTACACGTGTTGTGCCAGTCGCGTGAATACGCGCCGGGAGATGCCAACGTATATGGGCGCGTCGCCCTCCATAAACACGTAGCAGCCGCTGATGTCGTTCGGGAAGCCATGCTTGCGCGCGATGGTCTTGGGGCCGTCTCCCCGCACAGCAAACTCTGCCATCTGGACGGGCTCCCTCATGTGGTTGCGCAATTCCTGCATTCTTGCCGGCAGCACGTCGGAGGCCAGCGTCTCGAAGTCGTGAGGGCATTCGTCAATTGGCATATGGGCTCCGTTATTGACTCTAACTATTTTTTTATACAGACACTTTTCCATCTATAACGGCAACATTGATGGAAAATATTTCCACCTACAACATCCCCATCTCCACCCGCTCCCCACCATACACATCATACACGTGCATGAAGGTCTGATCGCACTTGCTCTGGAAAATGGTTCTGTCGTAGGCTTCCGGCAGTTGTTGGTCGAAAAACTCCTCGATGAAAAACTTCACCGTGGCTTTGGTGCGCTGCTCTTTCTGCCAGTCGAGCACCAGCTTCTCGCGCTTGAGCTTATCGAGCAGCTCGCGCACCGTCTTTTTGACGCCGATCTCCTCTTTTTGGGTGAGCTTCGGCTCGGGCTTGGTGAGGATGTCGAAAATGGCCAGCTCCTCTTCGGTAAGCGCCTCGCGCATGGCCCGTTTCTCTTCCTCTCTCAGGCCCTGGGCGAATCGGACCAGATCATCGAACAGCTCCTCGATATTCTTGGCGCCGCTGTTGTAGGCGTCGATCAAGGCCTGAAAGCGTTCCAGAAAATCCATCCGTGAGCGGTTTTGTTTGATCATCTCGTTGAGCTTGCGGCTGATCAGGGCCTTCAGCCGTTCGGCCTCGGTGCGCTTGCGGCCTTTGGCGAACCTTTCCTTGAGGATATCGAAATCAATCTTGCTCAAATCGATGATGGGTTCTTTTTCCGGACGCTCTTGGCGGATAATTTTGTAACCCTCGGTGGCGATGCTGTCGTCCAGAAGCTGTTCGATGTCGCTCATCACCGCGCTGATATCGGCCGGCGGCGTCAGCTCGCGGATCATTTTGCCGATCTCGCACAGCAGGGCCACATCGGCGATAAACTCGTTGCACATCGGGTCGGGTTTGATGGCCTTGAACACCCGGGCGATCATGGCGGCCATGTTGAGAAAGGTCTTCTTGTCGTCCTCGGTGGCGATCACCGCTTCCACCGCTTCATCCAGCAGATCGATCTTGCCAAACCCTTTGGCCGCCTTGATGGCCTCAAGATCAATGCGCGCGAGCGTTGCAAAACGCCTTTGCCTCCTCGATGGCCTCGCGCAGATGCTCGACCAGCTCCCGCTTGTCGAGGATTGGCGTGTCGGCACTTCCCGCGGCCGAGGGCTTGGCGTAGATGGCAAGCGCCTTCTGGAGACTGCGGAAAATGCCCACGTAATCCACGATCAGCCCGGCCTCTTTCCCTTCGCTCACCCGGTTGGCCCTCGCGATGGTCTGCATCAGGGTGTGGTTGCGCATGGGCTTGTCCAGATAGATGGTGGAACATTCGGGCACATCGAACCCCGTGATCCACATGGCGCACACAAATACCAGGCGCAGCGGGTCGTTGGGGTCTTTGAATTTTTCATCGAGGTTCTCGTTGACCATCCGCTCTGCGGTGGGGCAAAATATCCAGCCCCTTGCGCTTCATCTCTTCCACTTCGCCCTGGCCCTGGCTGACCACCACGGCCATGTCGGTGTTCTTCATTTCGTCGATGAGTGGCCTGGATCACCTCGGCCCGCCCGGCGCCGGCGTTTTTCAGCTCCGCTTTCAGGCTGTCGCGGTGGCGCCGCCAGTGTGCCTGAACCTTGTCGTACATGCGCACGGCGGTGGCCTTGTCGATGCAGATCACCATGGCTTTGCCGCGATGGCCGCGGCTCAAGAAATGGGTCACCAGGTCCTTGGCGATGGTCTCCAGGCGCTCCTCGCGGGTGATCAGGTGGTACTCGCGGGCGAACTCGCGCTCCAGCTTGGCCTCTTGGGCCTCGTCCAGCTCGGCCGCTTCCAGCAGCCGCTCCATGTCCTCGTTGAGATGTTCGTTGGTAAGCTGAAGTTCGGGGATGCGGTTTTCGTAGTAGAGCGGCACGGTGGCCCCGTCTTCGATGGACTGGGCGAAATTGTAGACGCTGACATAATCCCCAAACACCTCGCGGGTCTTTTCCTCACCGGCCATCAGAGGTGTGCCGGTAAAGCCGATGAAGGAGGCATTGGGCAGGGCGTTGCGCATGTTCAGGGCGAACACGTCGTACTGGCTGCGGTGGGCCTCGTCGGTGATGACGATGATGTCGTCGCGCTCGCGTGAGCACAGGGTGGGTGTCGGCCACGTTCTCGGTGCGGAATTTCTGGATCAGCGTGAAGACATAGCGGTGATCCTCGGTGAGCAGCTGCTGCAGCTCGCTGCGTCGAATCGGCATGGGCCTCGGCCTCGGTGACGGCCCCTGTGGCGGCGAAGGTTTTGTAGATCTGCCCGTCCAGCTCCTTGCGGTCGGTGACGATCACGAAGGTCCAGTTGCCCTGCAGTTTGCGCAGGATCTTCTGGGTGAGAAACACCATCGAGAGGCTCTTGCCGCTGCCCTGGGTGTGCCAGAACACGCCCAGCCGGCCCTGGTTGTTCTGGATGTCTGTCACCGCCTCGATGGCATGATTGACGCCCAGGTACTGGTGGTTCTTGGCCACCTTTTTCACGAGCCCGCCACGGCCCTCCTCGAACACGGTGAAGTTTTCCACGATGTCCAGCAGGTGCTCCGGCGTGCAGGTGCCGCGAACGACCGTTTCCAGGGAGATGACGCCCTGTTCGGATTCATCGGCCACCTTTTTCCATTCCACAAAATGCTCCCAGCCGGCAAGGTGCTGCCCAGCCGTGTTTCAGAGCCGTTGGAAAGGATGATGAACCCGTTGGGGGTGAACAGGTGGGGGATGGTGCTGCGGTAGTCGGTCAGGTTGCCGTCGTAGGCGTGTTTGACGTTCTTGTGGGCGGCCTTCAGTTCGCATGAACAGCAGGGGGATGCCGTTGACAAATCCCACCAGGTCGCACCGGCGGGTGTAGATTTCGCTCGACACCCAGAACTGGGAGGCCAGGAAAAAATCGTTGCTGCTCGGGGTGGCGCCAGTCCATCACCCGCACCGTTTCGGTGGTCTCGGTGCCGTGCTCGTCGGCCACCTGCACCTTCACGCCCTTTTTCAGCAGCAGGTAGAGATCCCGGTTGGCGTTGACCGGGATCATCTTGGAGCGGTCCTGGGTGAGCTGCTCCATGGCCTGGGCGATGCCGTCGGAGGGGATGGTGGGGTTGAGCTTTTGAAGGGCGGATTTTAAACGCATGGGCAGAAACACATCCCGCTGGCCCTCGCGGCCCTCGGTGCTCTTGCCGCCTGCGAACTCGTGGTAGAGGTTGGCCGTTTCCCAGCCCAGCGACTGGAATAGCTCGATGGTGGGTTTTTCTACCAGTTCGTCTTCGGTGTATCCTGAGGGTGGCATAAGTGTTATGGTTTTTTTATCTAAATCAGTGTAGACCCAAATTCTTTTATGGTTTCTTCTGAATCTCTACCCGCGACAGCTTTTCCCATGGCTTTTTCGATGATGCCAAGGAGGTTCTTTGCTCGATCTGTAATGAAGCTGTAAAAATCGTCAGCTTTTAAAAGCGTTGGATTTATCAGGTGACTTGTCAGGTGTTGGTCGATAGCATTTTGATTGACTTTATGACTATTTATTAGGCGATCTATATAATTCGAGGGCGCTTTACCGCCTAAATTCTGGTAACGTTCAAAAGTTGTGGCACGACCCGGATGGGAGCCAATTTTCCAATCACGATTAACAGAAAAGAGTTTGCATGGCACTGCTTGAGCAGGGGGGCGTCATGTGCGAGAATGGGCCCCCAAATTGCTCGTCGGAGCACATGACGCTCGCCTGCGTCGTTTGTCCACCGGCGTTGCATTTTCGGCAATCCCCGCCGGATTAACCACTTGAAAAAAAGTCACGGTCTCCTTACATAGGTTTATATCGCCAAATATGAACCTGAACGAAGAGAGACCGTGATGGAACAACAGATTCATATTACACTCGATTTTGAACTTGCAACCGGAAAAGTCAACCTAAACGAAATCGTCTACCGATTGGAGCAGCTAAAAAACCCGCTGATGTTGGAAATACTCAAAACGATATTAACCGGTTATGACGATCTCATTGCAGCTCGCCTAAGCCCCCAAAGCGGCGTCATGACCCCGAGCAAAATGCGAAAAGGCCTCGGACGCCATGTCCGAAAAGGGGATCCCAACAACCGCTTTTGTCACGGCCGCTGCATACGAAAACGGGGCTATCGCCAGCATCCCCGCGTGATATCCACGGTTTTTGGTAACTTGCATTTGCCTCTGCGGGTAGCTGAATGTCGGGTGTGCGGTGCACGACATTCGCCACTGCTGGATGCATTGCACATACCCCCCTACAGCCGCAAGGAAAGCAACTTCGAGCACGAGGTGATCGAGGCGGTCATCGACACCAACTATCGCCGGCTGATCGAAGGCCGATCCATCGACATCTCCCTGGGTGGCATTCATAACCTGGTGGTGGGAAGCGATGTCGATCAGATGGAGCAGGCTGCCTGTGTGGATCTGGGCGACCTTGCTGCGATTATGGCAGACGGCACCGGTTACAAACGCCAAAAGGGCGAAAAAGGAGAGCTGCGATCGGTCATCGGCATTACCACCGGCGGCAAGGTCGAACCATTGGGCACGTTTGCCAATACCGCCTGGAGCGATATCGAACAGATTGTGAAAGAACGATTCAAGGAGACTAATGCAGCCGGCATTCCTTTTATTTACGATGGCGAACCGGGCCTGGATGATTTTCTGGCCGATGTGGCCGAATCACAGCGTTGCACTTGGCATGGCCCGCGAGGGTTATACCATTCGATGTGGGAAGACGGGCTCAGGAAAAAGCAAAGCCAGCCGCACATCGACAAACTCAAGCATCTGATCGGAATTGAGCTGCCCCAAGGGGACTACGAACTTTTAAAAGATCAAGACAAAGATGCGGTCGAAGAAAAATATCGATCCAGCAAGGCCGAGATTGCTGAACTGATCGATGTTTTCAAAGAACACGGCTACCTAAAAGGCGCCACCTATCTTGAAAATCTCTCCGAGCGCATCTTTACCAATATCGAACTGTGGCTGAAGACCGGGGTAATCGCTCCGAAAACCACCTCGCTGTTGGAACGGATCTTCCGGGAAATCGGCCGGCGCGTAAAACGATAGCCTGGGGTTGGTCCGATGCCACCGTCACAAAGTTGTCGAAAATGATCATTTTGAAAAAGTACTCGAGAGAAAAATGGGAACAATACTGGAAACAGAAACTCGGCATTGAGGGCTATTTCAGCATCCGGATCGCTCACGTGCAAACTGGCCCGTGCCACAACTTTTGAACGTTACCTAAATTCTATTCGTCCTCGCTGTTAACGGTGCTTTGTTCACGATACTGTTCCAATATTTTCTTTGAAGCCCCTGCTTTTCACAAAAAGCGCGCGGAAATATATGGTGAATGTCTACTGCCTCATCAAAATAATTAGTGGTTTGGATTGGGTCGCCATTGATAAGATCCTTGCTACCCTCTTTCATTAACAAACCCATTATTCCTTTGTAAGCCGCACTATTTCGGGTTTGAAGTGATAGCAACCGGATAGGGGCAAAATTTCCATCACGAACCGTTATAGGTTCTGCCCCTCCATTTATCCATGTAATCATATTCTGTACATCAAGTGCAAAGCGAGTTTCGTTGGCGCCGCCATATAGTTCGCCAAGAACACCGCACCAATACCAACGAGCTATTCGTTCACGGACGGAGTGATCTTCGAAAGATGAACCGAGAAATGAGCATATAGCCGACATGGGTATAAGCTGAGTTTGATACGGGAGATTCTTTGTGTCGAAAATTTTCTGCGAGTGCAGGAATCTTGCAGCCTTTTTTAATCCCTCCATCAAAGGATCGGCCGAATTCTTGTATTCAGATAGTGTTAGGTTTAAAACGTCTTTCCGCTTACAACTGACTGCGGTCCCATTAGCTATATGTTTTTTAAAGGAACTAAGAAGTGTAACTGCTGTCAGAAAATCTTTGTCATCTACCTTTTCCAGAACAGGATCGGTATCGTGTAAAATCTGTTGCCGGCTTTCCCAATCAGGACGTAGCCGGAAATCATCAGCGGCATACGTTGCCGTTAAAAGTTCAAATACGGTCAGAGATACACCCCCAGTATTTACATGTTCAAACACCTGACATACAGCTTCTTTGGGTGTTTCTTTCAGAAGCTTGATGACTGGAATTTTGTATTTTTGAAATGGAATCAGCACGTTTCGTCTGAAGCTGCGTAAAAACTTCATTTTCTCAACATCGTGGTTGAAGTGAGATTCGAATCCCATTTCCCAGTCATCAGTTTTTTCAAGGTCAAAAATGATATTTAACGGGAACATTCCATTCTCGTATTCTTTTTCCATTGAGCTAATATCAAGGTCAATTTTACGGCCAAAATCGCTAGTCAGAAGTTTGTTTGTTGGAACTGATATTATGGCGTCAATACGATCGGCGTCTGGATTTAGGCATTCTGCCATTTTCAAGGTAATAATATCTTTCTAGAGGTTTATTGCGAGAATCGCGGGTCTTTACAGGTGAATTGCTTCTGAGGGCTAAATACATTGAAGTGAGTCTTTGCTGACCGTCCAGCATTAAAAAATCGGGTTTATCAATAGTTGTGGATACCCCCTCAAATGGTCTTGGACAAAAACGGACTCCGTCTCCTCCAGTTTCCATGGACATCAAGGCGCCAACCGGGTATCCAAGTGACACGCTTGCAATTAGGGCTTTGATACGATCATCATCCCAGACCCATCCCCTTTGAAAGTCTGGTAATTGTATCGATCCCTCATCCATATATTTTAACAAATCACCAAGAAGGGGTTCGTCGGTCCCAAATGTATTGCTGATTGCTGGCATAAAAGTCTCCTTGGTCAGGCGGCGATATCCTCCGGTTTTTGCATCTCCGAGACGTCGATCTCGCCGGAGATGAGTTTGGGGAGCAGCAGGTCTCTGGTTTGGCGGAGGTTGTTAACCATAAAAAATGTTTCTTTATCATTTTGAGCATAGGGCGAACTAATTCTTCATAATCTCTAATATATTTTTCTGGAGGAAATAGGACACGGCATATTTTCTAAGGAGTTATCCCATACTGCATATGGTATTGTTGCTCCCTTTGATTGTTTATTTGCAAATTTGACTGATGATCTTGAAATAACGTCATTAAGGCATAAGCATATAACCAATCTTGATGAGGATTTAGAACAAAGCATGTTGTTCTGGTCACTCCTTTAAACGGTGCTATTGTCACTTTGTGGAAATAGGGCCGCATTTGCACCAAAAAGGATGTCATCCTCATCAAATAAAATTAAACTACTTTTTGCTTCTTCCCATGTCTTACTTTCTGTCAGATGAAGTTGCTTTCTGCCGATACAGTCAATTGGAACATAATATCTACTTTTTAAATGATCGCCTGATTTTGTAGGGTTTTTTATAAAATTTAAAAGGTAGCCGAGTTTTGAGACCTCCCACCCACTCGGAATCTTCCCCAACTCACTGTCCACCATCTTGACCTTCTCATGGCCGGGAAAGCGGAAATGAACGAACCACTCCGTGTAAATGCGCTGGGCCATCTCTTCGAGGATCTGGATGCGCCGGGTGTTGTTTTCGATGAGGTCGTCGTAGGCGGAGAGGATGGAGGCGATTCGGTGTTGGATATTCAGCGGTGGAATTTCGATCTCAACTTTTGCTAAATTCTGCAGAGGTAAATGCTTAATTGTAGCGCCTGTAAAAAGTGCCTCGAAACCTCCAGTTCTTCCTTCGTGTAAAAAGGAATAATATAGGAATCTATTGTCGAGACCATTGTGAGGACGGATGCGATGAAGCGCCTTTTGAAACATCATTCCTCGGCCTTTGATTTTTCCATATCGCACAGTCTGCCAGGCTCTCCTCCTTCGCACATCACAATGTCACCATCTTGTAACCCATAGCGCTCCTTTTCATTTGGTTCAAATCTCTATAAGTCGAAGGTTATCAAAATCAAATGAACCCCATCGCACATTGACATTGGCAAGATATGGAAGGGATCTTCCTTTGTTCTTTTTTTTATCCAACATCTTTCCTAAACAGAAATCTGCTACATTTGCTAACGGCTTCTTAGGCCAGCTCATACCCCCAACTCCATTAGATTCTTTTTGATCCGTTTTTGCCAGCTTCATAGCTTCCTCGTTAAGGACTTCCAACTCCTCATTCAGCTCCTGCAGCCGCTCCTTGAAATCGAAATCATCAGCCGCACCTTCAGCCACCCCCACATACCGGCCGGGGTTGAGGCTCCAGCCCTGATCCTCGATCTCATCGACGGTGGCCACCTTGCACAGGCCGGGGATATCGATATATTCGTCGCCGATGCCGTAATCGTCCATCAGCGCGTCGCTGTCGTCGTCGGTTTCGATGCGCATCGCCGCGGTAGAGGCGCACGATGTTGGCCAGAAACTCGATCTGATCGGGCGTGAAGTCGCGGTGCGCGCGGTCGAGCTGCCGGTAGAGGTTGCGGGCGTCGAGAAACAGCACCTTGTCCTCGCGATCGGTCTCGGCTCTTGCCCTGGTCGAAAAACCAGAGGGTGCAGGGCAGGGTCACCGTGTAGAAAAAGTTGGGGCCGATGGAGACGATCACATCCACGTGCGCCGGTCTGGATCAGCTTTTTGCGGATCTCCAGCTCCGTGGCGCGGGCGTCGGCGGCCGAGTTGGCCATCACGAAACCGGCGCGGCCCTTTGGGTTGAGCGGCGTGGTAAAAGATCTGAATCCAGAGGTAATTGGCGTTGTCGGTGTTGGGCAGGCCCAGGGCGAAGCGGGGGTCTTTTTCGAGGCGCTCCTTGTCCACGCCGCTGACATTGAAGGGCGGATTGGCCATCACGAAGTCGAACTTGCCGAAGCTCTTGTGGGGGTCTTCGTAGTAGGTGTTGGCCTCGCGGATGTCGCCGGCCAGGCCGTGAACGGCCAGGTTCATCTTGCAGAGCTTGATGGTGGCCGACTCTTTTTCGGTGCCGTACACGCTCACCCGCCGGCCGCCGCTGCCGTTGTGGCGCTCCACGAAGCGGGCGCTCTGCACGAACATGCCGCCCGAGCCGCAGGCCGGGTCGAACACCTTGCCGTGAAAGGGCTCGATGATCTCCACGATCAGGCGCACGATGCTGATGGGGGTGTAAAACACGCCGCCCTTGCGCCCTTCGGCCATGGCGAAGTTGCCCAGGAAATACTCGTAGACCTTGCCGAAGGCGTCGCCGTCGATCTCCACCGGCCCCAGCAGCTTGAGCAGCTCGATCAGGGTCCAGTCCTTGATCAGGTTGTAGTTTTTGGGCAGCACGCCGCGCAGGTCTTCGTTGTGCGCCTCGATGAGCTTCATGGCGTCGTTGATGGCGCGGCCGATGTTTTCGCCCTCGGGAAGCTGCTGGAGGTATGAAAAGCGGGCCTGGTCGGGCAGGTAGATGGCGCCTTTGGCCTGATAGGCGCTCTGATTTTCCCGCGCCTGCCAGCGGTTGGAGCGGTTGTCGTGCAGCTCCGAGGCCACTTTTTTGAATTTGCTTTCCGCATAGCGCAAAAATATCAGGCCCAGCACGGGGGTCGAGAATTCGGACGGTTTCAGGCCGGTGTTGGCCCACAGCTTGTCGGCCGCGCTCCAGAGCCGGGTTTCGATGTCGTTGCTGTTCGGCGCCGCCGGCTGCTTTTTGGCTTTGGGTTCTGTTTTGGATGGTGCCGGCCGGGCTTTGGATGATGGCCCCGATTCGGCCGGTTTGACGCGATTATAGGTTGCTCTCACAGGCGTTGCCTTTGATGTTTGACCGGCGGCCTTGTCGGCCCCCGGCGGAGAGGCGGCCCTGCTGGGCCTGGCCGATGGTTTCGGGTTGCGCTGTCGGGGCGGCGCAGGCTTTTCAGCCGCCGGCCCGAACATCCGCTCGATGAGTATTGCATTATTACCGACAGGGGAGTGGCCCAGCTTGCGGCTGAGGGTTTTCAGGGTCGAGAGGGGCAGTTGGGCAAGGCCTGACCTCAGCTCTGAATGGCCATGACCCGCCAACCGCTCCACCAGCTCGGCCTTGGTAAAGACCGACCATCCGCCGTAGCCCAGGTTTTGTGACAGCCGCACCAGTTCCGCCTTGGTAAACGTTTCGAGGATCGCTTTGGGGCTGATCATGGGGGCGGCTCCTGGATCGTTGTATTGATAGGACGGCTGTTAGGGTAACAAAACGACCATTTCAGTCAAGCAATATGTGGAGGCAAGGACACCCCCCTGGCGCCTCCGCCACAACGCCGGCGGACAAGCCTTGAGTGGGGATTTGTTGCCATAATTCATGTTGTGGTCTAATCTGATGTCGGCAGTTCGAGCGCGAATCCTCCACCGAATAGTCCTGGATACAACCGCTGAAAAGGAGATAGCACATGGCCGTGGATATCACACTAAAAGTCGATGGGATCGAAGGTGAGTCGAAGATCGCCGGTCATGAGGATGAGATCGATGTGCTGGCGTGGAGCTGGGGCATGACCCAGCCGGGATCGATGCACATCGGCGGCGGTGGTGGTTCGGGCAAGGTGAACATGGAGGACCTGTCGCTGACCAAATACGTTGACAAGGCTTCCGTTGACCTCATCCGGAAGTGCTGCAACGGCGTCCACCTGACCGAGGCCACCCTGACCGTGCGCAAATCGGGAGCCATTCCCTTGGATTATTTCATCACCACCATGTCGCCAGTGATGGTCACGTCGGTAAGCACCGGGCGGCACCGACGGCAGCGGCGGCGAGGGGCGGCTGACCGAACAGGTGACCTTAAATTTTTATAAGATGAAGGTGAGCTACACACTGCAGAAAGCGGAGGGCAGCGCTGAGGCGGTCCTGGATATTCTCTGGGACATCGAGGCCATCAGAGAAGAGTAAAATTTAACCGCGGGAGGTGCGATCATGCCGGAAATTCCGAATGTGCTGTTTATCAATTGGGTCGATACCAAAGCCCAGATCGATTACGACAAATTTGGAAATGGCCGGGTGCCGGTCAATCAAGCGCAACCAAGCAACCCCTTGGATGTTACCGAATACCGCCGGGTCACCGTGATGATCGGCAACTGCAATGCAAAATCGGCGAGCATGCACATGGGTAAGATCAGCGGGCCGACATTAGCCGAAGCTTACGAAATTCCGCTCGACTTTAATGCGCACACCTTCGAAGTAATCGGCCCGCAATTGACTTTATTGTTAAAGGACGGGCCTCCGAAAATGAGCGAAAAAGTTCAGGTCTGGCTATATTTGAGGTCGTAGCGGCACTGCCCTGGAAAAGAGCGGTAAAATCCCCCTTTGATAAAGGGGGCGGGGGGATTTCCGCTGGCGCTTCTTCCAATGACAGATTTGGGCTATGGAATTGGCCAACACCCCCCTGGCCCCCCTCGAGGGGGGACTTGGAAGGTGGCGGTATCGGTTGAGAGGTATGTGAGGGAGGGTGATGCTGGCGGGCCAGTGATTTCTGCGTCGCTGACGCTCCTCGCAATGACAGATTGGAGCATTGGGGCTTGCCGCGTTGCTAACGCTTCCTGCAACACCAATCCCTATTCTGTCATTGCGAGCGAATGGAATGAGCGTGGCAATCTCCATGGGTGGTCTTCGCACGGGTTTGACCAAGGGAGTAATGTTGTTAGTGACTTCGGAGATAGCCACGTCGCTGACGCTCCTCGCAATGACAGATTTGGGCTATGGAATTGGCAAACACCCCCCTGGCCCCCCTCGAGGGGGGATTGGGGAGGTGGCGGTATCGGTTGAGAGGTATGTGAGGGAGGGTGATGCTGGCGGTCCAGTGATTTCTGCGTCGCTGCCGCTCCTCGCAATGACAAATTATGGGGCACTGTTGCGAGAAAACTCCGGCACCCCCTAACTGTCTTTGCGAGCGAATGGAATGAACGCGGCTTGTCCGCCGTTTGTGTGGAGGGCAATCTCCATGGTTGGGTTGAATTGGTTGGGTACTTCGGGGCTTGCCACGTCGCTGACGCTTCCTGCAACACCAATCCCTATTCTGTCATTGCGAGCGAATGGAATGAGCGTGGCAATCTCCCTGGGTGGTCTTCGCACGGGTTTGGCCAAGGGAGTAATAATGTTGTTAGTGACTTCGGGGATTGCCACGTCGCTGACGCTCCTCGCAATGACAGATTTGGGCTATGGAATTGGCCAACACCCCCCGGCCCCCCTCGAGGGGGGATTGGGGAGGTGGCGGTATCGGTTGAGAGGTATGTGAGGGAGGGTGATGCTGGCGGTCCAGTGATTTCTGCGTCGCTGACGCTCCTCGCAATGACAAATTATGGGGCACTGTTGCGAGAAAACTCCGGCACCCCTAACTGTCTTTGCGAGCGAGTGCAACAAGCGCGGCTTGTCCGCCGTTTGTGTGGAGGGCAATCTCCATGGGTGGTCTTCGCACGGGTTTGGCCAAGGGAGTAATGTTGTTAGTGACTTCGAGGATTGCCGCCACACTACCGGCGAAAATTCTCCGTTTTTTTGCGGCATTTACGGTGGGCTGATGGGTTTCTACGCTTTCGAACCGTATTTTTGGTTAAAATTTCCTTGACAACTCCGAAATATGGTGAAAAATGGAGTTATGTACTCCAGAATAATCACACCCTTATTCGGCAAGAGCTTTTTCCTGTTCGGTCCCCGGGCAACCGGAAAGTCAACATGGGTCCGTGCGGCTTACCCCCATGCCCTTTACATCGATCTGCTGGCCGCCGATATCTACACTCGGCTTCTGGCTCGCCCACAACGGCTCAACGAGTTGATTCCCGCTCGATTCAAAGAAGCGATCATCATCGATGAGATTCAACGGGTTCCTGAATTGTTGAACGAGGTGCACCGGTTGATCGAAAACCGGAAGTTGAGTTTTGTCATGACAGGGTCAAGCGCCCGCAAGTTGCGTGAAAAAGGCACCAACCTTTTGGCTGGAAGGGCCCTCACGCGCAGAATGCATCCACTGACAGTGGGTGAGTTGGGATCAGACTTCTCATTGGACCATTCGCTTCAGTACGGGCATCTGCCCATGGTTTACCGTGAAAAAGATCCGCTCGATTACCTCTACAGCTATGTGCACACCTACATGCAGCAGGAGGTCCAACAAGAGGGATTGACGCGCAATCTACAATGGTTTGCGCGGTTTTTAGAGACCGCCAGCTTCTCCCAGGCGGCAGTTTTGAACATCTCACAGGTGGCCCGTGAATGTGATGTTCATCGAAAAGTGGCCGAAGCCTATTTTCACATTTTGGAGGATCTGCTGGTGGCCATTAGGTTGCCGGTTTTTACCAGACGAGCGCGACGCAAAATGACCGCCCACCCTAAGTTTTTTCTTTTTGATGCGGGGGTTTTCAGGGCGATTCGACCCAGAGGTGTGCTTGATCGTCCCGAGGAAATCGATGGCGCCGCCCTGGAGACCTTATTTTTGCAGGAGATTCGTGCCATAAATCACTATCATGGGCTAAAGTATGACTTGTACTACTGGAGAACACCGCACCAACTTGAGGTTGATTTCGTGCTCTATGGTCCCAAAGGGCTTTTGGCCATCGAGATAAAGCGCACCAGGCATATTCGACCACGAGATTTGAGAGGGTTGCGGGCGTTCAAAAAAGACTATCCCATGGCGCGAAGTTACCTTTTCTACGGCGGAGAAGAGAGGCAATTTCAGCACGGCATTGAGCTTGTGCCTCTGGACCACGCACTGAAACGGTTGCCGCAGATATTGGCCAATGAGCGTGATTAATTCTCCACCCATTTTCAGATTCAGTTTTAAAACCTCCCATTTTGCATAGTCGTCGCGTCTGGTGCCTTTTTTCTCCTCGAATGGGGGGAGAATTGCCGCGTTCTTGGCAATACCATTCGCTATTCTGTCATTGCGAGCGAGTGTAACGAACGCGGCTTGTCCGCCGTTTGTGTGGAGGGCAATCTCAACGCTACTTCGGGGATTGCCACGTCGCTGACGCTCCTCGCAATGACAGATTGGAGCATTTGGGATTGTCGCGTTGCTGACGCTTCTTGCAATGACAGATTGGAGCATTTGGGATTGCCACGTCGCTGACGCTCCTCGCAATGACAGATTGGAGCATTTGGGATTGTCGCGTTGCTAACGCTTCCTGCAACACCAATC
This sequence comes from uncultured delta proteobacterium, assembly GCA_963783425.1. Classification (GTDB taxonomy): domain Bacteria; phylum Desulfobacterota; class Desulfobacteria; order Desulfobacterales; family QNYZ01; genus CAWANO01. The sequence goes on from CAWANO010000001.1 coordinate 209,959, forward strand.
CCTATTCTGTCTTTGCGAGCGAGTGTAACGAGCGCGGCTTGTCCGCCGTTTGTGTGGAGGGCAATCTCCATGGTTGGGTTGAATTGGTTGGGTACTTCGGGGATTGCCCGCCACACTACCGGCGGATAAACCACGTCGCTGGCGCTCCTCGAAATGACTGATTGGAGCATTTGGGATTGTCGCGTTGCTAACGCTTCCTGCAACACCAATCCCTATTCTGTCTTTGCGAGCGAATGGAATGAACGCGGCTTGTCCGCCGTTTGTGTGGAGGGCAATCTCCATGGTTGGGTTGAATTGGTTGGGTACTTCGGGGATTGCCACGTCGCTGGCGCTCCTCGCAATGACAGATTGGAGCATTTGGGATTGTCGCGTTGCTGACGCTTCTTGCAACACCAATCCCTATTCTGTCATTGCGAGCGAATGGAATGAGCGTGGCAATCTCCATGAGAGGATGTTCACACAGGTTTGGCCAACGAGTGTGTTGTTGGTGACTTCTGGGATTATCCGCCATACGGCTGGCGGATAAACCGCGTCGCTACGCTCCTCGCAATGGCAGTGTAGGGCTTTTGAAAGGGTCGACACCCCCTGGCCCCCCTCGAGGGGGGATTTGGCAGGAGGCAGTATCGGTTGAGAGGTATGTGAATGAGCGCGGCTTGACCGCCGTTTGTGTGGAGGGCAATCTCAACGCTACTTCGGGGATTGCCACGTCGCTGACGCTCCTCGCAATGACAGATTGGAGCATTGGGGCTTGCCGAACACTGGAAACGCTCCTTGCAATGACAGATTGTGGGGGCGCCGGGGGAATACGCCTCACATTGCGGGCGGAAAAATGCCATTGGGTCCAGCTTCAAGCGATTGACATTATAATGTCATAACGTTAAAAGGCTACAAGATGACATGATAGGAGGTGATATCGTGCAAACAGCCCCAAAACGCACTACGGTCTATTTTGACCCCGACCTGCACAGAGCCCTAAAGTTAAAGTCTTTCGAGACTTCTCGTTCAATTTCCGATCTGGTGAACAGTGCGGTAAAAGAAGCGCTTGCCGAAGATGCCGAGGATCTGTCGGCGTTCGATGAAAGAGCCGACGAAGCGCTGATTTCCTACGAAGAGATGGTCAAAAGGCTAAAAAAAGATGGCCGTATTTGAAATCTTTTTCAAAGCATCGGTTTGGAAGGATTTTAAGCAAATTCCCAAAAGGGATACTAAAAAGATTCTCCGTAAAATAGAGGCTCTTGGCGATGATCCCCGCCCCGTCGGCTGCGAAAAGCTCAGCGGGGACGACAAATTTCGGATCAGGCAGGGCCGATATCGTATGGTTTATTCCGTTCAAGACAAAGCGTTGACGGTCTGGGTTGTTAAGGTCGGCCATCGAAAAGATGTCTACCGATAGCGAATTCTTGGGTAACGCAATCTGTTTAGGTGACTTTTCACCCAAATTGGGCAAACAAGGTGTTGATTGACAGCTTCCGCTCTGATGAACAAAGCTCTTCTGTCTTCCCGATGGAAAAATCAACACCCCGCGATACAATCAATCTCCACATCCAAGCCGGCATCCAGCCCTTTGACCGCCATGGCGATGCGGGCAGGCGGATCATGTGCAAAAAATTTCTGGTAAACCGTGTTCATCTCTGGCTTGTGCGCCCACTCGGAGAGGTAGACATTGACTTTGAGCACCTGGTCCAGTCCTGACCCGGCGGCCTCCAAAATATATTTGATATGGGTGAGGATGCGTTCGGTTTGGGCGGCGACCGAATCTTTGATGGGTTCATGGGTGACCGGGTCGTCCGAGGTTTGTCCCGAGACGAAGATCAGGTTGCCATATTTGATCGCTTGGGAGTAGGGGCCTGGTTCCGGTGCCCGATCACTGTATACGATCTCTCGTTGCATGTTTCCTCCCTACTGTTTCACAAAGAGTTGTTGTGGAAATTCGATAAATTTTTCACAGCCGTTTTCGGTAATTAGAACCGGTTCGCTGCATTCAAACCCATAGGTGTCGAGCCAGATACCCGGCATGAAATGCAGGGTCATTCCAGGTTTGAGGATCGTTTTATCCCCGGGTCTGAGGCTGATGGTATGCTCGCCCCAATCCGGTACATAGGCCAGGCCATAGGCGTAGCCCACGCGCGACGGCTTGACCACGCCGGTGTGGGCGATGGCTTCACGCCAGCGGGCCTCCACTTCCTCGGCGGTGACCCCCGGCCCAATATAGGTCAGTGTCTGCTGGAGCCCATTGACTACGGCATCGGCTGTTTTTTGCAGATCTTGTGGTGGATCTCCCAGGTACACGGTTCGCGATAGGGGGGCATGGTAGCGGTACCTGGCGCCGCAGAGTTCCAGCAGCACCACGTCGTTTTGACAGTATCGCCTATCCGGATCGAAGGTGAGGTGGGCCGTTGAGGTTCTTTCCGCCGAAGGCATAATCGGGAAAATGGCCGGCGAGGAGCCACCGAATTGATCCGTGCCGGCGATTTGGGCGGCGCACACTTTTGCCGCCACCTCTTTTTCCCAAACCCCGACGTCGATCTCATCGATGGCGGTTTGCATCACCGTTTCACAGATGCGGGCCGCCTGGCGCATATAGTCGATTTCAGCCGGCGACTTCACCACCCGTGCCCAATTGACGAGATTGGTGGCGTCCATCAACTTTGCCTGGGGCAACTCCTCGGCCAGCGTGAGATACATGCGCGCATTGAACCAGTAGCCATCCATCTCCAGACCGAAGCGCTTTTTGTCCAGCGCCTTGTCACGCAGGAGTTCGGCCATCCAGCGCATGGTGTGGGTGTAGCGGGACTGGACATATTCGTCCGGGTAGCCATGGATACAATCATCGGGTAACCAGGTGGTCAGGCGGGCGCCGTTTGCATCCTGGGTCCTGCCGAACCAGAGCGGGTTTTCCCGGTCCAATGAGATGATAACCCCCTGGTGCACATAAAACGACCAACCATCATAGCCGGTCAGGTAATTCATGTTGGCCGGATCCATAACCAGCAACATCTCCATGCCGCCTTGGTCCATCATCTGCTTGGTTTGGCGGATGCGCCGTTGATATTCTTGGATTGTAAAAAGTCCGGCGTCACGCATATGGTGAACCTCCCACGATCAATTCTGATTGGCCCACTCGATATCCTTGATAACCGCTTCTAAGACCTCCTTCGCCCCTTCACCACCCATTTTCAGGTATTTTTCTCGAAGGGGTTTCGCTTTTTGTCTGAAGGCGTCAATCTCATCAGCGGTCAGTTCGATGTAGGTGATGCTTGGTTTGGCTTCCAGGATCATCTGTTTGCGCTGTTCATTGAGGCGAGGTTCGAAATCGAAAATATATTCGTTGGCGTCCTCGATGGCTTCGTCTATCACGGCGCGAACATCTTCCGGCAATGCCGTTATGAAGGCATGGTTGGCGGCAAAAGTGCCGATAAACGGCAACTGATCGGCCTTGATCAGGTAGTCCTGGACTTCGTAGAATTTCATCTCCTGAATGGCAAAAAACGGTTGCGTTTGAGCATCAATGGCACCCAATTCAAGATTTGTGTAGATTTGCCCATAGGGCAATAAGGTGACATAGGCACCGTATAAGCGGTAAGCTGTAATGAGCAGCGGCGACGACATGACGCGAAAAGTAATGCCTTCGAAATCGGAAGGTTTGCGTAGCGGTTTGTTGGCCGTCCAAATCTGCCAGCCCTCTTCGATAATCGAGAGCAGTTCCAGCTTGTTTTTTCGGTAGTACTTGCCGAGCACATTGTAGGTGTGCGGCCCTTTGCGCAGAATTTTTTCAAGAAGTTCAAAATCGGTTGGGAAAAGATAGTGAATGGAAAAAACCTGAACCTCGGGGATATAGGAACCAAGGTGGCCGGGAGATTGAAAGGCGAACTGGAGATCTCCGTTTTGAAGAAGCTCCGTGATCTCGCCGGAGGTGCCGAGATCTCCATAAGGGTGGATTCTGCAGTTAATGCGCCCTTCAGATTTGGCCTCGATCGTTTCGACAAACTTTTGGGCGTACTCATGTTGCATGCTGCCTTCAATTTCTTCCAGAGCCACTTGCCAAAAGTATTTGACCGCTGCGGCCGGTGCAGCGAACCCCAAGATTAGAGCACATGCGATAACGATCGCTACGAGCCCCGTCCCCGGTTTCATGGTTGATCTCCTTTCGCAGACGGCAAACACAAGGATTACCGTGCTGCCTTGTTAGTGAGTCTGCTTTGTATAATGCGAAGATATTGATCGGTGTTAATACTGCTTCCTGTGAGCAGAGTGACCACCTTTTTGCCTTTTACAGCGATCCTCTGATTGAGTAATGCACCGACGCCCACGGCGGCGGCACCCTCGGCGACCAGCCGGTGTTTGTCAAAGAGATAAGCCATGCCCTCTTGGATATCGGCTTCAGAAATCAGCAGATGGTCATCGACAAATCGGTCGATCAGCGGCAAGGTGTAGTGATTTTCAAAGCCGATGCCACCGAGAAGAGAGTCGGCGATGGAATCCTTTTCGGCCACCGGCACGGGTTTGCCGGCCTTGAGGCTTTCCAGCATGGCCGGAGACTGCTCAAGGGAGAGCCCCACTATGTGAATATGGGGGTTGATCGTTTTGGCGGCCAGAGCGATGCCGGCCAGCAGTCCCCCTCCGGACAGTTGAATCATCAAAAGATCCGTATCAGGAAGTTCGGAGAGGATCTCCAGAGCAATGGTTCCCTGGCCGGCAACGATCAGCGGGTCGTCAAAGGGAACCACGGGCGTCAACCCCTCTTTGGCCATCAGCTGGCGGTAGTTTTGCTCGGCTTCGTCTTGTGAACGGCCCTTGATGGAAACCTGCGCTCCCAGCCTCTCGATCATCTGGGCCCGGTAGGCGGCGACATGCTCGGAAAGGCAGACCACTGCTTTGATACCGATTTTCCCTGCCACATAAGCCACGGCTTTGCCGTGATTGCCCGTGGAAAAGGTGATCACCCCTTTTTGTTTTTCTGCATCGCTTAGGCTTAGGATCTTGTTGGCCGCGCCTCGAACTTTGAATGAACCGGTGTTCTGAAAGCATTCCAGTTTCAGATGAACCGTCCGGGCGTTTATTTTTTTCCCCAAATCGGAAGCCGGCATCAGCGGGGTGCGCCGGATCAGCGGTTTGATCCGCGTATGGGCCTGATAAACATCATGGAGTGTCGGTTGTTTGTTTTTCAAATCTTAACCCAATCTCTTTCATGCTTTCTGATTCATCGCTACCCGCCCATGGCCATGTTGGGCAGGAAAAGGGCGATCTGCGGAAAGGTGATCAGGATCACCGTGGCCAGTATCAGGATCAGCAGAAACGGCAGCGCGTGCCCGATCACTTCTAGATAGGGCCGCCGGAAGATGAGCTGGGCCGTGAAGATGTCGCACCCGAAAGGCGGCGTGGCCGAACCGATGGCCGCCTGTAGCGTAACCAGGGTTCCCAGCAAAATGGGATCGACACCCGCACCAACCACATAGGGCTGAAAAATGGGGCTGAGGATAAATATGGCCACGATGGGGTCGACAAACATGCAGGCCACAAAGTAGACGACAACCACGATGGTAATGACCCACAACATGGACGGGTCGGTACCGAATAGTGGCGGTAGCAGTTTGGCCGGAATCTGCAGGAAGCCGATCAGAAAGGAGAAGGCCTGGCCGGCGCCGACCAGAATAAAGACCACGCCGGTAATCACGCCGGTCTGTAAGAATGCGTCGACAATGCGTTCGAAAGTGAGGCTTTTATAAACGATCGTTTCCAGGATCAGCGCATAGAAAACGGCCGCGGCGGCGGCTTCGGTGGGGCTGAAGATGCCCGCGTAAATACCGCCAACGATGATTACGGGAAACCCCATGACCGGCAGGCCGTCTTTGATTGCCGTCCAGCGCTCGGACCAACTGGCCTTGGGCAGCGTGGGAATCTTTTTCACTTTGGAGTAGACGTAGCAGTAAATGGAGAACATCAGCAGAATCATCAGGCCGGGAAGAATACCGGCCAGAAAGAGCATGCCGATGGAGGTGCTGGTGGCCACGCCGTAGACGATAAAACCGATACTGGGCGGGATTAGAAAAGCGATGTCACTGGAGTTGATGATCAGACCCAGGGTGAATGAACTCTTGTAGCCGGCTTCAAGCAGCATGGGGCGCATGGTGCCGCCCACGGCCGCCACCGTGGCCTGGGTGGATCCCGATACGGCGCCAAAGAGCGTGCAACTGGCATTGGTGGTGATGGGCAGCCCGCCGGGCAGATGACCCACAAAGACCTTGAGCATGCGAATCAGGCGGCTGGCCGATTCACCCGAGGTGATGATGCTGGCCGAGAGGATAAACATGGGCACACACACCAGCGCCGGCGGCGTTACCCCGGTGATCACCTGCTGCACCATGGTGACGATCATGCGCGGCGCAAAATCGGGCATGTAGACCACCAGGTACAAAATCAGCGAACCGAGCAGGGTGACCATGAAAGGAAACCCGAACAGCAGCATGCTTGCCAGAGAGATTCCAAAGAGTGTCATATCTGCGCACCTCCGATCACTTCATCTTCGTATTCGCTTTGCTGATCCGGAGACTGCCAGGGATCCTTTTCGATGATATTTTTGATGATGGTGCGGATGTATTGGATGCACGCCAGGCCGAAACCGATGGGCATGATCACGTAAAAGGTCCAGGTGGGCATTCGCAATGCCGGCGTTTTATGGCCCTTTGACATGGCGTTGAGGAGATACTCCCATGAGGCCCAAGCCATGATTGCCATCACCACCGCGCTGATTATCGAGATGATAATAATGAAGGTCTTCTCCATCTTGGGCGGCATGGCATCGAGAAATGCGCCCATGCGAATGTGACGCGCCTTGCGGACGCCGTAGCTCACGCCGGTAAAGGTTGTCAGCATTACCAGGAACTTGGAGATTTCCTCGGCAAAGTAAATGCTTTGGAAAAAGGTGCGCGCGAACACATTGGTGATCAACAAGATGGCCAATGAGGCGACGCAAAAGACCAGGATGGAGACTTCCACTGCATTGACCACTTGACCGACCACCCGATTAAATTTTCGCAGGGCACTAGGCTTTGTCGAAGGGGCACTATCTGATGTCATGGCCTATTCCTCGATTGCGGTATCGGCCCTCCCTGCCGCCGTAACAACTGGGCGACAGGGAGGGCCGGGTTGGACGGCATTAACCCGTTGCCGGATGAACACCGGTTTAGTTGATGTTGAGCGCCTTCCTGGCATTTTCGATATCGCCCAAGAGCGCATCCAGGACCGCCTGGGCGCCTTCGCCGCCGATCTTGGCGAACTCAGGATAGACGGTTTCGGCCTGCTCCTTGAACTTCGCAATGGTCTCATCATCAAGCACGTTAAACTTCAGCGAAGCTTTGGCCTCCTTCATCTTCTCCATATCCGAGGCGTTGCGCTCGGTAATCCAGTTGCCGGCGGGGATGATGGCATCGATCCAGAAATTACGCATCTCGGCCTGGGCCTCGGGCGTCAGGCTGTCGAAAAAAGCCTGGTTGACCGTTGGAATGCCGATGAAGGGCTCGCTCTTCAACTGGGTGACGTAGTCCTGAACTTCGTAGAACTTCATGCTGTAGATGGCGAACAGGGGGTTTACCTGGGCGTCGATCAAGCCCATCTGCAGGCCACTGTAGACTTCACCGTAGCTCATGGGCGTTGGGCTGGCCCCGTAGGCCTTGTAGTCTTCAACCAGCAGCTTGGAGGACATCAGGCGCAGCTTGAGACCCTTCATGTCGTCCAGGGTGGCAATCTCCTTCTTGGAGGTGACCCACTGCCAGCCTTCGAACATGATCGAAAGCGGCACGAGGTCGTTTTTGCGGAAGGCTTTTTCAAGCAACGGCAGAAATTCACCGTTTCTGGCCATCCAGTCAAGTACCTCGGGCACTTTTTCGGTGGGGAAGATGTAGTTGAGCGCCAGAGCCTGGGCCTGGGGCACGAAAGAGCTGATCCAGGCGTGATCGGAGAAGACGAACTGCACCACACCCATCTGGGCCAGTTCATTGATGTCGCCAGTGGCGCCCAGGGTGCCGTAAGGGTAAACCTCGATTTCGATCTTACCGCCCGACCACTCTTTCATGTGGTCGGCGAACTTGCGGGCCCAGACGGTCATAAAGTCGCCCTCAATCTCTTCCGACGCCAGCTTGGCCTTGATGGCCGGGCCGGTGTATTCGGCGGCCATGGCGGCGCAAAAAGGCAACATAACCAGCAATACAGCTATCAAGAGAATACGTTTTTTCATTGCTTTAATCCTTTCATTAGTGGCCCTTCGAAGGGGCTTGTTTTATGGTGTTGTTCCTTGGTTGCCAGATGGGTGTCTACGGGTTGATCACCTCCTTTTTACACCAAGCAGCGTTGTTGAAAAATTGAAGGACGTTTTCGATGTGCATGGCCACGCCCTTGATCAGAATATCTTCGTCGATATTAAAGCGCGGGTTATGATGTGACAGGGTGGTGCCTTTGTCCGGGTTGCCGGCCCCCAAGAAGATGAACACACCGGGCACGCGCGCGCTGAACTCCGAAAAGTCCTCGCTGGCACTGGTGACGTTATCGGTGATGGCACCAGGCTCCGGGAACACACAGGCCGCGGCCTTTCGGGCGATGGCCACCATCTGCGGATGGTTGATGAGCGGGATGTTTTCGTGGACTACTTCGAGCTGGTAACGGCAGCGGTGAGTCTCGCACACCCCGCGCACGATGCGCTCGAAACGCTCGGTGGGCTGCTCAGCGCTCTCAGGCCCGGCCTGGTAGAGAAATCGGATCGAGCCTTCGAGCTCAACTGAGTCGGGGATAATGTTGCTTTTGGTGCCGCCGCTGATTTTGCCGAACATGATGATGGTGGTTTTAAGGTTGCTGATCTCGCGGGTTTGGATCATCTGAGCGGTCTGGATCAAATTGGCCGCGCACAGCACGGGATCGATGGCGTCTTCGGGAACCCCGGTGTGGCCGCCCTTGCCGCTGATAGTAAGCTTGAAAACGTCGAGGCCGCCCATCACCGGCCCGGCCGTGATGGCGATGCGTCCGGCGGCCACCGGCGCCCAGACGTGGATGCCCATGACGGCGTCCACGCGGGGATTTTCCAGCACGCCCTCTTCGATCATCTGAGGCGCGCCGGCGATCTCCTCGTTGGGCTGAAACACGAACTTAATGGTGCCATCGAGAGCGTCTTTGTGTTGCACCAGAATTTTGGCGGCCACCAGCAATATGGCCATATGAGCGTCGTGGCCGCAGGCATGCATCACGCCCTCATTTTGAGACTTGTAGTCGATCTCGTTCTCTTCGGTGATGGGCAGTGCGTCCATGTCGGCGCGCAACATCAGCACCGGTTCCGGGCATCGGCCGCGCAGCACGGCCACCACGCCGGTGCCGGCCACGCGCTGGGTTTCAAGGCCAAGATCACGCAGGTAGGCCTCGATCACCTGTGCGGTGCGATGTTCCTCAAATCCCAACTCGGGATGGCGGTGAAAATCGCGCCGCAGGGCGATCACTTCTTGTTCGTAACGCTCAAGCTGGTCGGTTAGTTCATTCATGGCGGTTTCTCGTGTATGCCGGCTCCGCAGGCGGCTACATAAATCCTGTGTAGCGCGCTTTAACCACGGCTGAATAGACGAAATTGATCATCGTGATGTAGTCAAATACGGGTATGTTTAGGGTTTCGTGCAGGGCCGCCGCATAGGGCGGTAACAGGCTGCATTCGAGCAACAGTGCTTGGACCGAGGCATCGCCCGCCACCAGGCGCTGGCCGGCGGTCACCACTTCGGCCGCCACCGCCGCCTGGTCGAGCAGGCCTGTCTCTTCGATGGCAAAACTGGCAAAGTGCGGCTGGTCCTGCAGCCCTTTGATCACCAAGCGGTCGCCTTCGGTCACCCCCACGGCGGCGAGCAGCGCCTCGTCCAGACTTGTGCTGTCCGCCGTAAGGACACCAACTTTGGCATCTTTCCCCAGGGTTGAGAGGATGAAAGGGATCTGCAGCAGGCTGCTCAGAAACACGGGCACGCCCAGCTCGCCGGCCAAGCGGCGCTGGTGCAGGGCCATGAAGCCGCAATCGCCGGTCACGGCGCGAACCCCCTGGGATACCAAAGATTGAGCGCCGCTTTTAAGCGCATCGAAAACAGTGGGGTCCTTGCCTAGGGCACGGCCCACGCTATATCCTTCTACCTTTTCGAAGCGTACCGGGAAGCGGTAGGTGGTGGCATTGGCCACATCGCCAGGGACAAATGGCACCGAGGTGTCGAGCAGTAAAATGCCGATGGCCTCACCACTGCTGACTTGTCCTTTTCTGGTGCGATGAATCATGTATGTTCCTTCATTGCGATAGTGATACTATTCCTTCACGAACAGCTTGCGCGGCACGTCAGCGAAGGTCTCGCAGCCGTCGTCGGTAACCCGGAACGACTCGCTGCACTCGAATCCGTAATTATCCATCCACATGCCCAAGATCATGTGGAAAGTCATATTGGGCGCCAATTCGGTTTTGTCGCCGGGCCTCAGGCTAGCGGTATGTTCGCCCCAGTCCGGCGGGTAGTTGAGACCCATAGCGTAGCCGATGCGCGACTCTTTCTCTAAGCCCACCTTGGCGATATGTTCCCGCCATACTCGTTCCACCGCTTCGGCGGGCATGCCCGGTTGGATGGCGTCCAGGGTGATATTGAGGCCTTCAACGGTGTGCTCGGCCAGTTCCACCAGCTTGGGCGGCGGATTTTTACCGATATAGGCCGTGCGGGCGATGGGGCAATGGTAGCGGTTCCGGCAGGCGGCCAGCTCAAGATTGACCATTTGCTCGTTTTCGTAGGGCGCATCGGTCCATGTCAGATGGGGGGCCGAGGTTTTCTCGCCGGTGGGCATCATGGGCACGATGGCCGGATAGTCGCCCCCGAAGGCTTTGGTACCCGACATTTGCGCCTGGTAAACGGCCGCCACGGCATCGCACTCGCGCACACCCGGCGCCAAATTTTCGATGGCCGTGGTCATCACCCGGGTAGCGATCTGACCGGCTTGGCGCATGATGGCAATTTCAGCGTCCGATTTGACCAGGCGAATCCAGTTCACCAGCAGGTCGGCATTGGCAAAGCGGGCGTCGGGCAGGTGTTTCTGCAGCTCTGAATAGGCACGCGCGGAAAAGTAGTAGGCATCCATCTCCACGCCAACGGTTTTTTTACCCCAGCCGCGCTCGACGATTACGTCGCCCACGAAGTTCATGGGATGGCGCTCCAGGGACTGCACATAGTGGTCGGGGTAGCCGATGATGTCATCGGTAGGCAAATAGGTTGTGTGGCGCGCCCCGGCCGCATCCATTCCACGCCCGATCCACAGCGGGATTTCGGCGTCGAGACTCACCACGACACATTGCGGGACGTAAAATGACCACCCGTCATAGCCGGTCAGGTAGTTCATGTTGGCCGGATCCGATGCGACCAGCACGTCGATGCCGGCTTCGGCCATGCGCGTTTTGGTCTTGGCCAGGCGTTCGAGGTATTCGCTTTTCTTAAACAGGGTCATGGCTCCTCCACTCGATCAACGGTTTAATCACACCCAGCCTCTGAGTTGCATGGCTTTTTCAATCTTCTTCAGCGCACTGATCCAAGTACCTATCCGTAAGGTAGCGCCCTTGTGGGCTTGGGCCGTTTCAGCCGCGTCGTGATAAGCCGCCAAAATCCGTTTTTCCAGCATGGCGTTGACGGTCTCCAGGTCCCAGTACTGATCGGATAGGCCCTGGGTGCGTTCGAAGTGGCAGACGGTAGCACCGCCGCTGTTGGCCACCACATCGGGTACAATCGTCACTCCTTTTTCAGCTAGAATCTTGTCGGCCTCGTTGGTGACCGGACCATTGGCGCCTTCGACGATCAGCTTCGCTTTGACTTCGGCGGCATTGTCCTGATGGATGACGCTCTGCACGGCAGCCGGGACGATGATATCGCAATCAACGGTGAAAAGTGTTTCGTTGTCGATGGGCTCGCTGCCGGTAAAATCGACCACTTTACCGGTTTCGGCCACGTGGGTCTTAAGGCCTGTGATATCGATGCCATCGGCATTAAAAATGCCGCCGTATACGTCGCTCACCGCCACGATCTTGGTCCCTTCGGCCGCGAGCAGTTCCGCCAGCGCGGTGCCAACCTGACCAAAGCCCTGAACCACGGCGCTGCTTTTGGCGATATCCATGCCGAGATCTTCGGTCGCGGCTCTTAAGGTAATAAATACACCGCGACCCGTGGCTGCCTCACCGCCCAACGAACCACCTAAAATGGCCGGTTTGTCATTGATGGCCGCCGGGCAGTGGTTGCCGGTCATCTGCTCGTATTCGTCGAGCATCCAGGCCATGGCCTGTTCGCCGGTACCGATGTCGGCGCCGGGCACGTCGGCCCAGGGGCCTTTGGGCGAGAGTGAGCGCACAAAGGCGCGCACCAGGCGTTCCATATCGTTTCGGGTGAGTTGGGCCGGGTCGGCCTTGATGCCGCCCTTGGCCCCGCCGGCAGGGATGTCCGCCGCACAATGTTTGATGGTCATGAACAACCCCAGCGCCTTGATTTCGTCGAGGGTGAGGTTGGGGCGAATGCGCGTGCCATTGCGGCACGGCCCCAGGGCATCGCAGTAGTGTACGCGATAAGCGGGAAAAACCTCAAAACCACCGCCTTCGAGTTTCAATGGGATGTTAAACTGTTGAATGCGCTTGGGTGTCTGAAGAATTTTCATCACCCGTTCGTCAATGCCGCCGATCTCGCCGGCGCGATTAAGCGTGTTGATCGCTACCTGAAAAACATTATTCATCTTGGTCACCTTACATTTCCTATTGATCGTGATCTGGGATTGCCCCCCGCTCCCAGGCAAATAGCTGCTAAAAGATCAGCCATGCAATAAAATGGGAAGCGTCGAACGATTCGAATCGATTGCCGTTTTCAAGGTTGTCACAAGAGGCTGCACCCCTAACTCACCACTGGCAAAACCAGGTCCGCCGGCCCTTTTTCGGAAAATTTTAACTGGGGGGCGTGACGTTTCATCAGTTCCGTGATGACCTGGGCCATTTTAACTTTCTCACGCACCAGATCCTGATGGAAAGATTCGAAGGCCCAAGGTTTGTAAATGTCGCTTTCGCTGGTGCCCGGTTCGATCTTGAAATAAACCGGCGCTGCCACGCGAGCAATTTCCGGCGCTTCATAGGCGCGGTACATGCCGCCAAAAGCATCGACGATAATCACATAGACATCCAGAGGGATATCGACCGTTTTACGGATGGCTGAAAGGATCGGCAACGAGACATCTGATAGGGGGTTAAAGGAGTTGACCCCCATGGACTCGACCACCTTGGCGCCGGCCGCCGAGCAGTAGCCGCCAAAAACCGAAAATTTGAAGATGGTTTCTGCCGGAATCACTCCTTCGGCACGCATCTTGTTGAGAATAAAGAGTACACCTTCATCATAGACGAGAAAGCCGCGCACGCCGGCCTCGACGTTTCGCATGATATCGGCGATATGATAGGAGATGTGGTCTGAACCCCTAAGTCGAAAGCCTTGCATCGCCCCTTCCGGGGTGGGCATTTCCTTGGCACCCGCGTCCCAGCCCTTACGATGGCCGACCACCATGACCAGTTCGATCTTTTCGTCGTAGGCCATCTGGGCCATGGCTTTGAGCTCATCAAAATCGCAATAGGTGGAACCACCCACGGTGGCGATGGCGCGGTGAACGGTGACATTGCGTTTTTTGGCCTCGTCGATCATGGCTTCCATGGTTGTGGCCCGTTCGACGCCGGCGACTTCGATCCGCCAGTGGGCACCATCAGGAAAGGACTTGGCAGAGTCGGCAAGGTCATAGCCGTCCCGGCCGGGGATGCCTTCTTTTTCCATAAAGTCACGAATGGTTTTCAACACTTCAGACATATAAACCTCCAGGGCATAATAATTTTAGATTACCTCATGTTGCTGAACTTGAAACAGCCAGCTACAGGTATCAATTCACTCAGCCAACAGTTTTTGAAGCTTTGGAAGTTCTCCATCCACCATTTTATAAGCGTGTTCATCTTTGGGGAACTGGCCACCACGCGCATCCTGGGCGTACTGTTTAAACGCATTAATGGTTTTTTCGCCCAGATTTTCATATTTTTTAACAAACTTGGGGGTAAAGGCCTGAAAGATCCCCAGCACGTCGGCGCAGATCATGAGCTGTCCGTCGGCTTCCCAGCCGGCGCCGATGCTGTAGACTGGAATGTTCAGCCGCTCGCGGATGATGCCGCACACTTCCGGCGGCACGGCCTCGACCAGCAAGGCAAAAGCGCCCGCCTGCTCGATGGCAACGGCGTCGTCGATCACCTCCTTGGCAGCAGCAGCAGTGCGGCCCTGAGCCTTGAATCCGCCTTGCTGGCCCGAACTCTGGGGAGTGAGGCCGATATGGCCCATCACCAGCATACCCCCGTCGGCGATGGCCCGAATCTGCTCGCAGACGCGCAGTCCGCCCTCGAGTTTGATGGCATCCACCGCGGCCTCCTTGTGAAAGCGGCCGGCATTGCGCACCGCCTCGGGAACGCTGACTTGGTAGGATAAAAAGGGCATGTCACCGATAATAAAGGTGTTGGGCGCGCCACGGCGCACCGCCTCGCTGTGCCAGATGCACTGGTCCATGGTGACCGGCACGGTGCCGCTGTAGCCGTAAACGCACATGCCCAGGGAGTCGCCCACCAGGATCATGTCCATTTCGGCGGCCTCGGCGAAACTGGCCGTCCAATAGTCGTAGGCCGTGATCCAAACCGCCGTCTGACGGTCGGCCTTCATTTTTTGCAAGTCGATACGCGATAATTTCTTCTTGGCCATTTTCTCCTCCTTAACTGTTCGATCGGTCACATTCAGCGGGCAACACGCTCAATAGTTCGGTGCCCCGATTTGTCGTGAAAAGCGCTGGCAGACCGATAGCAGTTTTCCCTTTATGGTTCTTATTTTTGTTTTCGTCATGCGCTGTGAAGGACCGGATAGACTCAAGGCGTATGCGGGGTAGCTCGAGTAGTCGAACACCGGCGCTGCCACACACCTAAGGCCGATGCTAAGTTCCTCGTCGTCTACGGCGTACCCTAAACGCCGGATTTTGGCAGCCTCTGATTTCATGTTTTCGCCGGTTGTGATGGTATTGGGCGAGAACGCTTTCAGCTCAACCAAGTCAAGGTAGGCCTGGAACTCCTCCTGGGGAAGAAAGGCCAGCATCGCCTTGCCGAGACCCGTGCAGTAGGCGGGCGCATAGGCGCCAACCCCCAAGTCGAGGCGAAGAATCTCGGTGCTGTTGATCTTGTCAATCTGTACGGCGTTTTTGCCGTCCCAGTGTCCGAGATTGACGGTTTCCCCGAAAGCGTGAGCCAGTTCCTGCATAAAGGGATGGGCCGTATGACGTATCTCGAAGCCGTCGAGCTTTTTCATGCCCAAACTGAACACCTTGAAGGTGAGGCCGAAGTGGCCCTCGGGGGTTTTTTCCACATACCCAAGATCTCGCAGCGTGGTCAGAAAGCGGTGGCTTGCGGCCCGATTGGTGTTGAGCACCCGCGCCACCTGCGAGGCCGACATTTTTTTGTTCTCCGCCAGCAGCTCCAAAATTCGTAGCCCTTTGGCCAGGGACGAGACAAAATAATATTTTTCATCTTTGCATCCCATTTATTGCTCCCGCGCACCACCGTGCCGTTTGGCCTCGAGGTGGTATCGTGACACCCTGTTTGTCACATTATATGTGACGCTGTCATGAATAGAGTGACAAATATAGCCGAAAGTGGTCGTGCTGTCAACCCGGTGGATGGGTAAGCGCGCCTCGGTAAACGGGGCGATTGATTTGACCAGCCTGATTGGATAGCCAGCCGGCGGAATATTGGTGTGAGTGGTTGTATGTTTGAAACTTTTTGGGGCTTGCCGCGTCGCTACGTTCCTTGCAATGACAACCAGGATGCCGTCAATTAGAGCGAATGAAATGAGCGAGCCAATCTCCTTGGGGTGTTGTTTGCACCGGCTTGGCCAATTAGGCACTGTAGTTTGTGGCTTCGGAGATTGCCTCGTCGTTGGCGCTCCTCGCAATGACAGATTGGGACATTCAAGATTGCCGCATCGCTGACGCTTCTCGCAATGAACTGTGCGGGGTTTCGGAATGGGTTCACACCCCCCTGGCCCCCCTCGAGGGGGGATTTGGGAGGAGCGGTATCGGTTCAGAGGTATGCGAGGGGGGGCGATGCTTGTGTTTCAGTCATTGCGAGTGAAAAAGGTGAGCGCGGTTTGTCCGCCGTCTGTATGGCGGGCAATCTCCATGGTTGGGCTGCAATCTGGAGTTTGTCAGTGGGTTGAATTGGTCGGATACTTCGGAGATTGCCACGTCGTTGCGCTCCTCGCAATGACAGTGTAGGGGACCACTGCGCGGGATTGTCGCCACACGGTGCATCAATCAGGTGGCAATGTTAAGGGGTCGATTAACACCTCAGCGATCTTTGATAAGCGCTTGCAGCCGATCCGGTCGATTGGTGATGATACCGTCCACGCCCATCTCGATCAGGCGCCGCATGTCGTCAATGTCGTCAGCGGTCCAGGGGAAGACCTGAATTCCCAGTTCATGGGCCTCGCGGACCTGATCGGGCGTGAGCGATTTGAACTGGGGCCCCCAAGCCCGCCCACCGAGTGCCTGGATGGCCCGGGGGGCGGACCCGCCGTAGTCGTCGATGTCCATCCCCGCCAGCCATGGGGAGGGGCCCGGTTGGCCCTGTTGGAGATTGTTGGTCTTTCCGCCGGTAGTGGAGAGAAAGATCAGGGGCATTTCGGGATGCGTCTCGAGGCAGTAAGTCAATGCCCGCCAGTCGAAAGAGAGCAAGCGGACCGGGTTGGGAGCCGCTTCGCTTTCAAGAAGCTGCACCACAGCCTCGGCGACCTCCTGTGGAGCAGGGGTTAAGCTTGGTTTTTTAGGGGAGGTTTTTATTTCAAGCCAGAGCTCTACCGCCTCCTTGTTGCGGCCTTTCAACAGGGTGATCACCTCGCGCAAAGCGGGGATGTGTTGGCCGTTGGTCGGCTGCTGATCGGGATAGCGGCGGGCATAGATCGTCAGCGGGTTGAGGCGCCCAACGTCGTAAGCCTTAAGTTGGTCGAGCGTCAAATCTTTGATTTTTTTCTGGTCGCGTTTTTTAACCCAACGGCCGCGCTGGTCACGGGTGGTGGCGCGATTTAACTGATAATCGTGGTGAACCACCACCTCGCCATCGGCGGAGATCAATACGTCCATCTCCAGGCCGTCGACACCGTGATTCAGGGCCGTGTCAAATGCGGCCAGGGTGTTTTCAGGCGCCAAGCCGGCGGCTCCGCGATGACCGATAACAAGCATCTTTTCAACCTCCTTGGGCACTGCTTTTTCGATGGACTGGACGGCCGGTTGCAGGCATCCGACCGCCGTCAGAGACGCGATCGACATGACAGCGCACACGGCCGCGCGAAAATGCTTGCCGATCTGCTCCCAGACGGTCGGGGCCGGCTTTGTCAGCCGAGTGGTAGATGCGCACGGCACTGCAGCATTAATTACTTTAAAAAAGTTATATGTTAGGTATTTGATTATTTGCTTGATCTTTGAGTTAGGTTTGCAATAGAATATGCACGGTCGTCGATCATAATGTCTTTTAATTATTTCTTAATACAACCCTCATCTGTTTTAAATAGAAAAGTCGTCACCTTTCTTGAACTCGATAGTGAGAATCCCGGCCAATTCAGCCGGATATGCACGACGAACCATCGTCCAATACTCCAATGAAAGGGGGCCCCATGACGACAACCCAAAGAAACACGTTCATCATTTTAATCGCGGTCTTGGTAATCTATCCATTTACGGTTTTGGCCGAGCCCTTGACCATCAACTGGTGGCACGCCCACGGGGGCAGGCTGGGGGAGAAGGTCAACGCCATTGCCGAAGATTTCAACCAGTCACAAAGCGATTATAAGCTGGTTGCCACCTACAAAGGCAACTACACAGACACCATGACGGCCGGGATCGCCGCCTTCCGGGCCAAAACGCCCCCACATATCCTGCAGGTTTTTGAGGTGGGCACGGCCACTATGATGGCCGCGGAAGGGGCCATCAAGCCCGTCTACGAGGTGATGGCCAAATCGGGGCTGCCCTTTGATCCGGGCGCCTTCTTGCCCACCGTAGCCGGCTATTACACCACCACCGACGGCAGAATGCTCTCGATGCCGTTCAACAGCTCAACGCCTGTGCTCTATTACAACAAGGATATGTTCAAAAAAGCCGGGCTCGATGCCGACAACCCGCCCAAAACCTGGCCGGAAGTGGCCGCCGCGGCCGAGAAGCTGATCCAGGCCGGCGTTTGCAAAGCCGGATTTTCCACGGCTTGGATCTCCTGGATTCAACTCGAGAACTTCAGTGCCTGGCACAATATCCCCTTCGGGACCAAAGCCAACGGGTTCGGTGGTTTGGATGCCCGTTACACCTTTAACAGCCCCGCCCATGTCAAGCACATCGGGATGCTGGCCGATTGGCAGAAAAACAACGTCTTCGTTTATGGCGGCCGGCGAAACCTGGGTAACGCCAAATTCTCTTCCGAAGAGGTAGCCATGTACACGGAGTCTTCGGCCGGCTTTGCCGGGTTCAAGGATACCTGCAAGTTCGAGTTCGGCACCGCCATGCTGCCCTATTGGCCCGAGCTGGAGGGTGCGCCCCAAAACACCATCATCGGCGGTGCCAGCCTTTGGGTGATGGCGGGACACACGCCGGAAGCCTACAAGGGCGTGGCCACTTTTTTCAACTACCTCTCTTCGCCGGAAGTGCAGGCCGATTGGCACCAGTTCACCGGCTACTTGCCCATTACCCTGGCAGCCTATGAATTGACCAGAAAGCAGGGTTTTTACGAACAGAACCCCGGCACCGAGACCGCGTTGCTGCAAATGACCCTCAACACCCCCACGGAAAACTCCAAGGGGTTGCGCTTCGGCAGCCATGCCCAGGTGCGTGATATCATTTACGGCGATCTGGAAGCGATCTTTTCCGGTAAGAAGAGTGCTCAGCAGGGATTGGATGATGCGGTCGCCGAGGGCAACAAGGTATTGGAGAAATTCGAAAAGGCCAACTGACCTGGTAATATTCGGGTAACGGTTTCGGCAACCTGACAGTTCCAAGCTGACAGCGGCAAGCCGGTGGGGGGGCGCTTCGGGCACCTTCCACCGGTATGACGACCAAATGGCCCCGCGGGTCGGGCCCCCTCTTTATATCAACAAGGGGGGCGCTCGGTGGGTCAGGGAGGGTTGGGCAGGCGCGATATGGAAAAACGGGTCGTATTTAACAACCGCATTCTGCCTTACCTGCTGGTCACTCCCCAGATCATCATCACGGTGGTCTTTTTTTTCTGGCCCGCCTCACAGGCGCTTTACCAGAGCGTGCTGCGGGAGGACCCCTTCGGACTCTCCTCGGAGTTCGTGTGGTTGAGCAACTTTATCGATATCTTCGGCGACCAGGTGTATCGGCAGGCGGTGCGGGTTACGGTGATCTTCAGCTTTTCCGTGGCCGCCATTGCCATGTCCACAGCCCTTTTTCTGGCCGTTTTGGCCGACCGCGTGATCCGGGGCGCCACCGTTTACAAAACACTCATCATTTGGCCTTACGCCGTGGCACCGGTGGTGGCGGCCGTATTGTGGTTTTTCCTTTTCAACCCCACGGTGGGCATCATCACCTTCTACCTGGAAATGCTCGGCTACCAATGGAATCATTCGCTCAATGAGAACCAGGCCTTGCTGCTGGTGATCGTTGCCGCAGCCTGGCGGGAGATATCCTACAATTTTCTTTTTTTTCTGGCCGGCCTGCAGGCTATTCCCAAATCCCTCATCGAGGCGGCGGCCATCGACGGCGCCCGCCCATTCAAACGTTTCTGGACCATCGTCTTTCCATTGCTCTCACCGACGGTTTTCTTTCTTATTGTCGTCAACATCGTGTACGCTTTTTTCGACACCTTCGGAGTGGTGCACGCCTTGACCAGCGGCGGTCCCAACAATGCTACCAACATTCTGGTCTACAAGGTTTACCACGACGGTTTTATCCATCTGGATTTGGGCGGCTCGGCAGCCCAGTCGGTGATCCTGATGGCGATCGTGATCGGGCTGACGGTGATCCAGTTTCGATACATTGAGCGCAAGGTGCATTACTGGATATGGTAGAGAACCGCTACTGGCTGAACTTTTTGACGCACGCCGTGTTGATCGCCGGTATCGCGTTGATCGCCTTTCCCATATACGTCACCTTTGTCGCCTCGACCCACACTTTGGAGGAGATCACCTCGTCGTTTCCGCTGCTGCCCGGCCGGCACCTTGTGGAAAATTATATGCGCGCGCTCACCGTCGGGCCGCGTGATGTGGGCGCCACCGTGGGCACGATGATGCTCAACAGCCTGATCATGGCGCTGGGGATCACCTGCGGCAAAATCACCATCTCGCTGCTGGCGGCATTTGCGATCGTCTATTTCCGTTTCCGTTTTCGCATGTTTTTCTTCTGGATGATTTTCGTTACGTTGATGCTACCCGTGGAGGTGCGCATCCTGCCAACCTACAAGGTGGCCGCCGACCTGAAGATTCTCGACTCCTACACAGGGCTGATCCTGCCGCTGATCGCCTCGGCCACGGCCACATTTCTGTTTCGCCAGTTCTTCATGACCGTACCCGACGAACTGTGCGAAGCAGTGCGCATCGACGGCGGTGGGCCCATGCGCTTTTTTTTCGATATCTTGCTGCCCATGTCACGAACCTCCATCGCCGCGCTGTTTGTGATCCTCTTCATTTACGGCTGGAACCAGTATTTGTGGCCGTTGCTGATCACCACCGATGAGCGCTACTACACGCTGCTGATCGGCATCAAGCGCATGCTCGACGTGGGCGAAGGGCAGGCGGAGTGGCAGATCATCATGGCTTCGACCATGCTGGCCATGCTGCCGCCGGTGTTGATCGTCATCTTCATGCAAAAGCAATTTGTTAAAGGTATGACCGAAACGGAAAAGTGAATCGGAACCCATGGCTCGAATCAATCTGAAAAATATCCACAAATCTTTCGGCAAGACCGAGATCATTCACGGGATATCCTGTGATATCGCTGATGGTGAATTTCTGGTGATCCTGGGCCCCTCCGGATGCGGTAAATCCACCGTACTGAGAATGGTAGCGGGACTGGAAGCGATCAGTGCCGGTGAGATCGCCATCGACGGCCAGGTCGTCAACCGGCTGGAGCCGGCGCAGCGCGACATCGCCATGGTGTTTCAGACCTACGCGCTCTATCCGCACATGACCGTCTACAACAACATGGCCTACGGCCTAAAAATCCGGCGCCTACCCAAGGCTGAAATTAGCGAGCGGGTTATGACTGCCGCTCGAATTCTGGAGCTGACAGATCTTCTGAAGCGCAAACCACGAGAGCTCTCCGGCGGCCAGCGCCAGCGTGTGGCTATGGGCCGTTGCATCGTCAGAGAACCCAAGGTGTTCCTTTTCGATGAGCCTTTGAGCAACCTGGATGCCAAGCTGAGGGTCCAGATGCGCCTGGAGATCAGGCGGTTGCATGAAAACCTCAATATTACCAGCATCTTCGTGACCCACGACCAGGTGGAAGCCATGACTTTAGGCGACCGCCTGCTGATCATGGACGAGGGTCGTGCCGAGCAGATCGGATCGCCGCTGGATGTCTATGAGCGCCCGGCCAACACGTTCGTAGCCGGTTTTATCGGATCGCCGGCCATGAATTTCTTTGATGCGCGAATCACCCGCGCTGGGGGCGGGCTGGCATTTCCCGGGGGCTTCCAGACCCCTTTGCCGGGCGAGGGCACGTCCGAATATGACGGCCAAGCGGTGACCGTCGGTATCCGGCCGGAACACCTAAAGCTCTCTGCTGATGCTTCCGCAAAGATCCGACTAACGGTTGACTATACGGAGCTGCTGGGCGCCGACACCCTGGTTCACGGGCGTTTAACCGGCAGCGACACCCCGCTCACGGTGCGGCTTGCCGACATTCAGCACGTCAAGCGTGATGCTGAATTGACCTTATCGGTATCGCCGGAAAAGATTCACCTCTTCGACAAGAAGAGCCGGAAACGGATCGGTAACTGGTAAGCGGCCTTTTGAGGGACCCTATCTCATTGCCGCCAGTGGCAGGTATCAGCGCGGCTTGCCCGCCGTCGGCCAAGCGGGCCCTCTCAGGTCAGCGTTGATTGAGGATCGACCACTTTTTGATGCTGAAGGTGGTGCCCTGGGGCAGAAATCCTATGCGCATGTTGTTGAAGGCCAGTTTTTCGCCTTCGGCGACATCGTGGTAGTTGGACCCGGTCACATGAATGCTGTTGAGGACCGTGACCACGCCCGTGCCAAACACACTGAACTGAAGATTTGGCAGCACCCTGATGGCGGTATCTTCATCCACGCCGATGCCTTTGGCGTACTTTCCGCTGAGCAAAAACTGAGCGAGCCTGGAGAGGCGACGGCGGGCTAAAAAATGGGTGTCAATGGTCACACCATGCACAAATCCGAAACCGGGGGCCGACTTGATGGTCCCTTTTTTGAATCCGCGGCGGTCGCCGTTGTAGATCATGGGGTTTCCGGCAGCGGCAGCGCCGGCGCTGGTGCCGGCGATATTGAGCTGGCCCTGCTCGAAGCGGCTGCAGATGTGTTCGAAAAGGCGGGTGCCGGTCAGCATGCGTACCAGCTTGACCTGGTCACCTCCGCCAAAAAACACCAGGTCGGCCTCCTCGATGGCCTCAAGGTGCTCTTCACGGTCGGCTTCGTCGCGATAGCGGACGTCGAGGCAGTGTAGCTTGGGAATGCCCAGCTCGTTAAAGGCCTTGCTGTAGTCTTCGAAGATATCCCTGGGATAGGCCGATGCGGTGGGAATGAAGGCGATAATTTCGCCGCGGGTTTGATCCACCATCTGTTGCAGCAGCCGCTTGTCTTTTTTCTTGTCCTCGGCGCCGCCGATCAGAAAAAGTTCGCCGGGCTTGTTGATGATTGGGTTCATGGATTATCAGCTTTGGGTCTCTTTTGCGGTTCAAATACGCCATCTGAGGCTGGATAGTTGCCTTGCAGGCCTCCCCAAGGTGTTCACACATATTGTTGAGTCTGCTACGCTGTTTGGTCGGCCTTTGCCTTGCCCTTGAACCTGATCTAAGTTTTTAGGTTCTTCTCCAATTTGTTGGAGAAGAGGGGCCAAGGATCCGAGGGGTCAAGGATCCAAGGGTCTGTTTTCTAATGACTTTATCAATGCTTTTAGCATTCTTTCTACGTCTGCTATGTCGTTTTTTATCGTTTCCATTTCACCTTTTTCAATTAAATCCAAATCCCCCGCCAATAATAGCTGTGTTTCCAACTCGCAAACAGAACCATAAGATATGTACAGCATCCGGATATAATCCAGGATTGTCTTTCGTCCATATCCCTCTGCTATATTTGAGGGAATCGAAACAACCGATCTTCTGATTGGTGATGTCAGCCCCTATTTTTCTTCCTTTGGAAATGTTGCGGTTATTCTGTAAATCTCCAAACAGAGTCGGTATGACTTTTGCCAAACGTTCAATTCCTTGAAATTCTTTAGAATTTCACTTGGCCCCTTGAACCCTTGACCCCTCGGATCCTAAATAAGTCGATAATGGCAAAACTATCGGTATTGCTCCCAATACTACAACCAATCGGGAGATGATCCAGTTTTTAAAACAGCTTATAGTCAACCTTCTTTTCGTTGAAACTCTGCAGCTGTTCGATCACCTCCTCGACCCGGCCGGACATGATACAGATCAGGTCGCCCTTTTGTGCCGTGGCCAGCGCTTTGGCGATAGCCTCGGTCTCATCGGCGATCTTTTCAACGCCATCAGCAGCGAGTCCTGCATCGACCAGGGCCTTTTCCATCAGGTCCATCAACTCGCCGGGGGCACGCCCGCGAAGCTGTTTGTCCTCGTAAACAATCGCATGCTGGCACACCGTCGCGATCAGTCGGCACACCTCGGCAAGGTCCTCGTCGCGGCGGTCGCCGACCACGTCGAAAACGAAAATCCGTCGCTTATGGCCCAGATTTTTCACTAGATCAACGATGTTTACGTAGGCGGGCGGATTATGGGCGTAATCCAGCATCACCTCAAAATCCTTGACCGAAAAAAAGTTCATACGTCCCGGTGTTTGCGAAGGCGAGGGGAAAAAGGAGGTCAGTCCCAACCGGATCTGGTCTACGGTTAGGCCGAGGGCATGCCCTACAGCCGCGGCCGCAAGGGCATTTTGGATGTTGAATGCGGCACGGCCCTCGAGGGTGATGGGCATGTCGGCGGCCCGGGCCACGGGTGTAATCCTCTCGCCGTGAATAATAGTGATGTAGCCGCGATCGTAAACAACGGCGCTATGGTCGTTTTCCACATGTGAGCGGACCGTCGGGCTTGAGGGCCTCAGCGAGAAATAGACGATTTTTTCGCGGCAGAATTGAGCCATGCCGCGACACTGTTCATCGTCGGCATTGAGCACGGTCACACCACCCCGGCGCACCATCTCAGCCACCACAGATTTGACTTTGGCCAGGTCCTCGATGGTGTGGATACCTTTTAAACCCAAGTGGTCGGCCTGCACGTTGAGAACCACACCGACATCGGCCATATTGTAACCGAGCCCTTCCCGCAAAATGCCGCCGCGCGCGGTTTCCAGCACGGCGCAGTCGACCATGGGATCGCGCAGCACCACCTTGGCCGAGTAAGGTCCGCTCATGTCACCGCTGGCCACCAACCGCCCCCGCGAGTAGATCCCGTCGGTAGTGGTCATGCCGACGTTGTAGCCTACCTGGGTCATCATGTTGGCGATCATGCGCACGGTGGTGGTTTTACCGTTGGTGCCCGTGACGGAGATGATGGGCATATCGTGGGGCACCTCTTTGGGAAAGAGCATATCGATGATGGGTGCGGCCACGTTGCGGGCCTTTCCGCGGGCTGGGGCCAGGTGCATACGCAGTCCCGGGGCGGCATTGACCTCAATCACGGCACCACCCGTTTTGGTGAGGGGTTTGCTCAGCGTGGGGGCCAGAATATCGATGCCGGCGATGTCAAGGTGAATAATCTCGGCAATACGTTCACACATGTAGCGGTTGAAACGGTGCACCTGGTCGGTGACATCCTCGGCCGAGCCACCGGTGGAGAGATTGGCGGTCAGCTCCAAGTGGAATGGTTCGGCTTCGGCCAGTACCGTTTCCAGAGTGTAACCCGACTTCGCAAGCAGATGTTCGGTGACCGACGAAATCTGAAGACGGGTCATGACGTTTTCATGGCCATAGCCACGATCAGGGTTTTGGTTTTCGATATCAATAAGTTCCGCGATAGTGTGTTTGCCATCCCCGAGTACCTCGGCCGGCACCCGTTTGGCGGCTGCAACAAATTTGCCGTCCACCACCAACACGCGATAGTCGTTGCCGTTGATATACTGCTCCACTATGACCCGGTCGCTGATCTTTTTGGCCCGATTGAAAGCCGCCAATACCTCTTGCTGGTTGGTGATGTTGGTGGTGACGCCCTTGCCGTGGTGGCCGTCGTGGGGCTTAATGGCCACGGGGTAGCCCAGCCACTCGGCATCTTCCACGGCACTTTCAGGGTGCCGCACTACGGTTCCTTTGGGTACCGGAATGCCGGCATCGTCGAGCATGACTTTGGTAAGGCGCTTGTTGCCGGCGGTTTCCACCCCCAGCAGACTGGTGTTGGAGGTCAGCGCGGCCTGAATACGCCGTTGGTATTTACCTTCGCCCAACTGTACCAGGTTGTAATCGTCAAGTCTCAAGACGGTGATGCCGCGCAATTCCGCTTCGCGTACGATGGCCGCCGTGGAGGGGCCCAGGTAGTGGTCGTCGCGGATATCCTTCAGCTCCGCGATGGTATCGCCTAAATCGTAGGGCTCGTTGTTGAGCAGGCTGTTGACGATATTTACCGCCTCTTCACCGGCGTAAAGGCCCGCTTTTTCAACCCAATAGCTGAAGATTACTTTGAATTGACCCGGCATGTCAGCGTCGATGGTTTTACCGAAGCCCACATCCATGTAGGCGATGTATTGCAGTTCCAGGGCGATGTGCTCGATCACATGGCCCAAAAGCGTGCCTTCGCGCATGCGGATGATCAGGCCGCCGGGCACATCCTCAGAGCAGCGATGGTCCTCAAGGCTGGGAATCATGGCCAGCAGGCGGTCCGTGAAGTCTCCCAGCTGATGGGTGTAACGCTCTTTGTAGGGCCTGAGGTCGAGTGTGAGCACAATCACCGGGCGGTAGCTGTAGATATTGGCACCACGCATGACTTCTTTTTTCAGGATAGTGATCATGACCCCCCCAATGTGTTGATATTGTATGGATGAACACAATCTAATATCAACAGTGCTGCGGAAGGGCAAACCGAAATGTTTCCAGTGGCGAATAACCTTGGAAATCGATCTTTGCTGTTAGGCGCGTTCCGGATCGTGTATGTTGCCAGTAAAGCGGGGTCTTCTGGTGCCAGACAATTAAGATTTCCTCGTGTATGTACCCGTATCGGAAGAAGGTGTTTACCCGCAACGGCATGTCACGAATTTGACATATCGCATCCATCTCGAAATGATGGTTAGCGAAAGACCTTAGGACGCCAGGACAATTTTCAGGTGAAAATCAGAGCTGTCCATGTTATCCGTTGAACCACCCCCGGGCCGAAATGGCGGCTTGCGACAATCTTATACTGGCGACTGTGTTTGACTGAACAAGGAGTAGGGAAACCGCGCATGAAAACCTCTCACAACGTTTTTTTTCAAAGTGCTGAACGGATGGATGAATTGCCGAACGACTCCATCGACCTGGTGTTGACCTCGCCACCTTATCCCATGATCAAGATGTGGGATGAGGTGCTTGCCCGCCAGGACACACAGATCGCAACTGCCTTGAAGCAACCGAATGGCATGCGAGCATTTGAGTTGATGCACCAGGTGCTCGACGGGGTGTGGCAGGAAGTGTGGCGGGTGCTCAAGCCAGGCGGCATCGCCTGCATCAACATCGGTGACGCCACGCGCACCCTCGATGGGCACTTTGCCCTCTACACCAACCATGCCCGTATTCTGACAACCCTGCAGCAGTTGGGGTTCAGCTCCCTGCCGGCCATTTTGTGGCGCAAGCAGACCAACGCCCCCAACAAATTCATGGGCTCGGGCATGATGCCTCCAGGGGCTTACGTGACCCTGGAGCACGAATATATCCTCGTGGTCCGAAAAGGCGGCAAACGGGAATTCTTGAAGCCAGCGGCGAAGCGACTGCGCCGGGAGAGCGCCTATTTTTGGGAGGAACGCAACCGGTGGTTTTCGGATGTTTGGATGGATCTTAGAGGAACAACGCAGGGTCTGGGCGTTGCCAGCCAGCGAGTGGACCCTAAAACCCGCAAGCGCAGCGGCGCTTTCCCCTTTGAGCTGCCTTACCGGTTGATCAGCATGTTTTCGGTCAAGGGCGACACTGTCTTAGACCCGTTCTTAGGTTTAGGCACCACTATGGCCGGGGCGATGGCGGCCGGGCGTCATAGCGTCGGCTATGAGATCGATCGTGCACTGGGAGAATCCATTGACGCCCTGCAGGCCAACATCGTCTCTTATGCCAACCAGCGTATCAGCCAACGCCTTGATGATCATGTCGCCTTCGTGGGCGAGCGTGAAGCCAAATCCGGTCCGTTGAAACATACCAACAACGCCTACGGTTTTCCCGTGGTAACCCGCCAGGAGATCGATTTGTTGCTCAACGTGCTGATTTCGGTCGATCAGAAAGCAGGTGGAGGATTCGAAGTGAGTTATTCGGAAGATCCTCAATACGATATGCAAAGTATAGGAGCGAGGACCGCCACATTTGCGCCAACGGGCGGGAAAAACTTGAAGATCGGCGGGTTTTCCCGTCAGCGGTCGCTGTTTGAGTAGTACGTGCGGGCATGTGGTTTTCAGGTTGCCCTTAAGTTGTAAGCCGGCCCCTGAATGACGGCTGTTTGGGCGTCAACCTTTAGATGCACTTTTGAACCTGCTTCATGAATGAACAAGAACAAAAGGATGCCCATATGAATCGAGCCCTAAAGGCCACAATAAAGAAAATGATCCCCCCGGTTTTTCTGAACAATCTTCTCCTGAAATTTCCAGCTTTGTACAAAACAAGACTGGTCAATTATGAGTCAAATCTCCAGTACAACGGCGGTTTGGAGGATTTATTGTCTCAGTTGGGATTTGTAACCTCTATTGAGGGAGATGTTGTGGAATGTGGAAGCTCAAGGTGTGGGTCGAGCATTATCATGGCAAATTTCCTGAAATCCAGTCAAATCAATAAAATGGTTTATGCACTTGATTCATTCGAGGGTTTTGATTCAAATGAAATAAAAAGAGAGATGGAAGCCGGGTTGACTGGCGCGACTGAAAAATCCTTTACATCAACATCATTTGAATACGTCGTAGAGAAAATATTATCACTTGATTTGGAAAAGAGCGTCAAGCCAATAAAGGGTTACTTTCAGGAGACTTTGCCCAAAATGGCCAATCATCGTTTTTGTTTTACTCTGATTGATTGTGACTTAAAAGAGAGCCTGGTTTACTGTGCAGAAACGATCTGGCCTTCTCTATCGGAACACGGAAGAATTGTATTTGACGATTATACCGATGAAAAATTCCTGGGCGCAAAAATCGGGGTTGATCTGTTTTTGGAAAGGCATGATGAGGAAATACTTGAGCACGGTATGTTGAACCGGCTTTATTATGTTGTAAAAAAGTAGCGAAATTTTTTCGGATAGACATTATGCTAAAATCTTAGGAATCTTCTTACTTTTGGCTTAATATGTTTGTTGAAAAAAGGTGAATATTTTATATGCGCTTGGTAAATGGATGAGTATCTGATTGTTGATTGCGCCCGACGCACCTGTCGATGTGCCCGTCTAATAATCTCAATTTTAGGTTGGTGCCAGGGTTGGAATGATTTGGTTCCAGTGATTTTTGTCACCAGAGCCATCCCATAATTTTTCGGCTTCGTTTGCATTTCAGAAACATCGAAACATGACGATCCTTTGATTAAATGATCAATGACATATCGAGGACCGTCCCACCCACAAATTCGGGGATAAATATCGTGGAATAAAATATTCCCACCGACCCTCACATTTGGATAAAAAGTAATAAAATCATCGAGGCAACCACCGATTGTATGATCCCCATCTATAAACAAGAAGTCGACCTCTGCGCCTGTAATTTCTCTTAAACGGCGACCGAAATCGACGGAATTCATTCGAAAAAATTCTACGAAATCACTCAGCTCGGCAGCGTCAATCTTTTCCTTTGCAAAGTTGAACGGATCGTAAATGAAACCGGAATGATTTGGTTGAGCCGGGCTCTTGGGGAAAAACAGATCAACTGAAAATAGCCGGCCACCGCCCAACTTCTTTAGGGCCGACCCAATCCAGACGCTGGAAACTCCAATAAAACACCCAATTTCAACAACAATAGAAGGCGCATGTTGAAGAATTAGATCATGCAGCATTTTTCCTTGGGAAGGCGGTAGCGAAGCTGGGAAGGATACTGGCTCATTATACATCTCAACAAGAGTTTGAGCCCATTTGCTATTATCCGCTAAAAGCGATTTCGGAATCTGCCAGGTGATATTTTTTTGATCGGCCATATACATATATTCGAACTATTGTGGACGGCTCTGAGACACTATAAATACGGTTCATCCGGAAAATGCGTACTTAAATCTTGAAAAAAGTGGACAATCAGGTTTCCATTTTTGGAGCTTCGCAAAAAACCCGAAAAAGGGAGCAACAACGGTGATCATCAACTGGCGGCACCATTGCGGTGATCATCAACTGGCCTCATTACGGTGATCATCAGGTGGCTCCATTGCGGTGATCATGCAATGGCACTATAGCGGTGACCACTAACACTACCAACGATAAACGGTTGAATCTATTCGATTAACTAACGTTGGGACACTAATGATATTCCATAGCTCTGATCTAATTATTCTGTTGAATCTCAGGGAAAGATTCTAAAATATCTTGAGCTGATACCGCAAAACTCAGTCCTTCAGCAATATGTTTTTCAAAACTTAGGGTACTAACACCAACAACGTTACCGGAATTTAGAGAAATCAAAGGGCCACCACTGTTTCCTTTATTAATTGCGGTATCTGTCTGGATTAGAGTGAAGGAATCCATCGGTCTATGAGTACTTACTATCCCTTTTGAAATACTCCAATCCAATCCTTTAGGAGTGCCAATAGCAAGAACCTCCATTCCCACAGAGGCATCTGAAATCTTCCCAAGATTTAACCAAGGGAATGAATCACCAGTTGCTTTGAGTAAAGCTAAATCTTTTTCAGGAATAACTTTTTGAACATTCCCCAGAAGTTCACTACCATCTCTCAGCATTAAAGATACCACATTATCAGCGCCTACAACATGAGAGTTTGTAATAAGTAACCCGTTTGAACTTACAAAGAAACCTGTTCCGATGTTTCCCGAACAAGTCACAACTACAACAGCATTAAGAAAAATTAATTAGATTTTGGTGATGCTCGGAACCGTTAAAGATATTTAACAAGGTTCCCCATATCCCGTTCAAAGCATTGCCAAGTGGCAGTATACCTTGTTCAAATGTAGCGTCTTGTGTGGTTCTTGTAAGATGGAACCAGCAAATCATTTTAGGGGCAGCGTTAGCTCCAAACGCCTGGATAACTTTTTGTAATACATACTCATCAGGTGGAATATCAGGACTGGATTCAAAATCCTGATATATTGTCTCGATATCAATTCTGGCCAACAAGGACTTCAAATCATTTATTGAGCACCTGAAGATGTTTGATAACGACTGTTCGGTACTACTTTCGTTTTCACAATCTGTAACAAAGATGGAAAAGATATCCAGATAGACGCATACCTGCCGTCTCACCCATTGATCCTGTCCCTTAAGCCCTGAGAACATCGAAACGTAACGATGCGCCTCTTTCGCAGCCTCATGGGCTTTGCGGTGGCAGGGTTGCGGCCCATCCTCGGCTTTTTGTGCTGGATGTAAAACCTGCAGAAACCGGAAATGAGAATATCTTCGCCTGATTCAAGCGTTCGCTTGATGGTCTCGATCAGAGTTTCGGCGACCTGGGCGGCCCGCTTTTTGTCATAACCGTTCGACTGGGCGATAGCGTCAATGATGTCGCGTTTGGTGAGGTGCATGGGGAGAATCCAGTAAGCAGGCAGAAATACACCAGATCAATCTTGACTGTGATTTTATAGCACGCCAAGGCGCTGTTTTAAAGAGGGTACAATTTTCAGTAAGGAGCGGTTGGTTGGGCCTGGCAGGTTTTTACACCTTCCGGCCTGACAAATCATACTTGCCCATCTTTCTCGACTCTTCTAAGGCTCGCTTTTTGTCCTGCCTGAGCGATTCGATCTCGGAGGGCGTCAAGAGATCCGAATTTGTTAATGTAGGCCGCTTCGCCTTGGGTGAGGGCTTCGATTGTTCCGGCGATGTCGTGGCTCCTGAGGGGCGTTTTGGGGTTGGCATGGCCGAATCTCCTCATTATAGATTCTCTCATTTTTCCTGATCGTTGGATTTCTGCATCAACTCAATGTCTTTTTGCGATAGCTGCACCTCGACCTTTAGCGCCTTTCCATCCGCCTTAATGTCGAAGCGGTCGCTCACCTCCTGAGGATCTTTGCCCGTCCACTTTGCTATTGCACCTGTAGCCATCGGCAGGACCATCGTTTCGAGCATCGTTGCCACCTTACTGGCGCCCTCAGGGCTGCCGAGATCGCTACCGATCCCAACCTTCAAATCCTCACCACACTCAACACCAACTGCGAGACTCTGTAAATCCTTGAATGGTACAACCATGCCAGCCAACATTGTTGCATCAGGGTCCTTTTTAGCTTTATCGATCTGTTCCTGCACCACCTCCCGCAACTTAGGTGGTGTTAAAAACGCAAGCTTGAACTGTGCCCCTGGCGGCAGCGCCTTTCGCACCGTCTCAAGTTCGACCGGTACGGAGCTGAACTCGCCGTTCTTGGCCCGTTTCAGGACGCCTTCGAGGCTGGCCGTGTTGGGCGCCATGAAGACGGTCTGCTCGCCCGGGCCACTGGCCACAAAAAGATCGGGGTCATCACCGTCCTTTGAGCTCAGCCGCACCACCGTCTGCCCGGCAACCTGAATCGCCTCAGCAGTTCCATTATTGTCCTTTGCCGCTACGGCCTTCGCCGCCTCGACCAGCTTTGCGTTCGGCAGTGGCTTGGAGAGTTGGACGGCCAGGACACCAATGGCCTTCGACATGTCTGGTTCGCCCCCTTCGCCACCTATGTCGAGGGTATTCAGGTCGGCGGAAACGAGTACTGAGGCAACATCGTTAACTGATAGGCCAGTGATCTTCTGAATCTCATCGAGCTGACCGGTCGTGCTTTGGGCCTTGCCGGACTCAGTTGTGATCTCTTTGGCTGTATCGTTGTCCTTTGCGAAGTCCTTGCAGGCGGGGGTATTTCGGATTGCCTTAAGGTCGACACTGGCAATAAAGTTTGCGCTCGGAACAAATGCAGCTTGAGACACATCGGCAGGTTTTGTAACCTGTTTCTGTTTTTCCTCGCAGGCGATAAACAAAAGTGTCAGAATCGTGATCGCAATGCCGGCAAGAATGTGTCCCCGATGAGGTCTCATATTCCCTCCCGATAGTGTGTTTGGTGTTCATTGGAAGCGTTAATGTTACAAGACCTGGTCCAATTTGATGATAGAGCGACCTTGCGGTCAGATCCTAAAATAAAATCTGCTGGTTTTTTTTAAGCGCTTGGTTTGGTAGCGCTCAGCTAAAAGGCAGGCGGTTTAGGCGGTAAGCCCAACGCTGGTTTACCTTTTGGTGTGATTCTGGATCTTTTATTAGACCATACGCTTCAGATCGGCCAGGACCTTAACAGTTTCGGCCTGGTTACGAGACACGATAAATCCTGAGCTCAGTATTACACCGTCTTTTTCCCAAACCAATTTTATTAGCTGCCTTCCAAATAGCCATCGTCCGGCATGAGATGTTCCGAGTTTAATTTCCTTGACCTTTGTAAAGGGGATTCTAATCGGTTTTCTTGTTAAGTATCTATGGAAAAAGACGGTGGTATTGTCGTACCAGAATTCACCGTTTCCGCGGGCAAAAAGCTTGCCCTTCAAATATCTTTTCCACCATTTTTCATCGACCTCAGTGCCTAAATAGTTACCTTTCCATCGACGGGAGGGGTTTGCCGTGCTCATTTGCTTATCGTCTCGCGTTCCTTTAACGAGGACAAATCAAATCCGCCTTTTATAAAAATATTCTGTTAGAAACTATTCCAGAGCCATTTTTGATAATATCGCATCATCGACCCAGACTGTGCCTTTACCATTTATTACAATGTTGAGAGTGACTATATCAGGCTTCTGGCCCTGCTGAAAAATAAATGGTGTCTGAATAGTCTTCCATTCAGATCTCGGACCTGCTGAGTCGTTTAGACCTTTTGAAAAATACTGCCCGCCGTTAACCCTACAACGTTACTTATATAATTTTAGCTTGTAATTTTTATGAAGGTTTGCCATGCTACGCAACAAACCCATAACGTAGGAGGCAGACCATGTTACCAGTTACACGCAGTGGCGAGCACCTGTATCGGGTTCCAAAGTTTAGCCTCGGCAAGGGCGATGTAAAAGATTTCATGAATGAACTCGGGGGATTCCACGATCAGTTCGCAGACTGCTTCCACCGTAGCGAGTCCAGAACGCACTTTTTCAA
The DNA here is from genome assembly GCA_963783425.1 of uncultured delta proteobacterium. Taxonomy (GTDB): domain Bacteria; phylum Desulfobacterota; class Desulfobacteria; order Desulfobacterales; family QNYZ01; genus CAWANO01. The sequence continues at coordinate 243,685 of CAWANO010000001.1, forward strand.
CTACATGGCCGGACAATTCAGCGAACTGGAGCGTAAATCCATCGAACCCATAGCCCTGGCCCTGAAGAACGGTAATGTCCGAGCCATGCAGCGGTTTGTCAGCGTTGCCGAATGGGATGACGATATCATTTTATCCAAATATCGTCGTCTGGTTAACGAAGATCTTGGCAGCGCCGATGCCGCTTTGATCTTTGATGAAAGCGGTTTCATCAAAAAAGGTGCCGACTCCATCGGAGTGTCACGACAGTACTGCGGCTCGATCGGCAAGGTCGACAACTGCCAGGTTGGTGTCTTTGCCGCCTATGTGTCCGAACACGGCTATGCACTGGTGGACAAGCAACTGTTCATCCCCGAAAAATGGTTCACCGATCCATTCCGAAGCCGCCGGAAAAAATGTGATCTACCAGAGGATACGGAATTTAAAACCAAGCCACAATTGGCCGCACAGATGCTTCGCGAGATCGGTTCTGAAAACGTGCTGCCTTTCAAGTACATTCTTGGTGATTCGATCTACGGGACCAACCCGGAGTTCATTGAGGCCGCCGAAGCCTTTGGCGACAAAACCTACTTTGTGTCGGTTCCCAAAAACACACAATGCTGGCCGAAGCAGCCCATGACTGTCACCAAACATTACCGTTGGGGCGGCAAGGACCGCTCCAAGACCTTACTTTTAGACAGTGAAAGCAAGCCGATCTGCGTTAGTGAACTGGCCAAAAACATCAACGACTATTTCTGGTACCGCCGAAAGGTATCGGAAGGCACCAAGGGGCCGATCGTCTACGAGTTCACCAGGCGCCGCGTCGTGCTGTCCGCCGACGGTTTGCCGACAAAAGCCGTTTGGCTGCTGATTCGACGCACAATCGGCGACGACCCCCGGTACAGCTATTTTATCAGCAACGCCTCCTGCGCCACGCGGCTCAAGACCCTGGTCTGGTTGAGCGGTTTGCGCTGGGCCATAGAGCAGTGCTTTGAGGAGACCAAATCAGAGCTTGGCATGGATCACTATGAGGTGCGAAAATTCAAAGGATGGCACCATCATATGCTAACATGTATCCTGGCGCATTTCTTTCTATGGCACCTGAAGATCAGGTTGGGGAAAAAAAGCACCGTCTATTACGCTGTCGCAGCTTAGAGTGCTGCTCAAGTTGCTGCTGCCAATGAAAAAGCACAGCCTCGATACCCTGATAGAACAGGTCATTTGGGTCCAGAATCGAAATCATCGCGCCTATTTATCACATCGCAGAAAACGTCTGCGAGAACAAAATAATTTTTATAAGTAACGTTGTAGGGTTAAATAGAACATGGAGGTGAAGGATGATTAATTTCCAAACAATTTTGCGCTCAGTCCTGGTTCTGTTTGCAGGGTTTATTCTTTGTTTTCAGAATATTGCCTCTGCCGAAGCACCCAAAGTGACCAACTGGCATTCGATTGGGATTCTTCGTGATTTTAACAACGCTCCCAATCCACAGAATTACAGGATCTCCGCACCTGAGATACGGCAACTGGATACCAGTGGTGGAGATCTGCTGTTTCACATTACCCCGGTCAGCGATCCCGGTTGCACCCAGACCTTTCGGGTCGGCTGGGTGTTTGAGCGGAATATCGCGCAGGTCCGGGAAGGCGAGTCCATCGGTATTCAGATGTACGTCAAACCGGCCAACAATGCCGGGGTTGGACTGAGAGACTGTTATCACCGGGCGAAACAGCGGATCTATGATGGCGGGGTTTTCTCCATGGGTTTCCGGCCCTCGGCTGCAGTTCATTTTCATTATAAACCGGAATATAAAAAGTACCATGAGGGCAGTGCCCAGTACCTGTTCGTCAATACCAACCAGACCACCGATGTAAACATTACGACACAAAATGCAACCCCCGGATTCCTGGTCCTGGATTCTCCCCATGGCAATCAACCGGGATATATGGAAGCAAAACACGGCAGTCTTTCCTTTGTGATGAGTAAAGGAGGGCTATTTGTGTATACAGTGACCTACCTGTTTGACGCCGGTGCCGTAACTCCTCCAAATGATCCTCTGGGAAGGCAGTGGATCGAAAGCGAATCAGGCTGGCAGGGCGTCTGGACTCGCCGCGACAACAGCAACATTTTCGACGCCAGATGGGGTTCCATTACTGCGGAACTGACCATAACGGTGACCGGCAACCAGGTGACAATCGCCCGCCGGAACAGCAGTGACGGCAATAACTGCAATTATACCGGTACCATCGCCAGTGATGGCGTCACAGTGGAAGGCACTTACATCTGCGACAACCTCACTGAACCCAGACCCTGGAGAGCGACGATCCAGTAGAGTTCAAACCTGTTCGATTACACGAAAAAATAAACCGTTGGCACATTAGATATATAGATCGGAAAATTCGCTATCGACGATAAAATCCCCTGTATCCTGGAACCGGAACTGACCGGCAACGCTTTCAGAAAAAACTGGGCACGCCTTATCCGGAAAATATATGAAGTCGATCCGCTCATCTGCTCTAAATGCGAGGGACGAATGCGCGTGATCGCCTTCATTCATGACGAGGATGTGATTCGGAAAATACTAAAGCACCTGAACCTTTGGGACGTCAAACGGAAATTGCCCCCCCCGCGCCCATGGCCCGCCTGTGGATGATTTCTTTACATATGATGACCATCCGGGACCCGATGCGGAGGATTACATCAGGGATCCCGATTACCCCTCCGAAGCCTACTTTTAAGAGTATTTTTATCCGGTCCGTACAGGCGAGCTGCGACCAATTTTGACGAAAATGGGCCCATTTTAATAACACACCGGTTGACTTTCCGGCCGTCATTGGGTACAAGCGTTTTGTAAAGCTTTTGTTTTCATCTAAAAGGGAAGCATGAATCGGAAGGTACTATATATCGTAGTTGACGCTAATACCTTGCACAGGTCAGTTTTTCGGTTTGGCAGCCTTTAAAAAGCAACTTCCTTTCCGTATCCGTTATCCGTCAACTTCTTATCCGTATCCGTTCTTATCCGTTTTCATGTCCAAACCATACACAGACAGTTCGTTCCCTCTTCCCGGCCACTCCGGGACATCGTTTCTTTGCTCTGCCCACAGGGATTCACCTGTTGGCCATTCCGTAGAAGGAGATATGCGCCATGCCGTCTATCCGTCGTCAATTCACATATCCCGCCGTCCTCACAGCGGTAATGTTCGTCCTGTCCGGATTCGGAATTCCGGTCAGGGCCGCTGATCCGCCGCTCCACGACTGGATGAATCACCAGCAGCGCGTCGAACTGGCGCGCAAGCTGATGAGCCTGCACCACTACAGAGCCGAGCTCGGCATCCTCGACGACCCTTACCAGTACGCTTCTTTGAGCGATGCCGAAGTCCAGCGTCTGCAGGCGGAGGCGGTTCAGCAAGTGACCGCGGCAAACAAAACTGCGCACCAGGCAAAGCTGGCACTTGAAAAATACGAACGGGAATTGATCACGCAGGGCAAAACCAACCGGGCAAATATCAAGGAATTCACCGATCCCAGCGGACGCCTGGAGACGCTGCGTCAGACAGCCACCAAACGGCAGACGGAAGTGGGGCAGGCATTGGTCAAACAAATCGATCTGACCACCGAAGCGGGGCTGCGGAAAAATCCCAATCGCATCATCCAGGCAGAGAAAGACCTGCAGATTGCCATGAGGCATGGACGGGAGATCAGTGCCTATATGAGGCAAAAGGTGGCCGAAGCCGAGCAGAAAGCCCAGGGTGGGCAAAGGTCATCGGGATCAAGAACGGGATCCGGCGGAAGTGCGGGCAGCGGCAGTTCGATGAAGGATACGGTGGAGGTGTTCAAGATCAGCACGCAAAGCCAGGATCCCTCTGTTTCCGCGGGTCAGACCGTGCAGCTTGCGGTTACCTACGGTGATCTCTATGGCCCGGGAAAGGCCACGGTGTCGACGATTGAAGCCTTCGAGGCAGAGGCCTACAAGGCCCTGCCGGCTGAAATGAGGCATCTGCCCAAGAACGTGCAAAGGCTGTTCATCTATGGCGGCTACGAGCAGTTGCCCAAGGAAGTACGTAAGCACATCCGCTACGTCTCCAAGAACAGTTCAGCGGACAAGGTCGAGCAGATTTACCGCGCCACTCAGCACCTCCGCCCGCCGCCGATCCTGACAGCCAGCGGGCAGCAACGTGCGCAGGCCATCAACGCCACGGCCTGGCTGATGGTGAGCGTGATACAGGGTCTCGCAAATTATGTCTACGAGCGAGACAGGAAGATACAGCTGGAGAGGGCGATCCAGAAGGCGGCCTCGCAGATTCCGGCCGGAGAGACTGAAGAGGTCACGCTGATCGAACGGGTCGAGGAAATGCATGCCGATCTTTACCACTGGTGGCAAACCAGGAGTGTGGAGGTGTTGCACGCCAAACTCGATCTTCGGAAACAGGGCGAGGTACTCGACGACTTGCGCCGCTCGGGCGCGCTGCCCTGGCACCAGCGACGCATGTATACGGTGAGCGTCACTGGAACCGGCGAGAAAATAGGCCAGAAACCATCGATGGCCGAGGCTTTCAAGGCCGGCTATGAAATCGGGCGGGTCTACCGGGGCGGCAAGGGCTCGCGCGAGATGATGCGCAAGATCTACCCCAATTACAACCAGTGGGAAGATATCAGGCAGGAGTTCCTGCGCGGCTATCGGGCAGGGACTTCGGGCACTACCGAATTGCCGGAGTAATGATGCGTATGCATGACTTCTTACCAACGCATTTCGCCAGCGGCGATCCTGAACGGCCAGGTGGATATCGAGGCAACCACTTCGTTTCCAAGGCTTCAGAGAATCTTCCTGTTGTGGCAGACGCAAAGACCAGAGGAGTTGAAAATGATGACCATGGAATGCAACGTCAGTAGTAAAGTCAACGTTCCAATCAGCGTGGTATCCGGCAGTGGGTTGATCGCCGCGCTCATTATCTTGCTTGCCTTCAGTCAGCCCGCCAATGCCGTGGTGGGTCTGGCTTCGGCAGCCCAGGGTCTGGACTACGCCGCCAGCCTCCTCAACGAATACGAGGCCAACGCGGCCATGGAGCAGGATGAGGCGCGCCGCCGCGAAATGCTTCGCATCACCATTGCGCGAGCGCGAAACAAGGTTCTTCCCATTGCCGAGGAAACCCGCAAATCCCTGAGACAACTCGAGAATCAGCTGCAGAAGATGCGACAGGAGCGGAACAATGCCCCGCAATCCGAGTGGAGCAGCCGCGACCGGGAAGAATACAACCGGCTGAAGAGCACGGCCGATGAACTCGAACAATTGGTCGAGAGGGTGAACGCCACTGCGGAAGACCTCAAGTTTCTCAACTCCAGAATGACCAGCGAGGGGGACACCTGGGCTACGGTCAAAGGCTTTGTTCCGGAAAAGAACACGAGGTTCCAGCAGGCCTTCAAGCGAGTGAAGGTCGCCCTGCCGGTTCTCAGCGAGAATTTTCAGTCGTTCCGCGACACCTACAGCATCGAGAGTGGCAGTGGTGCGCAAGGCACAATCACCGTGGTGGGTGCCTCGCATGCCAAAATTGTCAACGATTCGGAGAAGATGGTCTTCAGGGTTTCCGCTTCCGATAACCGGGGGGCTCAGTGGAGCGAACTGCGTCCGGGAAAATCCAAGGAGATCTCCCTTCGATTGGGTGAAGGTGGCAGGATATTCATCCAGGCCATGTCGTGGGATGCCACCCGCCAGAGGATCGTGGCTGCCCACGACAATCTTTCTTCGGGCAAGATGTCCAACGTCAGGCTTCGGGAGCACAAGGCCGACTACCTTATCCATTACGGCAACAACCGGCTGGCCACCTTTGTCCGCTCGGAAAAGGAGCACTACACCTGGAACTGGGGCAACAACATGAGCCGTGCCATCGGGAAAAAAAGCCCGTGGTCGGCCACGGGCAGTACGGTGCCGGAGCCGATGGTCACCAGCAGCCGCCCGGAGAAGTCTGGCGACCTGCCGTCCGTTCACGATGACATCGTCGAGTGGTATGTTCCTCGGGTTGATGAGGGCTCGGTGGTCTTTGCCTTCCAAGTCCAGTCGAACGTGGAGTGGTTTACCCAGCGCCAACTGGCCAGTGGTTCCAAGCGGGAGAACAGCGAGACGGAAGTGGAAAACGGAACCCTGAAGGTAATCGTGTCGCGCTGAGTACCCGATGTCCGAATCGTTTTTCATGTTCGGCTCGCAGCCACAACATCGACAAACTTTTCGGCGGCGTGCAATCACTCCTGACAAGTCTCAACAGCTGCTGCCGTCGGTCACGCCGAATCGGCGCTCGCCTTTTAGCGGCCTTACGGGCCCTGCTTGTTGCAGCCTGGAAGCGGGTTTACCGGCACACTCTTCTCATGACGTTGAACCTCCGGCGGGCCTGCGTGGTCTAGCTGGAGGAAAATCGTGACCCGAACAGTAAGTGTGGGACGTTGTTGTGCAATGTGAATAAATATGATAACCTCCTTCCAACCCCACACTAAGAGGCGCAGATGCCACGAACAGCCAGACTTGATGCACCAGGAACGCTACACCATGTGATTGTGAGAGGGATCGAGCGCCGTAGTATTGTCGATGACGGTAAGGACCGTGATGTTTTTGTAAAAACAATGGGCCAATTGGCGCTCGACACCCATACGGCTATTTATGCCTGGGCGCTTTTAGATAACCATGCCCATATGCTTTTGCGCAGCTCCGAGTATGGGCTTTCCAGATTTATGCGCCGGTTTCTCACGCGCTATGCCATCCGGTATAACCGCCGGCATTCAAGATTTGGTCATTTGTTCCAGAACCGCTATAAATCCATCGTTTGTGAGGAAGACAGTTATTTTAAGCAATTAGTCCGTTATATTCATTTGAATCCCTTAAGAGCCAAGCTGGTCAAAGATATTAAAGGCCTGGAACGCTATCGCTGGTGCGGGCACGCGGTTGTGCTGGGTAAAATCGAAAACGAATGGCAGGATCGGAAATATGTGCTCAGTTGGTTCGGCCAAAATAAAAATGAAGCGATCGGTCATTATCGCGCTTTCGTCCAAAAGGGCATTAAGGAGGGTCAGCGGTTGGATTTAGTCGGCGGAGGGTTGATCCGCTCGATGGGCGGGTGGGCAGAAGTGAAATCCATGCGTCGGCTTGGTGAGCGGCAGCTTTCAGACGAGCGGATATTGGGAAGTGGCGTATTTGTAGAGCGTATGATCGCGGAGGCTAACGAGCAATTAAAACGCCAATTCACCCCTGCCGAACGCCTAAACCAAGCGATAGACCGTATCACCAAGACTTGCAAAGCCGAGGGTATCAGCCGCAAGGCCTTGATTTCCGGTAGCCGCAGACGGCGCATCAGCAATGTTCGCTTTCGGCTGGCGGTCGAACTGGTGGAGGAAATCTGCCTTTCCATGGCCGAAACCGCTCGGCAGTTGGGTGTGTCGACATCGGCAGTATCAAAGATAATACGCAAGCATGAGAGTGGTAAGTAGAATTGCACAACAACGTCCCGGAATAGAGGCCTATTTCGATTCGGCTCGATGAGGTGATGTGCGCGCCAACTGGTTGATTTTTGGTCATTTTCCGTGTTGATGAACGTCTTGACAATGATGCATGAAGTTTGTTAACAGCTTCAGGCATGATTGGCAAAAATGGCGGTATGGCTGCCGGAAGTGGATACAAGATATTGTTGCATACACCGACCGTCCCCACAGTTCAATAACCCGGAGGCGTGATGAATGATTCATCACTCAAAAGCGAGTTCCTATCAATTCATGGATGGCGAGTAACCGGCGGAGATGTCTCGCAGCAGGTGACACAGTCTGGTAAGATGGATCGGACGTGTGTCGCTATGTAGAGAAGAGAGGGAGGAGCACCCCGCCCTGGGGTACGACCTTAGATGACGGCGGAAGTTCGCTGATCAACAAAAACCCAAAAGAGGAGACAAAGAGATGAAACCGATGAAAAGGAAGCTGCTCGCAGCGGTCTGCGGCGTGTCCCTTCTTGTTGCCGGCGCAGTCGCTGTTCAGGCCAAGACGCTCGTGTTCTGTTCCGAAGGAAGCCCCGAAGGCTTCAACCCGGCCTTCTACACCGCCGGCACGACCTTTGACGCCTCATCGCGCCCCATTTTCAATCGACTGGTCGAATTCGAGCGCGGCACCACCAAAATCGTACCGGCCCTGGCCGAGAAATGGGAGGTGTCCGATGACGGCCTTGAATACACCTTCCATCTGCGAAAAGGCGTCAAATTCCATACCACCAAGGACTTCACGCCTACGCGTGACTTCAATGCCGACGATGTCGTCTTCTCCTTCAAACGGCAGCTCGACAAGGATCATCCCTTCCACAGCGTTACTGAAGGCGCTGAATACGAGTACTTCAACGGCATGTCGATGCCGGACCTGCTAAGGACGTGGTCAAGGTCGATGACTACACCGTCAAGTTCGTTCTCAATCGCCCCGAGGCGCCGATGATCGCCAACCTGGGCATGGATTTCGCCTCGATTCATTCCGCGGAATATGCCGACAAGATGATGGCCGCCGGCATCCCGGCAACCATTGATCAGAAGCCAGTGGGCACCGGCCCGTTCCAGCTGGTCGCCTATCAGAAGGATGCGGTCATCCGTTATAAGGCCCATCCTGATTACTGGGCCGGCAAGGCTGCCATCGATGACCTGGTCTTTGCCATTACTCCAGATCCTTCGGTACGCTACCAGAAACTCAAGGCCGGCGAATGCCATGTGATGCCGTATCCGAACCCCGCAGATCTTGAGGCGATGGCAAGCGATCCGGATATCAACCTGCTCGAGCAGGAAGGTCTCAATGTCGGCTACCTGGCCTACAACACCCTGGTCGCCCCGTTCGACAACCCCAAGGTGCGCAAGGCGCTGAACATGGCGATCAACAAGGAGGCCATCCTCGATGCCGTCTTCCAGGGCGCCGGCAAAGTCGCCAAGAACCCGATTCCGCCGACCATCTGGTCCTACAACGACGCGGTTGAGGACGATCCCTACGATCCCGAGGCAGCCAAGGCCATGCTCGAGGCCGAAGGGGTCAGCGGTCTGCAGATGAAGATCTGGGCGATGCCCGTACAGCGGCCCTACAACCCGAACGCCCGCCGCATGGCGGAACTGATCCAGGCCGACTTGGCCGAGATCGGCGTCGACGCCGAGATCGTCTCCTACGAATGGGGCGAGTATCTCAAGCGATCCAAAGACAAGAACCGCGACGGTGCGGTACTGCTGGGCTGGACCGGAGACAACGGCGACCCTGACAACTTCCTCGCCGTGCTGCTGGGTTGTGACGGCGTCGGTGGTTCCAACCGGGCCAATTGGTGCCATCAGCCTTTCGAGGATCTGATCCAGAAGGCCAAGGTCGTCTCCGACGTAGACGAGCGTACCAAGCTGTACGAGCAGGCTCAGGTGGTCTTCAAGGAGCAGGCGCCGTGGGCGACCATAGCACATTCGGTGGTGTTCAAGCCGATACGCAAGGAGGTGGTCGATTTCAAAATCGATCCCTTCGGCGGTCATATCTTCTACGGAGTGGATCTCGAAGTAGCCACGGCTTTCCGTGTACGAAAGGCCGGGCTCTCATGGCCCGGCCTTTTTTGTGGCCCGGATTAAATGACACAGCTGTGTCGCTAATGAATGTCTTTTACTCTCACGTAAATGCTGATCTTTATTCTCAGAAAGCTTGGGGTAATCATTCCGACCTTCATCGGGGTGACTCTGATTGCCTTTACCTTCATCCGTCTGCTGCCGGGTGATCCTGTGCTGCTGATGGCGGCGAACGGGGAATGACAGGAGCGGCATGCCCGGCTGATGGCGGAATTCGGTTTCGACAAGCCGATTCTGGTCCAATACGGCTATTATCTCAAAGATCTGCTGCATGGAGATTTCGGCACTTCGATAGTGACCAAGCAGCCGGTGCTGGAGGAGTTTATAACGCTTTTTCCGGCCACGGTGGAACTGTCGTTGTGTGCATTTTCTTCGCCATTATCTTCGGCCTGCCAGCTGGGCATGATCGCCGCGGTCAGGAGGGGATCCGCCTTTGACCACCGGTCATGGCCGGTGCGCTTAACCGGCTACTCCATGCCTATTTTCTGGTGGGGCCTGCTGCTGATCATTTTCTTTTCCGGAATCTCGGCTGGACACCCGTTTCGGGGCGAATTTCGCTGATGTATTATTTTGAGCCGGTGACAGGCTTCATGCTGATCGACAGCCTGATCTCCGGGACAAGGGTGCCTTTCAGTCTGCCTTCATGCATCTGATCCTGCCGGCCATCGTGCTGGGTACGATTCCGCTGGCGGTCATCGCCCGCCAGACCCGTTCGGCCATGCTCGAAGTGCTCGGCGAGGATTATATCCGAACCGCCCGCGCCAAAGGGCTTGAAACCGTCTCGAGTGATTGGATTGCATGCGCTTCGCAATGCCCTGATACCGGTTATAACCGTGATCGGTTTGCAGGTAGGGGTGCTCTTCGCCGGAGCCATCTTGACCGAAACCATTTTCTCCTGGCCGGGAATCGGCAAATGGATGGTCGATTCGATTTTCCGGCGGGATTATGCGTCGGTGCAGGGCGGCCTGCTGCTGATTGCAATTATCATCATGGTCGTCAACTTAATAGTGGATCTGCTCTATGGGTTGATCAATCCGCGGATCAGGCATACGGAATAGAAAATGGCAGAGGCCGCCTACCAGCAGACATTGGATACCAGGGAGACCGGCAGGATTGCCCTGCTCAAGGAGTTCTGGTCCTATTTCAGCGAGAACAGGGGGGCCGTCATTGGCCTGCTGTTTTTTATCGGTATCATCATGATCGCTGTTTTCGCCGATTTCATCGCGCCCCACCTGCCCAATCAACAATACCGTGACGCCTTTCTGCAACCGCCCTTCTGGCAGGAAGGCGGATCGCTCAAGTTTCCACTGGGCACCGACGCCGTCGGTCGCGACATTCTCTCACGCCTGATTTACGGCGCCAGCTATTCGCTGTTCATCGGCTGCGTGGTGGTGTCCGTGGCTCGTGGTGGTTGGCGTGATTCTCGGCCTGATAGCCGGGTTTTTCCGCGGCAGGGTCGACACCATCATCATGCGTTTGATGGATATCATTCTTTCCTTTCCAAGTCTGCTGCTGGCCCTGGTGCTGGTCGCCATCCTCGGACCCAGCCTGATCAATGCGATGATCGCCATCGCCATTGTCCAGCAGCCGCACTATGTGCGGCTGACCCGCGCCGCGGTGATGGGCGAGATGAACAAGGATTACGTGACCGCCGCCCGGGTCATCGGCGTGCGCCGGCTGCGTCTGATGTTCGTCACCATACTGCCCAACTGCATGGCGCCGCTCATCGTCCAGGCCGCCCTGGGTTTTTCCACCGCCATCCTCGATGCCGCCGCTCTTGGCTTCCTGGGCATGGGCGCCCAGCCGCCGACGCCGGAATGGGGTACCATGCTGGCCGAGGCCCGGGAATTTATTCTGCGCGCCTGGTGGGTGGTCACCCTTCCCGGCTGCGCCATTCTGCTCACCGTTCTGGCCATCAACCTGATGGGCGACGGTCTGCGCGATGCCCTTGATCCGAAACTGAAACGGTCGTAATCGTCATGGCTCTGCTTGAAATTGACAACCTGTCCGTCGCCTTTCAGACCGCCGGCGGTCTCTTCACAGCGGTCGACCGGATGTCAATCGAGCTCAATGGCGGCGAGGTGCTGTCCATTGTCGGCGAGTCCGGATCGGGGAAATCGGTGTCGATGCTTGCCCTGATGGGACTGCTGCCGTGGACCGCCCAGGTGAGTGCCAATAAAATGGCTTTTGACGGCAAGGATCTTTTAAATATGGAGGATAGTGCGCGCAGATCCATTATCGGCAAAGAGATCTCGATGATTTTCCAGGAGCCGATGACCAGCCTCAATCCCTGTTTCACCGTCGGTTTTCAGGTCGGCGAGGCACTGAAGACCCATTTGAACATGGATCGTAAAGAGCGCCGAGAGCGATCCATTGACTTGCTCAACCAGGTGGGTATTCCGGAAGCCTCAAAAACGGCTGTCAGCCTTTCCGCACCAGCTCTCAGGCGGCATGTCGCAGCGGGTGATGATCGCCATGGCCATCGCCTGCAATCCCCGGCTGCTGATCGCCGATGAGCCGACCACTGCGCTCGACGTGACCATCCAGGCCCAGATCCTTGACCTGCTGCTCAAGCTCCAGGATGAGACCAATATGGCGCTGGTGCTGATTACCCACGATATGGGGGTGGTTGCCGAGACGGCCGAACGGGTCGTCGTCATGTATGCCGGCCAGCAGGTGGAGCAGCAAAGTATCAGAGGGTTGTTTACCGACCCCCACCATCCCTACACCTCGGCCCTTCTGGCAGCGCTGCCCGAAAGGGCGTTGAGCAAACACCTGCCTTCCATTGCCGGTGTAGTTCCCGGGCAGTTCGACCGGCCCCAAGGCTGCCTGTTTTCGCCCCGATGCCAGTATGCCAGCGATCTCTGTCGATCCCGAGAACCGGTTAAAGCCGGGGCCGAACATGGTCATGCCCTGTGCCACTATCCCCTCGACAAAGGCACGCCGACGAATCATCCCGACCGCGAGGTGAAGGGCAAATGAGCGGCGAGACAATTCTAGAGGCTGTAGATCTCAAGCGTTTTTACCAGGTGAGTAAGGGCACTTTCAAATCCAAAGCGTTATTGAAGGCCTTAAACGGCGCCACCTTTTCCCTCCAGAAGGGCAGAACTCTGGCTGTGGTCGGCGAGTCGGGCTGCGGCAAATCGACCCTGGCCCGGCTGGTGACCATGATCGAGCGTCCGACTTCCGGGGAGCTGAGCATCAGCGGCGTCGATATCGTCGGCTCCGACCGGTCGCTCAGAAGGAAGCTGAAATCGAAGGTTCAGATCGTGTTTCAGGATCCTTACGGTTCGTTGAACCCGCGGCAGAAAATCGGTCATGCCCTGGAAGAGCCGCTGCTGGTAAACCATTCGATGACCAAGAGGGAGCGCCGCAAAGCGGCCCTGGAAATGATGGATCTGGTAGGCTTGCGCCCCGAACAGTATGAGCGCTACCCCCACATGTTCTCAGGCGGCCAGCGCCAGCGGATCGCGGTGGCCCGCGCCCTGATGCTCAATCCCGAGATTCTGGTCCTCGATGAGCCGGTGTCGGCCCTCGATGTCTCCATTCAGGCCCAGATCCTCAATCTGCTGGCTGACCTCCAGGATCGGCTTGCGCTTGCCTATCTGTTCATCAGTCACGACCTCAGTGTGGTCAAACATATCGCCGATGAAATCATGGTCATGTACCTGGGCATGGTTATCGAGAAGGGCAGCCGTGACACCATTTTCAACTCCCCCCGGCACCCCTACACCCAGGCCCTGCTTTCGGCCACGCCAATCGCCGATCCTTTTCATGAGAAAAAGAGAATCGTGCTGCATGGCGAGCTGCCGTCGCCCATCGACCCTCCCCCGGGCTGTTTCTTCAATCCGCGCTGTTCCCGGGCGACGGAACGATGCCTGGAAGTCTTTCCCGATATGCGCAGGCTTGGAGAGACGGAAGTCGCCTGTCACAACCCGATCGAAAAATAATTCCTAAATTTTAGTATTTTTGTAAAAACTATGGGCCAATTGGCGGTCGACACCCATACCGCTATTTAGGTCTGGGCGCTTTTAGACAACCATGCCGATATGCTTTTGCGCAGCTCCGAGTATGGGCTTTCCAGATTTATGCGACGATTTCTAACACGCTATGCCATCCGCTATAACCGCCGGCATTCAAGATTTGGTCATCTATTCCAGAACCGCTATAAATCAATATAAAAAATGAAGCGATCGGTCACTATCGCGCTTTCGTCCAAAAGGGCATTAAGGAGGGTCAGCGGTTGGATTTAGTCGGCGGCGGGTTGATCCACTCCATGGGCGGGTGGGCAGAAGTGAAATCCATGCGCCGGCTTGGTGAGCGGCAGCTTTCAGACGAGCGGATATTGGGAAGTGGCCTGTTTGTAGAGCGTATGATCGGGGAAGCTAACGATCGATTAAAACGCCAATTCACCCCTGCCGAACGCCTGAACCAAGCGAAAGACCGTATCGCCAAGACTTGCAAAGCCGAGGGTATCAGCCGCAAGGCGTTGATTTCCGGCAGCCGCAGGCGGCGCATCAGCAATGTTCGCTTTCGGCTGGCGGTCGAACTGGTGGAGGAAATCGGCCTTTCCATGGCCGAAACCGCTCGGCAGTTGGGTGTATCGACGTCGGCAGTATCAAAGATAATACGCAAGCATGAGAGTGGTAAGTAAATTTGCGCAACAAAGTCCCGGAACTTCGCTGACGAATCAACTTGGGAAAAAATGTCAGGTAACTCGCTTTGCTCGCAACCTGACCTACGGATATTGTAAAATGAATGTCAGAGAACTCGTTTCACTCGCACCCTGACCTAAGGGTTATAGGCTCTGCCCGCAACCGTGACCTACGCATTGATAACTTTGACCTTCGATTATGGATGTTGATGATTCATGACGAACATACGGCGATATCCCACACAAAACAGACCGGTGTTTATTACGGCGGTTTGTTATCGCCGGGCGACGGTTTTGAAAACCGAATCCGCCAAACGGCTGTTGCTCGATTTGATCGATGAGGTGCGGGGGGAAAAACCGTTCCAACTTATGGCTTATGCCATCCTGGACGATCACCTGCATTGGTTGATGCATATTGACAATGAATCGGAACACTCGATGTCGGACATCATTCAATCGATCAAATTACGGTTTACTCATCGACACAAAAAATGGGTTGGCAAGGATGACAATGCGTTCCTTTGGCAACGACGATTCTGGGATCACATCGTTCGAGACGGCCAAGATTTCAATCGGCATCTGGATTACATCCATTTCAAGCCGGTTAAACATGAATATGTTCATCGGCCGGCCGATTATCCCTGGTCCTCCCTGGGTGAATATATTGACAACGGCAAATACGCGTCAAATTGGGGCACCGTGGGGACCCCTAAAACCATTTAGGGGATGAACCCGGAATAACCGGTAGTTCAGGGAGTCGCGCTCTTTGCGACTCCCTGACAAATCGGCAATGTCAGGTAACTCGCCTTGCCCGCAACCTGACCTACAGAGGTGGCATCTGAGAGTATGAGACGTGAAGGGCGTGGTCATGGGCGGCGGTGTGCACTCGCTTTCCGTTAAGGTCGACCTTGCCTCGCTGGATTAAAATCATATTTTAAACGCTGAGATTGTGAATGTTATCGATAAGGTAAGTGCCCTATTTTGCTGATAGGGGGCAACGATGATTTGTGTTGGGGCGATTGGTAAGTTGAGTGATAATAGGGGGGGCGAGAGGTGGTTAGTATGGTTAGTCAATTACGTCTTCCGTCTTCACGTCTTCAGGGGTACTTTCAGGCCATAGGAGCAGGCAGGTGATGACGTTCAACACCAAAAAAATGAAATTATTGGTCACGGGCGCTTCGGGGTTCATCGGCTACGAAGTGTCCCGCCAGCTTTCCCTCGGCGGCTACCGCCCCCGGCTGATGATTCGTCAGGCGGGTGATGACTGCGACATCTGTCATTTCGATGCGGATTTTGTCATTGCCGATCTCAGAAAGCCCATCAGCCTCAAACAAGCGGTTAAAGGCGTGGACGGCATCATCCATCTTGGGGCGCGGGCCACCTTCGATTCTTACGCCATACTGAAACCTTCCATACTGGAGGGCTCCATATCCCTGATGCAGGCCGGCATCGAGGCCGGCGTTAAACATTTCGTCTACAGTTCGAGCCTGCTGGTTTACAGCGGAAGTCCTTTCCCGGTCGATGCCGAAACACCGGTCAATCCGGTCCTCGATTACGGGCGCATTAAAGTGGACACCGAAAGGCAGCTATCAAAAATGGCCGCGTCCGCCGGCCTCTCTTTTGCCGCCCTTCGTTTGCCGCACGTTTACGGGTTGCGGGATCTCTACTTTCGCCAGTTGCAGGCCGGCCGCCTGATCCTGCCGGGCCTGGGCAAAAACATCTACACTCACCTGCATGTGGCCGATGCGGCGCGGGCCATTATCGCCTGTGCCGAACAGGCCTATACCGGCATCCTGCCCTTGGGCGACCGCCGCCCATCGACCTGGAATGATTTCCTGAACCATGTCAGACCGCACTACCCGAAGGCGCGAGTTATCCGGGTGCCCCAATGGCTGGCCCTGCTAGCCACGGCACTGCTGACCCCCTTCCGAAGCATCAGGCCCAATCCGGGGCTGGAGACACCGGGGGCGGTGCGCACCTATAATTTCAATCTCGCGGTCGACCCCGACCTTTTGTGGAAGGATCTCGGACTGACACCACGTTATCCGACCATTTACGATGGCATTCCGGCGGCGGTGGCGGCGGGAATGGAAAGCGGCATTTTGATCAACGCCGTCAGGTGAAGGGCGGGGGCGTTTGGCGGGCGGCGGAAATGAGTATTGGTCTAAATCAGGTCAAGCATGGCCGAATGAACCCATTCGGCCATGCTATTATCTGGATACATGTGCCATCAGCCAGCAATCGAAACCGGTGAGGCCTTGCCGATGGCCTCCATGGTCTCTTCGTATTTGCCGCGCATGTCGATACTGCCCTGTTCCACATCTTTTTTAATGGGGCTCCAGTCCGACGGACACTCGGTCCGCAGCTGCTCCACCCGCTGGGCCATATCATCCATGATCATGTTGAGATCCTGGACGTTCATGAGGATCTTTTCCTTTTCGGCCGAGCCCAGTTTGTCGATCTTGCGCATGGCATCGTACATCTTGGCTTTCCATGCCGTCATCTCGGATTCCATTGCCGAACAAAAATCTTTTACTTCCATTTTTCCCTCCTTGTTTGAGATTTTGGTTAAGGTGGCGATCACCAGGGCACATATGATTTATCTGCAATAAACACGGTCGACGGGGAGTAGCGCAAAGAATTCAGTATGAAATAAGATCTCAGAAGCCGCGCGGAAGGGATGGTTCGTCGAACCTATTCGGTAAACAAAAAATCAATTCCAAATCCACTAATTGAATGTTCGATAAATCGTAACATATTACCGTGATAACGTAGAAATACAATAGGCATTAATGCGGACGAAATCAACCGCCCGCTTAAGTGGCTCATCAAACGGTATCGCGATGGTTCGTGATGCTGGAGAACCTGTCGACCAGTTGACAGCCATCAGAAATTACGGTACGATGTCTGTATCCGGTTCTTATTTTACGGTGGATTATTATCTATCCGTTGCCCAACATTTCCCCAAGCTCGAATCACGTCCATAACATGTCCATCCATCTTCTTGCTGCGTCCATAAAATGAATAAATGACGGCACCTTCACCCTTAACCATGGCTTGGGACTTCAACTCCGAAAATGCCAGGAAATTGCTCTCTTTTGGGCTGGCCCTGCTACTACTTTCTGCGAACGCTATTGTCGGATTGCACCACCATCATGATTCAGGTGAACACCACAGCTGTGCTGTTTGTGTGGTGGTGCATCATTCTCAAGCCAAATTATCGTCACCATCGCTAACCCAGCATTACCTGCCGGCGGTGGTTTTTATTTCGGCTCCTCTGGCTTTACCCAGCGTAAACACATTTGAGCCAAGCCCCATCCGGCAGCGAGCACCTCCGCATCAGGCCCTGCCAAATTCCGGTTAATGATCATATCGGCAAGCTGATTCTGTTGTTGAATTTCGCGACCTAAGTGCACCTATTCGCAAATACGATGACATTCGGCCGCCAATTCATCCGGGCTAACGGTGTTGCAAAAAACGCAATATTCCCGATATTGCTTATTTTCCGCGCCATGTCAGCCCGGCGCCTTGACGCCCTCATTACGTCACCGTTTTT
The DNA here is from genome assembly GCA_963783425.1 of uncultured delta proteobacterium. Lineage (GTDB taxonomy): Bacteria > Desulfobacterota > Desulfobacteria > Desulfobacterales > QNYZ01 > CAWANO01. Next base: position 261,463 of record CAWANO010000001.1, read on the forward strand.
ACGAACACGAGCACTTAGCTGGCAGACCGATAGGTCTGCGTCCACATTACGTGCAGGCGGTTGCCGTATTCGGTTGCGCTCGGGCCATATGGCCCGATGATGTGATTCCATCCATTCGAGGGAGACCTGATATGTTTCGTGCCATCATCAGAAATGGGCTTTTGTTAATTTCCTTATTCATATTTTCACAAAATGGTTATGCAGACGACAAACTCACCGTCTTTGTCAGCATCGTTCCTCAGAAGTATTTCGTCCAGCGCATTGGCCAAGATCTTGTTGACGTCCGAGTGATGGTCAAGCCCGGGGACAGCCCTGCCACCTATGAGCCAAAGCCCAACCAGATGGCTGCATTGTCAAAATCAAAAATATATTTTTCGATCGGGGTCCCTTTTGAAAAAGCATGGCTGAAAAAAATATCCTCCGCCAATCCGGAAATGAGATTGGTCCCCACGGATGACGGCATCGAGAAGATTCCCATGGCCGCACACCAACATGAAGAGCAAGGCCATCATGACGAAACTGTGGATCATTCAGATAGCGGCTTTGATCCCCATATCTGGACCTCTCCAATGCTGGTCATGATCCAGGCCCGCAATATCATGGCGGCCCTGCAGCAAGTCGACCCGGCGCATCGTTCTATTTACATGGCCAATTACCGATCTTTTATTTCGGAATTGGTTGACCTTGATATCGATTTGGTGAACACACTCGCAGGCCAAAACTCCAGAAAGTTCATGGTATTTCACCCTTCCTGGGGATACTTTGCCAAAGCTTACGTGGTAAAGTTCAGGTGATCGTTTACCCAAAAGTTTCATCTGATCGTTGACCCTTAATGGTCCAAAGTTTCAGCTGATTGTTTACCCCATCCAACACTTACGGTACTTTTCCTCCAAATAACAATAAGGAGGAAGAATCATGACCGAGGACGAACTGCGGCGTCAGGCGATTATGCGATACACCAATGGCGAAAAACCTAAAAGCATCTACTCAGACCTCGGTCGCACTAAACAGTGGTTTTTCAAATGGTTGAACAGATACCGTACGGGCGACCCGGATTGGTATCGGTCAAAGTCGCATGCAACCCATACAAAGCCCAATCGGATTAGCGATGCCGAAAGAGCCCGTATCATCAACACCCGTTACCGACTTGAAGCGCGACGTTTTGCCCAATTCGGTGTCTCGGCCATCAAGTGGGAGTTGCACAAAGCCGGTGTTTCATTGCCGTCCGACAGCACCATTTACCGCGTTGTCAAGCAAGAAGGGCTGATTAAAAAAAACCGCTTACGCCCCGAAAGGGGTTGCGTACCCGTATTTTACCGAGGCGCTTTGCCGAAACAACATCCATCAAGCCGATTCGGTAGGCCCACGTTACATCAAAGGCGACGGGCGGTTTTATTCGTTCAACATCATCGATGTGGCAACCCACCAAGTCTACATAGAATCGCAACGCAACCAGCAAGATCGCCAGATTGGCGCCAGCCTGCTGCGCAGCTGGAAAGCGATAGGAATGCCCGATTTTTTGCAGATGGACAATGCGCTCATGTTCAGGGGCAGCAACCGCTACCCGCGCTCGTTCGGCCTGGTGATTCGCCTATGCTTGCACTTTGGCGTTACGCCAGTGTTCATCCCCATCGCAGAGCCGTGGCGTAACGGTGTTATCGAAAGCTTTAACAGCACCTATGACAAGAAGTTTTACCGAAGCCAGTGGTTTGCGAGCTATGCGACGCTCAAACGGCAAAGCAAAAATTTTCAGCGATTTCACAACCGGTTCCATCGATACAGCTGCCTTAAGGGCAAGACACCCTTGGAGGAGATTGAGGCGCTTGGCGATTCGCCGCTACTGCTTCCCGCAGCCACAAAGTTACCAAAGCTCGATCACATACCCGATGGCCAAATCATCGCCATTCGCTTCATCCGCAGTGACCGGCAAATGGATATTTTTAGTGAGAAATTCAAAGTACCCAAAGAACTCGTTTACACATACGTCAAAGCTGTTATCGATACTTCAAACCATAGCTTGGCAGTCTACCAGGGCGACCACTTCGTAATGGCTTTCGAATATCGGTTACCTTCAGGTGAGCGAAATTCCTAAGCCAGGGTAAACGATCACCTGAAACAATTTGCCATTAACTCCGGGTAAACGATCAGCTGAAACTTGCCACTTACTTTATAGCCCGGTATGGAGCGAAGAAGTCCGGCAATTATCCTGGGAGGACCTGATTCCGGCGAACCTGTCATCCTCCGATCCCATAGCGGATTTAACACCGCAGCAGCAAAACCTGGTCTACTGGCTGAGTAATGTCGGCGAAACACTGCTGAATGATGGACAAGAGGTTGATGATGGGCTCATCGAAGAGGTCAAGAAAGCCATTAAAGAGCTCAATGATTCCGGCGTCGACCTAAATGTAATAGTAAAAATAATGAAAGACATGCGCAGCACGGCCATTGTCAAAGAACTGAACGGGCAGAGCGTGCGCATCCCCGGCTATCTGCTCCCGCTCGAGATGTCCGACTCAGAAACAACGGAGTTTCTCCTTGTGCCGTATGTGGGCGCCTGTATCCACACGCCCCCACCACCGAGGAACCAGATCGTTTACGTTAAAACACCTCTCCACAAGGGTTACACAAGCAAGAACCTGTTCGAGCCGGTTTGGGTGACGGGGGTGATTTCGGCCCAATCCATGGTGAAAGACTTATTCTTGGTTGACGGCACCGCTGACATAGACATTGGTTACTCAATGCAGGCTACCCAAGTTGAGCCATACAAAGACTAATCTGAAAAGGTGTCTGCGGTTCAACAGATGAGAGAAGGGACATTGACCAAGTATACAAGATGGGCACCCACTACTGAAGTTGGGAAGATTCATCCTTCATCATTCAGCATGCAACGGTGCTACACTGCAAACCAGGGACGGATGGCCACTCTGCTGCGTGTGTAACTTTCATTTGGCCTGGATGTAGGACATAAGGTCGGGCACATGCTGGATTTCATCGAGAACGGCGGGGCCTTTAATGGCCGCCAGGAAGCCACGCGGGTCCTCCTGGGCAAAGCGCCGCTGGTCGATCAATTCCAGTGAAAGGTACTGGTGCGATGGAAAGGCGGCCCTGGCAAGCGTGGTCTTGCCCGACTGTCGCGGCCCGGTGAGGGTAACCACAGGGTAGTATGCGGCATCGCGCGTCAGATAGGTGTTGAGTAAGCGGGGTTTCATGTTGCTAATTTACGATTGTATCGTAAATTTGCCAAGGTTTTACATTGGTCGAAAGGTTAAAACAGGTCGAAAGTCGAAGGGTCGAAGTGTCGAAAAGTCGCTTGAATAGAATTTGCCTGACCGGAGAGTTTTGAAGTTGCTGCCGGCTGCAAGCTGCCCGCTGCCTGCTGTAGTTGGAAAATTCATCCTTCATCCTTCATCATTCAGCATTCCGGCCCTGCCCGCCGCCAGTTTCCGACTGCATGCTGTCTTTAAAAGCGAAATTTACAGCGACAATGATACACCCCCCTGGCCCCCCTCGAGGGGGGAATTTAAAGGAATTGATACCGCTGCCGGTTGCAAGCTGCCCGCTGCCTGCTGTAGTTGGAAAATTCATCCTTCATCCTTCATCATTCAGCATTCCGGCCCTGCCCGCCGCCAGTTTCCGACTGCATGCTGTCTTTAAAAGCGAAATTTACAGCGACAATGATACACCCCCCTGGCCCCCCTCGAGGGGGGAATTTAAAGGAATTGATACCGCTGCCGGTTGCAAGCTGCCCGCTGCCTGCTGTAGTTGGAAAATTCATCCTTCATCCTTCATCATTCAGCATTCCGGCCCTGCCCGCCGCCAGTTTCCGACTGCATGCTGTCTTTAAAAGCGAAATTTACAGCGACAATGATACACCCCCCTGGCCCCCCTCGAGGGGGGAATTTAAAGGAATTGATACCGCTGCCGGCTGCAAGCTGCCCGCTGCCTGCTGTCTTTAAAAACCAAATTTGACAGCGAGACGACACACCCCCCTAGCCCTCTCCGCCATAACGCCGGCGGACAAGCCTCGAGGGGGGATTCTGGTGAAATTGATTTTGTTGCTGGCTACCTGCTGCCTGCCGGCCGCTGCCCGCTGCAAGCTGCCCGCTGCCTGCTGAAGTTGGAAAATTCATCATTCATCATTCCGGATCTGGGACTTATCGGATTCGTGAGTTCGCCAGGGACTTGTTGAGCTTTAGACCGGGGATCCGGTTGAAATGGCGAAGATTGCCGGTAACAAGCTCCAGATTGTGGCCCATGGCTGTGGCGGCAATTTGAATGTCCGCATCAGGAAGGATCAGGCCTTTGGTTTCAAGATGAGCGCGGATGCTACCGAAAACCTTCGCAATGGCAATGTCGTAAGGCAGAACTGTGACGGCGGGAAGAACTCGCTTTTCGATATTTGATAGGTGACGTTCGCGGTTTTGGGAACGATAGGCACCTTTGTATAATTCGCCGATTACAACGGCACTTGTAAATTGCTCTTCGCGAGCAACTTTCTTTATCCACTTTACGTAGGCGGTTGCGGGCCGTGGGCGGAGAAGCTCCGAAATTGCATCCGTGTCAAAGAGGAATGCCATAGTCAGTGTTCGAGGGCAGGGGTGTTTCGTTGCCCCTGCCGAGGTGAGGCGTCGAGTATTGAGACCAACTCTTCGCTATTTTCCCAACCGCCGGCAACACTGGCGAGGCCTTTTTCCGGGCCTGCTTTTCTCAAACGTTCAAGATGTTCAAGATCGCTGGGGCGAACAATGAGCGGCGACTGGTTTCCCGTGCCTTGTGATGAGGACTGCGTTGCCCGCCTCAACTTTTCGAATGCATTCTGAGAATTTGGCCTTTGCCTCGGCCACGGATATATTGTTTTCCATAATCGGCCTCCTTTTTGACCATTATGACCACTATGACCAGAATGTCAAGGTCTAAGGGGCGAGAATAAGTCGAAAGTCGAAGGGATGAAAATGAATCGAAGGTCAAAAGGTCGAAGAGTCGAAAAGGTATTGTAAAATAACACTCCAGATCAAAAAGATTGATATCGCTGCCCGCTGAAGTTGGAAAATTCATCATTCAACATTCCGGACCTGCCTGCTGCCAGCTGCCTTTATAAACCAAATTTGATAGCGACAATGATACACCCCCCTGACCCCCCTCGAGGGGGGATTTTAACGGAATTGATATCGCTGCCGGCTGCAAGCTGCCCGCTGCCTGCTGAAGTTGGAAAATTCATCCTTCATAATTCATCATTCAGCATTCTGAATCTGCCCGCCGGCTGCTGCTACATTTGTATCGCAAATACTTGGTTTGACAACCATACTGCACGCGAGTATATTAACATGTATCCTAAAATACACGCTTGTAAATTATGGTGGAGTGCAAAATGGAAGGATACATTGATCGCTATATCGAAACGCCGGTTAGCGATGACCTGAAGCGCAAAATGGTGTTCATCGGAGGGCCCCGGCAGTCCGGTAAGACTACGCTGGCCAAGCGTTTGTGTCACAAAGCTGGGTGTAGTGTTGAAGAGCGGTATTTAAACTGGGACGCTGCCAAGGATCGCGAACAGATCCTCCTTGAGCAATTTCCCGCTGCTCCGGGCCTGTTGATTCTCGATGAAATCCACAAGTACCGCCGCTGGCGCCAAGTGGTCAAAGGGCTCTATGACAAACGTGGCCATGAAGTGCCGGTGTTGGTAACCGGCAGCGCCAGGCTAGACCATTTCCGCAGGGGCGGCGATTCATTGCAGGGCCGATATCATTTTTACCGCTTGATGCCGCTGAGCCTGGCCGAACTGAATGCCCCGACAGCAGCGACCATCGACGCATTGATGGCATATGGCGGATTTCCGGAACCATTTTCCCTGCAGTCGGAGAAGGAAACCCGTCGCTGGAGCAGAGACTATCGGTCGCGGGTGGTGACGGGTGACTTGCTGGACCTTGAGAATATCCAGGATGTGGGGACTGTTGAGCGGATGGTATTGCGTCTTCCCACCCTGGTGGGCTCGCCGCTTTCAATCAATGCCCTGCGCGAAGACCTGCAGGTGGCCCATCAAACGGTATCGCGATGGTTTGTGATGCTGGAAAACCTTTACATGGTATTCAGGCTATATCCGTTCGGCGCTGCGCATATTCGCGCGGTGAAGAAAGAGGCCAAGCATTACCATCTGGACTGGTGCGTAGTACCGGAACCCGGACCAAGATTTGAAAACCTGACCGCTTGCCATCTTCTCAAATGGACCTTTTTTTTACAGGACACGCAGGCGCGCGATGTTGAGCTGCGCTATTTCAGGGATGTCGACCGGCGTGAGGTTGACTTTGTGGTCACCGAAAACGGCAGCCCGATCCTTTTTGTAGAGTGCAAGCAGCGTGCGAAATCTATTTCCGGTGCTTTGCGCTACCTGAAGGTTCGCTTCCCGGAAGTTGGCGCGATTCAATTGTATCGTGGTGATGGGCAGGACAGGGTTGATCGCGACGGCATTCGCATCTGCCCCGCCCACCGGTTTTTTTCCGAGTTGGTGTGATTGGCTTAAATGCAGCGGGCGGCAGGCAGCGGGCAGCGAGCGGCAGGCAGCGGGCAGCTTGCAGAAGGCGGCCCGGTGCAGGGATGATGCAGTTTAGTGGGTTAGGGTCCAAGGTGGGCCAAAAGTTGAAGGGTCGAGAAAAAGTCAAAAGTCTAAGGGGCAAGAAAAAGTCCAAAGTCAAAAGGTCGAAAAGTCGAAAGGTTTGGAAGAAACATTAACGATTAGAAATGATTGATATGCCTGATGGCTGACAGCTGCCGCCTGCTGCCTGCCGCACACTGCTTGTTGAAAAAAAACTGAATCCCGGATCAAGTATGGGATGATCAGTTTTTTTCTGTTAATTGCTGGATTAATAGGCGGTCCGGGAGCGAAAAAAGGGTTGTGCCGTTTGGCACAACCCTTTTTCAAATCATGGTGGAGCTGAGGGGATTCGAACCCCTGGCCTCATGACTGCCAGTCATGCGCTCTCCCAGCTGAGCTACAGCCCCAAAATGGTTGCCGCGTCGATGGTGGCAAGCGTTTTAGCGAAAAACGGGCGGGGTGTCAATGGAATTCTTTGGGATCAGCGGGCCGGACGGGCGGTTGGCGGATCGGCCGGTGGATAGAGCAAGTGCTGCGTCGGCCAATCAAACGATTGATTGGGTGGGGGCTTTAGGGTGGTCTTCACCCATTTTACGGTATATGCGGCAGGTTCTGATGGGCAAATGCAAGTGGGAATCTATTGACAAAACAGGCACACAAAAATAAAATAAAAGCTTTATGTGTACTGAGTACGGTGTAAAGTCAACCATCTTCGGCTAAAGCCGAAGGCTTGAATCCTTGCGGCTGCACCAACAATTAAGCTGAAGTCTTCGCCTAAAGGCGAGGGTTTTTCTCCCATTCCCCGAGTGGGACAATAAATACCCGCTTCGTTCGCGGCGCAATAGGCGCCGCGGTTGGTTTGGTTTGATCGTTTTTGCCGTTTCATACACGAAACATGTCAATACAATATAAGGATAGTCGATGCTGGACTTAATGCGCAAGCACGCCGGGTCGTGGATGATCAAGGTGATTCTGGGCGTGATCGTGATTGTGTTTGTGTTCTGGGGCGTGGGCAGTTTTCGGGACCAGCAGGCCACGGTGGTGGCCAGCGTGAACGGTGAGCCCATCGCCTATAACGAATATCTGCGCGCCTATAACAACCTGTTGGAGAACCTGCGGCGCCAGTTCGGCGACAACCTCACCGACGAAACCATCGAAATGCTGCAGATCAAGCAGCAGGCCATGGATCAGATTATCGATCGCCGACTGTTGTTGATCGAAGCGGACCGAATGGACATCCAGGTGTCGGACGAAACCCTGGCCGAGTCCCTTCAGTCCGTGCCGGCCTTTCAGCGCAACGGCGTCTTCGACGGTGAACAGTACCGGCGGGTGCTGGCGCAGATCCGCACCACCCCGGAAGAGTTCGAGGAAGATCAGCGCCAGGCCCTGCGCATCGATGCCCTGCAGTCTTATGTGGCGGGCAGCGCCCTGGTGTCGGAAGCGGAGCTGAAACAGTGGTACCAATGGGAAGAGGCCCAGGTGCGTATCGACTATGTACACTTCGACCCCAACAAATACGACCAGATCGAGCTGACCGACGAGCAGGTGGCGGCCTACTTTGAGCAGAACGGCGAGCGTTACACGACCAATCCCAGGGTCAAGGTGCAGTACATCGCCTTTGCCGCCGACGATTATACCGACCAGGTGACCATCGCCGATGAGCGCATCGCCGATTATTACAACAACAACGCGGCCCAGTTCGAGCAACCCAAAACCGTCAAGGCGCGTCACATTTTGATCAAGGTGGACGCCGAAGCCGACGAGGCGGCCGTGGCGGAGGCCAAGGGGCGTTTGCTGCCCGTGCTGGAGATGGCCCGCAAAGGGGAGGATTTCGGCGAGCTGGCAAAGATGTACTCGGAAGGTCCCACCCGCGAGCGCGGCGGCGACCTGGGCGAATTTCAAAAAGAGCAGATGGTGGCGCCTTTTGCCGAGGCGGCCTTTGCCATGCAGGCGGGCGAGATCAGCGAGCCGGTGCGCACCCCCTTCGGGTGGCACTTGATCAAGGTGGAAAAGGTCAACGAGGCCAGCAAGAAGCCCCTGGAAGCGGTCGCCGACGAGATTCGCGACCAGTTGCGTCAGGCGCAGGCCAAGGAGCTGGCGTTGGAGGCGGCCGAGACGCTCTACGAGTCGGTATTTCAGGGCGACGACCTGGCCGAAGTGGCCACCGAGCAGAAGTTGACCCTGATGAGCAGCGACTTTTTCGACCAGGCCGGCCCCGAGCAGCTCGGTGCGAGCGGCGCGGCCTTCGCCACGGCGGCGCTGGCGCTGGAGCCCGAAGAGATCAGCGACGTGGTGGCGATCGAAGATACCTATTATCTGATCCAGGCGCTTGAAAAAGAGGCCCCCAAAGTGCCTGAGCTGGCCGAGGTGCGCGAGCGCGTTGAGGCCGATCTGCTGGCCCAAAAGCAGGATGAGAAGGCCAAAAGCGAGGCGGAAGCCTTTCGGGCCCAATTGAACGAGCCCGAAACGGATCTACCCAAGGCGGCCCAGGCCGCTGGACACGAACTTAAGACCAGCAGTTTTTTCAAACGCTTCGAGGCCATACCGGAGATTGGCAACGAGCGTGCCATAGCCGAGGCAGCCTTTGACCTGACCCAGGAGGATCCGCTGGCTGAAACCGCGCTCAAGGGCGCCCAAGGCTACTACGTCATCGGGCTCAATGAGCGCAAGGCGCCCGATATGGAGGGGTGGCAAGAACGCCGCGACGATATCGAGCAGCGCGTATTGCGCCAGAAGAGCACCGCTCTGCTTAACAGCCTGATCGAGCAGCTGCGCGGCCAGAGCAAGATCGAGATCAATGAGGAGCTGTTTAAGCAGGGCTGATCTCCAACCAGGCCAAGCGCCCATGGCGGCCTTAAATTCCGACAACATCACCGGCATCAATGCCTTGATCGAGGCAACAGATCGTGGTTGGATAATGTGATCAGTCCGCGCCGCGCCGGCAATAAAAGGCCCACACGCTCTGACGAGAACCGCGCCGCGGTGGGATGGGCGATCGTGGGCGGCGTCCTTACGGCCCAGATCATCGGGACCGCTCAGGTGTGGCTGGCCACCCGCGCGCTGTTTGATAAAACCGGCGCCCTGGCCGCGGCCGGTTACCTCACCGTGCCCAACGCCGCCACGCGGCCGATGCTGCTCTCCTTCAAGACCGCCCTGGTGGGCGGTCTTTTTTTTACGCTCACCATTGGTGCCCTGTTGGTTGCGGCCACCGTTTCGCTGGTTTACCTGGGCCGGCTGACGACGCTTCCTGACCGGCTCAAGCGCACCCTGACCGGACTGATCTTTGGGGCGGGGATTGTTCTACCGAACCTATCCGGATTGAATGTGGGCGCCACGCTCCACATGGCGGCGGTGCCGGCGGTGGTTTGGTTCTTTTTGCGTCGCTCAACAGCGGCCCCAGGCTGGCCGCAAATGGCCGTGCGCGGGGTGCCGCTGGTGATAATCGGGGTGCTGTTGGTGACAATGGCCGGCGGCGACATCTTCATCACCGTCCGGGACCGGTTGCTACTGATCAACCCCATCGGTCGGATGATCAACGATACCTACTATCGCTACACGCCGGCCGCGGTGGCGGTGATTGAACCGCTACGGCAAAAATTGATGCGTGTCTGCCGCATGGAACCAGCGGAAGCGACCGTGCTCCCGGAAAGCCTTGCGCGCGTGCTGACGGCGCAAGACTACCTGCCCGTCGAAAACGCCCGGCGGCTCGATGTGGCCCTGCGGGTCGCCGCCGGCGGGCGTTTGACCTTCGTGTCGGAAAGCGGAGCCAGTTTCGAAACGCGGGTGTCGCAGCTCACCGCACACCCGGCCGAAACCCTGGCCGCCGTGTCGGACGCCTTCGACCACCAGAGAATGTTTCGGAAGCTGTTGCTGTGGGGGCTTGTGCTTGGATTTCCGACGTTGCTTTACGGCCTGATCTTCCTGGGGCTCGAGACGCTGTTCAAAAGCTGGTTTTCCACGCCCGCGGCCGTGAAGGTGGCCGCTCTCTTGATGTGCGCGGCCGGTCTGGTGCTGGTGCTGAGCTTGCGCCCGTATGCGGTGCCTGATGGGCGCGCCGGCCTGGGTGCGGCCCTCAACAGTGATTCGGGCCGGCGGCGCGTGGCCGCCCTGCGGAAAATCGGCGAGAAGGGGATGGACCTGAGCGCTTTCGACGGTTACGCTGATGGGGTGACGAGCCCCTTGATCGCCGAGCGTTACTGGACGGCGAGCGCGCTGGCAGCCGGCGATGGCCGCCAGGCGGGCAACCACTTGCGTCGCTTGCTGGCCGATAGCCAAACCAATGTGGTGTGCATGGCCCTGCAGAGCCTGGGACGCCGCGGCGAGGGCTGGGCCGTTGCCATCGTGAAGGCGCATCTGAACCGTTCAACCCACTGGTACGAACAGATTTATGCCTACAAAGCCTTGAGGCGTTTGGGATGGGTGCAAACCGTATCGCCCTGAAACCGTTTTTGATAGCGGTGGCCGGTGTGCTGGCGCTGGAGGGCGGCGCCTGGGCGCTGGTTGGCGTGGTTGGTAGCCTTGCCGCCGCGACCACCCTGGTCGTTTTGGGCCTGTTGCGGATCGGGCAGACGGGCTGGCTGCTGATGGTTTTCGGACGCCAGGAAGCCGGGTGGGGGCAGTTGGGGTTGTCGCGGGTCCACCTGGCCGGCGGTTTGCGTCAGGGCGTGCTGTGGGCGGCGGGACTGGGGGCGGCGGCCATGGCGGCCGGCGCGCTGATGGCCGGTGCGGGCGATTCGCCGTGGCGCTATTTTCAACTCAACCTGCCCGCCGGTGGGGCGGGTATGCTGCTTTACTTCGGCGTGGGCGGGATTGTGGCGCCAGCGGCCGAAGAGCTCTTTTCCGCGGGGTGCTGTACGGATTTTTTCGGCGCTGGGGGTGGCCGGCCGCGCTGGCGATCAGCACGGCCTGCTTCGTGCTGGCCCACGGCTGGCCCCAAAGTCCGCCCATCGCCCAATTAGTGGGGAGCATCGTCTTCGCCGCCGCATATGAAACCAGCGGTAGCCTGGCGGCGCCGATGGTGGTGCACATTTTGGGCAATCTGGCTATATTTTTAATTGCGCTGCTGGTATAAAGGTGCTGCTTTTTGTCGAGCTTGAAACGCCCTTCGCGCCTGGCCCTTTAGACCTTAAACAACTTTTCCGGTGAAAAAGATGCGCGTCAAACGAACCATCTATCTGATCAGTCCCCAAACCCCGGACAACTTCTGGTCGATGCAAAGCAGTGTTGAGGCGCTGCGGGCCAAGAGCCTGATGCCCAACGCCGCCCTGGCCACCTTGATGGCCCTGACACCGGCCGAGGCCGGGATCGAGTACCTTTACTGCGACGAGAATGTCTCCAGGATCGACTTCAACGCCCCCTGCGATCTGGTGGCCATCACCGGTTACGCCTTGCATGCCGATCGAATTGCCGAGATTTCGCGCCGCTTTCGCGAGCGGGGCGTTGCCGTGGCTTTGGGCGGCGCTTATGCCACCTTGTACCCTGAGCAGGTGCGGCAGCTGGCCGATCATCATTTCGTGGGTGAGGCCGAGCACACCTGGCCGCAGTTCCTGAGGGAATGGCGGCGGGGCGCGGCCAAGCCCCTCTATCGGCAGGCGCAATTTGTCGACATGACCCAAAGCCCAGCGCCGGACTGGTCTAAAATCAGAGCCAAGGACTATCTCTATTTTCCCATCCAGACCAGCCGCGGCTGTCCCAACAACTGCGATTTCTGCGACGCCATCCGGCTGGTGGGCCGGCGCTACCGGACCAAATCTATCGCGCAAATCATGGCGGAGGTCAAAAACGCCCACGCCAAGGGGGCTGAGACGGTCTTTTTTTCGGAAGACAACTTTTTCGTCAACCGCAAATTCACCAAACGCCTGCTGACGCGGATTGTCGCCTGGAACACATCGCAACGTTACCCACTGGCCTTTGCCGCCCAGGCCACCATCAGCATTGGCGCCGACGAGCAGATTCTAAAGCTGCTGGCCGACGCCAACTTCAGCGTTGTTTTTCTGGGGGTGGAGAGCACCGACAAGGCCTGCCTGGAAGAAGTCAACAAGGGTCACATCTGGCGCTACGACCCCGCGCGGAGCGTGAAAGCCCTGTCGCGTTACGGAATAATCCCCTTCGTGGGGCTGATCGTGGGTTTCGACCATGACGACCATTCCACCTTCAGCCGCATCGAACGCTTCTTGAACGATACCGCCAGCCCCATCGCCTCGCTGAGCCTCCTCAACGCGCCCGAGAACACGGCGCTTTACGAACGCATGCGCAAACAGGGCCGCATCAACGACCGCTTCAAGGGGGTGTGGCATTTTTCCACCAATATCGTACCGTTGAACATGACCCGCGACGAGCTGACCACCCGCCACCACGCGCTTTTCAAAAGGCTCTACGAGCCGGAGCATTTTGAGCGGCGCGTGCTCGACTGGCTGGCGGGAATTCGCTATTTTACGCCGCTTTATCCCAACGCGAAGATAAAACGTTCCAAAGCGGTCAAGATTTTCTACATCATCTGGTTCTACATGACCCGCGAGTCGCTGGCCGCCAACCGGCTCTTTATCGACCTGGTCCGCAAGACCGCCAAAATCGACGCCCGCCTGCTGTCCAAAGTAGTGACCATCATGTCGCAGTATTGCCACTACTTCGACTTTGCCAACCGGCTGAAGTAAATCCTATAGATTCGATCCGCGCCGAAGGAATCAGGGAGGGACGCTCTCATGCGAGTGCGCTGCGCGCGGCACGTTATTTCGCATGATCAGCCTGAATCCGAGATTGTCCATACGTACTTCAGGTGCGGTGTATTTTCGTTTGGAGCAACGGGAATCAGCCAGCGGCGTTCGCCAGCTGCCACCCCGGATCGCCTTGTAGGGCGAGCCTTCGTCGATGAACGGATTTCGCTTCTGGTGGTCGCGGTAGGCGTACATGTGGTAGGTGTCCCGGCACCACTCCCAAACGTTGCCGATCATGTCGTTCAGCCCCCATTCGTTGGGCCGCAATGTGCCCACCGGCGCCAGCAAGGGGTGCCCGTCATCGCACAGTTCAAATTGTCCATTGGTATGATCAATCCGCAGCAAATGGTGCTTCAGGTTAGTGTAGAGGCAGGAATCGCTGAACTTGCGATTCCAGAATGTTTCCAGTATTCCTTCCGCGCGACAGGTATACTCCCACTGCGCTTCGGAGGGCAGGTCGAATTGGTAGGTGTCGTGGTGGATTTTATTCAGCCAAAGGGCGAAGGCGCGGGCTTCCGCCCAGGTAACATTGACCACCGGTAAGTCGTCACGGGCTGTTTCGGCCGAAGATGCATTGATCGGATGGTCAGGCTTAAAGTGGTGAAACTCAGCTACGGTAACTTCTTGGCGGGCCATGTAGAACCCATCCAGGCAGACGGTATGAACCGGATGTTCGTGCGACAGGCGCCAATTGTCATCGGGGTTGCCCATCTGGAAGCATCCCGCGTCAATCCAGACAAAGCCCATGCCGGTGGTCGATTCATGCCATGTGCGTGCCCCTGGTGTCACCGCGTCGCCTTCGCGACCGGCTCCAGGCTTAGGTCCACCCGCGTGTGCTAATGGCTTGTAACCGATTGGTCGGCTGGGCTCCACCGAAACGGCCAGCAAAAGTAGAAGAACCCCTAAAACCGCGCAACGCAACATCTGCGATGGCCGCCGAAAGCAACCAGCGGGAGGTCTGCAAACGGCTAATCTATCGTTCATCTTCAAATACCGCTTCGATGGTCATGGGCTTATCTACCGTCAGGGTGAGGGGATAATCGGCCATCGCTCGGCCATTGACCCGCCAGTGTGAAAACCGCGCCTGATCGTTGGCAGAGAGTTCGACCCGGATGGGCATCGATGCGAAATACCCCCCCGTGTAGTCGTCTCTTTCCAGATACCCGTCGACAATCAGCGCCGTGCCGGCGGGGGCCTGTATGCGGCAAAGATGGCTGGCGCCCAATGAGAAGTGGGTTTGCATTTCGCTTCTGATGAAATCGGGCCGTTTGGCGCAAAACTCACGCAGCTTGCGCAGGTGTTCGCGATACTCGAAATCGCAGGTTCTTAGAAGGCTTTCGTAGTAATCGAGCCGCTCGGAGAGAAATTCAGCATTGATGCGGTGATTGAGCAGGTCCATGGTCAATCGAAGCACCTGCTGCCGGTATTCCGGCACTTCGTTGAGCAGCCTGGTGAAAAGGGTTTGCTGGGCACAATACACATTCTCGTTTTCCTTCACAAATCGTGACCAGCCAGGTTGTCTAAAGTGCAGGCGATTTTCATGCCTCTTTTGTTTAAATACCTCCCGCGCTACGTCAATGAAGCTATGATCCATATCCCAATTGATCATGAATGCTTTCGAGTCGGTTTGACGATTGTCCTTGACAAGCACGCCCTGGCAGTGGTCGGTGGTGCCGCAGAAGATAAAGGACAGAAAATGGCGGGCCAGGTTGTCATCGTCGATCCGTGCGCTCACTTCTGCCATGCTCAAATCCACACTGCGGGTGTAGGCCAGGGCCTTGATGTGGTGATGATAAAATTTGATTGATTCGTAAGCGTTTTCACTCCGTGAGCGGTACAAGGAAAAGTCCTCGTGCCCGAAATAGGAAGCCATTTGGGTCTGGTTTAAATGAGTTGTGAGAAAATAGAGGCCCTGGTCTTGCTGATTGATTACCAGTCGCACCAGTTTGGTCTCGGGCACCACGCAGCCTATCCGGCGGGCAATGTCGTAGGCCAGCACATTGTTCAAGGGCCATTCCGGCGGCCAACCGGTGTGATGAACGACCAAGCGCCGCAGGGGTTCCGTTTTCGGGCCAAATAGGATGCCGGGCGCGAACTGGTCGGTGCCGTACCGGTTACGGAAATAGAGGCGGTAGCTGGTGACCATCTGCAGGCGTTTGCCGCCGTGCACGCGAATGCCGGCATTGGCGGCAAAAAGAAGATTTCCGTCTTCGTAGTAGGAGATGGAACCTGGTTTCTCCCACTGCCGCCCCCGCATCATCTTGTTGGTTAGCAGCCCCTCGTCTGGGTCATAAAAGTCTTTTTCGGCGGCATGGATGGAAAGGGTGGGGCAATCCTTTTTAAGCAATGGGGATTGGGCCGGCAGGTTGCTGGGCAACATTTCGGCGCCGCCCGGGACGGCCGCGTAGCGGTAGGGACCGGATTGACGCTTTTTTCGAAACAAAGCTTGCTTTGAAGGCAGATGTTTGCGGATGGGTTCAATGGCAATCACCATGCCGGGGTCGATACCGCTGGATCGGATTACCAAGCCCGTGCCGTCATAAAAGGTTTCGGCGATATGATTGACGGGCTCTAACGCCTCGAAATCACGCTTAGTGCTGAACCGTATGGGATGATAGTCGGGCGATAAAATGTCGATGCGATCGATTCGCACCTCACCCACAAATGAGAGTGGATCGACCTTTAAACGATTGATCTTGGCTAGGCTGGGTAGAACGAGGAAGTAATTTTCTTCAGCGCCGTTGTATCGAAATGCGGCCCATCGGGATTCGTCGAAGGCCTGGTCAGCGTCGGCCCAGTAGATCTTGAAGATGCCGCTGCGGGCACTGTGAATACGGATACAGACGTGGGTCTCTTCGGGAACAGGATTACCTCGCGCATAGTGGGGATCGTTTTCCGGTTTGTTGGGCACCGCCGTCACCAGACGCGCTTTTTTAAGAGCATTGCCCAGCTTACCCCAATCCAGCATGCTGGTGGGTACCGTCGGGTTTTGAAAGTGCCGCGCCTGGTCGAAATAACTGGCGTGCTTTTCGATCCAAAAGGCCAGGCCGGCCAACAGAATCAGAGCGGCAAGGATGCCGATCAGCCAATTGCGCATGGATTACTCGGTTGCAGGTTCGAATATCGGTGTGCGCCCCGGCGTTGGTCCAAAATGCAACTGCCAGGGGCGGGCGGAAGGAAGCAGAATCGCCTTGTGACGATCTTTCCTGCACGCCAAGTCGCATCTTAGATACTCAATGGCGTGTCATATGTCAAATTGGTAGAGTGGTAAAAATCACTATTAATTGTGGGCCATTGGTAGAGCATGGCAAGCCTCGCCAACGCTTTTGCCGTGAAACGGTCGCCCGCCGACAGAGATCCTATTGAAACATGCAACCGTCTGGAATATAGCGGGTGTAGTTAACCGCGCTTGCGAAAGGTCGACGGTGGGTGATACAATTAACGCTCAATAACTACGCCGCGCGACGGTGATGAGCGTTTTGAAATTTTGCCAACGGACGCGGTTGGCACCACCACCAATGGTGCCTATTTTAATGGCTTATAGAGGCGTATAAACCACAATATCGCTTGAGGAGGCCAATCATGATGGAACAGCAGAAGCCGGCGCACCGTGTTGATGGCGGCTCGCGGCCTTTGTACCTCTTTGAAACGGCGGAGGCGACTTTTGACAAGGTGATAAACGCCATCCAGAAAAGCCGTGGCCGTGAGATCGGCAGACGGTTGTACGATACCGCCCGGGTGGATCCGGTGGCGGCCTTGCGGCAGCTGCGCGACGAAGGCAGAGGCTTGGGGCAAGAGACGCTGGACCAGCTGGGAGAACGCACCGATGCGTTAGTCGACAAGGCCAAAACGCTCGTTGGTGACGTGTGTGAAGCACCGGCCGACACGGGACGTGCGCTCTTCAGCAAAGGGGCTGACCGTATGGATGCCTGGGCAGAGCGTGCCTCCAAGCAGGGAAAAGAGGCCCTGGAGGGCCTTCAGGAAGATGTGCGGCGGGTCAGAGCGCAAGTGCGGTCGCTTGAAAAAAAACCGCCGCGGCAGCGCCGCTGTGACCGCGCGGCCATTGAAAAGCGTTTGGACGACTTGCTCGAGCGCCTGGGCAGGCGCATGAATCTGGCCGACAAACGCGACCTTCAAGCACTCAGCACGGCACTAAAGACTCTGGAGGAGAAGGTCGACCGGCTGCTTAGCCCAGAGGACAAATGATGTCGACCGATGGATCATCACCCGTTTAACCCAAAAGGAGCGCGTGTGAGTGAAACGTGTTTGTTCTGTAAAATCGCCAAAGGCCACACCGACACTAAATTTGTGCATGAAACCGATCGCCTGGTGGTTTTTGACGACATCCATCCGTCGGCCCCGCTTCACCAGTTGATCGTGCCGAAACGTCACATCCGTAGCGTCAATGATCTGACCGATGACGACCGCGAGATCGTGGCCGAGATGATCATGACCGGCAAGGCCATGGCGGCCAAGGCCAAGGTAAACGAAGCCGGCTACAAGCTGCTCTTTAACGTGGAGTATGGCGGTGGCCAACGTATTTTCCACCTGCACATGCACCTTTTGGCCGGGCGCGAATGGTCATGACCGGTGACCGGATTCGCAGCCCAAAGTGAGTTCTGAGTGACATTGCCGTTGATCGTCGTGGCCGCCACCCAGGCCGAGCTGGCCGGTGTTGAGGCGGTGCTCGAAGGGTGCTCTCCGGGTGAGGTCGGCAGGCGACGCATCGTTCAGGGGCGCCTGGGCGCGCAATCGGTGTGGCTGGTGGCGAGCGGTGCGGGCGTCGTCAATACGGCCCAGGCCCTGACGGCGGTGATCGAACGCCAAAGGCCCGGCTGGGTGCTGCAGACCGGGTGCGCGGGGGCCTTCAGGCCGGCCGGTCTGGCGGTGGGCGATATCGGCATCGCCGATGTAGAGATTGCGCCCCGCCTGGGGATCGAGGATCCGGCCGCGGGCAGAGGGCAGTGCCAGGCGTTGCCGTTCAGCACCGTCGGCAACCACAAAAACCGCTATCCCCTTGACGAGAAGCTGACCACCCGGATTTTCGATGGACTGCGGCATCGCTACGCCAGTAGCGGGGTGGCGGTGGTCAAAGGGCCCTTTGTCACCGTCGATACCATCACCGCCACGCAAGGCACCGCCCGAAACCTGCACGACCTTCACGGGGCCGTCATGGAGAACATGGAGGGCAGCGCGGCGGCCCAGGTGTGTCTGCATTACGGCGTGGCCTGTGTTGAAATGCGCGCCGCCAGCAATATGGTGGGGCCGCGTCAGCGGGAACTGTGGCGGCTTGACCTGGCTTGCGAGCGTTTAACTGAGGCGGTAGTTTACATTTTAGAAATGATCAAAGATTCAGATAGATAGATTGCAAAACCTCCACTAAAACCCGATTTGTCATGCCACCCGATTTGCGATGCGCGACACACTGACTCTCGGCTTTTCAACCTGCCCCAACGACACGTTCATTTTCCACGCCCTGGTACACGAGGTGATCGATGTGCGGCCGTTTCACTTCGAGGCGGTGCTCAAGGATGTGGAGGCGCTCAACCAGGATGCCGCCCAAGCCAGGCTCGACGTGAGCAAGCTCTCATTCGCCGCCCTGGGGCATGTGCTTGACGATTACGCGCTGCTGCGCAGCGGCGCCGCCCTGGGACGTGGTTGCGGGCCGCTGATCGTGGCCCGGCCGGGGATCTCCCTGGCCGACCTTGGACGTCGCCGCGTGGCCGTGCCCGGGCTCTGGACTACCGCTTGCCTGCTGTTGGGGTTGTACATGGGGCAGCGGCCCCAAGTCGAGGTCATGACCTTCGACCGCATCATGCCGGCCGTGGCCGATGGCCGCTGCGATTTCGGGGTCATCATCCATGAGGGACGCTTTACTTACCCGCAGTACGGGCTGGTGAATCTGCTCGATCTAGGCGCGTGGTGGGAGGCGCAGTCCGGCCTGCCGATTCCCTTGGGGTGCATTGCCATCAAGCGTAACCTGGGGCCGGCCAGCGCCCGAAAGATCGAAACCATGATCCGCGCCAGCGTGGACCACGCCTTTGCCCATCGGCAGGATTCGCAAGCCTACATCCGCGCTCACGCCCAGGAGTTGGCCGAGCCGGTGATCCGCCAGCACATCGAACTCTATGTCAATGATTACACCCGCGACATCGGCGCGCAAGGCGAAAGGGCGGCGCGACTGCTGCTCGAGCGAGCCCGCCAGGTGGGGGTGGTGCCGGATTCAGACCAGCCTCTTTTTTTATAGCGACGCCGGTGTTATCCCGCCGGGATCCTCCCAGAAGCGGGGCCGGACCTGCCGGTCGATCACCCGGTGACGGTGCAGCATGTCGAAAAAGGTGGTCAGGCTCTTCTGTTTGGCGGTATCCAGGTTGTAGTGCAAATGATTGAAGTAGTGCCGTGAAGCCGCATCGCTGATGCCGAGTTCGCGTGCGGCCCGGCGGATGATCTTTTCGCCGTGTTGATAACCTGCCTGGCGGGATTCGATAAAGAGGCGCCAGAGACGCGCCGTTTGTCGGGGGTGGCGCCGGGCGAAGGCCTCGCGCACCACCCAGACGGCAAAGACAAACGGCAAGCCGGTGGCCGTCCACCACAACTCCCCCAGATCCCAGACCTTCCCGAATTGTCGCGACCAATCGCAGCTCAAGGCCTTGTCGCCGATCACCAGTGCCGCCGCCGTATCGTCATCTTCGCCCGTGTGGCGGTCGATGCGCGCCGGCTGGAAATCGGGCTGGACGCCATGTGTGGCGAAAAGCAGCCGCAGCAACAGCACAGCCGTGCCCGATTCGTCACTGACCAGAACCGTGCGATGATCGAGGGCCCTGAATGGCAGGCGGCTCACCAGAAGCACGCTCTTTACGGCCCCGTCGCAGGCAATGGAAAGATCGGGCAGCAACAGCCAGCTCCGGCTGTGGTCCACCAGCGCACCCGTCGATACTGGTCCGGCATCCAGTTCACCGGCGGCCATGCGGGCGTTTAACACGGCCGGCGCGGCTGCTGACATGGTGACCCAGTCCGGGCAACCCTTCTGGTCCAGGCCGTAGTAGATGGGTGCCACATTGACGTAGTCGATGCGGCCGACGCGGATCGGCGGCTTCGGTTGTTGGGTCTGTGACGGTGCCATTTTTAGGACGGCCCCGGTAGCCGCCCGACGGCGGCCTTGAACGGCGTTATCATGGTTGAAGGCTTCAGGTTCAAGAGTTGCGCCAACAGGGCCTGCGGTGAATCGGCGGTTACATCCACATAGATCATAGCGGCCGGGCCGCCGGCAAGCAGCCTGCCATAACCGGCGCCAAGGCCCAAGGCGCGGGCGGCGCCGGTGGTCACCATGGCCATTAGGGTTGGCGGGTCAAGGCCCGGCAGGTGTCGGGCGCAAAAGGCCAGCTCGTCGAAAAGGCTCAAGGAGGTGTTGCTGGCCAGGCTGTCGGTGCCCAGACAGAGGTGAAGTCCATGGTCGACCATAGCCGCGGCGACGGGCAGCCGCCGGTGCAGGTGCTGATTGCTGCGCGGGCAGAGGCAGACCGATACCCCGCGCGCCGCCAGAATGGTCCGGTCGCGGGCATCAGTCTCAAGGGCGTGCACCACCAAGGTGCCTTGATCGAGCAGTCCCAGCCTGTCGGCATAAACCACCGGGCTTGGGGCCGGCAGGGACCAGTCACGGTAGTCGATGCCGCGCTGGTCGAGCAGTTGTGCCCAAGGGCCCCGGGCGGTGGTGATAAACTCGGTCTCTTCCGCGGATTCGGCCAGATGCAGGCAGAAGGGGCGCTGGTTTCGGCGGCAGATCGCCTTGAGCCGGGCCAGCAGCTTGGGGTGGGTGGTGTGGGGGGCGTGACCGGCCAGGGCGCCGCGCAGGTTACCGACGTCGGTCAGGGCAGGGGAGTTGCCGGGGGGATTCCCCAGTAGCTCTTTAAACCAGACGCCGGCCAGGCCGGAGACGGCCAGGGGTTCAGCCGAAAGGCCGCGGGTCGAAACTTCGCCGATGGCCGTGCAACCCGAGGCCTCGAGATGGGCAATGGCAGTGCGAACCGCGTCGAGCTGCTCATCGGCGGACAACTGGTCACGCTGATCGATCAGTTGCCGCACCCAGGCCTTGAAGTCACCCGTAAGGGGTAGCCGGCCCTTGAGGGCGCTCAGTTCCAGGTGGGTGTGGGCGTTGATAAGGCCGGGCATCAGCAGGCCCGGGCCATGATCGACCAGAGTCGCATCGGATTTCAGCCGCCCGCATTCCACCGCGATGATTTCGGCGCCCCGGGTGAGTACATAAGCGTCGTCTAAAATGGTTGTGGGGTCGGGCATGACCCACCGGGCGCGGTGGGCCGTGACGGGCGCGGCGCGCAATCTTAAGCGTCCGCTTCGAGCAAGTTGTAGAAGCAGTCCCGCTGCCGGGCTTGGTAGCCGGCCGCTTCGATGAGGCGCACGATTTCATCCCGGGGCAGCCGGAACTGCACGCCCGCGGCTGCCACCACATTCTCCTCGATCATGGTGCTGCCGAAATCGTTGGCGCCAAAAGCCAGAGCCAGTTGGGCGATCTTGGCGCCCTGGGTGACCCAGGAGGCCTGGATGTTGTCGACATTGTCCAGCACCAGGCGGCTCAAGGCCAGGACCCGCAGATAATCGGATGCGGTGGCCTTTTCAGCCGCGATGCGGGTGTTGTCGGGTTGGAAGGTCCAGGGGATGAAGGCGGTGAACCCGCCGGTTTCGTCCTGCAGGGCACGGATCTTCAGCAGGTGATCGATGATCTCCGGGCTGGTTTCCAAGTGGCCGAACATCATGGTGGCGGTGGTGCGTAATCCCTGGCGGTGGGCACAGCGCATCACCGCCAGCCACTGGTCGGCGCCGCACTTGTTGGGCGAGACCTGCCGGCGAACGCGGTCGACCAGAATTTCGGCCCCGCCGCCGGGGATGGAATCCAATCCGGCGGCTTTGAGGCGAGCGATGACCACATCGACGGAAAGGGAGGAGCGTTGGGCCAGATAATGGATCTCGGGCGGCGAGAAGGCGTGGATGTGAATGGCGTAGCGGCTTTTGATAAAACGCAGCAGGGCCTCGTGATCGCCAAGGGTCAGGTCCGGGTGCATGCCGCCCTGAAGCAGAATCTGGGTGCCGCCCAGGGCCAGCGTCTCATCGATCTTGTGGGATAGCTCGCGTTGCGAGATCACGTAGCCCTCGGGATGACCCTTGGGCCGGTAGAAGGCGCAAAAGCGACAGCCCGAGACGCAGATGTTGGTGTAGTTGATGTTGCGGTCGACCACGTAGGTCACCACCGGCCGGGGGTGGCGCCGGCGGCGGATGCCGTCGGCCTGCGCGGCCAGTTCCAGCAGGGGGGCGGTTTGGTAGAGGTCGAGCGCCTGTGCGGCATCCAGTCGATGCGAGGGCGGTTTTTCGATATCCCGGAGGCGG
Organism: uncultured delta proteobacterium; assembly: GCA_963783425.1. Lineage (GTDB taxonomy): Bacteria > Desulfobacterota > Desulfobacteria > Desulfobacterales > QNYZ01 > CAWANO01. Next base: position 284,164 of record CAWANO010000001.1, read on the forward strand.
TCAGGTTGGGTCGTCATGGCGGTCACGGTTGCCGGCTGTTTGGGCGCGCTTCTTCAACCGGACGGTAGAAAGCGTCGCGCTCAACCGGCACGAACCCGGCGGCGGTGATCATGCGTTTAAGCTGAGCGCGGCCGAGGCCCTTGGCCGAGGTGGCGCCGGCCATGTGGGTGATCTTCTCCTCGATGATGGTGCCGTCCAGGTCGTCGGCGCCGAAATTAAGCGCCACCTGGGCCAGGGGCTCGCCGATCATCACCCAGTAGGCCTTGATGTGGTCGAAGTTGTCGAGCAGCAGGCGCGCGGCGGCGATGGTCTTGAGGTCGTCGAAGGCGCTGGTTTCGGCAATGCGGTTGAGGCGCGTGTTTTTGGGGTGGAAGGCCAGGGGGATAAAGGCGCTGAAACCGCCGGTCTCGTCCTGCAAGCGGCGTAGTGCCAGCAAGTGGTCGACCCGTTCGGCCGGGGTTTCGATGTGCCCGTAGAGCATGGTGGCGTTGGTACTGATGCCGGCCCGATGGGCCGTGCGCGCGACCTCCAGCCAGCGCCGCCCGTCGATCTTGCGCTGGTAGAGGCGGTCGTGAATGCGCTCGCTGAGCACTTCGGCCCCGCCGCCGGGCATCATCTCCAGCCCGGCCGCCTTGAGCCGTTGCAAGGTCTCATCGATCGACAGTTGGCCCCGGCGGGCGATGTGGTCGATCTCAACGGCGGTGAAGGCCTTGATAGTGGCCCCGGGCCGTACGCGTTTGATGGTTTCGAGCAGGCCGATGTAATAGTCGAAGGGCAGGTCGGGGTGAATGCCGCCCACCATGTGCAGTTCGCGGATGGGCTCGTCGATGCGCTCGCGCAAACGTTGTTCGACCTCGGCCAACGACATGGTAAAAGCGCCCTGTTCGTGGTCGTCGCGGGCAAAAGCGCAGAACTGGCAGCGGTTCTGGCAGACGTTGGTGTAGTTGAGGTGCTGGTTGTAGACGAAATAGGCCTTGTCGCCGTGACGTTCTCGTCGCCGGTGGTCGGCCAGGCGCCCCAGGCTGATCAGGTCGCTGGTGGCCAGCAGTAATAGACCGTCTTCGTGATCGAGACGACGGCCGGCGGCCAGCTTCTCGGCAACGGCGGCCAGGCGGGGATCGTGAAAGTGTTCCGGTATCGATCTCATTGGCTATCTGTTCGGCGGCGGTTAATGGCCGCTGCCATATACCCAGCCCCGAAGCCGTTGTCAATGTTGACGACGGCCACGTTGGAACTGCAGCTATTGAGCATGGCCAGCAGGGCCGTTATGCCGCCCAAACTGACCCCGTAGCCCACACTGGTGGGTACGGCGATCACCGGGGCGGCCACCAATCCGGCTACCACGCTGGGCAGGGCACCCTCCATACCGGCCACCACCACCAGCACGGCGGCCCCGCGGATACGGTCGTGATGGTCGAAGAGGCGGTGAATGCCGGCCACGCCCACATCGAAAATGGTCTCCACGGCGTTGCCCATCACCTCGGCGGTGAGGGCGGCCTCCCTGGCCACGGGGATATCCGAAGTGCCGGCCGAGAGCACCACGATGGTACCGCGTCCCTGGGGCGGTAGAACCTGGTTCTGCCAGATCAGCATCCTGGCGTCGGCCTCGTAGCGTCCCTTTCCCACCCGGGAGAGCACCGCTTCGGCCTTTTCGGGATCGATGCGGGTGACCAGGACGCCGCTTTCATGGGCGATCAGACGTTCGACGATGGTGGCGATCTGCCCGGCGCTTTTATCTTGTCCGTAAACCACCTCGCCGAATCCCTTGCGCAGGGCACGGTGGTGGTCGATGTGCGCAAACTCGAGGTCCTCGAAGGGCAATATCCGCAACTTGGCCAGGGCGTCGGCCACGGGCAGTGTGCCGGCGGCGACGGATTCGAGCAACGCTTTAATGTGGCGGGTTTCCATTATTTGATCGGCACTAAAGGTGAATGCAATCGATGGCGGTTTGAAATGGCGACGGACGCCATCGTGCCCGCAAACGGGTACCAGTGGTGTGATACCTTCGGTTACTGTCTGAGATTTTGCTCTCTGAGGATCTCCTGGCCCATACCAAGGCTTAAAGTGTCGAGGCGGCTTTCCATGTTGCGCACCTGACTGGTCAATCGCAATATGGTGTCGTCGTAAAGGCTTAAGTCTTTCTTCATTTTGATCAATTCGCCATCATAGCGGGCCGCCGTCTGTTTGACCGCCGCCGTGGCCGACGCCAAGCCGGCCACCTTGTCGGAGAGGCGAGCTATTGAAGCGTTGGTCTCCTTAAGCACTTTTTCCAGCGCAGCAATTTGGCCTTGCAGCACCTTTTTAAGATCGCCGGGATCGGATCGCTGGGCCACCTGGTCTACCGCTGACTTGAGGTCAATGACGCTCTTGGCGGTGTCGTTGAGCAGCAGGGAGATCTCTTTGACCTCTCCGCCCAGATCAGAGCTGATGGTGTCGATGCGGGCGTCGAGGACCTCGAGCCGTTTATCGACCCCCGCCAAACCGGCCAGGCTTTTTTCCATCTGTTCGCGGCTGCTGGCCTCTTTGGCCAGGACCTCCTGGTCGGCCTTCTTCTCCAGAGCCTTCTGGGCAGCCTCCAACTCAGTGGTGTTTTTCTGAAGGGTTTCGACCAGTTCCGCCTGGTGCTTTTCCAGGCTCGCCAGTTGGGTGTTGGCCTGGTCGATGCGCTGCTGTTGCTGGGCTGAGAAGGCCTTCATGTTTTTTTCGATCTCACTGCCGGTGAACTGGTTTTGCTTCAGGCTGCGTTTCAGGTCGTGGTAGCCGTAGGCGCCGGCGGCAATGGCCAACACAAGCAAGATAAAGAGCAGCCAGCGTACGCCTGACCGGGCGCGGGGAGTGGTTAGCGCCGGTTCCGAAAGTGTTTCGGTATCGGACGGCGCCGCGCCGATCTGGAACTTGACCGGTTTTTCTGGCGAAACGGGCATGGTGTCAGACTACTCCCATTCGATGGTGCTGGGTGGTTTGGAGCTGATGTCGTAGACCACGCGGTTGACCCCGCTCACTTCGTTGATGATCCGGCTGGAGATCTTGGCCAGTAGCTTGTGGGGCAAGCGCGCCCAATCGGCTGTCATGGCGTCTTTGCTGGTGACGGCCCGAATGGCAGCGATATGTTCGTAGGTGCGCTGGTCGCCCATGACGCCCACACTTTTGAGCGGCAGCAAGACGGCAAAGGATTGCCAGAGGCGCCGGTAGTAGCCGGCGGCCTTGATCTCCTCGATCAAGACGTCATCCACTTGACGCAAAATCGACAGCCGCTTAGCAGTGATCTCCCCGATGACGCGAATGGCCAGGCCGGGGCCCGGAAAGGGCTGGCGCCAGATCAATTCTTCGGGCAGGCCGATGGTCTTTCCCAGTTTGCGTACCTCGTCCTTGAACAAATACCGCAACGGTTCGATCAGCTTCAGCTTCATCTTACTGGGCAGGCCACCCACATTGTGATGAGATTTAATCACCGAGGTGGGACCACCAAAAGCGCTGACCGATTCGATTACATCGGGATAAAGGGTGCCCTGGGCCAGAAAGCGGGCGTTTTTGATTTTGGCGGCCTCGGCTTCGAACACCTCCATAAAGACGCGGCCGATGATCTTGCGTTTTTTCTCGGGATCGGTCTCCCCGCTCAGGGCGCCCAAAAAGCGGCGTTTGGCGCTCACGAAGCGGATGTTGATGTCAAGATGGCGTTTAAGGGTGGTTTTGAGCTTATCGGCCTCGTTGAGCCGCAATACACCGTTGTCGACGAAAATACAGGTGAGTTGTTGGCCAATGGCACGGTGAATCAAAAGGGCCGTGACCGACGAATCGACACCGCCACTAAGTCCCAGAATCACCCGCTGGTCGCCCACGGTGGTTCGGATCTCGGCCACGGAGGCCTTGGCAAAGGAGCGCATCGACCAGTCGGCCTTGCATCCACAGACATCGAACAAAAAGCGGTTCAGAATCTTCTTGCCCAGCGGGGTGTGTTCCACTTCGGGGTGAAACTGTACACCGTAGAGGCGTGATTCGACATTGGCGCAGGCCGCCACGGGGGTGTTTTCGGTGTGGGCCGTTACCGTAAAGCCCGGGGGAAGTTGTTCGATACTGTCACCATGGCTCATCCAGCAGGGGGTGTGGCCGGGGATGTCTTCGAAAAGCGGGGCTTTCAGGTCAACGATCAATTCGGCGAACCCATACTCGCGCCGATGGGCCGGTGCCACCTTGCCGTCCAGAGCGTGCACCAGGTACTGCATGCCGTAACAGATGCCCAAAACCGGGATGCCGAGCTTGACGATGGCGGGATCGATCTTGGGGCTGTTGGGGGTGTAGATACTGGACGGGCCGCCCGAGAGGATTATACCCTTCGGCGCCATTTTGCGAACCGCCTCGATGCTAATGGTGGGCGGTTCAATCTGGCAAAAAACGCGGCTTTCGCGGACGCGACGGGCGATAAGCTGGTTGTATTGGGAACCGAAATCAATGATGAGGATCATGGGTGCTCTTGGTGGTTTGTGAGGCCATTACCAAATGCCATATTGGTTTCCGAGGGTTTGCGGGAACGGCTTGAATATGGTAAACACGCCCTGAAATGTCAACTTAATTCTCCATGCAAACCGGCATGTTGGCGGTTCAAGCATGGCCTTACCGTGAAACGACAGGGAGTGGGCATGTACGATGCTTCGGATTTGAGAAAAGGGCTTAAGGTGGAGATCGACGGCGATCCGCACGTGGTGGTGCAGTTTGAGTTTTCCAAGCCCGGCAAGGGCCAGGCGCTCTACCGCTGCAAGCTCAAGAACATGATCACGGGGGCCCAGTTCGACCGCACCTTCCGGTCGGGCGACAAGTTCGAAAAGGCCGACCTGGAAGAGCAGGAGATGCAATACCTCTACAAAGACGCCGATAGCTACTGCTTCATGAATACCGCCACCTACGAGCAGGAGTTTCTGAGCGAGGAGCAAATCGGCGACGTGAAAAACTACCTCAAAGAGAACATGCTCTGCGCCGTTTTGATGTTCGACGGGCGGCCCATCGGGGTGACGCCGCCGATGTTCGTGGAGTTGCAGGTTGAGGCGGCCGATCCCTGGATCAAGGGTGATACCGCCTCGGGCGACACCAAGCCGATCACCTTAGAGACCGGTTATGTGATTCAGGTGCCACCCTTCATCGAAGAGGGGGAACTGATCAAGATCGACACCCGCACCGGGCAATACGTGGAGCGGGTGAAGAGCTGATCTTTGACGAGGCTTTTGCAACGTTTCTTTTCATACCAGACACAATGATAAACCGGAACCCCTAACGGGTTCCGGTTTTTTTAGCACCGCCGCACGCTGTTGAAAATGTTGCCACGATCATTATTGTTGATTATTACTATTTCGCATGATTATTGTTCATAAACCGGCGTCAAGGCTGCGCAGGGGGTGAGGCCATGGGGCCGGGGGCCAGCGGTGGATCCATATACCGCCGCAAACCGTTAACCAAGGACGACATGCCGTGAATGAAAAGAACGCCAAACCCGACCTTCCCCATCCCCGCGCCCAGGACCTGCGCGGCCGGCAATCGGTGCGGGCTACCTTTCGGTTGAGCAGCCAGGCCATCAAGGCCATCAGTATCGTGGCGGCGCAGTGGGGGATCAAGCAAAAGTCGCTTTTTGATCATCTCATCGATGACCTGGATACTTTGAGCATCATTGCCCAGGAGGTGAAGTCGTTCGAGTTCCAAGAGCGTCAGCGGGTGCAGAAGACCTTTGTGCTCAATCGCCAGACCCTGCACTGCCTCGATCAGACTTCACAGCAGTATCAAGCGCCACGCGACGCCCTGGTGGAGGTCTCGATCCAGCGGCTCTACCCCATCATCATGGAAGAGAGGCAGAAGCAGCACCAGCGCAAAAAGATGCTGGCCAAAACCGAGCAATATCTGGAAGAGGGGCAGCGCCTGTTGCACACCATGTCACGCCAGCTCGACGAGGACGATCCCCTGATTCGCGAGTTTGAGACCGCCATGACCGCCCTGGAGACGCTGCAGGCCAACATGGTGGCGGTGGTGCGACGGGGGGAGGCGATCGAGGCTTTTTTCAAGTAGGCCTCGGTGGCCTTATCGGCTTGGCCGATAGGGGCCCGTTTGGGTGAACCCTTTATACCATTCATGAAGGATGACATATGGAAACGACGCTAAGAGGCGCGCGGGTGGTGGTAGTGGGTGGCAGCTCCGGCATGGGGCTGGCCGTCGCCAAATTGTCTCACCAGCGCGGTGCCAAGGTCACGATCGCCAGCCGCAACAGCGAGAAGCTCGATCAGGCCGCCCTACAAATCGGGGCCGGCACGCGGATCGAAATCCTCGACACCACATCAGAAGAGGGCGTGGCCGCATGTTTCGAACGGCTGGGCCCCATCGATCATCTGGTAATCCCGGGCAGTTCCGTGCGCACGGGCGCTTTAGGGGAGCTGCCGCTGTCAGATGCGCTTTTCACCATGCGCAGCAAATTTTGGGGCCCCTATCTGTGCGCCAAGCATGCCCAAATCAATCCCAACGGCTCAATCACCCTTTTCTCGGGTATTTTAAGCCGGCGGCCGGGCAACAACGACACCGTTCTGGCTTCGGTCAACGCGGCCGTGGAGGCGATGGGCCGCGCCTTGGCCAAGGATCTGGCGCCGGTGCGCGTCAACGTCATTTCACCGGGGATGACCGGTGGCACGGGGGCCTATCTGGCCATGCCCGAAGCGGCGCGCGAGGCGATGTTCGACGCCATTGCCGAGAAGTTGCCGGTGGGACGCGTGGGGGCGGCCGAAGACGTGGCCGAGGCGGCGCTGATGCTGATGACCAACGGATTCATCACCGGTGTGGTGTTGGATGTGGATGGCGGCGGTTTGCTGGCCTGACGTAAGGGCGGATGGGATTGACAGTGACCATTTCAGCCGATTTCCCCGCATGGCTATGTGACTGGATGCGGCACCACGAGATTCTCTTGTGGGGCGCCGCCGACTTGCGCGGCTTCGAGACGCCCATGGACCCAAAGGGCTTGCCCTATGAGTACGCTCTCTCCTTTGCGCTGGCCATGGCACCCCGCATCATGGCCGCCATCGCAGAAGGGCCAAACCAAGCCTATGCCGAGGAGTACGACCGGGTCAACCGGCGGCTCAACCGCTTGTCGCAGGCCCTGGCCGGAACGCTTGTCGACAGGGGATTTCAGGCCCTGGCGCTGGCGGCCTCGGTGCGCAGCGACCCCATCCACATTAAAGGTGACTTTCCCCACAAAACAGCGGCCACCCGCGCCGGAATCGGGTGGATCGGCCGCCACTGTCAGTTGATTACCCGCCCGTTTGGCTCCTGGGTGCGTCTGGGAACGGTTTTCACTGATTGCCCGTTGCCGTGCGGCCCCCCGTTAGAACGGGGCTTTTGCGGCACTTGCCGTAAGTGCGTCGAAGCCTGCCCAGCCCAGGCCTTGAGCGGTGAACGCTGGCGCCCGGGTGTTACCCGCCGCGCGATATTGGATGTCCGCCGCTGTGACCAGTGGAAAAAGACCCACTACTATGAGTTTCACCAGGGACACAACTGCGGCATCTGTTCGGCGGTGTGTCCCTACGGGCGGAAATCGTTACGACGGGTGGCGGGGCGGCGTTAGTGAGCGATGTTGCCGGGAAAAAAGGTTTATCAGGTACTATTAAACCGGCAATTAAACAGGCAAACCTTTGTCATCCCCGACGTGATGCGGGATCCAGTAACGACCTGGATGGCGGCTTTCGCCGTATTCCATCATGCAAGGGGCTTGCGCCCCGTTGAATGAAACCAGTTTCGTAAGAATGACGTGTGTTTTGGTATATAGTATCGTGTTTAATAATAATTAAATTTAGTGGTTACGCGAATTATATAAATATTAACTTAAACTTAATCTAATCGTTTGAGAACGCGATAATAGAGCGAAACCTGGTCGGTGCCGAGGGGCTCTGTTTTAAGCAGTTTGAGGCGCGTGTCGAAGGGTTGCGAGAAGAGCGAGAGGCCCTGCCCGAAGATCAGGGGCGAGATGGTGAGCACCATCTGGTCGATAAGCTGCTGCCGGGCGAAAAGGTTGTTGACGGTGGCGCCGCCGGCCAGAATCACTTCCTGGTACCCTTTTTCGCCCAGCCACTGGACCAGCGCCTCGGGCGTACGATCGGTAAAGATCAGGTTGTCGTGCCCGGAGCGCAGCCGACGGTTACGCGTCATCACCACGTTGAGCCGACCGGGCAGGGGCCGGCCGATGGTGTCGTAGGTTTTGCGGCCCATGATCAGGGCGCCGGCCTGGCGGGTCAGGCGCACGAAAAGCTGTTTGTCGGCTTTGCCGGTCCAGTCTGGAATATGCTCGGGGTCGCGGGCGATCTTTCCGTCCGCCGTCAATGCCATCAGCAAGGTCACCGTTACACCCATCGCATCTTTCCCGTTGCACGTCATCGTCTTGATTAGCGACGCCTGAGGCCGGTCAGCAGGAGCACCCCGGCCAGTCCCCACAATCCCCAGGCGGCAAGATCATTTCTGCTGCTTGCATATATCACGCTGCCCGCCAGCAAACAAGCAGCGCCCGCTACGGCCCAATAAATGCGCCTGATGCCGCCGGAGATGCTGCTTAGCAGTTTGCGGGTGCCGGGCGCCATGTCGCTTTTGACGGTGACGTTGCCGCGTTGCAGTTCCGTGAGCAGACGGTCTGTTCGCGCCGGGGTGCTCAGCAGCAAGCGGGCCGTCTGTTCGATACCCTTGCGCCAGACGCCGCCCTGGCCCGGCCGGCCGCGCATGTAGCGCTCGGCATAGGGCACGGTCTTCTCCCATACATCGAAATTGGGGTCGAGCGTGTTGGCCAGCCCGGTCAGAATACCCACGGCCCGCATGATAAAGAGCAGATCGACCTGAAACTGGAAGGGGGCTTCGAAAATGATCTCACGATACTGGCGCAAGAAGGTGCGTGCTTCACTGATGGCCACATCCCGCAGGTCGGCCACGCGCACGCCCCAGAAGTGGCGAAACAGGTCGCGGTGAGCCTCGCGGATGCGGGTCAGGTCCGCATGGGGCAGCAGCAGGCCGGCATCCACGTAAGATTGGATGATACCGTCCGGGTCGCGGGTACCCAGGGCGATGACATAGTTGCGCATGGCCTGCTGGAGGTGTTGGGCCACGGTGGTGGTCATGCCAAAATCGACGAAGGCAACCTGGAAAGTGCGCTTTGGGTGATGGGGTACCTCGTCGCCCGGATGAAAGGCCGCGATGCCCCGGGCGGTTTCCGATGCCGTGGGCAGGGGTCTGACGAAAAGGTTGCCCGGGTGAGGGTCGACATGCACGAAGTGCGTCTCGAAGACCTGTTTCATATAGAGGTCGTAGAGGCGATCGGCCACCTGCACGGGATCGACGCCCACGGCGTTCATGGCGCGGGTGTCGTTGATTTTGATGTAGGCCACATTTTCCAGAGCCAGTGTGCGTTGGCCGGTGTGCTCCCAGTAGACCTTGGGGATGTAAATGCGTTCATCACCCTCGAATGTCAGGGCCATGCGCTCGACGTTGCGACCCTCGGCCTGCATGTCCAACTCACGGCGGGTGACCGAGGCGAACTCGTTCATCAGCCAGTCCAGATCGACCCGCCGCAGCAGCGGGCGGTAGTATTTCAGCAAACCGATGGCGCGGCGCAGGGCGGTCAGATCGGTCTCCACGCGGGCTTCGATGTCGGGCCGCAACACCTTGAGCACGATTTCTTGATCGGGCCTCAACTTGAACAAATGGGCCTGGGCCAGGGAGGCCGAGCCCAGGGGCCGCGGGTCGATCTCGAGGAACCGGTCGCCGACGGCTTCACCGAGGTCTTTTTCGATGGCCGCCCTGATGGCCTCGAAAGGCTCCGGCGGCACCTCGTCCTGCAGTTCCGCCAGCTCGTTGATGATTTCGATGGGCAAAATGTCCACGCGGGTGCTCAGGAACTGCCCCAGCTTGATCATGACGCCACCCAGCTCGGTGGCCAGGGCGCGATAATCCCGGGCAATGCCCTGCCAGCGCTCGAGAGGGGCCTTGCGAAACCAGCGCAACCCCGGCAAATTAAAAAGTACATCCCAAAACAAGGCGTGCAGCAGCAGGCGGGCGAAAAAGCGATGAACCCGCTTGTAGCGCTTACGAACAATCTTGGGGAGGGGTTGGTATGGACTCATGGGGAAAAAGTCCTCTCAGATCGCATAAAATCGCTGGATGGGCAATTTGGCATCGATACGAGCCATGGCTTATTGTGCCAAATTTGAGCGGGCAAGGCAAACGGGCGCTGTTTTTTGCCGGGCGGGTTGAAAATGGCTGTGAGCGGGGGTGAAAGGGTCGCTCGGCGTCGTTTCGAACTGAACCGGAAAATGGGCTCCGGCTGCCACCGTGGGTCATCAGGGTATGGCGGGGTTATCGAAAAACTGGATCATCCGATCCATGCCTACTTTTCTAATCGATCTGAGCCTAACCATATTTGGTCTGTCCGGCCTGCGCCCATGACGATTTCAATACCCAGACATACCCCATCCGGTCTATTGCTCGAACAGCTTCAGGTAACGACCGTAGCCCTCTTTTTCAAGATCTTCAACCGGGATGAAGCGCAGTGCGGCCGAGTTGATGCAGTAGCGCTGACCGGTGGGCGGTGGGCCGTCCTTGAAAACATGACCCAGGTGAGAGTCGGCGTAGCGGCTGCGCACCTCGGTGCGGCGCATCAATAAGCGGCGATCTTCGTGTTCGTTAATGTGATCCGGTTCCAGAGGCTGCGTGAAACTGGGCCATCCGGTGCCCGAGTCGAACTTGTCGATCGAGCTGAAAAGCGGCTCGCCCGAGACGATGTCCACATAGATGCCCGGCTTCTTGTTGTCCCAGTAGGTGTTGTCAAAAGGGCGCTCGGTGCCCTCTTCCTGGGTAATGTTGAACTGCAACGGTGTCAGCCGCCGGCGAATCTCCTCATCCGAGAGCCGGGTATATTTTTCAGTGGCCGTGTCGGCCCCTGCCGTGGTTTCATCACCCTTCCAGGTGCTGGCGATAAACTGATCGCGGCCGGAGAACTGGCGGTACATACCGTAGCGCGCGGGCTCTTTTTTGTAATAGTCTTGATGATAATCTTCGGCGGCGTAGAAATTCACAAAAGGCAGGATCTGGGTGGCAATGGGCCGTGTGAACCGGCCCGAATGCTCCAGGGCGGCCTTGGAGGCTACGGCCTGCTCCCGTTGCGTTTCGCCGTGGTAGAAAATGGCCGTACGGTATTGCGATCCCCGGTCGGCGAACTGACCGCCCGGATCGGTGGGGTCGATATGGCGCCAGTAGGCTTCCAGCAGCCTCTCATAGCTCACCAGTCCGGGATTGAACCGGACCTGAACCGCTTCAAAATGGCCGGTCCGGCCGCCGGTGACCTGTTTGTAGGATGGGTTTTCAAACTGGCCACCGGTGTAGCCGCTGACCACATCGACGACCCCATCCAGTTTTTCAAACTCCGATTCCGAACACCAGAAACAACCGCCCGCAAATGTGGCGGTTTCGATATTTTGGGTCATGTCGCCCATGGCGGATTTCTCCTTGGCAGTACTGTTTTGAACGATGATTCCACCGGCAACGACCAGCATGGCGGCGAAAATGATGGTTGCAAATGTTTTCATGGATGACTCCTTGGTTATCACCTCGTCCAGAATATATGACCATTTGGGCATTTTTCAATTGGTGTGCAAAGCTCTGTCCGCAGGTACAACTGCAGAATATAGTCGCGCCAGCGGCTGGCAGCTTACACCCCACCGGTGCTGTGTTTGATTGAGGCCGAAAAGTGGTTGTGGGGTCAAAGGTGGCAAGCTGCCTCGACAATTTGGGCCAGTTCGGAAAAAGGTCCCGTGTTGTCGGGCACCGGGTGGTCATCGCTCTCCGTCATGGTCAACGACAGGCTCTGGTCCGCCTGCACGTCGGTGGTGCGAAAGGTGTGCATGCCGGTATGGGCCGCGGCCATGTCGTTGACCGGGTCGTTGCCCGCCATCAGGCAGGCTTCGGGCGGCGTGGCGATCAGGTCGCAAATCTGCCGGTAGTAGCCGGTCTGGGGTTTCACGAAGCACATGTTTTCCAGGTGGGTGATAAGATCGAAAGTTTCAGTCTCGAGGCCGGCCCAACGCATGCGGGTTTCGACCGCCGATAGGGGGTAGATGGGGTTGGTGGCGACGGCCACGATCAAGCCCATTGCCCTGAGCTGGGCCAAAACCGGATGTAAATTGTGGGGGGTATCGACCGGCGGGCGTAGATCGGCATAGGGGCCCTGATAAAAGGATTCGAACTGCGCCCAAACCTCAGGAGGGCTGCACGGCAGATCGGTGTTGAATGTTTCGACGAACAGGGTTCGATTGTCCCGCCGGGGGTTGTTTGATCGCAAGGCGCGAACTGCGGCGATGGTGCGCCGGCGGACCTCTTCGGGTTTGGCCAGATGGGCGAAATGGGCACCCAGGGCCGCCATGAAGCGTTTGTGAAAAGCGGGTTCGTCAAAAAGCAGCATGGTATTGTCCAGATCAATGAGCACGGCTTTGAACATGAATTCCTTTCAAGCTGTTTGGGTTTTAAACAAATAATTTAAGGCCGCTGCACGGCGGCGCAAGGCGTGGGTTACGGTTCAAGCGGGCATTTTTTACAAACAAGGGATCATGCTTATGGTAACGGTATGAAGCGACCGGTCCGGCAGTTTGTTAAACGGCAATGGAACCCCTTACTGGACCATTTGTCAGATGCATAGACGACATTTTCTAAAACACAGCAGGCGGTGGCTCCAACTGGCCGCTGCCGCACTATTGGCCCCGCCCTTGTTAAAAGCGGCCGAAGGTTTAGCGTCCGCGGCCGACGAAGGTGGTGATCCGTCATTATCCGCTGTAAGCCTTAAAGAGATAGCGAGACAAAAACTGCACCACGTACAAGAGGGCTTTGTCAACGTGTTCGCGCCCGGCAATTACGGCCAGCTGGGACGCCTGCTGCGGTGGAAGTGGTTCAGCAAAAACCACTTCAAGCACCTCTATGGCGACGAACCGGTGGTGCCGGTGGATATCGATTGGCATATCATATACGATCACAACGGTCTGAGCGTGACCTACATCAACCACGCCTCGTTGCTGATCCGCGACCAGGGGGCCACCATTTTGGTGGATCCGGTGTTGGACGGCCTCTTTGGTATGATCAAAAACTTCACGCCGCTTTCAGCTCGCACTCAGCAGATTCCCCGGGTGGATCAATTGCTGATTACCCACGGGCATTATGATCATCTGGACAAACCATCGATTCAGCGCTGTTGCCACCCAGAGACCAAAGTGATCACCCCGCTGGGTTACGATGCATCATTTGAGGATCTGAAGGTAGCTGACCGCACCCAGCTGGACTGGTTCGATCGTGTTGACGACGGTCGGCGCGCCATCACCTTCGTTCCCAGTCGCCACTGGACCATGCGCAATCCCCTGGTGGGGCCGAACCGCTCGCTGTGGGGCGGCTATTTGATCCAAACCGCATCAGGGCCCACCATCTACATTTCGGGCGACACCGCCTATCACGACCGCTTCGATGAGACCGGTGCCGGCCTCGATATCGATCTGGCGGTTTTCAATCTGGGCGCCTATGAACCGCGCTGGTTCATGGCCCAGAGCCACATCAACCCATCCGAGACCCTGCTGGCATTTCGCCAGTTGAAGGCGCGCCGGCTCATGGTGGTCCATTGGGGAACCTTCCGGCTGGGCGATGAGCCGGTGCACTACCCGCCCCTGCAGATGGCGGCGGTTTTGAAACACGAAGGCATGCTGGATCGATACCTCCCCTTGAACCATGGCCAAACCCATAGGTTTTTGTAGGCCGGTGCGGGGTTTACGGGAGCAAATCGACTAAACCCAGTTCATGCAGTTCTCGATCGACCAATGCCGCCCAGCCCTGGTTGGCCTTTGGGTTGGCGGGACTGGGGTGGGTGATGCGGCCGGTCTTGAAGCTGCCATTTTTGAGGGCATGAGCAACACGATCGGCGGCAAATTTGCCGATGCCGATCACCCACACGGCCTGCAGAGCGGCCGCTGTATGATAGAGGACTTCATCACAGGCCTCGAGCAGTGGTTTGCGTTGGGATACGGGCAGTTTATCCGGGGTGCGATTGCGGCCGCTCGCTTCCATGAACATCAGCGGGCAGTAGTTGACAACGAAAAAGGTCTTGAAGAAGTGGGCAGGGGTTTCAAAGCGCGCTTTGGCCCACCCCCACAGGCGCCGGCCGCTGACCTCCCGACGCGGGCTGGCAAAACCGGTCACGGGGCGTTTGGGATGCTGTGAAGCAGGGTGATCGATGGGGACGTCGATCGCCAGCCACGATTTTACAGAAGGCGGATCGCCGAAGGGCACACCGGTTTGGGCCATGCCCCAGGGGCCGGGGTTCATGCCTACCAGCATCACCGGCTTGGGGCCGTTGGCGTAGCACCGGAGGTAACGGTCAAACCCGGCGCGGGCATAAACGAGCGGATTGTAGACGTGAGTCACCGGCGGGTCGAAGACCAGATCGCTCAAGCGGGCGGTGAGTCTGTCGGCAATTTGGAGCAACTGGGCGGGCAGCTCGGTCGGGAGATGTGGCAAATTGACCTCGTTTTTGGGATTATTTCCGGCACTGGGATTTGATGTGACGGATGGCGGCCCGGGCGGCCAGGGCCCCTTCACCCACGGCCACGCTGATCTGCAGAAAGCGGCCCACACAGTCGCCGGCCGCGAAAACGCCGGGTATGTTGGTTTGCTGCAGGATGTCGGCCTTGATGAACTCGCCGTTGCGCTCCAGGCCCAGGGTCATGGCGAAATCGGCCGCCGAGGCCTGGCCCATGGCGATAAAAAGGCCGTCGATAGCCGTTTCTCCACCGCCGGCAAAGGCGGCGCCCTCTAAGGTGCCGCCGCCCACCAGGCGCTCGATCTTCTCTTCGCTGACCACAATCTCGGCTTCACGCAATTTGGCGCTGAACTCCGGGGTCATCTGAAGCGGCTTTTTCTGGGTGCATATGCTGACCCTGGGGGTGTACTGTTTGAGTTCCAGGGCCTGGTTGGCGGCGTAGTTTCCCTCGCCCACAACCATCACCGCCTTGTTTCGAAAGAAAAAGCCGTCACAGCTTACGCAGTAGGAGACGCCGTTGCCTTCGAATTGATCCAGGTTCTTGATGCCGGGCCGGATGCGTGAAACGCCCGTGGCCAGAACAATGGCGCAGGCGGGGTAGTGGCCTTGTTCGGATTGCACCTCGAAACCCTCGGCGGTCTGATGCACGCCCAGCACACGTTCTTCGCGAATGGTGACACCGAAGCGTTGCGCCTGTTTGGCACCCCGTTCGACCAATTCGCCGCCGCTGATGGTTTCGGGAAAGCCGAAATAATTGTCGATGTGGTAATCGCCGGCCACTTTGGGAGCGCAGCCTATCACCGTTGTGGCGATACCGGCGCGCCCGGCGTATATCCCGGCCGAAAGCCCGGCCGGCCCCTTGCCGATGATAATCAGTTGATCGTTGGCCATATCAGAAATCCTTTCCACATTATCTCATGAAATTAACGCCAAGCGCGGTGTCTGTAAACCTATAGAAAGTGATGACAAACGCCCGCATTGTCAACCGAACGGTTGTTTTAGCCCAACAGACCTGAAATGCGGCGGGTGCCGCCGGCAACAATTGTCAGGACGATGAAAAACCGCTACAGTTGATCACCATCGAAACAACTCAAAACCGAAAGCAGCCGTTCCATGACCGAAATGGATTATTACCAGATATTAGGCCTCTCCAAGGAGGCCACCCGCGAACAGATCAAGGCCGCATACCGCAAGCTGGCCTTTGAGTATCACCCCGACCGCGCCGGCGGCAGCGAGGAGAGTGCCGACATGATGAAGCGCCTCAATGAGGCCTACGCCGTACTTTCCAACGATAAAAAGCGGCGCGAGTACGATCAATTGAAAAACCAATTCGGCTCCTCGGCCTACGATCGATTCCGGCAGAATTACTCTGAAGAGGATATATTCACCAATACCGACGTGGGACAGATTTTCGAGGAGATGGCGCGCGCCTTCGGATTGCGCGGGTTTGATGAAATTTTCAAGGATTTCTATGGCGAAGAGTTCAAACGGTTCGAATTTCACCGTCCAGGCATGCACGGTGGCGGGTTTGTTTTTACGGGTCGTTTCGGCGGCCGGCAAGGCTCCGATGCGCCCCAATCCAAACTGCTGCAGAGCGGTTTAGGCAAAATGACGGGCTACCTGTTTGAAAAAATGACCGGGCAGGCCCTGCCCCAGACTGGAAAAGATAGCACGGACATCATTCGCCTCAGCCCGGAGCAAGCCCGTGAGGGCGGTCCCTACGCTTATCTACAGCGCAAACGCGACAAGAAACTGGTGATTAAAATTCCGCCCGGCATTCGTGACGGCCAAAAAATCCGCCTGGCCGGCATGGGCGAACCGGGCAAAGGCGGCGCCCCTGACGGCGACCTGTTCATCAAGGTCAGCATCAAAAAGCCGCTGTTCAAACGCCTGAAGGATACCGCGCGGGATTTGGTGAAACGGTGAAGCGACGGCCAGTGGGCAACATTTCAGTGGGCATCGGTAGATCCTCTGCTGACTTCTGGCACCTGATCGCTTTTGGTTAACCGACGGCGGCCTGTGCGCTGCTCCGGGAGCGCCGGGTAAAAGGAGATCTATTGCTTTTCGGCGCCATGAACAACCCTCTGGAACCGCTGCTGGCCGAAATCGGGCGTGTGGCCGAAATGGGGTTCGACTATCTCGAGCTGGCCATGGATGCGCCCCAGGCACACCACAGCCTAATCGCAGAAAACATGGGTGCGATCCGCCGCGCCCTGAACGACCAGGGGCTTCAACTGGTATGCCACCTGCCCACCTTTGTTTATACGGCTGACCTGACCGAGAGTATCCGCAACGCCTCACGCGAGGAGGTGCGCCGCTCCATCGAAACGGCGGCCCGGCTCAAGCCCCTCAAAGTGGTCGTCCATCCCAGCATCGTCAGCGGACTGGCCGCCATGCGGCCGGAGTTGGTCAGCGTCCACGCGCGGGACGCATTGTGCGAAGTCGTCCAAACCTGCCAACGGGCTGGATTAACGCCCTGCCTGGAGAACATGTTTTCCCGCTATGGGGCGTTTGTGTCGGCCGGGCAATTCAACGATGTTTTTCAAGCCTTTCCCCACCTCAAACTCACCCTAGACACGGGTCACGCCAATATCGCCTGCGAGGGCGACAATCGCGCCTTGGCGTTTCTCACCCACCACGCCGCGCGTCTGGGCCACCTCCACATCAGCGACAACCACGGCCTGCGCGATGACCACCTGGCCGTGGGTGAAGGCAACATCGATTTCGAAGCCATCATCAGCGTCATTAAGCGCACGGGTTTCGATGAGACCGTCACCCTGGAGATCTTCAGCCCGCGGCGCCTGGATCTTATCGAAAGCCGCCTTGAAATCGAGCGATTATGGGCGCTTTAACACCCAATGGTTGACAATAGCTTTTTGATCGGGTATATGGTTCCGCTAATCAAAGGGCCAAAATGTTGTGGTTGATAGGTGGGATTGCACAATATGTTGTTTTTATTGCTGTCAAGAGAATCACTTACCATTTGCCCACAAGTGAACCTTGTGGCGTCACTTTTTACCTTAACAAAGGAGACCTGATGCTCAGAAAGTTTACGCAGTTGATGTCAATCGGCCTTATTTTTTCTCTATTTCTCTTCTTGATGGTGGCCTGTTCCGACGACGATGATGTGGCCAGTATTGATAATTCGTCCCAACAAGAAGAGCCTGCGCCGCCGTCCGATGATGGTACTGACGACGACGCCGATGAGGGCATTGACGACGACGCCGATGATGGCACTGATGACGATGCCGCCGATGATGGCACTGATGACGATGCCGCCGATGATGGCATTAATGACCGTAGTGATCAGGTCGCATCCATCGATAACACCTGCATTCTCTGGAAACCGATCTCCGAAGGCGACCGCAGACTGGTGGTCCTGCTGCCGGCCAATTATGGTACCCCCGAACTTTTCATCCAGGACAAGGACGGCAATATTCTTGACAAGGGCCGCTATACCGGCCGCACCAATGGTAACCGACCCACCTATCGTTTCAGCAAGAGCGGCGGCCAATACCCGAACCCCTGTTATCTGGAAGTGGGTGGCGAGCTTTTCAAAGTCAACAACCCGCGCCTGAGACACTCGTGTTAGGCGCTGCCTAAAAAGGCGCGACGATGATATTTTGCATCAATTGATCGGAAAAAATGGCCCGAATCGTTCGGGCCATTTTTTATAGGAGTAGATTTCCAATTTAAACCTCGTGAGGACCGTGCGATGAAAATCAAAGGGCATAGTTCACCGAAGGTTTGTCATATGCGCCACATGTTCAGGCATCATTTTTCAACCGCTATCGTAGTCTTTCCTTTGCTGCTGATCGGGTTTTGGATGATAACGGCCTGTTCCGAGGGTGATTTGTCGGGCAGCCAGTCCGAAAAATCACCACCCCCTCAAGAGGAACCCGACGAAGACCGCAATGAAGACAACCCAGGCGATGGAGAGGATGATCCCGGCGACGGTGAAGATAACCCCGACGATGGTGACGACGCCCCCAGATTACACCCCGACGATGGTGACGACGACCCTGACGACGGAGATGGCGATAGTGAAGACGGCGATGATGAAGACGATACGCCTCCCCCCGACGATGACATCGATGATGACAATGACCCCATCGCCTCCATCGACGACACCTGCATTGTTTGGAAGCCAATCTCCGAAAAAAACCGCAAACTGGTAATCCTGCTGCCGACTGAGTACGGCGCTCCCGACATTTACATTCAGGACCGGGAGGGAAATGTCATCGAGAAGGGCGATTACGTTGGTCGCACCAATGGCAACCGGGCCACCTATCGTTTCAGCAAGAGCGGCGGCCAGTACCCGAACCCCTGTTACCTGGAGGTGGGCGATGCCTTGTACGAAGTCAACAACCCGCGTTTAAGACACTCCTGTTAGATGCCTCGGGGGTTCCCCCGGCTGCCTAAAACGCCCCTCAAAACTCAAATGGCCCGAACGATTCGGGCCATTTTTTTGCAATAAGAGGCGGTGATGCAGGCACAAACGGGCAAGCTCACTTTACACGCCGTTTATCCGATCGTGCCCTGCCGCGCGATACCCACCCGCTGTGCCTTCGACACTCCCAAGGGCGCCTCTTACAAATCTTGGCAAGCTGCGATGAGTGATGCCCACACGACGCCACTACGTCCTTTAATCAATGACGTTTGCCGCAATCGGACCGCACGGCCTCTGTCAGAATGGATCTCCTTTCGAAACGGGTGATCAAATCTCTGCGAATGAATCTTCGGGAGGTGTGGGCAACGTGGTGGACATAAGCACCGTGGTTTTTCCATTTGGCGCCCCACATCGGGTGCTCGCAGGTGCAGATCTGGCCGATTGAAGAACCCCAGCGGTTGACCACATCGCCGTAGGTGGTGTCGGGGCACCAATCGCGCGCGTCAAGAACACCATCACCATCCTGGTCTACTTGTTGATCGCAGGCATCTCCGATGCCGTCGTCGTCCGCGTCGGCCTGGTCGGGGTTGGCAGTGACCGGGCTATTGTTCACATCGCCGCAAACCGTGTCGCCATCAATGTAGTTGTCCGGCTCACTTCTGATCGGCGCCAATCAGATCGGCGCTCGCTGTCAATTTGGCCGCCCATTGCTGCAACGCCTCGATGTGGTATTTTTCTTCAGCGGCAATCTGTTGTAGAATATGGCGGGCCTGGTCGTCGCTGACCATCTGCTCGATCATCTCGTAAAAGAGCAGGGTGTCCTGTTCGAAAACGATGCTGGCGGACACGATTTCGCGCACTGTTTGGGCCGTGAGCAGGTCGGTGGATTGCAGCGAGAAACTGTGCTCGGCCACCATTTCGCGCAGCAGTGCACGAGCCATCTTTTCCAAGGCGGAGCCGGGAGTGCCTTGCGGCTGATCGGCGGCGATCTGTTTGAATTTTTCTTGATGGTGGGCCTCATCGTCGGCCAGGGCGGTCAAGGCCGAGGAGAGTTCGGGGTCTTTGATTTCGGCGGCGGCAGCGCGGTACAGCTGTTCACCGTTTTGCTCAATCTGGATCGCAACCGCTATAATATCTTGCCAGGAGAACATCGGGCCTCGTTTCTGTGAGGGGTCATGGAAATGGGTATGTTGTCAATGGTCACATCAGAGCCGATTTAACCGTCCCATTTTGCTCGATCTCCGCGCCAGGCGCCAATTTTAATCCTCGAAACTGGGAGGGTATTCCTGCGGTTAAAATTGGTACCAGCCTTGACCCTGGACAAACCGAAACATTTTGAAACAGGCTCATCAACATGAAACATTACCTGAAAAATTGCATAATCGGCTGGTTTAATCAAGGAAGATAGGCCTTACGGTTTCCAACGCTGCTTCAGTCGCACCAGGAACCATTGGGACCCACTACAATGACCAACCCCCAGCAGCCCCTTGATTGGCGCTATCGCTCACTGTTGTACAAAGCGGTACGGCGGGGATATGTTCGTTTGGTTGTCACCACGTGTGCCTGGGTGAACGAGCAGGGCGCGCTTGCGCGGGAGTGGTTGAGAGAGCAGGCGGTGGGGATTACCTTCGAAGAGTGCTGGCCGGCGGCCCGGCACCTCATCTTAAACCGGCACTATCACAGCAAAGTGGCCGCCCTGGTGCGTGTGGCCGGTCGTGAAAAAGATAAAGACGCCACAGGACTGGCGGCGCTGGCCATTGAGCTGAGCGGTGGAGAGCGCAACGTTTTGGCGGCGGATCGACAGGATCGTGACGTCAAGATTGTGGCCAACGCCATCGCACGCGGTGACGATTTCTGGGCCTGGGTGGTGGACCAGCCGATGCCGGAGGAGCGGCAAAACCTGGTGAAAATGGTTCGCCGGTTTGCCAAGCTCGGCCGCCCGGAACAGCAGGCCCGCGCTATTGCCGCCGCCTATCTGGCCGCAACGTCCGACATACCCCCCGCCCCGATGACGGCGCCCGTCAGCGGCGAATTTCCCTATTGGATCGCCCTGGATCAACATACCCGTGAGGGTCGTTTGGTGCTGAGGGAAGTGGCGCGCGATCTGCATCTTTCGCCCCAGTTGGTCGCGTGGTGTCTGTTTTACTTTGAAGGCTCCCGAACCAACCAGCTCAGCCCCTCGCCGTGGTGGCAGCGTTATTGCCGCTGGCGCTTCGGCCGGTTCGGGATGAACCTGGATGAGGCGCGCCTGGTGTGGCATCCCTTGCGTCCTCAACTCGAGGAAGCCTTGCAATTTTACGAAAGCGATTTGCACCGGGAAATCTACCGCTGGAAACAGGAGCACCTGGGCCAGGTGGCACTGTTACGGGAGCAGGTGGAGACGTTCAACGACAATCTATCGCTGGTGGGGCCGCGCCAGAAGAAGATATTTGAATAGTTGCCGCTTCCGGAGTGCCACGCAGTGATGGTTTAACCTGTGTGGGTTAACAGGAACCTCGCTACTTAAAACGACAAACGCAAACCGAAAAAGAGCGCCACGTCATCGACGTTGCGATCAAGATCATCGACGGCGAAGTCGGCCCAATCATACTGACATCCCGCCTGGATGGCCGCGGCTTCCATCAGCCGCAGGGCAACTCCGCCGCGCAGCTGCATGAACTCGTTGGTGTCCTGCATGGCCAACGCGGCGGGGATGTAAGAGGCATCGAAAAAAAGCGTGGGCGGGATGTAAGGCACCCACTCATCCAAAAATAGCCGGCCGGCCACGTAAAAAGCGGCCCCGGCCAGGTCGCCGCCGCTGTATTCGTCTTCGACATTGCCAATAAGCGCCTTGATGCCCACATCGAAGAGCATCGCCGGCCACATACTGCCACTGCCCACGCCGACAAGGGCTTCATATGCACTGAACTTGGCGGGCGCATCCCGGTGGTAAAAGCCTCCCAATCCCAGCACGAGGTCGGCTTTTGCCATCATGCGCCGGTAGTCAAAGCGGCCCTGCACCAGATCCTCGCCGGCATTGAGTTCCAGGGTATACTCCTGCGCCATGGAAGGCGTGGTTAGGAGCGCTACCAACACAACGGTCATTGCCGCAATGCGCATGGGGCACCTCGCTTGTTGTCGTTTATATGGCTTCAATTCAGATATTTGATAATATCCCAGGCTTCGCGGGCGCTCTCGACAAACCGGAATATCGACAGGTCGCTTTTACTGATGGTGCCTTCTTCTACCAGGGCTTCGAAGTTGATGACCCGGTTCCAGAAAGCTTGGCCGAAGAGCAGCACCGGCATGGGCTTTATTTTTTTGGTCTGGATCAGCGTCAGTGTTTCAAACAGTTCATCCATAGTGCCGAAGCCGCCGGGAAAGGCCACCATGCACTTGGCCCGCATGATCAGGTGCATCTTGCGAATTGCAAAGTAATGGAACTGAAAACAGAGTTCCGGGGTGGTGTAGGGGTTGGGATCCTGCTCGAAGGGCAGCACGATGTTCATGCCAATGCTCAGGGCGCCCACATCGTCGGCACCCCGATTGGCGGCCTCCATAATCCCGGGTCCACCACCGGTGATCACCACCAGTTTGTGCTCATCGGTATGGCTTGAAATGAGCTGGCCCAGTTTACGCGCCTCGCCGTAAAAGCGACTCATCCGCGCGTCGTGGCGGGCCTTGCGAAGGGCCACCTCCAGATCCGGGTCGTCAGGCAGCTTGTTTGCACGGGCCTCTATCGCGCTTAGGGCCTGTTGGGCGACCTCTGGCTTCTCGATGCGGGCGCTGCCGAAAATGACCACCGTGGACTCGATTTTTTTTTCCACCTGCACCAATTCGGGCTTGAGCAGCTCGAGCTGCAAGCGTATCGGCCGCAGCTCGTCGCGCAGCAGGAAGTCAGGATCCTGAAAGGCCAACCGGTAGGCCGACGAGCGGCACTGGGCCGAATCAGCCACTTTCTTTGCAGCGTGGGCATCCTCCTTGGCCGTTGGAAAAAGACGCCGCGGGTTCGCCCCCGATTTTGGGGTGCTCATGGGCTATTTCCCGTGGGCTTTGCAGCTGCCCGGCTTGGCCTGCCGGATATCGCTCTGGTGTTTGGCGATCGATACGATGGTGTCGATCGCGGCCCGGGCGTTTTCCGAAAGGCCGCTCTCGCCCTTAACTTTTTCAGCTTCTTCCACGATGGCGCTAAAAGCGTTGCTTATTTTTTCAGTGCTGAGCATTTGGGTCTCCTTTTAGTGTGGGTTTTTTTGAATAGTTCTTTTAACGGTAAAGCCAAAGAGACGATTGTCAAAATGCTGCGTTGCCCTGCAAGGCCCGGCATCGGTCTGGCAGCACGGTCAGGTCTGATCCCTGACCAGCGGCTCCGTAAACGTGGCCTTACCGTTGCGGATTAATAGCAGTGATATCATTATGGCCGAAAGCAAAAAGCAGCCGCCCATGGCCCAGAATACCGACTGCAGGCCGAAGCGGTCGGCCAGATAGCCCGACACGGCGGCGGCCGTCGATCCCACGCCGAAGGTCAGGAAAAAGTGGATGCCATACCCCATCCCGTGGCGATGTTTGGGCAAGTAGTTGCTGATGATGAAATTTTGAACCGGTTGGGTGGAAAAGTAAAAGAAGGCATAGATGACCGCAAAAAAAATCAACCACAAATTGGTGCTGACGGCCATCATAAAGACACATAACATGCCGATGATTACCGCGCCGAAGTAGAGTTTTTCGGCCGCGAAACGATCCACCATACGTCCGGCCATATATTGACCCAAAGCGCCGGAGATCAAGGCCACGGTGGCCACGATGCCGCCCAGGGCGACCGGATCGTTTTTGGCAAACGATACCGATACATTTTTACCCAGATAGGTGGGCAGAAAGGTCATGATGCCCTTGTAGGTCAACCCCAAAGCCGTGGCCGACAGGAAAAAGAGCGTCAGGGAGGGGAGGTTGATGGCTTTGGTGTCGCTGCGGGACGGTTGTTCAGACGAATGGGGCGCGACCCGGGCGACCGCCACCTCGGGGATAGTCATGGAATAAAACCCGAGCGCAATGCCCATCACCCCGAAGAGCACATGCGGCGCGCGCCACCCCAGGGCCGTGCCGATCAGCGCGGCCAGCAGGGGGGCGCCGGCCACGCCCAGGCTGCCGGCAATGCCGTGAAGGCCGAAAGCGTTGCCGCGTTGGGTCATGGAGAGCGACAAGAGCGTGTTGGACGCGGGGTGATAGGTTGAACAGCCCAGCCCCACCCCGCCCATCATCACCGCGTAGAGCCATAGCTGGCGCGTGGGCCACACCAGGATGGCGAACAGGCCGGCTACGAAAAGGTAGAGGGTCACCAGGCGCCGGGGGCCAAAACGGTCCGCCAAAATGCCGGCCGGTAGCGAACCGAAGCCAAAGGCATAGGAGAAGACCGTCACCACCAGACCGACGTGAAAATAATCGGTGCCAAATTCGGCCATCACCAGGGGGATTAAAGGCGGCAGCACGCCTTCAAAAAAATGGACCAGGCCATGAGAGCCTATGGTAAGGCCCATGATGCGTTTTTCGGATTTTGTCAAAATGCCACCTTTCCGAAGCGGCGCTTTAAGCATTAAATGGGCGTTGTTTGACCATCCATGAGGTGCTAACTTAAACCTGAACTGAGCGATTTTTTGCTCGCCCTGCACCCATCTGTTGAGCGCTAAAGCTTTTAAAAAATGCTCGACATATCCGATGGGTATGCCTGCGCTTTTTGAAAACCTTAGCATCTCAATATTTTAGCACATAGCTTCGCGAAAAATCGCTCAATTCAGGTTAAACTCAGCCCGCTTTTATAGAGGGGAACCGTGCGGTTGTCAACCGCCATCCTTTAACTATTTGAAATTTATGTAGATGTTGGACTGCCTGGAAATCAGAAGCCTGAAGGGTCCCGCCGATCCGCCCGATCGATCACGATCCTGGTCGGTGCCGGACCGCTCGACGGCGGCCGATGACGAGACCACGGAGGGCGGCCACGGCCGCTGGCTGCGCTGCCGTTTTTGCGGGTTGATCATTACCGCTCCCAGCGCCCGAACATCACCCAACGGCCGGCATCGCCACACCTTTGCCAACCCCCACGGCTACGTCTTCGATGTACGTTGTTTTGCATCGGCGCCGGGCGCGTTGCCGGTGGGATCTTTTTCCGCTGAGTTCAGCTGGTTTGCTGGCTATAGCTGGCAGGTGGTCGTATGTGGGCGCTGCCAGGTGCACCTGGGGTGGCTGTTTCAGGGGGGTGGGGGCGGGTTTTTCGCGCTGATCGGCAATCGCCTGCGGTCCGATAACGCCGATTAGCCTTATCGCGCTTGACACACACTGCGAATGCCGATATCTCCATGGGAAAGACCATCACACTCGGGGTGGCCTCGATGAGGCCTGAGATCAGACCCGTATCACCTGATCTGGGTAATGCCAGCGTAGGGAAGCGACCTGACCGACCTTCCAACCAGCGAGCCGTTTCCACCTGTTGACCGGCATATTGGGGCCCCCGAGACACCCGTATCGACTGATGACCCGCTGGGCGCGCCGCCCGGCGGCAATCTTAGGAGGCGCCATGGAAAATGCCCAATTCGCCGCGCAGGCGCTGGATGCCTTGCGCAGCAAAAACCCCCTCATTCACAATATCACCAACTACGTGGTGATGAATTTTACCGCCAACACGCTCCTGGCCATGGGGGCTTCGCCGGTGATGGCGCACGCCGCGGAGGAGGTGGAGCAGATGGTGGGTTTTGCCGGGGCCCTGGTGCTCAACATCGGCACCTTGAGCGGCGCCTGGATCGAGGCGATGCTGATGGCCGGCCGAAAGGCGGGCTACATCGGTGTGCCGGTGGTGCTGGACCCGGTGGGCGCCGGCGCCACAACGCTGCGCACGCAAAGCGCCACCCGGATCATCGATGCGGTCAAGCTAACGGTGATTCGCGGCAACGCCTCGGAAATCATGGCGCTCCACCAGGCCGGTACCACAACCAAAGGCGTGGATGCGGTCCATCGAGTTGAGGACGCCGCCCAGGCCGCGCGCCAGATCGCACGTGAGCAGGGCTGTGTGGTGGCCGTTACTGGCGCGGTCGATTACATCACCGACGGCCAACAGGCTTATAAAGTCGCCAACGGCGACGCCATGCTGGGACGGGTGACCGGTACCGGTTGCGCAGCCACGGCTGCCATCGGCGCCTTCCTGGCGGTTGAGGCCGATGCGCTCAAGGCCGTCACGGCGGCGTTGGCCTTTTTCGGCGTGGCTGGAGAAAAGGCCCGTGAAGCGGCCTCGGCGCCGGGCAGCTTCAGCATAGCCCTGATCGACGCCCTCTACACGGTGAGCCCCGATGATCTGGTTGGCCTGGCGCGCATCGAGGCGGCCCAGGCTTAAGATGGGACGACCTCTCGACTACCGACTCTATCTGGTGACCGACCGCGGGCTCTCCCTGGGGCGGGCTTTGACCGAGGTGGTGGCGGCGGCCGTGCAGGGCGGGGTCACCTGCGTGCAGGTTCGGGAGAAAAGCTGTGACACGCGCGAATTTATTGAACTGGCCAGGGCCGTAAAAAAGGTGCTTGTCCCGGCCGAGGTGGGTCTGATCATCAACGACCGTCCGGATGTGGCCCTGGCGGTGGAGGCCGACGGTGTGCATCTGGGTCAGAGCGATATGCCGCTCAAGATGGCGCGCCATATCGCGGGTGATGCCATGGTGATCGGCATTTCCGCTGAAAGCGTGGCCGATGCCTTAGTGGCCCAACAGGATGGCGCTGACTATTTGGGAGTCAGCCCCATTTATGTCACCCCCACCAAGGTCGACACCGCCCCGCCCCTGGGACTTGGCGGCCTGGCGGATATCCGGCGTCGGGTACGACTGCCCCTGGTGGGTATCGGCAGCATCAAGGCACATAACGCGGCCGAGGTTATCGCCCACGGTGCGGACGGTGTGGCGGTGGTGTCGGCCATCGTTTCGGCGCCCGATTGTCAGGGCGCCGCCAGCCAGCTGCGCCGCCGAATCGACCTGGCTTTGGAGCGCCGGCGATGAACTTGAAAGAACTGGGTGAGTTCGGCCTGATCGAACGTCTGCAGCGCGGCTGCCTGGTGCGCCCCGATGGGGTCGTGCGCGCCATCGGCGACGATGCGGCTGTGTTTCAAACCGATGGCGACCAGGTCACGCTGCTGACTACAGACCTGCTGATCGAGCGGGTCCATTTTCTGCGCCAGGCTATATCGGGCGAGGATTTGGGGCACAAGGCGCTGGCCGTCAATTTGAGCGATATCGCCGCCATGGGCGCTGAGCCGCGCGAGGCTTTCGTGAGCATCGCCGTGCCGCCCGACTGTTCGGTTGCCTTTCTGGAGGAGATCTACAACGGCATGCGCATATTGGCCGGGCGGCACCAGGTCAACATCCTGGGCGGCGATACCACCACCTCCCGCCGGGATCTGGTGATTAACGTGGCCGTCACCGGCCGGGCCGATCCGCAGCAGGTGCTCTTCAGGGACGGCGCGGGCGTGGGCGACGTCATTTGCGTGACCGGCCCGCTGGGCGAGAGCCGGGCCGGGCTGCAGATGATTCTGGCGGGCAGATCGCCCGACGATGAGCATTTGCGCCGGCTCTACCGACAGCATGTACGTCCCGAACCCCATCTGGCCCAGGGGCGCTTGCTGGCCGCTTCCGGCGCGGTGACAGCGGCCATCGACCTGAGCGACGGCTTGCTCTCCGACCTGGAGCATGTGGCCCGCCAAAGCGGTGTGGGGGCGATTGTTCACGCTGATCAGGTGCCGATATCACCGGCCCTGGCGCACTTTTGCCGTAAGGACGGTACGCCGGCCATCGACCTGGCCCTTGGTGGCGGCGAGGATTACGTGTTGCTGGTCACGGTCAAGCCCGATGCCCTGAAGCGCCTGTCAGCCTCATTTGCAGCGGTTATAAAGTCCCCTTTGTATGCCATCGGTGAAATGGTGGCGGGGGAGGGCGTTCGCGTTCTATCGGCTTTAGGCGACGACCTTGAGATTTCCGCGACCAGCTGGGACCACTTCAAGGAGCATTAGACCCATGAGCACTAAACCGGCATCCAAGCCCCAGCGGACCTATCACCGTGCGCTGACCATCGCCGGCTCTGATAGCGGCGGCGGCGCCGGTATTCAGGCGGATTTGAAGACATTCGCCGCCAACGGCTGTTACGGCTTGAGCGTCATCACCGCTCTGACGGCGCAAAACACCATGGGAGTCAGTGGCATTCACCCGGTGCCGGTCGAGTTCGTACGGCAGCAGCTCAGGGCGGTGCTCGGTGACATCGGTGCCGATGCCGTCAAGGTCGGCATGCTTTTCAGCGTGGCCCTGATTGAGACGGTGGCCGCGGCGCTCGCTGAATTCGCCATCGCACCGGTTGTGGTCGATCCGGTGATGGTGGCCCAAAGCGGCGACAGACTGCTTGAAGCGGACGCCATCGATACCATTAAAACGCAGCTTCTGCCCCTGGCCACGGTGATTACGCCCAACCTGCCCGAGGCGCAAGTGCTGCTGGGGCGCACGATCAGCGGCCAGGATGAACTGTACGAGGCCGCCCGCGATCTGGCCCAATTCGGCTGCCGGGCCGTGCTGGTTAAAGCCGGGCACCTCCATGGGGCCGCTAGCACCGATATCCTCTACCTGGCCGATGCCAAACGGTTTGTGACGCTCGAAGGCGAGCGCATCGATACCCGCAACAACCATGGCACCGGCTGCACGCTCTCGTCGGCCATCGCCGCCGGACTGGCCCAAGGACTTGATCTGGAAGCGGCCGCCCGATCGGCAAAAACGTACATCCAACACGCATTGCAGGCTGGCAGCACCTACCGCATCGGCCAGGGGCACGGCCCTGTTCACCACTTTTACGCTTTCTGGCAATGAGCCTGATGTAATGTCGCGCCATTGCCAGACCGATCGACCGCGGACGGCCCCGACCCTGAGGGTACGTCGCCTCTCGCACGCCTTCAATGGGGATTGGCTCTTCAAGGATCTCGATTTTGATGTGGCCGCAGGCCGCTGGACCTGCCTGCTGGGGCCCAGCGGCACGGGTAAGTCGACCCTGCTCAAGTTGATTTCCGGATGGCGGGGGCCACAGAGCACGGGCGCCGTTGGCTTCGACCCAATGCCCGACACCCAATCAGGCGTTTGCGCCTGGATGGCCCAGCAGGATCTGTTGCTGCCCTGGTTGACGGTATGGCAAAATACCCTGCTGGGGGCCCGGCTGCGAGGCCGGGTAGATGATCGCTTGCGCCACAAGGCCGAACGGCTGCTCGATGCCGTGGGCTTGTCGGCCGCCCGGCAGGCCCTGCCGGCCACGCTGTCGGGGGGCATGCGTCAGCGGGTGGCCCTGGCGCGGACGCTCATGGAAGCGCGCCCGGTGATTTTGATGGACGAGCCCTTCTCGGCCCTGGATGCTCTCACCCGGCTCAAATTGCAATCACTGGCCGTCGAGTTATTGCGGGGGGTGACGGTTTTGCTGGTGACCCACGACCCGCTGGAAGCGCTACGGCTGGGCCACCGCATCCACGTTATGCACGGCCGGCCTGCCACCATCGGCCCGGCCCTGGAGCCGCCGGGCCGTGCGCCACGCAGTCCGGCGGACCCCGCTTTGGCGGGTATGCACGCCGAGTTGCTGTGCCGTCTGGAAGGACCGGTCACATGCGCCGCCACCTGATCTCGGTGGGGATTGTGTTGGCCGGTCTTTTGCTGGTGTGGGCGGCCGTGGTGGGGTTGAGCGGCGTGCCGCACTATATCCTGCCGAGCCCCCGGCAGGTAATGGCCGCCCTCTGGCGCCAGGCCGGCACATTGTGGGGGCACTTTTGGGTGACGGCTTTCGAGATGGTGGCCGGGTTGCTGATCGGCACCGCCCTGGGCGCAACCAGCGCCATTGCCATGGTTGCTTTCAGGCCGGTTAAGCGCTGGCTGCTGCCGGTGATGGTGATCAGCCAGGCCATCCCGGTCTTCGCCCTGGCGCCGATTCTGGTGCTATGGCTGGGTTACGGGATCAGTTCCAAAGTCGCCATGGCCGTGCTGATCATCTTTTTTCCCGTCATGGCGGCTTTTTACGACGGGCTGCGGCGCACCGATCCTGAATGGCTGGAACTGGCGCGGGTGATGAACGCCCCCAAGCGCGGCATCTTGTGGCAGATTCGGGTTCCAGCCGCGCTGCCGGCCCTGGCATCGGGCCTGCGCGTGGCGGCCTCGGTGGCGCCCATTGGCGCGGTGGTGGGGGAATGGATCGGCGCCAGCCGCGGGCTTGGTTTTTACATGCTTTACAGCAACGCCCGCATGCAGACCGATGTGATGTTCGCGGCTCTGGCCCTATTGGCAATAGCGGCATTGGTGCTTTACTTCAGTGTCGACCGGCTCATGAACCATCTGGTTTACTGGGAGTCAGGGGGATAATGTGGAGAGAAGGAAGCGCACCATGAAGATCAAGCAGGGGCTGACCATCGCCTGGGTCATAACGCTGTTACTTTTTACCAGCGCCCACGCTGCCGCCGAAAGACCGCAGCGTTTGACGGTTCTACTGGACTGGTTCTTGAACCCCGACCATGCGCCTTTGGTAGTGGCACAGCAAAAGGGCTATTTTCACGAGCAAGGGCTTGAGGTCCATTTGACGGCGCCGGCCAACCCCAACGATCCACCCAAGTTGGTGGCCGCTGGCCAGGCCGACCTGGCCGTTTCCTACCAGCCCCAGCACCACCTGCACATCGACCAGGGGTTGCCCCTGATGCGTATCGCCACCCTGGTGGCCACGCCCCTCAACAGCCTGGTGGTGCTGGCCGACGGCAAGGTCCAGCGCCTGGCCGACTTGAAAGGCAAAACCATCGGATACTCGGTGGGCGGCTTCGAGACGGTACTCTTGAAAACATTGCTTTCAGGGGTCGGACTGGGCCTGGATGACGTGCGTCTGGTCAATGTCAACTTCTCGCTTTCACCGTCGCTAATGGCCGGTAAAACCGACGCGGTCATCGGCGCCTTTCGCAATTTCGAGCTCAACCAGATGGCGATCGAGGGGCGCCCGGGCCGGGCTTTTTTTATCGAGGAGCACGGGATTCCGGCATACGACGAACTGATCTTGATCTGCCACCGCGATCGTGTCAATGACCCGTTCGTACGTCGCTTCGTCGATGCCCTGGCGGCGGGGGTGCAGTACCTGGTCAATCATCCCCAGGAGAGTTGGCAGCTCTTTGTTGCTCACCAAAATTCGCTCGACGATGAACTGAACCGACGGGCCTGGGCAGACACCTTGCCGCGTTTTGCCCTGCGGCCCGGCGCTTTGGACCATCACCGTTATGAACGGTTTGCCGGATTTCTTCAAAAAAGTGGCATGATCGGTCGAACGGTGCCCCTCGACCAATATGCCGTGGAACCGTAGCCGATTCAAAAAGGCGGCGCCTGTCGCCATCCCGGCGTGATAAGATATTGGATCTGCACCACATCGCCACCCCCGCCAAAACCGTGTGCCGTAAAAATTAGCGACACGCGCATTTTTTTGACATATTGGGTACGCTTTTAGCTTGACATACAATATCTTGTATGTGTAATACTTTTTTCACCGCTCGAACGTTTGCGTCGATGCCGTACCGATTCAACGGAACTTGACGCTACCACCTTTCGCCCGGCGACATTTCTTGCCGACCGGGCACACCATCAAGCGGATGAGATCACCCGCGATGCAGCAGCCGGACTTCCCGTTCTGTTACTCTGGCGCAACACCGCCCCGGCTATCCGTAGCGCCAGGCATCGAACCTGTACCTCGGCAGTGTTGTGACCCGCTGACATGATGGTGTGTGTTCATCTGTGGCAGCTCAAACCGACAACGGGCTTTTGCCCATAAGAGCCGGCCGCGGCCCTGATCCGCGGGCGGACAGCGCCAGCAGGCAACCCTAACCCCGACGGCATGACAACCCCAGAGACAATCGCGAATAGAGATAGAAGGAGAGGATGGTGGTGAAAAATAAAGTCCTGGTCACCGATGACGGCCACTTTGATCTGGGTACCCTGTTCTGGGATGACAACCGTTTCAGTGAGTTTTTAACGCGCGACAATCCTATCGGCCAGGAACAGGCCATGGACATCATTCGCTCCATGCGCGAGCAGCTCGACAAGATGGAGTCCAACACCATTACCCTGACGGATATCGAACAGATCATCGAAGAGAAGCTGATGGCCTTCGGGTTGTCCAAAACAGTACCCCTGCGCCTCGACAGCTCCTTCTTCACGGCCGAGGATCTGGTGCTTTCTCCCAATGCCATCACCGTGCTGGAACGCCGCTATCTGAAGAAAGATGCCGACGGCAAACCCATTGAAAAACCGGCGCAGATGTTTCGCCGGGTGGCGCACACCATTGCCGCGGCTGAAAAAGCCTATGGCGGCGAGGCCGAGGCCGAAGCCATGGAGTACAAATTCTATGAGATGATGACCGAGATGAAGTTTTTGCCCAACTCGCCCACTCTGATGAACGCCGGGCGCGAGCTGGGACAGTTGGCCGCCTGCTTCGTGCTGCCGGTGGAGGACAGCATGGAAGGCATTTTCGACGCCCTCAAAAACGCCGCCCTGATCCACAAATCGGGCGGCGGTACCGGGTTTTCATTTTCGCGGCTGCGACCCAAGCACAGTCGCGGTGGGCACGACCGGCGGCGTGGCTTCCGGGCCGGTTTCGTTCATGCGAGATTTTCAACACCGCCACCGAGCAGGTCAAGCAGGGCGGCACGCGGCGGGGCGCCAACATGGCCATCCTGCGGGTGGACCACCCCGACATCCTGGCGTTTATCGACTGCAAAAAGAGCCACAGCGACCTCAACAATTTCAACATCTCGGTGGCCGTCACCGAGGCCTTCATGCAGGCGCTGGTCGACGGACGACCAGCTACGAGCTGATCGACCCCCAGGACGGCACCGTGGCCGGGCGGCTCATGCCGCCGAGGTGTATCGGAAGCTGGTCAACAGGCCTGGGAAACCGGTGATCCGGGGATCGTTTTTCTCGACCGCATCAACGCGACAACCCCACCCCGGCCATGGGCGAGATCGAAAGCACCAATCCCTGCGGCGAACAGCCCCTGCTGCCCATGGAGGCGTGCAACCTGGGCTCGATCAACCTGGCCAAATTCGTCGACAGCAGCGGTCGCAAGCCGGCGATCGATTATCGAGGCGCTCACCGAAACGGTGACCGATGCGGTGCGTTTCCTCGACAACACCATCGATATGGCCAGATACCCGCTGCCCGAGATCGACCGCATGGTCAAGGGCAACCGCAAGATCGGCCTGGGCGTCATGGGGTTTGCCGACATGCTCTTTCAGCTCGAGGTTCCCTACAACTCCGAAGAGGCCCTGGAGACTGCCGAGGAGGTTATGGCGCTTCATCCAGGAGCGATTCCCACGGGGCCTCCCAGGCCCTGGCCGAGAAGCGGGGGGTCTTCAAGAATTTCGACAAGAGCGTTTTCACGACCGGCAACAACGGCACGGTGATCCGCAACGCCACCACCACCACCATCGCCCCCACGGGCACCTTGAGCATCATCGCCGGCTGCTCCAGCGGCATCGAGCCGCTGTTTGCCCTGAGCTTTGTGCGCAACGTCATGGACAACGACAAGCTGACCGAGGTCAACCCCTATTTCGAGAAGGTGGCCCGGGAGCGGGGGTTTTACAGCCAGCGAGTTGATGGACACCATCGCCAGGCCGGCAGCATTCAGGACCTGGCGGAAATACCCGAAGACGTCCGACGCGGTCTTCGTCACGCGCCCACGACATTTCCCCCGAGTGGCACATCCGCATGCAGGCCGCTTTTCAGAAACACACCGACAATGCCGTCTCCAAAGACCGTCAACCTGCCCCGCGACGCTACGGTGGAAGATGTGCGCAAGGTCTACGACCTGGCCTATGAACTGGGCTGCAAGGGGGTGACCATCTACCGCGACGGCAGCAAGGAAAACCAGGTGCTCTCTTTCGGCGGCGACAAAGAAGAGCCGCTGAAGGCGTTCATGTCCGTGGTCAAAAGCGGCCGGAAACCCTGGAGGGGTTTACCACCAAGATGAAGACCGGCCTGGGGCAGCTCTATGTCACGGTCACCGAATACCAGGGGCGTCCTTTCGAGGTGTTTGCCACCATCGGCAAGTCCGGGCGGTCGACCACGGCCAAGACCGAGGCCATCGGCCGCCTGGTCTCTCTGGCCCTCCGCTCCGGCGTGCACGGTGGAAAAGATCGTCAATCAGCTCAAGGGGATCGGCGGGGAACATCCGGTGTTTCAGGAGGGCGGCCTGGTGCTGTCGATTCCGGATGCCATCACCCGGGTGCTGGAAAAGCGCTACCTTAAAGACGGCAAGAGCAAGCAATGGCCGGGCAAACGGCAACAGCCTGCTGGGCGAAACCTGCCCGGAGTGCGGCCAGACCATCAGTTTCGAAGAGGGCTGCATGACCTGCCATTTCTGCGGGTTTTCCAAGTGCATGTAGTTCTGACCCAAACCACCATAACCGAATCACCTGGATCGTGAAAATGAAACCCATTCCCCTATCATTGAAACCAAAAGGCCTATTGATCATGACATTTTTATTGACGGCGATGATGGCGGTTGCGCCATCGGAAGGTAACGCAGACTCCCATCAGCCCATGGTGCGGCTGGAGACCAGCAAGGGCGACATCGTCTTGCAGCTCGATGCCGAAAATGCCCCAAGCACGACCCGTAATTTTCTCAGTTACGTCAAGGAGGGGTTTTACGACGGTACCGTGTTTCACCGGGTCATCAAGGGCTTTATGGTTCAAGGCGGCGGGATGACTGAAGATATGAAGACCAAACGCACCGTCTCGCCTATCGAAAACGAGGCCGACAACGGTCTTAAAAACGTTCGCGGCAGCGTCGCCATGGCCCGCACCATGGATCCCCACTCGGCCACGGCACAGTTTTTTATCAACACCGCCGACAATGACTCTCTCAACCATAAATCCAAAACAGCCCAAGGCTGGGGCTACTGCGTCTTCGGCCAGGTGGTGGAAGGCATGGCGGTAGTGGACGCCATCGAGCAGAGTGCCACCGGTACGCGTGCCGGACACCAGGACGTACCCGTGGAGCCGATCACCATCAACAAAGCAGTGCTGGTCGAGTAGCGGTGAAGGTCACCATCATCACTACTGGGGGCACCATCGACAAGCTCTATTTTGACGACAAAAGCGAATACCAGATCGGTGACCCCCAAGTGGTGGAGGTGCTCAAAACCGCCAATGTGAGCATCGAAACCGATGTAGTACCCTTGTTTAAAAAAGACAGTCTGCATCTAACAGACCGGGACCGCCGGCGCATTCGCAAGACCGTGGCCGAGGTTGACGGCAAGCGCGTGGTGATCACCCACGGTACCGACACCATGATCGAGACCGCCAAAACCCTGCTGGACATCCCCGGCAAGACCATCGTGCTGACCGGCTCCATGCAGCCGGCCCGCTTTCGCCTCACCGACGCCATTTTCAATGTGGCCTGCGCCTTGACGGCCGTGCAATTGCTGCCGGTGGGCGTCTACATCGCCATGAACGGTCGCATATTCGACCCCCGTCGCGCCCGCAAGAACCCCAAACGCAATCGTTTCGAATCCCTGCCCGCAAAGACAAAAACCCTATAACTCGATCTA
Source organism: uncultured delta proteobacterium (assembly GCA_963783425.1). GTDB lineage: Bacteria > Desulfobacterota > Desulfobacteria > Desulfobacterales > QNYZ01 > CAWANO01. Next base: position 319,714 of record CAWANO010000001.1, read on the forward strand.
TTTTGCAAAGAAGTAGGCACTGATCTTTTCGATCAGCGGCAGCAGTGTTTGCCGATCCAGGGCCGAAACGCCGATGCCGTTCAAGCGTGATACGAACTTGGCGCACTGCTGGGGATCGACCTTGTCGATCTTATTTAGCACCCGCAGGCAGGGCAGCTTGGTAAGCGACAAGTCGGCCAGAATGGCCTCGACTGCGGCGATCTGCTCGCTGTGGTGGGGGTTGCTGATGTCGATCACGTGCAGCAGCAGATCCGCACTCTCCAGCTCTTCCAGGGTGGCCCGGAAGGCCGCCATCAGGTCCTTGGGCAGGTCCCGGATGAAGCCGACCGTGTCGGTGATGATGACTTCCATGTCTCGGGGGAAGCGCAGCCGCCGGCTGGAGGGGTCCAGGGTGGCGAACAGGCGGTTTTCGGCCAGCACCTGGCTGTTGGTGAGGGTGTTGAGCAGGGTCGACTTGCCGGCGTTGGTGTAGCCGATGATCGAGATGACCGGCAGTCTCGTTTGTGCTCGCGCCGGGCGCTTCTGCTGGCTGCGCGGCTGTTTGCGCACGTTCGACAGTGCGTTTTCCAGGCTGGGTGATCCGGTTCGCGCACCCGCCGGCGGTTGATTTCCAGCTTGGTCTCCCCGGGTCCGCGCCCGCCGATGCCGCCGGTCAGGCGGCGACATGGCCGTGTTTTTGGTGACCAGCCGCGGCAGGAGGTATTTGAGCTGGGCCAGTTCCACCTGGAGCTTGCCCTCGCGCGTTCTGGGCCCGCTGGGCGAAGATGTCCAGGATCAGCTGGGTGCGATCGATGACTTTCAGGTCGATCCTGTCGGTGATGGAGCGGATCTGGGAGGGGTTGAGCTCCTGGTCGAAGACGATCATGGTGGCGCCGGTGTGCAGCGCCGCGGGTAGCGATCTCACGGAGCTTGCCGCGACCGAGCAGGTACCGTGGATCCGGCTTGGGGCGCAGTTGCAAGATGGTGTCAATCACATGGATGCCCGACGAGGCGGCCAGCTCGCTCAGCTCCGCCAATGAGTCCAGGGCCTCTTGCTGCGGACCGGCGGTCGCGCTGACCAGGAAGGCCTCCTCGGATCCCCGCCGTACGCGGTGGACCGCCCCCAGGCGGGCGAGCTCCGATTCGATGGCGGTGATCATGGCATCACAGTCGATATCGAGTTGGTGGGGCGACAGGGGCGTCATGATTTGAAAGGGGTGTTTAGGGTCGGCTCCAGGCAGGATGTGGGCGGCATACACCTGGTCGGGTTCGCCGGTGGCATCGATGGTGACGGCGGCCATCAGGTCCAGGCGCAGCAGGGCCAGGTCGGTGAGGTCATCCTCGGTCAGCGGTTCGCCTTTAAGGTGCGTGTGAAGACAGCGCAACCCGCGCAAGCGGCCGGGGGCGCTGCGGTAGGCGTGGGTGTCGGGCAGCATTATTTGTCGCTGATCTCCCACCACGAGGTAAGCGATTTTGCCCTGACGGTTGATCAACACCCCCACCTGGCGGCGAATTTCGGTCGAGATGCGGCTCAGCTCGCGCACCAGCTCGCGGCTGGCGATAGCGCCGGGAGAGACTTTGCGTCTGTAAACGTTCTCCAAAAGGCGCAACTGGCTTGCTTTAAGGCCACGGGTGTTGCCGTAAATTTTTTTCATGGGGTAGGGGCGCGCCGAGGACCGTTTTAGAGATACTCCTGATGGTTCTGCGGTGCTTGGTAGCCAGGCGGGTAACCGCCCTCGGCGGCGCTTTCAAAACGGGTATATTCCTTTAAGAACGTCAACTCGACCTTGCCGGTGGGGCCGTTGCGCTGTTTGGATAGAATCAGTTCAGCTTTACCTTGATTGTCTTCACGGTCCTGGTGGTAGACCTCGTCGCGGTAGATGAAGGCGACCACATCGGCATCCTGCTCCAGGGCGCCTGATTCGCGCAGATCGGAGAGCTGCGGCCGTTTGTCGGCGCGCTCTTCGAGCTTGCGGTTGAGCTGGCACAGGGCTACCACCGGCACGTTGAGCTCCTTGGCCAGGATTTTGAGCGAGCGCGAAATTTCCGAGATCTCCAGGTCCCGGCGTTCGGCCTGGCGGCGGCTGCGCATCAGTTGCAGGTAGTCGATGATGACCAGCCCCAGATCCTTGTCCATCTTCAGGCGGCGGGATTTGGCCCTGATTTCGACCGCCGAGATGTCGGGGGAGTCATCGATGAAGATGGGCAGAGGTGCCAGTCGGTCGGCCGCTTCTACCAGTTTCATGTTGTCCTCCTGGGAGACGTACCCCCTGCGGACGTTGCTGGCATTGACGTGCGCTTCCGAGCAGAGCATGCGTAGCGCCAATTGCTCGATGGACATCTCCAGGCTGAAGACGGCCACTGGCTTGCCGGACTTTTCAGCGGCGTTGCGGGCCAGATTGAGGGCGAATGCGGTCTTGCCCATTGCCGGCCGGGCCGCCAGAATGATCAAGTCCGACGGCTGCAGCCCCGAGGTGAGGCTGTCGAGCTTTCCAAACCCGGTGGCAATGCCGGTTATGGGAGATCCGTCTTTGGCACGGGCGTCGATCAGGTCGAAGCTATGACCGAGCTCCCGGCTCAGGGGCTGAAGCCCGCTACGCGACTTGTCGTCGGAGATTTCAAAAATCGCCGCCTCGGCAAAATCGACCACTTCGGCCACATCGCCTGGGTTGGCGTAACAGGTTTTGATGATCTCGTTGGATTTTTGGATCAGCCGCCGCAAACGGGCCTTGTCGCGCACGATATTGGCGTAGTGCTGGGCGTGTCCGGCCACGGGTACCGTGTCGACCAGTGACGCCAGGAAGGTGGCCCCGCCAATGGCCTCCAGTTTACCCTGGTCACGCAGGAAATTGGTGACCGTGACGATGTCGATGGGTTCGTTACGTTCGAACAGCGCGTTGATGGCATCGAAAATCAGATGGTGTCGCGGCTTGTAAAAGTCCTCCGCGGTCAGTACTTCGATCACTTCCAGAAAGGTATCGCTGTCAAGCAGGATCGCACTGAGCAGCGAGGCTTCCGCCTCAAGGCTCTGGGGCGGCAGGTTGCCCGAAATCGGATCATCGCTGCTGTGTCGGCGATCAGCGGCCATCAATCCTCCGGCACGATTTCAACGCTGATTTCCGGCTCTACATCGGTGTAGATGCGAACCGGTACCTTATGGGTACCCAGGGTCTTGATGGGGGCGGTCAGCAGGATCATGCGTTTTTCCACCTTGATGTCCTGATCTGCCAAAGCGCTGATGATGTCGCGCGCGGTCACCGAGCCGTAGAGCCGATCTTCATCACTGACCTTGGCGGGGATGGTGACCGAAACGCCGCTCAAGCGCCCGGCCATCTCTTCGGCAATGCCCCGCTCCTTGGCGATCTGCAGATCCACCTCGGCCCGCTGCTGCTCCATCAAACGGCGGTTCTGATCGGTGGCCAGAATCGCCCTACCCTGGGGCAGCAGGTAGTTGCGGGCATAACCATTGGCCACATTCACCTCACTGCCGATGATTCCCAGGGATTCAATTGTCTCTTTGAGAATTAGTTTCATTTCACTCTCCTTGATTCCATTGCACCGCTTGGCGGTGACGATCTTGCAATGTTTCTATCCCGCCCTTGCGCCAATGGCGGGAATTTATATCGGATAGGCATCGTCCCGCTTATTCCGCCGCGCCCCCGGCATCTCCCGAGTTTCCCAGCCGCCGCCAGTTAATCCAGATGTCGAAAAAACCGACCATGATCACCAGCAGGATCAATAACTGTTGCACGAATACCATACCGTACAAAATGCCCCTCAGGGCGCGGGGCAGGGCCTTTTTTTCAAACATGTAGGCGATGACGCCCATGCCCTGAAAGAAAAAGATCATAGCCGCCGTCAACAAACCGTTTATGGCGACCAGCTTAACACTCTGGGATGGTATCATCAGCGCCACACCGCAGGCGATGACGGGCCATGCCAGCATTTCCGGCGCCTGCCAGCGATTTAAGCGGCCGAATTCGGCAACGGGCAGGCCGGCGACCGAAAAGAGCGGCCTGGCCACGAGCAGGGTCGTCCAGGTGACAAAGAGCACCGAGGAAAAGGCCAGGGCCGGAGTGAGGCGCAGAAAAACATACTGGAGCTTGTCCAGTGACTCCCTGATCAGGGCCACGCTCTCCGCAGAAACCCCCAGCTGCTCATAGATCTGGACCGACATCTGCAGGTTGAGGGCGATGTAGCGGTTGACCATTGCCACCACCGTGTTGCCGGTGATCACACCGTAGGCGGCCAAAAGCAGCAGTCCTGCGCCGATGGTAATTCCGCAAACGAGCAAGAAGGTCTGTTCCAGGGAGAGCGATCGATCGAACAGATCGCCCATCACCAGCCCGATCAGCAGCAGCAGCGCGAGAAAAAAGAGGTCCGCACCCACACGGCCAAGGGCCATTGTCAGCAAGGCCGCCACCAGCGCCACCAGCACAAACGCGGTCTTGCGACCGAATTTCTGATGGTAAAAGAGCACCGGCAACGGGATGAACAGGGCGAAGGCAAATCCGACGATGGGGATAAAGACGGAAAGCGCCAAGAGAACACCAATGATGGCCACCCCGCCCGCCAGCATCTGGAATTTGCCATTACCGGTCAGCATCACGGGTCTGGGTTCTTTCTTTTAGCCGCCGCATTTGCAGACGTCTGTGCCCCAAGGCGCACATCGCATCGGTTCCAAGACATGGCCTGTGGCCGACCATGGCGATGGGGGCGCTTTGGGGCGGCAGCGGCAATTTTTCAGGCCGGGCTCAATCTGAACACCGTCCAAGGCAAGTGCGCGACTTAGTGCTCCTATTCGCAAATACGATGACATTCGGCCGCCAATCCATCCGGGCTGACAGCGTTGCGAAAACACGCAATATCTCCGATATTCCTTATTTTTCGCGCCTTGTCAGCCCAGCGCGTTGACGCCCTCATTACGTCACCGTTTTTACGAACAGGACCACTTAGCGACGGCCGCCATCCAGATTGCCGGCGTAAGGCAACAGGGCTATGGTGCGGGAACGCTTGATGGCCCTGGTCAACTGACGCTGATGCGTGGCGCAGGTGCCGGTGATCCGCCTGGGGATAATTTTCCCCCGCTCGGTGATATAATACTTCAGAATTCGGGGTTCTTTGTAGTCGATAATCTGCTTAGAGTCCGCGCAGAAGCGGCACACTTTACGCCGATGGTATACACGTCGTTTGCGGTACATGGGTCGTCGTCTGGGTCCGGGCGCCATATCAGGATGCCTCTTTTTCGTCGGTAGTGGTTGCCGTGGTGTCAGGGGCCGCCGCAGTTTCGTCGTCCGCGGTGTCCTGGCTCTGCTTCGGCTCCGGCTGGGTCTCTGCCGCCGCTGGCTGCGTCTCCGGGGCCTTGTCGCTCTCAGCGGCCGCGGCCTTGGCGGCCTCTATTTCCGCCAGACGCGCTTTGGTGGCCTCTTCGGCCGCTTGCGCTTTGGCCTCGATGTCGGCCTTGATGGCATCCGGATCGGCCTGATTGTCGAGCAGGACTGTCATGAACTTCAGATAGGCATCATTGATCTTGAACTGGCGCTCCAGCTCATCGACCAGTTCGGCATCGCCGCAGTAGTCAAAACGAATGTAGTGACCGCGGCTTTTTTTGGCGATGCTGTAGGCCAGCTTGCGGTTACCCCAATCGTCTAGCTCCACCAGAAATCCCTGGTATTGCTCGATCTGATCTTTCAAACGCTCACACAAATCCGTGCGCAGTTCATCTGAAAGGTCAGGATCAATGATGATGATGGTTTCGTAACGACGCATCAATCCTCCTTTTGGATATAAAGCCCCGGCCTGGGCGGTCTCGATGCGGTGAGCACCGCTGATCCGGAGCAAGGATAATAGGGTGCCGCTGTCATCAGCGGCGGTTTTGGCATAATGAAAATATGCCGCATGAAAATTAAAATCAATATCTTTACCGATTTAATCGATACTTGTCAAGCACAATCGGCGGGTGTACCAACCGGTCAGCCATCGTCAGAAGGGTTCTTTTGGTGGGTTTTGTCGCGTGGCAAGGTGCTCTTGACTGCGGCGCGGGTGATGGCGTGACGGCCGAACTTGAGGGCGATTTCATCGACCGTCTGCTCGATTTGCCGCCACGCCCTGTCAGCGTTGCCCGCCGTCTCTTCAAAAAGCTGCGCTTGCCGTACGGGCTGGGGAGGGATCAGCCCGGTGGTACCCACGCCGATCAGGCGAACCGGTTTGACGATGCGATGCTTGGCCAGCAGGGCAACGGCGGTCTGGTAGATGATTTTGGTGGCATCGCTGGCCGTTGCCAAGTGGTTTTGACGGGTAATTACCTTGAAGTCGGCATCCTTGAGTTTGATGCTGACCACCTGGGCACGCAGCCCCTTGGCGCGAAGCTGGCGGCTGATGCGCTCGGCATGTTTGAGCATATAGCCCCTGATGAGCGCGGGGTCTCGCGTGTCTGACGAGAGGGTCTCTTCGGCACTGATCGATTTGGCCGCGGTTTGGGCCGGTATATCATTGTCATCCATGCCTTGTGACAGAGCGTGCAGGCTGCGGCCGAAGCGTCCGATACGGCGGATTAGCTGCGCTTCGGACCACTGGGCAACATCGCCTAATCGATGGCAGTCGAGGCGCGCCAGCCGTTGTTGCATCACTTTACCCACGCCGGGAATTTTGGCCAATGGCAGTCGCGTGATAAAGGCCGCCATCTGATCGGGCGCGATGATGGTGAGGCCGTCGGGCTTGTGCATGTCCGAGGCGATTTTGGCAAAGGTCTTGCCCGGGGCGATGCCCACCGAACCGGTCAGTTCGAGCGTTGCCGCGATCTTCGACTTGACCGCCTGTCCGATGGCGGTCGGCGATCCGAACAGCGCCTGGCAGCCAGCGATATCCATGCGCGCCTCGTCGATGGAGACCGCTTGCACCTGGGGTGAAAAGCGCTTCAAGATCGACATGACCTGTTGTGATACAGCCAGGTAACGGTCCCGACGCGGGGGCACCACCACCAGGTCGGTGCATTTGGCCAGTGCTTTGAACATGGGCATGGCCGAGTGGATGCCGAAACGGCGCGCCTCGTAACTGGCCGCCATCACCACGCCGCGTTGCAAGGAGCCGCCCACCACCAGCGGGAGTCCTTTCAGGGCGGGGTTGTCGCGAACCTCCACCGAGGCGAAAAAGGCGTCCATGTCTAAATGCAGAATCATCCGAGTCGGCTTGAAATCCTTTCTGGCGGTCTTAAAGTTCCTTGTATTCCAACACGTATTTCATGCGAGGTGGCGTTATGCATATCGTAGGAAACCTGCATGCCTTTATTTGGCGCTCCATGCAGGCCAATAATTGTAACACCTATCTGATCAACGGGTCTACGCCGATTTTGATCGACCCGGGCCACGTGGCCTATCTCGACCTCGTCGCTGACGCTTTGGCTGAGCTGGGCCTGGCGCCCGAAACAATCGCCATGGTGGTGGCCACTCACGGCCATCCCGACCACATCGAGGCATTTAAGACCTTCAAGTCGCTGCCGGCGGTCAGCGCCTTGCACGGCCAAGAGTGGTCTGGGCTGCAAGCGATGGCCGCGCGCATCGAGTTGGCCATGAAAGTACGCCTGAGCGATTACGCGCCCGATGTGCTGTTGCGGGAAGGTCAATTGAAGGTGGGTGACGTGGCCTTGACCGTACTGCACACCCCCGGCCATTCGCCCGGCTCGGTCTGCCTCTACTGGCCGGCTGAACGCGCGCTTTTCAGCGGCGACTTGGTCTTTAGAAACGGTGTGGGTCGCACTGACCTGCCCGGCGGCGACGGGCGCCAACTCAAAGAGAGCATCGAGCGTGTGGCCGCGCTGGATGTCGAATACCTGCTGCCCGGCCATGGTGAGATTGTCAGCGGTGCCGCCAACGTGCGTGCCAATTTCGAACAGATCGCCAAAGTTTGGTTGAGCTACGTTTGATGACGGCCGGAGGGGCGGCTATCAGTAGGGGCCTTACAGGCTGCATCACTGGGGCTTGAGGGCCTCGAGCTGTCGGCGAAAGTGCTGCTCGATATGCCGCCGCCACTGGCGCCAGCCCTGGTCGGCCGATAGACGCGGCACCACCGCGCTACCGGAGATGTGGCGCTCTTTTTGCAGGCGGTCGCGCAGTTTGGCACGCTGTTGCGCCGCCTCTTCTTGCACTGCCTTGCGGCATTCAGAGACGATGGTTTCGATCGCATCGACGGGTGTCTCCAGGTGGTCGGCCAGCAGCGGTAGAAGTGCGTCGTTATCCCCGCCGAGATCGATGGCGTCGATCAGGGCGCTAATGGCAAGGGCGTGGATATTGGAATGCGCGGATGCCAGAAGTCCCAGCTCGGCTGTAAACTCTTGCGGCTTAAGGGCTTTGTCCATGTAGCGCTGCACCAAACCGGCCACGCGCTTGTGGGCCTCAGCGGCGCTCTGGGCCGTTTTTTCCGATTCACTCAGGGTCAGGTGGCGCGTGCGTTCCATCACCAGATCCAGGGTACTTTTTATTTCAGCCATATGCGTTGTCCTTTGCTGGTTAAGTATATGGCACTACCGTAAGTTCGCCAAGCGGACCTGGCAAGACCGGGCTGCCCTTAAGAGAGGATACTGTCCATGATTAGCGGATTGGCATCGAAGAAACACACCTCCGATTTTGTCAACGAGCGCCTGCCCAAGGCCGCGGTGGCGCTGGGCGCTACGGGAGTGACCGTCAGCCAGGCCGGCTTCGGCGGCTACCGCATCCAGGCGGGGATTGCCCACCACGCCGACGCCCTCGAGCACGCCCTGCGAAGTGGCATCAACCTCATCGACACCAGCGCCAACTACGGCGACGGCGCTTCCGAGACACTGATCGGTGAGGTGTTGGGCCGCCTGATCGGCGACGGCCAACTGGATCGGCGGGCGCTGGTGGTGATCTCCAAGGTGGGTTATCTGCAGGGCCAAAACCTGACCCTGGCCGCTGAGCGGGAGCATGCCGGGCGGCCTTTCAAAGATGTGGTACCCCACGGCGAGGGCATCTCGCACTGCATTCATCCCGATTTCATCGAAGATCAGCTGACCCGCAGCCTGGCACGGCTGCAGTTGACGCATCTCGACGGTTACCTGTTGCACAATCCCGAATACTTCCTCGACCATGCCCATAAAAAGGGCCGCTCAGTGGCGAGCGCACGCCGCGAATACGATGCGCGTATCGCCGCCGCCTTCGAGCAGCTCGAGCGCGAGGTGACCACCGGGCGTATCGGTTTTTACGGGGTCAGTTCCAACACCTTTCCGGCCGCGGCCGGCGACCCCGAATTTACAAGCCTGACGCGGTTGTGGGAGGTGGCCGCTTCGATCTCGCCGCGGCACCATTTCAAGGTGGTGCAGATGCCCTTTAACCTTGTGGAGCGCGGTGCCGCGACCGTGCCCAATCAACCCGGCGGCGAGACGGTGCTGGCGTTTGCCCGCAACAAGAACCTGGGGGTCTTGATCAACCGTCCTCTCAACGCCTTCGACGGTAACCACCTGATCCGCCTGGCCGACCTGCCTATGGTGCGAGGGCGTAGCGAGAACGAGATCATCGCCAGCGTACGCGCGGTGAGCCGTTCGGAAGGGCAGTTGTGGCGGCGTATTCTGCCTCGACTGGAGGTGCCCCCGGCGCTGGTGGCGCGCATCAAGCAGCAGATTGCCCTCGGCGACCAGTTGAAGCACTACTGGCGCAACTTCGGCTCCTTCGAACGTTGGCGCCAGATTGAAAAGGGCAATTTTCGTCCCCGTGTACAGGGGGTGATTGATTTTCTGGTGCGGACAGCGCCCGACGACGAGGATGTCAGCGACTGGATCGAAACCCATCAAGCCCTGCTGAAAAGCGCCTATGCCGACGTGGCTTCCCACTACCAGGAGAGCGCCGCCCGCAAGTTGGGGCATGTACGACAGGCGGCCGCCGCCGCCGACGCCCACTGGGCCGAGGCCGACACTTTGAGCCAGCTGGCGTTGCGGGCGTTACGTTCGACCACGGGGGTCACGTCGGTGCTGGTGGGGATGCGCCAAAATGACTATGTGACCGATGTGGTGGTCGAATTAAAGCGGCCCGTGGTTCAAGCGAATCGCACCAAGAGCTGGCAGCGCATGCGGGTGGTATAACCCCGCGAGATTCGGTCCCAAAAGAGGCTTGCCCGATGCGCCTGTTTCAAAACCTTTCAGTTTGTCCAAGGTCAGAGATTGGGCAAAATGGGACCTTTTGAAATTGTTTCTATGATTGATGCGGCCTGAACCCGAAGGTTTCGTAGATCCGCTGGGCTGTTTTCGAAAGCAGAAAATCAGCAAAAGTTTGGGCATGATCTGGCTGTCTGGCGTCCTTTAACACCGTGGCGTAGTAGGTGACGCGCTGGTGCTGGTCCAGTTTGGGGCCTGGGTTTACCTCGTCGCAGGCGATTTTTCGGCGGCGGGCATGAACCATCTCGGTGGCCCACAGCGGGCCGACGTCCACGCGCCCGGCGGTGATCCAGCGCGGGGTCTGGCGATGGTGCACATCGGTGATCAGGGTGGCGCCGATGCGCACCTTTTCGGTCATGATCTGGTGCACCAGTTCCTCCCCCCCGGCGTCGCGATACATGGCGATGATGTGGTGGGCGATGTCCTCATTTTCCGGATTGGGTTGTGAAATTCTCATCTCGGGTCGTTCCAGATCGGTAACGTGGGCGATACGCGCCGGATTGCCGGCCGGCACCATTAGCGTCAGCGCGTTGTGCAGGTAGGCGCGGGGGGCCTCCGGGGCCACTTTGCCGGCGGCGATGAGGCGCTCCATGGCCGCCGCGCTGACCGAGGTGTAGAGGTCGGGTTGCAGATCGATGCAATCGCCACGAAAGATCGCGCCACCGGCCAGAATCTGTTTCAGTTCAAGCCCTGGCGGCAGGGTTTCGTAGACAATGTGTCCGATCCGCGGGTTCTGCCGTTGGAAAGCCTCGATGAGCCGGGGCATGGCCATGAACTGGTTGCCGGCCATAAAAAGCACCAGGTCGGCCTGAACTGCGTGCTCGAAGTTGTGAAGATCGTCAGCGCGATCATCGGGTATGACGGGCAGCTTAAAAGGTGTTGAACCCATGACACCTCCAGTGGGTCAAACAGCGGGTTTCGGGGAGATGAATTGACGTATGAACCGGGCCGCCGATTGTTTGCCCCTGAAAACCCCGAAATGGCCTTCGCACAGAACGTCCGCCTCCAGGGCCAAAAGACGCTTGAGCGAGGCCTGATAATCCAGGGCGTTGGAGCGAAAGGCGCTGTTGAGCGGTCCATGCACGTCCTGGGCAAAGACCACCCGCAGCCCGTCCGAATCGAGCCAGTAGACCACCGATCCGGGGGTGTGGCCCGGGCAGTGCAGGGCGTGGATGGCGCGGCCCATGAAATCGATGGTATGGTGCCGGCCCTGGATGCGAGTGTCCACTTCCAGAGGCGCCATTTCGGCGTTGTACCAATTCGCGGCGGTGACCTGATCATCGCCGGCGGCCAGAAATTCGGCGTCGGCCTCATGGACCAGTATTTTGCAGTCGCAGGCGGTTTTGATGGCTGCTGCGCCGCCGCTATGGTCGTAGTGACAATGGGTCAGCAGTAGCAAATCAATGTCGGCGGGATCGATTCCGCAGCCGCGGATATTGTTGAGAATCTTTTCCACGCTTCCGCCGCAGCCGGCATCCACCAGCACGCCGCGGTCATTGATCGCCACCAGGTATACGGCGGCATCCTCGGGGGCGCTGAACCCGTTGCCGCCGACCTGAAAGATTTCCGATGTTATGTCCATCCCGGCGCTCAATTCAAGCTCTAAAGGATTTAATGAGATGACTGGCAAAACTCTCTATAGTTTCCGACGATGGTTTTTTAGCCTTATGCAACACGATATTTGAAATCGGCAAGACCGGCAGTCCCTCCTCTATTCCGACAATTTCAAGATCCGAAGGAACGTTGCTTTTTACAATAGGCGCAACAGCAAGTCCCGCTCTCACGGCGTCAAGAATCCCTGAAATGCTTCTGCTGACGTAGACAATCCGGTATTTTATACCCGCTTTTGCCAAAGCTTCAATGGCCCACTCTCTAAAAATACAATCTTCTTCAAACACACACAGGGGAAGGGTTGCATCCTTATCAAAAATAAAACCCGGATCGGCAACCCACACAACCGGATCATGGTGAATGACTTGACCCCCAACGCTGATCTGAGTACAAAGCCCGATGTCAAGTTCTCCTCTGTCAACGGCCGCCTTGATTTTATGGCTGTTTTCACAACGCATCTCCACCAGCACCTCCGGGTATGACGACGCAAACCGTGCCAGCAGTTTCGGCAGGATACCAGCGGTGTAGTGTTCGGGAGAGCCGAATCGAATGAATCCTGATAATGAGGGTCCGGACAGTGCCTTTACGGCATCGTCATGTTCCTTGACAATGCGTCGCGCATGATTCATCAGCAGGTTTCCCTGGGCGGTTAATATTGCCGTTTTCCCAATCCTATCGAACAGCGGACCGCCGACTTCGTCTTCCAGGCGTTTGATTTGCATGCTAACGGCGGACTGGGAACGGTTTACCTGCTTACCAGCCCTGGTGAATCCTTTGGTATCAGCCACGGCTAAAAATGTTCGCAGGGAATCAATTTGTAGGTTCATGATGATAACAAACTTTGATCATAATTATCAGAACTATTCATTGGACAAATCAATTTAACATATTTACGTTAACCGTCAATACCGAAACACTTGGCCAGAAAACATAATTCAAATCAAAGCGTGCCGGAGGGACAATGAAAATTTTAATCATCGGGGGCAGCGGAACTATTGGCAAAAAGGTCAGCAATCATTTCTCAAAGAAGCATGAAGTCATTGTTGCCGCACGAAAATCCGGGGGTGTAGCGGTGAACATAACCGACAGCCGATCGATCGAAGCGATGTTCGAATCCGTCGGCAATGTTGACGCCATTGTCTGTATTGCCGGTGACGCCAAATGGGCAGCCTTTGAGGCCATGAGCGAGGAGGATTTCCATATCGGACTCAAAAGCAAGTTGATGGGGCAAGTGAATGTTGTTAGAATTGGCCAGAGATATCTAAATGACGGTGGCTCGTTCACCCTCTCCACGGGCATTCTGGCCGATCATCCGGTGGAATTCACCACCAGCGCTGCCATGGTCAACGGCGGTATTCACAGCTTTGTCAAAGCGGTGTCTTTAGAGTTGAAAAATGGCAAGCGCATCAACGTGGTCTCGTCGGGGCTGGTCGAAGATGCCGTCGAAAAATATGAGGCCTATTTCCCTGGCCACAACCCCATACCCATGAAAAAAGTGACCAATGGTTATGTGAAAAGCGTGGAAGGCAAAGGCACAGGTGAAATTATCAGAATATATGACAATTGTTGATGGACTCGTAAAAATTAACATTTCCGACGACTTCGTAAGAAGTTCGAGATCAAGGCCGCAGCATTTTTGAAAACGCACACGCAGTGCGGCTACGTCGAGTATTTGAAAGATGCGAGAACGCAGATATGGGCGTAAGATGCCATTTATGGATGGACACTATTTAGGGGACCACCCCCGTCATCCCCCTGCCATTGACATTGGCAGGGGCGGTCCTTAAAATGGAAGCGTTTCGATAAGGTCTGACCTTAGAGCCAATTTCAAAACGTCCCATTTTGCCCGATCTCTGCGTCTGGCGCCAATTTTAATCCTCGAAATACGAGCAGTATTCCTGCGGTAAAAATTGGCACCATCCTTGACCTTGAGCAAACTGAAACGTTTTGAAACAGGCTCCTTAGATACTCATTTTACAGCTAAATCAGTCTCACTTTTTGATAGGCCCGACGCAGATAACAGGAGAAATGGCATGAACGATTATGAGCAACCCGCCGAAGCCGGTCAGCAGCAGATGGATGCCCATCTGGCCCGACAGCTGCAGGCCATGTTCGAGAAACTGCCCAATGACATCGAATTGTTTCTGTTTACCGATAAAAACAAGGATGATGTCTATTGTGACGCGGCCCGGCAGGTTGTGCGCACCTTTCGGCAACTGACAGACCGGATCAAGCTGCGGGAGCATTCACTCGATCACGAGTTGGCGATCAAGTGGGAGGTCACCGAGTCGCCGACCCTGCTGGTGCAGCCTGATCAGTACAATATCCGTTGGATTGGGGCCCCCATGGGCGAAGAGGCGCGCATTTTGCTCGAAACCATCATGCTGGTGGGCATGGGGCAGAGCAAACTATCCGAGCAGTCGGCCAAGGTGATGGCCAAGGTTGACGCCACGCGTCGGGTGAAGGTCTTTGTCAGCCCCACCTGTCCCTACTGTCCGCAGCAGGCGGTCAATGGGGTAAAAGCGGCCATCGAAAAGCCAGAATTTGTATCCCTGGAGATCATCGATATCCAGTGTAAGCCCCACATCGCCGACCAGTACGAGGCCCACAGCGTGCCCATGGCCTACGCCAACGACGTGCTCATCGGCCAGGGTGCCCAGGCCGAAGAGGTTTTCTGCCTGAGCCTTGCCAAACTGGAGCCGCAGACCATTTTTATTCCCGAAAGCGATGCCGAGCAGGTGGACGTGGATGTGCTGGTGGTGGGCGGAGGGCCGGCCGGGCTGACGGCCGGCATCTATCTGGTGCGCAGTGGCTTGAAAACCGCCGTTGTGGAGCGTGACGCCCTGGGCGGCCAGGTGGCCACCACGCCGGTGGTGGAGAACTATCCCGGATTCACCTCGGTGGGCGGCAAAACATTGGTGGACATCATGGTGCAACACGCACTGGAGTATGTACAGATTTTCCAGGGCGAGGAGGTCATGGGCGTGTCCGGGGCCTCTCCTTTTGAAGTGCAGACCACGCGGCGCAAGTTCAACGCCAAGACCATCTTGCTGGCCACCGGAGCCACCCACCGCCACCTGGGGGTTACCGGCGAGCAGCGTTTTTCCGGCCGCGGGGTGAGCTATTGCGCCACCTGTGACGGACCCTTGTTCAAGGGGCGCAAGGTGATCATGGTGGGCGGCGGCAACAGCGCCGTGACCGAGGCGCTTTACCTCAAGAACATGGGCGTGGACGTCACTCTGGTGCATCGACGCGACGCCCTGCGGGCGCAGGAATTTTTGGCCGAACGCCTTGTCCAGAGTGGTGTCGAGGTGCTTTGGAACACGGAAGTGACCGAGGTCAAAGGAGACAAGCGGGTCAATGCGGTGACTTTGCACAATAACCAGAGCGGCACCTCCAGCCAGATGGCCGTGGATGGCGTATTTATCGCCATCGGTTACCTGCCTTCCACGGAGCTGGCTGAAAAAGCCGGCGTGGCCCTCAATGAAGAGGGCTACATCGACCGGGATGAGCGCCACCGCACCAACGTTCGCGGTATTTATTCCGCAGGCGATGTGGAGGGCGGCTACAAGCAGATCGTCACCGCCGCCGGCCAGGGCGCCGAAGCGGCCATGAGTATTTTTGAAGACATTATTAATCCCTATTGGAAAGAGACGGAAGCGCCTGAAAAAACCGCCGCGGTCAAATAATCCAAGAAGATGGTAGCGCCATTTTATGGTGGCGTATCACGAATATGAGCCGGGCCCCAGGGCCCGGTTTTTTTATGGTCAAGATTCATGAACTCGTAAGAAGTCACATTTCAGACGGCTTCGTAAAATGATCGAGATCAAGGCTTGAGAATCCTGAGGAAGGAGGCGTACTTATGGCACGCCGCAGTGACGAGGGATGAAGCGTAGCGCCGATATCGGAATTTTTACGAAGTCGTCAAAGTAAGATAAAAGATAGAGCTCAACTGATCGGCGGCCCAGATGTTTTCAACCAGACGGGCGGCGGACGTTTTGCCCACCACCGGTTCAGTCAGCCAGCGAAACTTCTTCTCAAGGTCGTCATCCGAAGGCGAGGTGCCCGGCGGCTCCCATGGGGCTTCGATGCGTCCTGAGCGGAAGGTTTCGCCACTTGCGGTCTCCACGATCACTTCAGCCGGCGCCCTGGCCGGGAATTCAGATTCAAATTGGGGATCGAGTTCGGTGGATACCCGGTCCATCAGGGCCAGCAGATCAGGATCGTGGATGCGCGGCGGCAGCACCTGGGCCGGTCCCACCGCCCCGTCTAGTAGAGCGGCGGCCACGGGAAAGGCCAGATTGTACTGTGCCGCTTCCGTATCGCGGGGGTGGCCGTTGGGCAGGCGGGTAGCGGCCTCGAAGGTGCGCACCCGAATTTTTTCAATCTGCCCGGGAGCCAAGTTGTGTTCCCGGGCGATCTTCAGGGCCCCGGCCACGGCGGGTTGGCCCCATCGGCAGGCCGCATAGGGCTTGAAATACAGGTTGAGAATTTCCCACTCTTTTCCCAGGCTTTCAACACAGCCCGCGTTCGAAGCGTCATCGAACAAGGGGCAAACGCCGGTGAATCCATCCCGGGCCATGAGGGCCGATACGATTGCCACCATACAGCCCCAGCCGATGCTGTCTTTACCCATGGAGGGGGTGTCGATACCCTTCATCATGGGCGCGATGGGGGCATGATATTCGGCGGCGCCCATGGCGTGAAAGAGCTGTTTCTGATCGAGACCCAAAAGTCTGCCGGCCGCAGCGGCTCCGGCAATCGCGCCCCAGCTTCCCGAGGAGTGATAAACCTCGTAAGTGGCGTGGCGGATGATCCCAGCCCGGATGCCCAGTTCGTAAGCCACCACCAGGGCGGTGAGCAGTTCGGAACTTGTGCACTTGCCGGCCAGTTCGGCGGCGGCGAGAACAGGCGGCAGGGCGCAGGCCCCGGGATGTCCCTTGATCAGGCGATAACCGTCGTCGATGTCCAGGGCGTTGCCGGCAAACCCGTTGGCCAGTGCGGCGCCGGCGGCCGATACGCGCTCGCCAGTCACCAGAATCGTGGCCTGGTCGCCGCCGAATTGGTACTGGGCGGCCTTGCGCACGATTCCGGCCACCGGTGCCTGGGAGCCGGCGATCAGCGCCCCCAGGGTATCCATTAGGCAGCGTTTGGCCTGGTGTTGAACCACGGGGGGCAGGTCGTTCCAACGGATATTCAAGGTGAAATCAATGGCATGGTCAGTTAGTTCAGCCAAGGTCGCTCTCCTAAAAGCCAATTTCAAAACGTCTCATTTTGCCCGATCTCTGCGTCTGGGGCCAATTTTAATCCTCGAAATACGATGCGTATGACTGCGGTTAAAATTGGCACCATCCTTGAACTTGGGCAAACTGAAACGTTTTGAAACAGGCTTTCTATAGGAGAATATTGAAATTCTTCCTGATGGCCCTGTCAATGTCATCAGGGATATAGGGCGTTTCATCGGCCTTCAGAATTTTTCTGGCGATGGCTTTGGCCCGCTGGCGGGCATCCGGGGCGCCGTCTTTTTCCCATTGCGACCGTAACCGGCGATCGCTAACGCCGTTGCCCTGGAAATACTCGCTGCGCAGGTGAGCCATGGTATGGGCGGCCGTCATAAAATTTCCGCCGGGGCCCACACGGTCGATTACTTCCAAGGCCAGATGGTCGGCGTCCACTTCGATCCCTTTGAGCACCTTGCAGGCCATGCCGATAATCTCGTCGTCCATCACGAACTGTTCCGGGGCTACGGTGAGCATGGATTCCAGAAGGCCGGCGCTATGGTGCATATAGTTGGAGCCGCCCATGGCTGCCAAAAGGATTGTCATGGCTTTTTCCCAGCCAGCCTGGGCATCGGGGAGTTTTGCATCGGTCAATCCGGCGGAATTGTAGTTGGGAACCTGGATGTGGGCGGCCAGCTGATGGATGGCGGCGTTCATGATGCCACACTCCACCCCGCCCCCCAGGTAGCCCATGGTGGCCATGTTGGCCATTCCCGGTATTCCGCCGTAGAGCAGGGGCGCGCCGGGTCGGGTCAACTGGCAAATGGTAATTCCGGCCAATTGTTCGGCGTGGAGCTGGGCCAGAGTGCCGGCCATGGTCATGGGGCTGGTGGAGCCCGACATGGGTGCCGCGGAGAGGGCCACGGGAATTTCCTGCCGATTGCACTCCTGCATGATCCGGGTGGACTGGGTACACAGTTTAAGGGGTGAAATGGCAAAGGAAGTGATGATGGAAATAAAAGGCTTTTCTTTTAACTGTTCCTGGGTAACGGCCAACATGGTGGCCATTTCAATGGCCCGCAGCAGCCCCGTTTCGTCATTGACCCCGCTCATGACATGTTTGGCGGTTGCCTTAAGGGAGGCGTAAAACATGTTCACGTCGTAGTCGGTTTCGGGGATATCGGTGGGTATGCAGGGGCGCAGGAAAAAATGGATATGATCGAGCCTGTCCACCAGGCGCCCCAAATCGTACAAGTCTTTGAGGGTCGAGGGGCGGGCTTGGCCGCTTTCCAGGTCAAGTATTTTGACGGCCGCCCCACCAGTGCCCAGATGGACCTTGTCCTCGGTCAGATCCAGGTCATTTTTGCCATCCCGGGAGTAGAGGATCACCTGGGAGGGGGCCTGGTTTGCTTTGCTTATGACCAGATCCCGGGGCAGGCGAATCCGGCTGGCTGCTTCGTCAACGGCGGCACCGGCTCGGGCCAGCATCGCAGCCGTAGACTCCAAACCGGCTTCATAGGCAACTCCCGTTTGTTCAAGGATGGTAAGCGCCGCATTGTGGATGGTATCGATGCCTTCAGTGGAAAGCGGCCGGTAGATGCCGCCGCAAAGACCTTTGGAGTCCATTGTATTTCTCCTTAGTAAACATTTGGTTGAAAAAGTTAACCGCTTCTCGGACAGTTGTTTTGTAAGAAGATCCCTTCATTTATGGGATAACAGCTCGCGCGCCAGCTTAAGGGCCTCGCCGCGCGTGGCTACCTGGCCGTCGTCACGGGCGGTGTTGATTTGCGCCAAGATCGCGCCCAATGCCGGACCGGGAGCCATGCCCAGGCCGATCAGGTCGTGGCCGTTGATCAGAGGTGCTTGCAGAGTGCGAGGCAGAATTGTTGTTTTCAGGTTGACGATGGTCTCGCGCGCCCAGCGGCAAAAGTTGTGACGGTAATTGTCCGAGGCGGCCGGTCCGCGTATGGCGCGCACGTCGGCCATACCCAGAATTAACAGGGCGATGGTATCTTTGCCCAGTTTTCGAAAGAGGCGCATGCGCGTGGCCGGGCGCACCTGAGGCTGGGCCAGGAACAGCAGGTGCAGGTGTTCGGCCACCAGGGTGGTGACGAATCGGCGATTGTGTGCGGACAGCCGCAGGCGGCGGGCGATATCTCCAACCAATTCGGCGCCGATGCGGTCGTGTTCGTTGAAGGTGATACGGCCTTCGGGATCGTCGGTGTTGCGGGACTGGGGCTTGCCCACATCGTGTAGCAGGGCGGCCAGCTTGATCAGGGCCGTGCGTCGGCCTCGACTCACATAATCTTCAACCCGGGTCGCCGCTGCGCCGAATTCATCCGGCAGTTGGCTGAGTATATCTTCGCAGTTTTCAATCACCAGCAGGGTGTGGTTCCAGACGTCGAGATGATGATAAGTGTTTTGGGTGCACCCTTTCATGGCCGCAATTTCAGGCAGTACCGCCTGCAAGGCACCGGCGGCATCCAATTCCGCCATCCATTTGGCGCTGTGCGGACATTCCAATATTCGTAGCAATTCCGACCAGATGCGCTCCCCGGCGCAGGTTGAAAGGGCGGCGGCGCATCGACGGGCGGCCGCTCGTGTTTGGGCTTCGAGAACAAAGGACAGCTCGGCTGCCAACCGAAAAGCGCGCAGGATTCGCAAGGGATCATTTTCAAAGGCCGCCGGGTGGGCCAGACGGATTCTCTTTTTTTTGTAGATCGCGCATCCCGTCAAGGGGATCGATCAGGCGAGGTTCAACATTGTCCGAAATCTCGGTCGCCAGGGCGTTGACAGTGAAATCACGCTCTTTGAGGTCCTCCGCGATGATCTCGCCGCGCATGGTGGTGATGTCAAGGTAGCGCCCCGGGTCGTCACGTTTGATGACGCGAAAGGATCGCTGGCCGGGCTGCTTGCCGAAGGTCACCACGCGCAGGTGACTGTTTTTCGCCAGGCGCTCTGCCGCTGCCGGGGCATTGCGGCATACCAGGTCCAGGTCAGTGACCGGACGCTTGAGGAGCAGGTCCCGCACGGCACCGCCCACCAGATAGTAGGTATGGCCGCTTCGCTGCAGGTCTGAGCGCCAGGGATCGATGATGTCTTGGATGGCTGCATGCATTCAGCGGGCAGTATACCCCGAATGGGGATCATTCGTAAAATGTGAAAACCAAAAAACCGAATGCAGGCAGGGAGTGATGGGGCGGCGCTGAGGCGCCTAATCTCCAATACTCGCGACAATCTCGGGTCGATCAACCCGCGGCATTTTGTCGACGGCAGGGTTTAGAAGCAATCCCTGGCCCAAGGGCTAACACAATTGCTATCAACCTGACGGCGAAGGTGGAATAGTGATGGCTTCAGCCAACACTACACCCCCCGGCCACGCCCACGGCGTGGCTACCCCCCTCAAGGGGGTAATGGTAGCGGGGGGCCGCCCTGCAAATTCCAACCGGGAGGGGGGATCAAGGTGCTTTTAAGCGGGGCTTGGTGTTTATTCCCCCCTCGAGGGGGGATCAAGGGGGGTGTAGGGTTCCTCACGAGCACGTGCTTGTGCGCGTGCACGGTGTTGATCCGACTTTGATTTCGATTTCGATTTCGATGCTCCCCTTGAATCTTACCCCCCTCTTCTCCAACGAAATTGGAGAAGAACCGAAAATCAAAACGCCCAACGCGGGCAGGGGGTTGCTGAGGCGGCACTTAGTCTTGTAGTTTGGCGCCTGATCTCCTGATGCCGAAAGGTAACCATGACGGTTCTATTAATTAGCGTGGTGGTCTTGCTGGGGCTTAACCTGGTGATGGTCTCGTGGGCCTTTGGCGAGTGGGTTTGGGCGCGAACCCGCAAAGCCTCCTGGCGTACTGCCGGGCAAGTGTTGCCGCCGGCCGCGGAACCCCGGCAACCGACCATCATCATGGTGCATGGGTTCGGCGGTTCGCCGCTGGATCTGAAACCATTGGCCGAAACGCTGCGCGATCGCGGCTTTAAAGTCGTGGTGCCGGTAGTGCCCGGTCAAATCGCCGCAGTGTTTGCTTACGGCCGACATCGTTTTTCAGCGGACCGCTATCTGGATTGGCTCGAAAACATTTTGGCAGCGGAAACCCGCCACCGTGGCCAGCGGCCGTTTCTGGTGGGGTTTTCCATGGGCGCCACCCTGGCCACCATCATGGCCGCCCGTGGGCTGTCGCCGCGCGTTGTGCTGTTGGCCCCCTATTATCGTCTGGTCCTGGCCGACGGGCTGATGGCGGCATCGGCGGCAGTAGCGCGCTATCTTGTACCGGTGGTACCGCGTCTCATCAAGGTCGGTATCAATGATCCCGAGGGGCGCCGGATCTATCGCCCCGGCACCCACCTGGTGTGCCTGCGGGGTTTCCAGCATCTGAGAACACTGGCTGAGTGCGCCGAAAAGCAGATCGTTAAAATCGAAGTGCCCATCCTGGTGATGACCGCAACCCACGATAGAGTGGCCGACAGCAACAGCGTCCATCAGCTTTTCCAGACCCTGCCATCGGCGAGCGTTGAGCAGTGTGGGCGGTCGAATCACGCCCTTCTCTACGATGCCGACCACCAGTGGGTGATCGAGCGCGTGGTGCGCTTTATTGAAACACCACGGGATGCTTCCTAAGCGGGCCTTGATGTGATATCATACCGGAAAGATCCGATTCCACCGTTTATGCCGCCCGGGTGCCCGCCGGGGCACCCTTATGCCCGCCTCGCCGGGTTGAAAGGAGTCGAATGCACTCCGAAACCGAAAAGGACTATTTTCTAAAGGCGATCGATGCCTTTAAAAAACGACTCATCGTCGTATCGCCCACCTTTGAAATTCTGGCCGCAAACTGCCCCAACCAGCCGTCGTGCGATGCTGACATCGTTGGCAAGCGCTGCCACGCGGTTTTTTACGACCGTGAATCTCCCTGCCAAAATTGCGCCGTGGAAGAAGTACTGCAAAAGAAACAACCGTCGCTGCGTCCCAAAACCCATGAAGGGCTCGATGAAGCGCGCATGCCCTGTTACTACGCCTATCCCATCTACAATGGAGAGGAGATCGAGGCCCTGGTGAGCATGGATTTCGATCTGCCCACCCGAAGCGGACTGGAGGCCAAGCTCCAGGAGTCCAATATCCTGCTGCGCAACCTGTTGTTTAGTGCCATTGACGGGGTGATCGCGGCCGACAAAAAAGGGCGTATCATCATCTTCAACGACGCGGCCGCCGAGGTTTTCGGTTACAACGTGGAAGAGGCCTTTGAGAAGCTTCACATCTGGGACATCTACCCCGACGGCAATGAACTTGAGGTGATGCGCCAGCTTCGCAGTGCTGAACATGGTGGACCGGGAAAATTAAAGTCCTACCAAATCGAGGTGTTGTCGAAAGCGGGTGACCGCATTCCCATCAGCTTGAACGCGGCGGTAATTTACAAAGATGACCGCGAGGTGGCCACGATCGGTTTTTTTCATGACCTGCGCGAAAAACTGGGCATGGAAAAAGAACTTAAAAGCACCCAGATGCAACTGCTGCAGTCTGAAAAAATGGCCTCGCTGGGAAAACTGGCCGCCGGGGTGGCCCACCAACTCAACAACCCTTTAGGGGGTATCACGCTCTTTGCCAAGTTGATGATGGAGGAGTACGAGCTGGAAGAGGCGGCTCAAAAAGACCTGCAGCGCATTTTGGACGATGCCGAACGCTGTCGTGACACGATAAAGGAGCTGCTCGAGTTTACGCGCCAGACCCGACACCTCATGCGCAACCAGGACATCAACAAGGCAATGTCGCGCACCTTGTTTTTGCTCGAAAACCAAACCCTGTTTCACAATATCGAAATCGAAACTCGCCTGACATTGGCCTTGCCCGAGATCAGGTGCGACATCCAACAGCTCAATCACCTCTTTATGAATATCATTCTCAACGCCGCTCAAGCCATGCAAGGTAAGGGGCGCCTGAACATCGAAACCAAACCGGGGCCAACCCCGGGCACCATCCAAATCATCATCGCCGACAGCGGACCGGGCATCGACGAGAAGCACCTGTCGCGGATCTTTGAACCCTTCTTTACCACCAAACAGGAGGGGCAGGGGACCGGGCTCGGTTTGAGTCTCGTCTATGGTATCGTGGAGAACCATGGTGGAACCATACGTGCTGAAAACCGCCCTGAAGGCGGGGCGCGTTTTTGCATCGAACTTCCGATAAATGGTATCGATGGCGACAACCGAGAGGAGGACCGTGAAGGAGACCAATAAAACCATCCGGGTTCTGGTGGTCGATGACGAGCGTGACATCCGGGACGGATCACAGCGCATCATCGAGCGGCTCGGCTTCGAGGCAGAGGTGGCCCAACGAGGCTCTGAAGCACTGGAGCGCTTAAAGCAAAAGCAATTTTCGATCGTATTGCTTGACCTGAAGATGCCCGGCATG
The DNA here is from genome assembly GCA_963783425.1 of uncultured delta proteobacterium. Lineage (GTDB taxonomy): Bacteria > Desulfobacterota > Desulfobacteria > Desulfobacterales > QNYZ01 > CAWANO01. Next base: position 343,086 of record CAWANO010000001.1, read on the forward strand.
GACGGCATGGAGGTGCTCGGTCATATTCGCGAGATGGATAAATCGATCCTGGTGATCGTGATCACCGGATTCGCCACGGTGGAAACGGCCATCGAGGCCATGAAGCAGGGCGCCTACGACTTCATTCCCAAACCCTTCGAACCCGACCAGTTACGTATCGTGGTCAATCGCGCCGCCGAAAAAATAACCATTACTCACCGAGCCCAAATGCTGGCGCGCGAGCGGCAACGCACCCTAATCGATCTGGATACGGAAAAGAGTCGTTTGAGCACGATCCTGCAATCCCTGCCCGATGGGGTCATCGTCACCAACGCCCAGGCCAAAGTGGTATTGATCAATCCGGCCGCGCGGCAGATGCTGGAACTGCCCGATGACATGGAGACCGGCCTGGCCATCGAAGCCTACATCGCCGACAAGAAGATCCATCGCCTTATCTCCGAGATATCGCAAGGCAAGCACATCGATTACGATGACATCGGCCCCCAGGAGATCGAAACCGACCAGCAGCGATTTTTGTTGCTCAAGGTGCAACCGGTGCTGGGCGAGCGCAACGAGTGCCTGGGCGGGGTGGTCAACCTGGTGGATGTGACCGACCTGAAGGTGATCGATCGGCTCAGATCGGAGTTTGTGGCCAAGGTCTCCCATGAGCTACGCTCGCCGCTCTCCACCATTCACGAGCAATTGGCGGTGGTGCTGCGCGATTCGGTCAACGCGGCGCCTGATCTCAACCAGGGCATCCTGACCCGCGCCAAGGAGAAGACCCACAGCCTGATCTCGCTGATCAGCGACCTTCTCGATCTGTCACGAATTGAAGAGGGGGTGATCTGCAAGGAGCCCCAGCCGGTTCAGCTGGAAGAGCTGCTGGCGGACATCGTCAACTTTCTCAAAGCCCGCGTCGAGAGAAAAAAACAACACCTGGTTCTAACCCGACCGGAGACAGCCTTGCCACCGGTGCAGGCAGACCCTCTGGCATTGGAGAGTATTTTCGGTAACCTTATCACCAACGCCATCAACTACACCCAGGAAGGCGGCAATATCGAGGTACGAGTCGAACCGGCCGGCATCAATCTGCAAGTCAAAGTGATCGACAACGGGTTTGGCATCGAAGCCAAGCACCTGGATAATGTCTTTAAACGCTTTTACCGTGTTAAAAACGACCAGACCCGTTTTATCACCGGAACCGGCCTGGGACTGCCCATCGTCAAGCAACTGCTGGAGGCGTCGGGCGGTATGATCGATGTGGAGAGCAGCCCGGGCGTGGGCTCCACCTTCACGGTGCTAATTCCCACCGAGAGCAATACCCGATAAGATAAAAGCCAAAGTGAGCTAAGGGAAAAGACGTGGCCAAAAAGAGAGCTAAAACCAAGCCCAAACCCCGCTCCAGCAATAGATCGAAAGGAAGATCGAAGCTTCTGCCGGTTCTGCTGGTTATTTCGTTGGCGGTCAATGCACTGTTGGGTTTTGCGTACCTGCAAGGAAAGTTTTCGATAAAGCTGCTCCAACCCCAGATGACCCAGCAGTACTATTACCTAACCAACGACAAGATCAATATCGATAAATCGATTGGCGGCATCGATAAACTGGCGGCGCCGTACCAATTGGCCGCCTCCAATGTCAGTGACCAGTTACCGGAACTGCTCCAAAAGGCTTCGATCACCAGTGACTCACCATTTTTCGTGGAGAAAGTTGCCCTGATTGACGGCAAGGTGCTTTTGGTTACGGCAACCGAAGGACACTACAACAGGCACCTTTATCTGACTGCTGTTATTGAGGGAGAACAAATAAAAGCAACACTTCTTCAAGCTGAAAAGTAAAGGTAAACCTTGACCCCCGCCACAACCCCGGCGGGCAAGCCTCGGATCCTGCCGGAGGCAGGTAAACCTTGGCCCCTCTTCTCCAACTAAATTAAAGAAGAACCATCCAGCGCAAAAAAATCTCGCGATTGATTAGCAATGTTTAAAAATAATCATCCGATATGAAAGCAATTGTATACACAAAATACGGATCACCGAATGTCCTTCAGGTCAAGGAGGTTGAAAAACCTACGCCCAAAGACGATGAGATCCTGATCAAAGTTCATGCGTCAGAGGTAACGAAGACCGATTGTGAAATGCGAAGCTTCAATTTTCAGGTTAAGTGGTTTTGGTTGCCTTTGCGACTCGCGCTGGGACTTACAAAACCTAAGAAACAAATACTGGGAGGGTATTTTGCTGGTGAGGTGGAATCCGTTGGTAAGGACGTTGCAAAGTTTATGAAGGGGGACCAGATTTTTGGGGCTACTAAACTACGGCTGGGGGCATATGGTGAATATGTTGCCCTGCCATCTAACTACACGCTCGTGTCGAAACCAAACAATTTGAGATTCGAAGAGGCAGCGGCAGTACCTTTGGGCGGGCTGAATGCACTTCACTTTTTGAGAATGGCTAACATAAAAAAGGATGAAAAACTTTTGGTAAATGGTGCAGGTGGGAGCATTGGCACTTTTGGGGTGCAGATCGCAAAAGGTATGGGTGCCGAGGTGACGGCAGTCGACAGTCCCATCAAAGAGGAAATGTTACGGCGTATCGGAGCCGATCATTTCATTGACTATACAAAAGAAGACTTCACAAAATGCGGTCAATCCTACGACGTGATTTTCAGCATGGTTGCAAAAAGCTCCTATTCAGATTGCGTTAATGCACTCAAGCCCAAGGGGCGCTATCTGATGGCAAACCCACGTATTTCCGATATGCTGAGGTCTATCCTGACGTCGAAGTTTACGGATAAGACAGCGATTTTCGCTTTCGCCAGGGAAACGGAAGAGGAATTACTTACACTTAAGGAAATGATTGAAGAGGGAAAAATCAAACCGGTCGTTGATCAAATCTATTCGATAGAGCAAGCTGCCGAAGCTCATCGAAGAGTAGAGACTGAAAAACGTTTGGGAACTGTCGTAATTTCCATGGCAAAGTGATGAAAGCAATTGTATACACAAAATACGGATCACCAGATGTTCTGCAGCTCGAAGAGGTAGAGAAACCTGCTCCCAATGACGATGAAGTCTGATTAAAGTTCATGCTGGGTCCATTAATTCATGGGACTGGGAAATGTTAACGGGCAAGCCATTGGAGTATCGTCTTTTTAGTGGGATCCTAAAACCATCAAAAACCAAAATTCTCGGATGTGACATAGCTGGAAGAATTGAAAACAACGCTTCTTCACACTGATAAGTAGAAACCAACTTGCCGTCGCGGTAAGGCGTGGGGTTTATTATTCGAGCCTGCATCGGTATCGATCGTGCAGGTCATTAATTTCATCGACAATCTCATCTCGCAACGCTTCAGGCGCCAGAACTTCAGCCTCTTTTCCAAATGAAAGTACCCACCGCTTAAGATCCAACCGGCCTGATGTCTTAATGTCCACCACCACCGAACCATCAGTCTGATCGGTGACGGTGTAATCATGACCCAATTGCCGCTCCTTAACATAGGGCGCCAGCTCAGCCGATATCCAGATCTTAGCGTAAATGGGATCGTCGTAGACGATGCCGAATGCCGGCCTGAGTTTCTCTTCGGGGTCAAAATCCTGCGGATATTCAAACCCATTTTTGGTCGGGGTGAGGGCGTTTATCCTTTCCACGGCTAGAATCCGGATATCGTCGAAACGAGGGGTGCGCACAAACAGATAGAGCCCTCCCTGGCTTTCGAAAAAATGGAGCGGATCGATGGCGAAATGGACCTCTTCACCTTTTGAGAAAGATCGATATGAAACGTAACAGGTTTTTTGGCCGATCATGGCATCGGCCAGGCGGTCGATGAGATCCTCTTTTCCGGAATAGTCTTTGGAAAGCTTTTCAGATGATATAAAAAGGGATTTCACCCGCGTCAGTTTTTTCTCCAGGTTGGCCGGCACGAAAGTGCCTATGCGGTTGAAAACAACCTCCAGGGTCTTTTCGATATCTGTTCCCCGGTATATCGATGCTTCGCTTTTGATCAGATAGAGCGCGATGATTTCATTCAAGTCCAAGGTTATGGTGGGCAGAGTGATATTGGGCAGCCTGGTGAGATAGTGCTCTTCCAGTTTCCAGCGTTTCTCAATTTCCATCTCGAGTTTTTCGTCGTACAACGGAAACCCCAGCTCCTCCATGGTGTCGCGGAGGCGGTAGACCGATCTGCGGTCCACTCCCAACGCTTCCTGAAGGTCTCGAATCGTTGCGCCGCCGGGCCTGCTGAGCAACGCTATTGCCCGGAACAGCTTCACCAAGTTTTGTCCACGCATTTTAGCCCCTTGAAAAAATCTAGGTCATGTGGCCAAAAACGTCACTCCGCCGGTTTAAGGTCCTTTCCAGTATATTTCTTTCGATTCCCAAAAACAAGGAAGCCCTCATGAAGAAAACAAATGGCGAAGAGAGCAAGAGCCTGAAAGATTACGGCATTATCTATCTGTCCGGCGGCATCGAATCATCCTCGGCCCAATCGGTTTGTGAACAAATCATCGAAATCAACGTGGCTGGTGAGATCGATCACATCCAGATGATCATCAACAGCCAGGGAGGAACCTGCAGCGACGGTTTCGCCATTATCGACATCATGGAGTGGTCGCGTCTGCCGATCTACACCGCCGGCATCGGCATGGTGGCATCGATGGGGCTTCTGGTTTTCATGGCCGGTGAGAGCGGACGGCGAGTGGTCACGCCGCGTACTTCGATACTTTCTCATCGGTTTTCGGGTATATCGATTGGAAATCATAGCCAGTTGTTGGCCGGGCGCAAGGAGGAGAATCTGATGCACGAGCGCATCGTCGGTCATTACCTCCAGTATTCCAGCATCGATACCAGAGAAAAGCTCGAAGAGACGCTGCTCAAGGATGTCGACACATGGCTTACCCCGACGGAGGCCGTCGAATTCGGGATTGCCGACATCATTGAACCGCGAACCCGCATGAAACCTGCCAAACACGCATGACGGTGAAAACGAAGTGAATAGTTCAAGAAACGACTATGGAGCCTGTTTCAAAACGTTTCAGTTTATCCAAGGTCAAGGATGGCGCCAATTTTAACCGCAGACATACTTTCCGTATTTCGAGAATCAAAATTGGCGTCAGACGCGGAGATTGGGCAAATTGGGACGTTTTGAAACTGGCTCTATGGTGTAAATGAAACATAGGAAAGAGTGAACGATGAGAAACAAAAACATTAAAAACATCCACCATGAAGAAATTCATACACGGTTCGAGGTTTATGAAAATATCGACCCAAAGCTTTCCGACCAGGCTTTTGAAAATCATTTTGAGCATCTGAAATTTCTTGAGGATGAGGCCATATTGCACCTGCTGGTCGCAGACCTAACAATTTCTGGTAAATCAGGGTGGCTGACAGCGGCAAGCCATCCTCTTCAAGATCGAACCGACATAAATGGCACGGCTCAACAGATCCCCCCTCTTTCAATATATTTCGCAGGCTGGAGACGATTAAAAAGACCCGCCTTCAGCGGGAGGAGATCAGCCAGGTTCGCGGCGTATCGCTTCCGTTTGTTGACGTTGTGCGCCGCTATGAACTGGACGAATTTGAACGCGATGTGGTGATGTTGTTGTTTGTATCGGCCACCTCCTCTACGTTCAAGGCCCTGCTGGAAAATTCCATATTCAATTACAACTCATTTAAAACAAGGATTGAGGCTCGTGCAATTATATCGATTCTCGAACGGGACTTTGCCAAACAAATCAGGCATCGCAGATACTTTAGCGCCAATGCCAGGCTGATTCGAAACGAAATCCTTTTAGGATTGAGCGAGCGTTACGACCCTTCAGAATCGGTAATGGACCAGGACTTCTGCGTTCATCAAAGAATTGTGAATCATATCCTTGGTGACGACAATGTCTACAGCATGGATATGGGTTGCATCGAGCGGGTGCGCAGCAATGTGAGCATCGACAAGTTGGTTTTACCAGGCGATCAAAAACACGAAATCATGGAAAAAATTTCTAATCATGTAAAAGGAACGCAACGAAGGTCAGACCTGAAAATCTCCGCCCACTTCGGCTACGGCACCGGGATGGCCTGCCTGTTTCACGGGCCTTCCGGAACCGGCAAAACCATGATGGCGCATTGCATTGCCAACCATCTGCAGATGGATTTATTGATGGTGAGCATGGATGGCCCTGAATCCATGTCGGTCGACGATATCATCAAATACACTTTCAAAGAGGCCCAATTAACTGGGCATGCCGGCAGCAGATAGGCCACCTCAACAAGGGCCATCAGTTCCGACCAGGTGCCGACAACGCGATAAAGCCCTGGCGCATTTTCGGCCAGAACTTTCTTGATTCTGCGAACACTTGCCCCATCAGGGGCCAGTAAGAAATCGATTGCAACTGGGGCCATGGCAAATATTCCAATTTTTGTGCTAATTTGAAAGTGTACTATAGCATTTGATCGGCACTATTTCACTATCAACAATTTAACAAACTGCAGATAACGAATGTGGAGGGATGTGATGACAGACAAAAAGGCTTTTTCAATGGTGGTTCTTAGCCTGGCCGCGGTATTTTTAGTTGCGGTGGCCTTAATGACTGCGTTCGGAAATGTACAGGCCGAAAACATGGAGGGCATAGCCATCATTACAGCTCCCCTCGGAGATGGTAAAACCAGGCAATGGCAGATCGATCACTACCCGAGCTTCAGCAAAACCAATACTTTTTCTTTCAAAACCGAAGACGGTAAAGAGGTTGTGATCGGTGCGGGCTACATTATCGAAATTGATTTGAAACGGCTTTTGTCAAAGCAGTAGGTAATATTCAGGCTATTGGAGATTATTGCGCCACACCATGGCTACCCAGATGCTTAACGCCGGTGCCGATTTAGTGGCCATCCAGGATCCATTGGGCCACAGTTTCATCAGGACTACCGAACGTTATTGACGGGTGTCGAACCAGAAAGTGCGCGGGGATTACTACTAGGCGATTGATAAGGTGATCGTGCGTCACAGGCTGAACGACAAGAAAACACTTGACAAACAGGAGGTTTTGATAGACTAATATTCCAAGTAACTAATTAATATAAATAGAAAATAACAGAGTATATTTCGTACGATCTCAATGTATCAATAGGCCGGTCAAAATGAACAAATGAGGTAGCAAAATTTATTGCTGTGTATTCGTTTTGTCGATCCATTCAAAGTAATCTTATGAAAGGAGAAACTCTGGAAATGGAAAATAATCGTTACAAATTCAAACTTGGATTGTTTGTTATTACGATCGTACTTGGATTTTTGTTATTAAGCGGAGCTACTCACAATACCGGATCATCCCAGATTGGCAGGTATCGATTAAGTGTAAACAACAGGAGTGGTTTTACTGAGCTTTTTGTAATTGATACGGCGACCGGTATTGTGAAATACGTCGGCAAGGATGAGGGTAAGACATTTGAGGAAATAAAGGGGCACTAGTATTAGCTCATAACAATACGGATTTGTTTCCAATTATTGGTAGGATAACACCCCTTTACTTTTATTGCAAATGAAGCTATAATTAATTAACCTATTTTTGACTACGTATATACCCCATATAAATAAAAATTTATTCGATAACCTTAATATTGATGAACTCGTAAAAAGTAGCGCGATGGCTAAGTTAAAAGTTTCATATACAAGGCGTAGTGATTTTTCAGGGCCGAGGCCATACATGTAGTATGCTGAGGATCTGAAAAATCACTAAACGCAGTAGATGACTTTTTCGACGCCATAATATTAATCCACCGCTGATAATGGGCAAATTAGAAAACAAAATTAATGTACTGAAATTTTAACAGGTTCACGCCCCGGTGCGGCAACACCTCTACGCACTAGCAGCGTCCCGTCCAGGCGGTAAAGTTCAGTTAATGCCTGGAGGTAACCGGCAAGGGCCCGCACCTCGGCGATCCGGCTCACCAACAGATCGCGCTGAGCTTGAGCCACCAAGAAACTGGTTGATTTTCCCACACGCAGCTTTTCAGTTTCCGTTCGAAGCTTTTCCTCATCGAACCTCCGGGTTGCTGATGAAGCCTCAATCTGCTGCTTTGCCCGGGTGACTTCGATGTAGGCGGTCCGAACGTCCACCTCTACAAGCTGCGAAAGATTCTCCAGCGCATATTGCACCTTTTCCTGATCCAGCAAGGCCCGCCGGTGCCGGGCTTTTGCATTTCTATTGCTAACAGGGTAATTTATATTCACTCCTGCCATAGTATCATAGCTGTTATTGTTGATATCCCCGATTGAATCGCCAAATGAATTTGCGTACCCACTTTTTCCAAGCGTTATGAATAGATCCAACAATGGGAGCAATCCATTTCTCGTTTCAACAAGCTCAAATTCGCTACGCAATATTTCCAGACGGGCCTCGTTTAAAAGTGGACGCATACGCATTGACACTTCAACGTGCAGTTCGACATCTTCAAGAGGAATATCAGGCAGGGTCGTTTGATGGACCAAATCCACCTCGCGTTGCCAAATTCCGATCCCGCCCGGATTGAGCAATCGCAGCAGCTGCAGGCGAGTGGACTGTTTGTTGGCCTCGGCTTCGATCAGGGCCTGCTCTTGAGCGGCAACCTCGGCCTGGACCGCCGCCAGTTCGACCCTGGCCAATCTGCCGACATCGATTAACGCCTTGGTTTCGTTCAACTGCTGGCGGGAGACTTTAAGTGATTCTTCGACGATCTCGATCTGTCGGCCGGCGAGCGCATAGTCCCAGTAGGTCAGTTCCAAATCTGCCACCAAAGATTCGGTAAAACCGCGCAACTCATATTCGGAGATACGCGTATCCAAGCGAGCCTGCCTCAGCCGCACCAGATTTACATTTCTCCCGTAACCTCTCAGCAGCGCCTGGATGACTGTCATACCCAACCGGGTTTGATAAAAACTGTCATCGTAAAGAGAAGAATCGGTCATCGAGGAACCTGCTTCCAAATCAACCGTTGTTCCAGTAGGGAAATATTGCTCTAAATAGATGATGCCCTCGGCTTGGGTGGTGGTGTAACTTTCGGTTTCGGATCCGGATCTCGCCAGGCGCTCGCCCCTCAATTCGCCGGCCGAAACCTCGGCGCCGGTCACTGGATCGAAAACCGATCTCTCCTGATCTTCGTAGGTTTGCTGGATGGAGGGATTCAACCTTTGCACGGCAAGCGCGCGATTGTTTTCAAGGCACATCAGAATAGCTTCACCAACGGTGACTTTCAGGGGTCCCGAGGGCAGTGTGCGCGCTGCGGTTTTTTCGGGTGGTTCGGTTGAATCCGCGCGCAGTTCAATCTTTGTGTCGGCGGGTAAATTGGCTCCTCCCGCCGCGCGGTCGATCCGCTCCTCGACTATGCCGCAGGATGCCGAGACAACCGAAAATGTGAAAATTGAGAAAAACACGAACGGACGAAAAGTATATCCGGTAATCATTATGTCAGACCCCCTTGAAGCGGTTCCCGCAGTTTGATGGCCGGTTCACCTGATTGTTCACTTTTTTAAGAGCGTGTATTCTGGCTTTATATAATTTTTAGACCAATGAAAACAACAGGAAAGCGTCCCGATTACATGTCGCGCTTCCCAAGCGTGTTGGACAGGTAAAGGGGTTGGAACCAACCGCTAATGAGAACCTCAACCATCCAAATTTTCATTGAAATGCCGACGTTAAAGGTGCAATGTTACGATTACATCCCCAACCCGTGCGGAAGATTGATGGGGGTGCCAATTAAATTATCGACGAAGGCATTTTGCTATGAAATCCGGTCAACTTAAAACGTCTATCCTGTTAATAGTTGTTATCGGCGCCGCGGCAGCTTTAGGCTGGAAAATCTACGATCAAATTCAACATCCAATCCGCGCAAACAAAAGTGTCGAAAGAGTCCGATCGGTACCGGTGGAAGTAGCCCGGATCGAGAGCGGGCCAATCGCATTACAGAGGTCATTCAACGGGGAGCTGGAAGCGCGGGCCGAGTTCGTTGTCGCACCTAAAATAAGCGGCAGGGTGGAGCGAATGCTTGTCGATATTGCCGATACTGTGCAACGGGGACAGGTTGTTGCCGAGTTGGACGACGATGAATATGTGCATGCAGTCGCACAAGCCCAGGCCGATTTGGTGGTGGCCAGCGCCAACCTTTTGGAGGCGGAAAGCGCTCTGGAAGTTGCCGATCGCGAATATAAGCGCACCGATTCTTTGTTGAAGCGCGGTATCGCGTCCGACTCCGATTTCGATGCAGCCCGACAAGACTCATTGGTAAAAAAGGCTCAGTTGAAGGTCGCCTCAGCACAAGTTAAGAAGGCTGAATCCTCATTGGAAACCGCCAAAACGAGACTCGGTTACACTAAGATCATTGCCGGCTGGGCCGGTGGCGACGATCACCGGATCGTTGCCGAGCGCTATGTGGACGAGGGGCAGACGCTGGCCGCCAACGCACCGATGTTATCAATCGTCGAGATCGATCCCATCGTCGGGGTGATCTTCGTCACAGAGCAGGACTATCCCCACCTTGAACCCGGACAGCTCGTGAGGCTGTCGACGGACGCGTATCCATTGGAATCCTTCTCCGGCCGTATTGAACGTGTCGCCCCCGTATTCCGTAAGTCCACGCGTCAGGCCAGGATAGAAATTGCCATCGACAATCCACACCATCGCCTCAAACCCGGCATGTTCATCATTACCGATGTTGTATTGGCACGGGTGCCAGAGGCCACCATTGTCCCAGAACAGGCGCTGACCAAACGCAACGACCGAAGTGGCGTCTTCATCGTTAGCGAAGATGGTAAGTCCGTGGTGTGGCGCGAGGTACAGGTGGGGATCCGCCAAGGCGAACGTGTCCAGGTTGAAGACGAAGGTCTTTCCGGACAGGTCGTCACCTTGGGGCAGCAATTGTTGGACGACGGTTCTTCCATCACCATTCCCACCGAACAGAAGGAAAAGGATGCCGGTTTAAAGAAGGTTGAGGATCAATGAAACTGCCCGGTTTCGCAGTCAGACGCCCAATATTTATAACAATGATCACGCTGATCCTCGTTATACTAGGAATCGTCGCCCTGACCCGCCTGCAGATTGACATGCTGCCCAACATTGAGTTGCCGACCCTGACGATTCGTACGGATTACGAAGGCGCCAGCCCGGAGGTGATCGAACGGCTGGTGACCCAGATTATTGAGGAAATCGTCGCCACGGTGCCGGGTGTGGAGGAAATCAGTTCGACATCCTCGGAGGGCCGCAGCACGGTTCGCGTCAGCTTTGTGTGGGGCACTGACGTAGATGCGGCGGCGATAGACGTTCAGGGCAAACTGGAGGATGAAATCAACGAATTGCCGGATGATATCGTCAGACCCCGCGTCCGTAAATTCGACATCGCCAGTTTCCCGATTGTTTTGCTGGGGATCTCCAGCAACCTTGACCCGGTTGAGCTCACGGAACTGGTAGAAGTCCAAATCCGTTACCGCTTTGCCCGAATACCGGGGGTCGCCCAGGTGGATGTGTGGGGGGGATTCAACCGCGAGGTACGCATTGAGGTGGATCCTGACCGGATCAAGGCGGTTGGACTGTCGTTGAACCGGGTACTCGAGGCGATCCGTGACGCCAATCTCGACCTTCCTGCGGGCAAGATCGAACAGGGGCGTTATGAAGTGGTATTGCGGGCTCCGGCCGAATTTAACAATCTCGACCAGATCCGCGACACTGTGATTGCCAAACGTGCCGGCGGCGCGATCACTCTGGGCCAGATCGCCCTAATCAACGATACTTATGAGAAGCTGACGCGCATTGTGCGAATCAATGGAGGACGGGGCATTCGGGTTGCGATTCGAAAGCAGGCCAATGCGAATACGGTGGAAGTCTCAAAGCGCATCCTGGCTGAAATTGCAGCGGCCAACCAGGCCTTCCCTCAGATCAACATTGTCCCGGTCATCAACCAGGGAAATTTCATAGAGCGTTCAATTGCCAACGTTGCACGCTCAGTGCTTTACGGAGGTGGATTGGCCATCGCGGTGCTACTTTTCTTTTTGCGCAACATCGGAAGTACGCTGGTGATTTCGCTTTCGATTCCAATCTCCATTGTAACCACGTTTGCCTTGCTCTATTTTGGGGGGTTTACACTGAACTTGATGACCCTGGGCGGTCTGGCTCTGGGGGTTGGCATGATGGTGGACAGCTCCATCGTGGTGCTTGAAAACATCTTCCGCCGTCGCGTTGAGGATCGCGAAGCGCCGAAAATCGCCGCGGTGGAAGGCGCACGGGAGGTCGGGCCGGCGATCATCGCAAGCACTATCACCACACTGGTCATTTTCCTGCCGTTGATATTCGTGCGCGGCGTTTCCGGTATCCTGTTCAAGGAATTGGCGTATGTCGTCATCTTCGCCTTAGTATGCTCACTGGTCCTGGCGTTGAGCCTGGTACCCATGCTGGCTTCCCGACTTATGGTGTCAAGCCAACGGCAAGCGGGGGCATCCGTGCACCGGTCAAACGGATGGATCGCCGCCGCAGGTGCCGTCTATTCCGGGCTGGAAAGCACTTACCTGGGTATCCTGAAGCGGATTTTGGCCCATCGTTTCATGACCGTGCTTGCGGCTATGGGTCTTCTGGGCGCCAGCTTGCTGCTGCTGCCCATGATTGGGAGTGAGTTTTTACCGCCCAGCGATGAGAGCGAGGTTCATGTCACCGGTAAAATGGAAATCGGCACCCGACTCGACATAGTCGACCGCCAGACGCGTATCATGGAAGAGATCGTTCTACCGGCCGTACCTGAAACGGTGGCCTCGGTGGTAAGCGTTGGCGCCTCGGGCTGGCAGGTCACTGCCGCTTCAGAGGGTGAAATAAGCCTTTCTCTTTTGCCGGTCGTCGAACGCGCGCGCTCGAGTTCTGAAATTGCCCGTGAGCTGCGTAAAAAACTAGAAGACCGCGTCCCCGGCATGGAAATCCGTGTCCGGGCACCCCAGGGCCAGTTTCTTTTGGAGCGCGTTCTCGGCAGCGACGAGGGCCTGGCTATCGAGATCCGGGGCCATGACCTGTCCATACTGACTACTTTGGCCCGAAGCGTGGCCGAATCAATAGAGGGTGTGCCGGGCATTACCGATGTTGAAACCAGCCTCGAAGCTGGCATCCCCCAGCAGGAAATACGCATAAATCGCGACAAGGTTGAAGACCTGGGTCTCAGTGTCCGCGACGTCACCCAACTCCTGCAAACCGCAATAGCCGGCGCAAAAGCGGGCGAATATCGATCCGGGGGCAATTCCTACCGCATTCTGGTGCAGCTCAAGGATGCCCAAAAACGATCCTTGGACGAGGTTTTAAATCTGACACTTGGCACCCTATCAGATGAACGCGTGGCTTTGCGCAATGTTGTCAGCACTATTGACAGCCGGGGGCCGGTGTTGATCGAACGAAAAGATCAGCAGCGGCTGGTGGCGGTCAAAGGTAATGTCGCCGATCGCGACTTAGGATTCGTGGCTGCTGATGTACAGGTGCTGTTGGATCAAACTCCTCGCCCTGTCGGTTATGAGCTGAAGGTCGCCGGAAATTTTGAAGAACAGCAAAAGGCCCGCAAAGAGTTGATCATTTCATTGGTATTGGCATTGGTACTCGTCTATATGGTTTTGGCCTGTCAATACGAATCATTCAAGGACCCTCTTGTTGTCATGTTTTCCGTCCCCCTGGCGGCGATAGGGGTTTTTGTAACCTTGTTTCTGACGCAAACCACGTTTAACGTGCAGTCCTACATTGGCTGCGTTATGCTGGGGGGTATCGTGGTCAACAATGCGATTCTCCTGGTTGATCAGGCCGGCCGATTAATTGAAGATGGCAAGCACACGCGCGAAGCGCTGATCGAGGCCGGCCGTCGCAGATTACGGCCGATCTTAATGACCACATTGACCACAATCCTCGGGCTGATGCCGCTGGCACTCGGCATCGGAGAGGGATCTGATGCCCAGGCCCCGCTAGCAAGGGCGGTCATTGGAGGCCTTTCTGGATCGACCCTGATTACCTTGGTTCTGATACCCGCCGTTTATTCACTCTTTCATCCCAACCCAAAAACAAATGAAAACCGATAATCAACGCGAGAGTTTATCTTGTGATGTCGTTCGCTTGCATCGCTCGACTTGGCGGCAATAGTGCATTAAATTGATGTTCTAATGTTTTTTATCATTTAAAATGGCCAGTCTCTTTGCATTAAGTGGATAGCCTGAATCAATAAAATTAGAAGCTGAATCCTGATATGTGCAGGGTGTTAGGTTTAGGTGGACACCTCAATTTGTTTTTGGGCTGATAGAAACTCCTGGGGCGGGACCTGCACCTTGGTCCAGAGGGCGAGGGTGCGGCGGGCCTGGAAGGCCAGGGAACTCAAGCCGTCCATGAAGCGGATGTTGAGCTTGCCAGCCATAGATTGCCAGAAATTGTCACGGCGGCCGTAATTGAGGTCGACGATGAATTCACAACCCGGCAGATCTAATTCTTTTATCAAGGCGTGCATTTGCGGGGACTCATCCGGATTGGAGACAGCGGTGGCGTTGACCATCAGATCCACGGGCAACGGTTCTGCGGCCAGCCGCTCGAAGGAGACCATTTCACCGCCAAAGCGCGACACAATGCCCCGTGCCTTCTCTTCATCTCTGCCGGCAACGTAGATGCGGTCGGTGCGCAGCCAGTTGAGGATAAAGGCTACCGACTTGGCGGCCCCGCCGGTGCCGAAGATGAGGGCCGACTTGCCCTCCACTGAATAGCCGGCCTCATCGAGGGCATCCATGAAACCGATGGCATTGGTATTGTAGCCTTTAAGGTGGCTGCCGGAGATGACCACGGTGTTGATGGCTCCGATGATGTTGGCGCCTTCCGAAAGCACATCCATGTAGGCAACGGCCTTCTCTTTGTAGGGCACGGTGATGTTGGCCCCGGCGATGCCAAGCACCCGCAGGCTGTCGATGGCCCGGCCCAGGTCATTAGGCTTCACGGCAAAGGGTACGTAGGCGCCTTTAATGCCACAGCGCCGCAGCACGCGGGTGAACATTTCGGGTGACCTGAGCTGATAGGCCCGCTGGTCGCCCAAGATGCAAAAGACTTTCATCTACATGCCCAGTTCGGCCAGATCAGGTCCGAGGTAGTCCCGTTCGTTCTCTCCCAGGATACCCAGCGCCAGACAGATGAGGGTCCAGAGGTGAACAGTGTGGTAGCGGCCCTCATAGTGTTCTTTCAGGTCATGGATCTGGGAGTGACAGTTGTGGCAAGGGGTGATGCAGTAGTCGGCGCCGGTTCGGTCAATCTGGCTGAATTTACGTTGCCCGTAGTATCGCCGCTCGTCGGGAAAGCCTGACTGTAGAAAACCGCCGCCGCCGCCGCAACAGTAGTTGTTGGAGCGGTTGGGCGGCATTTCGATAAAGTTCTCTTCACCGACCGCTGCCTTAACCACAAAGCGAAGGTCCTCGGCGATGGGGTCGCCCAAGGATTTGCGCACCAGTTGGCAGGGATCCTGAACAGTGAACTTGACCCCCAGATCGCGGTTCCAGTCGGCATTAACCTTCAGTTTGCCTTCGCGAATCCACTGGGCGTAGTATTCGATAATGCTCTTGATTTCGAAGTGGTGGGGAATATTGAATTTGTTCAGTCCGACCCGGACCGAGAAAAATTCGTGCCCTCATTCGGTGTTGAGCCAAACCTTGCACCCCAGGGCTTCCACCGCCTGGGCCTTGATACGGACGTTTTGCTCCCAGCGATCAAGATCGGCCAGAAAGAGGCAGTAGTTTTCCGCCGCCCAGCCCTTGGGAACCATAGGTCCAGTCGGCACCGACCAGATGTAGGATTTTCCACAGGGGCACCATCTCGTCCGGCTCGGTGACCGGTTCGCGCGAGTTCTGGTTCAGAAAGAAGTGGGCGCCCTGCTTGTCCATGGGCGCTTCGAGCTGATCGAAGCCGCGCTGGGTTTCGCGCACCTCTTCTAAAACGTCTTCGACCACGAAGCGCCAATCCTCCTCCGAGGCGCCCATGGCGCTGCAGGTGTTATTTTTAAGGGCCATCTCGCAGGATCCGCGGATTCCCTTGGGCTGCGGATCTTTCGGCCAACGGTTGCGCACGTTGAAGACCAGCTGGGGGATGTCGATCTTCATGGGGCAGGCGTAAATGCAGCGCTGGCACATGGTGCACATCCAGGCCCAGTTGGAGTTCAGAACCTCCTCATCGAGCCCCAATGCGGCCATGCGCAGGAACTTACGCGGGTCCATGTCCTCCAGCCCGTGGCCGGGCAGCCCGAGGCGCACAGCCCGCAGGTCAGGCAAGCATTCAGGTTGCCGCCCTCGGGCAGCAGGGCCATCACCTCGTCTTTAAACCTGGCTTTGTGGCCAGCGGATACTTTAATCATCTGGTTGTCATTGCCGACTCCTGACATGAGATGGCGTTAAGCGAGCAGCATGGTCAGACTGCGGCTGATATCTTCGGCCGAGGCCGGCTTGGCGATGTAGTCGTCAGCCTCGGTGTCCATGCCGTCGGCGTGCGAGTAGCGCGTTGAGGTGACGTGCGAGGCCACCGCGGTCAGCAGCACAATGGGAATGTTGCAAAAGGCGTCGTCGCCTTTGAGCAATTTGCACATCTGGTAGCCGTCCATCTCCGGCATCATCACGTCGAGCACGATGGCGTCCGGCGGATTGGCTTTGACCTTTTCCAGACCCTCTGCACCGTCGTAGGCCACTTCGACCTCAAATCCCTCCTTTTCCAGATTGGCCTGAACAATGGAGGCGAAATCGGGCTCATCGTCCACGACCAGAATTCTTTTTTCTTACTCATGGCTCCTCCTTTTCTATTTGCTTGCATATGGTTCAATTGGCGTGGTCAGGCCGACTTGTGGTCTGGGGAAGAGCCCGGCGCTCTCGACGATCTCGGGCACCTTCTCCTCCCATTCGATGGCCATGACATGAAACCCGGCGACCCCTTCCACTTCTTTGAGCCGCTGGATCGACTCTACACAGATGTGATTCCCTCCTCGGCCTGTTTCTCCTTGGGGGTGTCGGCCATCCGCTTGACCAATCTCATCGGGCACGTCCATACCCGGCACGCGATTTTTCATATAGCGGGCCATACCCGCCGATTTAAAAGGGGTCAAGCCGGCCAGGATATAGATCTTTTCATGCAGACCCCGGTCCACGACGGCTTCATCCACGCTTCGAACTTGTCCAGGTTGTAGATGCACTGGGTCTGGATGAACTCGGCGCCGGCAGCCACTTTTTTGGCCAGGCGCGGCACGCGGATTTCATAAGGGTCGGCAAATGGGTTGGCGGCGGCCCCCACGAACATCTCAGGCGGGCGTTTGATGTCGTCGCCCCCCAGGAACTTCTCCTCGTCACGCATGCGACGAACCGTTTGCGGCAGCTGCATGGAGTCGAGGTCGTGAACATTCTGGCCCCTGGGGCAGTCGCCAAAGCTCTGGTGGTCGCCCGAAAGGCAGAGCATGTTGTGGATGTCGAAGGCGGCCGCGCCTAGGATGTCGCTCTGCAGGGCGATCCGGTTGCGGTCGCGGGTGACCATCTGCAGCACCGGCTCGAGCCCCATCTGCTTGAGGCGGATACAGGCGGCCAGGCTGCACAGCCGGGTCATGGAGGTCTGGTTGTCGGTGATGTTGATGGCGTCCACATGATCCTTGATCATCTCGGCCTTTTTGGTGATACGGTCAGGGTCGCTGCCCCGCGGCGGGCCGCATTCGGAGGTTACGGCCAAGTGGCCCGGGACAAGAATCTTTTCCAATTTGCTGGGTGTTGTCGGGTTCATAGCTGGAGATCCTCCCTGACCACTTTGCGCGGTCCGCCGGCCCGGTCGGTGGACCAGTCCTTTATGGGGCTGAGCCGTTCGTACTCGTCCATGCGCCCCAGGGCCTTCAGGCGAGTCGATAATCAATTGCCAGGCGCAATGTTGACTCCTTGCTGATTTCGCATTTGCCGTTGGAAGCGCCGCCGCAGGGGCCGTTGAGCAACCGTTTGGCGCAGCGGGAGACCGGGCAGATGCCGCCCGTGCTGGCCAGAATGCACTGCCGCATCCCTGGCAGCGCTCGGTCCAGACCCCCCGTTCTTCTGTGGCGCCCATGAAGCAGGTGTTGACACCGGGAAAGACCGGCATGTTGGGGTAGTCTTCGGCGGTGAACTGCACCCCGACACCGCAGGCGATGGAGACCATGGCGTCGTACTGGTCCATGTTGTCCCGGATCTCTTCCAGATATTCGTGATCGCACTGGCGTTCCAGGGTGATCTCGTCGACGTGGACATCGCGGCCCTGCTTGAAAAAGTACATCCTTAGGGCAGAGGCCAGATACTGCCACCTCCTTTTTACCGCCCGCCTCGCAGACCGTGACGCACTCGTTGCACCCCAGGATCAGGATGTTGCCAAAGGGCTCGGTCTCAGCGATGATCTCTTCGATGGGTTTTTTTTCGGCGACAATCATTAATTTAACCTCCCACGGAAACTGCTTCCGGGCCCCGCCGTTTTGCCGCCTTGATGGGGTTGGGGCCCAGGTTCAAAATGCGTTCATGCATCTTATTGGCATACTCGATGAAGCGCGGCGCTTCCGACGAGCTGAGGTTGTACATTTGGGCCCGTTCGCCCCCGATGCCGACAGTCTCGAGGATCTTTTGGGCCTGCTCCACCCGTTTGCGGGCCCTGAAGTTGCCGCTGTTGTAGTGGCAATCACCTTCCATGCACCCGAGGGCATAGACACCGTCGGCCCCCTTCTCGAATGCCCGCAGGATGTGAATCACATCCACCTTGCCGGTGCAGGGCACCCGGATGATCTTGATACTGGTGGGGTACTGCAGTCGCATGGAACCTGCCAGGTCCGCGGCGGTGTACCCTCAATAGTTGCAGCAGAAGGCCACGATGATGGGGTCGAATGGGTCGGACATTCTTATTGTCCTCCGTCTAGATATTGGCTGTTTATTGTTGGCTGTTAGCTATTGGTTTTTGGTTTTCGGTTTTTGAATATCGTTAAACGCGTGACCATTTCGAACAGTGATACGCGCGCGATGTGTAAAAAGTGAACAAATTCCTTTAAAGCACTCCCTCCAAGAGGGCTTCGACTTTGCATAGAATCTGGTCGTCCTCGTACCACTTGAGTTCGATGGCCTTGGCCGGGCATTCGGCTGCGCAGACGCCGCAACCCTGGCACAGGGCCTCGTCTATCTCGCTCACTCCCTCGGCGTTGATGCGTGGTACGCCGTAAGGGCACGAGCGCACACAAGCCAGGCAGGCCGCGCACAGGTCGCTTTCCACCTGGGCGGTAACGGCCGACAGGGTGAGGTAGGATTGCGCCAGAAAGGTTGTGGCCCGCGAAGCGGCGGCCTGGGCCTGGGTGATGGTTTCCGAGAGCAGTTTGGGGCTGTGGGCCGTGCCGCACACGAAGATGCCTTCGGTGGCCATCTCCACGGGGCGCAGCTTGACGTGGGCCTCCATGAAATAGCCCTCCGGAGTGACGGCCAGCTTCATGATCGAGGAAAGCTCCTCGGTTTCCTCGGGCCGCATGCCGGCCGAAAGCACCAGCAGGTCGGCCTCGACCTGCACCGGACGCTTGAGGATGTGATCTTCGAAGGTGATGGTGACGCCACTTTCGGAAGGTTCGGCCAGGGGTGGTGATTGGGGATCGAAGCGGCTGAAAATGACGCCCGCTTGGCGCGCTTTCGTGTAGTAATCTTCCAAGAAGCCGTAGGTGCGGATATCGCGGTAGAGGACGAATACCTGGGCTTCAGGGTTCATCTTTTTGATGTGCAGCGCGTTTTTGACGGCAGTCTGGCAGCAGACCCGCGAACAGTTGGGGTTGTCGTCGTTGCGCGATCCGACGCACTGGATCATCACCACACTCTGTAACTTTTCGGGTTGAGCGCTCTGCAGGTGCTGCGCCAGTTCGAGCTGAGTCATGACGCGGTCGTCTTGTCCGTAGTGATATTCTTGGGGCACATACTCCTTGGCGCCGGTAGCCAGAATGGCCACGCCATGTTCGATCTTGCGTTCGTACATGCCGGGACCCACCAGCACCTCAGTGGTGAAATTACCTTTATAGCCGGCAAAACCGACGATCAGCGAGCGGGTGAGCACCTGAATGTTGTTGGTGACCGTTGACGCGCTCGACCAGTTCCGCCAGGTAGGCCTGAATGTCATCGCCCTCGATGGTGGCGAGCAGCCGGTTGGCCAGGCCGCCCAGGCGTTCCTCTTTTTCCACCAGCACCACCTCGTAGCCCTGGTCGGCCAGGCCCAGGGCGGCGTGCATGCCCGCCACGCCGCCGCCGACGACCAGGGCGCGCTGGATCACCGGAATTTTGCGTTCCTCAAGCGGGTGCAAGTTGGCGGCCCGGGCAACGGCCATCTGCACCAGGGCTTTGGCCTTGACGGTGGCCTGCTCAGGATCGTCGGCGTGTACCCAGGAGTCCTGATTGCGGATGTTGGCCATCTCGAACAGGTATTTGTTGAGGCCCACGGCCTCGAGGGTGTCCATGAAGATGGCTTCGTGGGTCTTGGGCGTGCAGGCGGCCACCACGATGCGGTTGAGCTGGTGTTCCTTGATCAGCTCTTTCATCTTCTCCTGGGAGTCCTGGGAGCAGGAGAAGAGGTTTTGACCCACGTAGACCACGTCGGGCAGAGCGCCGGCATACTCCTCCACCTGGGCTACGTCGACCACCCCGCTGATGTTGATGCCGCAGTTGCACACGAAAACACCGATGCGCGGCGGTTCACCGCTGACATCGATGGGGTCGGGCAGGGTGACTTCGTGCGTGCAGGTGTGACGAGCGGCGGTCAACGCACCACCGGCCAGGCAGGCGGCTGCGCTGGCTTCGGTGACCGAGCTGGGGATATCTTTAGGCTCTTGCAGTACGCCACAGGCGAAAACACCCGGCCGGGAGGTGGTCACCGGGGCCAGCGTGGGGCTGTCGATGAAACGATAGGGACCCAATTCGATGCCCAGGCGATCGGCCAAGGTAACGGTAGATTGAGGGATCTGCAGGCCGACGGAGAGCACCACCATGTCGAACGTCTCCTCGCTGACCTGGCCCGTCTCGTCCACATATTGTAATATCAGGTTGTCGCCGTCCGCCTCGACGATCGTATGCACGCGCGCTTTGACAAAGCGTACGCCGGCCTTTTCTTTGGCCCGCAGGTAGTACTTTTCGTACTCTTTGCCGAAGGTGCGGATGTCCATGTTGAAGATGGTGCACTCCAGGTCGCCATGGGCGTGCTCCTTGGCGATCATGGCGTCCTTTATGGCATACATGCAGCAGACCGATGAGCAGTAGCCGTTGCCGCAGCGATTGGTGTCGCGCGAGCCGATGCACTGCAGCCATGCGATTTTTTGCGGCACCTGTTCGTCGGAGGGACGCTGCAGGTGGCCCATGGTCGGACCCGATGCACTAAGGATGCGCTCGAACTCGAGGCTGGTGAGCACATTGGGGTGGTGCTGGTAGCGGTAAAACTGTGACAATCCGCTGGGATCGAAAGGTTCGGACCCGGCGCACAAGATCACCGACCCGACCTCGAGATCAAGCTGATGGGCCTGCTGGGTGTGATCGATGGCTTCGGCCAGGCAGGCGGGGACGCACTGTTCGCACTCGCAGCAGTAGCCGCAGTTGAGGCAGCGCTCGGCTTCCTGGGTGCCTTGTTCAGGTTGGTAGCCCAGTTCAACTTCGGCAAAGTTGCCGGCCCGGTCTGAGACGGGCAGATGCGGCATGGGGGTGCGATCTGCGTGGCGCGTCTTGTCTGAAATGGGTCGCAATGCGGGCTCGTCCGGCACGGCACTCTGGCGGCCTTGCCGCAAATCCTCGCCGTCCAGGTAGCGCCGGATCGACTCGGCGGCCGCCTTGCCGGCGGCGACGGCTTCGATCACCGTGGCCGGTCCGGTCACCAGGTCTCCGCCGGCAAACACCCCCGGGCGGCCGGTGGCACAGGAAAGGTCATCGGTGGTCACGGTGTGGTAACGGGTGAACTCCAGCCCGGTGACCTTCTCGATGGCCGTAAGATCCGGGCGCTGGCCGATGGCTGGAATGAGCTGGTCGATTTCAAGATCGAATTCACTGCCGTTGATGGGCACCGGCCTTCGGCGGCCCGACCGATCCGGTTCGCCCAACTGCATGCGCACGCAGCGCACGCCGCTGACACGACCATTTTCATGCAGCACCTGGGTGGGGGCCACCAGATAGGTGATCTTGACGCCTTCGCTCTCGGCCGCTTCGATCTCCTCCTCCCAGGCCGGCATTTCGGCGCGGGTGCGACGATAGAGGATTTGTACCTCCTTGGCCCCTAAACGCACCGCTGCCCGCGAGACATCGATGGCCACGTTGCCGCCACCGATGATCGCAACCCGGTTTCCCAGTTGAGTCTTGCCGGTGAGGTTGACCTCTCGTAAAAAATCGACTCCCTGAGTGACGCCATGGCTGGTTTCGCCTGTGATCCCCAACGCCATGGGTTTGTGTGCGCCCAGGGCCAAATAGACGGATTTGTAACCGTCACGCAACAGGTCATCGATGGCCAGATCGGGCCCCAGGGGGGTGCTGGTTTTGATCTCCACGCCCAGTTCGGTGATGACCTCGATCTCGCGGTCGAGGACCTCTCGGGGCAGGCGATGGTCGGGGATGCCCACGCGCAGCATACCGCCGGCTTCGGACAGTGCTTCAAAGATGGTGCTGCCGATACCCTTGACGGCCAAGTGGTAGGCGGCTGAAAGCCCGGCCGGGCCCGAGCCGATGATGGCCACCTTTTCTTCACGCCGCGGGGCGCAGGCGATCTCGATTTGCCTGGGATCGAATTGGTCCGCGGCCAGGCGTTTTAGATCCCTTATGGCAACGGCCTGGTCCACTTCCAGACGGCGGCAGGCCTCTTCGCAGGGGTGGGGACAGATGCGCCCCAGCACGCCCGGTAAGGGCAACTGCTGCATGATGATCTTGAGGGCGGCCTCGTAGTTGCCCGTTTTAACCATCTGGACATACCCCTGCACATTGATACCCGCCGGGCAGGTGGTGCGGCAGGGGGCGGGATCGCTCTTGTGGATGGCGAAAGCGCCGGGGATGGCTTGGGCGTATCTTTTATAGGCGGCCCTTTTAGGGGATAGCCCCTCGTCATATTCGTTGGGCAGCTCCACCGGGCAGACCTTGGCGCATTCACCGCAACTGGTGCATTTGGCCAGATCCACAAATCGCGGATGCGTCTGCACGCGGGCCGTAAAATGTCCTGGATCGCCGGAGAGCTCCAGCAGTTCAGTTTGCGTCAGAATCTCGATGTTCAAATGCCGGCCGACCTCGACCAGTTTGGGCGAGATAATTCACATGGAACAATCATTGGTGGGAAAGGTCTTGTCCAACTGGGACATCATCCCACCGATGGCCGACGACTTTTCCACCAGGTAGACGTAGTAGCCCGAGTTGGCCAGATCCAGGGCCGACTGCATCCCGGCAATGCCGCCGCCGAGCACCATCACGGCCCCATGGGGACCGTTGCCCTGGGCGCGCTCCTGAGATTGTGGTTGCGAGGGTTGACCTGCGTGCATGTCGTTGTCCTTGTTTGGCGGTGAATGGATGTTAGAGCTTGGCGAGGATATCCGGCAGCCGATCCTCCCAGCCCATGGTCATCAGCACCACGCCGGCAAAACCGGCCTGGCGCATTTGCCCCACGGTTTCAGCGGCCACCTGGATGCATTCGCGCACTTTCTGCTTGGATTTCATCAGCCGCTCGATAAGGGTGTCGGGTATTGTGATGTGCTCCATGTTGCGCGCCATGTAACGCGCCATCCCCAGGGATTTGAGAAGCAGAACGGTGGGGATGATTTTTGTGGTCTCAAAGTCGATACGTTTGAGCAGGGGCGCGATGGCATTGGGGTCGAACAGGGGCGGGGTGATGATAAATTCGGCGCCGGCCTCGAGGGTGCGTCGCAAATGGTCGGCCTCCATCTCGGCCGAGCGTCCCCGGCCACCCACCTGGGCTACGGCACCGATGCTGAAATCGGGCGATCCACCCAGTTCGATGCCGGCCATGTCCTTGCCGCCCTTGAGGCGCTGCAAGGTACCGAGCAAGGTCGTCAGGTCGATGTCGTGCACGGCCCGGGCATCGTGGTGGTCGCCGAAGCTGGGGTCTTCGCCCGTTGTGGCCACTAGGGCCGAGACGCCCAAGGCGCCTGCGGCCAGCGCATCGGCCTGCAAGGCGATGCGGTTGCGGTCGCGGCAGTTGACCTGCATCACCGTTTCAACCCCCAGCTGCCGCAGTACCAGTGCGCCTCCCAAGGCGCTCATACGCATGACGGCATTGCTCATTTCGGGCACCACAAAGCCGTCCACACGGCCCTTGATGCGCCGGGTGTTGGCCACCATACGGCTGGTGTCCACGCCCTTGGGCGGTTCCATTTCGGCCAGAATGATGAAATTACCGGCTGCCAATTTGTCTCTAAACCCCATCTCTGCTCTCCAGGGTGGTGGGTTCCAGCTCGGTAACGGGCTTTTTTTCGCCCGTCAGTGTCAGCCTGCGTGTTTCTGCCAAAGGGGTATAGCAAGGGGTATGCCGGAGACGACGAATTTATATAGATGGATGGTATATGCTATAATAACAGTAGGTAAAAGATTTTAAGTTAAAGTTGATGGCGGCGCCGTCAGCGTGTTGGTGTGGCGGCAATATTGTGCCATTTTGGCATATGTGCTACGATAACTGATATGATTTTCAGGCCGTTACCTGAACGATGCCATATTGGCATGGTCCAATCCGGCACCCTGCTGACAAGGAAGAGCCATGACCGCTTCGATTATGTTGGTGGATGACGATCCCGATTTTCTGGAGTTGATGACCCTGCAGCTCAACGAGGCCGGTTATCGGCATGTAAGCAGGGAGTATGATCCGCTTCGTGCCGCACGCGAAATCGAGGCGGGCGCCGATGTCGACCTGGCGTTGATCGACATGACCATGCCAGAGATGGACGGTCTGACGCTGCTCGATCGCATCAAGGCCTCCAGACCGTATATCGAGATCATCATGATCACGGCGGTGGATGAGGTGCGTGCCGCGGTGGCATGCTTGCGGCGGGGGGCCTATGACTATCTGGTCAAACCAGTGGAGCCGGAGGCGTTGCTGTTGGCCCTGCGGCGGGCCCTGGAGCGCAAACGCCTACTGGATGTAGTGGCGCTGGAAAAGGGCGAGGAGCTGCCTGAACTCAAGAACCCCACCCCCTTCGTCCCCATTATCACGCGTTCGGCGCAAATGCGTCGGGTGATGAAAGAGGCCGAGCTGCATGCCGCCAGTGATGTACCGGTGCTGATTACCGGAGAGAGTGGCACCGGCAAGGAGCTCATGGCAAGGGCCATGCACGCCGCCAGCCCCAGGGCGCAACACCCCTTTACCCCCATCAACATGGCATCGGTGGCGGCGGGTCTGTTTGAAGCTGAATTTTTCGGCCACACCCGGGGTGCTTTTACGGGTGCTGAACGGCAGCGCTCGGGATACCTGGAGAGCGGCGATCGTGGCACCCTCTTTCTCGACGAAATCGGCAACCTGGAGGCAGGGTTGCAGGGAAAGCTGCTGCGGGTGCTGCAGGACGGCGAGTATCGCCAGCTGGGCGCCAGTCGGCACCAGCGGGCCGATGTGCGCTTTATCGCCGCCACCAACGAGAACCTGGCGCAGCTTGTCGAACGTCGCCAATTCCGCCCTGATCTTTACTACCGCATTCGGGGTGGCTGGTTGCGGCTGCCGTCGCTGCGGGAGCGCAAGGAGGATATTCCCGTTCTGGTGGCGACGTTTTTAGAGCGCTTTCAGCCGTCCGGCGGTAAAGGGGAAGTCGACCGCGAGGCCATGTGTTTACTGGTGGAGCACGACTATCCGGGCAATGTGCGCGAGCTGATGACCGTCATCCAGACGGCGGTCAACCTCGCCCAGGGTGGCCCTATTACCATAGCCTGCCTGCCCAAGGAGATGCGGCGCAGCAGTGCGCTCACCACCTGCCGCCGGAATTTCGAAGGCAATACCACCTTGCCCCTGGCCGAGGTGGAAAAACGCCACATTCTAAATGTCTACCACCAGTCCGGTGCCAACAAATCCCAAACCGCGCGTTCGCTGGGGATCGGTCTCAACACCTTGCGGCGGCGGCTCAAACAGTACGGCACGCCATAACCCGGCGGTGAGTTTAGCGGCTTATTCGTAGAGCAGCACTCGAATCACGCCGATGGTGGCCCCGCGATCGTCGCTGGTGGTCGTGTCGCTGACGCCGATGACGCGCTTAATCTTGTTTTTCTCGATAAAATCGTTGACCAGGCGATCCAGGTCGGCCAGCTGTTTTTTGACGTGAAATATCTCCAGGGCATTGGTGAATGTTTTGACTTTCATAACGTCCTCTCAATAGGGGTGGGTGTATAGTGTCGCGTCACGCTTGAAATGCCGCACTTTACTTGCCCTTTTTCGCGTCCGCTGCGTTACGCTTTCAGACATATAGGAGAAAACGATATGTCAAAAATTGCGGCGCAACCTTACGACATTTCAAACGTGACGCGACACTAGGCGGTTTCTTGACAATCTCATCATACCCATGTTTTCGGCCGATGCAAGCGCGCAGGCCTTTCGAACGGCTTCGGTGACGGTGCGCGGCACGGGTTATTTTTGGTTGTTATTCAGCGGTGATCGTGTTATCCAAAAATAACAGCCCCGGCTGTTGTTTTTGCTCGGTGTTTATTGGGCTCTCAACCGGCCTCTCACCCTGCGCGTACCATCTTGTTCAACACCAGCTCCCGATAAATGTCTGCACGCTCGCTCATTGTCCATTCACATCCAGCCAAAGGAGCGTCTCAATCCATTAAAATCATCACCAAAAAATCAACTAACTGCAGCGCTATTTCAATCAGTGAAAGGAGGTAGGCATATGGAAGTTTCACGTCGGCAATTCATGCAGGTGTCGGGCGCGGTTGCTTTTACCGTGGCCACCAGCCGTTTAGGGTTCGATCTCAAGCCCGTCCAGGTGTACGCCCAGACCTTGAAAACGCAGAATGCCAAGGAAACCACGACCATTTGCTGTTACTGTGCCGTGGGTTGCGGGGCTTTGGTGCACACCAGTCAGGAGGCGACGGCCGCGTGATCAACATCGAAGGCGATCCCGAACACGTCATCAATCGTGGCGCGCTCTGTTCCAAAGGCGCGTCGCTGTCAGGCAGCTGGTGGAAAATGAGAATCGCACCACGGAACCCATGTATCGCGCCCCCGGCGCCGCGGAGTGGAAAACGGTCTCCTGGGATTGGGCGCTCGAGCAGATCGCCAAGCGGGTGAAAACGACCCGCGACGCCAGTTTCGAGGCGCAAAAACGCCAAGGGCCAGATCGTCAACCGCACCATGGGCATCGCCTCGGTGGGCAGCGCCGCCCTGGACAACGAGGAGTGCTGGGTCTACCAGGCGCTCATGCGCGCCATCGGGCTGGTCTACATCGAACATCAGGCCCGGATCTGACACAGCGCCACTGTTGCGGCTCTGGCAGAGTCGTTCGGACGCGGCGCGATGACCAATCACTGGATCGACATCAAAAACAGTGATTGCATTCTGATCATGGGCAGCAACGCTGCCGAAAACCATCCCATCTCCTTCAAGTACGTCACCGAAGCCCAGCAAAACGGGGCCACCCTGATCAGCGTAGACCCGCGCTTCACGCGCACATCGGCCAAGGCCGACATCTACGCACCCCTGCGATAGCGGCACCGACATCGCTTTCCTGGGCGGCATGATCAAATACATTCTCGACAACAATCTCTACTTCAAGGAGTACGTGGCCGCATTACACCAACGCCGCCTTTCTGGTCAACGAGGATTTCAGCTTCGATGACGGGCTTTTTTCCGGCTACGACGAGAAGAACCGCAAATACGACAAATCAAAATGGGCCTTTCAGATGGATGAGAACGGGGTTCCCAAGATGGACCGCACCCTCGAGGATCCCCGCTGCGTCTTTCAATTGCTAAAGAAGCATTTCACCCGCTACAACACGGCCACTGGTCTCCAGCATCACGGGCACGCCGGAAGCCGATCTGAAACAAGATTTACAAGACCTATGCCGCCACCGGGGCAAGACGGGCAAGGCCGGCACCATCATGTACGCCATGGGCTGGACCCAGCACACCGTCGGCACCCAGAACATCCGCACCATGGCCATCATCCAGCTGCTGCTGGGCAACATGGGCGTGGCCGGCGGCGGGGTCAACGCCCTGCGCGGCGAGTCCAATGTGCAGGGCTCCACCGACCACTGCCTGCTGTGGCACATCTGGCCCGGCTATCTGAAAACCCCGCGGGCTTCCAACACCGACCCTGGCAGCCTACAACGAGAAGTGGACCCCGGCCAGCAACGACCCGCTTTCGGCCAACTGGTGGCAGAACTATCCCAAATATTCGGTCAGCCTGCTCAAGTCGTATTTTCGGCGCAAGCGGCCACGGCGGACAACGATTTCGGCTACGGCTGGCTGCCCAAGGTGGACGACGGGAAAGACTACTCCTGGCTCGACTCTCTTCGATGCCATGTACCGAGGGCCAGTCAAGGGCTTTTTCGCCTGGGGGCAGAACCCGGCCTGCAGCGGCGCCAATGCCGGCAAAATCCGCGAAGCCATGGAAAAGCTGGACTGGATGGTCAATGTCAACCTCTTCGACAACGAAACCGGCTCCTTCTGGAAAGGACCCGGTGGATCCGGCCAAGATCAAGACCGAGGTCTTTTTCCTGCCGGCGGCGGCCTCGGTTGAAAAAGAGGGCAGCATCACCAACAGCGGCCGCTGGATGCAGTGGCGCTACCAGGGCCCGAAACCTCTGGGCAACAGCCGTGCCGACGGCGACATCATCATCGAGCTGGGCGACAAGATCAAAGCCCTTTACGAAAAGAACGGCGTATTCCCCGAGCCGATCCTCAACCTCAAGTGGGACTACCACACCGACGGCGAGTACGATCCCCACAAGGTGGCCAAGGAGATCAACGGCTATTTCCTCAAGGATGTCACCGTCAAGGGCAAGGACTTACAAGAAAGGCACCCTGGTGCCCAGCTTCGCCTTTCTGCAGGCCGACGGCTCCACCTCTTCGGGCAACTGGCTCTACTGCAACAGCTACACCGAAAAGGGCAACATGGCGGCCCGCCGCGGCCAGGAGGATGCCGCCAACAAGATCGGCCTGTATCCCGGAGTTTTCCTGGTGCTGGCCGGTCAACCGGCGCATCATCTACAACCGCGCCTCGGTGGACCTCAAGGGGCAACCCTGGGACAAAGCGCACTGGGTGATCAAGTTGAGGTGATGCGACTGACGGCAAATGGCTCCAGCAAATGGGAGGGTGACGTGCCCGACGGCGGATGGCCACCGCTGGACAGACCCTGACGGCAAGCCGAACGCAAAGAGCCAAGCATGCCTTCATCATGCGCAAACACGGCCATGCGCAGATATTCGGACCGGGCCGTCGGCGACGGTCCTTTCCCGGAGCACTACGAACCGCTGGAGTGCCCGGTGGAAAAGAACTTCATGAACGCGCAGCTGCATGAACCCCACGGCCCCGGTTTACGGGACTGATGCCGACGAGTATGCCACCTGCGATCCGCGCTATCCCTATGTGGCCACCACCTACCGGGTGAGTGGAGCACTGGCAGACCGGGCTGATGACCCGACCGCAGCCCTGGCTGCTGGAACTGCAGCCCCAGGTGTTCGTGGAGATGAGCGAAGAGCTGGCCAAGCTCAAAGGGATCAAGAACGGCGAACGGGTCAAGGTTTCATCGGCCCGCGGCAGCGTGGAATGTACCGCCATCGTCACCAAGCGTTTCAAACCTTTCAATGCTCGGCAGCATCGCAGGTTCACCAGGTGGGTCTGCCCTGGCACTACGGCTGGCGACTGGCCCAGTCAGCGGCACGGAGGAGAGCGCCAACCTGCTGACGCCATCCACGGGCGATCCCAACACCCGGATTCCGGAAACCAAGGCCTTTATGGTCAATGTGTCCAAGACTATAAAGGAGGTGATCTAAGATGGCCAAATCATTTTTTATCGACACGACATTGTGCACGGCCTGCCGGGGATGTCAGGTGGCCTGCAAGCAGTGGCATGACCTGCCGGCCGAAGAAACGGATCAATACGCGGTTCTTACCAGAACCCGGCGGATCTCTCCTTCGATACCTACAAGCTGGTGCGCATGAACGAAGACGTAGATCGACGGGCAGCTGCGATGGCTCTTTTTCCCGGACCAGTGCCGCCACTGCCTCGAGCCGCCCTGTCTGGATACGGCCGGAGATGCCCAAGGCGCATCTTCAAGGACGATGCCACCGGCGCCGTGATCTACACCGCCAGACACCAGAGAGCTTGACGCCGAGGAGATCATCGAATCCTGCCCCTACAACATTCCCCGCAAGGCGGCCGGATGGGACTCTGGCCAAGTGCGACATGTGCCTCGACCGGGTGCAAAACGGCCTGCTGCCGGCCTGCGTGCAAACCTGTCCCACGGGCGCCATGAATTTCGGTGAGTATGACGAGATGATGGCCCTAGCCAAAGAGCGCCTGGCCGTGGTTCAAAAGAAGTTCCCGGGGGCCGGCCTGCTGGATCCCGATGATGTACGCGTGATCTACCTGGTGGCTTATGACCCCATACTCTACCACCAGTTCGCGGTGGCCTCGGCCGATCATGGCGCCATGACGCGCCACGCGGCCCTGCAGAAGATGTTCAGGCCGCTGAGCCGGGCCATGTCGCGGTTCGTGTAGGGCGAACCATCCAATCGCTCATAACCTAAAAGGGGAAAGCAGGATGTTGATCTGCTTTCCCCTTTTTTGGGTGGTCATCGGGCGCGAAGTTGTGTAATCTTGCAGAGCCCAAATATTCCCCATATCATTGGTGCGGCGGTTCAAAACCGCTTGCGCGCCACCGAGACAGGCTGACTATGACCGCTACCGATTACTGGACCACCGAGGCCATCCAATCCGCCGCTTCCGTCTTGCGGCGCGTGCGCCCGGCCTACGCTGAGATACTCAATTTTTATGGGCCGCTTTTCGCATTGCAGGAAAGTTACCGCCGCCGCATAAACGCAAGCCCCATCACCATCTCGGAAGAGATGATGGCGATCAAGCGCAAGGCCGATCTTCCGCTGCTGAGTACCAGCGAGTTTCCCATTGACCACGACAATGCCCGGCAACTGCTGGCGGAGATCTGCCGCCTGGCCGGCCAGGCCAACCCCGAGCTGGCTGCGGCCGCGCGTCAGATAGAAAACTCCATGGAAACTGGCGATTTCGATGTGGCGCTGCTTGTCGATGATCCTGGCGCTCAGGAGAAGCTGACCGTAGCCGCCGAACAGATAGCGGTCGCTCCCGAGGTACTGACCACTCTTATTTACCACGCCGCCCGCCCGTCGATCCTGGTGGCCGCCGAACAGCTGCGAGAGGTTTCGCAAAAGCAGGGCCAGTGGAATAAAGGGTACTGTCCATTGTGCGGCAGCCCACCCATACTGGCGCTGCTCGACAGTGAAGGTCGCAAGCGGGTGTGCTGCGGCTTTTGCTGGCACGAGTGGCCGCTGCCGCGCCTGTTTTGCCCTTTTTGTGAAACCACCGACGCCAAGATGCTGCACTATTTTTACAGCCAACAGGAGCCGGAGTACCGGGTGGACGAGTGTGATAGTTGCGGCAAGTACATCAAAACCGTAGATACGCGCCACACCGGTCGCACCATTTACCCGGCCCTCGAGGCGCTAGCCACCTTGCACCTGGACATGAAAGCCCAATCGCCGCGGCAGGACGGTGACAGAGAGCAATAAGCCATGGTTGAGAGCCGTGACAAGGAGAGTTCCATGACCCGCGTGCGCAAAAGACCCTATGTGCTGATGGTTTTTTTCCTGGTGCTGTTGATTTTGGGCATTAACTTGGGCGAAGTGCCGGAGGTGTTGCAAAACGCCGTCAACCTTTGCTTAAGCTGCATCGGGATCGGTTAACCATGGCTTTCCGGCGCTGGATACAGACCACGGCCACGCTGCTTAGCAACGGGTACTGGCTTTTTCCCTGGCGGCGCTCGATCTACCAGGGTAGCCTCAAATCGGTGTGTGTTCCGGGGCTCAACTGCTACTCGTGCCCTGCGGCCACCGGGGCCTGCCCCATCGGCTCTTTGCAGCACTTCATGGCCGGACTGCGGCCCGGCTGGCAGGCGGGGGAGTTCAAACTGGGCCTCTATGTGGTGGGGTGGTTGGGGCTGATCGGCAGCATCGTGGGGCGCATGCCCTGCGCCTGGCTCTGCCCCTTCGGGCTTTTTCAAGAGCTGATGCACAAGATTCCATCGCCAAAATTCGCCGTGCCGCGCGCACTCACCTATCTTAAATATGTATTCTTGGCACTTTTCGTCATTATCTTTCCGTTGTGGCTGGTGGACGATTACGGCTATGGTCTCACCTGGTTCTGTCGATATGTGTGCCCGGCCGGCACCCTGGAGGCAGGGCTGCCCATGCTCGCCCTGAAGCCGGAACTGCAGGGCTTGGTGGGCTGGCTTTTTTACAACAAGCTGGCCATTTTAGTGCTGTTTCTGGTCTGGATGGTGCTGAGCCGCCGCCCCTTTTGCCGAACGACCTGCCCATTGGGCGCCATCTACGCGCTCTTCAATAAATACAGCCTCTTTCGAATGGTCCACCATCCCGACCGCTGCACCCACTGCCAGGCCTGCTATCAGGGCTGCCCCATGGGGATTAAATTTTACGAGGGTGCCAATCAGACCGATTGCATCCGCTGCCTGAAGTGCATGCAGCAATCTTGCAAGTTCGACGCCATCAGCTATGAGATTGTGGGACTCTCGACGCCGCCAACCACTGCTCTGAAACCCAATCGGGTCAAAGCAAGCAGCTCCTCCCAGAACCGCCATTGATGACCGGTTTCAGGCTCCGAATTCTTCGCAAGGCACCTTTCCGTGCAAAGTCGTTGAACAACACGCCGCATGGAAACCGGAGAGGTCGGCTGAAGAATCGCTTTTTTCTTGCATGGTATATTGATAATTTTGCTAACAGGGATTTCTAATTTCCTCTAAGCACCCATAGGAACCTAATTGCCGAGCTGCATTTGGAATATAACAAACCAATATAATAGGCTATGTTTTTGGCAAGGTTTGGCACACTTTATGCAGAAATTTGTTAGGTAGACGTCGAGGCAGACAGAAGGAAAAAATAGTATTCGGGCAGAGATTCAGAAAGAAATAGTGCAGGGGCTTACCCAAAGACAACAAATAGAGTGATTTGCTCTCGAATGCGGCATTTTGACCTCAGATGGCATGCTTTTAGATTCAACGAGATAAGTATATACTTATGATCGCTTATGGGCCAGTTCCATCCAGACGTTTGGGGCGAAGCTTGGGGATCAACAATATCCCCCCGAAGGTGTGTTCCTATTCCTGTGTGTATTGCCAGTTGGGGCGGACGAACAAGGGGCAGGTTGATCGCTCGATATTCTATGACCCGCAAAAGGTTCTCAAGGATGTCCGGGATAAAGTTCAAGAAGTCAGGCATGGCGGAGAATCCATCGACTACCTTACATTTGTTTCCGATGGTGAACCGACCTTGGACATCAATCTTGGATATGAAATCGAAATGCTAAGACCTTTGGGGATTAAAATTGCCATCATCACCAATGCCTCTCTTATCTGGCGTGCGGACGTTAGAGAAGCATTGCTTAAAGCCGATTGGGTATCTTTAAAAATGGACGCCAAATCTGAAAAAATGTGGCGGCGGATCAATCGCCCCCACGGATCTTTGGATTTGAAGGCTATTTTAAGCGGCGCACAAAAATTCGCTAGGCAATATCGTGGACGGCTGATGACGGAGACAATGTTGGTAAAAGGCCTCAATAACACTGATACGGCTATCCGCAGGATTTCTGATTTTTTGGCGCGGTTGAAACCGGACATAAGCTTTTTAGCGATACCAACCAGGCCAACGGCGGAGAAGTGGGTGCAATCTCCCAGCGAGGCATTTGTTAATTGGGCTTTTCAAACTTTTAGCAATCGGTTGCACCAAGTGGAATATCTGATCGGTTATGAAGGCAATGCCTTTGCGTGCACTGGACACGTTGAGCAAGACTTACTGGATATCACGGCTGTCCACCCCATGCGAAAAGAGGCCGTTTGTGACTTTCTCGAAAGAGCCGGCGCCGACTGGCCCGTCGTTATCGATTTATGCGCCCGTGGGGAACTCCTTGAAACAAGGTTCGATGGACATACATTTTACATGCGGAAGTTCTACCCGGTTAAATAGAGAACAGCAAAATGATTCCCCAAGCGGAAATTTTTCAGGCCATGGAAAAGCCTGAATTTTATCCTCACCCCGTTACTAGAGTCGAACAAAAAGAGACGCACATTTCTAAAGTTTTTCTCACGGGTGCATATGTCTACAAGATAAAAAAGGCAATAAATCTTGAATTTCTCGATTATACGTCACTCAGTAAGCGTAAGTTCTACTGTCATCAGGAAACAACACTGAATCGCCGGTTGTCGGATGATATATATCTGGGAGTTGTGGCCATAACCTGGAAAGACGGTTGCTGCTTTTTGGATGGACCGGGGGATGTCGTTGAATACGCTGTTAAGATGCGTCAACTCACCGAGCAACGCTCCATGGTGCGGTTGTTGCGGCGCGGGAAGATGGGTCGGAAAACCATTGCACAACTTGCACTAAAGTTGGCTGAATTCTATGGGCAAGCTCCCACCGGAGAAAAGATAAATTCCTATGGCGAGTGGGAATCTGTCCGGAACAATTGTGAAGAAAATTTCCAGCAGTCGAGCACCTTCGTCGGAAAGATACTTGACGAGCAGATGCTTCAGATGGTCCGGGCGGCTACCCGGTCTTTTTTACACAGAAAAAAATTGTTGTTTAAACAGCGCGTAAACAAAGGTAAAATCCGGGACTGCCACGGTGATTTGAGATCGGGCCATATATATTTGACCGATGGCATACAGATTATTGATTGCATTGAATTCAACGAACGTTTCAGGTATTCGGATATCACATCGGATTTGGCCTTTCTCATGATGGATTTAGATTATGAAGGCTTTTCCAATAATGCCCGGCACTTACTCGATTGTTATGTAAAATATGCAGATGATCCGGACGTGTTTGTACTGATCGATTTTTACAAATGTTATCGTGCGCTTGTACGTGCAAAGGTTAACTGTCTGCGTCTGACGAATGGCACGCTTGGGGAAGGTGAAAAGAAACGCCTGCTAAGAGGAACCGATCGTTATCTGAGTCTTGCATACAAGTACGCCATATTGTTCACACGCCCAACCTTATGGGTGATATGCGGCATGGCGGCTTCCGGAAAAAGTTCTATTGCAACAGCACTATCAGAAAAACTTGATATCGGGGTTTTACACTCGGATCTTGTCCGGAAGGACCTGTTTGGTATAAAATCCGACGACGTTATAGATGTACCTTTTGAAGAAGGCATATACACAAAAGGCGCAAGCTCGCTTACGTATGGAAAGCTTCTATTGCTCGCCCAGGAAAAAATTGCCCAGGGATTGTCTGTCATTTTAGATGCAACCTTCAGCAGGCAACGTCAGCGCAGAGAAGCCTTACGAATGGCCGGAGATATGGATGTGGGTATCATCTTTATCGAATGCATAGCCCCCATAAAGGTAATTGAAAAACGTCTTTTGAAACGAGAGAGTGAGTTTTCCGTATCGGATGCCAGATTTCACCATGTTAAACAATTAACAACCCAGTTCGAATCCATTGAAGACATTGCCGATGAGATGCACATCCGTATCGACACACAAAAACCCATAAAAGAAAATATAGCCAAAATCCTTTCCCATGATTACAGCCTGCTCTCGAAAAAATTACATGAAGACCTAAGGATAGGCCATAAAACTTTGGTGGTTAAATGAAACACAACTATGGTTTAGTTGATCCTGAAAATGGCGGTTTTTGACGATACCGTTTTCAGGACGCGTTGTTTGGAAAAACCGGTGAGATATCGCAGCTTTCTGGCGAGACAAGCGATATCGGCAACCGATACTCCGCCACTTTTCGTTCTGGCCAATATCACACTTCCACCTTGTAGGGGTTGACGGTCAGCACCGGCACCGCTGCATTCTGAACTACCCGCTCGGCCACAGAGCCGAACAGGGTTCGGTCTAGCCCCTTGCGGCCGTGTGTACCCATCACAATCAGGTCCACATCATTGGCATGGGCGTAATCGATGATGGCGTTGGCTGCATCACCTTGGACCACATTGGCGGTGACGCCTTTTGTGTCGGAAAAATTCTCTACCTTGAATTCCGCCAGGCGTTTATTCGCTCCTTCAGCCAATTCATCTTCGAATCTATCGATTGAAGGATGAGGCACATAGATACTGATGTAATAGTCAAAAACTCTCGCCACAAATAGCAAATCAATGGTGGCTCCAAAAGCGGCTGACATGAGTTTGGTTACGGGTACCAATTTCACAGCAGATGCCGATAAATCTATAGGGAGCAAAATTTTTTGAATTTTTTTCATGATCTTCTCCTTGGGTGATCAGGTTGCATATATGGAGCTCGGAGTCACACTTATATTGAAAGCAAATATCATGCCAGTTAAGTGTACTTTTACGCACATGCTAAGGGGGGCCTTTCCCGTGCAACATATAGCGCTGCCATCTTTTCCATCATTCTACGACCCATACGGTGCACCCCTTTGCGTGTGTGACAATCCTGCTGGAAACACTGCCAAAAAGAAACTCTTCACTTCAGAAATCCCATGTCTGCCGACCACAATGGTGCTGTATTGGTTTTGATCCTTTTCCACAAGGATGCACTGCGCCATGGAGGGGCAATACCTAAGAGTCGAGCGAACAGTTACGTTTTCAGGGCTAAACCCCATATTTACAAGTATTTGTCGATATTCCGACAGGAAGGAATTTGCTTTCTGCTTATATTTGTTCAACCAATTTACCTTTTCCTGAGTTGTCGGGAAATAATCTTCTTCCGGCTCAGGTATTACATGCAGAATCGTTACCTCGAATTCCATCAAACCACCTAAAAGCTGCCCAACATAAAAGACCACCCGGCGTGCGTTTTGCGATCCATCCACGGCAATTAAAATCTTTTTTTACGTGTCCTTTAATATCGTTCGTAGCACGACGGGTGCCGTTATTTACTTATTTATTTGTTTACTTGCTTGATCTTTCCGACCTATCACGTCTGCTTAGGTCTGCCCGGGTTGCACGCCTCAGGTGACCGGTGCGGTATTTTTCCAGAACCTCTTTTACGGTTCCTGACTGCTTGAAGAACAGATAGACGCCGGCGTCGGAGAGGATTTGAAATGTGTTCGGCCGACACTTTCCGGTAATCACGGCCTGCACTTTCTGGGAGATCAGGGACTGAGCGGCTCGACTGCCGGCACTGCCATTTGTAGCCTCGTGTTTATTTTCGAAAACTTCAAGGTTCATATCCTCCGGGTCAATCACCAGAAAATATGAACAGCCTCCCAACCGTGGGCACAGTTGCGATGTCAAATTGGGTCCAAAGCTACTGATAGCTACTTTCATTGCGTGGCCTCCGTAAATCCGGTTTAATGAAATCTTGTACCTGCAACTTAATCGCACAAAAAAGCGTTGATGAAACGGTTGAAGATGTGCAGACTGATATATCCGGCAAACAGGTAGACAGGGGCGTTAACGTTCATGGCAAACGCCTTGGGGATGATGTGAAGAAAGGAGACAGAAATCAGTACCCCCGCCGCGAAACAGATGAAGTAGGTACTGTTGGCGCGGCCCCAGCGCTCAAAGTGACGAATCACATAGATGCCGGCCGTTGTCACCATGGCCGCCAGGCAACTAGTACCCAGAGCTGTCCAGAAGGTGTTCGCCATCGTGATTACCCATCAGTGTTTAGGCCACCCGCGCGCCGTAAAATGTGCGTCTCACTGCACCGCATTGGGGGCACTTCTGTTTGAAACGAGGCGCACCTCTTTGGTGGGCGTTTTTTCACCGCATAAAGGGCAGACGCAGAATTCTTTCTGACCGGCACCGAGGCACCCTCCACGAGGTCTGCTACCCCTTCCCATAACCACCTCCATTTTGGCCCCTGATAGGACCGGTTCCGTCAACAACGGACATTTTTGTGTTCCATTTTTTGTTCAAATACAGAAAAAAGCATGCCATCGATTTGAACGATGACCTGACGGTTCTCAAATCTCTTCGAGAGTCAGTCCTGAGTCGCTCTTGGGCAGCGGCACAATGTAAATCGGTTTCCGGGTGCGGCGCAGTACCCGTTTGGCCACGCTGCCTAAAAAGGCCTGTTGCATAAATCCTTTACCGTGGGTGCCCATCACAATCATATCGCAGTCTAGCTTATCCGCCTGTTCCAATATCTGCTCGGCCGGGTACCCTTCGCTGATCACCACCTCTGCGGTGGTGGCGTTAAATCCTGAAAACTCCTGGGGAACCTTTTCCAGATATAGCTCCAGACGCTTGCGAATGCGCTCTTTGATGTGCTCCCGTCGGGCCTCGACATTTTCCAGAAGATGTTCCGGCCCCAGATAAGCACCTAAAATGGTTTGTCCGGTGGAATTCAAGGCCTCAAGTACATACAAGATCGTGATGTCGGCCCCGTACCTTTCGGCAAGGTCCACGGCATACTGAAAGGCATAGGTCGAATTTTTGGAAAGATCTGTTGCGTATAGGATTTTTTGAGTTTTCTGCGGCATGGCATCATTCCTTTCGATAAGGTGGTTCTTCCATCAGGGGGGGTGATCAAGCAGGTGCGACAAGGTGTGCTCAAGAATCTCGGAAGTAAATGGTTTTTCTATCACCTCATGGACACCCAGGCCGCGCGCGGCCGACACCACTTCATTGCTGCCATAAGCGGTAATCAGTATTTTCATGACCTGAGCTTTGCTGTCCTGAATCTGCTCCAGCAACTGCAGCCCATCCATGTTGGGCAGGTTATAATCCACAAGAATGATGTCATAGGTGTGCCGGGAGAGCTTATCCAAAGCGGCCTCGGCACTGGGCACCGCAGCCAACGAACACCCTTCGGCCGTAAAAAAGAGGCTCATGGCATGGCGGATACAGACATCATCATCTATCAACAATATTCGCATCTTTTTGAGTTGCTTGAACAGGTCCGCCATTATCCCAACGCTTTCCATCGGTTTCATCGCTTCGGCACCTTTGGCATCTCAACCAATTCATTTCCGGGGAGGATTCCACGACGACGGCGCCGAACGATTGCTTGTTCATTTACTTTGGTATACTGCAATTTGAATGCCAAAATGCGTTAAACGCCACCTACAAATCGTATGGCAGATATTTTTCTACAGGCATTCAACCTGCAAGGGCCATAGGGTCTGACGGCCCTAACTGAGGGTGGATTTTTCAGCCCCTTCCTGATAAAACGTGTAAGTTCAGGGAGAAAAAGAGAGCAGCTTGTTAAAGGGGGGAGACGTTGCGGGGTGGTTTTTGGAGAAATTGCTAAAAGGAAATTTGAAACATTTCGAACATCGTGGAAAAGAATAAAATATCACCGTTATTCCTGAAACAGCTTTTTGTGTCGGTATCGAAAGGTGTGGTGATTCATTTTTAGAAGCCGTGCGGCGCCGCTTTCATTACCCTTGGACGTTTCAAGGGCTCTTTGAATGTAGAACTTTTCCACGTTTTGTAATGTTTCGGTCAAATCGATACCGGTCGGAGAAAAATCCGGCAAATTTGGAGGACCGCTCGAAAGTTGCCGGTATGCAACGGTTTCGGTCTCCCCGATGTCGGTGCCCTCAAGCTGAGATCCTTGAGCCACAAGCACGCCCCGCTCAATTAGGTTCTTCAGTTCACGAACGTTTCCCGTCCATGTATTTGACAGCAGGGCCTCCTCAGCGCTGGGGGCCAGCCCATTTATTTTTTTCCCGAATTTCTGGCTGAACTCAAGCAGGAAATACTTAGCCAGGGGCAGAATGTCATCGGGCCGTTGGTTTAACGAGGGCACCTGCACTTTGATTACGCCCAGGCGGAAATATAGATCGCGCCGAAAGTACCCATTGGTCATCATGGCCTCAATATCTTTGTTGGTGGCCGACACCACCCTTGTCTCTACGCGGTTACTCTTAGTACCGCCCACCCTATAAAATTCACCTTTTTCCAGAAACCGCAGCAATTTCGCCTGGGCATCGAGGCTCAAATCACCCACTTCATCTAAAAAAAGGGTGCCCTTGGCGGCCGCCTCGATCAAGCCCTTCTTGCCTGAACGACTGGCCCCACTGAAGGCCCCTTTTTCGTATCCGAACAGTTCGCTTTCGATCAGTTCCTTGGGAATTGCGGCACAGTTGACGGCAACGAGGGGGCCTTTGAAATTGGGACTGTGAAAATGGATAGCGCTGGCAAGGATCTCCTTTCCAGTACCTGTCTCGCCCAAAATTAAAATTGGTGTGTCCGGACTTTCCGCAACCATCTTGATAAAATCCATCACCTCCTGGATGGATTGACTCTCACTGATGAAGAAAGGATAATTTTCTTTGAGATACTGCTCCTGCAGTATCTCAACCTCTTTTTTAAGCCGGATGGTCTCCAGGGCATTTTTAATGGTCACCTCGAGGCCATCCATGTGCAGCGGCTTAACGACGTAATCGTAGGCCCCGCACTTCATGCTGGCGATCACCGTCTCTATATCTTCATAGGCCGTGATCATGATCACGAGCATATTCGGGTCGCGCGATTTAATTATTCCCAAGGCTTCAATGCCATTCATCCCCGGCAGGCCCACGTCCAGCAAAATCAGGTCCGGTAATGTTGACGCCATGGCATCCAGAGCCGACTCGGCATCGGCAAAACTCCTGATGCGATATTGCCCTTCAAGTGCCAGCGTTATCCCTTCTCGTATGGAGTATTCATCATCAATGATATCAATGCAGTAGTCCATCATTGGCGGTTCTTCCTCCCTGAATGCGACAGGGTTATCACGAATTCGGCCCCGCCGTCTTTTCCGGGCCCCACACGAATAGTGCCCCCATGATCGGTTACAATCCGATGGCAAAGATTGAGCCCGATGCCGGTGCTGTCGCGTTTGGTGGTGTAAAATGGGTCGAAGATCTTTTCCCTAAGATGCTCCGGAACACCCGGTCCGGAGTCGCTGACTGTGATGCTGATACCGTCGCCATCAGCCGCCGAAATGATCCTGATGCGCTTGCTCTTCCGGGACCGGTCCTGATCCAACGCATCCACGGCATTATTGGTCAAATTGAGAATCACCTCTTCAATCATCCGTCGGTCCATAAGCATGGCGGGCAGATCGGCGGCCAGCTCTACCGACACAGCTATACCCTTTTTCCGAAGGGTTGTAGCGGTCAAATTCAAGGCCTCTTGAACCGCCTGGTTTGGATCCACCGGGGCCAGGCGCGGGGCGCCCGGTTTAGAAAAATCCATCACCCTGCGAATCACCCCTTCAATGCGGTGCGAGGCGGATTGGAGGTTGTCAAGAATCTCCTCAACCTTATCCGGCTGCGTTTGCTTGCCCAGGAGCTTTCCCAGTGTATTGAGATAGATGTTAATGCCGGAAAGGGGATTTCTGATCTCATGGGCAATGCCGGCGGCCACGCGCCCCAGAGAGGCCATCTTATCCTGGATCACCAGCAAACGCTCCAGTTCCTTGTCGCGGGTCATATCGATCATATTGATTAAGATGGCCTCGCGCTCGCCATACTCTATTACGCTGGCCCGGCTGTAGACCCATCGCATGATCTCCTTTCGGTCCAGGTGGTCTTGATGAAAAAAGCGGAACTCCGTATCCATCTGGCGTGATTTTCCGGTGGAGAGGTTTTGATAGACCAGTTTTACTTTCTCGGCATCGGCCGGGTGGATGCCCTTATAGGTGGCCAGATCGAATGTTTGGTCAACAGGCCCCAGCAATCGATCCATCTCCGGATTTTTAAATACGACCTGACCATCTTGAATAATAAGGATACCGATGAGCGCATTTTTCAATACATCCCGAAAACGCCTCTCACTGGCCCGCAGCAAATGCTCGGCCTCCTTGCGTTCGGTAATCTTGCCCACCCGTTCGGCCACAGCGTCAATCAAAATGCGCTCTTCAACCAGGAATGGCCCCTCGTCGCAGGGGACACACGATTGGCAATAGTGTACTTCCAGTCGTCCGCGGATCTTGCCGGCCACAACGATATCGGCCGACTGGTACCTCTGGCCGGGTTGAAAATTGGCGGTTTGGTAGGTGTCGTCGTCCAGAACAAGCTGCGCACAGGCATTTTGAGGATATTGCCAGGCGGTCGGCATCAAATCCACAACGCCCTGCAGGATCTCAGCGATGGTTAAACTGTGCTGGTCTACCAGACGTGAGATGGAGTAGAGGCAGTTGAGCTCTTTGACGCGTTCGCCCAAC
Source organism: uncultured delta proteobacterium (assembly GCA_963783425.1). Classification (GTDB taxonomy): domain Bacteria; phylum Desulfobacterota; class Desulfobacteria; order Desulfobacterales; family QNYZ01; genus CAWANO01. Next base: position 385,347 of record CAWANO010000001.1, read on the forward strand.
TGGTTCAGGCAACGCTCCAGAGCATCCTCAGCCTGCCTGCGGTCATAATTATCTGTACCTTGGCCCCGATTTCCAGGTTGATCCACTTCCGGCTCCAACCTCCCGCCAGAATCCCTCATACCCCCGTACCCATGCGGCCAACGGGCCGCGGTGCCAATCCCAAACGCGGCTGGCCCATGACGGCGCCCTGCTCAGCGGCGGGTCGTTTGCGCCGGGCGCTCTGTCCAGGCCCCGGGGTTTTAAGACCCGTTTACTATACCGTTTTCAGGACGCGTTTTCCAGATAAACCTCTATACCGGCGCAGAGCCTTCGTGAAACACACAAATCGGGCAATCTGCCCGCCCATGGCGTCGGTTTCGGTCAGTACCAATCGCCCATTTTATAGGGATTGACGATCAGCACCGTCACCGCAGCAGTTTGGATCACCCGTTTGGACATGGAGCCGAACAGGGTGACGACAACAACCCACTTCGTCGATTGCTGATGCGGTGGTCGGCCGGTCATTAGGCCGCATCAAGAGCGCGCCGCGTGGCCATGTCGACCAATATTCTATCTCGAGCCTTGTCGATTCTAAGCGCCTTGCGCTTCTTATCGATATGGGCGATCATTTTACGGGCGTGTTCGACCGGGTCGACCTCAAGATCCCACATCCCCCCGTAGAGTTTTTCGAACTCTTCGAAAAGATATTGTTGAAATACCGGCGCACCGCTGACCGGCAGACCTACTCCAAATACCGTGTAGACCCCGGATGCAACAAAATAATGACCGATGCTGATTGCTTTTTCGCTCATCCATTCCGGAGCGCTGCCGGCGGCAGGCAGATCGCTGATATCGTTCCCCAGTCCGCCTGCTTTGACTACTTCTGTGGCGGCCAGAAGGATGCGACTGTTGTCGACACACGAGCCCAGGTGGAGTACCGGTGGAATACCGACCGTTTCGCAGACTTCCGCCAGGCCCGGTCCACAGTAAAACGCCGCCGATTCGGGGGTCAGCAATCCCTCCATGGCACAGGCGATACCATTGCATCCGGTCGTTAAAACGATCACATCGTTTTTAATCAGCTCTTTGACCACCGTGATGTGTCCGTCGTTGTGGCGGGTACGCGCATTATTGCAGCCGACCACGCCGGCGATGCCGCGTATGCGGCCGTTGATGATGTTATCGTTCAAAGGGACGTATGAACCTCGAAAGGTGCCGCCCAAGTGGTATTCAATCGCTTCGACACCGAAACCAGCCACCTGGGCCCCTTTTTGGTGGGGGATCATCACATCGGCGCCTCTATTTTGAAAATTGTCGATGGCCAGTTTGACAATCTTTTCGGCATTTTCGTGCGCATGGTGTTCATCGAATTCGATGTGAATCACGTTGTCCTGTTCCATTTTAGCGATGGGATGGGTCGTGATGATTTTCGTGTGGAAGCAATTGGCCACATTGGCCACGGCTTGAAAAATGCATTGGATGTCGACGACCATGGCGTCGCAGGCACCGGTGATAATGGCCAGCTCTTGCTGCAGGAAAGTCCCGCACAGGGGGACCCCGTGCCGCTGCAAGACCTCGTTGGCCGTGCAGCAGATACCAGACAATTGGATCCCTTTGGCACCTTTCGATTTGGCATATTCATCCATCTCTCTAGTCTGGGCAACCGCAACGATCATCTCCGACAGGACCGGTTCATGGCCATGGATGACGATATTGACATAGTCTTCCTTCATCACCCCCAGGTTGGCTTCCGACTGAACCGGGGACGGAGTCCCGAAAAGAACATCTTGCAGATCAGTGGCCAGCATCGAGCCACCCCAGCCATCAGCAATGGCCGCCCGTGTGCCTTGCTTCATCAGATTTTTATAATCTTGATCAACGCCGATATGGGTTCGGTGCATGATCTCAACGATTTCACGGTCGATATTGCGCGGCAGCACGCCATTTTTTTCCCATTTGTCATAGAGTGGTTTGGGTGCCCGTTGTAGATACGCCAATTCACCCTCGGGTTTGCCCCATTCGGCCATTGCCTTGTCCGCCACCTCGACCGCGATCTCGTCGATACTTCGCGCAACCTGCTCACCATCGATTTCCACTCTGGTGGCCACATCAAAGTATGGGGCTATCGCCAGCAGTTTTGCCGTGTCTTTAATATGGTAATCCTGCGACTCCTTGTGGGCGGCAGCCCGGAACACTTCCGCCACACAGCGGCCGTGGTCGGAATGTGCCGCCGCCCCCCCGGCAATCATGCGAATGAAATTTCGGGCGGCGATAGTGTTGGCAGTTGCACCGCAAAGCCCCTTGCGATCGTCTTCACCTTCAATGCCGCCTTTGGGCAGCGGTAATCGACATGGCCCCATGCCGCAGTTTTTACAGCAGGTGCCCTGGGTGCCTATATTGCAAGGCTTCATGTTTTGTGCACGGTCAAAAACCGTATCGATACCAAGGTCATGGGCGCGCACAATCATTTGCTGGGTTGCTTCATCAATGGATGCCTCCCTCGGATCGGCCAACTTCCGAGATTTGGATGTTTTGGGTTGTACGGTCTTTTTGGCGGCTTCTTTCACTTCCTCTCCCATTTGATTTCCCCCTTTCATAGTTATGGTGCAGGTGTATATTATGCAAACCCCGCATGATGCATGGCATTTCCAGGTGAATGGCATTACTCGTAGAATTTACAAAGAAAATTTTGTTCGAATTTTGGTGAAATGCTTCGAGCCTTGTAACAGAAGCATCTTCTCAATGGGCCGGACCTAACTCAAAAGCTTCGCTGCCTGTTCCATCAGCAATGATTCAAATCGATCCAGGGTCACGGAATAGGGAATGATGGGGATTCCCATCCAGTCGGAATATTCCAGAAACGATTCCGGCTGCTCGGCCATGTAGGTGTCCAAATAGCCAATGCCATCCAGAACAATGGCACCTCCCGTATGCTTGGGAAAGTTCTCGTTGGCCAGCCCCTTATCCCAGCCCTTGAACACCAGCTTGCGGAACTTGATCCAGCCGGGGGTCATCCACCACACCGGTTGGCCGCCGGCGACCTCTTGGGCTATTTTCTCCCGATCCGTTTCACTGGCGACCATATCCATGCAATGGGTGGCCTGAATACGGGCCACCCCCGAGCCCTGTTCCTCAATGATGGTTTGCATCAATCGTGTCGGTTCATCTGCGTTGACGTAGCAAAACTTGCCCCCGTATACCACGAGAACCTTATCCGTTTTTTCTTCCGCTTTTCTAATTCGGGAGAGCAATTGCCGTTCCAGCTCAGGGATATCCTGGTGCAGACCCGGAGTGGTATAGAATAGAAAATCTGTATCCAGGAACCCATGTTCTTTCAGATAGTTCAGTTCAAGGCTCAGCGTGCCGCAGGAAACAATGGCAATGTCCGAAAAAGATATATCTTTCATAGGATCCCTCTAGTACTTAAGCGCCAGGTCATACCCGGCATGAACAGCGGTGTAGATGTCCATTACTTTTTCAGCGTCCCCAATGACTTCAATTGATGGCACGCACATTTGAGTCTCCGCGTCCGGCCCTGCCGCCGAGAGCATTCCGGAAGCGACAATTACCGTCTGGACGGGGGCTAAAGTGATGGGTTCCCCGTCTTTTTCTACCATAACACCATCCGCACCGAACGCTTTAACCGTTGTATGGGGCATCAGGGTAACCGAGGGCATCTGCTTAATTCGCATCAAAGTTAATTTTCTGGTGATCATCTCCATCATGCTGCCGATAGGGTCCGTTCGTTTAGTGGCCACAACCTCAAAGCCTTCCTGGCCCAGTTTCTCCGCAATCTCAAGGCCGCTGCGGCCGGCGCCGATCACCAGTACTCTTGGCCCTTTGACCGGTTTGACTTCTTGAAAGTACTCCACCGCCGTTAGGGTGTACTGATGGTTGAGTCCTTCAATTTCCGGGATATATTGATTGGCCCCCGTCGCCCACACCAGGAGGTTGGGTTCAATTTCGCCGATAAGCTTTTGATCAACAGGTTGTTTTAACAGCACTGCATCGGCTGTCGCTTTCACCAGGAACGTCAGGCTGTCCAGGCCTTCCTGCATGGCTTGCTTTCCGGGGGCTCTCCAGGCCAGGTCGAACTGCCCGCCCAGCTGTGCTTCTTTTTCGGCCAGAGTGACCCGATGGCCCCGCTTGGAGAGATATAAGGCGGCGCTAATCCCGGCCGGCCCGCCACCAGCTACCAGCACCTTCAGCGGATTATCGCTCTGTTCAAGCTCGGGCAAACCCAGCTCCGGATTGAGGTTGCAGCCCAGCGGCTCACCACTTTTAAGCCGATGGAGACAGCCCTGTAGGCAGTAGCCGCAGTATTTGATCTCATCGGACCTGCCTGCCTTCCACTTGGCAATCAGATCCGGATCTGAGATAAGAGGTCTTCCCAGGGCAATCAGGTCGGCAAGGTTATCATCCATCAAGGGAACGATCCGATTCTTCCTGCCCATCCGGCCGGCTGCGATAATGGGGAGTAACGACTGCTTACGCACCCAGGCCAATGCATCTTCCTGGGGCTTTTGCGGGAGACTCGAATGGTGAAAGTACCAGGGCGGACTAAAACAGGCACTGCCCATCCCTACATGCAGGGCGGCGATGCCAAGCTCTTCGGCCAGCTTCAACAGAGGGGATAGGTCTTCCGGACTTATACCGAATTCGGGCGACATTTCACTGCCGGATATCCTCAGTATTATGGGTATATCTGGGGCACCTTGTTTCACGGCTGAGATCGCCTCGCGGGCAAACCGCAATCGATCCTTTCCGTACCGGTCGGTTCTTTGGTTGATTTTACCGTTGAGGAATTGTGAGATGAGATACCCATGTCCGCCCTGTATTTCTATCAGATCAAAGCCGGCATCTTCGGCTTTCTGGGCGGCGGATTGGTAACCTGCAATAATGACCTTGATATCTTCTTGGCTCAAAAGTTCCGCGGTTTGACCCGTGGTGGGGCATGTGATAGTGGACGGCGCTTTGGCGTTGTTGCCGGTTGCTTTGGTATTGGCGGCTGCACCTGCATGGTTCAAATGCAGACAGACCAGTCGGTTTTCCCGGTGGATCACATCCACAATCTTTTTCAGTTCCGAAACACTTTCTGGAAGATGGATGCAGAGTTGTTTGGGATGCTCCCTTCCTTCAGGGGTTACCGATACCGGCTCAAGAATTATTAGGCCGGGGCCATTTCGGGCGATCTGCCGATAAAAGGCCAACTGTCGTTCTGTTACAATTCCCGGGGTTTTCCGTAGGCTGTTTTAATGGGTGGGAACACGAACCGATTGGCGAGGTTTAAGTTCCCTAAAGTATAGCCGTCAAACATGAAGTTCATGGAACACCTCCAGTTGCACGCTCTTTTGCCGCGGTTATATTAAAGCCGGTCTCCTGGCCCTGAAATAGCTATGCGACCGTTCAGAGTCTCTCATCGACCTTATTTTTTCTTATCCTTGGGTTTTCTGAAAACGAGAAAACTACACAATTTGCAGACGTCAAACCCAGGGTAAGTCTCTCCCGTACGGGGGAAAGATACGCCGCCGTCGCGGACGATGCGCTCCAACATCCAATGCACCGTGGGTTCAAGCTGATCCCCGGGCCAGACCCAGTTAATTTCACTTTGTTCGGTTTTACCGGCTGTTTTGCTGCTGCTGCACATGGGTGTGATGTTCGGCTGCCGGATCATATGGCACTGCACGCAGCCATGGCATATTGAAGAGTTCATGGTCATGATCATGGTAAAGGGATGGGTATCATGGGCGGCACACCAGTCATTTCCCAGGTGATAGGATTGCAGCACATCGCTGACGCCATGAATCACATCCGGCTCATAGGGAGCCTTATGCAAGGGTGCCGTTGCAAATACGAGCAATCCTTCAGGGAGTCGCTTTTTTGGTCTTGACAAATCTTTTCGCCTGGTCCCAATTTTTAGTGTACTTCAAGTGGCTTTTGATCTCATTGTCATCCATCTCTTTCCAGCCCATCACGTATTTTGCGTTTGAGCAGCCCAGTTTATCCGAAGTGCCCAGCAAAATATCTCCGCGTTGTCGTGATGCAGCAACAAAATGGCAGAAGGTATAGGGATGAAATGCAACCTTGTAGTCGGTATTTTGCTTAAACGCCTCGAGTTCATCTTCGTTAAAAAAATATTTGATGGCCACCGGATAGTATTTCATCTTTAAAAAGTTTCTCAGGCTAAATACGACATCCGCGGCGTTTAGCTTCCCTTTGTTTTGTTTTGCATTTTCAAGTAGAAGCCCTGCAAGTTCGACATCGTCTAGGTACCGGGTTGTGTCAAGATAGCTTTGGGCATCAGATTTCTGAGCCGTCATTGTGTCCAACATCGCGACATCTCCTTTAAATTCTCAGTCTGACCTGAGGATCTCCACCCAAACGTTTAAAGTTTATCTATATTTTTCGAGCGTTTATAAAATTCCAACTGTAGGGTCGACTGACCCCTGTTGCTAAAAATACAAAATTTTATCCGCGTCCATCAGCGCTTCCGCAGCCTGTGGCAGTTTGACGGGGGTAATAAAACCCTCAAGCCCCGTGGTATCATTAACCGTCGGAGCAAGTCCGTCGATGACATTGAACGTTGCACATGAAACGATATTGATCCCCAGTTGATCCTTTTCAAAACGGGCGAGCTGCTCCAGGTTATCGGGCAGATTCGAAGCTGAGAGCCCCTCCAGCTGGTCGGCGATCAGGTTTTTTACCGAATCCTCGATGGTAAATCCTGCCAGGGTGCCCTTCTTTGCCATACCAATCCCATTGGGCCCATAGTAAATGGTTACGTTGTCTACCTTGGAAACCTGCTTTGCCATGAAAGCAACCACATAAGAAGCATAGTGGTTATAGGGTATATCAGCTCCCGTATTAACGATGATAAGTAGATTCTCCGGTTTTGACATTACTCTCTACTTTTTGTTGCTTGCGGTTATCCAAAAAGCTCAAGTTGGAATCCGGTTTGATTCGCAAATGCCCTATTTGCAATTAATCCCCGTCTGATACCCTGTCGCCCTCGGGGATCTCCTCTCCAGGCGCCCAAGTGTCAAACATGCCCGGCGTGAGATAGTCTCCGGTGCGCACCCGTCCTTCAACCCAAACAATCCGGGCATAGCACTCCCAGACTCTTTTACTGAGCCGGCGCTGCCTCTTTAATAGAGCCTTCTCCGCTGTATTTCTGGTTTTGTGTGCGGAAAGCACCCTCTTTTTGGGCTTTTTCGGATCGAATTCATCGTATATGAGTGCATACATTGCATCCCCCCTCTTCATTCATGTGCCCATTGAAAATGAAAACCTTACGCACGCCTACCTGTGGGCTGAGGGTATTTTTCAATTTATAGCTGTTCTATCTAAAAGGACTCATTGCATAGATTATGCCAACCCGCCATAATTATAAAACCATATATTTACAGATGGTTATGTATGGTTGAAGGTGTGGGGCGATTATTGTAATCGGGTGATTTAGAAATATGGCTAAGTATTTTCGAAAAATTGCGAAATCGGTTGCTTTCGACGGGGGCTTATTCTCAAACCTCGAATTGAATGGCGTATAACTGGGAGCATCTTGAGGAGTGGCAATTGAGCCACATCAGCTCGGCACGAATGACTGTCGCGGCCCAAAGGAGAGAGGGCGGATAAAGGATATGTGGCTCAGAGACGGTTTTGGGTTAGTGGCCACCAGCTGTGAACGGAAACCATATGGCAATATGTCATCATAAGATACCCTGTTAAACCGAAATTCAGGTTTTTCTGCAAGCCATAAAACAGTTTTCAAGAGACTATCAGGTCAAAAATTCATATCGTAACTACTTGAGCCGCCGTCCACCCCCCATACCCCGGCCACCGCCACCCCCCATACCGCGACCACGCCACCCCCATACCGCGACCGCCACCTGCTTTGCCGGGCCTGACTCTCTGGCCATCTCCAGACTGCAAATTTGAAGCACTTTGCGCTTCCGGGGTTGTTCTCAGGGATCCGGCTGAAAACTGCAAAACCACCTCCCGCACGTTGCCAGCGACACCTGTAACCACCTGAATCTTTGCTTGGTCTAAAACCTGGATCGCGTTGGGACCACAGCTGCCTGTTAATACCGCTGACACCCTTTTATCCACCATGAGTTTGGCTGATTGTATACCTACGCCTCCCCCTAGCTCAAAATTAGGGTTGGCAAGCGCTTCGAATTCCAAGGTGGCCGGGTTAACAAACAGATAATACGGGCACCTTCCGAAACGCGGGTCTACCGCGTCATCCAAGTTGGGTCCTGTAGAAGAAATTGCGATTTTCATAATGCTATCTCCATTTCTCTCAGTGTTCCTGTTCGTAAAAACGGTGACGTAATGTGGGCGTCAAGGCACAGGGCTGGCAAGGCGCGAAACATAAGCAATATCTGGAATATTGCATGTTTTTGAAGCACCGTCAGCTGCATGGATAGGTGGCCGAATGTCATCGTACACATATAGATACTTCATAGCCTCCTTCCCATTCTTATGCTCTTTTAGAATGAATACGTTGTACACGCCAAACCGGTGGTCTGGGGGTATTTTACAAATGGTGGCTACCCTATATATTTAACTTGAGCATGGTTCATGCCAACTCATTGCATTATTTTAAAAACATATTTACAAATAGTTATCTATGGGTGAAAGTGCAAAGTTACTATTTAAATCTTGTCAGATCGAAATATATCTAAGTTTTTTCGAAGAATTGCGAAATCGAATATTTTGGGCGAGGCCTATTCTCATCCTTCGAATTGGATGGCGTACAAATCGCAAAGAAATCAATCGCACCGGTTCGGGGCAACACCGGCAACGAGATGCGGCGGAAGAGATTCGCAACCAAATAACAGCGTATCAGTGGCTCAAGACGCTGAAAAAGAGGGAGGTTTGCATGAAAAAGATATCTATTTTTTACAGGTTGCCGGCCCTTTTTTGTATATGGATAAACCTGTTGGTGTTTCCGCTGGCCGAAGCCGCAACGGCCGAGCCGCCTGAATCAGGGCATCAATCACTCGTGGTGGTCGATGGGTATTTTCAGTATCAGGCCGGGGCCTGGGCCAAGTATCAGATTCATGATCTCAAAAAGAATGAACGCTCTACGATTGTATTTTCGACTTTGGAAAGAACGGAAAAAAAGGGGGTTCCGGCAATATGGATGGAGATCGCCGTGACTCCGGAGCAGCAAGATCCCGTAATCACCAGGGTGCTTCTGGAAGAAACCCCTCAGGGGCCGGGGCAGCCGCTTGAAATCATCGTGCAACCCCATGGGATGACGCCCTTTACCATTCCAAAAAGCTTCCTGGAAAAAGCGCAGGCGGAGCCGCAAAGCGCTATAGCCATTAAGCCCCATGAAGCGACGGCCAAACCCATTACCATCAAAACCAGCAAGCGCCAACTCAGTGCCATTCAGGTTGAAGCAACCGATGAGCAGGGAGGCTCAGTAAAGGCCGTGGTATCGAATGAAGTCCCGCCGCTGGGGCTCGTGAGGGCTGAAACCTCGGATTTGACCATGAAACTCAAAAGTTTCGGCAAAAATGCCCAGACAAAAATTGAAGGCGAACCGATCAACTTTTATTTATGGCTCACCTTGCAGGTGGGTAAGGGACTTACCGGCGGGAATTAGGGCAAAAAGCCGTCTCAGGTGTTCTATATGGCCCAGTCTCGGCATTGGGCCATTAAATATTCCCTGATTTAGCTCAACAGCTGCCCTGGGCTTGAACGAGAATCGCAATCTTTAAACCGTGCCTAAACCGATCGTTTCTTAATCGCTGGTCAACCGAATTGATGGCTATTCCAGCAATTTCTGTATCTTTTTTTCCAGATACTTGCGGGGACGTTTCCCGGGTATCTTCTCCACGACCTTACCGTCTTTGACGATAAAGATCATGGGAATAGCGTAAATTTCAAAGTCCTCGATGGCGTCGCGCCCCGCCCAGTAGACCGGAAAACTCACATTGGCCTTGTCAATGATGGGCTGCATGGCTTGGGGGCCCTCTTGATCGAGGCTGACACCCACTACCCGCAACCCTTCGGATCGGTAGCGCTCGAAAAGTTCCACCAGCAGCGGCAGCTCCTTGCGGCAGGGACTGCACCAGGCCGCCATGGCCACAATCATGCAGCGGCAATCTGGATCTTCCATGAGGGCCGTCAAGCCGGCTTTGTCGATGGTTTGAATAGCGTTGGCGGGGGCGCTTGACTCGGCCCCGTCAGCCGCTGTGATCACAACGAGTGTGCATAAGATTAATATTATAGTTTGAAACCGGGTCATCATTTCTCCTGTAACGGCTGTCGTAAAGCGGGGCCCTACTGTTGCGGCTGCATTTGTTCAAGGCTGTTAACGATGATCTCCAGCTTGGGTCGCACATTGATGTCTTCCACGTGGATGTTTCGCAAAATCCCTTGTTTGTCGATGAAAAAGAGCGCCCTTTCCGAGGTGCCGTCCGAGCGTAGCACCCCGTAACTGTCGGCCACCTGTCCGTGGGGCCAGAAGTCCGATAGCACTGGAAACCACAGCTCCCCCATCTGCCGGGTCCAGGCGTGCAGGGTGGGGATGTTGTCCACCGTGATGCCCAGCAGGATGGCGTCGTGCTGCTCGAAAAGTCCGCGGGCGATGTTGTAGCCGGGCCATTGGTCCGAGCACACCGGCGTCCAGGCGGCGGGTACAAACGAGAGCACCACATTGTTCAGGCCGCGATAGTCGCTCAAGGTGACCTTCTCGCCGGTGACGGCGGGCAGGGTGAAGTCGGGCGCCGGATCGCCGATGGCCACTTTTAGCTGACTGTCGACGGGTTTGAGCTGCCCCGGGTTGTAGATGCTTTCGGCCATGCTCTGCGCCGCTACCCCGGATGGGAACAGCAGCCAAACGATCCCCAAGATCAAAAGCGTTATTTTAGTGTTGCCCATGATTTTCACCTTTTAAAAGTCGGCGTTTTCCAACAGCTTTTCGAGCAGCACCCCGGCATCGCTGGCCCCACCCAGCGCTGAATAGAAGATCTGCCCCCGGTTTTCAGGTTTGAGATAAACACCAAAAAAGTAGGGTGTGCGCACTTCACCCAGCTTTTGGTGGATGGCAAAGTCGGCATCGGAAAACAGGGGAAAAGGTACCTGATAGGTTTTGCGGAAGTGCTCGACTTCAAAGTCGCTGTTGCCGGCGCCGATGCCGATCAATTTAACCCGCCCTTCAAACGGGGGTCGGATTGGAGCTTTTCGAAAAAGGTGTTGAGGGTGGGCGCTTCGCGCTGGCAGTGGGGGCAGTACATGCTGAAGATTTCGACCACCAGCGCCTCGGCCTCTATTTCTAACAATGAAAATGTACCGGCATCCTCGATTCCCAGATAGGCCCGGTGGCCAGGGTCGGCGGGAACTGGCACGACGATATCGGGGAAGGTGTCACCGACCACGGGGGTGGCCTGTTCGGCCGCGGAGTGGGTGATGCCGCAAAGCATCACTAATGCCCAAACAAGAATAAATTTAATAGAATGCATAGCTATAACTCCTGTTATAGATGAGGTCTTATAGCGATAGTTTGCGCCGATAGTCTTTGCTGGGCGCGCGCCCACTTGTGCGTATCCCGGCCGGGCGGAGGGTAGTGGACACGGTGTACGGGGGCTATCGGGCGTATTCAACCCCAGGGCTGGCATGTGATGGGCCATTTTGCTTGGGGGGTATATGAATGGAAGGTTGGTCGGGACGGCTGGATTTGAACCAGCGACCCCAGCGTCCCGAACGCTGTGCTCTACCAGACTGAGCCACGTCCCGACTCGTAAACATGCCTATTTATGTAATTTGCACCGCCATGTCAACCCGAAAGCGCATATCGGTTCCGGAAAAACCCTTAGCGGTTAAAAGGGTTGCTGACCACCATGGTTTGTTCACGCCCCGGACCGACCGAGATGATGTCGATGGGCGTTCCCGTGACCTCCTCAATGCGGTTGAGGTAACGGCGCGTATTTACCGGCAGGTCCGACCGGTTGCGAAGGCTGGTGATCTCTTCATGCCATCCCGGCAACGTTTCGCAGATCGGGCGGCACTCGGCCAGCACACCCAGGTCGGCGGGAAAGGCGGTCAACTGGGTGCCCTTGATAATCGTAGGCGGTGCAGATTTTCAGCTCATCGAGTCCAGTCAGCACATCCAGCTTGGTGACCGCCATACCGGTCAATCCGTTGAGGCGCACGGCATTGTTGAGAATAACGGTGTCCAGCCAGCCGCAACGGCGGCGGCGTCCGGTGGTGGCCCCGAATTCGGCGCCGCACTGCTGAATTCGATCCCCGATGGCATCTTCCAGTTCGGTGGGGAAGGGGCCCGCGCCCACCCGCGTGGTGTAAGCCTTGACGATACCCACCACCCCGCTGATGGTGCCGGGGCCGACCCCGGCGCCGCAGCAGGCATTGCCGGCCACGGTGCTCGAAGAGGTCACGAAGGGATAGGTGCCGTGATCGATATCCAGATGGGTGCCCTGGGCGCCTTCGAAAAGAATGTGGCGACCGCTTTTGGCGGCCTGGGCCAGCAATTCGGAAACGTTGGCCACATAGGGTTTCAGGCGTTCACCATAGCGGCTGTAGGTGTCGACGATGGTGTCGGCATCGACCGGCGGCGCGCCCAGCAGCTTTTGCAGCAGAAAATTCTTCTGGTCGATGACGGCCGCCACCTTGGACTTGAAGCCGTCGGCGTCGAGCAGGTCGCAAAAGCGGATGCCGTCGCGGGTGGCCCGGTCTTCATAGCAGGGACCGATGCCGCGACCGGTGGTGCCGATGGCGTCGTTTCCCTTCTGGGCCTCGCGGGCGTGATCCAGGGCGATGTGGTAGGGCATGATCAGGTGCGCTCGCTCGCTGATCTTGATATGATCCGGCCCCACGGCGATGTTTTTCGAGGCCAGATAATCGATCTCCTGCAGCAGAACGGCCGGATCCACCACCATGCCGTTGCCCAGCAGGCAGGTCTTGCCCTGCAGGATGCCCGAGGGGACCAGGTGGCTGATGAACTGTTCGCCCTCCACTACCATGGTGTGGCCGGCATTGTTGCCGCCCTGAAAACGGACCACGAAATCGACTTGCTCGGCCAGCAGATCGACGATCTTGCCTTTGCCTTCATCCCCCCACTGGGTGCCCACAATAACGATAGAAGCCACAAGCGCCTCGCCTGATGTTTTTAAAAATAAGGATTCAAGGGATCAAGGAGTCGAGGATTCAAGTGCTGTCGCCACGGTCACTTTGGCTGGTAATCCTTGATTCTTGCCCCTGCTATTTGAGTATGCGTTTGGTTTTGAAAAAGCGTTGTATCAAATCACGGCAAGCCTCTTCACATACCCCGCCGATCACCTCGATACGGTGATTGAGGCGTGCATCCTGGGCCAGGTTGAACAGCGAACCGGCGCCGCCCCATTTGGGGTCGGCCGCACCGAAAACCACACGCGCCACGCGGGCGTGAATCAGAGCGCCCATGCACATCACACAAGGTTCAATGCTAACATAGAGCGTGGTGTTTAACAACCGGTAGTTGGCGCGGATTTGGCCCGCCCGGCGCAGGCAAATGATCTCGGCATGGGCCGTGGCGTCGTGGCGGCCGATGGGCTGATTATGACCCTGGGCCAGGATATTGCCCTGGGCATCGATCAGCACGGCGCCCACAGGCACCTCACCGGCCCGGGCGCCTTTGCGGGCCTGGGCCATGGCCGCGCGCATGTGTTTTTCGTGATCCAAACGCATCACCATCTCCCCTCAACGCATCGGCTGGTGTTATCGCAACTTTGGGCCCATCAGGCAAGTAGTTCCGGGCCGATCCGGAGGCGATTTGCGGTTTGCGGAGAGAATGACTTGACAGCCAAGGCAGTTCTGATTTATGTGTCCTCTGTTTACACATCGACGCTCGCAGCGTTTCATGCGCCCGTAGCTCAGCCCGGATAGAGCGCCGGACTACGAATCCGTAGGCCGCAGGTTCGAATCCTGCCGGGCGCACCACAGAAGATCAATCGGGGCGAGGCCATCTGGCTTTGCCCCGGTTTTTTTGGAAAGAAGGATTCGGGCCTGCGGTTGAGGCCTGGCCGAAATGCCGCCCTGGCGGTATTCGAATCCTGCCGGGCGCACCACAGAAGATCGATCGGGGTAGAGCCGGGTGATTTCACCCCGATTTTTTTGCTGTGGATGGAGAATCCGGGTTATTTTTCCGCTGCGCTTCTCATCTCGCCCCTTGTGCAAGAGAAAAAAATACCCACCATGCAAAAAACGGTAAAGATCACAAACGAAAATTTCACACTTTTCAGAAACAATTCATAATTTGAGGGATTGATTTCAACTCTTCCGATAAATACCGCGAAAACGACCATGGCGATGGCCATGCTGATCATCTGACCCAATAAACGCATGGTGGGAACCGTCCCAGAGGCGACCCCATAGAATTTTTTATCGACCGAACCCATAATCGCGCTCATGTTCGGTGAAGAAAATAGAGCGAAGCCGAAGCCGAGCATGATCAATATGGATATAATCGTCAGAATTCCGGTCTCGGTTCCGACCATGGCAAAAGAAAACAAACCCAGGGCGGTAAGGCCCATGCCCGCCGATGATATCAAACGCGGCTCGACACGATCCGAAAGCCGCCCGGCCAATGGTGAAAAGACCGCCATTATCACCGGCTGGGCAATCAAAACAGTACCGGCCGTTCGAGGATCGAGCCCTTTTATGTATTGGAGATCATTAGTGTCCCAACGTTAATCGAATAAACTCAACTGGTTACCGTTGGTAGTAATTTGGTTTCTGTAGTCACTGTCTGTAAACATACGGTTTATGGGCGTTTTGTTAAAAACCGTAACACTCAATACTTGTAAAATTGTGTAGAGACTGGCGTCCAGTTTCAACCGTTTTTTGACAATCGCGATCAACACATAAACTGAAACAGCGATCCAAATTTGTGTTTTGACCGCATTTTGCGAAGTACCGAAAAAGGTTTTGATCCGAAGATTTTGCTTGATCCATTTAAAAAACAGCTCCACCTGCCACCGGCAGCGATACAGATCGGCAATGGTGGTCGGAGGTAGTAGAAAGTTGTTGGTTAAAAATACCAAAGTTCGTTTGCTCTTTGAATCGAAATATTTGATCCGTCGCAGTTTTTCCGGAAAGTTTTTGGCGGTATAATACCCCGTCAGCCGGATGGTCTGATCGCATCTGAGGCCAGTCTGTTTGTCGACCGGGTGAGAATAAATGCGCCTGAATCGCAGATTTGATTTGGCGCGAATAACGAAAAAGGCAGCGTTTTGATGCATCATATAACAGCCGCGAAAAATCCAGATAGCCACGATCCATGATGTAAAAGCTTCCCGGCTCGGTGATCAGGGTGTCCAATATCTTAACATCGTGAACCTTGCCGTCGGTTATCTGGATAAAGGTCGGGATATTGCCGCGTAGATCCAAGTAGTGTATGCAGTTTGATGGCGGCTTTGGTTTTTCGAAAATACGCCCATGGGAAAACGTTCAGGCAGAGATCGATGGTGGTGGAATCCAAAGCATAAGCCGTGTTTTCCAGTTCGATGTCGAAATCGTCGTCGATGTATAATCGGCGGGCAATGTTGAATCAATGTTTGGGCGAAATCGGCATAGATTCGCCAATCGCGGACTTTGTTGGCGTTTGCCAGGGTATTGCGTGAAACAGTACCCCGAATACCCATGTGGTAGAGTTTGCCCTGTTGGGCTCTGAGACAGGCTTCGATGTCGCGCAGGCTTTCCCGGAAGGTCATTTGGGCAAAGGCCATGCAGAGATATTGATCGAGGCAGGTAAAGCTTTTGATTTTGCGGTTGCCTTGGTAGCGTTTGACACAGGTTCGAAAGGCGGACATGGGCAAATGAGCGATCACTTGAGAAAAGACGAACCGACCCAAATACATTGGCTATTTCCTTTAATACGATTGGAAATACGCGAATGTATGACTTTGGTCAATCTTGATTTCAAGTCGATAAAATCGCTTTTTGCCATTATTTCATATATATATTAGACGGTTAGGCTATTGTCAGTTTAAAACGTTGGGACAGTAGTGATTGGAGATAGAGGCTGAGCAAAAAGGTGACGGCAAAAGTGGCCGCATAGTTGATCAATGCGGCAAGGCTGGAAAATGCAAAGAGCTTGTTTTTGCTGAAAAGACGCACTTCAAACACCGGAGACAACGTATGCAGCTCCAATCGGACAAACACCACGAGCGTAACAGCGCCGGTTAGAATAAAATACAGCGCCAGCATTCGCGGGATTAATGAGGCGCCATAGACCAGCAAAAATACGGCGGCCGCATAGAGCAAACTTCCGGCGATATCGAATTTCTCACCTTTGGCATCGGCCCATTCACCTTTTAAATGTTTAAGGGTGACCCAAACCGATGCGGCACCGAAAGGGACCACAACGGCGAAATTGCTCCGCCAGCCCAGGTACTGGGTCAAAAAGCCGCCGGCAAACGGTCCCACGGATAAACCAATATAAACGGCGGCCACGTAGATTCCGATCGCACGTCCCCGTTTTGCAGGGGAAATATCGAGGTTACAATGGCCATGCCGGTGGTAACGAACATGGCTGTGCCGAAGCCCTGGAGAATGCGCACTCCAATCAGCATCGGCATTGATATTGAGAATGCCCCCATCAGTGATGCGAGTGTATATATCGCCAGGCCCTATTTAAAAACCTTTTTCCGTCCGTATATGTCACCGATTTTTCCCATCGGAATCAGAAAGATAGCGACCGTCAGAAGCAGCGCGGTTGCCACCCAGCTTAGCGTTACCGCATCAGCTGAAAACTCTTTCTGAATAGCCGGTAGGGCCACGTTCACGGACGAAATGATAAACGGCCCCATAAAAGAAGAGAGCGTAGCGACGAAAAGCGCTGATTTTTCTTGCTGTGTGTAGGTAGACAACCCCGATTATCCTTGCAGTTATTTTTTTAAGCTTTTGTAATCCTTCAGGAAGCTTCGCGGCTACCATATTTCGCATAGCCGCTGCCGATGGCCGAAAAAGGGAGATCGAGCGCCAACTCCGGCACCTGCTCAGCGACCCATGCGGTAAAGGTGTTGCTGTTTGGGCCTGGAAAAGCTTTGTAGACCGTTTTCCAGGGGTACTTGCGGGCGGCTTTATCGATGGCATCGATCAAATCGTCGACGCCTTCCCCACTGTGTTCTGCAATAATTCTGGGTTTTGCGCCATACCAATACCGGTCGGGGATGTCTTTGGTGATTCTCAGACCTAAGTTGAGCGGTTTTTAAAATAAAAAAGTCCTTCACCTAATGGTAACTTATTGGTATAACTTTTAAAAGCAACTAAAAAAGCAAGCCAAGAAGCCAAACCCAAAAGGTGGAGGACTTGATGAATAAAAATAGCAAATGTTACCGAAAAAAGGAACTGAAAATTAGCGCAATCGAAACAACCGGAGAACGGTTGACCGGTAGGGCCGGGTTGGCGTTGTTTGTTGCATATTTGCACAGAATCGAGCTCTTTGCGCTGATAGACAGGTTTTTCGGCTCGATCAGAAAGAGCAAAAAGGGTGCTGATGTCTTCGTGCTTTTCAAGCAGGTCCTGTGTTTTATGGTCGACGGTACCAGTCGGCATCTGAGCTATTTTGATCAACTTTCCAAAGATGCCGGCTATGCTGGCAGTATCGAAACCGATATGGAAGAAATGGCGTCGTCTCACCAGATCAAACGTTTTTTCAAAGCCTTTGCCTGGACACGGATCTTTCTGTTTCGTCGGCTGCTTCAGACACTGTTTATCTGGCGTTTGAAGATCAAGCAACCGGAGTTGATCGAACTGGGTATCGATACGATGGTGATGGACAATGATGATGCCAAATGCCGCCACGGGGTTAAGCCGACCTACAAAAAGAAAAAGGGTTTTCAGCCGTTGCAGATGAATTGGGGGCGATTGATTGTGGACGCGGTGTTTCGTGGCGGCGACAAGCACTCTAATCATGGCGACACGGTACAAAAGATGATCGCGCATATGGTCGCCAAAATTCGTAAACAGTATCGAGAGGAAGTCCCCATCATTATCCGCATGGACAGCGGTTTTTTCGATCAGAAGATTTTCAAGCTCTGTGAGAAACTCAAAATCGGCTATGTCTGCGGGGCAAAACTGTATAAAGACATCAAGGCTTTGGCCGGCGCATCTGAGGATGAAACCTGGACCCGGTATTGTTCGGGTAAAAAAGACTATTGGGAGTATATTGAGTTTGGCAGCAAGCGGGGAAACTGGGACCGGTTCAGGCGGGCTATTTACTGCCGGCTGATCAATAACGGCGACCAGCTTTATTTGCCTGGATGTCGGCCCGATACGGTTATCATCACCAATATCGGCCAGGGCCAACAGATCGATGCCATGCTCAAGCTGATCGGCGCTGAAGACTATTTGAAAGCAGACGGCATTGTTGCCTGCTACCATGAGCGTGGCAGTGACGAGTTGGCCAACCGGGCGTTGAAAGACTTTGGCCATGAGCAGTTGCCTTTCAAGAGGTTCAATCCCAATGCCGCTTGGTATTATTCGATGTTGCTGGGGCATTTTCTGATGGAGTCCTTCAAAGAAGACGTTGGTACGCCAGTTGTATCAGTCGGTGCCTATGCAACCACGGTTCGCAGACGATTGATAGACATTGCCGGAAAGATCGTCTCTCATAGCGGAAAAATAATTCTAAAGGTTTCTGCAGCTTGTTTTGAAAGTCTCCACCTGCCGGAGCTTTTTGAGCGCTGCAAATATGCGCCGGCCATTCCCTAAGGCAGGCAGAAAAAATAGTAGTAATTACACGGCTCATAAGGTGTGGTGCCTTTAAAATTAGTGAAATTTGGTCCAATCGCGGCAAAAATCTGCGGTATTACGATTTGACGGGTGATTTGCCAGCGCTTTGGCATCTTTCTTCTCGATCATGGCTCTCACATCTGGAGATTTTGTTCGCTAAAATTTGAAATCGCTCAATTTAGGTCAGAACTTGTTGGTCTCGATAGCCGCGCCAACCTACCACATCATATACCGTGTATGATGTTTCACCGGTCCGTTTGGCTGCAATCCAGGTGTGAATGGCAAACCAACCTCGCCAGCCCCAGGCATCGGCGCCGTAAACGTGCAAAACCGCTTCATTTGTAACAGAAGGGTCGGGGGCGATCTTTGCGGATTCGCGACTGGCCGTGCTCCAGTGTTCACCCGAAGAACAGCCCGAAAATAGAGAGCCAATCAAGGTAATAGCCACGAATAATTTGATGTGTTTATAAATTTTCATACCCCAGAAAATTAACCATTTTTACGAGATATCAACACCGTTCTCCTACCCAATTGATAAAACTTGACGGCTTCGTAAAAGGTCCGATATCGGCGTTACGCTTCATCCCTCGTCATTGCGGCGTACCATAAGTACGCCTCTTTCCTCGGGATTCGCAAGCCTTGATCTCGAACTTTTTTACCAAGCCGTCTGAAATGTGACTTTTACGAGTTCATCAAACTTAAGAGGCAGATGGCAAAGCTTTAAGGGCACACCTGAAAGTGACACAAATAGTGTATAGAATAACTGTCATGAAAAATCATCCCAGGAAATTCACCATCGACGAGATCTGCGCGCTGGTTGAAATGAACAAGCGCACGGTGAGGTACTACATTCAGGTGGGCTTGGTGGATTGCCCTGTAGGCACGGAAAAAGGCGCCTATTATAACCACACTCATCTGGAGCTACTCGCCATAAAAAAATGGAAGGCGGCGGGTCTTTCGCTTGAGCGCATTCGGGAGATTCTGGGAGGAGAGAGGAATGTTCATCGAAGCGGCAAACCCATCCCGCCGCCGCTGGCCAAGACCCGAGGAACCGTGGAGGTGTGGAGCCACATGTACTTGGATGACGGCATCGAGTTGCACATCGAGCCCGGACGTGCCGGGTTGAGCCCCGAACAGGTTCGCACCCTGTTTCGGGAAATGACTAGCGCATACCGCAAAATCAGAGAGGAGAAGCCATAGATATGAAAAAACGGTTCATCGGAATAATGTGTACTTTTCAAATCGATCGGAGCGCAACAATTCTCGGATATGACCAGGCCATAGGGCCTCGTTGTCAGTGAAGCATCAGCGAAACGACTATCGTTGTCGTAATCGAGGCAGCCATACGATTCGATTAACCAACGGTATGACGCTTAGCGTATCCCACCCAATGAGGTGGGAGTTAGAGAGGATTTGCGCTCTTGTAACGATTACGCTTGCGACAGCGATAACGACAACGAATTCTAAAAAAGTATGCGTTGTTCAGAGGACCATAAAAAACCAGCTCATTACGATTGATGAACTCGTAAAAATTAGCGCGATGGCTAATTAAAAAGTTTCATATACAAGGCGTAGTGTTTTTTCAGGGCCGAGGCCATACATGTAGTATGCCGAGGATCTGAAAAATCATTACAACGCAGTAGATGGGACTTTTTACGACGCCATCACGATTGCCAGACAAACATCCCTTTGGACTCGCGCCTCTTGGTTCCAGCTTTGGGGAACCTTCTTTTTCTATTGCGCGGTGACCGATTGGCGGGGCCGGCGGCTCTTTTTCCCTGAGGCTTAAAGGGCGTGCCATAATTAAAATCGGAAAGGGTGTGTTGTTCCACGCTACTACCGATCGTCCGATTAATGGCGTTGACCATTTTCGTGTCATCATCGGTGATGAGCGTAAATGCCTGCCCGCTGCGCTCCGCGCGCCCGGTGCGCCCGATACGGTGAATATAGGCTTCGGGGGTGGCCGGAATATCGTAATTGATCACATGGGAAATATTGGAGACGTCTAAACCCCTGGCCGCGATATCGGTGGCCACCAGGATTTGAGACTCTCCCGATCGGAAGCTGTTGAGGGCGGCCTGGCGCTTGCCCTGCGACAAGTTGCCCTGCAAAGAGGTCGAGCGATAGCCGGCCTTGGCCAATTTTTTGTCCAAGTTTTTAGCCCGGTGTTTGGTGCGGGTAAATACCAGAACCGAACCGTTGCGCGTCTGGTCCAACAGCCTGATCAACAGCGCTGTTTTTAAGTGCGTCGCCACCGGGTAGAGGGCGTGGCGAACGGTTTTGGCGGGTGCCGTGGCGCCGATCTGCACGGTTGTCGGGTTCTTTAAGACTTCTTTTGCCAAGTGACGAATTTCTGCGGGCATGGTGGCCGAAAAAAGCAGCGTCTGGCGACCCACCTGGGGCACGTGTTTCAGTATGCGACGAATATCCGGGAAAAAACCCATGTCGAACAGCTGATCGGCCTCATCCAGTACCAAAACCTCAAGTCGCGACAGATCAACGGTCCGGCGGTTGATATGATCGAGCAGGCGACCGGGACAGCTCACCACGATGTCGGCGCGTTTGAGGTCCTGGATCTGGGGATTTATCCCCACACCCCCATACACCACGGTACTGCGCGAACGCGTTTGCCGCCCCAGGTGCTTTAAGTCGCTGTTGATCTGCTCGGCCAGTTCGCGCGTGGGTGCAATGATCAGTGCTCTGATTGTGCCGCTGGGGCCCTTGATGAGTCGATTGAGAATGGGCAGCACAAAGGCTGCTGTTTTACCCGTACCGGTCTGGGCCAGTCCCATTACATCTCGGCCCTCCATGATTTGGGGGATGGCTTGAGCCTGAATCGGGGTGGGTGTTTGATACCCCGCCGCGGCAGCGCCTGCTGCAACGGTAGGGTGTAGACCAAAAGTGTCAAATTTCAAAAATACCTTCTTTCTGTGTTCCAATAAAAAAAGCCCCGGAGTTATTCCGGGGCTTACGTGATTTTTAGTTACTACCAGGAAAACTATTAATTGTGGGTACAATACGGGTTGCAGCGACCAAAGTCAAGGGAATTGATTTGTCCCGGTTGTTGAGACGGGTTTTAATTGAAAATGGTTGCGCTCGGATCGATTTATAAACCACGCATGAATCGGATAATCCTCATTTTCCAGGCGCATGGAAATTTTGAGGATGCGTGGTGGCGGGTTGAACCAGATCAGCAGTGCGGTGCCGCTGATCTGGTTCAGGCTGGCGGTTAAAGTGTGGCGGGCATCTTTCTTGTTTTCGGGTTGGTGAAAAGTCGCATTACTTGCCGTAAAAGATGAAAAATGTCATAACCATCTGAAAATATTAATAACCACTGCCCACGATAAGCCCATCAGCTGTTTTGCGTACATAGGCGTTTTTCTCTTTTTCCTGCCACATATACTTCACCCAGGCGCCTTCCGGTGTGGCCTGTACCACGGCCTCATAGGCTGGGGCGGCCTTTTCCATCAGGTTTTCACCGGCCAAGGTGGGGTGGACCAGCAGGGTGCCGTCATCTTCCATAATGTAAACATAGTAGGGTTCACGGGTGGCGGCCTCAGCGAAGTCTTCGGCCATTTTCCCGCCGTCGATGGCTGCCACGATTTCATCGACTTGGGCCTTGATGGCGTCCTTGTCCTCGGCGTAAACTATGCTGGCGAACGATAGACCCATGATGACGATCAGCATAACCACGAAAGATTTTTTCATTTGTGTCTCCTTGTTGTCTGTGAATAGGGTGAAGATGCCCTGCGATAAAGCCGTGCCTCGCGGCTTTCAGCCCCGATGGAGGGCAATAAGGATTGCAGCCGCCCAACGGAACGAAAGTTCAATTTAGGTTGAAATCGTGGAACGCCGCAATTTAGGGTGCCAAATGAAATCCCCTCCTGTTTTAGCGCAAGGTAGAAACAGGATTGAGAGGTTACGAGTAAGATCAGACCATCGGCATAAGCATGTGAGGAATAGAGCAGTTTAGCGCGAGGTGGATTTAGGCCTGATCATATTATCGCTGTTTATATGGGTGGCTACCATTTGTCAAGCGAATTAGATGCGGCTAAGCCACCAATTTTTAAACGGATAATATTGATGGCGTCGTAAAAAGTTCCATCTACTGCGTTGTAGTTATTTTCCAGATCGTCGGTATACTACATGTATGGCCTCAGCCCTGAAAAATCACTACGCCTTGTATATGAAACTTTTTACTTAGCCATCGCGCTACTTTTTACGAGTTCATCAACTAGGAAAGGAGATTCGTATGAAAATTGTGGTCTTCGGCGCCGGGGCTATCGGCGGCTACATCGGCGGGCGGCTGGCCCAGGCGGGCCATGAGGTTACCTTTATCGCGCGGGGCGAGCACTTGCGGGCGATGGTGGCCGATGGATTAAAGGTGACCAGTATTGCCGGTGATTTTAGCGTTGCACCGGCCAGGGCCACGGATCAGCCCGAAACGGTTGGCGTCATCGATGTGGTTTTGTGTTGTGTGAAGTCGTGGCAGGTTGAGCAGGTGTCCGGCCCGATCAGTAGTCTGGTGGGTCCGGAGACAGTGGTTATCACCGTTCAAAACGGGGTCGAGGCTCACACCATTTTATCGCGGTCGGTCAATCCTGCGCAGGTTTTGTCGGGATTATGCAAAATGATCTGCATGATCGAGGCACCGGGGTGCATTCGTCATGCCGGCATGGATCCCTACCTGGCCTTCGGAGTGGTGGATGGGCGCGCGGGCCGGCGCGTGCAAGCTGTGGCCAAAGGCTTTGCCGATGTACAAGGTCTCACAGTTGTGCTTTCGGAAGATATTTTGGCCGATCTGTGGCGAAAATTCATGCTGATCGCACCCTGGAGCGGAGTGGGCGCGCTTACACGGGTACCCATCGGCATGTTTAGGAGCGTACCCGGATCGCGTGACATCCTGCTGGGATCGATCCGGGAGGTGTACGATGTGGCCCGGGCCAACGGTGCGAATGTGCCCGAGGCGGCGGTGCCGGCCACCATCGATTTTATCGACCAGCTGCCGCCGGAGGGCACTTCTTCCATGCAGCGCGATATCATGGCCGGGCGGCCCTCGGAGCTCAACGAGCAGAGCGGCGCCGTGGTGCGGTTTGCGAAAAGGGGCGGAATAGATGCACCCATTAACCGGTTTATTTATCACAGCCTCTTGCCGATGGAATTGGTGGCTAGGGGGGAGTTGGCAGCTTGGCCCCAAAGCGCTTGAGGGGGTTGCCCGCCACACCACCGGCGGGTAAACCCGCCACACAAACGGCGGACAAGCCGCGCTCATTTCATTCGCTTGCAATGAACGGAATCTTCATTGTCATTGCGAGGAGCGATAGCGACGCGTCAATCTCCGAAGGGGATAGCACCACTGCTCCGTTGGCCAAGCCCGTGCGAACAACCCCCATGGAGATTGCCACGCTCACCATGTTCGCTAGTAATGAAAAGTGTGGGGTTTCGAGAGTGGTCGACACCCCCCTGGCCCCCCTCGAGGGGGGATTTGAGATACGAGGCCTATGCTCGTCGAGTTCGCCTGGGCATAGCCCTCCCTCGTGGGGGGATTTGAGGGGAAGGGTGATGTTAGGGATTCAGTGACGGCCACCCCAGCCCCGGCATCTTATGCGAGGAGCGCCGGCGCTGATGTTTATCCGCCGGCCATGTGGCGGGCAATTTGAATTCCACGGCGGATAACTTGACATCGAGGCTTTGAAAGCCCAGATTTGTCACGGCAACCTGTTGTGATTTGGAAGGGATAGCGGGTAATAAATGGATGCTGCTCAAAATGATGGCCGCCGTCGTGGCAAACGATACGCAAGGGTAGGTGTGTGCCACAAAAAAAGACCCACGATGTTAATCGTGAGTCTTGGTATGTTTTGGTGCCGAAGGGGAGACTCGAACTCCCACTGGAATGCTCCAACTAGACCCTGAACCTAGCGCGTCTACCAATTCCGCCACTTCGGCATCTTGAAACGCAACGCGGGGCAACGATTTTTCCGTTGCGATGGCGCTAAAATTGTTTTAACTAATTTAGTTTTCGAAAACTGTCAAGAATAATTCGTATGAAATTGATCAAATCGATCGAAGAGATCAGCGAGCCGTTTACCAATGCCGTTATCACCATCGGCAACTTCGACGGCGTGCACATCGGTCATCAGGCGCTGCTGCACACCGTCATCGAGCGCGCCGACGCCATCAAGGGCACCTCGGTTGCCATGACCTTCGAGCCGCACCCCTTACGGGTTCTGAGCAACAACAACCATCCGCCGCTGATTACGCTTTTCGGGCAAAAAGCCGAGTTGATCGCTAAAGCTGGCATCGATGTGCTGGTGTGCGTGCCGTTTACACGCGAATTCGCCGCTGTTTCGGCTGAATCATTCGTAGAGGACATCCTTATCGAACAAGATCGGCGTCAAGGCCATTGTGGTGGGCCGCGACTATACCTTCGGTCGCGGTCGAAAGGGTAACATCGCCATGTTGGAACGCTATGCCCAGGCGGGTGCTCTCGATTTGGTGGTGGCTGACTGGATTCAAAACGGCGACTCCGCCGCTGGTCGTATCAGCAGCACGCGCGTTAGGGATTTTGTTGAAGCGGGTCGCATGACCAGCGCCCGCAAGATGCTGGGGCGTTTTTACCAGATCCGGGGCCGGGTGATCGAGGGGCGCGACCGCGGGGGCAAGGTATTGGGTTACCCCACAGCCAACATCGCCCTGGAAGATGAGTTGACGCCCAAGGCCGGTATCTACGCCGTTACCGTGGAGCATGAGGGCGAGGTCTACCCGGCCGTGGCCAATATCGGCTACAGCCCCACTTTCGACGATCACATCTTTACCGTCGAGGTTCACATTCTCAACTTCGACCGCGATATCTACGGCGAGCCAATCCGCATCAACTTTGTCAAACGGCTGCGCGACGAGGTCAAGTTCGCCGACATTGGCGCCCTGATCACCCAGATCGAAGCCGATATCGAACAGGCGCGGCTGGTGTTGGCCCGATAGGGGTTGCCGTTTAGCCTGGAAAAAGCACCGTTCGTGCCTATATTGTTCTATTAACGACGACCAGCCGACCCAATAGATGAGCCATCAGGTATTAAAGGCCAAGACCATGAGCGAAGGTTTGATCATACGGACCTTTCCCGACACGTTTTTACACAAGCCTGTGCAGGCCGTTAGCAATATCGACGGCGAGCTGCAACTGACCATTGAGCGTATGGCCGAGACCATGTACGCCGCGCCGGGGATCGGCCTGGCGGCGATTCAGGTGGGTATCGATCAACGCATGCTGATTTACGACATCGAACACCCCGAGGGCCAACGGACGCTTTCGGTGTTGATCAACCCGCGCATCGTTGCCAGCGAGGGCGAGGTGCTTTCCGAACAGGAGGGGTGCCTCTCGGTGCCCGATTTCAGGGCCGACGTTATGCGCGCGGCGCAAGTGTCGGTGGAGGGGTTCGACCGCGACGGCAATCCCATTAACATCGATGCCGAAGGGCTGTTGGCGATCGTGTTGCAGCACGAAATCGATCATCTCGACGGCACCCTTTTCATCGATCGCATCAGCGCCCTCAAACGCCAGCTGTACAAGCGCAAACGGCTCAAGCAACTAAAGGCGGCTTCGTAGTCGCTCTTCCCTGACTTATTTACTAACTTTAACTTTAATAATCTATGGCCCTTAAAACATTAAAGATCGTATTTACGGGAACGCCCCAATTCGCCGTGCCCACCCTGGAGGCGCTGCATGCCAGCCGCCACGCGCTGGCGCTGGTCGTCACACAACCCGACCGCCCCAAGGGTCGCGGACGGGTCTTGGCGGCGCCGGCCGTGAAGGTGACTGCGCAGCGTTTGGGCCTCCCCGTGGCGCAGCCGCACAAAATCGGTGATATCGGCTTTCGTGGAAACGATCGAGCGGCTCGCTCCCGATGCCCTGGTGGTGGCGGCCTATGGTAAAATCATTCCCCAATCCCTGCTGGATCTGCCAGCCTTGGGCGCCGTCAACGTGCACCCCTCGCTGTTGCCCAAATATCGGGGGCCGGCGCCGATTCAGTGGCCGCTGATACATGGCGATCCAGAAACCGGTGTGACCATTATCCAGCTCAATGCCCAGATGGACGCGGGTGATATCCTGCTGCAGGAAAAGACCGCCATCGACCCTGCCGACAGCGCTGAAAGCCTGCACGACCGCCTGGCCGAAATGGGGGCGGTCTTGCTGGTCAAGACTTTGGACGGCCTGGCTGAAAACACCATCATCCCCCGACCCCAAGACCACGACCAGGCCACCCTGGCGCCCATGCTCAAAAAATCGGACGGGCGCATCGATTGGCAGATGGAGGCCCGGGCCTTGGAGCGGCGCATCCGCGCCCTCAACCCCTGGCCGGGCACTTTCACTTTCCATGGCCAAGAGCGCCTGAAAATTCTACGCGCCAAGGTGATCCCGCGTCCGGTCGAGGCCGCGCCCGGCACCGTGGTGGCGGGGTTTGACGATGAGCTGCGGGTGGCCACCGGCGACGGCCTGTTATCGGTGGAGATGGTTCAGGGAGCTTCTGGCAAGCGGCTGTCCATCGGCGACTACCTGCGCGGCCACGCCATGCCGCCTGGCACGCGGTTGACATAAGCGCCATGCCCGCCGACCCGGTTCGCGCCGCCGCCCTGGAGATCCTAGAACGACTGGAGCGGGAAGGGCACACCCTCGATCACTACCTCAACGCCCTGGTATCGCCAGAACAGTTTCCCCAGCGCCGTGACCGTAACCTGATCTACGCCCTGGTTTATGGTGTGGCGCGCTGGCGCTTGCAGTTGGACTGGATCATCGCCCAATTCTCCCGAATCCCTCTTTCAAAAATCGAAGCGACGGTCATTACCATTCTCCGGCTGGCGCTGTTTCAGATCTTTCATCTGCAGCGCGTGCCGCCCTCGGCGGCGGTCAATACGGCCGTGGCGCTGACCCGCGAACGGGTGGGCGCGCGCGCCACTGGATTTGTCAATGCCGTACTGCGAAATGCGTTTCGCCAAAAGAGCGGCATCGTCTATCCCGACCCTCGAACCGAGCCGATCCAGGCCTTGAGCGTGACCCAGGCCCATCCCGAGTGGCTGGTACGGCGCTGGATCGAGCGCCACGGGATGGATCAGGCTGAACGCCTCTGCCGGGCCAACAATCAGATCGCGCCATTGACGTTGCGCGTCAACACGATCAAAGCCAGCCGTGAGGCGTTGATCGGCCAGCTGCGGACAGCCGGCTATGCGGCTGAAGCCACCCCTTTCAGCCCCTGGGGGGTGCATGTGGGCGGACGCGATGCCGGGGTGCTGCAATCGGATGTCTTCAGACAGGGGTGGTTTCAGGTGCAAGATGAAGCGGCCCAGCTGGTGGCCATGATTCTGGCCCCGCGGCCCGGTGAAACCAGTACTAGACGCCTGTGCCGGTCGCGGTGGCAAGAGCGCCAACCTGGCGCAAATGATGGAAAACAGGGGGCGCATCGTGGCCGCAGACCGCGTGACCGCCAAACTGGGCGCCCTGGAAAGTGAGATGGCGCGGCTGACTGTGAGCATAGTCGAGCGGCAGGTGCGCGATTTTGAAGGTGCGACCGAGGCTTCCGGCGGGGGCCATTTCGACCACATCCTGCTGGATGCCCCTTGCTCGGGCATGGGCGTGCTGCGCCGCCACCCCGAGGCCAAGTGGCGACTAAGCCCTTTGGAAATCGACCGGCATGCCCGGCGCCAGCAACGGCTGTTGGCCGGGATCGCAGCGCTGCTCAAACCCGGCGGCGTTCTGGTCTATGCCGTCTGCAGCACCGAGCCGGAAGAGACCCACGCGGTGGTTGATCGTTTCCTGGAACGACAGAGCACCTTTCAACTTGAACCGGTCTTGCCTCACCTGCCGGCCGGAGCCGAGGATATGGTCGATGCCAGGGGCTGTTTTCGAACGCGTGTCGACCGCCACGGCGTAGACGGGTTTTTCGCCGCGCGTCTGCGTCACCAGATCGACAGCCGCGCTTGACAGATCAAGCGGGCAACGACTATATCCACACAGCATATTCATCAGGGATAGTTTCATTTCTTGAGAGCCAATTTCCTGCCGATCGACACCCCTTTAGAGGGGTGTTGCCTGTTTAGTTACTGGGCGATTGAAAGGGGATGTGAATGACAGCGCATTACCAGAGCGATGTGTGCGTTATCGGCGCCGGTCCGGCCGGTGCCAGCGCGGCGGCCTTGTTGCGGCGTGCCGGATATCGGGTGCTGGTGGCTGAGAAGGAGAGGTTTCCACGCTTTGTGATCGGTGAAAGCCTGTTGCCGCGATGTATGGACCTGCTTGAGGAAGCCGGTCTGCTGGCGGCGGTGGAAGCGTGTAATTTCATGGTCAAAAATGGCGCCATGTTTTTAAGAGAAGATCAGCGCCAAGGCTTTGATTTCAGAGAACAGTTCAGCCCCGGCTGGCGTTACACCTGGCAGGTGCCGCGCGCCGAATTCGATCAGGCATTGACCGATGCCATCGCACAGATGGGCGTCGAGATTCTGTGGCGGCACACTGTCGAGGGGGTTGAGTTCAGCGACCGGGGCCCCCGGGTGGCGCTTCGCAGCCAAAGCGGTGAGACGGCGATCGTGGATTGCCGGTTTATCCTCGACGGTAGCGGCTACGGCCGCGTACTGCCACGCCTGCTCGATCTTGAAGCGCCTTCGCCACTGCCCCGTCGGGAGTCGCTTTTCACCCATGTACGTGGCGACCAACGGCCTGAGGGCGACGAGGCGGGCAAGATCTGGATTTGCATGCTGCCGCAAAACGGGTGGCTGTGGATCATCCCCTTTGCCGATGACCGCACCTCGGTGGGGGTGGTGGCCGACCCATCATTTTTCGGGCAGTTTGTCGGTGACCTTGACGAGCAACTCTCGGCCATCATCGATCTGGACAGCAACAGCCGCCGCCGTTTGGCCGGACGTGAAGCGCTCTTTTCGGCCCGCCGCATCAGCGGCTATTCGGTGGCGGTCAAACGGTTGTTCGGCGATGGCTATGCCTTGATGGGCAATGCCAGCGAGTTTCTCGATCCGGTCTTTAGCTCGGGGGTCACTCTGGCCCTGGAGTCGGCCAACCGCGCCGCAAAGACCCTTATCCGGCAACTGGACGGCCAGGCGGTCGACTGGCAGCGCGATTACGTGGATTACATGAGTCAGGGCATCGAGACCTTCCGAACCTACGTCAACGCCTGGTACGACGGCAGTTTGCCGGCCATTTTTTTCAGCCCGGACCCGTCGCCCGAAATTCGCCGCCAGCTCTGCTCGGTGCTGGCCGGCTACGTCTGGGACATGGAGAACCCCTATGTGGCCCAGCACGCCAAAGGGGTGGCCACCCTGGCCAAACTGTGCCGATTTAAAAACTGATGGCGTCGTAAAAAGTCCCATCTACTGCGTTGTAGTGATTTTTCAGATCCTCGGCATACTACATGTATGGCCTCGGCCCTGAAAAATCACTACGCCTTGTATATGAAACTTTTATCTTAGCCATCGCGCTACTTTTTACGAGTTCATCAAAAACTGATAATAGCCCATAGAATCCGTTATGACCAAGCCCGTCTATGATTTCGACAGACCCATCGACCGATCGGGAACCGCCTCTGAAAAATGGGACCGCTACAAGGGCCGCGCCATTCTGCCCATGTGGGTGGCCGACATGGACTTTGCTTCGCCGCCTGAAGTGCTCGAAGCGCTGCACCAACGGGTCGATCACGGCGTATTCGGCTACACCCATGCGCCCGATGAGTTGATTGAGAGCATTCGCGATTATTGGCGGCGCAGCTACGATTGGCAGATCGAGCCGCAATGGCTGGTTTTTTTGCCCGGGTTGGTTAGCGGTCTTAACATCGCCTGTCGCGCTGTCGGTGAAGCCGGTGACGCGGTGATGACGGCCGTGCCCGTTTATCCGCCTTTTCTGACGGCACCGGGAATCAGCGGGCGCGAGCTGATCGCGGTACCCCTCAAGCCCGCCGAAGAGCACTGGAGCTTCGATTTCGAGCAGATGGCCCAGGCGGTCACCCCGCGCACAAAGCTTTTTATCCTCTGCAATCCGCACAACCCGGTGGGGCGCGTCTTTTCGAAATCGGAGCTGTTGAAGCTGGTCGACTTCTGCGAGACCCACGACCTCATCCTGTGTTCGGACGAAATCCACTGCGATCTGATTCTGGAACCGGGCCTCGCACATATTCCCACCGCCACTCTGGGCGAGGCGGCCGCTCGGCGCTGCATTACCTTGATGGCGCCCAGCAAGACCTACAACATCGCCGGTCTGGGGTGTTCGTTTGCCGTAATCTCCGACGAGCGGCTGCGCCGTCGCTTCAAGGCTGCCATGCAGGGCATTGTGCCCCATGTAAATGCCCTGGCGTTAACGGCCGCCACCGCCGCCTACCAGCACGGCGAAGTGTGGCGGCAGGCCTTGATCGCCTATTTGCGCCGAAACCGCGACCGGGTGATCGAGGCCATCGGCCTCATGCCGGCGCTGAAGGTGTCGCCCGTGGAAGCCACTTATCTGGCCTGGATTGACGCGCGTGCGGCCAGGATCGACCAGCCGCGTCACTTTTTCGAAGCGGCCGGAGTGGGCATGAACGACGGGGCGGATTTCGGCGCGCCCGGATTCGTTCGGCTTAACTTCGGCTGTCCGGCCGCGCTTCTCGAGCAGGCGCTGGCGCACATTGCTATCGCCATGGAAAAGGTACAGGGATAGGCATTAAGAAAGGTTTGGCCGGGAAATTTGATGGCGTCGTAAAAAGTCCCATCTACTGCGTTGTAGTGATTTTTCAGATCCTCGGCATACTACATGTATGGCCTAGGCCCTGAAAAATCACTATACCTTGTATATGAAACTTTTTACTTAGCCATCGCGCTACTTTTTACGAGTTCATCAAATTTGACGATTGTGGACCTTGTAGAAACTTAAACGTTTGAAACAGGCTCTTCATTGTATAGACATGATTTTATAGGATTTTCGGTTTAGGAGCACAAATGACAAACCCCAAAGATGCTTCGCTCAACGCCTTAGACCAGCCACAAGTCTCGGCCGTGCTGTTTCATCCGCGGCCCGAACCGGCGGGTTACGGCGCCGTCACGGGCACCGATGTTTCCATTCCCGCCGCCAGGGAGGTTGCGCTGGGCGCGCGTTTTCATCTCCAAGCGCCCACGGCGGCCAATGTGCTCTTTTTCCACGGCAACGGAGAGATCGTGGCCGACTACGACACCCTGGCACCCCTTTACAACCGCATGGCAGTTAACTTCTTGTGTGTCGATTACCGCGGTTACGGCCGTTCCCAGGGCACACCCGGCGCAACGACCTTGCTCAATGACGCCCGGGCGGCTTTCGATTTCACCCGCCAGTGGCTGGCAGAACATCGCTTTGAGGGGCCGCTGATAGTGATGGGGCGCTCCCTGGGCAGTGCCGCCGCGCTGGAGATTGTCGCCACGCGGGCCGATAAGGTGGCCGGGCTGATCATCGAAAGCGGCTTTGCATCGGCCGTGCCCCTGTTGCATCTGTTCGGCGTGGACGCTGAAACCATCGGTTACCGCGAAGAGACGGGGTTTCGGCATTTGCAGAAAATCGGCGGTTTTAAAAAACCCACGCTGATCATACACGCCCAGCGCGATCACCTGATCGCGCTCTCCCAGGGCCAGGCCCTCTACGAGGCCTGCGGGGCCGCTGACAAGGCGTTGGTGGTGATTGCCGACGCCAATCACAATGACATTTTTCAGCGCGGCCAGGCTCAATACATGCAAGCCATCAAGGCGCTGATCCACAAGGTGACATGATGTCCGACAAACACGATCAATGTACCGACTTGACTCAGGGTGTTGCCTTGTTGAGCCGCCGCGCCATCGAGGCCCAGATCGTGGCGCCGATTGTTGATGCCATGGCCAAGACCCTTGGCCGCGAGCAGGCCCTGGCGCTTGTTGAGGCCGCCACCACCGCTACGGCCCGCCGGCAGGGCGGGGCGTTTCGCAGCAAAGTGGGGGAAGGCGGCCTGGCGGCCTTTGCCGGCGTGCTTGCGCTCTGGCGGGAGGCGGATGCGTTGACCTTCGAGATGCTCGAACAGAACGAGCGCCGTCTAGATTTCAACGTAACCCGCTGCCGCTACGCCGATATGTACGCGCGCTGCGGCATAAAACCCCTGGGCAGGGCCTTGTCGTGCGCGCGTGATTTTGCCTTTGTGGAAGGGTTCAATGCCGACATATGCCTGGTTCGCACCCAGACCATTCTGGAGGGCGCGCCCTTTTGCGATTTTCGATTCTCCCTGAAATGATCGATCGATGAGCGATATTTTCGACCTAAACCCCCAGCAGGAACTGGCCGCCACCTATGACCAGGGGCACGTGCTGGTGCTGGCCGGCGCCGGAACCGGCAAGACGCGTACCATCATCGCCCGCACCGCGCATCTGCTCCGACTAGGGGTGGCGCCCAGGCGCATTCTGATGCTGACCTTCACCCGCCGGGCCGCCCAGGAGATGGTCGAACGGCTGCGGCGCATCATGGGGCGTGACAATATCAGCGTCATGGCCGGCACCTTCCACCATTTCTGTTTATACACCATGCGCCGCATGGCCGCGGCTTTCGGCATCGAAGGGGCCACGGTGATCGATCGCGACGATCAGGTGCAGCTGATGAGGCTGATCCGGGCCGATTTTCGTCAAAAGGGGGAGGTTTTTCCCAATGCCGGCGAGCTGGTGCGGCTATGCTCCTATGCTCGCAACACCACTCAGCCCATGCGTGAATATCTCGAACGCTTCAGCGACTACGAATCCGAGATGGTCGAGCGCCTGTGCCAGGTGGCCCAAAAGTACGACCAGCGCAAGCGTCAGAACAACTATCTCGACTATGACGACATCCTCTTTCTGTTCGTTAAACGCATTAGTGAAGACCGTGGCCTGCGTGACCACGTGCGGGGGGCCTACGACCATATCCTGGTTGACGAAATGCAAGATACCAATCCTTTGCAGTGGCTGATTCTGGGGACCCTGCGTGACCCGGCGCGGCTTTTTTCCGTGGGTGACGACGCCCAGAGCATCTACGCCTTCCGAGGGGCCGATTTCCGTAATGTGCACTCCTTCACCCAGCGTGTTCCCGGGGCCGTGGTGCTGCGCCTGGAGGAGAATTATCGCTCCACGCAGGGCATTCTCGATCTTTCCAACTGGCTGCTGGACAACTCCCCCCTCGACTACAACAAACACCTCAGCGCTCACCGCCGCACGGTGAGCACGCCGCGGCTGCTCAACTTTAACAGCGATTTCGAGGAGGCGCTCTGGGTGGTCAATGATCTGACCGAACGCCACGAAGGCGGTGAACCCTGGCGCCATCACATGATCATCACCCGCACCGGCTACGGTGCGCGCGCTCTGGAGTCGTTTTTGGTAGAGCGGCGCATTCCGTACCGCTTCGTGGGCGGGGTGAGCCTGCTGCATGCCGCCCACGTCAAGGACCTGCTTTGCATGGTGAGGGCGGCGGCCAGTCAGCACGACGAGCTTGCGTGGGTGCGCTATCTCACCCTCTGGCCGCGTGTCGGCGACGTGACCGCCGCCAAGTGGATCAAGGCCATGCGCCAGTTCGAACCGGTGAGCGAGGCCCTGGTAGAGTTGAAGCGTCTTACCAAGGGACGCAAAGAGATCGCCGGCGGCATCGACCTGATTCACGACCACTGGACCAATCCGGCCGAAACCATCGCGGCGGCGGCCAAATTCCTGTCGCCACTGCTCAAGACCCGTTATGAACGCTGGGAAGTGCGTCAGCGCGACTTCGATTTGCTGGCGCGCCTGGCCCAGCGTCATCGCAGCGTGATGGCGTTCATCGAAACCTACACCCTTGACCCCATCTCCACCACCGAGTCCCAAGTGATGGAAAAAGAGGACGTGGTCACCTTGACAACCGCCCACAGCGCCAAGGGTACCGAAAGGCAGGTGTGCTACTTGATCCGGGTTGAGCCGGGGATGTACCCCCACATCCGCAGTCTGGGCGATAGTGAGCAGTCCGAGGAGGAGCGGCGCATCCTCTACGTGGCCATGACCCGCGCGCAGGATGAACTGATCATCACCCGCACTCTGCGCCATCGGGGCCCCATGCGCATGCCTTACAGCGCCACGACCGCGCCGGGGCTGCAGGAAGAGGCCTACTTTTTGCGATCCGTACCCGAGGAGCTGGTGGAAAGTGATCTGGAGGGGTTAGACTACAGCGCTTTTGACGACTACGACGTCATTCGGCCCTGGCGGCGGGATTGATGCAATGGTGAGAAATGATAGCGATAGGCTATTCGTCGCCATTTTGCCGAACCTTGTCCTGACAAGCTGCGTCCATGACATTTTCAAAACCCAGTTATAGGTGTACGGCCTCGTAGCCGCCCCGCAGCCCGTTCCTGGAAAACACAATCTGCCACAACTGATTGCGCCGCGCCCGGAAACTGCCCGCTGAAACGAGCAGGTAATAGGTCCACATACGATAGAAACGCTCACTGTAGCACGCTTTGATGTCCTCCCAACGGCTGGCGAAATTGCGGTGCCAGGCCATCAGGGTGGGATCGTAGTGCGCCCCGAAGCCGTGCCAGTCCTCGAGAACCAGAAGCCCTTCGGAGGCGGCCATGATCTGATGGGCCGAGGGAACCATCGAGTTTGGGAAAATATATTTGGAAATCCACGGGTCCACGGATCTCACCGAGCGATTGCTCCCGATGGTGTGCAGTAAAAAGATTCCGCCGGGTTTGAGGCAGCGCCGCACCACCCGCATGTAGGTGCGGTAGTTGGCGAACCCCACGTGCTCGAACATGCCAATGGAGACGATGCGGTCGAAGCGGTCACGAAGCGCACGATAATCCTTGTAGTGCACTTTGACAGGTAAACGACCGACATGTTGCCGGCAGTAATCCACCTGCTGCCGAGAGACGGTAATGCCCGTAACCTCCACCCCGAACTTCTCTGCCGCGTAAAAGGCAAACGCCCCCCACCCACAACCGATGTCGAGCACACGCATACCGGGTTTGAGTTTGAGCTTGCGGCAGGTCAATGCAAGCTTGCGTTCCTGGGCCGTATCGAGATCGTCGCCTGGGCGCCAGTAAGCGCACGAGTAGTTGAGACGCCGGTCGAGCATTCGTTCAAAGAGGTCGTTGCCGGTGTCGTAATGCCGCTGGCCGATTTCATAGGCGCGAAAGCGGGCTTTCAGGTGAGAGAGGATGATCGGTGCGATCAGTAGAAGTGTGGTGGCGGCCGGCAGCCGCATTGTGCGGTCGAGGCGGGCGCGCAGGATGCGATCGAAAAATTGATCGAGGGCCTCGCAATCCCACCAGCCGTCCATGTAACTTTCGCCCAGGGCCATCGAACCGCCGGTGAGCACGCGCTGGTAGAAATCCGGACGGTGGACCTGGATGTCGAAGGGTCGCGATCCATTGATCCGAATACCAACCTCGGACAGTAGTTTGGTTACGATCGCTTCCATAACGCGGGTCTTAAATGCCGATGGTAGTATACAATTTCATCAAGCGTTTGGTTCAAAAATCGAAAAGGTTCTTAAGCACCCTGCCAACATTCGGCGACAAAAACATGGGTAAGATTGGCGGCCGTTTCGATCAAATAACAAGTCTGTCCTTCCCCATATCTCCTATCATATTCTTAAAATCCTGCCAAATCGGGACAAGAAATGCGCTCTTAACCCTACAACGTTACTTATAAAAATTATTTTGTTCTCGCAGACGTTTTCTGCGATGTGATAAATAGGCGCGATGATTTCGATTCTGGACCCAAATGACCTGTTCTATCAGGGTATCGAGGCTGTGCTTTTTCATTGGCAGCAGCAACTTGAGCAGCACTCTAAGCTGCGACAGCGTAATAGACGGTGCTTTTTTTCCCCAACCTGATCTTCAGGTGCCATAGAAAGAAATGCGCCAGGATACATGTTAGCATATGATGGTGCCATCCTTTGAATTTTCGCACCTCATAGTGATCCATGCCAAGCTCTGATTTGGTCTCCTCAAAGCACTGCTCTATGGCCCAGCGCAAACCGCTCAACCAGACCAGGGTCTTGAGCCGCGTGGCGCAGGAGGCGTTGCTGATAAAATAGCTGTACCGGGGGTCGTCGCCGATTGTGCGTCGAATCAGCAGCCAAACGGCTTTTGTCGGCAAACCGTCGGCGGACAGCACGACGCGGCGCCTGGTGAACTCGTAGACGATCGGCCCCTTGGTGCCTTCCGATACCTTTCGGCGGTACCAGAAATAGTCGTTGATGTTTTTGGCCAGTTCACTAACGCAGATCGGCTTGCTTTCACTGTCTAAAAGTAAGGTCTTGGAGCGGTCCTTGCCGCCCCAACGGTAATGTTTGGTGACAGTCATGGGCTGCTTCGGCCAGCATTGTGTGTTTTTGGGAACCGACACAAAGTAGGTTTTGTCGCCAAAGGCTTCGGCGGCCTCAATGAACTCCGGGTTGGTCCCGTAGATCGAATCACCAAGAATGTACTTGAAAGGCAGCACGTTTTCAGAACCGATCTCGCGAAGCATCTGTGCGGCCAATTGTGGCTTGGTTTTAAATTCCGTATCCTCTGGTAGATCACATTTTTTCCGGCGGCTTCGGAATGGATCGGTGAACCATTTTTCGGGGATGAACAGTTGCTTGTCCACCAGTGCATAGCCGTGTTCGGACACATAGGCGGCAAAGACACCAACCTGGCAGTTGTCGACCTTGCCGATCGAGCCGCAGTACTGTCGTGACACTCCGATGGAGTCGGCACCTTTTTTGATGAAACCGCTTTCATCAAAGATCAAAGCGGCATCGGCGCTGCCAAGATCTTCGTTAACCAGACGACGATATTTGGATAAAATGATATCGTCATCCCATTCGGCAACGCTGACAAACCGCTGCATGGCTCGGACATTACCGTTCTTCAGGGCCAGGGCTATGGGTTCGATGGATTTACGCTCCAGTTCGCTGAATTGTCCGGCCATGTAGTTGAAAAAGTGCGTTCTGGACTCGCTACGGTGGAAGCAGTCTGCGAACTGATCGTGGAATCCCCCGAGTTCATTCATGAAATCTTTTACATCGCCCTTGCCGAGGCTAAACTTTGGAACCCGATACAGGTGCTCGCCACTGCGTGTAACTGGTAACATGGTCTGCCTCCTACGTTATGGGTTTGTTGCGTAGCATGGCAAACCTTCATAAAAATTACAAGCTAAAATTATATAAGTAACGTTGTAGGGTTAAGGCATTACGAATGCATGTGGAGATGATTATTCATTTCCGCGTTGGTCAATACGGTACCGATAGTCAGAAATGATCGCGCAGTGCATCCCGTACATGACTATAGGGATTCTCGAGCTGGGGGGACGGGATCTCAGGTAAACCAGAGGTTGGGGGCTCCGGTCTGGGGGACAAAATGGCGAAATTACTTGTGTTTTAAAATGCAACCTTGAAAAATCCACCTCTACGGCATATAAAGTCAAAGGAGCGAGGGTTCTGTGTGGGACGATGCGCAGCCCTTCTATATATATGCCGTCATGATAACAACATGAGACACAGCAGGAATGGACCATATTAGGATATGGAAGCCATAGACATTCCCAAAAAAGCACGACTGCTTGTAGTCGATGATGAACAAGGCGCCAGGGATGCCCTTGAAACCATTCTCGAAGACGAATATGACGTCGTCTGCGTGGACGAGGGACAAAAGGCGATCCAGGCACTTCAGAAAGTGGAATTCGATCTGGTTTTGCTGGATCTCTCCATGCCGAAAATGGGCGGGATAGAGACCCTTGAAAAGATAAAGAAAATTGATAGCTCCATTGATGTTATCATTGTATCAGCCATTGATCGTGCATCCGAGGCGGCAGACTCCATACAAAAAGGAGCTTATGACTACATTACCAAACCATTTGATGCCGATACGATCTTGACCCGTGTGGAGCGAGCCCTCCAGAAGTACTTGCTAGAACAAGAGGTCTCCTATCTGCGCTCGGAAATGGCGGATCGAATCGAGCACACCAAGATCATCAGCCGCGCCCAATGCATGAACGAGGTGTTTAAAACCATCAAAAAGGTGGCGGCCACGGCCAGCAGTGTGTTGATCACCGGAGAAAGCGGAACGGGCAAGGAACTGATTGCCCGTTCCATTCATGCCTCGAGCAAACGAGTTCAAAAGCCCTTTGTGGCCATTAACTGCGCCTCGATTCCATCTGAGTTGATAGAAAGTGAGCTGTTCGGCCATGAGAAAGGTGCTTTTACCGGTGCCTACACCCGTACGCCCGGTAAATTTGAGTTCGCCAATGGCGGCACCTTGTTTCTCGATGAAATATCTTCTTTGAGAATGGAATTCCAGGCCCACCTGTTAAGGATACTGCAGGAGAGGGAATTCACGCGTGTGGGTGGTCACCGCACCATCAAGGTGGATGTTCGTATCATCGCATCCACCAATATGCCTCTCGATGAGATGGTGCGCAAGCGAAACTTTCGGGAAGATCTCTACTTCCGACTGAATGTAATCCCCATCAATTTACCCCCCCTGCGTCAACGGGTGGGCGATGTCCCCTTGTTGGCGCAGTTTTTCCTGGATCGCTTCAACCGCCAGTTGCACAAGTCCGTCGGCTCCTTCACCCCGGAAGCCATGGCCGTGCTGGAATCCTATCCCTGGCCGGGAAATATACGTGAACTTGAAAACCTCATTGAACGCATGGTGGTGCTGGCTTCAGATCATCAACCGATTCATCAAGGAGACCTTCCCTTTGATGTTCTCTTCCATGAAGATATATTAAAAGGTATGCACAGCACGGCCGGGGGGCACACGGGTCTGATAGAGGCGCGCGGTTCTTTTGAGCGCCAGTATATTCTGCGAGCCCTCAAAAAGTGCCGCTGGAACCAGACCGAAGCCGCTCACCTCCTGCAAATACACCGCAACACACTCATACAGAAAATAAAATCACTGAATATTGCCAATACGGAGTAGAATGTCATCGGGCGTCAGGCAACGGATGCGATAGCTCCAGGAAAACGCGTATCCAGAGTGTTATCCGTTGAGGGGCAGCCGAGTGGTAAAGCGGGTACCCGTTCCCAGTACGCTGTGAGCTTCGATCTGCCCGCCATGTTCAGTGATGACCTTGTGGGTGATGGGCAAGCCCAATCCAGTACCGCTATCCTTGGTAGTGAAAAAGGGGTTAAAGATATGCTTGATTCCCTCTGGTGAGATCCCATGGCCCGTGTCTTCGAAAACGATAGTCATCCAATTGTTGTCGGCAGCTTTCACCTGGCTATCGGAAGATGACGCATTTTCAGTGAAAGCGCTAACGGTCAACTGTCCCCCACTTGCCATTGCCTGGATGGCATTACGGGATAGATTGTTGAAGGCTTTGATCAGTTGATTGGCGTCCGCCTGTAACGCAGGTAATCCATCCTGGAATTCTTTGCGGAGTTCAATATTTTGATCCTGAATTTCGGCCGCCAACACATCAAGGGATTGATCTAAAAGCTCCCTGATGTCCGTCCTGGCAAATTCGTACTTGGGCGCTCTTGATAATTCCAAAAGCTCTTCCACCAACAAATTGATGCGGTTGACCTCCCGGGGTACGGTTTGGTTGAATTTCTCTAAAAATCCTGGTTTATCAATTTTTCTGGGTAGCAGCTGCACAAAGGTTTTGATGGCGGTTAAAGGGTTTCTGATCTCATGGGCCATTCCTGCTGCCAGGGTGCCCAGGGCAGCCAATCGCTCCGACTGCCGGATACGAGATTCAAGTTTTTTCAGTTCGGTGATGTCGTGCAAATTGAAGATGATCTCTTGGGGACGCCCGTGGCCATCACGCAGGATACCGACACTAACCCAAATGGTGGTGGTGTTTCCCTTTTTTACAATTTTGAGCTCGTTTTGGCGGCGCGCCGAAGGTTCCTCGATTATATCCCATATAAAGCGATGCAAAGGCGTGTTTTTCTCAATGATGGAGGAGACATTGCAACCTTTGGGGGTGTCGATATCGAAAGTGCCCAAAAGCTTGTGGGCAGCGGGATTCATGGCGGCAACGCATCCGCTTAAATCCACCGATAAAAGACCGTCTGCCATGGTGGCCATAAGCTTTTCGGAATATTGCTGGAGCCGCTTGATCTCTTCCATCTGCTGTGTTTGGCGTTTTTGATACGATAGAATTTCTCGCGTCATAATTGAGAAGTTGGCGGCCAACACCTCCACCTCGTCACCAGTATTCACAGTGACTTCTTGGTGCAGGTTGCCCTGGGCGACCTCCATGGTAGCCCGAACGAGATGGCCTAAGGGTCGGGTGACCCTTTGGGTGCCCCAGGTGGAAACCAACACTCCCAAAACTAGTGCGACCATCCCCACGGCAACAATGATCCATACGGTCTGACGGATTTGCTGTTGCATTGTCGCCAATGAGAGACACACCCGTACTGTTCCCCACCGGTTTTGCGAATCGGGCAAATAGACGGGGATGGTGACATCCAGTCCCGGCAGATCGTCCGGCAGGGCTGCCACTTGCTGGATAAGCGGCCCCATGGCCGCCAGGGCATTTAAGCTGGTTCCATCTTTTAAAAATTTGCCCTGTAGCTCTGGCTTTCGGCTGAATCCGGCCACCCGACCCTCCTTATCGTGAAAAACCACATAAAGAATGTCAGGATCTTGGACAGCCTGATTGGCGACTCGTTCAAGGTTGACGTAGTTGTAGTTGATCAGGTCCTGCAGGGATATGGCCGATAGGCTTTGGCCGATTGATTTACCTCGTACCTCAAGCTGGTGCCGAATGGTTTGGCTTTGAAAATAGCCGAGAGTGACGACCAGCGCCCCCAACAGCAACACCAGCATGCTGGAAATGACAAAAAAGACGCGGTAGCGCAGGGGAATGAAACGAGGTGATTTAAATAGACGGAGATTGAGGGGCCATTGCTGCATAGGTTCGGGATCAAGATCTTCGCACGTTAGCAGCAATCAAGAGGTTGACTCTTTAGTTTCCAGCCAGACCCGATGAAGCGACATATAATCTTCTCCTAAAGCGCTGGGCTGCGCACCTCGAACATGAGGCCCGTATACGCGATCTACGCTCAAATAGACGAGAGGGATCAGGGGGGAAGCTTTCATAATCCGATTCTCAATTTCACGGTACAGATCTATCCGTTTAACCGGATCTACCTCCCCGCGCGCAGATAACAGCATTTCATCAACTTTCTGATCGTTGAAATCCATTAAATTTGCAGGAGACTCCGATGCGAACAATGAGTATAAAAAACTATCCGGATCGGGCATGTCGGCGAACCATGCATAGCGATAAAGCTGAACGGCGTCCGATTGGAGATATGCTTCGAATTGTGACCAGTCGGTGATATATTTTATCTTAAGGTCTATTCCCAAATCAGCCCATGCATCACGCAGTAGATTCAGTTCTGCCTGGGCAAAAGCAGATTTTGAGTTAGATACAATCTCAATCGAAGAAATGGACTCTTTTTGGTTTTCAATGATCGGTCTAATAATGGCATGCGCAGTCGCAAAATCATCGGTTAGCAACTGGTTTTCCGTATTAAAACCTGGCATGCCAGGCGGAAGAATGCTTCTTGCAGGCTCTAACTGCCCCTCATATACTTGGGAGATAAGTTTTTCCCTGTCAATCGCCATTGAGAGCGCCCTTCTAAA
The DNA here is from genome assembly GCA_963783425.1 of uncultured delta proteobacterium. GTDB lineage: Bacteria > Desulfobacterota > Desulfobacteria > Desulfobacterales > QNYZ01 > CAWANO01. The sequence goes on from CAWANO010000001.1 coordinate 427,667, forward strand.
ATCTGGGTTATCCAGCAGGGGCTTATTTACCCTCAAACCATAAAACATGAGGCTCAACGAAGGTCGGTGAAACCATTGGAGCCCTTTCTCCTTGGGTAATTCTTGCCGGATTTGGCCCGTAACGCCCATCTCCTCCAATTTACCATCGCGAAAGTCTGATAGAATTTGATCGATTCCTACTCCTGGATAAATTGCATATTCGACTCCATCCAGATAAGCATCTCCAGCATAATAGCCGGGAAACTGTTTCAGTCGAATCTGTTTGTTTGGCTCCCAAGAAACAAATTGAAAAGGGCCGCTGCCTATAGGCTTTTTCCCAAATTCATCTTTCAAGCGAAGCACCTCGGCTTCGGGGACAATTTTGGCCTGATACATACCCAGGGCGGTAAGGAAAGGGGCATAGGGGGCTTCCAGTTGCACCTCCACTGTCCTTTCGTCCACTGATACCATACCCGCCACGGCATCCGTGTCGCCGTCGCGATAGGCTTTCGCCCCGACAATTTTAAGCAGATGGGGTAAGACGGCTGGCGCGGGGTCAATGCGCAGCAGCCGACTGAGTGAAAAGACCACGTCCGCCGCGGTGACTGGTTCTCCATTATGAAAAAGTGCGTTTTCCTGTAAGGTAAATCGATATACTTTACCCCCTTCTTTTATCTGCCACGATTCGGCAAGGGCCGGCAATACCAGCAGATAGGCGTCAAAGCGCACCAGGCCATCAAAAAGCTGTTGCACCACTGCCGTCCCGTATTGATCCTGCACTCCAGCAGGATCTATTGTGGCGGGGTTGTTGAGCAGGGGGGCCCGATAAATCCCCCCATGAACGACTTTCGCCGCAGAGAGCTTTTGGGCCGCAGTTTGTGTATCTTCTTCCGCCTTTTTATCACACCCGGTAATTCCCGGTAGTAATAAAAGCGTGCATAGTATCCAAAGATTGGGAGAACGGAAAAATTTCATTGAGTTGTCTCCATTGATTTAGTTTAAAAAAAACTAATAGCGGTTATCCAGAAAGCTCAAGTGAGAAGAAGCCGGAGATTGGGTCGATGTCCCACTTGATTTCGTCCCATTTTAATTTGGCCGAACTCACCACCTGTTCAACGATGCGCATAAACTTTTTACCGATGTATTTTGATCGCCTGCGGTTGAACCGAAACACATATTCATCCAGAATGTTCTGAAGGTATTTGGGTTCGAAGCGGCCTTGAAAGGTACTGCCAATGAGCCGCTTAACCAGTGAAGCAACCATGTGAACGCCGTACAGGCGGTCTTGGTAATCACTGGATTTGGATTGATTTACCGCAACATGGCATTGGTCTTTTATAATCGGTGGGTAGCTTGACCAGGCATCGGTAACCACGGTGCTGCCAGGTTCGATATTTTCATCGATGAAAGTCTCCAGTGAAAATGCCGTATAGTCCAGGATAACATGCAGACGGATACGGCCGATTTTTCGTTTTATATCAGACCGTTCGACAGCGGCCGCAACAATGGTTTTACCTTCAGCGCCGCGGCCGCGTTTGCCGGGCTTTTGGCCACCGATGACAAATTCGTCCACCTCGACACGACCGGACAATTTCTCTCTGCCGGTGCGTATCGTGCAGCGTCGTAATTTTTGCAGCCAGCACCAGGCTGTTTGGTAGCTGCCCAGGCCCAAAAGCTCTTTGAGATTGACGGCATTGATACCGGATTTGCGCGTAGTGAACCACCACATCGCTTTGAACCAGTATGTAATCGGCTTTTTTGAACTATCCATTATCGTGCCGGCTGTTAATGAGTGCTGGCGGTTGCATTGGCTACAGATGTAAAGATGCTTGGCGCTGATCCAGTAAGTGTCGTTTTTACACTTTTGACAAACAAAGCCATTAGGCCACTTTATCGCAAACAGGTAATCGTAACAGGCGCTTGGATCTAAAAACCGTAAATCAAACTCAATCTCGGATTTTGGAAAATTCTCCGTGATGGTGAAATCTTGCACGTGGGCCTCCTTTTATAGTTTGAGGCCATATTATCACGACGATTTGACAGATCCGGTCAAAACCGATGCCAACTTGAGCTTTCTGGATAACCGCTTTTTATGATATCACATCGAACCCTCAACGTAAAATAGAAACTATGCCCTACAGCGATTCTCGGTGAACGAAGTTTAAAAGCCGCAGGCGGGCAGTTCTCATGGCCCCTGTCCATATTTTCAGATTCGAGCCAAGATTTTCAGCCCAGGGATGGAACCCAGCCGGTTGCAATCGAGTCAACAGGGTAAAAAAGAGGCACCCGTGCTCAAGTAAGCGCAAAAAACCGTTATATTGAAAGCATGAAAGGCTACCGGTTAGAAGCTACGGCGGCCCAATCAGCGGAGGATCTATGATGTAGGCCAGCATTTGGTTCCAGCTTTTGAACACCACGATACGCAATGTGCAGCGCAGTTGATTCCAATACTGCTTGCGGGAGCTAAACGCGGCCCGGCAGTTCTGGTAAAGCCGGTCTGTGAGCTCAAAGATTTGGTGAAAGCAAAAGGCCAAAAGGTTGAGGATAAAAAAGGTTGACGCTATCGGCATCCTTGCTGCCGTTTAAGGGCACCTGGTTGGCCCAGCGGTGGGGGGTTTTGGTTCTTTCATTGACGGTTAATGTTGCGCCCCCGCCTAACTGGGACAATCTGGTGGTCAAATCCGTCGATCAGCGGCAGCTGGTCAAGCCGCTAAAGCCCATCCATCTGGAATATCTCCGCGCGCTTAACGTCAGCCCCAATGTATTTTGCGAGCCATGAAGTCATTTGATTGGAGTCAAATAATTCGTGATAACCTGCGAAAAAGGGTGCGGAAAATCCGACCGAGGGTGCGGGCCGATCAAAAACGCGACCGAGATATGATCGTCTGTTTCATGTGGAACAGCGGATTGTTTTCAAACCGGCAGATCGGTGAGTAAGTCGGGTTGTCCTATTCGATGGTGAGTCGTGCTACAAGCGATTATCGAAAAGCGTTGGAACGCGCGACGATGCCCTGAAGTATCGCACTGCCATGATAGGGGCCAGATTAGGGCTGTAAATAGGGTATCACACCGGTAGCTTCTTCTGGTCGTTGGCATAGCTTGTTTTAAAATCGGCTCAAGGAGCTTCTCATTCAAAAAAATATCATTCAGTCCCGTCACAATCGCCGATGCGGCGCCCCTCCCAGGACTGCTCCATTTTCATTTCCTGACCTTTCATGTTGGGAAGGTCGGGCATCTCGGGCATGTTCATGATCACTTCCATTTTTCCCGTAGCAGTATCGCCTGTAATGGTAAAATAGCCTTTACCGGTTGAAGTGATGCCTTTGTCGGCTTGACAGGCCACTTCAAAGTCGATGCGGTTGCCTGCCACCTGGCTGTTTACCACCTGGCAATGGCCCTGTTCGACCACGGCGGCCAAAGGATCTTTCTTTGATTCCTCTTCGGTAATGCAGTCAACGTTGGTGATGGTTTGCGGTTCCGGCATCATGGGTATCGAGATGGTACTGGTAAACTCCCATTTGCCCGGTTTCATTTGCGGTCCATCGGCCCAAGCCGCAGTGATGGTGAGCATCAGAAGTAAAATAGTGGCCGCTGTTTTTGTCATGGTGACGATCCTTTGGTGATGGTTAACGAACGCTTGACGGTGTGTTGGTGTCTCTGTCGCCCCGGCACTCTTACCATAATTCCTGCCAGTGAGCACCACTTTTCCTGAGAAACGTTGGAATTTGTGCCATAAATTGACCATGCTGTGGAAGGACAAAATCGGTTTATACCAGAAGCGGTTTCAAGTATTGCGCCGTGTATCCCTTGCCCCCACCGGCTATGGTCTCTGGTGACCCCTGTGCCACGAGGCGCCCCCCGCCGTCGCCGCCTTCGGGACCCAAATCGATGATCCAGTCGGCTGACTTGATAATGTCCAGATTGTGTTCGATGATCACTACGCTGTTACCATCGTCGACCAGGCGACGTAGTACGGTTATCAGAAGCTTGATGTCGGCAAAATGTAGGCCAGTGGTGGGTTCGTCCAAGATATAGAGGGTGTCGCCGGAAGCTTTTTTAGCCAGTTCGCGCGACAACTTTATGCGCTGGGCCTCCCCGCCTGACAGGGTGGGCGCCGACTGGCCCAGCTTGATGTATCCCAAGCCAACGTCCATGAGGGTGTCGAGGATGGCCACGATACGCGGCTGGTTGCGAAAGAGCGCACGCGCCTGGCGTACGGAGAGCTCCAGCACGTCGGCAATGGAGTGGCCCTTGTAGCGGACCGTCAAAGTAGCGTCGTTGTAACGGCGGCCGCGGCACTGCTGACAGGGCACGTAAACGTCTGCCAGAAAGTGCATGGCCACCTTTTTGTAGCCGTCGCCGCGACAAGCTTCACAGCGCCCGCCTTTTACATTGAAAGAAAAGCGCCCTTTGGCGTAGCCGCGCACACGCGCCTCGGGCAATCGCGCGAAGAGATCGCGGATGTGGTCGAGCAGTTTGGTATAAGTGGCCGGGTTGCTGCGCGGGGTTCGGCCGATGGCGCGTTGATTGATATTGATGACCTTGTTCAGGTGCGCGAGGCCGTGGATAGCTCGGTGGGCGCCCACATCGATCTGGCTTGTGTGAAGGTGGCGGGCCAGGGCGGGGTAGAGGATCTGGTTGATCAGGGTCGACTTTCCGGCTCCTGAGACGCCGGTGACGGCGGTCATCAGACCCAGGGGAATTTTAACAGTGATTTTTTTGAGATTGTTGGCCGCGGCGCCCGTGATTTCAATCCAGCGGCCACCACTTTTGATGGGCGTTATGCGTTTCTCGGGTGGGGCGAGTTGTTTTTTACCGCTGAGATACAAGCCGGTCAGCGAGTGGCGGTTGCGGCCGATCTGGGCCGGTGTGCCGGTTGCCACTACCTGGCCGCCCAGAAGGCCGGCGCCCGGCCCCATGTCCACGATCCAGTCGGCCGCCTGCATGGTTTCGCGGTCGTGCTCGATGACCAGCACCGAGTTGCCAATATCGCGCAAGCGTCGTAGGGTGGCCAACAGCTTCAGGTTGTCGCGTTGGTGCAGGCCGATGGAGGGTTCGTCGAGAATGTAGAGCACGCCGGTCAGTTCCGAGCCCACCTGGCTAGCCAGGCGGATGCGTTGGACTTTCGCCGCCGGAAAGGGTGGGACCCGCGCGATCCAGCGAGAGATAATCGAGACCGACGTTAAGCAGAAACCCCAAGCGGTTGACGATCTCTTTGAGCAGCTCGTCGGCGATGGCTGTTGGGTTTCGTTCAGGCTCAGATCGCTGAGAAAGGTGTGCGCCTCGGTAATGGTCATGGCGGTTACATCCACGATGGCACGATCGGCGATGCGCACATGGGTGGCTGCCGGCTGCAGACGACGGCCGCGGCAGGTCGGGCAGGGCTGGGCCGACATGAAACGCGCGTAATACTTCTTCTGGCTTTCGGACTCGGTCTGCCGATGGCGGCGCATCAGGGTATGGACCAGGCCCTCCCAGGTCGTACGGATTTGGCCGCGAACTTTTTTGGAGTTCCAGTCCACCGTTATCTCTTGGTCCTTGGACCCGTAAAGAACAACATCGCGGATCTTTGGCGGCAACTGGCGCCAGGGGGTGTCGAAATCAATATGCCATTGGGTGCGCATGGCCTCCAGTTGCCGGCCGCCCCAGGAGCCGGCCAGGTGGCCCTGTTTGGAGAAGTAGCCGTGCCAGGGCAGCACAGCACCCTGGCGGATAGTCAACTCGGGCTGCGGTACGATGCGTTCAGGGTCCATGGAGAGGCGGTTGCCGATGCCGTTGCAGTCGGGGCACATGCCCTGGGGTGAGTTGAACGAAAAGAGCGGCGGCTCCAGTTCGGGGTAGGCGATGCCGCAACAACTGCGCGCCTCGCTCATCTTGAGGTCCTCGCGCCCCTCCATGTGAACGACCAGCCGGCCCCGGCCCAGCTTGAGGGCCGTTTCCACCGAGTCAACAAGGCGACCTCTAAAGCTGTTGTCGTTTTTGACCACCAGACGATCCACTACTGCTTCGATGGTGTGTTTCTGGTGACGCGCAAGAGCCTGAACGGATTCGATGGACTGAACCACGCCGTCGACCCGCAGGCGGGCATACCCCTGGGATTGGAGCGTTTGCAGTACATCCCCATGGCGGCCTTTGCGGTTCTCCACCACCGGCGCTAAAATGAGGATGCGCACTTGGGGCGGCAGGGCCGAGATTTGATCCACCATGTTCTGGGCGTCGCCGCGCCCCACGGGTTTGCCGCAGCGCAGGCAGTACTGGCGGCCGATACGGGCATAGAGCACCCGCAGGTAGTCGTAGATTTCGGTAATGGTGCCCACGGTGGAACGTGGATTAACGGAAGAGGCCTTCTGGTCGATGGCGATGGCCGGGCAGAGGCCCCGGATGGTATCATATTTGGGTTTTTCCATCTGCCCGATGAACTGGCGGGCGTAAGCGGATAGGGATTGGACGTAACGGCGCTGGCCCTCGGCGAAAATGGTGTCGAAGGCCAGGCTCGATTTACCCGATCCCGAGACACCGGTGATGACGACCAACCGCCGTTTGGGCAGATCCACATCCACGCTTTTTAGATTGTGTTCGCGGGCGCCACGCACGCGGATTGCTTCCAGTTCCGATCTTGATCCAGCCATTGAAATTCCAAACAGACCTAAAGCGATAGTGGTTGGGTGTGATGTCGATGCGCTTGTCGGGCATCATTGACACAAAGATACAAATTCTATATGCCCAAACCATGATCTTCAAGCACAAACAGATCATTACCCCAATAACCATGACAGGAGTCTGATCATGCCCAGTAGCCCCGAAACATTTCCCGCGGTCACTCCCGGACATCGCACCCTCATGGGCCCCGGCCCCAGCGACGTGCCGGCCCGCGTGCTGCAGGCGCTGGCCGCGCCCTGCATCGGCCATCTCGATCCCTACTTTCTCAAGGTGATGAACCAAACCCAGCAGATGCTGCGGTTTTTGTTTCAAACCGAAAATCCCCTCACCATTCCGGTTTCAGGTACGGGTAGCTCGGGCATGGAGACCTGCCTGGTGAACCTGGTGGAGCCGGGTGACGAGGTGGTGGTGTGCATCAACGGGGTTTTCGGTACACGCATGGCCGATATCGTCAACCGCATCGGCGGCAAGCTGATGCGGGTAGAGGGCGAGTGGGGCCGGGCGATCGATCCCTCCTTGCTGGAAAAGGCCCTGGCAGGCGCCAGCCCCAAGCTGGTGGCCGTGGTGCACGCCGAAACATCCACCGGGGCATGTACGCCCCTGGAGGATCTGGCCGAACTCGCCCATGATGCGGGCGCGCTCTTTCTGGCCGATACGGTAACCTCCCTGGGCGGTATGGAAGTGGCGCTGGACAAAATGGGGGTTGACGCCGCCTACAGCGGCACCCAGAAATGTCTCTCCTGCCCGCCGGGCCTGTCACCGGTATCCTTCAGTGCGGCCGCTATGGCGGCCATTGAAAAACGCAAGTCCGCGGTGGTGAGTTGGTATCTCGACATGTCCATGGTGAGCGAGTACTGGGGCGAACAGCGCAAGTACCACCACACGGCGCCCATCAACATGATTTTCGCCTTGCACGAAGCCCTGCGGATCATCACCGAAGAGGGGCTCGAGGCCCGCTTTGCCCGCCACCACCGCAACCATCTGGCCCTGGTGGCCGGCCTGGAGGCCATGGGCTTGTCCATGCTGGTGCCCGAGGCCGAACGATTGCCCATGTTAAACGCGGTGTGCATTCCCGAGGGCGTGGACGATCTCGCGGTGCGTCAGGCGCTGCTCAAGGGGTTCCAGATCGAAATCGGCGGCGGGCTGGGTCAGTTTGCCGGCAAGGTGTGGCGCGTGGGGCTGATGGGTGAATCGAGCCGCCGGCGCAATGTAGTGCTGTTTCTGAGCACGCTGGAAACGGTGCTGAAGGAGCAGGGCTTTACGGCCAAGGGCGATGCCCTGGCCGCGGCCGGTGCAGTTTATCAAGGTTGATATCACATTGTAAATGTCGCCTACGGGAAGCTGATATTTTCGGGCTAAACCGTGAACCATAACCCCCATAACGACACCAGTCACTACAACCGGTCGTTTGCGATCGGGGTGACGCTAAACGTCATTTTCGTTGCCGTTGAGGCGTTTTACGGCGTGCGTGCCGACTCGCTGGCGCTGATCGCTGATGCGGGGCACAACCTGAGTGATGTGCTCAGCCTGCTGCTGGCCTGGGGGGCCAGCCTGCTGGCCGCCAGGGCGGCCACGGAACGGCGCACCTACGGGTTTCGCAAGGCCACCATCATGGCCTCCCTGGCCAGTGCCATCATGCTGCTGGTCGCTTTGGGCGGCATCGCCTGGGAGGCCGTCGGCCGACTACTCGATCCGGGGCCTGTTAAAGGAGCACAGTAATTCTGGTGGCGGCCGTGGGCGTGGTCATCAACACCCTGACCGCGTTGCTCTTTCTAAAAGGTCAGAAGGAGGACCTGAACATTCGCGCCGCTTTTCTGCACATGGCGGCCGACGCGGCCGTGTCAGCCGGCGTTGTGGTGGCCGGTTTCGTGATCATGGTCAAAGGCTGGCCCTGGATTGATCCGATGGTGAGCCTGATCATCGTGCGGTGATATTCATCGGCACCTGGGCGTTGCTGCGCGAATCGCTCAACTACGCCATCGACGCCGTGCCCAAGAGCGTCGATCTTCCCGGCATCAGGCAATACCTGCTCGGTTTTGATCATGTCGACCGCATTCATGATCTGCACGTATGGCCGCTGAGCACCACCGAAATCGCCCTGACCGTGCACCTTGTGGTGGCGGACAAGACACTGGACAACCGCTTCCTGCTCGACCTTCGTGATCATCTGCACGATCACTTCGGTATTGGCCACAGTACTATCCAGGTCGAAACCTGCGACGCTGAAAATAGTTGCCGGCTGGATTGGAATGCGTGCGGTTAAACAATTTCTGTCCACGACACAATGACGCGGGTTTTGCTTTACGTGTGTTCTTTCGGAGAATTACGCCTGGCTTCCGACAATGATAAAACTGCTCAAAGAGTCCCCGTCATTGTGGCTGGCCTAATTGACGCCAATTCCCACTTAAAGGCACAAAGAGGAACGTTGTGAAGAAAAATGCTCTCTCATACCTGGTCAACGCCGTGCTTTTTGTCATCATCACTGCCGTTGCGGCCATTGGTCTGTTGCTCGGTTTCGTCATCCCCAAAGGCGGCCCAAGTACGGCCTATTTTCTGGGCCTGCACCGCCACCAGTGGGGCGAAATCCACCTTTTTCTGGCCGTGCTGTTTTTGGTGCTGCTGAGTTACCATCTCTGGTCCCACTGGACATGGATCGCCCAATCCAGCAAACGCTACTTTGGTGGCCGGTGGAAAAGTGTACTCTGGGGCCTGGTCGGCGGTTGGGTATTAGTGCTGACGGTGGCCTGGATCGTTGTAAAATTGGATAGGTTATGGCGCTTTACCCGCCGGATAAATTCCGAAGCAAGTGTAATCTGAAATTGTTTACATCGGTTCAATCGCCTCATGGAGAAACCGTGAAGGAGCGGCTCTTCACCAGAAAACGAGGAGAGAAATGTAAAGGCTCCACCGGCTAAAAGCTAATGGTTTCAAGGCGCCGACTGCAAGTCGACTTTAAATCAATTCGAGCGTAAAGTCGTCTATTATCTCAGCATTTAGCCAAAAGATCGTAAACTATATAGTGAACGGCCTTTTGACACTTATCCGAACAATCTCAAATCAATATTTAATATTTATGATAAACCACTTGTCGTTTTCCTTAACTAATTCTGCCACCCACTGAAGAGTAAAATTAGATCCACTAAAGGGTACCGTGACGGTTGCCTTTTCATCTCGCACATCCATTATTGGGCTACCTTTTCTCAAACTAGGGGATTTTCCAAATCTTTTAGTAACGTTCAAAAGTTGTGGCACGACCCGGATGGGAGCCAATTTTCCAATCACGGTTAACTGAAAAGAGTTTGCATGGCACGGCGTGAGCAGGGGGGCGTCATGTGCGAGAATGGGCCCCAAAATGCTCGTCGGAGCACATGACGCTCGCCTGCGTCGTTTGTCCACCGGCGTTTCGTTTAGGCAATCCGCCGAATTTAATGCTTGAAAAAAAGTCACGGTCTCCTTCATAGGTTTATATCGCCAAATATGAACCTGAACGAAGAGAGACCGTGATGGAACAACAGATTCATATTACACTCGATTTTGAACTTGCAACCGGAAAAATCAACCTAAACGAAATCGTCTACCGATTGGAGCAGCTAAAAAACCCGCTGATGTTGGAAATACTCAAAACGATATTAACCGGTTATGACGATCTCATTGCAGCTCGCCTAAGCCCCCAAAGCGGGGTCATGACCCCGAGCAAAATGCGAAAAGGCCTCGGACGCCATGTCCGAAAGGGGGATCCCAACAACCGCTTTTGTCACGGCCGCTGCATACGAAAACGGGGCTATCGCCAGCATCCCCGCGTGATATCCACGGTTTTTGGTAACTTGCATTTGCCTCTGCGGGTAGCTGAATGTCGGGTGTGCGGTGCACGACATTCGCCACTGCTGGATGCATTGCACATACCCCCCTACAGCCGCAAGGAAAGCAACTTCGAGCACGAGGTGATCGAGGCGGTCATCGACACCAACTATCGCCGGCTGATCGAAGGCCGATCCATCGATATCTCCCTGGGTGGCATTCATAACCTGGTGGTGGGAAGCGATGTCGATCAGATGGAGCAGGCCGCCTGTGTGGATCTGGGCGACCTTGCTGCGATTATGGCAGACGGCACCGGTTACAAACGCCAAAAGGGCGAAAAAGGAGAGCTGCGATCGGTCATCGGCATTACCACCGGCGGCAAGGTCGAACCATTGGGCACGTTTGCCAATACCGCCTGGAGCGATATCGAACAGATTGTGAAAGAGCGATTCAAGGAGACTAATGCAGCTGGCATTCCTTTTATTTACGATGGCGAACCGGGCCTGGATGATTTTCTGGCCGATGTGGCCGAATCTCAGCGTTGCACGTGGCATGGCCCGCGAGGGTTATACCATTCGATGTGGGAAGACGGGCTCAGGAAAAAGCAAAGTCAGCCGCACATCGACAAACTCAAGCATCTGATCGGAATTGAGCTGCCCCAAGGGGACTACGAGCTTTTAAAAGATCAAGACAAAGATGCGGTCGAAGAAAAATATCGATCCAGCAAGGCTGAGATTGCCGAACTGATCGACGTCTTCAAAGAACACGGCTACCTAAAAGGCGCCACCTACCTGGAAAACCTCTCCGAGCGCATCTTTACCAACATCGAACTGTGGCTGAAGACCGGGGTAATCGCTCCGAAAACCACCTCGCTGTTGGAACGGATCTTCCGGGAAATCGGCCGGCGCGTAAAACGCATTGCCTGGGGCTGGTCCGATGCCACCGTCACAAAGTTGTCGAAAATGATCATTTTGAAAAAGTACTCGAGAGAAAAATGGGAACAATACTGGAAGCAGAAACTCGGCATTGAGGGCCATTTCAGCATCCGGATCGCTCACGTGCAAACTGGCCCGTGCCACAACTTTTGAACGTTACCAATCTTTTGGGTAAATATTCCGCAAATTGTTCTTTATTAAGAACATTACGCTCTTTTCCCGTCATTAGCTTTGCATCTCTATGAATAACAGACAAAACGCCTTCGGTATCATGATTTTTCCATGAGTCAAAGTATGCAACGAGAGTTTCCTTTACTTCCTCTTCAGCGGCTGTTTTGGGCTCATAATCGTAAAAGGTGGCGCAACCAATTAGAAAAAAACCAATGAACACAGGATAAATGTCTTCTTCATGGGTGTCTCATTTTAGTTAAGCTTAAAATTCTTGTTGAGGAACAAACATTTATTTTACCTAAATAACAAACGCATCTCACATCCTTCCACTCACAAATTTTACGCCTTTTAGCGCAGGATTTAGCATCTTTGATATGATGAAAGCCAATGTTGCCACATCCCCTTTAGTTTACCTCAAGTGTACCACCGTCATGATAAATGAGTGTGTCGAAGCTTACTTATGAGATTTCTAGAAATATTCAGACTGTGCGACATATATCATGTATTTGCTATTAATATTAATTAGTTATTTATTATATTAATTTCTAAAATACTTCTGGTTGTCAAGCATTTTCTTGCCGGTTGGCCTCTGGTGTTCGACCACTTAATCAATTGCCCGGTGGAATCCCTGCTCATTTTCTGGTTCGACACCTGGCGAAAGCGATAGGTGGTACTGATGTAACTGTGGCCCATGGTCCTGGGTGGTCACTAAATCGGCATCGGCGTTTTTAGCATCCGAGTGACTATGGTGAGGCGCAATCGATGACATCTGAGCAAAAAGCAGGTCTTTTTGAATAGTGTTGCATGCGGTGCCGGATGCCGCAAACATTGAAAGGTGATCGCTAAAGCGGCCCCTTACTAACCAGGCGATACCGTCCGGCTTTCAGGCGACCAACAACTCAAATCATGCTACCTGTGCTGTGACCTAATGACACAGCCGGGCGAGCTGTGTTAAGGTTCGAAAAAGGCAAAACTGAACGCAGCCATCTTTGTCCAATTGCCTTTAAAATTAGCCAGCCCGAAAACACTCCGGATATTCCACAAAGCTATCTGAGAGACTGAAAGGTCGCTAAATGGACTCCTTTATCAACGTCAATCTTGTCATGCAGAAGTTCAATGAGCTCAAGGATTGGGCCTCTGTAAACATATTAGTTTGGGACAATTTTGTTCAAATTGCCACCCAGATCATCGCTTTGCTGGCTGCCAGATTGATCGGTACGATCTTCGGGCGCTGGCTTCGCAATTACATCAAACCGAGAATCCTGGGTAAAACTTCAAATTTCCCCTATCTGACTAACTTTATTAGTCGCCTGCTGGAACTAACGCCCTTGATCACCAGCATTCTGGTGCTGGCCCTTTTCATTGAAATTCTAGATCAAGTTGACCGCAACACCTGGCTGATGCGGCTGGTGCTAAACCTCTCTGTGGCCTGGGTGGTTATCCAGTTGGCCACTTCCGTTATTCTGGACCAATTCTGGTCGCGCCTGACCGCGGTGGCAATCTGGACCCTGGCAGCTTTGAACATCAGCGGCATCCTGGACGAGACCATGGCCGTGCTGGAAGGGATCGGGTTTAGTTTGGGCGGAGTCAAGGTGACACTGCTTTCCATCGTCAAGGCGGTGGTCATCATCATGGTGCTGCTGAAAGCGGTCAGCTGGTTCTCGGCCTACCTTGAACGCAAGATGACCACGGTTCCCCAAATATTGCCCTCAACGCGGCTGATCATCACTAAAACTTTGAATATCGCACTGCTGTTTCTGGTCGGCGTGATTGCCATGCACAGTGTCGGCATCAACCTGACGGCCCTTACCTTCTTTGGCGGCGCCATCGGCCTCGGCGTCGGTTTCGGCCTGCAGAAAGTTGTCAGTAATTTTATCAGCGGGCTGATTCTGTTGTCGGACAAGTCTATCAAACCGGGTGATGTGATTCAACTCGCCGAGGTTTATGGCGTGGTCAAAAACATGGGTGGCCGGTGCGTTTCCGTGGTAACCAGAGATGCGAAGGAACATCTCATTCCCAATGAGATTCTGTTCACTCAGGAGGTGATCAACTGGTCCTACTCCACCCAAAATTTGCGGATCCGTGTGCCGGTGGGTATTTCCTACCAGGACGACCCGCATACAGCGATCCGTCTGATCGTGGATAAGGTCAAAGACATCAGGCGGATTCTTACGGTACCGCCGCCTATATGCCTTTTGAGGGGGTTTGGCGAAAGCTCCGTCGATTTGGAGCTGAGATTCTGGATCAACGACCCTCAAAACGGTGTGGCCAACATCACCAGTGTTGCCTTGCTGGCCGTATGGGATACCCTCAAGGAGAACAATATAGAAATTCCGTTTCCCCAAAGAGATGTTCACCTGGATGTCGACTCGGTTCGCCGGATTGTGGAGGCGGCGGAAAAAGAGGTGTAATTCCCCAAAGGGGTTGAGCAATCAAGGGAGAGACAATGGATTGACAAGCCCGGTTGAAAGAGGCAACTCACATTGAAAAGGAGGTAACCATGGCCAATTTCTTGTTTGTTCTGAGCCGCGATGACGTGGAGGCGGCGACCCGTTGTTTCCAATTCGCCAAGATCGCACACGCCAAGGGGCACAAGGCCGACATTTTTTTCATCGACAATGGTGTTAAATGGGCCAATTCGGAGCGGGATATGGACACCCAAACCGCCACCGGCGATTGCCCCAATGACTATTTGCCGTACCTGGTGGAAAATCAAGTGCCCATCGGAGTCTGAATTCCCTGTGCCAAGGCCCGTCAGGTTGACGAGGCTAAATTCTTCTCGAACATGATCATGGATGGCGGCCCGCATTTGATTGATTTGGCCGCCGAGGCCAAGGTCTTTAACTTCTGATGGTGTTGGTTAAGGAAGCGCACCAAGCCATTTAAAACCGGGTGGTGCCCGCACCATTAGCCAATCATAAATTGAAATTATCCGACATGAATCCAAAAACGAAAATCGGCATTGTTATCTGTGACCGCTACCGACGCTGTGCGGGTGGAAAATGCTTGCGGGCCATGAGAAACCGGGAAGGTGCCTTTAGTATCTACACGGGCAGCGAAGTGGAACTGGTCGGCTTTACCACCTGTGACGGCTGTCCCGGTGGCAATATCGAATATGCGGGCGAAGAGATGGTTAAAAACGGCGCGCAGGTCATTCATCTGGCCACCGGCATGGTGGTGGGCTATCCCCCCTGTCCGCATATCGACACCTTTAAAGCCTTTCTGGAAAAGCGCTACAATTTCAAGGTGGTTGTCGGCACCCACCCGATTCCGAAAAAATATCTGGATATGCACACGCAGCTCGGTACATGGCAGGACGCCGCATGGAAACCCCTTTTGGCGCCGACCATGAGTGATGAATCGACCCGTGCCATGTACGATTAGGCGCCATCGGTTAACCTTGGTGATACTGCCAGGAGGGGTGTTTATTGTCCCATTCGGGGATTGGGAGAAAAACCCTCGCCTTTAGGCGAAGACTTCAGTTTGATTGTTGATGCCGCCCCAAGGGTTCAAGGGTTCAAGGATTCAAGGGTTCGCGCAAAGGCTTGGATAGTCTTTTCACTCGACCCCTCGACCCCTTGGATCCTTGGACCCCAAGCCTTCGGCTTTAGCCGAAGGTGGTTGACTTTCGAGGGTCAACGTGTTTTCAAAACGGCAACGGCGGTTATGATCTGAAATGCCTGATGATTCTATTAAGCGAACCATCGCCAATAAGTGAGCGCTTTCTGTGACTGCCCTAATAACCACCCAGGTTAATCCGCCGCCCGATATGATTGATTTTGGGATTGGTCAGCCCCGACCGGATTTGCTGCCGCTCGAGCTGCTGAAAAAGGCCGCCGCGCAAAGGTTGGGCAGCGGAGACGCCGCTTACCTGGCCTACGGCAGAGGGCAGGGGGACGATTTTTTCAGAAGGGCGCTGGCCGCGTTTCTCAGCCGGGAATATGGTTTGCCGGTCGCCACCGATGACCTGTTTATCACCGCCGGGGCATCCCAGGGGCTGGATATGGTCTGCACCCTCTTCAGCAGCCCTGGCGACACCATTTTCGTGGAAGAGCCCAGCTACTTTCTGGCCCTGCGGATTTTTGCCGATCACGGCCTGAAAATCGTCAGTTTGCCCATGGACGAAGAGGGGCTCATCATCGAGGGGCTGGAAGCGAAGATCGTCCGCCACCGTCCGGTGTTTCTCTACACCATTCCGACCTTCCACAACCCCTCCAGCGCAACCCTTTCGGCCGGTCGTCGGCAGGAACTGGTACGCTTGAGTTCGTGGCACAACCTGTTGCTCGTGGCCGATGAGGTCTATCATCTGCTAAGCTTTTCCGAAGCGCCGCCAGCGCCCCTGGCCGGTGATATTGAAACAGCGCCGGTGATTTCATTGGGCTCCTTTTCGAAAATCATGGCCCCGGGGCTGCGGCTGGGATGGATCATGGCCGCTAAAGCACTGATGAAGCGGTTGACCGGATGCGGGTTGGTCGACAGTGGCGGCGGGCTCAACCCGTTTACATCGGGCATTGTCCGCAGCGCCATCGAGTCGGGTTTTTTGGAAGAACAACTGATACGGTTGAGGTCCGCTTACCAGGGCAATGAATTGGCGCTCACGCGCGCACTGCGCGATCATCTCTCGCCGCGGGCTGACTTTGTGGCGCCCAGGGGCGGGTTTTTTATCTGGTTGAAGTTCGGGCAGGCGGTAGATACGGAAAAAATGCTCGCCAAGGCGCGATCTGAAAAAGTCGGCTATTTGCCCGGTATAAGAACCTCGTCCCAGGGCGGGCTTCATAATTTCGCCCGACTCAGCTTCGCCTATTATGATGAAAAGCGATTGGTGAATGGCGTGGCGCGTTTAGCCAAGGTGTTTGTCTGAATGGCCAACACTATCGAATGATTTGTCTTAAGGGTGATAGTGAATGCTATGCCATTACTCATCCAGGGATTTGGCTGTCAGCGTTTTAAGAACATCCTCCTTGCCGACCACACCCACCAGCACGCCATCATCCAGCACGGGGATGGTGTGAAAGCCGCTGTCCACCATCAGGGCCGCCACCGCCTCTATATCCGTGTCGGGCTCCACGAAAACGGGGTTGGGCGTCATGGCCTGTTCCACGGTGATGGCGGCGATTTTGCGGACCTGTTTTTCGATCTGCTTGGCCGATGAGATAGTGAACAACCCGTCCAGAAAGGTGAAGAAGAGGGTATCGGGAGTTTTTTCTGCTGAGCGATCAAATCGCTCTGGCACAAAATCCCCACCAGTATGCCCTCCTCATCCACAACCAGCAGACCATTGATGCGGTGTTTGAGCAGCAGCCGGGCAGCCTGCAAGACCTCGGTCTGCGGGGAAACGGTGATCAGCTCCGTGGTCATGATCTCTTTGGCTTTGAGCATGGCCTCCTCCTAACGCAAAGTTCGTACACCGTTTTGATACAATCATGATATGTGAAAGTCATTACCAGAGCAAATGATTTTTAGATCCAGTGCGAGACGCATTGTCACAAGCTCGAAAGGCAGGAGGGTGATGAAGGTTGTTTTTCAAAAAGATTTTTATCACGTTTACAACGGTGATCCGGCCGCGGCGGCCGGGCGCATTGAGGCGATCGTTGAGGTCATTGCGCCGCACGTCACGTTTGTTACGGCAGAACCCGCCTTCCGTCAGCATATCGCCGCCGTACATACCGAAATCCATATCCGCCATGTTGAGAATCAGGGACTCTACGACGTTGCCGCCCTGGCCGCGGGCGGTGCAATCCAGGCTGCGCGCATTGGTTTGAGCGAGCCCTGTTTCGGGCTGATCCGGCCCCCGGGCCACCACGCCTCGGCCGCCTCGGCCTGGGGGTTTTGCCATTTCAACAACATGGCCATAGCGCTGGAGGCACTGCGCCGCGAGCAAAAAATCAAAACGGCCTGTGTGCTCGATTTCGACCTGCACTATGGCGACGGTACCGTCAACATTCTGGGCAAACGCAACTGGGTGGAGGTGATCAATCTAGAATCTCACGACCGCAAGCGATACCTGGCCGATGCCGAGTGCGCCATGGCAAACTGCACGGCGGATGTGATCGGCATATCGGCCGGTTTCGACAACCATGTCAATGACTGGGGCGGCTTGCTGCAGACAGATGATTACAACCACATGGGCGCTCTGGTGCGCGACGCCGCCCAGCGTAACGGCGGCGGCTGTTTTGCCATTCTGGAAGGTGGATACAATCACGATGTGCTGGGGAAGAACGTGCTGGCGCTCATTGAGGGGATGGCTGGATAGCGCTGCGTCGGTTGGCGTCATTACGGGAAATGACAAGGAAGGTACTAACGTTCAACATCGAACACTCAACGTTCAACTTTCAATTAGAATCCTGGAGATCAAGACCTCACCATCAGCAAACGAGGCGCCTGGGTTCCACTTTTTGATTCAAGGTTGATGGCGTCGTAAAAAGTCCCATCTACTGCGTTGTAGTGATTTTTCAGATCCTCGGCATACTACATGTATGGCCTCGGCCCTGAAAAATCACTACGCCTTGCATATGAAACTTTTTACTTAGTGCTCCTATTCGCAAATACGATGACATTCGGCCGCCAATCCATCCGGGCTGACGGCGTTGCGAAAAAACGCAATATGCCCGATATTGCTTATTTTCCGCGCCTTGTCAGCCCGGCGCCTTGACGCCCTCATTACGTCACCGTTTTTACGAACATGAGCACTTAGCCATCGCGCTTTTTACGAGTTCTTCAAGGTTCGATCTTCAATGCGGTTAGGCCACCATCTTGTTGATGATGATGCCGTGATGCTTGCCAAAGACCATGATCTCCTCGGGCTTAAAGTCGCCGGTCAGGTAGGTGTTGAGAAATTTGGGCGATTCGAGCATGTGCAGAATATAGGAGATGTGGCCTGAATAGCCGTTTTCGTCCAGACGTTGCAGGGCACTGATGGATTGTTTAGCAAGGTCCATAACCTGGCGATGAATCAGGGCCGGCTTCTCTTTGGAGCAGGCGTGCAGGGAGTAGATGCGCCGGCAGGCGAAGGGCCGCGCCGCGTAGATCATGCAGGCTTTGGTTTTGAGCAGAAAAGGGCAGGGCGAGATGCCGCCCGCGCGGCGATTTTTCATGTCGCGGGCAAGGGCCTTTTTAATGCTGGCCTGGCGGAGCCGGGGCATCCTACCGATCTGCTCGCGAATCGCCAGGCCCTCCAGGGTGGTGATGTCGATGGCACCGGCGTCGCTGCAGCAAAAGGCACATCTCTTGGCGCAGGCCGCTTTGCTGCGGTAGGCAGCCGTGTCGGCCTCGAAGCGGGCATAAATTTCCGCGATTTTATTGAATTTTGGTTTCATCAGTTGTCATTTCATGCGGCTTACGATATCGTCAATTCGATCGCTTTCCATACTTACCCTAAACGATCCGCCACCCAAAGGAAAGCAATGGATAAACGTTACGCGGCATACCGCATTTCGCAGAATTTTCCAATCCCCGCCACATCCCTGTCTTTTTCTTTGCAACCTTTCCAGGAGACCTCATGAGATACGTCATCATCGGCAACGGTATCGCCGGCGTCAGCGCCGTGGAGGCGATACGCGAACTGGACCGCGAAGGAGAGATCATCGTTATCGGCGACGAAACCACCACCCCCTACAGCCGCCCCATGATCTGCCAGGTGCTCGAAGGCAGCCAGCCCCACGAAAAGCTGCCCATTCGTCCGGCGGATTTTTACGAGCGGCTCACCGTAACGCCCATGCTAGGAAGGCGGGTAAGGCGCCTGGACGTTGAAGGCAAGCGGGTGGGGTTTGAAGATGGAGAGTGGGTCGAATTCGACCGTCTGCTGATCGCTACAGGTGCCGATCCACGACCCATTAAGGCCGCTGGGCTCGACCTGGGAAACATTTTTTACATGCGCACCGAAGCGCACGCCCGCCGGCAGGTCGAAGCACTCTCCGGCGCCCGGCAGGCTCTGGTGCTCGGTGGTGGGTTGGTAGGTTTCAAGGCTGCCTACGGCCTGCTCAGACGCGGTATCAAGGTAACTATGTTGATCACTTCGGGCTATCCACTCAGCCTTCAGGTGGATGAGCCGGCCGGCCAGCTGATCCTGGAGCAACTGCTGCAGCACGGCCTGGATGTGCGCGTGGGGGTGAGCGTGACCGCCTTTGAAGGCAGCGGCGCTGTGGCGGTGGCGTATACCGACAGCGGTGAGACATTGCCCTGCGATCTGGTCATTATCGGCAAGGGGGTATTGCCGGCCTTGGACTTCGTAACTCGGGAACATATCGAGGTGGATCTTGGCATCGTGGTGGACGGTTATATGCAATCCAGCGTGGCCGGCATCTATGCCGCCGGCGACGCGGCCGAAACCGTTGATATTGCCCGTCGGCAACCCTGGGTCAACGCCATCTGGCCCGAAGCAGCCGCCCAGGGACGTGTGGCCGGCTTCAATATGGCCGGGCGGCCGGTGGCCTATCCGGGCAGCCTCAGCCGCAACGTGATGCGCATTTTCGACCTCGATCTCATGACCCTGGGGTATGCCACTCCCGAAAACCCATCCGCATACCGAATTTTTCGCAGCGAGGACAAACGGCAACAGACCTACCGCAGCCTGGTATTCGACCAGGATTGCCTGGTGGGCGCCGTGCTGATCAACCAGATCGAACAGGGCGGTATCCTGCGGGGGTTGATCGAAACCCGTCAACCCCTCTCCATGCCGCCGTCGGCGCTGATGGCGCCGGGCTTCAACTTCGCCCGGCTCTGGCGTTAAACGGGTGGGCGGCGCGCGCCCTTTTCAACCGTAAACAAGCATATCCTTTCCGAAAAAGGAGGCTCTATGAAAGAAGTTGTCATTCACCCCGAACGATGCGTGGGATGCATGCAGTGCATGCTGGCGTGTGCCACGGCGCATTCGCGAACCATGCAGCTTTTGACCGCCGTGCTTGAAAAACCGCAGCCTAAACCTAGAATCCATGTGGGTGCCGGCCGCTTCGACGAGGGCTTTCCCAACCGCTGCCGGCACTGCAACCCGGCCCCCTGCCAGAGCGCCTGTCTGAGCGGGGCTATTATCAGGGACAAGGTCACCGATACGGTCATGATCGATCCGGACCGCTGCATCAACTGTGCCTCCTGCGCCATGGCCTGTCCCTACGGCGTGATTCGCTTTCATGAGGATCTGCACGCTCCGCCGGGAAAGGTTGTGGCCGTCAAGTGCGACAATTGCGATGCGCGCGTGGCCCGAGGGCTGGTGCCCGCCTGCGTCGAAGTGTGCAAATCGGGCGCGCTCACTTACGAAGAGATGGGCGAGGCCATGCGGCGCAAGACCCGGCAGGTGGCGCGCAGCATCACCGCCGAGGGGGACCAGCCGGCGCTGCCCGACACGGTGGCGCTACACCGTGCCGTAAAAGAGGCGCGGCATGGGGTCGGCGAGTGAGGCGGTTTGCCAGGCAAAGTCACAATGGTTGTTTTGGGTGCGTTGCATCAACCATCGCCGGCCACACACGGCGGCGGTGCTTTCAGGCGATAAATTTTAGATTCAAGGGAGGTCCCGATGTTTGATCCTGGAACAGATCTGACCGTCACCGAGGACGGGCGTAAACTGCTGGCCAAGACTTACAGAGACAATGTCGAAACCGTATGGCAGCGCCACGAGGCCCAGCAGCCCCAGTGCGGCTATTGCGACATGGGGCTGAGCTGCCGAATTTGCATCATGGGCCCCTGCCGGGTCGACCCATTCGGCGAAGGTCCCCAGGTGGGGGTTTGCGGGGCCGACGCCGACATTATCGTGGCACGCAACCTGTGCCGCATGATCGCCGCCGGGGCGGCGTCGCACTCGGACCACGGGCGTGACCTGGTGGAGGTGCTGGCGGCGGTGGCCGAAGGCAAGGCGCCGGGGTACAAGATCCGCGACGAGGCCAAGCTCAAGCGCCTGGCCGGCGAATACGGCCTGGCCACCGACGGCAGAGAGGCCACGGCCATTGCCGGTGATCTGGCGCAAGCCATGATGGAAGATTACGGAATGCGCCAAAAGGTTATTAAACTGGTGAGC
This sequence comes from uncultured delta proteobacterium, assembly GCA_963783425.1. Lineage (GTDB taxonomy): Bacteria > Desulfobacterota > Desulfobacteria > Desulfobacterales > QNYZ01 > CAWANO01. Next base: position 449,216 of record CAWANO010000001.1, read on the forward strand.
CGGGCGCCGGAGAAGCGCCGCAAAGTGTGGCAAAAGGTGGGCATCACCCCGCGCGGCATCGACCGCGAAACCTCGGAGATGATGCACCGCACACACATGGGCGTCGACAACAACTGGCAGAGCCTTTTGCTGCAGGGGCTGCGAAACGCGCTATCGGACGGCTGGGGCGGCTCCATGATCGCAACCGAGGTGTCGGACATTCTCTTCGGGGTGCCCACGCCCCACGCCACCCAGGTCAACGCCGGCGTCATCAAGGAAGGCGAAGTCAACATCGTCGTGCACGGCCACAACCCGGTGGTCTCGGAGATGGTCTCCAAGGCCTGCCAGTCACCCGAGATGATCGAGATGGCCAAGGCCAAAGGCGCCGAGGGCATCAACCTGGCCGGCGTCTGCTGCACGGGCAACGAACTGCTGATGCGTCGCGGCATCGCCATGGCGGGCAACCACCTGATGACCGAACTGATCCTGGCCACCGGCGCCATCGACATGATGATCGTCGATTACCAGTGCATCATGCCCTCCATCGGCACGGTGGCCGGCTGCTATCACACGAAAATGATCAGCACCAGTGACAAGGCCAAATTTCCCGGCATGGAGCATCACGAGTTTCATCCTGACAACGCTGAGAAGAAGGCGGTGGATATCGTCAAGATGGCGATTGAAAATTTCGCCAACCGCAAGGAGGTCTACATCCCGGTAAAGCCCCAGGCGGCTGTGGGCGGTTTTTCCGTGGAGACCATCGTGGGCGCGCTGGGCGGCACGCCCGAGCCGCTGATCGATGCCATCAAGGCCGGCAAGATCCGGGGGGCGGTGGGCATCGTGGGGTGCAACAACCCCAAGATCAAGCACGATTACGGCCACGTCACCCTCACCCGGCGGCTGATCGAAAACGACATCCTAGTGGTGGACACCGGCTGCGTGTCGGTGGCCAATGCCAAGGCCGGCTTCAAGGTGCCCGAGGCCATCGAAATGGCCGGGCCGGGGCTCAGGGAGATTTGTGGCGGCCTGGGCATTCCGCCCGTACTCCACCTCGGCAGTTGCGTGGATAATGTACGCATTCTGGTGCTGGTGTCGGCCCTGGCCAACGCCCTGGGGGTGGACATCAGCGACCTGCCGGTGGCGGGGTCCGCTCCGGAATGGTACTCGGAAAAGGCGGTGACCATCGGTGTCTACTGTGTGGCCTCGGGGGTCACCGTGCATTTGGGGCCCATGCCGCCCATCGCCGGCAGCATGAACGTGGTCAAGCTGCTCAATGAAGGCCTTGATGACGTGGTGGGAGCAACCTTCGCCGTGGAGCCGGACCCCGAAAAAGCGGCCGTTATTTTGCGCCGGCACATCGAGGGCAAGCGCAAAGCGCTTGGGCTGGATGCGCGTGATGTGTGATAGCCATTAGCGCAAGGGCTCCGGAAATGGCATTCATGCCTTTGGGCACGATGTTTTTCCGACCACCCCGAAGCCAACCGCTGTGCCCAACTCCGGTACCTGAATGTTGATGAGCAACGGGCAAAAACCCGGCCTCACATCGAGGCCGGGTTTTGACATTTCGGGCTCTGGTGCATATTTTAAATTAGCCAAATGTTATCGACGGAGAGACCTCGCCGCTATTCACCTTGATGTACGTTACTGAATTCTTCCCCTCTGCCGACAAAGAGCGGGATGAGATTCATCCCATCTGTATCTACCGCGCAAGCTGACCACTCTTCACGCTGCCTTCTGAATTTGCATCTGATCTGCCACTAAAAGGATGTGATACGGCTTTATTTTGTTATCCCTTTTTACGAAAGGAGGTAAACCATGAAGGCAGGCATTTTTTTCACCGGCACAGGGCCCATCCTCATTTTAACCTCGTATGACGCACTAGATGATCCCAATCTGATTGAGAAGCTCTCTGCAAAAGGAATTAAAAAATATATCGCTTTTGAAGTTTCCGAACAGAAAGTGAAAGACAGATACGGGAAGCAGTACGATGTCATTATGGGCGATCTGAGCCAAACAGATGATTTGCGGGTTCTCGACTATGACGGCCATCATGTCTTTTACAACTTTGCCCTCCAGGAAATTGGAGAGCCGGCATACGTTGAATAACCTTGGTCCGGAAATCTCATAATCCCCCGCGTTAATCCAGGGCGCTTATCACAGCTGTCTGCTTGTGGGGCACAAGCAGACAGTTTTTTGGTACGCCCGGCACCCGGCAGGGCGCATCCACTCGGAGATGCAAGTACTCTACGCACCTGTCAGGCAGAAGGTGCCCAGGCGATGACTGCATGACCGTTGTTCAGATGGGGACGTTTTAGCGGACGCGTAGCCCAAAGATGAGAGAGCGGCTTTGGGAACGGTTTCAGATGCTGATGAAATATGGATCGTCATAAGTTTGAGATCGAAGGACTCGTAAAAAGTTCGAGATCAAGGCTTGCGAATCCCGAGGAATGAGGCGTACTTATGGTACGCCGCAATGACGAGTGATGAAGCGTAACGCCGATATCGGACTTTTACGAAGCCGTCAAGTTTGACCTGTGATCGGTTTCCCAATACGTATTGCCATGGGATCAAATCGAAAATTTATCAGAAGAAAAAAATTGATGCGCGGCCTGTCATTTAATGAGATCTTTAGCAGTTTTGCCGATACACTGGCTCGAAGGTTCCCCATTGCTTGTGCCAGCGATGAATTCTACTACTTTCCACAGGTAACGATAAAAAATCCGGATTGGCGTAAGTGGGACGATTTTTCGATTGAAACGGTTATGGATACCGTGACCCGGCTGAAAAACTGGGAAGTGTCCCTTGATAGACTATCACCAAAATCCGTCGATTTTGCCGCCGACATCGACTGTCGACTACTCACCAAGATTATTCGGACGTTAAAGGAGCAGTTGGAGTCGGTTCGAACCTGGCAAACCCAGCCCACCTCTTATTTAATTATTGCCTGCGTCGGCATGACCGAAGCACTTTTGAAAAAAGATCCATGGGCGGCTCGGGAGCGTGCCATTGGACTACCTGAATTTTTTAAGATGGCCGGCGGCAGTCTGGCCCATGTGCCGAGGCTCTTTAGAAATCTTGCTCTCGAGATGATTCCAGATATCCGCAGCTATTTTGGTTTGTTGTGTCGAACCATCCCGGAAATGAAAAAAGCGCTTTCTGCGCTTGACCGATTCGAGACCGCCTTAAAAGAGCTTCATGTTAGTGACACTTTTCATCTCTCCAAAGAGTGGGTGGGCGAAGTGTTTAAGTCTCATATCAACACTGGTATGGATCCTGATGAAATTGAGACAGCCCTGGACGAAGAGATCGACGGGATGCAGCAGGTTTTACTTTCAACCGCAGCAAAAATATCACCGCATCTTTTATGGAAGGAGGCCATCAAACAAATACCCTTGCCGCAAGTGGATCAAAGCGGACTGATCGGGCTTTACCGGCAGCAGGTGCATGAATTGGTCCACCATTGTGTCGATGCGGGAATAGTTCCAGCGGCTTTGGCAAAGCAGTGTCCCGCAAATGTCGAGCCTGTACCTGAATTTTTATCGGCCACCCGCACGGCTTCTAGCTATAGCATCAAGCCGCAATATCCACCCACGGGCGGCACCTTTTATGTTTTCAATTCCGCCGATCCAGAAGAAGCACGACAACCTTATCAACGTGAATATCGGCTGCTTGCCGCGCATGAAACCTGGCCTGGCCACCATCTGCTGGATGTATGCCGTTGGGGCCTCGAACGTCCGGTGTGCAGAGTAGTGGAACAGCCCGTTTATTATGAAGGGTGGGCCTGTTTTTCCGAGGAACTAATGCACCGGACCGGTTATTTCCCAAGCGACTACGACCGCCTGCAGCTGGCCCGCCGGCGACTGTGGCGGGCCATAAGGGGCAAATTGGATCTGAAACTGCAAACCGGCGCCATGGATATCGAGACCGCCGCCCGGTATTTGAGCCAAACGGGGATCGAAATTTCTCGTGCGCGCGCAACGGTTCGCAAGTACGCGTTGAATCCCGGATACCAGTTGTGTTACACAATAGGTCTACGATATTTGCTTGATTTATTTACCAAATTTGGCTGCAATCGGCCCCAATGGTTTGCCAAAACCGTATTGGCACAAGGCGAAATCGGCTTCAATGATTTGAGAGAGGTTTTGAAGAATAAAATTGCTGAAGAAGCCCTCAAGCAATAACCTTCCTGCCAAACAGTTAGCCAACAACTGGCAGATTGCTGACCGGCCGAATGGCAGACTGTTCATATAAGGAGAATCAGTTTGAACGATAATGAATTTCTCGGCTATCATTCCGAGTGGAACCTCGGCAGCCCAGGCGGCTGGGACTATCAGCGCATTACCCAGGAAATCGGCAAAGCAACCTGGGAGAGGCTGGCACATCATCTTTCACTGCATATAAAGCTCGACTTCGACCACCCGCTGCTTCATCCGGTGCATGGTTTTGTTGAAATGCTGGTGCAGTGCCACCTTCAAAGAAACGGTTTGGATCGCAACGTCATTGCTGTCGTGGCTGAAGAAGAAACCCTTGAGGATGTGGTTGAGAACCAGAATCTGGCCGAACGACTCAACGGCATTGACGGCATCACCGGCGCATTGATGGCGCCCCATGAAGTGGAGCTTTCAGGCGGTAAAGTGTGCTGGAAAGGAAAGCCCATCTCCACCATTTTCATGGATTTCAACAGCGACGTATTGCTCGATCTGCACCGCAAACATGGATTGGCCCCCCTGCTTCAGGCGGTGCGCGAAAATCGCGTCATCAATCCCCGTGGTACCGAACCCATCAATGTCAAAAGCATGTTCGAGTTGATTACCGATCCTGATAAAAATGGTGCTTTCAACGATGAGACGATACGCCGCACGCCCTGGACGCGACGGTTTTACCCGCGTCGCACCACGGGACCCAAGCGCGAGACCATCGGCGACCTGGTTGAATGGACTCGCAAAAACTGGCAGGGTCTTGTGCTCAAACCTGAGCGAGGCTACTCCGGCAAAGGGGTGCGAGTGGGCGGCGTTCATAATGATGCGGACGATGCCATTTCATTGGCTTTGAAAACCGGTAATTATATTGTCCAGGAAAAAGTGCCTTTGTATCTCTGGGCCGAGGAGATGCCCGAATTAGACGAGACCAATAACAAACCATTAACCGTAGAGTATCAAACGGATTTCAGGTGCCTTTTCGGTAAAGATGGGCTTTATGGATTCCTCGGCCGCTGGGGTCAAGTTCCCACAAATGTGGGCAGCGGCGGCGGCGTCCAACCACTGGCCTTGCTGCACGGGGGTATGTCCGTGGGAGAGGCGACGGCCCGTATCAATGAGGCCATCGTTTCCCTGGAGCCGGACCTGGTGGCCGAAGCGGTTAAGCTTCAAAAAGAAATGGCCTTGGCTGAAAGGTTTACCTATTTGCTGGGGCCCATTAAAATCGCTTTGCGTCCCCGCCTGCTTAAGCCGGCTCAAATGAAATCCCTGGAATCGTATTGTGCCAACATCTGGCAGGATTGTCTGACACTGGAGAAAATGTGGCTGGCCGGTAAGCTCGATCATATGATTTCCATCGAACCGGAAGAGTTGGCCATCGCTAAATCGCAGCCTTGGGCAGGCTCACCGGCCCTTTTTGCGGCAGATGGTATTTTCAGCTTCGGCGCCCATAAGGAACCATAGGGACGGGAAACTGACCTCAAATGGAGATCGAGGTTGATAAAGAGTGGTGGAAAGAGATATTCGATGAGGTCTACCTGCGCACGGACGCCCGTTCCGTATGTGACGATGATCTGACCCGCCGGGAAATCGACTATATCGTAAATCGATTGGACTTCGGCCCCGATGATCATATCCTGGACTTGTGCGGCGGGCAGGGACGCCATACCTTCGAGCTGTTCAGGCGTGGCTATTCACGTATCACGCTGCTTGATTATTCCTCCTATTTACTGGGAATCGGACAAAAAGCCGCTGCTGATGAGGGCTGGAACATCGCCTTCGTTCGCGGCGATGCCCGCCAGACCGGATTGAGGAGCAACCATTTCCAATATGTTTTCATACTAGGGAGTTCCTTCGGTTATTTCGTCGAAGATCAAGAAAACAGGAAAATCCTTAACGAGGCCTTTCGATTGCTGTGCTCCGGTGGACAACTTTTACTGGATCTGCCATTGAGAAAATACGTGGAGCGGAAATTCAAACCGGTCGTGCGGCATACAGTTGACGATGACCTGGATGTAACGCGCACAAGACTGCTGGAGGACGGCGTGATTTACGCCTGTGAAACAATTATTTCAAAAACCCAAGGCGTTATCCGTAAAAACACCTATTGCACGCGTTTATACCAGCCTAACACTATCACGCGGTTATTGAAAGCGGCTGGATTTAAGAAGGTTGAGATTGAGAGCGATTATATGGACCGCTCCGGCAAGGGAGATTTCGGCACCCTGACTAACAGAATGATCGTGGCGGCGGAGAAAGGATGATCAAAATTCGCGTGGAGTGTTACTCCGGTTTTTGCTGGGAAGAGACGCCTCGCGCGCTCTGGTTCGGATCAAAAAGGATTGAAATAGAACAGTTATTGGATCGCTGGATTTCACCTGATCATCGCTATTTTAAAATCCACACTGTTGATAAAGACCTCTATATAATTCGTCATGATCCCAACGCTTGGCGGTGGGAACTGGTTTTTTTCAGGGCGCGTGGATTCGAGAATTCAGCCAAGGTAATTCTATGATGTCCGAAACATATCGGCAATAAATGACGTAATTCCAAATAGTAAGATGATCTCAATCAATCTGCACTGCCCTGTTTTTTGTTTTCAGTTATGTAATCTACATTTATTCGGCACTCCGTTTTCCTGAAATATATAGAAGTTCAACAAATATTGAATGGTGCCGCCATGAAAATAAGCGTATTTATCGTTTCTCTATTCTTTGTTTGTAGCCTATTGCCTAGTGTTAGTTTTTCTCAGAACAAGGTGGTTGTTGTTCCGCTTATTGATGACAACAAACCAATTTGCACCGGCACGCTTGTAGGAACCCGTTGGTGTGATAATGGCGAGGCTACGGTCACCGACATGACCACCGGACTGGTCTGGCTGAAATATGCCGACTGGGAAGATCCAAAACCCTGGCGCTCTAATACTTCTGGTGATTATGATGATGCGCGTACCCGGGCAGGCCTTTTGCATGATAGTGAAGAACTACAAAACCGGAGTCTATTTAGGTGATGGTTCAGCCGGTGGGGGATTGGCGCTTGCCCACATTGGGAGAGCTTCTTCACTTAGCCAACGCTGCCGAAGCGGTTAGGCATGACAATATGCGCGCTTTTTCCGGTGTGGCTGAGAGTGTGATGTATTCGTCCAGCAATACGGATCACCCCACCCACCCAGGCAATGCTCTTGGCGTAATCATGGAGAATGGTTCCCAAGATAATAAAACCAAATCTACACCTTGCCTTGTATGGCCGGTTCGCCGCCCGCAAATAGCGGGTGGGCTCGGTGTAATCCTAACAGATGCAATGATTCGAATATAATGCCTGACATATTAAAATTATATGTCTGGTTAAATCGGAAAAGGATTGAAAGATGGCGATTGCTGAAAGATTACCCGTTTGTATATTCATCTTTTGTGCGATGGTTTTTGGGTTTTCACTGAATACTGCTGCCCAAAACAAGGTCGTCGTCATACCGCTAACGGACGATGGCATCACCTGCAAAGGGACCCTTGTAGGGATCCGTTGGTGTGATAATGGAGACTCAACGGTAACCGACATGACCACCGGTCTGGTCTGGCTGAAATACGCCGATTGGGGAGGGAAAAAGCCCTGGCGATCCGACACTTCTGGTGATCATGACGATGCGGATACACGGGCAGGCATTTTACAGGATGGCGTTGTGGTGCTTTCAGACCTCCGCCTCAATTCAGTGTCGTATTCAGCGACGGTTCAACTCTGCGTGATTGGCGCTTGCCCACGAAAAGTGAGTTTAATCATATAGCCCATGGCGTAGATGCAGTTGGATATAATAACATGCGTGCGTTCAGAGGAGTGAAGGAAGACTATTATTGGACCAGTACTACTAAAGAAAACAGTATAGGACATGCTCACGTTATGCCCATGCACATTTCCGGCCTCGATCCTCTCGCGACAGATAAGTACAATATTGAGATGTCCGTTTGGCCGGTACGCGGCGGTAAGTAATGGGAAAAGTGGCCTTACTATTTGCCATCAACAGTCATTCCATGAAAGTTAAACACCAACAAACTAAAAACCCATTTGTAGCTCTTAAGAATAATGATCCTATCATTCACCAGAGGTGTCATTAAATTCACTTAACAATACCCAGAAAATGCTCGAATTGAAATGCGTTGCCCAGTTTCGTTTGAGATAATTATCACAGGCTGAATCTACGTTCCAATGCCTGTGCTACCTCCAACACATCAACAAATATCAACCTTAAAAATTCCTTGCGATGTTCGATTATTATCCCAACCGGCAAAATATTGTACCGATCACCGTTCCCGTGGCATGCTGGTGATGATAGTCTGAAGAATTGAAACTAGAAAAATTGTTTGACAATCTCTCGGTTTCGCATGATGCGGCGATTTTTTCCCCGTCCCCCGACCACCCTGAACGTCTCATTCGTTGTAAAAAAGATAACACACTCCCAACTACCCAATCACTTCGACTGCTCAACCGCTTGGTCAGTTGGTGGCAGCCAATTGGCCTAGATTGAGCATTTCAAACCAGGCACGAGAGGAGGGTATTCAATACGCGGTGGGGTAGAGGAATAGTAGGGATAAACATTATGCTCTATACGGGTCCGCACTGATACCGTAGCGGCGCATGATTTGCTGCAGGGCCTGGCGCTCGATACCGCACAGGCGCGCCGCCTGGGAGACGTTGCCGCCGGTCTGGGTCAGCAGGCTGCCGATGTAGTGGGCGTTGAATTGCCGCAGGGTCTCCTCTTTGGCCGCCTTGTAGGGCAGTTCACTGATGGCCTGGTTTACCAAGCAGGGGGCGGGATCCAAATCGGAAAGCCCAACGGTTTCGGGTTCGATCTGCGACCCCGGGGAAAAGAGGATGCCCTGGATGATCATGTTCTCCATCTCGCGCACGTTGCCGGTCCACTGGTGCTTTGTAAAAAAGTCAAGCAGTTCCGGCGAAAACGTCTTGTCGGGCATCTTGAGTTTGGCGCGGTGCTTTTGCAGCAGGTGCCCGGCCAACAGGGGGATGTCGCCCTGGCGTTCACGAAGGGCCGGCATCTCGATGGGCAGTACGTTGAGACGGTAAAAGAAGTCCTCCCGGAATTCGCCTATCCCGATCTTGTCGCTGAGGTGCTGGTTGGTGGAGGCCACGATGCGCACGTCCACCTGGATGGGCCTGTTGCTGCCCAAAGGCTTGATCTCTTTTTCCTGCAGCACGCGCAGCAGCTTGGTCTGGATGCTGGGAGTGATGTCACCGATTTCATCGAGGAAGATGGTACCGGTGTGGGCCTCCTCGAACAGACCGGTCTTGTTTTGAGTGGCGTGGGTAAAGGCGCCTTTCTTGTAGCCGAACAGCTCGCTTTCCAGGATGTTCTCGGGCACCGTGGGGCAGTTGACCGCGATAAAGGGGCGCTTGCGGCGGCTGCTCAGCTTGTGAATGGCGCGGGCGGCCAGGTCTTTGCCCGTTCCCGACTCTCCGGTGATCAGCACCGTCAGGTCGGTTTTGGCCACCATGCGAATGGTCTGAAACACCTTTTGCATGGCGGCGCTTTGACCCACCATGCCCTCGAAGTCGTCACCGTCTGAAAACTTCTCCAGCAGGCGCTGGTTTTCACGCACCAGGGCGCTGCGCTCTAGCGCCTTTTCCAGTCGCAGCAGCAGGGCGTCGTGTTCGAAGGGCTTGGTGATAAAATCATAAGCGCCGCGCCGCATGGCCTCGACGGCCATCTCAACGCGGCCAAAAGCCGTCATCATAACGACGGTTTGACGCGGGTTTTCGCGCTTGACCAGCTCGAGCAGCTCCAGGCCGTCCATGCCCGGCATGCGGATGTCGGCCAACACCAGGTCGAAGCTTTCCCCGGTCAGGGCCCGCAGGGCCGCTTCGCCCGATGCGGCGGTCTCCACCGCGCACTTGAGGTCCGGTTCCAGGGATCGCTTGAGCAGGTTAAGCATGTCCGGTTCGTCGTCGATGACGAGGATCTTTCGCTCCATCTTACGGGCTCTCCTCAACAGGGCCGGCGTGCACCGGCAGCGTGACGGTGAAAGTGGTGCCCTTGCCCGGCGTGCTCTCCACCAGGATATTGCCCCCGTGACTTTTGATGATACCATAGCTGACCGACAAGCCCAAGCCGGTGCCTTCGCCGGGGGGTTTGGTGGTGAAGAAGGGGTCGAAGATCTTGAGCAGGTTCTTTTTTTCGATGCCGTGGCCGTTGTCACCGACGCTGATGCGGACCTCGTTTTTAGGTTTGTCGCAGACCGTGGTGATATGAATGGCTCCCTCCTTGCTGCCGGTAACGGCGTGATGGGCGTTCATGATCAGGTTCATAACCACCTGCCGGATCTTTTTCTCGTCGGCCATCACAGCCGGTAGTTGCTCATCGTAGACGGTGGTCAGTTTGAGACGCGAAAAGTCGTGGTCGTAGCGGGTGAAATCGAGAACCTCGTCGATCATCTCGTTGATCTGGACCGGCTCACGTTTGGTCTCTGAGGGACGCGCGAATTTGAGCAGATTCTCCACAATGGATTTGCAGTGGCGCACATGTTTTTCGATGGTTTTAAGGTCGTTGTAGTGTTCGGATTGGCGGCCCTGGGCGCGCAGCAGCAGTTGGGTGTAACCCTGGATGATGCCCAGGGGGTTGTTGATCTCATGGGCCACCCCCGATGAGAGCTGCCCGATGGAGGCCAGCTTGTCGGCCTGGGCGATCTGCTCTTTCATCAACCGCTGGCGCTCGATGTCCTTGACAAGAAAGTGGATCGTGGGCTTTTGCTCGTGCAGGCTTTCATGCAGTGTTGCACTGAGCAGTACGCGCAAGGGGTTGCCGTCGCGGGGGGTCAGGTCGGTCTCTTCACTGGAGATAAAGCCCCGGCGAATGATCGTGGTGGAAATTCTTTTCCAGTCGGCCTGCCGGGTGAAGTAGTGGCCGAAATTTTGGTCCTCCAGGTCGCGGGAAGGACCTTGCTCGTTGAGGATCTGGTAGCCGGCCGGGTTGAGTTCGATGATGCGGCCATCGCTGTCCGACACCAGGATCATATCTTTGGAGAGCTCGAAAATGCGCCGATAGCGCCGCTCCGAACTGACCAGTTCCTCGGTGCGCTCAACCACCAGGCTCTCCAGATTCTGATTTAAATAGAGCAGCTCGTTGTGGGTGGTCTGCAGGGCCTGTCGGTCGCGCACCACCTGTTGGTAGATGCCCCAGACGCGTTCGAAAAAGAGGGTTACCGAGGCTACCAGGATAAACATCATGGTGTTGATGGCGCCGCTGAAGGGGCGGATGGGGCGCCACCAGGCCTGCAGGTCGGCCAGGTAGAGAAACTGTTTGAGAATGTGGCCTGCTGATCGTGAAATGGAAAAACCGGTCAGGCCGTAGCAAAACCACAACAGATAGGTCCAGATCACATTCTCGGGATCATGCGCTTTGAGGCGCCGCACCATGCGCAGGCAGGCGATGGAGAGAATGATCATGAGGATCGATCCCAGCACATCGACGGCAAATATTGGAGCAAAGGGAAAGGTCATGCTATTCAATCTCTATCCGGGCATCACCGGTCGGTGTGACTATGCCGGCCTTTAAAAGGCGCTTTAAGCCGATGTAGAAAAAGCACAAAGCCGGCACGCAGAGCAGGTGGTCCAGCTTTAAAAAATAGTAGATCCAGGCCAGGTCGGCTTGGCCGGTGCTTGAGTCGATCTGGATCTGCCAGTCACTCAGGCGCTGCACGCTGACCAGGGCGATCTGTTCGTCCATAAAATGGGCCAGAAAGGCGTCGATATTCCACAGAATCAGGAAAATTGCCCCATACTGAATATGGCGCCACCCGGGCTGGACGATGAGGCGGCGCTTTTGCAACCAGTAGATCAGCCAACAGAGCGAGAGCGTGAAAAAGAGGTGGGCCAATTGGTGGCTGTAGAGGCCCTCGGGGGCGCCGTGGGCCTGAGTTGCGTGGCTCAGCTCCGGAGAGAGCCACATGGCGCCCACAAGGGCTGACAATCGCACCCAAACACGCCACCCGCCATCGTGCCGCAAGGATTTAGCGCTCACTATCACCTCCGCTTGTGATTTTCGCACTTACCGCGCGCTTCAGCCGTCCCACAACCATGCGGGACAAAATATACAATAGCACGAAAGGGGCGATAAAATTGAACTCGATCCCGCCCAGCCAGGCGGGTAGAGGGAACTGCAGTTCGCTGAAACGGCGATGCAGCCAGGCGGCTGCGAAAAAGGCCGGCCAGAGCGAGGCCATGCCGGTCGCCATGAGCAGGAAGAATGATTTGCCGAAGGCTTCGTTGGCCAGCTTGTTTATGCCCTTGTAGGCATTTTCATCACCGGCTTTCTTGGCGGCCATGGACTGTTCGTGATAGTAGAGGGTTTGCTCGGAGTTGCGGTCAATCTGGTGGCGGTTGACCCGCATGGCGACGGCGATGCTGGCTTCACCGAGCAGCACCGCCCACAGCGCCAGAACGAGAGTGCCCAGCCACCACCCGAGCAGCGGGTTTTCCACCCAGCGATAGGGGGCGATCAGAACGGGGTCGATGTGCGTCACTATCCAGTCAATGGCATCCATAAGATTGTTTTCCCCGGGATCCGTTGAAATTGGCTCATGGTATCATATCGTTTTATAGGCCGAGTTTCCACCGATCAGCCCCGAAAAACAAAATCCCCGCTGAAGCCAAGGCTCAGCGGGGATCGGTTTTTCAATTAAAGATCAGATGCTGTTGAGATCAAAACGGCGGCACGATGCTGTAGCCGAGAAATCCCTTGGTGGTGTAACGGATACCCACATAAAAGGCCAGCAGAACGAAAAGACGCTTGAGCCAGATGTCGGGAATGTACTTGGAGGTGCGCGGCCCGATCATCGATCCGATAAAAATGCCCACCAGTTCAACCCCGATCAATCCCCACGAGACCGGCACGCTTTTGCCCACCATGTAAGAGAAGATCGAGACGATCATGCCCACAAGCACCACCAGGGCACTGGTGCCGGCTACCAGAAACATGGGCAGGCCGGCCACGGAGGTCAAAAAGGGAACGAAGAGAAAACCGCCGCCGATGCCGAGAAATGAGGCGATGGCTGCAATAAAGATGCCGCCCACCATCGGTATCCAGGCTTTAAAATCGAAATCGACGCCGTAAAAGGTGAATTTGACGTTGCCCACAAAGAAGGTCACAATCCAGCCGGCGACGGCCAGCAGATAGGCCACGATCTTTCCGCCACTGGCGAGGTTGGCCCACAGGGCGCTGGCAACCACCAGGGCCAGGGCCAGGAACATAATGGCCCAGCTACCCTGAATTACTTTGACGCCTTCATCCGTGGCACTGCCCTCTTTGACCTTTTTTTCAAAGGCCGCCGCGGCCGCCTTGGCTTTTTTCTTTTTGGCCTGACCGGCGGAGGTGGTCTCGCGCAGCAGCATAAAGCCCAAAAGCAGCACGATCAAGCCGAAATATCCGATGTAGGCCTTGAGGTTCACCTTGCCGGCCGTCAGGTCGGGAATCAGCCACGATCCGCCCACACCGCCGATGGCCAGACACATGCCCAGCGGCGCCACCAGGCGGCCCATTTTGTAATAGTTGGTGCTGGAAATGAGGGCGCTCAAGCCGACCAGCCACTGGTTTGACACGCGGATGGAGTCGGTTACCAGTTTGTTCATGGGGTTGGCTTTACCAAAACTTTTGGCGTAATCACCGAGGCCGAAGATGGTGATGTGCCCCACACCGGCCATGATGCCGCCGAAAGCACCCACCGTCGAGAAGATCCAGCCCACCCAAATGGCCCACAAGAGACCGACGATAAGGTTTGGTTTGGGGGCGCTGGGGATCCCCATGAATCCTTCGGGATCGCCCGGTTTAATGACATTCTTGGTAGATTCCGCCACGGTCTCATCGGCAAGGCTCTCTTCGATGACAGCCTTCACTTCGTCCGGCATGGCCGCGGTGATGTAGCCGGCCGTATCGGTCTGTGCCAATGCCAATGCGGCCACGGAGAGAATCATCAACAGGGCGGTTGCCCACCACGCGTGTTTCGACGTCATTCTTTTCCTCCATTGATTTGAGTTGCTGTTACAATCTGATACGATAACTTGTTGCGCCTTGGCGCTGGTGTAACATCGCCAGGGACCTGATCGAAATTTGCCAACTGTTGCACTTATCAAGCAAGGCGCATGCCAGATTTTGAACTTTGTGATCGAACCCGATAAACTCCCTGGCATCCTGATTTGTGGTTGTGAAACGAAATTAAAAAAGTTGATAAAAAAGCGCAAATTACTGTAATATCAGTGAAATGGAGGGTCCGTAGGGGCGGTCGCCACAGTGGCTCTGTCACCGATTCGGTGATATCGACACCGCCCGCAAACCGATTTGGCGGATAGCCAGATGATATAAATAATTTGCATGCTGCAACAAAATTATGGCGACCATGGGCTGTATTGGCCTTGATGGGGGGCGCTGTAATGTCGCCTGAACCTGGCGACAACCATGGCCATAGGTTAACAGAAATCCGTAATAATCGTATTTACAGGGTGTTAGCGTTCAGTACCCACTGTGATGAAAAAAACTGAAATATTGGAACGTAAATTGCTGGAAAAGTAGAATTGCCACTTGGCGGTGTTGGGCGGGATGGTGCGCCGGGTGCCTAAATATGAACATCAAACCGATACAGGTGTAGCACTGGAGGAGAGATGGAAAAAGTCGTTTACAGCTTATGTTTTATGTGTTCGGTGCGCTGTCCAATAAAAGTTCTGGTGAAAGACGGGCAGGTCAAGTGGATCGAGGGCAACCCCCTTGTGGCCGGTATGGAAGGCAGTTTGTGCCCGCGAGGGGCGGCCGGGATCTCAATGCTCAACGACGATCAGCGCGTGCAGGCGCCTATGATACGCGAGGGTGAGCGTGGTGAGGGAAAGTGGCGCAAAGCCAGCTGGGACGAAGCCCTGGATTACGTAGCCGACAAACTCAAAGGCATCATCGACACGCACGGCGGTCACAGCGTGGTTCTGGGCGAAAGAACCCAGTTGGCCACGCACGTGAGCAAGACCTTTTTAAAGGCCATAAAGTCGCCCAACCATTTCACCCACGATGCGCTGTGCAAGGGGTCGGTCAACACGGCCTGCCGCAGCCTTTTCGGGTACACCGACGCCCAAATGAGCATGCAGTATAACAAGGCCAAGCATATTGTGCTCTACGGGCGCAATATTTTCGAGGCCATTTCGGTCAAAGAGGTCAACAACCTCATGCAGGCGCTGGAAAACGGTGCCCACCTGACCTACATCGACCCACGCGTCAGCATCACCGCCACCAAGGCTCATCGCTATTGGATGATCCGGCCCGGTACCGACCTGGCGCTCAATTACGCCTTGATGCACGTCATCATCAAGGAGAATCTTTACGACGCCGCCTATGTGGAGCGTTGGGTGGAGGGGTTTGCGGAGCTCAGGGACTTCGTCAGCGACTACACCCCTGAATGGGCCGAAGCGGAGACTGGTATCGGCGCGACGGAAATCGTTGACCTGGCGCGCCAGATCAGCAAGGATAAACCATCGGTAATATTCCACTTTGGTTATCGTGGCGCCAACCACACCAATGAGATCTACCTGCGCCGTTCGATCATGATGCTCAACGCGCTGATGGGCAGTATCGAAGCGCCGGGGGGCTTTTTCTTTAAAAAAGGGCCGGGCGATGTGGGGGCCAAAGCGGCCCGCAAGCTCACCGAACAGAAATTTCCCGAAATCGATGTGCCGCGTTTTGACAAGGTGGGTACGCCGGACTTTCCGTTGCCCGATCCCAACCATGGAGTGGGCCAGATTTTGCCCTACGCCATCCTCAACGAAGACCCGTACCCCATTAAGGCCCTGATCGCCTTTCGTTTCGACCCCATCGGTTCCATCGCCGACGCCAATCAGACCATAGAAGCGTTGAAGAAGCTAGATCTAATCGTGGCCATCGACATCAACTACAGCAATATCGCCTGGTACGCCGACGTGATCCTGCCCGAATCGATCTACCTGGAAAGGACCGATTGCATTCAGCAGGCCAACGGTTTGAAGCCGCAGATGTTCTTAAGGCGCCAAGCGGTCGACCCGCGCTACGACACGCGGGAAGGGGCCATGATATTGAAACAGATCGGCGAACGACTGGGAATCGGCGACTATTTTCCCTACCAGAACATGGAAGAGCTGGTGCGCTGGCAACTCGAGGGTACCGGGTTCAGCCTGGAAGACTTTGATGCCAAGGGCTTTGTGGCCTACGCCAAGGATCCCATTTTTTGGGACCGCAAGGAGGGGCTCAAGTTCAAAACGCCATCGGGAAAAATCGAATTCAAGTCCTCTCTGTTGGAAAACGCCGGATTCGAATCCCTGCCGGCCTATGAAACCATGGCGTCACCGCCGGAAGGTCAATTCAGACTGGTGGTCGGCCGTAACGCCCTGCACACCCACGTCTCTACTCAGAACAACCCCTATCTTAACGAGATCTGCCCGGAAAATGTGCTCTGGATCAACAGCACCAAGGCCGCCGATCTGGGCATCAATAATGGCGACAGCGTGACTGTTCAATCACGCGTGGGCGCCGGCCAGCTCAAAGCCAAGGTTACCGACCTGATCCATCCCGAGACGGTCTTTATGCTGCACGGTTTCGGGCAGAAGGGTAAAAAGGCCAGCCGCGCATACAATCGCGGTGTGCTGGACAGCGACCTGCAGGAGAATTTGTACGATAAAATCGGTGGCAGCCCCGCCTATCACGACACTTTCGTAACGGTCGCGGCTGGTTAATCTTGTGCTGAACACCATAGGCTTTAAGGAATTGAAAAAATGAGTAAATATTATCTATTTCAGGACACTAAAAAATGCATCGGCTGCCACGCCTGTGAAATCCAGTGCAAGAGCAACAAGGACCTGCCGGTGGGCCCTAAGCCCTGCCAGATCATCGAAGTGGGACCCAAGATGGTCGGCAGCGTGCCACGTGCCGCTTACGTTTTTATGCCCTGTTTTCATTGTGAAAACCCCTGGTGCGTGGCCGCCTGTCCTACGGGCGCCATGCAGCAACGTCCCAAGGACGGCATCGTCTTTGTCAACCCCGAGCTGTGCGTGGGTTGCAAAACCTGTATCTCGGCCTGTCCCTGGGGTGCGCCCCAATGGAACCCGGAGACGGGCAAAGTGACCAAATGCGACTATTGCATGGATCGCATCGACGCCGGATTGCGGCCGGCCTGTGTAACCATTTGTACCACCCACTGCCTGGATTTTGGCAAGGTGGAGGATATGACCCAGATCCGGCGTGAGCGCCATGCCCGCAGCGTAACCAGCCTGGGGTGACAGGCGCGGTTTAGAGGCGGTTTTGGCGGTGTTATCGATCATATGCGTGTTTGTCCCTCGATGGCGGTTTGCGGCTCCATCAGGGTAATTTTGGCCAGTGAGGTAAACCATGCCCGTGAATGTTTGTCCGGTAAATGAGACGATTGTCAAAATCGAATCCGTGCTCACGGCCAACGAGTTGACCCATCCCCGAGCCCGCCGATTGGCTGAAGAGATTCTCGACCTTCTGAAAGATACCGCCTGGGGGCGCGCGGGCAGCGACCACATCGAGGCCATGGAAGCCCTGGCCGACGAATTGAAGGCGGAGGGGATGGACGAGCCCAGCCGCGCCGCCGGGCAGTTGGTGAAAGACGCGCTTCGTGAGCAGCGGGAAGTTTTCGTCAGTCATGTGGAAACCGGTAACTGTTTGAGTGGTGCCTGCATCAAACTGGCCCCCGCGCCCTGCCAAACCGCCTGTCCGGCGGGCATCGACGTACCCACCTACGTCACCCTGATAGGCATGGGCCGTGATGCCGAGGCCATCGAGATCATCCGCAAGGACAACCCCTTTCCCTGGGTGTGCGGCCTGGTGTGCACGCGACCCTGCGAGTTCATGTGCGTACGGGGCAGGATCGACACCCCCATATCGATCAAGTTCCTGAAAGCCTTTGCCGCCGAGCGGGCCTTGTCGGAGAGGCGTTACGTCAACCCGCCCAAGGCGCCCGACAAGGACAAGAAGGTGTGCGTTGTCGGTGCGGGGCCGGGCGGCATGACCGCCGCTTACTATCTGGCCCTGGACGGGTACCGGGTCAAAGTCATCGAAGCGCTGCCCGTGGCCGGGGGCATGATCATGGTGGGTATTCCCCGTTATCGGCTGCCCCGGGAGGTGATCGACCGTGAAGTGGCCATGCTCGAGGATCTGGGGGTCGAATTCCAGTACAACACCCGCTTCGGGCTGGACGTGGATTTAGACGCGCTGCGTAATGAAGGGTTTAAGGCCTTCTTTTTCGCCATCGGCGCCCACACATCTTTTAAACTGGGCATTCCCGGTGAATCCGATTTTGCCCGGGTGATTGACGCCATCGATCTGCTGCGCAACGTGGCCCTGGGTGATCGCCATGCGCCCGGAAAGAAGGTGGTGGTGATCGGTGGCGGCAACGTGGCTATCGATGCCGCCCGTACCAGCCTGCGCCTGGGGGCCGAGGCGGTATCCATTGCCTATCGGCGCACCCGCAAGGAGATGCCCGCCGACGAAGAGGAGATCGAGCAGGCCGAGGAGGAGGGCGTACACCTGGAGTTTCTTTCAGTTCCTGTTGAGGTGGTCGGCGAGGGCGATCATGTTTTTGGGCTCAAATGCTTGCGTGCACGTATGGAAGCGGTCGAGGGAAGCAAGCGCATGCGCCCGGTGCCGGTGGAAGGCAGCGAACATTTACTGGAGGCCGATGCCGTGGTCTGCGCCATCGGCCAGCGGGTGGATCACGGCTGTCTGGAGGCGATGGACGGGCTGCAGTGGACCCGTCGCGGCACCATCGACGTCAACATGTCCTGCATGGAGACCAATCTGCCCGGTGTTTTTGCGGGCGGTGATGCGGTGACCGGACCGGCCACCGTGGTCGAAGCCATCGGCGCCGGCAAGCGCGCGGCCGAAGCTATCGACCGTTATCTGTCGGGCATTCCCCAACCGGTGATGCCGCCGGTGCCGGTGCGCCGGGCACGGCTGGATTGTATCGAGGTGCCAGCTTCTACCAAAATGGTGCTTAAACGGCCCGAGATGCCGCTGCTCAACATCGACCGCAGGCGTACCACCTTTCAGCAGGTGGAGCTGGGCTACCCCGAAAACGCCGTTCGTGAAGAGGCCCGACGCTGTCTGCGGTGCGACATCTGCCGCCGCTGCGGGGACTGTGTGGCGGTCTGCCGGGACAAGATGAAGCTCAACGCTCTCAAATTGGGCTACCTCGATTTCGATCACCCCGTGGCCACGGATTACCGGCAGACCGAGGAGCGCTGCATCGCCTGCGGCGCCTGCGCCGCCAACTGCCCGAACGACGCCATGACCATCGAGGATCGGGATGGCGAAAGGGTGTTATCCATTTGCGGTACCATCCTCAACCGCCAGAAACTGCTATACTGTGAATCGTGTGGGGCAGTGATCGGTCCGGCAAAATATATCGATTTTGTACGCCAAAAGATCAACCCTGTGGGGGAGGTGATCGCCGGGCATGTCAAATGTGACCGTTGCGCCCGCCTGACTGGGGCCAGTAGCAACATTCCGCACCCCCATTTTTAAGGAGAAGCCAGCCATGTTCCGAAGGGGTCAGCACGTCGAAATTTACCGAAAATCGAAGGACGAGGGGTGGGAGAGTTTTATGGACGCCTTCGTCGGCCTGCATGGCATCATCACCGATCCGGACAGTTCCATCAACGATCCTGATGCGTTGGTTGAAGTGAGCCTCGAAGGGAAAGGGACCCACCGCTTTCCCCAAGATTGTCTTCGTCTGCTCGAGGATTGAGGTTCAGCCAATGAATGTGGAACAGTTGTTGTCCGAAAAGGGCCGTGGCGTCGCCACCATTGCCGACACCGAAAGCGTTGAGCGGGCTATCAATGAAATGACCACCCAGCAGAGCAGCGCTCTTATCGTCACCCACGGTGGACAACCGGTGGGCTTGTTCGCTGAAAGGGATGTGTTGCGTTGCCATCTGAAATACC
The DNA here is from genome assembly GCA_963783425.1 of uncultured delta proteobacterium. Taxonomy (GTDB): domain Bacteria; phylum Desulfobacterota; class Desulfobacteria; order Desulfobacterales; family QNYZ01; genus CAWANO01. Next base: position 469,361 of record CAWANO010000001.1, read on the forward strand.
CCGAGCAACCCTTCAGCGCCATCCGTCTCTGCGATGCCATGACTCGCCAGTTGATTGTGGCTGAGGCCGGCGAAGAGATCCGCATGGCCATGGCCATGATGATTAAGGCCGACATCCGGCATCTGCCGGTCGTCAAGGATGAGCAGGTGGTGGGAATGCTTACCATCAGTGACCTGGTCGAGCATCAGGTGCAGGCGCTGGAAGCCGATCTGCACTACCTGCAGGAATACATCAGTGATCTCCAGGACGCCAGGGAGGATTGAGGCCGCATGGGCACTATAACCGTCACCATCGATGACCACGCTTACGAGGCCCAGGCCGGGCAGACCGTGCTTGAGGTGCTCAAGGCAAACGGCATCCGCATCCCGACGCTCTGCTACCATCCGGCCTTGAAGCCATCGGGATCCTGCAAGTTGTGCGTCGTGGAGATGGCGGGTCGTTCGACAGGCCGGCCGGTGACGATGCTGGCCTGCATTCTCAAGGTTCGTCCGGGCTTGATGGTGCGCACCCAGGGCGAGTTGGTGGAAACGGCACGTCGCAAAGCCTTCGAGGATCTGTTGAAAATGGCCCCGCAGTCTGTGGCCATACGCGAGCTGGCACAATTATTTCAGATCGATTTGGGTCCGGTACCCGATGGCTGCATCCGTTGCCGACTCTGCGTGCGTGTCTGCAAAGAGATCGTCGGCGCCGGCGCCCTTAAAATGGTCAAGCGCAATGGTGTCAATTACGTGGTGCCCGTCCAAGGCGCCTGCATCGGCTGCGGCACATGCGTCAACATCTGCCGCACCGAAGCGATTCGCCTTGAAGACAAAGATAACGTTCGTACCATCTCGATTCGCGACGAGGTGATCGGGATTCACCCTCTGGAGCGTTGTGAGGGGTGCGGTCGTATGTTCGCCACGCACCGTTTTTTAACCAAGTTGCAGGAGCGCATCGCCGACCACCCCCACGTCAAAGAACCGCATCGCTACTGTCAAACCTGCGCCAAGATGTTGTCCGATCGGGTGCGTACCTTTCAAAAAGGCAAACAACGCTTGCCCGAAGCGCGTTAACGTTTCGGCCTGTTTGGGCGTTTTTCTCATCGCGAACGACAAATCCCCGCCGTCGTCCATTGATTTTTATCCCACTTGGTGTAAACTTTAGCGCAGATCATGCAACCTATTGAACTCAAACCCATCGGCTATGTGCGCACGACGGCCAAGGAGATGCCGCGTCACTGGAGCCGGTCGGATGTGACCGGTGAGGTTGTGGTCGACAAGGCTTATCAACCCGGTTTGGCCGACATCCGTCGCGGCGACCGCATTGTGGTGCTGTTCGGTTTTCACAAAAGTGCTCCCTTTGACAAAAGCCTGCTCTTCCAGACCCCGCCCGGGCGGCGGCGACCGCGCGGTGTCTTCAGCATCTGCTCGCCCCGCCGGCCCAATCCCATCGGCCTGTCGGTTCTGGAAGTGCTCGACGTTCGTGAAAATGTGCTTAGTGTAAGCGGTTTGGATATGTTTGATGGGACGCCGGTGTTCGATATCAAGCCGCACATCGAAAACGGCAAGCTGCCCTGAGAAATGGGACGAAAGGTTATCGATGAAGATCAGCAGCGTTTCTGAAATGAGGGCGCTGGACCGGGAAGCGATCAACGCCTACGGTATTGCCGATGAATTGCTAATGGAAAATGCCGGCGGTTCGGCGTTCGCTGTCCTGAGAGAGCGGTTCGGCGTGGCCGGCCGGCGGATTGTCATCGTGTGTGGGGCCGGCAACAACGGCGGCGACGGGCTGGTGTTGGCACGCAAGATTCACGCTGAATTGGGCGTGGCCGAGGTGTATGTTTTGGGAGACCCACAACGTTACCAGGGTGCGGCCGCCTTGAACTGGCGCATCGTCGAGCGGCTGCCCATCACGGTGCAACGTCTCGAAAAGGCGACCGATCTGGAAGCGGCTCTTAGCAGTTGCGACGCTGTCGTTGACGCGATTTTCGGTACCGGTCTGGGGCGCAAGGTCGAAGGGCGTTACGCCGAGGCCATCGATCTCATCAATCGCAGCGGTTGCCCGGTGCTCAGCCTGGATATTCCCTCGGGGGTCAACGGCGACAGCGGGGCAATTATGGGCACCGCGATCCGGGCAGACGCAACGGTGACTTTCGGCCTGCCCAAGTACGGCAACCTGCTTTATCCCGGCGCGGAGCAGGGGGGCGATCTTTACGTTAGCCACATTTCCTTTCCACCCGGGATCTACACCAAAGACGACTTCAAGGTTGCACTGAACCGGCCCGCGGCACTGCCGCCGCGCGATCCGGCTGGACATAAACAGGGTTTCGGCGACCTGCTATGCATTGCCGGTGCGGCCAGCTACTACGGCGCGCCGCACCTGTCGGCCTACGCCTTTCTCAGAGCCGGCGGCGGATATAGCCGCCTGGCCTGTCCGGCGGCGATGGTGCCGCACCTGGCCGCCATGGGACCTGAAATCGTCTACATGCCTATGCAGGCCACGGTGGATCACAGCCTGGCCCTGGCCAACAAAAAAGTATTGCTGGAAAAAACCCGGGAAGTGGATATGGTTGTCATTGGCCCGGGGCTTTCACTGCAACCGGAGACCGTGCAGCTGGTTCAGGAGCTGTGTGTTGAAATCGACAAGCCGCTGCTCATTGACGGCGACGGCTTGAGCGCCGTGGCCCAAAATCTTGATCTGCTCAGGCAACGCCAGGTGTCGACAGTGCTGACACCACATGTGGGTGAAATGGCGCGCCTGACCGCCCAGCCCAAAAGTCGCGTCGAAAGCGAAAAAATCACCATTTTACAGGATTTCGCGCAATCGGTGAAGGCCACCGTGGTGCTTAAGGGTGCCCACACGCTCATCGGCCACGCCGACGGCCGCGTATACGTCAATATGAGCGGCAACTGCGGCATGGCCACCGCCGGCTCAGGCGACGTTCTGACCGGCACCATTGCCGCCATGCACGCACTGGGATTGGAAATTGAGGCCGCTGTTTGCAAAGCGGTTTTTATTCACGGGGTGGCCGGTGATCTGGCCGCCCGAAAATTGGGTCAGGACGGAATGGTGGCCGGTGACATCGCCGCCTGTCTGCCCGAGGCCATGCGTTTGGATCGAAGTGGATATCCGGCCGATTTGGCCGATAAATATAGCAAACCCATCATTGTTTAGCCTTAAGAAGAAGGAACTGGAAATGGCCCAAATTCACGATAGCGTTAACGCTGCGCAAAAAAAAGCCGACCCCCACGCCGAGCGCGATCAGGCGGTCAGGGCGTCGCTCGACAAGATTAAAAACAAGTTCATGGTGATGAGCGGTAAGGGCGGTGTGGGCAAAACCAGCACATCGGTCAACCTGGCCATCGCTCTGGCCCGCAAAGGCCACAAAGTGGGCATCATGGATGTGGACTTGCACGGGCCAGACGTGCCCCGCATGCTGGGCATGCAAGGTCTGCTGGAAATGAACGAGGTCAACAAGCTCAAGCCCATGCAATATTCGGACAACCTGGGCGCCGTGTCGGTAGAGTCGCTCACCCAGGAGAAAGACAGCGCCATCATCTGGCGCGGCCCCATCAAATACTCTGCTATCCAGCAGTTCATCAGCCACGTAGAGTGGGGTGCGCTGGATTTTCTGGTGATTGACGCACCTCCGGGCACCGGAGACGAACCTCTGACCGTGGCGCAAACCATCCCTGAGGCCAAGGCCGTCATCGTGACCACGCCCCAGGAGGTCTCTCTGGCCGATGTGCGCAAATCGATCAACTTCTGCAAAACCGTCAAGATGGAAGTATTCGGGTTGATTGAGAATATGAGCGGACTGATCTGCCCGCACTGCAACCAGCCGATCGACCTGTTCGGCAGTGGTGGTGGAGAAAAACTGGCCCAACGCTTCAATTTGCCCTTTCTGGGTCGCATCCCCATGGACCCCAACCTGGTGGCATGCGGTGATGCTGGCGTATCCTATCAGGAAAAATATCCGGACTCATTGGTCACGCAGGCCTTTGAAAAGATTGCCGAGCGCATGGCAAAAATGGTTTAATGCAAGGGGGCTCGTACTCGGCCTGCCGCATGCACAATCCTACTCGCCAAGAGTTTACTTTGGGGCCAACGGGATTTGGCGTTAATGGTGAACAAGCATATAATCAAAAACAGGGGGGTTATGATGGAAAACATCGAAACGTACATCAAGTCTCGCGATCCAGGAGAAAAAGAGTTTCATCAGGCGGTGGTGGAGGTGCTGGAATCGGTACGGCCGGTGCTGGAGCGTTACCCCGATTATCGCAAAAGCGCCATTCTTGAACGCATCGTCGAACCGGAACGGGTGATCATGTTCCGGGTGCCCTGGGTGGATGATCAGGGACAGGTGCATGTCAACCGCGGCTATCGTATCGAGATGAACAGCGCCATCGGCCCTTACAAGGGCGGTTTGCGCTTTCACCCCTCGGTCACCCTGAGTATTTTAAAGTTTCTGGCCTTCGAGCAGGTCTTCAAGAACGCCCTGACCACGCTCTCCATGGGCGGCGGTAAGGGGGGATCCGACTTCGATCCCAAAGGTAAGTCCGACAACGAGGTGATGCGCTTTTGCCAGAACTTCATGGCCGAACTGTCGCGTCATATCGGCCCCAATACCGACGTGCCCGCCGGCGATATCGGTGTGGGCGCGCGCGAGATCGGCTATCTGTTCGGCATGTACAAGAAATTGCGCAACGAGTTTACCGGTGTGCTGACCGGCAAAAGTCTGGGCTGGGGTGGCAGCCTGATTCGGCCGGAAGCCACCGGCTATGGCGCGGTCTACTTCGCGGCCGAGATGTTCAAGACCCGCCAGGACGGTCTCGAGGGCAAAACCTGTCTGGTTTCGGGTAGCGGAAATGTGGCCCAGTTCGCCACCGAAAAGTTGATTGAGATGGGGGCCAGGGTGGTGACCCTGTCAGACTCCTCGGGCTATGTTTATGACGAAGAGGGCATCGATGCCGACAAACTGGACTACGTGATGCGCCTCAAAAATGTGCGCCGCGGACGCATCGAGGAGTATGCCGAAAAGTATACCAGAGCCGTCTACACGCCCGTGGACGACACCCTGGGCTATAATCCGCTCTGGAACCACAAAGCCGATTGTGCGTTTCCATGTGCCACCCAGAACGAAATCAATGGTAAAGATGCGCAGCACATGGCCGGCAACGGGGTCTACATGGTGGTCGAAGGGGCCAACATGCCCAGCACGCCCGAGGCCATCGACATTTTTTTGGACCGCAAAATGATGTACGCCCCGGGCAAGGCCGCCAATGCCGGCGGAGTGGCGGTTTCGGGCCTTGAGATGGCTCAAAACTCCATGCGCATTTCCTGGCCCAGAAAAGAGGTGGACGGGCGTTTGAAGACAATCATGCGCAGCATTCATCAAGCTTGCCTGGAAGCTGCCGAAGACTACGGCCATCCAGGAAATTACCAGATGGGCGCCAATATTGCCGGATTCGTTAAGGTGGTCAACGCCATGATGGATCAGGGGGTGGTGTAGAGGCCAGTTTCTAACTCATAGAAAATATAAAAGATACCGGGTAGAACATTGATGCTGCCGGTTTTTGAGGCTCTTCAGCAGTCATGCCGTTATCAGTGAAGCGCAATGGACTGGTTATCGTTATCGTTTAAACTATGAATCTCAGGCCCCGGATAAGCTAATTGGCTGCAACCTCTCAATACTTAAGCTGTACGGGTTGGAAATTATAGAGGACTCCTCTTTTTTATTGATTACGACATGGATTTCAGTGGGGTTGACGGGTTAAGCGTTCGTGATCAGTTCCGCCAATCGCTGATTGATATATTCACAGAGCGCTTCGGCCTTTTCCGTCGATATGGAAGGCATGCCCTCGGAAAGCTCAACGATGCGTTCGCTGGCGATCTCGGTGGTGCGATTGATCATGAATTCGTCCACCTCGCCGTCGTCTAGCAGTGCGCCGCAGGCCCCCACGGCGCCCACAAACTCCCCATCCTTGAAAATGGGCACCACCAATTTGAGCAAGCCCGCGTCGCACTCCTCGATCACCGGTTGGGCGGTTTTACGGGCCATGGTGGCAAGGTTCATGTGGGCCACGGCGCAAATATAGCTCTGACCGCGGTCGGTGGATTTGATAGCCGGGCAGAGCCGGTTGGCCCACTGTTTGAATTTCGAAATGCGAACCCCATCGGTACCAAAAACATTGGCGTCGAGCCCACTACGCTCGACAATCTCTCGCTCAAAGGCTTCCCAGGTTTCAAGCGGTGCGATATCGGTCAGCTTCATCTAAAACTCCCTGTCAATTTCAAGATATGACGGGAACGTATCACAAAGCGTTGTTGAGATGCAAAAAGATCGTTAAAAAAATAGCTGACTGATTTTGGGGAACGTTTAAACGTCAAACCGTTGATTGAGTGGCGGCATGATAGTACACCTGTACCCATGGAAGCAAGATGTAGGGATAGGTCTACAGGCCGTGCCGCCTGGGTTGACGGCGCTTTGTGCCGTGAATTTATAATACCGTATTACCGTGGCTGCTTTAGAGAAGCTTTAATACTGAAACGGAGGATGTATGCGACGACTGACGACGCTTGTGATCTGTGTGGCAGTGGCATTGATAGGGCAGGCCTGTGACAACGGCGGATTAAAAATCACCGTGAATTACCCCGACGACCCCGGCATCGTCAGTGGTGATCGTGTACTCGAGCAAAATGAGGTGGTCGGTGTGGTCACTGATGCAGCCACTGACGGTAAAGGCGCGCAAGTCAAGGTGGCCATCAAACCGGAATCCGCCAAGGATCTCACCGACAGCACGCGCTTTTATATCGATGTGGATCCGGAGAAGGCAGACCACAAAGCGATCCTGCTGGTGCGTTCCAGCCGGTCAGGCACGCCGCTAAGCGATGGGGCGGTGGTGGAAGGTTCCGACAAATCACTGGAAATGCTGCACCGATTCCAAGAGAGCCTCGAGGCCGGTGCACAGGAGATGATCAATCAGTTCAAGGAGTTTATGGAGGATATTGAAAAAACACCTGAAAGTGACGCCGTGCAACAGTTGAAAAAGGACCTGGAAGCCTTGGCGCAGGTATTCCAAGAGTCGGCCAAATCCGCCCAGGAGACCATTCAACGCGAGGTGTTGCCTGAGCTGGAAAAGCAGCTCGAGGAGCTACAGCGCAAGCTGCGAGAACTGGGCCGCGAGCAGGAGATCACCGAACTGAAGCACGAGCTGGACCAGATGCGGAAAATGTAGCTATTAAACCCTCAAAGCCCTGAACCGTTAATCCGGAAACCTTGAACCCAGAACCTTCGCGGACAGGAGGCCCAAAACTCATGGCGGAAACCACACCCACCCGGCAGGAGGCATTCGAGCTGTTGACCACCTACAACCAGAATCCGGGGTTGATCAAGCACGCCCTGGCCGTGGAGGGGGTGATGCGCTACATGGCTCGCAAGCATGGCGCTAATGAGGAAGAGTGGGGCCTCATCGGGCTGGTTCACGATCTGGATTACGAAAAGTTCCCCGAACAGCACTGCCAAAAGACCGAAGAGATCCTGCGGGAAAACAGCTGGCCTGAGAGTTACATTCGGGCGATTATTAGCCACGGTTGGGGTTTCTCCACCGATGTCGAGCCGCAGTCGGATATGGAAAAAGTGCTCTATGCCATCGATGAGCTCACCGGCCTGGTCACCGCTGCGGCCCTGGTGCGTCCCTCCAAAAGCGTGATGGACATGAAGGCCAAGTCGGTCAAAAAGAAGTGGAAGAACCTGCGCTTTGCCGCCGGGGTCGACCGGGAGGTGATCGAGAAGGGCGCCCGCATGCTTGATGTGGAACTCTCAGAGCTCATCACCGACACCATCATGGGCATGCGCGAGGTGGCCGACGAGATCGGGTTGGCGGGCGACCAATAATAAATGCGCATCGTTGAACAACCGGCGTTGTTTGATGATCAACAGGTTTAAAGGCAAGGCAACTTATCAGGTAAACCAAGCAACCCCTATGACCACAATGAATACATTAATACCACGACGCATAAAGAAGACTAAAATTATCGCCACTATTTCCAACACTCATTGCGCACCGGAATTTCTGAAGGCGCTCCATCAGGCCGGCATGGATGTGGTTCGCTTAAACAGCGCACACCAGAGCCCCGACGAGGCACTGGCGGTTATCAAGAATGTGCGCGCGGTATCGGATCGAATTGCCATACTGGTGGACACCAAAGGCCCCGAGATCCGCACCACACCTACCTGCGAAGAAATCGGTGTAAAAACCGGCGATATCATTCGCGTCCGGGGCGCCAAAGGCGAGATGTCCTGCCGCGAATGCGTCTGTTTGACCTACAACGGTTTGGTCAACGATCTTGCGGTCAATGATCGGCTCCTGATCGACGATGGCGAAGTGGAACTGTTGGTCATTGATAAGGACACCACCGGACTGAGATGCAGGGTTTGTAACGATGGCCAGATCAGAGGCCACAAAGGGGTCAATATTCCGTCCGTTTCCATCAGGCTGCCGTCGCTCACCGCCAAGGACGAGGATTTCGTGCGTTTTGCCGCGGACAACGACCTCGATTTCATCGCGCATTCTTTCGTGCGCAACAAGGAAGATGTGCTGGCAATCCAGAAGATCCTGGATGAAAAGAAGAGCACCGTCAAGATCATCGCGAAGATTGAAAATCAGGAGGGTGTCGACAACATAGACGAAATCCTGGACCATGCCTATGGTGCGATGATCGCGCGCGGCGACTTGGCCGTCGAGATTCCAGCCGAACGCATTCCCCTGATTCAGAAACGACTGGTCCAAAAATGCATCGAACGGCGTAAGCCGGTAATCATTGCCACCCAGATGCTGCAGTCGATGATCACATCACCCCGGCCGACCCGCGCCGAAATATCCGATGTGGGTAACGCCTGTCTAGAGGGTACCGATGCCATCATGCTCTCGGCCGAAACCGCCAACGGGCAATATCCGTTGGAAGCAGTGCAGGTGATGACCCGCGTGGCTTTGGAAATTGAGGCGGGCCACAATACCTTCAACGATATCCCCTACGAGCAGGACAACACCGTCACCAGCTACTTGGCCAAGGCGGCCGTTAAAGCCTCCATGCGCCTGCACACCGAGGCGCTGGTGGCCGACACCATAACGGGCAAGACGATCCTCAGCCTGTCGTCCTATCGCGGCAAGAATTCCATTTTCGCCCAGTGTTACAGCAAGCATATATTACGACAACTGGCGCTCTCCTATGGTGTGGTGGCCCATTATATTCGGCAGGACCTGACGTCCCATCAATTTTTGCACACGGCCCTGACACGGCTGGTGGCCGAAGGCTATTTTTCGGAAGAGAGCCTGATCACGGTCCTGGCCGGCCATTTCGGCGCCGAATGCGGCGCCTCCTATATCGAGATCAGCATTGCCAAGAATATGCTGAAAAGGCCGTGAGCATGTTGCGCGGGATTTGGTTCCGGATTCGCCGGTTTGGGTTAAATAGAGAGTCAGTTCAGTACCTTATACATTAAAGATCAGGGTGAGGCTGATGAATTGAGACTATCGTAACCCAGGGGCATCAATATTCTCGCCTGAAATTTCCCAATTTTGCAACAATGCTGTGCAGCAGATACGTTCAAAACGAGACCCCGGGCCGGCGTGTAACGCCCGGTCCGGGGTTGTAAGGGGGATGATGGGAGGTCAGCTTACCAGTCCGTCATGGTATTACCGCTGTTGTCTGCATTGCCCGTAGTTATTCTGGTCCAGCCGGAACCGTCGTACTGCCACAGGCCGCTGGCACCGAAATCGACCGCCAGTTTGTCCGAAGTTCGTTATTTTGGCACATTCCGCGCAATTACTTGTTGAACAATGTAAAGCCAGAATTGTATCAATCTGACGGCCTTTTTGCCGCGGCACCTAATTATCGGTTTTTGCTGTTTTGTGCGATTTTCATTTTCAAGGATTGAGTCCATGTTTGGGGGGTGGGAATCACCACGAGAAACGACGCAACAAGGAAAAAAATACCATAAATTGTATGAAAAAAATTACACAAATTCTATGCGGAAATTCATATAGATATACCACTTTGTGCTACAGTTAGGTCATTCTATAATTACATTTAAATTCTATTTAATTACTGGATATATCGATCTGTATTAACCGAAATAATACTGGCCTCACAACCCAGACTTAAATTTGCGTTTAAAAAATCGGGCAGATAGTCCTTTTGAAGATATGATATGGACGTTCCAATTAATTGCGTTGCGGTAAATAAATTTAACCTGAATACAGTTAAGCCGGTATGGGGAGGAGTGTTTTCGGATTTAACTTCTATGCCTATTAACTACTCTTGATTATCAGTGTTGGTAGTTAAAAAGTCCGGCAACTTTGATCAGCACACTGTGCTGAAGCGGCCGGACTTTGATTACTTTCGTTGAAGTGTAAAAGCTTATCGAGTCTCGATATTTAATGCGCTTTCAAATGTCGGTGCGAAAAACCAGTCGATACCATTCCCAGCGCCTGGGCGTAGTACCCTAAACGCGAGGTAATTGAACTGGAAGTTCTGCATCCATGGATTATGATCCGTTGGCAGATCGTTGTTGTTAACTGTACCCGCATCTGCTCTATGTTCAAATTGGATGGTATCCAGTAGGCCAAATGGCGATACAGATTGATGATTACGGGTCGAGAAATGCAAACCGATGTGGTCATATGAACCGTTGAATGTGTTGTTATTCACATAACAGCTCCCCTCTCCAACACCTCCATTTTGTGGGGTGAAGCCGTTTAGGCCATCCACTTTCCCGTTCTTGGTCTCCACGTAGATTTTACCTGGAGCATACGATCCCGGATTACCACCTGGATTCAAATTCGTGGGGTTATAGAACCGGTAAACCATCACCAGATTTTCTTCAGGTTCCAGAGTGGCATTTTGCAAAATTTGTGGATCGATATTCGACAAGTCCACGTGCGCTTTCAAAGTGATTTCATAGTCCATGATAATCTCCTAAAAATAGCTAAAGTGATATGTTCCAGCGCGAAGTCGATATAGATTGATAAGATTTCGCTCTGGAGGGATGAATCAGGCCTCGCATCTACAAGCTTTTAAGTGGTGTGGTTGGCAGATGTTCGCAACAATATGTTTTCATGCCCATATCTTGTAGCGTTTGTTACCAATCCTCTTCCTGCACTCAAAGGCTACCTGTAAAATATAAACTTCTGCACCGTTGTCAAGATGGCCGGACGCACAGAAAATGACTTGAAATCATCAAATTGACAAGTACGCCGCCAACTTGGGCCGGATTCAACATTGGCCTCAACAAGATATCTCGGGTCGATTATGCAATCATCAACGCTTATCGCAGGTGGCTCATTATATGTTGAAATACCAGCGCAAGGTGGGGCATTGGGCCATGGGGTCGGCGTTGGCTTTAAATTTCGAAGGTTTGGATGTTTGAGGATGTTTTGAATTACATCCTCATCTTCAATGAATGTTACGTTAACAGCAGGTTATTTTTCACAAAAATGACGCGCCATGAAGATGATCAGGCGACTCAGACATATCAGGCGGCGCGAATTTTAGGAACTTTGGATCCCACCATGCTCGAATGTTAACATGGCCAAAAATCCTTTGAAGTCCCAGTCGTACTTGTCCTGCAGCACGTTTGTATCGAGCAAATCGGTAGCATCCTGACGAGAAACGTGATACTGACAGTCAGAACATGGGGTGCGTGTTCCGGACGAAAGCGGCCACCGAATCAAATTTAATTGTCGTTCAACAAACTGTAAAATTGCCCGCAGCTGCGATGTGGCTCGCAGTAACGTCGGTGAGTACCTGCGTCGATTCAGCGATGCTGGTATGACTTGGCCCATCGATGAAAAACTTGACGATGGACAATTGGATCAACTGCTCTTTCCCCCGCCTGCACTGCCAAGCCATACCGAACGCCCGAATAGACGTTTTTGATGTTATCTCTGTAAGGAGGAGGCTGAAATGAAAACAAAATTATTCGTGATTTGTGCTTGTGTGGTGGGCGTTCTCACCGGTTGTAGTGTTTTTAAAGAAAGTCAAGATCTAAGAACAACCAACCCATCATTTCAGCCTAAAAAAAATTATGGTGTTAACTTTAATACAATGTGGAATACTGTTGAGAATGTTTTATTGGCCGAAGGAGTTGAAATTATTTCATCACAAAAACAAAAAAGGACCGGGCGTATTATAACTGATTATATAGATGGCGGTAGATTTATAGATTGTTTATCGCGTTATAATTATTCAATTTCAATTGATTCTACAGGGAAAAATATTTCCCGTATTTTAATTCTGAGTAATGTACAGGGCAAATGTGGAGATGAAGAGTGGAAAGATGAGGGCAAAACTTATAAAAAAATAGTAATTAATCTTGAAGATTGGCTTTATAAAAAAATAGAGACGGCTCTTGATGGGAATGAGACCAAAATTGACTTAAAAAACCAACCAATAGAGACAACGGAAACCTTGGTTGAGCCTGAAAAAAAATCAGCCTTTGAAAACCCTACTATTCCTTTTAGCAGCAAAGAAACAATTATAGAGGCCCAGAAACGACTAAATGACCTTGGCTTAAATGCTGGACCAACTGACGGTATCATGGGGAAAAAGACAGCAAAAGCAATAGGCCAGTTCCAAAAAATTAGAGGCCTTGAGGTTACCAATCAGCTCAATCAAGAAACCATAGAAGCGTTGGGGATAAAATGATCAATTCCAATAAAAATACAACGATGGCGTTCACTCAGGTTGAATAACCCTAAAACCTAAAGTCCATCCTGAGTAAATGAATCTTACCCCCCAGGCTCAATTGGCAAGGGATGATACTTACCCTTAAATTGTCCGGGAAAATCTTAACTTTTCCAATTTATTCTTCCGAGGCCTGTGAACCAGCAGGCGCTTTATTTCGATGCCCGCATCCAACATGTTAAAAGCGCCTTCGTAGTGATCGCGATGCGCATGCGATACAAAGAATAGATCAATTCCGTTGATTTTTTTTGTTGTATTAATGGAACCAGAGACTTTAATACTTGAGACGAATATCCTGCATCAATTAGTATAACTTTTCCATTCGGCAACTCAATTAGATGAGCATCTCCCTGAGTATCGATGTTGACGTTTACCATTGTGTATTTTAACAACGGTTGAGCGGACACAATGTATGTCAAAAGAAAAAAAACGAGACGATCGTCAAGGGAAAAAGTATCGTTTTTCTCATTAGCACCCCGTAGAAATTTTTATTTTCCGCTACCGCAGTAGATCGATGTCTTGGCACATTTTTATTTATGTTTTAATTTGAGGAATGGTTTTTCGATTATGACATAAGTCAATGTTGCAATAAAATAGGTAATTATAAAAACAATGGCAAACATACCTTCTCGTTTAAAACCATAGTGACGCATTTTTAAGAAAATTGGCATATGAAACAGATATAGGCTGAAACTAAGAAGGCCAATGTGTCTGAAAAAATACATTTTCAGAAACCGGGCAGGCGCTGATTGACTGTACCTTGTGACGGTAAACATCAGCACCAAAAATAGGAAAAACCAAATGTGCGGGATTCTCCAGCCGTTAAGTTTCAGCCCTTTTGGGATTGAGGGAAGAATTGGCTCCCAAAATGTCTTGATCATTTGGTTTGAACTAAAAAAGATAAACAGCAATATTAAAATTGAACTGGCACTTAAGATAAACCGAACGTATTTATGGTTAAAAAAAGCAACCGTTAAAGATCGCTTATAGGCGAAGCAGGTACCGACACCACCCAAAAACACCCAAAAATAAAAATTTACAAATCGACCGTTCATCATATCTATTTTATGAAAATTGCGGTGCAAGTAAAAAAAGTATGCACAAATGCAGACGATAATAATCCGGGTTGTTTTGCCTGGAACAAAGGATAGAAATAGAATTAAACCTGGAAATAAAAGGTAAAATCGAACCTCTTCAGCAACACTCCATAGATGATTCCAGCCTTTTATAAAGCTAATATTATCAAAAATCCAACTCCAATCTATTGAAAAACCAGGATTACCAAACATCAGATCAATAGTAACCACAGTTACAATATAAATCGGTACAATTCTTAGCGCACGATTAATAAAATATCGAAGATGTTGGTGGGGGTGACGAATTTGCTTAATATGTTCACTATAAGGTAATGTTAAAACAAACCCGCTTAGAAAGAAAAAAAGCAGTACGCCCAGACTGCCGTGACCATACATGCCAAATGCTGATGTATGGCTGGTCATGACCAATAAAACCGCAAAACCCCTTACGCCATCCAGCACTAATAGGCTATCGCCTTGTGTAGACTGCTTCTTGTCCGGATCATGAAAGGGCTGTAAAAGCCACTCCATTAATTTCATCGTTAACGTACTCTTTTTGATAGATTGTTACCTTAACCACCAACCCGTATAGCCCTAACCTAAAGGCACGATAGATCCAGGAAGACCTCAGCGAGGTTAAAATTTTTCCTCGGCTGATTTGGTTCGTGTGATGGATACCTTCTATCCTAACTCATGAATCACGCCAACCGGAAAAATTAGAGCGGTGAGCGTAGATGATTAGCGTGACTGTTGTAACAATTGCCAGCACTCCCATCCGGTGAAATCCAACCTTCAAGGCGGTTACGACGGCCAGGATCGTCACCATCGAAAGAGATCGGATAAAGGGCGGTTGCTTGATCAGGTAAGCCACACCGTAGGCCAACAATCCGATTAGTGTGCCTGCCGGTGCCACAGCCAGACTGAAGCCCAAGTAGTGACCCACGCCTTTACCACCTTTAAATCCGTGAAACAGCGGGTATAGGTTGCCCACAATCACTGCCACGCCTACCCAAGGCACCAGCGCTGGCGTCAGCCAATGTTGTGCGATGAGGGCAGCCGCGACTGCTTTGGCTACATCCAGAAGCAATACCAGCAGCGCCCATCCGGGACCGGCCAGACGATAGACATTGGTGGCGCCGGGGTTTCGGCTGAATTTAGCGCGCGGGTCTTCGCGGCCGGTGAGTTTAAAGAGGCCGATAGAGACATTCAGCGAGCCGATCAGATAGGCGATGATCATGATGATGATAAAGATCATCATGGTGACACCCGCAGCCATTTCGGCGGCCTCAGGTTTACCGTTTGGGTTAGGACCCGCATCTTGAGGCCGGTGATGGTTTCGCACAGCTCATTCTGCAAATCGCGGATTTCGATATCGAAATTTAAGACGGTCGGATGGTGATTCCGCGGCGTCACTATGGCCTGGTAGAACACTCCGGAAGATACGGGTTTGTAAATGTCGCGTTCGGCCAGGGCCACCGGATAGGCCACGATTTCCCGGTAACGTTGGCCCCAGGCGCAGGCCACGTGAAAAGCGGCGTCCAGCACAAAGGTGGCGGCCGATTCACTTTCCTGCGGTGCGTTGCTTGAGGGGGCTTTCAACAGGGCGCGGGCTGTTTCGGGGTGGATTGCAATGTCACCGGCAACGTTCTGAAATGCCGGCCCAAGGGGTACCAGTTCCCGATAGAGTTGTTGGGGAGATACGAAAAATGGTTCCGCTTTCGAATGGACGGGCACTGGGGCTGGGGTGTGGTTGGGGGTGATATGGGTGACTCCGAATGTAGCCTTCACATGGGTTATTGGGCGTTTAATTCCCGCCTTTTTTGAAACCAAAAGGGTTGTCAGATCCGTCGTCAATGCGCCGGTGGGTTCAGGCTTGAAATCGATCACCAGGTTGATGTGTTGTTTTTCCGGCTTGAATGGCAACAGACGCGCGAATTCGATGTCAGTCATACGGCTGGCGTCGATTTGAGGATAATGGTCGCGCACCTGAGTGGCCATAAAGCGCAGGGCCTCGGCGGCGGGAAGCACCGGTTGCCCGTCGATGTGGTGATCTTTGAGATAGCTGTCCAGCGGATATGCCACCTCCATCTGCCGTGGCACCAGGAAGGTCATTTGGGGAAATTATGCCACAATTTCAGGGTCATGGCATCGATGCCCACCGGCACCCCGGCGCCGTTGGTGGCGCAGTGGCGCGTAAAGCCGGTGCAGACGGTATCACCCGTTTGGGCGTGGGTGATGACGTAGTCGAACTGCAGGCGCACCCGCTCCAGGGTGCCGGGGCGGGTGTAAATCCAGACGGCGTCGTCATATTCCAGGGCGGTGTGATAGGTCACGCCGATCTCGATAATCGGATAGACGAACCCTGATGCCTCCACCGCTTTGTAGGGATATCCGGCCTCGCGCATCAACGAGGCGCGGCCCTGCTCGAAATAGCGCAGGTAGTTTGCGTGATAGACCACCTGGGAGCGGTCCGTGTCGGCGTATAAAACGCGATACCCGCAGCGATGCCACACCTTGCCATCGGAGATGTTGCGCACGTGTTTTGCTTTGTTTTCAATGGGTCGGGAACGAAACGGTTTGGGTTTCACGTCACACCCCTTTGAAGACAATGCAGCAGTTGGTGCCACCAAATCCGAAGGCGTTTGAGAGTAGAAACTCTTGCCGATGGTTGCGGGGCTGGTTGGGTACCACATCCACGTCGGCCAGCTCCGGGTCTGGTATGTGGTTGACGGTGGGCAGCACGATCTCCTGCTGCATGGCTTCAATGGAGAGTGCCGCCTCGATGGCGGCCGAGGCCCCCAAGGTGTGGCCGACCTGGGATTTGTTCGACGATACAGGTATTTTACTCAGATGGCGATTGAAGATGGTCCGCAAACACTCGATCTCCGTTTTGTCGCCCTTGGCGGTGGAGGTGCCGTGGGCGTTGACATAGCTGATGTCGGCCGGGGTGATCTGGGCGTCTTCGATGGCCTGTTCGATGGCGCGGATGATGGTTTTTGGGTTGGGCAGTGTGAAATGATAGGCATCTGAAGTCCAGCCCACGCCAGCCACTTCGGCCCTGGGCGTCAGTCCATACCGATCCAGCGTTTCATCGGCGGCCAACACCACCACCCCGCAACCTTCAGCCAAGACAATTCCCTTGCGATCGATGGAGAAGGGGCGGCAGGCCTGGGTGGGGTCGTTCCAGGCGCGATCGTTGGGGCCCACGCTGATGGTGGCCAGCATGTTCGCGAAGCCCTGCACAATTTCCGGCACCAGGCAGGTGTCAACACCGCCGGCCAGAACGAAATCGCAGTCGCCGTCGCGGATCATGCGTGCCCCAATGGCTATGGCGTGATTACCCGAGGCGCAAGCTCCCTGGGGGGAGAAAATCGGACCGGTGAAGCCCGCCAGCATACCGGCCTTGCCGGCGGGTAGATTGGCGCACAGGTTGGGCAGCAGGTAGGGGCTCACCTTGAATGGGCCGCGATGGATATAATTGTCCATGGCCACCCGGTAGGCATCGGTGCCGTTCAGGGCCGAGCCGATCAGGCAGGCCGTGCGCGGGCCGATTTCGCTGTCCATTTCCAAACCAGCGTTTTCAAGCGCCGCCAGGCAGACCGCCATGGTGAGCAGAACGAAATCGGCGTTCCAGTTGTAGACCTCCTTGCGGCTGGCAAAGGGCAACGCGCCGGGGTCCCAATCGGGGATTTCGCCCACAATATCGCTACGCGTCTCCACCGGGCAGCGCGTAATGCGCCGGAAACCGGATTCTCCCTTGACAGCCCTTTGCCATGTTTTGGCGAAGGTGCTGCCCAGGGCTGTGGCCACTTCGTAGCCCACCACATACGCGCGCCGGTTTTTAGGTGGTTTCATTGAGAGCCGATTCCCGGATTCGCCGCTTGTCGCCGCTGCTTCTTCCTGGTCCAAACCGTGGAGGCTTCTGAGCCAATTTCAAAACTTCCCATTTTGCCCAATATCTTTGTCCGGTGCGGATTTTAATCCTCGAAATACGGGGAGTATTCCTGTGGCTAAAATAGGCGCTATCCTTGACCATGGGCAAACTGAAGCGTTTTGAAACAGGATCTTTTCTATTTTCAAAAATCGAAATGGGGATCGATTTCGATTTCGCCCAACGGCTTCATGGCCGCACGGACGACCAGCTACGATAAAAGTATAATTATAGAGCTTTGCGCAGAACGATGCAAGCGTTGCAACCACCGAATCCGAAGCTGTTTTTCAGCACATAGCGTTGATCAACTTGGCGGGCGCCTTCGGCTACGCAGTCGACGGGGAGTTGCGGGTCGGGGGTGTGGTTGATGGTGGGGGGCAGCATATCCTTGGCCATGCCTTCCAGGGCCATGACCGTTTCGATGGCGCTGGAGGCGCCCATGGCGTGGCCGATCAATGATTTGTTGGCGGTGACCGGCGGCAGTTTTCGGCCAAAATTTTCCCGCAGGGCCTGATATTCCACCAGATCGCCGGCCCGGGTCGAGGCGGCATGGGCGCTAACGGCATCGATCTGATCGGGGCGTATTCCGGCGCTTTGAAGGCTCTGGGCGATGCAGCGGCTGACGGTGGGCAGATGGGGCGCAACGAAATGGTGGGCGTCGGAGGTCATGGCCCATCCTGCCAGTTCCGCCCCGCAGCCCCACCCGTAGTGGTCGGCGATAGACCGGCTGGCTATGATGATGGCAGCAGCGCCTTCGGATATTACAAAACCACGTCGGTCCACCGAAAAGGGGCGACTGGCTCTTTTGGGCGGTTCGTTTTCCTGGCCGGCCTTGGGGTTGTAAGCGCCGTTCATGGTGAAAAAGCCGGCTACGATGGGTTCCACCAGGGCAAAATCCACGGCCCCGCAGATGGCGACATCGGCCTGGCCCTGCTTGATCAACATGGCACCGATGATCAGCGACGTGACGCCGGTGGCGCAGGCGGTAATGGTGGAGAGAATCGGCCCGGTGGCCCCGGTGAGCATGGAAACCTTGCCGCCCACCATGTTGATACAGGCGTTGGGGTTGGTAAAAGGATGCGGTGACTTACCCTGGGCGATCATCAAGCGATCAGCAGCCAGCACGGCGTCCTGGCCGCCAACCGCGCTGCTGAAGGTGGTGGCCACACGCGGGGCCAGCTCCGGCGTGATTTCGATACCGCTGCGTTCCAATGCCCGATGAACCACCAGAAGGGCATGTTTGAAGATCGGTGAATGCCAATGGGCCATGGCGCGGGCAGAAAGAAAAGGGTAGGGCGAGGGATCGAAATCCGGTACCTGGCCAGCCACTTTGACCGGGAAGTCCTCATCGACGGTAAAGCGCGACAGCGGGCCAATTCCGCTCTCGCCTTTGAGCGCACGCCGCCACTGATTCGGCCACAGGGTTCCCAAGGGTGATACGGCATCGTAGCCGAGAATGACTATTTGGTCGCTACGGTTTGGCATCGGTCTCGGTGTTGCTTGAGCCACCGCTTGAAAATCCGCAGCGGTGTGCTGAGGTACATTTTTCTAAACAGCTCCCATCTTTCGGTGGCGGGAACTTTGAACGGCATCGTCTGGGGAATGTACCAATTATTGTCCTTGGTGCGGCGAATCAGTTTATACCCCATCGCTTTAAATTGCCGGTGAAGGGCCAAGGAGTAGATAAAATACTCTACGAGGATAAGGGTCGGACGAAAGTAAGCCAAATCCAGGCCACATAGAACATCACCCTCGGTCCCTTCGGTATCGATGGAGAGGAAGTCGATGACTTCGGGGGCCGCGACTTGTTGCAGAACATCGGTAAGGGTGACGACTTGGACGGTTTCGGTAGCTTCGTAGCGCACTTTTGGGTCGAATGCATTGGGCACAAGGCTGGAACGAACCCCGGAAACGTAAAACATCGCCTTGCCGGTCTGGTGGGGCGCGGCGCAGGCAACCTGAACGACTCTCGCGTTTCGCGCCCGGCGCAGATCGGCGCAGCAGGCTTCCAACGGTTCCACGAGCACACCGGTCCAGCCTTTCTGTTCCAGCATCCAGGTTTGAGAGAACAGAATTGGATCATTGGCCCCCACTTCCACAAAAAAACCGTTGGTCTTGCGGCCAAAAAACGCCCAAACAAGGTCATTTTCCTTGCGTTGGCTCTCCGGAATTTGGGGCCGGGTGCAGCACACGTTGTTAACTGCCTTGGTGTGGATTATTTTACCACGATATAAACTGGTAAAGCTTGGCGAACATCTCGTAGACTTCAATCCAATTTTGCAGATCCCGGGTGGAGCCCATGTGGGCCCGCTTGTTGACCATTACCCAGCTCATGTGGGCGGCGCCGTCCTTACAGGTGACGCAGTCGCGGGTCTCGGATGTGCAGCAGCGGTGCATGGTTTTCAAGTCCGAGGCCCAGCGTACGAAATGAATGAGCCGCCTAGGGTGCGGATTGCGGTCGTCGAAGGATTCCGTCACCGAAGGGCATTGGCCCCATCCGAAGCGGCGGCCCAGCATGGTGCCGGTGGTGATGATCTGGTGATAGTATTTTGAAGAGATGACGGTGTCGGGATATGCATCCAGCATGGCGTCCATTTCGTCCCGGATGTCACGAAGCTCTTCCTCTCGCCAGGAAAAACCTTCCACCCCCTCATCGTTGGAGAGTAGCTGCATGTGGACCTTTACACCCACATCGCGGATCTTGCGCACGATACGCTCGGTTTTTCCCAATTGCCGGGGGGTGATGGTGTAGAGGTAGTAGCAGTGGCCGTCGCCTTGGTAGTGTTTGCTGGAAATGGCAAAAGTGTCGCAACCACGCAGGGTCTTTTCATCCTTTTCGTCACCCCACAGGGAGATGCCCACCATCATCTCGGGAAAGCGGTCGCGGGGCACCTTGATTAAACCGTTGCTGGCGCAAAAACTGGGCAGCCGCTCGTAAAAGGCCGCCAGGCGGTCCATGCACAAGGTGGGTTCTCCGCCGATCAGGATGGCCAAATTGACGCCGCGCTCTTTTTCACGGTCGATAAAACGCTCCCACTTATTGATATCGTGCTCTTCCCGCGCAGCCAGATCTTCTCCTGACGAGAAGAAAAAACACCCTTTGCAGCGCAGGTTGCAGCGGTTGGTGACATCGTAAATAGAGCTGCGGATGTTCAGCTTGGAGATCTGCTTATAGCGCTGGAGCCACTTTGAATCCAATAATGAACTAACGGTTTTCATGCCCTGCCCTTGTCACCTTAAAATAGGCTTTGCCCGGGGGGCGCCACCGGGTCGTCACACAGGTTTTCGCTCTTCTGGTAACCGTTGACCCACACGGCCAGGTAAGTGTCCACATAGTCCAGCCAGGCCTTGAAGGTTTGCGGTGCGGCGGCATGGCGGAACATACGGGCCGTCACCACGGCGCTGCCGGCGGCATAATGACGGCAGTCGTCGCAATCGGTGTCGGGCACGCAACAGGCGGCCTTGCGATCCCATGTCAGGTCGGAGCGGTATTGTCGGAACGAACGCCCCAGGCCGATGGCGCGGGAGGGGTTTCGTCTCGGGTAAGCGCAACCGTATAGGGCGTGCAACCCCAATCGATGCGTGTGAGCGACAGCGCTATACGGCGAAGAAAGAACCTGGCGCGTATGTTTGCGTTGCAATTTCAACATCATGCGGCGGGTTTGCTCAAGTGAAGCTGGTGTGTGCCGCAAACCGTCCTGATACCCCACCGGCGCCGAGAACATATTGAATGTTATCCGGCAATCCGCGGCGGCCATGCGATCGACAACCGCCTCGGCTTCGTCAATGTTGTGGCGCGTAAAGGTGTAGACAAAGACGGCGCGCGGGTCACCGTGGTAGTTGCGAATCTGCTTTTCCAGCATGTCGGGCGCCGAACGCGTCCGTAGGCTGGTTTCGTCATTTCCCCAGACGGAGATGTGCAGGCGATAACCGATATCCGGTGGAATCAGACGCAAGCCGTTTGTGGCGATGGCGCCCAAAGGCATCTGCTCGTAACAGACCGCCAGCAGATCGGGAACCAGCGCCGGTTCGGCGCCAGCCAACACCACGAAAGTGATACCGCGCTCGCGCTCCGAGCTCATCAGTCGCTGCCAGGTTTCCCCGTCGCGGTTGTCGATGCTGTGCTGCTTGTCGCCTTCGTAGTAGTAACACCCGTTGCAGCGGATATTGCAGCGACAGGTCATGTCGTAGGTGGATTCGCGCAAAAAGAAGAAGGCGCGAACCTTTTTCCATCGCTCGCGTACGCAATCGTCGGCGAGAATGTCGGAAAACCTACAGCGCGTTTCAACCTTCGTTTTTTCAGTGGTGGTCGTTGTCGTCAATTCGATCCCACAACCTTATTTGGAAGCGGCCGATGCCGATCCACGGCCTAGATGATCAGGCCATCTTCGATTTTACGTAATCCGCGATCATTCGAATGGTAGTCAGTTTGGGGTAATCGTCCTCATCGATGCGAATCGTGTATTCATCCTGCAACACCAGGGCGACGGTGGCCAAGTCCATGCTGTCGATACCCACTTCGTCCACGAGGTCCAGATCCAGGTCAAAGTTCTGCGGGGTGACATCTTCCAGCTTCAATTCCTCGATCATGACCTCGGCTACTCGCAACCGGATCTGATCATCTGTTATTGCGTCGGGTGACATTAAAACGCTCCCCCTGCTTCACGCCAAAGCAGGATTGTTATTTTTACCTGAAATATCTGTTCAAGTCGTTTTTAGCTATCCGTCCACCGTAATCCCGCCGGTGCAAGCAGTTTGCGTATCACGGGTTGTTTGAAACGTATAGGTGGTGCTGCCTGGCACCGATTGAGCCTTATGAACGGTGACCCACAACTCATCGTTGGGACCCACTGCCTGCCGGAATCGTAAACGCTTTACCCCGGTGATGCTCAGCTGCGAACCATGAGATTTGCGCAGGACATCCATGACCATTGCAAGGTGAGCAATCCCAGGCAATACCGGGCGGGATGGGAAATGACCGTTGAACCAGGCCGATGAGTCCGGAATCCGCACACGGGCCTTAAGGGTGCCATCGGGTGCCGTGCTCAAGTCGGACAGCCAATACCATGTTTTAGGTTCAGATGAAAGCCCAGTGCCAAGGGCGCTCATTTTTTTATGCGATGTTCCCATAGTGGTCCGCTAAGGCCCCGTTTATAAAGCTGTGTCAGTGTGGCAACGGTTTGGCCGTCTCCGCCCCCCACGATTCGATCCGCGCGCCCGGCGGTATGGGGTTTGAGCGCCGCGACAATATCAGTGCGACGAATCTGTTCGGCCTGATAATAGATTGGGCTGAGGAGCGATTGCTGGGCATCGATCTGCCCCCGGTCCCTGGCGATCTGGTAAAGCCGGGTATGGGGATAAACCCGCACACCAACAAAAAAAAATAGAACAGCGTGTTGAAGTTTGTCAATATTATCCAGCGTCTGAGCGAGAGTCAGAGGGGTTTCACCCGGGCCGCCCATCAGCAAAAAATGAGCTACGTTCAATCCAGCCGTCAACGCCCGCTCATGTGCGCTGAATACCTGCCCGGCATCAAACGGTTTTCGATAAATTGTCAGCATTTCATCGTTCAACGCTTCGGTGCCAAATTCCACATGGCTCAACCCGGCTCGCCGCATGAGCCGGAAAAAGCCCTGGGGTGCCCTGGTAGGCGTGAAGTACGCGCCCCAGGGTACTTTGAGGCCGGCCTGCAGAAACGCCTTCGCCACCGCCATGGCATGCGCATAGTTGGCATTGAACACCGCGTCAGTGACGTAGATGAAGCGTGCCCCCGCGGATTGCAGATCCAGGGCCATTTGGGCCACATCCTCAGGATCAAAAAGCCGTAGCTCATGCCCTTCGATATGGGGGTAGGTGCAGTAGATACACTGGTAGGGGCAGCCCCGCTGGGTTTGCAGATTGAGCATGCCGCCGCGCGCCAGGTAATAGGGGATGTGCCCCGCGCGGGGATTGAAGCGCCTGTTGACCCGCCAGCGCCAGGGTGGGGGAACGGCGGCCGGGCAGTCCGGCCCGACCACGCCGTTGATGGCGGTCGGTTCACGACCCTTTTCCAGGGCTTCCAAGAGCAGGTCGAGCCGCTCTCCCTCTCCGACAATACCGTAATCTGCCCCGAGATCGACAAGCAATTCGTCGGGAAAGATCGTAAACCCACTGCCGCCGAGGACCAGCGTCGCGCTGCTGTGATGTCGGATCTGGGCGGCGGCTTGACGGTAGGGTTCAAGAAAGCTCGTTTTGGCCTGGATGTCGGTGGTATCCACGTTGCGGATGGAGAGTCCCACCACATCCGGGCGGAAGGTACGTAGCAGATCGGCAAGGGCGCTTTCGCCCGGCATAGCATTGAGATCTGCCAGATGCACTTGATGACGGTCGGAAAGGGCGCCCGCCACATATTCAATACCCAGTGGATAGACGGGATACGGTACGGTCACCGGATTGATCGACAGCAGCAAAACCTTCATTGGCACCCCATCGGGATGTGGCTGCAAGCGGCTCCAAAACACGTGGCCTGGCAACGATTAACGGTAACTGCCATATCAGCACTTCTTGACAGCAAAAAGCGTGATTCTCTGGCCAAGGCTCAAAACCAGGATGGCCCTGTTGTCGATGGCCACCGCTCCGTTCGGGCACATCGCCTCAGGCAGGCGACCCGTTTGCAGAAATCCCAGCGCGGTCGAAACCGCTGCCGCACTGACTGTGGGAAAGTTGCCCAGCCAAAGGCGGTAATCGATATAGGGGGCGCCAATGCCTGTTTGATGTTGAAAATTTTCAAGTTGGGCCTCGTTCAAGACCCTTAGGTGTTCGCTGCCGCCGTGCAACACCGCCGCCACTTTGAGTGGTTTTCCGGACTGGCATAGCGCTGCTTGCGCCCGTTCGATCTCGAATTGAATCCGTGAGGCCGCACAATTTCTTTCCGCGAGACGTCGACCGTAGTAGAGCAATTCAATGCTGGCCGATGCCGTGTCAGCTTCCGCCGGGCTGAGATAAAAGGCGGCCCCGCCATCGGCGGGCTGGAATGGTGCCGACGTCGGGGCATCGAGCAGCGCTGAAAAATCGGGGTGATATTCATCGGCGCTGATCAGCAGCACGTTACGGTCGCCGTGGGCTCCCTGAAGGCAGGCCGCTTGAAAAGCCTGTTCAAAGCTGCGCTCGCCACCGGTGAGGGTGATGTTGGCGCCGGTGATGTGGTGGCGAATGGCCACCTGCCCGGCGGGGGCGTTGTGCACCGAACCCACAAAATCGGTCGGGCTGGGGTAGCACTCATCATGGGCGAAGAGATGCGTCAAAAAATCATAGGTTTCGGTCAGCGCGCCCCAGGCGGTGCTGAAGATCAGGCTATCCGGTGCGGGAAGCGGTGATGCGTCCAGCAAAATGTCGGCCGCCAGACCGGAGACGATACGGGGCAGACGCTTGAGGCGCCGGAGTCGTCTGGGTGTCAGGGATTGGTCTATCCGATCATCGGCCAGACACCCGGCGCAGGTTCGGCCGTGTTCAAGGGCCACGTGGGTGGCCTGAAGGTCGCCGGCGCCGGTTCGGCAGGCGTTTGCGATCACGTTCATCTTCAGGGTTGCACTCGCCGCAGGTGCCGATTCAGAAGGGGTATTTTCCAGGGAATGACCCACCACGACCGATCCATTGTTACCGCCGAAGCCGAAAGCGTTGATGAGCGCATGGCTGAAGCCTGCGGATCGTTTTTTCAGCAGCGGTGCAATGGGAAGATTCGGATCCGGCGACCGGCAGCCCAGATTGGCGGGCATGAATCCGTGGGCCATGCTCAGCAAGGTGGTGACCAACCCCACGGCGCCGGCCGCGGCAAGACCATGGCCGGTGGCGCCCTTGAGGGAAGCGCAATAGGGGGGCGCTTCTTTTCCGAACAGATCGCTGACGGCCAGGGCCTCAGCCGCGTCATTGTCAAACGTGCCCGTACCGTGCAGGTGAACGTAATCGATGTGGCGCGGCCCCAATCCGGCATCCAGCAGCGCCGCTCGCATGGCTTGGCGGGCACCGTTGCCTTTGGGATGCGGTTGGGTGACATGGTGGGCATCGCAGGAAAGACCGCTTCCCAATAATTCACCCACGGCTGCCACCGGCGGTCGGATAGCGCTTTCAATCAGCACGAAGGCCGCTGCTTCGGCCACCGACATGCCGCGGCGGTCGCGATCCAGGGGGCGTGCGCCTTTGGGGTCGATGAGCTGCAGGGCGCTGAAACCGTAATAGGTGAGACGGCTGAGCGAGTCGGCCCCGCCCACCAGCACACGCCTGACCGCGCCGCAACCCAGCATCCGCAGGGCCAGATGGATCGCCGTGATAGCCGAGGCGCAGGCCGTGGAGAGGGTAAGGTTGACGCCATTGCAGTTCAGGCGATCAGCGATCAAGCCTGAAACCGTGTGGGGCGCATGCAGTTTATATGCCGCCGGGTTCCGGTTGCCCGCCTTCAGAAGGTTTTCGGTGCGCAGCATTCCGCCCGTGGTGGTGCCGACGATAACGGCGCCGGGCGGCCGGGTTTGATCCTGCATGGCCTCCCGGGCTGCCATGAGGGCCAGCCGGTGGGTTCGGGGAAGGGTGTCATCGTGCGCCAGTTGCGCCACCTGGCCCACCGGAAGGGCGGGGTCGTGGGCCACGGAGAAAAGGGTCAGCGGTGCCAGGCAGCGGCGTTCTGATATCAGGGCGGCGACAGTATCGCGGCAGCCGACGCCCAGCGGGCTGACAATGCCCATACCGGTAATAAAAAATCGGGGCTTCATCCACCTGCCGGAGAGGGGGCCTGCTGATGGATATGGTTGGCCAGGGAGCGCAGAGAGGCAAAGACTTTTGCGCCGACCTCCTGATTGTTAATGATGACGCCGTAATCCTTTTCGATCATCATCACCAATTCCAACACATCGATGGAATCAATATCCAGATTGCCGCCGACCAATTGGTCGTCGGGTTTAATCTCTTCAGGGGTTACATCGATCAGATCCAGGGTTTCGATAATTTTGGTTTGCAGCTCTTTGATTAGTTTTTCCATTGCTTTACAGTCTGTTTTGATTGAAGTATATGCTTTAACCTGAATTGAAGGCGCTTTGGATGAATCCGCACACCGCTAAATGCAGTACGGATAATCACTCCACTTATGAATCACTCCGCTTTTGATTGTAGGCGGACCAAACCGGAATATATACGAGCCGGTTTTTTTTGCAACCTGTTTCGGGTGTGGAAGCGATGAGCATAACTCCCGCCGGCAGTGGGAACGGCATGACGATCGAGGCCTTGATCCCTCATCGCAAGGGGATGTTGCTGATCGATCGCATTATAAGTCTTTCAGAGCGAAGCGCCACCGCCGAGACGGTTGTTCGTGCCCAGTGGCCAACGGCCAGGGCGGAAGGTGTCGATGCCCTGGTGTTGATCGAACTGGTCGCCCAAACCGCCGGATTGAGCGTGGGCTGGAAAATAAAACACAGGGGTGCCCTGGGCGACGCCCAGGAAGGCCGGGGCTGGATGGTGGGTGTCAAGCACGCCAGTTTCAAGGTAGACCCCATTGCCGTCGGCACGCGATTGATCGTTGAAACCCGTGTGGCCTTTGAGTTTGAACAGCTAACGGAAATCAGCGGTGTGATTCTCAGCGATGACGTTACCATGGCCGAGGTTCGGCTGCAGGTTGTGCACGAAGAACCGGCAAGAACTGATTGAAGCAAGGTGCTTGTGCCGGTCACAGCGCCGATCTTAGAGGGTAGCCGCACGGTACCTTCCAGCGGTGGCCTGAATCTGTACCTGAATTGAGCGATTACCTCAAACCCTAAAGGATGTAACCCATGACTACTGATGAACGCAAAGGTGCGGCGCTGGTCACCGGCGCCGGAAAAGGTATCGGCCGGGCCATTGCCATTGAGCTTGCCCGCGAGGGGTATCACGTCATCGTCAACTACCGCTCGAGTGCGAGTGGAGCCCAAGCGACGGTGGCCGAAATCGAAGCGGACGGTGGATCGGCCGAGTCCGTTCAATTCGACGTCACCGACGCCGAGCAGTCCAAGGCCGCCATCAAAGCCATTCTGAATGACCATCCTGACATGGCGGTGCTAATAAACAATGCCGGGGTAGCCAAGGACGGCTTGTTCATCATGATGCCGGAAAAAGATTGGGACGTGGTGCTGCGAACGGCGCTGGCCGGCTTTTTCAATGTCACCAAGCCGGTGCTCAAGAAAATGGTGCGCAACAAAAAGGGGTCGGTCGTTACCATCTCCTCGGTGGCGGGCATCATGGCCAATCGGGGCCAGGCCAACTATTCGGCGGCCAAGGCCGGTTTAATCGGCGCCAGCCGTTCGCTGGCCGCGGAAGTGGGCCGCCTGGGGATTCGAATCAACGTGGTGGCCCCGGGATTGATCGACACCGAGATGATCCAGGATGTCCCCCTTGACGGGCTCAAGAACATCATCCCCATGGGACGAGTGGGGAAGCCGGAGGAGGTTGCCAAAGCAGTTCGTTTTCTCTGTTCCGAAGATGCCTCCTACATTACCGGCCAGGTGATCAGCGTTAACGGTGGGATGTGCTAATACTTTCCATGTGCTATCGACGGCAGGACCGTTTCGGGTTTCTCCATCGGGCTGACAACGTCCGAAGGGTATATCGATGCGCACCGCTGGCAATGGCCCTTGTGTTGTTGCTCACGTCTTACACACCGGCCATGGCGGCCCATTGGGCTGAAAGCTGGGAGGCGATCGAGTCGGCCGTGGCCGGGCTTAGCGGCATCCAGGCTGATTTTGTGCAGACCAAGGAGCTCTCTTTTCTGGCGGCGCCGCTGGAATCGCGCGGCAAACTCTATTTCAGCCGTCCCGATGCCCTGCGCTGGGAATATCTCCAGCCCATGCCGTCCGTACTGATCATGCTGGGACAGAATATCCATCGTTACCAGCGGGTTGAGGGAGAGTGGCAGCCGGACCAGAGTGCCCGCCTGGCGGGTATGCAGGTGGTGATGCAGGAGATCGGGCGCTGGCTTCAAGGGGATTTTCGCTCTAACCCGGATTTTAACGCGACCCTGGGGCCCGGGCCCGAAATCACCCTGGTGCCCAAAGACGAAACCTTGCAAGCCCTGATTTCGAAGATCCGCCTGACCCTGGCCCGGGACGCCGGCGTGATCGATGCCGTCATCATCGAAGAGGGCACTACCGGCCGCACCACGATTCGTTTTGAAAAGGCCCAGATCAACCCGATGTTTGACGAACGCCTCTTTTCCGATCCCGAACGGCACCAATGAAGCACCACCATCACTGCATCACGCGCGTATCGATCGGAGTGTTGCTGACACTGGCATTGGCAGCCTGCACCATGCACGATAAGATGCCGGTTTTGACACCGGTGGACGGGACGGCAGATGCGTCGCTTTGCCGGGATTATCTGTCCAGCGAGCATTTACAGCTTCATCACCAGGCTCAATTTTCAAACAGCGCGGGCGGGTCCCTTTTTTTTCAGAGCGTCACTGTTGTCTCTGAGGGGGCGCAGCGTGTGCGTAGCGCGATTCTGAGCCCCGAGGCGATGGTGCTGTTCGACGGTGAAGTGACCCAGAATGACCGGCATGTTTTCAGGGCTTTGGGGCCGTTTTCGAATCCGGATCTTTCCCGATGGCTGCTAGACGATGTGGCGCTGGTCTATCTGTCGCCGAAACAATGGGTGACCAAGGGCTTGGGGAGAGATGGATGCCGGATTTGCCGTTATCGGATGCAAAACGAGGCAACGTTGGATGTTCAACGCTGCGCCAGTGGCCCGAAAACGCTACGGCAATACGACCGCCAGGGTAAACTGGTGCGGGAGGTTCAATTCAGCGCTGAAACGAGCTCAACCCCCGATGGCCGCACTACCGTGCCCCGCTCATTTACGTTGCAGGCCTTTGGGGAGGAACGCTATCGATTAGAATTCGAGTTGATATCGGTAAAACGGTTGCCGTGATTAATGTTTACGAGCCCATCAATATGTATCATCTTATTTCTTGAAATTATCCTTAAACCAACTATCATATAAATGAAAATAAAACTTATTTATCCCCGATGGCCCAAGCTCAGCGGACAAACCGAATTTCACCTGCCGCCCCACGGGCCGGTGGTTTTTGCCGCGACCCTGCCCGACGATGTCGCGGTGGACTTTGTCGATGAAAACCTGACCGATATCGATTTCGACGACCCCGTCGATCTGGTGGCTATATCCATGATGCTCACCATTCAGGTCAAACGGGGCTGGGCCATCGCCGATCGTTACCGCCGCAGGGGCGTCAAGGTCATTTTCGGCGGCATCGCCACCATGCTCCACGCCGCCGAGACCGCCGCCCACGCCGATGCGGTATTTATCGGCGAGGCCGAGGGGCGCATGGAGCAGGTGCTGGCCGATTTTCGCGGCGGCAAGCTGCGCAAGATTTACGACTATCTCGACGCGCCGCCACCCATCGAAATGGTTGGCACGGCCCGGCGCGACATTCTGAATCGATCGCTCTACAACTACCGTGGCATCCAGATGGTGGACTTGGTGCACGCCTCGCGGGGGTGCCGCTTTCACTGCTACCCCTGCGCCGTGGCCTACCTGGGTGGGCGAAAATTCCGGCCACGGCCGATCGAGCGAACCATTGCCGAAATGAGCGCCATCGACAACAATCGGCTCTTTATCGTTGACAACTCCTTGGCCCAGGA
Organism: uncultured delta proteobacterium; assembly: GCA_963783425.1. GTDB lineage: Bacteria > Desulfobacterota > Desulfobacteria > Desulfobacterales > QNYZ01 > CAWANO01. The sequence continues at coordinate 499,744 of CAWANO010000001.1, forward strand.
TACCCAATGGGAGTTGGATCTGTTCCGGGAGATGATTCCTTTGCGTAAAAAATGGTGCAGCCATCCCATCGAGGACGACCCCAAAGTGCTCGACCTGGCGGCCCGGGCCGGAGCCTGGTATGTCTATCAGGCGGTTTTTGACACCTCGGATTATATCCGCGATCGCATTCAGCGCTACCACGATTTCGGTATCGCCGTGGAAGGGACCATTCTGCTGGGGCTCGATGAGCACACGGAAGACGATATCAAGCGACTGATCGATTTCCTGCTGGAGATTAATCTGGACCTTGCTGAATTCACCGTTTTGACACCGTTTCCCCATACCAAAGCGTATGAGCAGCTACGCAAACAGGGCCGTATTATTTCAACTGATTGGAACGATTACAGTGCCGACAAGGTGGTCTATCAGCCTAAGCACATGTCACCCGAGCGGCTGCAGGAGCTGTTTCACTTGGCCTGGGACACTTTTTACCAGGATGAGCCGCAACAGATGAAGATGTTTAAATTGCTGGGCAAGGTGGTTCAAATGGAGCGAGCGGACAACACCTATCAGCCCAGAGATCGCACCTTGGCTGCCCAGGCCTTTGGTAGAAAATGGGTCACCGGCGATTAGACTACCGCACCAAGCGGTAGCCACGGCACTTCAAATCGCACCCAGCGCTCAAAATTTACATACTAGCGAGGAGGTCGACATGGCGCCTGACCAGAATCAACCCAAAGCGGCCGTAGCGCCCATCAAGTTTACCGATGCCCTGGCGCGCACCGTCTTGAATTCGCTATCGGCCCACATCGCCATCCTGAATGACCGCGGCGTCATCCTCGAGACCAACACCGCCTGGCGCAATTTTTCCATCAGGAGTGGCATGCCCGAATCCTACGACTATGTGGGCACCAACTACCTTGAGACCTGTGATGGCGCCACCGGAAGCGAAACAGCCGACGGCAAGCACGTGGCCGACGGCATTCGCAGCGTCATCAATGGCGAAGCCGAGGATTTTCTCTATGATTATCCCTGTCACGCGCCAGACGCCCCCCACTGGTACTACATGCGCGTGGTGCGTATGTCGGGCAAGGGACCGTTGCGGGTTGTGGTCAGTCACGAGGAGATTACCGCCTTGAAACTGACCGAAAGGGCATTGCGAGAGAGCCAGAGCGAATTGGAGGAGCAGAAACAGAGCCTCGAAGAGGCCAATATCGCTTTGAAAGTGTTGATTAAACAGCGCGAAGAGGACAAAATCGACCTGGAGAAGCGTTTGCTCTCCAACATCAAGGACATGGTGCTGCCCTACGTGGAAAAGCTCAAACACGCGCCGCTCAAACCCAAAGACAGAACCTTGGTGGAAATCGTCGAAACCCATCTCAATGACGTGGTATCGCCACTGCTGCAGCGTCTGGCCAATCAGCAGATCTTCCTGACGCCCCAGGAGATGCAGGTGGCCGGGTTTGTCAAAGATGGCAAAACCAGCAAAGAGATCGCCGAGATCCTGTATGTGACCGAAGCCACCGTCAATTTCCACCGCAAAAACCTGCGTACCAAATTCGGGCTCAAGAACCGGCGCACCAACCTCAGATCATACCTGATGTCGCTTTCTTAACCTGAAAATGGGGGTGTAGAAGCGATAGATTATACCTATCAAAAAACTATCTAAGTTCATCAGTTGAATGTTGGCTTTAAGTGGTCACTTTCTCCTTAGGCAATTAAAAGCTCATTCGGTGAGTAACGATTTGAAAGGAGAATCCGATGAACACCATCCAAAATGACAGCATAGCCGACCTGCTGATGCAGTTGAACTGGCAAAGTGAGAAGGCCCGGCATACTGATGTTTACCATGCCGAAGGCGTAAATGTGTGGCGCGACCATTTTCCACGTCCGTTTCTGGACCAGCTCATAGGGTCTGCGGTAGGCGATCGTGTCCAATGGCATACCCGGGGCGTCGAGGTGCTTGCCGACCACCCTCCACAGCCGCCTGTAAAAATCAAGCGCCAACAATTCAACGGCAATGGTGGTGGCGCCGTGACCACCAGGGTGGGCCGATTCTATCCCAAAGGGGCGCTCTCGGGAATGCCCGGCATCTTCAAGGCCAACATCGAGCCCTTCCGGCTGGTGGGCCGGAAAAACGGCACATTGACCGTTGACCTCAACCATCCGCTGATCAACAGGGAGTTTTCCATCTCCGCCACGGTAGGCAGTGTTTCCCCAAAAGAGCGCGAGCGGGGCGGTACCAGTGAGGATTGGATCGGCAGACTGGCCAACGGGCCTGGGCTACAAGCCCGTTGGCAAGATAACCCCACCGATTTTTTCGGCGACGATGCATTCCAGCGCAACGACGAAACAGACGACACCGTTTTCTACGAAAAGCCCAGGCTCGTTCAGCACCTTGACGATGCCGCCATCGAGGTGATACGTAGCATCCACGCGCGCCTCCTGCGTGAAGGCGACCGGGTATTGGATCTGATGAGCAGTTGGCAATCCCACCTGCCCGGCGGCCTTCGGTTGCAAGAGGTGGTGGGCCTGGGAATGAATGCCAAGGAGTTGGCGCACAACCCGCAACTCAGCAGCACGGTTGTTCAGAATCTTAACCGAAACCCACACCTGCCATTTGAAGACAGACGGTTCCATGCAGTGATCTGCACGGCTTCGGTTGAGTATCTGGTTCGACCGCTGGAGGTTTTTCGGGAGGTGTCCCGCGTGCTGCGGCCCGACGGCTACTTTGTGGTCAACTTCAGCAACCGCTGGTTTCCGCCCAAAGCCATCAAGATCTGGACGGAACTGCACGGTTTCGAGCGATTGGGGTTGGTGTCGGAATATTTCATCCAATCAGAAGGTTTCGACCGCCTGCACACCTACACCATGCGAGGGCTGCCGCGGCCGCACGCCGACAAATACTATCCGCAACAGCGTTTCTCGGATCCGGTTTTTTCAGTCTGGGGGCAAAAACGAAGCTGACTACGTTAACAATCAACTGAGGAGCTTAGAATAGAGATGAAAATCGAACGAATATTGTGGCCGACCGATTTCAGTGAAAACGCATCGCGGGCCTTGCCCTTGGTGACTTCGCTGGCCCAGCAATATGGCGCCGAAATCCACATTCTTTACATCATGAAGGATTACCCGGCCTTTGGCGCCCACTACGGCGATGCCCAGCCTGATGAGCTGGAGGCCATGCAGCAGATGGAAAAAGATCTGGCTGAAAAACGGCTCGATGAAGTGTGCGAAAAGTTCCTCAATGAATGCCCCCTCTACATCCGCCACATCGACGTGGGTGATCCACCCAAAATTATCGAGAAATTCATCAAGGCCAACGACATTGATATCGTGGTGATCCCCAGCCGCGGCGGTGAATCGCATTTTGATTTCGCGGCAGTGGCAGACCAGGTCATCAAATGCACCACCGTACCGATTGTGACGGTACCGGCCTAAGTGCTCCTGTTCGGAAAAATCGGTGACGTAATGAGGGCGCCAAGGCGCTAGGCTGACAAGGCGCGGAAAATAAGCAATATCGGGAATATTGCGTTTTTTCGCAACGCCGTTAGCCCGGATGGATTGGCGGCCGAATGTCATCGTATTTGCGAATAGGTGCACTAAGCTATTCGTGAATGCGATTGGTTCGGCCAAAAAAGGGCGAGATCGGGGGTGTACGCGGGCTCAACTGCGCGCATCCCCCCGTATCCATACAGCACAACCAATTGGCTCTACAGCTTGGCCGTGCATGTTGATTTAGCAGTGCAATCAACCCATGTGTATCATGACATGATACATGGGGGCTATTCCGGTGCCGGCAAAACCACCTCCGCATCTACCGCCACATTTTCGCGATCTTCCTGAAGCTTGTCGGAACCCTCTTCGACATCCGTCTCACTCTTTTGGAACTTACGCTGCCGCTTCTGTTCCTGCTTCAACTTTCGCGCTATTTCTTTTTTGCGTTTCTTAAATGAATAATGAGATTTCGCCAATAGTGGTAACCCCGCGGAAAGAAAGTGTGGGTCGTTTCAAAAGAAAAGGGCATCCCCATGGAAACGAAGGATGCCCTTTCGCGTTGGAAACGAGAATTTAGATTACGGTGACATTGGTAGCGGCCAATCCCTTTTGGCCTTGCTCGATGTCAAAAGTGACCTGGTCACCATCATTAAGCGTTTTGAAACCGGTTGCGTTGATTGCCGAATGATGCACAAACACATCCGCCCCGTCTTCCTGCTCAATGAATCCGAAACCTTTTTGATCGTTAAACCATTTAACAGTTCCAGTTGCCATGTGAAATACCTCCTTCCATAATATTTTCAAAATTCCAGGCTGGAGGATAGCGCATGGGTCATGAACTGCTCCTTCAGAAAGAATTCGCCACGCCATCAATGGGTGCGGCTGTATTGAATGAAGACATCATAATCAGCTTTCATTTCAATTGCAATAAATATTGTTCAAATTTTCAAGAAGCTAATAAAATTTGATGGGGTTATATCCAACTTTATCCAGAAAATTCGGCGAAATGGAACGTTTTGAAAATTGGCTCTAACGGTGTAATCTTATCGATATTTTCGAGCCGTAGGATCGTCTCGTATATTACGCCCATGGGTGACATTCAGTTTGCTGGTATGGTATCATTTTTATTGAACGTATCAAAATGGATATACCGCTTCTACCGTAAGCGACAAACCACATAATGGAAGGGCCATGAAAAAAATACTTGCACAATTGCTTATACTGGAAATTTTGTTCATTGGTGGCTGTGCCACACTGAAATATCCTCCTCCGCCATCCCCTGAGATTTATGCCTTACCGCCGGCCGAGACCGGTTTGATCGCCGAAGTATCCCGTCGTTTCACGGTCAGCCATAAAGCCGGACAGTCAGGGCTCTTAAGCCTATCCGATAACCAAGAGGCATTGAAATGGCGCCTGGCCCTGGTGGACGAAGCAACCCAATCCATTGATGTGCAGTACTTTATTTGGCAAGGCGATACAGCGGGGCTGCTCTTGTTAGATCGTCTGCTCAAGGCGGCCGATCGCGGGGTTCGGCGTGCGGATGCTGGTGGATGATCTTATGTTCAAAGGCAAGGACCTGAATATCGCCGCCATCGCGAGGCATCCGCATTTTGATATCAAGCTTTTTAATCCTGGAAAGGTGCGCAAAGGCAGCCTGGGCAAAATCGGCGAGTGGCTACTTTACTTCAGGGAGTTGAACCGCCGCATGCACAACAAACTGTTTATCGTCGACAACCTGGTGGCTGTGGTCGGCGGTCGAAACATCGGGAACGAATATTTTGGCTTGGCCAATAAATATAACTTTCGTGACCTGGATGCTCTGATGGTGGGCGCAGTGGTCGAGGAGATTTCCCACTCTTTTGACGACTATTGGAATGCGGAAATCTCTTATCCTGGCGGCGCGCTCACCGACAAAGCCACTGGAGACGATTTGAATGCGATAAAAAATAACTTAGCGGCATTTTTAGCCGAAAACGGTGACCGGCTTGCCTCATACCTCCTCGACCCGCTTCAGGTACAGGCTATGATTCGAGGGCTGCCGTCGGCTATGGCAACCGGAGAGGCGCATTTCATACAGGATGAGCCGATCACTTTTGGCGGAGAGGAACACCGCTTGTTGGATATGCTCGATTTCATATCCCGGCCTACTCAATCGGAGATCATTTTCGTGACGCCTTACCTCATCCCCTTAAGCGACATGCTGGATAAATTGCGGCGAACCGTCTCCAGCGGTGTTAAAGTCATATTACTGACCGGCTCCATGGGGGCCAACAACCACACAATGGCCCACAGTCATTACAAAAAATACCGCCGGCCGATTCTTGATACCGGAGCGAAGCTTTTTGAGTTCAGACACGACCCTTCCCAGAATGTTCGCAACTTGAGTGACGTGCCGCCGGTTAGGGCCGGATTTATCTCCTTACACATCAAAGCCATCGTGGCCGACAGGGAACGCTGCTTTGTAGGGTCGCTGAATCTTGACCCCCGCGCATTGGAAATCAACACTGAAAATGGTCTTTACATTGAGTCAAACGGGTTTTGTGGCAAGCTGGCCGCAGAATTTGAAACCCTGATGAGGCCTGAAAACGCCTGGCGGGTCTATTTGAATGAAAACGACAGGCTCCGTTGGAAATCCAGTGACGGGACGGTATCGATGCAACCCGCCCGCGATTTTTGGCAGCGCGTTTCAGATTTTTTCTTTCGATTGTTGCCCATCGAAAAACAACTCTAAAAGTGGCTTGCTAACAGCGCACAATGGTACGTGTTGACACAAAGACGAAACAGACACCACAAAAGCGAGTGCCGATCAACGGTTGCTCATCTCACGCATCTTTGACCATATTGTTACACCCAAACCATCACTGAAAGATCGCCTAACGAGAGAGAATGATAAATCAAGAGCCTCTATGTCACCCCTGAGCGTGCCCGTATCGTTATAGAAGAGATTGCTGAGGGGTCTGAACCCGGCCTCAGATTCTATATTATGGTGGTCGTATCCACCATGATAGCGAGCCTTGGCCTTGTAACCAACAGCACGGCTGTCATTATCGGCGCGATGCTGGTAGCACCCCTGATGACACCGATTTTCGGCATTGCCCTATCGCTTATCCGAAGCGATGCCCATCTGTTCGGCAGGGCCATGCGGGCGGAGATTGCCGGGGTTGCCGCGGCCATCGCAATGGGCGTTGTGCTCGGCAAGATTTACCCGTCTCTTGAGCCCACCCCTGAAATGCTCGCGCGCACCCAGCCTCAGCTTTTCGATCTGCTCGTGGCCATCTTTTCTGGATTTGCAGGGGCTTACGCCATGGTCGATGAGAAGATCAGCCCGGCGCTGCCGGGTGTTGCCATCGCTACCGCCATTGTCCCCCCTCTGGCCAATACAGGACTATGTTTAGCCGTGGGCGCCTATGCCGGCGGTGTGGGTTCGTTTCTACTTTTTCTCAGTAACTTTCTATCAATCCTGCTTATCTCTTCGGCAATATTTTGGTACTTTGGCATGAGTGGCAAGTACCATGGTTTGGATCGGCAAGTCGTCGTAAAACGATTCAGCCTCCCATTTTATAGGGTTTTTAATAATCACATTGCTGCTTACCCATACCTTGTACAATATCCACAAAGACCGCCACTTGAAAAAAACCATAATTCAAGTGCTGGTGTCTGAACTCGCCGATTTGCCTTATGCCAGTTTTGATAATATGATCTATCAGGCTGATGATGATAAATTTTACATTCTTGCCAATGTGCATACCGCCACGGTTATATCACCCACGCAGGTTGATAGAATCCAGAAGCGTTTGGTCGATGAGTTGAATAAACCCACGGAATTAACCATTCAAAGTAAGATGGCGCACAATGTATCAGCATTGGATACAGTAAGCCAAGTGACGCCGACCACACTCGACGGGCAATTTATCCAGAAAAACCCTCATCCCCGGGTAAAGAAAACAAAAATTGCCGATTCCATCATCAGAAATTACCTGGCAAAAAACTTAGGTGGTCACACGCTTCACCAGGTTCAATTACTCGAGAAAGACAATACTACCCTTGTAGTGGCCACTATCAACGGAATAATGGATCCAGATAGCCAATCCATCGACAAAATGGAAGCGGTGCTGCAAGATGAACTTAATGATCCTGAGCTGCGATTGGTTGTTCGTTTTCTAAAACTAGCCCTGTTCGATCGTGAAGGGAGCCTGCACTTTGAGCTAACCGGCTTTAAAGAACTGAATTCAGAGCAAAGATCGCTTGTAGAAAAAATCAAAACACTTCTTGAGAATCGGTTTAAGGTGGGCTCGGACTTCTCACTGACCGGTATCGATTATACCGTCATCGATGCCGTGTATTACTTTTACATCGAAGTGGTCGGGAACCAAATATTTCCCACGAGCGAGGTGGCAGACTTGGAGCGTTTAGTGGTGGAGCAAACCGGACAGCAAATCAAGTTGCATGTGATATCAAGTATTGCAACGGTTGTCACATCCACGGGCAATGAGCCTCAAACGACCTTTTCGCAGCGGATTTTCGAAAAGTTGGAACCAAAATTCAGAGAAGATATGGCGGAAATCATTCAAAGATCAAATCTTTGATCGATACGTCTATCATGTACGGAGGCCATTCATGAAATTTGTCGGAATGCTCGCGTCAGCAGCCCTTGTTGTTCTCACCGGTTGCACTACCATTGGCCCGGATACCGTCCCCCGCGACCGGTTCGATTACAACACGGCCATCGCCGACTCGTGGAAGGAGCAAACCCTGCTCAACATCGTAAAAATACGCTATGCCGACATGCCGCTGTTTGTGGAGGTGGCATCTGTGGTCAGCGGCTACAGCCTTGAAAGAGCCATGAACATCGGTGGCAACGTTGTCGATGGCTCCGGCTTTCAAGGTGATTTCCTCTCACTGGGCGCTTCCGGAAAATTTACCGACCGGCCGACGATTACTTACGCACCTATCACCGGCGTAAAATTCAATGAAAGTTTCATGACGCCGATTCCACCTAAGCTTCTTTTTTCCCTGCTCCAATCGGGATGGTCGGCTCAGAATTATTTTCCGCTTGTTCTCAATGCCGTCAACGGTCTTAAGAACCGCATCGCGGCAGGCGAAATGGCCCGCGTCGCCGACCCGAAATTTTATCGCGTCATTTCCCTTTTGGATGAAATACACGAATCCGGCAATGCCAGCCTGCGCGTCGTAAAGGATGATGAAAAAGAAGCCACCCTTTTAATGCTATCGCGTGATGGCATCTCCAATGAGACGCTAAAGGCGATCGGTGAGCTTGAGAATCTGCTAAAACTCGCGCCTGGAAGGGAAGAGTTCAAACTCACTTACGGTATCATTCCCGAGACGGATCGGGAAATTGCCTTGCAAACACGCTCCATGCTGCAGATCATGGTGGCGCTTGCGCTACAAGTGGTGGTGCCCCCCGAACATGTCCAAAGCGGCAGGACCATTCCAACACTCTTGCCGCCGGAAAACAAGGAAGCTCAACTAGAACCACATAAAGATCCAAAACGCCACCGATGGGCCGAAAGATGCCTTTGTGGCGGTTAAATACAGAGATCATTGGTTTTGGATTGACGACCGCGATTTTACTTCCAAACGGATCTTTACGTTTTTGATGATCCTATTTTCATTAACCGAGAGCGGCGGTGAAAGTAAGCTTCCCCTGGTGACTATTTCGGCGGATTGATCCAGTTAGATCGTTTGCTGAAGGTAAAGGTTTTTGAGAAAAAAACTGAAACCTATATCCTGCCCTGTTAGATACCTGATTTTCCTCAGACCTATTGAGGAATGCAACAACATAAGAATTGAGAATGGAAACTTCTAATCACCAATGGCGTCAATTGCTCTTGGCCTTCAGTGATGTTTGGCGTATTTGGCCGCAACTCCTGTTTACGCATCTGCTTTTTCTTACACTTGCGGCCTTGGCTATTATTCCTACTGTGAGCCTATTGCTCAAAATATTTCTCTCACAAACCGACGATGGTGTACTGGCCGATACGGATATCGTGTTTTTCTTACTTCACCCGACCGGTATCGCCGCGCTACTGATAATCGGTGCTGTCGCACTGAGTGTGGTATTCTTCCAGCAGGGCGTGCTGATGGTCATTGGCTTCGGCGCCGTGAAGGAGCGCCAGGTGACCTGGCTGGATGCCACGCGGTATGTGACCAAGCATGCATATGAGATGGCAACACTGGCCGGGCGTGTAATTGTTAAGCTGTTGTTCGTCGTCGTCCCGATTCTGGTGGGTGTTGGGTGTGTTTACCTCATCTTTCTGGCTGAGCATGACATCAACTTCTATCTCGTGAATAACCCCCGGAATTGTGGTGGGCAGTGGCATGGTCTGCACTTCTTCTGTTTGTTTTGGCACTTATTGTTCTATGGTTGTTTGCGGGCTGGATTTTATCCCTGCCCATGATTCTGTTCGAAGAGAGAAGCGGGCGTCAGGCCTTAATTGATAGTATACACAAAACGACGCCTTACCGGTGGAAAATAGTCCTCCTGCTTGCCTCCTGGTTGGCCGCAATTTCCATGCTAACGATTGTTGTGACCTATCTGCTCAGCATGATAGGCAACGCCTTGGTCCCCGATATCACTGAGAACTTCCTCCTTGTAATAGTCGGGTTGGCTACAACGCTGCTGATGACGGGGATTGTGAACCTGGGCGTGGCAATCTTTACCACAGCGCTTTTCGCCCTGTTCAACGTTCGCCTCTACTGCATGTTTGCTGACCCGGGTCGATTTGACCCTGAGTTTGAAACGCGGGCTCCTTTAGGTAAAAGGGTGTCTGTCGACGTGCCGGGAAAACAGATCCTTTGGCTGGGGATAATGGCCTTGGTGCTGATGTTAACGGGTGTTTATGTTGCATCAAAAATGATCGATGATCAAGATCATGTTGAAATTATTGGCCATCGCGGCGCCTCTGGGTTGGCACCGGAGAATACTTTGGCGGCTTTTCAGCGAGCTATCGATGACAAGGCAGACTGGATTGAGTTGGACGTCCAGGAGAATGCTGACGATATTGTCGTTGTCGCTCACGATAGCGATTTCATGAAGGTAGCTGGTAACAACACAAAGGTTTGGGATGCAACAACCGAGGATCTGAGAAACATTGATATTGGAAGTTGGTTTGGGCCGGAATTCTCCGGTCAGCTTGTGCCAACGCTTCGAGAAGTCTTAGAAATGGCCAAAGGCGAGATTGGTGTTGTCATTGAGCTAAAATACTACGGTCATGACCGTGACCTGGAATCACGCGTGGTGGATGTGGTGGAAGAGACAGAAATGTCATCGAATATTAAAATAATGTCTCTCAAACGATCTGGACTGCGCAAAGCTAAGGAACTGCGGCCCAACTGGCCCCACGGCCTGCTGAACACTACCAGCCTCGGAGATTTAACCAGCCTCGATTTAGATTTCCTGGCCCTCAATTCAATTGCAGCATCATGGGCGATGATCAACACCGCCCACAAGCATGGAATGGATATTTATGTCTGGACTGTTAATGATCCGGTTCAGATGTCTGTGATGATGAGTCGCGGTGTTGATGGTATTATTACAGACAACCCAGCTTTGGTAAGAAAAGTATTGGAATTACGAGAAAATATCAGCCCCATCGGTCGTTTGTTGGTTTGGATCGCCGGCGAGATTGGGGTTTTGCACGGTGTAGACGAGTTCTCCTCCGCCAAGGATGCCTGACGAGGCCAACAACGGGGTAATCAATGTCAAATAGGTGAATGGCGATTACAATGAGTTAAGAATTTGATCATTTGATGCTCAATCCGGCCCTGCTCAGACCTTTTATCACACGCTCGAAAATGTCATCGAATTTAATGTAATGTGCGATCAGGGTCCTGCCGCGCTTGGCGAAATCCGGCTTGAGCTTGAGCAAGGCATCAACGGCATGCTCGCCTTCTTCGATTTTTCCCAGCAGTCCCGCGGCTGCGGCTTTGAGCAGTGGGTCCCAAAAGAGAAAGGGCGTTCTGAAGCTTAGCGTTTCATTATATGCTTGCAGGTAGTCTTTCCGTCTGACCCAATCCACCCAGAGCGAATAGTGGACGATGCTGCTATAGTAAGGATTGGCCTCGATCGCTTTTCTGATTAGGACCGGGCCCCGATGCCAGCGACCGAAAAGGGTCAGCAGGTGGCCTATATTATCCAGAAATATCAGGGAATTCGGATTTAGAGCCAAGGCACGTTCGGTCTCAGCCAACCCGGCCGGCAGTTGGTTTTCGAGCAGCCGAACGAATGCCATGATCAGTATGGCTCGCTGGTCAGCCGGTTCGAGTTGTGCACCTCTTTCGGCAAACGACACCGCTTTTTCCAAGGGGGTTTTCAGGTCGAATAATTCCATACTGTAATTGACTGCGTATAGGCGTGCGAGCATGCTCCAAACCAGCCCGCAATCGGGCTCCTTTCGAGACGCTTCCTGGAGCGCTTCGAAGGCGCCAAAAAACGTTTTAGCGGTGAAGTGGGCGTTAAAGTCGTAGTAGCGCAGCATCGCTTCATATGTTTTCAACTTCGATGGCCGGTGCTGTTTCGATTCTGGCGACAAAGTTTTGGCAACGATGCCATATTCGCAAGATAGTTTACCGGCAACCGTATTGGCAACTTCCTCCTGAAACGCAATCATCTGAGACGGGTGATATTCGGTACTATAGGCATCCGCCCAAATTTGAACATTGGTCGACAAGTCGACAAGGCTCACATTGACCTTCAGTCCGGAGGCACCACGTTGAACAGTGCCATCGAACACAAACCGGGCGCCTGTCTCTTTGGCGCCTCTTTGCCCCGCCTGTCGGTTTTGCATCAGCAGCACCCTGATTTCCTGATATCGGGTGATTTCCGCTGAAATCTCGGTGGCCAGACCAATTCCCAAATAGTCCAGTTGCGCATCCCCGGTCAGGTTCAGAAATGGCTGGATCAGGATCGTGGGCCATAGCCCCCGCATAGCCGAATTTTTGCGATTCTCCTTTTGATGCCGAATCCCATTCGACGCTATTTCGATAATGAAAAGAGGCACATAGGTTCCCTTGGGTATGTCGATGCGTAGTGGGTCATTGCGGCCGGCTGTAAGGTAATACCGCTCCAGGGCACGGCGCAGTTTGTTGGCCTGAATGCTGACGATGGGATCGGTAGCTTGGTTGAAATCGTTGTCTCTGCCGAACACCTTCGTAGCCACGGTGAAGCCTTTTATTTCGTGGGATTGCCCGGACAACGCCGTTTCTACAACGAACGTTAAGAAAGATTTTTGGGCATCGGTGGCCTTAAACTCGGGGCTGGCTAGAATGCGCTGGAGTTGTTGCTGGATGGACTCAGCGGAAGGGGCGGTTTCTGGATCCAAAACCTTCATTGAATGTGATTTATTCTTAGTCGCCATTGGTTTGTTGTCTGGACCGAATGGATTGCAAAATACTCTTTAATTACAAAATGTTATAATATGTATATCATATATAACATATCCTATATTAGTACACAAACGCTTTTTCATGCATTACAAGAAACAACATAGATTTAATGCAAACGTTGTAGTGATTCGATGACGCTTCAAAGGAGGCTGAAGTGACCGTTATCAAAACCAGTGTCTTCTACGTTCTCGAAAAATTCCCGGACCACAGTGGGGACATTACACGGCTGTTCAAAGAAAGTCAGGAGTTTCAAACGGTATGCGACGATTACCGTCAATGCGCTAAGGCGCTGCAGTACTGGAATCAATCGAAGGAAAAAGAGGCGCCGGTTCGCAGGCAGGAATATGAGGGATTGCTGCAGCAGTTGTTGGAAGAAATCCGCTATTGCCTGAATGCATCATGTAAAAGCGGAGGATAGCATGAAAGCAAAATGGTTGATCGGTTCGATGCTTGGTATTCTGTGCGCGAATCCTTACGCCCAAGCGGAATCCGAAAAGCAAGACCAATGGTCATTCCAAATTGCGCCTTATGCGTGGCTATCCGGTCAAAAGGGCACGGTGGCGACTTTTTCGGAGCTGCCATCGGCCGATATCGATATCGATTTCTGGGACGATATTCTCGGCAACATCAACGGCGCCTTGTTTCTTAGTGGGAGAAGCCCGCAAGGGGCGTTTCGGTGCGCTCTTAGACCTTGCTTATGTCGATATCGAGGACGAAAACGCAACCCAGGAGCCTCTGTTTGTGGCCGTTACATCCCGGACGAAGTCGTGGATCGTATCGGCCGCCGGGTTTTACCGGCTCGTGGAGAAACCTGATGCCTGGTTGGATCTGGTGGCCGGGGTCCGATACTGGTCGGTGGACTCGACGCTAACCCTACGTGCGGAACATTCACCCGAAAGAGAGTTGGCCGGTGACGATGATTGGGTCGACCCCCTTGTCGGGCTGAAAGGTCGCACCGCCATCGGATCTTCCCGATGGCGCGTCAACGGCGGGCTGGTCATCGGGGGATTCGGAGCGGGATCCGACTTCATGTGGGATGCCAACATGAACTTGGGATACCAGTGGACAGAAACCTTTTCCACGACCCTGGGCTATCGCTACCTGGACGTGGACTACGAAAAAGATGGCTTTTTGTATGACGTCTCCCAGCACGGGCCCTTGCTGGGTCTCTCATGGCGGTTGTGATGCAATTAATACCCCGTAGGGCCGCAAACAGGAGGAACTAAATGATGAAACAAACTGGGACCGCAAGCGTTGTGTTGTGGGCACTGCTCATGGCGATGTGCCCGGATTTACTCGCCTCGAGCGGCGGCCACGTAGGTACAACGCCCAAGGAAACGCGGGCGATCGCCAAGGAAGCCTATATATGGGGCTTCCCCATTGTGATGAACTACAAGACCATGTACGAGTACACGGTCGACACGAAGAGCCCGGATTATAAGGGGCCGTTCAACCAGGTGGCTTGCGAAGCGAGGCTGTTCACCCCGGAAGACAAGGCGGTGGTCACACCCAACGCGGACACGCCCTACTGTATGTTCTGGATGGATCTGCGGGCGGAACCGCTGGTCCTGTCGGTACCCGCCATGGAAGAGGAACGGTATTACAGCTTCCAGCTTATCGACCTCTACACCCACAACTTCGCCTATGTCGGCAACCTCACCACCGGCAGCGAGGCCGGCCACTACCTGCTGGCCGGACCGGGATGGGAGGGAGAGAAGCCGGAGGGCGTCAACGATGTCATCCGGGCCGAAACCAACGTTATCTTCAATGTCACCCGGACGCAGTTGTTCGGTCCGGACGACTTGGAGAAGGTCAAGGCCATCCAGGGGCAGTACAAGCTTGAGCCGCTGAGCGCGTTCCTGGGGGAGAAGGCCCCGGCCCCGTCGACGCTGCTCGACTTCCCGGAATGGGACGAGGGCTCACAGTTCGACGAGCGGTTCTTCGGCTACCTCGCTTTCGTGATGGATCTGCTCGGGAAACCGGGACCCGGTGAGGAGGCGCTGTGGCAGGAGCTGGCGAAGCTCGGCATCGGACCGGGAAAGGACTTCCGCCTGGATGCGCTCCCGCAGGAACACGCGGAGGCACTGGAGGCCGGGGTGAAAGACGGGTTCGCCGAGATCGAGGCCTTCATTGCCAGTAATGCCGGCGATCCGCTGGCCAGCGGGAAATGGTTCGGCACCCGGAAATTCCTGAACGAAAGCGCCCGTGAGAACTACGGCCTGGACAAGCCGGACATGCTTCGCTCCGCGGGTGCCCACGCGGGACTGTACGGCAACTCGGCCAAGGAAGCGATCTATCCGACCTATTTCACCGATGCCGATGACGCGCCGCTGGACGCCTCGAAACACAACTACACGATGACCTTCCCGAAGGGGACGCTCCCGCCGGTCAAGGCCTTCTGGTCGCTGACCATGTACGACGGAAAGACCCAGCTCTTCATCGAGAATCCGCTCGACCGCTATCTCCTGAGCTCGGAGATGATGGACCAATTCAAGCTGGAGGAAGACGGCTCCCTGGTGCTGCACATCGGAAAGGACTCTCCAGGCAACGACCTGGAGGCCAACTGGCTTCCCGCGCCCGACGGCCCCCTCTACATGACCATGCGGCTCTACGGGCCAGAGAAAGACGCCCTCGAAGGCCGCTGGTCGCCGCCCAAGGCAAAGAAAGCTGACTGACGTGCTGGCACGAAATCAAACCACAAAAAGGAAATCGAATCATGAAAACAATGATTACCTCAAGCATCGCCGTCTTCGCGGCGACAATACTTAGTTGCACGGTTCTCGCCGACGAGAGCAAGGAACTGGTCAACGTGTCCAACTTCGTGCGGGCCGAGTCGGATCACATGATCCGTGCCAACATGAAAGGGTTTAACCTTGGATTTGACAAGTTCACTCACCTGCGGGAACCCACTACGGCGGACAACCAACCGACGATCCGTATGAACCAGGACACGCTCTACTCCTCGATGGCCTTGGATCTCTCGAAGCCCGTGAAGATCACTCTGCCTGAGGTGGGTGGGCGTTACATGTCGATGCTTGTCGTCAGCCAGGATCACTATATGATCGCAGAGTCAGAACCGGGGACTTACGAACTGACCGAGGATTCGGTGGGCACACGCTTCGCCCTAGTGACCATTCGCACCTTTTATGACGCGGGTGATCCCGATGACCTCGCTAAAGCTCACGCGGCTCAGGACAAGATCACGGTAAGCGGTGGCGGGAAAGGACCGTTCGACGCTCCGAACTGGAACACCGATCAGCTTAAAGCAGCGCGCAAGGCGCTCAATGACCTTGGGGTTTTGGGATTTGACCCCAAATACGCTTTCGGAACCAAGGACGAGGTCCGTCCGATCGACCATCTGGTTGGTGCCGCAGCAGGCTGGGGAGGTATGCCAGCCAAGGCCGCATCCTATATTGTCGACAGCGTTGAACAGAACGACGGCAAGACGCCGCATTCCGTCACCGTCAAAGATGTGCCCGTGGATGCCTTCTGGTCGATCACGGTCTACAACGCGGACGGGTATCTCGAAGCGAACGATCTCGGCAGGAACAGCTACAACAATTTCTCTGCCAAACCCAATGAGGACGGCTCGTACACGATCCATCTCGGCGGGGATCCCAAGAGCGTGAACTACCTGCCGATCTGCAAGGGCTGGAACTATTCAGTGCGGATGTACCTGCCACGCAAAGAAATTCTGGACGGTAGCTGGACCTTCCCTCCAGTAAGCCCGTTATAGTCAGAATTTTTTAGCCGTGGTACTTCCCAACAAAGAAAGAAAGTCATGATTGTAAACACAAAATTAAGTAGAACCGCGCTGGTCTGTCTGGTTGGTTTGCTCTTGGGAGCAACGCAACTACAGGCTCAGGAAGCCTTGCCATTCCCGGAACCGCCATCCGCTAGTACGACAGGGAAAACCCTTGCCGACTCGAAACACCAATGGCGCCAGGCTGAAAACCGACTGCCGGAAGATGCTCCCAATATCGTCATTTTCATGACGGATGATGCAGGTTTTTCAAACCCTGAGGTATTTGGTGGTCCCGTTCATATGCCAACCATGGCTCGTTTGGCTGAATCAGGTATCAGCTACAATGCGTTTCACACCACGGCAATGTGTTCGCCGACACGAGCGGCCTTGCTCACCGGGCGCAACCATCACCGAGTTGGTGCGGGACAGATTGCCGAGTTTGCTTCGGACTGGGATGGATATGTAGGTAAGATACCCAAGTCAACAGCAACCTTCGCAACCGTACTGGATGCCTACGGGTACAATACGGCCGCTTTTGGTAAGTGGCACAACACCCCGGTGACGGACATAACCAAACTCGGGCCCTTCGACCGCTATCCAACCGGCATGGGATTTGACTACTTTTATGGGTTTTTGGCAGGCGAAACATCACAGTATGAACCCGTCCTGTTTGAAAATACCAGCCCTATTGAAACGCCACACACTCCCAAATACCACCTAACGGAAGATTTGGCGGAAAAAGCTATTCAGTGGATTCGAACCAGTAGAACCCTCTCCCCTGAAAAACCTTTCTTCGTTTATTTCACGCCTGGTGCCGTTCATGGTCCTCACCATATTGTTAAGGAATGGTCAGATAAATATGAGGGCCAGTTTGATGAAGGTTGGGAAGCTCTGAGAAACATGACCATTGAAAAACAAAAAGAGTTGGGATGGATTCCTCAGGATGCCGTTCTAAACCCATTGGCAGAAAGCATGCAAAAGTGGGATGACATTCCTCAGAATCAACGCGAGTTTCAAACACGCTTGATGGAGATCTATGCAGGGTTTTTAGAGCATACCGATGTTCAGTACGGAAAAATTGTCGATGAGATTGAACGTCAGGGACTGCTGGATAATACCCTTATTATCTACATTCACTCCGATAATGGCCCTGATGCTCAAGGGAGAGAGGGAAGCATTTCTGAATTACTCGCTCATAACTCTATGCCATCAACCATTGACCAACATCTTGAAGTACTAAACAAAGACTATGGCGGTCTGGATGCTTTAGGTGGGCCGAAGCTCGACATCATGTATCACCATGGCTGGGCTTATGCCGGTGCATCACCCTTTCAGGGAACAAAACTACTTGCTGCGTACCTGGGAGGAACTCGTACACCCTTGGTTATCTCATGGCCTGCAAAGATCAACCCTGATGGGAAAATCCGTTCACAGTTTCATCATGTCAACGACATAGCAGCTACGCTCTATGAGATTCTTGATATTACCCCTCCCAAAGTTGTAAATGGAGTAAAACAGCAACCACTTGATGGAGTATCGATGGTTTACACCTTTGATCATCCTGAGGCAAAACCGGCCAAGCAGACTCAGTATTTTGAGGTCATGGGGAGTCGTGGCGTTTATCATGATGGTTGGATCGCAGGAACCTTTGGTCCCAAGGCCCCTTGGTCAGCAGATCCATCCGGTATGATCGACTGGCAACCAGAGACAGATCAATGGGAACTCTATAATCTCAACGATGACTACTCCCAATCAAAAGATCTTGCTCAAGAGAATCCAAAAAAACTGGCTGAATTAAAAAGAGTCTTTGATAAAGAGGCGACAGAAAACCTCGTATATCCTATTGGCGCAGGGTTGTACACATCATTTTACAACTCCAGCGAAATGCCCTCGTCACCCCTGCATGAATGGATTTTTTATGAAGGTCAGACACGGATTCCAGAAGGTTTAGCTCCTAAATTTACAAGCGGACGCTCTTCTATCGTAGTAATTGATGCCGACATCGCTAAAGATGCAGAAGGGGTGATCTTTGCTCTCGGAGGTATCTCTGCGGGATTCACTGTCTATATGGATAAGGGATTCTTAAAAGCTGAATATAATGCCATGACCTTGAATCGCTACAAGATTAGTTCTAAATCAGCCATTCCAACCGGTAAGGTACAAATAGAAGTAGTCACAAAGTATGATGCCAAGGAACGTATGGCTCCTGCGACGATTACTTTAAAAGTAAATGGTAAAGAAGTTGGCCAGGGGCGTGTAGAGCAATCGGTTCCATCCATCTTCACTGCATCTGAAACCTTCGATATAGGCATGGACCTAAATGCACCGGTGTCACTTGATTACTATGATCGAGTACCATTTAAGTTCAATGGAAAGATTGAGAAGGTCTATATAAAATATATCGATTAGGACATCCCAGCGTAAAGAGTCATGGTTCAAGAATGGGCTAACAATCAGTTCATCAGTCCGTGCTGAACCGAGCGTTCGTTTACATGTAAAAACCCCAGGGGTGTCAAATAAGGAGAGAAGTAAGATGAGAGCATGTTTGAAAACTAGAAAAATCCTGAGCCCGGCCTTATGCGCCGTTCTCAGCATCCCGTTATTCGTATCCATTTCTGCAGAAACTGTTGCTGAAAAATCGCCCTACATGGGTGGTGAGGTCAATCTAACCAAAGCCCCCAATGGCGCGGTGATCAGGGAGGAAGTGTTAACGACATCTTCCAAAATCCTCTATACCGAACCGACGACTGAGAAATTGGCCGATGGGGTCTGGTGTATCGGCGGAATTTCGCTGGCCAATACAACGGTAATCGAAGCGGATGACGGTCTGATCGTGTATGACACGGGTGACACCAAAGAAGAAGCAGAGCATATCCGTGCGGCCATCGGAAAATCAGCGACAAGCCGATCAAGGTGCTCATATACAGCCACTCCCATTATGCTCTGGGAGGCGGCGCGCTTGTGGATAATCCGGATGATGTACTGATTATCGACCATCCCAAGGTCAATGAAACCGTCGAAAGCAGTCTGAAAGGCGGCGGCTCTCCATCAGCGATTCCTGAAGTCGGTCCACTCATGACATCCAGGGCGATGATCCAGTTCAACAACTTTACGCCCACCGAAGGTCCGGACGCTGCCATCATGGGGAAACTGGAGGTGGGAAAACCCATTGCCTTTCTGCCGGCCAACAAAACGGTCGAAGATGAAGAAACACTGGATGTTCTGGGCATCAAGATGCAGTTTTTCACCAAATATATGTCGGATGACTTCAACCTCACCGTCTATGTTCCGGAAAAGGGGTTGGTCATGAATAACTTCTTCTGGCCGGGCACCCCAAATATTTACACTCTGCGCGGCGGCGTCTATCGCAATCCCTTGGTCTGGCGCGATGGCTTAAAGGTAATCCGCGACTTGCAGCCCGAGATTCTTGCCAACACACATACTCGGGCCATTGTGGGCAAAGAGGAAATCATGAAACGACTGACCGGCTATATGGACCAACTCACCCTGACCTATGACCAGACCTTGCGGGGTATCTTGGGTGGTATGGGGCCGGGTGATCTTCGCCATGCGATCTATATCCCCGAACACCTGCGGGAAATCCCTGAAAATGCCCAATCCTACGGCGAAACCAGCCATTTCCCCGAAGCCATTTATCAATATGTCATCGGTTGGTTCGACGGAGATGTGACCAAGCTCTTCAAGATTGCCCCGAAAGAAGAAGCTGCGCGAATGGTTGAGCTCATGGGCGGAAAAGACAAAGTGATCGAAGTCGCTCAAAAAGCACTCGATACCAAGGAATATGTCTGGGGCGCCCAAATCATTCAATATGCCTATCTGCTGGATCCTGAGAACAAGGACGTCAGAAACCTGAAAGCCGGACTGCTGCGGCAGATGGCCTATCGCACCACCGGATCCATTTCCAGAGCCTTTCTCCTCACTGAAGCGTTGACGCTTGAGGGCAAGACCACCTACCCGAAATTGATCCCACCGAATGCTGAGACCATTGCCGAATCACCGGAAACGTTCGTTGACTATTTCAGGGTACGGATTGATCCAGAGAAAAGCGAAGCCATCGACAAAGTCGTTGAGTTCGTGTTCTCGGATAAAGGGAATCATGCCGTCGCCCTGCATGTGCGCCGTGGTATTGCGGAATATATTCCCGTGCCTGATGATTACCTGAAAAAAGCGGACTTTGTTTTATAGATGGACTCTGAAACCTGGGCGGAACTCTATTTGAGCGCCGATTCTCTGGAAGATGCTATGGCCTCCGGCAAGGTGATGTTAAAAGGCGACAAAGGTGAAATGGCGAAAATCTTCAATATGTTTGATCAATTTGAACCCACGAAAAACTACGTGGTGCCACCGATCGAAGACTAGTGGTTGAGGTAACCCTGCGACTCTATGGCCCGCTGGAACCGTGGTTCGACAAGACCTGGAAACCGGGCAATTGGGGGTTGGTGAAGTAACCTTATTGACCAATAGAGCTATGAAAAACACTGTGGTCACGCGACTCTACGGACCCGCGAAGGCCGGTCTCGAGGGCCGCTGGACGCCGCCCGGGGTGCAGAAAGCTAACTAACGAGAGATCACGAAATGGGACCTCAAAAATGGAGATGGAATCATGAAGATGAACAAACTGACACGTTGTGCCTTGGGGATGGCGTTGCTGTTCGCCTGGCTCGGCGCCACACACGCGGAAGAAATGGAAACCCGATTCGGCAAGCTGGAGTTTTCCAGCGGCTATCCCACCAAGGAAACGGTCAAGACGCTCTACGATGAGCTGGACTATCAACGGGCTGTGCAGGCCTACTTGTGGGCCCTGCCCATGGCTTCCTATGGGGCGATGGCTGATGAGCACATCCGGTTGGGCTGCGGCAGCAGTGCAGTCCTCGTCGCGGACCAGTTCGCGGAACAGCAACACCTGGCCCTGACCGCCAACCAGGATACCATCTACATGTCGGGTGTCCTCGATCTACGTGATGGTCCGATGGTGATGGAGATTCCTGCCGGCCTTCTCGGGACACTGAACAACATCTGGCAGCAGCCCCTGTGTGATCTGGGCGGGCCGTTTTCCCCGGAACAGAACCGCGGTGGACAATTCCTGATACTGCCGCCCGGCTATGACGGCCCCTTGCCGGAGTTCCATTTTCATATGATCAAGTCAGACTCGAACATTGCGGTATTTTACCTCCGGGCGATTCCGCAAACCCGCGACGATCTTCCCAAGTTGGTCGAGCTCATTGAGACCTACCGGCAGTACAAGTTGTCGGAGGCGGAGAACCCGCCGCAGACCCAATTCATTTCCCTGACCGGAAAAGAGGCCGACTTGCTCACCAACGAGGGCTTCGCCTATTTCGAGAGCCTGGCTCGTTACATCAATGAAAACCCTCCCCGTCCCCAGGACATGACCATGCTGGGCATGCTGGAGACCCTCGGGATCGCCCATGGGCGTCCTTTTGAGCCGGATGAGCGCATGCGATCCATCCTCACCGAAGCCGCCGAAGTCGGACGGGCCATGGCCAAGACGCTTGCCTGGCAGTCGCGGGTTCCCAAGGACACCCTGTATGTCTACCCCGGGAAACGGAATTGGAAATACATCTTCTTTGGCGATCCAACCTTCCATACGCCGGACTACATGGCCATAGACCAGCGCGCCAAATACGCCTTCGAGGCCATCGGCACGGCAAAATCCATGGTGGTCGCGGTGCCGGGACAGGGGTCCCAGTATATCGCACTCTACATGGATGCGACCGGCGAATGGCTGAGTGGCGAACACACCTACAAGATCCATCTCCCCAAGGATGTGCCCGCCAACATGTTCTGGTCCCTGACCCTCTACGACAACGAGACCCGTTCCCTGATCCAGAACGAGCAGGGACGCCCGTTGGTCGGCTCGGTGCATGGCGCCAAGCCGAACGAGGACGGCTCCTATGACACCTACTTCGGTCCCGAACTCCCCAAGGGTGTTGCTGAAGAGAACTGGGTCCAGACCAAACCCGGAGTGGGCTGGCTGGCCTATCTGCGCCTCTACGGACCTGAGGACCCGTTCTTCGAGAAAGAATGGATTCCCGGCGATGCGGAAAAGGTGAAACAATCAAAATAAACAGGAGGGCATTGGAGATGACGAGCCATAGTTACTTGATGAAGCCAATCAGGATCTTTGCCATCCTGGTGAGTGTGACAATTTTCGCAGGTTGTACCGCTTTCGAAAGGCAGCGCAAGCCTGCCGCCGTACCGGAAATACACCCGGGTATCCTGGCGGGATATCTGGATCCGGAAACGCTTCCCACGAGCCTGGACCTCATTCCACCGCCTCCGTCCGAAGGCTCGGCTGCGCTTTCCCATGACGAGGAGGTGAGCCGCAGAAGTATGGCCCTGCAGGGAAAGCCGCGCTGGGCGCTTGCAGCCGAAGACGCCGAACTGATGTTTCCGGAAGCGGCCGGTGCCTTCTCCTGCGCCCTGGGCATTCCGATCACGGAACAGGACACACCACATCTGTACATGCTTTTGCGGCGCACCCTGACCGATGCCGGGTTTTCCACCTATAGTGCCAAGAATCATTACCAGCGCAAACGCCCGTTCATGGTGAACCAGGCGTCCATCTGCACACCGGAAGAGGAAGCGCAGCTAAGAAAAGATGGCTCCTACCCTTCCGGGCATACAGCCATCGGCTGGGCCTGGGCGCTGATTCTCACGGAGATTGCACCGGACCTGGCGGATGCCATCCTCGCCCGCGGCCGGGCATTTGGCGAGAGCCGCGTGGTCTGCAACGTTCATTGGCACAGTGACGTAGTTGAGGGACGCTTCATGGGCGCGGCCGCTGTGGCGCGACTACACGCCGATCCTGCATTTCGGGCCGAGCTAGAGGCCGCCAAGGCGGAAGTTGCGACCGTTCGCGAAAATGGCCTTGCGCCTTTGCAGGATTGCCAGGCTGAAACCGAGGCGCTGGCAACCGATCTTTTCCAATGACAATCGATAACGATCCAATGCAAAGGTGACAATGATCGACAGGTGTAGGAGAAATGCCTGCTGTTCCATGAACAAGACAACCTCTAACTACGTAAGGATCAAAGATGAGATGGAAACGAATGAAGGTTTTATCCTTTTTGATGTTAACGGCATCTGTCATCTTTTTGAGTGCCGTCTTGATCGACGGTGCGGCAGCAGGGGAGGGAGACGCCGATCTGGCCCAAGAATTGTCCAACCCGATCGCCGACCTGATTACCCTTCCAATTCAGATGAACTACGACCGCGGCATCGGCCCCCGGGACGACGGCTGGAAACTGCAGACCAACATCCAGCCGGTGATCCCTTTTCAGTGGAGCAAGAACTGGAACCTGATCACCCGGACTATCGCGCCGGTGATCTATCAAGAAGACATATTTCCGGGCTCCGGCTCCGACTTCGGCCTGGGCGACATCAATATGAGCCTTTTTCTATCTCCGGAGGAACCGACCGAGGGGAGCTTTCTTTGGGGCGCCGGGCCGGTCTTGCTGTTCCCGACGGCCACGGAGTCCCTTCTGGGAGGTAAGAAATGGGGGGCTGGCCCGGCTCTGGTGGGGCTGATGACGCCCGGAGGATGGACAATCGGCATGCTGGCCAACCACCTCTGGTCTTTTGCCGGAGAGAGCGATCGCCCGGATATCAACAGCACCTTCGTCCAGCCATTCGCCGCCTACACCTGGCCCAGCGCCTGGACCGCCTCCCTTCAGTCCGAGACCACCTACAACTGGGAAACGGAGCAGTGGGCCGTCCCGCTTAATGCGGCGCTCGCCAAACTCGTTCGATGGGGAAAACTGCCCGTTAGCTTGCAAGCGGGGCTCGGATACTGGTTCGAGTCAGCTGAAACCGGCCCGGAGGGGTTTCGCTTCCGGCTGCAGGCCAATATCGTTTTACCCAAATGAATGGACTCGAAATGCAGTTTATCAAGTAGGGGAAAATAGTCCAATTATCAGCAAACAGTTAAAAGGAGGAGTGATCATGAAAAGAGGAATTAGAATAACCAGGTTGGCCGTTGTCATCACTTTCACATTGGCTCTTGTTGCCATTCTCGCCGTTGGTGGCCAGATGAACGCTTCCTACGCCGAAACAACCGATCAACAGGCCCTGGTGGACAGCGCCAAGAGTACCTTCGAGGGTTTCGTTCAAGACAAAGAGTTCTCATGGCTCCCGGAAAACCTGCACGACCTCAAAGGCATCCTGATTGTCCCGAAACTGGTCAAAGCCGGTTTTGTTTTAGGAGGATCCGGTGGACGGGCAGTGATGCTAACACGCGACGCCAAAACGGGTAAATGGAGTGAGCCGGGGTTTTTCAGCATCGGCTCGGTCTCATTCGGCTTGCAGATCGGCGGCGAAGCGGCAGAGGTGATCATGGCCGTAAGAAGCCAAGGAGCCGCAGACCGTCTGCTCTCTACTTCGGTAAAACTCGGTGCCGATGCAGGCATAGCCGCGGGTCCGGTGGGCGGCGGCGCCAAGTTCAATGCGATGGCCGACATCTTATCGTTTTCCAAGTCAAAGGGGGCATTTGTCGGGCTCAGCCTTGAGGGATCCGTCGTCAAGGTCAGCGACAAATGGAATGAAGGTTACTATGACAAGCCCGGTGTCAGGCCTACCGACATTTTTATCAATCAATCTGTTAACAACCCCGGCTCCAAATCACTGATCGAGGCTGTTAAGGCAGCGGAAAAGAAGATGTAGTTACCATGTAGACTTGAAAGACATTTTTACCATGTGCATTGATCAAGACCCACACGGGGGAAATTCTATTAAATCAAACCTCACTCTCATTTGTGCCTTGATCATTTTTCTCACGGGTTGCACAGCGATCGGGCCCCGGAGCGTGCCCCGGGACCGCTTCGACCACAACACCGCCATCGCGGATTCGTGGAAGCAGCAGACCTTGCTCAACATTGTCAAGCTGCGCTACGCCGACATGCCGCTGTTCGTGGAGGTGGCCTCGGTGGTCAGCGGCTACACCCTGGAGGGGACGGTCAACCTCAACGGGACCGTCTCCTCGGGCATGTCGGGACCGGGAGATTATCTGACCTTGGGCACCTCCGGCCGCTACACCGACCGTCCCACCATCACCTACGCGCCGATCACCGGCGAAAAATTCAACCAGAGCTTTATGACACCGATTCCGCCCAAGTCGATCCTGTTTCTCATGCAGTCCCAGTGGCCGGCGGAAATGATCCTGCCCATCACGCTCAGCGCCGTCAACGGGCTCCGTGCCGAGGCGGGCTCTGGGCGACATCCCCGTTCCGGCGACCCGGATTTCTATCGCGTGATCGCTCTAGTGCAGGAAATCCAGGCCTCTGGTGCGGTCGGCCTGCGCGTTGTCCGGGGCGCGGAAGGCCAAGAGACGACCCTTCTGTTTTTCTACCGCGACCACCTGTCGCCGAACCTCGGCGCGCCGCTCGGGGAGCTCGAACGGATCCTGGGCCTGAAGCCCGGCGTTCGGGAACTGAAGGTGACCTACGGCAACGTCCCCGAGACGGACCGGGAAATCGCCCTTCAGACCCGTTCCATGCTGCAGATAATGATTGCCCTGGCCGCGGAGATCGAGGTGCCGGCCGCGCACGTCGCCGACGGCCTCACCCTGGCCGACCACACCCTGCAGGCCATTGCGCGACCCAACAACGACACCCTCTACGTCGCCGCCATGGTCGACGTGACCGAGGAGCCGATCGTGATGGAGATGCCGGCCTTCGACTCGAAGTACGTTTCCCTGATGGTCACCGGCTACGATCACTACGTGAACATCCCGATGTCGACCGGCGACGGGGACTTCGGCAAATCGTCCACCATCCTCTTCTACAGCGAGCGCACCCCGGACTACGACGGCTCGCCCGTCGAAGGCGTGGACAAGGTGTTCGAGGTCAGCGGCGACTTCGTCAGCGCCGCCCTCCGGGTCATGCCCCATGCGGCGGAGCCCGAGTGCCTCAAGGCCAATCTCGCCGCGATGAAACGCGTCGAGCTCAAACCCCTGTCTGTGTTTCTCGGTAAAAAAGAGGGCGGAGGTGAAAACCTGGACTTCAAAGCCAAGCAAGCCCGCTTCCCGGCCTTCGGCTCGGATTTCGAGATCTTCGAGGACCGCTTCCTCGAGGTCATGCAGTTCGTGGTCAACCACACGACCTTCGACTCCGAAGATGAGCTGGACGTCGCGCTGCTCAAGATCCTGAAAACCCTTGGTGTCGAACCCGGCAAGGAGTTCGATCCCGATGCCGTGGCCGACATCGACGGGGAAGCTCTTACGGATTCTTCATCCCCAACGATCGCAAGAAATACAGCGTGGGCGAAAATGCGGGCTTCAAACTGGATGAGGACGGCGGCATCCGCATTGTCATCGCCGCCGAGCAACTCGAGGGCGTGCCGGAGGAAAACTGGCTGCCCATCGAGCGCGGCGATATCGACCTCGATGTGAACATGCGGCTCTACAACCCCGACCTTGAGAAGTTCAAGAGCTGGACACCGCCAAAGGCGAAGAAACTCTCAGCGAAGTAAAGACAAAGACCATCAAAGAAGGAGCATCATCATGAAAACGAAACCAACCATCACCAGCATCACGCTGTTCATCGGGCTGGCCCTGCTTGCGGCTGTTCCCGCATGGGCACAGGACGTCCTGCCCTTTCCCACTCCGCCGATGGGCGGCAAGGTCGGGCCGACCATGCAGGAGTCGGTCCACAAGTGGCGCGAGGCCCCGAGCCACCTTCCCGAGGACGCACCGAACATCCTGATCGTGATGCTCGACGACGCGGGCTTCGGACAGGCCAGCACCTTCGGCGGCGAGATCGAAACCCCGACCCTCAGCCGTCTGGCCGAGGAGGGCATCTCCTACAACCGCTTCCACACCACCGCGATGTGTTCGCCAACGCGAGCGGCCCTGATGACCGGCCGCAACCACCACCGGGTGGGAGCGGGCCAGATCGCCGAGTTTGCGAACGACTGGGACGGGTATACCGGAGTGATTCCCAAGTCGTCGGCAACCATCGCCGAGGTGCTCCGCCACTACGGCTATGCTACGTCCGCTTTCGGCAAGGATCACAACACGCCGGTGGACCAGATTGCAAACGGCCCTTACGACCGGACGCCAGCGGGCCGGGGCTTCGATTATTTTTACGGTTTCATCGCCGGTGAGACCTCGCAGTGGGAGCCCACGCTGTGGGAGAACACCACCCCGGTCTCGCCGCCACACGTGGAGAACCACGAGGAGTTCCACCTGACCGAGGCCATGGCGGACAAGGCGATCACCTGGATGCGGCGCCATCTGGCCGTGAACCCGGAAAAACCCTTCCTGATGTGGTGGACGCCGGGCGCGGTGCACGGTCCCCATCACGTCACAAGCGAATGGGCGGACAAGTACAAAGGCAAGTTCGACGACGGCTGGGATGCCTATCAGCAGCGGGTCTTTGAACGGCAGAAGAAAATGGGCTGGATCCCGGCCGATACGAAGCTGGCTCCCCGCCCCGATGGCATACCTGCCTGGGAAGATGTGCCCGAGGAAGAGAAAGCATTCCAGGCTCGCCTCATGGAGGTCTATGCCGGGTTCCTCGAGCATACCGATGTGCAGGTCGGCAAACTGATTGACGAACTGGAGGCCCGGGACATCCGCGACAATACCCTGGTGATCTACATTCTCTCGGACAACGGCGCGTCGGCCGAGGGAATGGAGGGAAGTGTCGCCGAGCTGAATGCGCAGAACGGCATCCCTTCCACGGTCGCCGAACACATCGCCATCGTCGAACAGTTGGGCGGGCTCGACGTGATCGGCGGTCCCAAAATGGACAACATGTATCACTCCGGCTGGGCCTGGGCCGGCGACAGCCCCTTCCGCTACACCAAGCTGATCGCGGCGGATTGGGGCGGCACGCGCACGCCCATGGTCATCTCCTGGCCCGAGCGCATCAAGCCAGACAGCACGCCGCGCTCGCAGTTCCTGCACGTCAACGACGTGGTGCCGACGCTCTATGATCTTCTCGACATCGCGCCACCGAAAGTCGTCGATGGCCATGAGCAGGATCCCATCGACGGGGTGAGCTTTGCCAGCACCTTTGATTCGGCAGATGCCCAGGAGGTAAAGAAGACCCAGTACTTCGAGATCATGGGCAGCCGCGGGATTTATCACCAGGGCTGGATGGCCAGCACCTTCGGGCCGCGAACGCCGTGGGTCGCTGCGATGCCGGACATCGCCAATTGGGATCCCAATCAGGATGAGTGGCAGTTGTTCGACACCCGCAACGATTACTCGCTAATCAACAATCTCGCGTCCGAGAATCCCGATAAGCTGAAGGAAATGAAGGCGCTCTTCATGGAGGTGGCAGAGGAAAACAAAGTGCTGCCCGTTGGTGGCGGGCTCTACACCGTGATCAACACCCAGGAGATGAAGGGAAGCACCAACACGGAATGGACCTTGTTCGATGGGATGACCCGCATTCCCGAGAGCCAGGCACCGAACGTCCGAAATGGCAATCTTCGGGCCGAGATCGAGGCCGAGGTGCCGGAGAACGTCAACGGCGTACTCTTCGCCATGGGCGGCTATGCCGGTGGTGTGAGTCTCTACGCCCTCGATGGCACCTTGTATTACGAATACAGCGCCCTGCTCCTGAAGCGCGACAAGATAAAAGTCGGCGCTTTGCCCGCCGGCGACGTGACCATTGCCTACGAGATGAAGACCCCAATGGAACGGGTCGCGCCAGCCGATCTCAAGTTCTGGATCAACGGCGAAGAAGCGGCCACTGGCAAGGTGCAGCGCACTGTGCCTGGCGGTTTCACCGCATCCGAGACCTTCGACGTGGGCATGGACCTGAATTCACCGGTGGCGGACGACTACTTCGATAAGGCACCCTTCAAGTTCGAAGGCACCCTGAAACGGCTCCATTTCAAGTACCTGGAAGAGGAGTAGATGGGGTTGCACGCGTCAATGAACGACACAAGACCTTACACAATCAAAGTAAGGAGCATCATCATGAAAACGAAACCAACCATCACCAGCATCACGCTGTTCATCGGGCTGGCCCTGCTTGCGGCTGTTCCCGCATGGGCACAGGACGTCCTGCCCTTTCCCACTCCGCCGATGGGCGGCAAGGTCGGGCCGACCATGCAGGAGTCGGTCCACAAGTGGCGCGAGGCCCCGAGCCACCTTCCCGAGGACGCACCGAACATCCTGATCGTGATGCTCGACGACGCGGGCTTCGGACAGGCCAGCACCTTCGGCGGTTTAATCGAAACCCCAACGCTGTCGCGTCTGGCCGAGGAGGGCATCGTCTACAACCGCTTCCACACCGTCGCCATGTGTTCGCCGACCCGGGCCGCCTTGATGACCGGCCGCAACCATCAGCGGGTGGGCGCGGGCCAGATCGCCGAGTTCGCCAATGACTGGGATGGCTACACCGGTGTCATTCCCAAGTCCTCGGCGACCATCGCCGAAGTACTCGGCCACTATGGCTATGCGACGTCGGCCTTCGGCAAGGATCACAACACGCCGATCGATCAGCTGGCCAACGGCCCCTACGACCGCACCCCGACGGGCCGGGGCTTCGACTATTTCTATGGCTTCCTCGCGGGCGAGACCTCGCAGTGGGAACCCACCCTGTGGGAGAACACGACCCCGATCCCGACGCCTCATGTGGAAAACCACGAGGACTACCACCTCACCGAAGACATGGCCGAAAAGGCGATCACTTGGATGCGGCGTCATCTGGCCATGAACCCGGATCGGCCTTTCCTGATGTGGTGGACGCCGGGCGCGGTGCACGGTCCCCATCACGTCGCCAAGAAGTGGGCGGACAAATACAAGGGCAAGTTCGACGACGGCTGGGATGCCCACCAGCAGCGGACCTTCGAGCGACAGAAGGCAATGGGCTGGATCCCGGCCGATACCAAGCTGGCTCCCCGCCCGAAAGAAATGCCCGCCTGGGAAGACGTGCCCGAGAACCAGAAAGCCTTCCAGGCACGGCTGATGGAAGTCTATGCCGGCTTCCTCGAGCATACCGATGTGCAGGTGGGCAAGCTCATCGATGAGCTCGAAGCCCGCGGCATCCGCGACAACACCATGGTGATCTACATTCTTTCGGACAACGGCGCGTCGGCCGAGGGAGTGGAGGGAAGCGTCGCCGAACTGAACTCACAGAACGGCATCCCCTCCACGGTGGCCGAACACATCGCCATCGCCGAACAGTTGGGCGGACTCGGCGTGATCGGCAGTCCGAAGGTGGATAATCATGTCCATGCGGCCTGGTCCTGGGCCGGCGACAGCCCCTTCCGCTACACCAAGCTGATCGCGGCGGACTGGGGTGGCACGCGCACACCCATGGTCATCTCGTGGCCGAAGCGTATCAAGCCGGACGATACACCGCGCCCGCAGTTCCTGCACGTCAACGACGTGGTGCCAACCGTTTATGACATCCTGGACATCACGCCGCCCAAGGTGGTCGACGGCCACGAGCAGGACCCCATCGACGGGGTGAGTTTTGTCAGCACGTTCGATTCGGCAGATGCCCCGGAGGTAAAAGAAACCCAGTACTTCGACATCATGGGCAGCCGTGGTATTTATCACAAAGGCTGGATGGCCAGCACGTTTGGACCCCGGACACCGTGGGTGGCTGCGGTGCCGGATCTTTCCAAATGGGATCCCATGCAGGATGAGTGGCAGTTGTTCGACACCCGCAACGACTACTCGCTGATGAACGATCTCGCGTCCGAACATCCTGAGAAGCTGGAGGAACTCAAGAAACTGTTCCTGGAGGAGGCCGAGAGGAACAAGGCGTTCCCCATCGGGGGTGGCCTCTTCATTGGGCTCAATCCGCATGAAGCCAAGAGCAGCACCAATACTGAATGGACCTTGTTCGAAGGGATGACCCGGATCCCGGAGAGCGAGGCGCCGAACGTGCGCAATGGCAACCTTCGCGTCGAGATCGAGGCGACCGTGCCGGAGAAGGTCAACGGTGTGATTTTTGCCATGGGTGGCTATGCCGGGGGCGTGAGCCTCTACGCCCTGGACGGAGAACTCTACTACGAATACAGCGCTCTGCTGCTCAAGCGTGACAAGATCAAGGTTGGCACCCTGCCGGCCGGCGACGTCAAAATCGCCTACGAGATGAAGACCCCGATGGAGCGGGCCGCGCCTGCCGACCTCACCTTCTGGATCAATGGCAAAGAGGCCACCAAGGGTACGGTTCAGCGTACCATTCCGCTATTCTTCACCGCATCCGAGACCTTCGATGTCGGCATGGACGCCGCTTCACCCGTTGCGAACGACTACTTCGAGAAGGCGCCCTTCCAGTTCGAAGGGACCCTGAAAAAGCTGCATTTCAAGTATCTGGACCAGCAGTAGATGAAGAAGTGCGCGCCCTCAAGGCCGAAGCACTGCGCCAGATGGCGTATGTGTCAACTGGTGCCAACAGTAGTACCACCGGCACCTGTTGACGAGCTGATCAAAGGTGGCGATATCACCGTAAAAGCTGGCGATGCAGCAGAAGCTGCCCGGATACTCAATGTGTTCGACCGCCATGACCCAGCCCAGGCCGTGGTTATCCCGGCAAGGAATATGGTGCAAGATCACATGTAGGTCCTTTGCAGCCGGGGTCTGATGAAAAAAGAAGGCGCATGCCTCTTTTGGGGCTATGAGGTGGGGTTGATGGATTAGATTACATTGGCCCCACCGGTGAATTCCACGATAGAACATGAAAATCGCCTGACAGAATGCTGGGCAAGGAGTTAATCGGACCGGTTTGATTATGCGTCCTGGGATGAAGGCTATGGAAGACACGTTTGGAGTAATAAAAAAAATGATTTATAGACTTATCATATTCATGACACTCAATTTTGCGGCACTTGCAATAGGAGGAGTATTTTCAAGCAAAGGCGTATCATCTGATTGGTATTTTGATATTGTTAAAGCGCCTTGGACCCCTCCTGGTTGGGTCTTTGGAGCCGCATGGACTTCGATCATGATTTGCTTTGGTGTTTACATGGCATATTTATGGCCAGTTATTGAGAACAAGAATATCCTTATCAGCTTATATGCCGTTCAATGGATATTAAATGTAGGATGGAATCCAACTTTCTTCTATTACCATAATGTTCTTGCAGGACTGCTTCTAATAATTGGACTTACTGCACTTATTGGATTCTTCCTGTTCTTTTATTGGCCTGAATTGAAACTAAAATCCGCTCTAATACTTCCATATTTCATTTGGTTAATAATTGCCACATCATTGAACGGGTACATTTTATTAAAAAATTAAATGGCACCAGGCCAGTGTTTTTAAAAACAATAAGCCCGCAAATAAGGATGAATTAGATGATGCGTTTTCGAAGTTTATGCTTTTTTCTGGCCTTCGCCTTGAGTGCTGTCGCACCAGCTCTGGCCGGCGAACTGAACCTTGAAGTCGAGTCAGGCGCAGTCTGGTTGAGCCGGAATGATACCCGGATTCCCGTGGACACCGGCACGGAATTTGACATGCTTGATTTGACCGGCAGCGGACCTGAACCGTATATTCGCCTTTATGGCACCTACGCGTTCAACGACCGGCATGCGCTGCGGGTGACTATTGCGCCGTTGGAAATCGAGGGAACGGGAACGCTGAAGGAAACGACCACCTTCAAAGATGACGTGTTCGCTCCGAATGTCCCGACCAAAGGTACTTACAAATTCAACACCTATCGTCTGACCTATCGGTGGACGTTTTATAACACGGCCCGCTGGCGCTTAGGGGTCGGTGCTGTCGCGCTGGTTCGCGATGCCGAGATCACCCTTGAGCAGGGCAGCAAGAAACAATCCAGGGACGACCTTGGCATAGTTCCTCTCTTACACCTTTATGGCGCATATCGTTTTACGGATCAGCTTTCTTTGATTTTGGATGTCGAGGGGGCAGCATCGAGCCCGGGACGCGCCATCGATGCTGCGTTAAAGGCATGCTATGAATTCGATTCGAACTGGTATGTATCGGCCGGATACCGAACACTGGAGGGCGGTTCGGATAATGACGATGTCTATACCTTTGCCTGGCTGCATTATGCATTGGCGGAGATCGGATATCGTTTTCAATGGTGACAGAAGCCATCAGATAACCAATGGCAAGAATAAAAACATTGAGAACAAAAAACGATTGTCGGCAGTGCCATACGAATCACACCTGTGATACAAGGAGGATTTAAAATGAAAATCGTGAAACCGAAAGGTGCGTCGCGGGGCACGGCGAGCGCGGAGATCAAAAAACCGATGGCGCAGCATCTCAAAGCGGCTGCGGTGGCCGCCCTGGTGGTAATGGTCATCCTCTGTGCCTTATGCCCGTCTGTCACCTTCGCGGCCGAGGGCGCCTCGAGCCATTATCTGCCCGGTGCAGTCGGCGATATCTTCCTCGCGGTACCGCCCGAGCCTGGGCTCCTGGCAGCCAATATGTTCTGGTACCAGACGGGCAGTACCGATGTGGCAGTCCTCGAGGGACAGGTCAGCCTGGGCATTGATCTTGATCTCTTCCTCAATCTCGTTCCGCTGTCCTACACCTTCGAAAAGCCGGTGCTCGGGGGGCGATACACCATCGGTGCGGCCATACCCTTTGGCTATGCCGACATGGACGGCGCGCTCACCGGCCCGGCCGGCGAGCGCATCGAATTTTCCGATGACAGCTTCGACCTGAGCGACATCGCCACCATCCCGATCCAGATGAACTGGAGCACGGGCCGGTGGTCGTTCAAGCTCTGGGAGTCGATTGTCGTGCCGACCGGTGGATACGACGCCTCCGGTTCCGACCTCGCCAATCTGGGGCGCAATTACTGGAGCTTTGACACCGTGGGGGCTGTGACCTGGTTTAACCCCGACTCCGGCACCGAAGTGTCGATCGCCCCGGGCGTGATGTTCAACACCAAGAACTCGGCCACCGACTACAAGACGGGAACGGAATTCCATGTAGACTTCGTGGCCAACCAGTTCCTCTCCGAGGCCTTCGCTGTTGGCGTGCGCGGTTACTACTACCGCCAGTTGACGGGCGACAGCGGCGCGGGGGCGACGCTTGGCGATTTCAAGTCGGACTCCTTTGCCATCGGTCCGGGCTTTGTCTGGATTCCCAAGTTCGGTGGCGGTCGGTTCACGGTGCTCGGGAAGTGGATGTCCGATTTGAGCGCAAACAATCGGTTCGAATCCGACTACTTCACACTGACCGGTGCCTGGACGTTCTGATGTTGCTGATCACTACGCCACTCAAACTAAAAACAACAACGGATAGCAGCAAGCCATTGGGTTCTAAAGTCGAAATAACCATAGACGATCACTACTCACCCACAAACCAAGCAGTTAAAAGGAGGAATGACCATGAAAAGAGGATTTAAAATGACCAGGTTGGCTGTTGTTATCACTTCTACATTGGCGCTTGTTGCCGTTCTCGCCGTTGGTGGCCAGATGAACGCTTCTTACGCCGAAGCAACCGATCAACAGGCCCTGGTGGACAGCGCGAAGAGCACCTTCGAGGGCTTTGTTCAAGACAAGGAGTTCTCATGGCTCCCGGAAAACCTGCACGACCTCAAAGGCATTCTGATTGTCCCGAAACTAGTCAAGGCCGGTTTTGTTTTGGGAGGATCCGGTGGACGGGCAGTGATGCTCACACGCGACGCCAAAACGGGTAAGTGGAGTGAGCCGGGTTTTTTCAGCATCGGCTCAGTCTCATTCGGATTGCAGATCGGTGGCGAGGCGGCAGAGGTGATCATGGCCGTGAAAAGCCAAGGAGCTGTTGACCGACTGCTCTCTTCCTCGGTTAAGCTCGGTGCCGATGCAGGCATAGCCGCTGGCCCGGTGGGCGGCGGCGCCAAGTTCAATGCGATGGCCGACATCTTATCGTTTTCAAAGGCCAAAGGGGCATTTGTGGGACTCAGTCTAGAAGGCTCCGTCGTTAAGGTCAGCGACAAATGGAATGAAGGTTACTATGACAAGCCCGGTGTCAGGCCTACCGACATTTTTATCAATCAATCTGTTAACAACCCCGGCTCCAAATCACTGATCGAGGCTGTTAAAGCGGCGGAAAAAAAGATGTAGTAAACCGGCTGTTTGGGAGTGCGTCGGGCGCAGTTGGGTTTGGAAGGGTTGCGCCTGACGCCAAGCCGCTTGTTTTTCCATTTGCCGCCAAGATAGGTTTCATCGACCTCAACGGCAACATCGAAAACATCGGCAGCATCCACGGTCATGGAAGCTCTGAGCACGTTCAGAATCTTGAGCAACATATACTACGAAATGCGAATCAGTGGCCGCGGATCGGCAAATGTTTTCTACATCTATTACTTCGGAAAAAGCCATATTTAAGCGACAAATTTAGTTGTTTGAACTTCAGGAAAAATGCGATTCATACCTGTATCCATAATCATTACAGGTACGGTTATTCAAACCTTAGCCATTTATTATTTGGAGTTATATTCGAAGATAGTTTTAAAATTAGATATTATGTCTTCCGGGTAATTGTTTCAATGAGATAGCGATGTAATTTGCTCATGCGTGTTTGAAAAGCTTATCTTAGCCGGATTCTGCAAAAAATAATTTAAAGCAAATTGTTATGTTTAGAAAAGTAATAAAATTCTCTTTTAAGAAAAAATACCTATTTATCATATTTGTGATATTGCACATAGCCGGATTTGCTTCATCCATAGACGCGGTTATGAGTACGAGGACCTCTCAGGGTGCCATCGCCTGGGTTGTATCGCTCAACACATTCCCCTCCGTTGCGCTACCGGCCTACTGGATGCTTGGCCGAAGCGAATTTAAAGGCTACGTCAAAGCCCGCCGGGAGGACGTTTCCGATTTAACTCACATTACCGAGAAATTCAGGTCGAACAACACTCAACTGTTATCCAAACTCTCGGATCGGTACTCGGCTATCCGGGCGGCGGAATTGTTGGCTGAAATGCCTACCCTTACAGGAAACAGTTCGCAACTGTTAATTGACGGCCCGAAAACTTTTGCTTCTATTTTCGACGGTATTGAGAAGGCACAGAAATATATTCTGGTACAGTTCTTTATTGTTAAGGATGACAATCTCGGCCGAAAATTCAAGTCGAAGTTAATCGACAAAGCTCGGCAGGGGGTGCTGGTATATTTTCTTTATGATGAAGTCGGCAGCCATGGACTTCCCAAATCATATTTAGATGATATGCGTGCCGAAGGTATTACCGCAGTTAACTTTCACTCACGAAAAGGACCCGGTAACCGTTTTCAGATCAACTTTAGAAACCACCGTAAGGTTGTGCTGGTCGACGGAAGTGTATGCTGGGTCGGCGGTCACAATGTCGGCGATGAGTACTTGGGGAAAGGGCCAAAATTCAGCCACTGGCGTGACACGCATGTAAAAATCAAAGGTCCGGCGACCTTGGCCGTGCAACTGTCGTTTCTTGAAGACTGGCATTGGGCTACTGACAGTATCATTGAGCTTGATTGGACAACAGCGCTTGCGCCGCAAGGTGACCAACACGTTCTCATTATTCCAACCGGGCCAGCGGATCAGTTTGAAACCGCCGGGCTTATGTACACACATGCCATTAACTCTGCCCAAAAGCGATTATGGATTGCCAGCCCTTATTTCGTTCCCGACGAGGGTATTATTTCCGCTCTGCAACTTGCCGCTCTACGCGGTGTCGATGTGCGTATATTAATCCCTGACGAGCCTGATCACAAACTGGTTTACCTGGCGGCTTTCTCATATCTCAAGGAGGTTGGTAAAAGCGGGGTGAAATTTTATCGTTATTCCAAAGGGTTTATGCATCAGAAGGTCATGCTTATTGATGATTACGTTTCGGCCATCGGGACTGCCAATTTCGATAATCGCTCATTCCGTCTAAATTTCGAGCTCACTTCATTGATAGCCGACCCTGACTTCAATGCCAAGGTCGAACGGATGCTTCAGGAAGATTTCAGAAACGCGCGAATAATGGAACTTGATGAATT
Organism: uncultured delta proteobacterium; assembly: GCA_963783425.1. GTDB lineage: Bacteria > Desulfobacterota > Desulfobacteria > Desulfobacterales > QNYZ01 > CAWANO01. Next base: position 537,298 of record CAWANO010000001.1, read on the forward strand.
GGATGAAAAATCATTCTGGTTCATGCTCATGGTACGCTTGGCCCGGCTATCTGCGCCTATTCTTTAGATAATGTTTACAATCGCACAGTCCTATCGAAATTAAGGAAATTTTATAATATTTGGCATCCAGAGCAGCATTGGAATACGATAATTAATTGGAAGGGCAAAGAATGATAAGGCTAAGTCGAGAAAATTTACAGGTCACTTCTGAGCGGGCCCGTATCGTCATACAGGAGATTTCCGAAGGCTCCGAACCCGGCATCCGGTTCTATATAATGGTGGTGTTATCAACAATGATTGCTGGCTTTGGCCTGACCATGAACAGTTCTGCCGTTATTATCGGTGCCATGCTGGTAGCGCCTTTGATGACACCGATTTTCGGTATAGCACTGGCTTTGATCCGTAGCGATACCCGTCTGCTGGGCAGAGCCGCGAGGGCGGAAATCGTCGGCGTTGTTGCGGCTATTCTGATAGGGTTTATCCTCGGCAAGTTTTACCCGGCCCTCGAACCAACCCCGGAAATGCTCGCTCGTACCCAGCCCCAACTTTTTGATCTGCTTGTAGCCGTATTTTCAGGTGTTGCTGGTGCCTATGCACTGGTGGATGAAAAGATAAGTCCGGCCCTGCCAGGCGTGGCCATCGCAACTGCCATCGTCCCGCCCCTGGCCAACACGGGCCTCTGTTTCGCTGTTGGGGCCTATGCCGGAGGGGTGGGTTCGTTCCTGCTCTTTTTCAGCAACTTTTTGTCTATCCTTCTGGTGGCTTCAGTAGTGTTCGGATTTTTCGGGATGGCTGGAAAATACCACGATTTGAGCAAGCAGATCATCATCAAGCGATTTGCATTGCCAATTGCGGGATTTTTTTTAATTGCATTGGTTCTCACCCACACATTGTATCAAATCAGCAATGACCGTCGAATTAATGCCATTATTGAAGATGTTCTTATCGAGGAGTTGGCCGATCTGCCTTCAGCGAGCTTTGATAAAATGATATATGAGGTTGATGACGACGAAATTCAGATCCTAGCCCATGCACACACCGCCACGGTCATACCACCCACCCAGGTCAGCAAGATACAGAAACGCCTATCGGAGGAGTTGAAACAGACCACCGAATTAATAATCCGGAGTAATATTGCCCACACTGTAGCGGCATTAGATTCGATGGACCAGGTAAAAAACACCGACCTGAACGGTGATTTTATCCAGACGGATCCGCACCCACGGGTGCTGAAAACAAAAAAAGCGGACTCTGCCATTAGAAATTACTTAACGGACAAACCCACTGCAGAGCTCATGCATGTTCGATTAATACAGAGGAAAGACTACAGCATTGTATTAGCCATCATGGGTGGGGTTATCAGGCCGAATGACGAGACGATCGCGCACATGGAAACATTGCTTCATGACAAGCTTGAAGATCCAAACCTTCATTTAATCGTTCAATTTATAAACCTCGATTTATTTGATCGTGAAGGGCGGCTGCGCTTTGAACTGACCGGCTTTGCAGATCTTGCCCCGGAGCAAGAGGTCACTGTGGACAAAGCCAAAATAATTTTGAGAAATCGGTTTGAATCAGATTCGGATTTCTCGCTTGCCGGCATTGACTATACCTTCATAGACAATTCTTATTACTTTTTTTTGGAGATTGCTGGCAGCCGCGTGTTTCCAAAGGACGGGGTTGCGGCCCTGGAGCGTTTAATTGTTGAAAAAATCGGTCAGCCGGTTCGTTTGCATGTGTTGTCCAGTATCGAAACAGTGGCCACATCCGAGGGCTATGAATCTTACCGGGTGCTCTCGCGCCGGATTTTCGAGAAGCTAAAACCGAAGATTAAAAAGGATATGGAGGAAATCATTAGGAATTTTAACATTTAAGACCGCGAAGCCCTATCAGTGCGGATGAAGCTCTATTGCAATGAGATCTACGCCAGAGGATTTAAGATCCACAGCAACATTACGATGATTTTTGGAGGACACTAAGATGAAATTTTTTTACCCGCGAACATCGAACGAATCTTTTAGTTATGTTCATCTGCTTATTCTTAATCTATTAGCAATCTCAATTTTTCTGACATTTTTCGCTCAATCGACTTTAGCCAATACGAACGAGTCAGACGTAATGCAAATCGGCAAAAAGTGGACCGGCGATTATGATGGCATGGTCGAACGGCGTCTTATCCGGGTGTTGGTGACCTACAACAAGACCAACTACTTTCTCGACCATGGCGCCCAGCGCGGCGCTACCTATGAGGCCTTTACGGTATTTGAAAAGCAAATTAATGAAAAGTTAAAAAACAAGCATTTACAGCTACACGTGGCCTTTATTCCCGTCACCCGTGACAACCTGATTCCGGCCCTTATCGAAGGGCGCGGTGACGTTGCTGCAGCCAGCCTGACGATTACCCCTGAGCGACAGCAACAGGTCGACTTTACCGACCCACTGGCTACTGGCGTTCGTGAAGTTGTCGTGGCTGGTCCCAATGCCCCAGCGTTAAAAAGCATAGACGATCTTTCGGGCAAAGAGATACATGTGCGCAAAACGAGCAGTTATTTCGAAAGCCTTTCGCGTCTTAACCAGGCGTTTAAAAAGGCGGGTAAAAAGCCAGTGAATGTAAAGGAAGCCTCGGAACTTCTGGAAAGCGAGGACCTGCTTGAGATGGTCAATGCCGGCTTGCTGCCGATGATCGTGGTGGACGATTACCTTGCCGGCTTCTGGTCACAGATTTTTACCGACATGGTGATTTATAACGATATCTACGTAAATGAGGGCGCAGAGATCGCCTGGATGATTCGCAAGAACAGCCCTAAGCTCAAAACTACCCTTAACGAATTTATAAAAGGCAACAAAAAGGGCACTCAATTTGGCAACGTTGTACTCAAACGCTATTTTGAAAATACGAAGTGGGTGCGAAATGCCATGGCGGGTGAGGATGTGGACCGCTTTAAAAATACGGCGGCGATCTTTCAAAAGTATGCCGATAAGTACGACCTCCCCTGGTTGCTGCTGGCCGCTGTTGGCTATCAAGAGTCCCAGCTCGACCAGTCAGTGCGCAGTCCCGCTGGAGCGGTGGGAGTGATGCAATTGTTACCCAGCACAGCCGCCGGCGACCCCGTCAACATTGCAAACATAGAAAAGATTGAAAGTAACATCCACGCGGGAACAAAATATCTGCGCTATCTGCATGACCGCTATTATGAAGACGAGCCTATGGACAAACTCAATAAGGCGCTGTTTACCTTCGCCTCATACAATGCGGGACCGGCAAAAATTAGAAAATTGCGCGCGCGGGCAGCGGAAAAAGGGTTCGACCCTAACCTGTGGTTTGCGAATGTCGAGGTCATGGCCGCCGAGGCGATCGGCAGTGAAACCGTTAAATATGTCAGTAACATTTATAAATACTATGTCGCCTATCATATGCTCTGGGAACAAAAAATACTAAAAGAAAAGATCTGAAGATTCATAATTCAGGATTGCGATTGTTTTGGCAAAATTGAAAAGTGCAACAGGCTGATAATTCGAGCACGCTTTATTTGGGGTTTGCTGCATTCGGTGATTTGACTCATAAATTCCAGGATGTCATCAGCGGACACATCACTAAGATCGTAATGACCGAATTAGGAACAAACTCGCCCCTTAACGAACGAGTGGGATAGACCCGTATTTTTTTCGAATGGATTTGATGATAATTGGGCCAGAATTCTCACATTTTTGAAACTTTCATGAAATACCTCTTTTGGATAAAATGTTTGACAGTGGGCCAGTGCTAAGGTAATTTTATAATATCAAAAGCCTATATGCTATTATTTCTATGTGTTTGATAACTGACATTACCTCAATATATCGATAGCACCCTGATATTTTGGTTTTCATGTATGTAATCACCCTCTTGCTCTCATTCTAACTGGCCAAAACATATAGATTTCCGGGTCTTCCATTGGCCACAATGCTCAGACGGGTATCTGAACCGGATCGAAAACAAGTTTCACCCATCGCCTAATATACTGATTTCTTGCAAAATATAGGTTTGTCCGGGGCTGATAATATGGCATCCCATCTTGCGGCATGGCCTCAGCTTGAGCCTTCTGGTTGATCAGCTTCTTCAATCAATTGACATTGCCGATGACACTCGCACTATGAAAGCAAGACTGATTGGAAAAGCATCGCTGACAGTACTCTGTTTTCTGTTGATTCTAATTCCGAGAATCAAATCCCTCGGCCTCGTTGCCACTACTGACGAACCCGTATGGTTGCACCGCTCCCATGTGTTCTCAGAAGCTGTTGCCGACGTGCGATTTGAGGAGACCTTTAGAACGAGCCACCCCGGTGTAACGCTGATGTGGATCGGTGATATTGCCGTACTGGTCGACAAACTGTTGATAAGGATTAATAGGTACGCAACCCCGACCTCCAAAACTGGTGAACCAGCATGGGGGATGGAGTCGCAAAGCCGTGAGTACGGCGCTTACTATCTGAAGTTGGAGCAATCCGGTGTGGCCATCGTGACTTCTTTCATTTTGTTTCTCGCCTGCTTCTGGTTTGCTCAGACTCTGTCGTCCTACTGGTTTCTGGTTATTTCATCAATCATGGTTGCTTTTGATCCGTTTCTTGTTGGATTGTGTCGAATAGTTCACCTTGACGGATTACTGGCTGCGTTTTGCATAGCTTCATGCGCTGCATTATCGAGACATTTTTCATATAGTCGCAAGGCTGCGATGGATAACATCGGAAGCCGTGCCGGATGGATATTCGTCTCAGGTGCTTTGGCTGGACTGGCATTGTTGACCAAGTCTGCCGCCCTTGTACTATTGCCATGGACGCTTCTGACGTTCGTAGCGTATGCCTGGTTCGGCTATCGCGGGCCGTATATGCAAAAAAATGTCCGATTCAAGCGTTCGCTGCGTCAAGGGATTGCCGATTGGATTCTCTGGCTAACGCCAATTCCCATCATTGCTATGTTGATCTGGCCGGCCATTTGGGTGGATGGGATCAATGTGTTACGGTCGCTTGTAAAAGGTGTGCTCTGGGCTTGCAAAACACCCCATGTCGCCGGTGCGGCCGAACTATCGGTGATTAATCTGATCAAGAATTACATCATCCGAATTCCCATCTTCATTGCACCCTGGTTACCCTGGGTGGCGGCCGTTGCGATGGTTGCCTTGTTGCTGTCCCGGCTGAAACAATTCCGGCATCCTGAAAATAAGGCCGGGAGCAGTCCATGCAGCTTACCTGCCATGCAAAACTGGCTGGTTGTTGCGCTACTATTGGGTAGCTTGGCTCTGCTCTTCCCATTCTGCCTCGGATGCGCCCAAAAACAGGCCGCCCGGTATATCCTGACGACATTTGTTGCAATCGATTTTCTCGTGGCAATGCTCATCATCTGGGCACTGTTGAACCTGAATCTGAACGTGCAGGCTCGGTTTATCACCCTCGGCTGCCTGTCCATGTTTCTATTGCTTATAGGCTGGAAGACCGTCGCGTGGTGGACACCGTACCTTACGGCATACCGTAACCCGTACTGGGGCGACCTTCACGTCAACGGAAAACCTCTTGTACGCGGTTGGTCGGAGGGAGTGGGCGAGGCTACCCGACGTTTAAATCGTATAAAGGGAAGTGAAACTTTCATTCTGTCATCTCGGAATCCAGGTGTAGTAAGGTTGTTTGCCAAAGGTCGCGCGAAGACATATTCAAGAGTGAAGGATGGCACTGCGGATTTCATTTTTTTGGAACGAAACTTCGCTGAAACCTATGCACATTCGATCTTCGTCAGGAAATTGAAATCGGTATATCCCTTGCACGACACCATCTACTTGCCGCAAGTAAGAGGTCATCCTGACGTATGGGTGTTCTGTGGCTTGAACAGTAAGAAATGTCCGGTCATTACTGGTAACGATGCAGTCGCTCACTGAATGTATTGATATCGATTATAATAATAATTTCCTATTCTGTATAGCCGGGTCCAAAAACTTCCCGTCCTATGTGTAATCTGGTCTCTTTTTCAGGAATTTCGTTCTATCCCCAGGCCATATTAATCCCTGGTTTACAATTCTGTTTGTTATTTCGCCCTCCATTTCTAAACATTTGAAACATATCAGGCGAATATCATTCCCACTTTCTTGATTTGCCGGTATGTTCATAATTGAACCCACGGGTTCACCTTGAAAAGATACGCCACAGACATTAATGCAACCGCAGTCCAGTTCAATGGTTGCCATACCGATAGCGGCAGGATTTTTCATCGCGATCCTGTTACAAATTTCTTTAAGGGCTCTAAAACTATGGTCCGCTGGTTCTTTCATTTTTTAAACTCCAGTTATAAAAAGATGACATGTCAAAATTATCGTGACCGGCCGGCTCAGCTTCAAGCCCCTTGAGTGCATCCTTGACCTCAGCTCCGATCTGTTTGAGCTTTTTATCCAGTTCCTTGATCAATTTGATGAAACATACCTGAACGATAGATGATGAAAAAAATTTCAATCTGGTTGATGATGGCTGATATTAAATTGCATTACGCGTTGGAAAAGAATATCTACTCGCGATAGCGCGCATCGACGCGTTCATCTGATTCGAATATGGTCCAGATGACGGCCGCGCCAACGGTGTAGTTGTTCTCGGTCTCCACCAAGGGGCTGTCGTCGAAGGCGGCGCCGGCGATGTTTCCCCAGCGGCCGTAGGCGGAGAGAGAGAGCCGTTGGGTGATACGGTACAAAATGCTGCTCGACAGGCCCAGCCCGGCGTAGCCGGCGTCGGCCTCATAGGCCGGGCGCCCCGGTCTTGCTTCGTCATCGTCGACACCGTAAAAGTAGTCGTGATACTCGGCGTCGGAAAAGTTTACTCCCGCACTAGCCCCCATGGCCCACTGTTCGTTCCCAAACAGGGCATCGTTCCAATAGGTTAAATTGAGAGAGAGTCGCCAGCCACGGAAATGGGTGCGCACATCGTCGGGCAGGCCGATGGAGATGGCAGCGCGCAGGGCAGGGCGGAAGTAGAGGTACTGGTCCGTAAAGCGGCCTAAAAAGTACCACTTCAGGGCGGGGCCGACTTCGATGATGGGATCGAGATCGTCCATGCCTTCGCGGGCGGTGTTGTCGGCATCGACCGGAATGTTTCCACCGAACGACAGGGTGGACTCCAACCGTTCGGACCGGTAAAAGATGCCGCTGGCGCCTTCACGGTCACTTTGAAAAATCTCTCCACGATAGATCAGAAAAGGCGCCGGAAAAACATAGGTCTCGTAGGTTTTCGACCCCCGATAGGCTGGAATACGAGCGCCGCCGCCGAAGATACCTACCTCCCAGAGCGGTTTGGTGTGCACCAGTGACTGTTCGGGTGTCGGCTCCTGGGCGGATTGCGTCTCTATCTGGGCCCAGGTGCACTCAAATGCCGCCATCGATAATATTAACAGCATCACTGTAATCAGAATCGATCCTGCCTTTTTGGTCATCTTTAAAGACACCTTTCTCAGGTTAATCTGTTGCCGCCATATAGGCTGCAATGCGGTTATGGGCACGGTCGCGTAAATCGAGGGCGCCCTTGCGCGCCGTTTGCTCACCTGGCAGGGATTCGAGCAATATCAATGTAGCTGGCCCGCTACCGGCACTGTTGATCAGAAAGCGGCCCGGTGGGAATACCTTGTCGGTGTTGGTCACGCAGAGCACGTGCAGCGGCGCGCCATGGCGCCGGGCGATCTGAAAAATCGATTTGTTGAAGGCTCGCAGAGTGCCGTCGGCAGCGCGGGTGCCTTCGGGAAAGACGAACAGCACTCCGCCTCGCTGAAAAAAATCCCCCAATTGCTCCATCCGGACGATGATTCGGTCGGCATGGGCGGCGTTGACGCGCGAGGGGATGTAGCCGGAGGCACGCAGGTACCAGCCGAAAATGGGCACTTCAAAAAGGTCACTTCTCACGATGGTGATTTGGCGCTTGAAGTTGGCGATCATCCAGATCGAATCGAGATAGGAGATGTGGTTGCAGACCACCGCCCCGCCGGTGATGGTTTTGATGGCGGGATCGACCGTAAAACCGGAACCGGGGATAATCCGGCGCACGATGGCAAAGAAGAGCTTGAAGAAGTGATGATTTAAGGTCTGGAAGGCGGCTTCGCGGTCGGCTGAAAAGCACCATGCAAAACCGTAGAGGCGGAAAAAAGAGAAAGAGGTGCCCTAGGATGAAGTAAGTCCACAGCAGCAAAGTGACCCCCACGTCTCTGGCGCGGTATAGGGACGGGTGGCACGCGGGGTTAGTCACAACGTTTGATGAGCAGATTGGTGTTGACGCCGCCAAAGGCGAAGTTTTCAATGGCGGCGATGTTGATGTCTGCCTCGCGCACCCCGGTGATGTGCTGGACCATGTTGCAGCGGCGATCGATGGTTTCCAGGTTCAAGGTGGGCGCCACGAAACCCTCCTGCATCATGATGATGGTCAAGATGGTTTCGATGGCGCCGCAGGACCCCATGGTGTGGCCCATGTAGCTCTTTGAGGCCCGTTACCATGGGTCTTCGGCCGTACACCTTACCGATGGCCTGGGCCTCCATTACATCGCCCATTTTGGTGGCCGTGGCATGGGCGCTGATAAAATCTACGTCCGCGGGGGCGATGCGGGCGCTATCGAGGCCCTGACAAATCATCTGCTTGATGCCGTCGGCATTGGGCAGGATCAGGTCGCCGCCGTTGTTGTTGCAGGCAGAAGCCGATCACCTCGGCCAGGATCGGTGCGCCCCTTCTTCTGGCGCTCTGCAACTCTTCCAGCATTACCGCGCCGGCGCCTTCACCCACCACCAGGCCGTCGCGGTTCGCGTCAAAGGGCCGCGGCGTACAGGTGGGGAGTGTCGTTATAGTCGGTGGAGCAGGCCAGCAGGTTGTCAAAAACCGCCACGGTGGTGGTGTCGTATTCATCGGCGCCGCCGCACAGCATGGCATCCTGCAGGCCGAATTTGATCATCTTCATAGCCGAAACCGATGGACTGGCTGCTGGTGGTGCAGGCGGTGGTGGAGGAAATGCACCCGGCCGGTGATGCCAACATGCTGGTGATGTTGACGGCGGTGGTGTGCACCATCGATTTGAGATAATCGACCGCGCCGATGGAGAGCGAACTGTCGATTGACCGCGTGAAAAAATGCTTGTAGATGCTCGCGCTGCACGGTGGGGCTGCCGTGGGTGGAACCAAAAGCCACGCCCACGCGGCCCGATCCCAGCAGATTCGGCCGAGAGCCGGCCTGATCGATCACTTCCCGGCCACCTTGCAGGCGTACAGGGCCACCGGCCCCATGGTTTTGCGAAAACGGCGCGGAATGTCGAAATCGATCGCGTAATCGACGGTGCCGAAAACGCCTGATTCTGATATAGCGGCTGAGCAGGCCATCGTCTTTAAGCGCTTTGACGCCGGAGCGGCCTTCGAGCAAACTATCTTTCATGGTCTCACGGCTGTCGCCAATGGGCGTAATGGCCGCCATGGCGGTAATCACCACGCGACGTGACATTAATCGGCATCTCCGGTCCGGCGCGTAGCGGCTAATGCCTCGATGTAATCGCACACTTCGCGGATCGTTCGAATTTCCATAGCGCGCTTTTTCTCCTCGCGGGTCAGGTCGTCGTGCAACATGTCTTCGATTTCGCGCAGCAGCTCGATGGCGTCGATGCTGTCGAAACTGTGCACCTCTCTCAGGTTGTCGTCGAGGTCGGGGTCGTAAATCTCAAACTCCTCCCGAAAAATCGACAATATCTTCGATTCTATTTCCGCACGGGTCATCGCTGGCAAAGTGTCTCTCTTTGACATATCGGTGGGGTTTCATCGCCCGGCGGCTGGGTCGAACCTTAGCGAAGAGATACCCTAAAATAATATTAAAACTGTATTCATACACCGAAATCGGTCCCAAAATAAAGAGGGCGGAGAGGGTCATTCTCGATCGGTGTCGAAAAAGGCGCTGAAATGATACCATTGATCGGGGTGTTGGCGCGCCATTTGCAATAGATGATCGGCATAGGTTTGCGCAGCACGTCGGATGACCGCCACCTGCTCGCTCCTTTTAGGCGCACTGACCATAATCGGTTCCAAAGCGATGATTGAATAGCTCCGAGGTGCGATTCTCAGCGCGAAAAAAGGTACAATCGAGCAGCCTGACAACAGCGCCAAACGATAAGGCGCTTCGGGAATGCGTACCTTGTTACCCGAAAAGGCGATCGTCACTGCGCGCTGTCGGGCGTGCCACAGCCGGTCCCCGGTCATGGCGACCACGCCGCCGTTGCGCAGGGTCTGCAATCCCTCAAGGAGTTTGAAGGGCGATGCCTCCGATTCGCCAACCGCCACAATGTGCAGGCCCTGTTTTTGCAAGGCCTCTTTTTGAAGCCGTTCGATCTGTTCCTTTTGGCGAGCGCCCATGTAGATCAGAACGGGCACATCTATGGTTTTAAGTTTGAAAAAATGGGCCGCGATCTCCCAGTTGCCCAAGTGGGACATGAGGATAATGACACCACGGCCGTCAGCTACCCGTTTTTCAAGTTGGGGCCAGTTTTCCGATCGGTAGCGCAGTCCATTGGAGTGATAGAGTAAAAAACGGTCCAGAAAAACCGTTGTGAATTGCTGATACTGACGCCAGGTGCGCACAAAAGCCGATGTGCTGTCATCGGCAAAAAGCGTCCTGAAAAAACGGGCGCTGGCGGCTACCTGTTTGGGCGAAAGTACAAAAAAACCGGCCGCGACCAGCCGCGCCATAAGCTCAAAAAACCAGGGGCCGGTCTGCCGGGACACCTTGCTGAGCCATTGGTAGAACCAGGCCTGCATCAGGCCGCCCCCGGCCCTGTTTTATTGCCGGCGGGTGGGTTCGATCTCTCTTTTTGATGGCCGGCATACCGGTTTTGCAGATAAGGAAGCAGTGCGAAAGTCATGACGAGAGCATAGAATATAGCCCCACTGGTGGTCAATCCGGCGCTTTTCAGAACCACATGATCGGCGAAAGCCATGGCACCAAACCCCATCAGGGTCGAGCAGGCCGCCAATAGCACCGTAAGGCGCACAATCTGACTGCCCGCATCGCGCTCATGGTCAAAGTGCTGGTAGGCCCGCACTAGATAGAGCGAGTAGTCGATCCCCATACCCATCACCACGATGGTCAACATCAATCCGGGAATATCCAGGGATCGTCCCATAATTCCCATGGTTCCCAGGGTGCACGCCAGGGCCGCGGCCAGGGGCAACATGGCGATCAGGGCCTGCACCAGATTGCGAAAAAATACCAGCAACAGCACAAAGGCCGATACAGCAACAATGCCGGCCATGCGCGTAAAGGTGCCCGCGATCAGCTCTCCCAGGCGGGCGCTGAAAAGGTTCGGGTCGAAGAGTTGCGCATCCAATTCGTCAAGGACCGATTCGCGAAAGCGGGCGGGATCATAGCGCGGGCCTGGCTTGGCCGTCACCACGGCTGCCCAGGGGGTGTTGGCAGTGCTCATGCGGATCTGCAACAGGTCGAAAAAGAGCGGTGGCAAGTTGTCGTCATACGGTGGCGGGTTCTCGATCAAAGCGACAAAAGCGGTGAAGGCCGAAGGGGCGAACCCCAGTGCATCGGCCGTAGCGGCCAAATCTGCTTTGAAGCCTTGAATCCGGTCGGCATTCCAGAAGTGATGCCAGGCGGCCAGGTTGGCCCGAGCCAAGTTAGGCCCGGGGAACAGATCGGCCATCGATAGCGATTGGGCCAGGGTTTGATCCATCTGCCGATCGGCCAGAAGTGGCGCCAGCTTATCGGCCTTGGCCCGCAAGGCGGGTAAATCGGCCGCGCTGAGGCGAATGTAGGTATCGCCGCTCATATCCCCCCAGGTATCTCGAATCCGGGCTTCGGCTTGTTGAGTGGCCGCTGTAAGGGCGTTCATGGCCTTGAGGTCGATGTCAAACGTCGGGCGGGCCCAGAAGAGCATGAGCAGGGTCACGGCCAGGGCCGTCGCAGCTTTAAACGGCTGGCCCTTTAAAGCCAAATGGTCGGCGATGGTGACCATCAACGGATTGCCGGCTTTTGGGGAGGGATACACCCGTCGAAATATACGCTTGAAAAAGGTGTGCACGAACAAAAAGGCAAAACCGATCCCCAGGGCGGCAAATTGCCCCACCTGAGCCAGCAGGTCGAAACCGCTGAAGGTCAGGCTGAAAAAAGCGCCCACCGTGGTCAGGGCCGCAATCAGGCCGACGGCCCACACCTCCCTGGCAGCCTCGGCGCCGGAAATCGGCGCGTCGGTGCGATCCAGAAAGAGTAAAAAGGCGATGGCATGGTCGACGGTGATGGCGATAACGGCCCCGCCGAAACCGATGGAAATCAGTGACAGTTGCGGGCGGTAAAGGGAGATGGTGAAAAGCGCGGCAATCGTTCCGGCCATGGCGGGCAGCAAGGCCAGCAAACCCAGCCAGGGACGTTTGAAACTGATGAAAAACAGTAGTGATATGCCAAGTGTGGCAAACAGAACTGCCCGGCGTGTATCGCGTTTGGCCATGCTTTCATTGTCCAGCGCGGCGCGGAAAGCGCCCATAACGGTCACCTCGAGCGCCACACCGGCCGGCATTCGGGCATTGAGGTCAGCTTCAATGGTTTCGGTGAGGTTGGCAATGGCCCGGCCATGCCGGGTATCGGTAGCCGAATCGAACGGGGTGGCGACGATCAGTAGATGACGGCGATCCTTGGAGAGCAAGAAACGATCGGTGACCACCACGTTCGCGGCGGGCGCCAGGGGTTGCAGGCGGGCCAGGACCAGCTCGTGCCATCCCAGCGGGTCTTTGGGGAACGTGGCAGCCAACCCCAGACCGTCCAACCCTTGAAAGTTTTGCAGGGTATGTTGAAGGCGGCTCTGGATGCTTTCACGTGTGAGCCGCGGCGCCAGGGCCGTTTCCAGCTGTTGCCGGTTAAAGAGGTAGGGCAGTTGGCGCACCGCCCGTTCGATCAGCGGGGGGTAAATTTTGCGGTACTCCGAAATGCCCACCCGTTCAAAACGGCCGGAGGCCTCAAGGCGCTGGGCAAAGAGGTTGCCGTAAATCAGCAGCTGTTGCGGATCGTGGGGTTGCAGCTCGAGATCGATGACGACCTGACCGGCATTGGGGAGTGTCGCCAGCAGTTGCTTGGCGTCATTGATCACCGGATCGGAGGCAGGCAGCACCTTGGTGATATCAGTGTCGATCTCGATGCGTTGCAGGGTCACGACCAGCAACAGGGCGGCCAGCGCAAACGAAGCAGCCAGCAGCCAGACGTTGATCTGAATGGCGGCGGGAGGCCGTAGCGTCTGAGCTTTCACGGCGAGCTTGTCTTGCCGGTCAACCGGCCGAATAATAAGATGCGCTGGGTGATCAACCTGGAGAAGGTGGCACTGTTGCGGCAGAAATCCACGAAAGGCCGAAAGTGCGATACACGCCGACCACCCGCCTGATATTCGACACCCACCGGAGCCTCGTGGACGGCCATGCCGTGCCAGCGGGCTTTGACCAGCACTTCCACTTCGTATTGATAGCGCCGGGCGCGCACATTGAGTCGCAAGGTTTCCGGTAGCGGATAGAGGCGAAACCCGCTCTGGGTATCCGAGAGTCGGGGGCCGCCGGCACAGCGAACCCAGAAGTTGGAAAAACCGCGCCCGAAACGGCTGGTCCAGGGAACACCGGCCTGATCGTGCATTCCGGTTCGGCGTCCCACCACGATGGGGCGGGTGCCCGGCGGCACGGCATGGATCAGCGAGGCGGCATCCGCGGGGATGTGCTGGCCGTCGGCATCGATGGTAAGCGCCCAATCCGCCAGCTTGCTGGCGGCCATGAATCCGGTCAATAACGCCCCGCCCTTGCCCTGGTTGCGAGCGTGGCGCAGTACGGTCACCGAGGGGAAACGGCTCGCCGCGGTAACGGCACCGTCGCTGGAGCCGTCGTCAACAACAATAACCGGCATGGCCAGCGCCAGGGCCGCCTCGATAACGCCGGGCAGCTGATCGGCATGGTTGTAGACGGGAATCACGATGGCAATCTTAAAGGGCTGCTCGCAATTTTTTTCGGGAGAACATGGCGTGGAATGGGTCTGTAGCGGTTGCTCGATCAAAGCCGGGCCTCTTGTTTCGCCCGCTGTTGATCCAAAAATGCCAGCGCCCATGTTCCCGGTCCCATGTGGGCGCCGGAGGTCAGCGAGATGGGCCTGATCAAGATCCGGGCGGCACGATAGCGACGGCGAACTTGTGGTAGAACCACCTTCTCCAACCATGGGCGATTGTCGCTATACTGCAACAGGATATCGGACTCCGGGCGGTCTGTCAGATGCCGCTCCATTTTTTCCAATGCCAGGCGGCATTGCTGATCGTTGTTTTTCACCACCGCCACCTTACGGGCCCCATCCGGCAGCGGCGACACGACGGGCTTGAGATGGATGGCGTCCCCCAAAAAGGCGCTGGTGCGCGAAAGCCGCCCACCGGCGGCCAGGTATTTGAGTCGATCGAGAAAAATGTACTCCTTGCTCAACGAGAGTGCTCGTTGGGCAAACCGGACGACCGCCGCCACGGTCTTCTGCTCGCGGGCGATTTGAACGCTGGCCATGGCCACAATGCCCAGGCGGCCCGATGCGGCCCCGCTGTCGATCACGGTCAAACGGTTGTCTGGGTCATGGCGCGCTTTCCAGCGCAGAGCAGCCTGGACATTGCCCGTGTAGGCCGATCCCACGCAGAGGTAGACGACGTAGTCGTGCCGGCAGAGGCATCGCTGGTAGCAGGCCTGTCGTTCGACATCCGATGCCTGGGCCGTACTCACCGGCACACCGGCCCGCATGGCTTCATAGAGCTGATCCGGGGCGACGAGGGTTTCCGGCAGGCTCCGGTGGCCGATATTGAGGTAGCTCGACAGCAGCGACAGGCCCATGCCCCGCGCGTCGGCGGGGGTGACTGACCCGGCCGCATCGGTCATGATGTGGGTCTTGTGTGCGGTTGAACTCTGGACAAAGGCGGCCACCTGGTTGACCATATCTTCTTGGTGCCAGGCCACGATCGTTCCCAGTGAGCAGGCTTCATTTTTTAAACGACGCGGATCCTGGGTGTGCACATGAACCTTGGCCCTGGCACCCTGGGCGGTTACCACGGCACTCTCATCACCGGCGGTCAGTCTTTTAAGGGCATCGCTGTTCGCGCGCGCTAAATCGAGCTGAATGTCAACGCACCACCGGCGGGCCGGCTGTGCGGCGTGGAAAGAGGGGTTGCGTTTCAACAACCCACGGAATTGTTCCGGAACCGATCTCAAGGGGCTGTGCGCGGCAAGATAAGGGTCGTAAAAGCCCACCATGAAAAGATAAATGCCCAAGGCGCCGGCGTCTACCACGCCGGCGGCCTTCAATTCGGGAAGCTGACCGGCTGTGCGGCGCACGGTGTCGGAGAGTTCGGTGAGCGATGCGTCCGATTGGGCTTCGGTCGGCGCGGCCTTGACCCCTTCAAACAGTTTGGTCAGCCGCCGCAAGGCCGTCAGCATGGTGCCGGTCATGGGGTTCGCGATGGCCCTTGTGGCCGCTGCATACCCGTTTTGCATGGCCTGATGTAGTGCAGACCAGCGCCGGGCCGTGACAACCGATGAAAAAAACCGATTGGCAATGTTTCCGGAGTTGCCCCGCGCCGCCATCAGCAACTGGTCCGCCAGCGATGTGTTTTGCGACTCAACCCGCCGAAGTGGTGCTAGGCTGAGCAGCAGGTTACGGCCGGTGTCACCGTCGGCCACGGGATAGACGTTGATGGCATCGAGCAGATCCGCCCAGCCGGAAAGATGATCGAGGCCAGCGACCAGATTGCGGCCGATCTCTTGGGATGGGTCAACAGCCGAAGGCATTGCGGATGATCTCTGGAATTTCCAGCAGCAATTCGTTTTCCGGCATTTGCAGAGCCACCTGTTCGCTACGGCCGATGGTGCAGCGCTGGCCATCTTTCGACCGGGTGATAAGGAAATCGATCACTACCTTAATCTGACATTCCACCAGCGTGGCCCGGCAAGTAAAGGCGTCGCCATGGCCAAGGGTCTGAATATACTTGGTCTGGGTGCGGGTGACGGGCAACAGCAGCCCCTGGTCGCGGTGCAGATCGTACAGTTCAATACCGTGCTTGCGAAACAGGGCAAAGCGGGCCTGATCGAAATATTTGAAATAGTTGCCGTGCCACACAATCTGCATGGGGTCCAGGTCGTGAAAGGGCACCGTGAGGGTCAGTTCGCACCAAGGGGACCCGAGTTGGTTGGTTTGGGCCGTGTGCACCAATGCGTCTTTTTTCATGGCGATGCCGCCGAATCCCGTGTGGGGGGTAAACAATTGGACATTTCGCTTAAAAGTATCCCCCTATAGCGTTAACCTTTTGATAAAATCAACCTTCAATACCGCTAACGAAACAGCCGGTCAGGAGTTGACGCTCTTTCGGCCAACGTGGTAAATGAGACGAACTTTTATCCACCAGAAACGCTGCAGCCCGCGTGCGACGCAGTCACCCATCGGCCAGAGGATCATGAAGATAGAAGATGTCCCCCAGGATTTCGGCATCGCCGGCGATCAGACGGAAGTCTGCTACGCCGTTGACGAAGAGGGCAACTACGTGCTTTCTCCCAGCCTGGGCTGGGAGCCCAAAAACATCGCCAATGACCAAGCCTGGCAGTTGATCCAGGAGCAGGTTCACCAGGCACTCAACGGGGTGAAATCGGGCAAAGCCAGTCCGCTGGCCTACCACATGGCAAAACACCAGATGGATATGGCCTTGTTGGCCAAGTACGCCGGTCTCTCCCGCTTTAAGGTCTGGTACCACTTGAAACCGGCCGGTTTCAAGCGCCTGACGCCGAACATGCGCCGGCGCTATGCCGCAGTGTTCGGCATCACATCCGAAGCCCTGGCGATCACTCCCGACACACCTGAAACAACCCCTCAGCAATGACCGGTGACGCCAACCAGATCCCGTTTGTTCATCGGCAGTCTTCCCACTGCGAGAGCGGTGTGGTCTCCAACCTGCTTCATCATCATGGCATCGATATCAGTGAGGCCATGGCTTTCGGCATCGGCGGGGGATTGTTTTTTGGATACCTGCCCTTTATCAAGATCAATAAATTGCCGCTGACCACCTTTCGCTGCGGTGTGGGCGGCATTCTCAAACGGGCCACGCGTTACCTGGACGTTGGGCTTAAGATAGCGACTTTTCGCAACCCCGAAGCGGCCATGGCGGCTCTGGATGCCAAGCTCGACCAGGGTCAGGTGGTGGGCTGCCGCACCGGCGGTTACTGGCTGCCCTATTTCCCGCCCGCCTTTCGCTTCCATTTTAACATGCACAATCTGGTCGTTTACGGCAAAACCGGCCAGGACTATCTGATCAGCGACCCCGTGTTTCCGGAGCCAGTGGTCTGCCCGGCCGGCGATTTGAGCAAGGCCCGTTTCGCCAAGGGCGCGATGGCGCCCAAAGGCACCATGTATCATCTCAACGGCAGCCGCCCCCCTGGAGATCTGAGCGAGGCCGTGTGCAAGGGTATCCGCCATGTTTGCCATGCCATGCTGCACACGCCGGGACCGCTGATCGGCGTAAGCGGCATTCGCCTGCTGGCCCGCCAAATGCGGCGGTGGCCGCGAAAATTAGGTGCCCGCAAAACGCGCCTTTATACGGGACAAGTGATTCGTATGCAAGAGGAGTTGGGCACGGGGGGTGCTGGGTTTCGCTTTATGTACGCCGCTTTTTTACAGGAGGCAGCCGAAATTCTAAAACAACCTTTGTTGCGGTCGCTGGCCGAGGAAATGACCGCCGCGGGAGACCGCTGGCGCGATTTTGCCGTAATGGCGGCTCGCAACTGCAAGGGGCGCGCCGACACGGACACTGAATCCTTTGACGCAATGGCTGCCATACTGCGTGAGTGCGCCGATCGGGAAGAGGCCGTTTATCGTCAGCTTCTGGCCGCAACCAAAAGATTATAGTGGGCGATGTTCACCGCATGAAAATTAAACAAAAGCTTAAAGAAATAATCATCAATGAACTGAATTTAGATGATTACAGCGCGGCTGATATCCTAGATGACGACCCGCTCTTCGGACCCAAATTCGGGCTCGATTCCATTGACGCCATTGAAGTGATCTTTCAGGTCAAGAAAAATTTTGGGGTTGAAATCCGGGACATGAAAGAGGGGCGCCCGGCCTTGCAGAGCATCAACACCCTGGCGGCCTTTATCGAGGCACGGCAGGCGCCATGAGCGCCGGCAGCGAAGTGCCGGTCGCCGGCCTGGGGTGCATTTGCGGGGCGGGGCTCAACCTGGCAGCCTCGATGGAGACCCTTTTCAAGGGCATTGTAAGGCCGCGACTGCCGACCACTTTTGCCGTTCAGCCACCGGCGCCGCCTGTCTTCGAAGTTGACCCCCACTTTTTCGATGCGGGCGCGTTTGAAAAGGCCGTAACCGCACGGGTGCCGCAATTGGCCTTAACCGCAGCGACAGAAGCGTTGAACGACGCCGGCCTTGGTGGCGAGGAGCTGCAGGGGGCACGGGTCGGTGTCTGCCTGGGCACCAATGTGGCTTGTTCGTTCAACGACGTCTCAGATGACCCTCCTTGTGACGATGATGCCGAACTTGTTTTTTCCGGTGCCGGGCGTTTTTTGAGAAACAATCCCAGTGTCGCGCTGGTCAAGGCCCTGCGCCTGACGGGCCCCACCCAAACCGTGGTCAACGCCTGTTCGGCCGGTACCGACGCCATTGGCATCGGTGCTGGCTGGATCGCCGCCGGCCGCTGTGATGTGGTGATTTGCGGGGGCGTCGATGCGCTCTATCTGGTCTCCTACCTGGGATTTAAGTCACTCATGATCAGCGACAACCGCCCCTGTCGCCCCTTCGACCGCCACCGCGCCGGGCTAAACCTGGGCGAGGGCGCCGCGGTGATGGTTTTGGAACAGGCAGAACACCTGCGGGCACGACGGCGACTGGCGCGGGCATCGATACTGGGCTATGGCGCGTCAGCAGACGCCCACCACCTGACCATGCCCGACCCCAGCGGTCGCGGCCTGACCATGGCCGTCGAGCAGGCCCTCTCGGCAGGTGGTTTGAGTGCCGATGACATCGCTTTCATCAATGCCCACGGCACCGGCACCTTGGACAATGACGTGATCGAATGTCGCGTCATAGAGCGGCTTTTTCCGCAAACACCATTCTACTCCACCAAGGCCTACACCGGCCACACCCTGGGTGCGGCCGGTGCCATCGAGGCGGTATTCACCGCCGCCAGCCTGATGCGAGGCCAGATTCCTCGCAGCGGCGGTTTCGAAATACCCGATCCTGAACTGAGACTCAGCCCGGTCAGTACGGTCACAACGGTCAAGGAGGCGGCGGCGCTGAGCCAAACCCTTGCCTTCGGCGGCAACAATGCCGTTCTGGCCATCGGGCGAGGTGAATCGTGAACAGTCCAGTGACCATCTCCGGGGTGGGCGTGGTGGGCGGATTCGGCTGCGGCGTTGACGCTTTAAACGAAGCCATAGGACGCCGGCAGCCGACCGGTTCTTTGCGGAAAAAGGCAGGTTCTAATGATGATGAGACCTGGATGGGCCATTTCGCCGAAACCAGCGCCCTGCTCAACTATGTTGAAAAACGCCACCTGCGCAGGATCGATCACTTCACCCGCCTGGCCCTTTTGGGCGGTTTTCTGGCCCTTGACGACGCCGGGCTGCTTACCAACCCGCGCCCGCCTTTGGGAATCATCGTGGCCACCGGCAATGGCGCCACGGCCAATCAGTTCGACGGTGTTCGCGCACTGACCGATGACAATGAGATCTTCGGATCGCCCACCAAGTTTGCCGCCTCCGTGCACAACGCTGCCGCGGCCATGCTGGCGATTCTGCTTAAAGAGCAAGGCCCCAATTTGACCGTCAGCCAGTTCGACCAATCGGTGGGCCAGGCGCTGTCAACCGCCTTGCAATGGATCCTGGAAGGGCGCGTGGAGGCTGTGCTGGTGGGGGGCGTGGATGAATACAACTATGCCGCCGGCAGAAGCTGGCGGCACCTTTTTGAAGCCGCCGACGCACAAGTTGATGGTTCGCCCCGATCTCTTCCAGCCATGGTGGGGGAGGGCGCCGCTTTTATTGTGATGTGCCGTGAACAAGTGGCCGGCGTGGCCCCAAAACGCTACGCGCGCCTCGACGAGGTTCGCCTGGGGGCACGCCCCCCGGCTGTCGAGACGGTCTTATTGGATTGGGATCGTCCCCTTATTTTAGGCGTCGACGGCTACAGCCCCCGCCAGCAAACCTACTCACGCCTACTTCCAGCCAGGTTAACAGGAGCGGTCTACAGCGGTCTCTACGGCGGCCTTCCCGTGGGGCAAGGCTTTGACGTGGCCATCGCGGCGCTCTCTCTGCAGGCCAAGCGATTGTTTCCCTCGATCGCCCCGCATCCGGCCTTTGTGGACCCCATGACGTTAACCGCCGATAACGCGGACGTCGCGGCCAACGGCATCGATGTGCTGAAATTGACCATTGCCGATGCATACAGCCTGATCCGCTTGTTGCCGATCGGTCGGCCCGAAGCATGAAGACGACCAAACCGGCCCCCAGGTTGAGCGGCGGCGAAGCGGTGCTTGAGGCCCACAATCTCACCAAGATCTACGCCGGTAGTGATCGGCCGGCGCTGTCTGATTTGTTCCTGAATGTCACGCCGGGAGAGGTGATCGGACTGATCGGACCCAACGGGGCCGGCAAAACCACCGCCATTTCGATCCTGAGCACCCTGATGAAGCCCTCCCGGGGCAGTGTGCGCATCGCCGGCATGGCAGTTGCCGGAAATGCCCCCAAGGTGCGCGGCATTATCGGCCTGGTGCCCCAGGAAGTGGCGCTTTACGAACGCCTGACGCCGGTGGAGAACCTGCGTTTCTTCGGCCGATTACATGGCCTCGGCGGTGAACGCCTTGAGCGGCGCATCCAAGCGGCACTGGCACTGGTGGCGCTTGAGCCGCATGCCGAAAAGCGCATTGCCCTTTTTTCTGGCGGTATGCGGCGGCGCTGCAACCTGGCGGCGGGGCTGCTGCATCGCCCGCGGCTGCTCTTTTGCGATGAACCTACCGTGGGGATTGATGCCCAGTCGCGCAACCTGATTCTGGAGCGGCTGCGGAAACTGGCGTCAGAAGGGGTGAGCCTGATCTACACCACCCACTACATGGAAGAGGCCCAGGCGCTGTGCGATCGCATCGTTATTTTGGATGATGGCCGTACCATCACCGAGGGCCGACCGTCCGATCTCTTGGCCGCTGCACCGGATTGCCGCAATCTGGGGGAGTTGTACCTGAAGCTGACCGGTCGGGAATTGCGGGATTGATGAAAAAGACCCTTTTCATCATGGCCAATGAGCTGCGCCTGCTGGGCCGGGACCGGCCTGGGTTGCTGCTGCTGTTGGCCATGCCGTTGATCTTGGTGCTGACCCTCACCCTGGTGCAGGAAAACATTCTCAAGGGACCGGAACCGGATAGTATCCAAACGGTCATTATCGCTCCGGGCGACGATCCTTTTTCTAGTCGACTGGCCGACCGTCTTTCTGATTCATCGTTCATGGCCCCACCGCAGGTGATTACCGAAACCACTATTACTTTTAAGGGTTGCCAGGAGGCCCTTGATCGTCGATCGGCCCATTTTTGTCTCTTTATTCCCCAGGGTTTTACAGCGCAGTTTCAGCAGGCTGCCTGGCAAGCCGCTCAAAGAAATTTCAAAAACGCCAGTGAAAATAAAGCCATTAACCCCGATGCCCCCGAGATTCTCGCCGTTCAAACCCATATGGATCCCGGGGTGCGGGGCGCCACACGAGCCATTATCACCGGTACCCTCAACCAAGTGTTGGCCCAAATCGAAGTGGAAGATGTACTCGATGCACTGAAAAAACTGCTGGTGCAACACGTCGGCGATCAAATGGCGGCCCAAATGGGGATGCCGCGGCAGATGATCAGCAATGTCATCAATGATGACCTCGATTTCAAATGGGATGCCGGACGGTTGGTGCGCATCGACACCGACGCTGCGTTGGCGACAGGATTCCGGTCGGGCGTGCCTACCGCCGCCCAGCACAATGTGCCCGCCTGGGCCCTGTTCGGGATGTTCTTTATCGTCGTGCCCCTCTCCGGTACCATGATAAGAGAACGCCGTAGCGGGCTCTTCACTCGTCTGCAAACCCTGCCGGTGTCGCCGGTATCAACGGCTGCCGGTAAGCTGTTGGCTTATGCCGGGGTCTGTATCATACAGTTTTTTACGGCCATGTTAATGGGGTGGTTCATATTGCCGATGCTGGGCACGGCGCCACTGGAGATGGGAAACAGACCGCTGGCGGTTGCTATTATAACGCTGGTAAGCGCCGTGGCCGCGGCCTCTTACGGCGTTCTGATTGGAACGGTGGCCAAAACCCAGGAGCAGGCCGCCACCATCGGGCCGGTTTCGGTTGTGGCCGCTGCGGCTTTAGGCGGACTGATGGTGCCGGTGTTTGCCATGCCCAAAATGATGCAGGTCATCAGCAACCTGTCACCCCTTGGGTGGGGCCACAAGGCCTATATGGAGGTGTTTTTGCGGGGAGGTGGCATATCTGACGTCAGCTTGCAGATGTTATTGCTGGGACTTTTCGCGGTGCTGAACCTGGCAGTGGCCACAATGGTCGCCAAACGGCAATTGCTGCATCAATAAAGCCCATCATCCAGGCAATCCTGCTCGGCGTAGGGCGTCAAGGGCAAGTTCAACGTGGGCCGGGTCTTTAAATGAAATCATCTTTCGGGCTTTGTCCAGCGAAAGATCGGGCATTATCTTTAGTAGTTCTGTGACATGGTTTCGTGCCTCTTCTATACGGCCAAGACCAACGTAAGTCGCTGCCAGGCCCATATGCGCCGTGAAGGGTTCACACTCGCCTTTAAGGCAGCGATCGAGGTGTTGTTTCCCTATGGCAAGTGCCTCCTCATAGCGACCGGCCATTCGGTAGGCATCGTCTAACATCATTAAATACCAGGCAGGGCTGTAGGGACTGAGGCGAAGAGCCTTTTCCGCAAGATCGATCGCCTTTTCGAATCTTCCCGCAGAGGTCATGGTGTGCGCCAAAAGAACATGACACAAAGCATTGTTGGGGCCAAGGGCGATTGCCTTCTCACCCGCGCTTATGGCCTTATCATACTCCCCTTGGGCCAGGTAGATATTGCTCCATAGCGAATGGACCTCAGGGAGGGTGTCATTGATTGCTGCAGCCTTTTTAGCAATTTCAATCGCTTGCTTGATAGATTCGGCAGGGGACGCGCTCCATCCTAAACTTGCCTCGGCCCAGTGTGTCCATGCCAGCATGGTCCACGCAATGTCCCAATTGGGATCCAGTTTTACGGCCCGCTCAAAGAGCTGCTGTGCCCTGGTATTACCTTGCTTCGTAAACTGCTCAAAAAGGGTAGATCCTTTGATGACATTGCCCCAGGCCTCAAGGTTGTCCGTAGTACCCCACAGGCGGGCCTGCTCACCTTCCGTAAGCTCAACTTGCAGGGCAGTAAGAATCTTCAGTGTTATTTCATCTTGTAGTGCAAAGATGTCGTTCAATTTTCGATCATAACGCTCTGCCCATATGTGATGCCCAGTGGTTGCATCTATCAACTGAGCCGTCACCCTAATTTGGTCGCCGGACTTCTGGATGCTTCCTTCCAGGACGTACTGCACTCCAAGATCCTCGCTCACTTGCTGGACCTTGACGGGTTTGCCTTTGTAAGTAAAAGTCGAATTGCGGGCGATGACGAACATTTGTGGGATATGGGAAAGGGCGGAAATGATGTTTTCGCTGATTCCGTCGGCAAAATACTCCTGGCCCTGATCCGGACTCATATTAACGAAGGGTAACACAGCAATGGAGGGTTTATCAGGTAAGGGGAACGCCATTTTTTCCAACGATGCGGGCTCCATATCTGGAGGGAGGGGATAAAACCACCATATGGCAGTTGCAACAATCAAAGCCAGAACGGCGAAGATTGAAATGTAAGACTGTTTTGATAAACGTTTTGGCGCGTTGGGTTTCCCGATTAACTGAACGGAATTTTCGGGTGTCGTTAAAATTTTGTATATATTTACAGGCTCGGAAATATTTTTGACTTGATATTCGCCCTGATGTTTATAACCAAATTTTAGCTTATTACGCACTTGGTTATAAACATTTTCTGAAATGGACACTCCCCCCGGTTCAGCCAAGGTTTCTATACGTGCGGCGATGTTGACACCTTCTCCGTAGACTTGCTCACCATCTTGAATGACGTCACCCAAATTTACACCGATACGAAACTGCATTTTACGGTCTTCTGGTACTTGGGCGTTTGTTGCTTCAATATTCTCCTGCAATTCAACGGCACATTGAACTGCATCCACTACACTGGGAAATTCGGCCATGACCGCATCCCCTGGTGCTGAGAATATCCGGCCTTTATGCTCTGAAATGATAGCATTGATTGACTTCAAATATGCGGTCAGGGTGTGATAGGTGCCAACTTCATCTACGCCCATCATTCGGCTGTAACCCTTCACATCAGCAGCGAGGATGGCCCTGAGTTTACGATCTACGGTCTTCTCAGCCATGACGACGCCCTCATATTTGTTGCCCAGCAACCCAACGTTGCTCTAATCAGCCGCGCTACTTTTTGCGTCGACTGAATTAACTTTGATCTGACAAGCTCCCTATATATACTATTTCGTGAGTTATAGTTCCATCTTTTTCGTGATAATCTATCTCAATTTTCTTAATTACCGACAAAGCCTGTTGATCTAAAATGAGTAATTATTTCATAATATAATGCTCAGGGATTAGTACGTTTATTATTATTTGATTCCATCATGTTACAGGGCCTCTCTATATGCTGGTTTGGCTTCTATACGTATAATAGAACTATCACCACAACTGCATTGATGTGGAATTAGGTATCTCCGCACTTCTCGTCAGGAAAGCTTCTTGACCGCGTCAGCCATGTTGTGGAGAGCACTTTCCACTGTTGCTCGCGGACATCCTATCGTCATTCTAGCAAAACCTGCCCCCTCCCTCCCTCCCTCCCTCCTATACCAGTATGCGGGACTAATTGCTATACCTGCTTCTACTGCAAGAAATCTCGCCAGTTCCTTTGCATCTAAACCAAGCTCTCTGAAATCTAACCAGATTAAAAAAGTTCCTTCAGGTTCAACTAGTGATACTCTGATGGTGTTCTTCTCTAAATGCTCCCTGATTAAGCCAACATTTCCTTGAATGTAAACCAACAGATCATCTAGCCATTCAGCGCCATCCCGATATGTGACTTCCGTCGCAACTGAAGCAAACACATAAACTTTGTTGATTTGGCATCTATGAACAAATTTATGGAATTGGTGACGGTATTTTTTGTTAGGAATAATCGCCATAGCATCAGCCATGCCAGAAATATTGAATGTTTTAGCCGGTGAAATACAGGCAGTGCCATGTTGTGTGGACTTTTCAGATACAATCAGATAGGGAGTATACTGATGAGGAGGAAAAACAAAATCACCATGAATTTCATCGGCTATGACGAAAACATCGTTATGCTCACATATTTCAGTTACATTCTTTAGTTCTATTCTAGTCCAAACTCGGCCAACAGGATTATGTGGATTGCATAGAATCAATATTCTGCTATTCGGATCAGACGCTTTGGTTTCGAGGTCATCGAAATCTATTTGATATTGCCCATTTATTAGCTTCAAAGGATTCTTAACAATTTTCCTGCCATTGCTATTAATGACCATTTTGAATTCAAAGAAAACGGGGGGTTGAATAATAACTCCTTGCCCTTCACCCGAATGTTGATTGATCAAAATTGAAATGGCGTTCAATATAGATGGACATGGTTCAATCTGTTCTTGTTATATTTTCCATCCATACCGATTTTGATACTATGCCGCAAGCGCAACATTATAACTCTCCGATTTTGATTCATAACCATAGATCCCATGCGCTACCCGAGCTTGTAAATGCTCTATCACACTTGGAGGTGCTTTTATGTCCATATTGGCTACTGACATTGGAATTGCTTTTTCATTTCCAAAATGCTCTGAAAGGAATGCCCTGCTCCATTTCAGGGTCGGATATTGATTACGATCAATGTGCTCATCAAAATCCATTTCATCTCCTTCTTGTTAATATTACTTATTAGTTGCGGAGACACAGATACATTGAGATCATCGTGACTGCAACGCCTTATAATTAAATGACAAAGATTGGCTGTTTCCACAGGAAAAATTGTTGTGATAACACCCTGTCGGGTAGAACGTGGCTATCTATGATACCCCTATTTTTACTTCCATCCTCATTATATTCAAGAATCTGATCTTTATGATGGGTATCGATACGGATGACATTCGATACTAACCGGCCCTGGTGAGTTGATCGATCGACGTGCTGGTGCTGTTACGGTTCATCAGCGCCTCGAAGCGTGTTCGAAATGCCTTCCCAAGTTCTGCCATGGAAAGTGGCTGGCCGAGCTGCTGTTCCATTGAGGTTATGGTGACGCCGGTCAGGCCGCAGGGATTGATCCAGCCGAAGGGTTCCAGATCGGTGTTGACGTTAAGGGCAAGCCCATGAAAGGAGATGCCGCGGCGCACGGAGATGCCGATGCTGCCCAGTTTTTGGCCGCCGACCCAGACGCCGCGATTTTTCGAATCGCGGCGGGCGGCAATCGTCCACCGGGCGGCGGTATCGATCATGATCTGCTCAAGTTGCGATACAAATTGGGCCACACCCAGGCCTGATTTTTTGAGGTTGAAAATGGGGTAAGCCACCAACTGGCCGGGTCCGTGGTAGGTGATGTTGCCGCCGCGCTCCACCTGGACCACCTCGATTCCCCGTTGTTCGAGCATATCACGCGTGCAGACCAAGTTCTCCAATCCGCCCCGGCGTCCCAATGTAAAAACGGGCGGATGTTCGACCACCAGCACCACATCGTCGTCGATGGTGCCGGCAATGCGTGCTTCCACCAGGTGCCGCTGCCATTCAAGGGCTTGGCGGTAGTCGGTCAGCGGCAGGTTCACCCAACGCATGGCATCTGTCTTGCCGGTGTGGGGTGGTTTGGCGGAATTCTCGGCGGGCATCGTTTACGTGTTAGTGAATGTAGGGGCACTTTCATGCCGTAGCTTTTGTAAACCACGAATGTCTCCACGGCGCGCACGCCCTGGATCTTGGAAACCTCCTCGGTGTAAAATTCCAACAGGCCAAAGCCTTTTTTAAGCAGCACCGTTAAAATGAGATCGAAACGGCCGGTCACCACACCCACCGAGACGACCCCTCTGAGGCGCGAAAACTCGTCGCCCTTCTTCACCAGATTCATGGTGTTCAGCTTTACACCCACCATCACCAGGCGGTGGTCGTCCATGCGCTCCGGATCCACCAGGCCGCTGATCTGCAGAATATCCTCTTTGACAAGTCGCGCCACGCGACTGCGCACGGTGTTTTCGGTCACCCCCAGGGCGTCGGCAATTTTGCGGAACGACGCCCTGCCGTCGATGAGGTGCCGGATGATAGCCAGATTGGTTTCGTCGAGTTGAATCGCCACGGGAGCCTCCTGTTGCGGCACTGTTTGGGAATGGGCACCGGCGGCACTGCAAGCAAGTGTCCGATGTCACAATCCCCCTTTGCCATTTATATGATCAAGCCTTACAAGAGTCAATCGCCCCGGGCGATGTCATATCGGTGGCTTTCAAGTTGTTAAATTTCCCCCTTATTTTCGCCACCAAACCAATTCATTGACCAATCGACCATCAAGTGCTAATAGGATCTATCAAATTTTAAGGCACCCCCTTTGCGAAGTTCACTTTCAACAAGACAAATTGTGCGCAGATAATCCCCTTTATGATTTCGATTGGGTAATTTCATGCCAAATTTGCAGCGGAAATGCTCTTGCAGGTTGAGGTTCCGATATCGGCATTTTCTTACCTCTCTGGCCTTGCTTGTGTTGTTGCTGGCTATCGCTGCTCCCGGCCTACCCTTTGTGTACCAGAACCCCGAGAGCGGTCACGATTTCATACTGATCGGTCTCGGGGTTTTTCGTCAGAATCTCACTTCCGTGGATGGTGTGCCCGACTTGTTTGAAGAGAGTGATGACGGTCTGCCCGAGGATTACTCCAACCGCACGCGCTTTGCCTTTTTCGGCGAGGGGCGCCTCTACGACAAATACGACAGGAGTTTCAGAGATAAACAGATAGCGTCGCGATAACAAATTGAAATTACATGATATTTTAATTTTCATGCCGTAAGACCTACCGAATATCATTCATTAATATCAATTTTATGCTTATTTATTATATAGTTATAATGATTTTGTGCTTGACATGTAAGACCCTATTTATTATAGTGTCAATATGGCACATTTCCATGTTAAAAAGAAAAAGGGAAGACCCTACCTTTACGTGCGCGAAATCGCCCGTGTCGATGGTAAACCAAAAGTTATTTCCCAGACGTACATCGGTTCTCCAGAAAAAGTTGCCAGCATGGCAACAGGCACCGCCCCTGGTCCGGTGATGCTCAAAGTTGAAGAGTTCGGCGCTTTATGGTTGGCGCAACAGATTGATCAAGACATTGATATCGCATCGGTTATTGACAATGTCGTTTCCAGAGCCGACCGCGAGACCGGCCCTACAGTCGGAGAATATTTTCTGTATTGCATCTTCAATCGCATGGTTGAGTCGGTCAGTAAAAATCGTCTTTTTCAATGGTACAGCCACACGGCCATTCAGCAGATCCGGCCGGTGGCCATCGACGAACTGACAAGCAAACGTTATTGGGAAAAATGGGACCGTGTCAGCGAACAAGCGCTCAAGACCATAGCGCATGATTTTTTCAAGCGAGTCTGCAAAGCGAATTCTCCCAATGCAGATTGCCTTTTATTTGATACCACCAACTACTACACCTTTTTATCCAGTAGTACTTCTTCTGAACTTGCGCGGCGGGGAAAAAACAAAGACGGCCGGCACCACTTGCGGCAAATCGGCCTGGGCCTGTTAGTTGCTCGTGATTCAAAGTTGCCGCTGTATTATTGCGCATACCCAGGTAACATCCATGACAGTAAGCAGTTCGAAGCGATCATGGATGAGATGTTCGCAATCGTATGCGGACTTGACAAAACCAAAGAGCGCTTGACGGTCGTCATTGACAAGGGCATGAACTCCGAGGGTAACTACGCGTGGATTGACGAGCATGCACGGGTTCATTTTGTAACCACCTATTCGACCTATTTTGCCCATAAACTGGCCGCAACGGCCCTGGATCGCTTTGAGCCGGTCGATACGTCAAAAACCCGGCAGCTGATTAAAAAGGGCAAGTCCCAAGACAGACTGCTGGCCTACCGTTGTAAAGGTCACTACTGGGGCAAACAGCGCGCCGTGGTGGTTACGTACAATCCGGCAACGGCCCGCAAACATACCTATAGATTTGAAAGTAAGCTCGACACCTTACGTCAGCAGCTTTTGACGATGCGCAACAAAGTGCGCGAAAGAGCCCCTCATTGGAGAAAACCCGAGGCAATCGTCGAACGCTACGTAAGGCTTTGTGAGCGGATGCATGTCTCATCGGAAATTTATACGCTCAACTTTGATCAAAGCGAAAAGAGTTTATCAATGTCTTTTCGCAAAGACGTTTACATGATCAGCAAAAAAAAGGCCATGTTTGGCAAGAACATAATCATCACCGATAACACGGATTGGACGACACGCGAAATCGTCGAGGCCAGCCTTGACAGATGGCAAGTGGAAGATCGTTTTCGTCTTAGCAAAAACGACGATTTGGTTGGTACGCGTCCAATCCGGCACTGGACGGACAGTAAAATTCGGTGCCATTTATTTACCTGCGTTGTGGCGATGACCTATCTGCGCATGCTGGAACTTAAACTGGAGTCTGCCGGAATAAACCGCACTGCAAAAGATGTAATGGATGACATGCGCCATCTGCACTCGGTGTTGAGTCTAAACAAGGCATCGAGAAAACCTGGCCGCCGCCTGGAAACGCCCACGAAGACCCAATCCGAAGTCCTATCGGCGTTTGGCCACATTATTGACCAAGGTGGGGTCTTACACCACAAATCCGTGTAAGGCCGCTTTATGAGCGGACTCACGCGATCTACGGCCATTCATCTCTGAAACTTCCTGCTTAGGACCTACTACGACCAAGAAGACATATACGACGATTTCCAGTTTCTGTTCGAGCTGCATAAAGAACAAAATTTCATGATCCTCGGTGACCATGAGTACGGCACCTTTCAGGACACCATCTTCACTGCCCAGGATGAGCGACTGCGGGGACTGACCCTGCACGGCCAGTCAGGCATGGTTGGCGGTACCGCCGTGTCGGGAGTATTGCGGGGGGAAACCACCACTGACGAAATCCGCGGCGACGGCACGTCGGGACCCTACCGTCTGGAAGAGGCGCCCGTGATCGAGGGCAGCGAGCAGGTCCGCATTGAAATTCGCGACCGTTCCAATCCCAACCGGGTCATTCAAAGGCGCGCCCTGGCTCGTGGGCGCGATTACTTGATGAACTACGATGACGGTGAAATCAGGTTCGACCGGCCGGTGGATGAGTCTGATTTTCGCGGCAACCCGATCTTTATCATAGTGACCTATCAGTTTGACACGCTCGACGACAAGTATCACCGCGCCTCGTGGGGAACGCGCCTCACCCTCACGCCCAATGATTCCGTTCAGGCCGGGGTGACCTACCTGGCCGATGGGCCCTGGATGGACGCCGACACGTCCGACGCCTGGGACAACCGCCGCCAGATTTACGGTGCTGATCTATCGGTGAAGTTCACCGAACGCTACAAGGTGGGTATCGAGGTGGCCGGCAGCGAAGTGCCCGAGGCGCAGGAGGATGTGGACGGAGCCGATGCCGTTCGGCTGGATCTCGATGCCAACCCCATGGATCCGCTGCGTCTTTACGGCACTTACTGGCGAGTGGAACGGGAGTTTCTCACCTTTGGCAACCTCGACCTGCAGTCGGACAATGTGATTGATGAGTACCAACTCTCCGATCCGTTTTACTTTAGAAGCGGCATGCTGGAGTTTGATCTGGATCCCAATATATATGCCAATCTGGGCACCGACGAGGAGTCCTATGGCTTGTCGGCCGCTTACGATATCAACCAGTACCACACCGTTTCCACCGGGTTCAGGGAGACCACCAACAACATTCCCGACGACCCTGAGAGCGAGCAGCTCAACACCCGTAATTTATTCGCCTCCTATCAGCGAATCCATCCCGAATGGACCGACTGGCTGGTGGGTGTTGAGGTGATCGACAGCACCAATGATGAAGCACCGCAGACGCTCGACACCACCTCCACGCGCCTGCTGGGGGCCCTGAAATATCCGGTGGGCACCTTCATTTACACCGGTGACACCTATCTGCAGTTCGCCTACCAGTTTGAAAATTTTGCCGACAACCTCGATGCCCTCAATGACCAGAAGATTCACGATCTGCTGGGCCGTTATGAGATTCATCCGATCCAGGAGGTGATGGCCTACTTCGAAGGCGGCCAACAGTACTTGTTCGAGGAGCGCGAAGACGACTTCACTCGCCGGACCGATTCGCTCATGGCAGGCAGCGAGGGTATTTTCAACCGCTATTTCGACCTGGACGTCTCGGCGCGCTATGCCTGGTCTCACGACCTGGTCGACGACATCCTGGCGGATACCGAGCAGATCTACACCCTGCGCTGGGTAACGCTGCCCCTGGATGTGGTGCGGGCGCGGTTGCGACTGGAGTATCGCCAACTGGACGACAGAATCGACGGTAGGGTGTCAGATCGCGGCATATACGGGGGCGAGATCCTATGGGATATCATCCATAGCCTGGTGGCAACGTTGGCCTACGAGTATGAGGATGAACAGATCCGAACGCCCGGGGAGCCGGATGAAAGCATTACCTATGACGATTTTCTGGTCCGGCTCGATTATCGCTTTCGAACCTCGATGAGTCTCTTCGGCGGCTACCAGCTCGAGCATGAAGATGTCATGGCGCCGCCCCTGGACGACATTAAAACCACCACCACGACTTACCTGCTGGGGGCCAAGTATCGATTTTTGGAACGCTGGGAGATGTTGGGGGCCTATAAATTCAAGATACTGGAAGAGGCCATCGAAGATGAGCGCCAACAGGTGTTTGCCGAGCTTGGTTACTGGATCACCCGGTTTCTTCAGATCGCCCTGGGGTACGAGCGCACCCTATATACCGATGAGGACACCGGCGAGGAGTATGAAGCCAACGTGGGTTACGTAAGCCTGACGGGTAAGCTGTAAACCACCGCTCATCCAACTGAAGTGCCACGCCGCCCCGCTCGTGGGTGGATCACATCCCCTTTAAAACATCAATCATGTCAAAAACGATCCCCGATTCACCCTGAGCGATTTTTCCTGAAAGATAACGTACCGCATCCAGGGTGCCCGCGGCATAGACCCGTCGACCGTTGACATTGTGCATGAACCCGATGGCAACGGTCTCATCGGCCGAGGTGAGGCGATAGGTGTGCCAGCCGTGGCCTTTGAGATGGGTTTCAGGCACGCCCAGGCGCTGTTGCTGTTCCAAAGGGTCGCGTACCTTGATGATCTCTTCGGCGCTGAACGGAACGCCTAATCGGTTGAAATAGGCGGCCATGGCCTTGGCCGTACCGCTGGTGTCGGCTTTGCCGGCCTGGTGGCTTTCGGTGACATCGAGGCTGTAGCCGTCGAAAAGACCAGGAAAGTGGTCGGCGGCATAGGCTATCATGGCTTGCAGGCCGACAATCGGCTTGGCCATGTTGGGAGCGATCACCGCGGCGACCGGTGATCGGCGAACGGTTTCAAGCATCTGCTCACGTTCGCCGCCGGTAGTGCCCATTACAAAGGGCAAGCGGTGACGGCAGTAAAGCTCGGCGTTGGCATTGACCGCGCTGGGGTGGGTGTAGTCCACGCAGATGAAAGGGCCATGTTCGGCGATCAGCTCGACAAGGGCCGCGTCGCGCATATCGGGCTGGATCAGGCGGATCTTTGATGCGTTGATGGCCGTCTCGGTCTGGGTGATCTCAGGGCCTGTAAGCGAAGCGGCTATAATGTCGAAATCGTCGTCGCCGTAGGCCATCCGGGTTACTTCCGCGGCCATATTTCCCGGTAGTCCATTGATCATGATCTTAATCGATGCCATTGTGTCAGCCTCCTTAAGGCGCTTGGTGCTGTGGTTTACAGGGAGTTTACCAGTGTTTCCAGTCTTGGCCAGTGCTCTTCGGGCAGCCTTTTAAAAGAGCGTTTGAGTTGCCACAAGGCGCGGGGAATGTAGGCTTCGAATTCGGTTTTACCCCGGCGCCGGGACAAAAAGGCAAAAGCGCCCAGGATTTGCAGGTTGCGTGTCAGGCAGCAGTAGCGAAAACCGTTTTCAAATTGGCGCTGCGTTGCCGGGTGATAGGGGGCGTAAGCATCGCGGGCATAGTCAAAAAGGGCTCGCTGGCACGCTTCATCGAGACCGGTGTAGGGGTCGATCAGCAGCGACGCCAGATCGTACTGCACGGGGCCGAAGCGTGCCCCCTGGAAATCAATGAAAACAGGATCTCGCCCGTTTTTGAGCATGATGTTGCGCGCCTGCATGTCGCGGTGCATTAAACCGACGACCTGCCAACGTAGCGTGGCTTCGGCAATGGACTCAAACTCCTGCTGGTAGAGGCCCGCCGGCTCGCTGCGGCCCAGGTAGCCATTGATAAATTCGTTGAGAAAGTAGCGGCATTCGTTTTCAACGATAACCTTGCCATCGTAGTGCGCTGTTTGCCAGGTCCAATTGGGGTTGAAATCGCGACCACCCTCGAAAGCCAACTGAACCAGCCGGTCGATCGCCTGGCGATAAAGGGTTTCAAGGACCTTTTGATTCGGTTTTTT
Source organism: uncultured delta proteobacterium (assembly GCA_963783425.1). Lineage (GTDB taxonomy): Bacteria > Desulfobacterota > Desulfobacteria > Desulfobacterales > QNYZ01 > CAWANO01. Next base: position 571,139 of record CAWANO010000001.1, read on the forward strand.
CAGGGCGAGATGCTGCAGGTTGATGTCGCCCAGGTCCTTGAGAAAGACCAGCCCGGCCTGTCGGTCGGCGGCATGAATTTCAGGCACGGCCACGCCTTGGCGGTGCAGGTGTCGGCCGATGTCGACGTAGGCATCCACCTCTATGAACGCCGGGCTGTGAACGAATGCCGTGGTCGCCGAGGATTAGGGTTTGGGAACCGGACCGCAGCCGTTCCCAGCGGCGCTGGGAACCATCACCGGCCAGACGCTGGCGCACGATGGCACCCCCTGGCACGGCCCCGAAGGCCTTTTCAAAGGCTCGGGGCGCCATGTGTGTGAAAACCGTATCGAGATAGCGCTCGGGAGTGCCAATATCGCACCAGTGACTATCTCTGGCGAGGTAGGCCCTTAGGGAACCGCCGCCGGTGATTATGGTCTTATAGACGTTGATAATGTCTAAAAATCCTCTTTTCGGCAAGTGGCCGAAAATTTCGGGATCGAGCACCTGGATGCCGCTGAAGGTCAACCAGAGGTGCTTTTGAACGGCCGGGCCATCGGCCGATGCGGAGTCTTCGCCAAACCCCAGTATCCGCCCCGACGGGTCGATACAGACGCTGTTGATGGGCGGGTAATCCACGAGCACCATGGTGACCGGGTCGCGATGATCGGTGTGAAACTTGAAAACGTCATCCAAGGGGATGTCGGTGACGACATCGGCGTTGATCACCAAAAAGGGGGCGTCATCCAGCCAGATGCGGGCATTGGCGATGCCGCCGCCGGTGCCCAGTATCTCGGGCTCATGGATCATCTCGACGGCCAGCGGGTAAGTCTGTTGTTGTACATGGGCGTGGATCATGTGGGCCAGGTGGTGGGTATTGATGACCACCTGCGTGCAGCCCGAGCGGGCCAGTTGGCCAATCAGGCGGTCGAGCAGGGCCTGGTCGTTCAGGGAAAAGAGTGCCTTGGGCCGGTAGTGGGTGTAGGGCCTCAGGCGCGTGCCCAGCCCAGCGGCCAAAATCATGGCTTTCATGCGGCCACCATGGTCGTCACGTCAAATATTTGAGATTATTTTGAATCAAGTCCAGATAGCGCTGTATCAGGTCGGCGTTTTCCGCGCCGTGAATGCCTTTTGATCCGAAATAGTACAGGGCGTTTTCGAAATTGATCTTGCTGAGGGCCTCTTTGCGGGTGATCTCCCCCTTTTTGTAGAGCCGGCTGCCGACAGAGATGATCTTCTTGGTACGCCGCTTGGGGTCGAGGTCTTTGCGGGGCGTTTGCATCTGAACCTTCAGCACCACCAGGTAAGATTCAAAATAGGTCTTCAAAAAGCTGGCATAGCGCTTGAGAGCCCGAAATCCAGAGGAGGTGAGATTGTAGGTGTCCGGCAGGGTGGGGTGGGGGATTAAAATGGCACTGTCAATGAAGGTTTTGATGCACTTTCGCAGGACGCGCTCCACAGGCACATCGATATCGTAAGCGAACTCATTCTTTAAGAGGCTGCGCAGCTGGCGGTAGGTCTCATGCAGATCAACGGCTGAAAATTGAAAAGCGTCCCGGGCCAGAATCGCCATGGCTGTGAAGGCCGCCGGTACGAAAAAGATGATACAGCCGTTCTTATAGTAATCGAGACCGATGCGTTTATTTTCGACCACCTTGAACTCCAGGTCGGTCACGGGGCTCTTTTTATTTCCGCTCACCCGATCGATAAATCCACGCTGAACATAATCTTCCACCACCTGGGTGATGGCGTGCTCGGCGTTGATGGTTAAGGTGTCGGCCAGGTGAACTTTCTGGGCCACCAGATAGGAGAGATAAAAAAGGGCGCCCGCCTCGATCTTCGCATAGGATAGCATCTCCTTGGGATGATTGAGCAGAGCGGCGGCGACAATGGTGTGAGGGGTGACCATGGAGACTTTGTCGATGGCGTTGATGATGCGAAAGCCCAACTCGCGCGTAAAGCCGTTAATCTCTTTTTGAGGTGCATCCATCAGGTCTATGCCGCAGAGCGCCTGCAGGCGAGACAAGGAAATGGGTTCATGCAGGTTCAAGTAAATACGGCCATAACGGCTTTTGAGGAATTTGCGCGCCCGAATGACCTGGAAGACATTTTCCGGCTCTTTTTCACCCCCTTCGGCCTCTTCGAGGTAGGCGCCCTCTTCGATCACCTTGTCGTATCCCACGAAGATGGGTACCACCGACATATCCTTGCAGGCCCCGTTTCGGTAGGCGCTGATTAAAAGCGACAAGAAGCCCAGTTTGGGCGGCAGCAGCTTACCAGAACGACTGCGGGTGCCCTCTACAAAAAGCTTGATGTTAAAGCCCTCCGACAACAGCGCGTGGACATATTCTGAAAAGACCCGGGCGTAAAAGGCCGCCCCGCGAAAGGTGCGCCGGATGGAAAAACCGCCGCCGGCGCGGGCAATACGGCCAAAAGGCCAGAAAAACATGTTCTTTCCGGCCACGATGTGGGGCGAGGGCATGTTGTTGGAGTATAGCATATAAGGAATCACCAGGTAGTCCATGTGACTTTTGTGGCAGGGGATTAAAATCAAAGGACCCTGACGGGCGGCATCCTTGAGTTTGGTGATCATGCGGTGGTTGACGGTGACGCCGTCGTACATGGTGTTGATGATCCAGCCCACGATGGGGGCCGCGAAATTAACGAATGCGGGACTGTAGCGGGCAGCGATTTCGTCGACGTAACCACGGGCTTCCTTGTGCACCTTGCGCAATGGGATATCCTTGGTCTCGGCATGGCGCGACATGTAGGCCTGCAGGCGTTGATTGGTTAAAATGCCCTCCTTAAGTTCCTGGTGGGACTTGATCAGCGGGCCGGTAACGGCCTGGCGGTGCGAGTTGATCTGATCGAGCAGCTGCTCGCGGATCATCAAGGCCGCGATGTCGGGGTGTCGGCCGCGCATTTGCCGGGTGGCCAGCAGCTGCTTGAGGTTGATGGGGCGGGGGGCCTCCACGAACACTTTGTCGGGCCGGCTGAACATGGTGTAGATGCGGCTTAAGATACTCGGCCGAATACTGTTTCCAAAAAGAATCTCAAGGCTGCTGGGATCCTGTTTTTTCGGTTTGCGGCCCAAAAACATCACCAGCGGCACCAGGTAGATGGGTTGTTCGATGCGGCTCTGCAAGCGCACCAGGTGCTGTACCGGCCCCGTCTTTTTTTTGACGAAACGGCGGTTGAAAGCCTTTTCGCCAATCAAGGCCAGCATGGCTGCATTTTGGGTGCTTAGGTGTTGGTCGACATAGCCGGTGTCGTAGGGGTCAGGTACTTTACGGCGGACGATCAGGTGGTATCCCAGGGAGGTGAGCACGCGCAGCATCTGCAGGGGGGTTTGCAGGAAAATAGATCGATAGTCCAGCCCCACCTCGGGCACGCGCAATCCCAACTGAGTGAAGCGGTTGTGGTAAAAAAGGTATTCGAATTGACTACGGTGTTTATTGACGTAGACCACGTAGGCATTACGGGGGATATTTTCGATGACATCGATCTGGTCGGCATCGATACGGATGCCCGAGTAAAACTGTTTTTGGAGCCAGGATAAGAGACCGCCTTTTTTGGTGGGCAGATACCAGAAAAAGTGATGTGGCGACCCCTTCAAAAAGCGCTCATGAAACCACCCTCGCAATGACCGTTTTGGTTTGTTCTGAATTTGGCGATGATCTGGCATATTCGGTTCTTGGCCTTAATCTTTTTTCCACACAAGGCTATCTCTGGAACCAATTTCAAAAGGTCCCATTTTGCCCAATCTCTGCGTCTGGCGCTAATTTTAAACCTCGCAAAACAGGGCGTATGCCCGCGGTAAAATTTGGCACCATCCTTGACCTTGGACAAACTGAAACATTTTGATACAAGCTCTCTGAAATATACTTTCAAGCCCGAGGGTTTCGTTTTGGTTGAGTCTATCAGGTGTTGAAAAACGATAGCGCTTGGCCAGGCGGCGTTAAACCCGGCTCAAAGTGTTCATCTATTTCGAAAGAATTGTTTTTTCGCTGAAGTTTTCATTGTATGGCCCGCGCTCATAATGTTCTTAGCGCCCTGCTAAGATGCCTCAAGACATTCCAAGGGGGTTCTGGTCTCCAAGAATTCACGATAAAAACTAACAGAAAGCACAGACCGTTTCAACGTAAAATGCACCCTGGCAGCTCCGGCACAATCCCATTGTCGGCTTTACACAGAAATTCACCTTAAAGGGAAAGCAGGCACCCCCAGGTGTCCAGTCGAAATTGTGCCGGTACGATTGGCAACCCGTATCCGGGTGTGGTCACTGAACTTGGCACAAAGGTTCTTTTTAGGCTTGCGTTCGACTAAGCGGTATGGTATCCAGAAAAAATATTGAAATTCGCAATCGATGATTGACTTAAGGTCAGGCTTCGTCTGTCTATAAATGAATAATGGGCTATATCCCAAAGCGTAATTTAAAAGGAGGATTGAACTTCATGAAAACTTTAATTGGTGGCGCCGTTGCAGCCGTGCTGGGGCTTATCGGTATTTCGATTTGGTTCGGTGAATTTCTTCAGGTCATCGCGGGTGTTTTGCCGATCATGTTACTGATGGGCGGTGGCTTGGCACTTTATCTGGGGTTTGATGAACTCAAGGATACCTGGAAAAAAGATGACAATTTTACCAGCGAAAGTGCCACCGAAGATGTCGAAAAATACAAAAGCGAGATCGATGATTTGAAAAAAGAGATCGATTCCCTGAAAGATAAGAAAGCAGAATAGCCAAACGCGACACTTCATTTTTAAAAGAACATTGAAATCAAAGCGCTCCGCTCGAAGTGATGCAGATTCAAGCGGGGCGCTTTTTGTTTGATCAAACGGACCGATCCCCCTCAGCTATTTCATCAAGCATGTCGATCCCGGCGCTCATCGGTAGATGACCCCGGCGCCGGCAACTGCGTTCAGAACCCCGCCGACCCATCTTCAATGTCAGTGATCTGTTTAGCCGCACTTACGGCCAGGTGGTCGGCGCGCTCATTTTCCGGCAGACCGGCATGGCCGGGCACCTTGACGAGTTCCAGATTTTTAAAACGGGTCATAAGGCTTTTGATGCCTGCGATCAGTTCGCGGTTTTTTTGGGCTTTCCAGGATTTAGTGAGAACCCCCACGGCATAACTGCTGTCCGTATAGAGTTTGATGGGTAGATGAGTGGTTTTCAGCGCCGAGAGCCCCGCCCGTATGGCCTCAAGTTCCGCAATGTTATTGGTCGCCTGGCCAATAAATCTGGAAATCTCCTTGCGTTTTTTGCCATAAATGAGCAGCACGCCGATGCCCGATGGTCCAGGATTGCCTGAAGAGGCACCGTCGGTGAATATATGGATCGTGTCGGCCTCGTCGAATCGCGGTGACAGGGTTGCGGCAGTTGCTTGGCGCTCCGATAGGGAAGAGCGGGCGCGCCGTCTCTTTTTTTGAGGCGCCTTGGCCGTGCCCTTTTGCGGCGGCGCCTCAGTGGCGTTCAGGGCGCTGGGATAAACCCAGTACTCATAAGGCTGTTTCAAGTTGTACTTGACGTGCGCCTTTTTATGCTTGAGCAGAATCTCGCCTTTGTCGTCCAACTCGACCCACACCTTGTGACCCTTAAACCACATGCGCTGCCAGTTCTGGGGGGATTTTTCATCAGTCAATCGGTTTTACCTCAAGCGTATTGTAAAAATTTACGGCGCAAGGTTTCAAAGGCGGCCAGTTCAGGTTGCCAGGACGCTTCAATCTGGTCGATGGGCACGTTTTGTTCGATTTGCTGGCGAATGGGGCGGTCGCCGACAATCAAGTCCAGGGGCAGCTTGTGGTACTCGTACTCGTAGGGCGGTGATGCATATTGAAAATCATCGCCATGGTGGTGGTAGATCCACTGCAGCCACGCCAGCGAGGCCTGGTAGGGTCGATAAGCGCGCCGGTCGGTGACATGGACCTGAAAACCGCGACAGGGCTGACGGGCCCATTTGTTGAAGGTGGGCTCGAAGATGACCGGCCGCAGGTGGGCGCCGGCCTGGTGGCCGGCAGGGCTTTGTGCAAACGAAACGCTATCCAGATATGGCGCGCCGAAGAGCTCGAAAGGCTGACAGGTGCCGCGACCTTCGGAGATGTTGGTGGCCTCCCAAGTGACCTGTCCGGGATAGACCAAAGCCGACGCCAGGGTGGGCAGGTTGGGCGACGGTGCCACCCAGGGCAGGCCGGTGTCGTCAAAGTACATGACCCGTCGCCATCCTGCCAGGGGCACGACGCTCAGCTCACAACCGATCTGCCAGTGCTGGTTGAACAGCAGCGCCAACTCGCCTATGGTCAGGCCGTGGCGCATGGGAATCTCAAAGCGGCCTACAAAAGAGGCGCAGCTGGCGTTGAGGAGATTGCCCTCCACGGCCACACCGCCAATGGGGTTGGGACGATCGAGAACGATGACCTTGATACCGTATTTGCGGGCGGCTTCGAGGCAGTTGGCCACGGTGTAGGCAAAGGTGTAGACACGGGTGCCCACATCCTGCAGGTCGACGATCAGGGTGTCGATATGAGCGAACATTTCGGCCGTGGGCGTGCGCGTTTCACCGTAGAGGCTGAAGATCGGAATACCGAACAGGGGGTCCGTACCATCGGCCGAGGCGATCATGTTGTCCTGCTTTTCGGCAAAAAAGCCGTGCTGGGGGGAGAAAAGCGCCTTGAGTCGGCCGGGGAAGCGCCGGGCGATCAGATCCCGGGCGTGTTCGAAACGGCAGTTGACCGAGGCCGGGTTGGCGAGCAGGCCCAGGCGCTGATGCTCAAGACTGCCTGGCGGCGAAGCAACGAATTGCTCGAGCCCGGATCGAACGATGGCCACGGTATATTCTCCTCCAGCGGGTGGGTGATTGGTGGTGCTGGTTGTTGAAAACTGGTTATAGCGATGATGACAAGGATCTACAACCCCCCAAAAAGGGCCATGCCTGAGAATCGCAATAAACATTTGTCACCGGCTCCGCAAAACCCCCTGGATCGTCAGCAAACAAGCGCTTGCCGGCTGGGTACGCCCGGCGGGGAGTGGTGTTTGACAAAGCGGCAGATTGCGACTAAAAGCGGTTATCGATTAAGCAGAACCGTTGGGGGGACTCCAGGTCCAAGGGGAGACGGTAATTTCCTCGCGATTGAAGGCCGAACTGCTCAGATGTAAGTGCGCCGGTGTATAGTAATGACGGAAATCGAAAATCTGCATGGCAATGTCATTGTGGTTGGGGCCTATGGCAGCGGCAAGAGCGAGGTGGTCATCAACCTGGCTCTGGTACGTCGGGCGGCCGGCGACGAGGTGCGCGTGGCCGATCTTGATCTGGTTAACCCCTATTTTCGTACCCGCGAGGTGCGAGCGCTCTTTAAGGATTCGCGGATAGAGTTCGTGATGCCGCCGGACATTTATCATCATGCCGACCTGCCGATTCTAAGCCCCAGGGTTGCCGGCCTGCTGAGGCAAGAGAGTGCCTTGACATTACTTGACGTGGGGGGCGATGATGTGGGGGCGCGAGTGCTTTCGGCACTGGCTGACGCCTTTATGGGGCTGAGCCCGGAAGTATTGCTGGTGGTGAACTGTTTCCGGCCTTTGACCGAAACCGTCGAGGCCTGCCTGGGCATCAAGCAGGCGATCGAGCATGCCGCCCGCCTCGATGTGAGCGGTTGGGTCGGTAATGCCAACTTGATCCATGAAACCACCGTGGATGACATTGTGCACGGCTATCGGTTCATGCGGTCATTGGCCCTACGCAGCAGGCTGCCGTTGCGATTCATCACCGCTCCAGCGCCGCTGGTGCCGCAGTTGCCCGATGGCGAGATCGAATGCGCCGTTCTGCCCATTCATCGACAACTGGTGCCGCCCTGGCGGAAAACAGACTCGTTTTCCCCGGCCATTGTTACGACCTAACGCGGAAGGATTTTTTTGGACATGTCATATTGCTACCAGATTGATACGGAGCACTGTAAAGGGTGCGGGTTGTGCGTGTCGGTATGTCCCAAGGATGTGCTGGAGATCTCCGAAAAAGTAAGCCCCAAGGGGTATTTCCCCGCCTACCAGGCCCGCCCCGAAGATTGTATTTTCTGCGCCACCTGCTGTCGGATCTGCCCTGACGTGGCCATTACCATCACGGAAACGGCTGACGTGGGCGACTGTGCTAAGCGCAAAGGTGCTGAATAAGCGCGGCGCTGTTTTATTTTACATGGTTACCCGTCTTCGACGCCCGGCTATGGTAGGCTCTGATTGAAATCGAGATTGCAGGCGCCGATGACAACCAATAGGGAGGAGTGTCATGGGTAAGATATTGATGAAAGGCAACGAGGCCATTGGTGAAGCGGCCATTCGTGCCGGTTGCCTCAACTACTTCGCCTATCCAATTACACCGCAGTCCGAAGTGGCTGAATATCTCAGCAAACGCATGCCCCAGGCCGGCGGTGTCTTTTTACAAGGCGAGAGCGAGGTGGCTGTCTCCTACATGATTTTCGGCGCCGCCGGGTGTGGCGAGCGAGTCTTTACCACCTCCTCGAGCCCGGGCGTGAGCTTGATGAGCGAGGGCATCAGTTATATCGCCGCCGCTGAGTGTCCGGCCGTTTTTGTCAATATCATGCGCGGCGGGCCGGGACTGGGCGGCATATTGCCCTCGCAGGGTGACTATTTCCAGTCCACCAAGGGCGGTGGCCACGGGGATTACCATCTGCTGGTGATGGCGCCGGCCAGTGTCCAGGAGGCCGTGGATATGATGATGAGGGCCTTTGTTCTGGCTGAAAAGTACCGCAACCCGGTGATGATTTTGGGCGACGGGCTGATCGGGCAGATGATGGAACCGGTGGCCTTCCCCGACGATTTGCAGGTCGAGCCCAGTAACAAAGATGAGTGGGCCACCAACGGGATGGCCACCCGCCAAAGCGAGCGACGCAACCTGGTCAAGTCGCTCTATCTCAATCCGGAGGAACTCAACGCCCACAACCTTAAACTAAAGGCCAAATACGAGCAGATGGCCCGGGATGAGGTGCGCTTCGAGGCTTACAACTGCCAGGATGACTACAAACTGCTTGTGGTCAGCTACGGTACCATGAGTCGGGTTTGCCGCACGGCCATCGATAATCTGCAGCAAGAGGGATTCGAAGTGGGCATGGTTCGCCCCCAGACCCTGTTTCCTTTTCCCATGCAAGCCATCGCTGAAGCGGCGGCCAAGCCGAGCTGTCAAGCGGTGCTGAGCGTGGAGATGAGCATGGGGCAGCTGGTGGAAGATGTGCGCCTGGCCGTCGAAGGTAAAAAGCCGGTGCGTTGGTACGGCAAGTGCGGCGGTGAGGTACCCACGCCCGAAGAGGTGATGAAGGCCATTGCCGATGCCCATCAAAGTGCCGCTGATCGTAAGGTGTGATACCATCTATCCGGCTTCAGATCTTCACCTGCCGACTGATGGTCGGCGGTGAACCCTATTTGAGTGTTTAGGAGAACTCCCATGGGAAAAACATTCCAACGACCGCGGGCCCTGACGGACGTGGTGACGCACTATTGCCCGGGTTGTACGCACGGCGTGATCCACCGGCTGTTGGCGGAGGTTATCGATGAGTTCGATATCCGTGGCCGCACGGTGGGTATCGCTCCGGTCGGTTGTGCCGTTCTGGCCTACAACTATTTCGACACCGATTTTCAAGAGGCCGCTCACGGGCGCGCCCCGGCGATGGCCACGGGGATTAAACGGGTGCGACCCGACCTGGTGGTCTTTACCTATCAGGGCGACGGCGACCTGGCCAGCATCGGCATGAGCGAAATCATACATGCCGCCAACCGGGGTGAAAAATTCACCACGATTTTCGTCAACAACGCCGTCTACGGCATGACCGGCGGCCAGATGGCACCCACCACCATGCCCGGCCAGCGCACCACCACCTCGCCATTTGGCCGCAATACCGATGATGTGGGTATGCCCATCCGCGTGGCGGAGCTGATCGCCACGTTGCAGACCCCTGCCTATGTGGTGCGGCAGGCGGCTTTTAAGCCCAAGTATGTGGTCAAGGCCAAAAAGGCCATTAAAAAGGCCTTCGCCTACCAGTTGGAAGGGCGATGTTTCAGTTTTGTTGAGATGATCAGCACCTGCCCCACCAACTGGGGGATGACACCGGTTGAATCGGTGGAGTGGGCTGAAAAGACCATGCTGCCCTATTATCCGCTGGGGGTGCTCAAGGACCCCGAAGCCGGTGCGAGCGATAAATAGCGTCCTTTAAGGAGAGTGGAATGCAAAACGAAGTGATGTTTGCCGGATTCGGCGGGCAGGGGATTTTATTGATCGGCAAAATTTTGGCCCACACCGCCATGGAGCAGGGATTCGAGGTGGCCTGGATCCCTTCCTACGGTCCGGAGATGCGCGGCGGTACCGCCTACTGCACGGTGGTCATCAGCGACCGTCCCATCGGATCGCCCATCATTCGCAATCCCAAACACCTGGTAGCCATGAATCGCCCCTCGCTGGAAAAATTCGCTCCCGTGGTCAAACCCGGCGGGGTGATTCTTATCAACCGCTCGTTGATCGACATCGGTTGCGGACGCGACGATGTGGATGAACTGGCCGTGCCGGTGGTTGACATTGCCAAGGCGTTGGGCAACACCCGGGCGGCCAACATCGTGGCCCTGGCGGCCTTTGCCGCGCGCAGCCAGGTCGTGGATGTAGAGCAGCTCAAAGCCTGCGTAAAGGCCGAATTCGCCAGAAAGAAAAAACTGATACCGCTGAATTTAAAAGCGATCGAAGAAGGTATTCGGGCTGCTCAGTGAAACTCGTTACCCCGCCATACATCGCGCAACTGCAGCCTTACGTGCCCGGCAAGCCTATCGAGACCCTGCAACGTGAACTGGGCCTGAGTGATGTGGTCAAGCTGGCCTCCAACGAGAACCCGCTTGGCCCTTCGCCGCGGGCCACAGAGGCCATTAAAGCGGCACTGGGGCGTTTGCACCGCTATCCCGACGGCGCGGCCCACGACTTGACCGATAAACTTGCCCGCCAGTGGAACGTGGCTGCCGACAATGTGGTGCTGGGCAATGGCAGCGACGACCTGATCGCCATGATCGCACGGGCCTTTCTGGCCCCCGGTGATGAGGTGGTGATACCGCAACCCTCTTTTTTGATGTATGCTCTTGCCGCCCAATGGTCCGGCGCCCGCTGCACCAGCGTTGCTTTAAGAGCGCTGACCATCGATCTTGAGGCCATGGCCGATGCCGTCAACCCAGCCTCGAAAATCATCTTTTTATGCAACCCCAACAACCCCACCGGGACGATCTTCTCCAAGGTCGATTTCGATCGCTTTCTAAATTGCGTGCCCGAAGATGTGATGATCGTGCTGGATGAGGCTTACGCTGAATTTGTTCGAAGCGACGATTTTGTTTCGGGAGTGGATTACATCGACCGGCAGCGCCCCATCGTCACTTTGCGTACCTTTTCCAAAGCCTACGGTTTGGCCGGGTTGCGCGTCGGCTACGGTATTATGCCGGCGGAAGTGGCTCAAATTCTGCACCGTGTGCGCGACCCTTTCAACGTGAGTATCCCGGCCCAGGCCGGCGCCCTGGCCGCCCTGGACGACCATGCTCACCTGCTGGAAACCCGACGGGTTACCCATGACGGTATCGCTTTTTTACAAAACGCCCTGGAACGGTTGGGGCTTAACAGTTATCCCACTGAAGCCAATTTTTTTCTGATTGACGTGAAGATCGAGGCCGACCGGGTCTACCAGCAGTTGTTGCAGGAAGGGGTCATCGCGCGCTCCATGCGTGCTTACGGGTATCCCAACTTCATTCGCATCAGCATCGGGCGCTCCCACGAAAATCAGCGTTTTATTGAGGCGCTGACCAAAGTTTTGGCGCGAATGGGCCAACCGCTTGCGGATAACGCCAATTAAGGCGCCTTGCCACCACTTGGCGAACTTTTGATCGACACACAACCATGCTCCTAACCGATTGTTCCGAATCCGCCCGCAAGCAAATGCCAAGGCAGTTTGTCGTCACCATCGACGGCCCGGCCGGGGCGGGCAAGACCACGGTCAGCCGCCGCCTGGCCCGGCAGGTCGGCTTCGATTACATTGATACGGGCGCCTTGTATCGCGGGGTGGCCCACGAGGCGCTCGCCCGCAAGGTCGACCTCAAGAGCAACGAGGTTTTGGCGCAATTGTGCAAGGATCTGTCAATTGAGTTGGTCCGCCGCCCTCAAAGCGCTTTGCGGCTGTTTGTCAACAACGTGGAAATCACCGACCATATCCGCACCCCCGAAGTGACCATGGCCGCTTCGGCCGTATCGGCCCAGGCTGCGGTGCGCGACTACCTGCTGGGTTTGCAGCGCGCCCTGGCCCAGGGGCGCCGGGCGGTTTTTGAGGGGCGAGATATGGGAACGGTGGTTTTTCCCGACGCCGACATCAAATTTTTCCTGACGGCCGATCTTGATGTGCGCGCCGGACGGCGCTATCTGGAGATGAAGGATCGGTTCGACCTTTCCTTGGCCAATGTGCGTCGCGACATCGCCTGCCGCGACACCAACGACAGCCAACGGGCGCTGGCCCCGCTCAAGGCCGCGGCCGATGCCACGGTGATCGACACCAGCGGGCTCTCGCTTGATGCGGTGGTTGAACGACTGGCGGGCGCGATCTGCAAAAAAATAGCCGGGCTGTGACTTTAGGCTTGTATTTTTAGTTAATTGTATGATAGCGAAGAAGGGTTTTTCAACGCAAGGCGACATGCTTTGCGTATTTTATTACGTCAAGGGGGATTTTTTCATGGAAGATTTGGCAAACCACACTCCAACACAGCCGTCGGCAGACCAAGACAAGCCTGAAGAGGAGTCCATGGTCAGTGATGAGGCTGCAGTCGATCAAGCGGCTGACAGCGATGGTGCCGACGCATCGGCGGACGCGGATAGCAAATCATCCGCTAAAACCGAAGAGACCGAAGACGATGTCCAGAGCATGGACGACCTCATGGAGATGTACGAAGAGAGCTTCAAGCAGTTCGAAGAGGGCCAGGTGGTTACCGGCTCGATCATCTCCATCGACAAGGACCATGTGCTGGTGGATATCGGCTACAAATCCGAGGGGCAGATCCCGATTCACGAATTTCTCAATGAAGAGGGCCAACCCGGCGTCGAGTTGGGCGACCGGGTCGAAGTGATGGTCGAATTCTGGGACGATGAAAACGAGGTCGTCAACCTGTCCAAGGAGAAGGCTGAAAAGGTCAAAGTGTGGGAGGCTATTCGCGTCGCCTACGAAAACGAGGAGCCGGTCAAAGGGACCATCTCCTGTCGTGTAAAGGGCGGTTTTTCGGTGGATGTGGGCGTTCAGGCCTTTTTGCCCGGTTCGCAGGCCGACCTGCGCCCGATTCGCAACCTGGACGATATGGTCGGGCAGAACTTCGAGTTTAAGGTGCTCAAATATAACCGCAAGCGCAGCAATATCGTCCTGTCGCGACGGGTGTTGCTCGAAGCGGAGCGTGAAGCCCAGCGTGCCGCCACCCTGGCCTCGATATTCGAAGGCAAAGTGGTGGACGGCATCGTTAAAAACATCACCGAGTACGGTGTTTTTGTGGACCTGGGCGGTGTCGACGGCCTCTTGCACATTACCGATATCTCCTGGGGCCGCGTCAAGCACCCCTCGGAATTGTTTAAAATCAGCGATGAGATCAGCGTCAAGATTCTCAACCTCGATCTGGAAAAAGAACGCGTTTCGCTGGGCATGAAACAGCTTACCCCGGATCCCTGGCTCTCGGCGGCCGAAAAATATCCGGTGGGTTCGCGGGTGACCGGACGCGTGGTCAGCCTGACCGATTACGGCGCCTTTGTGGAGCTTGAAGAGGGCATCGAAGGACTGATCCACGTATCGGAGATGTCGTGGACACGCAAGATCCGCCACCCCTCCAAGGTGGTTTCCGCCAATGATACGGTGGAAACCGTGGTGCTGGACATCAAGCCAGATGCGCGCCGGATCTCGCTGGGTATGAAGCAGGTGGCGCCCAATCCCTGGGATGAGATTTCGGACAAATATCCGGTGGGTACCATCATCGAAGGCAAGATCAAAAACATCACCGAGTTCGGTCTTTTTATCGGTATCGACGAAGGCATCGACGGCCTGGTGCATATTTCCGACATTTCCTGGACCAAGCGTATCAAGCACCCTTCAGAGCTTTATAAAAAGGGTGAGACGGTACAGGCCAAGGTTTTGGAGATCGATAAGAACAACGAGCGCTTCTCATTAGGGATCAAACAGCTCGAACCCGATCCCTGGACCACGATTTCCGAGCGTTACGATGTGGGCAAGGAGATCACCGGCACCATCACCAATGTCACTGACTTTGGCATCTTCGTCGAGCTGGAAGAGGGCATCGAGGGGTTGGTTCACGTTTCCGAAATCAGCAAGGAGAAGATCAACACGCCGGTGGGCAAATTCGAAGTCAACGAACCCATCACCGCCAAGGTGATGAATATCAGTAGTGAAGAGCGCCGTATCGGCCTCTCCATCAAACGCTTGGAAATGGACGAGGAAGACGACGCCATCAGCGAATATGCCAGCAAGAAAGAGTCCACCACCACCTTTGGCCAACTGCTAAAGGAAAACCTGGAAAAGCTTAACAGCTCCAGCGATTAAGCCGGCTCCTGAAGCTGAGCGAACATCTCAAAGGCGCCCTCGGATGTGTGAATCCAAGCAGTGGATCACCGAGTGCGCCTTTACCATTTAATGATCGACCGAATCGCGGCCATCGCCCTGACGGAACGGGGTGACCGTAACCGCCGACCCTGCCGGTAAGTGGGAGAGACCATGTTTTCACGCAGACATCCGATACTCTTTTTTTTGCTCATGATAACCGCCATCCTGATGGCCGGCATCTTTCTTAGCTCGCTGGCCCTGTCGTTCGGCTTCCGGGGGCTATTTTCAGAAGACCATTCGAGGGACACAAAGAAAAACCAGGTGGGCGTGGTGGAGATTGCCGGCGCCATCGTTGAGTCTGATGAAACCCTGCGACAAATTAAGGCTTTTCGAGATGATGATCGTATCAAGGCTATTGTGGTGCGCATCAACTCTCCCGGTGGCGGCGTAGGCGCCTCCCAGGAGATCTACCGCGAAATTCAAAAAACCACCGAGACCAAAAAGGTAGTAGCGTCAATGGCCTCGGTGGCGGCATCGGGCGGGTATTACGTGGCCGCGGCGACCGATAAGATCATGGCCAACCCGGGGACGGTGACGGGCAGCATCGGTGTGATCATGGGCTATACCAACATCGAGAAGCTGCTGGAGAAAATCGGTGTACTGCCAGTGGTCATCAAAAGCGGCCGCTACAAGGACCTGGGCTCTCCGGTGCGTGAACTGGCGCCCGAGGAGCGCGAGATTTTGCAGCAGTTTTCAGATGGGCTGCACGCGCAGTTCATCAGCGACGTGGCGCAGGGTAGAGGGCTTGACGAGGCCAAGGTGGTGGCGGTGGCCGACGGTCGCGTCTTTACCGGAAAATGGGCGCTTGAATACGGTCTGGTGGATCAGCTTGGCAATCTGGAGGACGCCCTGGCCCTGGCCGGCCAGCTGGCCGGATTGGAAGGCGAGGTGAACGCCGTCTATCCCGAAACAAGTCGCTTCCGCCTGGGTGAGTTGCTCGAGCAAACGGTGCGCGCGCTGATGCTGCAGACGTTGCATCCGCAGATGCAGGCAGCCTATTTGTACAGCGCCGGTCAGTGATGGTAGATCGCCCGGCCGGCGTTCCCCAGCCCTTTTTTGTGTTAACAGCGGGAGCCGAAACCCATTCGAATTGGGGCAACGTAACTCGCTGTGTCACCGGAAACTGCTTACATCTCCCAAACCTGCGCGAATCACTTCAGGCGTATCATCAATCAACGATATAACGCTGGATGAGCTTCCAGCCACGGGCCCGCCGTCGATGACCACGTCGAGGCGGCCGCCGAAATGGTCGTAAATCAGCGAAGGATCGAGAAACATATCGCCGGCCGGGGTTTTGGCGGTGGCCGATAAAATGGGGTTTCCCAACTCCTCGACCATTTTCAAGCAGATGGCATGGTCGGGAACACGTATGCCTGTGGTATTGCGGTTGGTGAGCATCATCTTGGGAACCATTTTCGTGCCACTGAGGATGAAGGTATAGGGGCCCGGCAGAAGCCGCCGCAAGGTTTTGTACTGGTAGTTGGTCACCTTGGCGTAAAGGCTGATGTTTTTCAGGTCCGAACACATGAAGCTGAAGGGTTTTTTCTTGTCGCGCTGGCGCAGTTGATAGATGCGCTGGATGGCCTTCTTGTTCATGATGTCGCAGCCGATACCATATTGGGTGTCGGTGGGGTAGGCAATCACGCCGCCGTTGCGCAAGATCTCCACCACCCGATCTATCAGCCGTTGTTGGGGGTTGTGGGGGTTTATTTTTAGCAGCATGCTTAGCTCTCGACTTCAACCGCAGCAGAGCGGATAAAAAGGTTGGCTGTTGTGCCAATTTCAAAACGTCCCATTTTGTCCAATCTCTGCGTCTATCGCCAATTTTAATCCTCGAAATACGCGCAGTATTCCTGTGGTTAAAATTGGCACCATCCTTGACCCTGGACAAACTGAAACGTTTTTAAACAGGCCCTGTTAGCTCACACAATGGCAGCCGGCATCCCGTGGGGACCCTTGCGGGAATTTATGAGTCGGTCACCCAACCGGCTTGCGCAACGCCGAAACTAACTTTGGCGGTGTCCATAAATCACTTGTTATGCCAACGTATATCATCTTTTTGCCAATCTTGTCCAAAACTTCGGCATCACCCGGCCATTATACTTGGTACTTTTTACAACCTTCTGTAAATAAAACATATACAGCCGTTTGGGTTGTCAATTCGATAAATTTAAATTGCGAAAAAGATGGTCTTTTGGTACGAACAAGGCAACTTTCATAGGGAGGATTTCATGAATAGATTGTCGCCTGAAGCGGCCTACTCGTTTGACGACCTGCTGCTGTTGCCGGGCTACTCTGATGTGTTGCCAAAGGATGCCGATGTGAGCAGCCGGCTGACGCGCCATATTGATATCAACATTCCCATCGTCAGCGCGGCCATGGATACCGTTACCGAGTCGGCCACGGCCATTTGCATGGCCCGCGAGGGTGGGGTGGGCTTTATTCACCGCAATCTGAGCATCGCCGACCAGACCGTGGAGGTGGATAAGGTAAAAAAATCTGAAAGCGGCATGATCGTCGACCCCGTCACCATTTACCCTGATCAACTGGTGGGCGAGGTGCTGGAGCTGATGAAAAAATACCGTATCTCGGGCCTGCCCGTGGTGAGAGGTGAACAACTGGTGGGCATAGTGACCAACCGTGACCTGCGGTTTGAAACCGATCTGGGAAAACGCGTCTCGGAGGTGATGACCGCCCAAAACCTGGTGACTGTCCAGGAGGGTATCACCCTGGAGAAATCCAAGGCTCTGCTGCACAAACATCGTATCGAAAAGCTGCTGGTGGTCGATGCCGATGGCAAGTTGACCGGTCTGATCACTATCAAGGATATCGAAAAAATCAAGAAATACCCCAATGCCAGCAAGGATCAGATGGGCCGGCTGCGGGTGGGGGCTGCCGTGGGCGTCGGGCCGGACATGCTCGAACGTGCGGAGGCGCTCATCAAGGCCGGGGTCGATGTGATCTGCATCGACACCTCCCACGGCCACTCCAAAAATGTGATCAACGCCGTAATGACCCTCAAGGCGGAGTTTGCCCAAATGGATGTGGTGGCGGGTAATGTGGGCACCGCCCAAGGCGCCGAAGCCCTGATCGAAGCCGGCGTGGACGGCATCAAAATCGGTATCGGACCGGGTTCAATCTGCACCACGCGCATCATTGCCGGGATCGGTGTTCCTCAGATGTCGGCCATCATGAACTGCCGGTCGCTGGCGGAGAAGCACGGGGTGCCGCTGATTGCTGACGGTGGCGTCCGTTTCAGCGGCGATTTGACTAAGGCGCTGGCGGCCGGCGCCCACTCGGTGATGATTGGGGGGCTTTTTGCGGGTACCGAGGAGAGCCCCGGCGAACAGATCATTTTTCAAGGTCGCAGCTATAAGGTTTACCGCGGCATGGGGTCGCTGGAAGCGATGCGGCGCGGCAGCAAGGATCGCTACTACCAAACCGAGCAGGAGGAAGACGACAAGCTGGTACCCGAAGGCATCGTCGGCCGCGTCCCCTATCGTGGCGCCCTGGCCGCCAACGTCCACCAACTCATCGGTGGACTCAAGGCCGGTATGGGCTATGTCGGTAGTCATAACTTGGCTGAGCTGTGTGAAAAGGCCCAATTTATCCAGGTCAGCGTGGCCGGCATGCGCGAAAGCCATGTCCACGATGTGATCATCACCAAAGAGGCGCCCAACTATCGCCAGGAGTAGGCAGGGCTATCGGGCTCATCGCGAGGCGTCGTCAGGCCGCCCACAAAAGATTGGGTAACCAGATGCGTCGCCTGTGGCGGTCGTTGCCTGAAAATGGCGCCCTAAACCGGCACTTTAGAGCCTTTCAAGGCGCCTTCAGTATGCCGGAAGCAAAATCGCCTCCTGGTTTACGCACCGCCGTTGCCGGCGCCTGCGTTGTAACGGTATGTTCTCCGCGCAATTTTATTTTACCCCGTTTCATGCGCCCCTTAAGCGGGGCCTTTTCAGGCGCTACCGGTTCGCACCAGCCGGCCCAGTGCAGTTGCCAGAAACCACCATAGACCCTGCCGTATAGGTCAACAGCGGCCGGTTGCAGTCAGGATTGCCCATGACAGACGTCACATCCCCGTTCGTTCATCTGCACGTCCACACCCAATACAGCCTCCTCGACGGCGCTATCCGCATCGGCCCGCTTTTGAAAAGAGCGGCGCAATACCAGATGCCGGCCGTGGCCATCACCGATCATGGCGCCATGCACGGGTGCGTCGACTTCTATCAGCAGGCGGTGAAAGCGGGAATTCAACCCATCATCGGCTGTGAGTGCTATGTGGCACCGCGCACCATCGGCGACCGTACCTTGCGCGATAAACGCGAGCAGCATCATCTGATCCTGTTGGCCAGAGATCAGGTGGGTTATCAAAACCTATGTAAACTAATCAGCATCGCCCATCTCGAGGGATTTTACTACAAGCCGAGAGTGGATAAGGCGCTTTTGGCCGAATATGCCCAAGGCCTGATTGCCCTGTCGGCCTGCCTGCAGGGTGAAATTCCGCGCCTTATCATTGCAAACCAGATCGAGGCTGCCGATGCAGCCGCGCGCCGACACCAGAAAATTTTCGGCGAGGCTAACTTCTACCTTGAGATTCAAAATAACGGCATCAAGACTCAGGAGCGGGTCAACCTTGCCATTCGCGACATGAGCCAGCGCCTGTCGATTCCCATGGTGGCCACCAACGATTGCCATTACCTGGACAAAAAAGACGTTGAAGCCCACGGGGTGCTGTTGTGCGTGCAGACTGGTAAGACCGTGCACGACAAGGATCGTTTTAAATTCGGCACCCAGGATCTTTACTTCAAGTCGCCCGAGGAGATGGGCGCTTATTTTCAGGATTATCCAGGCGCGGCGGCTAACACCATCGAAATTGCGCGCAAGTGCCGGCTCGATTTCGATTTTAATACCTATCATTTCCCAAAGTTCAGCAGCGATGACCCGCAACCGGTGGAGGAGATCTTTGAAACGCGCGTTCGCAGCGGCTATGAGCGAATCATTGAAAAGGTGATGCGCAAACGGACCGATGTCGACCCGGCAACCTACCTGGAGCGCCTGGAATACGAGATGGGGGTGGTCCGACGCATGGGCTTTGCGAGTTATTTTCTGATCGTGGCCGACTTTATCGACTATGCCAAAAGAAACGGCATCCCCGTGGGGCCGGGGCGGGGATCTGCCGCGGGCAGCCTGGTGGCCTATTGCTTGGGGATAACCGGGATTGATCCCCTTGAGTACGGTCTGATTTTCGAACGTTTCCTCAACCCGGATCGAAAAAGTATGCCCGATATTGATGTTGATTTTTGCATCAATGGCCGTGAGGATGTGTTTCATTACGTGGTCGAGCGCTACGGCGGCAGTGATTATGTGGCTCAAATCATCACTTACGGAAGCATGAAGGCCCGGGCCGTGATTCGTGATGTGGGGCGTGCTTTGGCCATCCCCCTCAAGGATGTGGACCAGATTGCCAAACTGGTGCCCGATGATCCCAAAATGTCGATTGAAAGGGCCCTGCTAAAAGAGCCGCGCCTGGCCGATCTGGCGGCCGAAAACGATCAGATTGAACAGCTGATCGAGATTTCAAAGGTGTTGGAGGGATTGCCCCGACATGCATCGACCCATGCGGCCGGTGTGGTGATCGCCGACCGGCCCCTGGTGGACTATCTGCCTCTTTTTCGCGGTAAAAATGGGGAAGTGCTCACCCAGTACAACATGAAATGCGTCGAAAAAATCGGGTTGGTGAAGTTCGATTTTCTCGGACTTCGCAACCTGACGGTAATTGCCGAGACATTGCGGCTTATCGAAACCCAGGGCAAGCCCGTACCTGATATGGAAGCACTGGACCTCGACGATGAGGCGACCTACTTGCTGATGGCTCGCGGCGATACCACGGGTGTGTTTCAGCTGGAAAGCTCCGGCATGAAAAACCTGATGATGCGCCTGCGCCCGGAGTGCTTCGATGACATCATCGCCCTGGTGGCCCTCTATCGCCCGGGTCCGCTCGACGGAGGTACGGCCGATGATTTTGTCGATTGCAAACTCGGTAAAAAAACGGTGCGCTATCTGGTGCCGCAGCTCGAGCCCATCTTGAAAAACACCTACGGCGTGATCGTCTATCAGGAGCAGGTGATGCGCATCGCGGTGGATTTGGCCGGATACTCCATGGCCGATGCCGACGGGCTTCGTAAAGCGATGGGCAAAAAGGATGAGGTTTTGATGGCGAGGCAACAGGCCAAGTTCATCGAGGGGGCCGTCAAAAACGGTATTGATGAAAAGAGGGCGAACGAGATTTTCAGTCTGGTGAAGACCTTCGGCCGCTATGGCTTCAACAAGTCCCATAGCGCTGCCTACGCCCTGATCGCCTTTCAAACCGCCTTTCTCAAGGCACACTATCCGGTAGAATTTCTAGCCTCACTGTTGACCAGCGCCATGGACTCCACAGACAACATCGTCAAATTTGTGGCCGAGTGCCGGGCGCACGACATCACCATTTTGCCGCCGGACATCAACCAAAGCGTCAAGATCTTTTCGGTGGAAGGCGATGCCATCCGTTTTGGGCTGGCGGCCGTTAAAAATGTTGGCCAGGGGGCCATCGATATCATCACTGCCGCCCGCAGTGAAGGTCCCTTCACTTCGCTCTTTAATTTCTGCGAAAAGGTCGACCTTCACAAGGTCAACAAACGAGTGGTAGAGAGCTTGATCAAATGCGGCGCCTTTGACTGTCTGGACCTGAATCGTGGCCAGGCGATGGCGGTTCTTGAAGATGCCTTTGATTACGGTCTGCGCGTTCAGCGTGAGCAGGCTGATCCCCAGATGAGCCTTTTTGAGATGGATGCCGATGACACCGCCCCTCCGGAGCTGAACTATCCGCCCGTGCCCGAGATTGAGCCGTGGTCGGACCGCCGCCGCCTGGCGGCCGAAAAAGAGTCTTTGGGGCTCTATGTCACAGGCCACCCACTGGCACAGTACGAAGCGATGCTTGCCAAATACACCACAACCAACTGCCTGACGGCGCGCGAGGGCCGGGACGGGCAAGTGGTTCGCCTGGGTGGTTTTGTATCGGGCGCTAAAGTGATTACCTCCAAAAAGGGGCAACCCATGGCCTTCGTCGAGATCGAAGATATCCATGGTACTCTGGAGGCGGTGGTTTTCCCCGATCTTTTCACCCATGTGCGCGACCTGTTGGTGGAGGATCGGGCAGTGCTCATGGAGGGTGAACTGCAACGCAACGATCGAGGCGTCAATGTGATCGCCAATGAAGTGATCGCCATGGAGAGCGCTGAAGCAACCTGGACGGCTACCGTACACGTGTGGTTGAAAATCGGGCGTATTGACAAGGCGCTGCTATCGCGGTTGCACGACGTGATTGCCGGAAAGCCTGGTAAATGCGCCGCTTTCTTGCATTTATTGGACAACGACGGCACCGATACGGTGATTGCCCTGCCGGAACGTCTGCGGGTTCAACCCGGTCCGCGTCTAAAAAGAGCCGTTCAGCAGTTGATCAACGACGCGGTTATCGACACCTGCTGCACGCCAACCAACGGTCGACGCCGAAAAAGCCGCTTGTTTCAGAAGAAGCCGTCCAAAGCATGATGGTATCGGCTCCGGCCCGGAAGGTAAAACGCTAAAAACAGACGGATGAACCCCAGCACCTGCCCCCGCAAAAGAGAAACCTGATGGCGCGCGGAGATCAACTCAGTCGCCAGTGGAAAATCGTTCAACTGATGCTGGCGTCACGCCGGGGAAAAAGTGTGGCCCAGATTAGCGATGCGCTGGGGTGCCACCCGCGCTCGGTATATCGGGATATTGAAGCGCTACAGGCGGCCGGCTTCCCGCTCTATACCGAGGTTGAGGCGGGTAAAAAATACTGGCAATTAACAGACAGCGCCCGGCAGAATTTGCCGCTGCCCTTGAATCTGTCCGAGCTGATGGCGCTCTATTTTAGCCGTGGGATGCTGAAGGCTCTGGGCGATGATCTCTTTGCCGAGCCGCTGGACTCTCTTTTCGAAAAAGTAAAAACCACCTTGCCGCGGCGCTACCACCGCTATTTGAATCAGTTTTCCGACATCATCCTATTTGCACCCACCCCTCATAGCTGCAGTGGTAAACGCTCACAAGCGCTGCTGGCCGTCATTCAAGAAGCGATCGCGGCGCAACGGGCCGTTGCGATCGACTATTATGCACCCAGCCGGCAACGCCTGACCCAGCGAAAGGTGGCGCCATACCGGATCTGGTTTTCGGGCAGAGCGCACTACCTCATCGGCCACTGCTACCTGCGGGACGATATCCGCATCTTTGCCATCGGACGTATCCGCCGCATCACCCTCAGCGATACCGCATTCACTTTGCCGAACGCGTCGCAACTTGACCAGGTGATGGCCGACAGCTTCGGGGTTTTCAGAGGCGATCCCGTGATGGTGCGTATTGAATTTACGGCCCGTGTGGCCGACTACATCCGAGAGACCCGCTGGCACGAGAGCCAACGCCTCACCGATGGCACCGATGGAACGGTTGTGCTGGAGATGACCGTGGCCGGCGTTGCAGAGATCAAGTACTGGATTCTCAAATGGGGAAAGGATGCACGCGTGCTGCAGCCACCGGAATTAAAGGCGGCACTGCGCCGGGAAGCCCAGGCCATATTAGACCACACCTAACGACGCACCCCAGAGCCGATTTTATAACGTTTTGAAACAGGCCCCCTCCTCTACATCTTCGATCAGCTGGGCGTCGATCGATGTTCAGCCGTTGGACAAGGGTTACAGCCGGTGGCGCTTGAAAGCGGCCTGGACTTCGTTTGCAAGGGCTTCGGGGCAGTCGCTGTAGCGGGCCGAGTAGTGAAAAGGGGTCACAAGTTTGACGCCTGCCATCGCGGCCAGGGTCCCGGCCTGCAGAGCGGTCAGGTGATGACGGGCGGAGGCCAAATGTCGATGCCGGTCCGAAAAGGCCGCTTCGATAAATAAATGGTCGGCGTCGCGGGCCAGCCGCACCACACGTTCGATGTTTTTCTCGCTGTAGGCGATGTCGGTGACGTAGGCGATTTTCTGGCCGGTCGTGGTGCGGGTGATGCACTTGGACAGCTCGCCGACTGCAAAGCGGCGCCGGCCCCTGGCATAATCGGAGGGGATCACAAATTCATGGTCACTCGGTACGCTGCCATAGAGTGCCTTTTTCAGTTCCTGTAACCAAGGACCGGGGCGAAGGCGCAGTGCTTTCAGGCCCTCATCGAGCACATTGATACGATATCGCTCTTGCAACGCAAAAGCCAGGCAAGGGGTGCCATGATCCAATATTTCGGCCGAAATAGAAAAATTGGGTTCCTCAAGCAGCGCGCCGCTAAAGGGTTCGCGGCACCCAGCCGCTTTGGGGCCAAATCCGTTGCGGCAGCGGTAGCGCAGGGTGAACATTTCACGGGCATCAACTTCCGTTAGATCGAGCACAAGCGACTGGCTCTGGGGGCCGAGTAGGTTCCACAAGTAGCCGTCCAGTTTGCCTTGCACATGCTTCATGAATCCGCCAGGGCCGAAAAGATGGACCTGCTTGTGACGCTCCACCGTCAGCCTCAGTAAACGGTCAAACCCGTAAAAGTGATCAATGTGGGCGTGGCTGACGAAAACGTGTGAAATTTTCAGGACATCCCTGGGTGCCAGGGCACTGATATCGCCCAGATCAAACAGCAGGGCGCGCCGTTGGTGGGCAAAGCGGATGAAAAGGCCGGGGTCTTTAAGGGGGGCGTTGAGCAGGGTCGGTTGAAACGCGGCTGCCATTACGCCGGCAGGAATCTGGCCACCTGTTTATTGATGGTGGTGTAAATCTCCTCGTCGGAGCCGTAAATGTCGATAATGTCGACGTGGTTGATCAGCTTCTCAATTACATAAGCGGTCAGGTAAAGGCTAACGATGTGCGGTTGCGGCACCAACTGGCGCAGGGGTGCGATGAGGAAATCGACATCGAAGTCGTCGGCCCGCGTCAACCCTTCGAGGGCTTTTAGAATTTGTGCTTCCAGCCCATTTTTATTTTTGGTTTCCACCAGCTCCGTTTCCACCAGCTTGGCGGCGACGGCATTGCTCAGAGGCTCCATGCACTCCCGAACGCCGCTGATGGCCCGACGACGATAGTATTCCTTGTTCGATTCGATACGGGATAGAATGCTGGCTTCGCGCGTGCGCTGACGAAATACTTTGGCCATATGATCCTCTTGCTTGTCGCTTGTCAATTGGCGGTACCGAGCGTGTGCCACGGCACCGATAAGATTCGAATTTAAACCGGTTAATGATAATGAGCGTCAGCGCTAATTGCAAGCATAAATTGGGAAAATTTAGCAGGTAGATCAAAGTAGAAGCCGTTGCTCAATCGGTCACCTTTTTTAAAATCTGGTTGTTGATCAAACCGCTTTGATCTCAATCTGGGCCTGGCGTTCGCCGCGCCAGTGGTGCCAGCCCACGCAAAACGCCAGCCGTTCCAACACCTCCGGCAACTTTTTCAATTTTGGATGGAACCAGACGGCCGAAAGTGGCGGCTGGCCAGCGGCTTCACGCTGCCTCAAGCACAGCTTCAGGTGGCCGTTGCCGATGGTTCGGGTGCCTGCCACGACGATGTCGTGTCCCATGAAGATCGGTTGCGGATTGCCGCTGCCGAAGGGCTGCAGCCGGCCGAGTTCATCCAAAAAGGGTACGGTGACCTGGGTCAAGTCGAGTTCGGCATCCAGCTTTAATGGCGAAGGTGAGATGGTGCCGCCTGTTTGATGCTGTGCAGCGGCTTCAAAGCACCGCCGGAAGCTCTTTAGCCGATCCGGTTCAAGTTGCAGCCCGGCCGCCATGGCGTGTCCCCCATACCCGCACAGTGTATCGGCGCAGTGGGTCAGGGCATTGTAGAGGTCGAACCCTTCAATGCTCCGCGCCGAACCCTTGGCCATCCCGCCTTTTGCGGCAATGAGGATCACGGGGCGTTTGTAGGCTCGAACCATGCGGGCAGCGGCAATGCCCAGAACACCCTCATGCCAGTCCGGGTGCCAAAGTACCAGTGTCAGTGAGTCGAGCAGGGCGGGCGTAGCGTCGATCATGCGCTGAATCTGCTCAACGGTCTGTTGTTCGATCCGCTGGCGCGCCTGATTGTAGCCTTCGACCTTTTCGGCCAAGCGCTGCGCCGCCTGTTCGTCGCTAGTGGTCAGCAGCGCCAGGGCCTCTTTGGCATGGCCCATACGACCGGCGGCGTTGAGACGCGGTGCGATTCTAAAGGCGATATCCTGGCTATCCGGGCCGGGCTCCGTGATCCCGGCCAGGGTGAAAAGAGCAGCCAAACCTGGTCGTTTACCCTGGCGTAGAATGCGTAGCCCCGCATGCGTCAGCACGCGGTTTTCGGCCACCAGGGGAACCATGTCGGCCACTGTGCCCAGCGCTACAAGGTCACAGAGCGTTTTTAAGTTGGGTTCCGGCTTTCGCGTCCAGAAACCTTTTTGCCGCAGGTGCTGACGCAGGTGGATGATCAGATAAAAGGCCACACCCACGCCGGCCAGGTGGTCCATCTGCGATGGGCAGTCCGCCCTTTTGGGGTTGACCAGGGCGGTAGCCCGGGGCAGGGGAGCGGGGGCGTTGTGGTGATCGGTGACGATGACGTCGATGCCGGCCTGCCGGGCGGTGCTGACCGCATCGTGGCTGGCTGAACCACAGTCCACGGTGATGATCACTTTGATGCCCTGCTTCAAAGCCAGTGATGTAATGTGACGTGTCTTGAGACCATAGCCTTCGCTGATGCGATGGGGGATGTAAGTGATCGTTTCAGCCCCGCAGCCGTCGAAAAAGGCCTTGAGCAGGGCGGTGGCGGTGACGCCATCGGTATCGTAATCACCGAAAACAAGGATTTTTTCCCGGTCAACAATGGCCCGGGCCAAGCGATGGGCAGCGCGCTGGATGTCGGTCATCGTTTCGGGTGGCCGCAGATGGCGCAGACTTGGATTCAAGAAGTTGTCGATATCGTCGACATCGCAATATCCGCGGTTGACCAATATGGCCGCAGTGGTGGTCAGGCAATTGAGCTTGCGGCTCAGCCGGTTAACGAGCTGAGCGTCGGGCGATTGAACGTTCCATGGCGTTTTCATGGCGCCCACTATACGGATAAAGCAGATGGCCGACAACCGAAAATTTCAAGCCCTTACATCGGGCAACCCGAGCAGCGAGTGATGGATGCTACCAGGGGCCGGGAACATTTGCCCGACACGCCCCGTGTTTACAGCGCCAATTTCAAAAGCCCCGATTTGCCCAATCTCTGCGTCTGGTGCCGCGTCTGGTACCGATTTTAATCCTCTAATTACGGAAAGTATTCATGCGGCCAAAGTCGGCACCATCCTTGACCTTGTGCAAACTGAAACATTTTGAAACAGGCTCAACAGGCTTGAATAGGGGTGACAACCAGTGATACGCTTGATCTGAACCACAAACTGCCATTTAGGGATGGACACCCACTAACCTTCGCGAAGGAGACGGCAAGGTGAAATGGCCGCGGCATTCAGTGGTCAGGCGGTATCGGGTGAATCGGTCCGATCTGGCTTTTTTTAAATATATTTTTGAATCCTATGAAGGGCTGGCGCTGGTGACGGTTTGTGACGGCGGTCGCGGTGAAGTTGATTTAAGGATCGCACCTGGAAATGAAGCACTTGCCATGGCGGTCATGGATTACCTCAAAGAGCGCTTGCTGATCGAGCCTTTGGAGGCGCCAATTGGCGATTGAAAAAGCTGCCGGCTGGAAACAGATGCGAAAATGATGGCTCAATACACGATGAATCCCAAACAATATTATCATCTGCACACCATCGGTTGCCAGATGAACGTCTACGACTCCCAGCGCATGGGACACCTGTTGGCGGCGATGGGCCTGGAAGCGACCGAAAGGCCCGAAAAGGCCGACGTGATTGTCGTTAACACCTGTTCCGTTCGTGCCAAGGCCGAGCAGAAGCTCTACAGTCTTCTGGGACGCCTGGCGCGGTTCAAACAGGCCAATCCGCAAATGACCCTGGCCGTGGGCGGGTGCGTTGCCCAGCAGGAAGGCCGGCGTCTGTTGCAGCGGGTGCCTCAGTTGGACTTGGTGTTCGGTCCCAATGCCGTCTCGCGCCTGCCGAAATTGATGCGACAGGTGCGGAGGCATAAGCGGCGCATTGTGGACACCAGTTTGGAGCCGGTGCCCATCGAAGCAATGGCGCCCCATGGCGGGAAGACCCCTGCCACGGTCGAAGTGAGCCGTTTTGTCACCATCATGACCGGTTGCGACAATTTTTGCAGCTACTGCGTGGTGCCCCATGTGCGTGGCCGTGAAAACAGCCGCCCGCCCCGGCAGATTGTGGATGAGATCACCCGGATGGTGGCCGCAGGCACCCGCGAGGTAACACTCCTGGGCCAAAACGTGAACAGCTACGGCCTTAAAAACGGTCTGTGCTCGTTTGCCGAACTGCTCGAGATGGTCAATGATATCAAGGGGTTGCGACGCATTCGCTTTACCACCTCCCACCCCAAGGATCTTTCATCGACACTGATCGAGTCGTTCCGATCCCTTGACAAGTTGTGCCCGCATATCCATCTACCCGTACAATCCGGCGCCGATCGTGTTCTCAAGCGCATGAATCGACGCTACAGCCGCGCCCAATACATCGATAAAGTCGAGCGGTTGAGGGCCGCGTGTCCATCAGTGGCCATCACCACCGATTTTATTGTCGGCTTTCCCGGTGAGACCGAAGCCGAATTCGAAGCGACCCTCTCACTCATGCGCGAAGTCGGCTTCGACGCTGTTTTCGCCTTCAAGTATTCAGACCGGCCCCACACGACGGCTTTGCACTACAAGCACAAAGTGCCGCGGGATGAAAAGGACCGTCGGCTGCAGACCTTGCTGAGCGTTCAAAAAGCGATTACGCTAAGAAAGCACGCGTGTCTCGTCGGGACCGATCAGATGGTTCTGGTTGAAAGGCGCAGCAAGATGAGTCACGCTGACGAGGTCCAGTGGTCAGGGCGCACCCCGACCCATCAAATCGTCAATTTCGGGGTAGCCACGCCTTTGACCGCAAACGGCGACCTGACCGGACGGCTGGTTGGGGTGACCATTGATCAGGCGCTGCCCCACTGTTTAACCGGTGTTGCTCAAGGAGTGATTTCTGACGGCGCACCGTTGAAAGGAGTTGATTGTTGTGCTGCGTGAAGTCTACATAGCCGGTCTGACCATGGACCCGGATTCCAACACACCCATCATCATACTGGTCTGTGAAGAGACCCAGCAGACGGTTCCGATCTGGATCGGCCTCCTGGAGGCGACCTCAATTGCCTCAGCCCTGAAGGAGGTGCAGTTTGAACGGCCCATGACCCATGACCTGTTCAAGCTGTTCGTCGAGCATCAGCGCTGCTCGGTCTCTAAAATCGAGGTCTCGGACATCAAGGACAACACCTATTACGCCCGCATCTATTTTGATGCCGAAAAGGGGCCCTTCAGCATGGATTCTCGCCCCAGCGACGCCATCGCCATCGCCCTGCGTTTCAAGGCGCCCATTTTCGTGGAAGACAAGGTGCTGGAATCAGCCGGGACGGCCACCACCGTTTCGGAAGGTGAGGCGGTCGACACCAGCGAAGAGGGCCGCAAGTGGGCAGAATACCTGGAAAATCTCTCTCCAGACGATTTTGGCAAGGTTTAGCCGTCAGAGCCTGGGTTGAAATCGTTCCTTGACGGTCATTAAAGGGCGGTTTGACAGACGGGGCGATGCTCAATGCATGTAATCGACCACGCTGTTTAGAATTTCATCCAAACTGGTTTTGGGTTCGAAATTGATCAGCCGGGCAATTTTATCGATGCCGGGTACCCGCCGCTGCATATCTTCGAAGTCACTGCCATAGGCCTCTTTGTAGGGAACAAGCTCGATGGGCGAACTGGAGCCCGTGAGCGTCTTGACCCGTTCGGCCAGGTTCAACATGGAGATCTCCTCGGTGCCGCCGATGTTGTAGACCTCGCCCATGCCGGCGTCAGTGTCCATCAGCCGCAGCAGTGCCCAAACCACGTCTCGAACATAGGTGAAGGTGCGGGTTTGTGAGCCGTCCCCGTAGACGGTGATGGGTTTGCCGGCCAGCGCCTGTGACACGAAGCGGGGAATGACCATGCCGTAGTTGCCGGTCTGGCGGGGCCCCACAGTGTTAAAAAGGCGCGTGATGAAGACCGCTAGACCGTGGGAGCGGTGGTAGGCCATGGCCGTAAACTCATCCATCAGCTTGGCGGCGGCATAGCTCCAGCGAAACTTGCTCGATGGGCCGTAGATGATGTTGTCGGTCTCCACCAGCGGGGCGTGCAGGTGCTTGCCGTAGACCTCGGAGGTGGAGGCGATCAATACCCGTTTTTTAAATTTGGCGCACAGGTCGAGCACCACGTCGGTACCGCGGATATTGGTGCGAATGGAGTCCAAGGGGTTGTTGAGGATATATTCCACACCGACGGCGGCGGCCATGTGAAAGATGGCATCGCAGGTTCCGGTCAGTTGCAGCACCGGCTCGGGATTTAATATCGTGTCCTGGGTGAAAAATATGCGCTTGGCGTAACGGGGATCGTCCTGCAGGTGTTTTATGTTGTCCAACGAACCCGTTGACAGATTGTCGATGATGTAGACCTCATCGCCTCTGGCCAAACAGGCTTCGGCCAGGTGCGAGCCTATAAATCCGGCGCCGCCGGTAATCAAAATGCGCATGAGTAGTGCTCCTTGGAGGTGTGGCTCAACGGCGTCCAACGGGTGTTGGCGTCGTCAATGGTTAGCTCTCTGAATTATCCCATTTAGCAAGGTCGTTGCGATCACGATCAATGCTGAAATGACCCGTTTTCATAGATGACGACTTTTTTGCCCGTGCGAAGATGCGCCACCACCTGTTTCTTCTCGGTGTTGACCAAATCCCAGTGCAGCGCGGAATCGTTAAATCCCAGCTTCGTTTTCATGGCCTTGGTCAGTGTGGCAACGTCAGCGGAAAATGCATCGGCATAGGCCGATCCCAGGGCCAGGTGGCAGTTGCCATTTTTGCCGCCATAGTTTTCGTCGTAGAGGGTG
This sequence comes from uncultured delta proteobacterium, assembly GCA_963783425.1. Classification (GTDB taxonomy): domain Bacteria; phylum Desulfobacterota; class Desulfobacteria; order Desulfobacterales; family QNYZ01; genus CAWANO01. Next base: position 601,830 of record CAWANO010000001.1, read on the forward strand.
TTGGCCATGAAACGGTTGATTTTGGAAAAGCGTTTGTCGGTCAATGAAAATTCACCGATTCGACTGGCGCCCTTGTCCATGGCGATCTGTTCGATCAGAAAGGTCTCGCCCTCTTTGGCTCGGGCCTGTTTGACCCGGCCGCGTTCAAATGTCAATTGAACGCCGCGCACATAATTGCCCTGGCGGTAGGAGGGCTGGTCGGAAAAATAGGTACCCTCGGTCTGGCGCCAGTCCGGGGATGTGAAAATCTCAAAACTGGGGATGTTGTGACCGGAAAGCCCGATCCAGCGTCGCTGGTCGCCGATGCCGACCTGAAGATCGGTGCCGGCCGATTGAACCTGCAAGTATTTGATGTCGAGGCTGTTCAGCCACAGCTTGATGTGAGAAACCTGCTGGTAGATCTCATCCCACCGGTCCAAGGGGTCACGGCGGTTGAGGTAACACGCTTTGGCCACCTGGGCCTCGTATTCCAAGTTGCTCATGTTGGCATGCGTCGCCAGTTCGGTTGTGGGGAAAAGGGCCAAAGTCCAGCCGAAATTACCTTGGGCTTCACGTTTGTCCAAGATGTCGCGCAGTGGTTTGAGGGCAATCGCCCGCCGCGCGATTCGAGACGATGCGATATCGCTCAGATGGGTGATGGCATCCGGTGCGTAGAGATAGATGGACCCGTTGAGTTTTCGATACAACCGTCGCTCGCCCGGCGCGATGAAAGCCAGCTGTTCCTGACTGCCCAGTTTGAAAAAATCCTTTTCCATGGCAGGCGTGGCAATGAGGCGCTGCTCGACCAGAAAACCCATTTCAAGGCAGCGGCGGTAAAGCACCTCCGCCAGTGGCAAGGCGGCTTTGTGGTAACGGATCAAGACGATATCGCCGGTTTTGAACGCGTTGGCCCGCGCTTTTTGCAGGGCCCAGACCATCACATCGGCGTAGCGTTGCAGGTGGGCGGGGGTCATGGCGCAGCATCCTGGCTGTGGTGATCATGCGTCTCTTTTAAAAAGAGGACATGATACTCCTTGTTGTTCAGGTGTTGCCGCAGCAGGCCTGATATCAGCGAGAAGATTTGTGATAACTCGGACTGCTCGAGGCGTGGTATGAGTGCCTCTATCAGGGCATCGTCGGAAAATTTCTGCAGATAGACCTTGACGGTCTGCTCGTCGGTCTGGCGGTCAAAGCCAAAGCCGACCAGTCCGTCGTACTTTTCAACAAATTCATGGCTGTGCTGGGAATCGATGACGCCCTCCTTTGCAGTGCCCGGTCAACGCTTGGTTTGCCCGGTACCCTTATTAGAATTCGGCGCCAGGGTCAAGCAGGCAATGGTTTTGATGCCGTGTTTGATGCAGCCGCGCCAATATGAGGGCGGCCATCACTCCTAATGGTTAAAGGTGATTGAAGAGCCAATTTCAAAACATCCCAGTTTGCCCAACCTCTGCGTCCGGCACAAATTTTATTCCTCGAAATACGAGCAGAATTCCTGCGGTTAAAATTGGCGCCATGCTTGACCTTGGATAAACTGAAACGTTTTGAAACAGGCTCGAAAAAACTTGACAATAGGCCAAATGTATCTATATGTTGGAGAATATCATGGTTGCAATTGATTGAAGACCCACCACGAACTCAAAAATGTAGTTACATCCAGCATATCCCAACGCCATACGACTCCTTCACCAGGCGCCGATCAAGTGCACTTTTAAATCGTAAGTGCCCTGCGTTTGGATAATTTCATACTTCATGAACACCGCATAGGATCCATCGCTCTGTCAAAAAAGCGCATTAGCCGGTTTCAAACAGAGCGGCTCGCCGGTGCCTGTGAACCAATATTCGATGGAGAGAAGTGGGCTTGAGTATCATAAGTGGTTGGAATCTTGATATAAAACCATCCCGCAAAGGTCTTAATATGCTCAGGCGGGTTGTTACCTGAACGCGCCGCGCCGTCAGCGGCTTAGACTACCCGGCCTTTTCGGTGGGGCAAATAACATCGTTTAACAGGACAGAGACAATGAACATCGCCAGATTGAAGGAAAAAAACATTAAAGAGCTTACCCAGCTGGCTCGCGAATTTAACATTCAGGGCGCCGCTGGGATGCGCAAGCAAGAGTTGATCTTCGCACTGCTGCAAAGCCAGATCGAACAAAACGGAATGATTTACGGTGAAGGCACTCTGGAAATCCTGCCCGACGGCTTTGGCTTTCTGCGCTCGCCCAGACTACAATTATCTGCCGGGACCCGATGACATCTATGTCTCGCCCTCCCAGATTCGGCGGTTTAACCTGCGCACCGGCGATACAGTTTCGGGTCAGATCCGCCAACCCAAGGAGTCCGAGCGCTACTTTGCCCTGCTCAAAGTCGAGGCGGTCAACTACGAAGACCCGGAAGTGGCACGAGAAAAAATCCTGTTTGACAACTTGACCCCGCTTTACCCGGACCGCAAAGTCAACCTCGAGATTGAACCTGAAAATTACTCCACACGCATCATGGACCTGATGATTCCCATCGGTTTCGGGCAGCGCGGGTTGATTGTTTCACCGCCCGCGCTCCGGCAAAACCATGCTGCTGCAAAATATCGCCAACAGCATCATCGCTAACCACAAACACGTGGTGCCATTCGTGTTGCTGATCGACGAGCGCCCTGAAGAAGTGACCGATATGGAGCGCACCGTCGATGCCGAGGTGATCAGTTCCACCTTCGACGAACCTGCCGAACGTCATGTGCAGGTGGCTGAGATGGTGATGCGAAAAGGCCAAGCGGCTGGTCGAGCATAAAAAGGACGTGGTGATCTTGCTCGACAGCATTACGCGTCTTGCGCGGGCCTACAACTCGGTAATGCCGCCCAGCGGCAAAATCCTCTCGGGCGGTGTGGACTCCAACGCCCTGCAGCGCCCCAAACGCTTTTTCGGCGCGGCCCGCAACATCGAAGAGGGTGGCAGTTTAACCGTCATCGCCACCGCGCTGATTGACACTGGCAGCCGCATGGACGAGGTGATTTTCGAGGAGTTTAAAGGTACCGGTAACATGGAGATCCAACTGGATCGCAGGCTGGCCGACAAACGCGTCTTTCCCGCCATTGACATCAAAAAATCGGGTACCCGCAAGGAAGAGTTGCTTCTGCCCACCGATGTGCTCAACCGGGTGTGGATTCTACGCAAACTGCTCTCATCGCTCAATCCGGTGGACAGCATGGAGTTTATGCTTGAAAAAATGGGCGCCACCAAGACCAACGAAGAGTTTTTACTCTCCATGAACACCTAAATTCGGCTTCGGCCATACCGATGAAGTGTGGTTGGCGCGGAACCGGTGATCAAGGCATATCTCTTTCGCAAAGTGGTAGGGTTGTGCCAAGGCATTCCTGAACGATGCCGTAGGGTATTGTATGTTAGAGCCGCTGGATAGCCTGGCCCCATTATACTGACACGATGAGGGGAAGGGCTGTTGAGCGCTCTCCAAAGATGCTCTTGAAAAAAGATTAAATAATTGCTATAATCAAAAGTTTAGAATATTATTATTATAATTTACCCGTACATGCCCAAGGGCTTGTGGCGGGTCAAAATTTTTGTGACTGCGGTGAGGCATATGCGGCCGCTGCAAAATCGACAAAGGGGATTTGAAATGAAGGCAGAGATCCATCCGAAATACAATCAAACCACCATCAGTTGTGCCTGTGGTCATGTTCTGGAAGTCGGCTCCACTAAAAAAGATATCCGGGTTGAAATTTGCTCCAAATGCCACCCGTTTTTTACCGGCAAGCAGAAACTGGTCGATACGGCTGGCCGTATCGAGCGATTTCGGAAAAAATACGCCAAGTTTCAGAAGGATCAGGCAGCGGCGAAATAATTGGCCGGTTGCTTATCGGACCGCCGGACCGCAGTTCCCGACACGCCCAGCGCTAAACTTATATGAAAAGCGGCTTTTTCCAAAAATTGACCGGAGTTGAATCACGTCACGATGAGATCGAACAGTTGCTCATCGATCCTCACGTGATCCAGGACCGCGATCAGTACCAGCAACTGACCCGGGAGCACGCCCATCTGGTTGAGGTGGTCGCCATCTTCAGAGCGTTCAAACAGGTTGAAAAAGAGCTCGAAGAGAGCCGCGAACTGCTGACCGAAGATGATGCCGAGATCAAGGCCCTGGCCAAGGATGAGGTGGCACGCCTCGCCGAGCGCAAAGAGCGCCTCACCCACGAGCTGCAAGCCCTTTTACTCCCCAAAGACCCCAATGATCATAAGAACGTCATCATAGAGGTTCGTGCCGGAACCGGTGGCGACGAGGCCGCCCTTTTTGCCGCTGACCTGTTTCGCATGTACAGCCGTTACGCCGAGAACGTGGGGTGGAAGATGGAGACCTTGAGTCTCAGCCCGACCGGTGTGGGCGGTATCAAGGAAGTGATCGTCATGGTGCACGGCAAGGGGGCCTATAGCCGTCTCAAATATGAAAGCGGCACCCACCGTGTACAGCGCGTGCCGGTTACCGAAGCCCAGGGGCGTATCCACACCTCGGCCGTAACGGTGGCCGTGCTGCCCGAGGCCGAGGAGGTCGATCTGACCATCGAGGCCAAGGATTTGAAGATCGATGTCTACCGATCGACCGGCCCTGGCGGCCAGAGCGTCAACACCACCGACTCGGCCGTGCGAATCACCCATCTGCCTTCCGGGCTGGTGGTGACCTGCCAGGACGAGAAGTCTCAGCACAAAAACAAAGCCAAAGCGCTCAAGGTGCTGCGGGCGCGTCTGCTGGACCAGATGATAGACGAGCAAAACGAAGAACGCTCGGATTTGCGTAAAAGCCAAGTGGGCACAGGTGACCGTAGCGGGCGCATTCGCACCTACAATTTCCCCCAGGGGCGCGTGACCGATCATCGCATCGGCCTCACCCTCTATCGCTTGGAGGCCATTCTCGAAGGCGATATCGAAGAAATCTTCGATGCCCTGACGGCATATTATCAGGCGCAAGCACTGCAGCATGTCCAAAATTGAGCCCAACAGCGACACTACCCCCCACATATGGACAATAGCCAAGCTGCTGCAATGGAGTAGTGACTACCTGGCCGCACGCCAGATCGACAGTCCCCGCACCACGGCCGAAGTTCTTCTGGCCCACGTTCTGGGACGACCGCGCATCGATCTTTACATCCATTTCGAAAAACCGCTAGAAGCGGATGAGTTACAACGCTTCAAGGCTTTGATCAAACGGCGCACGGCCCGCGAGCCGCTGGCCTACATCAGCGGTGTCAAGGAATTTTGGTCGTGTGAGCTGACGGTCAACGAGCATGTCCTGATCCCCCGCCCAGAAACCGAGTGCTTGGTGGAGCATGCTTTGGCGGTGCTGGATCGATCCGATGGCGAATGTCCCAAACGTGTTCTGGATCTGGGCACCGGCAGTGGCGCCATCGTCGTGGCTCTGGCCAGCAATCGGTCGCAGCACACTTACGTCGCCACGGACATCGACGGCGCCGCTTTGTCGACGGCGCGCCGAAACGCACTGCGTTACCCGGCGGCCGGTGAGATCCACTTCGTGCGCTGCAACTGGCTGGCGGGGTTTCGTTCGGCACCCTGCTTTGACCTCATCGTTAGCAACCCGCCCTACATCGTTTCCAATGAGATTGCCCGTCTGCAGCCTGAAATCCATCGTTATGAACCGCGGCTTGCCCTGGACGGCGGCCGGGATGGGCTCGACGCTTACAGGGCCATCATCGCCCAGGCGCCCTCTCGTTTGGTCCCCGGGGGGCAGCTGCTGCTTGAGATCGGATACGACCAGGCCGAGGCGGTCAGCAAAATTGTTGAGGCGCAGCAACGTTTTAGTAAAGTGACGGTGCACCCCGACTACAGCGGTAAATCGCGCGTTGTGAATATTGAGAAAAGGTGCGATCCTTCTAAGTTGTACCTAAATTGAGCGATTTCAAATTTTAGCGAACAAAATCTCCAGATGTGAGAGCCATGATCGAGAAGAAAGATGCCAAAGCGCTGGCAAATCACCCGTCAAATCGTAATACCGCAGATTTTTGCCGCGATTGGACCAAATTTCACTAATTTTAAAGGCACCACACCTTATGAGCCGTGTAATTACTACTATTTTTTCTGCCTGCCTTAGGGAATGGCCGGCGCATATTTGCAGCGCTCAAAAAGCTCCGACAGGTGGAGACTTTCAAAACAGGCTGCAGATACCTTTAGAATTATTTTTCCGCTATGCGAGACGATCTTTCCGGCGATGTCTATCAGTCGTCTGCGAATCGTGTTTGCATAGGCACCGACTGATACAACTGGCGTACCAACGTCTTGTTTGAAGGACTCCATCAGAAAATGCCCCAGCAACATCGTATAATACCAAGCGGCATTGGGATTGAACCTCTTGAAAGGCAACTGCTCATGGCCAAAGTCTTTCAGCGCCCGGTTGGCCAACTCGTCACTGCCACGCTCATGGTAGCAGGCAACAATGCTGTCTGCTTTCAAATAGTCTTCAGCGCCGATCAGCTTGAGCATGGCATCGATCGGTTGGCCCTGGCCGATATTGGTGACGATAACCGTATCGGGCCGACATCCAGGCAAATAAAGCTGGTCGCCGTTATTGATCAGCCGGCAGTAAATAGCCCGCCTGAACCGGTCCCAGTTACCCCGCTTGGTGCCAAACTCAATATACTGCCAATAGTCTTTTTTACCCGAACAATACCGGGTCCAGGTTTCATCCTCAGATGTGCCGGCCAAAGCCTTGACGTCTTTATACAGTTTTGCCCCGCAGACAAAACCGATTTTGAGTTTCTCACAGAGCTTGAAAATCTTCTGATCGAAAAAACCGCTGTCCATGCGGATAATGATGGCGACTTCCTCTCGATACTGTTTACGAATTTTGGCGACCATATGCGCGATCATCTTTTGTACCGTGTCGCCATGATTAGAGTGCTTGTCGCCGCCACGAAACACCGCGTCCACAATCAGTTTACCCCAATTCATCTGCAACGGCTGAAAACCCTTTTTCTTTTTGTAGGTCGGCTTAACCCCGTGGCGGCATTTGGCATCATCATTGTCCATCACCATCGTATCGATACCCAGTTCGATCAACTCCGGTTGCTCGATCTTCAAACGCCAGATAAACAGTGCCTGAAGCAGCCGACGAAACAGAAAGATCCGTGTCCAGGCAAAGGCTTTGTAAAAACGTTTGATCTGGTGAGACGACGCCATTTCTTCCATATCGGTTTCGATACTGCCAGCATAGCCGGCATCTTTGGAAAGTTCATCAAAATAGCTCAGATGCCGACTGGTACCGTCGACCATAAAACACAGGACCTGCTTGAAAAGCACGCAGACATCAGCACCCTTTCTGCTCTTTCTGATCGAGCCGAAAAACCGGTCTATCAGCGCAAAGAGCTCGATGCTGTGCAAATATGCAATAAACAACGCCAACCCGGCTCTACCCGTCAACCGATCTTCGGTTGTTTCGATAGCGTTAATTTTCAGTTCCTTTTTGCGGTAACATCTGCTATTTTTATTCATAAAGTCCTCCACCTTTTGGGTTTGGCTTCTTGGCTTGCTTTTTTAGTTGCTTTTAAAAGTTATACCAATAAGTTACCATTAGGTGAAGGACTTTTTTATTTTAAGAACCGCTCAACTTAGGTTGTAATATTTTAGGGCCAGCCCGGCGGAATGGCACGGCGTGGTTTTTCAGACGCGCGGCAATGCTTTTATGAATCCCGTAAAAGAGTGGCCGCCACCGAAATGCACACCTTGTCCATGCGACCGGAAAACAACAAAAAGCTTGCATGAATCCAAAGCAATTGTTATTTAGATCTGTTTATTTGTCTTGTTTTATTAACCCACACACCCTCTGACCCGCGCCGAAAGGGTGCTCGGGCCGCTTTGGCGGTCGAGTCTAAGGACGGGGATGACGAGGGTGGCGGAACAACCCGTAAAAATGAAAAGGAGTTTGTATGGCATCGTATGTAACCATGAAGGAGCTGCTCGAGGCGGGTGTCCATTTCGGGCATCAGACCAGACGCTGGAACCCCAAGATGAAACCTTACATCTTCGGGGCCCGTAACGGCATTTACATCATCGATCTGCAAAAGACCGTGCGGATGTTCAAAAACGCCTACGACTTTATCAGTGATGTGGTTTCCGAAGGGAAATCGGTTCTGTTCGTGGGAACCAAAAAGCAGGCCCGCGAATCGATTTACGAAGAGTCCAATCGTTGTGAAATGTTCTATGTCCATAACCGCTGGCTGGGCGGTATGTTGACCAATTTTCAAACCATCAAAAAAAGCATCGACCGTCTCAATCATCTCAACACGATCCAAAACGACGGTTCGATCAATCTCTATCCCAAAAAGGAGCGCCTGAAGCTGGGCAAAGAGCGCCTGAAGCTCGATACCAACCTGGGCGGCATCCGCAATATGTCGCGCGTGCCCGGGGCGGTGTTCATCGTGGACCCCAAAAAAGAGAGCATCGCCGTGCGCGAGGCCAAGCGCCTTAACATTCCCATCGTGGCGATTGTCGACACCAATTGCGATCCGGACGATATCGACTACCTGATTCCCGGTAACGATGACGCCATTCGCTCCATCCGGCTGGTCACCTCCCGTCTGGCCGAAGCCTGCCTCGACGGTCAGTCTCGATATCAAGAAAAGCGCCAAGCCGAGGCGGACAAGGCCGCCAGCGAGGAGATGGACGAAGTGGTCAAAGCCAGTGCCGATCTCAAGCCCGGCGAGCGCAAAGTGATCTCCGACGGCACCCAAGGGCCCGTGGTGGAGATTATCAAACGCAGCGCCCAGGAGGCGCCTGCCAGCCAGAACGAGACGCCCGAGGCGGATGAAGCCGCTGCTGCCGAGCAATCGGCCCCTGACAGCGAATAATCTCACCCCGCCGGCCGATCTCAGCGTCGGTCGGTTGCGGGTATCACTTTTCAGCAGACATCAAAATATTGGCGTTACCTAATCAGGAGATCAATCATGTCGAATATTACCGCCGCAATGGTGAAACAGCTTCGTGAAACAACCGGCTCGGGAATGATGGACTGCAAGCAGGCCCTCACCGAGACCGGTGGCGATATTGAAAAAGCCGTGGAGTTTTTACGCAAAAAGGGGTTGGCCACCGCTCAAAAACGGGCGGGGCGGTCAATGAGTGAAGGCACCATTCAGACTTACATCCATCTGGGCGGTAAGCTGGGCGTGATGGTGGAGGTGGGCTGCGAGACCGATTTCGTGGCCAAGAACGAGGATTTCATCCAGTTTGCCAAAGACATTGCCATGCATATCGCCGCCACCAACCCGGTGGCTATTTCCACCGAGGATGTCCCCCAGGAGGTGCTGGACAAGGAGATGGATATTTATCGGGCCCAGGCCCTGGAGATGGGCAAACCCGAAAAGATCGTCGACAAGATCGCCGAGGGCCGGCTAAAAAAATTTTACCAGGAAAACTGTCTGATGGAGCAGGCCTTTGTACGCGACCCAGACATCAGCGTGACGGACCTGCTCAACCAGCTGATTGCCAAGATCGGTGAAAATATCTCCGTCAAGCGGTTTGCACGGTTTCAGATCGGAGAGGAGTAAAATGGCCGCCAAGGCCCATTACCAGCGGGTGCTGCTCAAGCTCAGCGGCGAGGCCCTAATGGGTGAGCAGGGATTCGGTATTGCACCGGAGACGATACAATACGTTGCCGGCGAAGTTCGATCGGTGGTGAACCTTGGCGTCGAGGTGGCGGTGGTGGTGGGCGGCGGCAATATTTTTCGCGGCATTGCCGCCAGTTCCTACGGCATGGATCGGGCCTCAGCCGATCATATGGGCATGCTGGCCACGGTGATCAATAGCGTGGCTTTGCAGGATGCCCTTGAAAAACAGGGGGTTCAGACCCGTGTGCAGACGGCCATATCGATGCACGAGGTGGCGGAACCCTACATTCTGCGCCGTGCCCTGCGCCACCTCGAGAAGGGACGTGTGGTGATTTTCGCGGCCGGAACGGGCAACCCTTACTTCACCACCGACACGGCCGCGGCCCTGAGGGCCAATGAAATCCATGCCAACGTCCTGCTCAAAGCCACCAAGGTAGATGGCATTTACAGCGCCGATCCGGTAAAAGACCCCGCGGCGGTCTTTATTGATCGCATCAGTTACATGCAGGTGCTCGAGCGGCAACTGCGCGTGATGGACATGACGGCCATTTCGCTCGCCATGGACAACCAACTGCCACTGGTGGTTTTCAATCTCAACACGCCAGGCAACGTGCGTCGGGTGATCTGCGGGGAGGCCGTGGGCACCTCCATTGGCGATAGCAACCCACCTGGATAGAAGGATAGCAGCCATGATTGACGACATCTATGCCGACACTGAAAATAACATGAAAAAGGCGGTTGGCGCCTTGAAAAAGGAGCTCGACCGAGTTCGCACGGGCCGGGCGTCGCTCTCCATCCTGGACGGGATTCGGGTCGACTATTACGGCACGCTGACACCGCTCAACCAGATGGCGTCGCTGTCGGTGCCCGAAAGCCGGTTGATCACCATCCAGCCCTGGGATGTTTCCGTGCTCAAGGAAATCGAAAAGGCGATCTTGAAATCCGACCTCGGTCTGACCCCGTCCAACGATGGCAAGCTGATCCGTATCAGCATCCCCCCCTTGACCGAGGAGCGCCGCAAGGATCTGACAAAGGTGGTCCACAAGCTGTGTGAGGATTATAAGATCGGCGTGCGCAACGTGCGGCGCGAATCCAACGAAATGCTAAAAACTCTCAAAAAAGATGGCGATATCAGCGAAGACGACGCCTTCAAAGCACAAGACCAGGTCCAGACCATCACCGATAAGTACGTCGAAAATATTGACGCCCTTTACAAGGAGAAAGAGAAAGAGATTCTTGAATTCTAGTGGTCTGCCCAGGCATGTGGCCATCATTATGGACGGCAATGGCCGCTGGGCCAAAAGACACAAATGGGCGCGTGTGAAAGGGCACCAAAAAGGTGCCGATGTCGTTCGGTCCATCGTCCGCACCAGCCGCGAAGTCGGTGTCCGCTATCTCACCCTCTACGCTTTTTCCACCGAAAATTGGCAGCGGCCAGCCAGTGAAGTGGCCGCGCTGATGAAATTGCTCAAGAAGTTCCTCATTGCCGAGGAAGCGGAACTGGTCGAAAACCATATCCGCCTGAGGGCCATCGGCCAGATCGAACGGTTGCCATCGGAGGTGAAATCCCAACTCGATCAGGTAATGGAACGAACGGCTCAGAGCGACGGCATGACGCTCAATCTGGCACTGAGCTACGGCAGCCGCGCGGAATTGACCCGCATGGTGCGCCAGCTGGCCCGCAAAGCGGCCGACGGCGGGATTGCGCCGGAGGCGATCTCCGAAGGCACCATCAGCGACCATCTCTACACAGCCGGCATGCCCGACCCGGACCTGTTGATCCGCACCAGCGGTGAGATGCGCATCAGCAACTTTCTGTTGTGGCAGATCGCCTATGCCGAGCTTTTCATTACGCCGACCTTATGGCCGGATTTTGGGCGTGAAGAGTACCTCTCCATTTTAGACGCTTACCAGCAGCGCGACCGGCGCTTTGGCAGGGTTGTCGATCGTCAGGCAAATCGTCGCTAAAAAGGTTCCGCCCCCCCTGTTGCAGCATCAGGATGCGGCGCACGCGGTTGGTGTCAAACCAGGTTTCGGAACAATTCCCGATTGAAGTTGCCGCCCACCATGAGGTATTGAAGAGAGGGAGAGGCCACCGGCTTTCAAACCGAACAGGGACCCTTACATGCATTCGACCCGCTGGATTACCGGACTTATCGCGGCCGCGCTGTTAATCAACCTGCTTTTTGCAGCCAACCGGGCACTTTTCACAGCGGTGGTGGCGCTTGCGGCGGTGGCGGCCTTGTGGGAGTATATTGGGATTGTCGGGGATATAGGGACAGCTTTCTCCGGGATTTTTGCCAAAGCCATCGTTTCACTGGCGGCGGTGGCGGCTGTCGTTGGCGGCGCTTATGGTCACGCGCCGGGCCTTATCAGCGCCATCGCCCTTGGCCTGATTGCCGGCGGCGGCTGGACAGTGGTCACATTCGGCCGCGATCCACAGGCCGTTCAGAAGGCGGCCCGCATGTTGATGGGCGTGGTTTATGTGGGCCTTCCCCTGGGCCTGGCCACCATTGTCTGGCAGATGCCACAGGGAGCCACATGGCTGCTCACCATTCTGGCTATTGTTTTTGTGGGCGACATCAGTGCTTTCTATGTGGGTACCTACCGGGGGCGACGCAAGTTGTGCCCGAAGGTCAGTCCCAACAAAACCGTTGAAGGAGCCCTGGGCGGTCTGGCGGGCAGCGTGATGGTCGGGGTGGGGTTGAAGCTGGTGCTTTTTCCCCAGGTGTCGCTGACCGGTATGATGGCGGCCGGCCTGTTGATGGGATTGGCCGGACAGATGGGGGACCTTTTCGAATCAGTGCTCAAACGCAGTGCCGATATCAAAGACTCCGGCTGGTTGCTGCCTGGTCACGGGGGCATACTGGACCGCATCGACGCGCTTCTGTTTGCCCTTCCGGTGGGCTGGTTTTTCCTCAATTTTATCTTTCATGTAACAACGCCGTAAGCGCTCATGGTTAAAAAGCATATCGCTATACTGGGCGCCACGGGGTCTATCGGGCGTCAAGCCCTGCGGGTGATCGACAAGCACCCCGAGCGCTTCAGCGTCGAGGCCCTGTCGGCCCGACACAATGTCGCCCTTCTGGCCGAACAGATTGTGCGTTATCGCCCTCGGGTGGCTTGCATCGCCGACTCGGTACGATTGCCGGATCTGGAGGCGCGCCTTCCGGCGGGGGGCAAAACCCAACTGGTCTCTGGCGAGGCGGGACTAGTGGTGGCGGCCACGACCCCAGCGGCCGAGCTGGTACTGACCGCCGTGGTCGGCGCGGCCGGGCTGCAGCCCACCCTGGCGGCTATTGCCGCCGGCAAAGATATCGCCCTGGCCAACAAAGAGACTTTGGTCATGGCGGGCGGGTTGGTCATGGAAGCGGCGCGCGCCAACCAGGTACGCATTGTTCCCGTGGACAGCGAGCACAGCGCCATTTTTCAATGCCTGGCCGGCAACCGGCGGGAAGATCTCAAAAAGGTATTGTTGACCGCATCGGGCGGCCCCTTTCGAAAGTATCCCCGCGACCGCTTCGAGGCCATCACGGTCCACGACGCGCTCGACCACCCCAACTGGACTATGGGCCCGAAGATCACCATTGATTCGGCCACGCTCATGAACAAAGGGCTGGAGGTGATCGAGGCCTGCTGGCTATTTGGGTTGCCGTTGGCGCAGATCGAGGTGGTGGTGCATCCCCAGAGCATCGTGCATTCGATGGTGGCCTTTCGCGACGGCACGGTGATGGCCCAGATGGGTGTGCCCGACATGCGTGGCGCCATCGCCTACGCACTCTCCTATCCGCGGCGGTTGGAGATCAGCGTGCCCGTGCCCGATTTTTTCCAGATCGGCCGTCTCGAATTCGAGCCGCCCGATCTCGACACCTTCGCGTGTCTGCGGCTGGCATTATCCGCGGCGGCGGCAGGCGGCAGCGCGCCGGCGGTCTTGAATGCCGCCAACGAGGTGGCGGTGGCGGCATTTTTAGATCAACAGATCGGCTTTACCACTATTGCGCGCCTGATCGGCGATGCCTTGCAGGCGCACCAAACGCGCCCGCACCCTGATCTCGAACAGATTCTGGCGGCCGATCTTTGGGCGCGTCAATTTACCCGTTCGCAAATCGACAAGAGTGTACCGTGAACAGTTTTTTTGCATTCATTATTGTTTTGGGGATCCTGATCTTCGTGCACGAATTCGGCCATTTCATCGTGGCCAGGATATTCGGTGTGGGCGTCGAAAAGTTCTCTCTGGGATTTGGACCGCGCCTGTTCGGCTTCAAGCGTAACAATACCGACTATTTCGTGTCAGCCATCCCCCTTGGGGGCTATGTCAAGATGGTTGGAGAGGACCCGGGTGACTCCCAATCCCTCTCAGAGGCGGAAAAAGCGGTCTCCTTCACCCACAAGCCGGTTTTGCAGCGCATGATGATTGTGGCCGCCGGGCCTGTTTTCAACCTGCTGTTGGCGGTGGTGATCTTTTTCGCGCTCTTTTTCATATCGGGCGAATTCGTGCTCAAACCCACCGTGGGCAAAGTCGACCCCACCTCGCCGGCCGGAGTGGCGGGGCTTGCGGTCGGCGACCAGATCGTGGCTATCGATGGCGAGGCGCTGGAAAGCTGGCAGGCGATGGCCGAACGCATCGCTCAAAGCCAAGGCCGGGAACTGGCCATCACCGTTTTGCGGAATGAGCAGCGACTGGAGCTGCGCGTAACGCCCGAGCGTCGTGACGATGTCAACCTTTTCGGCGAACCCATCGAACGCTACGTGATCGGTGTGACCTCCAGCGGGGATTTTTTCAATCGCAAACTGGGCCCACTGGCCGCTTTGACCCGCTCGGTGGGTCAGAGTTGGGAGTTTGTGAAACTGACTGTGTTGAGCGTCGTCAAGATTATTCGCGGTACCATCTCTCATAAAAATATCGGCGGCCCCTTGATGATCGCTGAAATGGCAGGCCAGCAGGCCAAGGAAGGATTGGCAAATCTGGTATCGTTTATCGCCCTGCTGAGCATCAACCTGGCCATACTTAATTTTTTGCCGATTCCGGTACTCGATGGTGGTCACCTGATGTTTTTCACCATCGAGGCCATCCTCGGCCGCCCGGTCAATTTGCGGGCTCGGGAGATTTTGCAGCAAGTGGGCGTGTTTATCCTGATAATGTTGATGGTGCTGATATTTTACAACGATATTTCAAGCCTCTATTTCAACTAAACGGGGCCGTGTCGAATCGTGGGCAGCGGTTGATTCGACTTTTCATGGCGAACGGGATTTGTTTATGGCGCAGCGACTGGAAATCACCCTGAAAGAGAGCCTGTTTGACGCCGAAGGGGAGGGGATTCGCCGCAAAGCGGCCGACTATTTCGGGCTGAAAGTGCATGATATCCGCAGCGTGCGTGTGCTGACCATGGATGCCGATTTAACACCGCGGGAGTTTACCCGGGTCCAGCAAGAGGTGTTCACCAATCCGGTGACCGAAGTTTCCGCCTTCACGCCGCTTGAGATCGATTTCGACTGGTGCATCTGGGTGGGTTTCCGGCCGGGGGTCAAGGACACCGCCGGCGAGACGGCCGTGGAAGCGATGGAGGACGTTCTGGGCCGCAAGCTGGGCCAGGGCGAGGCCGTCTACACCTCCAGGCGCTATTGCCTCAGGGCGCCCGCGTTGAGCCAAAACGAGGTCGAGGCCATCGCCAACGAAATTCTGGCCAATGACATCATCCAGCAGTGGCGTGTGTTCGATCGCCAGCAGTGGTCGCAGCGCGAAGGGGTGGGCATCATCATTCCCAAGGTAATGCTCGACCACCAACCGCAGCTAAGCACGCTCAGCATCGCCAGTGATGAAGCCCTGCGAACCATCAGCGATGCACGAAACCTGGCCCTGCACCCCGACGACATCCCGGTGATCCGGGCTTACTTCCTCGACCCGCGGGTCAAGGAAGCCCGACGCCGGGTAGGACTGGAAGACCCCACCGATCTGGAACTGGAGTATATTTCCCAGGCCCGCAGCGACCACTGCAACCACAATACCTTTCGGGGCCGCTTTGTTTACCGGGACCTGGCCGATGGGTCCGAAGCGGTTTTCGATAATCTCTTCAAGACCTTTATTGAAGCGCCCACCCTCGACCTCAAGGCTCAAAAACCCTGGGTGGTCTCGGTGCTGTGGGACAATGCCGGCGTGGGGCGTTTTGACAAGGACCACTTTTACGTCATTACCGGCGAAACCCACAACAGTCCCTCGAATATGGAGGCCTACGGTGGTGCCATTACCGGCATCGTGGGGGTCTATCGCGACCCCCTGGGCACCGGTAAAGGCGCGCGCCTGATCATGGGCGGTTATGGCTACTGCGTCGGTCCGCGCGATTACAGCGGTCCCCTGAAGCCCAAATTGCATCCACGCCGGTTGCTCGATGGTGTGATCGAAGGGGTGCGCGACGGCGGCAACAAAAGCGGCATCCCCACCGTTATGGGCCAGGTCACTTTTCACCCTGGTTATCTGGGAAAGTGCCTGGTGTTTGTGACCGCCGTGGGCATGATGCCCGCACAGGTGGGCAGAAACCCATCCCACGAAAAACGCACCGAGCCGGGTGATGTGATGATCATGTGCGGTGGCCGGGTAGGCAAGGACGGTATCCACGGGGTAACCGCCTCATCGGAGAGTTTCAGCGCCAACACGCCGGCCGGGCACGTCCAGATTGGCGACCCTTACACCCAGAAAAAGATGCACGATTTTCTGCTCGAAGCCCGCGACGAGGATCTGATCAACTTTATAACCGACAATGGCGGTGGCGGGCTCTCCTCGTCGGTTGGGGAGTCGGCCCGCTTTTCAAACGGCGCCGAAGTGAATCTGGATCGCGTGCCCTTGAAATACGAAGGGCTCGATCAGTGGGAGATTTGGGTCTCGGAGTCCCAGGAGCGCATGACCGTGGCCGTCAAGCCGGAGCATTTGGAGCGATTTATGGCGCTCTCGGCCAAGCACGCCGTGGAGAGCACGGCCATCGGGCGCTACAGCGATTCGGGCAAACTGCACATCCGTTACAGCGAGCAGACCTGTGCGTATGTGGATATGGATTTGCTGACGGCCGGGTTTCCCCAGTGGCGGTTCGAAGCCGAGTGGCAGCCGCCTGAAATGCGGGGGCTGGCCGAGCCCGTGATGGGGCCGCCGCACGACTATGGCCGCCTGATCGGTGCCTTGCTGGCGCGCCCCAACATCTGTTCGAAGGAGTGGATCGTGCGGCAATACGATCACGAAGTGCAGGGCACCAGTGTGATCAAACCCCTGGTGGGCGCTGGAAGGGATGTGCCCAGCGATGCCGCCGTGATCCGACCCGTGCTCAGCTCCGAACGGGGGCTGGCTTATTCGCAGGCCCTGCTGCCCACCTATTCGGCCATCGACACCTACCACATGACCACCTGCACCATCGACGAGGCCGTGCGTCGGCTGGTAGCCGTGGGCGGCGATCCCGATCACGTTGGCGGGGTTGACAACTTCTGCTGGCCCAACATTCAGTACGATCCCCAAGAAAATCCCGACGGCAAATACAAAGCGGCCCAGCTGGTGCGGGCCTGTCAGGCGCTGGAAGCGCTCTGCCGGGCCCATGAAATCCCGCTGCTGTCGGGCAAGGACAGCATGTACGTCGATGGCCACTTGCCAGGCGACTTCGGTGAGGTCCACAAGGTGTCGGCTTTGCCGACGCTGCAGTTTTCGGCCGTTTCGGTGGTGGCCGACATCAACCGTTGCGTCAGCATGGATCTTAAGCGACCCGGTGACCGGATCTATGTGCTGGGCATGACCGCCGATGAGCTGGGCGGATCGGAATATTACGGGCTGATGGGCCACATTGGATGCCGTGTGCCGCAGGTGGCGGTGGAACGCAACAGGGCGGTCTATCGCGCCCTGTACGCGGCCATCAACCAGGGCTGGGTGGCTTCGGCGCATGGCGTTTTTTCTGGAGGGTTGGCTGTCCATATGGCGCTTGCGGCCATTGGCGGCGCGATGGGCGTGCGTGTCGATCTGGCCAAAGTGCCGACCGACACACCGCTGCGCGATGACCGGCTTTTGTTTTCGGAATCAGCGGGCCGTTTGGTGGTGACCATCCATCCGCAGTTTTGCGAGCCGTTCGATGCCCTGTTTACTGGGCTGCCCGCGGCCTGCGTGGGAGAAGTCGCCAATGATGATGAATTTGTGCTGGTTGGCGGCAACGGCGAGACAATTTGCCGCCAGACCGTGACAACATTGAAGCAGGCTTGGCAACAACCCTTTGGAGATCTGGTATGACGCAAGTGCGCTGCCTCGTTTTAAGTGGTTATGGTCTCAACTGCGATCATGAAACCGCCCACGCCTGCCGGCTGGCCGGTGCCGACGCCGAGCGTGTTCACATCAACGCCCTGATCAACGGCAGCCGGAGACTGGATGACTACCAGATGGTGATTTTCGGGGGGGGCTTTAGTTGGGGCGACGACCACGGTGCCGGCGTGATTCAGGCACTGCGCATGAAGACCCATTTGGGCGAAGGTTTGCAGCGTTTTATCGCGGCCGGCAACCTGGTTTTCGGGATATGCAATGGTTTCCAGACCCTGGTCAATCTGGGCCTGCTGCCGGGTTTTGATGGCGACTACTCCCAGCGCCTGGTGGCGCTGACCTACAACGACAGCGGTAATTTTCGCGACCAATGGGTGCACCTGCGCATCAACGAAGCCTCGCCCTGCGTGTTCACGCGCGGCATGGGGTCTATCGAATTGCCCGTTCGCCACGGTGAAGGCAAGTTTTACGCGCAGCCTTCGGTTATCGAACACTTGCAGGCTGCGGGGCAGGTGGTGGTGCAGTATGCCGACGGCCAAGGCAGGCCCGCGTCCGGCTGCTTTCCGGCCAATCCCAACGGATCGGTGGCCGACATTGCCGGTATTTGCGACCCGACCGGGCGAGTGTTCGGGTTGATGCCGCACCCGGAGGCCTTCAACCATCCCACCAATCATCCAGACTGGACCCGGCGGGCCCATGACGTGGAGGCGGCCATCGGTGCATTTCCCCGTGAGCCGGTCGGGGGTATCGGCTTTTTTGAAAACGCGGTAAGCTATCTGACTCATGGATAAAATTATCATCAACGGCGGCAGACGGTTGTCGGGTGAAGTAGCCATCAGTGGAGCTAAAAACGCGGCCCTGCCCATGTTGGCCGCCGCGCTGCTCAGCGATGGCTGGAACACGCTTGGCAATGTGCCCGACCTTCAAGACATTGTCAGCATCCTCGAGCTTCTGGACCATTTAGGGGCGCGGACTGAAAAAATGGGCGACCAGGTACGCATCGATGCAAGCGGCCTCAGCAACATCGAGGCCCCCTACGATCTGGTGCGTAAAATGCGTGCCTCGGTGTTGGTGCTGGGACCCATGCTGGCACGCCTAAAGCGCGCGCGCGTGTCGCTGCCGGGCGGGTGTGCCATCGGCGCGAGGCCCATCGATCTTCATTTGCGGGGTCTGGAACGGCTAGGGGCTGAAATCCATGTAACCCACGGTTACGTCGAAGCGGTGGCCGAGCGTTTGCAAGGCGCGCATATCGCCTTTGACACCGTGACGGTTACCGGAACTGAAAACCTGATGATGGCCGCAACCCTGGCCCAAGGGGCGACAGTGTTGCGCAATGCCGCTCGGGAGCCGGAAATTTTGGCGCTGGCCGACATGCTCAACAGCATGGGGGCGCGCATCACCGGCGCCGGCACATCGGTGATCACCATCGAGGGGGTGGACCAGCTTCAACCCACCCGGGTAAGCGTGATTCCCGATCGCATCGAGACGGGTACTTACATGGCCGCCGCGGCACTCACCGGCGGCGATGTGCGTTTGACCGCTACCTGTTGTGAACATCTGGGAGCGGTGATCGACAAGATGCGGCAATGCGGCGTCCATGTCGAAGCCGATGACGGTACGATTCGGGTTCAAGGACCCGAAAAGCTGCGCAGCGTCAATGTCAAAACCATGCCGCACCCCGGTTTTCCCACTGATATGCAGGCCCAGTTTATGGTGATGATGGCGGTGGCCGAGGGCACTAGCGTGATCTCGGAGACCATTTTCGAAAATCGTTTTTTGCACGCCGTCGAACTGCAGCGTATGGGGGCCGACATTACCATCGATGGAAACGTCGCTCTGGTCAAAGGGGTGCCGCACCTGAGTGGCGCGCCGGTCATGGCCTCAGACCTGCGGGCCAGCGCTTCGCTTGTGCTGGCGGGCCTGGTGGCCGATGGCGAAACGGTGGTTAACCGCGTCTACCACCTTGACCGGGGCTATGCCCAGCTGATGCAAAAAATGAACCGTTTAGGGGCCGATATCCGCCGCGAATCCGCGTAGGATATCGCCAGCGCTTCGTGCACCACCAGGGTGGTAAGTTTCATTTCAGCAATCCGTTAGACCCGCTGGGCTGTTTTCGGGATTATAGAGGAGTTCGATGAAGTTGTGATTTTGGCCGACTAACCGATCGGTTTTCCAAATGGATGCCACACCGCTCCTGCGACCGCTGCTCCCGCTCCTTGTGGCCCAAATCGCCGGCATCGTTTTGGGCGAACACCTGGCCGGGTATTACTATCCGGCCCTCGTGACGGCTGCGTGCGCGTTGTCTCAGACCCTCCTGCATCTATTGCGTCGGCGCATATCTTTGGCGGCTCCATTGATTTTGATCTGTGCCTGCGGATACCTCTCCATTCAACCATGGTCGGCCCCGCCCGCCGATCCCCGGGCGATATCCAATTATGCCTACGGTCAGCAGGCAACGGTGACCGGGACTATTGTCGACGAGCCAACCCCGCTTTACCAGCGTACCCGAGTGGTATTGGCCGCCGAGCGGCTTGTCACCGAAGCGGTCGACACCGCCGTGCGGGGGCGCCTCCAAGTGACCGTCGGCGGCCCTGATGGTGCGTTTAGGCGTGGAGACCGTCTGCAGTGCCAGGGAAGATTAAAGCCCATCAGCAACTTCAACAACCCCAATGGTTTCGACTATGAGCGCTTGATGCGTTTTCGTCATATCCGAAGTCGCATGTGGAGCGCGCCCCGGCGGGTCCACGTTTTGGCCGAAAGCGGCGCTGGCGCATCGGCCTTGCGAATCGATCATCTCCGTCGTCGCATCGGTGGCTTTATCGATGACCACGCCCAGGGCGACGCAGCCGCCATTCTCAAGGCGCTGGTAGTGGGTGACCGTAGCGGCGTATCAACACAATTGCGGGAGAGTTTTAACCGGGTCGGTGTGTCGCACCTGCTGGCCATATCGGGCCTGCATGTGGGCATGGTGGCCACGGTGTCGGTGGCTTTTTTTCGTTTCGTGCTGGCCTTGGTGCCGGCTCTCTTGCGCCGGGGCTGGGTTTTCAAATGCGCGGCTCTGGCGACCTTGCCGCTGGTTGTGGCCTACGGGCTTGTGGCCGGCATGTCACCGTCGACTCAGCGGGCGGTGTTGATGGTGAGCGTGGTGCTGCTGGCCCTGGTTTGGGGAAAACAGCCCGACCCCTTATCCACAATAGCCCTGGCGGGCATGGTGATCTTGACGCTTTTTCCCCCGGCCCTTTTTTCGATTTCGTTCCAACTCTCCTTTACCGCGGTGGGATTCATCCTCATGGGGGGCTTTCCGCTACGCGCTCCGGAAGCCAGCCTGGAACCTAGTCGGCTTGGGAGGCCGGATCATCAAGCGGGCGGGCGCTTTGTTTTGGATTTCACTGCTGGCCTACGTCGGCACCTTGCCCCTGATCATGCACTATTTCAATCGGGTATCGCTCATCGGCGTGGCGGCCAACATGATCTATGTGCCGCTGTTCGGATTGCTGGTGGTGCCGGCGGGGCTGCTGGCAGCTTTTGCGGGACTGGTGTGGCCGACGCTGTTTGGCGGGGTGGTTACGTTGAATGCCGCCGTGCTGCAGTGGGCGCTGGCTTCGATCGAAGCCCTTGCCCAGTGGCCTTTGGCGGCGGTCTACACCATTACCCCCAGTTTGTTGGAGATCGGCTGCTATTATGTTTTGATGACCTTGATGGTGTGGAGGTTGCCGGAGTTGCTGGCCCGGTTGCGAGGACAGTGTATTCCCGCTGGTGCGGGTCAGCGATCCCTTGTTCCCCACGTGATCACAGCCACGGCCCTGCTGCTTTTGGTGCTTGATTGCGGGTATTGGTATCTCCAGCGTCATTGGCGCCAAGACCTGCGCATGACGGTGCTGTCGGTGGGTGACGGCAGCGCAGCCATATTGGAGCTTCCCAAAGGGCGCGTGATGCTGGTCGATGGTGGCGGTTTCACCGACAACGCCATCTTCGATGTGGGCCAGCGCATCGTGGCACCGGCCTTGTGGCGCAAAAAGATTCGCACCATCGACATTATGGTGCTCAGCCATCCCAATAGCGATCATCTAAACGGGCTGCTTTTCGTGGCCGAGCATTTCAAGGTGGGCCAGTTGTGGGCCAATGGCCAGGCCCAGGACACGGCCGCCTACGACCGGTTCCGGCGGATTGTCACCCAAAGAGCCATCGTCGCCCCCGAATTCAAAGCGCTGGCCCGGCGGCACGATTTTGGTCCGGTTCAGGTGCAGATCTTGTGGCCGCCGGAAAATTTCCAGCAATATATCAACACGCACCCTTTTGACGACCCCAACAACAACTCCATTGTTCTGCGGGTCGTGGCGGGTGATGTCGCGATGGTGCTACCCGGTGATATTGAAGGGGCCGCCGAGCGGGCGCTGGTGTCTCAAAAGGGGCGGGAGTTGAAAAGCGATCTTCTGGTGGCCCCGCATCACGGCAGCCGCACCTCCAGCACCGAACGGTTTCTGCAGGTGCTTCAGCCCCAAACGGTGATCATCTCTTGTGCGGCCATGGGGCGTTACCGGTTCCCGCACCCCACCGTCGCGGCGCGCTATCGCCAAAACGGCATCACGGTTTTTTCGACCGCCGATAACGGTGCCCTGGCCGTAACCATCGACGAAGGCGCCCTGCGGGTGGCCCCCACAGTGGCACCAGCACCCTGATCGTTTGCCCGAAAATTTCATGAAATCTTTCCATGAATCATAGAAAATCATGCGATTTCCGGATTAGGTGAGTGAAATGGCGATGGCATCGTAAGGGCAAGCGTCCACACATGCTAGGCAAGCCACACACGCTTCATGGTCGAAAGTGACCTCCCAGTCGGTTTCGCGCGACACCGAAAAGGCTTCCGTGGGGCAAATGGGGACACAGGCCGTGCAGCTCACGCAGCGCTCGGTGAGGTGCTGCACGTCACGACTGAGTGGCTCGATGCCCACGCCCAGATTCTCCAGGTAGTTGAAACCGGCGGCCAGCTGGGCCTCTTCTCCGGCGATTTCGAGCACGGCGGTGCCCTTTTTACCAATGTCGATGGTGGCGCGCAAAATGTTGAGACGCAGCCCGTATTCGGTGATCAGCCGGTAGCTGATGGGCTCTTCCACCGACGAGGGTGGAAACGACAGCACGACACGTTGTTTTTTCATGACAGGCCCTCCTCGATGCTGGCGGCTCCCGGCAATGCGGCCACCTGCTCGGACAGGTAAAAGTGACCATCGGCGACCATCTGTTTGAGATGACCGGCCACCTGGCGCGCCTTGGCATAGCTGGAAAAACAACCGGTGGGCACGCGCTTGCCCTTGACCTCGATGCTGCCACTTTTAAGCTCGGCGTACGTAGTGCTGCCCAAATCAGCTTCGCCCCGGCCGGTGGGATAGTATTCGCTGTAATCGACGATGGGCGCCGTCAGCTCGGCGTCGCTGACCGATACGAAGCGGATCATCTCTTCATCAATGATGGGAATCGGCACCCCGACGGCCAAACTCAGCGAGACGCCATAGCCGGTGAACGAAACGGCCCGCAGCCATTGGGGCGACATGGCCTTTAGATCACCCACCAGGGCCAACGTGCCGGCACCGCCGGTAGGCGTGCCGTTGGCGTTGCGTGGTACCGCGGGATTGTGCTGCGTGCCGGGCCAGGTGACATAACCGACGCTACCGCCGATAAAGACCCGCGTGCCGATGCCGATGGTGCGGTAGAGCGGGTCGTTCATCAAGGGTGACAGCTGGCCGGCGCTGCAGTAGTTGGCATTACCCATTTTGGGCTTGAGTTTGCCCATGTAGGTGTAGATGGTGCGCTCGGAGAGGTTTACGGCCACGTTGTAATTTTGATAGCAGTTGCGGGGATTGAGCAAGAAAGCGTCATTCATGTCCGCCAGGCTGACCTGCTGCTTGCGGTCGCGCTTGGGGTAACAGTCGCTGCCGTGGGCGTTTGCCTCGAGGGTCACTTGTTGGCCGGAAACCAGGGCCTCGATCACGTGGGCCCCGCCGTAGCGAAACTTGCCCGGACGGCCGTTCTGGTTGCGCGGATCGCTGTCGGGCAGGGCGGTGGCGCCCAGGTAGATGTCTGCCGCGGCCATGCCGGCATAGGCCGGCACATGGTTCAGGTGCACCCCGCCGCCACCGAACTTCATCTTGTTGCGTGACTGTTTGATATTCAAAAAGGCGCCCGACGAGCACATGGGGCTGAAGGTTCCCGTGGTGACCACATCAATCTCCCGGGCCGCCTGACGGGGGCCTTTTTCCTTGACCGCCTCGATGACCTCTTCGGCCGTTAAAACGACCACTTTGCCGCTTCGAATGCGGGCGTTGATTTCATCAATGGTTTTGGGCATGACCGCTGCTCCTTGAATGTGACGATTGCCTTGATGGCCGGGTTTCCCGGCATGACCGTCCGGTCACCTTAAAATACTGCACGCTGATTGGATCGGTTGGCTTCGAAAAAAAAAGCCATGGGCAACGCGCTCAGAGCCCATGGCGTGGTGTTTCGATACAGCGCGACCGCGTCAGGCCCTGGGCGATTTGTCCAAGGGCATAACCATAGATTCTATCCTGAAATGGTCTAGGCGCGCTTGCAGTGTCATTTTTTACTGCTCCAACCGATTTAAGCCGAAAACTATAGTTAATTGGTTTTTGCGATCGATGTCAAGCAATAACAGATCCGTCGCACATCGTCGTTGATTATCCTCTCTGGATCTGATAACAAAACTAGCTTGCCTGAGATTTAACCCCGAAAAGGCAACAACCCAACCCATTGCAAGGAGGATATGATGAAAAAAGGAGCTGTGCTGGTTGTAACATGTTTGGTGCTGGCGCTTGCATTCGCGCCGTCGACTTGGGCCGACTCTCACGCGGGAAAAATCAAGGTGGGCCTCAACGTACCCATGACTGGCGACATTCCCAAAGTGGGTGAGGGATCCAAATATGCGGCCGAAATGTGGCTGGAGGATATCGAAGCTGCCGGCGGTATCGATGTGGGCGGCAAAAAAGTGATGGTGGAAGTGGTTGTTGAAGATAACGAGTCCAAGGCCGAGTCCGCCGTGAAGGCCGCCACCAAGCTCATCACCGAAGATGAAGTTCTGGCAATCGTGGGCCCGCAATCCTCCAAGCAGGCCGTACCGGCTGGTGAAGTCGCCAATAACTACAAAACCCCCATGATCAGCCCCTGGTCGACCAATCCGGATACCACCGGTGATCGTCCCTACGTGTTCCGGGGCTGCTTTCTCGATCCCTTCCAGGGCCCCGTTCTGGCCAACTTCGTCAGCGAAGAGTTTGGTTTCACCAAAGCGGCCGTGCTCTATGACGTGGCCAGCGACTACCCCAAGGGACTGGCCGAATTCTTCAAGCAGGCTTGGGAAGAGGTCCACGGGCCCGGCTCCGTGGTGGCCTTTGAAAGCTTTACCACCAAAGACGCCGACTTCAGCTCACAGTTGACCAAGATCATCAAGAGCGGTGCGGAAGTGCTCTTTACCCCACAATATTACAACGAAGTGGCCTTGATCGTGCAGCAGGCCAAGGAGCTGGGTTGGGACAAACCCATCGTGGGCAGCGACAGCTGGGGCTCGGCTGAAACGGTCAGCCTGTGCGGCGAGGCCTGTTACGGGCTGTTCTTCTCCACCCATTACGCCGCGGCCGGCGCCACCGGCGCCACCAAGGCTTTCATCGACCGCTACAACGAAAAATATGGCTATGTGCCCGACGATGTCGGTGCGCTCACCTGGGATGCGCTGCGCATCGTGCAGACGGCCATTGAAGGCTGCGGCAACATCACCGGCGACATTGAAAAAGACCGCCAATGTGTGCGCGACGCCATGGCCCAGATCAAGGAGTTCGAGGGCATTACCGGCAACATGACCTTCACCGAAGAGGGTGATCCCCAAAAATGCGCCGTGATCGTGCGCATCAGCGACAAGGGTGAATTTGAATTTTACAAATCGGTTTGCCCGAAGTAGTTGACCGCCGGAACTCATCGAAGATTAACAAGCAACCCGAAGGCGTGTCAGTGAATTGACAATGGACACGACAACGGCAACGAATCTAAAAAATCTGGACAAACAATAGGGGCATGGGTTTCCATGCCCCTGTTACTGTCGTGACCTTCCGGAGAGTTCATATTTCTAATAAACCTTGTTGACGACAAGGACCGACGGTTCAGGCAAGTAGGAAAACGTAATGGACCTTTCCTTTCTGCTTCAAAACGTGGTCAATGCGCTTCAGTACGGCAGTCTTTATGCCCTGATCGCCCTCGGCTACTCGATGGTTTACAGCATCCTGATGCTGTTCAACTTCGCCCATGGCGATATCTTCATGGTCGGGGCCTACATCGGCTTCGGGGTAGCCACGGGGCTGGTGGCGCTGAGCGCCGGCGGTATCATGGTGATGCCCAACTGGCTGATCTTGGTGCTGACGATCATCATTTCCATGTTTTTGACTTCGTTTGTGGGCATGATTGTCGAGCGCATCGGCTACCGGCCCCTGCGTGACGCGCCCCGGGCGTCGGCCGCCATCACGGGGTTGATGATCGGCATCATTCTGGAGACCGGAAACCTGGCGCTAATGGGTGCCCAGCGGGTCCGCTTTCCCACCTTGATTGAGGGTGTACCCTTCGAAGTGGGCGGCGTGATCATCAACTCCAAGCGTATCATCATCGTGGCGATCTCGATCGCCTTGATGTACTCCCTGCACCTGTTCATGCAGCGCACCAAATGGGGTATGGCCATGCGGGCCATGGCATTTGACTACGTGGTGGTACCGTTGATGGGTGTGCCCCTCAACACCATCGCCGCCCTGACTTTTGCACTGGGGTCGGCCCTGGCGGCGGCGGCGGGCATCCTGTTCGGTATCGCTTACCCGGTGCTCGACCCCTACATGGGTATCACCTACGGGTGGAAAGCCTTTGTGGCGGCGATTCTAGGCGGCCGCGGTTCTATGTTGGGGGCCTGTCTGGCTGGTTTTTTACTGGGCTTTATCGAGATGTTTACGGCGGCTTTTTTCCCATCCACCCTCAGGGACTTGATCGCCTACTCGATCGTGTTGATGATACTGGTCTGGCGGCCGCATGGGTTTTTCGGCGAGGCGTACAGTGCGCAGTTGCGGTTATAGTGAGTGTTCAATCAGAAATGGTATATTTTTACCCATACCCGTGTTCTGACAACTTTCAAACGGGCTCTTCCGACGGGGAAATCATATGGCGGTATCGAACACCACGGCTGAAATCACCGCGCCGGTGGGTTTAAGTAGCCGGTTGGGGCATTTTTTTGCACCCATACCGATGGTTGGCTGGCTTCTTGGCGCACTGGTGGCGGTGGTTCTGGAACAATTGATCGGAAGGACGCTGGCGGTTTCGCTGGGGCTTAATAAGGTGCCTGTGCTGTTTGGTGCGTTGGTGATATTAAAGACTCCGGCACTGATTCCCAGTACACTACTCTACGTGCTGCTGATCTACGTGCTGCCCATTGTCGGCCTGGGGCGCTTGTGCGCACCCTTGACCAATGCCCTGGCCCGCTTGCTGGCCAGTTGGCCGCTCTGGCTTTCAACCTTGCTCCACCTGGTGCTCTTTTATGCTGTGTTGCATCTTTGGGGGGAGATGAGTGATTACCGGCTGATCACGGCCCGGCTGACCATGGTGGCCGTGATCACTACCTTGAGCTTGAACCTGATCAACGGCTACATGGGCGAGTTTTCTTGCAGCCACCCAGGTTTCATGGCCGTGGGCGCTTACGTCACTTCGGTGGTGACGGTGCTCTTTTTCGCCAAGGACAAACTCTACGGCGCGCCCCTGTTACCACCTGAAATCGGTTTCTTATTCTTCCCCGTGGCGCTCTTTATCGGTGGTATGGCTGCCGCGTTGAGTTCGCTGGTGGTGGCTATACCGTCATTTCGCACCCGGGGCGATTATCTGGCCATCATCTCCCTGGCTTTTCTGTTTATCGTCAAGAGCTTGATCGAGAACCTCGAAATCATCGGCGGGCCGAGGGGCTTGAGCAGCCAGCCCAACTACGCCACCTTGCCGGTGGTGTTTTGCGTTACCGTGCTGTCCGTGTGGATCATCAACAATTTCGTCAACTCCACATTCGGTAAAGCGTGCAACGCCGTGCGTGATTTTGAGAGCGCCGCCGACGCCATGAGTGTCAACACCCGCCGCACCAAAATGGTGACCTTCATGTTCAGTGCCTTCTGGGCCGGCGTGGCGGGCGGACTGTTTGCCCACGTGTTGCGCTACGTCAATCCGGCCACTTTCGGGTTGCAGAAGCTGGCTGAAGTGCTGGCCATGGTCTATTTCGGCGGACTGAACTCGGTGGTGGGCTCCATTGTGGGCGCGGTGTCGATCAGCGTGCTGGGCGAGGCCCTGCGGCCGCTGGAAATTTTCAAGTGGATCGTCATTCCGTTGCTTTTGATTCTGGTGATGATCTACCGGCCCACTGGACTGATCGCCTTCCGGGAGTTCAATGTGCGCAAGATCCTGCAGCCCAAAACACAGCCCGGAAAGGAGGGATAGGATGGCGCTTCTTTCCGTAAAAAGCATGACCCACTTTTTCGGTGGCCTGCGGGCGGTTCACAACTACAATCTTGAGATCGAGCCTGGGCAGATTTTCGGTCTGATCGGCCCCAATGGCGCCGGCAAGACCACTATATTCAATCTGATCACTGGCATCTATACCCCCACCGAAGGCACTGTCGAACTGGCCGGTAAAAACATTGTCGGGATGCCCCCCTACAAAATCGCCGCCAGCGGCATCGGCCGCACCTTTCAGGACCTGCGCTTGTGGCGCCACATGACCGTGCTCGAGCATATCAAGATGGCGCGCTACTCCAAGCTTACCTACGGCTTGATGGGGACCTTTTTCG
This sequence comes from uncultured delta proteobacterium, assembly GCA_963783425.1. Lineage (GTDB taxonomy): Bacteria > Desulfobacterota > Desulfobacteria > Desulfobacterales > QNYZ01 > CAWANO01. Next base: position 630,557 of record CAWANO010000001.1, read on the forward strand.
GCACCGCCGAACGTGAACGCCAGGAGACCGAGAGCGAAACCAGAGCCCACGAGCTGTTGTCACTGCTGGGTATCGAACATCTTCACGATCAGCTTGTTGTGAACCTGCCCTACGGCGCTCAGCGGCGGGTGGAGATCGCACGGGCCCTGGCCCTGGAGCCAAAGATCCTCTTTCTCGACGAACCCACCGTGGGGATGACCCCGGAAGAGCTGGTGCAGATCATGGCCATTATCCGCAAGATCCATAGCCGGTTCGATCTATCCATCTTTTTAATCGAGCATCGCCTCAAGTTTGTCATGGAGCTATGCCAGCAGATCCAATGCCTGGTTTTCGGCGAGGTGATCGCCGAGGGCGACCCGGAGGCGATTCAGAATGATCCTCAGGTGATCGAGGCCTATTTAGGCAAGGAAACGGTAATAACATGATGCTGACAGTCGAAAACCTGAGTGCCTCTTATGGGAAAATCCGGGCTTTGCATGGCATTGATCTGACCATTGACGAAGGTGAGATCGTTACCATCATCGGCGCCAACGGCGCCGGTAAAAGCACCACCTTGCGCGCCATTTCGCGGCTGGTTCCGGCCGGACCGGACTCGAAGATGACCTTCATGGGCAAAAACCTGCTCAAGTATCCGGCCGACAAAGTGGTCAGCCAGCTAGGCATTTCTCACGTGCCCGAAGGAAGGCGACTCTTCGGCAATCTGACCGTGCTTGAGAACCTGCAACTGGCCTGTTTCGCCCGTAAAGACAACGACGGTATCCAGCGCGATATCGAGCGCGTTTTTACCATCTTCACCCGCCTGGACGAGCGCAAGGACCAGAAGGCCGGCACCTTGAGCGGCGGCGAGCAGCAGATGCTGGCCATCGGGCGGGCTTTTATGAGCGGCCGTAAAATTATGCTGCTCGACGAACCTTCCATGGGGCTGGCACCGCTGTTGATGATGAGCGTTTTTGCCGCATTGAAGGAGATCAACCAGGAGGGCACCACCATCCTGCTGGTGGAACAAAATGCCCGTCTGGCCCTGCAATTCGCCCAGCGCGCCTACGTGCTGGAAACCGGCAACGTGGTCCTGGAGGGCGACGCCAAGACGTTGCTCGACGATCCCGAGGTGAAAAAGGCTTACCTGGGCGGGTAGGTGCCACGGTAGACCTATATGCTATTCTGAAGATACCTCTGTAAAGCCCCCTTTTGGTCATTGCGAGGAACGCAGTGACGCGGCAATCCCCGAAAGATCTTTGAGATTACTGCCTTTGCATCACTCGCTTGTAATGACATACCTATTGACCGTTGAGATACGCCAAGGCGCGTGGCCAAAAAATTGCATTAAGACGGGCGGGCATTACATTATGTGATGAAAAGAATCCCTAATACCAAGCCCAATACAACCGGAGCCATATCCCATGTGTGATCAAAATGTCTTTGTGGTGAGAAATGGACGCGAAGAGCTGGTCATGGAAGCTGTCGAGACCATCGAAACCCACGATGGCAGCGTCAAGGTGGCCAACATTTTCGGCGAGGAGAAGGTGATCGAGGGGTGCTTCAAATCGTGGGCGCAAAACAAGATGGTGTTCGAGGCCTAAACGATCTCTCAGGCGCTTTTTCCGTGAATGGATTGATAGGCCGCCTGTATGGCCTTGAAACGCTGTTCGGCCAATTGTTGAAACTCTTCGCCCAGGTGCGCGACTTTGTCGGGATGGTAACGCCCGGCCAGTTCACGGTAAGCGGTTTTGATCTCCTCGGTCGAACTGCGCCGTGAAATGCCCAGTACCACGTAGGGGTCTTTGGAGGCGAAGCGGGCGCCCTCCGGGTCGGATGTTTGCCCCGATCCGGTTTGTCCGGCACTTCCGTGCTTCGTCCCGCCTGATTGCCCAGAAGGCTTCTTTCTGAATCCACCGAACGGTACTTGGCCGGTCTTCAAGTAACGGTAGAGAAACCACAACACCACAATATCATCGATGAACCCGCGTGGGCCCAGGAACTTCTCAGGCAGAATGTCGATGGGCGATATGGCGTAGAGCAGGGCAAGGATGGTTACGATGATTCGAATCACGAGCTTTTCGATTCCGCAAAATATTTGAGTGTCACTGGTGCTCCTATCAATTACAGCCACGATGTCGTCATTGCGAGCAAACATGGTGAGCGTGGCAATCTCCATGGGGGCTGTTCGCATGGGCCTGGCCAACGTGGTGTGTTGTTAGTGACTTCGGAGATTGCCACGTCGCATTCGCTCCTCGCAATGACATTTAGGAGATGCCGGAATTTTCTCGCCACATGCCCCGCCATTTGTCATTGCGAGGAACGCAGTGACGCGGCAATCCCCGAAGTACCACTGAGATTGCCGCGCTCGTTGCACTCGCTCGCAATGACAGTTGGGGGGGTCCGGGTTTCGCAACAGTGCCCCTAATTTGTCATTGAGAGGAAGGCAGTGACGCGGCAATCCCCGTAACACCGCTGAGATTGCCACGCTCTTTACACTCGCTCGCTAATCAGCGCTAAAAGGATCACCCAAATCATTCGCTATTGATATAAATCAAAAAAGCGCTTTTAACAATATTCCCAACATGTTTGACCCAGAATGCGGTTTATTATAAGATAATCACCATCCGGAATCCCTGAAATGCCAGTGGATTAGCCTCTCAGATACGCCCGGGTAAACGGTGAAAACCAAACTGATCGCAACCAATGCCTAATCTTGCATTCCGGACGGTCAAATCTGAACGCTTGCACAGCCAATCACGCTTGCGCCACAGACGACCGGCGGGTTTTACCCTCACTGAACTGATTCTCATCGTGGCGATTATCGGCATCGTCGCGGCCGTTGGAATACCAAACCTGCTTTCGTATCAACCCAAATACGATCTTAGACGTGCAGCAGATGATCTATATAGTAATTTACAGATGGCTCGTTTGCAGGCCATTCGTAATAATCGAGATGTTAGAGCCAATTTCGATATCAATGATAATTCTTATTGGTTTGAATTTGATGACGACAACCCGGATGAGCATCCACCGGTCCCTGGGCTTGCGACAGAAGAACATCGACTGGTCTTGAACGACGAAGACGGTGAGGAAAAGGACGATAGGTACAGAGGAAGGGTTAGGTTTTTACCGTCAGTCGTTTGTTCCACACTATCAAACGTTTCATCGTCTATGGTTTTCAATCCGGATGGCACTGTCGACCCACCAGGTACTGGAAACGGATCTTATGTTTACATTACTAACACAAACGCTACAATTTTCTACCGGATTGGTGCGTTAACTGCCGGATCAATCCGAAAAGGGCGATGTGATGGATCCCAATTCGTACCATACTAAAGAAAAAATGTGTTCGCGTGGAAAAAAGACTAGCTTGATTCAATTCAGAATGAAACTAGGTGATTCAGGGATCGGCTTGATTGAACTGATTATTGCACTATCTATATCTGCAATTGTTGGGTTGGCAGTGTTTGGGACTTTCAGTGTCCAAAATCGGTCATTCAAGGAGCAAGAGCATACTTCCTCGCTTCAGCAAAATTTAAGAGCTGCAATGCTGCTTTTGGAAAGAGACCTTAGGACAGCAGGATACAATCCTTCAGGCATGGAGGGTGCCAAGCTTTTGGTTGCTGAAGACAACCAGATCCGTTTTAGCCAAGATTTAAATGGTAATGGCGACTTTTATTCAGGAGGAAGCACGGATGGTAGGGAAATTATTTTATATTTCATCAATGAGAACACACAAAGAATTTATGTTAGGTACCACAATCAGGTAATACCGCAACCAGTTGCGGAAAACATCAGTGCATTGAACTTTCAATACTTTGATAATGATGGATTGCAATTATCTACACCGCTGTCAACAGGGGATTTGCTTAAAGTTCATTCGATAATCGTTTCAATTACTGGTGTTGATGACCATCCGAGCCTTCCGCGCCCCATTACACGTACTTTATCTAGTGTCGTTTATTGTCGTAACCTTGGAAACTGGTCTTGATTCAATGAAAAAATCGCTTCCCCCCGAAGACCATAAAAATGACACACCATTATACCGCAACCACCAATCGGGTTTGACCCTGGTTGAGGTGGTGGTGGCTGTAGCCATTTTGGGTGTCGGCATCTTGGCCATTGCCACCATGCAACGCACGGCCATCCAGGTCAACGCCCGTGCATTTGATCTCTCCGAAGCTTCCAACATTGCCCAGAGCGTTCTTGAAGACTTGCTGGCTAAAGATTACAACCACCAGGATCTGAGTGAAGACGACAATCCCCACAGCATGGCTGACGGTGAGGCGCCGCCGGGCTATGCTGAGATGCCCCAGGGCTATCGCGTGGAGTGGTGCGTGAACGAGGGCATTGCTGGCACAAATCTTTTGGATCCTGCCAAGCTGGTGGTCTTGAAGGTCTCCTACACCGGCCCCGGTGATGATCGGCATGTAAAATTTACGGGGGTGAAGCCGTGGTTATAACCAATTCACCAGGACGGCGGCCAATTGAACGGATTTGCCTCAAGCGATTCATTTATAAAGATGAGCGCGGCAGCATCATGGTGGTAGCATTGATGATGGTATTTCTGCTGGCCATCATCGGGCTTGCCGCCAATTACCTGTCGTCCATCGAGGTACAGATCGCCAGCAACGAACGCACCTATCAGGAGAACTTTTATCTGGCCGAGTCAGCGGCTTTGGAGGGGGTGCAACGAATCTCCAATCTCATCACTGCGCCGCTTGCTCATTCAGAGAACTGGCTGAAAGGAGAGAATGAAATAGATTTCATCAAAGACAGAGAGGTTTGGGGAGATCAAAATAACAGAGCATCCGCGAGCGTTGATAATTTGAATGATCCCTGTTTTGACGATAATGGCGATACTATTGATAGAAACTCTGACAGCAATATTTATTTTGCTGCCGAATACAGGGGCACACCACCGGGTGCGTCGCTTAAAACTACAAACACCTACAAAGAGCAAGCGTACACAGTTTACGGACTATATCAATCAGAGAGTGCGGGAGAGGCATTTATAGAGATCGGGTTTAAACGGTGATAAGCGACCCCAAGATGTCATTGATACGAGCGCTAGCGACGCGGTTTACCCGCCGGCCGTGTGGCGGGCAAGCCCCATCCGCATCAGAAGGATGCGCCTTTTTCGCTTCGGATCTTAAAAAATATGATTACCCCAGGGTAAAAACGGCTTTATGATAGAACACGTAACGGCAATCATCCAAATCAGGCGGCGGGCGACGGCAATTGTTGGTTGTAGCGTTTTGGTCGCCATGGTGCTCGCGTTTGGTATGATTGCTTTCGCCCAGGACGATCCCGAGTGCCTGGACATCTCCGATGCGCCCCTGATCACCCAATCCGAAGCGGTGCCGCCCAACATCATGTTCGTGCTGGACGATTCCACCAGCATGGATTACGAGGTGATGACGAGCGAAAGCGGCGGTACCTTCAACCAGTACCGCTACATCTTTGACGATCTGGGCGACAACAAGATACCCACCGATGTGCCCTTTGCGGTTCTCTCCGGTGACGACCGGGGGCTCTGGCGTTCCCAATGGCACGGCTATAACCGGCTTTACTACAATCCCGCCGTCACCTATGAGCCCTGGACAAGGGTGACGGAGGTCTACACGGGCACCTCAGACCCCAATGCAGATCCGAACAACCCGCCCAGCCACATTAACTCGCCGGGTGTCACCGCTGATTTGAGTGCCGTTTATCATCAGATATCTGACACGGCCATGAATACTATTGCCGACGATCAGGATGCCGGCACCGTTTTTTCAACAGGTTGGACCCAGTATGATGCCGTGCCAGTGGAAAGTGCCGTCGGTGGCCGTTTTTCCATGACCAACCTTACGGGCGCCTATGTACTATGGGAATCGAACCTACCCAGTGATGGGCAGTGGGAAGTACGGGCATGGATAACGCCATTTAGCGTTAATGACGGTAATGCTCAATATACGATTCAGCATACCGGTACCGGCAGCCCGGCCGTCGTCTATGTAGACCAGGCTGCCGCAGACATACCGGCCCACGGTGGTTGGGTGGCACTCGGGACTTTCAGTTTTGATGCCGGTCTCGCCCCGCGCGTGGAAGTGCGCCGGTCCCCCCAGTCAACAGGGTCTTTTACCTTTGCCGACGCCGTTGAGTTTCGGAGAGAGGGCGAGGTGATTCAGATTCCCGTGGCCCATTATTTCCAATACTCAGCTTTAGAAAACCTGCCCTATCTGGTGACGGTGGACAACGGTTCGATCAGCTATTTCCGTTTTGAAGATCTTAACGACGACGATCAGGTGGCTTATGGGGAAATCGAGGCGGTGGTTACGCCGCCGGCCGATGTGCAAAGCCAACGCGACTACGCCGCCGAGCGGCAAAATTTCGCCAACTGGTTCACCTATTACCGCCGCCGTTCGTTGATCGCCACCGACGCCATGGCCCGGGCGCTGGAAGCGTTGAGCGGGGTGCGCGTGGGGGCCTACAGCATCAATGGGCAGATCCAGCAGGCGGTGGTGCCCATCGATGTGGACGACGAGGACCAAACCCTTGACCTCCTAGAAGAGCTGTATGAATTCAGCCGTTTGATTATCGACGAAGTGTCGCCGCTGCGTACCGGCCTGCAGGCCGTGGGGCAGTACTACGACCATAGTGGCAGCGGGTTTGCCGAATCGCCCGTGGAAGAGGCCTGCCAGCACAATTTCGCCGTGGTTTTTACCGATGGATTCTGGAATGGTGATGATCCTGGCGTGGGCAACGCCGACGGCGACCAAGGCGCTCCTTTTGCAGACAACTATGCCGACACCCTGGCCGATGTGGCCATGCAATATTATGAAACTGATCTGGCCACCGGTTTGGACGACCTGGTGCCGCCCAGCGGCCTCGATCGGGCCGAGTGGCAGCACATGGTGACCTATGCCGTTGCCCTGGGAGTTGAAAGCACGCTGGACCGCGACAGCTTCAGTCCCTGGTCCAATCCGCCCAGTGACATCCCCTGGCCGGATGTCCACAATGACCCTGATGAGCGGGTCAAGATCGACGACTTGTGGCACGCCACCATCAACAGCCGCGGGGTGTTTTACACCGCCAATGATCCGGAAGCGTTGGCGGACGCTTTCACGGAGGCGCTCACCGACATTCAGGCCCGCATCGCCTCGGCCGCTTCAGTGGCGGTGGGGCAGGGGGGTGACGTCTCCGATGGCGCTACTATTTACCTGCCCACCTTTTCCACCGACGGCTGGAGCGGCGACATCAGGGCTTATAGCTTCGATACCGACAGCGGCGAGATCAACGCCAGCAGCTATTTGTGGAGCGCGGCCGAGCAACTCGACAATCTTGACTGGCAAAATCGTTATATTGCCACCTACCAGGATGAGGATGGCGACGGGGTGGCGTTCGAGGATTTAGCAGACCTTACAGCCGATCAACAGGCCTTTCTCAACAACGATCAGGATCTGCTCGACTACCTGAGCGGCCGGCGCGATCAGGAGCTTCAAAACGGCGGTGAGCGGCGCGACCGCATTCGGGTGCTGGGCGACATCGTCCACGGCGGTCCGGTGCTCCACGACGGTCTGCTGTACGCCGGGGGCAATGACGGCATGCTGCACGCTTTTAACGCCGATACCGGCATCGAGCGCTTCGCCTATGTCCCCGGGTTGGTATTCGATCACCTGGCCGAGCTGGCCGATCCCAACTACAACCACAAATTCTATGTGGATAAAACTCCCTATATTCAAGAGATAAGCCCCGGTAATACCCTGCTGGTGGGGGGGCTGGGTAAGGGCGGCAAAGGGTATTACGCGCTCAATGTGGCCAATGCCGCAACAGTGGAAAGCCAGCAGGAAGTGGTTGACATGGTGGCTTGGGAGTTTCCGGCCGGCGGCGCCACGGACCCGGATATGGGCTATAGCTACAGCCCCGGGTATGTGGTTAATCTCGATACGCCCGACAATTTGACTGACGATTGGGTAGTGATTTTCAGCAACGGTTACAACAGCCCCAATGGCCACGCGGTACTTTTCGTGCTGAACACCGATGGCACGCTACGGACCAAGATCGATACCGGCGCGGGCGCTTGCAACGGGCTTTCACCGCCGGCATTGGTAGACGTGGATAATGATGATCGTGTGGAATACGCCTATGCGGGCGATCTCAAGGGTAACCTGTGGAAGTTTGATCTCACTGACGGCAATGCCGCCAACTGGGCGGTTGCTTACGCAGGGCCCCTTTTTTCGGCCCGTGACGCGCTGGGCAACCCCCAGCCCATCACCACCGAGCCCGATGTGATGAAACATTGCCTAGGTTCACTGCCGGGATACATCGTGGCCGTGGGCACCGGCAAGTACCTGGGACAAAGCGACATCGGCGACACCAGCGGGCAGACCATCTATGGCGTGTGGGATTATGGTGACGACGAAGATAACAGCGAGTTTCTAGGCGCGCGCGAAGGCACCGGCCTCTCCAACCAGCCCGCCACGGTGAGCCTGCTCCAACAGTCGCTGGAGATTCCCGACGCCAGCTACACGGTTGACGGTCAAAACCTGACGCTACGCTTTATCACCCGCCGCACGGCTCAGTGGGTGGTTCAGGAAGATGGTGGCGGAGAGCCCAACCCATCATCCGTTGAAGAGAACAATGCCGGCTGGCTGTTTGACCTGCCGATCGCAGGCGAGCGCATCATCAACGATCCTATCATTCGCGACGGCAAACTGCTTTTTACCTCCTCGATACCCACCACGGAAACGTGCCGGGCGGGCGGGGATGCCATCTTTCACGAAGTGGACGCCTGCAGCGGCCGTCGTTTGCGAGAGCCGCAGCTCGATATCACCGGCAACCGCATCGTGGACGCTCAGGACGCGGTGGAGATTACCTACACCGATCCCGACACCGGTAGCAGCGTTACCGAGCGCGTGCCTCCCTCGGGGCTTGGTTTTGAACAGTTGCTGTCTAATCCTGGATTTGTCCGCGGCACCCGCGGCCCCGGGCAGGGCGAGCGGCTCGAGTATAAGGTGTTCTCGACCTCCGCCGGCGGTGTGGAAGTGGTGGGGGAACTCAGCGCGGACGGCATCTATTACTGGATGCAGCATGGGGATGACTAATGGAAACGGTTTCAAAATGGAATCTCAGAACGGCACCATGGCGTGCTGTATACCTCTTTGTGTTGCTGATGCTTGTGAGCTTGGCGCCGGCAGGGTGGGTCCTCGCGCAGCAGCAGGATGAAAAACCCGAGGAGTTGCCCATCGCCGACGGACCCAGTGTGGGTGCCAGGAGTCCGGATTGGGCCGTGTTCGACGGGGGCGGCCGCATTGGTCGTCTGGCGTTGCCGAAGCTGGTCATCAGTGACGCCATGTACCATTTGGCCGACGAGGTGAAGGTCTATCGTGGAGAGCGGAAGGGGTTGTCGATATCGGCGCTGAACATTGGCGACCGGGTCGGTTTCACCCTCAACGACCAGCGCCGCATCGATAGAATATGGATATTACCGCAGAAGAAATGATTGTCTAAACGCGTCATCGTTCGGCCCTCAAACGCCTGTTAACCAAAGACCTTTGAGGGCTCAAACACGCTAAAACCGCCGGCGGATGTTTACTGCTGACGTACCAGCATGGTGGACGGGTCCAGGCGCAGCGTGGGCGGTTTGGGCTGGGTGACACCGCCTTTGGTCAGGCAGACATCGACCTCCTGACCGCGCGGGTCCAGGGCGATGATCACGCTGAACAGGTCGGCCAATGGCAGCATCTCAACCGGCAGGCCGTTTTGGCCGGGCGCCTCGTCGCGGTGGGTGCGAATGGTAAACCAGAACCGCAGTTGCAATTTTTCCGCCAGGTTCTTGAGCTGATTGATCAATTCTATCTGGGGCGGCGCAAACGACAGGCCATCGATAAGAATGATCTGCGGCAGAAAGATGGCCTGCTCGGTGAGATCGGCCAGACGCTCTTCAAGTTTGGGGGCGGTGAAGTCGTTTTTCTGGAAGGTCATGATAAAGCGGTGCACCAGAATCGACTCCCACAGCTTGGCCATTTCCGCCGGGGCGTTCTGGCCGGTGCTGTTGCGAAACACCTCCTCGTACCACAGGGCGACTTTCTGAACCGGTTCTCCCAAACTGATGTGAAGCACGTTGGTGTGCTGCAGCAGGCCGTTCATGGCGACCTGAACGATGAAGGCGGTTTTGCCAACGCCCGCCCGGGCCAAAACGGCGCCAAAACCGCCTTTGGGCACGGCGTTGCCGGCGCCGATTATTTTCTGCAATGGATTGCGGATGATGAGATCCTCTGTGAGCATTTCCACTCCTTACTTCTTATTCTGTTCTTCGGCTGCCTTTTTAACCAACTCTTCGGCAATCGATTCGGGAACCCGTCGATAGGTTGCAAATTCCATGGTGAACTGAGCCTGCCCCTGGGTCAGCGAGCGCAGCACCGTGGTGTATCCAAACATTTCAGCCAGGGGTATCTGTGCTTCGATGGCGCACAGGGGCCCCTCTTCCTGGGTGCCGACGATCATGCCGCGGCGTTGGTTGAGTGATCCCATCACCGCGCCCTGGAACTGGGTGGGGGTTTCCACCACCACCCGCATGATCGGTTCATGAATCACCGGACCGGCCTTGGGATAGACCTCTAAAAAGCTGCCCCTGGCGGCGGCCTGAAAGGCCATCTCAGATGAATCCACCGCATGGGAGGCGCCGTCATTGAGCACCACGCGAAGGCCGGTGATGGGAAACCCCAATTTGGGCCCCTTGGCCAGGCAGGCCCGGTAACCCTTTTCACAGGCCGGTATGAACTGGGTGGGAATGGCGCCACCGGTAACCTGGTTGTCAAAGATAAAATCGTTCTCGGGCTCAGGCTCGATATAACCGGCCACGCGTCCGAACTGGCCCGCCCCACCGGTTTGTTTTTTATGGATGTAATTGAAATCAGCCCGGCGGGTGATGGTTTCTCGGTAGGCCACCTGCGGCGCGCCCGTATCCACCTGGGCGCCATATTCGCGGCGCATGCGCTCCACGTAGACATCCAGGTGAAGTTCGCCCATGCCCTCAATGATGGTCTCCTTGGTTTCGTCGTCGACGAAGCTGCGGAAGGTGGGGTCCTCCTTGGTGAAGCGGTTGAGGGCCTTGGACATGTTGATCTGGGCCTTGTTGTCTTTGGGGACGATGGCCAGGCTGATGACCGGCTCGGGCACGAACATACTGGTCATGGTGAGCGAAAGCCCGGGTGATACAAAGGTATCGCCCGAAGCGCACTCGACGCCGAACAGGGCACCGATGTTGCCGGCCGCCAGGGCTTCCACATTCTCCATCTCGCTGGCATGCATGCGGGCCACGCGGCCGATCTTGATCTTGCGCCCCTCGCGTACGTTGACCACGGTGGCGCCCTTGGCCAGAGTGCCTTGGTAGACGCGCACATAGGTCAACTGCCCGTAGGGCCCGTCTTCCAGCTTGAAGGCCAGCGCCACAACCGGCGCGTCAGGGTCGGGGACCAAGCGAACGCGGGCCTCGTCCTGCTCCATGTCAAGCGCCTCGTTGGTGACATCGAGGGGGCAGGGCAGATAGTGGGTGACCGCATCGAGCAAGGGTTGCACGCCTTTGTTCTTGTAGGCCGAACCGATGAAGACCGGTGTGATTTCACGTGTGAGCGCGCCGTTTCGGATCGCCTCGATGATCAGTTCCTGGGTCACCTGACCTTCCAGGGCAGCCTCCATAAGCGCGTCCGAAAACATGCTGGCGGCATCGATCAGCGTCTCCCGCGCCGCCTCAGCCTCCTCGACCAGCGCGGCCGGGATGGCCTCCTCGCGCACAACTTCACCGTTGGCGCCATCGAAATAGAGGGCCTGCATGGAGATCAGGTCAACCACGCCTTGGAAATCGGCCTCCAGACCGATGGGCAACTGCATGGCCACCGCATTGTGTCCGAGCTTGTCATGCAGCTGTTTCATGACCCGTTCGGGGTTGGCGCCGCTACGATCGCACTTGTTGACAAAGGCGATGCAGGGGACGTTGTATCGCCGCATTTGCTGATCGACCGTCAGTGACTGAGACTGCACCCCGCCCACGGCACACAGTACCAAAATGGCCCCGTCGAGCACGCGCAGCGCGCGTTCCACCTCGATGGTGAAGTCCACATGGCCGGGTGTGTCGATGATGTTGATCTGGTGATTTTTCCACTCGCAGAAGGTGGCGGCCGAGGCGATGGTGATGCCGCGCTCTTTTTCCAATTCCATGGAGTCCATGGTTGCGCCGACGCCGTCCTTGCCCTTGACGTCGTGAATGGCATGGATGCGCTGGGTGTAATAGAGGATCCGCTCGGTCAGCGTGGTCTTGCCCGAGTCGATGTGGGCGCTGATGCCGATGTTGCGGGTGGTGGTGATACTGTTTCGCATCTTCTTAGGTCCTTGATCGATTTGTACGAAGACATGCCGTCTTCAGTAAAACTTCGCCGAAGGCGCCCAGTGTCCAAGATTGTCGTTAGTGGATCATTAGGATCGATTCGGCGTTTTGTTACGGCGCGGCGTTGGATGTGCCCGACGTTGCCGCCTTTTGCGCGTCATAAAAAAAGCCCGCCTTGGTCGCCCAGCAAGCCACCAGAGGGAGGACTTTTGTGAAAAGAATTAAAAACAATCGTTATGCTGTCAATAACAAAAACAGATATATTAACTTTCATTTCAATAATTGTCAATAGGTAATCCTTGCCGGTGTCGGTTGACGCCGGAGTCCGGAAACTCGGGCGAGGCGCTTTGGGTGTCGCAGATGAAGCTGTCGCCGATATGGAGTTTTAAAGGATGCCTTTTGCCTGCATCCTCTCGCATTATAAATTGGTTAAGCCGCCGGCGATTCTCGATGACGATTGCGGCTGGGTCGTGCGCGGCGGCCTGATCAAGGAGCTGCGCGGCATTTATCAAATCACCCTGGAGTGCGCGCACACAGGCCCGGAAGTTTTGCGCCAAGCCCGGCAGAAAGTAGCCGTAATGCAGCGCCAGGTCGAGGTGGTGTTCAGCGCGGGCGGCGTTGCCGCTGCGCAAATAGGCGCGGCACAGGTCGATATGAGCCAGGGCATCGTCGGGCAGTCGGCGCTGAATCCGCTGGCGATCCCCAGTCGGATAGGACCAGCAGTGTTGAAGGCCCTTTATGGGATAGAGCATTTTTCGGATCCTGATTTCATTGGTCCGCTGTCCGGCGAAACAGGTGAGGCAGAAAAAATCGCGTTCAAAAAAGATTTCCGGCGAAACTATCCCATGCTGTTCAAAGATCTGAAACTCTTCCGTGCCGGGATAAAGATGGAGTTGTGAAAAGACGTATTGATTGGGTTTGGCCTGGTCGATAAAGGCCAGGGTTTCAAGAAACGTGGCCATGGTTTCGCCCCGGTTGCCCACCATCAGGTAATAGCGGACCTGGATGCCGAACTTTTTAATGGTACGGGTGGCTTCCAATACCTGATCCAGGGAGAGGTGTTTTTTGATATTGCGCCGAATGGTTGTGGCGGCCGACTCCACGCCGAGGCTAATGCGCACGCAACCAGCCCGCCGCATCGTTTTGATCACGGTTTCGTCCAGGCAGTCGGCACGCGTGTCGCAGCCCCAAAAAAAGGGCAACTTGCGGGCACAAATCCCCTTGCAGAGCGTTAAAATCCTTTCGCGGTCGGCAGTGAATGTAGCGTCTTTAATGGCGACAAACCGACAGCCATCCCGGCAAATCATGGCCTCAAGCATATCAAGCACCGCCTCAACCGAGTGGCTGTGTACCTGCCGACCCCACATGGCGCGGCTGCTGCAGAAGGTACAGGCCATGGGGCAACCGCGTGCGGTGATCAGGGTACGCATGGGAAAATAGGTTTGGGGCGCGGTCAGTTGGTCGAGATTTCGCACGCGGGCTCTTGGAGGGCCCACTTCAATTCGATCTCCGTTGCGCCAGGCGGCGCCGGGCAACCCCGCAATGCCTCGGCCGGTTTTCAGCCGCGACACCAGATCCAGGAAAGTGATCTCACCCTCGCCTATGATCACTGAATCAACGGCAGGCCAGTAGGCCAGCGTTTGCACCGGCAGAGCGGAGACATGTGGCCCACCGACGACGATATGGGCCTGGGGGTGAACTTTACGAACCAGTGCGGCCAGCATGCCTGTGCCGCGGCGATTGGTGGTCAGGCATGAAAAGCCAAACAGATCAGCCTCCCATCGCTGGACCCGCTGCTCTATGGTGGGCCACTCCGCATCGGCCAGATTGCACACGGAAACATCCAGCCCCTTTGCTCGGGCGTGAGCGGCGATACAGAGCAAGCCATAGGGGGCCTGAAGAAAATCCAGGCAGCGTAACGCTTCCGGATCAAAATTGGCGGGAGGTCCTTCTCCCGGCGAATATTGGGGGCATTGGTCGGGGGCGATTTTCCAGGGCGGGGGGTAAATGAGGAGAATCTTCATTCGCGAATACCCGGCGCAAGGGGCGCAGGTTGCGATGACGGCCGATTACGGTATGCAGGCTCGGTCGCTGACCATCTGGGGGGAGGTAGCCGCCAAGATCAAGGGTACATAATCTCCCGTAGCCCTAACGTGGCACTTGAATCAGAATGGAAGGGCTGCGATTTCGCCATCGCAGTTGCAAATAACGTGCAGCGGGCTGCACGGTCAATAGCGCGGCCTCTTATCAGGCGTGCTCGACTTCAGGGCGGAGCTGCCGAATACGCTCTTTGGCCAGTCGGCGAACTTCGGGATCGCCGTCTTTGTCAACGACTTGTTTGAGCAGTTCGACGTTGATCTCGTCGCGGACGGCCGCTTTGCGGATTTCCGGGTCTGAGCGCGCGATTTTCGGTAAGAAGAAATCTTTCAGCTTCATCTTTCTCACCTCCTTCCACCCACTTTTTTAAAATCTACGCACTGATAGGCGACTTGTCAATTGTCGGTCCGGTAAGGTTGAAATTTCAAACTAAAATGGTATGATTAAGGCTATTTGACTAAGAACGCACGCCGAACAGGTGCTTTTTAGAATTATTGAAAAGCAAAAAATATTGGAATTCAAGATGGTTAGTCACACCAGAATCTTAGAGTGCGGTCACGATAGTGTGAACGTTGCGGTTGCTTCGCGCCGGGAGATCTGATATTAGGGTGCGCTCTTTATTTCTCTTTCGGGCTAAATTGAAAGGTTTTTTATGAATAAAGCTGCTGAACCTGCTGGTTTTGGTGGCAGGTTGGTGAAATTTTTCGCTTCGATCAAACTCACTGTGGTGTTATTGTTGGTGTTGGCGGCCACCTCGGTAATCGGCACGCTGGTTCCCCAGAACCAATCGCCAACGGTCTATGTGCGCGCCTTTGGCGAGGTTTTTTCGCGCCTTCTGTTTGGTTTGGGCTTTTTTGATCTATACCACTCCTGGTGGTTTCAGAGCCTGCTGGTGCTGCTGACGGTCAATATTGTGGTGTGCTCATTCGACCGTCTCAAAGCGGTGGGCAAGATCGTATTTCAAGCCGACCCTAAATACCGCCCGGCGCGCTTTAACAACGCCCCCCGTAGCGAGTTTGCCTCAACCCGCGGCGTCCTTTTTATGAAGGAGCAGGCCGAGGCGCTGGTCAAATCACGTTACGGTCGTGTGCAAGTCACACCAGAGGGTAAGGGGTACACTATATTCGGCGAGCGCTGGCGGTGGACCCGTCTGGGTGTTTACGTGGTTCACCTTAGCGTGGTGATGCTGCTTCTGGGCGGCCTGGTGGGATCGCTGTTCGGTTTTGACGGCTTTGTCCAGATCCCCGAAGGCGAGAGTGTTCAGGTGGTACAGTTGCGCAACAGCCGGGAAACCATCGAACTGCCCTTTGCGATCCGCTGTAATGATTTCAATGTTAGTTTTTACGCCAACGGCGCTCCCGAGGAGTTCCGGTCGGACCTGGACCTGGTCGTTGACGGAGAGCCCATTCACAGCAAATCGATTATCGTCAACGACCCCCTGCGCTACCAGGGTATCAACATATTCCAGGCCAGCTATGGTGAACTGGCTCACGAGGAGCCGCCCGCCGAGGTCATCGCCCCTACGGAAGCGGTGCTACTCAACATCACCGTGACCGAATCGGGCCTGAGCTATCAAGTGCCGGCGCGCATCGGCGAGCCCTTCGACCTGCCCGAGGCGGCCGGCAAGATGGTGATCAGCGAGTTCAAGTCTCAGGCTCAATTCCACGGGCAGAACATCGGAGAGGCGCTGGTGGGTATTCTCACCCCGGCTCAGGCGGCACCGGTTGAAATCGTGCTGCCGATCCGGTTTCCCAACTTCGATAAAATGCGCCGGGGGGCCGTGACGATATCGGTACTGGAGCCCACCGCTGAATCGGCCCAAAAGCCCCACGCCGCCCACCCGAAACGCTACTGGACCGGGCTGCAGGTGACCAAGGACCCGGGCGTGTGGTTGGTCTATACGGGGTTTATCTTGATGATTTTGGGGTGCTTTATCACCTTTTTCATGTCGCATCAGCAGGTGTGCCTGCAAATCTTGGCCACCGCTAAAGGCAGCCACGTGGTGGTGGCTGGAACGGCCCACCGCGGCCGATTAGGCATGCAGCGCAAAGTCAACCAGTTTGCTAAAAAACTCGCCGCTGTGGAGCAGCGCGCGCCAGTCGAGGACGCATCATGACCAACTCTGCCATTCTCTCCGTGGTGACCTTTATCTACGGCCTCTCCGCTTCGTTATACCTGGCGGCCTGGGTGTTTAAAAAGCCGTCCATGTTCAAACTGGCCACCATCAGCGCCTGGGTGGGTTTACTGGGAAACCTGGCCGGTATCATCGTACGCTGGGTCGAGTCTTATCAGATGGGCATCGGCCACGCCCCCTTATCGAATTTATATGAATCGCTGGTTTTTTTCGCCCTAACCCTGGCAGTGATTCATGTGGTGCTGGAGCTGCGCTACGGCAATGCCGTGATCGGCGTTTTTGTAATGCCCCTGGCCTTTCTGGCCATGGCCTACGCCTCCCTGTCTCCCAACATCAGCGACCGGATTCAACCGTTGATCCCCGCCTTAAAGAGCAATTGGCTGATTGCCCACGTCATTGCCTGTTTTATCGGCTATGCCGCCTTTGGGGTGGCCTTCGGCCTGAGCATCATGTACCTGATCAAAAATCGTAGCGACCGCCCTGACGAGGGGCTGTTGGGCTATTTTCCCAAATCGACCGTAATCGACGAGCTGATTCACCAGATGGTGCTGTTTGGTTTTTTGTTCTTGACGGTCGGCATCATTACCGGGGCGGTCTGGGCCAACTCGGCCTGGGGGCGCTATTGGGGCTGGGACCCCAAAGAGACCTGGTCTTTGATCACCTGGTTCGTCTATGCCACGCTGCTGCACGCCCGGCTCATGCGCGGCTGGCGGGGGCGGCGCATCGCCTATTTTGCAGTGGTGGGATTCGTGGCGGTTCTTTTTACCTATTTCGGTGTTAATTACCTGCCCGGCTTGCACAGCTACGGAGCGGTTTGAGCCGGCTTTTTCCTTGACAAAAACCGGGCTTGTGGGTAAACAAGCTCAAGCTCTGGGTGCCAGCCGGCGGAAGGGTGTGTCTGGGAAACCCCCTTCTTAAACGGCTGCCAAAAGAAATTTAGGCTTTTTCGGAAACTTCCCGGAGCCCGAATTCGCTGGCAGCGTAACCCGCCTCTGGTTGAAGGGGTGCTCATATTTCAGGTCGTGGTGTTTCCTTTTAAACTCAGATCGTGACGGAGTTTTCATGAACAAAACCGACGATGCATCGCATGTGACCGGCAAAACGGAAAATGTCGCAGAGAAGGCTTCAAATGGAGGGGCAACTATTGTTGCCTTTTTTATTTTGGGCCTGGTGGTGAGCATGCTTATCGGTTGGGTGGTCTTTCCAAAGCTGCTCTACTCGAAAAAGCCCCAACCCATCGATTTCAACCACGCTCTCCACGTGGCCGAGGTGGATGAGGGCTGTCAAAGCTGTCACTATTTTCGGGAAGACGGCTCTTTCTCCGGCATCCCCGATCTTGAAAGCTGCATGGAGTGTCACGAGGAGATGCTGGGTGTGAGCGATGAGGAGGCCCGATTCTACGAAGAGTACGTGATGACAGGTAAAGAAGTGCCCTGGTATATCTACTCGAAGCAGCCCGATTGCGTCTATTTCTCCCATGTGGCCCATTTGGAGATGGGCGGGATGGACTGCGTGACCTGCCATGGGCATCACGGTGACAGCGACCACTTGCCGCCGTATCAGGAAAACCGCATCTCGGGATACAGCCGCAACATTTGGGGACACAATATCGCGGGCATCAAGCGCAATAGCTGGGACCGCATGAAAATGGACGATTGCGCTGAATGCCACATCCGTGAAAACGTGCGTCAAGCCAGCGTGCAGACCTTAAAGGGCGGATGTTTCGTCTGCCATAAATAACGATCCACGACCGACTGCGTAACGACCGGCATGTCGTTGCGGTATTCGCATAAAAGAGCCGTTATGGGTGAGGGGACGAATAGATGAAGATTGATCGCAGAGGATTCTTAGCATTTTCCGTTGGCGGGGCCGCCGGTACGGCCTTGTCGCCGCTTCCCTGGAGACTAACGGATGACGTGGCCATCTGGAGCCAGAACTGGCCATGGACGCCGGTGCCGAAGACTGGAGCGGTGAGCTTTGAAAAATCGACCTGCACGCTCTGCCCGGGCGGATGCGGTATCGAGGTCCGCAAAGTGGGGGGGCGCCCGGTCAAAATCGAAGGGCTGCCCGGACATCCCGTCAACGACGGCGGTATATGTATTCTGGGCCTGGCCGGGCTGCAGCTACTTTACGGCCCTTCTCGGGTGAGGACCCCGATGAAGAAGGTGGGGGGGCGCACAGAGGGCCATTTCAAGCCCATCACCTGGGAGGCGGGTCTGGCGCTTTTGGCGGAAAAGCTGGACGAATTGCGCCAAAGCGGACATCCGGAGCGTTTGGCCTGCATTGCCGATAGCGATCGTGGTACCAACCCGGCACTGATCAAACGCTTCATGACGACCTTCGGTTCCCCCAATTTTCACGTTCAAGCCAATGCCCAGGACGCCTATGAAATGGCGGCCTATGTGATGAACGGTACCATGGGTCCCGTCGGGCTGGACCTTGAAAACAGTGATTTCGTGTTGAGTTTCGGGAGCGGTTTTCTCGAAGGCTGGGGCTCGCCGGTGCGGGTCTTTCATGCCAACGCGCAGTGGCGCGACCGGCACGCCAAAGTGGTGCAAATCGAGCCACGCCTCTCCAACTCGGCCGCCAAGGCCGATCAGTGGGTGCCCATCAATCCCGGTAGCGAGGGTGTACTGGCGATGGGTATTGCCAGTGAGATCGTCAAAAACTCGCTTTACAGCCGCTATTTTGTCAGCCAATACACCCAGGGTTTTGAGGCCTGGCAGCAAGCGCTCAGCGCACGTTACAATCCGGCCAAGGTGGCCGAAGTAACCGGTGTGGAACCGGCCCTGATCAGCGAGCTTGCCAAGGGCTTTGCCGGCGCCCAGAAGCCGCTTGCCATCTTCGGCCGGGGACAGGGCGACAACCCGGGTTCACTGCCGGAGGCCATGGCGGTACACACCTTAAATGCCTTGGTGGGTAATTTCAACGCCAGCGGCGGCGTCTGGATGCTGCCCGAAGTCGATTACATCGACTGGCCCGATCCGGAGATGGACCAAGTGGCGGCCGAGGGCATGCAGCAACGGCGACTGGATGGCGCGGCCCAGGGTGACTTTTTCCAGAGTAAATATTTACTCAGCCGCCTGCCCGAGCTGATTGTCAATGGCCAGGCCGTGCCGCCCGAGGTTTTAATGCTGGCCGGCAGCAACCCGCTTTACACGCTTCGCAACAGCGACCTGGTGAAATCGGCCTTCGAAAAGATCCCTTTTCTCGTCAGTTTTTCCTCTTTTATGGACGAAAGCGCCCAGGCCTCTGACCTGATTTTACCCCAGCACACTTACCTGGAGGGGTATCAGGATGTGCCCGCCCCGGCGGGATTCCCCAAACCCTTGCTGGGACTGGCGCGGCCGGTGGTAGCGCCTGTTTACAATACGCGTTATCTGGGTGATGTTATCATCGCGTTAGCGGGCCAGATGGGCAGTCCGCTGGCCGATGCCTTCGAGTGGGAGAGCTATAAGGCCTGTCTCGAAGAGACTTTGGGCGACCGCTGGGAGGCCCTGCTCGATGAGGGCTATTATCTCGACCAGTATTTTTCGCCGGGCGGATGGGACCAGGCCTTTGAAACCGCTTCGGGCAGGTTTGAGTTTAAACCCGCCAATATAGATACCACTGTAAGCGTGATCGAACCGCCGGGCGAGGCCGAGGCTTATCCGCTGCTGCTGATTCCCTATGATAGCATGCGCTTGACCAACGGGCCGGTTGCCAACCCGCCGTTTCTGACCAAGACCGTGGCGGGCACGATCCTTAAAAAAGAAGAGCTGATGGTGGAGCTCAACCCCGAAACGGCCGGCCAGTATGGCCTATCCGAGGGCAGTTTGGCCGAAGTGGCCACCACCGTGGGCCAGGCCAAGGTGCGGGTACACCTGTTTAACGGCATTAAACCCGGTGTGGTGGCCATACCCACCGGTTTGGGCCGTACGGCCTCAGACGCGTTCACTGCCGGTAAGGGCGTTAATGCCAATGCCTTGCTGGCAACGGTGGCGGACCCTGTTTCGGGCATGGATGCCGCCTGGGGTATCCGGGCAAAAATAACCAAGGCGTAATCGACAGCGATCATACGAGGTTTTGATGAAGCTCACCCACGACACACCGAAAAAGTATGGAATGTTCATCGACCTGGACAAGTGTACCGGTTGCGGCGCTTGCATGGTGGCGTGCATGTCGGAAAACAACGTGCCGTTTCGAAAGGACGAGACCGACAAGCGCCTGAGCATCACCTGGATGCGGGTCTACCAGTTGAACAACGGCCAAACCTTTCCGAAGACCGAAATCTGCTTCTTGCCGCGTCCCTGCCAGCATTGCGAAGGGCAGCACTCGGGCCACTCGCCGTGTGTGTCGGTATGCCCCGCTACCGCCACCGACTATGACAGCCAGACCGGCATTGTCAGCCAAATTTACACCCGCTGTTTCGGGTGCCGTTACTGCATGGCGGCCTGTCCCTACCATGCGCGTTATTTCAACTGGTGGGATCCGGTGTGGCCGGCGGATATGGAGAAATACCTCAGTCCCAATGTCTCCCCGCGCATGCGCGGGGTGGTGGAAAAGTGCAGCTTCTGTTTCCATCGCTATCAGACGGCCCTTGAAAGGGCCCACATGGAGGGGCGTCGGGATGTGGAGGAGGGTGAATATCAGACCGCCTGCACCCAGGCCTGCCCGGCCGGGGCGATCGTTTTCGGCGACCTGAACAACCCGCACCACAAGGTACACCAGTTGGCGCAGCCCGACGCGGCCCACCACGGGCGACCCAAGGACCCGGAGGTTTTTCGGCTGCTGGAACGCTTGGGCACCAACCCCAAGATTTACTACAAATCGAGCCGTGAATGGGTGCGGCGCATGGGTGATAACTATCTGGCCCATGAAAGTGAAGCCGAGGCCGCCAAGGCGGCCGGGCAGCACTCTTAGCCGCGACCCCGGTTCGAATCCCGGCTCATGGCCCGGTCCGGAAGGAAACATTGGCCGTCGAAGAGCTGATGTTTAAAACAATGCGTGATAAGGGTTGAAAGGGTTTTTTATGGATTCCGCACTTATTCCCGAAGGCGTGAAACGTTGCTCGTTTAGCAAGTTTCTGTTGGGACTTTCCATTGCCGGCGTGGTACTGCTGTGGGGCGTGTACGCCATGCTGCTGTGTTGGATTAAGGGCTTAAACCAGACCAACATGAACGATTACTACGGGTTCGCGCTCTGGATCTGGGCTGACCTGGCCGTGATCGCCCTGGGCGGTGGTGCCTTTTTCACCGGCCTGCTGAAGTATATTTTCGGCAAGGACGAGTTGAAAAATATCATCAACTTCGCGGTGTTGATCGGGTTCATCTGCTACAGCTCGGCCTTGCTGATTCTGGCCATCGACGTGGGGCAGCCCCTGCGTAGTTGGTTTATTTTCTGGCACGCCAACGTGCACTCCATGCTCACTGAGGTGGCCTTCTGCCTATCGGCCTATTTCGGCGTGTTGACCATTGAATACATCCCGCTGATTCTCGAAAACCGTCAGCTGGACAAAATCCCCTTTGTGCACAACCTCAGCCACAACATGCACCACATCATGGCGATTTTCGCCGCCACCGGCGCCTTCCTCTCCTTTTTTCACCAGGGATCGCTGGGTGGCGTGGCCGGGGTGCTTTTCGGCCGGCCCTTCGCGTTTCGGGAGCACATCCTCATCTGGCCCTTCACCTTTTTTCTGTTTACCTGGTCGGCCGCGGCTTATGGTCCCTGCTTTACGCTGTTTATCACCTGGATCACCGAAAAGGTGAGCGGCAAGAAGCTGGTCAAGGATAACGTCAAAGAGCTGCTGGCCAAGATCTCGGGCTGGATGATCTTCACCTACATCATCGCCAAAAGCATCGACACCATCTACTGGGCCACCACCACGGCACCCTCCAAAGGCCAGACCCTGATGGAATTTTACTCCAACAATCCTCTCTATGGGATCTGGATCCTTATATTGGAAATCGTGGTCTGCGGATTCGTGCCAGCGTTGCTGCTGATAATGCCCAAGACCCGCAAGAACCCATCCACCCGGTTGCTGGCCATCGTGCTGGGTGTGATCGGCGTCAGCCTCAACCGCTGGGTGATGGTGCTGCAGGTAATGGCCGTGCCTGTGATGCCCTTTGATCAATGGGCGCTGTACTATCCCAGCTGGCAGGAAGTGGCCACCACCATTTTGCCGGTAGCCTACGGTGTCATCTTGGTCATGATCTCCTTCCGCTACCTGCCGATATTCCCGCAAGAGGTTGAACTGAATCCTATCGAGCCGCCGGCCGCGGAAGCGGTCACGGCCGAAGAGCAAGCCGCGACAGCCGACGACGGTGATGGCGTGGAAGAGGCCGAGGTGCCTGACGGCGAACTGGCGCCAGCCTAACGATCATAGAAAGGATCCACAATTATGTTTCCGTTTTCGTTTGAATGGGTGTGGGATATGGGCCACTTGGTCTTTCACGGCGGACTCTGGTACGCGCTATCGATAATGGGCATGGGTATGACCTATTGCATCATCAAAGCGGTGATCGATACAAAAAAAGGCGATGGCGGCGGCCATCATTAGCGATTAGCTCTCCCATCAAAAAACGACTTCGTTAAACCGGCGTCTATCAAAAAAACCCCACTCACAATGAGCGGGGTTTTATCTCATCCTTCCAAAAAACCCGCACTGAAGAAAAGAGTCCCTCCACAGGGGGCTATAGTCAAAACCTTTACGGCTCAGTCAGCCGCCTTTTGCTTGAGGGCCGCATGGGCCGCGGCCAGGCGGGCGATGGGCACCCTGAAGGGCGAACAGGAGACGTAGCTCAGCCCCAACTCGTGGCAGAGCTGGATTGATGCCGGATCGCCGCCGTGTTCGCCGCAGATACCGCACTCCAAATCGGGTTTGACGGCACGGCCTTTTTAATGGCCAGGCCATCAGCAGGCCCACACCATCGTCATCGATGGTGGCGAAGGGATTGTCGGGTAGCAGGCCGCTCTCCATGTATTCGATCAGAAAGCCCGCTTCGGCGTCGTCGCGTGAGATGCCGAAAGTGGTCTGGGTCAGGTCGTTGGTGCCGAACGAGAAAAAATCGGCATCCTCGGCAATTTGGTCGGCGGTGAGGGCGGCCCGCGGGATTTCGATCATGGTGCCGAATTTGTAGTCGACTTCCATGTCCCTGCTCCTCCATCACCTTGACGGCCTTCGGCTTCCAATATCTCCCGCTGCCGCTTGAGCTCGTTAACATGGCTGGTCAGCGGGATCATAACCTCGGGCTGCACGGTGACCTTCTCTTTGGCCACATCACAGGCCGCCTCGAAGATGGCCCGCACCTGCATGGTGGTCAGTTCGGGGATATGGATGCCCAGGCGCACCCCCCGCAAGCCCAGCATGGGGTTGTCCTCCTGCAGGCTTTCAACCCGCTTGAGCAGTTTTTCCTTGACGCCGATCTGTTCGAGCAGGTCATCGATGGCTTTTAGGTCGCCGGCGTGCTGGAGCGCGAATTTTCAAGTCGGACAGTTCACGTATCAAATCGCTGTGGTTGGGTAGAAATTCGTGCAGGGGCGGGTCGATCAGGCGGATGATCACCGGCAGGCCATCCATGGCCCGGAACAGACCCGCGAAATCCTCGCGCTGAAAGGGCAGCAGCGCATCCAGGGCCTCGCGCTTTTCAATGGGCAGGTCCGCCATGATCATCTGGCGCACAAAGGGCAGCCGCTCGATCCTCGAAAAACATGTGCTCGGTGCGGCACAGCCCGATACCCTGGGCGCCGTACTCGCGGGCGCGTTGGGCATCCTTGGGATAATCGGCATTGGCCCAGACCCCCAGGCGGCGGTATTCATCGGCCCAGTGAGAGCAGCTTGATCAGCCAGGGGTCCTGAATATCGGGCACCACGGTGTGGCAGCTGTATCCAAAAAGACCTCACCGGCCGTGCCGTCGATGGAGATCCAAGCGCCCTCGCCGATGCTCATTGTTACCGATCACCAGGCAGCGGCTGTTCATATCGATTTTCATGGCGTCCACCCCCACCACGGCCGGCTTGCCGAACTGACGCGCCACCAGGGCGGCATGGCTGGTTCGGCCGCCGCGGCTGGTGAGAATGCCTTCGGCCGCCAGCATGCCGTGTACATCATCGGGTTTGGTTTCGGGGCGTACCATGATGACCTGCGATTCTTTTCCTTGGCCCACGATTCGGCCAGGTCGGCTTCGAGTGCGACCACTCCGCGCGCGGCGCCGGGTGAAACATTCAGCCCCTTGGCCAGCAGTTTGCCGTCGGCCTTGGCGGCTTTGATGGCGCTGCGATTCGAACTGGGGGTGCAGAAAAAAATCGACCTGTTCGGGGGTTACCCGCAGCACCGCTTCTTTTCTCGAGATGAGACCCTCCTCGGCCATGTCCACGGCGATGCGCACCGCCGCCTGGGCGGTGCGCTTGCCGTCGCGGGTCTGCAGCATCCAGAGCTTGCCTTTTTCGATGGTAAACTCCACATCCTGCATTTCGCGGTAGTGCTTTTCCAGCTGCCGGGCGATATTTTCGAATTGGGCATAGGCCTCGGGCATTTCCTTCTCCAGATCTTGCAGATCATTGGTGAGGCGGATGCCGGCCACCACATCCTCGCCCTGGGCGTTGGTCAGGTAGTCGCCTTCGATCTTTGTTCACCGGTGGAGCCGTTGCGGGTCATGGCCACGCCGGTGGCGCTGTCATCCCCCATGTTGCCGAAGACCATGGTGACGATGTTCACCGCGGTTCCCAGATCATCGGCGATTCCGGCGGCGTTGCGATAGTCCACGGCCCGTTTGCCGTTCCAGCTTTTGAAGACCGCCTCGATGGCCATCCGTAGCTGGTTGAGTGGGTCGTCGGGAAAATGGCGTTGTTGGTGTGGCGCCAATAGGTCTCTTTGAACGCCTCGGTGAGGTGCTTCCAATCTGCGGCCGTCAAATCGGCGTCGTTGGCAACCCCTGCCTTGGTCGCGGGCCTTTTCGATCACCTCTTCGAAGGGCTCGTCGGGAATACCCATCACCACGCTGCCGAACATCTGAACCAGGCGGCGGTAGGCGTCGTAGACAAAGCGTTCATCGCCGGTCAGCTCAATCATCCCCTGGGCGGTCTCGTCGTTGAGGCCGATATTAAGGACCGTGTCCATCATACCCGGCATGGAGAAGTTGGCCCCGGAACGGCAGGAGACCAGTAGAGGCTTATGCGGGTCGCCGAAAATCTTGTCGGTCTCTTTTTCGACCTGCTTTCAGCGCCGCCAGCACCTCATCCCACATGCCTTCGGGAAAGCTGCCCCCCGAAGCCAAGTAGGCGTTGCAGGCTTCGGTGGTAACGGTAAATCCCGGCGGTACCGGCACCCCGATGCGCACCATTTCGGCCAGGTTGGCCCCTTTGCCGCCCAGCAGCCCCCGTACCCCGTCCCAATTGCCGCCCACGTAGGCTTCGGCTTGATCCACTTCACTGAAACGATAGACCCACTTTGATGCCATGAGAGACCTCCTGGGGATGTATGTTACGATATAAAATATACGCTACTCTTTCACTTATTGTGCGAAGTGCCAAGGCAGTGATGGCCTTCACCCCAAAATTACGGTCAGACCTCACTTTCGATTCAAGGGGTTCGGTATGAGGTTGCGACGGTCTACTCCAGCATTCCCAAGTGGTGAGCCATTTCAACCGTCTGTCGTGCAAGCCGCACGGTGGCTTGGTCGATCATGCGGCCTTCGAAGGCCGCGGCGCCATGGCCGGCCTGCCGGGCCGCATCGTGGGCCTTGAGTACCCGCTGGGCGCGTTGGACATCGGCCGGGCCGGGAGAGAAGATCTGGTTGATGGGGTCCAACTGGTCGGGGTGGATGGCCCACTTGCCGTCGAATCCCAAAGCACATGCCATGGATGCCGATCTGGCCAGCCCCTCGGCATCCTTGAAATTGCCGTAAGGTGCATCGATGGCCCGCAGCCCGGCTGCTTTGGCCGCCATGACGATGCAGCTCATGGCAAAGTGCCAGCGATGGCCTGGATAGAGTTGGCCCTCGCCCTCGCCGTGGCCTGAAATGGAGACTAAGCGAGCGCCAACGTCGGCCGAATAATCGGCGATGCCAAAGACCAGGGTTTTGAGGCGTGCGCTGGCCGCGGCAATGTGACTGATTTGGGCCAGGCCCGCGGCCGACTCGATGCTGGCTTCGATGCCGATGGGGTTGTCAAACCCTTTGGCCAGCTCGATGCCATCAAGCATGCGGCTGACAAAATGAACATCGGCGGCCGAGTCCACCTTGGGGATCACGATGGTGCCGATGCGGGGACCGGCCGTTTCGGCCAAGTGCAGCAGGTCGCGGTAGGCAAAAGGCGTCTGCAGGGCGTTGATGCGCACGGCCATCAAACGCCGGCCCCAATCGATCTCCCGCAGGGCGGTGGCTACGGTCGTACGCGCCGCTTCCTTGGCCTCCAAAGGGACGCTGTCTTCCAGATCCAGCATAACCACATCGGCCGCGCTCTGGGCGGCTTTGGCGTGCATGTTGGATCGATGGCCCGGAACCGACAAGGTGGTTCGACGGGGTTTCATGACAGCAAGGCCTCGATCTTGCGCCGGATATCGGTCTGGGCCATACCCTGATGGGGAATTTGCTCGGACAGTCCGCCGTCACCCTCACGCACGGCGCCCATGTGGGCGTAACGGGGATGATAGCCGCGCTCGAGCAACCAGGTGCCCAGACGTGCGCCCAGCCCGGTCTTGAGGTTCTGAGTCTCCACCACTAGCACGAAAGGTGCTCGGCCAAGTTTTTCCAGCATGGTTTCGTCGACCAGGTTGAGAGTGGCCTTGTTGACCAAACCCACCTTGGGGCCGCCGTTTTGGCGCAAGCGTTCCACCACATCCAGGCAGCGGTAAAGCATTTCGCCGAAGGATGACCACGTATCCGGTGTCACCTTCACGGATGAGGTCGTCGCGGCCGGGTTCGAAGCGGTAGGCGTCATTGAAATAGGGTTCACCTGCCTCGTTGTATACGGTGGGCACGGCTGAACGGGTGGAAAAGACAAAGCGCAGGCCCGGATCATGAAAAATTGTTGTGAGCACCGCCTTTAGTTGACGGCTGTCGGCCGGGTAATAGAGGCGGGTGCTGTCGTTTTCCAGCAGCCCGTTGTCGGCAAAGTAATTGTTGATACCGAAATGGCAGGTGTTGTCTGCCATGTCGTCCACGCCCGAGTGTGAAAAGTGGGACAGCACATTGGCCTGGTTGAGCCGCGCCATGGTGATTTCCGAGACCACCATCTCAAGGAAGGCCGCAAAGGTCCCGAAGATGCCCTGGCGGCCCTGGGCGGCGCCGAACCCGGCCGCCACCGAAAAGTTGTTGCGCTCCATGATGCCGGCGTTGACGTAGAGCTCGGGAAATTGCTTGCGCACGTGGTGCAGGCCGCAGGAACCTTCCAGATCGGAATCGACCACCAGCACCTGCTGTTTGCGATCGGGCAGGTCGGCCAGGATTTCACAGATGAACTTGCCGAAATTGTCCCGGTTTTTGACTTTGTCGGAGGTGCTGCCCCGGAAGGTTTGCGGGTTGCTGGGTTTTTTTACGGCGGTGAGCATTTCGGCCGCTTGCCGGTGCCCCTTTTTCTGCAGATACTCAACGGCAAAATCCACGGGGATGACATCGTGACCCTTGGGCAGCCCCTCGATGCCGGGCACCTGCGGTGCCATTTTGCGGTGGTTGACCAGCGCCACCGGGCCGGGGGTGGTCAGGGCCGTGCGGATGCGCGCGTACAAGGCGTCCAGGTCTTCGCCGTCGCCACTATCGACCACCAGGCCATGGCCCGCCAAAGTGTCGGCCACATCGAAACCGGGCATGTAGTGACTGGGGTGGCCGGCAATGGTGACATCGTTGTCGTCGATGATCAGCTTCAGGTTGAGTTTCTGGGCCACTGCGTAGCGGGCTGCTTCGGCATCGCCACCCTCTTGCTGGGAGCCGTCGCTGCCAAAGAGCACTACCGCCTGGTTCGGATTGGCCGTCGCAACGCCGTTGACATAGCTCCAGAGGTGCCCCAGGCGTCCGGAACTGAAGAAAATACCGCGGCTGTCGGCCCGTTCGGGGTGACCGTACAGTCCGTGCCCGAATTCGCGGTAGTGAAGCAGCTTCTCGATGGGCATATGGCCATTGAGGGCCGCCATCAGGTACTGGATGGCCACGCGATGACCCGCTTCATCGAAATAGACCGGCAGCACGGCTTCACCGGATCGCACGAATCCGTCAACGATCAACAACTCCGGCACGATGTCGTAGGCGCCGCCGGTGTGACCACCCAGGCCCTTGGCATTGGCCAGGGCTGTAAAAAAGATGATGGCGTCACGGGCCAGGGCGATGTTGGCTTGCAGGTGGTCGCGCTGGGAGGACGAGAGTTGGGTCTGATCCAGTTTGAGCAAACAGGGGCGGTAATCTTCCAAAGCAAGGGGGAAAGTCATTCAGTACAATCTCCTGATGAATTCAAACATTTATTGGGTTATCCGTGCCGGCCGCAGCCGATCAGAGGATTCGTGGCAACTCTTCCTCATAGGGCAGTCCAAAGGCTTCGGCCACGCCCAGGTAGGTGATTTTACCATCGATGATGTTGATACCCTTAGCGATCTCCAGATTTTCCAGGGCGGCCATACGGTAGCCCTTGTTGGCAATTTCGAGAGCGTAGGGCAGGGTAGCGTTGGTCAGCGCCTTGGTGGAGGTGTAAGAGACCGCGCCGGGCATATTGGCCACGCAGTAATGGACGATGCCGTCCACCTCGTAAATGGGATCATCGTGGGTGGTGGGGCGGGCGGTTTCGAAACAGCCACCCTGATCGATGGCTACATCGACCAGGACCGTGCCTTTTTCCATGTCGCTCAGCATCTCGCGCGTGATCAACCTGGGCGCCTTGGCCCCGGGAATCAACACCGCCCCGATCACCAGATCGGCCTCGGGCAGTAGCCGGCGCAAGGTGGCGGGGTCTGATTTGATCGCAAAACAGTTGGGTGGCATCACATCGGAGAGATAACGCAGCCGCTCCAGGTCGGTGTCGAGCAGGTAGACCTTGGCGCCCAGGCCGCAGGCCATTTTGGCCGCGTTGGTGCCCACCACGCCACCGCCGATGACGATGACCGTGCCCGGTGAGACACCGGGTACGCCACCGAGCAGCACCCCCTTGCCACCGTAGGTTTTTTCCAGATATTTGGCCCCTTCCTGAACGGCCATGCGGCCGGCCACCTCGCTCATGGGCGTCAGCAGCGGTAAGCTGCCGTCGGGTCTCTCCACGGTTTCGTAGGCGATGGCCACCGAGCCGGAATCGATCACCGCCCGGGTCAACAGCTCATCGGCGGCGAAGTGGAAATAGGTAAACATGATCTGATCTTTGCGCATCATGGGAAATTCCACCGGCTGCGGCTCTTTGACCTTGATGACCATCTCGCAGGTGTCGTAAATCTCCTGGGCACTGGCCAATATCTTGGCGCCGGCGGTCCGGTACTGGTCATCATCAAAACCGGACCCTATACCCGCTGACTTTTCAACAAAGAGCTGGTGGCCGTTGGCAACGGCCTGTTCGGCGCCACCAGGGGTCATGGCGACCCGGTTTTCCTTGGTCTTAATCTCCTTTAAAACCCCGATCTGCATGGTGCCTCCTTATTTGGGATAGAGTAACGTGACATTGCTGTGGTGTTTTTCATTGAAAGCCTGGTGCTGCCTAATTCACTGTGTGATTTGTTGATTATGACTGCAACATTCGTTTTGGTGTCATGACAAGCCAGTATAGCCAACGTGGGTCAATCTCCTAAAGGCGTTAAGCAGCCACATCGACGGTGGTGATCAGGCGATTTCGACAATTTGCGCCCGGGGGGCACCGTTTTCCACACTCAAGACGGCCATGGAGGGATGCGTGCCTTGGCGTGGAAAGGAGGCGCTGCCGGGGTTAAGGTAGAGCACGCCGTCATGGTTACGCTCGATCCTGGCGTGGTGAGTGTGCCCGCTGATGATCACCCCAATGCCGGCCGCGACCGGATCGAGATCGAGACGGCCGATATCGTGAAGCATGTAGATCAGCAGTTGGCCGACCTCGACCAGCTCGGTCTGTGGCAGGTCCTCGGCCCAGCGCCCGATGTCCATGTTGCCGCGCACGGCAGTCAGCTGGTGGTGCCGCGCAAGCTGCTGATGCGCCTGGGGTGTGTCGATGTCACCGGCATGCAGCACCGTATCGAAATCGGCGAGCTTCGATAAGAGCTGGTCCGACAAGCGGCCGTGGGTGTCGGCGACCACCGCGGCCCGAAAGCGTCCGTTGTGGGGTGACAGGGTCGACATGCAGTTCGGTTTTTGATGGTGATAAATTGGGGGTTTCAGCCGCTTGAATCATTGGCCAACGCCTATGCCAGCGCTCGATAGTCGCCGCACCAACGGTCTCGTTTTGATAAGCTGGCGCACAACCGTATCGATATCGAAAAAACGGCTTTGGCGCAAGTCATTAAGCCCCTGCTAATCGATCCTCGACACTGGTTTTCGGCGTGTTTTGGTTTCAGATCGCGCCCGCTTGTGGCGCAAGCGTCGTTCTCGGCTGGCCGCCGTGGGCCTAGTTTTGATGCGCCGTTTGGGTTTTGCGGCCGCCAGGCGTACCAGTTTCAACAGACGCCGCATGGCTGCGTCGCGATTGCGGGCCTGGCTGCGATGATCATGGGCGCTGATCACCAGCACCCCTTCGCGGGTCATGCGATGACCGGCCAGGCGTGTCAAGCGCCGCTCGACCGCCTTGGGAAGATGGGGGTTGTCTTTGACCTTGAAGCGCAGCTGCACCGCTGTGGCCACTTTGTTGACATGCTGTCCGCCCGGCCCCGGAGAGCGGACGAAACGGGTCTCGATGTCATTCTCATCGATGGATATGTGTGAAGTAACTGCAATCATCGGCAACCATCACCCCATGGCCAGCGATGGTATTTGAAATCCATGGCAGGTTGTGCAAAATGGCTTGGGTGGCATAAATCGCAAACGGCCCGGTGGGTTTTGGATGGCTGCCTCATTTTACAGGCAACCCCCCAACAAAGTGCGCCCGGGCGCTCCATCAACATGGGCACCCGGCGGTGGTTTTCGGGGGGCATTGTCATGTAGTCATTTAAGTAGTAGGAATTTGTTTTTGACAACTGTTTTTATGAGCCATTCTTTATTGCTAAACGGAGCCAATTTCAATGCCGGAGTTGCCCGAAGTCCAAACCGTGGTCAATGAGCTGCGCCAGGCCGGAACAATTGGCAGCCGCGTTTTGGCGGCGCAGGTTCATTGGCCGGCCACAATCGCCACATCCAGCCCGGCGCGCTTCTGCTGCCATGTAGCCGAGCAGATGGTGGTCGATGTTCGACGGCGCGGCAAGTTCATCGTTTTTCAGCTCGACGGTGCCTGGCTGCTGGTGCATTTGCGGATGACGGGCCGCCTTTATGTGGTCGCCGATACAGTGCCGCGCCAAATCCACGAACACGTGATTTTACAGCTCAATCAGCATCGTCAATTGCGGTTTCACGACACGCGCAAGTTTGGACGATTTTTCCTGGTCGATCGCCCCGAAGCCATCCTCAGTGGGCTGGGACCGGAACCGTTGAGCAAGCGCTTTACCGCCAAGGTACTCGAAAAAGGTCTTAAAAAGCACCAGCGCATGTTGAAGCCGCTGCTTCTGGACCAGCACTTCATCGCCGGGCTGGGCAACATCTACGTGGACGAAGCCCTGTGGATGGCCCGGTTGCATCCGCGCCGAAAATCAAACGATCTGAACGTGCGTCAGGCCAGCGCCCTGCACCGGGCCATTCGCCAGGTGCTGCGGCGGGGCATCCAGAACCGCGGCACGACCCTGGCCCGCGACAAAACCGGGTTTCAACCGCCCTCGGGCCAGTGGGGCGACAATCGGCATGCCTTGCGGGTCTTTCGTCGCCAAGGGGAACCCTGCCCGCGCTGCGGCCAAAAGATCAATCGTATCCAGGTGGCCCAGCGCAGCACCTTTGTCTGTCTTTGCTGTCAGCCGGTGCCGTCGGTGGAGGTGTGAGTCGCCTCCGGAAAAGATCATCGCAACGCCGCCGCAACCACCTCGATGGGGTGGCATGCCGTCATCGTTCCCAGGTCCTCCATTTGCATACGGCAGGTGGGGCAATCGGTCAGGGCCAGATCAGCGTCACTGTCAGCCAGCTTGTCCATCAGGTCGCCGCCGATGCGGGCGCTGAGGTGGTAGGTGTCGGCGCGCATGCCCCAGCTGCCCGCCATGCCGCAACAATGGCTGTCGAGGGTCTCAACCGCCACGGCTGGGATACGCTCGAGCAAGGTGATCGAGCTTCGCGCCTGGGGTTGTAGTTTCAGGTGACAGGGCATGTGGTAGGCCGCGCGCAGGGGTTGCGGCGCCAAATCGAGCCGATGCAGCCCGCGATTAACCAATCGGCTGATGTGGATCAATTTGGCCTGAACGCCCTCCACAAAGGGATTGTCGGAGAGATTGGCCCACTCCTTTTGCAGCATCAAGCCGCACGATGAACAGGTAACCACCACATGATCCACCTGGCTCAACAAGCTCTGCCACTTTTTTCGGTTGGCCTTCAATTTGCCCCGTGCGCTGCCAATCAAGCCCTTGGCCATCATGGGCAGACCACAGCAGTGCTGGTCAGGTACTAATACCATAAAACCCAGACGGCGCAGCACGCGAAGGGCGGCCAGGCCAATTTCAGGCCGGATGTAACCGGCGTAACACCCGCTGAAATAGAGCACGCGCCCGGATGGCCGCATTCCGGAAGCCTCCGTGCCGGCGATCTTCCGAAAGAGACTCTGGTCGGAGAGGGTCGGGGGACGCCGGTGCTGCGAGAGTCCGGCCAGCCGGTCGGCGGCGCGCCGGACAAGATCGATGCCCGTCAGCCGATCCAGGGCGCCTGCCACCGGCCCCAGGTAGCGCCCGGCCGCTTCGGGATGGGCCAGGCAAAGATCAGTGAGGGAGGGGCCGAACCGGCGCTTGAAGTAACCGGCCGCCTCCACGGCCATCTTGGGGATGTCGACTTGCGAGGGACATTCCAGCCGGCAACTGCCGCAACCGACGCAGTAGGCCATGACCGCCTGGAGCTGCTGCCGGTAAAGATCCCGCTGCTCGAATTTGCCGCTGATCAGCGCCCGCAGAAGGTTGGCCTTGGCCTTGGGCGTGGCCGCCTCGAGGCGCGTGAATTTGTAGATGGGACACATGCGCGTGGCCGTGGTGACGGTGGTGCACTTGCTGCAGCCGTGGCACATTTCGATTGCGCTGACGACCCCCTGGGGCCAGCGCAGCAGCGTGGGCTCAGGTGCGCGCTTCCGGTAGTGCCGGCCGTAGCGCAGTTCGTGTTGCATTTGACGTGGCGTGCTGTGGGTCTTGATGTCGGGATTGAGCAGACCGTGGGGGTCGAGGGTCCGTTTGGTTTGAACCATCAGATCGAAAAGGCGCGGGTATTGGCGCCTAAGGTAGGCGCTTCGCAGACGGCCGTCACCGTGTTCACCGGAGATGGTGCCGCCCAGGCCGGCCACCAGTTCGAAGACCGCGTCGGCCAGGGGTTTTAGCTTGTCAACATCGGCCGGGTCCTTGAGGTTGAGCAAGGGGCGGGTGTGGATCAACCCCTTGGCGATGTGGCCGTACCACACGAAATCAGTTTGCAGGCGCCGCATGATGGCCGCGACGCCGCGCACATAATCGACCAGCCGTTCGACGGGCACGGCCGCATCCTCTACAATGGCCAGGATTTTGCGAGCGCCTTTGAGGCGGTACAAGATCGGCACGGCCGTTTTGCGAACCGCCCAAAATCGGGCCTTCTCCTCACGAGTCACGGCCAGGTGCGCGCGCCGGCTGAGACCCCGGGATGCGATCATATCAAGAGACTGCCGGGCCAGACGGGCGGCGTTTTGCGCGTTGTCGGCATCGAACTCGATCAGCAGCAGGTTGTCGAAACCGGCGGGGATCTTGCGGGCCAGCAGCGAGTCCGAACGACGCGCCAGTTCCAGCAACGAGCGGTCCATGATCTCGATGCCGGCCGGCGCGGTGGGCATCAGATCCTGTACGGTTTGGGCGGCGGAGACGCTGTCGT
The DNA here is from genome assembly GCA_963783425.1 of uncultured delta proteobacterium. Taxonomy (GTDB): domain Bacteria; phylum Desulfobacterota; class Desulfobacteria; order Desulfobacterales; family QNYZ01; genus CAWANO01. The sequence goes on from CAWANO010000001.1 coordinate 665,155, forward strand.
CAAAAAATGCCACCACCAGACTGTCTGCCGCGGGCGCCGGTTTGAGTTCGAAAGTCAGTTGGGTGGTGACGGCCAGGGTTCCTTCGGAACCGCACAACAGCCGCCGCAGATCCAGGCCTCCCTTGCGCACCAATTGGCGCAGGTTGTAGCCAGCGCTGTTGGCGGCCACCTGGGGGTACCCATTTTCGATCGTGCTGGCATGGTCGAGGTAGAGCTGGTAAAGCGCCTTGAGGTCAGCGGGTAAATCAGCGGGCGCGGTGGCGCTGATTTCGCTCAGGGCCACGCGGCGGCCGTCGGCCAATACCACCCGGGCGTCGACCAGGTAATCGGCCACATGGCCATACTTGACCGAGTGGGCTCCGCTGGCGTTGGTGGCGGCCATGCCACCGAAAGTGGCAAATTCGCCGCTGGAAGGGTCGGGCGGGAAAAAGAGCCCGCTGCCCTTAAGCGCCACCTCCAACTCTCCCAGGCGGTAGCCGGGGTCGCAGGTAAAGGTGCCATGTGCGATATCCAGTGCCAGCAGGCGGTTCATGTGGCGGGTAAAGTCTACCACGATGCCAACACCCAGCGCCGCGCCGCACAGGCCGCTACCGGCCCCCCGGGGATGGATGCTGAGACCGTAGCGATGGGCAACGTGCAGGGTGTGGACCACGTCCAGTTCACAGGCCGGGTATACCACCGCGACCGGCATCACCTCAAAAATGCTGCCGTCGGTCGCCAAAAGCTGGCGGTGAACACGATCCACGTGCAGGTCGCCCTCAAGCCCGGATCGCAATGCCTTGAGCGCTGATGGTTGGAGTCGTTGCATGGCTTATGGTATAAAAGAAGCAGGGGCTCCGAATGTTGTTTTCAGACTATTTCCAATCAGCGGAAAAGTGGTTTTATGTCCATCTATATTGCCCGCACGAACCGGATCGGCAATAGCCGTTTCTACCTTCGTGAATCATACCAAAAAGATGGTTGTTATTACAGCCGCGACCTGTTCGATATGGGCGACGACCCGCGTCGTTTTATCGTCTACCCGGGCGGCAACGCCTATTATGTGCACGAGTCGGTCGAAGATCGACTGGATGCGGGCGGGGTGCGTTACGACTATGACGAGCTGGAGAACATCTTTTGGCCCTACGTGAAGCCGACCATCCAGCGCGCCGTGGGCAGTTTCCGGCATCGCAACCAGCGGCGCGGCCAAACCGAGCGCCTCACCTTGGCCCAGCAGAAAACGCTGCACCTCAAGACGCACCTTTTCGACAAGCGGCGTATTCACTATCTCAAATCGGGCCGGGCTGACCAGCGCGGCCTGGGCCGCATGCCCGTATTTTTACTCAAGTGGGTGGCGGGAAAATCCCGCGACGAAATCGAGCAGCGCTTTATGGCCATGGAGACGGTGCTCGATCCACGGGAGATTAAAACCTATGTCTATGTGGTCTTCAATCTGCAGCACCACTTTACGAGTGTTATGGCCCGGCGGGCCCCGCAGGCGCTCGACCCGGCCGAGCTTGACGACCATTTTTTGGCCGAGATCTGCCGTTTGAACGATTCCGAAGCCTTTTGGCCCGACCAGTCGCATCTGCCCTGGCTGCACGAACACCTGGTCCGTTACCTGGTCATGTACTTTGATCATGAATTCCCCCATGCCCGCAACCTGGAAGAGCAGCTGCGCGATTTTATCAACCGGCACCGGGCCTATCGGCCACTGCCCCGTTCACCCGGCCTCGGCATGGATGAGGCCAGCCGTATTCTGGGTGTGGAGGAGAAACTTTTGCGGGCGATGACACCGCGTTCGGTGACACGCCTATACCGCCAGTTGGCGCTCAAATCCCATCCGGATCAGGGGGGTGATCCGCGACAGTTTATCCGCCTGACCGAGGCCTTTCAGTCGGTATTGAGGCAGCTGAAAGACAACGCGGGCAACGCGCGCGATTGCCCCCCCCCAGACTATCACTAACGTAAAACGAGAGTGAGGTGCCATGCCAGATTTAGAAGCGGCCCTAAAAACGGCCATCACCTGTGAACAAGGGATTCGGGACTTGTACAACCAGGCCACCACCGAGAGCAGTGATGCGGCAGGCAGGCGTGTTTTCACCCTGCTGGCCGAAGATGAGCAGAGCCATGTGGATTACCTCGAATTTAAGCTGCGCCAGTGGCAAGCCGAGGGCCGCTTAACGCTGTCAGACTTCAATGCGACACCGGTCGATCGTGAGCGTGTCGAGCAGGAGCTGGCCCGGCTGTCGGCGACCCTTGAACGCGACGATCGCGGCGTTGAGCAACAGATGCTCAGCAAGGCACTGGCGATGGAGATCGAAACCAGGGGTCTTTACGAGCGGCTGGTGGGTGATTTCGATGACGAGGCGGCAGCTCTTTTCGAGCGATTCCTGGAGATCGAAAGCGGCCACGTGGATGTGGTTCAGTCCCAGCTCGATTACCTATCCCAAACCGGATACTGGTTGGGATATAAGGAGTTCGGCCTGGAGGGTGAGTGACAGTGCCGATAGGGCCGCCACTGCCACAGCCTTTAGAAAAGCCCGGTCGCGCCCACTGGCGCGACGTGCTGCATGAGGTGATCTTCGAAGCCGACACGCCGGCCGGCAAGCTCTTCGACGTGGTGTTGATCGTCAGTATCCTGATCAGCGTCGCCGTGGTGATGTTCGACAGCGTGCGGCCCATGAACGCCCGCTTCGGCCGGGCCTTTTATGTGGCCGAGTGGTTCTTCACGCTGCTCTTCACCGTGGAATACGGGCTGCGCCTGATCAGCGTAGGCCGGCCCGCCGCCTATGCCGGCAGTTTTTTCGGAGTTGTCGACCTGCTGGCCATATTACCCACCTACCTAAGCCTGCTGCTGCCGGGTGCGCGCGTGTTGCTGGTGATTCGGTTGCTCAGGGTGCTGCGAATTTTTCGGGTGCTCAAGCTGGTGCCCTATGTGGGAGAAGCGCGTCAGCTCAAACGCGCCCTCTATGCCAGCCGCCGTAAAATCACCGTTTTTGTCTTCGTGGTGTTGACGATCGTGGTGGTGTGCGGTTCTTTGATGTATCTGATCGAGGGCGAGCAAAACGGCTTCAGCAGCATTCCCCGCAGTGCTTACTGGGCCATCGTCACCCTGACCACGGTGGGCTACGGCGACATATCGCCCCAAACTCCGCTGGGCCAGACCCTGGCGGCCATCATCATGATTCTGGGCTACGGCATCATCGCCGTGCCAACGGGCATCGTTACCGCTGAGTTGACCCAGGTCGGGCGCTTGTCGGAGATCTCGACCCAAGCCTGCCCGAGTTGCAGTGCCGAGGGGCATGATGTGGGCGCCAAGTACTGCAAACATTGCGGTACGGCACTGTAGCGGAATCGCTTAAGTGGGTTCCGAAGCTGTGGCTGAGGTGGCGACCATAAGGGCACGGGCGCTCTTGTATTCGGCCAGCAAGGATTGAATCAGTTCCTTGACCGAAACGATTTTGTCGATGCGGTAGGCGTTTTTGCCGGCAAAGGCAAAGCCGTACTTGAGCTTTCCCTTGCGGGCGTTGCCCAGCGCCATGGCGATGCAATAGGGGCTCTCTTCGGCCGTGCAAGTTTTCAGGCACTGGTAGGGGCAGCGAAACGGTTTTTTAACCCCCCCGGCGACGGCATCTATGAAAAAGATTGCGCACGGCGCGTCCGGGCATGCCCACCGGACTCTTGATGATCACCATGTCCTCTTCGTGGGCATCCAGATAGGCCTGCTTGAAGGCCAAGTCGGCATCGCACTCGTGGGTGGCCACAAAACGGGTCCCCATCTGCACACCGGCCGCCCCCAATTGCAAGTATTTGTGAATGTCGGCACCGGTGAAAATGCCGCCGGCCGCAATCACCGGGATCGTGTTTCCCCGCTGCTGCTCGAAGGGTTGCAGGGCCGCCTTGACCTCTTTGAGGAGATTTTCAAGTGAAAACATGGGGTTGTCGATCTGGTCGGTCTTAAATCCGATGTGCCCGCCCGCCATGGGCCCTTCCACCACGAAAGCGTCGGGCAGATAATCGAATTTGGCCAGCCACTTTTTGCAAATAATGCTCGCGGCGCGGCCAGACGAGACGATGGGCGCCAGTTTGGTTTTGGCCGCTTCCGAAAGATAGCGCGGCAGGTCCAGCGGCAGCCCGGCCCCGGAGAAGATGATATCGACCTTTTCGTTGATGGCGCACTTGACCATTTCGGCGTATTCGGTCAAGGCCACCATAATGTTGACCCCGATGATGCCCTGGGTCTTTTCGCGTGCTTTGCGGATCTCCTGGCGCAGCACCCGCAAGTTGGCTTGAAGGCTGTTTTTATAGATGTCAGCTTCATGGATCCCGGCCATGGCGGCCGCGATGACGCCGATGCCGCCCTCGTTGGCAACGGCTGAAGCCATGCCTGACATGGAGATGCCTACGCCCATGCCGCCCTGCACGATGGGCAGCCGGCTGACCAGCTCGCCGATTTTAAGGTTCGGTATGTTGGGTAAGATTGCCATAGGACACCGTCTACTTCCCCCAGAAGGGTGTTACTTTCATTATTTGGAATACCGCCCGCGAAATAAGCGGTTGAAAATTTTATCCTAACCTTATTTCACTATCAGATGTCACGCAGCATTTCAAACTTTTTTAGGTCCCGCACCACCACGGCTACAGGGCGGCCGAAAATAAAATCGAGCGTATCGAAGTTGGCCAGATTTTTTTCCACTATCAGCTCCCGCAGCGCCCGGTCATAGCGGATCGCTTCGGCCACCGTTCCCGCCTGAAAAGACCCTGCCGTGGGCGGGGATTTATCGAGCAGTTCGGCGATCTGGCGATAATCGCAACGCTGCTGGTGTTGCGCTACTATCGACCACAACCCTTCGATATGACCGAGCAGTGCCTGGCGCGTCAGTCGGTCGGTTTTATAGGCTCGTTCAATGGCCGAGGTCTCACGGCAACACAGCAGCCGGCACTCTATGGGGCGGTGGTCGTAGATGGTACATTGGTTGGCAGGATCGTCGAAAAAGGTGCACGCCCAGTTTCCAGCGGCGCCTTTGACCTTGATTATCTCCTCGCTGGCGGTCGTTAAAAGACCGCGCACGTCGTCACGCACCGGTTCACCGATGCGAATTGTAAAGAGACGTTCGATGGAGATATGACCGTCAATGACAAAGCTGCGGTCTTGCCGGTGCAGGGCGGGACCGCCTTTTCGGCAGCAGGTGCCGCAACGTTTACACTGGGTATCGGTATCGGGGCGCATGGAAAGAAAAACCGCCGGCACCCGTGGCCGGCGGTTTTTGATAGCGTATTATGGTTTCATTTGTCTAATGACAGAAGGACGCGCCAGGAACGCATCAGGCGCCACCCGCTCGGCCGTCATCGCAGGGGCCATCGTCGGCGTTGGCACGCGAGTGTTCAGCCGTACCGGCCAAGGTGCAGGACGGGTCCTTGTCTTCAGCCTGGGTCGCGGCAGCCGCGTCGGCATCGGCGGGCGTTATCGCCACCTGGGGTGGTTCCTGATCGGCCAGGCGCTTGAGGTTGATATAACGCTCGTTGTACTCCTTTTCCAGCCGTTCGGTCAGGCGTGCAAACTCATCGGGAAAGGTTTTCTTCAGCGAGGCGTAGCGCACTTCCCCGGCCAGGAAATCTTGCAGGCTTCCGTCGGGCTCTTTGGAATCCAGGATAAACGGATTTTTGCCTTCTTCCTTAAGGGCCGGATTGAACCGGTACAGGGGCCAGTACCCGGATTTGACGGCCAGGTCCATTTCGTCCTGGCTTTTGCCCATACCGGCCATGATGCCATGGTTGATGCAGGATGCGTAGGCACAGAATCAGCGACGGGCCGTCATAGCTTTCCGCCTCGAGCATGGCTTTGAGCATCTGCTGCTTGTTGGCGCCCATGGCCACGCTGGCCACATACACATAGCCGTAGGTCATGGCCATGGCGCCCATATCTTTCTTGGCGGTTTTTTTGCCCGAGTAGGCGAACTTGGCCACCGAGCCGGTGGGCGTCGCTTTGGAGGACTGGCCGCCGGTGTTGGAGTAGACCTCGGTATCATAGACCATGACATTGATATCCTCGCCGGAGGCCAGCACATGGTCGATGCCGCCGAAAGCGATATCATAGGCGGCGCCGTCACCGGCAAAGACCCAGTACGATTTTTTGGTGAACAGGTTGGCCATGCTCAGAATCTCGGCCAGCAGCGGCGTTGTCGGTGTGGGCCGGCAGCAGTTCCTTAAGCTGGTCGCCATATGTGCGGGACAACTCCGCGTCCTTGCGTGTTTTCCAGCCAGCCGGCAAGGGCGGCTTTGACATCGCCGGGTAGTGCCGTTGGCGAGGGCTTGTTCAGCCAGATCGGCCAGCTTGTGGCGCTGCTGAAGTGTGCCCAGCAACATGCCGTAGGTGAATTCAGCCGGGTCCTCAAACAGGGAATTGCCCCAGGTGGGCCCGAAACCGTCCTTGTTGACGCAGTAGGGCACCGAGGGCGCCGAACCGCCCCAGATGGAACGTACATCCGGTGGCGTTGCCGATGACCATGCGTTCGCCGAATAGCTGGGTGAGCAGCTTGGCATAGGGCGTTTCGCCGCAGCCGGCGCAGGCGCCCGAGAACTCAAGCAGCGGCTGCACGAACTGGCTGCCCTTGACGGTCGTGCGCTTGACCAGGTCGTCGCGAACCGGAAGGCTCACGGCGTATTGATGGTTGGGCACCTGGACGGCGGTCTGGGTGTCGATGGGTTTCATGACCAGGGCCGGTTTTTTGGCCGGACAGATGTCGGCACAGTTGCCGCACCCCATGCAGTCAAGCGTGTTGACCTGGATGCGGAATTGGTACTGCTTGAGTTCTTTGCCCAATGCCTTTTTGGCCTCGAACGCCTTGCGGCGCTTTTTCAGCTCCTCGTCGGTCAGGAGTACCGGCCGAATGGCGGCATGGGGGCAGACCATGGCGCACTGGTTGCACTGGATGCAGTTTTCCATGATCCACTCGGGCACCATGATGGCCACCCCGCGTTTTTCGTACTGGGTGGTGGCCACGGGAAAGATGCCGTCGGGCGTGAAGGCGCTGACCGGCAGCTTGTCTCCCTGGGCGGCCAGGATCGGCTGCATCACGCTCTGTCACCCAATGCGGTACGCCGGCGGCTTTCCCATCGCCCAGCTCGGCCTCGGCCCAGGATCTCGGGATAGTCGACTCGGATCAGGTTGTCCAGGCGTTTTGTCCACGGCGGCGATGTTCATGTTGACAATCTTATCACCCTTGCGGCCGAACATCTTCTTGATCTGATCCTTCAGATAGGCGATGGCTTCTTCCACCGGAATGACATTGGCCAGCTTGAAAAAGGCGGTCTGCATGATCATGTTGATCCGGCCGCCCAAGCCCCACTTCACCGGCGATTTTAACGGCATCGATATTGTAGAATTTAAGCTTTTTCTCGAGCGATGCTTGCGACGCATCATGGCCGGGCAGTTTGCTCTCCATATCCTCCAGGGTCCAGTCTGAATTGAGCACGAAGGTGCCGCCGTCTCTTGATGCCTTCCAGCACATCGTAGATGTTGACGTAGCTCGCGTTGTGACAGGCGATATAGTCGGCCGCATCGATGCAGTAGGTGGACTGGATCGGTCTTTTGCCGAAACGCAGATGCGAGATGGTCACGCCGCCCGATTTTTTTGAGTCGTAGGCGAAATAGGCCTGGGCGTACATATCGGTGTTGTCGCCGATGATCTTGATGGCGCTCTTGTTGGCGCCCACCGTGCCGTCGGCCCCAAGGCCCCAGAATTTGCACTGCACGGTGCCTTCGGGGGAGACGTCGAAACCCGGCTCAACCGGCAGGGAGGTGTTGGTGACATCGTCCTCGATGCCGACGGTAAAATGATTTTTGGGCGTCGCGGCGGCCATATTGTCAAACACAGCCTTGACCATGCTGGGGGTGAATTCCTTGGACCCCAGTCCATAGCGGCCGTTGAGCAGCCTGGCCGGAGCGCCGTTCTCCATGTAGGCCGTGCAGACATCCAGATACAGCGGGTCGCCCAGGGCGCCCGGTTCCTTGGTGCGGTCGAGCACGGTGACCTTGGCGGCTGTCTTCGGGATGGCCGCCAGCAAGTGCTCGGCGGAAAAGGGCCGGAAAGAGCCGCACTTTGACCAGGCCGACCTTTTCGCCTGGCTTTGACCAGATCGTTAACCGTCTCTTCGATGGTCTCGCAGGAAGATCCCATGGAGATGATGACCCGCTCGGCATCGGGGTGGCCCACATAATCGAACAGCTTGTATTGCCGCCCGGTCAGGTCGCCGACCTTTTTCATATAGTCGATCACAATAGCGGGCACTTTCAATAATAGGGATTGGCCGCTTCGCGGCCCTGGAAATAGATGTCCGGGTTCTGGGCCGTGCCTCGTAAGTTCGGGGCGCTCGGGATTGGCCCCCCGGGCCCGGAAGGCCTCCACGGCATCCATGTTGACCAATTTTGCCATGTCCTCATAGTCGATCATCTCAATCTTCTGAATTTCGTGGGAGGTTCGGAATCCGTCAAAAAAATGCACAAAGGGCACACTGGCCTCGATGGCCGCCAGATGGGCCACCAGGCCCAGGTCCATGACTTCCTGAACCGAAGCCGAGGCCAGCAGGGCGAAACCGGTCTGGCGCACGGCCATCACGTCCTGGTGGTCGCCGAAAATGGACAGCGCGTGGGCGGCAATGGCGCGGGCCGTCACATGAATAACCCCCGGCAGCAGTTCGCCGGACATTTTGTACATGTTGGGGATCATCAGCAACAGACCCTGGGAGGCGGTAAAGGTCGTGGTCAGGGCACCGGCGGCCAGAGCGCCGTGCACCGATGCGGCGGCGCCGGCCTCGGATTGCATCTGGCGCACCAGCATGGTTTGACCAAAGATATTTTTGAGGCCGTTGGCCGCCCATTCATCGCAAATTTCACCGATGGGAGAAGAGGGCGTGATGGGATAGATGGCGGCCACATCACTCATGGCATAAGCCACATGGGCCGCGGCGGTATTTCCATCGACGGTTTTCATTTTTTTGCCCATTGCAGATACTCCTTTTTCATTTATGTAAAAACATCGAATCGATCAATCCGATCGAATCGATCAATCCGGTTGAATAAAACATAATATTCTATTTGAATATAGATAATTTGTAAACAGGAAATTTGCCGCTGGGGTCTACGGCGCTTTGATGTCATCGAGAGGGTTGACCGATAGAGATACGGTCAGGGCTATCGGCAGGTAAGACCCGCTATCTTGAAAAACTCGCTTCCGACGGGGGCGTCGCGGGAGACTCATCGTTCTGCAGGCAGCATATCAGTGGGTGGCCGGTTTTTCAGGTGTGGTCGCCGGCCTCTTTAACCAACTCGAGCAGGCGGGGGTTTTGGGGGTCTTCGGCCAGGGCTTTCTCGCTCCAGTAAAGGGCTGGTTCCCAATGGCGCTGTTTGCGGAAGTTTTCGGCAATGGCATAGTAGAGATGCCCCACCGGTGCGCGGCGATGGCCGGCGGGGATGGCCAGCACCTTTTTAAAATCGGCCACGGCATCATCGTGGCGATTGAGAACGGTCAAGCAGGCGCCGCGACCGATGAGGCTCTCCTCGTCCCAGGGATCCACGGCTAGGGCGCGGCTGTACATGACAACCGCTTCCTCCAGGTCACCCTCGACCTCGTGAATCTTACCCAGGTAAAAGTAGGGGTTGTCGCCGTCGTCGTGGCGATACCCGGGATCCATGTCGATCACTTGGTGAAAGGCTCTCACCGCGCCAATGCCATCGGGCTTTTTGAAACAGCGCACACCTTCCTGGAACCATTGGCCGATGGGCTTGGGGCTGTCGTTGGTCATGGGTTGCTCACGCTTTCCGCCAAGTCGGCGATGGTGCGGTTGATCAGATGTTCGGCGGCGACCTGATCGGCAGGGGAGTTGAAAACCGAAGCCAACTCCACAAAGATCCGGTCGTGAGCCGGAGATGGTTGTGGTCCAGGATACGCCACTGGCGTGCGGGTGTAAAGACCATCTTCGAAGAGGTAGTGGCATAGTGCTCTGCCGTTATGGGCGCGATAGGGCCAGTTGAGTTTTAGGTTCTCAAGGATCTTGACAACCGCCGCGGCCTGCGGGGGCGAGCGCTTTTCAAGCCCGGTCAGGTGGATGCCATGGCGGTTTGCGAGCTCGTCGAACACGCTGGTGAGCAAGCGGTACTCACTCACCAGCAGGCCGTAGGCGTACCAATCGACCGCGCCGGTTTTGAGGATTGTTTTGACCGTGGGCGTAAGGTGGCGAGTGGCCGGGCAGAAATAGAGTCCACAGGCCAGTGCCCCGTAGTGGCTGAGGCTGCGATAGTCGATCGCCTGGTTGCCCACTGCCAGGGGATGAAGCATGCATCCCACCGTTGCTTTTTGGGGTCCGATCAGGCCAACGAAGGAGCAGTGGTAAAAACCGGCATATCGCAGTTTCGGTGCGATCCGTGCTTCCTGGACCGTTTTGAAGGCCAGAATGGCGTCAACATCACGCGCCGTGGCGGCAAACAGACGGGTGCGCTCTGACACGATTTGCATCAGCGCGGGTCGGGAGGGCTCCTTCAGGTTGTAAAGGCCGCAACAGGCCGCGCAGGAAAGCCGTGGGCCGATCTGGCAGAGGTAGACTGCCGGCATATTTGGGTCGTTAGCATTGTTCGATGGCACGCCGCACTCTAGCACGCCAAGGGCGGACAGGACAAGCCGCGCTGACTCCATTGGTGCAGGTGGCCATCGAATCCATCGGTCGCAAACCTCCGATCCCTCATCGCCCAACAGCAACTGCTTGAAATTTGTGGGTCTCTTTGATAAATCGATAGCCACAGCATGCACTCAAATAACAGCGCAATTTGCCAGCGCTCAAAGTATGATGGCGTCGTAAAAAGTCCCACCTACCGCGTTGTAGTGATTTTTCAGATCCTCGGCATACTACATGTATGGCCTCGACCCTGAAAAATCACTACGCCTTGTATATGAAACTTTTTACTTAGCCATCGCGCTACTTTTTACGAGTTTATCGAAGTATAGAGGGGAGGATATATGATTCGTGCCGCCGTGGTGGGCGCTACGGGTTACGCAGGCGCGGAGTTGGTACGATTATTGGCAGGTCATCCCAACGTGTCGCTGGATCTGCTTACCTCGCGGCAATTCGCCGGCCACACCTTCAGCACAATCTATCCGGCCCTGGCGGGTCGGGTCGATCAGGTTTGCCAAGCGCTGGATGTCGACCGTCTGGCGGCCTCGGCCGACGTGGTCTTTCTGGCGCTGCCCCACAAAGTGCCGATGCAGATTGTACCGCAACTGGTGGAAGCCAGAGTGAAGGTGATAGATCTTTCGGCCGACTTCCGTTTTCAAGACCAGGCCACCTACGAAGCCCACTACCAGCCGCACAGCGCCGGTCACCTGCTGTCACAAGCCGTTTACGGCCTGAGCGAGCTCAATGCCGAGGCCATTGCGGACACTGTTTTAGTGGGCAACCCTGGCTGCTACCCCACCAGTGCCCTGCTGCCGTTGGCGCCGCTTTTAAAATCCGGTCTGGTCGAGGATGACGCAATCATCATCGACGCCAAATCGGGTGTGAGTGGCGCTGGTCGCGGCCTATCGGCGACCGTCCATTTTTGCCATGTGCATGAGTCGTTCAAAGCCTATAAAGTGGCCGCCCATCGGCACACACCAGAGATCGAGGCTGGCCTCGCGGCCCACGCCGGCCGGCAGGTTCAGGTCACCTTCACACCCCATTTGGTGCCGATGACGCGCGGCATGCTCACCACCACCTATGCCGGTATCGCCGTGGGGGCAAGCGAAGAGCAGTTGCGCCGCTGCCTTGGCGATAACTACAGAGAAAAGCCCTTTGTGCGCATCTGCGGGCCGCAGCGTATGCCCGACACGCTGTTTGTCAAAGGGACCAATTACTGCGACATCGGCCTCAAGGTGGACGCGCGCACTGGCCGGGTAATTATCATTTCGGCCATCGACAACTTGGTCAAGGGCGCCGCCGGGCAGGCGGTGCAGAACATGAACCTGATGTTTGGCTGTGCCGAAATCGCTGGCCTGGATACGATGCCCTGGCCGCTCTAGCCCATCCTTAGTGATTTTGGTAGTGCCAATTTACGGCGACCGTGCTGGATCAAGGGTTGACAGCGAGCCGACTTGTAAACTATAAATCTGACGTTTTAGTGTAGAGACGGTTTTTAACGCCTTTGAAGGAGGCTCACCCCAGGAAAGGAGACGCGAATGACGGCAAAGTTGATCAAGGGGACTGAAATCCGGGAAGAAATTCTGGAAGAGATTACCGAAGAGGTTAAACAGATCAAGGAAAAACACGGCAAGGTGCCCGGCCTGGTGACGATCCTGGTGGGTGAGAACCCAGCCTCCATCTCTTATGTGACCCTGAAGATCAAAACGGCCCACCGGGTGGGCTTCAAAGAGATCCAGGACAACCAGCCCGCTGATATCACCGAAGAGGATCTGCTGGCGCTGATCGACAAATACAACAAGGACGATTCCATCAACGGCATTCTGGTGCAGTTGCCGCTGCCCAAGCATATCGACGACAAGAAGGTGCTCAACGCCATCGATCCGGACAAGGATGTGGACGGCTTCCATCCGGTCAACGTCGGGCGTCTGATGATCGGCGGCGACGAGGTCAAATTTCCGCCCTGCACCCCGGCCGGCATCCAGGAGATGATCGTTCGCGCCGGCGTGGAGACCAGCGGCGCCGAAGTGGTTGTGGTGGGGCGCTCCAACATCGTCGGCAAACCCATCGCCAACATGATGCTCCAAAAGGGTCCGGGTGCCAACTCGACCGTGACGATCGTGCACACCCGCACCAAGGATCTGGCGGCACACTGCAAGCGGGCCGACATCCTGATCGTGGCCGCCGGCGTGCCCGGGCTGGTCAAGCCGGAGTGGATCAAGCCGGGCGCCTGCGTCATCGATGTGGGCGTCAACCGGGTGGGTGAGAAAATCAGCGAAAAGACCGGCAAGAAGATCGCCATCTTAAGGGGCGACGTCGATTTCGACGCTGCCAAGGAGATCGCCGGTTCCATCACCCCGGTGCCGGGCGGCGTTGGCCCCATGACGATCACCATGCTGATGAAAAATACGCTCAAATCGCTCCAGTTCAGCCTGGGGAGTTAACGGCCATTATGGGCTGACGACCGGTCGTGCCGAACGCCCCGCCACGGGCGTTCGGCCTCGCCCGCTACCAGTGCGCGGCGCCTGAGCGGTCCTTTCAGCCATGGGCGCGTCCAAATTACCGAAACCAAGGAGTTTGGCCTGTATGGAAAATAAAATATCGTTTCTGATGGTGAACCACCAGGACGCCGCCATGCGACGGATCACTTTAACCAAACAGTTTTTTAAAGTGGTCATCGCGTCAATGGCGGTTATTTTTGTTTGCGTTGCATTCAGCCTTTTTTGGTTTCACAATAACTACGAGCAGCTTCTCTCGTTTGCTCAGCAAAACACCTTTACTCTTAAAGGTCAGATCAAACAGCAGAAACATCAGATCAAAAGTCAGCGCTCCCAGATCCAGAAATTTGCCAAAGAGATTAACCTGCTCAAGGATGAATTGCTGGCACTTAACGCCATCGAAAAGAAAATTCGTCTCTTTGCCAACATGAGCAACACCGAGGCCGAAGACCCCCGCTACGGCATTGGTGGCCACGAAAAAACCAGCTCTACCGCCAAAATCGACATTGATCAGAACCATCAGCGGCTGATTCAGGAGATGAACCAGTTGACCGTCTACCTGCGAGAGACCGTCGACCAGCAGGGTGAGGGTTTCGAGGAGCTGCTGGAACGGCTTGAGGAGAAAGTCGAAATCCTGGCCCGCACCCCATCGATCCGGCCGACCGTGGGGCGGGTGACCTCCACCTTCGGTTATCGTAAAGCGCCGTTTTCCGACCAAAAAGAGTTTCACGAGGGCTACGACATCGGCGCGTCCCATGGTACGCCCATCGTGGCCACCGCAGACGGAGTGGTATCATTTACCGGTCGCAATGGCAGTCTAGGCAAAACCATCAGCATTGATCACGGTTACGGCTACGAGACTCTTTACGGCCATACCAGTAAAATATTCAAAAATAAGGGCGACAGCGTTAAAAAGGGTGATGTGATCGCCTTGGTGGGAAATACCGGGCGCAGCACCGGTCCCCACGTGCACTATGAAGTGAAGCTCAACGGCAAGAACATCAATCCCAAAGACTATTTCGTCGACTAGGCCACCGCCGACGGTTATGTGGTTTGCCGCTCGAAGCGGGCGACCCTCACGCATCGTTTGTCTCTTTTCGGGCCGTTCGAGTCCCACGCTTTTCGGCCACGGCTCGCCATTCCTTTGCCAAACACGCCCTGATCGTTCCCAATTCCACGCAGTAAGCTTCGGTGCCTAGTCTTGCAGCAACGAAAATGGTGGCTCTGGATCTTGCAAGCCCCGCCGGTTATAGGCTCTGGGGGGCACTTGTTTCACAAACGGCCTTGACATTCCGCCGTATCGTCACCAGCTGATTTTCGGTTGATTTATGCCGATGAATATATATGGTGAGTAGTCAGGTCCCAGTCTTTCCTCAACACGGAGTGTTTCGAACATGTTAATGAACGTGCTGACCAAGGTTTTCGGCAGCAAAAACGAACGCGAACTGAAACGCCTGCAACCGCTGGTGGAACGCATCAACGCCCTGGAGCCGGACATCAAAGCCCTTGACGATACCGCCCTGCGCAACCAAACCGTGTTGTTCAGGGAGCGCCTATCCCAGGATGAGCCACAGGACGACCTGCTCCCCGAAGCTTTTGCGGTGGTGCGAGAGGCTGCTGCGCGTACGGTGAAAATGCGCCACTTTGACGTCCAGATGATGGGCGGCGTCGTTCTGCACAACGGCAACATCGCCGAGATGAAGACCGGCGAGGGTAAGACCCTGGTGGCCACCTTGCCCGCTTACCTAAACGCTTTGGGTGGCAAGGGCGTACATGTGGTGACCGTCAACGACTATCTGGCTAGGCGCGACACCGAGTGGATGGGACAGATCTATCGCTTTTTGGGCCTTGAGGTGGGCACTATTCTGCACGGCCTCACCGACGTTGAGCGTAAAGTGGCCTATGGCGCCGATATCACCTACGGCACCAATAACGAGTTTGGCTTCGATTACCTGCGCGACAACATGAAGTTCGACCGCGAATCGCTGGTGCAGCGTGAGCTGCACTACGCCATTGTGGACGAGGTGGACAGCATTCTGATCGACGAGGCCCGCACGCCGCTGATCATCTCGGGGCCGGCTGAAAAATCGACCCATCTCTACTACCAGGTCAACGGCATCATCCCCACGACTAAAGACCGAAGAGGATTACGGCATAGATGAGAAGGCGCGTTCGGTCACCCTGACCGAAGAGGGCGTGGCCCACGCCGAAAGCTTGCTTAAGGTCGACAACCTCTACGACCCCAAATTTATCGAGCTGCTGCACCACATCAATCAGGCCCTCAAGGCCCATACGCTTTTTAAGCGCGATGTCGATTACATCGTCCAAGGTGGCGAGGTGATCATCGTCGATGAGTTCACCGGACGGCTGATGCCGGGCCGGCGCTACAGTGACGGGTTGCATCAGGCCCTGGAAGCCAAGGAAAACGTCAAGATCGAAAATGAGAACCAGACCCTGGCCACGGTTACCTTCCAGAACTATTTCCGCATGTACGATAAATTGGCCGGCATGACCGGTACGGCCGACACCGAAGCGGCCGAGTTCAAAAAGATCTACGGCCTGGACGTGATCGTGATTCCCACCCACAAGCCCATGGTGCGCACCGATTTCGCCGATGTCATCTACAAGACCAAGCGCGAAAAATATGAGGCGGTGCTCGACGAAATCGAAGACCTGCACGCCAAGGGACAGCCGGTACTGGTGGGAACCATCTCCATCGATGTCTCCGAGCAGCTGAGCAAGAAGTTGAAAAAACGGGGCATTCCGCACGAAGTGCTCAACGCCAAAAACCACCAGAAAGAGGCCGAGATCGTCGCCATGGCAGGCCAGGGCGGGTCGGTGACCATCTCGACCAACATGGCCGGCCGCGGCACCGACATCGTGCTCGGTGAAGGGGTGGTCGGTGTGGGCGGACTGCACATTTTGGGTACCGAGCGCCATGAAAGTCGACGCATTGACAACCAACTGCGTGGCCGTTCGGGGCGCCAGGGCGATCCGGGATCCTCGCGCTTTTACATGGCCCTGGAAGACGATCTGTTGCGCATATTCGGCGGCGAGCGCATGACCGGGGTGATGGAACGCCTCGGTATGCAAGAGGGTGAACCCATTGAGCACAACTTGATCAGCCGGGCCATTGAAAACGCCCAGACCAAGGTGGAGGGGCACAACTTCGAAATCCGCAAGCAACTCATCGAATACGATGATGTGATGAACCAGCAGCGTGAGGTGATTTACCGGCAGCGGCGCGAGATTCTCTTCGGGGTCGATCTATCCGAGATGATTCATGAACTGATCGACGACACCTGCCACCAGATCGCCGAAAGCTTTGCCGATGAAAAAGTGCCGGTCGAAGAGTGGGATCTGAAGGGGCTCCGTGAGGCGGTTTTTAAGCAGTTTAATTTTCACTTGAAATCGTTCGACGCTGACACCCTTGACGGATTGACGGCCGATGGTCTGGCGCAATTGCTCAGCGAGGAGGCGCTGCAGGTTTACAGGCGCAAGGAGGCCGAAATTGGCCCTGAGGATTTTCGCCATATTGAACGCATGGTGATGTTGCAAACGCTGGACAACGCCTGGAAAGACCACCTGCTCTCCATGGACCACCTCAAAGAGGGCATCGGTCTGCGGGGTTATGCGCAGCAAAATCCATTGATCGTTTATAAAAAAGAGGGCTACGATCTTTTTTCAGATATGATGACGCGCATCAACGAAGAGACCCTGGGTATTTTGTACCGGATACAGATCGAACGGCCCGAGGAGATCAGCGAGCTACAGAAGCCCGAGGAGCAGGAACTGGTCTTCTCCGGCGGTGACAGCTCGGAAGCACCCAAGAAGCAGCCGGTTAAGCGAAGCGGGCAGAAAGTGGGCCGCAACGCCCCCTGTCCCTGCGGCAGCGGTAAGAAGTACAAAAAATGCTGCGGTCGTTGATCTAAATCTCCCCTCCACGCTGGTTTGCACCGGTCGCTGTGACGACCCTACACCACCCGCTGGGGCCAGCCGCCCTCGGCCGCTTTGCCAAGAATCCATTTTATGGTTATCATTAGATTGCAAAATGGCCGGCGGCGACTGCCGGGATCGGCCATCACTGTGTTAAGGTAGGTGGCGTGAGCGACCTTGAATATGAGATCAGCGAAGAGACCGACACCTCGCTCGACGAGGAGGTCCAAGAGCCGCCCATGTATCGGGTGCTGCTGCTCAACGACGATTACACCACCATGGAGTTTGTGGTTCAGGTCCTGATGGTGGTGTTTGCAAAAGGGGTCGCCGAGGCCACGCGCATCATGCTTAACGTGCACCATGAAGGGAGCGGCCTTTGTGGGGTCTATCCATATGAAATTGCCGAGACCAAGGTCGACACCGTTCACCGTCTGGCCGAGGAGTACGGCTTTCCGCTCAAATGCATCATGGAGAGAGACGAGCGATGATCAGCAAAACCTTAGGCGAAACTTTAGGTCTGGCCGTGCGCGAGGCCAAGAAGCGCCGCCACGAATATGTCTGCATTGAACATATCCTGTTTGCCATCTTATTCAGTGACGAAGGCACCGAGGTGGTCCAAAAATGCGGTGGCGATGCCGACCGGATCAAGCACGATATTGAAACTTTTTTGAAGACGCAGCTTAAATCCCTGCCGGAGGATCAGGAGTATGTGCTGCAGCAGACCGTCGGTTTTCAGCGCGTGATCCAACGGGCCGTCAATCACGCCCGCAGCGCCGACAAAAACGAGGTGAACATCAGCGATATTCTGGCCTCGATCATGCAAGAGGAGAAATCCCACGCCCTGTATGTGCTCAAGTCGCAGGGTATCAGCCGGCTGGATGTGCTCAATTACATCTCCCACCAGATCGAAAAAAGAACCGATCAATCCGAAAAACCGTCGCCGGATCCGGGAGCCAAGCCGGGTGCGGGTGAACCCAAGCCCGATCCGCTGGCCGACTTCACCCTGGATCTGGTGCAACGCGCCGCCGAGAACAAGCTCGACCCACTGATCGGCCGCCAGCCCGAGCTTGAGCGTACGGTTCAGGTGCTGTGCCGCCGCCGCAAGAACAACCCGGTTTTCGTGGGCGATCCCGGTGTGGGCAAAACCGCCATGGCCGAAGGGTTGGCCACCCGCATACACGCCGGTGATGTGCCCGACTTGATCAAGGATTTCCGGATCTTCGCGCTCGATCTGGGGGCCTTGTTGGCGGGTACCAAGTTCCGGGGGGATTTTGAGCAGCGGCTCAAAAGTCTCATTGCCGCCTTGATGAAACGCGACGACGCCATCTTGTTCATCGACGAAATCCACACCATCGTGGGCGCCGGCGCCACCAGCGGCGGAAGCATGGACGCCTCCAACATTCTCAAACCGGCGCTCTCGACTGGCGAGTTGCGCTGCATCGGTTCGACCACCCACGAGGAGTACAAAAACCATTTTGAGAAGGATCGCGCCCTGTCGCGGCGTTTCGAAAAAATCGAGATCGACGAGCCGACCCCCGCCGAAACGGTCAAGATCCTCAAGGGCCTGCGGGCGCGTTACGAGGCACATCACGATATCCGCTACACCGACGCGGCCCTCAAGTCGGCTGTGGACCTGTCGGCCAAATACCTCAACGACCGCTATTTGCCCGACAAAGCCATCGACGTCATCGACGAGGCTGGTGCCTATATACGCATTTCAGGTGGTAGCCGACGCACCACGATCCATCCTTTGGACATCGAAAAAATCGTGGCCAAAATGGCCCGCATTCCCACGGTCAATGTCTCCACCGACGACCGCCTCAAACTGCAGAGCCTCTCCGAACAGCTCCAGGCGGTGGTTTATGGACAGAACGAGGCCATCGATGCCCTGGTAACCGCCATCAAACGGTCGCGCGCCGGCCTGGGCACCCCCGGGCACCCGGTGGGGTCATTTCTCTTTACCGGGCCCACTGGTGTGGGCAAAACCGAGGTGGCTCGCCAGACGGCCCAAATTCTCGATGTGCATTTTTTACGGTTTGACATGAGCGAGTACATGGAAAAGCACGCCGTGGCGCGGCTGATCGGCGCTCCACCGGGCTATGTGGGCTTTGACCAGGGAGGGCTACTCACCGATGGCATCCGCAAGCATCCTCATAGCGTGCTGCTGCTCGACGAAATCGAAAAGGCCCACCCCGATATTTTCAACATTCTGCTGCAGGTGCTCGACTACGCCACCCTGACCGACAACAACGGACGCAAAGCCGACTTCCGCAACGTCATCATCATGATGACCTCCAACGCCGGTTCGCGCGACATGGAGACCCCCGTGATTGGGTTTGGCGACCGCCGTCAGGAGACCAAGGACAAGGGCAAGCAGGCCCTTGAAAAGCTGTTCAGCCCCGAATTTCGCAATCGGCTTGACGGCATGATCACCTTCAATTCCCTTGATCACGCCATCATGGAAAAAATCGTGGACAAGTTCATCGATGAACTCAACGAACAGTTGGCACCCAAGCGCATCTCCCTGATGCTGACGCCCGAGGCGCGTCACTGGCTGGCCCGCAAAGGCCACGACCCTCGCTACGGCGCGCGGCCCCTGGCCCGGGTGATTCAGAACGATATCAAAAACCAACTTTCGGACCGCATCCTGTTCAGCGAACTGGGTAAGGGTGGTGTGGTGTTCGTGGCGATCGAAAACGATCGCCCGGTGCTCAATTTTGAGTAGGCGCTACGCCCGCTGTGACATTCCGGAAGCGCACCGCCCGGTATTGAGCGACGTGCGGCCCGGATAGCAGCACCGGACACGCCAAAGCCTTCAGCATGCCTGTTTTTCGCCTCGCCACCGACCTCGTTTTCCCGCCGCCGGAGCTGGCCAGCGCCCAAGGGCTCTTGGCCGTGGGCGGTGACCTGAGCACCGATCGGCTTCTGCTGGCCTACGCCCAGGGTATCTTCCCCTGGTACAACCCCGGCGAACCCATCTTGTGGTGGTCGCCCGACCCGCGCCTGGTGCTCTATCCCCGAAACATGCACGTCTCGCGCCGCCTGGCGCGCACCATCCGCCAGAAACGTTTTAAGATCACCTTCGATCAGGCCTTCGAACAAGTCATATCGGTCTGCGCCAACGACCACACGCGGCGCTACGGCGGCACCTGGATCGATGCCGACATGATCGCGGCCTATTGTGACCTGCACCGGGCCGGCTTTGCCCATAGCGTTGAGGCCTGGCAGGCTGATCAGCTAGCGGGGGGGCTCTACGGGGTCTCGCTGGGACGCTGTTTTTTCGGTGAATCGATGTTTACGCGGGTCAGCAACGCTTCCAAGGTGGCCCTGGTGACCCTGGCGCACCGGTTACAGCGGTGGCGCTTTGCCATGATCGATTGCCAGGTTAGCAGTGCCCACCTCATGCGCATGGGTGCCAGGGAGATCCCCCGCCGACGGTTTTTGCTGGAATTATCAGCGGCCTTGCGCCATGGCCACCGATCGGGTAAATGGGATGGGTATTCTGATCTCTGCGGCGGATATCAGCCGCTGGCGTGAGCAAGGTCATGCCTTGAATAAAAGCGCCTTCTAAGGTGTGATGTAACCGAAACCTTGAAAGGAATTGTACCGCAATGCTCAAGCGTATATTACTGGTGCTGGCCGGCCTGCTGATAGGGTTGGTGGGCGCATACCTAGTAACTTCGAATATCAGCAAAAAGAGGGTTGCCGCGCAGCTGCAGGAGACGGTGGCCGAATCCGATCTGCTCGAATCGCTCAGCTACGGCAAGCTGAGCACCGGCCTGCTCAGTCCCTCGGTACGCCTGGCCGACCTGGAGCTGCGGTTCAAAGGCATTGAAGATCCCGTCACCATCGGTGAGTTGCAGGTCAACGATATCTTGTTGCAGGAAGATTTTCCCGTGGCGGCTGATCTGCGGGTGGAGGGGTTGCGTTTGCTCGCCAGCCACTCGCTGCTGGTGCCGTGGCAGGAGTCTTTGGCGTCGCTGGGGTATGACGGCGTCGATATGTCGCTCAGGCTGCGCTACCTGTACGACCCCGCTCAGCGGAAGTTTGCGTTGAAGCAGTGTGAACTGTCCGAGCCGCGCATGGGCCGGTTGCAGCTCGATCTGGCGCTGCACAACTTCAACCTGGCCCCGTTTCTGGCGCATGACTATCGCGAAAGCCCCTTCGCCGCGCTGGGCGCCTTTTCGCTAATCAGCCTAGCCGGCCTTGAGGCCGATTACCAGGACAAAAGCCTGGCCAGAAATCTCATCGACCACCAGGCTCGGCAAGCCGGTATTTCCAGCGGGCAATATGTGGATGCGTTGTTGGCCGACCTGAACCAGCGTAGCGGTGATGACGCCGCCGCACCCGTGCTCGAAGCGCTGGAGGCGGTGACCCGGTTTTTACGCGATCCGGAACGAATTACCGTCAAGGCCACACCGCAAACCGCGGTGGCGCTAATGCGGCTTTTTTTGATCAACAATATAGGGGATGTTTTCGACCAGCTTAACCTCCGCGTTAGCTCGTGACCGCTTTTTCCGATCGAGGTAGAAAGGCGCTGTTTTCCGAGCGCACTTTTCGGGCGGTCATTTGGGGGACCAGATCAAGAACGGTCACCTGGCCGCCATGCTCCTCGCGCGGGCCCCGCTTTTTTTAACTATCGAACGCTCATCAATTGCTGGTCTTCGTAGACCCTCAGGTGGGCGTCTTGCCAATCCGGTATCAGCAGCCACACCTCCCGGCCCGGTGCAACCATTTGATCAAACAGGGTCTGCTCGATGAGGCCCTGTTCCAGAGTGACGCGCAGATGCCGGTCGCGCAGCCCGACGGCGGTTTGGTGGCGCACTAGGCGAACAGGCGGAGAACGGTCGGTCAATAAGTCGGTTTTGGGCGATCCTGGTGACCGGTTGAGCATCAGATCGACTGCCGTGTTGGTTGTCACGCGCATACCGGCCGGCGGATACTGAACCATGACTGTATCGGGCGGCCGTGCCGGGTCCCAGCGTTGGGTAAGGCTGCCGATGCGCAGATTGGCCGCCTGGATTTTTTTGGAGACCTCGGAGATTTCGCGACCGACCAGAGCCGGCATGGCGCGATATTGGGGCCGCTGGCCGCGGCTGACCAGAAGATCGACACATTCGCCGCGCGTCACCGAAGCGCCGGAGGCGGGCTGCTGTGCCTTGATTTGTCCGGGGGGGCGCTTGCGGTCGTAAACCTCAGCTGTGTGGCCCGGGCACATCCTGTTTTGCCGAAGCACGCTACGGGCGCCTTCCAGGGTGAGGCCGATCAGGTCGGGCACCGTGACCTGTTGCGGCCCACTGGAGATGACCAGACGCACGGCACGCCCCGCCTTGATCTCGGTGCCGGCTGGCGGCAGGTGGTGGATCACGTGGTGGGGTGGCAGGGTGTCGCTGAATTGGGACCCGGCCACGCGGGTGTCAAGATCCAGTGATGTCAGCTGCTCGAGCGCCGCCAGAACTTCCTGGCCGGTGAGATCTGGCACCACCACCCGCTTTTCCTTGCCGATCAGAAGGTAGAGGGTGAAGTAGGCGCTGAAGCCGGTCAAAACCACCAGCAAGACGGCCACGGCAACCCATTTAATGAGACGCAATATCATCCGTTCGCCCGGAAAACAGTAAATCGTGTACTTTTAATCGGTTTTTGTTGATGGGCCGGCCCCGTGAGGCCCGGCCCCGGCAGCACCTGCCGGGCGTCCCACCAGAACGCCAATTCAAGGCGACAGCCACTCCCCGCTGTTTACCCCTGCAACAGGCCCAAAGCGGTCAGTCGCGCCCTGGATTCGGTTACCCCATATACCCTATAGGCTTCCAGGCCGGCCTCTCTGGCGCCGTCTACATTGGCCTGATTGTCGTCCAGAAAGAGAATCCGCGCCGGTTCGAGACCCGCCGCAAAGGCCACCTGGCGATATGCTTCAAGATCTGGCTTCAGATGGCCGGTCAGGTGGGAGGCAAAGCGGTAACGGAAAAAATCGAGAAAGGTCATTTTTGTTTCGAACAGCTCCCAGTGGATGTGGTTGGTGTTGGAGAGCACCCCCAGGGTGTGGATCGCCGAAAGCCGTTCAAGCAGCGCCTGCGCCCCGGCGAACAACCCCACCGGCCAACGCTGGAACTCCTCCAGAAAACGATCGGCCGAAACCGGCAGCCGGAACTCATCGATCATCTGGCGGGCGAAGGTTTGCGGGGTGGTGCGACCGCTTTCAAACGCGCGCACCACCGATGAGTTGAGCCATTGGTGCCACATCACCTCGGCCGTATCCAGGTAGGGCGCCCACCGCAGCATTCGTTCGACGCCGGCCACCTCGATGAGCACACCGCCGATATCAAAGAGGATTAAATCATAGTGATGACGTGTCATGGGGCTCCTTGAGGCCGATAGCCGTTTCAGGGTTCGATTTTTTCTTTCTGGGTGGCCTCTTGGGCATGGTTCAACAACTCCCTGATGAGCACGCCGATGGTGGCACGGGTGCGTCCGGCATGATTGTGGATGGTAACGAAATCGGACACGCTGATGTATTTTTGGTCCAAAGCGATGTAGAGTTCACTTTGAACCTCGGTGCAGGCGCGTTTCGCGCGTCTGAGAAAACGGACATACTCCGAGTCGCTGCCGGCGTCGAACCCCTGGGCGATGTTGTGCATGGTGGCGCCGGCGGCGTGCCGAATTTGCCGCTTTAGCCCCAAATCGCGGGCAAATTTCACTTTTCTGGTCAGGTCGTAAAGGTAGCGGGCCAAATCGCGCGCCAGCTGCCAGGCATCGGTATCTTCGAATCGTTCGATTTTCATCTCTTGCCGTTCAATTTTGAGGTTATCGAAATCACTCAGCCTGTTCTTTACCAGCCGTGCCGAGATGCAAGCGAATCCATCGATTAGCCCCTGTAAAGGTTTACGTGCCCCGTAAAGCGCCCCTTGATCCGGCGTCCGGCGGGGTGAATCCCAATGAACAAATTACGTCACTCTCAAATCTCCTTCAAGAGCCTGTTTTCCGGTTGCGCGGCCAGGGTGTGCTTTAATCGCGCCATGGCGGCCGACACCTTTTGGGCCCCGGGGTCATCGCCCACGGGGATGTCATTGCGGCCGCAGTTGTCGATCGCCTCCATCACGAACTGCAGGGTGAATCGTTCCGGGTCCTGGGCCGGCTGGTAGGCCGCTTGCGTGTCGTCGTCGTGGGTCGTGACCGAGAGCAGGCCGCTCTCCACCAGATCGTCGATAGCTTTGTGGATCAACTCTAGCGGCAGTTTTAGCATTTCGGCCACCTGCGCGGCTGTAGCGGCGGGCTGGCCTCTGGCAAAGCGTTTGATCAGCAGGTGCGCGATTTGAAGGGCCGCCTGCTGGTGCCGGTTGTGGCTGATTTTGCCTGTTCGGCCAAAATGGTCATAACCGTCGATGTGCTGGATGGCATAGGCGATTTCAGCCCCCAGCAGCACGATCAGCCAGCTTAGCTGAAGCCAAACCAGGAAAAGGGGCAGGGCCGCGAAGCTACCGTAGATGGCATTGGAGCGGGTGATGCCGATTTGAAAATGGATATAGGCCCATTGGGTAACCAGAAAGCTGGTTCCGCCCACCACGCCCGCCACAAGGGCGGGCCAGACGCGCACTTTTGCGTTGGGCATGATCAGGTACATGATCGTGAACATGAGCCAGATCAAGGCATACGGCAGCAGATTGAGGGCGAAGAATATCAGCGGGCTGAGTTTGCCGAGCAGGGTGATTCTTTCGGTAATGTAGGCCACCTGGGTGGCGATGTAGACGTTGGCGCTAGAGGCCATCAGAAATAGGATCGGCGCGATGAGCACGATGGAGAGGTAATCGGTGAAGCGGCGCATCAAGGTGCGGGCGGTGTCAATCTCCCAAATATCGTTGAAGGACTCCTCGATGCGGCTCAATACCTTAATTACCGACCACAGCAATACCACCACGCTCACCCCGGCGATCAAGCCTCCGCGGGTGTTGTCCAGCATGGCCTTGGCAAAAGTGAAAACATATCCCAGAATCTCCTGTTGGGCCGGAAACCGTTCCAGCAAGGTGACTTCGAGGTTGTTCTGGAATCCGAAGCCCTTGGCCACCGCAAAGGCCATGGCCGCCACGGGTACGATGGAAAGCAGCGAATAGAAGGTCAGCGCCGACGCCTGCAGCGGGCAGTCGTCGCGACTGAACTTGGCCCCGGCAATGGCCGCAATGCGCAATGGCCGCAGCAAGACCGCCTGGGGGCGGCTCAGGGTATTGGGCGAAACCCGCCACATGCCGTCTTGCAGAAAGTCACGGGCTTTGTGGATACCATCGATAATGGCCATGGATCGACTCCCTGTAGGGTTTTACTCGGCCCCTGCCGATAGCGGCCGTCCGAACAGCCATACCGAATCGGCCTATCATGGTCTGCGCCGGGACCGTGGTCCGCTCCTAACGGACCAGATGCAAAGGGCCTTGAAAAATCGTATCAAATTCCGTACTTTTAACCAAGTCGGCATTATTTTCAAGTCGCCGTTTCATTTCTTCTGTCACCAGCGACCTGCAACAGGCGCATTGATTTGATCGCATCAAGGAGGTTTTTATGACGGTCAGCAGCAACTACAACAGTGATTTTCTGAAGGCGGTCGAGATCGGCCGCCCCCCCAATGTCCGCAAGCTCTTTCCCAACTCCAGAGCCCTTCTGGTCAGCGGCAAATATATCGACCGGGCCATGCTGGAAAAAGGGAGCGCCATCGCCATGGCCGCCAATGGCCGCAGCCAGTTTGTCATTCGCGGCGTGCTGGCGGCGGCCCAGCGGGCCAATGCCGCCCTGATGATCGAGATCGCCCGCTCGGAAGGCGGCGCCAACGCCTATTGCGCCGTCAACTACTGGAACATCGCCCGCTATGTGGACTCGATCTGCAACGAGCTGGGCATCACCGTTCCGGTAGCGATCCACGCCGATCACTACGGCATCAAATCCCCTGAGGATATCGATCCCGCAAAGATCGAGATACCCACCGTGTTCGAGGCGGGCATCACCTCCATCGCCATCGACGCCTCGCACATGCCCGATGACCAAAACCTGCTGGCCAGCCTGGGGCTTTACCGTTTGGTGCCGCAGTGGGCCGGCTACGAAACCGAAATCGGGGAGATCAAGGGCAAGCAGGGACTCTCCACCGTGGAAGAGGCCCTTTTTCTGGTTCAGGGACTCAATGCCCACGACATCTTTCCGGACTGGATCGCGCTCAACAACGGCACCACCCACGGTATTGAGGCCGACGGTACCGGCATTCAGGTGGATCTAACACGCGACGTGCACGACGCCCTCGCTGCCTACAAGGTTTCCGGTGCCCAGCACGGCACCTCCGGCAACAGTTCCGACCGCCTGCGCGACATCGCCGCCCAGACCCGCACCACCAAGGCCAACGTGGCCACGGCCCTGCAGATGATCTCCTGGGGCCTTAAAGTCAATGACTACGGCAATGCCGCGCTCGATAGTGATGGCAACTTCATCAAGGTCGAAGGGGAGGGCGTCACCGAGGAGATGTGGGCCGAGATGCTGGCCTATGCCGGCAAGAATGATCTCAAGGGCGGCAATTTCAAAAAACTCAACCTGCCTTTCGAAAACAAGTTGATGGGCCAGCCCGCCGAGATCCGCCGGCGCATGGCCAGGCGCGTGGAGGATTTCGCTTACAATATGCTGACCAGCGTGTTCAATTGCGCCGACACAGCCCCGCTGGTGGTCGAGTCGATTCTCAAAAACGGGACCCATGACCCCGGCCCCAAGGGCAGCCGCATCGAAGATCCGGCCGAGTGGAACGAAGCCGGGATTCACGAAAAGGGCGCGTCGATCTCGTCGGACAAGGGGCCGGAGGGGGATTTTGAAGATTGACCTGAAAACCTCATGATATCTTTTCCATGACTTATAGAACCATGCGTTTTCGGGATTATAGGTAATTTGTCGGCGATATCCTGCGCCGGGTAGCATCCGGCTATAAAAAGCACCCTGAAAGGCCTTGCCTGAAGTGGCCGTTGGCCCCACCATGGCGGGGTTGGCCAGCACTTTCAGCAGATTGCTGACCCGCCACGGCGGGACGCCAGGGGTTGGCTTATTTCATTCACCTGAACTCCAGTTTTCGCTGGAGTGACGAAAAGGGGGCCGCAGTGACGGAAAACGGGGTTAGCGTGACAAGCCCGTGACGTCATCCCGGTGCCCCACAACCGTCGTTCCTGCATCTCACGACCGTCGTGCCGGGCTTGATCGGGAATCCATTGAATTCAGGCCGCACTGACATCAGCGGGTTTAAAATATTGAATCCGCTGTATGAAATTTCCCCCACCTGCATCCAACCCGCCTGTAACCTCATAATTCATTTAAAATATTGCATTTTCTTTTAAATCCTGGTGCCAGCGCCTGGGTAAACGGGTCAAAAGAGTGAAGGAAAAACCATACATATTGTCCATCTGCAGATTCCTAATCGTTTCGGTAATACTCAATAATAACAGTTATATAACCAGCAAAATCATTATCGGTACAAAACTTGCTGTAATGGGTTTCAGCAGCGTACTGAAGTTTCAGCCTCGGGCTTGGCCCTGTTCATCCGGGCAATCAAAAGAACCCATAACGGTTCCAAATCTTAGGGAGACTGAGCACAGTGGACGAGAAACCACGGAGGACGATAATGAGACGCAGGTCAGTTGCTCGGACCTTAACGGGGGTAATGGGTGTGGCGCTGTTGCTGGTGTTGGCCGTGCAACCCGCCTTCGGTGTTATCATCGACAGTTGCCAGCCGCCCCAGCAGGCCATCAGCCCCGGAGAGTCAGCTTCGTTTTCGATTGGTGTCAGCGACATTGATGAACAGGCGATCATGAGCGTTTCGCCGCAGATAACCGGCGTTGGCTGCGAGTTTGAACCCCGGGAGCCGGGAAGCCCTGGCCAAACCACGACAATGACCTGTACCGCCGGTCCCTTTGCCAATATTGGCACATACCGTTTGGTTATAACCGCCTCTGAAGGTGAGTCTTCCGACAATTGCACGGTGACGCTTATTATCGGGGAGTCGCAACCTGAACCCGGCACCTTCGATTTGACGGCCTCCCCCCAGCAACAGAGCGTGATCGCCGGCGATGAAGCGGTCTATACCGTAGCGTCCCAATTCGAGGACAACTTCGAGGGCACTGTAGCACTTTCGGTCACGGGGCTTCCAGCCGGCGCTAACGCCTCCTTCAATCCTGACAGGTTGTCGCCCTCGGGTGCCGACAGCAGCCGCCTGCAGGTCAGCACCACCGAGGCCACCCCGGCCGGTACCTATACTCTCACCATAACCGGGGATGACGGTCAGGACCGCCGTACGGTTCGGGTTACCCTGTTGGTAGAACAAAGAGGTGAGCCCCCCCAGCCCCCCGAACCCCCGCAACCCCCCGAGGAGGGCAGCTTCCGACTCTACATCGACCATGACAGCAGAGAGGTCGAAGTGGGCGAAGCGGTTCGGACCAGGATCTACGCCGTTTTCAGCGGGGCATGTTTCGGTCCGGTGGCCATCGACATCGATGAGGGGGGGAGTTCGCGTCTAGTCGAGGATGTCACCGGCGTCAGCCAAAGCCAGTTCAACCGCCTCAACAACCCCGACAGGATCTATGCCCGGCTGGGCCAGACCGAACTGAACCTCGAAGGTGAAAATAACAGCGATGCCAGACTCGATGTCAAGGTGGGTAATAACATCCCCGCTGGCGCCTACCCGGTGCGGGTCAGGGGCGCGGGCTGCGACGACGAACAACGGTTGACGCTGGAACTGGTGGTGAGCGAAGTCGAGGTGAGTATCGAAAAGCGCCAGTCTCAGAGCGCGCTGACGCCTGGCATGACTCAGGTGTACGCGATAGAGGTGACCAACGAAAACCACCCAAACCTCACCGACATCGTCATCACCGACCGGCTCGACAGCCGGCTGACTTATGTCAGCGACACCAGCGGTCAGACACCGGCTATTGTCGACGGACGCCACCGCTGGAGCTTCAACGATATGGGGCGCGAACAATCAATCCGTTTTGAAATCGTCACCCGAGTGGATGAATTCATCCGGCAGGGTGCCTCGATTTCCAACAATGCCACCCTCGAGGCCCGGCAACTGCCCGGGCCGGTGGTCTCCAACACGGTCACGGCCATCATGGGATTCGTGCCGGTAGAGCCTGAAGGGTTGAGGGTTACCAAGCGGGCCCTCAAACGCGATGCGCGCATCGGTGGTATTTTAACCTACCGCGTGGAGGTGGAAAACACGGGCGCCGGGGCGCTTTTTGGCACCAGGATGGTCGATCGGTTGCCCCAGGGCTTCGAGGTGAACCAGATGGCCGTGGACGGCCGGCAGGTGCCTTTCAGGAGAATCGGTAGCCACACTGTTGAGGTGGACCTGGGCAATCTTACGGCCGGGCAGCTGGTCATGCTGCACTACAGCGTGGTGGTGGGAACCAATGCCAGCCCGGGTCGTAACGAAAACTGCGCCGAAGCCACGGCCCGCGACGGCGGCGGCAACACCGTGCGCGGCCAGGATTGTGCCATCGTTATGCTGGGCGCCGGGGATATGGAGTGGCTGGGCGAAATCAGAGCCAAGGCCTACCTGGATGCTGACGGCAACGGCCTGCGCAACGCCGCTGATGAGCCCCTGGAAGGCATCGAGTTTATCCTGGTGCCGCCGGGAATCCAGCAGCTCACCAATCAAGATGGTGAAACCCTTTATCCCGGCCTCGAGTCGGGTCAGTACGTGGTGGCGCTCAACACCCGCGTGCTCGAGGAACCGCTTGTCTACACGGGTGATACATCGGAGCTGGTGAATCTTTTGGAGGGTGAGCGGGCCGAAGTGCTTTTTCTGATCAGTGCGATGCCCCAGGAGGGTTTCCTGGAGATTGACGTCAGCGTTGAACGCCTCGAATAAACGGCATTGCCGTGCATTTTTGGTCGGTAGGACGACGGACCGCATAGCCGGTTCGGAAGAGAAACGAAAGAGAAGGGGCAAGGGTTAAATATGGGTTCTTCACCACGTGTCAAGCTGGTTTTCTGGACCATTGCGATCATCCTGCTGCAGGCCGCCTTCTTTTCCGCCATAGCGGCGGCCCAGGTGACCGGGCCGGACTTCAACCGTCTCGGCAGCGGTACAGTCACCATCACCATCACCAATAACAGTGGCGACGGGTCTTCAGCGGCTGACATCGTGGTGATCAACACCATCCCTGCGACCGGGTTTTCGTATGTGGCGGGAAGTTCAGTGGTTTCGGGCCACGATGGCAGCTCCTCCAGTGCCGATCCCTCCCAGGCGGGATTGAATCTGACCTGGGATATCGATGCCCTTTTGGGCGGCTCATACCAGCTGCCGGACGGCGAAACATTGACCATCAGTTTCGATCTCATTACCGACTGTCAAGCGCAAGGCAGCGCCAACACCAACAGCGTGGTGGTTAATTACACCGTTAACGGCATACCTGTAACGCCGCAGACGTTCAGCACGGACTTCACCGTAAGGGCCGGCGATCCCAATCTGACCGTCGAAAAAACAGGGCCGGAGTCCATCTCCCTGTGTGGAGAAGCCACCTACACCCTGGCCATTACCAACACTGGCGACGAAGGTGCCTTCCTTACCACCGTCACCGACACCCTACCCAACGCCAATTTCAGCTACGTGCCTGGTTCGACCACGGTGACCTATCCAGACGGCACCACCACAACTATAGAGCCCGGCGGAACCCCCAGCGCCCCGCAATGGAACTGGGACCCGGGCTACCCGATTGGTCCGGATGAAACCTTGACTATCGAGTATACGCTTACGACCTCCTGCAATGCTGTTTCGGGATCCAGCGAGGTCATCATCGACTACGAAGATTGCGGCGGCGTCCAGGAGAGTGACAATGACGTCATCTCCATCGAAGTGCTGCCCGGCGATCTCGTCATTTCCAAGACACCCGTCCAACAAGCCGCCGGCATCGGGGACACGGTCACCTGGACCTTGACGATCACCAACACCGGCCTGGGCGACATTGGAAATATCGCGGTCGAGGATGTGCTCGGCGCTGGCCTCGCCTACGCCTCTTCCTCTCCGGCCGGGGTCAACAGTGGGCAAAATACTACCTGGAGCACGGTTGAGGTGCCCGGTTTGGATCTTTTAGCGCCGGGCCAATCCGTGCAGATCAACATTTCAGCCACGGTGATCGCCTGTGAAGGCCTCGATAACAGGGCCGATGCCAGCTGGGGCTGCGACGGGGGCGAAACCTGCGCTGACACGGCTGTTTACGGCGGCTCGGCCCTGGCCTCGGTGGAGCTGATTCGCACCACACCTGACCTCGCGCTGGACATTGACGATCTTCAGTTCGTGTACTGCGAAAACCCCACATCGCATACGATCACCGTCACCAACAATGGTGACGGCACCGCCTACGGTCCCGAGGGCGCCGGCAGCAACTGGGCGGTCTGCAACAACATTGCCGACAGCGGTTTTACCATCGAAAATATCCAGCCAGCCGGCATCGGTTACGATCCAGGCTCCGGTTGCTTCACGGATATCCCGCCGCTGGTACCCGGCGAATCCCTTACCATTACCTACGATCTTCGCTACGACGACATTTGCGCCGGTCCCGGCTCGGGTTCCTTCATCTTCATACCGGACTACTACGACGAGTGCGGCAACTATTTTCAGCCACCCGTCACCCTGATCAACTACACCGGGCCGACGGACACCCCATCGCTCAGCGTTACTAAAACAGCGCCGTCCTTAGTAGAGGCTGGAAGTGAACTTACATACCACATTGAGGTGGACTACTCCGGACATATTACCTGTGGCGACGGTACCACCGGTGAGGTTGAAATTACCGACACCCTGCCTGATGGTTTTGAAGTGATCGATTTTGGCGGAGGTGTTTACGACCCGGAAAACAACACCATCTCCTGGAGCTTCGATCCAGCTATCAACACCCATTTTGAAACCGATGTGGTGCTGCAAATCCCAGGCATTGACTTGGAGAATTGTTTCGAATATTGCGGTCAGCTGATCGTCAACACTGTAGAAGCCGAAGTGATCGACTGCTGCGGCTGCCCGCGCAGTGCTTCAGCCTCGGCCACCACAGCCATCGAGTGCGGCGACACCGATGAAGTTATTACGGTGGACAAGACCGTTGAGCCGTCGCCGGTTCAGACGTGCGACACGTTCACCTACACTAATACCTACCAGTTCTCCGACACTACCACGATCGTGCTGAGCGACCTTACCTTTACGGAAGAGGCCGCCAACCAGCAGGTTTATGTGGAAGGTTCCCTGGAGGTCACCCTGAATGGCGGTGCTGTCACCTGTTACAGTTTAATCGACAACACCCCCGGCGGCCTCCCGGATAACACCCTCGTGCTCGATTTCTCCAGTTGTCCGGAACAATCGCTCCAAAGTACCGCGCTAACCATCACCTACACCCTGGCGCTTACCGACGATTCAGATCCCAATCCTGCCTGCGGCGGTCGGTACAGCTTTTTTGACTGGTCGTATCTCGATGTGGGCGACCTAGGAGTGGGCTGCGGCGGGCGGCTTTCCGAAACGGTGCAGCCCGAAATCCAGCCGCCGAGCATGTCTCTGAGCATCTCCGGATTCCCGGACTTGATGACCACCTGCGATGAGTTCCCTGTCACCATAACCGTCGAGCGCACCTCCGACATCGGCATACCCTACGACGTGGAGCTGCAGCTGCCTAATGATAATTACTACGTCATCCAGATCATCAGCATCACCGGCGTTCAGCCTGAATCCGAGCCCGACCTCGACAGCAACCCCGTCGTATTCGACTATGGCGACAACTTCGCCGAAACGGAAACCACGAGCGTTATCGAAGCCACCCTCCGCAAGCGCTGCGATCGAGGGACCGGTTTTCCCGCCGTTCTCTACTACGACGACCAGTGCGCCGCCGACGACACCGTGGACCAGGAGTGCAGTGCCACGTTCAATTACACGCCCACGCTTTTCTTAGAGAGCCGGGTAATCGTGGAGAAGAACCCGGAGGTGATCTACGCCACCTCCGACCAGGTGCAGTGGACCATCTACGTCACCAGCCCGGGTCAGGGGCCGGCCAACAACGTGTGGGTGGATGACATCCTCGGCGATGGTTTGGCGTTTGTCGGCGCCACGGTGGACTGTGACAAAGGGGGTGTTTCGACAGAACCCAATCCAGACACAGACCATCTTGGCGGCGACATAAACGGCTTTTCCTTCGTCATCGACCAGATGCAGCCCGCCGAAGTGTGTACCATCACCCTGACGGCCGACCTCACCGTGGATGAGGACAACTGCGAGGACCTGACCAACCTGGTGCGCACCTCCTTCGGGTGCGATGATTCGCCTCCCTCAGAACCGATTGGCTGGGATGATATTGATTGCCCGCCGCCGGTGGAAGATACAGCCACCGTGGAGGTGCCCGAGGGCCAGCTGGTGGTCACCAGCTACTTTCCCACGCCCATGCAGCCTTGTTCGATCAACGAGGGCAGCATCACCATCCGAAACTCGGGCGTCATCACCCTCTACAACCTGGAGGTCACCCAGACCCTTGCCGACGGCATGGTCTACATACCGGGCTCAACCGAGGTGGACGGCACCCCGGCCGACGACCCTGTGCCCGCGACTTCACCCATGGTATGGACGCAGGACCAAATACCGACCCTGGCCAGCATCGCCACGGGGGAGGAGATCGTCATCACCTATGACGTTTTCATACTCTGCAATTTTTCCGAAGGCAATGTGACGACCACGGTCAATTACAACAACCCCTGCGGTGCGGACGAGGTTTCAAACCCCAGTAATTTCCGGGTCACTATTGACCCGCCCGAGCTTTCCATGGAGAAGGTGCGCATTACCCCGCCGGAGGGCGAAGTGCTCGATTGCGGAGAGGATGTCGCCTGGGAGATCCGGGTGACCAACAACAGCGGTTACGCGCTGCCGGTCGTTTGGGTGCGAGACGAGGTGGGCGAGTTTTTTACGATTACCGGCACCTCTGCAGGTGCCGGAGGACCCGCGGACGGCGGCTGCACCAATGACGGCACACCGCCTCCAGGACCACAGGAAGTGTGGTGGGAAATCACCAACATGGCCGACGGCCAGACGGTCACGCTCAACCTGGAAGGCACAACCGACGATCCCCTCGCGTGTGACCCCGGTCTCATCAATACGGCTACGGCCTACTGGGGTTGCGGCCTGGTTGACGGGAACTCATGCACCCATCCCGTTGACGATGAGGATGTACCATACGCCTGCCTCGACGAAGATGGCGTGAGCGACTCCCACACCTCTACCCTGGAACCGGATCTGCAGTTATCATTAGACATTGATACCGAGGAGATCGACGCCTGTAACGATAGCACGACCGTTACCGTCACCGTCACCAACGATGGCGATACTGATGTCTCTTTCCTCGATCTGGTCATGACGTTGCCCTACGGGCTGAGCTATATCCCTGGCACCACTTCGGTGACCTGCCCGGATGGCGGCGTCAACACAACCGATCCGGCCCTGGTTGGCGGCAACTATATCTTTTACGACACCGCCGATACGGCCAGCAACCTCTGCGATCTCATCGGGGCCGGTGAAACCGCCACGATCATCTTCGATCTGCAATCCACCTGCTACGAACCGGCGGCCATCAATTTTACCATCAACTACTACGATTGTTGCGGCGACACCCAATACAGTAACGAAGATTCTTTCACCATCGACGCCATTTATCCCGTGCTGGAGATCACCAAGGAGCCGGCCACAAGTCAGGTGGCGTGCGGCGATTCCAGCGGGCAAACCTGGACCATTACGGTTACCAACATCACCGATACCGACACCGACTTGGGCAACGCCCAGGTGGTGCGGGTGGAAGATACGCTGGGTGAGTGGATCGACTATGTAACTTCTACGCCGCCGGCCACGCAATTAAACGGTGACCCGCAACAGTGGGGCTGGGAGTTCAACAACCTGGAACCGGGCGAGTCCGCCGTGCTTACTATTACGGGAGTTCTAAATCCGGATACGCAGGATAATTGCGCGGCCGCCATGCGTCAAAACAGCGTTACCGCTTTCTGGGGCTGCGGCGCGGGAGATGAGGCCACCGACGGCGATCCCAACACCACCGATTACGATTGCGAGGGGCCGCCCGGCAGCGCCGCTACGGACAGCGCCATTCTGGAGATACCCGATCTGGTGGTCAGCGACATCGTGACCGACATCGATTGCAGCACTGCGGGCAGCGATGGCGATTTTGGCGGTTCCATAACCGTCACTGTTGAGAATCAGGATGATGGCGATGCCACCGGCGCATTTACCGTCGGCGTGGATGTGGGTGACGGCACCACCACTCTCTGGAGTGGCAGCGGAATCTTCACCGGTACCCTGGCCGCGGGGGCCTCCACCACCGTGACTATAGATATTACCGATCCGGGCCTGGATTGCGACCCCTGCCAACTGGTCATCAACGCTACAGTGGATGCCGACGACGATATCTGCGAGTGCGACGAAACCAATAACAGCTTTGAAGAGACCTACACGGTCCCCATTGTAGATCTCAGAGTGGACACGGACACCCTGGCTATCAGCTGTGTTGACGATGGCGGCGGGCGCGTGTCGGGCTTCATCACCGTGGCCAACGACGGCTGCGTTGACGCAACCGCATCGATTCCGGTTCGCCTGACCCTCTATGACGGCACGGGATGTGGTGGCAGCGTGCTGTCTCAATGGGAGACCACGTTGACCGGTGTGAATATCCCCGCCGGGGGCAGCGCGCAATTTGATATAGCCCAGGATATCGCGACCAATCTCTGCACCGAGAACGCCTGCAGCGATGTGTCCGTTAATATCGAACTGGATCACACCAACCAGATCTGCGAGTGCGATGGTGACAACAACGACTATTGCGCCGATGGCGTACCCATTGAAATACCGGATCTGACGGTGGCGGTAGTGCCTGAGATCGTGTGCGCGGGCGACGGCAGCGTGACCTTTGGCGGCACGGTGACGGTTAGCAATATCGGTTGCGGCGATGAGGGCATCACCGGTGATGTGCCAGTCACGATCACGGTAACAGACGCTGGTGGCGAGCTTTACTCCTGGGATGTACTGGCGCCAGTGGGGACGGTGCTGGATCTGTCAGAGACCATCGACATCAATCTGTGCACGACGGCCGACAGCTGTCTAATGACGGTGCAGGCCGAGGTGGATCCGGATGATGTGATCTGCGAGTGCGACGGCGACAACAATTTGAGCGATCCAGTGGCTATTGATGTTGTAATTCCGGACTTAACGGTGACGGTGGACCCGACTATAGTGTGCGACGCTGATGGTAGTTATACGCTGGGCGCCACGGTAACGGTGACCAACGAAGGTTGCGGCACTGAAGGCCTTGGCGCTACGGTGCCGGTGGCGCTGACGATAAGTGGCGCCGGGGGGTCTTCGCAAACCTTGGAGTTGGCGGTGGAAGTAGGGGCCGATGGCAGCGGGTCAATCGTTCTGGAAGAGACGATAGTGGGCAACCTGTGCGCGGAGGCCGACGGCTGTCAGGTGACGGTGCAGGCCGA
This sequence comes from uncultured delta proteobacterium, assembly GCA_963783425.1. Taxonomy (GTDB): domain Bacteria; phylum Desulfobacterota; class Desulfobacteria; order Desulfobacterales; family QNYZ01; genus CAWANO01. The sequence goes on from CAWANO010000001.1 coordinate 701,751, forward strand.
GGTGGATCCGGATGGTACGATTTGCGAGTGCGACGGCGACAACAACCAGAGCGAACCGGTGGATGTGCCCATTGAGATCCCGGACTTAACGGTAGTTGTTGCACCGGAGATCGCGTGCGCGGCCGACGGCAGTGTGACCTTTGGCGGTACGGTGACGGTGAGTAACGAGGGCTGCGGCGATGAGGGCATCACCGGCCCGGTGGATGTGTTGCTGACGGTCAGTGACGCCGCCGGAGACTTGCACAGCTGGACGGTGCAGGCGGAAGTAGGCACGGCGCTGGATCTGTTCGAGACCATCGACATCAATCTGTGCACGGAGGCCGACGGCTGTCAGGTGACAGTGCAGGCCGAGGTGGACCCCGATGATGCGATCTGCGAGTGCGACGGCGACAACAACCTGAGCGAGCCGGTGGATGTGTCCATCGAACTGCCGGACCTGACCGTTGAGGTAGCACCTGAGATCGAGTGCGCGGCCGACGGCAGCGTGACCCTTGGCGGCACAGTAACGGTGAGCAATACCGGTTGCGGTGATGAGGGCATCGAAGGTGATGTACCGGTCACGATCACGGTTTCAGACGCCGGCGGCGAGCTTCACAGTTGGGATGTGCTTGTGCCAGTAGGCGCAGCGTTTGACTTGTCCGAGACGATCGACGTCAACCTGTGCACCGAGGCTGACGGTTGTCAGGTGACAGTGCAGGCCGAGGTGGACCCCGGTGATGCGATTTGCGAGTGCGACGGGGAGAACAACCTGAGCGAGCCGGTGGATGTGCCCATCGAGCTGCCGGACCTGGCCGTTGAGGTAGCACCTGAGATCGAGTGCGCGGCCGACGGCAGCGTGACCTTTGGCGGTACGCTGACGGTGAGCAACGACGGATGCGGTGCTGAAGGCATCACCGGTCCGGTGGATGTGTTGCTGACGGTCAGTGACGCCGCCGGGGAACTGTACAGCTGGACGGTGCAGGCGGAAGTAGGCGCGGCGCTGGGTCTGTCAGAAACCATAGACATCAACCTGTGCACGGCGGCCGACGGCTGTCTTGTGACGGTGCAGGCCGAGGTGGATCCTGACAACGTCATTTGCGAGTGCGATGGAGACAACAACCTGAGCTCGCCGGTGGATCTTCCCATCGAGATCCCGGACTTAACGGTAGCGGTGGTGCCTGAGATCGAGTGCGCAGCCGACGGCAGCGTGACCTTTGGCGGCACGGTGACGGTGCGCAACGACGGCTGCGGCGATGAGGGCATCACCGGCCCGGTGGATGTGTTGCTGACGGTCAGTGACGCCGCCGGAGACTTGCACAGCTGGACGGTGCAGGCGGAAGTAGGCACGGCGCTGGATTTATCCGAGACCATCGACATCAATCTGTGCACGGAGGCCGACGGCTGTCAGGTGACGGTTCAGGCCGAGGTGGACCCGAACGATGCGATCTGCGAGTGCGACGGCACCAACAACACCGATTCGGTGGCGGTGCCCGTTGAGGTTCCGGATCTGACGGTGGCGGTGGCGCCCGAGATCGAGTGCGCCGCCGACGGCAGCGTTACGATTGGCGGAACGGTGACGGTGAACAACGCCGGTTGCGGCGATGAGGGCATCACCGGCCCGGTGGATGTGTTGCTAACGGTCAGTGACACAGCAGGCGAGCTTCGCTCGTTTACGGTTCAAGCGCTTGTGGGACAGGCGTTGACCCTATCGGAGACGATCGACATCAATCTTTGCACGGAGGCCGACGGCTGTGAAGTGACGGTGCAGGCCGAGGTGGACCCGGACGATGCGATCTGCGAGTGCGACGGTGCCAACAACACCGATTCGGTGTTAGTACCCGTTTTGGTACCGGATCTGACGGTGGCGGTAGAGCCTGAGATCGAGTGCGCGGCCGACGGCAGCGTGACCTTTGGCGGTACGCTGACGTTGAGCAACGACGGCTGCGGTGACGAGGGCATCACCGGCCCGGTGGATGTATTGCTGACGGTCAGTGACGCCGGAGGCGTGCTGCACAGCTGGACGGTGCAGGCGGCGATAGGTACGGCGTTGACGTTGTCGGAAACGATAGACCTCAACCTTTGCACCGAGGCCGACGGCTGTCAGTTGACGGTGCAGGCAGAGGTGGATCCGGAAGACGCGATCTGCGAGTGCGATGGCACCAACAATACCGATTCGACGGTAGTACCCATTGAGGTACCGGATCTGACGGTGGCGGTGGCACCCGAGATTGAGTGCGCGGGCGACGGCAGCGTAACCTTTGGCGGCACGGTAACGGTGAGCAACGACGGCTGCGGCGATGAGGGCATCACCGGTCCGGTGGATATATTGATGACGGTCAGTGACGCCGGAGGCGTGCTGCACAGCTGGACGGTGCAGGCGGCGGTAGGCACGGCGTTGACGTTGTCGGAGACGATCGACATCAACCTTTGTACAGAAGCTGATGGCTGTGAAGTGACGGTGCAGGCCGAGGTGGACCCGAGCGAGGTGATCTGCGAGTGTGACGGCAATAACAACACCGATGCGGCGGTAGTGTCTATCAACATTCCGGACATTGAGGTGACCGCCGATGTGCTGGTCGTGGTATGCGAGGATGACAACCAGTACCGGGTGGAGGGTGAGATCACGCTGACCAACAACGGTTGCGGTGATAGCTTGGACGAGGATGTCAACGTGCGCTTCACCCTGTTAGCCGCCGACGGCACCACGCCTCTGCAGCAGTGGACAGAGACGTTGAGTGGCGTGGATATCCCCGCCGGTGGTGGATCTCAGAGCATCGTGGTCGCTGCAACCGTTTACGACGGCAACATCTGCGAGGAATCTCAGGGCTGCCAGGTTTCAATCACGATCGAAGCCGATTATGACGATCAAGTCTGCGAGTGCGATGGCACTGACAATACTTATACCACCGCGCCCATAGCCATCAACTTCCCCGAGCTGGAGTTGGTTGCCGACACGATGGACCTGCTGTGCGAGGATGACGGCATGCTCCGTGTAGAAGGTGATATCACCCTCATAAACAATGGCTGCGATTCAGACCTGGACGGCTCCGACACCTATGTTGGCGATGTTACCGTGCGCTTCCGGCTCTATTCCGGAGACCAATGTGACGGGGCTTTGCTGACTTCCTGGGATCGTACCCTTACCGGGGTGAGTATAGACGGCGGCGGCGATGAACAGACCTTTACTCTGCCGGCGGAGATTTTACCCCTGAACATCTGCACCGGTTCTGAGGATTGTGTGGTCAGCTTAGAGATCGAGGTAGAACCGGACGATGAGGTCTGTGAATGTGACGGCACGGATAACACGTTCTGCACCCAACCGACCCCGATCGACTTTCCCGACCTGATCATTGAGCAGATGCAAATGATCGAGAGTAACTGCGCGGACAGTCTGGTGGAAGTCACCCTGCGCAACATTGGTTGCGGCAGCACCCCGGCGGGTGCCATGGTTGAGATTCTGGGTGATGCTGTTGGCCAGAGCAGCACAACCATCGAGGTGCCGCCCGATGGCACCACCACAGTCGAGATCGCGCTTAGCGAGCTGCTCTGCGGCGCGCATCAGATCATGGGCCGGGTGGACCCCCTTAACGGGATATGCGAGTGCGACGGCGAAAACAACGCCGCCAATCTGGACTTTGATGTGCCTTGTCCCCAGTGCGAGTTGAACTTTCCCGGTCAGGCCATTGCCGGACAACCCAACGATATCTCGGCAAGAATTTTCGGCGGTCAGGGACCCTACCAGTACAACTGGGATGGCCAGGGCTCATTCAACCCGACTAATGGCACACTTGACAACGATGGCAATACCAGCGCCTCGTGGACACCACCCGGAAACCTCAACGGTCAGATCACCATCGATCTCTTGGTCACCGATGACGGAAGCTGCGAGACCGCCTGTGCCGAAGAGGTAACAGTAGTTCCGTTATCGCCCCCGGGACCACCCGGACCACCGGGACCCGGATTAGGGGAGTGCTGTATCGAGCTGGTAAAGGAAAGCCAGGTGCTGCCGGAAATCCCCGAGATCATTCCGGTGGACGTGCCGTTGTGGTTCGAGACCACGCCGGGCATGCTGGCGGCCGATCAATTGGCGCGGTTCGCCCGACAGACCGAAGGCAAGTTTGTGAGTGAAGGGATGGACCCCGATTCCAAAAGTTTGATTTCGCGCCGCTATGTGCGCCTTGCCGAGCTTGCCGAGACGCTGGCAAGGTTCAATATCGGCGCCCTGACCATGCAGTCCGGCCTGGGTATCGGGCTTGGACTGAGCAATGAACAATTGGCGGAACTGGCAACCCAGGCGGGTTTGGATCGTGTACCGGTGCTGTTTCCGCTGCTATATGCCTATTCGGGCGGCACACCGGTGGCCTCGGAAGGCGATGCCTGGAACCGGCTCGACGCTGACCGGTCGGTCACACCGGCCACCATCGGCAGCACGCTTTCGGCCCAGGCCGGGGTGTTTGAGCACTATCGCAACAGCGTTTATCCCGGCGAACGTTTGGTGGGGTTGCTGATGGCGCGTCAGATGGCCATGGCGGTGAATGTATTCAACACAAGTCTGCTGCCGGCAGGCGAGGGTGAGCTGCGGGCTGGTTACCGCCGCAGCAATGAGAACGAGAAAGAGTTTGTGGCCGACGAAGATCCGCCCACGCTCTATGGGGCCGCTTTGCTACTCAAGGGTGCGCTGGATGCCCGCGCGGCCGGTGTCGCCGGTAGCGCTAAAATGGCCAATAGCGTCTGGCAGGCACTGCTGACCCATTACGATCAAGAGCTGGGCAGTTTTGCTCAAGACGGCAAGCTGAGTGCGGTGGACGCCATGGCCGTATCCCTGGCCCTGGCTGCTTTAGCCGGCGAACATGGCGACCTGGGGCAGGCGGCCGAAGCCGGCCGTCTGCTGGCCGCCCACACGGCCTTGATCGCTGAAAAGCTGGTAGCCGAAGAGGGGTACGTCCACGCCGAGTATGATCTTGAAAGCCATGACCCCAAGGGCGGTGCCAAAACGCTGACCGCCGCTGCCTGTGCTGTGCGGGCGCTGGTGACCCACCAAGGCGGACTGGCCAGTGCTGAGCGGGTGGCGGGGTGGATGGATGCCAGGCTGTGGGATGAGGCGCGCGGGCTTTATCGGCCCACGGCCGACTGGTTCATGACCGGTCGCTACACACCCATGGATCTGGCGGCGGTGGTGGGCGGCCTGGGACACCTGGCTCTGCACCGCGGCAGTGAGGAGCAAAAGGCGCTGCTCGACCGGGTGGCGCGATTTATGGAGAGTGTGGCGGTTCAAGGCGGTTTGCAGGCCGGCGCCGACCGTGGCGTGCTGGTGGATGATCCTCAAGCCACGTTCATTGGTGAGGGAGCGGCCGCGGACGGCAACCTGCGTCGTTTCATGCCGGTGCCCAGCCGTCGATATCGCGATGCCACCATTGATACCGGCCTGGGCGGCCGTCCACTGGCGCCGGTACTGGCCAGTGAGATCACCATGAATTTCACGCCGCTCGAGGCGGACAAACTGCAGGCTCTGGCCGATACCATCGACTACCGGGTCGATCGGTTTGCGCCGCGCACGCCGATCTACCTGGAGCCCGAGCGGGTGGGCAAACTGGGCGCACGCGCACCTTTCGATACCGCCCAAAGCATGCAGGCCGTCGCCCAGATGATCACGGCGGCCCCGCAACTGGCGCGGGTGGCCAAACGCACCGACAACGCCTTCGTGGGCCTGCCCTCGCAACTGGGGCGCACCGCTACCGAGCTGGCTGAAATCGGCCGCGGCAGCCTGATGCGGGTGACCATGCAATCGCAAAACGGCGTGCCGCTTACGATCAGCGATGCCGAACTGGCCGAACTGGCCGGGCAGGCGGGCCTCGATCAGCCGCCGCCGGTCAAGCCCATCAGCGTACCTTTTGCCACGGGCCGTCCCGATTTCCGACAGGGATTGGCCGGCGGCTGGGATGTGACCGGTGTTGATCACCGCGTTTCCACCCAGGGGCTGGCGCAAACCATGTTGGCGCAGAGCGCCTATCTGGCACAGAAGCCAAATATCCCGCTGGACCGTTTTCTGGGCGCGGTAACGGCCCTGAGCCTGGCTGAGGCGGTGAGCTTTGTCGACAAAGCCCTGGGCGCTAGCGATCCACTGCCCGCCGGTTGGCGGGTGGCCATGGACAGCGCAAGTCAGGTGCTGGGCCTCGAGCCCTTGGCCGATGCGGCCGGCGAAGCCGATTATCTGGCACTGCTGGCGGCCCTTGAGGCGGTTGCCGTGGTTGAGGCAATCGACGACGCAACCAATAGCCGGGCCCGCGCACTGGCTGAGCGGTTAAAGGCCACGGCTCCCGAGGGTGATTGGCTGATCGCAGTGGCCAACCAGCGCCAAAGCCTGGCCAGTCAGGCGGCACCCATCTATGCGGCGGCCACGGCCGGTGACATGCAACGGGCGCTGGATCTGGCCGATGACTTTGATCGCCGATTCTGGTCCAAACGCCTGCACAGCTACCTGGCCGAAGAGGATCAGGAGTACCAGGTCAACGCTGGCGCTCTGAGGCCCGAACTCTCCCGCCTCGACACGCGCCGCTACGGCGATGAGGAGCGGACGGTGTACCCGGTGGGCGTGCGCACCACGCGCTACATGTTCACGGCCGATGACGTCGGCACCACCGTGGCCGCCCTGGCGGCGGTGCTGCCTGCGGCCCGAGGCGAACAGGCGCGGCGTCTGGCCGACCATCTCTCGACCTTCACCACCGCGTTGCTGCAGGGCGCCGGGACGCGACCGGCCGATATGGCCCTGGAGGGGTTCGTCAGTGATCGTGATCATGTGCGCGGCGTGGACCTGTTCCTGGTCGACCGCGAACGCAGTTACCCGGGTGACCGGGTGGCCTACATCATCACCGTCAACAATGGCCGTGATACAGGGACACTGACCGATGATGAGCGTTGTCGCGATTTCAACGACATGCAGGTTCAAGACACCCTGCCGCGCGGGGCGCGTTACATCGCCGGCAGCTCGCGAATCGATGGCATACCCCAGGAGCCGCGTGTCAACGGGCGCGACCTGGCCTGGACGTTAGGGCGCCTTGTCGACGGTCAGCAGGCGGTGATCACTTTCCGGGTCAACTTGGCCGACAAGGCGTTCGGCAGCCGTTACCAGAACGTGGCCGCCGCGGGTGATGACCTGTGCCGCGATACCACGCGCGATGTGGCCATCCTGGGCATAGGGGCGCGGATTAAGGGTACCTTGTTTGTGGATGCCGACGGCGACGGGCGAAAGGGTCCCGGCGACCGCGCGGTGCCGCGAATCCGCGTTATCCTCGATGAGAACCGGGCCCTTGATACGGACAATACGGGCACCTTCAGCTTCGAAGATCTGGTTCCGGGGGTCTATCAGGTGCGCATCGATCTGACCGACCTGCCCGAAGGACTATACGTGACCGATGACGCCGTGCGTACGGTGGTGGTAGGCGACGGGCAGACCTACATCCTCGATATCGGCTTGGTGCGCTACCAGCGCTCGACGGGGGTGGTGTTCGACGATCGAAACGGCAACGGGGTTCGCGATGCGGACGAGCCCGGCGTGCCCAGGGTCAGGGTGGTGATCGAGGGACTGCCCTACGCCGAGCTGGGTGCCTACTCGGCCGCCGACGGCAGTTTCAGGATCGAGGGCGTGCCCGAAGAAGCCTCGCTGGTGCCGGTGATCGACCGGGATCAGCCCTACCTGGAAGAGAGTGATGCGAACCTGAGGCTGGAGATGAAATAATCCCCCGATGATGTTGGCCATCAACCTGGCGCGCCCGCTAGCGGGCACGCCGGGGACGATGGGCCTCTTTGGGTGGGCAGGGCGCTCCGGCGCGTTTTTTATCCGGCCTGGTGCAGCCCCGCGCCCCCACCCGTTTACCCATTCCCCCCTGACAACCCTCCGGCGCAATGCTATACTTTCCCATCAAAGGCTATCGATGCCAATGTCAATGACCCCGTGCCGGAGTAGCCGTGAAGATCGTTCTCATCTATCCCCGTTGCATAAGCCCCCGCGTCCACTGGGAGGATGTGCAGGTGGTACCCATGGGCCTGTATACGATCGGCGCGGTGCTCAAGGAAGCGGGGCACGAGGTGGCGATCTGGAATGGCTATAATCTGAGCGAACGACCAGGCGGTATCAAAGCCGCGCTGGAGCGGGAACGGCCGCAACTGGTGGGTATCTCCATACTCAACGCCAATCGCCAGGAAGGGGTCGAGATAGCCGCCATCGCCAAGCGCCTTGATCCGGCAACCGTGACAGTACTGGGCGGGGTGGGGGCTACCTTTTTATGGCGCCACCTGCTCAACCACTTCGTGGATGTGGATTTTGTGGTGCAGGGCGAGGGGGAGGTGGCGCTGCCGGCGCTAATCAGATCTCTCGAAACGGACGATCGCCCGGGCTTGATGAAAATTAAAGGGCTGGCTTATCGCAACCATGGCAACATTCACGACGGTGGCCAGGCCGATCCGCTGCCGGAGCTTGATTCGTTGCCCGACCCGGCCCAATATTTCACCTTCCAGCACCTGGCCCTGAGCCGGGGCTGCCCTGAAAACTGTGCCTTTTGCGGATCTCCCCGGTTCTGGCAGCGCCGGGTACGTTTTCATTCAGCGGACTATTTCGTAACCCAGATCAAACGCTTGCATGACAAGGGGATGCGTTTTTTCTACGTCAGCGACGACACCTTCACCCTGCGCAGATCCCTGGCGTTGGCAGTGTGTCGCAAGCTAACCGATCTTCAGTTGGGTATCACCTGGAATGCCATCTGCCGGGTGGACAGCGTGGACGCGGAGCTGCTCTACTGGATGCGCCGGGCCGGCTGTATTCAGATCAGCTACGGTGTGGAGAGCGGCTCGGCGGAGATCCGCGACCGGCTCAACAAACGCATGGATCCCGCCCAGGCCGCCGAGGCTTTCCGGTTGACCGTGGCCCACGGGATCTTGGCCCGGGCCTATTTCATCTACGGCAGTCCGGGCGAGAGCTGGGAGACCATCGGCGAGACGGTGACGCTGATGGACCGGCTCAAACCGCTTACGGCCATTTTTTACATGCTCGATATTTTTCCGGGTACGCGGCTCTACGAAGCGTATCTCAAACGCTCGGGACAAAGTGATGACATTTGGCTCCAGCCCATGGAGGGCATCGCTTACTTCGAGACCGACGCCGTTCTGGAGCATGCCATGGTAACGGCCTTTGGTGACCATTTGCGCCAAACCTTTTACCGCCATCTGGCCGACTATGTGGAGGCCATCGAGCTGGCCGATGCACCTGAACTCAAAGCGTTGCAGGCCGATTTCCTGTCGCGCCTGGCCATGACCTTCGACCACGGCGATTATGCCGGCATCGTTGACATTGATCGTAAGGAGGCCTGTGCCGAATCGCTCTACCAACGGTCGCTGCAGTACCACGACAATGCACGGGCCTACTTGGGGCTTGGCATCGGGCGGCAGAAAGCAGGCGAATATTCCGGCTCGATCCAAATTCTGACCCGGGGCGTGGAGCGGTTTCCGGACGAAGTTCAACTGGCCATCTGCCTGGCCATCAGCCTGATGAATGTGGGTGATTACAGCAGCGCGCTGGAACGGTTGTCCAGATTCGCTCAGGATCAAACCGCCGCGGAGCTGATGACGCGTTGCCGAAAGGCGATGTGACCGCGGCCGCTATTCCGTCATTGCGAGGAACGAAGTGACACGGCAATCCCCGAAGTACCGCTGAGATTGCCGCGCTCGCTGCACTCGCTCGCAATGACAAGTTAGGGGCCTCGGGGATTGCCCGCCACAAGGCCGGCGGGTAAACAGCATTGCTGGCGCCCCTTTCAATGACAGCCACTGTTCCGCCATTGCGAGGAACACACTGACGAAGCAATCTCCTAAGCAAAGATCTCCTTTGCGATAAATGCGAATGGCCGAGAGCCCATGGGGATCAAACAAGACCAAATTCAGGCATTCGCCGAACGTGTGCTCGACATGCGTCCGCGCCCAAAGCCCGACCCAAGGCGGTTGAAGCGGGTTCGGGTGATCGCGCACCGGGGTGTGCACGACAACCGGCGGGTGTTGGAAAACACGCTGCCCGCCTTTCATGCGGCTTCAGAGGCGGGGGCCTGGGGGATCGAGTTCGACATCCGCTGGAGCGCTGACCATGTGCCCGTGGTATTTCACGATGCGGATCTTGTCCGCCTGGCAGGGTCCCCGGCACGCATTGGTGATCTTACTGCAGGGCATTTGCGGGCGCTTCACCCCTGGATACCAACCTTGCAGGAGGTGTTGGAGCACTTCGGAACTCATCTGCACTTGATGATGGAGTTGAAAGAGGATCCCTGCGGTCACGGCAGAATCGAGGTGCTGGCCGAGCGATTGACAGCCTTGACAGCGGGGCGCGATTTTCACCTCATGTCTTTCGACACGGCCCTGCTTGACCAGATGTCATTCCTGCCGGCCGCTGCCCTGCTACCCATCGCCGGCTGGGATGTGCGCACCAGCAGCCGCTGGGCGCTGGACCGCGGTTGCGGCGGGCTGAGCGCCAGCCAGATTTTGCTTTCCCGTCGACACATCAGCCGGCACCACCGGGCCGGACAGCGGATCGGTACCGGGTTCGTGGATTCAAAAAATGTTCTCTACCGGGAAGCGGCGCGGGGGGTGGATTGGGTCTTTTCAAACCGGGCAGGCGACTTGGTGCGGTGGCAAAAGTAGTGATCAGGGATGCCAAGCGATGGCTTGCGGCCCGTTATCCTTTTCATTGCTTGTCAGCATTGCTCGATGCCTTTTGCGATAGGCGAAGAAAAATGATTCCCGCCACAAATAACAGCAGAATAGAGGCCATGCTCCAGCGCGAAGCGGCCCTGCCCACGGCTTCCATCTGAACGGTGGTCGCATCGGTGGGCATCATGATGGCTCGGGCCGCCAAACCTACCGCGCCCATGAGCACCGGACCGATGATGACGGCAAACTTGCCCAGCATATTGTAGAGGCCGAAATAGGCCGCGCTCTGCTCTTTGGGCACCAAACCGGCATAATAAGAGCGGCTGAGGGCCTGAACGCCGCCCTGAACCAGGCCGATGGCCACCGCCAGGATGTAAAACTCGATTTTTTTGTCGATCATCACGCCCCAAACCGTCACCGCCATGTAGATGACGATGGCCGCATAGACGGCCCGCAGCGCGCCCCAGCGTTGCCCCACGCGGCCAAAGACCAGGGCGGCGGGAAATCCCACAAACTGCACCACTAACAAGGCCACGATGAGGTCGTTGGAGTGAAAGCCCAGCGCCAGGCCATAGTCGACGGCCATGCGGATGATTGTATCGACGCCGTCGATGTAAAACCAGTAGCCGATCAGAAAAAAGAGGATCGTTTTTTGACGGCGAAGATTGGTGAGCGTGGCAGCCACGCGCTGCAACCCGTCTTTGATGGTGGCCGCCAGGGCGGCCGGCCGGAGTGGTTTGGGATCGGGCGGCACCCACAGGATCGTCAGCACACTAAAGAGCCCCCACCACAAAGCGACCGTTAAAAACGACCAGCGCACGGCGGTTTGGGCATCGGGCAGCCCGAAACTGTGGGGTGAGAGGGTCATGACCACATTGAACAACAGCAGCAGGCCGCCGCCCAGATACCCGAAGGCGAAGCCCATGCCCGACACGACGTGAATGCGATTGGCCGGGGCAATGTGGGCCAGCAGGGCGTCGTAGAAGATATTGCCGCCGGAAAAGCCGACGGTGGCCAGCACGTAGCAAGCCGCCGCCAGCAGCCACTGACCCTGCTGGATCAAAAAAAGGGCCGCGGTAGTGATGACGCCCAGGTAGGCGAAAAATATCAACAACCGCTTGCGGAGGCCGGCGCTGTCGGCCATGGCGCCCAGCACCGGCGCCAGCAGCGCGATGATCAGCCCCGCCAGGGCGTTGGCGATTCCCAGGCGGGCCGTGCTGAGGTTGGCATTCACGCCGTAGCTCCAGTAACCTTTGAAAAAAATGGGGAAAAAGCCGGCCATCACCGTGGTGGTAAAAGCCGAGTTTGCCCAGTCGTAAATGACCCAGCCCCGGACGGCGCGCCGTTCAAGCACCGGCGGGGGTGGAGCGGTGTGGTGGGGATCGGTCACGGCGTTTGTTTAAGGAGCACTTCGGTGGCCCCCCAGCCGCCGCTTTGGTGCGGGGCATCGTGGTATTCGACCACCTCGGGATGACGGCTGAGCTTGGCGAGAACCCCCTTTTTCAGGGCGCCGCGCCCCTTGCCGTGGATGATGCGAACGGTCTTGAACCCCTTAGTCCGGCACACTTCGATATAGTCATCGAGCAGGTCGGAGACCTCTGCCGGCCGAAAGGTGTGCAGATCGAGAGTGTCAGTGACCTCAATGGGGATGGGATCGTTTGAAAAGTCAGGCATGTTTGATGGGTTTTTACGTGCCATTATCGGGATGGTGGGTGGTTGTTAGTGTTTCCATGGAACTTTCAAAAGTGAACACTGAACGTCCAACAGCGAAAGTTAATCCAAAAGAGGTTACCGCCAGAACCCTCACGTTAAGACTCCCCATACGAACGACAGCAAACCGGCCAGAATAAAAGTCGATTCTACCATGAATTCGAGACGCGTGCCCGGGAAAATGCGCTTTTTCTCATAGACCCGGATGAGCACGAAGAGCAGAAGGGGGCACACTGACAACATCACCCCCAGGCCCGGAATCCAACCGACGCTGACGGCGACCACAAGCAGCACCGGCAGCAGCAGCAACAGGCGCTTTAAATACCGCACGGTAGTGGCTTCACCAAAAACCAGCGGAATGGTCTCCTTGCCTAGCATGCGATCGCCCTGGATATCGAGGATATCGAAAAAGGCGGTGCGCGCGAAAACCAGCCCGGTGCACCACCCGAAGACCACCGCCAACCGATGCGGGGCGATGGAACCGACGGCCAGGGCCGGTAGCACCGCCGCCGCCACGCCCCAGGCCAGGGAGATGAGGATGGTTTTGGCGCCCGGCAGGTCGCGCAGGCGCCGGTAACGGTTGAATAGTCCCTGGCCGGGAACCAGTCGCAGGTTGTAGATCAGCCCCAAAGCGCTCATGCCCAGCAGCAGGATGAAAGGCTCCGGGCCCAAGGCGGCGGCGGTAACAATGCCGCCAGCCCCGGCGGCGATTGCCAACACGGTCAGCGGCATGCGGTACTGACGGTAAAAATAGGCGCGTCCCGGGTCGTTGAAACGCTCTGACCGGGACTGAATGAGGTTGTTGATCATATGCATGGAGAGCACGTAGAGCGCGGCCACGGTGGCAAAGGGTAGGCGTTTTTCGAAACCGAGGCCCAGCAGGCGCATGCAGGCGTCTGTCAGACATCCCGCCCCAGCGGCCACATAGATGTTGGTCAGAAGCAGTGCCCGGCGCAGGATGTACAATATGCGGTTGGCCGATATCTTTTCACCTACCAGCAGGTTATCGATGCGACGATAGACGCGGTTGATGACCCAAGTGGGAGTGGAGGCGCCGGCGGTGATGCCGAGGTGTTCGATACCGACCAACATCTCGGGTCGCAGTTCGCTGTCGGTCTCCACGTGATAGGTGGGCTTGCCGGATTGTTGGGCGATTTGCGCCAGGCGCTGGGTATTACCGCTGTTGCGCCCGCCCACAACCACCACGGCATCGGCCATGTCCGACAGGCGTTTGGCTTCGGCCTGACGTTTCTCGGTCGAATCGCAGATGGTATCGAAGACGAGGTAGCCGGGGTGGTGGCGCTCGATCCAGCGCTTGACGCGGTCGTAAAGGTCCCGGTTCTGGGTGGTCTGGGCCACAATCACCGCTTTTTCGAAGGCGGGCAGGGCGGTCAGGGCCTCGAAATCGGGCACAACCACCCCGTGGGGACCAGCGTGGCCGAGTAACCCGACCACTTCGGGATGGTCGCAGTCGCCCACGATGATGGTGGTGTGGCCGGTGCGGGCGTGCCGTTTGATGATCGATTGCACCCGGATCACCCGTGGGCAGGTAGCGTCGATCACCTCGAATCCGGCGTCCCTGAGGGCCTGAATCGACCGCGGGGGAACGCCATGGGCCCGGATCAGGACCGTGCCCGCGCCCCTGGCCGGGATCTCTTTTAACGGCTGAATGCCCTTTTCCTCGAGAAAGGCCAGCACCTGGGGGTTATGGATCAGGGGCCCATAGGTATAGATCGGTTCGGGGTGTTGTTTCGGGGCATCCAGCACCAGCTCCACGGCCCGGCGCACCCCCATACAAAAACCGGCCGTTTCGGCAAGGGTGATGCGCACTAGGCTGACAACTTCTTCAGGAACACTTTATGGTCGACCAGGGAGAGGGCTGCGATTTGGGCCGCTACAAATTTCTGCTCCCCGAAAATACTGGTGAGTTTCAAACCTTCCCCTTCGGGCTCGACCTTGTCCACCGACTCGAGGACAAGCACCTCTTTTCCGTCTTCGATTAAATAGGCATTGGCTTCGCACATCGGGCACCTCTGTCGATTCATCTATTTTGATTTGCAAGTAGACATCAAAGCCTTGCACGATTTCAAACTTCACCACCGGCCATGGGAACAGGCTTTTGCCTATCCCGCTGCAAGGCTTCTTAAAAATGGACGTAACGCTTCGGTTATCATGGTTTCCACCAATCTTGGCAGGGGCAGCGCCTGCAATCCGGCGATGGTGATGTTTTCCTGCGAGAGCGGGATCAGGAACTTGCGAGCGGGGCTGTCGGCCACGGCGGCGGCCATCCTGGGGGTCACTTCGCCCATCATGGCGTAGGGGATAACAATGCCGATGGGGCCCAAAATGGCATCGACCTTGGGGGCCGAGTGGACAATGGCGTTTTCCCCCGAGGCGCCGCGGTTGGCCCCCGCCTTGAGCATCTGAGCGGTGGCGATGGCATTGGTGCCCAGGGCCACGATCTCCAGCTCAGGGGCAAACCCGTCGCGCAACTGGTTGATAATGTGGCGGCCGAACCCACCGCCCTGTCCATCGATCACGCACAGTTTCATGGTTGTTCTCCGATCATGGCCGACCGGTTTTCACAGGGCCTTCTCCCGGTTTCCAGTTGATCTGAATTCCCCACGCTCACAGCTTGCGCATCTTTCGCAAATGGCGCCGTTTTCGCTTGGGCGTGCGGCGGCTGGGTCCTTTTTTGCGGGTGGTGGCCTGCCAGCCCGTTTCGTCCCCGTCATGACCGGCTCCCAGGCCGTTGCCGCCGGCCATCAACAACTTTTGTTCAAAGTGTCCGGAGTCGATCACCGTGGCACGGTGGCGCTGACTATACCGTTGAACCTCGCGGTCGCTGCTGACCACCAGGGCGCGTTCACCCTCCTTGCGGGCCATGCGTTTGATAACGCCGTCGGCCAACTCCCCGCGTGCCGAAAAGAGCACGGAGATCCCCCGTACATTGGCGCGATGGGGATAGAGCGAAGGGGTGTCGGCCCCGTCGAACACCACCGTAATGCGGTGTTTTTTTACCCGCTTGTATTCGGCCAGCATGGTGATCAGGGCATCGCGTCCGGCCTGCAAGTCCTCCCGGTCCAGCGGCGCCAGGTCCGGGGAGTGGCGAATCAAATTGTAGCCGTCAACGATGATGTGGGTCGACATGATTCAAGAATGCGTCCGCAACTTATATTTCTCTCTGGCCCAGGGATGCCTCTTTGAGCATTTCGATGAGCCGGTCAAGATCCTTGTCCGAATAAAATTCGATCTGCACTTTGCCCCGTTTGCCTTTGCGAAGGATGTTGACGCGGGTGCCGAAGCGCCGCGAAAGTTCATCAGCCAGATCTGTGAAGTAGGCGGCGTGAGGTTGCGGCCTGCGGGGGGGCGGCGCCTGGCGCAGGCGCTTAACCAGCTGTTCGGTTTGGCGCACCGAAAGGGCCTCTTTGAGCACCTTGTCACAGATGGCCCCCTGCTGTTCGGCGTTGGCCAAGCCCAACAGGGCCCGGGCGTGGCCCATGCTCAAGCGCTCGGCGGCCACGTGTTGCTTTACTGTGGGGGGCAGTTGTCGCAGCCGGAGCAGGTTGGCCACGGCGGGGCGGCTCTTGCCCACCTGCTCGGACACCTGATCCTGGGTGAGGTTGAATTCGTTCATCAGGCGATGATAGGCGTCGGCCTCTTCGATGGGGTTGAGGTTCTGGCGCTGGATGTTCTCGACGATCGACAGTTGTAACATTTGGCGATCCGAGATGGCCTTGACGATGGCCGGCACCCCCTCGAGACCGGCCAGTCGGGCCGCTCGCAGGCGTCGTTCGCCGGCCACTAATTCGTAGCCGTCGGGATGTTTGCGTACCAGCAGGGGTTGCAGAATGCCCTGCTGTGAGATCGATGCCGCCAATTGGGCGAGTTCGGTTTCGTCGAAATGTTGTCGTGGTTGAAAACGGTTGGCGCGAATGCGGTCGATGGGGCAGACGAAAAATGCGCCCTCCCTGAATCCCGAGGCGTTCAGGTCGGGGATCAGGGCATCGAGCCCTTTACCGAGAGCGAGCTTTTTTGGAGCCGATTTTTTCATAACTTATCGATTTTCCATGGGTAAACCGGGCGAAGACGCGCCTGGGCCGGTGCCGTTTAAGATCTCTTTTGCCAATTGCAGGTAGCTAACCGCCCCCTTTGAGGTGGCGTCGTAAAACAGGATCGGCAGGCCGAAACTGGGTGCTTCACTCAGGCGAACGTTGCGGGGAATGCGGGTCTTGAACACCAGATCCTTGAAGTGTTTTTCGGCCTCGGCGGCCACCTGGTGGGATAGGTTGGTGCGTTGGTCATACATGGTCAACAGGATACCCTTGATCATGAGGGCGGGGTTCATGGCCTGGCGCACGCGGCGGTAGGTCTCCAGCAATTGCCCCACGCCTTCCAGGGCGTAGAATTCACACTGCAAGGGGATGATGATGGCGTCGGCGGCGGTGAGGGCGTTGACCGTCAACAAGCTGAGCGAAGGCGGGCAGTCGAGAATAATGTAGTCGAAGGGGGCGGTGATGGTAGTTATCATCTGGCGCAAGAGGGTCTCGCGCTCTTGGTGCGTGGCCATCTCCACTTCGAAACCGATCAACTCGGTGCGGGCCGGAATGATTTTCAACGTCTCGATCTGACTGTCGAGGATCAGGTCATCGGCTTTCACCGTATCGCCGAGGCCGTGGTAGAGCGAGTGTTGGATGCCGCCCTTATCAATCCCCAAACCGGTGGTGGCATTGGCCTGGGGATCGCAATCGATCAACAGGGTCTGTTGTTCAGTCACCGCCAGGGAGGCCGCCAAATTGACCGCCGTGGTGGTTTTTCCGACGCCGCCTTTTTGGTTGGTGATGGCGATGATTTGTGCCATGGGTGGTGTGGTGACCCCGTGTGATCAAGCGATAGAGTTTTTGTCGCGCCGCGACGTCAAAGGTGTGTATAGCTACCATAAAAAAGAAGGTTTGAAAAGATCGAGCGGTTATGAGATTGTGTCGGTAATAGACCAAGATTATTATGGTTTATCACGAGTTACCAATTGATTCGGTATGTTGGAAAAGGAGCCATGGCCATGGCACTTACATTGATGCGCTCAAAATTGCGCGGGTGGGCCCTAGCCACGCTGATCTGTCTGATGGTTCCGTGGGCACGGCCCGCGGTCAGCCATGCCATTACGGCGTCCGAGGAGGAGAAGCTCAGCGAAAAATTCATGGTCGAGGTTAAAAATCAATTTCATATTGTTGACGATCCTACCATAACCCAATACATCAATGAACTGGGGCAAAAGATCGTCCAACAGCTTCCACCACAACCCTTTAAATACCGCTTTCATGTTATCGAAGAACCCACCTACAACGCCTTTGCCGGACCGGGCGCGGTGATTTTCATAAACACCGGGCTGCTATCCGCCATGACGCACGAAGACGAACTGGCCGGTATTCTCTGCCATGAGGTGATCCATGTCTACAGCCGCCACATTTCCGACCGCATCGAGCGCTCCAAAAAAGTGGGGGTCGTCACTCTGGCCGGATTGGTGGCGGCCATCGCTCTGGGCGCCGCCGGCGTCGGAGCGGCGGCCAATGCGGCGGCCATCGGTTCCATTGCCGCCGGCCAGACCATGGAGCTGGCATATAGTCGCGAGGATGAAATTCAGGCTGATCAATTGGGGTTGCAGGTGCTTGCTAAAGTCGGTTACAGCGCCCAGGGTTTGCTGGAGATCATGGAGAAAATCCGCGCCCGGCAATGGTTCGGATCGAACCAGGTGCCCGGCTACCTGCGCACCCATCCGGCCGCCGAGGAGCGGGTCGTCTATATCGCCAACTGGATCGACAGCCATGCCGACACCAATGATCAAAGCCTTCAAAAGCGTGATCTGGACCCCTACCGCTTCAAGAAAATCCGCAACCTGGTGCTGGCCAGATACAGTGATTCGGCCACCGCGCGGGCCTATTTCGAAAGTGAGTTGCGTAGCGACCCACAGGACGGCCTGGATCATTACGGCCTGGGGCTGGTTTTGGAGCGCAGTGGCGAGTATGACGATGCCATTGTTCAACTGCGCAAGGCGCTAAAGAAAAACGCCTTCGATGCGGACTTGTTGGCGGACCTGGGTCGGGTTTACTTCAAAAATCGTCGCTATGCCGACGCCACGACCGCCTTGCAAGGTGCCTTGAGCATAGACCCCGATCAGATGGAAGGTCGCTATTACCTGGGGCGTACACAGCTGGAGTTGGGCAATAACCGCGAGGCGGTCATGAACCTCGAAAAAGTGGCCCATTACAACAAGGATTATATGGATACGGCCTACTTTCTCGGCAGCGCTTACGGGCGCGCGGGCAACATGGCCGAGGCCCACTACCTGCTGGGGCGCTACTACATGGAAAAAGGCGAAACCAAGACCGCCTTGGTGCAGCTTACCCTGGCGCTGGAGAAAACCAGCGACCCGGATCGCAGGAGTGAGATCGAAGCGCTGATAGAGGAACTCAAGCGACGGGAGCCACCTGCCAAGCCCAGTGGCTAAGAGAATGTGCAGCTTCAAGGCTCAAGGGCCAGGCTACGCTTTGTCGAAGTGAGCAAAGTGCATGCTAAAGACGCCGCGCCCCTGGGTGGCCGAACGTAGCGAAGTGGAGTAGCCGAACATCTTTGCCAGCGGTACAACCGTCTTGATCACCTGGATGTCGTGGCGGTGCTCAATGGCTTCGATCTTGCCGCCGCGCTGGTTGATGTCGCCGATAACCTCGCCGATAAACTCTTCGGGTACAAAAACCTCGACCTTCATGATTGGATCGAGCAGAAAGGGCGCCGCTGCGTCCAGCGCCTGCTTACAGGCCATGGCGGCGGCCACGCGCAGGCCCAGCTCGGAGCTGGCCGAGTCTT
Source organism: uncultured delta proteobacterium (assembly GCA_963783425.1). Classification (GTDB taxonomy): domain Bacteria; phylum Desulfobacterota; class Desulfobacteria; order Desulfobacterales; family QNYZ01; genus CAWANO01. The sequence goes on from CAWANO010000001.1 coordinate 720,990, forward strand.
TGAGGGTGGCATCGGTCACCTCGGCGGCCACATCCACCACGGGATACCCCAGCAAGACCCCGCTGGAGAGGGCCTCTTTGACGCCGCTTTCCACGGCGGCAAGCAGGTTCGCGGGCAATATCGCCTTTACGGCATCGGCCTTGAATCCATTCTCGGAACCCCTGGGCAACGGTTTCAACACCACGGTTACATCGCCGTGATGGTTCTGACCGGCCACCTCCTTGTCGAAAAGACCATGCCCTTGGGCGCTGACCTGGATGGTTTCGCGGTAGACCACCTGGGGCTTGCCGACGTTGACCTGGGTGTTAAATTCCCGGCGCATGCGGCTGATGATAACCTCCAGGTGCAGCTCGCCCATACCCGACAAGATGGTCTGGCCGGTCTCTTCGTCCTGGTGGACCCGTAAGGTGGGATCTTCCGCCGTGAACTTGGTTAGAACGGCCTCGAGTTTTTCCTGGTCATCGTGAGTTTTGGGTTCGATGGCCACCGAGATGACCGGTTCGAAAAACTCCATCTTCTCCATCAGCACCGGGTGTTCTTTGGTGCACAGGGTGTCGCCGGTGACCGAGTCTTTCAACCCCACCACGCCAACGATGCTGCCGGCGCCAGCCACGTCGACGCGCTCGCGCTTGTTGGCGTGCATCAGCAGAATGCGCGACAGTTTTTCATTGCGCTTTAAGGCGGGGTTGTAAATTTCGGCGCCGGCCTTGAGGCGGCCACTGTAAACCCGGGCAAAAGAGAGCTTGCGCCCCTCGGTCATGGAGACTTTGAAAATCAGTGCCGCAAGGGGGGCTCTCTCCTGGGGCGGGCAAGCGACCAACTCCTGGGTGTCGGGATGGAATCCAACCATGGGCGGCACGTCGGCTGGGCTGGGCAAATAGGCCACAATGGCATCCAGCAGTGGCTGGATGCCCTTGTTTTTAAGGGCGGAGCCGCATAGCACGGGCACGATTTTCAACCCGCAGGTGGCCCGCCGGATCGCCTGGCGCAAGACCTCCTCTTCGATAGCCGCATCGGAGAGATAAGCTTCCATGATCTCGTCATCCACTTCGGCCAGGGTCTCGATCAAGGCTTCGCGCCGTGCCTCGGCCTGGGGGAGAAGTTCGTCGGAGATTTCACCGCAGGTAAATTGCGCACCCAGGGTGTCGTCGTGCCAGACGACCTGCTGCATGGTGAGCAGATCGATCACGCCACTGAATTCGTCTCCCTCGCCCACGGGCATGGTGAGCGGCAGGGGCAGGGCGCCCAGGCGTTCGCGGATCATGGTTACCGCGTTTTTAAAATCGGCCCCCACCCGGTCGAGCTTGTTGACAAAAGCGATCTTGGGCACCTTGTATTTATCGGCCTGGCGCCACACGGTTTCCGATTGGGGTTCCACGCCGCCCACCGCGCAAAAGACGCCCACGGCGCCGTCGAGTACGCGCAGTGACCGTTCCACCTCGATGGTGAAATCGACGTGGCCGGGTGTGTCGATGATCTGGATCTGATGCCCCTTCCACTGGCAGGTGGTGACGGCCGAGGTGATGGTGATGCCGCGCTCCTGTTCGTCGGGCATCCAGTCCATCACGGCCTCGCCGTTGTGGACCTCACCGATTTTGTGCGAGCGGCCGGTGTAAAAGAGTACCCGCTCGGTGACCGTGGTCTTGCCGGCGTCGATGTGGGCGATGATGCCGATGTTGCGCAGGTTTCGAATAGGTGTTTTTTGACTCATCGTATCAGCAGTAAGTTGGCGGTCAGTGGATAAGAGATATCAATGTGCCCGGCAAAAGATTCCGTCTCCTGGCCGTCGATCAGCACCTTGACCGCGGTGACCTCGGGTACGTTCAGCACCAGTGAGTTGACGATGGCATAAAGGGCCAGGTGCTCGGCGGCAATGCCACCCGGCTGCGCGGCGCCGACGGTGCCGGGAAGGTCCACGTAGGCAATGCCCTGGCCGTCGATGAAAAAGCTTCTTGGCGCCAGCGGCTTTGAGAAAATGGGCCCCAAGGCGGTTTTGGGGCCCTGAAAAAGTGCTTGCAAGACCTCACCAACAAGGGCCAAGGGCGGCTGCCCGGCGGCCACTTCAACGGGTTCGGCTCTCAGGTGGCGGCCGTCTTCAGCGATGAAGTAGATCTGGACAATTTGGGTTGAGGTCGCCGCCGGCTCTGTTTCAATCCCGGTTGACGTCGTTTGGGCCTTGACCGGCAAGGGGGACCCAAAACCAATTGCGAGAGCCACCATCAACACCCAAAAGGGCGTGATTTTTTCCAAAGTATGCATTATAGATTAAATATAATTATAACAAAATATTAAAATAATTACTTAAATTAATGATTAAGATATATCGGGGCTCGATCAAAGGGTTTGCAACAACCCGTCGAACACGTTACGGTCGCCACGCTAAAGCTTTCAAACAGCGTCTCGGTGACCCAACTTTTTAAATCCACGCAACGCATTAAAGAGTGTGATCATTATGGTAAACAGGCTTGGTTGTCAAGCGGGGCGACCGGTCGTGCGCGTAGCAGTTCAGAGGTCGTTACCTTTGCGATCCGGGTCGCCGCCGGGCAGACGGGTGTGGTCCTCATCACCGGTTGAAAGGGTGTAGTCCAGGGCAGGGGGCGCTGCATCCTCACGGCCCATCTCCAGGGCCATACGGTATTTGCGCACCTCGGTCTGACTTTCGATGGCCTTATTCGCTAAAAGGTAGCGCAAATAGATGACCCATGCCACCAGCACGAAAAACGCTGCGGCGGCGGGGATAAAGACCCACCGGTAGCGCACCATCGATTCGAGGCTGGTGCGGCCGAGGTAGCTGATGGCGTTGGGCACCACCCAGTAGCCCAGCGCGGCCAGAAAAACCAAGGCGCCGATAATAAAAATATTGAACCGGCTGACGCTGGCTACTATTTGTTCTAACCGCGACGAGGGTGTAAGGTCTCCGGCATCCGCTTGGAGGGAGGCCCCTTGCGGCCCCCTGGCGCCAAACAGCGCCGAATAGGCGCGTACGCAAAATCCAAACAACAGCAGCGCCCCGATGGGAAAACCGACCGCCGCCGCCAGCCAAGCCCTGAAGGGAAAAGGTTTTTCGCGGGTCACCAGTTCGACTTGATACTGGTCCAAGGGGCCGAAATTCTGCTCGAAGTGGTCCTTTTCAAACGAACTCAAACGCCCGCTTTCGGCGATGTGGACCAGCGTGCCGCCGGCGTCGCGAATTTCTAGAAACGATTCGCGCCCCGATTTCATGGCCGCCAGGGCGAAAATCTCCAGCTCGATCAGAAAAATTCCGACCGCGATAATGACCATCAGGGCCCTGTTTTCCCTAAAAATGGCAGGCATGCATCAGCCCTTTGACAGGATCTTGGATGTATGGTTAAATACTTGTTTTTACGATCGCATATTTAGCACACCCGTGCGGATCAAAACAAGCTGGAACCTTTGAAATATTCGCGCTCTGATGCTGGCGGCCGTTGCGAGCGGCGAGTTTTCAAAAATAGCAACCCGAGCAGAAGCGCCTTGCGAGAAAAAGGTCATGCACAAACTGGTCATCTCCGTTTTGGGCCCCGACAGGCCCGGCATCATCGCCGCCGTGTCACGCACTTTGCTTGAAGCGGATGGTAATATTGAAAACGTGGCCCAAACCATTCTTCAGTCCGAGTTTTCGGGCACTTTCATTGTCTCGGTGCCCGGTGATGTGACGGCCACGAGCCTGCAACAGCAACTTGCCATGGTCATGGCCCCGCTGAATATGAAGGTGTACGTCAAGCACTTCGAACGCATCGCCGCCAACCCCCGCCTGATAGAGGCCGAACCTTTTGTGATCACCACCAGAGGCCCGGACGCCAAGGGCCTGGTGGCGGCCATGGCCGAAATTATCGCCGCCCACGGGGCCAATGTCACCAACCTGCAGGCGGTTTTCAAAGGAGGCAGCGACCCTGACCGCAACATCATGATCTACGAGGTGGATGTGCCCAAAGATGTGGACCAGGGCGCCTTTTACAAACAACTACGCGAGCGGGCAGCACAGCTCAATTTGAAGATCAGCATCCAGCACCGCAACATTTTTCGAGCCATCAACCGCGTGTAACCATAAAGGTTCACCGTCAGCGCCGCTGGTTGGAAACGGACGATACCGTTGGCGGCGCGTTCTCAAAAGGGACAGGTACGCATGCTGAGCAAAAACGAAATCTTATCGACCTTGGAGATGGTGCAGAACGAAAACCTGGATGTACGCACCATCACCCTGGGTATCAACCTGTTCGATTGCGCCTCAGACGACCTGGAGCGGTTTCGAAACAACATCCACCGGCGCATTACCCTGATGGCCAGCAACTTGGTGGCGGCCTGTAACGCGGTGGGTGAAAAGTACGGCATCCCGGTGGTCAACAAGCGCATCTCGGTCAGCCCCATCGCCGTTATCGGCGCACCCTTCGATCCCGAACAGCTGCTGGCGGTGGCCGAAACCATGGACGCGGCGGCCCGGCAGGTTGATGTCGATTTCATCGGTGGATTCACCGCCCTGGTGGAAAAGGGCGCCGCCCGGGGCGATCGTGCCCTGATCGAGGCAATCCCGGCCGCGTTGTCGCAAACCGAGCGGGTGTGTGCGTCGGTCAACGTGGCCTCCACGCGGGCCGGCATCAACATGGACGCGGTGCTTGAGATGGGGCGCACGATCAAACACGCCGCGGAACTGACCCGTGACCGTGACGGGCTGGCCTGCGCCAAGCTTTGCGTGTTCGCCAACATCCCCCAGGACATCCCCTTTATGGCGGGAGCCTATCTGGGCGTGGGCGAGGCCGATGCGGTGATCAACGTGGGCGTCAGTGGGCCGGGGGTGGTCAACAAGGCGATTCAGCGTGCACTGGCCAGACAGCCCGATATGGACCTGGGCCAGCTTTCGGAAGTCGATCAAGCGCACGGCCTACAAGGTGACCCGGGTGGGCGAACTGATCGGCCGGGAGGTGGCCCAGCGGCTCAATATCCGTTTCGGCGTGGTCGACCTTTCGCTGGCGCCGACTCCCAACGTGGGCGACAGCGTGGGTGAGATCTTCCAGAGCCTGGGTTTGCTGGCCATCGGGGTACCGGGTACCACCGCCGCCCTGGCCATGCTCAACGACGCCGTAAAAAAAGGCGGCGCCTTCGCCAGCTCACGGGTGGGGGGGTTGAGCGGCGCCTTTATCCCGGTCAGCGAGGACCTCAATATCGGCGCCGCGGCAGGGGCGGGACATCTCGGCCTGGAAAAGCTCGAAGCCATCACCAGCGTCTGCTCGGTGGGGCTCGACATGGTGGCCATGCCGGGCGATACCTCCGCGGAGACCCTGGCCGCCATCATCGCCGACGAAATGGCCATCGGCGTGATCAACAACAAAACCACGGCCACGCGGCTGATCCCGGTGCCCGGAAAAGGGGTGGGGGAGCAGGCATTTTTTGGAGGATTGCTGGGGGAATCGCCCATCATGGCCGTCAACAACGGGCGCGGTGACAACCCCTTCATCCGGCTGGGGGGATTGATCCCGGCGCCGATTCAGAGCCTCACCAATTAGTGCATGTCCACAAAAGGCGTCTTATCCTCCATACTTACGTTCTCGCCTCGTTTTTGATGCTTTACGCAGATTATTGCTTAGCCAACGCCTCGACAATGGCCGGTATAAGATGAGATTGCCATCAACCACCACGGCTGCGTCTTCCCATAGCCCGCCGGCATGAACCAAGTTATCCCAGCTTTTTCTCTGCCCAGAGGGCCAGCTTCTCCCTGAAAATCTTTGCGTTGTGCCGAATGTCGACTGGAAAGGCGTCGTGAAACAAGAGCGTTTCGATCTGACGTGTCAGGGCATGACTGCGGGCCAGTTCGAGCAGCTCGTTTTCAACAACGCCCCTATCGGTGGCGTGGCGACCGTCAATCTCAATGCAGATCACCGGGCGCTGATCGGGCGCCCGGCCGATACCCACCAGGGCGCTACGCGACACCGCGGGGTGGTTGTTGAAGATCGATTCGCAAGGAATCGTGTAGAGGGTACCCTGAGCGGTTTGCACGCGCTGGTTTTTACGACCGCAGAACCAAAGCCGCCCTTTGGTGTCGATCCAGCCCAAATCGCCCATGCGATGCCAAAACCCGTCACTATCGGCGATCTTGTGCAACTGGTCGGCCCTGTCATTATCGTAATACTGCCTTGCCACCTGATCCCCTCGGACGACGATCTCACCCACTTCTCCCGCGGAGAGTTGGGTGGTGGCCGACCATTCGGTGATGGGATCATCATCGATGGCGATGACGCGCAGATCGAGTCTCTCCACGGGCTTGCCAACGCAAAAGCCGAATCCTTGCTCACTTTGGGCGCGGGTTTCAGTGAGGATCTCTTGGCTGTCGATGGTGGTGACCGGCATGGCCTCGGTGGCGCCGTAGGGGGTATGGATGCGGGCATCGCTGGTTAGCAGCGATTGAAAGGTTTCGATGGCCTCGGGTGAGACGGGCGCGCCGGCGGAGACTACCCGGCGTAGCGACGGCAGGCGAATGCCGCGTTCGACACCCCAGCGCCCCAGTCGCTTTAGCAGTGCCGGGGAGGCGAACATGTTTGTGACCCCATGGTCGACGATGGCCTGGCAGATTTTAGCCTGGTTGGCCCGGGCCGGGCGGGAGGGGTCCATGTCGGGGATGATGGCCGTCATGCCCAGGGCCGGATCGAAGAGCGCAAAGAGGGGAAAGGTAGGCAGGTCGACCTCATCGGCCGCTATGGCGAACTGCTCTCGGATCGTGTGGATCTGGGCGTCGAACATGGTGTGGGTGTAAACCACCCCCTTGGCCGGTCCGGTGCTGCCGGTGGTAAAGAGGATGGCGGCCGGCTCGTGGTCGGGAATGAGCCGGATGGGGTAGGGACGCCAGGGTGTGAGACGCAGTCCGTCCAAGCGATGGCCGCCCCAAAACCACTTACGGCCGACGGTGACGCAGTGACGGATCTTGCCCAATTGACGGCGGTAGAAGAGGCGTGCCGCCTGGGCGAGGGGAACGCCGACGAAGGCTCCGGGTTGACTGTGTTCGAGACACTGCACCAGGCGACTAACTCCCATGCCCGGGTCCACCACCACCGGAACGGCGCCGACCTTAAAGAGTGCGAAGGTGAGGACAAAAAAATCGATGCCGGGCGGTACCATAATAACCGTGCGTACCCCGCGGGCGATCCCGGTCATCTCCAACCCGTGGGCCAGGCAGTCCGATTCTTTGTCGAGCTGTCGGAAGGTGAGGTGAGCGTAAGCAACCTGCCCGCTGGCCGCACGTGATACCGGCATGACCACGGCTTTTTTGTAGGGATAGCGGCGCGCCATCTCGGTTAAATGCAGGGCTACGTTGAAGCCGGGGACCTCTTCATCGTTGGCGTTTGAGGTGCTAAAAAGGAGATCGTCGGGCATGGTGTCCGTCCGTTCCGGTTGGTTCGCGGTTAATGAAAATTACTATTTAAAGTAATCAGGGCCGGGGTCTTTCAAGAAGGCTTCGATGCGTGGCAGTAACTGATCGGCGGCGTCTTCGAGCACATAATGGCCGGCATCTTGCGCCAGGTATACTTGGGCCGCTGGAAAGTGACGCTGCCATTTTTTCAGGTAATCCAGGTCGAAAACAAAATCGTGGCGGCCCCAGCAGATCAGCATGGGCTTTTGGCCGAGGCGGTTCAGATCGGCTTCCACCGCGGCGACCAGGGCGTAGCCGGGGTCGTCGCCCGAAAGGGGGATGTCCTGCACGAATTTCAAAGTGGCCAGGCGGTTTTCCGGGCGATTATAAGGGGCCAGATAGCCCTGGCGCACATGTTTTGGTAGCCGTTTGCGGGGCGCCAGCAAGGCCGCTCCTCGGGCAAAGAGGTTGCCCTGTAGCACCAGGGGCGCGGCCAGCAAGGGCAGATTGCGCAGCACGCGCAGCTGCCAGGGCAACAGTTTTTTGGCGGGCGCTAAAAAAGCGGCCGTGTTTAGAACCACCAGGCGCCGCACCTGGCGGACGTGGCGTACGGCCCAAGCCATGGCGATCATGCCGCCCCAGTCGTGCATCACCAGATCGACGGGCCTGGAGAGATTTAATTCAGCCATGAGCTGGGCGAAGTCGGCCACGCGCGCATTGAGACTGAAATCATATTGGTCGACGCCAGGCCTGGCCGAGAGCCCGCAACCGATGTGGTCGGGCACGATCACCCGAAAATCAGATGATAGGCGCCGCGCCAGACGGCGGTAGTAATACGACCAGGTGGGGTTGCCGTGCAGCATGACCACCGGTGCGCCCTGGCCAGCGTCGAGATAGTGAATGCTGTGGCCACCAACGTTGGCATAGCGCGAGCCATGCGGAAAAAGTGCGCGCCAATCTTCATCGCGCAGCGCATGGGCATCAAAGGGCGGGCGAGCCGTCATCGGTCTCAGGCCCATCGCACACCCAGCAGCAGGCAATTGAGGCCGCTGCCGATACCAAAAAGGCCCACCAGGTCGCCGGGCGAGAAAAAACCCCGCTCGTCCGCCATGGCCATGGTGATGGGCAACGAAACCGTGCCGATATTGCCCAGAAAGCGGTAGGTGCTGAAATCCCTTTCAGGCGGGATCCGCAGGGTTTCGAGGATGGTCTTTTGATGACTGGCGCCCACCTGGTGACAAATGATTTTATCAGGTATGTCGTTGCTATCCAGAAAGGCATCCTGAAAGCGACGGTAGGTGCGATGACCGAGCACGACACCGTTTTTAAGCACCCCCACCGCGTCGGTATTCATGACGGTGGCGCCGGCGGCGGCCACGCCTGTATCGGGGCCCCAGGTGCAAAGCCGGTGGTGACGGGTATCGTTCATGGCCACGCCGCCCATGAGGCGACTGCCGACGGGGGCGATCGAATCGTCACCGAGGATGACGGCCACGGCCCCGGAACCGCCCGTCAGGGTGGCCAGGCACTGCTTGAATATGGCCATGTCGTTGGCTGCCAGCATGCGCTGGATGGTCTGGAAAACAATACCGCGGGCCGACTCGCTGGAGACCACCATTCCGGTCCGGATCTGGCCCAGTTCGATGGCGTTGGCGACCATCACCATACCATTGAGCACGCCCAGACAGGCGTTGGAAAGGTCAAATAGCTGCGCGCCGGTATTCAATCCGATGCCGTCGGCCACGGCGCAGGCCGTGGCCGGTTCGAGATGGTCGCGGCAAACACCGCCGTAAACGAGCATTTCCAAATCACCACCGGTCATGCCGGCTTTTGACAGGGCCTTGTCGGCCGCTTTGAGTGCACCGACCGACATGGGAAAGCCGGCCTCCCAAAAGCGGCGTTCGCGGATGCCCGTCAGCGCCTCGAGCTGGCCTTTCTGGATGCGGAGCGACCGGTAAAGGGGGGTCAGGCGCTCTTCAAGGTCCTGGGAGGTCACCACATGGGGGGGCAGTTGATAGCCGTAGGCCTTCAGTCGGACCCTGGTGTATGTAAAGGGTTGGGTCATTCAGCTCCATAAATTCCAGTAATGCTGTGGATGGCCCGCAATGTATCCCATCGCGAAAAAACGCTCAAGGGTGTTGGTCTTTACCGTTCATCGGCCGGATGGGCCAGACACAGGCCGTAGTTTTTCATTTCGTAAATGAGCTTGCCATCCACGCTCAGCCAGCCATCGGCCATGATGGTGGGCCGGGGGGATTGCAGGCGTTGGGTGATCACCGCCACCACCTCCACCTGTTTATTTGAGGGCAGCACCTGACCGCGATAGGTCCAATGGTGGGGTTCATTTTTTATAATATTGAATGTCTTATTATCAAAATCATCCCAATAGGATAACATATAATATTTCATTGACTGAATGAATGCTTCGATGCCCAGCGATCCAGGCCACACCGGGTCATCTAAAAAATGGGCCTTGAAGAACCACTCTTCCGGTCGGATCTGTTTGGTGGCATGCACAAACCCCAGGCCGTGGGGCCCGCCATCGGTTTGGCATCGTTCGATGCGGTCGATCATCAACAAGGCCCCCGCGGGTAAGGTGGCGCGGCCAGTCGTCGATAGCGTGCCGGCGTCATGGGGTGTCAATGGTTCCCGCGCCTTAAGCGTCGTCGTTAGCACCCCTCCGGCATCATTTACCGGCAGCGCCAAGTCGGTGACCGCGGCGTCTCGGATGCCGGTCTGTTGCTGCAGCGCCGGGGCGGTGAAAAAGCCGAAATAGGTGTCGCCATGGAACACACGACGCTCGTCCTGCAATACCTGAAATTGAAAGGTTTCGATGATCATGTCGGACGCATCCGAGATGCGGGTCAAGCGGCAGCGGGTGGTCAGGTTGGGGTGAGTGGCGTCCACATTGTCCGCCAGTTTAGCGGTTCCACCCAGGTTGCGGAAGTAAAGCGCCTTCTTGCTTCGCAGGGCCGATCCCATGTAGGCGGCCAGCCAACCGCAGGGTTGCAGGGCCATCTCAAGCAAAATGCTGTAGGGTATGAGGCCCGTGCCTTCGGCTCGCAAGAACCAGTCGGCCTGATCGATATCGGTCTCGGCCGTGACCCAGCCGCCGGGTTTGAGTGTCCAGGGCGGTGGTTCCGCCCGCACGATGCGGTCGATCATCAAAAAGGGTTCGCGTGGCAAGCGGGCGATAAAGCGCTCACCGTCAAAAGGGCGATAAGGCTCCCCAAAAGCAAGCGAAGGGCTACCCTGGGAGAATTCAATCAGCCTGGAACGATCAAAAACCGGCTCCGTCCGGTGTGTGACTGGTGGCTTGTCAAACGGTGACGATGATGGTGCCGCGGCGGTTTGAGATTCCCAAAATGAGCGCAAGGCCTCGAGATCGACCCCGCTAAAGCGCATGGAGATATCCTCGAACGCCACGATGCGATGCCCGTCGGCGAACATATAGGCGTCGCCGATCACAAAGGGCTCAGGATGGTAGGCGATCTTTCGGACTTGAATCTCGTAGACCACCTTGACGGTGGCGGGTGTTACCGGTCCGCGGCATTTGAGTATGCTGGCAACGCCCACAACTGGCTGGTAGCGGGCCTCGGGGCGGTCGCTGATCCAGCCCATGCGTTGCAGCAAAACGCGCAGGGCGTGGGCGCAGCATTCATACATCAAGGTGCCCGGCATGACCATGTCGTCAACGAAATGGCACACCAGAAACCAATCATCGGGATGAATGTCGGCTTCGGCCCTGACCCGGCCCAGACCGTAGCGTCCGCCGCCCGGGTCGAGCTCCAGGATACGATCGATAAGACGCATGCGCCCGTCCGGCAGCCGCAAAGCATCGGCCATCTGGATATCGGCGAAGTTGTCGCCAAAGCAGGCCGCCAAATCACCCCGCCGCAGGGCTTCCACCTGGTTTTCGTCGTAGGCCTCAGGGGATCGACAGGGCACCAGTGGCTCCCAGTGTCCCTCGGCGCGACCGTGGGCGGGCACCCGCTCTTCGGACGTGAGTACAATCCCACCCGAGCTTTCCACTTCCCGGGGGGTGAAAAACCCGGCGCAGCCATCGGTCATGGTGATCAGCGGCCGGCCATCGATGGTTCCGGTAAAACTGAAAAAGAAGAGGTAAGTGTCCCGCTGCCGGACAAACTTTTCGATTTTTATGTCGTAGCGGATGGTGTCGCCCGGTTGCGGCAAGCGGCGATGAAAGGTGACCATGGCGTCGAGCAGGCGGTATGTGCGCTCGCCCTTGACCTCAAAATCAATGCCCAGGTAGGCGCTGAGGAAGAGGTCGGCCTGACCAGCCTCAACAGCGATGCATACCGGTACCTGGCCGCCGTCGAGGTACCAGGCATCGGGCAACACATCATGCTCGGTGACGATACGGCCGCTTTGCAAGGAGCGGCGTTTACCCTCGATGGACAAAATGCGGTCCACCAGCATCAGGGGCTCGTCGGGCAGGCGCACGCGGGCCGCGTAGGAGTCCACCGGGGAAAAGTCAGGCCCCAACACCCTGGCGACGGCGCCCGTGGCAAACTCCAGGCACATCTGTCTGGAAAAGAGTGGCTCGGCACCTGCTGTCGACGTCCCTGATAAGGCCTTTTGCGGTTCATGGGTCGGGGAAAGGGGCGGCGAAAACTCGGTATTTTGGGATTGCATCCGGGCCAGGATCTGGTCTCGTATTTTCAACCCGTCCGCATAGGTGTGAATCAGATCCGCCGAGAGGTTGAGGTAGCGCTCGTGCAAGAGCGTGGTCTTCGAAATGGTATCAGCGGTGTTTTGCAGAAGTTGCTGCAGCTGCCGCAACGGCGGATGTTCATTTTCAGGCGGTTTCGGTTTTGAAGGGGTCGAATCGTTTATTACGGCACGCAAAGCGGTCGGGGGTGGTGGAAAAAGGGGGGCGCCGCCCATGGTTTTTATCAAGGCGCCGCGCTTTTTGCTATCGGTGCTGCTGGCTTCGTCCGTACGGGACTTCCGGCCAGCCCTTTGCCAAGGCCGCGTATGATGAGCGCTCAACACGGCATGGGCCACTTGGCCGTCCGCACTGACGGCGGCCACCAGCGCATGTTTGGCGTCAGACGGTGCACCGCAAGTAGTGGCGGTCAGCGACCAGAACGGATCCGGTGCCGCGTGAGGCCCTTGATGGGCCGGGGTTGCCAGTTCCGCCGGGAGGGTTCGATGATAGAGACAGCAGACCGTTTTGACCAAAGCCAGCATGTCCATAGCGGCGCCGGCCTGGCCCATCGCAGCAGACGTGGAGGCGAGAACTGATGGTTGAATGACGTGGCAGGGAGTCGAGGCCGGCAGGCACGCCAATACTTGCCGGTCCGGGCCGTCCTGGTCCGGTGCGACACCACCGGATGTGTCGTAAAGGATGACATTTTCCAGGGTGATTGCCGCGGCCTGAAGTACCTCTTTCAGGGAATTTTGGTAAGCGGCGGTAACGGCTTCGGCGGATGCGGCTTGCGCCGTGGCCGACACCACACCTTCCAGCACGGCATAGATGGTATCGCCTTGGGCTTGTGCGTCAGCCAGCCGCTTCAACACCACCACCGCGGCACCCTCGGCAGGCGGTTTGTGATAAACATTCGGCTGGGGTGCGGCGGCGGAACCCCTTGATATTGAGGTGCTCTCAAGGCCGCGTTCGCCACTGCGCGGACATCGCCGCAAAGGTCCACGGCGCCGACGATCATGGTGTCGGTTTCACATTGCCGTAGCGATGCCACAGCCACCTGCAGCGCGTTGAGCCCGGATGCAGCCTCGGCCGAGACCACGAAGCTGGGGCCACCCAGGCGCAGTTCGCGGGCCACACGGCTGGCGACCATGCTGCCCAGCGCGCCCAGGGTGCGGCTGCGCGTCAAGGGCGGCGAAATGGCGTCGGCAATGCCCTCGATCCACGTCCCCAATGTATTCTCGTCGAGGGTGAAATTATAGGTGCGTTGCCATGAACGAACCTGGTTAGGCAGTGCCCAGCGCAGACAGAAGTCGGTGGCTTCAAAATCGAAATCGATACCGATCACGGTGCCCACGCGGGGGTGTTCGACCCCGAATTTCAATGCGGCCATCTGAGCTGCGCGCCGGGCTACACGTAACATCAGCAGGTGCTGGGCGATAATGTCGTCCAGCTCATTGGGGGGAATTCGAAACTCCCCCGGCTCAATCGCCAGTGACGATATAAAAGCGCCGCGCAGGCTCCTTGTTGAGCCAGGTGGTATCAGCTGAGACTTCGATTCCCCGCCAGCGTCCGGTTGGCCGGTCTGCAACGGGGGAGGGGCCTTCAAAAACGGCTTGTTTAACTTGGTTTAATGTTTCCAAGGGGCCAACGGCTGCATCGAGGCCGACAATGGCGATGAGATCCGGATCGGCTGGAGAGGATGTGGGCGCGCTGACGTCGACCGTGGAGTTGGAAAATCGGGCAGCTTGTGCGGCGGGTTCTGAGGGCGGTTGATACTCCTCAAGCAGCAGGTGTGCATTGATGCCGCCGAACCCAAAGGCGTTGACGGCCGCACGTCGGGTCTTTGCACCCGGGCGCAGCGGCCAGGGGGCACTTTCGGTTTGAACCCGGAAGGGACTGTCGTGAAGGGGGCTGTTCGCGGAGGCGCTCTGAAAATTGAGTGAGGGCGGCAGAGTGTGATGGGAAAGGGCCAGTACGGTTTTGATGGTGCTGGCGGCGGCGGCGGCGGTCAGCAGGTGCCCGATCATCGATTTGACCGACCCGATGGCGCAGCCGGCGCGCTGAGACCGCTCATTGTCCCACAGACGATTAAGGCTGACCAACTCGGTACGGTCGCCCAGGGGTGTGCCGGCGCCGTGGCATTCGATCAAATCGACATCGCCTGGACGCCAGCCGCATTGGCGGTAGGCGGCTTGCATGGCCCTGAGCTGGCCTTCGCTGTCCGGCGCCAGCAGGTTGCCGCGCAGGTCGTTGGAGAGGCCGATACCGCGGATGACGGCATGGATACGATCTCGGCCTTGCCGGGCATCGTCCAGGCGCTTTAAGAGCAAAAGCCCGGCCCCTTCGCCCACCACCAGGCCGTCTGCACGGGCGTCAAAGGGTGCGCAGCGTCCGGTCGGCGAGAGCGCCTGCAATTGGGTAAAGCCCACTTGCGTGTAGAGTGCATCAGGCCGCGAAATACCCCCGCAGAGCATGGCGTCGACGCGGCCGCTGTTGAGCATGTCGCAGGCCAACTTGATGGCGTAGATGGAGGAAGCGCAGGCGGCATCGAGGGTGAAGCTAGGCCCGCCCAGACCCAGTGCCGCTGCCAGGCAGGCCGCCGGATAGCTGGTGACCCGCGCTGCTGCGCCATCCCGGGCGGCAAGGAGTTCCCCGTGTGGCCCTTCAGAGACCAGGGGTGTCAACACTTGCCGGTTGTAGGCGGCCCCCAAAAGACGTTGCGCTAAGCGCGAGGCGCTGTCGGTGGGCAGCGCTATGGCCGCCAGAATTACTCCCACGCGCTGACGGTCCAGGTTACCAAGGCTATCGGGTTCTACCGTCTGCCGGCCGGCATGCAGCAGGAGGTGGTAGAGGGGGTCGAGGCTTTCAATCAAGGCGGCATCGATACCGAAACCGGTCCGGTCGAATTCGATGTGATCGATCAGCCCGGCGCGGTCTGACCAGGCCTTGTCAGGTCCACCGCGATGGTCGAGCATGTCGGCCGGAGCCGCCACCCAGCGATGGGCCGGCACCGGGCTGATGGCACTTACTTTGTCGGTGATATTCGCCCAAAAACGGTCAGGCTGTCGGCGCCGGGGAAGACGCCGCCAATGGCGACAATGGCGATGGGGTTAAAATGGGTATCGGTCATGGGATTTCAGGTTAATCCGTTGGTTGCCGTTTGGTGCCAAAATTTTCTTTATATGACCTTCTGTATAGCAGCCATAAAAATCGGTTTCCATAGCCGACTTGAAAAAAATGCGCAATTGGACCTGGCATCCGGGTAGGGGACTGTCTCGATGGCGTTTGCAAAATGTCGCCCTCAATGGGCGTTGCGCGGCCCAAACCGTTGGGCTATGATCCGAACGTCGGCCACTTAGATTGTCAACAAGATTAACCGCCATACAAGAATTTTGCCCAGACGAATCATGAATCGTATCAGTGCCTACCAGCGGGAACAACTCGAAGCTCTGAAGACGGTGAGAGCGCACTTGAAGCGGATGCCTTCCGATGAGGTATCGGCGCTCGGTGATCGCATCAACGCCTACCTGGCTTTTCGGCGTGACCTGGACCACTTCCTGAACGACCACTTTTTTCAAATCTGCAACGCCCAATGTTTTCGCAGCCAAACCAGCGCCTGCTGCTCAAGGGAGGGCATCATCGCTTTTTTCGCGGACGTGGTCGTCAATGCCAGCGTGGCGTCCCGTTGCAACCCCGGTGCGCTGGATCGTATGGAGGCGAAACTTTCACAGCCCAACACGGGCCTCAAATGCGATTTTTTAGGACCAAAGGGCTGTTTGTGGACGGTTCGCCCGGTCGTGTGCGCCATGTTTTTGTGCGACCACGCCAAAGCGAGCGTCTTTACCGGTCGAGACGATCTGCAGCGGCAATGGAAAGCGTTGCGCCGACGCGAACAGCGCTTCCGGTGGCCAGACCGGCCGGTCTTGTTCGACGATCTGGAATCGATTTTTATCAGCCGCGGGGCAACCTCTGAATTGATGTATTTTCACAACAGCCCCGGCTTGCTCAACATCAAACGCAAGGCCGGGCTGCTCTCTTGCACCGGTGGGGCCGTCCCTCTCCATCTACGGAAATCCGCTCCCGATGGTCGGTGAAGAGACTCTGCAGGTCACCATCAGCAACGACCTGAAGCTGTCGTATGTGCCCGAGGCGTTCAAACGGGAGCTGATGGAGATCTTCACGGTCGTCAATCCCAAGTGGGTGGAGAACGAACGCATGGGGCGCTGGAACAGGGGCACGCCCAAGGTGATACGCTGCTATCAGCGCTTTGGCGGGCACGGCATCCGCGTTCCCCGGGGATACGCGCGCCAGTTGCTGCTGAAATGCCGCCGCCAGGCGCTTGCCTATCGAGTGGTGGATCACAGACGGCGCCTGGCAGCGGTGGATCTTGCTTTCAAGGCCCGACTGCGTCCATTTCAGCGGGAGGCGGTCGATCAAATGCTGGCTCGCGATTTCGGTACGCTGACCGCCCCTACCGGCAGCGGTAAAACCGTGATGGCCCTGGCGATGATCGCCGCCCGGCGGCAACCCGCCCTGATCGTTGTGCATACCCGCAACCTGGCCGAGCAGTGGGTTGAGCGCATCGAGCAATTCATGGGTATTGCGGCTGGAGAGGTGGGGCGGATCGGCGGCGGCCGTTACAAACCCGGCGCGCAGATCACTGTGGCGCTGGTGCAGTCGCTCTATCGGCGCGCAGACGAGATGCGCCCCAGGATAGGCCACATCGTGGTTGACGAATGCCATCACTGCCCCAGCCGGACCTTTACCGAAGCGGTCAGCGCCTTTGACACTTTCTACATGACGGGGCTTTCAGCTACGCCCTATCGGCGCGACGGACTCTCCAGACTGATTTTTTGGCACCTGGGCGACCAGCACCACCGTATCGAACGACGAAGGTTGGAAGAGAGCGGGGATGTGCTTCAAGCCGAGGTGATCGTTCGCCACACGCATTTCAGCTCGCATTCGGATCCGGTCAACGAGTACAGCAAAATACTGATGGAATTGGCTGCTGATGATAGTCGCAACCATCTGATCACAACGGATGTGGCCCGTGAAGCGGCCCACGAAAAAGGGGTCTGCCTGGTGCTTTCGGACCGCAAAAAGCATTGCCAGATCCTCTACTCCCTGCTGCGCTACAAGCACGGGCTACGCGTGGCCTTGTTGACCGGCGACATCGCCGTGCCTCAGCGCCAGGAGATAGTGGCCGACCTTGACCGCGGTGAGATCCAGGTGCTGGTGGCCACCGGGCAACTGGTTGGCGAAGGGTTTGATTGCAAAAGTCTGACGACCCTGTTTTTAACCACACCGGTACGCTTCAGCGGGCGTCTGCTTCAGTATTTGGGGCGGGTGCTGCGGCCCGCCGAAGGGAAAGAGCGAGCCCGCATTTTCGACTATGTCGATATCAATGTCGCGCCACTGGCGAATGCGGCTCAGGCGCGTCAGCGCGTTTACCGGCGCTCATGACGTTTTCAATATCCTGCCCTACAACCCGTATCGCCCGCGGCCCATGCTGTAAACGGGTTGACTCAGCGGGGTGTGTTCGGTATTTTTGGCGCGTCTGAAATAATTGGAGGCGCCACATCTCCCAATTATCAAGGAGGCCTGTCATGAGAAATGCGCTGGTTATTTGGCTATCGATGGCAACCGTGTTGGTTTTGTCGATCGCCAGCACCTGTCCGGCTCAAGAGGGTTATCGCTACCTGGCAAACAACATTCATGCCCAGCAAAACCCGCGCGGTGATTTAGTGGCCAGTTATGCCAACTGGACCCAACCAGGTGCCGGCCACGTGATTTTTCCGATCAATACCCCCGTAAAAATCGGCCGTTGGTACCGTGGGTTTGCCTTGATTACCCAGGATAAGGGGCAGAAAATCCATTTCGAGTATAACCGTCGCAATATGGTCTTTACCGAACGTGAGTACCTGGATCTGATCACTTCACCGCGAGAAGTGGATATCGGGAAATTTGATGGTATTGACCGCGAAGGCATCCGTGCCGGCAAAGCGTTTCCGGCAATGAGCAAGGAAGCGGTGCGTGTGGCCCTGGGCTACCCCGCCACCCACCAGACGCCTACGTTGAAAGAAGATGTGTGGGTTTACTGGAAAGATCGTTGGCGCCGGCTACAGGTGGTGTTCGATCAATCGGGCCGAGTGGTTACGGTCAATGAATAACGGACGCAATGGTGTCTCAAAACCGAATAGGGCTTTTTCATGGGAGTAAATGCGAACCCGCTATGAAACAGCTAATCTGTTTAATGCCCATCATCGCCGTGCTGGTGTTGACGATCCTCATTGGCTGTGCTTCTCCCCAGGTGGTGCTTTACCTGAAAAACAATGTTCACGCGCACCGCGGCGATGACGGCGAACTGAAAGCCAGTTATGCCAACTGGGTGTATCCAACCCCCGGTCACATGGTGATACCGGTAAATACGCCCATCGTCATCGGCCGCTGGCAGCCCGGCTTCTATTTTACACCCAGGATACTAAAAAAACGGATAAATTTTGTGTATAATCAATCGAATATACCTTATAATTTGAATAGTTACATCAATCTTATCGCCGCCCCTCAACCGATAACCGAAGATGGTTTTTCAGGGATAGACCGGCAAGGCATCAACAGTGGAAAGGCCCTGGCTGGCATGAGCAAAGAGGCGGTCAGGGTCGCGCTGGGCTATCCGGCCAGCCATCGGACACCTACGCTCGATGAGGATGTCTGGGTGTACTGGCGCAACCGCCACCGGCAGATCCGGGTCTGTTTTAGGGACGATGACACGGTGATTGCTGTTCATTGAACGCCTGGATGATGCCCACCCCGACGACACCAATACCCGAAAAGGCCCTATTGAACAGTGACTCTAATTTTGGCGGGCACCTAAAGGAGGAAGTATGGGTGGTCGATGTGGCCGCTGTTACCGCCTTGGGCGACACATTGAGATCGACATGGCAGGGGTTTTTAGAAGGAATCACGGCTATCGGCGCTGATCAGAAGAGCCCACGGCGGCACTTCGGCGTCGTCCCGTTGGCCCTCGTCGATGGCACCGCACCCCAAAAAGGGCACTCCGCCATTGGTCATCTGGTCAAGCGCGTGCTCGATCAGCTTTCTTTGGTACCGCCCGACACCCGCATCATCACCGCCACCACCAAGGCGGGTATCGATAACCTGGAACGTCGCAGCCGGGGGCAAACGGCAGCGGCGGGCGACATGTTGCTGTCCACCCTTGGAAGACGAATCGCCGAACATCTACACCTGGCCCATCAAGGGATCAACATCAGCGCCGCCTGCGCCTCTTCGACCATCGCCCTGGGGCAGGGTGCCGGCTGGATCGCGAGTGGCCAGGCCGAAGCGGTGCTGGTTTGCGGCGCGGATCTGGTGACTGAGTTCGTGGTCAAGGGGTTTCAGGCTTTGAAGGCACTCAGCCCCGAGGCTTGCCGGCCTTTCGACCGGTATCGTGACGGCTTGAGCCTGGGGGAGGGTGCGGCAGCAATGCTTCTGATGTCGCCCGCTCGTGCACGGCGTGAAGGGTGCCGCAAGCTGGCCGGCATCGCCGGATGGGCGGCCGCCGGAGATGCCGTGCACATGACGGCGCCGGACCGGCACGGACGCGGTTTGACACGGGCGGTGCGTAGCGCCGTGGCCATGGCCGGTATCGCACCAACGGCGGTGCCCGTGGTCAATGCCCATGGCACCGGAACCCGTTACAATGATATGATGGAGTTGACCGCTTTCAAACGTATTTTCAGGGATCAACCACTGGCACTTTACTCCGCTAAAGGCGCGTTGGGGCACACCCTGGGTGCCGCCGGTATTATCGAGGCGGCGCTCTCTATCATCGGATTGGCCGAGCAGATCGTGCCGCCAACGGTCGGGTGCCAGGCGGCCGAAGCGTTGGCGCAGGCATGGATCCAACAGGGGCCGCAAAAGGTCGCCCACGATATAACCATCAGCACCAACTCCGGTTTCGGGGGGATCAACGCCGCTCTGGTTCTCACACGGGGGGCGCTGAAATGAGCCATGCCGCCGTCACCGGCATTGGATGGGTTACCCCCGCTGGCATGGGCCGTGCCAGGCGCGGAGATGTCTTTGTACCAGGCGCCGGGCCGCTACCAAGGATTGAGCGCCAGGCTGTTTTCGATTTTCCCATGCCGCGCTTCAAGCGCATGGACGGCCTGTGTCGTTTGGGAATGGCCGGGATCACCCTGTGTCTGGCCGACGCCCAACTCGACGGTTGGTATCGTAGGCGTACCATTGCCTTGGTGGCTGGCAGCCGTTATGGTTGCCTGGAAACCGATTTTGCCTACTATAAAAGTGTAATCGATCCCCGTGTGGCGCCCAGCCCCTCGTTGTTTGCCTACACATTAGGCAACTGTTTTCTGGGCGAGGCGGCCATTGCCTTCGGCCTTACCGGAACGGCGTTCGTCATTAACGACGGCACCATGAACGACACGACAGTGCTGGCCGGTGCTTTTGACAACCTTTGCCAAAGCAGCCCTGACGGCGTTTTGACCGGGGTGTGTGATTTGGGGCCGCCTCGGGAGGCCGGGTTGGCGGCTGACGACTTGCCTGTCGGATCGCTTTTTGTGATGCTGGCCCCTAATCCGGGCAACACCGGTTTTTCAGCGTTTGGTGAACTCGAGCGCGACAACGGGATCTTCCTTTTCAACGGCGTGCCGATAGCGAGCCTGATCGATTTGGTCAAACAATGCCGACTGACACTTTAATACCATCGCCATTCAAGGTGCTGGTGGTACGGCCGGGGCCGGATAGCACGGTGACGCCGACCGGTGACGACGCCGTTGAATGGCCGCGGCTCGCTTGTCCCGCTGCCGTTAACCAGCGAGCCTGTCTGATGAAGGCGGTGGCTGCGGCAAAGCAGCTAAATTGCACCCATGTCGCTGTTTGCGATCCTTCGGTGGGATGCGATGCTCAAGCCCTGGATAGACTCGTCTCCGCCTCCCGGCGCTATCCTTCGGCGCTGGTGGTCGGCTGCCGATCCTCGATCCGCAAAGCGCGGTCACTTATGGGGCGCGTGGGTGGGTGGTTGGAGCGGTTTCTGGTGCGGCTTCAAACCGGTGTCTCTATTGGTGACCCGGACAGTGCGCTGCGCATCTACCCGGTGGCGGTGTTACAGCATCTGGCGCCTAAGGCGAAAGGCGCCAATGCCCCGAGGGCGCTGCTGGTGAAAGCGGCCTGGGCGGGTGTGGCTGTCGAAGAGGTGGCCGTAGAGATTGGGGCGACTGCGCCTGACTGGCCACGCACCGGCGGGACTGCGTCGGTGGTAGGCGCCATACAAACCATCCTGTTTAACATCCACTGGACCCTGCGGGCCATGATTCCATGGCCGCACCAACAGATAAAGACCGGTGAGGGTAAAGATCGGGTCCAGGTCTCAATTCTACGGCCGATTCAATCCATTCGCCTTTTGCTGGCCGAAAACGCCACCCCGGGCCGGTTGGCCTGGGCCGGTGCCATGGGGGTTTTCATTGGCGCGTTGCCGATTTTCGGGTTTCATCTGGTTACCATCTTGCTGACGGCCAATTTCTTTCGGCTCAACAAACTGGCAGCGGTAACGGCTGGCACCCTGTGCACCCCGCCATTTGTGCCGGCATTTTGTATCGAGTTAGGTTA
The DNA here is from genome assembly GCA_963783425.1 of uncultured delta proteobacterium. Classification (GTDB taxonomy): domain Bacteria; phylum Desulfobacterota; class Desulfobacteria; order Desulfobacterales; family QNYZ01; genus CAWANO01. Next base: position 742,643 of record CAWANO010000001.1, read on the forward strand.
CTACCTGCGCCATGGCCGTTTTTTAACGGAGGCATCGATTCAAACGCTGGGGTACCAGGCCGTTGAACGCGTTTACGAATGGTTACTGGGATCGCTGATCCTGGGGCCGTTGCTGGCGATGGTTGTCGGTGGTCTGATCTATCTCATCGCAGCCCCCATGTCTCGAAAGATGGCCTTGGCGTCTGAAGAGGGGACCGGGGCAGCCAAACTTTCCGCGGATTTGCCCGTCGCGGGAAGGAACGACTAGCCATGCGGGTCGTTCTGGTTCATCCTACCGGTTCCAACTGGATTCCGGGTCGCAAAGACATCTCGGCCACGGCCAACCGTATGGCGCCCCTTGGAATCCTTTCCATGGCGGCCTGGTTGCGGGCGGCTGGAACCGATGTGGCGGTGCTTGATTTTTTGGGTCCTGGCGCACCGGTTGGGATTGAGACGCAAACCCGTTCCATATTGGCCGGCAAGCCGGATATAGTGGGTATTTCGGCAACTACTTCCAGTTATTTAGATGGTTATGAGCTGATTATTAAGGTAAAGCGTCAAGTGCCCCAGGTGCGCGCCGTCGTGGGCGGGGTGCACGCCAGCGCCCTGGGGACCACGCTGCTGGCGCAATTTCCCGGCATCGATTATTTATGTATGGGGGAAGGCGAGCAGGTGCTGCAGGACCTGGCCGACGGCCGGGCACCGCGGGAGATACCCGGCCTGGTATGGCGCGACCATGGGCAGCCGATCGCCAATGCGCCCCGTGCGCCCATCGCGGACCTGGACAATCTGCCCTTTCCGGCATACGAGAAACTTGCGGGCTTTCCGGCCCGTTACCACCTGCCGCTCTTTAGCTATATCCGCAAACCAGGGGCGACCATGGTGGCCAGCCGGGGTTGCCCTTATCAATGCTCCTACTGCGATCGCTCGGTGTTTCAGCGTGGGTACCGCTACAACTCGGCTGCCTATGTCTATGCCCATCTACGACACCTGCGCCGGCGCTTCGGTGTGCGTCATGTAAACATCTACGACGACTTGTTCACTTTGCACCGCACGCGCACCTTCGATCTGTGCGACCTGTTGACGCAAAAACCGCTGGGGCTTCAATTCAACTGCGCCGTGCGGGTGGGTCATGCCGACGATGCTTTGCTGGAAGCCCTCAAGGCGGCGGGCTGTCTAATGGTCTCGGTGGGCATCGAAACCGGTGACGCCGAGCTCATGCAGGTTCACAAGCCCGGTGTGGGTCTGGAAGCGGTGCGCGACACGGTACAGCGAATCCAGCGCAAGAAGCTGCGCGTTAAAGGGCTGTTTATGATGGGACTGCCCGGGGAAACCGCCACAACCATTCGAAAAACCAGCGATTTTGCACTCTCCCTAAACCTTGACGATATGAACATGAGCAAATTTACCCCATTTCACGGCGCACCTATTTGGTCGCGGGTGCAAGGGGAGGGAGTTTTTAATGAAAACTGGCGTCTTATGAACTGTCTTAATTTTGTCTATGTGCCCGAAGGGGTGAAGAACCGTGAAATACTGGACCAGCTCTACAACACTCACGTGAAACGTTTCTACGAAAGCCCCGCCTGGCGACGGCGCTTCCTGGGCCGGCTGTGGCAGCACCGCTGGAGCCTCTGGCACTTGCTGCGCCACTGGCCGGCGTTTGCGGCGGCCAAGCGCAGCTTCGAGCCGGGTGCCGCGGCTGGCGAGGGAATGTAAGCATGGCACGGTATCTGTTGCTGGACATCGGTGCGGGCACGCTGGATGTGCTCTACGTGGACGATGCCAATGGACGGTACTACAAGGCCGTCGTGGCCTCGCCCATTTTGTTGATGGCGCAAACGATTCGAAAGACCCGCGGTGATCTCTTTATCGACGGCGTGGAGATGGGCGGTGGCGCGGTGTCGGCCGCTCTCAAAGCGCGTGTGGGAGAAGGCGCCCGGGTGGTGATGACCGAAAACGCGGCCGCAACCGTGCACCACGACCGTGAGCGCGTGTGCAAGTCGGGAATTGAGGTCCTATCCGACGGGCAAAGCGGACAATTTCGCAAACGCCGGGGTTTCACGCGGGTCACCCTGGCGGACATCGACCCCGATCGTCTGGCTGTGATTGTTGGTGCCATGGGATTAGATTTTGAATTCGATGTGGTGGCTGCCTGCGCCCAGGACCACGGCGTGGCGTCCGCGAGGACATCGCACCTCGATTTTCGGCACCGTCTGTTTGTGGAGCGACTGTCCCGTTCCACCAATCTGGAGAGCTTGCTATTCGAGGCGCGGGAGGTTTCCACGGCATTCAACCGACTGCGCGCCATGGCGCGGTCGGCCATGGATCTGCCCAGCTCCGAAGCCTATGTGATGGACAGCGGCATGGCCGCCATCCTGGGGGCATCACTTGATCGCGCCTGCCAAAGCGCGGAGCGAGTGGCGGTGCTGGACGTGGCCACTTCACACACCGTCGGTGCAACCTTGCAAGACGGCAGGCTGGCCGGCTTTTTCGAATACCACACCGTGGATGTGACCGCCCGAAAGATCGATCAATTGATCCGTGAGCTGGCCGAAGGCCGTCTTGAACACGCGGCGGTGTTGGCCCAGGGCGGGCATGGCGCCCATGTTATGGGAGCGGTGGGCTTTGATCGTATCCGGCACGTTATCGCCACCGGACCCCGGCGCGCCCTTGTGCAGGCCAGCCGTTTGCCGATTCATTGGGGAGCGCCGATGGGAGACAACATGATGACCGGCACGGCCGGTCTGCTCGAGGCGGTGCGTCGGCGGCAAGGCAAACCCAGCCTGGCGGGCCTTTTTTAAACAGGCAGGGCTTTACCCAGTAGAAATCGTCATTTAAAAATTTCATTTGTTCAACGGCATAGCGACGTTGGTCTAAGTCTCGATAAGGAGCTAATCATCCATGCGTTGGATTATCTGGATCGGTATCGTCGGTTTGGTTTTGGTTGGTTTCGGGATCTTTCTGCCCCAACTGCTCTCGGTGCAAATGGTTCAACAGAGTGTGGTCAACTTGATCAACCAGCGCATTGCGCCCAGTGAGCTTGCCATGGAACGGTGGCGGCTGAGTTGGCGAGGTCCCATGCAGTTGCAGGGCGTCTCATATGTGGACCAAAGCCGGGGAGTGTCGCTGGAAACCCCCGAGATCACGACCTCCAAGGGGTTGGCGGCGCTTTTGACCCGGGCGGATGACGCCGGTCAATTGAGAGTGGTCACGCCTGTTGTTCGCCTGGATGCCGGGCGGTTGGCCGCCAAACGAAATGGCACGGGTGGATCGACATCGCCTCAGGCCAGCAAGACAGCTGAAGTTAAAGCCGCAAATGCCAGTGCACCATCGGAAACTTCCGACCCCGCAGGGGCGATACCATTTTCGGGCCGGATCATCATTGAAGATGGGCGCGTCATCGCCACGGGCGGCGACGGCCAGCCCGACTTGCTTTTGGCCCAAAAGATAGACATAGACACTGCCCTCAAACCTGGCCAGGTGTACCCCTTTTCTTTTTCGGCCCTTGCCTCTGACGGTAAAGGCGGCATTGCGGGCGACGGTTCAGCCAAGCTGGCTGCTGACAAACCCCGGTTGGAAAGCGTCAATCTGGACTCCAAATGGCAGTTAAAAGCCTGGCCCATCGAAGCGCTGTTGCAGATGGCGGCCATAGTCGACGATGCCCCCCGGGGTGCGGGTGTAGTGTCCGGCAACTGGCGGTTATCCGCAAGTCCGGACGCCGGCATAGGGGCTAAAGGCGAGATTGAAGCCCAGAATGTCGTATTAAGCGGCGGGCCTTTTCAGAGCGACCAGCCGGAATTCGAAAACCTTCAAATTCGGTTCGACATCACTCAGGATAAGCGCGGGATCAAATTTAACCATCTGGACATGACCACAATAATGGCACAACTGCAGTCCACCGGTACTCTCAGCGACCCCGAAGGCGACCAGGGCAGTTTCACGGTGACCGGACGTGTCGTTTTGCCCGAGCTCTTTGCCCAATTGCCGGCGACGCTGCGTCTAAAACCGGGCATGCGCATTTCCAGCGGTGAATTGACGCTTAAGGCCAACGCCCGCTTGGCCGATGAAATGACTCACTTTGAGGCGACCGTGTCGATGAAGGACCTGAAAGGGCTCATCAACGGCGGTTCGGTGGCGCTGGAAAGTCCGGTGACGGCGGTGGCCAGCGGTGTTCGGTCTAAAGAGATAACCACGATCGAGCAACTACGCCTGCAGTCGAGCTTTGCCGAAATCGAAGGCGGCGGAACGCCCCAACGCTTTAAATTGACCGGTACGGCCGATGTGGCCCAACTGCTGCGGGAAGCGGGCAAGTTTTTCGAAATTGATGGATGGGCTGGCCGTGGTCAAATGACCCTTGGGGTAAATATTGAGCCGCGAGGGCAGGGGAGGCGTCTGGCCGGTTCGGCGCACATTACCGGTTTTGAGCTGGCCAAGGGCAAACAGCCCATTTTCGACAAGCAGGATTTTGGTGTTGAAACCGAAGCGGAACTGGCGCCACAAGGATATACCAGTGCCGTGTTTAATGCATTGGTGCTCAACTACCAGGGGGGCATGGGGGCCGGTCAAGTCCGGGCCGAGCAGGTAACGCCGGTGGGAAAAGATCGCCCTCTGGCCATCAAGGGGCTCACACACACGGGACGCGTTGACCTGGGAGTGCTCAGCCGCGCGATGCAAGCTTTCGGAGCGGCTGCCGAGCTGCGAAACTTGACAGGCACGGCCGATCTCGACCTGACCCTCGATGCCCAGGCGCAACAGATCGGCCCCTTTGAAGCCCGAATCAACATTGAGCGGATGGGCGGCACCTGGTCGGGTAAGCGTTTCACCGATCCCATGGTGCAGATCAACACGCGCGGTGCCATCGATACCAAGGGTCAGGAGATGACACTGGCGCCGCTCGAGATCGATTTTTCGGCCGGCAAGGCTCATTTTGACAAACTCACTCTATCGAACTGGAAAGGTGAGCACCCCGCAATGACCTCAAGAGGCATGGCCGATATCGACCTGGACCGGTTGCGACAGCAATTTGGCGCGCTAATGGGCATGTCCGCAACCGCTACGCTTAGCGGTCGCGCCGACCTGAACTGGAAGGCCGCCCTGAAGCCGGACGGATTTGCCGAGGTGGCGCTGACGGCGGCCCCCTTGTTGTGGAAACAGAACCAAACGACGCTCTTCGACAATGAATCCCTTACCGTATCGGTTAAGCTAAAGGGAGATTTCCCCGTCGGCGATATAAATATTGAGACGCTTCAGATGGACAGCCAAATATTAGTGCTTAACGCAAATGGCAACTATGCGGTTGGCGATAATGCGTCGCGTCTGGACCTGGCCGGCGACATTAAGACCCATCTCTCCCGGTTTTCGGAAACCTTGACAAAAACGCTAAAGACCGAAATTGTCGCTCAAGACGCCGGCGGGCCTTTCCAAATCTCCATCGGTGCCGCTGAAGGCCAGTGGGCAGGGGCCTGGAAAACAATGGTGGCTGAGACCGCTCTGGCGATAGAACGTATCAGCGGCTACGGCATCACCCTGGAGCAGCTGAAAATTCCCCTTCAAATGGACCGTGGCGTGGCGTCGGCCCACATAGAGGGCAGTGTCAGCCAGGGCAAGGTGCAGCTGAACCCCACCGCCAACCTGACCGCAACGCCGGCCGCAGTGACCTTTCCCGAAAACACGATGGTACTCAAGTCGGTGGCGCTGACCCAGGAGATGCTCAGCGGGCTGCTGGCGAAGATACATCCGTTGTTCAAAGGCGCTGTGGTTGGGCAGGGCAACATTGATCTCAACTTCAACCATTTATATTGGCCGCTTGATCAAGCACTGCAAGACCAAGCCAGCTTCAAGGGCAATCTGCGTTTCAACGACACCCGCCTGACATCGTCGCCACTACTCGATCTTCTGCTGGCGCTGGTAAAAAGCGATGGCCGCAGCCTGGACCTGTCCGGGCAGGAACTGACCTTTACCTGCCGACAGGGACGCATCCACAGTGATCCGATCACGGTTACGGTGAAATCCCATCCGGTGACCCTGGTGGGCAGCATGGGATTGGACAACTCTCTGGATTACATGGCCAGTGTGCCTATTACCGAGGAACTGGTGGGCAAGGCCGCCTACCCCCTTCTCAATGAGAGCCTACTCAAGGTACCCATTGCCGGCACCGTATCTAAACCCAGAATCGACCTGCAGTCATTCAAAACGGAACTCAAGGCAGTCACCACACAAGCTGGGAAGCGGTTGGTGGAAGAGAAGGCGGGTGAGTGGTTGAAGAAGCTTTTTGATTAAACCCGCTCTGATGGTTTAAGGGGGCAAGGGTTCAAATGAAATATTACAGGTGGCACGGATTTCAGTAATTGCCGTGCAGAGTCTATCATTAAAAAGGTAATCGCTAATTTGATAAAGCGCTCAAAGGCGTGACCTGCGTTGGCAAAAAGCGAGCTCGCCATGCTCACTGGTGAGCTAAAAGCCAACATTTTTGTCATAAAAGACCCTGATCCCCGCCACAGTTGACTTTTTCTTGACTTTTGGCCCCAATCGTGTTCAATAACTGAACACTTCAGTGGGTGGCCGCCGGATCATAACCGCGCCACCCAGATCTGTTCAGATGGTGGATCATCATCAATTTCAACAATTACACCTACCCGATAGGGGTACACGTTATGTGTAACCCACCAAGCGGAGCTATACGCTTTTTCTAACCCGAGGCACCCAAAGCCTTGGGTTTTTCATGCCTTAATGGATACCGACCAATTACGCACGCTTCGTCTGCTCGAAGAGATCGAGCAGAACCACACCCCCAGCCAGCGCTATCTGGCCAAGCAGCTCAATGTGTCGCTGGGGTTGGTCAATTCGTTCATCCGGCGTCTGGCCCAAAAGGGATATTTTAAAGTGACCACCATCCCCAAGAATCGGGTGAAGTACATTTTAACCCCCGAGGGTGCGGCCAAAAAAACCAAGCTCACCTACGAATACATCCACTATTCATACCAGTTCTACAAAGAGGCGCGGCGCAAGATCCGGCATATTTTTCAGGATCTGGTGGAAGATGGCGCGCGCTCGGTGGTTTTTTACGGTATTGGTCACTTTGCCGAGATCGCCTACGTTTCGCTCCAGGAGACGCCCATGGAGATGATCGCCATGGTAGATGATTTAAAAAAAGGGGAACGATTCATGGGGTTTAGCGTAGACTCGCCGCGGCGGGTCAATTTTCTTTCTTATGATCGCATTATCATCACAGCCATCAGATCACGGGTCGTGATTCACGACAAATTACAGGCACAGGGCGTGCCGGCCGAAAAAATTGTTACCATCGACATCCTTTGAAGTGAAAGCGAATCGTCATGCAATTTGTTGATCTCAAACGCCAACAAGCGCTTATCCGCCCCCAGATCGAAGCAAACCTCATGGCCGTGCTCGATCACGGCCAGTACGTGATGGGTCCTGAAATAGAACGACTGGAGTCAAAACTGGCCGATCTATGCAGTGTAAAGTACGCCATTGGGTGCGCCTCGGGAACCGACGCGCTGCTGATGGCGCTGATGGCCTATGGCATCGGTCCCGGCGATGGTGTTTTCACCTCACCCTTTACCTTTATCGCCACAGCCGAAGCCATCCGACTGGTGGGGGCCACGCCGATCTTCGTGGATATCGAGCCGGATAGCTTCAACATCGATCCGCAGGCGCTGGCCGCAGCGGTGGAAGTGGCCGTTAAAGGGCAGGGCGACACCGGCAGGGTGAAGCCGCCCCGTCCGGCGGCGATCATGCCGGTGGACCTGTTCGGTTTGGCGGCCGACTACGACCGCATTAATGCGATCGCCGCCCACCATCAGCTGGTAGTCATCGAGGACGCGGCCCAATCTTTCGGCGCCACCTATAAAGGACGCTGGACCTGCAGCTTGGCCGACGTGGCCTGTACATCCTTTTTCCCAGCCAAGCCGCTGGGATGCTATGGTGACGGCGGGATGTGTTTCACCGATGATAGCGACCTTGCGGAAAAATTGCGTTCCGTGCGCATGCACGGCCAAGGCACGGACCGTTACGAACACGAACGCATCGGCATCAACGGGCGTCTGGATTCATTCCAGGCCGCGGTATTACTGGCCAAATGCGATATTTTTGAGGCGGAACTGACCCAGCGCCAACAAGTTGCCGATAATTACACGAGTTTACTTTCGGCCGGCAACGGACAACTCAAGCTACCCGGCCATGGCGACGATTACCGCAGCGCCTGGGCGCAATACTCCATATTGGCGAAAAGCGACGCGCAGCGGGACCTGCTGCGCGCGAAACTCCAGGAAGCCGGCATTCCCACCGCTGTTTATTATCCCATCCCCCTGCACCTGCAGCGGGCTTTTCAGGATTTGGGATACAAAAAGGGCGATTTCCCGGTCAGCGAAGACTGTTGCCGGCGCATATTCAGCATCCCCATGTATCCCTACCTGGAGCCACAGCAGCAGCGCGAGGTGGCCAGTGCAATCAATGCCTGCCTGTCACAATAATTTTAGACAGCGCTGTTTTTTATAATGCCTCGAATGTTCAACGGGAGATTTGAGATACCATGACAGAAGGCGGATTCGAAAAGAACATCCTCTGTATCGGGGCCGGTTATGTAGGCGGGCCGACCATGGCGGTGATCGCCAAGCAGTGCCCCCAGTACAAAGTCACACTAGTGGACATTAACCCTCAGCGTATCGACGAATGGAACAGCGAGCGGCTGCCCATTTACGAACCGGGCCTTGAAGAGGTGGTATTTTCAGCACGCGGCAAGAACCTCTTTTTCAGTGCGGACATCGAAGCCGGTATCCGCGCGGCAGACATCATCTTCGTAAGCGTCAACACGCCCACCAAAACCTTTGGCGTGGGGGCGGGTATGGCCGCGGATTTGCAATACTGGGAAAAGACTGCCCGCCAGATTCTCGAATGCTCCACTTCATCGAAAATCATCGTTGAAAAGAGCACTTTGCCGGTACGCACCGCCCAGGCCATGGAGCGCATTTTGAACTCCAACCATAGCGGTCTCTTTTTCGATGTGCTGTCAAACCCGGAATTTTTGGCGGAAGGTACAGCGATCAATGATCTGCTGAAGCCCGACCGGGTGCTGGTGGGCTCGCGCTTGACCGAATCGGGTCTGGCTGCGCGTCAGCAGATCGTTGACATCTATGCCAACTGGGTGCCCGAGGAGAAGATCGTCACCTCGGACATCTGGAGTAGTGAACTCTCCAAGCTGGTCTCCAATGTCTTTTTATCGCAACGCATTTCAACCATCAACGCCATATCGGCTTTGTGCGAAAAGACCGAGGCCGATGTCAACCGGGTGGCCAAGGCCGTCGGCATGGATCACCGCATCGGCGCCAAGTACTTGAATGCCAGCATCGGTTTCGGCGGCTCCTGTTTTAAAAAGGACATCTTGAACCTGGTTTATATCAGCAAGCATTACGGGCTGGATGTGGTGGCGGACTACCTCCACAGCATCGTGCAAATCAACGACTATCAAAAAGAGCGCTTTGTGGAGAATATGCTGCACGCCATGTTCAACACTCTGGCCGGCAAACGCATCTGCATATTCGGGTTTGCCTTCAAGGCCGACACCGGCGACACTCGGGAAAGCGCGGCCATCTACATCGCCCGGCGTTTGTTGGAAGAGCAGGCCCAACTGGTGGTCTCAGATCCGCAGGCGCTACGCAATGCCAAGGTTGACCTGGCCGATGTGGCAGAGAAAGTGGAATTTATTGAGGATCCTTACCAGGCCGCCGAGGGCGCCCATGCCATCGCCGTACTGACGGAGTGGTCGCTTTACCGCTCCCTGGACTATGAGAAGATACTTGCGGCCATGCAAAAACCGGCCTTTATTTTCGATGGCCGCAATACCGTCAATCACGAAAAATGCTACAAGATCGGCTTCAATGTGTACCCTATTGGCAGGGTGCCGCTCACACACCTCGATTGAGGTTATGCTATCGGCCAAACTGAAAATTGGCTAGTGCTTCACAAATTAGAAGAATAAAAAAAGGTATCCCAATGAAAGGCATCATTCTAGCGGGTGGTTCCGGTACCCGGCTCTACCCCATAACGCGCGTGGTCAGTAAGCAGCTCCTCCCGGTTTACGACAAACCGATGATCTATTACCCGTTGTCAGTCTTGATGCTGGCGGGGTTGAAAGAAATTCTGGTCATCTCAACCCCCAACGACCTTCCGCTGTTTAAGGAACTGCTCGGCGACGGCTCCCAGTGGGGCCTCAATCTCTCATATGCGGTTCAACCCAAACCGGAAGGGCTAGCCCAGGCCTTTATCATCGGGAAGACGTTTATTGGTGACGATTCGGTCTGTCTCATCCTGGGCGATAACATTTTCTACGGTCACGGTTTGACCGAGAAAGTGAGCCGGGCCGCGACCCTGGGCAGTGGGGCGGTTGTTTTCGGATATTGGGTCAGGGATCCTGAACGCTATGGGATCGTCAACTTCGACGCTAAAGGGCAAGTGATGGACTTGGAGGAAAAGCCGCTTAAACCTAAGAGCAGTTGGGCCGTGACCGGGCTTTACTTTTATGACAATCAGGTGGTCGATATCGCATCATCGCTCAAACCCTCGCCGCGCGGTGAATTGGAAATCACCGATGTCAACATCGCCTATCTGAAATCGAAGCAGCTTTTTGTGGAGCGGTTGGGGCGCGGCGTGGCCTGGCTTGATACGGGCACCCATGAAAGTTTGATGCAGGCCACAAACTTCATTGAAGCCATCGAACAGCGCCAGGGGTTGAAGGTGGCCTGTATCGAGGAGATTGCCTATCACATGGGCTACATCGATGCGGCTCAGGTGGAGCGTTTGGCGCAACCGCTGCAAAAAAATGGCTATGGGCAGTACCTCCAAAACCTGCTGAAACTAAAGCCCAATCAGGGTGAGTTTTTCGACGGGGCTCTTTGAAGCTGATGAAGGTCTTATTAATCGGAAAAAACGGGCAATTGGGATGGGAACTATGCCGGCAACTGCCAATCAAGGGATTTGCACTTGAGGCGGTCGATCTTCCGGAATTTGACATCACACGACCATCAGCCGTTGATCAACTCGTTAATGAGAGCACACCTGACATCATCGTTAACGCCTGTGCCTACACGGCCGTGGACAAAGCCGAATCGGATCCGGAAACCGCCTTTGCCGTGAATCAAAAAGGCCCGTTATATCTGGCCAAGGCCTGCGTCGATCGTATTCCCATCGTCCACATTTCGACCGACTACGTTTTTGACGGTACCCAAAAAAAACCTTACGTCGAGGAGGACCCGATCTCGCCATTGGGCGTTTACGGACGAAGCAAGGCCTTGGGCGAACAGGCGGTGGCTGAAGTGCTCGAAAAACACCTTATCGTGCGTACGGCCTGGCTGTGCGGGGTGCACGGGCAAAATTTCGTCAAAACCATGTTAAGGTTGGGTAAAGAGAGAAAGTCACTCAACATTGTTGACGACCAGGTCGGCTGTCCGACCTTTGCCTTTGATCTGGCCGCGGCGGTGGTTAAAATGATCGACCACTATGCCCAGAACAAACCCATGGCCTGGGGCATATATCACTACTGCGGCAATGGCCAGGCCACATGGTATCAGTTTGGATGTAAGGTGTTCGACATCGCGCGGAATATGACGCCGCTTGAAATCGAAACGGTAAACCCGGTGCCCACCGAGGCGTACCCTACGCCGGCCAAACGACCGGCCAGTTCGGTGATGTCGTGTCGAAAGATCGAGAAAAATTTTGAGATTCAAACCATGCCATGGCCAGAAAGTTTGGAAAAGATGCTTAGGGTCCTGCTTGGAAAAATAATTCGGGTCGATCGTAAGTATGCTTAAGCGGTTTTACTACTTTCTGCGATTGCTGGTGCTTCAAAAGCATCTGATCGTCTCCATGGCCAAGCGTGAGGTGGCCAAGCAATATGTGGGTTCATTGCTCGGTTTTGTCTGGACATTCATCCAGCCCATGGTACTGATTGTGGTGTTGTGGGTGGTCTTTAGCCTGGGATTTCGGGTGCGACCCACCCAGAACGTTCCCTTTGTAGTGTGGCTGACGGCTGGCATGGCCCCTTGGTTCGCCTTCTCGGACATGGTTACCGGTTCAGCCCAGATTGTGGTGGCCAACGCCCACCTAGTCAAAAAAACCGTATTTCAGTCCCAAATCCTGCCGGTTATCAAGATTGTGGCAGCCTTGATTACTCATACGATTTTTTTGGTCATGCTGAGCCTTTTGATATTGTTCAACGAAGTGCCGATCACGCTCTACTACCTGCAATTTTTTTACTACCTATTTTGTCTGGCATTTTTAGCGCTGGGCATCGGCTGGCTGGTCTCCTGTCTCAACGTTTTTGTGCGAGATATCGCCCAAATTGTGGGTGTAATCGTTCAAATTGGCTTCTGGGCGACGCCGATCTTCTGGGATATCAACATCATGCCGGAAAGACTGCACCCATACATCAAGCTCAATCCCATGTTCTACATCGTGCAAGGATATCGGGAGTCCTTTCTTTATGGTATCGGTTTCTGGCACCATCCCCTTCAAACCCTCTGGTTCTGGTTTTTTACGGGAGTCATGTTCGTCTTTGGCGCACTGGTTTTTCAGAAATTAAAACCCCAATTTGCGGATGTGCTTTAATATGGTTGCAGCGGATCAGTTCTTTGAAAACAAGCGGATTCTCATAACCGGCGCGTGCGGTACCATCGGACGCCGAATATTATCCGTACTGCTGGAAGGTGATTATTTACCCGCTGAAATTATTGGCCTGGATAACAACGAAAGCGGCCTTTTCTCGCTGCAACAACGATATATCGAAGAAGATCGATGCCGGTTTTTCCTGGCAGACGTGCGTGATCGCGAGAAACTTAGCCGTAAGTTCGAAGGTGTTGATATTGTGTTTCATACGGCGGCTTTCAAGCACGTGGTGTTATGCGAACGGTCGCCCCTGGAGGCAGTGCAAACCAATATCCTGGGTGTCCAGAACGTGATTGACGCAGCCCTTGAAACTGGTGTGAAAACAACCGTATTCACCAGCTCCGATAAGGCGGTTAACCCGACCAGCGTAATGGGTACCAGCAAGCTGATGGGCGAGCGTATCGTCACGGCCGCCAACAGCAGTTATCGCGGTGATGGTTCCGTATTTGCATCAACCCGCTTTGGTAATGTCCTGGGCTCCAGCGGGTCGGTGGTGCCACTTTTTCACCGCCAGATCGCCTCAGGCGGCCCGGTGACCCTAACCGACCCGGAGATGACGCGCTTTGTGATGAGTATCGAGCAGGCTGTAACGCTGGTGATCGAGTCTGCAGCCATCGCCAGAGGAGGTGAGGTGTTCATCACTAAAATGCCGGTAGCACGCATCAAGGATCTGACAGATGTTATGATCGACACGATGGCGCCCCTGTATGGTCACGAGCCCAATGATGTCATCATAGAAGTTATCGGTACTCAGCCAGGTGAAAAGCTTTTCGAAGAATTGATGAGCCAGGAAGAGATGCGTCGGGCTGTGGAGTTGCCCGATTACTTTTCAGTATTGCCGGCATTCCGGGGTATATATCGCAGTATCGAATATGACTATGACGAGGTCCTATCCGAGCGTATCACTAATCCCTATAACTCGGCCAACGAGCCCCCTATGACCAAGGCGCAATTAAAGGGTTTTTTGGAGTCAAAACAGCTTTTAGCCCCCGGCCGATTTCCTACAGATTTGCCGCCGGTGCGATACTGGCCCGGAGATAGATTATAGAAATGCATGTTTTGATACTGGGTGGCGATGGGTACCTGGGATGGCCAACAGCCCTCTATTTTTCAGAACGGGGACACAACGTCACGGTTGTCGACAACTATTTTCGGCGCAACAGTTGCCGTGATTCAGACATGGCGATGCTTTATTGGGTACCGTCTTTGAGCGAGCGTGCTCAGATCTGGAACAAAGAGACCGGTCGTGAAATCAAAGTGGTCATCGGCGATCTTACCGACCCCGGGTTGATGCGGTCGCTTTTTGGTGAAATCGCTGTAAATTATGACTGGCAAGTAGAGCCACGGCCCTTCGGCATGCCAGAGTGCGTGGTGCACTATGCCGAGCAACCCTCCGCACCGTATTCGATGGTCGACTATCGACACGCAAATTTCACCCTCCAAAACAATCTTTTGGTGACCAATAACCTGATGTTTGCCGTGCGCGACCTGTCACCCAAGACTCACATTGTCAAATTGGGTACCATGGGGGAGTACGGAACCCCCAATATCGACATCGAGGAGGGTTGGATCGATATCACCCACAAGGGCCGTAAAGAGCGGTTTTTATACCCACGCCAGGCCAGTTCGCTCTATCACACCACAAAAATTATGGACACGGATCTTCTTTGGTTCGGCGTACGCATGTGGCAGCTGCGGGTCACCGATCTGATGCAAGGGCCGGTTTATGGCATCGAAACCGAGGGTACACGCCTTGATCCTCGCTTACGCACCCTCTTTAATTACGACGAAATATTTGGAACGATCATAAACCGCTTTGTGGTACAGGCTGTTGCCGGGTACCCGCTAACGGTCTACGGTCGGGGCGGACAAACACGGGGCTACATCAATATCAATGACACCCTGCAGTGCGTTTACCTGTCGGCCGAGACGCCCGCGCAAGGCGGAGAGCTGCGCATATTTAATCAAATCATGGAAACTTTCAGTGCTGTGGAAATCGCCGAGCATGTTCAGCGGGTGGGCCAGTCCCTGGGGTATTCAGTGGAGATCGATCATATAGAGAATCCCCGCAAAGAGGCAGAAGATCATTACTACAATCCGGCCTATCAAGGGCTTAGGGCGCTGGGTGTTAAACCCCACCTCTTATCGGATAATTTCCTGCGAGAAATGTTCGCATTGGTTGGTGATTATCGGAACAACATTCGTAAAGAGATTATCTTTAGGGGTGTCAAGTGGTGACAAACTGGCTCATCACGGGCGGCTGCGGGTTTATTGGTTGCAACCTGGTACGCGAACTGTTGCTCGCCGGGGAGAGCCATATCCGTGTTCTCGATAATCTCAGTGTGGGTCGTGACAGTGATTTGGCGGCGGTATGTGACTTCCATTTTAAATCCAAGGAAGAATTAACATCATCACCATTTCATTGGAAGAGCGAAGTAGAGTTGATCACCGGTGACATTTTAGACCCCGAACTGACACTGCGCGCAACGCGAGGCGCCGATGTTGTGGTGCATTTGGCTGCCAACACAGGGGTGCCTTTATCCATGACTGCGCCACTAATGGATTGCCGGTGTAATGTAGTCGGTACGCTCAATTGTCTTGAAGCGGCCCGCGCAAGCAACGTGCGGCGTTTTATTTTTGCATCCAGCGGAGCGCCGTTGGGTGAGTGCGAGGCACCCATACACGAGAAGGTTTTGCCTAAACCTGTCTCCCCTTACGGTGCCAGCAAACTGGCCGGAGAGACTTACTGTTCAGTTTACTACCATGCTTTTGGCCTGGAAACGGTCGCCCTTCGTTTCAGCAATGTATATGGTCCCTTATCTACTCATAAAACCAGCGTAGTGGCCAAGTTTATCCAGAAGGCTTTAGCCGGTAAAGACCTGGAGATCTTTGGCGATGGCAACCAAACCCGTGATTTCATTTTTGTTGCCGATTTGACTGGCGCCATACTCAAGACCGCTGAAACCGACGGCATCGGCGGAGAGCTGTTTCAGGTTGCCACAGCACAGGAAACAACCATAGCACTACTGACCGATAAATTGATTGATGCCATGCGTAGCTCTGGTTTCAACCGAAAGATCCAGGTGACCAACCAAGCTCCCCGCCGAGGCGACGTGCACCATAATGTGGCCAACACTGGCAAAGCCAGGCGAATGCTCGGGTGGCAACCGGTGGTTTCACTGGATGAGGGGTTGAAAAAGACGGCTGCCTGGTTTCTCGATGAAGAAAGAAAGAAGAGGTCCGCATGAAACTATTGGTCATCGGCGGCGCGGGTTACATCGGTGCTCATGTGGTAAAAGCACTTCTTGACGAGGGTCATGACGTCACTGTTTTCGACAACCTATCTTCAGGGCGGCGGCAGAATCTTTTTACCCGCGCTCAATTTATTCAAGGCGATATTCTTGATCGTCCCCTATTACTGGAAACGATGGCCGCCGGCTTTAATACGGTATTTCACTTCGCGGCTTTCAAGGCGGCTGGAGAATCGATGGAAGAACCCGAAAAGTACGCGCTCAACAACATTTCGGGCACGATCAATATTCTTAATGCGATGTCTCAGGCAGAAGTGAAACATATAGTCTTCTCCTCTTCGGCGGCTGTTTACGGCACACCAGAGTATTTGCCGATAGATGAAGATCACAATCTGAATCCGGATAACTTTTATGGCTTTACAAAGCTTGATATAGAGCGCCTTTTGGCGTGGTATGATCGGTTAAAAGGTTTTCGCTACGCCGCCCTGCGTTATTTCAATGCTGCTGGTTATGATGTGGAGGGCGTAGTAAGGGGGCTTGAAAAGAATCCCGCCAACCTCCTGCCTGTGATCATGGAAACCGCTTGTGGTATGCGCGATGAACTTGTGATTTTCGGCAACGACTATCCCACACCGGACGGCACCGGCATTCGTGACTATATCCATGTCAGCGATCTTGCAACCGCCCACTGTTTTGCTCTTCACCATATTGTGGAACATGGTCAGAGTATCACGCTAAATCTGGGAACAGGACAAGGATTGTCCGTCATGGAGATTTACCGCAAAGCGCAGGAAATAACGGGCGTTGAAATACCAATGCAGATGGGCCCTCGGCGCACAGGAGATCCGGCACAACTCTTCGCCAGTGGCGAGCGCGCTCGTAAATCGTTGGGGTTTACTCCTCGATTTTCCGACGCCGAGACGCTTATTAAATCGATGTGGCAGGTTTACAGCGGAGCATGATGTCAATCATCGATACAGCACATGGTGGACCGCTGGTCAATCTGATCGTTGATCCTCAGCACGCCGAAGACTATAAACGCCAGTCCATGAACTGGCCCAGCCTGACCCTATCTTCACGCCAATTATCAGATCTCACGCTGCTGATGAACGGCGGGTTTTCACCCCTGCGTGGTTTTATGTGCCGCGCTGATTACGATTCAGTTGTAAGCAACATGCGTCTTCAAAATGGCACCGTCTGGCCGCTTCCCATCTGTCTCGACGTTTCTGAAAATATAGCCGATCATCTTGAAACCGGACAGCGTCTGGCTTTGCTGGACCGCGAAGGGTTTATGCTCGCCGTTCTCAACATCGAGGAGATATGGCAGCCGGATAAAACTTTAGAGGCGGAGCAGGTTTTTGGAACCGCAAGCACTACCCATCCAGGTGTGTGGTATCTTTTTAGCAAGGCTGGTTCTCATTACGTTGGCGGGGTGATCGAGGGAATTCAGCACCCACTCCATTTTGCTTTCCGGCGCCACCGCCATGCACCGACTGAAATCAGACAACTCTACCGGAAACTGGGTTGGCGTCGTATTGTTGGTTTTCACACCCATAACCCCCTGCATCGGGTGCAGTACGAAATCACCCTGCGCGCCATGGAAGCGGCCAAGGCCAATTTACTGTTGCATCCGATTGTCCAGAGGTTAAAGCACAACGATATCGATGCCTATACGCGCGTGCGTTGTTACTTGAGGATTGCCGACAAGTACCCACCCAACATGATGCTGCTCAGTCTCCTACCGCTTGTGCAGCGCATGGCCGGGCCGCGTGAGGCGGTGTTGCACGCCATAGTTCGGAAAAATTACGGCTGTACTCATTTCATTGTGGGCTGGAAACATGCCGAGCCTGGTGGAATGGGAGAGACCAAATGTTTTTACGAACCGGATGCATCCGCAAAACTGGCCCAATCCCTGGAAGAGAGCTTGGGCATTAAAATTATTGCCTTCAATGAAATGGTCTATGTTGCCGAAGAGGATGCCTATCTGGACAACGGTGAGATGAAGCGCGAAGCAGCTCCAAAACGGATGACCGACCACACATTCCATGAACGTTTTAGAGCCGGCAAGCCGGTACCGGAGTGGTTCACCTTTCGTATGGTGAGCGAAGAGTTGCGCAAGGCCTATCCGGCACGGTACGGACAGGGCGTGACAATTTTTTTAACGGGACTGTCCGGAGCGGGAAAGTCCACAATCGCCAAAGTTTTGCAAGCGCGATTTCTGGAGATGGGCGGTCGCCCGGTGACCCTGCTCGACGGCGATATCGTGCGTGCAAACCTATCCAGCGAGTTGGGGTTTTCAAAAGAGGACCGCGACATCAACGTGCGCCGCATCGGTTTTGTGGCCAGTGAAATCACCAAAAACCGGGGCATCGCCATCTGTGCACCCATTGCGCCCTATGCATCCACCCGGCAGACGATCCGGGAACAGATTGAACAGTATGGCGGATTCGTGGAGGTGCACGTAAACACCCCCATCAAAGTGTGTGAGCAGCGGGACCGAAAAGGGCTTTATGCCAAAGCCCGCGCAGGACAAATCACCGGCTTTACCGGCGTAGATGATCCATACGAAGCTCCTGTGCAGCCGGAAGTGGCTGTCGACACCACCGATATGACGCCCGATGAGGCAGCCCAGGAAGTGCTGCTCTATCTGGAGCGGGCGGGGTATATCAAATAGAAAAAGAAGGGTCCAAGGGTCCAAGGAGTCAAGGGTTCGAGGTGGCGAGGAATCAAATAATAGAGAGATAGGCTTATGATTATGAAATACAATTCTGGGACTAACGGGGTTTTTTCAAATAATCGGAAAAGATAATTGGATGGTATCTAAGACACAGAAAATCTACCAGCAACTAACCCTTTATGCAGTGCAGGCAGCCTTGGTTGCGGGCCGACGCATATTGGAGATTTACGACAAACCGATTGCGGTCGATTACAAAGATGACCGTTCACCGCTGACGGCTGCGGATCGCGTTGCACATTCGGAAATTGTTCGGTGCCTGCAACGCAAAACTCCTGACATTTCAATATTGAGTGAAGAAGGGGAGGGGATCGAATATGAAGTGCGCCGAAATTGGTACCGATTCTGGCTGGTAGATCCGCTGGATGGGACCAAGGAGTTTATCAAAAGAAACGGGGAGTTCACCGTTAATATCGCCCTGATTGAAGGCCAGCAAACCGGTTTTAGGTGTAATTTGTGTCCCTTGCCGCGGCCATCTCTATTTCGCCTGTCAGAATGGAGGGGCTTATAAAATTGATGATATCACCACAGTTCAACCTGACACAGATTTTGACAAGCTATTAGACTTAGCCATGCCATTGCCGCTTCAGGTTGTAAGGTCGACGACACTGCGCGTGGTGGGAAGTCGATCACACGTTTCCGAGGCTTTTGAAAAATACGTCCAATCACTCAAATCAAAAGCGAAACTCGTCGAAATCACCACTGCAGGAAGCTCTATTAAATTCTGTCTGGTGGCCGAAGGAAAGGCCGACATATACCCTCGTTTAGGCCCAACCATGGAGTGGGATACCGCCGCGGGACAAGCCATTGTGGAGTCCGCAGGGGGTGGCGTTACTATGTATGGTGGACTGAACCCGCTTTATTACAATAAGGAGGATCTTAAAAACCCCTTTTTCTATTGTTATCGCGATAGGCAAGATCTGAATGTATTTAGATCGCATGGGCCTAATCTGGGAATTGATGCAAAAGTTTCATAGTTAATATGCGCTTAAGAGACCAAGTAGTAGATAACATTAATCAAGCCTTGCAGCGCCGCGATCTCTTGCGACAGATGGTGGTGAGTAAGCTGATTGTTGGTCAAAAAGACTTTTTGCTGGGTTATCTATGGTGGGTCATAGAGCCGATTTTATCTACTATCATATATTGGCTGTTATTTCATGTGATCTTTGAGCGCGGTGGTCCTGATTATCACATCTTTATACTTTGCGGCCTGATTGCTTTCAAACCTGTTTCAAGCTCTTTTAACCAGTCGCTTACAGCCCTTAGCGGAAATTTATCATTGCTCAGCCAGTTATCTTTCCCTAGGATATTTTTACCGATTTCAAATGTTCTTGTTAATCATGTTAAGCTTATTTTTGGCTTTTTGGTTCTATTTATTGTAGCTTCTATTTATTACCGATCAGTTCCCTTAACTGTTATCTGGGTGATAATCCCTTTTACTCTTCAGGTTGTGATGCTCTGTGGTGTCTCAATGTATTTTTCAGTTATGGGTGTTTATTTCGCCGACCTTAGAAATATCGTAGAGTTGGTAATACGCGCTCTGCTTTTCCTCTCCCCGATATTTTTTGGCTTGGATAGAGTCCCACTTAAATACCAAACGCTTTATCTTATATTAAACCCCTTGGCGCCACTAATCCTTAGTTATCGTGATATTTTTTTAAAGGGAAAAGTACCGCAGATCGAGTACTTACTGATACTGTTAATCCAGTCTGTTATTTTTTTCGTTGTCGGTTATCTTTTCTTCCAAAAACACGAACGACGTATTTTGAAATGCCTATAAAGTGTAACTGGTTTAGAGTACAATGAACCAAACCACCATCAATGATGTGTTACTTGATGTTCAGGATGTTGGTATCCACTTTAAACGGACCATTTCAACTCGCCGAAAAGATCTCCACAACAGTTTCAGCAGCATCTTTCGGTTGATTCTGAACAAAGAACGCAAGGAGCTGTTTTGGGCCGTCCGAAAAGTAGGTTTCAGACTACATAAAGGCGAAGTTATCGGTATCATCGGACACAACGGAGCCGGAAAAAGCACTTTGCTAAGACTCCTTGCCGGTGTATTGATCCCCGATGAAGGTAATGTGGTTGTTAATGGAAGGGTATCATCCCTGCTGGCGCTTGGGTCCGGGTTCATGCTGGACTTGAATGGAAGGGAAAACATCTATTTAAATGGAATGTATATGGGAATGCAAAAAAAAAGGATCGACGAAGTATATGAAGATATAGTTGCATTCTCCGAGTTAGAAAAATTTATTGAGACACCGATAAAGTATTACTCAATGGGCATGAAAACGCGGCTGGGATTTTCCGTTGCCGTGCATACGATGCCTGAGATTCTTCTTGTTGATGAGGTGTTAGGGGCCGGAGATAAGCAATTCCAGGCCAAAGCACGGAAAAAAATGGAGGATGTTATTGCCAGCGCTAAAGGAATTATCATTGTCAGCCATAACATGGAACAGATCGCAAATTTTTGTACGAAATGTTTATGGATCGATAAAGGTAAAATCAGGGCTTCTGGACCTGCTCAACAGATTGTTGCGGAGTATAAAAATCTATAGCCAATTTCCAAAACGGTCCCGTTCTGCCCAATCTCTACATAAAAAATGAAACGTTTTGAAACGGCCTAATTAGGTTATATTCAAGCTCGAGTTTTTCGAATAGCTGAGATTATAAGAAAGAATTATTGCATGGGGTTGGTTAAAAAAATTCAAAATAAATTAAGGCCGACAAGACGTTTTGTGGATCTATTGGACAGACTTAAAATGAGCGAAATGTTTTTGAGAAATGCCCATAAAATTTCCCGAAAGCATCAAAATGATTTTGAGTTTGAACTTAAAATAGCTGAGAACCTGATTAAAGTAGGATCGCTCGACAATGCGCGAGAACATGCCCTGAGAATTTATCGGGCCACATCGGTATTGTGCGCTTTACCTGGTTATGAATTATTTAATAATATGGCTTTGGTGGTTTTGGCTAAAATCGAATATGAAAAATTAAAATATCATGATGCTATAAATTATCTTGGAAAAATTAAAGCGTACCACTCATATGAATTTTATACATCGGTTACCGAATTTTTGGCGAGGAGCTACTATCGGCTTGACAATTTTGAAAAAGCGCATGCGTTGTACAATAATCTAATTGAAAATGATTATACAATACTATCATGGGTGTATTTGCCATATTTCAATTGCATTAAAAAATTAAATGGGGTTGAGGACCCATGTGCGAAAATTATGTCAGACAGTAGCGTTCCTATAAATTATCATACAAGGATTGCTTTTTCTAAGTTTTATATTGATAACGGAAAATTTGATAAAGCAGGCAGGCTGATCGAGCCGTTAACCATTCCGGAAACATATGAATACTATATTGTCAAGGCAAAATATTATTTTGAAATTGGGGATTACAAGGAAAGTAAAAAATATTTACGAAAGACGATGATTCGCGGAAAATTTTCTCTCCAAGCCTTTAATCTATATATAAATATACATTTTTTGCAGGGGAACCGCATAGTCTCCAAAGTTCTTTTTTTTGTTTTTTCAATGCACCCGAATGCTAAACGATATGAAGGCATTTATCGTAAAATGGCGATGTTGAACCAAAATGTTACTCAAGTGTTTGATTCAATAAAAGATTCTCAGGGTGTTATTGGAATGAAAGCCGCTTTGGGAGACCAGTATTGTGCATTCCTTGACGCGGACAGGCTTCGTGGGAAATCATTGGTTGTTTTACCAATATGGGGCGTTGGTGATGAAATGATGGTGATAGGCGTTTACGATCGACTCATAAAATATGCCAAAATGAACTCTATCAAGCTGTACGTCGGCACCGAACCAAGATTCCTATCATTGATTCAGAGATCTTTTCCTGAAATAAAAGTGATTGCCGTGGAGCGTAAACACCGGGGCCCTCATCAGAATTTTGTGGATGTTAGTGATGGCACACCTCTTTTGCCCAATCAGAAATTGTATTACTCTTTTGACTATGCAATGTGGGAAAAAAAAGATGAATTTGATTATTTTATGGTCTTGCCGATGGTAGTTAGAGATTTTTATCGCATGGAAAAAGGATTTAAAGGGAAGGATATTTCTTTAACTCCAGAAAAATCACTTTTCAATCTATTTAAAGAGAGAATGAGAACCATTTCCAACAAGCCAAAAATCGGAATTAGTTGGCGAAGCGGAATCACCAATCAAAATCGATCCGTTCACTACACATCGATTAATGAATGGGGCCCGATATTTGAGATAGGTGACAAAGTTGATTTTATCAACCTGCAGTACGACAATGCTGAACAAGAACTTAATTATGTTCGGGAAAAATTTGGCGTTAAGATACACTCTTTTCCAGACGTGGATCTGTTCAATGATTTTGAATCCATCGTAGCAATTATGGCTAATCTGGATGCAAACATTGCACCCTCGTCGGTAACAGCGGAGTTGTCTGGTGCAACGGGTTGTGCGACACTGAACATGATAAACTCTGCTGAAGGCCTTTGGAGGAGAAATAAAAACGGTAAGGATATATTTCATCGTAGTATTCACGTAATAACACCTAAGAAGTTTGGCGATAAAAACTCTTTGATATACAACACCTCAAAAGAGTTGAAGAAGTTGCTATTGTTACCCAATCCATCAAGCATATCTCAACCGCCTGATAAACTTTAGCCCTGCAGAATTCAATTACAAAAACCGGACCAATCAAGAATCATAAGGCCACTTTGCGGAAAATGAAAATAGAAATAAATGAAATAAATTCGGGCTGGAGGTCGTTGCTATCAACCAGCTTCGTTTATAAAATTATGCAAACAGTCTTTAATGGGGACAAATCAAGAGCATATCTTTATCAGAAATATATCAAACCAATTGGGGTGCCGTGCCAGGTTTTGGATATCGGGTGCGGCCCCGGTCATATGGCAGGGCTTATGCCTGATAGCGTGTACTATACTGGGTTTGATATAAGCCAAGCTTACATAGATACTGCAAAAAAAACATTTTCAGAAAGAGATAACACGAAGTTTATCTGCGCTGAACCAAACGACCTTCTCTACGATAAGCGAGTCTTGGATGGCTCAGTTGATGCTGTAACTATTCACGGAGTTATTCATCACGTTTCAGACGAAATTGGTATTCAGATATTCAACCTCGCAAGAAAAAAACTTAAAATCGGTGGGGTAATAGCAATCCTGGAGCCTGTCTGGCTGGACGGCGGATCTCCATTACGTCATATTGTGATGCGATTGGACCGAGGTAAGAATATTAAAACTGTAGATGAATGGAAGAAATTTTTTAGCACCGTATCGAGTAATTGGGCATCTTACAATATTTATATAGAGGAAAATATTGTTCACCTGTACGACATAAGTATATGTAAGATGGAAAAAATCAAGGATTAAAAATAAGGAAGGATTTATATGGACTGCCCGGTGTGTGGTTCAAAAAATACTCCTCTCGATAACCATTTGCCCGAGGTCCGGTTGTACCATTGCAACATGTGCATGCATCGGTTTACCGACCCCATGTCAATTAATGATAAAGAGAAATACTCCGAAGAATATTATTTGGAAAAACACCGAAAATGGTTTAAGAATCCTAACATTGAGCTATTTGATTATTTGAATAATAAAATCGTAGAACATAACCCTGATGCATCAGTAATTGATGTGGGTTGCGGGGACGGTGCGTTCTTGAAATTTTTAAAAAAATCCTCTCCCAAACTAAAATTCACCGGAGTTGACTACCATAATAACATTTCGTCTGAAAGGATCAAATATTATAAAGGTGATATTTTTGATATTCATTTTGAAGAAAAATTCGATGTGGTCGTCAACCTTGCCGTAATTGAGCACGTGTGGGATGTGCACGGATTTATTCAAAAAGTATCTAGTTTATGCCAAACGGACGGGCTGATTATGACTATGACTGTTAACGATCAAAGCTTGATTTATAAAGTTAGCAGGCTCGCGAATAAATTAGGTTCAAACTCCGCCTACCAAAGGCTCTATGAGAAGCACCACTTGAACCATTTCAGTAAAGAATCACTTAGATGGTTGTTGGAAAGTGAAGGGCTCAACACTGTGGACCACTATTGTCACGTTCCCAAGATGAAATCAATTGACATGCCGCAGACCAGCAATAAGTTGTCAGAATTTGCAAACACTGTCGGTTTGGTATCGCTTCTCACCGCAGAGAAAATTACTAAGGAAACAATATTACAAACTATTACCTCTAAGCGAGTTTAATTATGCCCCACAATAGATTGTTAGATATCACAATCCAACACCCAATTTTGAATTTCCATATTGTTCTCTTTTTATTTCTGGAAGTATGAAATTATCCCTTTACAAGGAAATGATGCATGTAGAAGATCAGCACTGGTGGTTTAAGGCCAGGCGGAAATACTTAAAAAACCTGCTAACTCGATTGCTTAATGGGAAAAAAAATTTAAAATTATGCGAAATTGGTTGCGGTACCGGCGGTAATTTGGAAATGTTAAGTTCGTTTGGGACCTTGGATGCGGTTGAGATGAATGACTATGCAAGAACCATGGCCGAAGCCAAGAATTTACCCTGTGTTCGTCGTGTATTATCCGGCTATTTACCAGACGGGATCGAACTCAGAGAGAAATATGATATCGTATTAGCATTAGATGTTCTTGAGCATGTGGAAAACGACAAGGGGGCGGTTCGGACCATAAAAAGTCTTCTAAAAGATGAAGGCTACCTGGTAACCACCGTTCCGGCCTACCAATGGCTTTGGTCAAGGCATGATGAGGTGAACATGCATTTCAGGAGATACACAAGGCAATCTTATAGTAATCTTCTCAATAGTGAAGGGTTAAATATTACATACGCATCCTATTTTAACTCGCTGCTTTTCCCGACGGTAGCGCTTGAAAGATTAATCGAGAAGGCATTCAAAACTAATATAGACACATCAACGAACCTTGGAATTCCTTCGGCTATCATTAATAGAGCCCTTTATATTATATTCAATACAGAGAGCCTCTGGGCCGGGAGGTTATCAGTGCCTTTCGGGTTATCGGTTGTTGCCATCGCTAAATATGATCACAGTGATTGAAATGCGAATATGTCGAATTGGGCTGTGACAAAAAATGAATGTAACGATTAGTACAGTTACCCCTGTTTATCGGGGTGAAAACTATCTTGTCGATCTGGTAGGGAGAATTTCATTACTCCGAGAGCGCTGGGAGAGTGAAAACGCGCCTGTCGAGATTGTCGAGTCAATATTTGTTGATGATGGTTCAGTCGACAATTCAGCCAAGATACTAAGAATGTTAGCAGAGCGGCACAATTGGGTTCGAGTAATAACATTGTCAAGAAACTACGGGCAGCATTCAGCCACAGTTGCCGGTGTTTGTCACACCCATACGGACTGGGTCGTAACCCTTGACGAAGACTTGCAACACGACCCTCTTATGATCAGCAAACTTTTAAGTGTAGCCGTAGAAAACTGTGCAGATGTGATCTACGCATGGCCAAAATCCGCCGTACACGGAAACACATGGCGGGACCGTTCATCCAGAATCGTCAAAAGATTTTTATCCCGAATAACCGACATTCCACAAATACGATATTTTAACAGCTTCAGGTTGATACGTGGTTCCGTCGCCCGCGCCGCAGCCAGTTCGAGCAGCAGTCAGACCTATTTTGATGTGGCTTTGTCATGGTTTACCAAAACATACAAAGTTGTAGATATTGAAATGAAGGATGCCCGATTTCTGAAAGATAAAAATAGCGGCTACGGCTTATTTAAACTGATCAGACATGCACGGCATTTAGTTGTAAGCTCACAGGTTGATGTCGCTTCGGCAGGATTGGCCATCGGAAGTTTTGCGGTTGTATTCAGTGTGGTGTTTGGTATTGTTATTGTCTCACAAAAACTTCTGTACCCAAACCTGTTTTTCCAATCGACCGGATGGGCATCAATAATGGCAACGGTTATCTTTCTTGGCGGTATCATCACGGCTATTCTTTGTATCGCTTTGGAATACGTAAACATCGTGCTCTTAAACCAACTTGGGAAACCCACCTTTTTCGTTATCGACAGGTCAACAGACGAATTGATTAAAAACTGGCTTGAGACAAAGTAGGGCGATGGGCATTTCCGCTACAGAGATTGATAGCTGTAACCGAAAAAATATGACCTGCATTGTTTTCGGGCAAGGCTTGATAGGTTGTTGTGTCACAAATCTACTGTCCATACGCAGTGGAACGGCCACAATACACATAGATGTTGACTGGTCTGATGTTGACTCATTGTTAAACGCGTCATCAAGTCTCGATAAATACAGAAATAATAGCGCCATAGAAATTGTTTGGAGTGCAGGGCAAGGTGGTTTCATCGCAACCTCTTCTGAAATGGAAAAGGAACTTTACGTATATGAAAAAGCCATCAACCATCTGAATCAAAAATTTGAGGGTTTGATTACCGTCAATCTTGTCAGTTCGGCGGGAGGGCTTTATGAAGGCCAGCGGTATATTGATGAACACACAGAAGTCAAGCCCCGCAGACCCTATGGCTTTTCGAAATTAAGACAGGAAGAGTTTTTACAAATAGAAGACATACCACACAGGATTTACAGGGTTGCATCCGCATACGGAAGCGTTGGGCAAAAGGCGAGGGTTGGATTGATCAATGCATTTTTGATTAACGCCATAATTGGGCGCACTACCAAGATATTCGCAAAAGCCGACACCTTTCGCGATTATGTTTTTAATGTTGATGTTGCGCGCTTTATTGTCGATGACATGTTGTACGCCAGGTCGAATAGAAAAACGATTGTTTGCAGCGGACGTTCGGTAAGCATACAGACTTTGGTGCATATGATATCACATATAACAAGAAAAAAAATTAAAGTAAATTACGTCCCAAACAGTGGGAATGACGAGGATATGGTTTTTTCCCGCAGCCTCGTTCCACCGGACCTTAGGGTCACGTCTTTAGAAGAAGGAATCCGGATGGTACATACGTCTCAAAAATTCATTAATATTTCCTGATGGCAAGACCTGAATGAAACAGATCATCAAAGCCGCGCCATGGGTGCTGACAACGGTTATAGGCTATCTGTGCCTGGCTACTCATGGCGTTCCGGTTGCTGATGTCATGGTTTATTCCTTTTATTTGATTGTAGCGGTCCTTGGCCCAGGTATGCTCTTATTGTGGGCCCTGAATATTTATCGGCAGAACCTTATCGAAGATATTGGATTTGGGGCAGTAGTCGGGCTGTGCCTTGAGTTAATTGCCTGGTATATTTTCAGCCTTATCGGCATACAGGAATATCTTAGGTGGTGGCCGTTTTCAGTTTACCTGTTATTCTTGCTGGAGCCAACGTTACGCAGGAGTGCAATCAGGAAAAGGGAAATAAATTCAATTTTTTTACCCTGGTGGTGGGGGACTGGAATCTGTTTGGTAATATCCCTAAGTTTCCTTGCATTTGCTGCTAACAGTTTTCAGAAATATCCATTGCCTCCGGCAAATTCCGAAATCTATCTTGACCTTTGGTGGCACCTGTCGCTCAATCATGAACTCGCACGCACTGCATCACCACAGTTACCCCAGGTTGCCGGAGAAGCGCTTCGCTATCATTGGTTCGCCAACGCTCATATGGCATCTGCTCATCTGATAACAGGAATTTCAGAACCCCTGATATTGTTTCGGCTCTGGATTTTCCCGCTGATCGCTATTACGGCAATGGTGATAGCCGGATTGGCGCGTCAAGTGACGGGTGCCCATTGGGCTGGCCCTGTTGCGGCTTGGCTTGTTTTAGGTACCTTTAATGGCGGCGATATTTGGCGATTTTACCACACACTCGCTTCATCACCGATGATATTTTTAAGCCCTTCCATGACCTATTCATCCCCTCTATTGATAGTAGCCGTTTCATTGTGGATTGATTTGGTGCGTGGCATAAACAATAATAAAAGATCTATTATAATATTTCTGGTAACAGCTGCTGCAAGTGTCGCCAAACCGACGGCAATGCCACTTCTACTCGCTGGTTTGGGATTGACATCGATTTTCATATTGGTCCGTGAACACCGCGTTCCCCGGCGTATTATCGCAGGTGGCGGGGTGCTAGCATTCCTAACGTTTTGGTCGTTTTACGTGGGCGCTGGTAATGGCGGGACAAAGATCATATTCATTGACTTGATCAGAAGTGCGAAATTCTATTCAATGATCACCGGCGACGCTAATCACTACGCGTCGAGCGACGGTTGGGTCAGAGAGAGCTTGAGAGATCTGCACGCATACCTTGCGGCTTCATTGGTGCTTATCTGGTTTTTTTTCAGTCAGTCAGCGAGAATTATTGGTTTATGCTGCCTTTTTTTTTCGAGAACGAGAAGAGACGAAGGGGTCTGGTTTCTGTCAGGTATCGTACTTGCCGGATATGGGTTATTCTTAACGGTTGCTCATCCCGGTCTTGGCCAGCTGTATTTTGCAATTTCAGTGATTCCTTTCGGAATCGTTCTTTCAGTTTATTTGGCTGAAGCCGCCAGCCGGGGGATACAGAAACGATACGCCTTGCTTGGTATTGGAGCCGTTGTTGGGTTAGTCGCCGGGATGATTGGAAGGTTGATAATATCAACTGCACCAACTTCGACGTCCTTGCGAGAATGGTATATTGCCATTGGAACCCCGGTGTTGGCATTCCTTACGATATTGTCAATTGTTTTATTGATCGTCAAAATGGTGGTGAGAAATTGGCGTTTCTCGCAAGGCGCCTTTTTAGCCATGTTTGTATCGGCCTTTTTATCACTCCCCCTAATTGAGGCTACCAACCTTCATGGAAAAAGCGTAGAAGCCTTCATTAACAGCCCCACTGCCTTTAAAGCCCGACCAAATGCGGTAGAATTTGTATCGAAGGGAGAACAGGAGGCAGCAATTTGGCTCAATAAAAATTCGGCCCCTGAAGACATTGTTGCCACAAATCTGCATTGTAGGCCCCCGAAAAACAAAGCAGGCTGTTCTGCAGCCGCTTTTTGGCTGAGTGGACTTTCAGGCCGAAGGGTTTTGCTGGAAGGGTGGTCTTATGCACCGATTGTAACACGCAAAGGAAATGCAAAATCTACGCATTCCACGCATTATTCAAAGCAACCATCACCCTGGCCCGATCGGCAACGGTTGTCTGATAGTGCAATAAAGAGTCCTACAACGGAAACAGTTGAGTCATTGTACAATGAATACAGTGTAAAATGGTTATTTGCCGTAGAAAGGGCCGGTCCTGTTTCTAAAAAGTTGGGGAACTTTTCAGTTTTAAAGTTTAGAAATGATGAAGTATCCATATATAAATTGGAAGAACATTTTTAAAGACACCCTAAAATTCTCATGGCGATTCGAAAGATAACAGATTAAATTGCAATCAAATAAATAAGAGGTGGCTGTGTTTACTGGTAAATCCATACTAATTACAGGCGGCACTGGATCATTTGGGCAAAAATGCACCCAGATTCTTCTTGATGAGGAGAACCCAAGAAGGCTTGTCATTTATTCTCGGGATGAATTCAAACAGGATCAAATGGCCCAAAAATTCGATACTGATTCAAGATTGAGGTTTTTTATCGGGGACGTCAGAGATGGTAAACGGTTGCACCGTGCAATGGAGGGCATTGACTACGTGATCCACGCGGCCGCATTAAAGCAGGTCCCTGCTGCAGAATACAACCCGATGGAATGTGTGAAAACTAATATTATCGGGGCCGAAAATGTTATCGAATCTGCGATGGAGAGAAACGTGGAACGCATTATGGCCCTGTCGACGGACAAGGCGGCCAACCCTGTTAATCTCTACGGCGCAACAAAACTCTGTTCGGACAAAATGTTTGTGGCCGCCAATAATCTTGTTGGTTCCCGAAAAACACGGTTTGCAGTTGTACGGTATGGAAATGTTGTAAATTCACGTGGATCGGTAATCCCGTTTTTTAAAAAACTTATCCGTGAAGGGACAAACGAGCTGCCTATAACTGATACACGAATGACCCGATTCTGGATCAGCCTGGAACAAGGTGTGCGATTTGTAATGATAAATTTCAAGCGCATGTTTGGCGGTGAGATTTTCGTCCCAAAAATTCCGTCTATAAAGGTGGTTGATCTGGCAGGAGCCATGGCTCCTAGTTACAAGCATAAAATAATCGGTATTCGCCCTGGTGAAAAACTACATGAGATCATGTGCCCCAAAGATGATAGCCACCTTACAATCGAGTTTGATGACCATTATGTTATTCGCCCGGCAATAAGATTCCATCGTATCGAAATGGACTATATAACAAACGCCTTAGGAGAGGTTGGACGGCCGGTTGAACAGGGGTTTGAGTATCAGTCTGGGACCAATGAACATTTTTTAACCGTTGAAGAACTCAGAAGACAATACGGTACAGAGTCGGCATGATCCCCTACGGAAGCCAAAATATCGATAAAAATGACATCGAGAAGGTTGCCGAGGTCCTTAGGAGTCAATTTTTAACGCAAGGCCCTCAGGTAGGCGTCTTCGAGCGAAAAATGGCGGACTATTGCAGTGCTGAGGCCGCGGTGGCGGTAAATAGCGCAACATCCGCCCTGCATATCGCCTGCAAAGCTTTGGGCCTGGGTAGCGGAGACTCTCTTTGGACCAGCCCCAACAGCTTTATCGCATCCGCAAACTGCGGGCTATATTGCGGGGCAGATGTCGATTTTGTGGATATCGATCCCAAAACCTATAACCTCTGCCCGCGACAACTTGAACAAAAGCTGGAAAAAGCTGCCGGGGAAAATAAATTGCCCAAGATTGTCGTGCCGGTCCATTTTTCGGGTCAGTCGGCGGATATGCGAGCCATTGCGCAGCTCTCCCAAAAATACGATTTTAAAATTATCGAAGACGCTTCACACGCGGTGGGCGCAGAATATTTGAACGGAAAAGTCGGCAATTGCCGGTTTTCGGATATCACTGTTTTCAGCTTCCACCCCGTAAAAATTATTACCACAGGCGAGGGGGGGCTGGCGTTGACCAACGACCCCATGCTGGAACAAAAAATGCGTTTGTTTGCAAATCACGGCATGACTCGCGACGAAGCGCTGTTGCAACATTGTGATGTGGGGGGATGGTATTACGAACAGATCGAACTGGGGTATAATTACCGAATGACAGACATTGCCGCCGCCCTGGGGATCAGTCAAATGGATCGTCTGGATGAGTTTGTGTCACGCCGGCGCAGTCTTGCCAATCGCTACAATGCAATTTTGAAAGACCTGCCGGTCGTTTTGCCTTGGCAGAGCCTGGATGGTCAATCGGCCTGGCATATCTATGTTATCCAGCTGGTGGGTGATCTTGCAGCAAACCGGGAGGCCATTTTCAGAAAACTTAGAGATTGCGGGGTTGGTGTGAATGTTCATTACATCCCAATACATACGCAGCCTTTTTATCAAAAAAGGGGCTTTGCATGGGGGGACTTTCCTTTTGCCGAAGAGTATTACCAGCGCTTGATCACCTTACCGCTGTTTCCTGATCTAACGGAAAAAGAACAAAACTATATCGTTTCAACCTTGCGATCTGCAATTCAAAGCGCCAGTTGATCTGATTTGAAAAAGGCTATTATTAGAGTAGATGCTGGCCGAACCATCGGAACCGGCCATGTACAGCGAATGAAGGCGCTATCCGATCATTTGAAAAAGAGAGCTTGGAAAGTTATCTTTTGTAGTCAAACAGAGAGTTTTCAGGTGGTTCCCGGATTAAAGAAAGAACACGCTATTTGCGTTATGGATGATTATGATGATAACCCCTCTTCAATCACGAAGAAGGCCGGTATCCCTGAATGCCTTATTTTAGATCATTATCGTCGGGATCAAACCTATGAAAGGCAATGGCGTCAATTTTCAGACAAGATTGTTGTGGTTGACGACCTTGCAAACCGCCCACATCAATGTGACCTTTTGATCGACCAAAATGTCAACCACACAGTGTCGGATTATGAATCACTGGTCCCTGAAGACTGCAAATTGGCCATTGGACCAGCGTTTACGATATTTCGCGATGAATTTACCCAATGGCGCCCGGAAGCACTTTCGTACAGACAAACGATTGGGGCTGTTGAACGTATTTTCGTTTGTCTGGGTGGGACAGACCCAAATCAATTGATGATTTCCGTGTTGGAAGTGTTGGAAAGTATGGCTGTTACACAGAAGATAGATATTGCCATAGGCAGTGGGGCTGAACATTTAAAAAGAATACAGGCTTTCCTGAAAACGAGTGTGCTTGATGCATCACTGCATGTTGACAGCGAACAAATTGCATTTTTGATGAGTCGTGCCGATGTGGGTATTGGTGCCGGGGGCACCATGCTTTGGGAAAGATCGGTGTTGGCTCTGCCAAGTATTACCATCGCATTGGCCGAAAATCAGCTGGCCGCCTCCGAAACGGCTGGTAAGATGGGTATCACCACCTATTTAAACGCAAACGATCCGAAATTGCGCAAACAGCTTGTCTCAGCGCTATCCTCGTTACTAAATGACAGAACGCTTCGAAAACAGTATGTAGAAAAATCGGGGCAGCTGATTGATGGAAAAGGTGCTAAACGAATTGTCAATGCAATTGAATCGTTATTTTGATTATCTCAAAGGTTGCCTAACGAATGTATTATATTATTGAATTTGCCAATACACACGGTGGAGATGTTGCCTACCTTGATAAGTTGGTTGATGACTTTGCTGATTTGACCGGAAATTTTGGTATGAAGTTCCAGCCATTCAAATACGATCAGATCTCTTTAAAGGATTTTGAATGGCGCAATGTATATAAAGCGCTGTATTTTAATGAAAAAACATGGGCGCAAATTATCGCAAAAGCCGTAAAAACAAAAGATGTCTGGATTGATCTCTTCGACTTGTACGGTGTTTCGATTATCAGAAAAAACCATGAGCTGATTTACGGGATAAAATTTCAAAGTTCGG
Organism: uncultured delta proteobacterium; assembly: GCA_963783425.1. Lineage (GTDB taxonomy): Bacteria > Desulfobacterota > Desulfobacteria > Desulfobacterales > QNYZ01 > CAWANO01. The sequence continues at coordinate 776,233 of CAWANO010000001.1, forward strand.
TTTTGCGCAACCTTGAATTGATAGGGAGCTTGGCTGAATTAGATCTGACTGAGAAGCGTTTGATTATCAATATCGCGGCGCAACCCATCAAAGAGGTCAAAAAAATAATCGGGGAAATTAATAAGAGATTAAATCCCAAGGAAATTTTGATTGAATTTGGGTTTCAGGCATATCCAACAATATTAGAACATTCCGGATTGAACAAATTAAAAAAAATCAGAAAACATTTCAAAAACAGGGTTGTCTTTGCCGATCATGTCGATGGTCAATCTGAAGATGCGGTGTGGTTGCCCGCCGTTGCTGCTGTGGCCGGAGTCGATATGATAGAAAAGCATGTCATGCTGTCCGATGTTGAAACCAAATATGACCAATACTCCAGCATCACTAAAAAACAGTTTTTAAATATGGTGGAAAATGTTGAGCGTTATTCCAGAATGGTGGCCCAACCCTTTATCGTAAATGCTGAAGAACAGTACCTGGAAAACAGCATCATGCAGTCGGTCACGAAAAAGAGACTTTCTAAAGGGAAGCCAATTGACATCAAAAACGATCTGATATACCGCAGAACCAATCAAAAAGGGCTCGGATTGGATGAAATTTTCCAATTACAAAGCAATTATCACCTTCTTTCAAAATCGATTGAAAAGAGTAGCGTTCTAAAAAGCAGTGATTTTAAAAAAGCGACCATCGCCACCATTATTGCCTGTCGGATGAAAAGCAGCCGATTGAAAAGAAAGGCGCTCTTGAAAATCGGTAATTACACCTCAATTGAAAGGTGTATTAAAAGTACATTGGCATTTAAGGATGTCAATCATACCATTTTGGCCACATCCTCCATAAAGGAAGATCAGATCCTGAGTCAGCACTTGCTCAGTGAGGAGGTTATTTTTCACGCGGGCGACCCGGATGACGTGATTGATCGCTATCTGGAAGTTTGTGATCGGCTTAAAGTCGATATTATCGTTAGGGTGACCGGTGATATGCCGTTTGTTTCAGCGGAAATATGCCAGATTTTGTTAAATAGCCATTTTGAAAATGGCGCGGATTATACGGCGGCAAGAAAAACAGCGGTCGGGACAGCACCTGAAATAATTACTGTTTCCGCGCTGAGAAAAATCAAAGACCATTTCGGGCGGGCGTTACATTCAGAGTATATGTCATGGTATCTGTTTAATAATCCGATGGAATTTAATATTAATTATGTGGAATTACCACCTGAATTGATCAGAGATTATCGTTTGACAATCGACTATCAAGCGGATTTGGATCTTCTTGATAAGATTGAGGCAGAAAATGCGACCTCAAACCTGACGACGATTTTCCACTATCTTGATGAAAACCCCGATGTCGCACGGATTAACCAGGATATTCAACTGATATACAAAACAGATACCGAACTGATTGAGAAACTGAATAGAGAAACAAAGATGACATAGGTATTTTCTTTGATTTTGATGATGATCTGAATCGGGTGGATATGCAGATTAGATTGGGAAAACGGCTTGTGGGGGATGACCTTCTACCCCTGCTTATCGCCGAAATGAGCGGGAATCACAACCAATCCCTCGAGCGTGCGTTGGACATTGTTGACGCGGCCGCGGCTGCCGGAGTTGAGGTGTTAAAGCTGCAGACATACACGGCGGACACCATGACGCTGAACGTCAGGCGTGATGAGTTTCGTATCCTTGATAAAGACAGCTTGTGGCAGGGACGGTATCTGCACGACCTCTATCAAGAGGCCCACACACCGTGGGAATGGCATCAACCTATTTTCGATCGTTGCCGTAGACATGGCATGATGGCGATTTCGACCCCGTTTGATGAAACGGCAGTCGATTTTCTGGAATCACTGGATACGCCATTTTATAAAATCGCCTCTTTTGAAATTAACCACATCCCGCTTATTAAAAAAGTGGCTAGCACAGAAAAACCAATCATTTTTTCCACCGGGATGGCAAAATTGTCCGATATTGAGTGTGCCGTGAATGCCGCCAAAGAATCAGGCGGCGATGACATTATTCTCTTACAGTGCACCTCAAATTATCCGGCCTCCAGTGCCGCCAGTAACCTGGTCACGATTCCACTTATACGCGACCTGTTTGGTTGCCTGGTTGGGTTGTCCGACCATACACTGGGGATGGGTGTTGCCATTGGCGCGGTCGCTTTAGGTGCGTGTGTCATCGAAAAGCATATCACCATTCGCCGGTCAGATGGCGGGGTCGACAGTGATTTTTCGATGGAAACAGATGAAATTCCAACTTTCCTCAAAGAGTTGACATCGGTGTCCGAGGCCATCGGGGAACCACACTTCGGTCCTTCTGATGAAGAAAATGCTTCCCTGAAATATCGGCGCTCGATTTATATATGCAAAGACGTCCAGGCGGGTGAAGTCTTAGATGCCACTAACATGAAGATTGTTCGACCAAGCTACGGCCTTGCCCCTAAAAACTGGACTCGGGTTGTTGGGGGAAGGGCGAGGCGGGCGTTAAAAGCGGGTGACCCCTTGGATTGGAATATGGTCGAATTAAGTGACTCGACCGGAATCACAATTGAGGTCTTTTAAAAATCTAAAAACCATGAAACCACTCTTTTATAAGCCGACACTCGATGACGCCGAAACAATCATGCGTTGGCGTCTCAAACCGCGTGTGACCCGTTACATGCGAACCGATATTGAAGATGATATTGATGCGCAGAAAAAATGGCTCATTGAAACAAACCGGAGAGAAGATTATTACCACTGGTTGGTTTGCATAGGTAGCAGAGATTTAGCCATTGGGTTTATCAATATTGAGTTATTGCCAGAAAACAGGGCCACCTGGGGATTTTACATCGGGGAGGATGATTTTTTGAATATCGGTGCATTTATCCCTCCGTATCTTTATAATCACCTGTTTTTTAAACGAAAAATATCTATTTTAATAGCTGAGGTCGTACCTGAAAATGTATCACTGCTAAAGCTGCATAAAATGCATGGATATAAAACCATGAAGATTAAAAAAAAGGCGTTTTCAAAGAATGGTGAAGATTTTGACCTTTCTGTTTTGGAGCTGAATTCTGAAAGATGGGCTCAAATGTCTCACTATCATAAATATCAGAGTGATTTTGATGCATAAACTCGAGCATGCTGTGGCTGAATCAAAAAATATAGATGAAAAATTTCAAGAAAAGTGTAAATTATTTTATTACCTGGTTTGTGAAGAGAAATACAATGAAGCTGATAAGTTAGCGTGTGATTTATCCAAAATGTGGTATCAAGAATATCAGGTTGTAGGTATATCACGTGTAATATATAATAAAATTTCAAGACTTCTTTATGTTTTACAAGTAGTTAGTAAGAATGCTTTTGACGAATGTATTAGCTTGCAAAGTCCGCATGATTTCATTGCCGTGGCCTTAAAAAAATATCGACAAAATAGTCCTATAGAGGAAAAAAGGCGACTGCTAAGAATATGCTTAGGCGGCTATAAAGCTTTAATACTTAACGCCGAAATAAAGCCGGCATATATATTACTAAATGAAGTTTATGAGGATTTCATTTATCTGGTTCCTTCCGCGTATCATGAACTCATCAAATTCACGCTAAATACCTTATGGGGAAAATTCAATGATCGAAAGTTTTTATACCCATGGGAAAGAAGAATTGATCAGCTTATAAAATACTATGATGATTTGGCAAAATCAGAGGAAGATCCAATTGAAAAAGACAGATTAAGAGATGTTTGGAGAAATTATGTTTCCCAAGCAATAGTCATCGCACATTCCAGTGTGAGAACGTTACGATTACCAAGCTTATTAGAAAAAGCGAAAGAACAATTAGCCCAAAATTTGATTTGGACACAAGGCTTAGAATATTTGGCAAATGCAATACTATTGTTTCCACAAGAGGCCAAAGTAGCTTTTAATTGGGCTCAGTCGCTTCCGAGTGCTGATCGAAATAAAGAATCTGTGAAATATCTTATTTGGAATTATCATCAAATAACAGGAGATGAAAAATATACCCTAATTCATAAACTTGATGATAAAATAAGAATCGCTGATTTCGAATCTAATACGGCTTATCGCATTTTATTAACGGTTATCATCGAGGATAAGAATACGGCTGCTTATAAGAAAAATTTGATAGAAAAATTAATTATTCATTTCAAGAAAGATATTTTCAGAACAAGTCCCGAAGACTCAACACTTGCGATTCTTACAAGTCGGATAGTTGCTTTAAAAAAATTGTATGTATACTTCAAATACTGGTCTAAATTTGAAAGATCATTAAACCACATCCCACAACCTAAAACCATCAATAATGGGGTCGTATTTTTTGTTAATACTAGCAGTTTAACTCACGCCAGCCTTTCGATAGGCATTCTAATTGAGGCAAAAAAAAAGGGAATTGTGGTATTGCCAACGGGTCAGAGAGATTTTATCACAAGTGACTCTTCTGATCCTGAACTTAACTCCATCGCTTATCAGAGGGGTTACGATCAACTTAACGTTGCTAACAAACATCTTTACGAGTGGTTTTATCAATGGCGCATTGATTGGGACAAGAGAAGCATTGAAGCCCAGGGAATGAATATTTTTCAACCTGTCTTCGAAAATGTGGCTCGGTATCAGTTTTCGTTTCATGTTGATTACCAGAACGATTCATTTACCCGCAATATGGTGATGAGGCAAATAACCATATTGGATCGTGCAATCTTCCATGCCAGCATGATACATAATTGGGCAAAGAAAAAAAAAACTGAAGTACGGTTTTTGTCGGCGACTCCGCATTATCCCCCAGCAGCAGGTTATAGAATTTATTGTGAAAATCATGGATATAAAGATAATCTGGAGTTTGTCTGCGTAAGTGCTGGCTACGATAACTATTTTAAAAACATCGGTGATGGGAAATCTGAAACTGTTACGTGCCTGAATTTGACCAGGCATAGAAATTGCCGTACTTCATTTTTCGGAACAAAGAAAGGATTCACCAGATGGTGGAAGAAAAATAAATGCGATATTGAATTCTTACGGAGCAAATCCGATAACTGGCTGAATATGCGTAGATCTAAGCATACGATGGATGTTTCCAATCCATTAAAAAAGCACGTCCTTGAAATAATCAGTGAATACAAGAGCAGAAATCGTCCTGTTTATGTTGCTTGTGGCAAATTAATATATGATCTCGCCGTATTTTATATGCAAAGCAAAAGTCATCGTGACATTTCAGACTGGATTACGCATACAGTTGAAATAGTAAAATCCAAGGATATTTTGCTCCTAGTGAAGCCTCACCCATTAGAATTCTATAAAGAGATCACGATGATAGAAGAGCCTGTTCAAATATTTTTCGATTTGATTAGAACGGACATACCTGAAAATGCTATACTTTTAGATCATTCAATGTTTCAAAACTTTGAGTTAGCAAAAGTTGTGGATTTAGCACTATTTTGGAATGGAACATCAGCTTTGGAATACGGAGCGATGGGTTGTAAAACTGTCGTCTGTGATGATTGGGGGCACAACGATCATCCGGTTGGGCATTATCAACCAAATTCACGCGCCCATTATGAATACATACTGTCGAATCCAAATAAAGTTTCCGTTGTTCGCAATTTCCATTCTAAATGTATTTCCTTCCTGGCGTATATGGGATCATGGGATGTTATAAAACCTAATAAATATGCGAAGGCAAGTTCGGTTAATTTCCATCAGTTCAAACGCGCAAAGATTAATTCCGAGGCATTGAAACAATTAACAGAGGGCGAAGATCAGGGTATGGCAGAACTATTTAAATTGTTCGAATTTAGTCTGTCAAAAAATTGGTTTGCCCGACTTAAGTATCGAATTCTCGTTCAATCCTGGATACGAAGACGAGGGAAAGGGCCGTTGAACTTTCGGAGGAGAAAAATGGTTATGAATAAAGGAGTTTTTCATGACGTATAAAACTGAACAGGAAACATTTTGGGCCGGAGAATTTGGTGATGAATATATCGATCGTAATCGTGGTGACAAGTTGACTGCAGCCAATACGGCACTGTTTTCAAAAATTATTTCGCGAACCGCGGGAGTGGAGTCTGTAATTGAATTTGGTGCAAATATAGACCTGAATTTGATTGCTATCAGGAGATTATTGCCTGATGTGGAGCTTACCGCCATCGAAATCAACAAAAAAGCTACAGAGCAGCTAAAAAAATAGATGGGGTAGAGGTGAATGCCACTTCCATTTTAGATTATAAACCGCAAAGGGCCCATGATCTCGCGTTTATTAAAGGGGTTTTGATCCATATTAACCCCGATATGCTTCAGGACGTTTACAACTCCCTATACGAATCCAGCCAAAAATATCTATCTGTTATTGAATATTACAACCCCGCCCCTGTTGAGGTCAATTATCGGGGCCATAAAGAACGGTTGTTTAAAAGGGATTTTGCTGGAGAAATGATAGATAAAACAGTGATTTGAAAATCGATTACGGCTTTGTCTATCATCGCGATGTCAATACACCCCAGGATGATATCACCTGGTTTTTGATGGAAAAAATATAAATTAATTTCAAGGAATGATGATGAAAGTGGATGAGGCAATTGTTGAGTACATTAATCGGGTCAGGGCTCAAAAAGGATTAGAGGTCATGTCGGCATCTAAGGATACGGAATTAATCGGTGAAAAAAGCGGGCTTGATTCACTGGATCTTGCTGTCCTGGTAACTGAACTGGAACAAAAAACCGGAAAAGACCCCTTTAAAGACGGTTTTATTATGTTTCGAACGATCGGCGAGTTGACCGTGTTATATGAAAACTGCTCAGGGTAAGGCCGTGAAATTTCCGTTCAAAGAGGATTATATCAAAGCATACAACTTCATCGGTCCCGCATCGACGTTGTCAGGCCGGCGGTTCAGCGCGATAAGAGAGAAGTACGCGAATGAATTTAAGGGTAAGGGTGGCCGTCTCGTAGCGGTTACGACAGATGATACCGCTCAAATTGCGGCGGTTTTATTGGAGGCGATATCCGCCGGGTTGTCCGTTTTTTTGATACGGGTGGCGGTGGATGATAAACAGTTAGAGCAGATTGGCGTCACTTTCAGTGTTGATGATAAGGGTTTTTTGCATCAAGTAGGCACTAAAACCTTTGATCGGAAAACCCCCAAAGTATTGATTCAGACCAGTGGCACGACGGGCGTTCCCAAAATCGCAGAACATGAAATTGACCGACTGTTGGGGCGAATCAAAATACCCGATACCATAAGCCTTGCTCGCTGGCTGATGCCTTACCACCCGAAAAGCTTTGCCGGCCTCCAAGTGCTGTTGACTTTTTTGTCGGGAGGACGCGAACTGGTTTACGGATTGGAGCATACCGTCCCCCAGTTGGTAGGTTTGGCCCTCCAGCACAATCCAACCCATATCAGCGCAACCCCCACTTTCTGGCGGTCGCTGATGATGGCTGGTGGCCAGGCGTTACCCCTAAAAGTGATCACACTCGGCGGAGAAGCGGTTGATCAGGTATTGTTGGATACCCTGAAGAGGGCCTTTCCCCAAGCGTTGATTCAACATATCTATGCATCTACGGAAGCAGGAGCGTTGTTTGGTGTCAAGGACGGCCTGGCCGGATTCCCGGCGAAATGGCTGGAGAGCGGGACCGAAGGGGTACGATTTCGTATCAATGGGGATCAGGTGTTGGAGGTGCACAGCCCACGGATGATGGCAGGTTACTCTAAAAACAGGGAAATTCCCCTATCTGAGGATGGATGGTTGATTACTGGTGATATTGTCGATCGCAAAGACGACCGTGTTTTTTTTGCCGGGCGGCAGGATTCCATGATCAATGTGGGGGGAAGCAAGGTGCGTCCGGAAGAGGTTGAAACCCTGGCATGTACGGTTGATGGCGTCCATGACGCCCTTGTGTATGGCATCAAGAATCCCGTTGTGGGGCAACTGGTGGCAATGGACTTGGTATTGATGAATGGTATAAGCGAAGGCCAGGTCCGCAAAAAACTGGATGTGCTGTTTGCCAAAATGCTGGAGCGGCATAAGCTTCCCCGGATAATTAAGGTGGTTGAAAAAATTGAGGCGAACCAGTCAGGGAAAAAGGTCCGAAAGTGAGCGCTAAATTCATCATTGTCACCGGTGGCAGCAGGGGGTTGGGTTATGCCACGATCGTTGAGTTGTTGGCGGCCGGTTATCGTATTGCCACCTGCAGCCGTGGACCGACTCAATTGATTCAGGATTTGATCAAACAACAACCGGACCATCTCTTCTGGGCTGCAACTGAAATCGGCAATGAAGACCAAGAGCAAACGTTTTTTGAAGCCGCCACTGACTGGGGCGGGGAGGATAACTTTTGGGCTTTGATCAATAATGCCGGTGTAGCCGGAGAGGGTATCCTGGCCACTTACCCGAATGTGGACACCCAACGGATCATCAATGTCAATCTCATGGGCTCTTTGCGAATGACCCGCTTAGCTCTGCGTGTGCTGCTGAGGGGCTCGAGAGGGGGGCGGGTTGTCAATATATCGTCGATTCTTAGGCTTGAGGGGCTATACCGGGTTGGCGCCCTATTCGGCATCTAAATCAGGTTTGGATGGCATGACGCGTGCCCTTGCGAGGGAAGTGGGCCGCCGCAATATCACGGTGAATTCTGTGAATCCCGGCTATATGGAAACAGAGATATCGGCAACCCTCAGCCAGAGGCAAAAACAGCAGATTATTAAAAGAACCCCAATGAAACGGTTGGCCGATCTGAAGGATGTAACCCCCCTGATTCGGTTTTTATTGAGTGATGACGCACGGTTCATAACAGGCCAGTCGCTTGTTGTGGATGGCGGTATTACCTGCTGAGATTAAAATTCCAAAATAATTCCAATTGGTCAATGATGGGAGGATATGAAAATAAATAGTGATACCCTCCGCTTATCCTTTTAAACGTGCAAAAAACGTAATCTTTGGGGCACATTTATGTAACAAACTATCACCTTTTATCATTCGATGATCCATATGTCTAAAAAAATTAAATAGTTATAATATTGGCACCACTCTTGCTTTAAGTGTAAGACGATGGGATCGAGCCATCAACGGCGCTGTAGACGACACTTTTTCACAATTGCAATATTATGAAATACATGGTAAAAAAGTTATTATCGGCCAAATTCGATTCAGAAACAACTATGTCATGGTGAGAAATTTTGGGTCATATTGGAATGACCTATTTTGTTATATACCCGAAACTTCGTAAGGAGGGTGGCATGAAGAAATCTAAAAAGTGTATTTTTGTTTTGGTCTTTGTTTTAGTTAGCGTTGTTATGTTGCCGAACGCTTATGCAGCCGGTTGGAGTAACCTGATGAAGGTTACACATACATCAACTGGCGTATCGGGTACCTATGTATACGGTAGTACGGCGTTCCCATCGGGCAGTACTATTTCCAGAATATTATACGCAACCAGCGGGCACTCAAGAATGCTGGCAACAATCCTCACTGCAATTTCATTAGATAAATATATCAGGTTTTATGTTGATGATAATGGGTATATTATTCAAGCATTAATTTACAATTAGAAATGTATGAAATGACATGCCGTTATCCTAAAAGCTAAGTCAGCAACGTTTCATTTTACACCCGACACCATCCCTCCGTAAATGGCGCGGCCTATCTCGGGTCACGTTATTAATCGTGTCGGGTGGCTTTTAACCCATTAGAGGCATCCGATTCGGTCCTTTTGGTTCACGAATGAGCCGTCTCTGAGTATTCGCTCTTCTTTTAAAGTTCTTAATTTTATTCATGGAAATAGGAATAATTACAGCAGGTTAATCAATAAAAAGGTTGATCCCTATGGCTCCTTGAAAACTCCAGGTTTTCCAGCGGGAGCCATTTGAAATAAAAAACCTCCAACCGAATGAAATAATAACTCAATTTGAACTACAGCCTTATGTTGGGTTATCGTTCCAAAAAAAATATGGGACAGATTCAAGAGTGTCCATTTTTTTAATATGCCTCTACCCGTGCTTTCTGGATAACCAAAAAGTGATCTAAATTTATGCACTTATGTGTCGCGGGAGCGGGTTTTTCAGGTTCAGTGCTGGCGAGAAGTCTTGCTGATGCAGGATGGAAAGTATCTCTTTTTGAGGCAAAGCAGCATGTTGCGGGGCATTGCCATACACAAACTGACCCGAAAACGGGAATAAATGTACACGTTTACGGTCCACACATCTTTCATACCGATGATGAAGCAGTTTGGTCATATGTTCAGCAATATGATGAATTCACGCCGTATATGCATAAAGTTATGGCAAACGTCGGGGATCGTATTTTTACAATGCCGGTTAACCTGCACACCATTAACCAACTATTTGACACATCATTCTCTCCCGCTGAGGCGAGATTATTTATCGATCGTCAAAAAGAAAAATCCATCAGCTCCCCCCAAAATTTTGAGGAGCAAGCGTTAAAATTAATGGGGAAAAGGCTTTATGAAGCCTTTTTTTATGGCTACACGAAAAAACAATGGGGCCTTGAACCTCGTCTTTTACCGGAAAATATTTTAAAAAGATTACCATTTCGATATAATTACAATAATTGCTATTTTTCTGATTCTTTCCAAGGAATTCCCAAAAATGGGTATACGTATCTAATTGAACGTATTCTAAATCACCCCAACATTGAAGTTCACTTGAATACAGAGTTAAAAAAGGAAAATTGCACCGAATTTGACCACTGTATCTGGACAGGCCCCATCGACGCCTGGTTCGGTTCTAAGGAAGGAAGTCTTCCTTACCGAACATTAGACTTTAAGAAAAAATATGCCAATGGCGACTTCCAGGGTTGCGCCGTTATGAATTACTGTGATGAAGATGTGCCTTGCACAAGAATTACTGAGCATAAACATTTCACGCCCGGGAATAAATTCGATCAAACGGTTTATTTTTTGGAATATAGTCGTCAATGTGGCAAAAATGACTCACCATACTATCCTGTAAGATTGGCAGCCGGCCTTGGTATGTTAGACAACTATATCAATTTGGCTGCAAATGAAAAAAACTGTTAGTTTTTTGGGCCGCTTGGGCACCTTCCGTTACCTTGATATGGATACAACTATCCGAGAAGCCATATATGCGGCAGAAGTGGTTAAAAGATGTATCCGTAATAAAGAGGAAATCCCGCCTTTTTTTACCAACCCCCGATGACAGCTATTCAGTCCAAAGACAATAGTGTTGTAGCCGTTATTGTTACTCACAATAGGATAGATAAGCTTAAAGTTGCTTTCTCAAGAATTGTAGAGCAAGATGTTGAAGCGGTGATTGTTGTCAATAATGCATCAACGGACGGGTCAAAAGAGTGGTTGCTGAGTAACGGTCACAGGAAGCTTCATATTGTTAACTCCCCTAAAAATATTGGCGGTGCAGGAGGGTTTTGGTTGGGGTTTAAAACTGCAATTTCACATTACCCTGTAGCTAACTGGATATTATGTTTTGATGATGATGCTTACCCAAACGAGGATCTAATCTCTTGGTTTCGAAATGAGGTTTGGGAAGACAATGTAGGCGGCGTCGGTTCAGCAGTATATCTGCCAAATGGTAATATTGCCGAAATGAACCGGCCTTTTAACAACCCTTTTCGGTCATTAGGTACAATCTTAAAATCATTGATATCCGGACGGGATGGATACCATCTGGGGATCGACCAATATAAACGTGGCGTCAATATTCCTGTTGATGCGATGTCCTTTGTAGGTGCATTTATCCGGGTATCTTTGGTCAAAGGAAAGCTTGGGCTACCTAGAAAAGAATTTTTTATTTATGCGGATGATACTATATATACATTGAAAATCAGAAAACTTGGATATCAGAATATATTTTGCCCCATGCTCCATTTTACTCACGATTGTGAAACTGTCATAAAGGGTCCTAAAATATATACACCTGTATGGAAGGTTTACTATACGTTACGCAATGGCGTTCAGCTGTTTCGAGAATTGGCTGGTCCATATTACTTTCTGCCGCTAACATTCAAGATGACGCAACTTTTAAGGGCAACTTGGCGTTACAACGATAAAAATAAATTTCTCAGATATGTTTTTTGGGGATTAAGTGATGGCATTAAGAGAAATTTCGATGTGCCCCACGAGAAAATAGTCACTTTCGAGAAATAACTGTTGAGTCAATTCTCATAAATGAGTTTCTTTTTCAGCAATACAAAACAAAAACAGTATGTTCTGTTGTTTGTTGACTTGACAATTATTACAGTGGCCTTGGGGCTCAGTTATATCATTCGGTTTTTTATCAATCAAGAACCGTTATCTCTTGACAATATTTTAGTCCGCTTGGATATAAGGCACACAATCATCGCCTTAATTTATATCTTTACTCTCTACGTATTCAGTCAATATAATCTAAAAAGCGTCATTGATTTTCAGCAATCTACCCGATCCTTATTTATGGCCTTAACAACTGGGATGTTATTAAGCAGCAGTATATTTTTCTTTTTCCCAAAATACATTTTTGGCCGTACGGCAATGTTATCACACTATTTTTTATTGCTGTTGCTGCTCGGTGGATGGCGGGTTATTTTTGTAAAATATATCCTTAAAGGTGGAATGGTCAAAAGAATTCTAGTGGTCGGTGACCAGCAGCAGGTTGATCAATTTATGGAGGATATTAAGCTGCATGCCGATAGCGGATACGAAATCACCGGAGCTTATTATCGTGACGTCGAGGGGTTTCGTCAAAATTGCAACCTTGATAGTCGTTGTGAAACAAAAGTAAGCACAGTGTTGGAGAGAAATGATTTTGATTTCCTTGTCTATGACACCAAATGCCGGAATTTCAACAGCACCGATATCGAAAGTATATTACAGCTGAAATACAAGGGGAAGGCCATATACGATATTCCCACATTTTACCAGGATATGATCGGGAAGGCGCCCATAGAGTTTATCGACAGTGTCTGGTTGCTCTTTAACACGCAGCTTCAGCGTGGACAGAGGCAATACTACGCGCGAGCAAAACGACTTCTAGATATCGGACTGTCATTCCTGCTTTTGATGATTTTGGCTATACCAATGATGCTTATTGGTCTTCTGATAAAAATGACCAGTAAAGGTTCTATACTTTTCATCCAGGAACGTCTATGCGCACAAGAGGGTGTGTTTAGCTGTATCAAGTTTCGGACCATGCTTGATGCCCACCAACCTGAACAGGTGCAACCGGCCTGGGCCACATCGGAGAGTAACCGCATCACTCGTGTGGGCCATTTTTTACGAAAGACCAGGTTAGACGAGACCCCACAGCTCTGGAACATTTTAAGGGGTGATATGAGTTTTGTAGGACCACGTCCGATACGAAAATATTTTGCCGAAAAGATGGCCCGCAAGATTCCATTTTACAACTTACGATTCATGGTAAAACCGGGCCTGAGCGGATGGGCACAGGTCAATATCGGTTATGCCGACACGGCAGAGAGCCAACTTGAAAAGTTCAGGTACGAACTGTTTTACCTGCAAAATATGTCTTTCCTGCTGGACCTGATTATTATTGTGAAAACGATACAGATGATCATCAAAGGGGAGGGACGTTAAATAGGCTATAAATTCTTGGTAAGTGTGGTTGCCTTAATCTGGGCACTATTATCGCTACTTTCAATTAATCATTTGTATAGGTTCAGCGCACATTTATCCCTGCCATCTGCTGTGTGCGGCACCTTATATTTCATAGCGCTTGTTTTGTCCCTCTTATTAGTCTCCCGGCAACACATCAAGGAAACCGCGACCGTATTTTTGGCGTTTGTATGTGTTGGTTGGCTGACCAAACCCTATCTAGAACCACCAGGAGACCCACTGGAGCACTTGGGAATATCCTACAGCATGTGTAATAAGTCATCTGCACAGGTTCCCAAGGTCAATGGTGGACTATGGCACTACAGTATGACCGGACTCTTTCTGTGCGGCATCAGCGAGGTACAAAAACAACCGCCACAGGTGCAGCTTAACAAGATCAGGGCGATTCATAGCGGCATGGTGGGATTGCTCGCTGCCGGTATTTATGCCGTGGGTAAGGCCGCCGGAATGCCGCCTTTCTGGTCGCTGTTCAGTGTAGTGTTGGCGTTTCTTTTTTTTGGGACCAACCGGTTCAGTTTTTTCAGTTATTACAGCTTTGCAGATGCAAGTTCCTCGCTTTTGGTATATTGGTTGTGGGCGGCTATTTTCTTTTTTCAGAAAAGAAGAGATAGTATGATTATAGGGATGGGGATTATTGCAGTTGTGATGCTTACTCCCGTACTTTATGTTAATCACATCCAAGAAGCCCTATTCTTGATACTTATCGCTTTTATGTGGCTTGTAATTACAGCCTCAGAAGGTATTTTGGCTAATAAAAATAGAAAACTCAATTGGTTATTTTTCGGAACGCTCTTTTTGGTTTTCTTTATTCTACCCCAGTTTCCTTCTTTCCAGAGCGTTCTGGCAAAGTACTTTATTATCAATGACTGGGAAAAAAACCAGGCGCTGGTGGTTACTACTGGCCCTTTGCATTTAATGGGAAAAATTTGGTCTTACCGCATCAGCGATACCCTGGGTTTAATGGGATTTTTGGCTGTGCCAGCAGCTATTTTAATTTTAGTTTTCGCCCAGAATCAACCGAACCGTTATCGCGTTGCCATCGTCGGCATTTTACCTTTTCTGGTGTATTGTCTGCCGTTACTTAACTTTATTTGGCTCTCCAATTGCAAGTGGCTTCCGACACATACCCGGTACTACTACAGGATGTGTTACAGCTCGATGTTCTGGGTGAGCATTTCCTATATCTTTTTCATAATTGAACAACGCTTGCAGCACCTGCATGTACGGACCGGAGACCATGGGTACCGCATCGGCACACTTAAAAGAATTTTGATGGAAAAGTACAGCATTCTTGTGCTAACAGGTCTTATCTGCCTGGGAGCTGTGCGCTCTGGCCCTGTTTACGGCAAACTTGACTTTTTAACAGTAAATACTAATCCCTGGTGGCCTCAATGGCGCCCGATGATCGTAGCGATACATAAACAACCGCTATCAAAAATAACCTACACGGATGTAATGACGCGTTACGTTTTGAAAAATGTTTTTAATTATCCAGTCTATCCTAACCATATTCGAAAAAGATCTAAAGAATTCATTGACATAGACAGCTTACCGTCGAACAAACGGTTGCAGCCTATTGTGAATCTTATCGGATTCGAGCCTTCCTGGGTGCCGAGAGAAACCCACCATTGGCGACCAAGAGCGGGCAATACCTCGAGGTATTACCAATATATGGGCCGCCGTGACCGCGCGGTCGCTACGTTTATCAAGCGGTACCCTCCTCCAAATGTACCGGTTTACTACTGAATTGAGAAACCTGTGGCAAGCCTCTGGTCTATTGTTTGTGAAAATAGTATGGCCTGCGCTGCTGATATCCTTGCTTGTAACCGCCGTAGAAATCGTCAGCAGGTGGAATTTCAGCGATGAGCTTGTGTTTGCATTCGATCTCAAAGCTTCACGTAGCTCATGGGTAAAGGTTTACTACGACATGGGTGACGGTTTTTCGGAAAAACTGACCGGTGTTGATAAGGCAAGGCAAAAAAAATTCTACCAGCGAGTTGAGTATGCTTTGCCAAAAGGGGATATTAAACAAATCAGGATCGATCCATTGGGCAATGCGGGCAGGTTTTCCATTCGCAACATGACGATCGAGGATGCGCAAGGCGCGGTTGTCGGCCAAATACCCATCACTGAACTGATGGCGGGTAATCAGATTGCCCATACTGATGCTTCTGATAGTATTTGGGAGGGAGCCACCACTGACGATGCCAATGACCCGTACATTATCATTGAAAATGAAGCCTTGTTGAAAAATGTTGTCCGCTATTCAACTATGAGCAAAGTGGGTAATTTCTTGTCAATCCACGAGGACCGAGCTAGTGCAGAATATTTGGTCTGTTTTTCTTGTTTGCCTGGTTGCGCTTGGTTTCAGAAACCGGAGCAATCGCGCGTAATCGATATGATTTCAAGAATCGCCATATCCACAATTGACATATACAAAAAGTACAAACTCTACCAGCGACCGTCGGACCGACTGAAGGAAGCGTTAACCCCTTTCCGGAAACCACTCTATCAGGAGTTTCTGGCCCTTGATAATGTATCGATGTCTGTTGCCAAGGGTGAAACAGTCGGGATCATCGGCCGTAACGGCAGCGGTAAGTCCACACTGCTGCAAATGTATAAGCGGGTGACGCGGCCCACTCCGGCCAGGTCACCGTTAACGGGCGCGTGTCCGCGCTGTTGGAACTGGGCGCCGGCTTTAATCCAGAATTCACCGGCAAACAGAACGTTTACATCAATGCCGCCATACTGGGCCTTGGTAAGAGCGAGATTGACGCCATTTACCAGCCTATTGTCGACTTTGCGGACATTGGTCACTTTATTGATCAGCCCGTAAAGCTCTATTCGAGCGGCATGTACGTCAGACTGGCGTTCGCCATGGCTATAAGCGTTAATCCTGAAATCCTCATCGTTGACGAAGCGCTGGCTGTGGGGGACACCTTGTTTCAGGCCAAATGTTTCGCCAAATTCCGTGAGTTTCAGGACAAAGGGATCACCATCCTCTTTGTCACCCATGCCCTTGAAATGATCACCTCGGTCTGCTCGTCCGCCTTTCTTCTTGAAAAGGGCGCCATACTTTCACAAGGCGATCCTAAAAAAGTGGTGGATGCCTACAATCGCCTGCTGTCCACTGAGCCGGAGGAAATGGCCCCAGGTAAGAACGAGGGCTGTGCAAGCAATGAGGATGATAATTGCCTCTCTCATGAGGTGCAGTGGCAGAAAAAATTCAAGATCAACCCAAAGCAGAGCCGCTATGGAAACGGTAAAGCGGAAATTATCGAAGCCGGCATATTTTCAAGTGAAACTCGTCCGGAGCAGGTGCTTACCAAAGGGGACGTTTACGAGTTCAGAATGAAGGTCCGGTTCAATGAGCTGGTGAGAAAACCCATCTATGCCTATACGATTAAGGATATAAAGGGGTTCAGCATCACCGGGACCAATACCATGTTTCAAAAGGTGGAAACCGAAGATGGCAAACCGGGCCCGGTATACGTGGCAAGTTTTCGCCAGAAGATGGTACTGAACCAGGGCGGCTATCTGCTCTCATTCGGATGCACCGGTTTTGAGAACGGGGAGTTCATCGTTTACGAACGTCGCTACGATTACATGGCTTTTGAGGTGATCTCGGAGCGACCGGGGATCGGATTTGTAGACATGGATCCTGATGTTTTCGTCAGCAAAATGAGCTGATATGTTTCGATGCAGCATGAGATGTTTTCAAATTTATATATAATAATTTCGCGGGTAAATAACGTTGGGTAATAAACTTATCGAAATTAATCACTTGCAAAAGCAAAACGGTTTGTGGGTGCTGAATGAACCTACCGGGTTCGATTATACAGACGGCGAGGCCTCGGAGTTATTTCTCAAGAGAGTGGTTTCCGAGGCAAAAGATATATCGTCGATGTCACTGGAATTGGAATCGTCCTACCCAGATTGGGATTGGGTGTCGGAATATCATTTGTCGGCTCAAAGAACCAATATTCTAAAAGGGCTTGACCTATCGAAGATGAGCCACGTGCTCGAAATCGGCTGCGGGTGCGGCGCCATTACGCGTTACCTTGGCGAGTTAGGCATGAATGTGACAGCCATCGAAGGCGCTCAACGCCGGGCCGAGATTGCCCAGCTTCGCTGTCGAGATCTGGACAATGTGCGGATCGTGAATGCCAATTTCAACGATATCATTTTACCGGAGAATTGCTACGATGCCGTCTTTGCCATCGGCGTTATCGAGTACGCGACCCGTTTTTTATGCCACAGCGGAGACGACGAGGCTGCGGTGGTCGATATATTGAATCGCCTTAAACAGACACTTGTCGAAGGCGGGGTGGTAGCTATTGCCATAGAAAACCGTAACGGCCTAAAGTACTGGTTGGGGGCCACTGAGGACCATTTCGGCAAACCGTTTGTGGGAATCAACAATTATTGGGGGCATTCCGGCGCAAGAACTTACTCTCAAGCCGAATGGCAGGATTTATTGCAACGGGCAGGCATGGAGGAATGGCGCTATCAATATCCTTTTCCCGACTATAAACTGCCTCAAGTGATCCTGGGTGAGAAATTCATTGACCAAGATGAATTTGCTTACTCACTGCTCTATCGCGTGGGCTCACGTGACTACCTGAGACCCTGGCAGCCGGCTGTTAATGAGTTTTCCGTGTGGCGCACCCTTCAAAGAACGGGTGAATTGAAATATTTCGCCAATGCCTTTTTGATTCTGGCCGGAGGCGGAAAAACCAATTTCGATCATATCGCGCCGATTGATTTTGCCCACTTTTCCGGAACTTTCCGAAAACCCAGGTACCGTACGGTAACGGTAAAAAATCACTATGAATCAGATGTTATTAAAAAAAACACATGGGTGGAAGAGAGCACCACATCGCAAGACCTGAAACATCAAGAACTTCATGCAACCTATCACAGCGGCGAGCTGCTATCAACGCAGTGGTTAGATGGCATTCTAAGTGGTGACCCAGGCCGGTTCAAAGCGTTTTTGGAATCCTATTACAACTTTATTGAAGAAAAACTACGCACGGAACCGACACTTCCCTTGCTTGATGCTCTGCCGGCCAACATCGTTGTCGATGGCGCCGGGGCCTATCACCTGATCGACCAAGAGTGGGAGGGCGCTACGCAGCCGACCGTGGCGCATGTGCTGTTTCGGGGCCTTTTGTGGTTCGCCCATCACAATCTCGATCTGTTGCAACCTTTTTTCGAGGACAAAAAGATTAAAACCCTACAGAGTTTTATTGAATATGGCTTCAACCTGTTGGGCCTCGAAACCGTATCACAGACGAATCAATTTGCTGAATTTGAAAGTGCGTTGCAGTTTGAAGTGTCCAAACAGAAGTACTTAGGACCGATTCGGCAGGTGCTGCAAACCCCTGTTCAAAACCCATCTTCGAAGGGAAAAATCACCACATCGGTGATGTGGGCATCTGGGGACCAGCCATTTACCCCTGTTAACAGCAAAGAGCTGATTTGGCAGCCCGATGCCCATAACTCAGAAGTCACCTTTAGATTCAGCACGCAGCAACGCGTTGACCGGTTCAGGGTAAAACCGCTCGATAAAAGCGGTTTGTTTTCGGTTCGCAAGATGTCAATTACTTGGCGGTCAGGGGGCGGGGGCGATCCTATCACCCCCTTTAAGGTCGACGCCATCGACGACTTTCTGTCTCGGGTATCGCTGAATGAGATGATTTTAACTTTTATCAAACCCCGCGGCACGTTGCTGGCATCTACGAATGAAGCAAGCTTCGATATCAAGATTAGCTGGCCGAAAGAGATTGAAACAGGCGCGGGGTTTTACCAATGCAAAATCCTCTTTTCCAATACCATTGGGCATTATTTTTGCTGGGCGGAGGAACGCGTTCACAGGACAATGGAAAGCTTTAAGGCCAAGTATAATCATGAGCCCCATCAATTAACAAACTATTTGGCCCAAGAGAATAAACATCTCAACAATGTTATCGTCGATCTGGAAATTGAAAAGAACAAGGCAAAGAATCTCACACACCATTTGAGACGCGAATTGGAATCTACGCGCACCGAGCTTGAAAACGCCAGAAAGCTATTGAATGGCATCAGGTCAATGAAATTGATGCGGATAGCCGCCAAGCTCCGATCAGGTTACGGCCTTTTATTTAACAAGTTAAAACGATTATCTGCGGGTCACTCTCTTCCTGAAGTCTACCAGGCAATTCAAAAATCGGGACTATTTGATGTAGAATACTATAAATCACAAAAGCCAGAGCTTGAATCTTTCGGCGGTGATTCGTTACGGCACTATCTGGCTGTCGGTGCCAATCAAGGGTTCAACCCTCACCGACTGTTCAACACAAGATACTATTTGGCGCATGCACCTGATGTCTTCGTTAAAAATGTCAACCCACTCTACCATTACCTTTTATCGGGTGCCTATGAAGGAAACAATCCGTGTTATCTTTTCAGTAACAATTATTACTTAAAGGAAAACAGCGAGTTGGTTGAGGAAGGTATTAACCCCCTGTTCCATTATATTAGTGAAGGGACTGTGCGCGGTTGCCGCCCACACCCAATTTTTGATATCCAATATTACTACCATTTGTGTCCGGGTGCCAAAGAGAGCGGTTTGACGCCTCTCGAGTATTTTTTAGCAGGCGCCGGCAAACCGCAGGGCAGCCCCACGGCCCTGTTTGATGAGGCTTTCTACCTTTCCAACAGGACCGATGTGGACAAGGCGGGATTATCGGCACTGCCTCATTTTTTAGAGCATGGGTACATTGAAAGGCTTTCCGATCCATGCCCGCTATTTAAACGAGATTATTACTACCGCCAAAACCCCGATGTATGGGAGCAAAAAGGCAACGCCCTGATTCATTTCGTGGAAAAGGGTCAGTTCGCTGGCAAGTCCCCACATCCCATGTTTGATGTTGATTTCTATAAAGAGCAGATGCCGGAGCAGCAAAATGTTTATATTGATCCCTTGTCCCACTACATTGTTATGGGGGCGGTATCGGGTTTAAAGCCGCACGCGCTTTACGATCCGGAATTTTACCTCGAGCAAATTGATCATAGCAACTTGAAGCCCCATTTGGCCATAGAGCATTTTTTCCAGATAGGCGCCGCAGAGAGAATCAACCCACACCCCCTGTTTGATTGCAGTTATTATTTGGCCCAGCTCCCAGATGGTAAAACCCATGATATCGACAATTCTGTATTAGACTACTGTGAAAACGTTAATAGCCGAAAGCTTAACCCGCACCCACTTTTCGATTCCTGCTTTTACATTTCTCAAGTCGGTGAAGATGAGATTGGAACACAAAGCCCCCTTGAGCATTATGTGAGGGTTGGGTGCCGAAATAATCTCTCCACGCACCCCGGGTTTTCTGTTGATTATTATCTTGGCCTGCATCCAGATATCGATCCAGCCTTTGGCCAGGGTCCTGTTGTGCACTACATTTACGAGGGTAGCCAAAATGAGCAATGGCCTTCGCATAAGGTCAGCGAACTCGAGCACAAACCTAAATTCAGCTTTTTTATCGTAGTTGATGGTCCGGATTTCAGATATATGCCCGGAGTGATATTGGCGGTTATGTCGCAGCTCTACCCGCGCTGGGAGATGACGGTTGTGGTTCGAAATGCCGATGAAACAGCCGGGTGCCAGAGAGCCCGCCAGTTGGCGCGCAAGGACCGTAGAATCAAGTTCGTTGAAACCAATGACGAAATACCTTTCGCCAAGCTTTGTAATGATGCGCTAAGCAAATTTGATAGTGACCATCTAATTTTTCTCAACGACAAGACCTTTTTACAGCCCCACGCTTTGTTGACTTTCGTCGAGAAACTTAATGAAGACAAAGGATTGGCATTGATTCATGCGGTTGAAGCGATCAACGATCCGCAGGCAGTGCCCATCAATCGCATCTGCGATGAACAAGGTGGGGTTACGGTACGGTTTTTCGTGGGGCCACTGGCCTGTTTTAAGGTCGATGTCATACGGCAGATCGGCGGCCTACAATCCTGGAGCCAAAGCGCGCATGACGAGCGCTTTTTAATCACCTATCTCGAGCAGGTTGCGCCTGAGAGCATTATCAGCGTCAATGAGCCGCTGCATCACACTCTCTACAGCGACCCGCTTCACATCCATGTTCGCGAAAAATAGTTGGCATGTCTGCAAAAGTGTCCCACATCATCTTTTTACATATTCCCAAAGCGGGCGGAACCACGCTGAGAAATGTGCTCTATCATCAATATGCGCGGCGGAACATCTATGAGATCGGTGAAGATGTCAATGGGGACATAAAACACTTCAAGGGCTTAGCGGAATCAAAACGCAAAAAAATAAAATTGCTCTCCGGCCACATGAGCCACGGACTGCATCGATATTTGCCCGGAAGATCTCTTTACCTGACCATGCTGAGGGATCCAGTAAAACGGGTTTTCTCTGAATATCGGTTTTTAAGTTCGAACACCTTACACCCCTTGTATGCGATTGTCTCGAAACTGACCTTTCGCGAGTACCTTCATGTCAACCCTACCCGACAAGCCAAAAACGGCCAGACACGACTGTTGAGCGGGAACAGCTTCGATGACCAAACCGGTATTCCCGGCATAATCCCGTTGGGCCGGAATGATCTCGAGAAAGCCTTGAAGAATCTGAAAGTTTACTTTCCTACAATCGGTTTACTCGAACGGTTTGATGAGACACTGCTTTTATGGCGGTGCCAACTGGGCTGGCGTCCGCCGTTTTATGAGAAGAAAAACATTACTGCCCGGTCATCGGAGCCGCTCGACGACGCTGACGTCGCTTACGTTAGGGAACTAAACCGTTACGATCTGATACTCTATGATATGGCCGTAACGTATTTCAACGAGAATCTCCGACAACAGCCGGAAAGTTTCAAAAAACAGTTATCCTTGTTCCGGGTGATGAACCAAGTCTACAGGCGGCTGGTGATTTGTCGCCGAACTTGCAAGCAAAAATGGGTGTCTGCAAAAATTCGATTTAAAAACAGGCGCCTCCAAGCGAGATCGTAAATGGCCAACTTCTACTGGAAATTGGAATCAAAGTTACCGGCAGTGTTTGAAACCGGCATCTCAACACCGCTTGTGGTTGAGGGATATGGTTTTTTCCTGTCGGGGGCTACAAGCAGCATCGCCCTGAGGGTGGGCCGATCATCGCGCCAGGAGCTGAGCATCCACCAGCCGCGGTTCGATGTTTTTCAGTCTAACGCCAAGCTTGACACACAAGGTTACAGCCAAATTTCCGGTTTTTGGGGAGCCGTATCCATTCCGCCCACCTTGGATGGTCAGCGTGTGGCGGTGGTTCTCGACGCACAACGGGAGGATGGTGAAACCTTCAGTACAACCTTAGGCGAAATGCGTATCGAGCGAACTTTATCGGTTGAAAAGGCAACGATCCCAGCCGCAGATCCAAGCACACCTTTGGTGGCCATTTGCATGGCTACTTACAACCCCGACACCGATGCCTTCAAGCGGCAGGTTGATTCGATCGTGCATCAGACCTACAGCAACTGGATCTGCATTGTTAACGACGACGGTTCGCCGACTGAAAAATTTGATGAGATCAAATCGGTTTGTGAGGCAGATTCTCGTTTTTGGCTGTTTCAAAACACTCACAACCAGGGCTTTTATAGAAATTTTGAGACCGCCTTGAAGCGTGTTCCCGCCGAGGTGGATTTTGTGGCTCTGGCCGACCAGGACGACTACTGGTATCCCGAGAAAATCGAACGCTGCCTTAAGGAGTTTGGTTCCAATACGCAACTGGTTTACTCGGACATGCGCATAGTGACCGATAATGGAGAAGTGGTTTCCAACACCTACTGGGTCAATCGTAAGAATAACCATCGTGACATGGACGTTATCTTTTTGGCCAACACGGTCACCGGGGCCGCTTCGGTTTTCAGACGGCCCTTGCTGGAGAAGATCCTGCCTTTTCCCCAACGCATCGGTGACGCCTTCCACGACAACTGGATTGCCCTGACAGCTTTGATGGTGGGAGAAATCGGCTACGTCGACCGCCCGCTTTACGACTATATCCAGTATTCGGGCCATGTGATCGGGCATTGTGATTTCGACTCCCTTACCGTCAAGGGGCGTCTGATGCGCCTGCGGGCCTATGCCAGCATTTACACCCGTGTGCTGGGTAAAAAACTCTTTGGCAGCCGCTGCGACGGCAAAACCATTAAACGCAACGCGCTTGTCATCAAGGACTACTTTCTTACAGAAGGCCGCAAGATCTACCGGTTGCTTCAGGCGGTTTATACCAGCGAATATCGGCGATTGCAGCTTTTTTCTAAAACGTTGGCATCGAGATTTCCCGTTAGAACTTCCTATCAAAACCATGTCTTGAGTATGTTCGGCGATAAACCGTCTACCATCAGCAGGTTATTGTACGCGCATCTAAATATCAGCCAACAGGCACACACCACCAACGACGCCGAGATCAGGCTGCTGGCCGCCTATCTGGCTTATCACACCAGTAAGCGAAGTGCCCGATGGCTGCGGTCAAGGAGCACAACTCGCCATCAAAGTGCGGTGCGCAATCGAGAGTTGGAGATGGAGCACACCACGCGCTTTCTGGCCCAAAAGATCGATCCGCTTGAAATCGAGACGGACCCGAAGGCGCCAAGAAGGATCAATATCCTGATCCCGACGATAGATCTGAAGGTACTGTTCGGTGGCTACATCGGAAAGCTCAATCTGGCCAAGCGTTTTGTCGACTGCGGTTACAATGTGCGCATCCTTATCGTTGACGAATGCGATTTCGTGCCTTCGACCACCCACGGCACTTTGCCGAGTTCCGGCCCGCTGGCCGCCGATTTTGCCAAAATCGAGTTTCAGTACTGCTACGACCGTAACAACCGGGTGCTGATGAACCCCGAAGACAGGGTCGTGGCCACTACCTGGTGGACGGCACATGTGGCCAACGCGGCCGTCAAACACCTGTCACACCCGAATTTTGTCTACTTTATCCAGGAGTACGAGCCGTTTACGTTTCCCATGGGAACGCTTTCCGCCCTGGCCAGTCAGTCTTATCGATTCAACCATTTCCCACTTTTTTCTTCCACCTTTTTAAGGGAATATTTTGAGATCAACCGGCTTGGTGTTTATGTTGCCCCAACGGATGAAACAAAGCCTGATACGGCGGTTTTTGAAAATGCCATTGCCGCCTTCAGTGTGGATCGTGAGACACTTGAAAAACGTGCGTACAAACGGTTGCTCTTTTACGCCAGGCCTGAGCCGCATGCCTCCAGAAACATGTTTGACATGGGGGTGTTGGCTTTGAACGACGCCATCGAAAAAGGCGCTTTCGATGATTCCTGGGAGTATTGGGCGGTGGGCACGGCCACCGGAGAGTTACCGTTGGCCAAAGGCAGATCTCTGAAAATGATAGGCAAACTGGACCTGGACGCATATCAAAAAACGCTACCACGATTCGACCTGGGGATGAGCTTGATGTACACGCCTCACCCGAGCCTGGTGCCCATTGAGATGGCCGCCGCCGGGCTTGTGGTTGTGACCACGACCTGTATGAACAAAACGGCCGGTAAATTACAGGCCATATCGTCCAATATTGTGGGCGTTGAGGCGACCATCGAGGCCATCAGCGATGGTTTGGAGGCTGGTGTCATCAAGGCTGGTCGCATCGATGACCGTTTAAAGGGCTCCAATGTCAATTGGCCCAAAACCTGGCGGGAAAGCCTACCCACCGACCTGATCCACAAGATGGCCGGGTGATGACGCTTTCAGACCAAAATAGTTCGTTACAGCAGCGGTTTTTTTACAGCCATGGCTTTTGAAAAAACAACAGCCCTATTGATGCAAACAAAGGCTCGGATCTATATGGTGGCGGGCTTTGCCATCGTCTTTCTGATTCTTTACTCTGAATTCATATTTAGTAACGATCTCTACATATTTCGGGATATCGGTTCAGACACCTATTTCCAATATTGGCCTTTTGACCGGCTGCTGGGGGGCATGCTGCGTGACGGCAATCCCAGCAACTGGACCTTTCAGGTGGGGCTGGGCAAGCAGATTTCACCCATCATCGCCTACCTGAATCCATTCAGGCTATTGGTACAGATGATGCCCCCCGACCTAGAGGTGAAAGCTTACATCTATAAGACCATACTTGAAATCGGGTCCGCCTCGCTGTTGTGGTCTTTCTATTTGAAAAAGGTGGGGGTCAAGGGCCTATCCAATGTTGTTTTCACTTTCATCTACGGCTTTAACGGCTACCTGATATTGTGGGGTCAGCACGTCAATTTCGGCATCGTTTTTTCGTTAATACCACTGACCCTTTACGCATTGGAGGTGTTGCTAAAGGATGGTAAAAAGTGGCCACTGACGGTCGCCCTGGCCTATTTCATGTGCATCTCTATCTACTTTTTCGTCATGTCCGCCATTTTTCTGGTGCTGTTTGGCGCATGCCGGTTGATCAATAACTCCGACACCGGAGGTGGGATTGGTAAAAACCTGATCGCGATAGCGATATGCGGCCTGATCGCCATCCTCCTGTCGGCCTGGATTATCGTACCGGAGACCTTTTTTTTCCTGCAAAGCCCGCGCATTGGTAAAGCGATGGATGTGGGCCTTTTCGATCTCTTCGGATGGATGCACCACGTTTCGTTGCTGCGCTTCTTCTCCAACAATATCTTCGGGACTGGAATACACTATTACGGCCCAATCAACTATTATGAGGCCCCGCAACTGTACTGCGGCTTGTTGACGCTGCTGCTTGTACCCCAGTTTTTCTACCATGCCAGTTCACGAGAACGGGTCACCTACGGCATCGCTTTAACGATCATCGCCGGCGCGCTTTTCAGTCCCTACCTGACCCATTTTTTTAATGCACGCTTTACTTCCAACAATCGCTTTACTTATATAGTGGTCATATTATTCATCTATTTGGCGGCCACCGCACTATACCGCATAGACCGAAGCCGGGCTATCCATCGGTCGGTTTTCGTGGTCACCTGGATGGCGCTTTTTTCAGTCATTCTCACGGTTATCATCGCCGCAATCCAGATGAAAACAGGGGTGATTGAATTTTCGGATCAGAAATTGCTCGAAATGGCTCGCCAGGCGCGCGGCGTGCCGCCACAAGCCACGACTGATGCCTACCGGGGGTTGTTTTTGTATCGGTTTCTACCGAACCTTTTGGAAGAAAGCCTCAAGATCATTTTCTTCTTGTTGGCCTATGGTGCGGTTTTTTTGTGGCTCGCGAACAAACGTTCGGCAGATTTACGGGTTTTAATCCTGATCGTCGTGGCCGAGTTGGTAATATTCAACTATCCCACCATCAACAAGCGGGCCAATTTGGAGACGATTTACCTGGAAAAACAAAAGGGCTACTACGATCACACCATGGCGGCGGTCGACTTTTTAAAAGAGGCCGACCAAGGCTTTTACCGCATCGTCAAAACCTACCAGTCGGTCTTTCTCAACGATGCCGCTTTTCAGGGCTACTTCGGTACCCAGAGCTACAATTCGTTCAACGAACCGTCGACCATTCATTTTTATCGCAAAATGGGAGTCCGCTTTCATCAGAACCGAAAATCCCCCAACTATATCGGTGGCTTTGATGGGCGCCCATTGCTAAACGACCTAGTAGGTGTAAAATATATTTTCTCCAAACAGCCGATTGAGACTCGAGATTTGGTTCACATCCACACAGTTGGCGACACTCGCGTATATCGCAATGAAACCGCAGCCCCACTAGGCTTCGTCTATTACGATCGTTTGGACCCTATATGGTTTGAGCATCTGAGCGGGACTCAAAAGGATAGGGCGCTTTTCTGGGGGGCGCTGGTCGCTCCGGTCGGTGGGAGTCCATTCGGCGAAATGGCCGATGTCAAGACCGCACCAATTTCCACCTTAACCCGGCTTGATAAAATTTCGTTCACCGACAGCGATTTGAACGAAGAGATCGACCAGATTCAACAACGCGCGGTTCGTATCGATGCCTTTTCACAGGAGCACATCAGCGGACACTTTGAGGCCAAACGCGCCGGTCTGCTGTTTTTTTCAATCCCCTACAACAAAGGCTGGAAAGCCTTCGTGGACGGGCGTAAAACCGAAATACTGCCGGTAAATTACGGATTTATCGGTGTTCCTGTTGAAGCCGACCAAAGTCAGATCAAACTCGTGTTTGTTCCTTTCGGACAAAGGCTTGGGATGTATCTTTCTCTGGGTACGACAGGTTTTTTATTGATTTACTGGTTTTTATTGCGAGAGAGCGCGGCCGTTAGGACCAAAAGAGAAAGAGCTGCAGGATAGGCTATGCACACATGCAAATCCTCTTAATCGCACCGCAACCTTTTTTTCAATGGCGGGGGTCGCCCATTCGGGTCCGATACAATGCCCAAGCACTGTCGGAGCTCGGTCATCAGGTTACTTTACTCACCTTGCCCATGGGTGAAAAAATCTCGATTTCAGGCGTTGAAATTATTCGTGTGCCCAACATCCTGGGTGCCGAAAACATCCCCATCGGACCGTCATTCCAAAAGGCCGTTTTTGATCTTTTATTGCTGTGGGTTGGTTTGCAACTGGCTCGAAAGCGGCGCTATGACATAATTCACGCCATTGAAGAGACCGGTGTCCTGGCCAGAGTGATCACCAGCCTGACCGGTTGCCGCCATTACATTTACGAAAAACACTCAGATCCATCGTCGTATAAAAATGGGTGGGTCCGAAACAAGCTGATGGCGCTATACGGCAAGGCTGAAACATTCGCCGCGGCTGGATCTGATGCCGTGATCTGCACCGGACCGGGGCTGGTTGAACAGGTTAAGCGAAGCTTTCCGCGAAAGCGGGTACACCATATTTTCGACATCCCTTCTTCGCTGAAAGAGGCCGATGGCGCGACCGTCGACAAGTTGCGTTCCCATTTGAAAAAAGAGCCAGATGAAGTGCTGGTCACCTATGTGGGCTCATTTGCCGTTTACCAAGGGGTTGACCTGTTTTTCAACGCGATTCCCCTGGTATTGCGGCAAAACGGTAAAGCCCGCTTTGTCATCATTGGCGGCAGCACCGAGGAGATCGGCGCGCGCCGTCTGCAGATGGCCGCTAAGGGCGCGGACCAGGCTGTCACTTTTTTGGGTAAAATCTCCCCGGACGAACTGCCCGATTATTTATCGGCCGCCGATATTTTAGCGGCACCCCGCCTGGCCGGTGTGAACACGCCGCTGAAGGTGCTGGACTATTTCAAGGCGGGAAGGGCCATTGTGGCAACGGATGTGTCTGCCAATCGATTGATTCTCGATGAGACCTGCGCGCTCTTCGCAAACCCCAATCCGTCCGAGCTGGCCAATGCGATCGGCCGGTTGATTGACGACGGCCCATTGCGGCAAGAGTTGGGGAGGTGCGGCCGACAACGTTATCAGGAAAAATTCAATTTCGGTGAATTTAAAAGTCTGCTTCAATCTTGCTACAATCAAATTTCCCTTACGGTCGAGTGATGACACCCGAAAAAAGCGAACAGATCATCGTAGATGCGCATGTGCATGTTTACCCCTGTTACGATGCAGCCGTAGCGCTTTGGGCTCTGATGGACAACCTGACTGCTATCGGACCTGGCGCCGTCAAAACGGCCTTATTGGCCGAGCGCTTTGATTGCCATTTTTTTCAGACGCTTGCGGAGGGCCGGGCCGAAGGGTTGCCCAGTGACCTCAAGGTTCAGGGTGGCGCTGACCCCGAAGTGATGGTAATTACCAATCCGGAATCTAGCGAAAAGCTCTTTCTTTTTTCCGGCCGCCAGGTGGTTACCGCTGAGCGCATCGAGGTGCTGGCCTCGTTGAGCGACGCACCAATCGACGATGGCCTATCCGTCGAAAAAGTGATCGATAAAGTTCTTGACAACGGTGGGGTGCCCATTGTTAGTTGGGCACCCGGCAAATGGCTGTTCAAGCGCCACGAGGTAGTCGCCCACCTGTTGGCGCGTTACAGCCCAGGCCAATTGCTGCTGGGAGACACTACCTTGCGACCTGTCGGATCGCAACAGCCGCGGTTGATGAAAAAAGGCGAGGCCATCGGCTTTGGATTGGTGGCCGGATCCGACCCGCTGCCCTTTACCGGCGAAGAGCGGCGTTTAGGCAGCTATGCGACCCTTATAGAGGGGTCTTTTCAGCGGGCATTGCCGGTGAGCTCGATGCGTAACTTACTCCGATCAACGCCTCTAAAGAGTCGATTCGTGGGCCGCCGCAATCACCATTTCGAAGCAGGCCAGCGGTTGGTCAACAATGCGATTGTAAAAAGACAAGGATTGAGCCGCCCGGGCAAAGGACCGAGCCGTCCGAGCAAAGGAGCCATCTCCATGGGAGACACCCCATGCTTTATTTCACCCGGCACACGTGTGCTGGTCACCGGGGCCACCGGCTTTACCGGTGCCGTGGTTGCGCGGAAATTGGTTGAAGCCGGCGTTGAGGTCAATGCCATTGCCAGACAGAGCTCAAACCTGGCCCCGCTTAGCGACCTGGAGATCAAATGGTTCCGGGGGGACGTGGGCGATGAGGCGTTGGTTGCTAATGCCGCTGCCGATATCGACTATATCTTCCACATTGCCGCCGCATTTCGGGAAGCCAAGAGCAGCGAGGCCGATTACCGCCGCATCCATGTCACCAGCACCCAGCATCTGGTCCGGCAGGCGCTGAAAAACCCTGATTTCAAGCGCTATGTTCACATCTCCACCATCGGTGTTCATGGCCATATCGAAGACCCGGGGGCAGAAGAAACCTACCGCTTTAGCCCCGGCGACGGCTACCAGCGCACCAAGGCTGAGGCGGAAAAATGGCTGCAATCCTTCGCCCAGGAGAGCGGGCTACCCTATACGATCATCCGTCCGGCGGCCATCTACGGGCCCGGTGACCGCAGACTGCTTAAGCTCTTCAAAATGGCCAAATGGCCCGTGTTTCCGTTGCTGGGCAAAGGCAAATGCTACTATCACCTCATTCACGTGGACGACCTGAGTAATGCCATCATTCTGGCCGCCACGGCGCCCGCCGCCGAAGGAGAAATCTTTATCATTGGAAACAAACACCCGATTCCCATTGCCGAGATCGCCAAAATCGTTGGGCGAGAGCTGGGGCGGGAGATCAAGGTGGTGCGCATGCCGGTCGAGCCCTTTTTTGCCGTGGCCGATGTCTGTGAAGCCCTGTGCCGGCCATTGAAAATCGAACCTCCCATCTATCGCCGCCGGGTGGCTTTTTACACCAAGGACCGCATGTTCAACACCGAAAAAATGAGAAATACACTCGGGTATGAAACCCGCCACACCAACCAGGATGGCATTGCCGAAACCGCACAATGGTATCTGCGTCAGGGCTGGCTTAAAAAATAGGAACAAGACCTGACCGATCCGCAAGATAATTTGGGCGGATGGAAACTGACGCTTCGGGAGAATCGATGAAAAACAAAATTACCGTGCTGGGCAACAATTCAGGCCGCAATGCCGGCGACATGGCCATCCTGGGCAATTTGCTCTACGATATCAGTTGCGAGATGCCCGGTGTGGAGTTTTTGGTGCCCACCACGAATCCGGCTTTTTTAAATCGTCATTTCGGCCGCTACAACATGAAGCCGGTGCCGCTGCTGCCCTGGTATGGCGCCGCCAAGAACTTCGGGCTGCCGCTGGCGTGGTCGATGCTGCAGGGCGATGCGGTATTGATCACCGACAATATCCTCTTCGACCGCAAATTTTACAACCCGGTCTTTAACAATCTGGCTTCGATATCAGTTATGGCGCCCTTGTGCCAGAAGCGTGAAATCCCCATCGTTTTGTACAACGCCAGCGTGGGGCCGATTGATTTCGAGGTGGGCGAAAAGGCGCTGCAGCGGGTTCTGGATGCCTCGCCCCTGGTAATCACGCGCGATGAGCAGACCAAGGCGCTGTTGAGCCGTTTCAGGCTAAGCTGCCCCGAGGTGCTTGTTCACGCCGATTGTGCCTTGAACTCGGCGCTCCCGTCCGAATCGAGCCTGGAGCAGATTATTCGCAAAGAGCGACTTTTCGAAAATCCCAAAGGCACCATCGGCTTTAATGTCAACGCCTATATTGACAACTGGAGCCCCGGCGGAACCCTCGGTGCGCAAAATTTCAGTCAGGTGATCGCCGGTGCCATCGACAAGCTGATCGATCGGCTGGGGGTCGATATCATGTTCGCCGTCACCCAGGTGATGGATTTGAAAGTGACAAAGGCCTGCGCGAAGTTCATTCGCAATCAAGAGCACGTCCGAATCGTAAGCAACGTGGATTACACCTATGAAGAGATTGCGGCGTTACTGGGCCGCGTGGAGGTTCACGCCGGGCTGCGAACGCACACCCTGATTTTCTCGGCGGCCATGAACACGCCCATGGTCTGCATCAAGTCTTATCCCAAAAGCACCGGATTCATGCACACCATCGGTCAGGGCGACTGGATCATCGGTTTCAACGAGCTCACCGTGGAAAACCTGGCCGAGATTGTGAAAAGGGCCTGGGACCAGAGATCGACGACCCGCAAGCAACTGAAACCCATCGTTGACCAGGAAAAACAGAAAGCCCGCGCCAGTGCTACCGTCCTAAGGCTTTTTTTGGATTCCCGATAACAAAATCCATGTCCAAAAGCGTACTCTTCAATTTGCTGCGCTGGGTTGTGACAGTGTCGCTTTTGATTTTCGTGTTTTACAAAGCGGGCCTGTTTCAAGCCGAGCAGCGCGCGGAATTCCTCAAGCTGATACTCTCCGCCAACATCGGCCTGCTGTTGGCTTCGATCGGTGTCGGTGTGGTCGGCAACTTCTCCTCGGCTGTCAAATGGTACATGCTTGTTCGGGGGCGCCACATGGAGATCTCCCTGTGGCGGATTTGGGGTTATTTGATGGTGGGCAAGTTTTTTAATCTGGTGCTGCCCACCAGCATGGGAGGCGATGTGGTGCGGCTGCACCTGCTGGGGCGCCACACTGGACGCATGGCCGATGCCGTGGCCTCGGTGTTTGTAGAGCGATTTACCGGCATGGTGACGCTTTTTTTACTGGTAGGTATTACAGTAATACTTAATTTAAAGATATTTAACACACCGATAATAATGATAAACGCTGCCATGCTTATCGTTGCCATCGGGTTCATCTACTGGGTGGTGGCGGATGCGCGCCCACTAACGTTTTTAAAATGTCAGGCCCAGCGCTGGACCGCCATGTTCAACCCACTTTTCGCCAAGATCGAAAAATTCCAGGCGGCGGTGGCCGCCTACGGCAATGACAAAAAGATGCTGGTTTTCGCTTTCATCAACTCGCTGATCTTTTTTCTGATCGCCGTGGTCAATGTGTGGGTCAGTTCGATAGCCTTCGATTCGAGCGTTCTTTTCAACAAGATCCTGAATGCCGTGGCGATCATTTTACTGATCATGAACCTGCCCGTCTCCATCGGCGGTCTGGGTTTGATGGAATTTTCCTATTCGTTAACCTTTGAACTGATCGGATACAGTGCGGCCCTGGCGCTGTCGGTGGCGCTGCTGATGCGGCTTAAAACGATCATTGACGCCATTATCGGCGCGGTTATTCATCTGTTGTTGAACCGTGGCAGGTTGTTGCCAAAGGTTGAAGATGAATTATTGTAAAGGTCGAAACTTTAAAAGCGTGTGACCAAATTGTGCAGATCGATTCACATCGCCCTGATGGTGGTGATGGTTTGGGCGGGCAGCTGGGTGATAGCGGATGCAGCGCCAAGCGGTACCCTGCCGGTTTTCAGCTATCAACACACACCGCCAGAAGGGTTTACGGCCCATGAGCGCACGCCCATCAGCGTATTTATCGACGCCGATGAGGGCGTTCAAAATGTGCGGCTCTATTTTCGGCCCTATTTGTTGGGCGACTATCTCTATATCGAGCTTCAGCCCGACGCCGGCGGGGGGTTCTTTGGCGAGCTGCCGGCCTTTGACGCATCGCTAACCGGCCTTGAGTACCTTTTTGTGTGGAAAAACAGCGCCACACGCGTCGTGCGCACGGCCGCCTATTCGCTGGCACAAACCGGCGCCGGTGAAGGATTGACACCATCCTATGGTTCTTTACTGACATTGTTAACCGAAACCGAAGTCAGCCTTGCCCACGATGTGCAAGATCTGCTAGTGGAGACCGTTTCTGTTGAACAGGTGATGAACGACGACCTGCACCTTGGCATGCGCACAGGACTTTATGATATGAGCAGTGACAGCCGATACCGCTACGGGTTTTTTGGCGGTTTCATTTACGAACCGGCGGCGGACCGAACTTTTCCCACCAAGGGCTATGTCAATTTCGGGTCACCCACGGGCAGCACATCACCCAGAACGCTGGAGGGCTCACAGACCACAGAGCCTGAGGTTACCGCACCCGCACTCTCCAAGACAGAAGAGGGTTACCCCAACGTTGCCGGTGATGACTGGCGGGGGGTTTTTTATCGCACAGGCAGTTCTGGCCGCACCAGTATAACCGCGGTGATCACCCATGATGGTGCTGGCAATATTACCGTCGAGACATCACTCTCGGGTCTCGGCCACTATTTCACCGGTGATATTGGTCGAGGCTACAGCGGCCATGTGGAGCTACGGGAGAAATGCTGTGGTAGCAATGAAGGTGAGATATGGACCACCCACGATCTGGATGAATCCACTTCAACCTATTTTGGTTTCGAAGATTATGTCGATACCACCTACCAAGCGCTCTACCGGATAGAATTAGAGCGCTCTGAACCGGAACCGCCGTCGCCCGATGTATCTTGGTTGCCGTCTGTTTTGCAGTTGCTGTTGCTGGATTGATTTCTTGCCACTTTTAACACCCCCGGGTCTCTCATCCCGATTTGATTTTCCCAATTAAATTCGTATGATCCCATTGTTGACCCATCCCAAGGTGTCAGTCGTGATACCGGCCTACAACCACGAAACGTTCATCGGCCCTGCCATCGATTCTGTTTTGCAACAGTCGTACGCCAACGTCGAGCTGATCGTGGTCGACGACGGGTCGACGGATCGGACGGGTCAGGTCGTTCAATCGTATCAGGATCCCCGTGTGGTCTATTTTTACCAGGAAAATCAGGACGCCTACAATGCCCTAAATCGGGGCCTTGCCATGGCATCGGGCAGGTTTATCTCCATATTAAACTCCGATGATATTTACCATCCCACACGGTTGGAGCGCTGCCTAAAAGTTCACCGACGCACGCGGGCGGCGGCTATTTTCAGCGATGTGCAGCCTATCGACGCCGAGGGCCATCCCTTTCGGGACCCAAACTTCTGGTGGACCCAATGGCACGAGCGCAACCGGCAATACTATTTCCGATTTAAAGACCTTTATACCGCTTTTTTGCACGGCAACTTCATGGTGACCACCTCCAATCTTTTCATGACCGCCCAGGCGGCTCGAAAAGTAGGCCAGTTCGCCTCCCTGCGCTATCTGCACGATTACGACTACATTTTTCGCCTCATGTGCACCTTTCCCGGAAAGGTGGTCTATCTCGATCGTGAAAAGCTGATCTATTATCGGCTGCATGGTGGCAACACCATCAGCGACGCCGCCATCAAGGGCCGCGAGGAGGACAAGCAGGTGATCCGCAAATACCTGCTCAAGAAAATGCCCGGTTCCCTGCAAGCGCTGGCGACAACGGGCATCGACCGCCTTGTGGCCCTTGAAAACGAGCTGGTCGAGGTCCGCGAGCAGCTCAAGCAGCAACGAAATGAAGCCTAAAACTTTTTACAGCCTGCGTTCGCTGTTGGCCCATGCTGACAAACTGTTGGCCGATGTGGATACGGTGACGATCGATCTGTTCGACACCATCGTCATTCGCCGTATCCATGATCCGGATAACATCAAACCCGCCGTGGCGCGCTACATTGCCTTAATGGCAGAGGGTAGGGGGGTCAACGGCTGGGCCTGGGAAAAGGTTCAAGCGCTTCGCGACCGCTTCGAGGTGGAACAAAGAGCCGAAACCGCACAGCATTTTGAGGATCACGAAGCGCGTTACCCCGATTACATGGGGCGCGTGCTCGGCGAGATTTTCGGCCGGCAGATGGCACCAGACCTGCTGGAAACAGTCACCGACTACGAAATGGAGATCGAGAGCGCCATGATCGTTCCCCGGGCGGCGCTGGCGACCTGGATCAAAGAGATCGCCAAAACCAAGCGGGTTATTATCGTATCGGACATCTACCTGCCGTCGGATCTGTTGAAACGGCTTGTGGACAGAACGGGACTGCTCCCGTACGTGGACGACGTGGTCTCATCGGCCGATACGTTTTTAGCCAAGGCTTCGGGCAAAGCTTTTGCGCTGCTCGAAGAACGATACGGGCTAACCGTCAGCCGTTGGCTGCACATCGGCGACAATCCCTTTTCTGACGGCCTGCGGCCGGCCGCGTGCGGTATCCGATCGCTGGTGCTGAAGGATATCAAGGAGATCCAGCGCAAAACCCTGGTCAAGCTTTACGCCAAGTTCGCCGTGGCGCGGCCCTTCTGGAAAGGCCGGCTTCTGCAACAATTGATGCTACCACTGGAAGCGGAAAACATTCCCCGGTCGAGGCGCTACATCGAAGGATATACTTTTTTTGGCTTTTTAATCGGGTTTTTCACGCAACACATTCTCGAACAGTGCCAGCAACGCGGGATTGATCGGGTCTATTTTTTCTCACGGGAAGGGTGGACTTTCCAGACTTACTGGAAGCGGGCCATTCCGTTACTGGCCCCTGAAAACTGCCGGCCTCGATGCCATTACCTGCTGGCCAGCCGATTGGCGCTGGCCGGTGCCAGTTGTGCCCATTCGGGCATCGATGAAGACAAAGCGAGAATCGCGTTCTTAAATCCCGGCAATCGGGACATGCGCGATTTTTGCCGGGTCTTCAGCTTTGATGTAGCAGTCTTTTCCAAAATTTTGGATCGTTTCGCCCTCGCGAAAACCATGCCCATAAGCCCGCTCTATTCCCGAAAAGGTTATGCTCGCTTTAAGCGCATGCTGAAAGCAGACACCTTCCAAGCCTTGGTAAAAAGCCAAGCGCGGCCGCACAATGAGGCACTGCAAGTTTACCTGGAGTCGATCGGGTTTTTCAGCAGTCCAAAGGTGGCGCTGGTGGATGTGGGCTGGATGGGAAACATCCAGCGCTTTCTATTCGATGCCGTCAAACACCGCGATGACTGCCCCGATTTTAACGGGTTTCTGCTCGCCGCCAGCCGCGGCATCCCCTATCCGGCCTCCGATAAAAACCACATCGAAGGGGTCTTGTACGATCGGGCCTGGGCCAAAGATTTTGCCGGCAGCACGATATTGTACAACCGCGATCTCTTCGAAGAGGTGTGCCGTGCGCCTCACCCCAGCATGATCGGTTATCAACTGGATCAAGAACAACTCAGGTTCGAATTTCGCGGGGATAAAGATCACTATGGGGCCGCGGAAGCGGTTCAGGACGAATATTTTTTTCCACTGCGCTGGGGTATAATGGACGCCGCCTTACGCTATGCGGCGGCCACGGCCGTGCTGGGGTTTTCCGTAAAAAGTATGCGCCCGTGGCTGCGTTACCTGATGGTCACCAAAATTGCCTTTCCGAAAACCAAAGAGGTGGCCGTGTTAAAATACCGTCACCATATGGATGATTTCGGGGGTAAGCATAAACCGCCTAAAAAAGCGGTTGAGGACGAAAAACACCTTTGGGATCAACCACTTTGGAAGTTTCGCTTTTGGCCTGGTATGAGATCTCATTTTTATCTTAAGAAAAAACGTCCGTTCTGATTTTCGAGGTGAATTTGAAATTTCGATGCACCAACGACTCACGGATTACCAACTCCAATTATGACACCACCGGTCTTGAAATCGAACGGGTCGTCAAACACTATTTTGTCTCCCAAAAGGCACCCCCGGAAAACTTTGCCGGTGGGCCGGGTTGGAAGTGCTTGGCGGTGCTCTGGTTAGTGCACAAACTGGGCGTTGTCGCAGGGTGGGGGATACACTTTTTTGGCCCGCGTGCCAAGGCGGCGGTTGAAGGCCTACAGCGGCGGCGTAACCGGCAAGCATAATACATCATGACTTCTCTTAATTTCTTAAAAAAATACTGGTGGCGCCTGGTTCTTTTTATCCTGCTCAGCGCTGGATATGCTCATTTTTATGAGAACAAAGCCGTCGTCCATTTACAGGTGGGTGTAAAGTCCTCCACCACCTTTGCTTTGAGCTGGGCCGCTTACGGCGAACCATTTAGCGGTGAAAAATCCCGGCAAATTACGATTTTCCCCCGCGTCAGACACTATAGCCTGAGGATCGGCGACCTCGAGAATATCGACAAACTGCGCATTCGCCCCTTGAATGAAAAGGGCAAGATCCGCATCATCCTGCTGCGGGTGCGGCAGAAAGGGTTCGAGCCCATCAATGTCCGAAGCGTCTCGGAGATGCAGCAGTTTGTTCCCAAAAGCGGCATTGAAGAGACGTGGGTGGATAAAGACGGCCTCTGGGTGGTCAGTTACAATTCAAAGCCCCGGCTCGATCTCAATATTGACCCGCAACCCAAACCGAATGAAAGCAAACGGCTGTATGCGATATACCTCCTGTTTTTCATCGCCTGTTTCTTACCGTATCAACGCTTGCCGGTGCAGGGCTTTGGCTACGTGCCATACCTGATGATGCTCGTGGGCGCCTTGATCTTCACCATGGCAACCCTGAGCCGCTATAACAAGCACCCGGACGAGTATGTTCATTACTACGCCGCCAAGTACTATGAAACCAACTTTTTACCTCCGGCCATTTGCACCCCTGGTACTGAAAACACCTACAGCACCTACGGTGTCTCACGGCTCAACTCGTATGAAACCGCCCATTTTTTTGCCGGTAAATTCGCCTCTGTGCTGGGTTTCTTACCCGGCGATGATTATCGCAAGGTGCGCTATTTTAATGTGTTTTTATGGTTTCTGTTGACAGCGGTTGCCTTTGTAGCCGTACAAAGCCGAATATTATTTATTCCCTTGTTGATATCACCACAGATCTGGTATCTTTTCAGTTACTTCAACTCCGAGGCGTTTGCGCTATTTTCCCTGTTTATTTTCAGTTATTTAGTTGTGGATGAGCGATCACCGTTGAGACGCTATTTAAACGGCGCCATGAGCCGTTGGCGGCAGCTTTTGGCGGGTATCGCCTTCGGCGTTTTGGTGGCGATCATATTGCTGTTGAAAATGAATTTCTATTTTTACATCATTTTCATGATGCTGTGGGGCGTGATTGTGTTTTTCACCAGCGATGTGCGCCCATCGAAAATACAGCTCCGCAAGGTAGCGGTCATTGCGGTGACCGCCGTCTGCATCGTGGCCGGTCGCGTGGCCTGGGATCAAACCGTAAACGCTTTCGAAAAGCGCGAGAGAAAGGTGGCGTGTCAGGAAAAGATGGCCGAGCCGATCTACAAACCCAGCACGCCGCTACATGAACAAGCCACCGAACTTAGGCTGAAACAACGCGGTGCCTCATTGGCGGATTTTCTTTTTAACCACAAGTATCTGTCGATCATGTCACGTAGCGCCACCGGGGCTTATGGTTACCTGGAGTACTTTGCCCAATGGCCTTATTATCGCTTAATGTTGTTTTTACTGGGCATCTTTCTCGCTATGGGGGTGTCTTACAGCTTTTACGGGACTTCATTGGAGGTTAAACTGCTGGCACTGGCCCTCATGGCATGCAGTGTTATGATTGCGGTGGCGGCGGCATGGATGTCGTGGACATCCGTATTTCAGCCTCAGGGGCGATACCTGTTTCCCGTACTGCCCATGATCGGGATAATGCTTCATCGGATAAGAGAGCGAATCCATGCCGGGGCGCTAACTTTGGTGGTTGGCTTGCTTTTTGTGGCTTCGATCTATTCGTTTTTATGGATCGGCTTGAATAGCATACCCAAAATATAGACGTCTGATCAAATTGTAAATGATGTTCAAGGAGAGTTGGGTGGGCATATTTAAGAGATGGTGTTCTGTTTTGAGGAAGACGATCGCCGCGGCAGTGTGGATCCTGGTGATGGTATGCGCGCTGGCAATGGAAGCACAAGCCGATGAAATCATAACATTTGGTGATAGCATCACCAAGGGCACCCCGTACCTTACGGACAGGGAGGGGCGCGGACGAGTCGGCGAGGGGGGCTATCAACCCTATCTTGATAAT
Source organism: uncultured delta proteobacterium (assembly GCA_963783425.1). Lineage (GTDB taxonomy): Bacteria > Desulfobacterota > Desulfobacteria > Desulfobacterales > QNYZ01 > CAWANO01. The sequence goes on from CAWANO010000001.1 coordinate 815,939, forward strand.
TTACTAAAAAGCGCCAACCGTCCATCGAGAATCTACAACTGGGGTGTCGCCGGTGAAAGTACGCTCAGTGGATTTGCCCGCATTAACAATGTACTTAGCAAGCATCCCCATGCCGACTATATTCTTATATTGGAAGGGACCAACGACTGGGCTTTGAACCTGCCGGTTTCATCTACCGTGGATGACCTGGAACTCATGATCGAGCGAAGCCTTTCCCAAGGTGTAGAGCCGATCGTTGCCACACTGCCGCCGGCGACGAATAAAGGCTCCGAAAAAATGCTTGCAATCCAAAGTCAGTACAACCCCAAAATCCGAGCGATGGCAAATCGCAAGGGGGTTTTGCTGGCAGATATGTACAACGCCATGGCGTATAACTGGGAGTCCCTCACCTATGACGGGACCCACCCCAACCGCAGTGGTTATAGCGTTATGGCCAGGGTGTGGTTTAACGCCCTGCACACGCCGGTTGTCAGGACCACCGAAGCGACCAATGTGTCAGGTTCGATGGCTTCATTGAATGGCCTGATCCGGCCCAATACCAAACGGCTGGTTTATTTCTTCCAATACGGTCCGACTATCAACTACGGCAAAACAACACAAACCCTTCGCTTCAATCCAAGTGTAAAAGGCGCCACGGTCAGCATGTCGGTCACTGATTTAAATCCGCAAAGCGCCTATCATTACCGCTTAGTGGCCAGGACCGACCAAATTCAACTCATCGAAGGCAATGATGTCACTATCAATACCGGCGCAGAGACCAGCGATGGCGGTGGTTGTTTTATATCATCCATCGGCACTGTTTGGTAAAAGCCCCAGAAAAATTGAACCCCCCATCAACCACGTTAGCAGCACCCTGTCAGGAGACTTGATGACATTGTCCTATCACAATCCGTCACGCCTTTTCGTAGAAGGGGAGGCGAGATGAAACGAGTTTCGGCCGGACTGTTTTTAGTCGCTCTTACCACCCTTATGCTGGAACTGACCCTGATCAGGGTCTTTGACGTTATCTGGTATTCAAACATGGCTTATATGATCATTACCCTGGCCATGTTCTGTTTCGGCCTTTCAGGAGTCTATTCATCCCTGCGGCCATTCAAGAAGAGTGAGCGTATTCACGGTTACCTTTCCATACTATCCATTCTGTTCGCTTTGTTCGCGATAGTGATCTTACCGCTGATGAACGCTATCCCATTTATAAGGCTGCTTTACTTGAAACCCGGGCTTGGTTTTTTCAGTTTCTTTCTGATGTATTTCTTTTTGGGCGTCCCTTTCTTTCTGGCCGGCTTGATTTTTACCACCGTTTTCTCCACCTACGCCCGCAAGATTCAGAGCCTTTACTTCTGGGACCTTTCCGGAGCGGCTATCGGGTGTATTATCCTGGTCCCCTTTTTACCGAAAATCGGACCCGGCGGACTTTTATTTGTGGCCTGCGCATTTGGATTGTGGGCCTCGGGCCTTTTCTCCGATAGTCGCAAATGGCGTGTTGTTTCGACCATTCTGGGCGTTTTGATAATTTTGGTCCCGTTTTTTCATGCTGACGGATACCTTGACTTCAAGGAACAGTTAAAGAAGCGGGGTGTAAAAAGCGCCAGGGAAAAAGGTGCCATCGAAAGGACCTACTGGGACCCCATTTCCAAGATAGATGTCATCGGGCTCGACGGTATCAAACATATTGCCTACGACGGTGGCACGCAAAGCAGTTGGATTATTCCGTTTGACGGTAACCTTGATACGTTGCGCGACGATCTGGCCAATGGCAGGGGGCATCATTTTGTAACTCCGAACCTGCTCACCTCGCATTATCTCAAACGTGACACCAAACAACGTGTATTGGTCATCGGGAGTGCCGGCGGGCAGGAAATCAAAGCAGCGCTCGCTTACGGTGCCGATCATGTGGATGCCGTTGAGCTGGTGAACTATGTTGTTGAGATCGGCAAAAACCACTATTCGGATTACAACGGCAACATTTTTTGCCACCCCAGAGTGAATGCCATCACCGGTGAGGGGCGCAGTTTTTTAAGATCGAGCGATCATCAGTACGATATTATCCAAATTTTCAGCAATCACACCAGTTCAAGCATCGCCGGCGGCGCCGGTGCCATGGCCACCAATTATCTGCAGACCGCGGAGGCCTACGAAGAATACTTCAGCCATTTGAGCGAAGATGGTATCTTGCACATCAATCACCACATCTATCCCCGGATGGTGACGACGGCGGCATTGGCCTGGCGGCAGATGGGCCGTGACAATTTCAAAGCTCACGTGGTGGTTTGCGAATCGGCCGCTAGGGTCATGGATAATCTGCCGACCCTGCTCGTAAAAATGAGCCCATGGACGCCAGCAGAGATTGAGGAGATCAAACAGTTCTATGGCCCGGTGGCGAAGATTGTGGAACATCCACTCGAACCGGATAGCAGCTTTTTGTCCGCGGACTTCTACACCGGCCAATTTCCGCCGGAATTGGCCGAGCGTATGCCGTTTCGAGTGAACCCGGCAACCGATGACAAGCCCTACTTCAATTTTCTTCGAAAAGAAGTCAGACCCCTGATCGAGGACCCTAAAAACTTCCTTAACTTTTCAACGGCTAAATTGTTGAACTCGCAGCTCAAAAAAACCTTCATTCCGCGCGTGCCCAAGGATATATTACCGTTGGTGGTCATAGGGGCTGCGTCTTTCTTTTTTACGGCCATCTTTATTTTTATCCCGCTCTATTTCTCCGAGGCCGGAAAATCGAAATGGCCTCGGAAGGCAAGCTCCCTGTTCTACTTCGCATGCCTGGGTGCCGGGTTCATCATCTTTGAGCTGATTTTCATTCAAATCTTTATGAAGTTGATCGGATACCCACTGTACACTTACTCGACCGTTGTGTTTACCATGTTGCTGGCTGCAGGGGTTGGCAGCCTCAGCTCCGAAAAGCTCAATATCGGTTTGCACAGGCGTTGGGTTTGGCCTTTTGTGGGCATACTGGTCACCGGCGTTTTTATTTTGGCTACGCACTCATTTGTCTTTGATATCTTTCTTACCACAAATACAGCGGTTCGAATTGCCGTCGCGATCAGTATGATCTTTCCACTGGGGTTTTTCCTGGGTATGCCGTTTCCCCTGGGTATTTTGGCCATTGAAAAACAACCTACGGGCGCCATTGCCTGGGCGTGGGGGTTAAACGGGTTTTTTACACTCATTGGCGGCCTGTTGAGTGTTCTGTTGTCGATATACGTCGGCTTCAGTGGAACAATCTTGGTGGCCTTGTTTATCTACTGTATGGCGTTTTTAATGTTTTCACGAATTCGAGAGGCAGGAATGGAATCGTAGTGTTTTGCGGCTGATAAATGTCTGGCCTCATATTACAGTGATGCCGCACCGTCACGTTACACATTGTAATGATCATGCCATAGGAGAACTTGTGGACCTTTCCATCGTAATTCCAATCTATAACGAAGAAGAGAATATTGATGCGCTCTACAGCGAAGTGCAATCCGCCACGGAGCCCCTTCAGATGGAGACAGAAATCCTTTTTATTGACGATGGCAGCTCGGATCGCAGCGCGTCGCTTTTAACCACGATCGCCGCGCAGGACCCACAAGTCAAATTCATTCGGTTTCGCCGCAACTTCGGCCAGACAGCCGCGCTGGCCGCTGGCTTCGATCATGCCATCGGCGAGGTGATCGTCACCATGGATGGCGATCTGCAGAACGACCCGGCCGACATCCCCAAACTGCTGGCCAAAATCGATGAAGGTTACGACCTGGTTAGTGGCTGGCGGGCTGATCGCAAAGATAAATTTATCAGTCGGCGGCTGCCGTCGATCATCGCCAATAAAATCATATCCATCACTACTAATGTAAAACTTCACGATTACGGCTGTACCCTGAAAGCCTTTAAGAAGGAGGTGGCCGACGCCATTCAGCTTTACGGGGAGATGCATCGGTTTATACCCGCCATTGCCAGTGGCATGGGGGTCTCCATTGCCGAAGTCCCGGTCAATCACCGGGCGCGCCGATTCGGCAAGTCCAAATATGGCATATCCCGTACCGTCAGGGTCGTGTTGGATTTGATCACCATCAAATTCCTACTGAGCTACGGCACCCGACCGATTCAGATTTTTGGTTTATTAGGCATTACCTCAGGAACGATCGGTTTCTTGATGGGGCTCTACTTGGTGATTCAGCGCCAATTTATGGGTTTACCCATCGCCAATCGGCCGCTGCTGTTACTGGCAATCCTGCTGGTGTTTATCGGGCTGCAGTTTATCACCTTAGGATTACTGGCCGAATTTCAAGTCCGAATTTACCATGAGACCCAGAACAAACCGATCTACACTGTGCGCGAAACAGTCGGTTTCCCAGAAGCATAACATAACCCCCATAAATCATAGATCCAAAATGCAGGTTGAAAAATTCCGTAGAATCGGCGGTGTTCAACGGCAGTTGTTCCAGCCGGGTAGTATGTTTAGGCGATATTGCGAAACGACGGTTGGCAACTACTGCCTCAGCGATCTCGTTAAGTATGAACTGGTGACGATGATTATAAACGCGGCGCCTTTCCGGATGCGCCAGGCGGCGCGCAGACATCTCTATCCACTGATTTTCGGACATGTTGGCAGACGGACCATTTTTGGTGAAAAGCTGATTATTCGTAGACCCAACAGGATTACGATCGGCAACGACGTTTCCATTGAAGATGAAGTGTCACTGGATGTTAAAGGTGAGGGTGAAGGAATCACCATTGCCAATGGTGTCACCATCGGTGCCGGCACGATCGTCAGCTGCACGGGTGGACACATTCGAATCGGTGGCGGAACCCGGATCGGCCGGAGATGCCGATTGGGGTCTTCGTTGGGATTGGAGATCGGTGAACACGCTGTCTTTGGCGATGAATGTTACTTGGTAGGCGCTGCTCACGCCTATGATCGTAAAGATATACCCATTATTGACCAACCGCTGACCTGTAGAGGGCCGAACCATGTTGGAAATCAAGTGCGCATCGGCAAAGGGGTAACTGTTCGCGATGGGGTACGCATTGGAGACGATGCCATTGTCAAGGATGATGCACTGGTGATCAATGATGTTCCTGACAACGCGGTGGTCGCTGGAATTCCGGGCAGGTTTGTGGAGGCTCGCGCGTGAACAGGTTCAACGAACGCGCTTTTAAATTTCTTTCATGGTGTCCCGGTGCCTTGGGGCTGCTGCTGCGCAAACTTTTTTTCCCCCGACTTTTCCGACACTGCGGTCGAGATGTCCTTTTTGGCCGTTTTCTGACGATTCGCAACCCCGGAAAAATCACGATTGGTGATCATGTGGTGATCAGTGACAGGGTTGTATTGGATGCTGGCCGTTTTGAAAAACCTGGCCCAGGCATCGTGCTGCACGATCAGCTCTTTATCGGGGTCGGTACAATTTTAGAAGCCGGTCCTGCATCTATCATGGTACGATCCGGCGCCAACTTCAGCAACTACTGCACCCTTCAAGCGCACGTTCCCATATATATCGGCGATGGCACGTTGCTGGCTGCTTTCTGCCGGGTTGGCCGTGGAATAGGCGACAAACCTGAGATGCCCGAGCAGTTTCAGAAATCTGGTATCGTTATCGGCGAAGGGTGCTGGGTGGGCGCGCGGGGTCGTATTGAAAAGAGTTTAAGGGTAGGCAAGGGTGCGATCGTGGGCGCTCATGCCGAACTGCAAGCGTCGCTTCCCGATTACGCAATAGCCGTAGGCCGACCAGCGAAACCCATAAGGACCCGGTAGACACCATCGTTTGCCAGCATTACTATGAAATTTTTACGTCTCAAAGGCTTTATCTTGAAGGGGTGTAAGCATTAATGGATTTTAATGATCTTTTTGAACAGACCATAAAAAATGGGCTATGCACACGTTGTGGGACGTGCGCTGGCGTCTGTCCAGCGGGCGCCATCGATATGGATGACAACGCATATCCCTACCTAAGTGGCCAATGCACCAAGTGCGGATTCTGCGTAAATATCTGCCCGGGTAGCGATCTGGATCTGCCGAGCTTGTCGAGACGAATTTTCAATAGCCAATACCGGTTTATGGATGTGCTGGGTGATGTGGAGAATCACTACGTCAGTTATTCTACAGATACTGCCGTACGCTTCCGAGGTGCCAGCGGTGGTGTGGTGACCGGCTTGTTAATTCATATGCTGGAAGTGGGTGATATCGATGGCGCCATAGTGGTCGCTATGGATCAAGTGCAACCATACCGCTCCAAAGGTATACTCGCCAGAACAGCAACTGAGATCACGAATGCGGCGCAGTCTAAATATTGCATTACCCCCTCCATGGAAGTGTTGCGTGAAGTTAGTCAGCAAAAAGGCCGATATGCCATTGTAGCGTTGCCTTGTCAGGTGCACGCCTTACGCAAAATGGAGCTTGTAGACCCAAAATTGAGCCGGAAAATTCACTGCATACTCGGCCTATATTGCAACTGCAACCTCAACCTAAACGGCCCCCGAGAGGCAATCGAAGCCAGCGGGATCGATTTGGCAGAAGTAAAGCAGTTAAAATTTCGGGAAAGGGGCTGGCCGGGCGGGCTATGCGTGGAAAAAAAGAACGGTCAAGTGCAAAAGCTGCACAAAGTAAGTCTGCCGACCAGCATGAATACCATGTTTCGACTATTCGGCGCTGACCGTTGTTATTATTGCGTCGACGCCCTCGCCGAACATGCCGATCTGAGTTTTGGAGACTTCTGGGCCAATGATTACAGGGCCGATCTTGCAGCACTTCATAATTGTACATTAATTTCCCAAAGGACCGCCAAAGGACGGACCATATTGCATAATGCCCAACGAGACAACGTCGTCGTACTTCAGCGATTGCCGAACCACCGTTTTTCGCAGCGCATTTATAACATGGGAAAACGCAAAAAGATGCGTGCCGTGGTCCGTATGGCAAGGGCTTCGAAACGAGGTCGTCCGGTGCCGAACTATCATCTGCCGCTTCCCAAGCCATCTTTTAAAGCGATACGTTCCGAGGCGAGCTACAGGCTCTGGACCTATTTCAGAAAACCTACATGGCGGCGATATGTATTGCGGTTTTTATCAACCCGATCGGCCGCCAAATTTGATCAAATCAATACCTGGCGCAAGCGCTATTTCTACAGATTCTATGACAACTAATTCTACATTGCTTTCAAAAAATCTGATCAAACGCTCGATCTACCTGCTTTTTTCCGTTGGCGTTACCGTCTGGATATTTTCATATCTCTTCTCGGTGGTCTCCCTGGATGAGGTTCTCAACGCCATCGGCAAGAGCTCACCCTATTACCTGCTGTTATTCTTGTTTTTTTCGATGATCATGAGCATTGGCCGAACCTGGCGCTACCTGCTCTTTCTTAACATTTCCGGACATAATACTGGACGTTTCGCCATGTTTTTGGTCACTCTCGCTAGAAATTTTTTCTCGGATCTGTTGCCTGCTCGTTTGGGTACGCTAGTGTACATCTACCTGGTCCAGGCCCGTTTGGGGGTACCGTTCGATGCGGCGGCTTCCAGTTTTGCGCTCTCGTTTATCTTCGACATTCTTGTGCTAGGTTTGTTAGTAATCGGTGCCTCTTTGTTGGTGTCATCGGCACTGATATCACAGGGAATTATGATTGCGGCAAGCTTGTTTGCGTTGGTTGTTTGCACCATGGTGCTCTTGTTGCTGCCCACGGTGCTGCTCTGGATGGGCAGGCGCATTTCACGTTTCTCATGGATACCCGAAACAATGCGCGGAAGGTTAGAACGAAGCCTGGTAGCCACCGGTGCAGAAATTAATCACATCCGATCTCAAAAGATCTACGCCCGGGCGCTTGCCCTTTCGGTGGTGGTACGTTTGGGAAAATATCTTTCCTTGTATGCCCTGCTGCTGGCTATAGTGGTGCCACTGGGGTACGCAGCCGGCGAGTTCCCCTTCAGCAAGGTTTTTTTAGGTTTGTGCGGGGCAGAGCTATCGGCCAGCTTGCCGATATCGGGTATCGCCGGTTTCGGAGCCTACGAGGGCGCCTGGACACTTGTCTTCCAGATGCTCGGTTACGGCGCCAAGTTGTCGGCTCTGACCAGCGTGGCACATCATCTCATTTCCCAAATCTACGGGTATTCACTGGGGGCTATCGCAATGATAACTTTGCTTTTACCGTTTTTTAAAGGCGATTTTAATAATTTATCCCAGCGCTCGGTCGGTCAGGCTGTCGGTCATTTCTGGTTGCGTTATGCGGGACTGTTTTTTATCATCGGCCTTGTCTATCTGGTGGCGTTTTCCCATCCATCCGTCGGCAATGCTGATACAAAAACAGACACGCCGTCAACAGGCCAACAGGCCAATCAAAGCAAACTCCCTGCGGGGCGTGTTGTTTTTACGAAGTCCGATGGTATTTACGTGAAGCAGTTGGGCGGCGGAAGTGCTAAACGCATATTGTCGAATGGCACCTATCCCCGCTGGTCGCCGGACGGCCACAAAATTGCATTTGTGCAAGGCGGGCGCATCGGTGTCCATGACATGACTGATGGTTCTACGACATTTCTCGCGCAAGCTGAAAATCCCCGGGCCGTCGTGTTCAACGATACGGGCGAAAGTGTGTTTTATACTGACGGAAAAGTGGTTTATGCTGTTGACATCGCCACGCGGCGCACTAGTAAAAGTGGCCAGTGGCAAGCATTTCCGTGAACTAGACGTCGCCAGAGCGGGAGTGATGTTAGCCGTTACGGCCAAGGAGAGGTTTGGCTATTATGTTTACGTGATCGACACCAATAGTGATCGGAAAAAAAAGATCTCTCGAGGTTGCTCGGCCAGTCTTTCTCCAGATGGCGGTAGTGTGACGGTAAACAGTAGCGGTCACCTGACCTTGGATATATTTGATCGAAAAACGGGAAAGAAAAACGGGGCTATCGACGCGCCGCCAGGCTACAAATTCGACAACCAGTTCTGGTCGAATCATCCAGATTGGATTGTCAGTGTTTCCGAAGGCGATGGAGGGAACATCTACGCCCACCAGGTATCAACAAACAAGGCCTTCCCAGTGACAACCTCGGGCGGCTGCAACCGCCCCGACCTCTTTATCGAAAGCGACAACCGATAAAACTCGCCCAGCATTGGCTCCCTAACGATATATGACGCTCATATTAAACCCCGTGCGCCGGTTTGGAAAGCGAAATGTGGCGCGATGGATCATATTTGCCGTTGTAGCCGTGGCTGCTGTCACCTTTTATGTGGCTGTCAGCTACGATCGTGCCTATCTGCAGATGGTCCTTTCGACCAGCGAGAAGGGTGAGTTTTTTCAACTCTATTGGGCTGGTCAAAATCAAGCGTTTTCCGAAGATCGATCCCATATCATTAAAATCGTCAGCGGTAAAAATCGCCATTATGGGTTTTATCTCACAGACCTGCGGAATGTTCGCAAGATCCGTATCGATCCAATCAAAAAACCGGGTAAGCTGGCTATTCACTCGATTACTTTGAGTCAGGAAGAGATAGAGCCGATCGAGCTGTTTGGAAATCGGCTCAAAGCGCTTGAGCCGGTACGCGATGTGGCCGTGGTGACTTATGGGCCTGATGGGATGGTTATCGCGTCGTCGGGAGCTGATCCAAGTTTAGTGTGGCATATTCGGCCTGAAATTACATCATCCAGACGGCTGGCAGAACTGTTGCGTGTCATTGTTATGATTGCATTCGCCTGGATTATTGCGCTCTGTCTGACCACAACCGAAGGAGCCTTTCTTCAAGTAAACTGTAGGCTTGGGTGGCTTGTTTTTGGTTTTGTGGTGACGATGGCAGTGCTCAGCGCAAACAACCTACATCCTGATGAATATGTTCACATCAATGCCGGTCGGTATTATGAAGGCCGCTGGTTGCCGCCCAAAATCTGCGAACCAGGCACAGAAAACACTTACAGTGTCTATGGCATGTCGCGCTTGAATTCAACGGAACTCGTATATTTTCTAACCGGAAAAATTGCCTCCGCATTTTATGCGATCCCGTTGTACGATCACCTGCGCCTTCGTCTCTTTAATGTTTGTTTATTTTTTTTACTGCTCTTGTCTTGGCACTACCACCGAAATAGCGTGTTGTTTTTCATCCCAATGTTGATTACCCCTCAGGCCTGGTATCTCTTTTCCTATGTGAATTCTGATGCCTTTGCTTTGTTTGTGTCGCTGATGATTTGCCAACAACTGGTATTTCCGGACACATTTCTCAAACGGTGCTGGTATGCGCAAGCGGGAGAACCCTGGCTGGTAACCCGCACTGTTGCATGTGGCATGCTTTTCGGTTTGCTGCTTTTTAGTAAGGCCAATTTCTACATCGTCTACGTCTTTATCGCAGGTTATGTGTTGATCGAATTATTTTTTTCCGAACGTCGTCTGGATATACCCTGGCGAAGAGCGGCTGAAATTCTGGTCGGCATACTCATCGTAAGCGTTTTTGCCTACGGTCCGCATGCACTGGTCAACGGCCTGGATCGAATACCTGCAATTACCGAATGCCGAGAAAAACTTGCCAGAAAAATTTACAAACCTAGTACCCCTTTGGATGAAAAAGGGGTCAATCTGTATCTGAAAAGAAAAGGCATTCCCCTGAGTTACATGCTCGATGAGATGAATTGGGGGGGGCGCATATTCAGGAGCTCAGTAGGCGTTTATGGTTATTTAAAATACGCTGGACCTGAAAAATATTATCAGGCCACGAAAGTACTTTTGATAATTTTCGGCGCAGTTATTGTTTTCCTTGGTCTCCTTAGGGGGGACAATCAAAGCAGGTTGTTGTTGCTGTGGACGATATTTTGCATTCTATTGCTAATCGCAATTGTGATGCGGCGCTCATGGGTGTCTGATGTTCAACCCCAGGGACGATACCTGATGCCAATTTTGCCAATGGTGGGAGTGATGATGTATCGCCTGCGATCCGTTCTTGATAAACCGATTGTTCATCTAATTACGTTATTGCTTTTTTTAGCTTCCTCTTACTCCTTCATATTTATTGGTCTGAGTCAAATACCCAAGGTATAAATGGATGCTTAATTTAACTACAAACCCACCATTCAGAAGTGTCGATTAAAAGATTAATCAGCGGCCTGGACCGCATGAATCGTTTGCAAGATAAAACTAAGGTGCGATGGATCATTTTCGTCTGCCTTAGTGTTGTAGTGATCTTTCTATATTTGCACCTCTTTTACAACCGGGCCTATTTTGAATTGGAAATATCTTCGAATATTAAAAGAGAGTATTTTAAAATCTATTGGGCCGGAGATGCTCAGCCGTTTTCAGAAGACCGTTCTGTTGCGCTGAAGATCCATGGCGGGAAAAGGCGTCATTACGGTCTATATTTCACGGACCTGAGAAAAGTGCGTCATTTACGGATCGACCCTGGGAACAAACCGGGCAAGAAAAAAATTCACACCATCGTCTTGACTCAGGAAGAGATCAAGCCAATTAAGCTCCATGGGTACGGATTTAAAAACCTGGAGGTGGTTCGTGATATATCTACGGTGGCAATCGGCCGCGACGGCATTTTGATAGAAGCAACGGGCCCGGATCCGAGCCTGCTGTGGAACATCAAGCCCAAAATCGTGTCATCAGGGGTTTCAGCCGAACCGATTCGCGTTATCACCTTAGTGATCCTATCCTGGTTATTGGCATACGGCCTTACGGCGACGAGTGACCTTCTCATCCGAATGGAAGATACGCTCTGGTGGCTGGTGCTTGGGCTTGTTATCATCATGGCCTTTACCAGTGCTTACAACATGCATCCCGATGAATATGTGCATGCCAGCGCGGGTAAGTACTATGAAACCCACTGGCTGCCGCCGGAAATTTGCCAGCCGGATACAGCGGACACCTATAGTGTATATGGTGTATCACGTTTGACCTCCAAGGAGATTGTCTATTTTCTATCTGGCAAGGTGGCTTCGGTTTTCTCATTCTTGCCAATATTCGGCTATCTGCGCTTGAGGCTTTTCAATGTTTTGTTGTTTGCCCTGATCGTGTTGTCATGGCATCGCCACAAACAAGGCGCGCTGCTGTTTCTCCCATTCTTGATCACCCCACAGGTTTGGTATGTTTTTTCATATATGAATTCGGATGCTTTCGCATGTTTCGTGGCGCTCGTGTTATGCCAACAATTTGCGTTCAAGGAAACGTTTCTAAAGCGTTGCTGGTATGCCCAGGAGGGAGCGCCCTGGCTTTTACCGCGTACCATTGCGGCCGGGATGCTGCTGGGCTTGTTATTGTTCACCAAACCCAATTACTATATCATTTACGTTTTTCTGGGAGGGTACCTTCTCCTGGAGGTTTTTTTCAGCAGGCAAGGTGTGAAGGTTCCCCTGCGCAGGGTGGCTGGGTTGTTGGGGGGTGTGCTCGTCATCGGCGCCATCGCCTTTGGCCCAAATATTCTTGTCAATGGTTTTGATCGCAAACAGAAGATAAACGAATGTCGCGACAGGCTTGCCACAACGCCTTATAAGCCCAGCACGCCTCTGGCACAGAAATCCCCCAATCTGCATCTTAAACAAAGAGGGTACCGCATCGGCTATCTGATAAAAGAGCGGAAATGGTTTGGCATCGTGTTTCGAAGCTCGGTCGGCGTTTTTGGATACATGAAATATGCCGGACCACAAAAGTATTACAATACGATGAGGGTACTATTAATTATTTTGCTCGTATCGGTATTCGCCATGGGGCTTGCGGGGTCGGATCCAAAAGGCCGTCTACTCATGTTGTGGACGCTTGGCTGTGTGTTTCTATTGATCGCGATTGTGCTGTACCGATGCTGGGTAGCTGATTTTCAATCCCAGGGGCGATATCTTCTGCCGGTTTTACCCATGGCGGGTTTTATGATGCATAAAGTAAGGTCCGCGATTGATAGGCCTCTGCTGCACGTGGCAACTGTTGTTGTTTTCCTGGCGTCTTGTTATTCGTTTGTATATATCGGATTGACTCAAACCCCCAAAATATAAGCACGTGACCACCATGCTATCAACTAACGCCGCCAAGCCCGGCGAGTCCGAAGTCAAATATGTATTTTCTCGCCACCTTGGACCACAGCTGGCACTGTGGCTTTCCAGACGATGCATTCCTGACGGAGAGTACCCTTACGGTACGGTTTCCAGCGTTTATTACGATACACCCTGGTGGCATCTGCTTAGAGAAAAGCTAAACAGCGACTACTTGAAAACTAAATATCGTGTGCGATGGTATTCGGACCTCGAGGGCAACCATCCCGGCCCATGCGGATGGCTTGAAGCTAAACGAAAAATCGGTAGCAGTCGCTTCAAGACGCGTGTCCGTATCAACGTCTCCGGTGAAAGGCTCCGTGCTGAATCGCTCGAGTCTCAATTCTGGCATAGTTTAAGCCAGAAGATCGCTGAGATGGGTGAAACCCTCCCGGGGCCACTGTTACCGGTGTTTGAGATAAGTTATCAGCGATTGCGTTTTGTTGAACCCACTACCGGCACCCGGATTTGTTTGGACAACCATATATCGACACCACGAGTAAATCGATTAGTGCTATCGGTCCCTACTCCGATCGAGCTGGAAGAGGGCGTTTTTGAGGTTAAGGGGCGCTCAAACGTGCTGCCCAAATATCTCCGCCAGCTTTCAGCAATGGGGTGTCGTAAACGGTCCTTTTCAAAATATTTGGATTGTTATGTTCGCCTAAATAACGCGATATTGTAACTCGATGTCGAAGATGGGAGTTAGTATGGACAGCAAAATGACCGATGCGCTGATGACGTTATCAGGCTTTGGCAATCAGAAAATGGCTGAGGTCGGGTTGGCATCATTTGTGATGCTTATGGGGATAATGTTCATTTGTACCGTTTACATCTCCATCTTGTACATCAATTTTTTTGACGCACGAAACACTGGCAGTCAGGTACACAAAAGCTTTCCACTGGTAGGGTTGTCAGTTACCGCCATTTTTATCAGCATTCAGTTTTCTTTACCGTTATCCCTGGGCCTTATTGGCGCATTATCTATTGTCCGTTTTCGAACACCTATCAAAGAACCAGAAGAGATCGGATTTATCATGCTGGTGATTGCTGCTGCCTTGTGTTGCGCAACTTTCAACCTGCTTTTTCTTGCGATTTTACTGGTGATTGCTACGATTGCATTGTTATTCATGCGGATTGCACGCCGGCTGTTCAAGGGAAGAGTCAACGATGGCATTTTAATGATAAGGGCGCCACGCAAGCTATTTCAGGATACAGGTGATGAGCTCATCGCCTGGCTAAAGAAAAAATTTCCTTTTGGAAAAATTGACAGCATCAATGAATCAGATGATGAGGTGGTCATTCATTACAGTTTTAGAAAAGGAGAGGAGAAAACCTTGCTTTCGCTGTCGCGCAAAATGGCAGAGAAATCACCAGCTATAACATGCAATGTGTTTTTTAACCGGGTTCTTGATATCTGATTCATCATTGCGAATATTGAATTATAATTGCATAAACCTGATCAAGGCTTGATGGCGTGTTCTTGCAAGTTCATCCGATCTTTCACTATATGCCATCAGTACAATCTTCTACTTAAATGGGCTGTTAGAAACCCCAAGAACCCGACGAGGGGACAATTTCATGTGTGGTATTTGTGGGGCGATATCAGCTAAGGCACAAGATCCAATCAATCGTTCTGTTATTGAGAGGATGAATCGAGCCTTGGCGCATAGGGGCCCTGATGATGAAGGATATTATATCCATGGCCCGGTTGGGATGGGACATCGCCGGCTTAGCATTATCGACTTGGAAACGGGCCGCCAACCGATTTCAAACGAAGACGGAACGGTATGGATCGTATTCAACGGAGAAATATATAATTATCGCCAGTTACGTAAACAACTCTTCGAAAAAGGCCACCAGTTTGCTACGAACACAGACACCGAGGTTATTGTGCATTTGTACGAAGAACTGCAAGGTGACTGTGTGAATGAATTGCGGGGGATGTTTGCCTTTGCGATATGGGACAAATTGAGGTCGCAGCTCTTTTTGGCCAGAGACCGCTTGGGACAAAAACCGCTTTTTTATGCCATCGTCGGCCAAACCTTTGTATTTGCCTCGGAAAGTAAAGCGATACTCGAATTTCCAGGATTCCAGCGCAAACTCAACCCTCGTGGCCGTGCATGACTTTCTGTCCTATAAATTTATTCCCCGTCAAACGGATTTAATGTGCGGCATTCATAAACTCCCACCGGCCAATACGCTGATATGGAAAGAGGGTCGGCACCAGTTGCATCGTTATTGGGAGTTATATTTTCGGCCAGACCACAATATGAGTGCCCAAGATGCCATTGACCAAACCGAAGCGCACCTTAAACATTCGGTAGAGTTAAGGATGATGAGCGATGTGCCATTGGGCGCCTATTTGAGCAGCGGACTGGACTCAGGGCTTGTGGTTGGCATGATGAGTCAGATGTCCTCGGAGCCGGTCAACTCTTTTTCCATTGGTGGCCGTGAACGAGAATTTAACGAGTTACCGGGGGCTAAACTCATTGCCGATAAATTCAAAACAAATCATCATCAGCTGATCATCGAGCCCAATGCCATCCAAATATTGCCGGACTTGATATGGCACTTGGATGGCCCATATGCCGACATTCCGGCAATCCCGATGTATTATGTGGCCAAGCTTGCCCGTGAAAAGGTTAAAGTCGCCCTGACCGGCGATGGCGGGGATGAATCCTTTGCCGGTTATGACCGCTATATTGCCAATCTGTTGTTGACCAAGTATGCTAAAATACCCGCTTTTGTACGGGAATATATCATACCACGGATCCTACGCTCGTTTGAGGAGAAAACCGCGCGTAAAAGCTGGCGACAATCGTTGCGCTGGTTTAATGACCTCTCCCGGCATCCGTCAGCGGAAAGCTACGCCCGTGGCATTTCTTTCTTTGCCTTTGAAAACGAGCAAAAACAGGAGCTGTACACCCCCAATTTTACAAAAGAAGTCGCGCAAGTCGATTCGCTGCAAAGCCTGCTGGGGAGATACTGGAGCGACCATGCCATCGACCCACTTAGCCGGATGATGTATACCGATTTAATGGTCCGTATGCCGGAATATTCCAACATCAAAGTGGATAGAATCAGCATGATGCATAGCTTGGAAGCCAGAAGCCCGTTTATGGACCACCGTCTGGTTGAATTTGCGGCAACCATACCGTCCGACTTAAAATTAAAAAACCGTCAACGGAAATACATCATTCGTAAAGTTGCGCAAAGGCACTTGCCCAAAGAGATCATCGCGCTGCCCAAGCAAGGGTTCAGCTCACCGCTTAATCAATGGCTTCGCGGCCCGCTTAACAATTTCGCACAGCATATTCTGAACCATTCAACCCTGGTTGAAAATGATATTTTTTGTGCCGGTTATATAAAGAAATTGTTACACGATCATGTGCGCAAACGTTATAACAACGGTACCAAAATATGGGGTCTGATTAACCTTGAAATCTGGCACCGGATCTTCTTGGGCGACCAAAGCCCCATTGACGCACTTGGATGCGTTAAAGAGTCTTTTCATCAGTACCAATAAACGATGTATGATAAGCATTTCATAAATAAATAAGCGGAGTGCCATTGTATTAATTATTTTGAAATATGGTTGGTAAAGACAAAGCGAATAGTTGTGATCGTTTCATATATTTTCCACCGACACAGAGGGAGGAAAAATGATGACTCACAATTTGGCGGTCACTATCGTTACTTCTATTCTCGTCTTTCTGCTGCAACCTCGAACAGCATTTCCATGGGCCGAATCCTGCACCCTCGTGCCAAAGTCTCCGACCACCTGTTCTTGTCCAGCCAGCCAAATGTCTTTGAAAGACCCAAGTGTACCTGCGGTGCACCATTATAAAACAGCAGATTTGGAGCCCGCTGCAATTGCTATCTGTCGATCGAAAGCAATGGCCGGAACATCTGGAGCCGTGGTCGCTAATGAAGACGATTTCCCTTGGATGCTTTTTCTCCCGTTGATTTCAAACCTTAACCATTGTCCGGGTTGGGCAAGAAAGGAGAAAACTTATACATACTATTTTGACGAAGTCATCCGACTTGGTGATGATGCCAACTACCATCCCAAGGATCTTTGCATCCCAACGGCGGAGTCGGTCGTCTATACCTCGACTTTTGATTTACCAGAAAGATGCAACGGATACATATCAGCTAAGATTTTCTACTGGATTACCGCATCATCACAAGAAAACCGTTTTCTTATTAATGCGAGGCGTGTTGGGACAACGTGCGGCACTGGAAACAGCGCAAAATTATGCGGTGTCGGTGATGCGATTGAGATTGACAAATTTTTACACCCAGGTGAGAATACGATAGAGATCAAATTGGTTAAGTACCCGGATGACGATTACCTTCCCTACGATGACATTGAGATATATAAACTGCAGATTCAATTGGTATATCCTTAGTAATACCAATCAGCTTTGATCAACTCGCAAAAAGTCCAATTTTATACGGCTTTGACTCACCCCAATGCTACAGCTTTATATACGGTTCGTGTCCCTCGGATCGGCGCTTTGCCGCCGACTTCCTTCAGACCCCAACTCACGCTGGCCGCCCTTGCCATTGGCTAGCGGTTACCGCCATCAGGACTCGCAGGGGACTTTAACCCCCAAGCCGTTACCCATGCCGGGCACACGTAAAAATCCGACCCCAGAGGGGCCGGCCTTGATTACCCCATAAGGGGGATACTTTACCTTGCCTCTTGAGGGGCAAGGTTGAGTCCCCGGTTAATTTCAAAATAGCTTGGCTTGTTTTTCGACCCTTTGCTCTTTGACCTGCTGATGTTTGATGTATTTTCGAATCATCTCTGTATCCAGACCAACGGTGTCTACACAATAGCCTCTGGACCAAAATTGATTACCCCAATACGGTTTCTGCCTCAAATGCCGATACTTGTTCAATATACGGATCGCTGTGCGCCCTTTTATGGTGCCAAGATAGTCTGATAGTGACACTTTGGGGGGTACCATCGCAAGAAGATGCTCATGATCGGCCTGTACGTTGAGTTCAACTACATCACAGCCCAAACGCTCTGAAAAACCATGGATGCAACTCTCAACATCTTGGGCAAGATTACCTTGCAATACCCGATAACGGTATTTCGGCGTCAAGATGATGTGATATTGGCAATGCCAAATCGTCTGTGATAATTTGCGAAATCGGCTCATTTGTTACTCCTTGGCTTAAGTTGTGGGGCAACTCAAGCTTTGGTTGTAACAAATGAGTCGTTCAAAAGGCAGAGCCTATTGAACTCTGACCTGGCCCACAGGGCCAGGATTTCTGTTTCTAACTAAAATCCACTGGGGAAAAAATTCGTGCAACTCATTTATAAGTCATTCGGCTCAGACCCAATCAAAACAGGATGTGACCACGTGAGACACGCATCCAATTTCCCGTCTCCGGCGCTTGTTCACCTGAACTTTTTGAATAACCGTAAAAAAATATGCTTACCGCAATGACCCAACAAATAGCAAGTAAAGACCGTACCCCTATACAAGTAAAAGAAATCGAAAACCTCCTTGCGGCCGGCATCCGTGACCGTGCCTTGTGCGCCCGTAGTGGCACCTGTGTCGGAATTTGTCCTGAAAACGCCATTACACTAAACAACGATTACTATCCGGTGCTCGACACGGGTGCCTGCACCCAATGCGGTAAATGCGGTCAGGTGTGCCCTGGTGGACGCGTGCGGTTTAATCACTTGAGCCAAGAAATTTTCGGTGTTCCCGACGACGGCAGTTTTGACGGGCATACCATCAAGACTTATGTCGGTTATGCGGCCGACCCCAATGTGCGCGACAAGGGTGCCGGGGGCGGGCTCGTTACGGCGCTTGTCGCTAGCCTGTTGGCACATGGCGATATTGATGGATGCGTGGTGACGCGGATGCGGCGTGACAAGCCTTGGAAAGGGGAGGCTTTTATGGCCCGCTCCTTCGATCAGTTGACCAGCAGCCAGGGGTCACGCTACACCATGATTCCGTTAAATTGTGCGCTTGCTGAGATTCGGAAAACGCCGGGCCACTATGCGATTATCGGTTTGCCTTGTCATATTCACGGGGTTCGTGAAGCCGTTTGCGTAGACCCGCTGCTGGCCGAGCGAATTGTGGCGATATTTGGCACTTTTTGCGGTGGCGCGTTGGAACTTTCACTGATCCCGGAACTTTTGAGAACCAAAGGCATTGCCTTAGGGGACATCTCCGATTTTCAGTTTCGTGGAGGTGAGTGGCCTGGTCAGATGCGCGCCGTGTTCAAAGACAGGCCACCTAAAGCAGTGCACTATTCCAACTATAAGGATGGTGCCTACAATTACCTGATCAGTCTCTACATGCCGCTGCGCTGTCAGGTTTGTCTGGATGGATCGAACCTGTTTGCCGATATCAGTGTGGGCGATGCCTGGACCCGCGACAGCGAAGGCCGTTATAAATTTCGCAACCAGTCTCAGGTGTTTGTGCGCAGCCAGCGCGGCCGGGACCTGTTGGCGCGTGCCGTGACGGCAGGGGACCTGGTGCTCAACGATGTCAGCTCCGACGCCAATTACCACACGCACAAAATCCGCGCGCGCCGAAAAGGCCTCAACGCACCGCTTCGTCATGCCCGCTGGATGGAAAAGGGGCGGGCTGTACCGCAATATGATAGAGCGCCACCATCGGCCACGGCCAAAGAGCGTCTGACCGAACAACTGGTCTCGGTTTTCCTTTGGATCGGCAACTACCGACAATTGCGCTACCCACTGCTTAAAATGTTTACTTCCAAATCGGCGGTCCCGTTGATCCACTTCCGGTTATGGCTCAAAAAACGCAAATACAGGTGGCAGGGCCAATAATGTCATTTTCTATGCGTGAGTTTGTGCGAGTTGCGGCGGGCTCATCGTGACCCCAGGCACCAAGCAAAATGAAAAACGCCATCCGGTGGTTGCGATTGTCGTCGTCAACTGGAACCGGCGGGAATTGTTGGCGCAATGTTTAGAATCTCTCGCAGCGCAAACCTGGACTGATCGAGAAATATTTGTCGTCGACAACGGGTCGCAAGACGGCTCTGAGGCCTTTGTGGCTGAAAAATATCCTGAGGTACATCTTATTCAGACCGGAGGAAACATCGGTTTTGCCAGAGCGAACAACCTGGCCATCCGGCGAACCCGATCCAAGTATGTGGCGCTGATCAATAACGATGCCGCGGCGGAGCCGAATTGGTTGCAGCAACTTGTGGCGGCCCTGGAGGCCGACTGGTGGCTGGGCATGGCTGCCTCTAAAATGGTCTACCATGACAACCCCGAGGTAATCGACCGAGCCGGTGACGGTTATTCCCTGATCGGTGCGGGTGTCTTGCGAGGCAGGGGAGGGCGGGCCGATGCTTACAACCAGCCCCGGGAAATTTTCGGTGCATGTGCCGGAGCGGCACTTTACCGCAGGGATATGCTCGAGGATATCGGTCTGTTTGACGAGGAGTTTTTTTTGATTTACGAGGATGTCGACCTCAGTTTTCGGGCTCAGTTGGCCGGTTACCGATGTCGCTATGTGCCCGGTGCCAAGGTGCGGCACAAAGCTTCCCACACAATCGGGCGAGACTCGCGAACATCGGTCTTCTACGGCCATCGCAATCTGGAATGGGTCTACTTTCGAAACATGCCGGGCTTGCTGTTGGCGCTTTCGTTCCTTCCTCATTTGTTTTACGTCATTCTGGCGGGAGCCTACTTTCTACTGATCGGAAAAGGCGGCAACTACCTATCCTCGAAGCTGGACGCCATGAAAGGGATGCCCAGTGTCATCGTAAAGCGCAAGGTAACCCAGGGCAAGCGCCGGGTGCCATTGTCCTACCTGCTGCGGATCTTTACCCTGGAAAACCCCGCTGCCCGACTGAAAGCCCGCCATGGCGGTTGATCTGGAGATTGTCATTATCAATTTTCAAAGCACTGACCATGTCTTGGCGTGCCTACAGTCCCTTTATGCCTCTTTGGGTGGAATTCGGACGACCGTATACATTGAAGACAATGGCTCCACGGATGGTGTCGATCGCATCGAGGAACACTTCCCGCAAGTTCACCTTCATCGCAACCGCACCAATATCGGGTTCGCAGCCGCCGTTAACCAGGTCATCCGCAAAGGTGATGCTCCTTTTATTATGCTGCTCAATCCCGATACAACTGTGTCCCAGGGGCTTTTTCAGGAAACATTGGCGCTGATGAAAAATTCGCCCCTCACGGCGATCATCGGACCTCGCGTCCTCGATGGCGACGGCAGCGTGCAAGCTTCGGCGCGGCGTTTCCCCAACGCCCTAACGGCGCTCTTTGGCCGCCAATCCCTGTTGAGCCGGTTGTGCCCCAACAATCGCTTTACGCGCCAAAATCTCACTACCAACACCTATATGGGCCGGGACCCTGTCTCGGTGGACTGGGTTTCCGGTGCGTGCATGCTGATCAGACGTGCAGCCGTTGACGAGGTGGGGTTGATGGATGAGAATTTTTTCATGTACTGGGAAGATGCCGACTGGTGCCGGAGAATGCGCCTCAATGGGTGGCAGGTGGTCTATGACCCGCGTGCCTCTGTTGTCCACCATACGGCCCAGAGCAGCCGAAAGAAGCCGGTTAGGTCGGCCTATGCCTTTCATCGTAGCGTCTATCACTATTTTATAAAATACGATCAGGGCAAACGCTGGTATCTGCACCCTATCATCTGCATGGGCTTGATGGTCCGCCTTTTAGTGGTCGTTGCGATCATTCAACTCAAGGGGGCTCTTCACAAATGAGCATTTTGACATGACCGGCGATACCCAACCGCATCTGTCGGACACCGTTAAGCGACTCGTCGAAAAGGGCGTTCGGATCATTTCGCCTGAATCCGTCTATGTTGATCCTGAAATCAATGCGGAGCGTATTTCCGGAAGTGGGGTCACAATTCACCCCGGTTGTCGCCTTGCCGGGGCGGCTACGTTGATTTCAGATGGCGTTGAATTGGGTCGAGAGGCACCCGTTACCCTGATCGACAGCTACTTGGGGCCGCAGGTGAAACTCAATGGTGGCTCGTTCGAAGGATGCGTTTTTTTAAGGGGCGCTGCCATGGGATCGGGCGCACATGTTCGCCATGGTACCATTTTCGAAGAGTATGCCAGTGGCGCCCACTGTGTGGGGGTCAAACAGACGATCCTTTTCCCCTATGTCACCCTGGGTAGTCTGATCAATTTTTGCGACTGTTTTATGGCCGGCGGCACCGGCCCCAAAAATCATTCCGAGGTTGGCAGCAGCTACATCCATTTTAATTTCACACCCCATCAGGACAAGGCCACGGCCTCCATGTTCGGTGATGTGCCGCGCGGGGTCATGCTGGACCAGGCGCCCATTTTTCTGGGTGGCCAAGGGGGTCTGGTGGGACCTTGCCGCATAAACTACGGTAACGTCATTGCCGCCGGCAGCATCTATCGCAAAGATGCCCTCGAATCGGGCAAGATCCTCATCGCCAGCCCGGGGCGTGGCGGCAGTGTCCCTTTTCGACCGGGGGTTCACATCAATGTCAAACGCATCTTCGTTAACAACGTCATTTATATCGCCAACCTGTTGGCGCTAAAAAGTTGGTATCACCGGGTGCGGGCTCAATTTGTGTCGGACCGCTTGGCCGAGATGCTGCATGAGGGCCTTTGTGCCACCCTTAACGGGGCCGTTTCAGAGCGTCTCCATCGTTTCGAGCAATGGTGGGGTAAGATTGAGCGTGCGGCCCATGAAAACCCTGGTACTGTTGAAGGTTTGCATGGCGACTTAATCGCTCGACTTAGCGCTGTTACCGACCATCTGACTCGTGCCAGCGTGGAAAATCAGGGAGACCCCCACCAGAGGGATGTGTTTCTATACATATTAAAAGAGCACATGCACTTGCATGATCGCGATTATTTGACCGTTATATCGAATTTACCCCCGGCCGCGCAGGTTGAGGGCACGGCCTGGTTAAAGAGCATTGTCTCAAAAGTTGTTAAGAATGTGTTTGAGATGCTGCCTGCCATGCACGGCACCGACATTGAGAGACTGATATGAGTAATACTGAAATGGGGATTGAGCGAAAATTGTTTGGCACCGACGGTATTCGCGGACGAGCCAACCGCTATCCGCTGACGCCCGAAGTGGCCCTGCGGGTCGGCCGTGCTGTCGGGTCTGCCTTTAAAGGTGACGGCAGCGGGGATATGGTGGTCATCGGCCACGATACCCGCCTTTCTTCTGATATGCTTGTTACGGCAATAATTTCTGGAATTTGCTCTTCTTGTATTAATGTTTTACACGCAGGCATCGTGCCCACGCCAGCGGTGGCCTATCTGGTTCGAGAAGTGAAGGCTTGTGCCGGGATCGCCGTAACCGCATCCCACAACCCATACAATGATAACGGCATAAAGATTTTTAACAGTGAAGGATATAAGCTCTCTGATGAAACCGAGCGGCAGCTTGAAGCCCTGATTTTGGGTGACGACCTCGAGCAAACTCACGCGGACCAAGTGGGGCGGTTGTTGCCTTTTAACCAGGCTGCAAGGAGATACATCAACTTTTTGGCCGGCAGCGTTGACGGCCGGCTCGATTTGAGAAGCCTCAAGCTGGTGGTTGATTGCGCCAATGGCGCGGCTTATGAGGTTGCGCCGCAACTGTTCAAGCGTCTGGGAATAAATACCACTTTCATGGGCACGTCACCGGACGGGCGCAACATCAATGATGGTTGCGGCAGCGAAGCCACCGAAACTTTAGCCGGCAAGGTGGTTGCGGACAATGCGGATTTGGGCTTTGCCCTGGATGGCGATGGCGATCGCCTGATCGTGATTGATGACAGCGGCGAGCGCCTCAGCGGCGATGTTTTGATCGCACTTTTGGCCAATCAAATGCAACTCAAAAATGCCCTGAATCCAGCACTTGTGGTAACGACTGAGATGAGTAACATCGGCCTCAAGTCAGCGTTGCGTGACATGCGGATCGATCATTTGGCCACCGCTGTAGGCGATCGTTACGTCACCCAGAAGATGGTAGCAACCGGGGCCGTGTTGGGCGGTGAAGATTCCGGTCATATTGTATTCCTAAAGGATCACACGGCTGGCGACGGGCTTTATACGGCATTGCGGATACTGGAAACCGTTGTTGATCAGAAGAAGCCTTTATCCAGCTTGAAACGGATCATGACCCCTCAGCCACAGGTGCTGGTGAACGTTGCGGTGAAATCAAAGCCGTCTTTAAAAAGCATCCCGGAAATCGCGGCGGCAATTGATACGGTGCAGCAGCAACTGGGAGCCGAGGGTAGGGTGCTGGTACGTTATTCAGGCACGCAGCCCATATGCCGTATCATGGTCGAAGCCCCGTTTGAAGAGGATGCTAAAGGTTGTTGTCAGGCCATCGCTCTGGCCGTGGCTGCTGTTTTGGGATAACAGCCCCTGCGGGTATAGCAGAAAATATAAACGCCCTTTCACCGCATCGATTTCAGGTGAAAGGGCGTTTGCCATTAAGACGCTTGGCATGCTAACCCTGCTGTCCATATTTTTGGCGTATGTGATGCGAAAAGCTACTCGCGACCGGAGCCGAAGATGCGCAGCAGCATCAAAAAAAGGTTGATAAAATCAAGATAGAGTGAAAGCGCACCCATGATGGCACCCTTGCGGACCACGGCGCCGTCAATGTCAGCGGGCTGAGACAAGGCCATGGTTTTGATTTTTTGGGTATCGTAGGCGGTCAGGCCAACAAAAATCACCACTCCAATGTAGCTAATGATCATTTGCATGGCTGAACTGCGCAGAAAAATGTTGACCACCGAGGCGATAATAATGCCGATCAAGCCCATAAAGAGGAATGAGCCCACGCTGGTTAGATCCCGTTTGGTGATCCATCCATAGACGCTGCTGGCGGCAAAAGTGGCCGCGCATATGAAAAAGGTGGCAACGATGGACGCCTGGGTATAAATCAGGAATATGGCCGACAAAGTTACACCGTTTAGTGCGGCGTAAAAAAGAAACAGGGCCGTGGCAGTTGTGGACTGTATTTTGGAGATGCGGGCACTCAGGTAAAACACCATGGCCAATTCGCCGATGATAAGGCCGAAAAAGAGCATGGGGTTGCCGAAGATGGCCCGGGTCAGGGCCTCGCTGCCCGAAACGTAATAGGCCACCAGCCCGGTCAAGGCGAGCCCAATGAACATCCAGTTGTAGACACTGCGCACGAAGCTGTTTACCCTGAGCTGGACCTGGGCGCCGGTTTGCATGGTTGACGAAGTGTTTTGCATGGTATGAACTCCTATTCTAAGTTTGGGTTTCTCAACACATTTTTTGTATGGTAATATACAACATTCCAGATAACTTTCAAGCGTCATGATCGCAGAGATGATGCCATGAAACCCGCGAAAACCTATGCGTTGTTGGTGGAACTGGCCCATAAGTTCAGCATCGAGGTTGTGGAGCAGAACTTCAAAGTCACCGGGCTTCCCGTTAACAGCGGCATGTGCAAGGTCGGCCAACAGATTAAAATTGTTCTCGACAAACACAAAACCATCGAGGAAAAAATCGACATTATCGTCGACTGTCTAAGTGAATATGACACCGAATCGATCTATATCGTTCCAGCGTTGCGGAATTTATTTCCAGCGGCGGGTGCATCGAATGGTGCATCAGGCGCGTGATGCCCTCGTTTCTTCGGTGAACGGTGGTGGGGTGTATTTCAGGTCGCCAGGGTTGTTCGAGGTACAAGCCAGCAACAATACCCATAAAAGTTTACATAATATAAATTATCAGACACCATAGGCGTCGACTCAGGAGGCTTTGCACCCAACCGCAATGGATGACCCCCACCACAAATCGGAAAGCCCTGATGGCGGCCTACCAGTGCGCCGGATCTATTCGGTCAGCGCGCTAAACCATCAGATCAAGAAAATTCTCGATGAGCATTTTCCGTTGGTTTGGATCACCGGCGAGATATCCAACCTCTTCTTGGCCAACTCCGGTCATCTATACTGCACGCTAAAAGATGAAAATTCCCAAATCAGCGCGGTAATGTTCCGTGCCAATCGTCGACAGATGAACTTCGACCTGGAAGACGGGCTCTCCATTGTGGCCCTTGGCCGTGTGAGCGTATACGATCGCAAAGGCGCATACCAGATCTACCTGGAGTATGTCGAACCGGCCGGTATCGGCGCTTTGCAGCTTCAATTCGAACAGATGCGCAAGCGTCTTGAGGCCGAGGGCCTATTCGATGCGCACCACAAGCAACCGATCCCCTATCTTCCAGAGACAATCGGCATCGTCACCTCGCCCAAGGGGGCCGTCATTCACGACATGTTGACCATCATCGAGCAGCGGTTTCCAAACCGGCATATTCGTATTGCGCCGGTGATGGTGCAAGGCGCTACGGCCGCCGACGAAATCGCCGATGCCGTCGATATGATAAATAAAAACGGGCTGGCCGATGTGATTGTCATCGCGCGCGGGGGCGGCTCCATGGAAGACCTGCATCCGTTTAATACGGAAACGGTGGCTCGGGCCGTATTCACTTCCGATATACCCATTGTTTCAGCGGTCGGTCATGAGAGTGATTTCACGATTTGCGACTTTGTAGCCGACCTGCGTGCCCCAACGCCCACCGCAGCGGCTGAGATGATCGTTCCCAAAAAACAGGATATCATCGTAACCTTACAAAATTATAAAAGATATTTGCATATACACATTTTAAGGAAAGTGGCGCTGGTCCGTGATCAGGTGGGCGGTCTTAGGCGCCGCATCAAGCATCCAGCCCACAGAATTGAGGATTTGCAGGTCCACCTCGACGATTTGTGTCGCAGGGCCGGCCTATCGCTCAAACAGCAGGTTAGATTTTTTAGAATGCAGGTGGAACAGAACCTTAAACAATTACATTCAGCATTGCCCACAAGATATCTACACGAAAATAATTACAAGGTTGACCACCTTTGCCAACGCGCCCAAACGGCGGTACAAATGGCCGTTCACAACCGAACATTCGATCTGAAACGGCGGCTTTCGGTCCTGCAGGCGCTCAGCCCCTTGCGGGTCTTGGAGCGGGGTTACAGCATTACCCGCCGCCCGGCGCCAAGCGGCCAGGTGGTTACCGACCCGGGGCCTGTTGCCAGAGGTGAGGCCCTGGAAGTCATCCTGGCCAAAGGGACGCTTCAGGTCAAGGTGACTGAAAAGTACACCCATCCCAATAAAGGAGATTGATAGACAATGGCCGCTCGTAAAAAAAGTTTCGAGAAAGCCATGGCCGAGCTGGAAACGATCGTTCAGGAGCTTGAGTCCGGCAACATGCCCTTGGAAAAAGCCATTTCGAAATATGAAGAGGGTATGCAGTTGTCCAAATTCTGCACGCAGAAACTCGACGAGGCCGAGAAGAAAATCACCCTTTTGATGAAAACCAACAACGGCGGGATCGTTGAAAAATTGGTTGAAGATGAAGATCAACATATGAAGTAATGGATCAGAATGTGACAGGTAATGACCATTTTTGATTTAAAAAAATATTTACGTGATAAGCGTGAAGTTATCGATCGCCAGCTCGACCAACTGATCCCCGACGACCACGATAGTCGCTTGCGAGCGGCCATGCGTTACAGTTTGCTGACGCCTGGAAAACGGTTGCGGCCCATTTTGTGCTTGGCCGCGGCCGATGCGGTGGGCTATCACGACTGCCGCGTGGCCTTGCCGGCGGCCTGCGCCATCGAGATGGTTCATGCCTACTCACTGATTCACGACGATCTTCCGGCCATGGATGATGACGATTTGCGACGCGGCAATCCCACCTGTCACCGCGCCTTTGACGAGGCAACGGCCATTTTGGCCGGAGACGCCCTTCTGACCCTGACCTTCGAGACGGTGGCCACGCTTGAAATCAGCGGGCTGTCGATATCAGACCCGCTTCGTCTCAAGACGGTGGCCTTGATCAGTAAAGCCTCGGGATACCAGGGCATGGTCGAAGGCCAAATGCGCGACCTTGCCGCCGAAGGCAGTGTCTTGGAGCCGGAGGATTTAAAGGCGCTGCACCGCCATAAAACCGGCGCGCTGATCGAAGCCGCAGTGCACACAGGCGCCCTGTTGGGCGGTGCCAGCGACAGGCAGATCCACCCCCTGCTGGCATATGCCCAGGCGCTCGGGCTTGCTTTTCAAGTAACAGATGATATTCTCAACGTCGAAGGTGATCCGGATCTGATGGGCAAAGCCGCCGGTACCGATCAGGCGCGCGGTAAAAATGCGTATCCATCGCTGATTGGACTGGAGCGGTCGAAAAGTTTCAGCAAACAACTGATTGACACCGCTATTAGCGCCCTCGACGGTTTCGGAGCCCCGGCTGAGCCGTTAAGGGCTATTGCCGGGTATGTGTTGAAGCGCCGTCGTTAGGTCGCGTCAATCTATTTTATAAACGCAGGCGCAGTGCAGCTACGTTGAGCATTTCACAAATGATAGAACGCAGATGTGGGCCGCAAGATGCCGTCGATGGATGGACACTGTTCAAGAACCCAGGGAGCGACTACCAGCGTGGGCGTTTTAAATTCCATCAATTCACCCGATGACCTAAAGGCCCTGCCGCGCAAGGAGCTGGCACTTCTGGCCAAGGAGATCCGCCAGCGCATTGTGGAGGTGGTTGCCACCAATGGCGGGCATCTGGCTCCCAGCTTGGGCGTGGTGGAACTCACCATCGCCTTGCACCGCGTGTTTAACCTGCCCCAGGATAAGCTCGTGTGGGATGTGGGCCACCAATCCTATGCCCATAAGCTGCTGACCGGACGCCGCGATCAGTTTAAAACGTTACGCACTTTCGGCGGCTTGAGCGGTTTTGCCAAGCGCAGCGAGAGTCCTTTTGATGCCTTCACCACTGGACACAGCAGTACCTCAATATCAGCGGGACTTGGCATTGTGTCGGGTAAGCGCTTGAAAAAAGAGCGCGACAAAGTGGTCACCATCATCGGCGACGGCAGCATGACCGCCGGACTGGCATACGAGGCCATGAATCAGACCGGTGACGTTCATAAGGACAAGGACTTGATCGTGATCCTCAACGACAATGAAATGTCCATCACGCGCAACGTGGGCGCCCTCTCCTCTCTGCTAAGTCGTACCTTTTCCGCCACCCGAATCCAAAATCTCAGGCGCGATTTTGGGGAGTTTCTGAAAAAGGTACCGCGTATCGGTGACGATGTATACCAGTTCGCCAAACGTTCCGAGGAGTCGTTCAAGACCTTTATCACACCCGGGATGCTCTTTGAGGCCTTTAATTTTGAATATTTCGGACCTATCGACGGCCACAACCTGTCACACCTCATCGACATCCTCGAAAACATCAAGAGCATGAGTGAGCCGGTTCTGCTGCATGTCATCACCAAGAAGGGCAAAGGCTATGCGCCAGCCGAAAAAAATCCGGTCTACTTCCATGGGTGCGGGAAATTTGAGATCGAGACGGGCACTTGTATTGCCAGCGATACCCGTCCGCCCACTTACACCGAGGTTTTCGGTAATACCCTCGTGGCGATGGCCGAAAAAAACGAGCGTATCGTAGCAGTCACGGCGGCCATGCCCGAAGGTACCGGCCTGGCGCAATTTGCCGAAAAATTTCCGGAGCGATTTTTCGATGTCGGTATCGCCGAACAGCATGGCGTCACCTTTGCCGCCGGCATGGCTTCGGAAGGTTTCAGACCCGTGGTGGCAATCTACTCCACATTTTTGCAACGGGCTTTCGATCAGATCTTGCATGATGTCTGCATTGAGTCGCTGCCGGTTATTTTCGCTCTGGACCGGGCCGGTATCGTGGGCGAGGACGGTGCCACCCACCAGGGGGTGTTCGACATCGCTTATTTGCGTATGCTGCCCAACATGGTTTTGATGGCGCCCAAGGATGAAAACGAGTTGCGCCGCATGATGATGACGGCCCTCGCGCTTAACCAGCCCGCGGCCATTCGCTATCCGCGTGGTACCGGTGTGGGGGTCGCCTTACCCGCCACCGTGGAACCGGTGCCTGTAGGCAAGGCCGAGGTGCTAGTCAACGAAGGCCAAGACCTGTTGATCATCGCCTTGGGCCATGGTGTTTGCCAGGCCCTGGCGGCGCGGGCCCAACTATCCGCCCTGGGCATCAAGACCTGTGTGGTCAACGCGCGCTTTGTGAAACCACTGGACAAGGATCTACTGGTTGAGCTGGTCGAGAAGATTCCGCGCGTGATCACCGTCGAGGAGAATGTCTGCATGGGCGGTTTCGGCAGCGCCGTATTGGAGTGCCTGGCCGATGCCGGCTGCAGCGGATTTCAGATTCGGCGGGTCGGTGTGGCCGACACTTTCGTCGAACACGGGGCCCAGAAAATTCTTCGGCAACACTACCACACCGATAGCGACGCCATTGTGGCGGCCGCCCGCACGTTGCTCCCACAAGCCTAATCCCGCTGAACCTGATGACCTCAAAATCCAAAAAGGTCAGGCTCGACAAATTGCTGGTGGACAGGGCCCTGACTCCCAGCCGCGAACGCGCGCGGGCGCTGATCATGGCCGGAAAAGTTTGTGTGGACGATGTCATGCGCGATAAGCCGGGCACGCTGGTTTGGCCGCACCAGCCGGTTCGGGTCAAAGCTTCCTCGCTGACGCGTTACGTCAGCCGGGGCGGCTTGAAGCTCGAAAAAGCGCTGGCGCAATTTGAGATCACCGTTCAGGGACAGGTCTGCCTGGATGTGGGAGCTTCCACGGGCGGCTTCAGCGACTGTCTCCTGCAGCACGGCGCGCGGCGTGTGTACGCCTTGGATGTGGGCTATGGCCAATTGGCGTGGCGGTTGCGGCAGGACGCGCGGGTGATCGTGATCGAGCGCACCAACATTCGTCGCATGCCCCCTGAAACAATCCCGGAAGCGGTGGATCTCATCACCATCGACGTCAGCTTCATCTCCCTGCGGCTGGTGATGCCAGCCGCCCTGCCCTTTCTTGTCCCCGGTGGGCAGGTGGTAGCCCTGATCAAGCCCCAATTCGAAGTGGGCAAGCAGAAGGTGGGCAAAGGCGGTGTGGTACGCGATCCGGCATTGCACCGCGCGGTCGTCGAATCGACGGTGGCGTTTTGTTCGGAGATGGGCCTGCGATGCCAGGACCCCGTGGAATCTCCCATTCTCGGCCCCAAGGGAAATAAAGAGTTTTTATTGGCTCTCAAAGGCAACGATTAAGGCCATCAGAACCTAATCACGCACGCACCCTGAAGCACGGCTTCCCCGCTCTTCTGCCATCATCAATCGGCCGGCGCTTTTTTATACCCCCTGCCGGCTTCAGGCGAATCACTGATGACGCGTGTAATTGGATTTTGAACTTGATTTTTTCAATGATGACCGATAATAATTTCAGATTATTCTTTTTATGGAAATCGGGAAAAAACCTTAGGGAGGCGTATGCATGGCTGATTCGGTAAAACTTCGCAATGTTGCCTTGGTAGGACACGGTGGTTGCGGGAAAACATCTTTGGCCGAGGTGATGCTATTCAATACCGGTGCCACCAACCGGATCGGACGGATCGAGGACGGCAACACAATGCTGGACTTTGAGCCGGAAGAGATCAGGCGTCAGACAACGATCAGTTCCGGAATCCACCAGCTGATGTGGAATAAAGCTTCCATTACTTTGATCGATACGCCGGGAGATCAGAATTTTTTCAGCGAAACCCGGCTGTGCATGCAAGCCGCCGACGGATTTTTGGTGGTTGTCGACGCCGTAGACGGGATCAAGGTCCAGACTGAAAAGGCATGGGAGTTCGCCGCCGAATTCGGTCGGCCCTGCCTGATCGTCATCAACAAGCTCGATCGCGAACGGGCCAGCTTTCAGCGTGCGCTTGAAGACATTGAAAAAACCATAGATCTGAAACCGGTGGTGCTGCAACTGCCCATCGGCAAGGAAGCCGGGTTTAAGGGGGTGGTCGATCTGCTGCGCCTGAAGGCCTTTGTGTACGACAAAGATGGCAAGGGCAAAACCGCGGAAATCCCTGCTGAAATGCAGGATCAGGTTGAGTCCGCCCGCGAAGAGTTGATTGAAAACATCGCCGAGGCTGATGACGAGTTGCTCGAGCGCTATCTCGAAGGCGAAACCTTGGACACCGAAGTTCTCAAAGCCGCCCTTCGCAAGGGAACCTTCGAGCGCCAGTTCGTGCCGGTGCTCTGCACGGCCGCCACCGTCAACATCGGCATCGATCTGCTCATGTCGTCGGTGGTCGACTGTTGCCCGAACCGGCGGATCTGCCGCCGATGCAGGCCGTGGGGCCAGACGGCGAAACACCGGTCGAGCGCAAGGCCGATCCTGAAGAACCTTTTGCGGCCTTTGTCTTCAAAACCATCGCCGACCCATATGCCGGACGGCTCTCCGTCTTTCGAGTGGTGTCGGGTAAATTGGGTGGTGACGGCACCTTTTTACAATATCAACAAGGATGTCAAAGAGCGCTACAACCAACTACTGACGATGATGCGGCAAGGAACAAAAGCCGCTCGGCAGCGCCGAGGCCGGCATGATCGTGGCTGTCGCCAAGCTCAAGGAGACCGTTACCGGCGACACGCTCTGCGATGAAAAATCAAAAGTGACCTTCAACTGCGCCAAGCCCCTGCCGAACCTGATCTCCTATGCCATCAGCCCCAAGTCCAAAGGCGATGAGGAGAAGATTTACGCTTCCCTGACCCGGCTGCTCGAGGAAGATCCGGCCCTTAAAATGGATCGCAACGCCGAAACCAGGAAATCCTTCTCTCGGGCATGGGGCAGGTCCACATCGAAGTCGCCGTTGAAAAGTTAAAGCGTAAATTCAACGTCGAGGTTGAACTCTCACCTGCCGCAAGTGTGCCCTATCGCGAAACCATCAAAAAGAAGAGTGCGGGTCCAGGGTAAACACAAGAAACAGACCGGCGGTCACGGCCAATATCGGCGACTGCTGGGTCGAGATGGAGCCGAGAGGCCGTGGTGAGGGGTTCGAGTTCGTGGATGCCATCGTGGGCGGGGTTATTCCCAAGACAGTACATCCCAGCGGTGGAAAAGGGCGTGATCGAGGCCTGCCAGAAAGGCGTGCTGGCGGGGTTTCCAACGGTTGATTTCCGCGCCACGGTCAATGACGGCTCCTACCATGCCGTAGATTCTTCGGAAATGGCATTTAAGATCGCCGGGATCATTGGCTTTCAAAAAGGCGGTTACCGAAGCCACCCCGGTGCTGCTGGAGCCAATCATGAACGTCGAGATTACCACGCCCGACGAGTTCATGGGGGACATCATGGGTGATCTCAACAGCCGGCGCGGCCGCGTGTTGGGCATGGATACCGACGGTAAGTATCAGGTGATCAAGGCTCAGGTGCCCATGGCGGAATTTTTGACCTACGCCCCGGATCTACGCTCCATGACCGGCGGACGCGGTATCTTCAGCATGACTTTCTCCCACTACGATGAAGTGCCGGCCCAGGTGGCCGACAAGGTTATTGAGGCAGCCCGGCAGGCGCAGGCCTAAGGGCGTCATCTCTCCAAACACGTGACGAGAGAATTACCCGGAAGAAAAAGCCGCATGGCAGGTCGCCATGCGGCTTTTTCAGTTTCAAGGCAGCATGCATCCCCTGGCCGGCGCGAAGCCCTTATTAAAAGCGCTCCACTGGCTGTCGAGGCGCTGGCGGTTGCGGGGCGAGATTTTGCGAGCCTCACGGCAATCGGGGTGATGAAATCTTCTGGAGCGCCGATTGCCAACATAGCCCCCGCTCGGAACCGGCGGTTCCCGCCAATCCTGCCACATGCCCACCCCGTCTGCCATGGCCTGGCGCTGGATTTTCAGCATTTGTCGGTCAAATTTGCGCTCCTGTGAAGCGTCCGCCAGGAAAAAGGCCGCACCCCTGCGAATCAACTCCAGATTGACCTCAACACCCGCCTGGGTGGTCACATACGCCAATGTTCGACCGTAGCGGTCGCGGGATTCCGCGCCAACAGTGAGAGCGACCTTGCTCTTTTGAACTATCGACGCATTGACATCACGAGCCTCACGGCTGTAGGGCTGGCCCGGTTTGCCGCCGTGGCCCAGTTCGGGAGTGTCAATACCCAGGTAACGCACACGCCGGTTGTCGGCTAAAATGATGGTATCGCCGTCGAGCACCGTCTTGACGTCGTACCAGGTGCCATCCGAGGAAGGTTCGCTCCGGGGACAACCCACAAAGAGAATTATCACCGCCAGAGCAACGATAACCGTCATGCGTGATTTGACATTCAGCACGCGTTTGCTCCTATCTTCAGTGACGTATCGAGACCGCAGTGGTGCATGGCACTGCGGTCGAGCATGGCGGCGATACCGCCCTGTTCATCAGGTGCATACCCCAGCACCTGACGCCAGACATCGTCACTTTCCATGCAGAAATAGAGGGTTAGGGCGGGGTTGAGTTTAAGCAGGGCGGCTGCCATAGAGCGGTATAGCGCAACCCGCATCGGCCGGAAGTAACGCATCTTGCCATCCAACCCGGCGGTGAATTCACCGTAGGGAATTTTGGAAGCAGGGAAGCGACGCTGGATGATGGCTTTGAGGCTGGGCATGAAACGCAGGGCGCCCAGGCTGATCCATACCACGCCCGTCAGGTCGGTCTGTTCCGCCAGCATCTCAATGACCTGGCCATACTCGGCCTCGCAACCATTGTAAAGTATGAGCGGATCGAAGTGAAAGGCCACGGGATAGCCACGAGTTTGACAACGGGCCGCGGCGGCCAAGCGGGCTTTCAAGGTAGCCGTGGCGCGTTCCTGGGAGGCGATGACGCGCGGTGTGTTCAGTGACCAGGCCAGGATGGTCTTACGGTTATGGCCTATCGGCAGCAGATGGTCGATGGCCGTGGTTTTGGTTTTTAACTCAAGGACGGCGTGATCTTGGGTCGCAAAGCGCTCGATCAGCCGACGCGAGGGTGCCGCCCAAGGCTCCCAAATGAGGCTGTCGGTAAACTCCCCTGTACCGATGCGGCTTACGCCAGGCGCCGCAAAGGGGACCTCCAGTTCAGACCACATGGCTTCATGGTTGACAAAATATTGCAAAACGGGCGGGTGGAAATAGGCCTGCAGGATACAGTAGGCGCAATCCATGCTGCAGTAGGTGCCAATGTGCAGGATCTGATAACCACAGCAGCGATAGTGACGGGTGCCCGGGCATTGACGCAAGTAGCGCCCCTGATTACGCGTCAATATCAGCGTCCGTTTGCCGTCTGCCTGGGGATCATCGGCTTTCAGCAGACGGTTAAATACCGCCTGGGTCGAGTCAACCAGCGTGAAGGGCCGCTGGAGCCGGTCCCGAATCCGACGGGTTTCGGGATGTGCCGCCACGGCGCGATCAATGTAGAGGTGTTCAATCATTTCAAAAGCCGCAATGACTCAAAACGCCCGTTTCGTTGACAATATCTCGCTTTCCCCCTATATCTGGGGTCAGCATCGGTCTTGCGGCCGTTATTGTATACAAAGCCTGGCTGCCGTGGAAAGTTTTTTCTGTCCCTTCACCTTGGGGCATCCGCCCCGCAAATCGTAGCTCACCGAGGAGGCGAGCATGCCCAATCGCCATTCCCCCAACCACCGGCTGGTGGCCCTGTTCGCCCTGGGCATACTGCTGTTCACCTACCCCTTCCTATCGCTGAGCAACCGGGAGGTGACTTTTTGGGGCATTCCCCTGCTCTACCTATACCTGTTTGTGGTCTGGGCGAGCCTTGTCGTGGGCATTATGCTGATCACCTACAAGGCCGACGATCATAAGGGTAGCACTGGCAAAAGCCATAAGACACCCAGGCCCCGGAGTCTGCAATAATGTGGACCTGGACGGTCCTGTTGGCTTCGTTCGGTTATGTGGGGTTGCTGTTTGCCATCGCCTACTATGGCGACCGGCGCGCCAGACAACGGCGCAGCCTGGTGGCAAATCCCTATATCTACGCCCTCTCCATGGCGGTTTATTGCACCGCCTGGACCTTTTACGGCAGTGTGGGACGGGCATCGGTTTCGGGCGTGGGTTTTTTACCCATCTACCTGGGCCCTACTCTGACAGCTGCGCTGGGGTGGCTGGTTTTTAGAAAAATCATTCGCATCTGCAAAATCCACCGCATCACCACCATCGCTGACTTCATCGCCTCACGTTACGGCAAAAGTTCGAAATTGGGCGGTTTTGTCACCATCATCGCGGTATTGGGGGTGGTGCCCTACATTTCATTGCAGCTCAAGGCTATTTCCACCAGCTTTCTGTTGATCACCCACTATCCCGAAGTTACCGTGGATGTCGATTTCGCCCAGATCTCCTTCGTGGAGGATACCACCTTTTATGTGACTTGGCTGATGGCCATGTTCGCGGTGCTTTTTGGTAGCCGACACCTGGAAACCACTGAAAGACACGAGGGGCTGGTGACCGCCATCGCCTTCGAGTCGCTGGTCAAACTGTGCGCCTTCCTCTCGGTGGGCGTCTTTGTCACCTACGGCATCTTCAACGGCTTGGGTGATCTTTTCAGCCAGGCGATCGAAGTGCCCAGAATACGCGACTTGATGGTGTTGGAAGAGAGCGCCGGCACCTTCGCCGGGTGGACCATGTTCATGCTGCTCTCCATGGGCGCGGTGATCTTTCTGCCACGACAGTTTCAGATTACAGTGGTGGAAAACGTCGATGAAAATCATTTGAAAAAGGCGATGTGGCTTTTTCCGCTTTACATGCTGGTCATCAACATATTCGTGCTGCCCATTGCTTTCGGCGGGATGTTGAGCCTGGGCGAAGGGGTGGATCCTGATATTTATGTCTTAAGCCTCCCCATGCAATACGGCCAGCCCCTATTGGCGCTTTTTGTGTTTATCGGCGGGCTCTCCGCGGCCACGGGCATGGTGATCGTGGAGACCGTAGCGCTCTCGACCATGCTGTGCAACGATCTGGTGATGCCCATTTTGTTGCGCATGCCGTGGATGCGCGTCAATGAACAGACCGACATTACCGGTTTGCTGCTCTCGATACGCCACGGCAGCATCATCCTGGTGCTGCTGCTGGGTTACACCTACTTCCATCTGGTGGGCGAGTTTTACACCCTGGTCTCCATCGGTTTGACCTCATTTACAGCGGTGGCTCAGTTTGCCCCCGCCATCATCGGCGGGCTTTTCTGGAAAGGCGGCACCCGCCGAGGTGCCTTGAGCGGCATGCTGGCCGGGTTTGTCATCTGGGGATACACCCTGGTGATTCCCTCTCTGGCCGAGACCGGCTTTTTCTCGCCCCAATTC
Source organism: uncultured delta proteobacterium (assembly GCA_963783425.1). Classification (GTDB taxonomy): domain Bacteria; phylum Desulfobacterota; class Desulfobacteria; order Desulfobacterales; family QNYZ01; genus CAWANO01. Next base: position 853,099 of record CAWANO010000001.1, read on the forward strand.
ATCACCGACGGCCTATGGGGCGTGGCTTGGCTGAAGCCCTTTGCGTTGTTCGGGTTGCAAATCGGGCTGGGCGCGCAAGACCCTATCGCCCACGCCGTGTTCTGGAGCTTGCTGATCAACTGCGGCGTCTATGTGGTGGTGTCGCTCTTTACGCGACAGAGCGCCATCGAGCACACCCAGGCGGTATTGTTCGTGGATGTTTTTCGCTTTTCGCAGCGCGTGGGCGATAACCCCTTTTGGCGCGGCAGCGCTTCGGTGCCCGACCTGCGGGCATTGCTAACGCAGTTTCTGGGCGAGGAACGCGCCGAGGACGCCCTATTCGCCTATGCCCAGCAACGCAACATCAACTGGAAAAAGAGCGTGCGCGCTGATCCGGATCTGGTGGAGTTTGCCGAAAAATTATTGGCCGGCGCCATAGGATCGGCCTCGGCACGGGTGATGGTCTCCTCGGTGGTCAAAGAAGAGCCCCTGGGTATCGAAGAGGTGATGGACATCCTCGACGAGACCCGTCAGGTGATTGCCTACAGCCACGAGCTGGAAAAGATCACGGCCGAATTAAAAGCCGCCAATGAGCGCCTTCAAGAACTCGACAGCCTTAAAGACGAGTTTATTTCGACGGTGACCCACGAGTTGCGAACGCCCCTCACCTCCATTCGCTCGATTGCCGAGATTATCCATGACACCACCGCCCTAACGCCTGAAAAGCGCGTTGAATTTGCCGCCATCATCATGGCCGAAAGCAAGCGCCTGACCCGCTTGATCAACCAGGTGCTCGATTTTCAAAAACTCGAGTCGGGGAGCATGCAGTGGCAGGTGGATCAGGTGAATCTGAAAGCGGTGGTGAGTCAAGCCACTGCAGCCACGGAACAGCTGGTGCAGGATAGAAAAATAACGGTTTCGACCCATACGCCAGAGCAGTTGCCGGCCGTCTCGGGCGACCACGACCGACTTGTTCAGGTGATGGTCAACCTGCTCTCCAATGCCGTTAAATTTTGCAGCCTTGACCAGGGGCGTATTGAAATTGACTTGCAGGTTCTGGATGACCAGGGGATGATTCAAGTCGCGGTCACCGACAACGGCGAGGGCATCGCCATCGAAGATCAAGACATGATTTTCGAAAAATTTCAGCAGGTGCAACGCAACAGTATTGGCCGTCCCGTTGGTAGCGGCCTGGGTTTGTCCATTACCAAGCAGATTGTCGAATTTCATGGTGGGCGGGTTTGGGTGGAGAGCGGACCTGACCGGGGAACAACCTTTTTCTTCACGCTGCCCGTGGCGAGCTGATGTGACCTTTAATATCGAAGACGGCTGTAGTAGGTTTTTTTGGAAACCATCAGGGCATCATTTAAGGTATAGACATTCATCTCGGCCAGCAGGGGCAGTAGTTTCAAAAAGATCTGCGCCGTGGTCATGGCGTCGCCCAAAGCGGTATGGCGCCCGTGCACTTGAATGCCCATACGGCCCGCAATAGTGCGCAAATTATGGTTTTGGTGGGCCGGGTGAAGCACCGCCGAAAGCAGTAGCGTGTCGAGTACCGGATTGGTCAATTTGACACCGGTGGTGCGTTCGGTCATTTGCAACATGCGCATATCGAAAGCAGCGTTGTGAGCGACCAGGATGGTTCCCTGGGCAAAGCGCTCAAAGGCGGGCAGCACTTCTGCGATGGCAGGCTGATCCTTGACCATCTCGTCGGTGATCCCGTGCACCTGGGTGGAGTCAGCGGGGATCGGCCGTTGCGGGTCGATGAGTTGATCGAAATACTCGTCACGTAGTAAACGCCCGTTGACAATGCGCACGGCGCCGATGGAGATGATGCAATCCCCGGCGGTGGGATTGAGTCCGGTGGTTTCCGTGTCAAAGACCGTGTAGGTCAGTTCGGCCAGGGCCTGCTGATCGAGGTCGGTAGTCAGGCCGGGCTGATTGAAAAGATCGAAATCGAAATACTCGGGCCGTTGTTCCGGTAAAATGGTGAGCCCGCGAATTTTTTCCGTTTCGGCATCATCGTAGGTGGGCAGGAAGATTCTCAGGCAACAGGGTTCGCCGGCGGCTCGGCCGGCGTAGGCAAAAAGGTCCGCTTGGTGGTATTCCATCACCTCGCCCACGGTAAAAGGGAGCGTCTCGTCGCCCGCGGCCAGGGATTTTGTCTCCCAACGCCGCACATCCTCGAGCTTAACGGGAGGCCCCGGCCAGAGCAGGTCGAGCCCTACCATCTGTGCAGTACTCGTCAGTTTGGCATCGAAACGCTTCCGGCCAGTGGCCTTTTTCAGCAGCTGAAGCAGGGATAGGATCGCCAGTACAAACGAATATCTTTCGATACGCAACCAACCCGGGGCACCTTCGGTCTTGAAGGCGACCTCGACACCCAGTTTTTCCCGTGCCCGGCGGCCGGTGATGCTGATCAACTCTTCGGCCGTAAATGAGTTCAACGGCCAGCGCCCCACCCCGGTTTGCAGCGTCGCCAATTCCTGAGAGCTCTGCTGGATCACCTCGCCGAGATCGAGCGCCTCGGAGTGGATAATCTCGTGCAGGTGCGCCATACGGTCGCCATCCATCTCCGGGTACATCATGATGGTTTCTACCGAAACCCGGATGCTGGCCAGCGAGGCGCGCGTCTGGTGGGTGACCGATCGCCAGATTCTGTTGGCATTGCTCTCGGTCTGAAGCGCTTGGGTGATATCGGTCAGCACCAGTAGATAGCCGCTGAATATACGCAGATGATCAAGAACGGGCACCATCTCGACCCGTAGCAGCAGGCCGTGTTTGCTGATCACAAAATAGGCCGAGCAGTTGGGGTCGTTTCTTTCAAGTTTGGACTTAATTTCATCGAGCGCGTGTACAATGAGGTGTTTTTCGATCACATCGCCGGCAAAGCGCCCCAATCCCACAAAACCATACCCATTCTTGCCTGATAGAAATCGTCGTGCCTGTTTGTTGTAGAGCAGTATCTTGCCCTCGGCGGTGCAGGCGAGGATGCCTTCGGGCATTTCGGCCAGAAACTCGGCCAGGATATTTTTTTCGATGTCGGCTTCACTGCGGGCGTGGGTGATCTGGCTTTCGATCTTCTCCTTTTCCTGCTGGGCGTAATCGGCCCACTCGTTGATGATGTTGGCCAGGCGCATGATGTCCCTTCCGCCGGTGATCTCGACACGGTGGTCCGGGTTGGACGACTTCATCAGCGCCGCCTCGGAAGAGAGCTTGGCCATGGGAATGATGTAATTGTGGAGGATGCCGTCCACGGTAAAGCCGATGGCGGCGAAGATCAGGATAAAGGCGCCCAGGAAATAGATGAGGTTTTTTTTGACTATCTCAGCCATGATCTCTTTTTCCGGCGGCGAGAGTTGCTGCCAGAAAACAAACGTCATAGTGATGATGATGATGACGGTGATAGTCAGCCCCACCGCTACGAATAACCAGAATTTATTGATTTGGTTCATCGCAGCTTTCGAGCAATTCGTTGACGTTTTGAATCACTTCGGCGTTGGAAAAGGGCTTGACGATGTAGGCATCGGCGCCCAGCACCATGCCCTTGGCCACATCCACATCGCGGCCCTTGGCGGTCAGGAAGATGATTTTGGTGTGTTGCCACTGGGGATTGAGGCGGATGATCTCACACACCTCGTAGCCGTTTATGCCGGGCAGCATGATGTCCAGCAGCACCAGATCCGGTTGGTGCCTGGATATGATTTCAATGGCCTCTTCGCCGCTGTGCGCCACAAGCACGTCGTGCCCGTTTTGTTCCATCAAAAATTCCAACGGCACCACAATGCTGGGTTCGTCGTCGACAATGAGAATGGTTTTGGGCATGATGGTATCCTCGTCGTCTGAGTTCACCAATCACCGATTCACGCGGGGCGGGCCGAAGTTAAAAGCCGGTGCACGTATCATGTGCTGCACCGGCTTTTAACCTCAGGTCAGATAGGATTTAGGGTAATGTAATCACTCTTTGCGTGCTTTGGCATAGCCGATGCCGATCAGTGCTTCTTCCATTTCGCCCAAAATCGTCGGATCATCGATGGTAGCCGGCGCTTTGTAGGGTTTGTTGTCGGCAATCTTCTGGATGGTGCCGCGCAGGATTTTCCCGCTGCGGGTCTTGGGCAAGCGTTTGACCACCGTGGCTTTCTTGAAGGCTGCCACGGGACCGATGCGTTCGCGCACCATCTGGACCACCTCTTGTACGATTTCTTCCTTGTCGCGGTCCACACCGGCATTGAGCACCATGAAGCCTACCGGAATCTGGCCCTTGAGGTCGTCGTCAACGCCCAGAACGGCGCACTCGGCCACATCGGGATGGTCGGCCAGCACTTCTTCCATGGCACCGGTGGAGAGCCGGTGGCCGGCGACGTTGATGATATCGTCGGTGCGGGACATGACAAAGACATAGCCGTCTTCGTCGATGAAACCCGCATCGGCGGTTTTGTAGTAGCCGGGAAACTCTTCCAGGTAGGACTCGACATAACGCTCATCGTTCTTCCACAGGGTCGGCAGGGTGCCCGGGGGCAAGGGGAGCTTGACCACCAGAGCGCCGATATCGCCGGGAGCGACCTGTTTGTTCTCCTCATCGACTACCTGTACGTTCCAACCCGGGGCCGGTTTGGTGGGCGAGCCTTCCTTGACTGGAAAGTGGTGCAGGCCCATACAGTTGGCGCAGATGGCCCAGCCGGTTTCGGTCTGCCACCAGTGATCGATGACCGGCACCTGTAGCGCCTTTTCGGCCCAGTGCAGGGTATCGGGGTCCAGTCGCTCACCGGCCAGAAAAAGGGCCTTGAAATCCTGGAAAGATCGTAATCTTTCATCAATTTCGCCTTGGGGTCTTCCCGCTTGATGGCCCGAAAAGCCGTGGGCGCGGTGAACATGGTTTTGACCTTGTGTTCGGCAATGACCCGCCAGAACACACCCGCATCGGGCGTGCCCACCGGTTTACCTTCAAATAGAATGGTGGTGCAGCCCTTAAACAGCGGACCGTAAACAATGTACGAGTGCCCCACAACCCAGCCCACGTCGGAGGCGGCCCAGTAAACATCACCGGCGTCCACGTTGTAAACGGCCTTCATGGTCCATTTCAGGGCCACCACATGCCCGCCGTTGTCGCGCACAACGCCCTTGGGCTCTCCGGTGGTGCCTGAGGTATACAGGATGTAGAGCGGATCGGTGGCCGCCACCGGCACGCAGTCGTGGGGTTTGGCCGCCGCCAGCCGCTTCGTTCCAGTCCAGATCACGGCCTTCGACCATGGCGGCGGTCTCCATGGGGCGCTGGAAGATGATGCACTTTTCTGGCCGGCATTTGGCGTCGGCCATCTCGATGGCTTCGTCCAGCAGGGGTTTGTAGGCGATGACGCGTTTGACCTCGATGCCGCAGGAGGCTGACACAATCACTTTGGGTTTGGCGTCGTTGATGCGGGTGGCCAGTTCGTTGGCGGCGAAACCGCCGAACACCACCGAATGCACCGCCCCGATGCGGGCGCAGGCCAGCATGGCAATGGCGGCCTGGGGGATCATGGGCATGTAGATGATGACCCGGTCGCCCTTTGTGACGCCCTGGGCGGCCAGTGGCGCCGGCAAACTGGGCCACTTCGTCCCGCAACTGGTTGTAGGTGTAGTTTTTATGGTGTCGGTCACCGGGCTGTCGTAAATCAGCGCCGCCTGATCGCCACGGCCATTGTCGATGTGAAGGTCCAGCGCGTTGTAGCAGGTGTTGATTTCGCCGCCGGTGAACCAGCGGTAAAAGGGCTTGTTGCTGTCGTCCAGCACCTTGTCCCACTTTTTGTACCAGTGGACATCCTCAGCGGCTTCTCCCCAGAAGCCTTCCGGGTCTTTCAGAGACTGTTCAAAGGCCTCCTCGTAAGGGTTGGTCATTAATGCTCCTCCTGATTTTACAATCGTTTTTAAACAAACTACCGCGGGGCGGGGGCCATATCCCCCGCTCCGGCCGGTAAGGTTTGCCTTTACTCTATCTTATTTCGCTGATGGGGTCAATTATCCCCAGATCCCCCAACCGAAGGAGGCTGTGAAGAGGATCGAAAAAACGACCAGGATAATCATCCACATGTCTTCTTGTTTCATAATGCTATCTCCTTACGTCTAAATGGTGGCTATTAAGCTTCCTTAACCACGATGTTCTGTTCCGTGTCGGCCCGCTCGATCTGGGTTTCGTTGGTGGTGGACATCTCGGCCTTGAAGCACAGGGCCCACATCATGACGATGCCCAGGATCCACCAGAAGATCTGCCAGGACCACAGCGGCGGGAAACCGGCGAACGAGAAGGCGTTGTTGCCCAGGATACAGGCCGGGCCGATGGCGAAAAAGTACCACACCGGCACGGCGATCTTCATGATGCCGCGCCATTTTTTGCCGTTTTCGGAGGGTGCGTCCACATCGTCGAGCCACTTGCGCATCTCCGCCTGGCGCTCGATGGTCTCCTCGTTGTCCTTGACGCCCAGAGCCGCGGCAGAGAAGGGCAACCACCAGTCCGACAACGACGCCCCAGAAGGCGCAGTGCATGGAGAGCGGGTAGGTCTAGACGTAGTAGGTGATGAAAACGGCGATCATGCCGGCCAGAACACGCCGGCCACGCGCCCATGCTGGGGAACCTGAACCCCCAGATCACCCCCAGCAGCAGCACGTACATGACAAAGCCGAAGGCGGTGGCCAGGGCGCCCAGAATAACCAGGGCGGCCGTGGAGGTCATGCCCACGGTCAGCGCGGCGATGGTCAGGACGGTGGCCAGAATGCGGTTGACCCAGATCTGCTCGGCGTGGGAGGCTTCCTGCTTTTTGATGTAGCGCCAGTAGACATCGCGCAGCAGAATCGATCCGCCGGTGCCGATGTAAGGCGCGGCCGTGGAATGAATGGCCGCGATGGCGCCCATGAACACAAGACCCAGAACAAAGGGCGGTAGAAATTCTCATCATAAGGGTCGGCACGACCGTGGCCTGACCAATTTCCTGCAAAGGCGCCATCCCCTGCAACTTGCAGAACTTTGGCGCCCATGCCCTGAAAGGCGGTGAAAAAGAACAGCGCAAAGCCGACCACGAAGGTGGACATGAAGGCCTGCTGCCAGGCCAGGGGTTTGGGCGATTTGATGCCGAAGGTCCACATGGTAAAGGCCGGCGAGGATTGGATGCCCATCAGGGCGAACATGTAGGTCAGCACCATCACGGCGGTCCAGGCGGTTTCACCGGTGCGCCGCCCAGAGTCCACCGAGTTGATGACCCGCGGAACCTCGAGGAACTTAGCATCCAGCTGCGCCACTTTGGCGGAAAAACCGCTCCAGCCGCCGAAGCGAGGCTCCTGAATGACGAAAAAGCCCAGCAGGATGATACCGCCCACCAGCAGAACGAACTGGATCACGCCGACCCAGGTACTGGCCTTGAGACCGCCGGTGCAGACATAGAACCAGACGATAAAGGCCATGAAGATGGCGCCAAAGGTGACCGGTACGCCGGCGATAACATTAAACAGCGCCGCCGAGGCCATCAGCTGCACGGCCGAGTAGAACATGGAGTACAGAAAGGCCGTCAGCACCACCAGCCAGCGAACGGCTTCGTTGTTGAAGTAATAGGCGTACATGTCGCCCGGCGTGATAAACCCGTAGCGTTTTCCCAGCAGCCAGGTGCGCTTGGAGAAAAACGTACCGGTGATGGGAATGGTGAGAACGTAAAAGGACGCAAAGGCGTAGGCCAGACCGTCCCGCCAGATCAGTCCGGGGTGGCCGATGAAGGTCCATCCGGAAAAGGAGGCCGCCGTGGCCGCCAAAAGGAAGGCGAAAAAGGGGATCGAACGCCCGGCGATGGCGTAGCCGGAGGAGGTTTTTTCGGTAAAATAGCCTTTCAACCCCCAGTAAAAACAGTAAATAATGTAAATGCCCAACATGATATAAACCCAAGTGGTTCCAGCTCATATTGATTTCCTCCTCTGTCATGCATAAATGTTCTCGGGTTCGGATGTCAGCCGTGTGTCGGCGCATCACCTCCCTTCGGAGTGGCGACGGTCCTCGCTTCAGACTGCCGGCTCGTCTGTCGTTCATCTTCTTGATCTCTTCCACGATTTCCGGGTTGGCCAGGGTGGTCACATCGCCCACGTCCGGCCTTGTTGGAGATGGCGCCCAGCACGCGGCGCATGATCTTGCCCGAGCGCGTCTTGGGCATATCTTTGACGATCCAGACATGGCGGCATTTGGCGATCTTGCCGATCTCTTCTGCAGACCGTATCGTTGATCTTTTTCTGCCAGCTCCGGGCTGGCTTCAAAACCGGGCTTCAGGGCGATGTAGAGATCCGGCTCCTTGCCTTTGATTTCATGGGCCACGGGCACCACCGCCGCTTCGGCCACTTCTTGGACACACCAGGGCGGCCGATTCGATCTCCTTGGTGCCCAGGCGGTGACCGGAAACGTTGATGACGTCATCGATGCGGCCCAGGATGCGGATAGTAGCCATCGGGCGCTTCCACGGCGGCATCGCCGGTCAGGTAGGGCCAGTCCCGCCAATCTTTGCTGTTGGGGTCCTTGCAGTAGCGCGCATAGTAGGTCTCCACAAAGCGCTCGCGGTCGCCCCAGATGGTCTGGAACCCGCCCGGCCAGGGGTTCTGGATGCAGATATTGCCCGCTTTGCCGGCGCCGCGGGGCAGGATCTCGTCCCTCGTCATCGTAGATGATCGGATGGATGCCGGGCATGCCGGGTCCGGCGCTGCCGGGTTTCATCGGTTTGAGGGCCGGCAGGGTGCTGCAGAGAAATCCGCCGGTTTCGGTCTGCCACCAGGTGTCGACAATGGCGGCCTTGCCCTTGCCGACCACCTCATAATACCATCTCCACACTTCGGGCTCGATGGGTTCGCCCACGGTGGTCATGTGTTTGAAGTGGTAGTTGTATTTGGCGGGTTCGTCGGGGCCGATTTTGCGCAGGGCCCGAATGGCGGTGGGTGCGGTGTGGAAGATGTTGACATCCAGGTCCTGGGCGATGCGCCAGGGGCGTCCCGCATCCGGATAGGTGGGCACGCCTTCGTAAATCACCGTGGAGGCGCAACAGCGACAGCGGGCCGTAGACGATGTAGGAGTGGCCGGTGATCCAGCCGATGTCGGCCATGCACCAGTAGACGTCTTCGGGATGGATGTCCTGCACATACTTGGAGGTGCCGGCCACGTAGGCCAGGTAACCGCCGGTGCTGTGCTGGCAGCCTTTGGGCTTGCCGGTGGTCCCGCTGGTGTACATCAAAAACAGGGGCGCTTCGGCCGGCATGGGAACCGGATCGACGCGCACGCCGTAGTAATCCTTGAGCAGGTCGTTGACGAAGTAGTCGCGGCCGTCCACCATGGGCGTGGGCGCGGAGGCCTTGCCGGGATAGCGCTGCCACACCAGCACCTTATTCACCTTCTGGCCGTCTTTGGCGGCCAGATCACGGCGATGTCGGCATTTTGCTTGTGATCGAGCAGCGTGCCGCTGCGGTAGTAGGCATCCGTGGTGATCAGACACCTGGCTGCCCGAGTCGACGATGCGGTCGGCACAGGCCCGGCCGGAAAACCCGCCAAAGACCTGGGAGTGGATCACGCCCAGGCGGGCGCAGGCCAGCATGGTGATGGGCAGTTCCGGAATCATGGGCATGTGCAGGGTCACCCGGTCGCCGGCCTTCAAGCCGCAAAAATCTCTGCAGCACGGCCGCAAACTCGTTCACCCGCACCTACAGTTCCTGGTAGGTGATGTGCTGATAGCCCTCTTCCAGGGGTTCCGGAACGAAATGGATGGCCGCCTTGTTTTTGTTTTTGGCCAGATGCCGGTCGACACAGTTATAGCTGGCGTTGATTTTGCCGCCGACAAACCATTTCCAGCAGGGTGCGTCGCTGGTGTCAAGGGTGGTGTGCCAGTACTCGTACCAGTCCAGCAGGTCAGCGTATTCTTTGAAACAGTTGGGAAAGTTATCGAGGCTGAACCGATCGTAGACCTTCGGATCGGTCATATTGGCCTGGGCGATAAACTCGGGAGTGGGAGCGATGAGATCCTCCTCCGCCCAGTGTACGGCAATCTGAGCCTCGGATGTTTCTAAAACTTCTTTTTCTGCCATAGTTCAATCCTCCTTCGTAGGGTTAGAACGGTTCAAGATCGTCCGTAATCGTTTCTTGCTCAATGGATAGAAGCGTTGTCATCCCTCCTTTCGTTGACGTTGAAATTGAATCTGCAAAACGAACAACAACCAAATCATTATAATAAGGGCAAGGCGTTCAGCGGTGCTGATTACTGCGCCATCCCGTTGCCGATCAGGTCAAAGGCGACCTCAAGGTTCTGCTTGATGGGGTCGCACGGCAGCGCTAAAAACTTGGCGCTCTCTTGCCAGATGACGATACCCGAAAAAAGCGCCCACACGATGCCGGTCAGGGTGTTGGCGGTGATGTGCGATTGGGGTGACTTATCGACAGTCTTTTCCAGCAGGTCGCTGATCATGGCCAAGGTATCCTGGGTCAACTGGCGAATCTCGGATACGAGCTCCTCTGACAGATGCGCGTGCAGCTCGCTAGATTGCAGGTAAAACATGCTCAACAGGGTAAATGGGTCAAACTCATGAACATCCAGCAGCACATCTTTGAGCAGGGCAATAAGCGCTCGGGTCGAATGGTTTTCTTTGGCGGCAACGGCCTCGGATACGTGCCTCAGTCGAATGTTTAAAAACTGCAGTATCCGCAGGGTGAGCGACGCGTACAGCTCATTTTTGTTTTTAAAATAGAGGTAGAGGGTGCCCGGGCTCAATTCAGCCTCTTTGGCAATCTCTTCCATGGTGGCTTTTTGGTAACCGCGTTCGACGAACACGCGTCTGGCGGCAACCATGATCTGCTGCTGTCGGCGTTTGCGGTCCCGGTGTTTCCGTTCGTGAATACCCATATTTGAACGAGTACAAAATATGAATCAGATTTATTTTATAAAATCATATAGAATTATTGCGTATGAATGTCAAGTATAAATATTTGTTTTTTATTGCCCATGCCACCAATTCCATAAACATACATAACCAGCTGATATTAAACCGAATAAAACATGAATACCTTTTAAATATTTTTACAGGGGGCAAAAATTCCCCTGAAAATGGGAGGGGAGGACAAACGTTGAGGGACAGCGGCAATCGGGCGTTTTGCGGCGATGACGGCGCCCTGCCCTTCTCGCCTTGATGTTTATCGTTTTTTTGATTACACTGCCCGGACTTTGCAAGTGCAAGCCAACCAATAGAGCGAATTTACAACAAGGATAGCATGCGCGGCGCCCAATGAGGCTGCACATGCCCCTAACTCTTCGTGCCAATCAGAATTGGCGCGGTACAAGTCTGGACAATCGATTAAACAGCGCACAAGGAGTTTTGTTCCATGTCTGATCTTCCCGACGATTCAAGCCTTGACCTGCCACCCGAATGGCAGGATTTTCCGGTTGACGCAAAATATGGCGTGATTTTTTGCGCAGCCGGGTGGGTTTGCCACCTGCTGCTTTTTGGTGTTTATATTTTTCACAAGTACACGGGGGCGATCCCGCAGAATGAGCTGCTCAAGCATTTGGTGTTGGCGGGGATAATCTGCTATTTTCTCTATCGAGGAAAACCATGGGCGCGCTGGTTTGCCATCATGGGAAACAGCATCGTCGTCCTCTACTATTTGGCGTGGGGGGTAGATATCAACTGGCAGCCTCTGGATCTGGTGGTCATGGCCGTCATCGGTTTGCTCTTCATCCTCTCGACGGTCTACCTTTTTAAAAAGGGGGCGCGCCAATTTTACAAACGCAAGACCGAATCCGAAACCAATACAAAATAACGCTTTAAGGAGATCCTAAACATGTCCTTGCCCGTCAAGGAAGTGCGTTGCAGCTGCGGCAACGTTTTAAAAATGACCAAAAAGTCGGACTGGTGTACCAAATGTGCCGGCAAAGTGTTCTACGAAAAAAAGGACCAGTGGAAGCATAAGGTCAGCACGATCTGGCTGATCGGCGTTGTTCTGGCTGTCTTCACCTTTCTTGTCTATGTTTTCATCGAGTTGATTGCCGAGCCATTGAGCAAGCTGTAGCTTGACCGCCCTCGGCTACGACACCGTAGGGCCAGCCGGCTGGTGGGTTTAGATGTCGGTAAGCTTGCCGATGGCGGGAGAGTGAACAATCCCATGGAGTTTTTGGTAGCGCTGCTTGAGTTGCTGGGCATCACTGAATTGAATGATCAAGGTGTAGGTTGAGTCCTCGAAACTCGGCGGCGGGCGCAAGCTCACCCCGGCGGGTAGGTCGAGATCGGCGATAAGCCTTTGACGCTGGTTTTGGATGGTGGTAGTTATGGGATAGCGCAGGCGTTTGAAGTAGTCGATGACCTGCTGAACGATCCGAGGTCGTTCGCTCTCGCTGCCGTTTAACATTTCCCGTACCGCATCGGCTCGAATCAGGTCGGTGATGGCCACGTCGTCGCGCCGACTGATGTCACGCAACAACCCCAGTAATTCCCGCTGCCGGTTCAATCCCAGACGCAAAAAAACAAACAGATCGCACAAGGCGATGGCCTCGGCCGACGCCTCGTCGGCCAGATCCAGTGCCATGGCCAACGAAAGCCGGTCCTCTTCGACCGCCTGCTGGATTTGGGTGGGTTGTTGCCTCAGGCACATCAATTTATCAATTGTGGCCGGACTTTCCGTCATTCCCAGCGACGGCAGAATTTCGATCAACGCCTTCGCATCAGCGGCCAATGGCCGCAACAGAGCCAATGCCCGCGCGCGCTCCATGACGGTAAGCGGACGCGCCAGTGCGTTGTCAGCGATGGCCAACTGAGCGCACTGCAGGCCGGAGAGGTTGTCGGGCAGCGCCCTGGCGGGAATGACGCGCCAACCAAGTTCGCGGCAGGCGCTCACGCGCTTGAATCCGGCCACAATTTGCCAGCGCCGCGGGTGGTCGATACTGGGTTTGAGCAGGGACGGGTGCAGCATACCCAAGTGCCCAATAGAGAGGGAAAGCCCCGGGCTTTCCGCCGCTCGGGCGATGCGATAGGTATCGTCATCAAGGTCGATGACGGCAAGATCGATCTCGACCACAGGCAAACCGGTCAGCCTAAAATCCATAAGCGGGCCCGGCCAGGCGTTCCAGCGCCTCGATGTATTTGGCGCGGGTGGCCTCGATCACTTGGTCCGGAAGTTGGGGGGGCGGCGGCTGCTTGTTCCATTGGATGGAGATCAGATAGTCGCGAACGAACTGTTTGTCGTAGCTCTTTTGCGCGCCGCCGGGGGCGTAGCTGTCTTGGGGCCAAAAGCGGGACGAATCGGGGGTGAGCACCTCGTCGATGAGGATCAGGTCGTCGCCGATGCGACCGAATTCGAATTTGGTGTCTGCAATGATGATGCCCTTTTCCAGAGCCATGGCGGCACCCTGCCGGTAGATCTCCAAGCTGAGATCGCGCACCTTTTCAGCCAGGGGGCGGCCGACCAGCCCGGCGGCCTGCTCGAAGCTGATATTTTCATCATGCGCGCCCTGCTCGGCTTTGGTCGAAGGGGTGAAGATGGGGCTGGGCAGCCGGTCCGACTCCCGTAGCCCGGCCGGTAGGGCGATACCGCACACCGTGCCATCTTTCTGGTAGGACTTCCAGCCCGACCCCGAGATATAGCCCCGCACGACACACTCGATGGGCAGCGGCTCCGATTTTTTGACCACCATGCTGCGATCGCGCAACACCTCGGCGTATGGCCGACAGTCCGCGGGAAAATCGGCCACGTCGCTGGCTACGATATGATTGGGCACCAGATTGGCCATCTTCTCGAACCAGTATAGCGAGATCTGATTGAGTACCTTGCCCTTGTCAGGCACTGGGTTCGGCAAGATCACATCGAAGGCCGAAATGCGGTCGGTGGCCACCATCAACAAGGTGTCGCCCAGGTCATAAATGTCGCGCACCTTACCCCGTGCGACGAGCTTAAGGTCGGGAAAGTCGGTCTGAACGATGGGTTGGGTCATGGTGCTGTCCTTTTTGGGGTTCGTTACTGGGTTTCGATTAGGGCCTAAAGATGGATCAATTTACGCTGTTTGAAGCTGACCGTCAAACGTTGCCGCTCAATTGATCCACTTTTGCGTTTCAAGGCCGAGACCGTTACCTGAATTGAGCGTTTAGCCTGACGCCGAAAACCGATAATATGAGCTTTTTGCAAAGGCCCGGGTGCGCTCCCGGTCACCGCCGTCAAGCCGGGGAAAAAGATTGACATTGACTTAGGGTATGATATGGTTTTTTGTTTAATCTACCAATACAACAATTGAGGATATTGCAACATCTTGTATTTATCTCATTATAAAAAGGAGACTGAAATGGACAAGAAAGTTACCGTCGTCGGGGCTGGCAATGTAGGTGCCACGGCTGCCCAGCGCCTGGCCGAAAAAGAGCTGTGTGACGTGGTTCTGGTCGATATCATCGAAGGCGTGCCCCAGGGCAAGGCTCTTGATCTAACCGAAGCGGCGCCCATCGAAAAACACGACGCCCACCTCACCGGTGCCAACGCTTACGAGGCCACGGCCGATTCGGACATCGTTATCATCACGGCCGGTATTCCCCGCAAGCCGGGCATGAGTCGCGACGACCTGATCAGCACCAACGCTGGTATCATGAAAAGCGTAACCGAGCAAATTGCTAAATATTCCCCCGACGCCATATTGATTATCGTCAGCAACCCCCTGGACGCTATGTGCCACGTGGCCCATAAGGCCAGCGGGTTTCCCAAGAACCGGGTCATGGGGATGGCCGGCGTGCTTGATTCGGCAAGGTTCCGGGCCTTTATCGCCATGGAGCTGAACGTGTCGGTGGAAAACACCCACGCCTTCGTCCTGGGCGGCCACGGCGACACCATGGTGCCCCTGCCCCGTTACTCAACCGTGGCCGGTATTCCCATCACCGAGCTGATGACCAAAGAGCGCATCGACGCCCTGGTTGAGCGCACGGCCAATGGCGGCGCCGAAATCGTATCGCTGCTCAAGACCGGCAGCGCCTACTATGCGCCGGCCTCGGCGGCGGTGGAGATGGCCGAATCGATTCTGAAGGACAAAAAGAAGATTCTGCCCTGTGCGGTCTACCTGGAGGGTGAATATGGACTCAACGAGCTCTTTATCGGAGTGCCCGTCAAACTGGGCGCAACCGGTGTTGAAGAGGTGATTGAAATCAGCCTGACCAAAGACGAGCAGGCCGCTCTCAACAAGTCGGCCGCTGCGGTGGAGGAGCTCAAAACCATATTGGCCGATCTGGACTACTAACAAGAGACGAAAAACCGTCGCCTCGGCGATGTGTTGTTCACGGGCGGACCAGTGCCACTGCAATGCGGTACGGATCCGCCCGCTTGCTTTTGTATCCGACCTTTTTTTGGAAAGGGGGGCCGTATGAAAAGTTATCGCAAGGAACTTTGGTTCGAGGTACCGGCGCGGCGAGCGTTTATCAACATCACCTCCCAAGTCAATACCTGTCTGCGTGAAAGTGCCGTGCGGGAGGGGCTGGTGCTGGTCAACGCCATGCACATTACCGCCTCGGTTTTCATCAACGATGATGAATCGGGGCTGCACCATGACTACGACCGCTGGCTGGAGCGCCTGGCGCCCCATGCGCCCGTGGAGCAATACCGCCACAACGTGGGCGAGGACAATGCCGATGCCCATATGAAGCGCCAGATCATGGGCCGTGAAGTGGTGGTGGCCGTTACCGCGGGCAATCTGGACCTGGGCACCTGGGAGCGGATCTTTTACGGCGAGTTCGACGGACGTCGCCGCAAACGGGTGCTGGTGAAGATCATCGGCGAGTAGCGTGGGGTGATTATGCTTAGTCGGCGGGGCCAATGTTAAAGGTAAACTGGCTGCCCACGTAGACCACGTAAACCGTCAGCAACCAGAGCCCCTGTTTGCGGGTGAAGTGCGTATCGTTGCGGCTGATGAACCAGCGCAGCGACCACAGGATCAACAGCATGGCCGGGAAGTGAAAGCGGAAGAAATTGGGCGGAATGGCCAGGGGCCGCGCGGTGGCCGCCGCGCCGATCACAAAGAGGCAGTTGAGCACATCGGCTCCCACCACATTGCCGACAGCGATCTCCGGATGACCTTTGCGCACGGAGGTGATGGCCGTCATCAATTCCGGCAAGGAGGTGCCGAGAGCGACCATGGTGGCGGCGATGATATCGTCGGGAACGTGGAACTTGAAGGCTATGGCCGATGCCGTGGGAATCAACACCCGGGCGGCCAGCAGCACCAGCAGCAACCCACCGATCACCATCAGCCAGCATCTGCCGATGGGAAAGGCGCTGATGTCGGCCAGCACGTGGTCGGGGTCGGCTATGGAGGCGTTGTTCTTCTCCAGCAGCGCCCAGCGATAGGTCATAAAGAGATAGACCACCAGCAGCCCCAACATCACCAGACCGAAGACGCGGCCCAGTTGCGGCGGGCCGTCGGATGTCCATAGCAGTACCACCGCCACCGCCACCAGCAGCGTTGCCGAACCTACCTGCCACCACCCGGTACGGTTGAGAATGGATCGTTTGACCGGCACCCGGGTCAATATGCAGGTGGTACCGAAAATCAGCCCTGTGTCGGCGATGATCGATCCGACCCCGTTGCCCAGCGCCAGTCCGGGGTTGCCCAGCACCGCCGCCATCACGGAGACAAAGGCCTCCGGAGATGTGGTTCCCAGAGAAACAATGGTTGCCCCGATAACCACTTCCGGCAAGCGCGTCCGGCGCGCCATGTGAACCACGCCCTCCACCATGGCGTCGGCCCCGTAGGAGAGCACGGCGATACTGACAATGACCATGCCCAGCAGCATCCAGACGGAAAACGACTGCAGCAGGCCCGCCAGCAGGTGTTCGTGCAGAATATAGTCGGACCAAGGGGGTGTCAAAAAACCGCTACCCCTCTAAGGCTGAGCCCGGCCCCGCCAGTGGTCGAAAGGCTTTTTTGGTGGCGCCGCAGATGGGGCAGTGCCAATCGTCAGGAAGATCTTCGAATTGGGTGCCCTTGGGAATTTTACCTTTGCGGTCCCCCTTGTCGGGGTTGTAAATATAGCCGCAATTGGTGGTCTGGCACTGATACATCTCTTCTGGTGCTGCCATGAGAACACGTCCTTTCTATTTCAATTTGTTTCGATTGGGAGTCTGAAAAAACGCTTCAATCCAAAGCTTGGGTGACGGGTACCCGGTCGGGTGGCACCACGACCAGGTGGTTGTGGGCCACCGCTGTCCACTGCTCGCGCAGTTCGGTCAGGGGTTCGGAGGCGATAATGGTAAAGGCACTGTCGCCGTCGTCGATTCGACAGGTACCCGAGGGACACTCGTAATCGGCGCCGGTGCAGTAATAGAGCGTGGCTGGATGGCCGTTGGTACTGTAACGACTGGCCACCATAGCGTCACCGTCGGTGACCGCGAAGTTGAGAATGGATTCGGCAACGGGGTCGGCTTCCCCGCCCATCTCGCACAGACGCGCGATGGTTTTGGCCATGGTTTCAGCCAGCACCTCAGCGGGCAGTTTTTGCTCAAGATCAGGCAAAAAATTCAAAAAGAGCCCGAAGGCGTGCTCCGAGTCAGTGGTGCCCAGCACGGCGTGATAACTGACATCGTTGAGCTGTCGGCGCAACGGGCGTTTGATCTGCCGAAAGGCGCCCACCAGCCCGTTGTGCATCCATAGATAGCGCCCGAACTGGAAGGGGTGGCAATTGAGCTGGGTGATGTCCAACCCGGCCGAGGCCGCGCGAACGTGGGCGAATATGCAGGGCGACACGGTTTTAGCGGCGATGCGCCGTAGATTTTGGTTGGCCCAGGCCGGTGTAACGCTGGTGAAAAAACAGGGTTCCTGGCTGATTTGGGGCACATACCAACCCAGCCCGAACCCGTCACCGTTGGTGGGCTTGGGGCGCTCTTTTGAATTGTAGCTCTGATGGACCAGGGAGTGGGATGGATGAATCACCAGGTCCGCCAGCAGCAACGGTTTGCCTTTATAGGCGATGAAGCGGCACATCTTTGTGTTTCCTTGGGGTTGATAAAAATAGTTGGCCGTGCATCTCGAAAGCAACGCTCAAGATGCACGGCACGGTCTTGTCAAGATATTATTAATCACTCTTTATACGGTGTCATCAATCTTAAATCAAGCCACCGGTGGTTGTTCATGTGTCGACCTCCTGATATGCCAATTGAAATCCACACGGCAGATTCAAGACCCCTCCACATAACGCGGATAGGTGGTTTTGGCCTTTTGAGCAATGGAACGATCGATCTCCAGGGTTAAAAAGGGCCTGCCTTCGGTGGTTAGGCCCAGTACGTCGCCCTCTTCGGGTTCGATGATCCAGCCCGCACCGCCAAAAGCCGCGCCGGGTCCGATTGTCCCGACCAGGTTGGACGAAAGCGAGTAAGCTCCCGACACCACGGCGGCCGTGCGCCCGCCCGCCACCCACTTGCTAGTGGAAGTGGCCGGGGTCGCCCGGGGCGAAACGATCACGTCAACCCCTTGGCGGCCGTAACGGCGGGCGTGCTGGCCGAACCACAACTCGGTGCAAATCAAAAACCCCATTCGGCCCCAGTGGGTGTCCACGGCATCGAAGCGGTTCGGTCCGCGATGGTACCAGGAGGCCTCCCAAAAAAAGGGCTCATCGGGCAGGTAGGCCTTGGTGTGAACGGCCTGGTACCTGGCATCTGCCGTCCAGACAAATCCCTGATTGTATCGTTTGGCAGCGACCACCACAGGCCGGGTGCCGACCACCAGACTCGCGTTGAGTTCGGCCAGTCGCGGCATCCATGCGTCGTGGGCCGCCACCGCGGCTGACCAGCGGCCGAAGTCACCCGGCTTTTGGGCGGGCAGCCACGGGTAAAACGGCATTTCGGGAAGCAGTACCAGGTCGCTTGCTTCAATACACACGTGTTCGACCAGGCCCCGCCAATCCTGTTCCAATTCAGGGTGTGTGTTGCGCAGCTGGCATACGGTCACTTTCACGGGCAATCCCCTCCCCTTTCAAAGGTGCCGTTGGATGGATACGGCCGCGGCGCGATTCATGCCGGGCAAGGCCGTCAGCTCCTCTATCGATGCCCGGCGAATGCCGTCGATATCACCGTAGTGCGTCAACAAGACGCGTTTGCGACGAGGTCCGATGCCGGGGATATTGTCCAACGACGACTGCCGCGCTTTCTGGGTGCGCCGCTTGCGCTGCGTCTGGACGGCGAAGCGATGGGCCTCATCGCGGATGCGCTGCAGCATCCGCAGGGCCTGGGGGTAGCGCAGCATGGGAACCGGATTGACTCTGCCCGGCAGATAGACCTTGTCATCGATGTCACCCCGCTCTGCATCCTTTTTGGCCAGCCCCACCGCCGTGATGCGGTGTTGCAGGTCCAATCTGCCCAACAGGTGCCAGGCAACGTTGAGCTGGCCCTTGCCGCCATCGATCAGCAACAGGTCGGGAAGCTCTGTCGGGGCCGAATCAGATTGAAAGCGGCGTTGCAAGGCCTCGGCCATGGCGGCATAGTCGTCCGATCCGGTCGCCGGTTCGAGGTGAAATCGACGATAATCATTCTTGAAGGGATCACCATCGACAAAGACCACCATGCCCGCCACTGGGTTGGAGCCGCTGAGGTTGGAGTTGTCAAAGCACTCGATGCGCCGGGGCGACTGATTGAGCCGCAAACTGCGCTGCAGCTGGCCCATGGCGGTTGTGACGGCCGCCTGCCGCGAGAGCCTTTCGCGCAGCTCATCGCGGGCATTGCGCCGGGCCATCTCCAGCAAGGTGCGTTTGTGGCCACGCTGGGGGTGAATCAGTCGCACCCGGCGGCCGGCGCCTTCGCTCAGCCACTGTTCGAGCATGGGTGCGGCCTCCAGACGCAGGGGGAGGATGATTTCCGGCGCAATGAAAGGGGTGCGCTGGTAGTACTGGCGTACAAAGGCTTCGATCAGGTCCGTGGCGGGAATGACCACGTTTGAAAAGGCATAGTGCCGTGACCCTACCAACAGGCCGCCGCGCACGTTGAGCAGGGTGACAATGGTGAGGGCGTCATCGGCGGTCATGCCCACCACGTCGCGATCCTTGGCGTCGGTGCTGACGGCCACCTGTTTTTGTAGCGTCTTTTCCAAGGCGAAGATCTTGTCGCGATAATCGGCGGCTTCTTCAAAACGCTGCTCGGCGGCGGCCACACGCATTTTTTGTCGCATCTGGGTCACCAATTGCGGGGTGCGCCCCTTGAGCAGCAGCACCACCTCCCTGACCAGACGCTGGTAAAGGGCCCGATCCACGGGCAGACAGCACGGCCCCAGGCAGGCGTTCATCTGGTAGTGCAGGCAGGGGCGCTCACGGTTGCTGAATTCGCGGTTTTTGCACTTACGCAATTTGAAGGTCTTGTTGATCAACCGTAGGGTTTCCCTGACGGCATGGGCCGAGGCAAAGGGGCCGAAGTAGCGTACGTCACGCCGGTCGGTCTTGCGAACGATGGTCAGATTGGGAAAGGGGTGCGATGTGCCCAGACAGAGCGACGGGTAGCTCTTGTCGTCCTTCAGCATCACATTGTAGCGCGGCCGGTGGCGTTTGATGAGGGTGGCCTCCAAAAGCAGCGCCTCTTTTTCACTGGCCGTGGCGATGGTGTCGAAGTGATGGATCTTGCGAACCAGAATGCCGGTTTTGACACTTCCCGGGGCGGCGGCCGAAAAATAGGATGCGAGTCGCTTTTTGAGGCTGAGTGCCTTGCCGACATAGATGACGGCGCCCCTGGCGTCTTTCATCAGGTAAACCCCGGGGCCGTCAGGCGCCAGGGCTACCTGCTGGCGAAGCGCTGCCTTGTCCGGCGAGGCCGGGTTGGCGGGTGGGGGCGATTTCATGCGTTGAGCAAGATCTTTTGCTGTAAGCGTTTAATTTTATCCCGATATTTGGCCGCTGTTTCAAAATCGAGATCGTCGGCTGCTACCTGCATGCGGCTCTCCAGATCGCTTATGGTTGTCTCGATATCTTCGATACGATGGTAAACAGCCCGCTGCTCGGCCACTTCGAAAGCACCGCCATTGCTGTTGCCCCGGTTGGGTTCCATATCGAAAATGGTGGTGACGGCCTTTTGAATGCTTTGCGGTACGATGCCGTGGATGCGATTGAACTCGGCCTGTTTTTTACGGCGGCGCTCGGTTTCGGCCATGGCCGCGCGCATGGAGTTGGTGGTGCGGTCGGCATAGAGCAGCACGGTGCCGTTGAGGTTGCGGGCGGCACGGCCGAAGGTTTGGATCAACGCCCGGGCCGATCGCAGGAAGCCCTCCTTGTCGGCATCGAGAATCGCCACCAGCGACACCTCCGGCAAATCCAGACCTTCCCGCAACAGGTTAATGCCGATCAGCACGTCGAACTTGCCGATGCGCAAGTCGTGGATGATATCCATGCGCTCCAGGGTACTGACATCCGAGTGCAGATAGCGGACGTTTAAATTGAGGTCAGTGAAATAATCGGTCAAATCCTCGGCCATGCGTTTGGTCAGCGTGGTTACCAGAACGCGCTCGTTCTGGCGCACGCGCTTGACGATTTCAGCGTAGAGATCGTCCACCTGGGTGGCGGCCGGCC
Organism: uncultured delta proteobacterium; assembly: GCA_963783425.1. Lineage (GTDB taxonomy): Bacteria > Desulfobacterota > Desulfobacteria > Desulfobacterales > QNYZ01 > CAWANO01. The sequence continues at coordinate 874,615 of CAWANO010000001.1, forward strand.
GCTGCACGATCACGGGGTCCAGCAGGCCGGTGGGGCGGACGATTAAATTTACCACCGAGGCGCGGCTCTGTTCGAGTTCATACTCCGAGGGCGTGGCCGAAACGAAAACCACCTGGCGCATGCGCTCCTCAACCTCTTCGAATTTCAAGGGGCGGTTGTCCAGGGCCGAAGGCAGCCGGAAGCCGTGTTCCACCAGCGTCATCTTGCGCGACCGGTCACCGCGATACATGGCGCGCAGCTGCGGCACGGCCATGTGGCTTTCATCGACGAAAAAGAGGAAATCTTCGGGAAAATAGTCGAGCAGCGTCGGTGGCGGCTGGCCGGCGGCGCGCCCGGTAAGATGACGGGAGTAGTTTTCGATACCGTTGCAGTAGCCCAGCTCCTGCATCATCTCCATGTCGAAGCGGGTGCGCTCTTCGATGCGCTGGGCTTCGATCAGCTGGCGGTTGTCGTTAAAGTGGGCGACGCGCTCTTTTAGCTCCTCCAGGATGGTGCCGACGGCCCGGCGCTGGGTCGTCTTCTGGGTCACATAGTGGCTGGCCGGAAAGATGGCCGTGCGATGGATGCGATTGATAACGGTGCCCTTGAGCGGGTCTATCCACCACACACCCTCAAGCTCGTCGCCGAAAAAATCGACTCGCAGGGCGCGCTCCTCCTCGTAGGCCGGCAGGATCTCCACCCGATCGCCTCGCACCCGAAAGACGCCGCGATGAAAGTCGATATCGTTGCGTTCGTATTGCATGGCCACCAGATCGCGCAGCAGCTTCTCCCGGTTCAAGGTCATGCCCGTTTCCAGCTCGACGCGCATGGATAGGTAATCCTCGGGAGCGCCCAGGCCGAAAATGCACGAGACGCTGGCCACCACCAGTACATCTCGTCGCGTCAACACGCTCATGGTGGCCGAATGGCGCAACTTGTCGATGATCTCGTTGATGGAGGAATCTTTTTCGATGTAGGTGTCTGAACTGGGAATATAAGCCTCGGGTTGGTAGTAGTCATAGTAGCTGACGAAGTACTCGACGGCGTTGCCGGGAAAGAGGCCTTTGAACTCCTGGTAGAGCTGGGCGGCCAGGGTCTTGTTGGGGGCGATGACCAGGGTGGGACGATTGAGCGCTTCGACCACCTTGCCCATGGTGAAGGTCTTGCCCGAGCCGGTGACGCCCAACAGCACACTACGGTTGGCGCCGTTACGAAGTGCGCGGCTCAGTTTGTCAATGGCTTGGGGTTGATCGCCCTTGGCCTCGAAAGGAGAGACCAGTTCGAAGTGGCTCACGTCAGCTTCCACACCGTACCGTCGGGAGTGTCCTCGATGGCCACGCCCAATGCCTGCAGCTGGTCGCGGATCTGGTCGGCGGCGGCCCAATCTTTCTCCTTGCGGGCCTGGCTGCGCTGGGCCACGAGGGTCTTGATCTGGTCTGGATCAACCGCCTTTTCGGCCATGGCCCGGGCCTGCTTGCGGTCGAAGTACTCAACTGGGTCCATGGCGGGGACGCCCAGCACGGCCCCCATGCGCTCGATGGCGGCTTTGAGCTCCAAGGCTTCGGACAGGATCTCGGTTGCAAGCGCTGTGGGGTGTTCATCCAACAGCCGGTTTACAGTGCGAATGGTCTCAAACAACACGCCGATCCCCTGAGCGGAGTTGAAATCGTCATCCATGGATTCGCGAAAACGATCATAGATGCGGTCCGTGGCGGTGGCGACGGCTTTGTCCGGCACATCTTTCAGAGCGTCGTTCAGCCGCTTGAGGGTGGTGTAGATCTTCTCGAGCCCGGTCTCGGCTTCCACCAAATTTTGGGCGGTGTAGTCAATGGGGCTGCGGTAATGGTTAGAGAGTAGAAAAAGACGCACCGCTTCGGGATGATGCTGGGTGAGCACATCCCTGATGAGCAGAAAGTTGCCCAGGGACTTTGACATCTTCTCGTGATCGATATTGACGAAACCGTTGTGCATCCAGTAGCGGGCGAAAGTGGCCCCGGTGGCGCCTTCGGATTGGGCGATTTCGTTTTCGTGGTGCGGGAAGATGAGGTCTTTTCCGCCGCCGTGGATATCGAAGGTGGTTCCCAACAGGTGAGAACTCATGGCCGAACATTCGATATGCCACCCGGGGCGTCCCGGTCCCCAGGGACTGGGCCAGGCGGGTTCCTGGGGCTTGGCACTCTTCCAGAGGGCGAAATCGAAGGGATTGCGTTTGCGTTGGTCCACGTCCACGCGCGCGCCGGCGGACATATCCTCCAGGCGCCTGCCTGATAGCTTGCCGTAGGGTCCGAAGCGTTCCACCGCATAAAAGACATCGCCGTCCACGGCATAGGCCAGGTCGGCTTCGATGAGACGCTCGATAAAGGTGACCATTTGATCGATATATTGCGTGGCGCGGGGTTCATGGGTGGCCCGCTCCACATTGAGAGCATCCATGTCCTCGTGAAACTCATCGATGTAGGTGACAGCCAGGGTTTCAGGCGCTAACCCGAGCTCGTTGGCGCGACGGATGATTTTGTCATCGACATCGGTGAAGTTGCGCACATAGGTGACTTCGAAGCCCGAGTCGCGAAAATAGCGGGCGACCATATCGAACACCACCACCGAGCGGGCGTGCCCGATGTGGCTGGAATCGTATACCGTGGGGCCGCAGACGTACATCTTTACCTGGTTTTCCGTAAGCGGCGTGAAGGGTTCCTTGCGTCCCGAGAGTGTGTTGTAGATGCGAATGGTCATCGGCCTTTTGCTGCTTTTTCAAGGTGTTGATGGTTGCGGCGGGCGGGAGGCTTTCAGCGTGACCACGCTCATGGCGGCCATGGCCTGATGGCGGCCAATCACCCCCAGCCTTTCGGTGGTTGTGGCTTTAATATTAATGCAGTCTAGCTCGAGGTCAACGATCTGGGCAATGCGTCGGCGCATGGCATCACGATGCGGCGCCAGCTTGGGGGCCTGGGCGAAGATGGTGCTGTCGATATTGACGATCTTATAGTGATGCCGGCGCAGCAGATGACAGGTGCGTTCAAGCAGCGCCGCGCTGTCGATACCGGCATAGGCGGGATCATCATCCGGGAAATGCTGGCCGATGTCACCCAGTCCGGCCGCACCGAGCAACGCGTCGCAAATGGCGTGCAGCAGCACATCGGCATCCGAATGACCTTCCAAACCCTTGTCAAAAGGTATCGTCACGCCGCCCAGAACGAGTTTGCGTCCCGAAACGAGCCGATGAATATCGTAACCGATGCCTGTTCGCATGGGGCGATCCCTGCAATGTTGTTGGTCGTCAATCTGGTTTGGAACGATCAGACGGGGCCCACCTGAATGTGCCACGGTTCATAACGCACACCTAGGCGGTTTTTCTGGGGGTATCGCAGCCGAATGTAGTCGAGTTTGAGAAGGGCCTGATAGACCTCGGTCTCGGTGAACCGTTCCGAGAAATTGTCAACCCCGTATCCCACCTGACCGATGTCGAAATCACTGACGCCGTGGTAGGAGTACCCCGGTGGTGCAATGGAGCGCGAGGCTAGGGAGAGGTTGCCGTCGCAGGCCACGGCCTTGGAGAGGAACAGGTGGAACTGCTTGACCACATTTCGAACGCCGGAGGTGAGGATTGCCTTATCGCCGATATCTTTGCGGATGCGCTGATAGACCTTGTCGGCATGCCCCTTGAACAGGTAACTGGCCGATCCGGGAATTCTAACCACCTCTTTTTTGTCGATATCTTGGGTCAGCTGCCTGATGGGCTTGTAGCCATAAAATCCTAAGCTGGAAGCGTCCATATAGAAAAGACGTTCCAGAAAAGCCAGCTCCTCGGTGCTGAAAGACCCCACCTGGGAATAGCTGCCCGCTACGCGGATGGCATCATCGAAGCTGAGCAAGTAGAGGTTGGAGAATCCCACCACGCTTTTAACGCTATCGAAGCGGCGTTTGCACAGATTGAGCAGGTGCAGGTTCTTGCGGTCAAGCTGGATGTCTTCTTTGTGCGGTCTGTCGAATGCCTGCATTTTACGTTCATAGGCTTTCGGATTGGTGGGATACGCGCCCGGACGGCCGGGGTGGTTGCCCGGGGCGGTTGCCGCGTGGCCGGGGCAGCTTAGATTGTCATCAAACTCACAGAGCGGGGGCAGTGGTTCGGCCGAGGCCGTGGCAAGTCCGAAAACCCGTTTCAAGCCGGCTGGAAGCTGTTGCACCATACCGAGTGGTTGCGATATGGTCCCCCCTGCAAACAGGATGGCCGCCCGGGTTATAAAATAGCGTCTATTCATGATTGAGCCGACTATAAATAGGAAAAAATGTGACGTCAATGGAAAATAAATAAACCAGCACTTACCAACCAACCGCCTTGTTTCATGGGTTAGAATATGTTAATTTTTAAGATTGCGTAATCGAAATGGATATAGATCGACTTGTATTTATGAAATCGAAAGATAAACCTTCACGGCAGCCGACCGACAGCCGGCCCTCTTGCGGCCAGTCACCGGGTAACCTGCACGATGCCGACAGAGCGACACCTCGGCGCTCTTTACAGCCCATTCAATATCGTTATGACTTCGATATCGGATACCTGTCCAAAAGCCCCTGCCAGGGGTGCGAGCTGCGGTCCGCTTTTCCCCGTTGCATCAACCGTTGCCGGGCACTGGACCAGATTCACACTCTGTTGACCGGTACGGTCTCTTGTTCACGCAACAGCTGACTTAAAACCGCCGTGTGACGCTTAGCGGTGGGCCAGCAAAGGCCGACAAATTATGGCGCTATTGCCATTTTCCCGGCACCCACACGCCCTGTTGATTCCAGTACCCCGGCACCCAGACCTTCTGTTTGACAATCTCCGGTGCTGGCGTCGCTTGCGATGCGGTTCTGAAGGATTGAGACGTCGGGGAGGCGCAGGCCGATATCGTCACAAACGCGATAGCCATCAACATATGCAACAGTTTACGCATGAAAACCCATCCTTGACCAGCGGTGCATTTTTTTGGCTCACCGCCATCTTATCATAATTCCCCTGCTGTGAGATAGCAGGATGGTTCACGGAGAGCAGCGATGAGTGAGACCCAGGTCAACGCCCTGCCCCAGTGGAAAGATCTCCAGGATCATGCGGCCGAGATGAATCAAAGCCGCCGGCACTTGAAAAACTTGCTCCAGGACCCCGAGCGGCTGGCCACCTGCTCACTGCGCGGCGGTGGACTGTTTTACGATTATTCACGGCAGCGGGTCGTGTCCGAGACCATGGCACTGCTTTACAGTCTGGCTGCAGTCCGTCAGGTCAATGCGAGTTTTGCGAAAATGGTTTCAGGTGACATCGTCAACCCGAGCGAGGGGCGCGCGGCCTTGCACACGGCCTGTCGCCGCTTCGACGACCAACCGGTTTGGGTCGACCAGCAGGATGTGATGACCGAGATCAGGTCCATCCGGAAGGCGGTCAAGCGCTTTTGCGAGCAGGTCCATGGCGGGACGTTGCGTGGCAGTACTGGAAAACGGTTCGCGCATGTGGTGGTGATCGGTATCGGCGGCTCCTACCTGGGCCCTGAGTTCGTGGCCAGGGCGCTGCAAAGCTCGGCCGACAAAGGCCTGCGGCTTCACTTTCTTTCCAATGTCGATATCGACAATTTCAGGGCCGTCATCGGGGCCATCGACCCTGAAACCACCTTGTGGGTGGTGGTTTCAAAAAGTTACACCACCGTAGAAACCCTGGCCAATGCCAATCTGGCCACCCAATTTATGCGCGACCGCGGGCTCGATCCCCTGAAGCACCTGGTGACCGTTACGGCCAAGGGCAGCCCTGGCGACGACCCCAACAACCCTGCCCTGGCCTCGTTTAACATGTTTGATTTTATCGGCGGCCGTTACAGTGTCTCTTCGGCGGTGGGGGCCGTGCCGTTGAGCCTTTACCTGGGGTACGACCGTTTCGAGCGTTTTCTAAAAGGCGCCGAGCAGATGGATCAGCATACCCTAACCGCTGAGGCCGAACATAACCTGCCACTCACGGCGGCACTGATATCTATCTGGAATTACAACTTTTTGGGTTACAACGCACAGGCCGTCATCCCCTACTCCTCCACTCTTATGCGGCTGGTGGCTCATATTCAGCAACTGAGCATGGAGAGCAACGGTAAGGCGGTAACGGCCGAAGGGAGCCCACTGGCGATTGACGCCGGGGTGCCCATTTTTGGGGAACCCGGCACCAATGCCCAGCACTCGTTTTTTCAACTGGCCCACCAGGGACGTCCCTTTCCCATCGATTTCATCGGTGCATTGCGTCCTCAGCAGAGCGATTCCGACCTCACCTCGCAGGGTGTCAGCAATCATCAGGAGCTGTGGGCTAATTTGATTTCGCAACCCATGGCTCTGGCTTTGGGCAAGAACTCCGATGACCCGGCGCGACGCTTCGACGGCAACCGCCCCTCCTCCACCATCGTGTTGGCGGACCTCACCCCGGAGAGCATCGGCCAGCTGCTGGCCTTTTACGAGCACCGCACCGTGTTCGAGGCCTTTGTCTGGGGCATCAACCCTTTCGATCAGTTCGGGGTCGAACTGGGCAAGAAGATGGCCGGGGGCATCCGCGGGCAGATGGCGCAAGCAAACACCTCCCAGGGACCCGAAACCGCCAATGCCGATCTCATCCAAAACTTTTATATCGATATGCTACGCAAGGGGCGTTGGCCGAACTTAGGCTAAATTTAGAGCCTAACCGGCGTATCCCCGCTCCAGCGGTAAACACTGGCGCCCCAGGTCAGCCCCGCCCCCAATCCGAAAAACATTATGGTGTTGCCGGGGCCCACGCGCCCCTGTTCAATGGCTTCGTCCAGCGCCAGGGGGATAGTGGCGGCAGTGGTGTTGCCATATTTTTGAATGTTGTTGAAGATCTTTTCCTCAGGCAACCCCATCGCTTTTGCAAAGGCCTGGTTGATCCGCAGGTTGGCTTGATGAGGAATGTACAGGTCGATTTCATCGGCACCGAGACCAGCCTGTTTCAGCGCCTTTGCGGCCGCCTGCGGTAAGCGCCGCACCGCTTCTTTGAATATCGTGCGTCCATCCATGACGGGCAGATGGCGGCCCTGGTCGAGCATGGCGTGGTCAATGCGCGGATTGTCACGCGAAGCCGGTCCTTCGACCATGAGACTGCCCGACAACTTACCGTCAGCGTGCAGTACGGAAGATAGCAGCCCCACCTCATCATTGGTCTGCAGCCCCGTGATACAGACGGCTGCGGCACCGTCGCCGAAAATGACCGCAACGTCGCGACCCTTGGTGGAGATGTCGAGGCCGGTACTGTGAACCTCGGCCCCTACCAACAGGATGCGTTGATAGGCCCCGACGCGGATGAAGGCGTCGGCCACGGCCAGGGCGTATAAAAAGCCGGTGCACTGCTGGCGGATGTCCAGGGTCGGGGTGTCGCCCATGCCCAGCTTCTCCTGCATCAGGCACCCGGAACCGGGTAGGAAAATGTCGGGGGTCATGGTAGCGAAGATAACGAAATCGACATCGTCCACGCTCCAGCCGGCGCGCTGCAAGGCGATTTTAGCCGCCTCAAGCCCCAGGTCCGAACTTCCCACCCCGCCCGCTTCAGGCACCCAATGGCGCTGAACGATCCCGGTGCGTTGTTGGATCCATTCATCCGAGGTGTCCATCCATCGCGAAAGCTCTTCATTGGTGACGATGCGCGGGGGCAAGTAACGGCCGGTACTGACGATTTGCATTTTGGGCATGAGGACAATCCTTTCTTTGCTGGTAGCGTCAGCGGATCGGTGTGTATTCACATATTGAGCTTCATCGAATCTATGATTTATAGCGTAAAGGGGTCAAATGACTCAAGTAGTTTTGACGACGCTTATAGCGGCCACCCTACGCAGGATGTAACCGAATTTAGCCAATTCTGGGTGATTGCACCCAAAGTAGGAGTGTGCTACATCACCTTGCCATGCCAACAAGCACCGCCGGGACAAGCCGAGACGGGTCGTGATGTCTGGATTCCAGGAAATCCTTCTAATCGCCGTTATTTTGCTGGGGATTTTTTTTATTCCCAGAATGACGTCGCGCCAGTCCGGCCGGCCGGCGGTAAAATACATCCGGCCCCGGTTGCCGGGGTTGCCCGGGGGCAAACTGCGTATGGCGCTTGCCGCCTCTTTGCTCTGGGGGTTGGGAACGTTGGTCTATTTCGAGCCCTGGCGAAGCGTGAACATCAAGCCCTTTATCGTTTGGGGCTTGGGGCCGATCGTGGTATTTTGGTGCGCGCGCTGGGTCTGGAAAGGGTTTAATAAAAAACGTTAGCCTTAACATTTAACCAACTGTAATTAAAGATAATTAAATGACAAAAAGTTTAGATGAAATCAAACAAAGACATGGTACTGACCAGACCCCTGACCCAACCCTGTCGGCGAAAATCGACGCCCGGCAAAAAGAGGGACGGCTCACCTGTGCCAAAGCGCACGCCATTGCCGAAGCACTGTCGGTTGCGCCCGACCAGGTGGGCAAAACAATGGATTTGATGGGTGTCCGCATCAATCGCTGTCAGTTGGGCCTTTTCGGGTATCAGCCCGATAAAAAGGTGGTCAAGCCGGTCGAAACGGTGTCGGAAATCTTGCGTACCGCCATTGAAAATAAGGTGCAAAATGGTCGCATCGCGTGTGCCGTTTGCTGGGCGATCGCCGACCAGCAGGACCTGCCGCGCATGGCCGTGGCCGCTGCTTGTGAAACCATGGGCGTTAAAATATCACCCTGCCAGCTGGGTGCGTTTTAGCCGCGTTAATCTCCTATATCCTGTCTGCAAACACAGCAGGTTGCCCGCCGAACGCCGGTAAACTTTGTCGCAATGAACAGTGTGGGGCTTCGGAAGTGGTCGACACCCCCCTGCCCCCCTCAAGGGGGGATTTGAGGAGAAGGGTGATGATAAGGACAGGATAGGCTTATGAGCTAAACGCCCTCGGTGGCTGCCCGCCGGCGGCGGATAAACTTCGCCGCAAGGCATCTCTCAATGACAAAGACGGGACGCCTTTAACGCCCGCTCTCATTGGAAGCGATCCTAATCAGCGCAGTAGTCGCTTTGATGAACCCAGCCTCTCCCTACTCCACCGCCAAAACGTGCCGATCCAGCACGAAGCAGACAAATTCCCCTTTAAATACAGCCTCTTTTGCGCGATGCACGACCACATCGACCACCCGTTTTTTGCCTTGCGCGGGTGCTTGTACAACGCCCTCGGCCTCGAGTGAATCGCCGGTCTTGACCGGTTTGAGAAATTTCACTTCAGCCCCGCCCAGCACCACATGGGGGTGGTTGACGGCCAGCATGGCGGTATAGTCGGCCAAACCGAAAACGAAACCACCATGGGTCAGCCCGCTGTCGTCGACGGCCATGGACGGCAGGGCCTTGAAATTTATTCGCGCTTTTCCTTCCGATACTTCAACCGCTTGGCCGCATAAAGCGGCATCTGTTTGTTGGTGCGTTCGAATCTCCACTGTTGTCTCCCCCTTTGAAATGACGCGGTGTTAATGCGGCATTGACGCCCCTGAGGCAATTGCGTAAGATGGCGCCACACCTTATCCACCCTTGCCGCCTTGGAACTTTAAGAATGACCGGCGCATTGATCGAACTTGAACAAATTCATTTTGCCTACCCCGGCCGGGAGCCGGTTTTCGACGCCCTGGACCTCACCGTGGCTGCCGGGGATCAGATCGGTCTGGTGGCGCCCAACGGCAGCGGCAAAACCACCCTTTTTCACCTGATCATGGGACTTTTGAAGCCGACCGCCGGATCGGTGAAGTTGTTCGGACGTCCGGTGCACAAAGAGAAAGAGTGGCACCAGGCCCGCAGTAAAATCGGCCTCCTGTTTCAAGATTCCGATGACCAGCTCTTTAACCCCACGGTGATCGAAGATGTCACCTTCGGGCCGCTCAACCTGGGCAAAGCTCCGGATGAGGCGGTTGCCGTGGCCGAAGCCACGCTGCGATCACTGGGGCTGGGTGAATACCGCGACCGCATCACCCACAAGCTTTCCGGTGGCGAAAAACGGCTGGTGGCCCTGGCCACGATTCTGGCCATGCACCCCGAGGTGTTGCTGCTCGACGAACCGGCCACGGGACTCGACAGCCGTACGCGTGACAGAATCATGGAGATATTAAGCGGCATCGACGCGGCTTACATTCTCATTTCACACGACCTGGAGCTGCTGAACACCCTCACCAATAAAGTGGTTACCCTGGAAAACGGCCGTATCAACCTCGAGGCCGAGCACCACCTGCACCCCCATTTTCACGTCCATTCCCACGGCAAGTTGCCCCACCGTCACGGGTAGTTGGCTCGTTGGGATTGCGTTGTTAAAAATTCCCAGAGCGACTTTTTCAGATTTCCGCGTCGGAGATTGCCCGCCTCTGGTGGGCAATCTCCCCGAATCAGATCCGAAACACATGATCGGCGATCGCCGCCACCATCTCGGGCCATAAACTGGGATAGGCCATGCCGTGCCCCAGCTGTGGCACAACCACCAGCCGGGCGTTGGAAATGGCGTCGGCCGTATCACGGGCGTGGGCCAGGGTGAGCAGGGAATCGCTGTCACCGTGCAGCACCAATGAGGGGGTTTTTATATTTGATAGTGCTTTGCGACGCCCGGGCGTGGCCAGAATGGCCGCCATCTGGCGTGTAAACCCAATGGGGTAAAAGGCGCGATCGTAGGCCGCCGCGGAGAGCCGGCGTTGAAATACCGCGTCATAGGCCGCGGAGCCGCCCGAAAAGGCGCCATACACCCAGGCCATGTGGTCGAGGTATTTTTCGCGGTTGAGCGGCGGCATCGACATTAAAGCTTTGGTCGCTTCCGGCCGGGCCCCTTCCAGATCCATTTCACCGGTGGTTGACTGCATCGAGATCAGGCTCCTCAGGCGGTCGGCATGATTGAGGGCCATGATTTGGGCAATGATGCCGCCCATGGAGAGCCCGCACACATGCGCCGCTTCGATCCCCAGATGATCGAGCAGCAGGATACCGTCGGCAGCCATGTCGGTGAGCTGGTATGGCGGCTGGACCTTCTTGCCGGCGCTAGCCGCAGCGGTCAATTTGACCACGTCGGGCACACCCAGGTGGTCGAATTTGCTCGACAGGCCGCAGTCGCGGTTGTCGAATCGAATCACGTAAAGACCCCGCTCGGCCAGCATGCGGCAAAACGAATCCGGCCAGCCGATCATTTGGGTGGCGAGCCCCATGATGAGCAACAGGGCCGGGTGGGAATCATCACCGAAGGTCTCGAAAGCCAGGGTGATGCGGCTGGTTTTGGCAAAAGGCATGATGACCTCATCTGGAATGGTTTGCTGATAAACATCGTAGCAAGATCGTTGTTTAAGTTCAAACGCCTATGGCGATTTTCCTTTGACTTGAAACCACCCTGACAGTATGTTCACAGCCATATCGTTACCGATACCACCTACGTGGTTCGCGCCTCAAACTTGCGAGCCAACTATCTTTTGCAAAAAGGGAACCTATAATGGCGATCATCGCACCATCGATTTTATCGGCCGATTTCTCGAAACTGGGTGAGGAGGTCAAGGCGGTTACCGATGCCGGGGCCGACTGGATTCACGTGGACGTCATGGATGGCCACTTCGTGCCCAACATCACCATCGGGCCGCTGGTGGTGGAAGCGGTTCAGCGCATCACGCACCTGCCCCTGGACGTGCACCTGATGATCAGCGATCCGGATCGCTACATCGAGAAGTTTGCCCGTGCCGGGGCCTCTCTGATATCCGTGCACGCCGAGGTCTGCGCGCATCTCAACCGCACCTTGTCCGCTATCCGCGGCCTGGGTGCGCAATGCGGCGTGGTGCTCAATCCGGCCACGCCCATATCGGCCATCGACTGGGTGCTGGAGTACACCGACCTGGTGCTGGTGATGAGCGTCAACCCCGGTTTCGGCGGACAGAAGTTCATTCCCAATTGCTTGAGCAAGATTCGCGCCCTTCGCAAGATCATCAATGACCGCGGCTTGGATGTGCTCATCGAAGTGGATGGCGGTGTCAATCTCGAAACCATCGCCGATGTTCACGATGCCGGCGCCGATGCCTTGGTGGCCGGGTCTGCCATTTACGGCACGGACGATTACAAGCAGACCATTGCGGCGTTCAGGGCGGTTATCGATGGTGGGAAGCAAAAAAAATAGAGCGATGATTGGTTATCAGTACCCCGATCTGCCATTGAGAGGAGCTTTGCGGCGAAGTTTATCCGCCTCTGGCGTGCAATCTCCGAGGGTGACTGCATGAAAGGGCTAGAGGTAATTGTTGGCAGAAGCTGAGGTTGCCCGCTACAGAAACGGCAGACAAGCCGCGCTCGTTTCACTCGCCCGCAATGGCGTGATGGGACACGAGAGATTGCCACGCTCGCTATGCTCGCTCGCAATGACAATGTAAAGGCATGGCGTTCAACCTGTCATTGCGAGGAACGATAGTGACGAAGCAATCTCCGAAGTAGCCTAATCAGTCATTGCGATGAGCATTTGCAACGAAGTTCATCCGCCGTCGGTAGGCGTTACCCGAATCCGGAAAAGCAGGCCATTGTCACACAACGAACCGATATATTTTGTTTACATTATGACCAACAAACACCAGACGGTGCTGTACACGGGCGTGACGAGCAATCTCCCGAAACGAGTTTACGAACATAAAAAAAGGTCATTCAGAATAGCTTCACGGCCAAATATAACATTCAAAAACTTGTCTATTTTGAATTGTTAAAAGATATCCTTGCAGCAATTGAGCGTGAAAAACAGATCAAGGCCGGCTCACGGTCGAAAAAAATCGTATTGATCGAGAGCGTTAATCCAGACTGGAAAGAGATGTCAGCAAGATAGGGCTGAATCAAACATCCAAATTGACTCAGACCCGAAGGGATCCATTCGCACTTTCGCCTGAGATCATGCGCATTCAACAATCGAGATTGCCCGCCATAAAAAACGGCGGACAAGTCACGTTCACTGCATTCGCTCGCAATGACAGTTTAGAGGCATGATACCCCAAGCTGTGATTGCGAGGAGCGTCAGCGCCGTGGCAATCTCCGAAAAGACCTACCACATAATGGGGATAGCACGAAAATAGCCTATCCAGCACAAATTATACTGCAAAAGGCGCAACACATGAAAAAAATCTGCGTTATCCACGGCCCCAACCTCAACCTGCTGGGTACCCGCGAACCGGAGATCTACGGCAGCACCACTCTGGATGCCGTGGATGCTGAATTAATGGCCAAGGGCGAGGCTCTGGGGGTTGTTGTGGAGAGCTTCCAGTTCAATCACGAAGGGGCCATCGTCGATAAAATCCAGACCCTGCGGGGGGGGTACGACGGTCTCATTATCAATCCCGGCGCCTACACCCACACCAGCATCGCCATCCGCGACGCCCTACTGGCGCTCACCTGCCCCATCATCGAGGTGCATATCTCCAATGTCTACAAGCGCGAGGCCTTTCGGCACCATTCCTATCTGGCCGACGTGGTGACCGGGCGTGTAGTCGGGCTGGGGGTGAAGGGGTATGGATTGGCGTTGGAGTGGTGCTGTAAGTAACCTGATTAATGTCTTGGGTTAACCCAACAACTATTCCTCGCTGAAAAGCACCCCTGCCCTGGCTGTTCATCGCGAGAAGCATCGCGACGAAGTATACCCGCCGGTGGTGTGGCGGGTTTGTCCGCCGCTGGCGGGCAATCTCTAGAAAGAGTTTTTGGGCTTTATTTCGAACAGGAACGAAGGTTGCACGCGGCTACCAAAGAGATTGCCGGGCTCGCTATTAGTAACAATAGCAAATTATAAAAACCATTTTTAACACCCGGCGCAATGTTCGGCGCGGATGGTTCAATCAGTGGTATTTGCCATTGTCACATCGCGTGCCTCATAAACCCACTGTTGTGCTGTAATTATTGTTGAACCACTTGGGGATTATTATTTGCATCGGCTTGTACGACCGCATTCAGTGCGGTCCCACCAGAGTGTGTAAAGGTCACGCTGGTTGAGGCCTGAGTACCGTCGATAGTCCCGTCAGCGAGTAAAGTAATCGTACCGGCAATGGTATAAGGGGTTGTTGCTGACGTATCGATTACAAAACCGTCTGGTAGGCTACCTTGTCCAAATGCGCCCCCCGCGTTAGAGTCTGCGACTTGAGCTAACGCCAAAGTGAGAAAATCAGATGCAACAGCCAATTCGGCCTGATCGGCCCCTGCTGATCTATATTGAAGATAATTGGAAATACCAATTGCCATTAAAATGCCAATTATCGCCACCACCACCAATAGCTCAATCAGCGTAAAGCCCTTCTGGTTGCTCTTTTTGAATAATCGTTGAAGCATGTCGCCTCCTTTGAATTTGGATAGGGGAAGTATTAGACGGCTCAGCTTGGGGGTTGTTTTTTTGATATGAAGGCGAGAATACAGCTATTTTTCAATCATTGTCAAGTCTTAGGGGTGGGATAGGCCACGCAATGGCGGCGGGTGATCACGCCGAAACCTGTTAAACGGCCTTTATGCCGGTTGCTGGACTATCGTATTACATTCCCGATGCGTCCCCAGCGGACGCTTTTTTCACCCTTGTTCCACGACCAGTAAATCAAAAATGCCTCGCCTTTTACAGCCGAAAGTTTCACGAAACCCCAAAAACGGCTGTCGTGGCTGTTGTCACGGTTATCGCCCATCACGAATATGTGGTCTTCAGGCACGGTGATGGGACCGTAGTTGTCGCGATGGCTGAACCGATTGGGGATGACGTTGCTGTCGGTGAATTTTGTAAAATCGGATGCCACCTTTTCACCGTTGACGAAAACGGTTTTGTCCTTGATCTCCACCTGGTCACTACCGATGCCCACCACGCGTTTGATAAAATCTTTATCCGGCTCTTCGGGGTAGCGGAACACCACGATGTCGCCCCGCTCGGGATCGGAAATGGGGATGGCGGTAAGCTCGGTGAAAGGCACCTTGACGCCGTAGATGAACTTGTTGACCAGGATGTGGTCGCCGATCAACAGGGTGTCCTCCATAGAGCCAGAAGGAATTTTAAAGGCCTGCACGATGAAGGTGCGGATAAATAGGGCCAGGATGATTGCCACGGCAATGGCTTCGATGTTCTCGCGCAGCTTGCCCTTGGCCTTGGATTTTTTCTTTGAATCAGTGGTGTCAGCGGTTTTCAAAATAGCCTTCTCAATAGATGGTTGTGCGAAACCTATGCCGAAATGGTGTGGCTGTCAACCCAAATCAAAAGGGTTGGAGATTGGCCGCTGTACGAAAAGATGGGTCGTGTTACCACGATGCCTCTTCATTGTCATCGCGAGCGAGTGCAACGATCGCCGCAACCTCAATGGGGCTTCGGGGATTGGCGCGTTACGGCGTTCCTCGCAATGTCAAGAAATGGTATGGTACGATAAAAATTGACTATCCCAAAAAATCCACACCAGAAGCAATGGCTGTCACAACTTGCAAAACAGCATTGGACATCAAGCCTGCCAACAGGTCGTCGGCCACGACCCCCACGCCGCCTTTGAGGCGTTGTTCGACTTGGCGGATGGGAAAGGGTTTGAGAATGTCGAAGATCCGAAACAGCACAAACCCGGCCAGGGCGGTCGAAAATGACCAATCGACGGCCAGAAAAGCGGTCAGCATCCCAGCCCACTCGTCGATGACGATGGAACCCGGATCTGTGCGTTGCAGGTTTTTCTCCTCTTGGCCGGCGATGTAGATCGCAGCGACGATAAAGAGCACCAGCACAACCATCGCCGGCACAATCGGCAGGGATGCAAACACAAAACAGAGCGGCAAGGCCGTCAGGCTGCCGAAAGTGCCGGGCATCCAGGGTGCCTTCCCGGAATAGGCCCCGGTGGCGGCAAAATGAATGAGATCGAATTTTTTAGTCATCGGCCTTTATATGTTGCTGTCAACTGTGCTGTACACGCTCCTTACGGAAATGAAGCATTAGCGCGGGTTTAAGGATTCTCTTGATCGGATTCGGTCGATTCATTGCCCAGCGTCCGCTGAACGATATCGTAGACCCGCCGCAAGGGCATATTGCGGTCAAGGGCAATTTGGCGGCAAGCTTCATATTCCGGTGTCAGCCGCTGCGTGCCGTCCAGTTCGGTAATGCGCTTGGCGGCAATCGGCCCCAGGGGCGTTTCAACCGAGACGGTTTCGCGCGGCAGCTCGCATCGGGCCATTTCCGTGTGGCGCACGCCAATCGTTGTGCTTTCCGATAATAATCGCTTAACAACACGGTCGCGCAGATCCACCGGGCAGATTACCGACACGATAGTGGCTGGTCGATTTTTTTTGCCATAGGCGGGCTGCCAGGTCACATCCAGGGCGCCGTCGGCATAGAGCCGATCCATGAGATGGCCGAACAGTTCCGGGTTCATATCGTCTAAAGTTGTTTCGACCACGGCCACCCGCTCTGAAATGGCGGAATTTGAAAGCCTGGCTTCGCCGCCGACGGATTGGCCTAAAAAGATGCGCAGCAAGTTGGGTTGGGCGTCGAACCGGCGTGACCCGGCCCCGTAGCCTATGGATTGAATCCGCATGGGCGGCATGGGGCCATGCGCCCGCGCCAGGGTGGTGATGATGGCTGCGCCCGTGGGCGTGACCAGCTCCTGATCAATTTCGGTGCCAAAAACGGGGACATCTTTCAGCAACACTGCCGTGGCCGGGGCCGGCAGCGGAAGCGTGCCGTGTTGGCAGGTGGTAAATCCCCGGCCCAGGGGAATGGCCGAGGCCACAACCGTTTCGATGCCCAGTCGATCGATGCAAATGGCCGTGCCGATGATATCCACCAAGGCATCCACGGCGCCCACTTCGTGAAAATGCACCTGGTTCACATCGACACCGTGAATGGCCGCTTCGCATTGCGCCAGACGCTCGAATATACGTAAACTTAAATGTTTAACTTTTTCAATTAACCGACTTGATTCAATTAGGTTTTTAATTTCAGGCCAGTGTCGGCTTTTTGCGGGAGATTCGTCAATCCGCACCTGCGCTTTCGAGCCGCAAATACCATGATCCATCACTTTTTTCACGGATAGGTGATAGCCTTCGATGGGCACCTCCGATAGTTGCTGGTCCAGCCAATCGATCGGAATGCCCAGATCGACCAAAGCGCCCAGTGTCATATCGCCGCTGATGCCGGAAAAGCAATCAAAGTAAGCGATCAATTGCCGTTTCCTTTTCAGGCGGATTCAACATTTGCCCGAATACTTGCTCACATAGCGACTTCTTGCCACAATTCATTGGAAATCGTCCTTTGGGTGAGTCTTGAAAATCTTCAAAATCGAGAGGGTTATCACCAACTTTTTATTATACAAAATTATTGACAGAAAGAAAACCGATCCGTTATGGTTGCTTTGTTTCCGCGGAAGTGCGCAGCTCACTGGTGGGGCTCCCGGACTTCAAATCCGGTGTGGGGCGCTAACACCGTCCCGGGTGGGTTCGATTCCCATGCACTTCCGCCATTTTTGTTTATCGATCCAGCCTGTTCTATGTGGATTTTGGTTAACCGAGCATTGATTCAAGGATCAAGATAATGACCGATTTCGCCGATTTGGAAAGCGGTGGTTGCTACGACCCCGCGCTCAACCAGGCGTTTTGCGTAGGAGAAAATGACGATTTAATCGCTTGGATGATGATCGATGATGTCGGCAAAATTGATGTATGGTTAGGGTCAAAGCATCTTGGCCATCGAATATAGAATTTGGCATACAGCAGCTCGATAATTATCTTTCAAAGCGACCATGAATTAGGAACGTTACCGTTATGCTCAAAGACAAAATTATCGCCGTCTTAGGGGTTGGCAACATGGGCGAGGCCCTCGTGAGCGGGCTGGTGAAATCCAAAACCGCCGATCCTAATAAACTCATCTGCACCGATGTGCGCCAGCGTCAATTGGATCATCTTCAAAAAAATTACGGCGTGCAGGTGACCAAGCAGAACCTCGAGGCGGTCGAGGCGGCCAATATCATCATCTACGCCGTCAAACCGCAGATCATGGCGGCCGTACTCAAAGAGACCAGCGCGGCCTTGGACAAGTCTAAACTGATTATCTCCATTGCTGCGGGCGTGCCGCTGGCCGCAATCGAGCAGAAGGTCAACAAACATCTTCGCCTGGTGCGGGTGATGCCCAATATTTGCGCCAGTGTGCAAGCGGGCGCCACCGCCATCGCCGCCGGCCAGCACGTTGAGCCGGGTGACATCGATTTGACCAAGGAGATTTTCGACTCGGTGGGCAAGAGCGTCTTTATCGACGAAAATGAATTGATGGACGCCATTACCGGCTTGAGCGGCAGTGGGCCGGCCTATATTTTTCTGATCGTGGACGCCATGGCCGACGCCGGCGTCAAGATGGGGCTGTCGCGCCCCGACGCCCACTTTCTGGCCACCCAGACCGTTTTGGGGGCGGCCAAGATGCTGCAGGAAACCGGCGAGCACCCCGGCCAGTTGAAAGACCGGGTCACCTCCCCCGGCGGTACTGCCATCGCCGGCCTGCACACCCTCGAAAAGGGAGGGTTGCGGACTACGTTGATCAACGCGGTCGAGGCGGCCACTCAGCGTTCCTCCGAGCTGGGCAAGATTATTGAGAATAATTTCTTAAACGGGGATTGACCCCCTCCTTATTGCTGGGGCTGCAACGGTTAGGGTGTTGCCCCGACCAATGAAAGATCCAACCAATCTCATCCTTCCATTGCCTGCTGGGGTCATTGAAACGGGCCTGCCCCGGGAGATTGTCCGCCAGAGGCGGATAAGCATGCCACCAATTGTGGGAAAACGTCGTCGCATCCACTTCTCGCAATGAACAGTCACAACGCCGTCATTGTGAGTACCGCTGAGATTGCCGCGCTCGCTGCACTCGCTCGCAATGACAGTGTAGAGGGATGGCGCCCCCATGACGTCATTGCGAGGCCTGCAAGGCCGTGGCAATCTCCATACTCTGGTATAAGGCACCTATGTCAGTAGCATTTTCAGCAACGCCATACGGATAAAGAGCCCGTTCTGGGCCTGTTCGAAATAGATGGCGCGCGGATCTTTGTCGACACTGTAGCTGATTTCGGTAATGCGCGGCAGCGGGTGCATAACGATGGCCTCGGGTTTCATTCGGGCCAGGGTGCTCTCATCGATGATCAACCGCTCGCTGGCGTTGATGACCGCCTCGTAGACCTGCGGGTTGTCGGCAAAGCGTTCGCGCTGCACGCGGGTTTGATAGATCACATCCACATCGCCCAAAATGGGCGCCAAATCATCGACCTCCTCCCAACGGACCTGGTACTTGTCGAAGTAATCCTTGATGTCCTGACGCATGCGCGTTTCTCGTGGAGAGACCAGAAAAACCCGACCCACGGCGTAGTGCTTGGCCAGAAAATAGCTCAGGCTGCGTACCGTACGGCCGTTGATCAGGTCTCCCACCAGGGCGATGGTGAGATCTTTTATGTGACCAAAGCGTTTTTTGATGGTGTACAGATCGAGCAGGGCCTGGGTGGGATGCTGGCCGGGACCGTCGCCGGCATTGATGATGGGAACATCCGAGAAGTTCTGGGCCCGTTCGGCACCGCCCTCTTTGTTGTAACGCAGCACAATGACATCCACGCCGTACTGGTTGATGGTACGAATGGTGTCTTCTAGGCTTTCGCCTTTAGCGGCGGAAGAGAACTCACGGGCATTTTCGGTACCCACCACGCTGCCGCCCAGTTTTGTCATGGCCACTTCGAAACTGAGCCGTGTACGGGTGCTGGGCTCATAAAAGAGCGTGGCCATGAGCTTGCCTTGCAATGCGTCCCGGGGATGATCGTGTTCCATGGTGCGGGCGGTGGCGAACACTTCCTCGATCATGGCTTTGTCGAATTGCTGGGCTTTGACAACGCTTCGTAAATGGGCCATGGGCGCGGTCCTCCATTTTAAGGTTGCGCTTTCAGGTATTGTGGCGCTAACGGCGGCTGCGGTGGGTACAAGATGGCTTCGGTCGGTCGGCTGGTGCCCGGGGTGGGAATCGAACCCACACGGGGACTGAGCCCCAAGGGATTTTAAGTCCCTTACGTCTACCTATTCCGTCACCCGGGCCAAACGCCGAACCGTGGTCTTGCCACCTTGTTTCGGTGCTGCTTTCATTACCCCAATCAACGCCGCATTGCAAGCAATGCAATGACGGTCAGTGCCCTGGCGTGCGATGAAGGTGGAACTGAAAGGCGTGCAACACGCCGTGGCACTGGCAGGCCGTGGCCAGTAGCATCGGTGCGTTTTGCGCTTTGGCCCATACCAGGGTCTCGCTTAGCGCGTTGACCGGATATCCGCCCACACCCGGCGCCAACTGATGGCTGCGGATCACCCGTATGGCCATGCCGGGAACAGGCAAGTTTCGGAGATGACGAAACATGACGGCCGGCCGGGACTTGCCGGTAATGGTGCAACGGTCGCCCGGTTCGGCGCAATCATCGGGGCAGCGGAAATCGGCGATACTGGTGTAGATGGCCCCACCAGTGCCCTGCATAGGGTTGAACAATAGAGAACGCAACCGTTCGTAAAGATTGAGGGGGGTGACTGTGCCCTTACGCGTCAGGGCCCTCGCAACCCACTGGTAGGCCACGTGAACCGGCACGGCGGGGACGATCCAATCGGCCGCATCGATTGTCGCCATCCGGCGGAAAATGAATTCAACGGCATCGGCGCTGATAACCTCGATACCGGCGATCTCGTGAATGTCTGAAAGGGCCTGGGGCCTCTTTTCGACCACGTAGATCACCGCCGCCGGTTGCAGAGGACGCAACCGCCGCGCGGCCAATTGCCCGAAACGCCCGCCCCCCAAAACCCATATGGTTTGGCGCCTATCGGCGCTGCTTGCTTTTTGGTTTGGCATCACGTAATTCAAACATCTTGGTCGTAATTTTTCAATCGCTGTCCGGTAAATCTCGTGATAACTTTTATATGAATCATGGAAGAGCATCAATTATCAGGTAGTTGCACGTTTTCTGTGCAGCTATTTACTGGGCAGAATAGGGTGACTACCCTACCGTGTCAGGACGCATTTGATGCCTTGCCAATGAACAGCTCAGGAGCTTAGGATTTCGGGGCTGAGAGACGAAATGCATCAAAACCCGCATAAACCGACCTTGCTCAAAATCATTCTGGCATCCAAGTCGCCCCGGCGCAAAGCGCTTTTGGCGCAAACCGGGCTGGCCTTCGAAGTGGTGGGCAGCGATTTTGACGAATCGGTGCCGCCGGAAACAGATGCCGAGACCCATGTCTGCCGATTGGCCCGGTGCAAGGCTGACGCCGTCGCCCGGTGCTATCCGCACCACTGGGTGATCGGGGCCGATACTGAAGTGGTGCTGGATGGGACCATTTATGGCAAGCCGAAAAACGCCCAGGATGCGGCGCGCATGCTGGAAACATTGAGCGGCAAAGTGCATCGGGTGCTGAGCGCCTACGCTGTCGTCGCACAAAACAGGCAGCACTGTTTTGTCGACCTCTGCACCACCGAGGTAACCTTTGAGAGATTGACGCAGGCGGAAATCGGGTGGTACATTGGCACCGGTGAGCCCTTCGGAAAGGCGGGTGCCTATGCCATCCAGGGTCTGGGTGCCTACCTTGTGCGATGTATCAACGGCTCTTACCCAAACGTAGTCGGCTTGCCTGTGAACCGGGTGGTTGCGCACCTTATAGAGATCGGTGCCGCCCGGCTGTCGACCAACGGCCAAAACTGGATCGAATCGGTTGCCTGAAATGGATGTCGCCCAGCGCATCGACAACATACGCCGCCGCATGGCCGATGCCGCCCGCGCGGCACAGCGGTCGCCTGAGACGGTCCAGCTGGTTTGTGTAAGCAAAACCGTCGCCGCCGACCGTATCCGAAAGGCCGCCGCGGCCGGGGTCACTGTGCTGGGTGAAAATTATGTCCAGGAGGCGCGCGACAAGATCGACACCCTGGCCGACCTCGAATTGAGCTGGCACTTCATCGGCCATCTTCAAACCAACAAGGCTAAATACGTGGTGCGCCTGTTCGACCTGATTCACTCGGTGGACTCGCTGCGTCTGGCCAATGAACTCAACAAGCAGGCCGCTAAGGTGCCCAAGGTTCAGCGGGTGCTGGTGCAGGTCAACGTGGCCGGGGAAGAGAGTAAATCCGGGGTCGATACGAACGAGGCCGCGGCGCTAGTGGCGCACATCGACGGCCTGGAACATATGACATGCGAAGGCCTTATGACCATGCCCCCCTACTTCGACCAGCCCGAGCGGGTGCGGCCTTTTTTCCGCCGGCTTTGCCGGCTGCGGACGGCAATCAACGCCGAGCGCGACGCGAACCGACAGCTTAGCGAGCTTTCCATGGGCATGACCGGCGATTTCGAGGCCGCCATCGCCGAGGGGGCCACCCTGGTGCGCATTGGCACGGCGATTTTCGGGGAGCGGCAGTGAAGGTGTTGCTGCACATCTGTTGCGCGCCCTGCGCCATCTACCCGTTGGAGCAATTGCGGGCCGGCGGGGCTGAGGTGATGGGTTTTTTTTACCGCCACAACATCCACCCCTACAGCGAGTGCCGGCGGCGTGAAGAGGCACTCGCCACCTATGCCGAAGAAGCAGGCCTCAAGCTGATCACTTCACCGGGCTACGACCTGGAAGGCTTTATCCGCAATGTCGCTTTCCGGGAAGCAAACCGCTGCGCGGTGTGCTACCACGACCGCCTGCGCACTACGGCCCTGCTGGCGCGCCGCGGCAAGTTCGACGCTTTCACCTCCACCCTGCTCTACAGCAAATTTCAAAAACACGACACCATTCGTGCCATTGCCGAAGATGTTGCCAAACAGACCGGGGTCTCATTTTTGTACGAGGACTACCGATCCGGCTGGAAATATGGGGTTGAAACATCCCGCCGACTGGAGATGTATCGTCAAGCCTACTGCGGGTGTGTCTACAGCGAAAAAGAGCGCTACTATCGCGAACAAGAGCACCGGCACGCGGCGGTGTCACCGCCGGCGATGCAAAACTGAGCCCTCCCGGCGGGCACCAAACCCCATAACAACGGCGACTATACATGTTTGGCCATTTTCTCTATTTCATCATAGCACTTCTAATCTACACGACCTACCAACCCGCGGTAGAGGCGCCTTTCACCCCGGTTGAAACCTTGCTCTATGTGATCATTGTCAGCGCGTTTTTCACAATGGCCGCGCGGTTTGATTTCTACGCCCTGGCAAAAGGCCGCTGGGGGAACGACCAGCGCCTGATGAGCGCCCGCTTCGAGGGTCTCGTCAGGCGCCACAGCATCCTAGCCTTGGTGGTTTTTGCCGTGGGCCTGTATGGGCTCAACATGACATCGCTGCTGCAACCGGTGGGGCTGGTTCAGGCCGTGCCAACCGTTGAAGCGCTGATCGTTCTGGGGGTCTATGTGGGTTACATGGCCATATTGTGGTGGTTCGCCTATCGTCCCTATCGGATCTTTACCCATAACGCCGCTTCGCGCGGACGCTACGTGGCTCACCACATCGCCTTTAACCTACCGGTATTGATCCCCTGGCTGGCGCTGGCCGGCCTATCCGACCTTATCAATCTGCTGCCGGTCGAGTGGTTGCGCAGCGCCATGCAAAGCGCCGGTGGCCAAGTGGCTTATTTTTTCGTTTTTCTTTTTTTGACGGCCCTGTTCGCTCCGCTGATGATGCGCTATTTCTGGCGTTGTGAACCGCTGGCGGAGGGACTTCATCGCGAGCGAATCGAGGGGGTGTGCCGTCAGGCGGGGTTGAAGTATGCCGAAATTCTGAGGTGGCCGGCCCTGGGTGGGCATATAATCACCGCCGGCATCATGGGGCTTTCGAGCCGTTTTAGGTACCTGCTCGTTACCGACGGATTGCTGGAATCACTGGAGCCTTCGGAGATCAAGGCCGTGGTGGCCCATGAGATCGGTCATGTCAAAAAATGGCATCTGGCCTTTTACCTGTTGTTTCTGGCCGGTTACATGCTCATCGCCTATGCCATGCTCGATATCGTGATCTACCTGCTGATCTTCTCGGCCCCTTTCGAGGCGCTGGTGGCGGTGACAGGGCTATCCACCCCCCAACTGGCCTCGATTTTGTACAGCGTGATGACAGTAGTGCTCTTTTTTGTCTACTTTCGCTACCTGTTCGGATATTTCATGCGCAACTTCGAGCGCCAGGCCGATGTTTACGTCTATCGCCTATTTCAATCCGCCTTGCCGCTGATCACCACCTTGCGCAAAATCGCCTTTAGCAGTGGCCAGCCACTGGACAAACCCAACTGGCACCATTTCAGCATTCGCGAGCGCATCGACTACCTGCTAAATTGCGAAACAGACCGACAATGGATCGGCCGCCAGGATCGCAAGGTACGCGGCAGCATCGCCGTTTTTGTGACGGCAATGGCACTGGTGGGCGCGGCCGGCTACCACCTCAATTTCTCGGTCGCCGGGCAGCAAATCAGCAACAACTTCGTGGCCCACGTGATCGAGCGCGAACTCGCCCAAAACCCCCACCGGTCCGACCTGTACGCCTCGCTGGGCGACATCTATCAACACAGCGGCAAGCACGCCCGCGCCGCCGCCGCATACGAGCGTTCGCTGGCCCTAGAGCCGAATCAACCCAGAGTGCTCAACAACCTAGCCTGGTTGCTGGTAACGACCACCGATGCCGGCGTGCGCGACCCCGGCAGAGCCCTGATTATGGCAACACGCGCCGCGGTACTCGATCAAAGCCCCCACATCCTCGACACCCTGGCCGAAAGCCTGCACGCCACCGGCGATCATCACCAGGCCGCTGAAGTGGCCCGGGCGGCCCTTGGCAAGGCCAGAGAAAACAGGTCCTACTATGAGCAGCAACTAAAACGGTTTCAAAAAGCCGCTGGCCAAGCGACTTGAAGATCCGATGACATGAATTGAAAGATAATTTACGCCCATCCACGCCTATCGAATGGTGACCCGCCTGACCTCACGCATATCACAGCGGCCATCGAGCACCTTGGCGATACCATCCTGTCGCAAGGTGATCAGGCCATCTTTCAGAGATTGGTTGCGCACCTCCTCCAGCGGCGCGCGGCGCTGGATTAGGCGCTTGATGTCGTCCGTGCCCACGAGCAGCTCCGCCAAGGCCGTGCGACCGAAATAGCCGGTGTGCAGGCAGTGATCGCATCCTTCCGGGCGGTAGAGCACCATCTCTTCGGAGTAGTCCTGGTTGGTGTCGCGAACGAAACTTTCGTGGCCATATTCACGCATTAATTGGTTGTACTCTTTCCAGGTGGGATGGTAGGGCGTTTTGCACTGGTCGCACAGCACTCTCACCAAGCGCTGGGCCAGAATGCACAATATGGCATCGGCGAAATTGAACGAATCCATTCCCATGTCCAGCAGGCGGGTGATGCTTTCAGCCGCGCTGTTGGTGTGTAGTGTGGAGAGCACCAGATGGCCCGTCAGTGAAGCCTCGATGCCGATGCGCGCCGTTTCACGGTCGCGCATCTCGCCCACCATGATCACATCCGGATCGGCCCTTAGAAAAGAGCGCATGGCAGCCGCGAAATCGAGTCCGATCTTCGACTTGACCTGTACCTGGCGCAAGCCCGGCTGGGTGATCTCCACCGGGTCCTCGGCGGTCCAGATCTTTAGCTCCGGCTTGTTGATGTGGTTGAGGGCGGCATGCAAGGAAGTGGTTTTTCCCGAACCGGTGGGGCCGCATGCCAGCACAATCCCGTAGGGCATTGAGATAGCCTCAATGAGACGGTCGTAGACTATTTTAGAGAAGCCAATCCGGTCCAGCGGAATCAAGCTGCCGGCGTTGAGCAACCGCAACACCACATCCTCCATTCCGCCTTGGGTTGGCAAGGTGGCCACGCGCAACTCGATATCGCGGTTGCCGTACTTTCTGAAATCGATCTTGCCGTCCTGGGGTTTGCGGCGCTCGGCGATGTCCAGCTCGGACATGATCTTTATACGCGACACCAACGCGTTACGATACTGGTAGGGAATGGTTTTGTAGAGGTAGCAGTGGCCGTCGACGCGAAAGCGCACCTGGGTGTCCTGGCGGCCGGGATAGGGCTCGAAATGAATGTCCGAAGCGCGGTGGCGTTCGGCCTCCTGAATAATCTGGTTAACCATCTGAACGATGGTGTTGTCTTCCATGGCACCGACGCCGGCTTTTGTGAGGCCGTTTTCGAACGTACCGTTGATCGAACGCTGCACGGTCGAAGACGGTCCGTTTTCAGATCCGTCGTTATTGGTGAAGATATTGATAAAGGCGTCGATATCATCGGGCAGGGCCGCATGAAATTCGAAGTTACGCCCGGGGAATAGCGATCGGATCAGGTCGATCTTGCGGCTGTTGTCCGGCTCGTCGATGGCGATCACGATGGTGTCACCCTCACTGCGTAGGGGCACCCAGTGGTTGTTGTGCATGAACGAACTGCTAAGGCCTGAAAGCAGCTGCGCGGGTGCGGGGTGACCGGCGTTGAAGGCAACGAAGGGCGTTTGGTAATAACGGCTGATGGACTGGCCCAGGTCTGCCTTGTTGATCTTGAAATCGCCCATCAGGACACCCTCGACCGGCTTGCCCTGACGCCTGGCCGAGGTGATGGCCTGATTGAGGGTTCGGGTCGAAAGCAGTCGTTGATCGATCAGAAAGTCGAATTTGGATGCGGGCGGGTTTTGTTGGGTTTTAGGGTCTTCCACGGATCTCATTCGGGTGGTTTGACGTTTTCGATGATTTTGCGGATGCCGCCGACCAGCAGCATTATTGCCAGCAGGTAGAAGCTGCCGTAGACTATATAGATGGCTTTGCCGGAGAACTGTTCGATCTCCTTGATTCTCGGCATGACCTGGGGGATCCGGAAAAATACCCCTACGCCGGCTAGGGCCAGCAAAGCGCCCCAAACGATTTGAAAGCGATTACGGTTTTCGGCCATGGCTTACTCCTTGAAGCTGCCTGTGAAGCTAGGCTTTCTTTTTTCCAGAAAGGCGCTGGTGCCCTCACGGGCATCGCTGCTGGCCATGCAGAGCGCAAAAGCATTCACCTCCAGGGCGCAACCGGTCTCCAAATCGGCATTGAGCCCGGCATTGATGGTGGCCTTGGCGGCCCGCAGGGCAACACGCCCCTTCTGGCACAGTGCCTGCGCCGTTTTATAGACCGTGTCCTGCAACTTTTCGGCCGGCACCACGTGGTTTACCAGACCCATGGCCAGGGCTTCGGCTGCGGTGATCATCTGACCGGTGAAAATCAGCTCTTTGGCGCGGCCCATACCCACGCGCCGCGCCAGCCGCTGCGTACCACCAAATCCCGGGATGAGCCCCAGGGTGATCTCGGGCAGGCCGAACATGGCGCTTTCGGCGGCGTAGATGAAATCGCAACCCAACGCGATTTCACAACCGCCTCCCAGGGCGTAGCCATTAACCGCCGCGATCACCGGAATGGGCAGGCTCTGGAGTTTGGCGATGGCGCCCTGCCCTTTGTGGGCCATCAGTTTACCCGTCAAGGCATTGCAACGGGCCAACTCGTTGATGTCGGCGCCGGCCACAAAGGCTTTTTCGCCGCTGCCCGTTAAAACCAACACCCTTACGGCATCGTCGGCGGCGATCTTGTCCAGGTAGTCGGCAAGCTCGTCGAGCAAGTCAGCGTTTAAGGCGTTCAGCGACTTGGGGCGGTTAAATGTGAGCGTGGCCACATGCTCATTTAGCGTGCTCAATAAATGTTCGTAAGGCATCGAAAACTCCTTTTTTGAACTTGCGCCGGAGGGTAAAATGGTGTTTTTCAGGGCTCGGTGCGTTTGGGCGCGGATTCGGCTGAAGCGGCAACGTAGATGCCGATCAAAATCAAAGCACCGCCCAGCAGCTTGACGGTGGTGAGCGGTTCGTCAAAAAGTCGCCACGCCATCAGGCTGGCCAGGATCGGCTCGCCCAGCAGGCTGATGGCGATCATGTTGGCGCTGAACCACTTGAGGGCCCAGTTGTAACTGGTGTGTCCGATGATCTGTGAAACCACCGCCAGGCCGAAAAACGCGGCCCATGTACTCATGTGAAATCCACTATAGGCCGAGCCGCTGAAAAAGACAATAGGCCACAACACGGCGGCCGCGCTGCCGTAGCAAACACCCACGTAGGCCAGCAAGCCAAGCTTGGCCCGTAATTTACGGCCGATGAGCAGATAACCGGCGGCGCAAAAACTGCCGCAAAGGGCTAGAAAATCACCCCACAAAGCTCCGCCGCCGATGGCAAGATCGCCCCAACCGATGATGATGCCACCGGCGACACTGACGGCGATAGCGGCCATCGTTCGCCGTGTCATTCGGTCACCGTTGGTAAACGGCGTCAGGAGCCCTACCCAGACGGGATTGGTATTGACCAGCACCACGCTGTTGGCCACGGAGGTGTGGTTTAACGAGGAGATCCAGGTGGCAAAGTGAAGGGCCAGAAACACCCCGGAGATTGCCGCCAGGGCAAAATCCCGCGCCTCCAGGCGCAACAGTTCGTGGCGCGCACCCAACCAGATGGCCGGTGCCAGCAGCACAACGGTCAAGCCGACGCGGTAGGCGGCGATGGTCAGGGCCGGCGCATCGGCCAGGCGGGCGAATATGGCGCCGGTGGAAACGCCGCAAATGCCGAAAACAAGCGCGATGTATGGCTTATTCCAGGCGTCGGCGCTCATCGCCGTACCCTTGGGCATGGAAGCTTAGCCCTGGGGCTGGGCAGGTGACTCCAGCCGGAAGGCGGAGGGTGATATCTCGTGGACATAACGCTTGATCCCCCTGATGATGGCATCGCAGATGTGGTTCTGGTAACGCTCGTCCATAAGCCGCTTGCATTCACGGGGATTGCTGATAAAGGAGGTCTCGATCAATATGGCCGGCATTTGCGCGCCCAGCAGTACGTAAAAGGGCGCCTGCTTCACCCCCTTGTCCTTGATGTGGCTGTACTTTTTCTGCTGCAGGTTAGAGACAATCTCGCTCTGCACATATTGCGCCAAGCGCGCCGATTCGTTGATTTTGGCGTTTTGCATCAACTCGCTGAGGATAGAGTGGAGGTCGCTGATGTTTTTGGTGGAGGTGGCGTTTTCCATGGCCGCCACACGGATGGCCTCGTCGTCGGTAGCCAGGTTGAGAAAGTAGGTCTCGATCCCGTAGGCACGCCGATCGCGGGCGGCGTTGGTGTGGATCGAGATGAAAAGGTCGGCGCTTTTGGTGTTGGCAATGGCGGTGCGCTCTTCCAGAGTGAGGTAGCGGTCGCTGTTGCGGGTCAGTACCACCTCAACACCCAGCTCCCGGGTCAGTTTTTGCTGCAGGCGCCGCACGAGCTGAAGCACAATTTGCTTCTCATGCACGCCTTTAAGATATCCGGGGGCGCCGTAATCACGACCGCCGTGTCCCGGATCGATCACGATGCGACGCACCCCTAAAGCCAGCTGCTTGGCCAGGGCTGAGGGGTCGATCTTGCCGGGTCGTGGCGGCTGCGGTACCGGTTCGGGAGAAGGCGCCGGCCGTGACGCCACAGGGCCGCCTTCCCCCCACATGTCGATGACAATGCGAAACGGATCCTCCAGCGAAAATATTTTGTAGGTGCGGTAGGATTTGATGTCGGCCACCACCCGTACCTTGTCGGGTGTGAACTGGCCGGCCCGTGCATCGATCAGCAGGTCGTCGTCGATGGCGACCTCACGTTTTACATCATCGCCCAGACGGCTGTTGGCCAGGTCAATGAAAAGCCGGGGTGGTTTGCCCGTGGCCGGGTCCTGGCGAAGCATCTGGTGCTTGAAGTTCGTGCGTGCATCGGCATCGATGACGATGCGGGTGTAGTTGGGGTTGGACCAGTGACGGAGACTGGTGATGGTGACTGGCTCCGAGGCTGAGCGACTTTTGGGCGCCGGTTGCGTTACTTCCTGCGATGGCACGCTCTTTTGGGAGGGCGTCGCAGTGGCAACAGCCGAGGGGCTTTGCTTGCCGATGACGGCCAAACGCTGAGAAGCCTTTTTACGGTAGCGGCTGCTGGCATGATCATTGATGATCTGCATGTATAAAGAGCGTGCCGCCTGCCAGTCGATGGGGTCTTTCCACTGAGCATAGAGATCTTCGTAAAGACGCCCGGCACGGTATAGACCGGCCGCGGCCCAATCGCCCTGACGGTCGTAACGGTAGACACCGAGGAAGGCATCGATGCAGCTTTTCCAGTTTTCGCGCATCTTTAGATAGCGTTCGTCACTGCGCAGGCGGGTTTCACAGGCATCGGCCTTGAGGTAGAGCTGTTTGGCCTGATCGTTGGAGGTGGCGACCGCTTGCGGTTTGGCCAAAGCGGTTTTGGGCGTTTTGGCGACTGGCGCGGGTGCGGGGCGTGTCGCTGGCGTCGTTTTTGAATTTAGCTGCGCCAGTGCCTTCCGGGCGCGTTGTTTATAGGCGCTGCTCGGGTGGTTCTGAATGACGCGCTCGTAATTGTTCTGGGCACGCCTGTGGTCGGCGCTGCTTTGAGAGTAGCGATAGAGGTGGGCGTAAATATTGCCGGTCAGAAAGAGGCCGGCGGCCGCCCAGGCGCCGTCGGGGTCGTAGCGGCTTACCGATTCGGCGCGGCGGATGCAGGGTTGCCAGTGGTGACGGAATTTGATGCGCTTGGCGTCCTCCTGCAGCTTCAGGTAACACGCTTCTGCCTCCATGTAGCGGTTTTTGGCGACACTCTCTTTGCTGGTGCGGGCATGCGCCTCCAAAACATTGCCCCCCGCCTGGAGAGCGAAAAGGAATAGGCAGAGGGCGATCGTGCATGTCCAGCGCTTTAGGGGCATTATGGCCATATTCGTCTGTTCTATTGGTGTCGGGTTAACCGTCCCGCCTATATTTGATCTATTAGCCAATTTCAAAACGTCCCATTTTGCCCAATCTCTATGTCTGGCGCCAATGTTATTCCTCGAAATACCGGCAGTAATCCCGTGGCTAAAATTGGCACCATCATTGACCTTGGTCAAACTGAAAGATTTTGAGGCTCTCATGTCATACCCAATAACCGTGGCCGCGGTCAACTCCGCTACAAGCAGGGCCCATGCTGGCGCCTATTTCCGATTATCCTGCCGCTGGGCTATTTCGACGGCCTCGGTGCGGAACTGCTCGATGCGATTTATCGCCTCCAGGGGCGTCATACGGGCGGTGTCGATCTTGGCAAGCTGCTCGATCAGTGCATCGCGGGCGTCCTCGAACAGACTCAACTGCCGAACCCCGCTGGCGCGCGTAGGTGCGCCCGTGGCGCGTATCTTGTCGCCGAAGCGGCCGTTTTCGATGTCGTCGAGTACGCGCTTAGCCTGATCGACGACCGGGGCGGGCACACCGGCCAGGCGGGCGACTTGAATGCCGTAACTGCGGTTTGTGCCGCCTTCAACCAGCTTTCGTAGAAAAATGATCTCGTCGTTCCACTCCTTGACGGCGATGTTAAAATTTTTAACCCGCTGCAGTTTCTGCGCCAGGGCCGTCAGTTCGTGGTAGTGGGTGGCAAAGAGCGTTTTCACCCCATGGCCGCCCAGATCATGCAGGTATGACCCCACAGCCCAGGCAATGCTCAATCCATCGAATGTGCTGGTGCCGCGGCCGATCTCATCCATGATCACCAGGCTATTGGCGGTGGCATTGTTGAGGATATTGGCCGTCTCCTGCATCTCCACCAGGAATGTACTCTGCCCGCTGGCCAATTTGTCCAGGGCGCCCACGCGGGTGAAGATGCGGTCGGTCAGGCCCACATCGGCCGCGGCGGCCGGTACGAAGCTGCCCATCTGAGCCATGATTACCGTCAGCGCCACCTGCCGCAGCACCGTCGATTTGCCGGCCATGTTAGGACCGGTGATGATCAGTACCTGCTGGTCGGCGTCGTCCAGATAGATGGTGTTGGGCACAAAACGTTCGCCCGGGATCATTTTCTCGACCACCGGATGACGGCCCTCCTCGATCTGCAAAATCCCCTCGTCGTTGATGCGGGGACGGTGGTAGTCGTTGGCTTCGGCCACGATGGCCATACTGAGCAGGCAGTCAAGCCGCGCCAGATAGCGGGCCACCTGGAATATTGGGCCTTTCTGGGCTGCGGCCTTTTCGCGCAGGGTGCAAAAAAGATCGTACTCCAGTGACGCCCGCCGCTCTTCCGGCCCCGAGCACTTTGGCTTCGAAGCTTTTAAGCTCGTCGGTTATGAAGCGTTCGGCATTGACCAGGGTCTGCTTGCGGACATAGTGCTCGGGCACCGCCGCCAGATTGGCCTTGGACACCTCGATATAATACCCGAAAACCTTATTGTACTTCACTTTGAGCGAATTGATACCCGTGGCCTGTCGTTGTTGGGTCTCCAGCCGTGCCAGCCATCCCTTGCCGTCACGGCTGATGGCGATCAGTTCGTCGAGCTCAGGGTTATAACCCTCGCGAAGCATGCCCCCATCCTGGATGGCCAAGGGCGCATCGTCGCGCAGGGAGGTCTCCAGTTCATCGGCCAGCGGCTTGAGCTCATCGGGCGCTAAAGGCCAGCGGAAAAGATCGGCCGTAAGCAGGCACGTTGCCTCGTGAATCGATGGCAGCGTCTGCAGCGACCGCTTGAGCGCCAAGAGATCGCGGGCGTTGGCACGCCCCAGGCTGATCTTGCTGATCAGACGTTCCAGGTCGGCCACATCCTTTAGGTAGGTGCGTAACTGCTCGATTTCGGTAATTTTGTCCAGCGCCGCGGCCACCGCCGAAAATCGTGTTTCGATGACCTTTGTATCCAATGACGGGTATCGCAGCCATCGCTTGAGCAGTCGTGCCCCCATGGCGGTGTGGGTGCGGTCAAGAATGCTGATGAGCGTGCCCCGCCGCGTACCTGACTGGAGGTTGCGAAGCAGCTCCAGGTTGCGGCAGCTCTCCTCGTCCACCTGCAGGTAGGCCTCCATGGTGTAGGGTACGACCCGTTCGATGTGGGTAATGGTCTGTTTTTGGGTGGCCTCGAGGTAACCGACCACGCCCCCCGCCGCGGCAACAGCCGCTTTTAAACCCTCGCAGCCGAAACCCTCCAGGGAGATTGTGCCGAAAAGGTCGAGCAACTGTCGCCGGGCCTGGCCGGGCTCGAAAAAACGGCTCTCTTCGTAGGTGATGGCAGTATCGCAAAAGATGCGCCGTAGATTGTCGTAACGGACGTCGTCTCGGGCCGCTTGGGGAAGCAGCAGTTCGGGCGGGTGCGATTTTTGGGCCTCATTTATGATCGCTTCGGGGTCGGCATGTTCGGTGATCAGAAACTCTCCCGTGGAGATATCCAAAAATGCCGCCCCGGCGCGCTCTTCCAGAAGGACCACGGCACACAGGTAGTTGTTGCTGCCGGCCTCGAGCAGCTCATTTTCAACGACCATGCCGGGCGTGATGACCTGCACCACCTCGCGTTTGACCAAGCCCTTGGCTTTGGCGGGGTCCTCGACCTGGTCGCAGACGGCAACCTTGAATCCCTTTTCAATCAAACGCGCAATGTAGTTTTTGGCAGCCCGGTAGGGCACCCCGCACATGGGAATCGGCGCAGCATCATTTTTATTGCGCGAGGTCAGGGTGATTTCCAGGACCTCGGCCGCCGTCTGGGCGTCTTCGAAAAACATCTCGTAGAAGTCGCCCATGCGGTAAAAGAGAATGGCATCGGGGTACTGGTCCTTGATGGACAAGTACTGCTTGATCATGGGAGTTGCACGGTGGGTCGACATGGATGTGTAACAGCAGGTGCTAAAGGCTACGGGGCGGCCGTGGGATACCACGGCCGCTGGAGGCGAGCGGTAACAGGGTTTGAATTATGAGCGCCGGTCATGCGCTTTTTGCATCATCCGGCGTCCCCGCGGTGGTGTCCAGATCAGGTTCGATGGCCGCGCCATGGGCAACCGTGGCCGCGGGGGCAGCTGCGGACTTCGAGGCCACCTTTAGATCTTCTTCCATTTGTTTGATCTTGCGATCCCTGGCCTCGATGGCCGATGCCATCTCGCGGGTCGTTTTGCGGGTTTTCAACTGCGAGGTGAACCGGTTGAAAATGGCGAGGAGGAAGCCCAAGCCAAGCGCGATCAGGAAATAGATCAAAGTCGGCAGTTCGGGGGTGAAAAGCGGGTCAATGAAAACCAGCTTGAGCGTCAAGCGATGCTTGGCCTGAAAAAACTCGGGATTTTGATAAACGAAGAGCACTGCGATCGCAATCAGGATGAGCCAGAAAACCAGTTTCACCTTTTTCATGTCCCGTGAACCTCCTGCTTAACGAGTGATGACGCGATACCTTATAGCCGGACAACGATAGCGTCAAAACAGTTGAAATAATTGAATCAGTCTACGCTGTTCGCCTCTAAAACTCAACCTCTTTTTTGGCGATCTTCACCATTGTAAGGGCGCCCCACAACGCAATTTTCCGGCCACGTATGGCGATAACCCCTTCAATACCCTTGATCTGTTGGGCCAGGGCAACCGCCTTGTCCAAATCGCCTGCCCGCTGGATATGGTTGCCGATCCAGGTGGCGGCGGCATCGGCCAGTGGGCACGATTCCGAAAGCACACAAACCGCGTCGGCCGATCCCAGGCTGAGCGAGTGGCCCACCGACCCCGACGAGGTGCAAATGCCGCAGGGCATCATTTCGGGCGTGATGCGCACACCCAATTGCATGGATAGCGGGGATCGGCCGGCCATGACGGCGATGGTGACCGGCCGTCGAGTTTGCAGAAAGATGTCGCCGCCGTTTTCGACAATCACCTGGGCGGTGTGTTGCAGCAACCGCTCGCCGACCGCCTCGGCCACAGCGCCCGCCACTGCGGCCATGGGGCCGACTCCCACCTGCCGCGAGACCTGCACCATTTGCCGAACCACCGGCGGCATGACATCGGCACGCAGCCAGGGTGTCAGGGTAGCGGCGAAGCCCGGAAACTGTTCGATGTAGCTTTCGATTTGGCCGCGGGCGATCAGCACCTGTTCCTTGGTAATCTCCGGCAAGGGAGTGTCGGTCGATATCCACAAATCGGTCTCTTGCACCGTGACACGGAATGCGCTCAAGCCAACCGGTGTTTGAATCCGGCGGTAGGTTCGCGGTTGATGGGGCTTTATAGCGGCCATGTCAACCTATAAAGCCAGCGGCTCAGGCCTTAGCGCGGCCGGACATTGGCTGAGAAAGTACTGGTCGGTCATGCCGGCCAGAAAATCGCGCACGATTTCGGCCGGCCGGTGTGCAGTCAGATAGTGCTCTGGCATGCCGTCCAGAAAAGCGGTGAATACGACCGAGTCGTGCCGCTCATGGGCCAAATCGCTCAGGTAGCGGGAAAATAGCAGTTCGAAAAGGTTTTCGACCTTGTTGGTCTGGGTCTTGAGTCTGGGGTTGAGGTAGATCCGCTGGTAATTGAAACGCTTGAGGGTGCCCAGCGCCTCGGACACTTCCGGGCTGAAGGCGATATAGGGCTGGCTGCGGCTGTTGTCGATCAAGTCTGTCACCAGGGAAAATACAATCTTACCATTGGTGTCGCCCAGGCGGTTGTAGACCGGTGACGGCAGGTCGCTACGCTCGACGAGTCCCAGGCGGATGGCATCTTCGATATCGCGCCCGATATAGCTGATGGTATCGGCCATGCGCATCACACACCCCTCCAAGGTCGCCGGACGCAGGGAGTGGTGTCGGTTTGCCTTTTTGGCTTCCATCTGCGTATCGAGCTTGGTGAAACTCTTTTCGTCTGTGGGCGTGAGCTGCTGGTTGTGAATCTCACCGTCGTGGCACAATATGCCGTCAAGGGTTTGCAGCGTGAGATTGAGGCCGCGCCCCTTGCGTTCGATGCGATCGAGGAACTGCACGCTCTGGACATTATGATGAAAAGCGCCGATGCCGTGCTGACTGCAGAGCGTCGATAGAAACCCCTCGCCTTCATGGCCGAAAGGGGCGTGGCCGATATCGTGACCCAGGGCGATGGCCTCGATCAGATCTTCGTTCAAACCCAGGCAACGGCCGATGGTGCGGGCGATTTTGGCCGCCAGCTGAACGTGCAGCACGCGGTGGGTGATATGGTCGTTTTTCACCAGGTAGAAGACCTGGGTTTTATCGATGTAGCGCGTATAGGATAGCGAATGCAGAATGCGGTCGGCATCTAATGCAAAGGCGCTGCGGTAGTCGCGGGCGATTTTGGCGTCACTGTGACGCCGCCGGGCCGCACTGCTGGGTGCGGCCCTTGCGCACAACACCTGAGCTTCACGCCGCTCCAGCATGGCTCTGATGCGCGCCACATTGTGTGCTTCAGATCCGTCCATCGTCAATCAGCTTCTCCATTAAAGCGGTGTAGTCTATGCCAGCCGCCCGAAAACCCTGTTTGCCATATTTCATATTGGCCTCGATAACCAATGGCCGGTGTTTATAGACGATGACGTCAATGCCCACATCGTTCCAACGGCACTTTCGAGCCGTCTGCAAGGCCAGCATGATGGCCTCATCGGGAACGGGCGATGGATCGATCCCGCCACCGGCGGATAGATTGCACCGAAAATCTCCTTCCGGCGCGACCCGCCAATAGGCGTGGGCGATCTCATCACCGATGATCACTACGCGGATATCGCGCCGCACCGGGAGATACTCTTGAATATACGCCACATGGTTGTCGACCAGATAGCGTTCCAGTTGTTCCCGGTTGTCAATGCGATATACCCCGCGGCCCAGCGCCGATCCCCTGGCCACCTTGGCAATAAAAGGAAAATGGAAGAGTTCGGTGATGCGTTGTTGCTGCCGCCGGCCGAAAAAAACACGTGTTTGCGGGTGGGCAATACCCAGCAGTTTGAACAAGGCGCTCTGTTTGACCTTGTCTTGAACAAACTTATAGGTATGGTAGCTGGGAAAGGTGCGTATGCCGGCCGTATCGAACAGCTCGGCATAGAAAGCGCTGGGGTAGTAGATGATCTCGGCGGCCATCATCATGGCCCTGGCTTGGGCGGGGTAATCGTCCCAATTGGGCTTGACGCCCAGGGTGATCACGTTGCGGCACTTTCGCAGGCGCTTTTCAAGGCATATGACCTGCCGGCTGAACATCATCGCTATCGTGTGGCGTAAAGGCTTTGAGCCTTTCGCAGGCTTTGAACATCGTCCACGCCCATTGCCTCGTCGGGATGGGTCGTCTCAACCCATTCTACAATGAGACCGTCGGCGTTCATATACTCCACCAAATCGGTGATGAAATACTCCTCTATGGCAGTTTCTACGCTGTCGATCATCTTAACCACGGTTTGAGGGCGTTGGGATAGCAGGTTCAAATAGTGCAGCAAGGCCTTTTTGCGGGCGGCATAGATACCGGCATTGCACACCTTGAGCGCCTGCAACCGTTGGGAATCATAATCGCGCCAATACTTCCATTCGGTGATCCGCTCAACTCGTGCCCCCGCGGTTTCCAGCAGGCCGTACTGTTTGCGGTCATCCGGGCAGAAGCCCAAGACGGTCATGGTGGCCGTGGCGAGGGAACTTACCAGGCGTTGATAGGTTTCCACACTGATGAAAGGTACATCGCCCATAGTGATCAGTATCTGCTCACAAGGGGTTGATTCCACAAAAGATCGTGCGGCCAGGATGGCCCCGCCGGTGCCGTTGAGCAGGGGCTGGCGAAAATAACTCAGCCGATCAGCGCGGGTGGCCTCCTGAACCTCTTTCGCGCGGTGATTCACAACAAGCGCCTTTGGGCCTGGCGGTAGTTGGACCAGAATATGACTTAAAATAGGTATCGAACCATGAAATGGGTCGCTATCAGGATTCAGCGGCAGCAAGGTTTTGTTGCCACTGTAGCCTTGCATGCGGCTGCCGCGACCGGCGGCCATGACGATGGAGGCGGTTTGCTGCTGGATATTATTCATCGGGTCGGTTCCTGCGTTGGGGGATAATCGTGAGGGTAATCGTTGGGCTCTAATTTAACGCGGTTCGAGCTTAAACAAGGCATCGTTGATCTGCGCCGGCGCCCAGATACGGGCGACCTCCAGCCGGAAACGGTTTTCGTGGTTCTTGAAGGTGATGGTTTCAAAGAAAGTAATCCCCCCCGCCCTTTTCGCCCCGCGCAGTTCCACCTGGTAGCGGGTATGAATATTGTTCTCGTGCACCGCAAAACCTTCGGCCGTATAGCCGCTGTTGCTGTTTCGGCACCATATCCGCTGCACCGTTTGCTGCGCCTGGTCGAAAAGGTCGATACGGCACCCAGCGGTTTCGGCCGCGCTGTCCAAACGCGCTGAACGATGCGGCTGAAGGGGCACGCGGCCGGCAAGCACGGCAATTAGTGCCTCGGCCTCGATATCGATACCGATCATCTTCTTCAGCGAGGCTGAACCGGCGCGTTTTTTATGGAATCGATCTTCACTGCGGGCATCCACATAGAGCCAAAGGCCATCGGTGGCCACGACGGTGAGTGGTTTTCCGGTGGCATCCAATACGGTGATGCGCATTCTGTCCGGCATCCGCACGGCCCAGGCCACGCGCCCAGAGAAGTTGCGCTCGGGGCCGGAAAGGCGGTAGGTGCCGATGCCCTTAAAATCCGATAAAGTTGGGTTGGAAACGCTGATGGCTGAAAGGGCCGCTGCCGTCGTCGGGTCGTATTGAAGTGGTCCCTGGCGCTCGCCGGTCAGCGTGGCACAACCGTTTAGCCAAAGCGACGCCAAAAACATCCAAACCAGTGGGCGAAGTGAATTTGGCGTTTCCGGGCCTTGTCGTTTATTGTT
Organism: uncultured delta proteobacterium; assembly: GCA_963783425.1. Taxonomy (GTDB): domain Bacteria; phylum Desulfobacterota; class Desulfobacteria; order Desulfobacterales; family QNYZ01; genus CAWANO01. The sequence continues at coordinate 913,204 of CAWANO010000001.1, forward strand.
GATCAGTGACAAGTTCGGACAATTCCTGGATCTTACGTTCAATGGTGGCCTTGTCCGCATCATTTTTCTGTTCTAGCGCTTTTCGGTAATACACGAGCGCCAACTTGAATTTCTGATGCTTCACATAGGCATCGCCGATATGCTCGAGGATTGTGGGGTCGTCCGGTACCAGTTCGATAGCGGTAAGGAGCACTTCAAGAGCCTTTTGGTAGAACCCTTGTTGGTAGTAGACCCACCCGAGACTATCGGTGATATAGCCGTCGTCGGGTTTGAGGGTCAAGGCACGGCTGATCAACTCTTCGGCCACGTCCAGGTTCTGCCTCATTTCGGCATAGGTGTATCCCAAATAATTGAGGGCGTTGACATGCTTGGGATCCAGTTCGATCACTTGCCGCATGGTGTTGATGGAGCGGTCCTTCTGACCCGATTTATCCTGAAGCACGCCCAGCCGAAACAGCAAATCCGTCCCTTTGGGCGAGATTGCCAGGGCGGCCTCGACGCTTTCCATGGCCGCCGCGTACTGGTGGTCATCTTCGAGGATGGTGGCCAGAAAGAGCCGCAATTCGGTGTTCTCGGGAACCTCCTTGATCGCATCACGGAGGTAAGCCACCGCGCCCGGCAAGTCGTTTTCCTTAATAATGAATCCCACGTGCATGACGGCGTTGGCAAAAAACTTCGAGCCGGAACGCACTTTTTTAAAATACCGGGTCACCTCTTCCGGTTTTTGCAGCCCATCATAAGCCAGCCCGGCCAGATAGTTCAGCCCATCGTGCTGCGGATCTCGCGTCAATAGCATTTTGGTGATGACCAGGGCGTCCGCGTAGCGTTCCGGCTCGATATAAGACTGGGCGATGGTTGAGATCAAACGAGGGTCGTCACCTTCGGCCACGGGCACCGTCTCAAGCATTTGCATCGCCGAAGTCTTTTTGCCGTGGCGGTAATAGTGTAGTGCGAGGTCCAGTTGAATGGCGAGATCTTCGGGGTTGAGATCAATCAGCTCTTGATAAATTCGCTCACTCTTTTGGGGTTGGTCGGTAGCCTCGTAGAGCTTGATCAGCTCAAGCCGGGGCTCTTCCAGCTCCGGCGCCAACTCGAGCACCCGTTTGAAAGCCGTTTCGGCATCGTTGTAGGACTTACGTGCGGCGCAGGTTTTGCCCAGATAGTAATGTCCGGGGACCGAGTCGGGAAAAAAGGCCACTAACTCGGTGTAAACCATTTGGGCGTCGGCATAATTCTCAAGTTGCGCATAGAGACTGCCGAGCAGCAGATAGGTTTGCTCGTCCTCGGGGTCGATGCGGATTACCTGCTCTAAAATTGGCAGGGCCACCTCTGGTTGCTCGAGGGCGATGAGGGCCCGTGCCTTGAGCACCAGCGAGGCGACGTTTTGGTCGTCCCGTGCCAAGGCCTGGTTGATGACCTCGAGCGCCTGGCTGTGCTCTTTGCGGCTCATGTGGAGTTCGGCCAATTCCTGTTTCAAAAAGGCCGATTGGGGATCGTGTTCGGTGGCGTCTTGCAGGAAATTAACGGCCTGTTCGACCTCTCCCCGGTTACGTGCCAATTGCGACTCTAGATAAAAATAATAGGCCTCAGTGGTGGGCGCAATCCGGCTGGCGCGCGCGCTTTGAGCTGTTTCGATTTTGAACTTGGCCTCATCTTCGGGAGGTAGCGCCTCCTGAATCGCTTCACGCGACGGGGCTTTGGGTGGACTGACTTCAGACGCTTCCTGACGCTGCCCCAAACCCACGCAAGCGGTCATCACCATCAGGCCGATGGTGGCCGCTGCCATTGACGGCCGCAGCAGTGACACCAACCGCTGGCTCATGTTGGAAAAAAGGGTTGCCATATACCGTTTTTGCATTGTCGCATCACACCTTTTAGACCGTTTAGATTCCCAGAGCCACCATGACGATGGCGATCCGCTCATACATCTTTATTCGCAAGGCGCTTTGATGCCCTGCACAGGTGTTAATCATTCCGTCAGCGTTGTCGTTTCTTCCGGGCAAAGACATGAAAGTCGGGAATTTCGTCTTTGAAAAACTCCCGCATTTTTTTGATGATATTTTTTTCGACCTGACGCACTCGCTCCCTGGAGATGCCGTACTGATCACCGATTTGCTGTAAGGTCGCCGGAGAGTCTGAAAAAATACGCTGATCGAAAATGTCCAACTCGCGGTCAGTCATCTGCTTGCGAAACTCCTCGATTTTCTCGTGCAGCAGCACCTCCATCTCCTTTTTGGCCATGTGGTCCTCGGCCGACTTTGCGTCAGTGCCCAATAATTCGATACGCTCGGTGTCTGAACCATCCTTGAGCGGCGCGTCGAGGGAAACGTCCCAGCTGCTGAGACGCTGATCCATGTCGACGATCTCTTTTTCCGACACGCCCAGACGTTGCGACAGCAGCTTCGGTTTGGGATCAAAGCCCTCCTCGATGAGCTTCTGCTTCTCTTTCTTCAGTTTGAAAAATAGTTTGCGTTGGCCCTGAGTGGTGCCGATTTTCACCAAGCGCCAGTTGTCCATGATAAACTTTAGGATGTAGGCTTTGATCCAGAATGAGGCATAATATGAAAATTTAACGTTTTTATACGGATCGAACTTTTTGACCGCCTGCATCAATCCGATATTGCCCTCCTGGATCAGGTCGAGCAGATTTTGCATCCAGATGCGTTGAAACTCCAGAGCGATCTTGACCACCAAGCGCAAATTGGATGTCACCAGTTCATAGGCCGCTTCGGGATCGCCCTCCTCTTGAACCCGGATACCCAGCTCGACTTCGCGTTCACGGGTTAGAAGCTGGTATTGGCTGATCTCCGAGAGGTAGCGCTGCAGCGGATCAAACTTGACCAGCGAACGCGTTGTGGGTTTGGCCGCCTTTCGCCGCGCCGCCTCTGACATGGGCCGAGGCTTCTTGCCCTTTTTGGCGGTAGTTGATTTTGTTTTGACAGCAGTTTTAGCCATAACTTTGGCTTCCTCGCTTGGGGTGACGCTTCGGTTCACGCGCATAGGGATCGGCGTCAACCTTATGGGTATGGACTTGAGCCCCCGTCCTATGGTAAATAGCGCAACGGTGAATTACCGTCACGCCTCCATACGCTCAACCCTAATGATCGATCTGTAAATGGCTCTGCGCCTGTAGCTCAGCTGGAAAGAGCAACGGACTTCTAATCCGTAGGCCGCAGGTTCGAATCCTGCCAGGCGCGCCACTTCGGCCCCCAGGTTCAAGGCTGCGGCAACACCCTTGGGAATGAGCGCCTTTTTAGCAATAGCCTTTTAGATTACCAATATTTTTACTATTTGTCTACCTCGAGAGGGATATTTTAGCCGGCAGTGCCTGGCGACCTGGCGCTTCACAGGGTGACGACGACAATGCCGCGCCGCGCCCGGCTGTAGGGCAGATTATATGTTTGCGTGCCAACTCGGGGCAAACGTACATCGGCCCTCTCTCGGAGACCCGCTTCATCAGACAAGGTCTGATCCGGATCGTCTCTTCCCTGCATAACCAGCACCGCGCCGCCGGGCTTGCAAAAGCCCCGGGCCAGGTCGATGAAATCCACAGGAGCCATCAACGCTCTCGATATGACCACATCAAATAGGAATCCCTCGTTTTGCAGAGCCTCAGCCCGCCCATGAATCGCTTCGGCTCCGGCGAGTTCCAACGCCCGGATGGCGTGTTTGATGAAACTGACCTTGCGGGCTCTGGCATCGACCAGTGTCACCCGGGTGTCAGGCCGCACGATATGAATGGGCAGGCCCGGAAATCCGCCTCCGGCCCCGATATCCAGCACAGATGCCCCCTGCCCTATGTGAGCCACCGCGGCCAGTGAATCGATATAGTGCTTTTCAGCCATGGCGTAAGGTTCTATAATGGTGGTGAGGTTAATGCGGCGGTTCCACACGAGTAGCTCACAGGCATGCCGCGCTAGTTGGCGGCAGGCCTGCGCTGATACGGTCACCCCCAGGTGCTCGGCCCCCTTGATGAGGGTTTCGGCCCACTGAGGGCTCTGGATGGTGTCTATAGGGTCGGCTGGCGGAAAAGTCATGCCGGTGCCGGCTGGGTCGTATCCGGCGGCAGGTTCTTTTCAAAGGGCATTACTACGCGTATCTCATGCCCATCTTCGGTGAGAGTGGCATTGGGATAGCGCTTGGTGAAAACCCGCAGCATGGCGCGGTTGTCACTGAGCACGGAAGCGGAGAACTGCTCATAGCCGTTTTGGCGGGCGATCACCTCCAGCTGCTCGATAAGGTGCGAGGCGATGCCCAGATTTTGATAATCCTCGCGCACCATGAAGGCTACCTCGGCTACGCGCTCGCTCTCTTTGGCATAGCTGCCGATGGCCATGATCTCCTTATGGCCCTTTTCCTGGCTGAGCCCGATCAGCGAAATGTTGCTGCGGTAGTCGATGCTGGCCCACTGCTCTTGGAGCATTTCGTGTGTAAATAGTTTGATATTATAGAAATATCGATAATATATGGTCTTTTCTCTCAACGAATAAAAGAAGTTTCGGTAGGCAAACTCATCCGATGGTAAAAGCGGCCGAAAGGAGATGGTTTTGCCCTTGGCGGTGACCATGGTGGAGCGGTAGTCCTCAATAAAGAGCAGGTCCTCGGCCGCGGGCGGAAGCTGGTCGGCAAAAATATAATGACGCTTTTTGGCATGCTCGATCAGCTTCTCGCGGAACTTGGGATGAGCGATCTGGGCCAATTCCATAACCCGGCGATAGATGCTTTTGCCCTGCAGTTCGGCAATGCCATACTCGGTGACCACAAAATTGACGTCGCCGCGCGTCGTGGCCACCCCGGCGCCCTGGCTTAGGTGGGGTACAATACGCGAGCGCCGGCCGTTGCTGGCCGTGGCCGGCATGGCGATAATGGAAAAACCACCCTTGGACATGGCGCTGCCACGGATAAAGTCGACCTGGTCTCCGATACCGCTGTAAAATTTATAGCCGATTGAGTCGGTACAGACCTGGCCGGTTAGATCCACCTCCAGGGCTGAGCTGATGGAGATCAGATTGTCGTTGTTGGCGATGATGGTGGGGTCGTTGACGAATTCGGACGAACGGAAATAGAAGAGTGGGTTGTTGTCGATATAGTCGTAAATCACCTTTGAACCCATGCACAGGGAGGAGACGGCTCGCCGTGGTATGTAGTGCTTTTGGCGGTTGGTAACCACTCCTTTTTCAAAGAGCGGCAAAAAGGCGTCGGTGATCACTTGGGTGTGGAGACCCAGATCCTTTTTGTCTTCCAAATATTGCAATATGGCGTTGGGCATGTGGCCGAAACCGATCTGCAAGGTGGCGCCGTCTTCGACCAGTTGGGCCACATAGTGGCCGATGCGGCGTGACACCTCCACATTTTTGGCCAAAGGCACCATCTCCACCAGCGGTTCGTCGAAGGGCACCAGATGATCGATCTGGTCAATGTGGATAAAGCTGTCGCCCCAGGTGCGGGGCATTTGCTCGTTGACTTGGGCGATGACAAAGCGGGCGCTTTCCAGCCCGGCGCGGGTGATGTCGACTGAAACGCCCAGGCTGCAGTAACCGAAGCGGTCCGGCGGACTGACCTGAACCAAGGCCACATCCAGGCCGATCTGGCGCCGCTTGAACATGCGCGGAATCTGCGACAAATAACTGGGAATATAGTCGATTTTTCCCTCGAAGGCCGCCTGGCGCATGGCGTTGCTGATGAAAAAGAGCTTGACGGAGAACCGCCGCAGAACATCCTCATCGTCCATGTAATCGGCCAGGGTCGATGAGAGCATCTGAAAGATCATGATGTCCAGCAGGTTAACGTCGGCCAACATGGTGCGAATCAGATGTTGGGGTTCACCGCAACCGGTGCCGATGAAAACCCGGCTGCCGTTTTTGATCTTGGCGACGGCCCCCGGGGCATCGATCACCTTGTTTGGGTAGCGCGCTTTGTAGTCCATCGTGTTTCGCAAGAACCGTCAAAATGGTTTTAGTTGGATAGGTGCGGGTAGAAGCGATCACGAATATTACCAGAATCCAGATGAAATTTAAATGGATTCCCCAACCAATGCCGCCACGGCAGCAGCGGGACGGTTTGACGATCCGTTGGTCAATCAATATCTTCAGACGGGCAAGGTACAACACTACCCTTTTGAGCGGTCAGCGGGGCCGACCATGACAAAAAATTATCGAAACCCCTTGGTCACCGTCGATATCATCATTCAGATTGCTGGTGGCATTGTCTTGATCAAACGCAAAAACCCGCCGCCGGGTTGGGCCCTGCCCGGTGGTTTTGTCGATTACGGCGAAACGCTGACCATTGCGGCCGTGCGTGAGGCCAAGGAGGAGACCGGCCTTGAGGTTCGTTTGATCGGCCAGTTTCATACCTATTCGGATCCCGCGCGCGACCCGCGCCACCACACCATATCCACCGTTTTTACGGCCACGGCCGAGGGTGCGCCCCGGGGCGCCGATGACGCCAAGGAAGCGATTATCTGCCCACTTGACAAATTACCGTACCCCCTAGCCTTCGACCATGGTCGGATTTTGGAGGACTTTCGCAAGTACCATCGGCGGCTCAATAGCGCCCGGTCCTATTGGGTATAATTGGAAGTACCATGGCGAAAATCCCAATGACCTCTTTTACATGCCATTTGAGGGGCTTTCGGCCCTTATTGAAGCCCGCGGATGGCGACTTGTGGATCTGGGAATACCCACGGAACCCCGCGAGGTGCTGCCCGATGATGCCGACGAGCTGGAAGACGAGACCTTGTTCTTAAATGTCATGGCCGACGCCCAACCCATTGACAACCGGCTCTACGTCGGCCGCGAAACAACCCGCCCCTCCCGGATTAAGAGCGATGCGACAGACGACGAAGATCAGGCCGTGCTGCAACAACTCAATGACTTGATTCGCTGCGGCACCGGTTTCGTGGTGTCGGCTACCTCCGAGTTCGTTGCGGGCAGTGCGCCGGACGTGGTTGCCGGCACGGCTCAAAGGCTTCATCGCGGGGCTTTTTCAATCCAGGCCCACATTGACTTGCACGGCATGGTCAAAGCCGAAGCCAAACGCCAGGTGGACCGCTTTCTGGACGACGCCATCCGTGGTGGAAAGCGGGCCGTTTTGCTCGTCCACGGTCGCGGCCTCTCCAGCCAGGGCCCGCCGGTGCTCAAAGGTCAGGTCATCCAGTGGCTCACCCGGGGGCGTTGGCGAAAATTCGTGATTGCCTATGCCAGCGCGCGGTTATGCGACGGCGGCGCCGGGGCAACCTATGTGCTGCTACGCCGAGGCCCGGTTTCCGGCCGTGGCAAACCCTTGTAAAGTGACCGTTAAATAATTATGATATTTGATTCGACATTTTCGTGGCTACCATCAACGATCTGATTTGTTCGGCCCATGGCGCTCATACGTTTGTTTGCACATTACAAACTCTTTTCTGACGGTTGAAGGCCCTTTGTAATGCAGATACACGCTCAGGAAAAAGAGCAATTCAAAAAGCTTTTCGAGCAAGAAGGCATCGATCGCCTGGACGACCGCTTGCAGGTGCTCGATGTCTTTTTGACCACCGAGCAGCATTTAACAGTCAGCGAACTGCACGGCATGCTTTGCAACCAAGGCTATGCGTTCTCAAGTGAGTTTGTGCGCGACACCCTCAAGTTAATGTGCAACTTCGGGTTTGCCCAGAAAAACCGTTTCAACAATGGCGAAATCCGCTACGAGCATCGCCACCTGAGCCAGCATCACGATCACATGGTGTGCACCAAGTGTCAGGAGATATTCGAATTCACCAACGACCGCCTCGAACAGTTGCAGGTGGAGATCGCCGCCTCCCACGGTTTTCACATGCTGCAGCATCAGATGGTGATCTACGGTATCTGCCGCGATTGCATTCGGCAACGGCAACACATCATCCCCCTGACGGCGGCACGTGAAGGGGAGTTGCTGCGCATCTACGCCTTTTCAGGCGGTTCAGGCGCCAAACTGCGGCTACGCACCATGGGCCTGCGCCTGGAGGATTTGCTCGAGGTAGTCTCCAACCAGGCGGCCGGTCAGGTGGTGGTGAGTGTGGATTGTAAGCGCTACGTGCTGGGTAGCGGTCTGGCCCGCAAAATAATGGTGGTCCCGGCCGATGAAAATTCCGACGCCAGCGATGCCACCTGCCGGAAACCGCTCCCGGCCGCCAACCACCCCAAGTAGCTGGCTTGGCGAGTTCCTGCGAAGGGATATGGGTTGACATGCATTTGAGTGACGTAAAAGAGGGGCAAACGGTTCGCATCACCAAAGTGGGCGGCCACGGCCCCCTGCGACGCCGTTTAATGGAGATGGGGCTGCTCAAAGGCACCGAAATTTACGTTGAAAAATATGCCCCGCTGCAAGACCCCCTCGAACTTATCGTCAAAGGCTACCACGTCTCACTGCGTGTCGGAGAAGCCGCCCAGATTGCGGTGGACGCCGTTGAATAGGGTGCCTGAGGCAACGCTATGGCGACAGTAAAAACCTTGACTATCGCCCTGGCGGGCAACCCAAATTCCGGCAAGACCACCATCTTCAACAGCCTTACCGGAACCCGCCAGAAGGTGGGTAACTGGCCGGGGGTGACCGTCGAGAAAAAAGAGGGCGTCATCAAGCATGACGGCTATCGCCTGCGCATCATCGACTTGCCCGGCATTTACAGTATCACGCCCTACTCCATCGAAGAGATCGTAACCCGCGACTATATTCTCGACGCCAACCCCGATGTGGTGATCGACATCATCGACGCCACCAATCTGGAGCGCAGCCTTTACTTAGCCACCCAATTGCGCGAGGTCGACTGCAAAGTGGTCCTTGCGCTAAATATGGCCGACTTGGCCAAGGCACGCGGGATTAAAATCAATGCTGATAAGCTCTCAGAGCTGCTGGAGCTACCGGTGGTCTTTACGGTGGGCAACAAGAGTGACGGCCTGTCGGCGCTGCTCGATGCTGCCATCGAATTGGCCGAGACCGGATCACCGCCGCCCCAGAAACGCCGCGTACGCTACAATCAGGAGGTCGAAACGGCCATCGCCCATTTGCGGGAACTGCTCGCGGAGCAGGCCACCGAGACCTTTCCCTACAACCTGCGCTGGGCGGCCATCAAGCTGCTTGAAAACGACACAATCGTCCGCGAGCGGGTGGCTCAATTTCTCGACCGGGGTGACCAAATTCTTATTGCGGCCGACCAACAGCGTCAACACCTCATCGATCGCTTCGACGACGACCCCGAGATCGTGCTCACCGACGAGCGCTACGGTTTTATCGCCGGTATCGTGCGCGAGGTGCACACTACCTCCACCCGCCAGCGGGTCGATATCTCCCGCAATATCGATCGCGTGCTGACCAACCGTTTTATCGGCTTTCCGATTTTCATTGGTTTCATCTGGGCCATGTTTCAGCTGACCTTCACCCTGGGCGAGTGGCCCATGGCGTGGATCGAGGGTGGCATCGGCATCCTTTCGCATCTGCTGGGGCAGTGGCTGCCCGATTCGCTCTTCAAATCACTGGTGATCGATGGTGTGCTGGCTGGCGTGGGCAGCGTGATCGTTTTTTTACCCAACATTTTGATCCTATTTTTTTGTATCGCACTCTTTGAGGACACCGGATACATGGCCCGGGCCGCCTTTTTGATGGACAAGATCATGCACCTGATCGGGCTGCACGGTAAATCCTTCATCCCCATGCTGATGGGTTTCGGCTGTAATGTTCCGGCGGTGATGGCCAGCCGCACCCTGGAGAGTGAAAAAGACCGCATTCTGACCATTCTTATCACACCCTTCATGTCTTGTTCGGCCAAATTGCCCGTCTATATCGTGCTGGCCGGCGCTTTTTTCGGGGCGCGGGCCGGAACGGTGATTTTCGGTATATACCTGCTGGGCATCGTGCTTTCCATCGTCACTGGCCGGCTCTTTCGGTCAACGCTGTTGCGCGGCGAGGATGCCCCATTCGTTATGGAGCTTCCGCCCTATCGTATCCCCATGGTCAAAAGCCTTATGATCCATATGTGGGACCGCAGCAAGATATTTTTAAGAAAGATGGGCGGCCTGATCCTGATTGGCTCGATCGTAATTTGGGCGCTTTCAACCTTTCCCCGTGACGTTGCAATCGACGAGACCTATCGTTACCAGGCCGCCGAAATCGTGGCCGAGTTCGAAACCGCGCTGGCGCAAACCCCCGCCGACCAGCAGGCGGTACTTCGCGACGGATTTGAAAGCCGTCTGGCCGCACTTGAAAATCAGCGTCAGTCGGCCATGATCGAACAGTCGCTGATCGGGCGTATCGGACACGCCATCGCCCCCGTTTTTACGCCGTTGGGAATCGACTGGCGCGGCGGCGTGGCCCTGCTGACAGGTTTCGTGGCCAAGGAGATCGTGGTCAGCACCCTGGGTGTGCTGCACAGCATCGGCGCAGAATCCGATGATAACGCCTTAAAGCAGGCCCTGGTCGAATCGGGCATGACTCCCCTGGCGGCATTGGCCATGATGGCCTTTGTGCTATTGTACATGCCGTGTTTGGCAACAGTGAGCGCGATTCGGCGCGAAACCGGCTCGTGGAAGTGGATGACCTTCAGCATCGTTTACAGTTCCTTGATGGCCTGGATGGTGGCTTTCTTGATCTATCAGGGCGGCCGCATCGTCGGTCCCGTATAAGTGTTGGCCGCAAACAGTAGCGGCCATGCCGATCAACCTCGATACGGTGATGGGCGGTCGCGAAATCACTGCCCGAAGTCGAAAACATGACGCCCATTGCGGACCCATCTGAATCCAAAACAACACCAGAGACCGGCGATCCCGCCAACGAACAGATTAACAGTGCCAGAAAGCGGGCGGCCCTTTCCGTGTTGATCAACCTGGCCCTGGCCCTGGCCAAAGGGCTGGCCGGGGTCTGGGGACACTCTTCGGCCCTGATCGGTGACGCCATTCACTCAACCACCGACGCGGTTGGCTCCATGGCGGCATTCATGGGGTTGTGGCTGGCCGGCAAGAAACACCCCGCTTTTCCATATGGCCTCTACAAAGCGGAAACCTTGGCCACGCTGCTCATCGCTGGTATCATCATCCTGGCCGGATATGAAATCGGTCGTCAAGCGCTGTTGGGACCCCAGCAGATTCCCGACATCGCCTTGGCCTTACCCGTGGCGGTGGTGTCGCTGTTTGTGTCGATCGGTTTTGGGATCTACCAGTTTCGCACCAGCCGCCGGTTAAACTCCAAAGCCCTGGAAGCCGATGCCCGCGATTACTTGGCCGACGGGTTCTCCACGGCGGTGGTGATCTTAAGCCTTGCGGGCGGGTTTTTCGGATGGCAACTGGATCGTTGGGGCGCGGCTGTGGTTTCTCTTTTCGTTTTCTGGTCGGGTGCCCGACTAGCGCTGCACGCCCTGAGCGACCTGATGGACCAGGCCATTGACCGCGACACTGAACGGGAAATCATTCGTTTGGTGGAGACCCATCCCCAAGTTGCGCGCGTGGAGCGTTTCTTGAGCCGGCGCGCCGGTGGTCGCTATATCATCGACCTGGATGTGGTCTTCGCAACACGCTCCCTGCCGGTGGTGCATCGTGTCTGCCACGACCTCGAAGATGATATCCGGAGCCGCCACAGGCGCGTGGTAATGGTGGGTATTCGCGCCCACATCGACCCCCGATAGCGCCCTGTTTTTAGAAAGCAAACATAAAGAGTATTATATGAACACAGCAAGTTCGGTCCAATCGCAGCGCATTGACGCCGTGCGCCAGACCCTGGTACGGCAACAGCTCGACGGGTTCATGGTCAGCATTCAAGAGAATCGTCACTATTTGAGCGGCTTCAGCGCCCATGACGGCCAGTTCGACGAAACCGCCGGCGTGCTTTTCATCGGCCTGGAGCGCCAGATCCTGATCACCGACAGCCGTTACGAGCTCGAAGCGCGCCACCAGGCCCCAGAATTGGAGCTGCGCTGTTATCGCAATAAACTGGCCCAGTTTCTGGCGGAGCTGTTTCAAGAGCTCGGGGTCCGGCGCCTGGGCTTTGAGAGCAAGCGAGTCACCGTGCAGCAGCGCCGCGAGATTGACGACTACCTGAAACAGGCCGGCGGCCAAACAAGCCTAGTGCCGACTGAAGATATCGTTGAGGGGCTGCGACTGATTAAGGACTGCCAGGAGATCGATCAGACCCGGGCCGCGATCCGCTTGGCCGAGGAGGCTTTTGAGTACGTGATCAGCGTGTTGATCCCGGGCATGACCGAGATTGAGACAGCCTGGGCGCTGGAGCAACAGATGCGTCGCTCAGGGGCGCAAGGGGTTTCCTTTCCAGTGATCGTGGCCGCTGGGCAAAACAGCGCTTTACCCCATGCCGTTCCTTCCGATCGCGCCATCAGGGTGGACGAACCGCTGCTCATCGACTGGGGCGCACGCTTGCAGGGCTACTGTTCGGACACGACCCGCACGGTGAGCATCGGCAATGCCAATGATCGTTTTAAGACCATCTACCGCATTGTCCGTGAAGCCCAGCAAAAAGCCATCGCGGCCATGGGGCCCGGTGTTCGCGCCAAACAGGTGGACAGTGTAGCCCGCGACCACATCGCCGCGGCTGGGTATGGCGATTTTTTTGGCCATGGGCTCGGTCACGGCACCGGTCTGGCCATACATGAAGCCCCACGCCTCAGCCCTTTGAGCGACGATACCCTCCAGCCGGGAATGATCTGCACGGTGGAGCCGGGCATATATCTGCCAGACTGGGGCGGTATCAGGCTCGAAAACCAGGTGCTCATCACCGACGCCGGGGTTGAGGTGCTAACAGCGCTCCCCCTGGGCGACTATGTTTTGCAGACAGGCGCCTGACCGCCCTCAGGCGCTGTGAAGGGCATGCGAGACCTTTTGAAATCCTCATTCCACCTTATCGATCGATACCAGCAATTTCTCATCACCGAGAAAGGACTCTCGGCCAACACGATTGAAGCCTACGCCCGAGATATTGACCACTATCTTGATTTTTTGCAGCGTGAAAAAGTTGACGATATCAGCCGGACCGACACGGCCTTGCTGCTCAAATATATGATCGAAATGCGCCGTCAGGGCTTGAGCCGACGCACCCGCGCCCGCCACATTTCGGCCTTGCGCGGTTTCTTCCGTTTCGTGGTCGAGCAGGGCGCCATGGGCGACGACCCGACCCGTAAGGTGATCTTGCCCAAAAAAATTCTGCAACTGCCAGTGGTCATCTCACCCCAACAGATACGGCGCCTGCTGGCCCAGCCGAACCCTCAAACGCCGCGCGGCCAGCGTGACCGGGCCATGCTGGAACTGCTTTACGCCGCTGGGCTGCGGGTTTCCGAACTGGTGGCAATACCGATCCAGAATCTCAACTTGGAAGCGGGTTTTGTGCGCGTAATGGGCAAAGGGTCCAAAGAGCGGCTGGTGCCCATCGGGCGTTACGCCCAGGATGCCCTGACGCTTTACCTGGCACAGGCGCGCGCGATGTTACTCAAGGGGCGCCTGAGCCGTTTTCTCTTCGTGGCTCGCGCCGGACGTCCCATGACACGGCAAGGCTTTTGGAAGTTACTCAAAAAGTACGCCCGGGAGGCCGGCATCGACACCCGCATCACCCCCCACAGCCTGCGCCACAGCTTTGCCAGCCATTTGCTCGAGGGCGGCGCCGACTTGCGTTCGGTTCAGATGATGCTCGGGCATGCAGACATCTCCACAACCCAGATCTACACCCATGTGGCCCGCAAGCAGCTATTGGAGGTACATCGCAAGTTTCATCCGCGCGGATAACAGTGGGTCTCGCACCCGCGTTCCGGAGAACCTTCGGGGTGGCGTCACTTCAGGCTAAATGCTTGACAGAAGTGACCTGATCCAATAAATTTGAATATTTTAGAAAATTCATCATCAAAGACCCTCCGGGCAGTTTGTGGGGCAATGTTTCAAATCAATAAACAAAACGGGGTAAACCCAATCCGCTGCACCAGTGCACCAAAACAACCTTCGTTGGGCTGGTGGCTGCCACCGACGGACGGCCCCTTGCCTGAGCAAAGCGCCGCGGCCTTGGTTGCCGCGCTGGGTCGACTGGCACACCCCCTTTTTGTGGTTCGCAAGAACAACCACCAGGTGGTCAGCCATAAGGGCACGGCCATCCTGGGGCAAAAATCCTTGACTGAGGGCCACCAGGCCTGGGAACTGGTCGGGTATGCGTCTCCCCTCCTGCCCCGGCAATTGGGGGATCCAGGTTTTCGGGCCGATTATGGTTTACAATACGCTTATGTGGTCGGCGCCATGGCCAACGGAATCACTTCGATCAAAATGGTCGAAGCCGCCAGCCGGGCCGGTATACTGGCTTTTTTCGGTGCAGCCGGACTCTCCATACAGGTGCTGGAAAAGACCATTTTCGACCTGAGCCGCCGCCTGACGCAGCATACCTTCGGAATGAATCTGATCCATAGCCCGGGCGAGCCTCAATTGGAACAAGCCACCGTCGATCTTTATCTGCAGCGCGGGATCGATCTGGTGAGCGCTTCGGCCTACATGCGCCTCACGTCCGCCTTGGTGCAATATCGGATGGCCGGCATCTATCGCGATGACCAGGGGCAAGTCCGCTGCCCCAACCGTGTTATCGCCAAGGTGTCGCGCGAAGAGGTGGCGCGGCTATTTTTATCGCCGCCACCTGCGAAGATCGTTAACCAGCTGGTCGCCGGGGGTGTGATCAGCGCCGCCGAAGCGGCCATGGCAGCCGAGATTGCCATGTGTGACGATCTTACAGCCGAGGCGGACTCGGGTGGCCACACCGACAACCGCTCCGCCCTGGCGTTGTTGTCCACCATGATCGCGCTTCGCGATGCCATCGTCACCCGGCACGCCTACCAGCACTCACCCCGCATCGGTCTGGCCGGCGGTATCGCCACGCCCCAGGCCGTGGCGGCGGCCTTTGCCATGGGAGCGGCTTATGTGCTTACCGGCAGTATCAATCAGAGCTGTGCGGAATCGGGCACTTCGGCCGATGTCCGCAAGATGTTGTCCGAAGCCGGTCAGGCCGACGTGGCTATGGCCCCTTCGGCCGACATGTTCGAGCTGGGCGTTAAGGTTCAGGTATTGAAGCGGGGCACCATGTTTCCCCAACGGGCCCAGAAGCTTTATGACCTCTATAGCAATTATCAGAGCTACCAGCAGATCCCCGAAGTGGAGCGTGTGTTGGTTGAACGGGATTATTTTCGGCAATCGTTCGAGGCGCAATGGGCCGACACCCGCGGCTACTTCCTGGTGCGCGACCCCGGTCAGATTGAGCGCGCCGAGAATGATGAGCGGCACCGCATGGCATTGGTGTTTCGTTCCTATTTGGGCCGCTCTTCCAACTGGGCCAACAAGGGCGAACCGGACCGTCAACTCGATTATCAAGTGTGGTGCGGCCCCGCCATGGGCGCTTTCAACGAATGGGCCCGCCAAAGCTTTTTAAATCGCGTGGAGAATCGCAAAACCGTCACTGTGGCGATGAACCTCATGCACGGCGCCGCCACTCTGGCGCGGGCCCAGCAGTTGCGCAATCAGGGTGTCGTGCTACCGCCCGAAGCGCAACAGTTCCCCCCGCGCACGCGCCAGGCGTTACAGGCGCAGTTGCAATAATGAAAACAAGGCCTCAATCGAATTTAATTATAATAAATATTTCCTGAAAGTTACACGCAATTGATACAAAAATAGATTAAAGGTAACACCTTTTGAAACAGCATAATAATAATTCACCTTCATCTTTGGTTTCACGGCCATCTTTGGTTTCACGGCAAGCGGCCATTGTGGGCATCGGCTGTTTCTTCCCCCAGGCCCCGAACCTCAGGCGCTACTGGCGTCTGCTCTATCATGGCGTCGACGCCATCACCGAGGTGCCTGAATCCCACTGGTCGGCGGCGGATTACTACGACGCGGATCCCGATAGGCCGGATCACCTCAGCGCCACTCGCGGCGGTTTTTTATCCCCGGTTGCCTTTGACCCGTCCGAGTTTGGCATCCCCCCAAATTCACTGGAAGCCACCGACAGCTCTCAGATTTTGGGCCTTTTGGCGGCCAAGGCCGCCCTGGAAGATGCCGGCTACGGCACCGAGGGCAAAGGCTTTGACCGGAACCGCACCAGTGTTATCCTCGGCGTAACCGGTACCCAGGAGCTGGTGATTCCCCTGGGGGCACGCCTGGGCCATCCGCTTTGGCGCCGGTCGCTCGAGGCGGCCGGTGTGGACCCTGATACCACCCAAAAGGTTATAGAGGGTATCGCACAGGCCTATGTTCCCTGGCAGGAAAACTCTTTTCCGGGCCTTTTGGGCAACGTGGTGGCCGGCCGCATCTCAAACCGGCTTGACCTGGGCGGCACGAACTGCGTGGTCGACGCGGCTTGCGCAAGCTCGCTGGGGGCGGTCCACATGGCCTTGCTGGAATTGCAGACCGGGCAATGCGACATGGTGCTCACCGGCGGCGTGGACACCCTCAACGATGTTTTCATGCACATGTGTTTCAATGAAACGCGCATTCTTTCTCCCACCGGTGACGTGCGCCCTTTTTCCGAAAAGGCCGACGGTACGCTGCTCGGCGAAGGCGTGGGGATTGTTGTGTTAAAGCGCATAGCGGATGCCCGACGTGACGGTGACCGCATCTATGCTGTTATTAAGGCCATGGGAACGGCCAGCGACGGTCGCTCGCAGAGCATTTACGCCCCCTCCCAACAAGGCCAGGTCAAGGCGCTAAAAGAGGCTTACCACACTGCCGATGTGCACCCGGACACCGTCGAATTGATCGAGGCGCACGGCACGGGCACACGGGTGGGCGACCATACCGAGATCCAGACTTTAAAGGAGGTCTTCGGGGGGTCTGCGCGCGACGGTGGCGTCTGTGAGGATCGTTGCGCCCTGGGCGCGGTCAAGTCGATGATCGGCCACACCAAAGCGGCCGCGGGAACGGCGGGCATGATCAAAGCCGCCCTCGCCCTCCACCACAACACCCTGCCGCCCACACTTAAGGCCGTTCCACCTGATCCCAAGCTCGATCTCGATCACAGCCCCTTTTACCTCAATACTCAGGCGCGGCCCTGGTTTTCGCGCGAAGACCATCCCCGTCGTTGCGGGGTTTCCGCATTCGGCTTCGGTGGTAGCAATTTTCATGTATTGCTCGAAGAGGCGCCTGTAAAGCACCCCGAGGTCGCTTGGGACGAAAGTATCGAGATTGTAGCCATCAGCGCCGACTCCCCGCAACAACTCGAGCACGAACTGAAGCGATGGCAGACGGATCTGGGCAGTGGCCTTTCCGAATTCGAACAGATCCAAAGGGCCGCCCAGAGCCGGGCGAGCTTCAAGGCAGACGCCTCCTGCCGTCTGTTGTGGGTGGTGGATCGCACCCCAAACAGCAGCGCCCCGGATCTTAAAAGGCAGCTTGTGCTAATCCGTGATCTGCTCGCTCAAAACGGGACTGATGCAGGCTGGATGGAAAAAGATGTTTTTTTCGGGCGGCGTAAGCGTCCTGGTAAACTGGCCTTCATGTTTCCCGGTCAGGGTAGCCAATATGTTGACATGGGCAAGGACCTGGTTTGCGCCTTTCCCGAAGCCATGCAAGCCATGGAGGACTTTAACCGAAGTTTCGAGGGCGAACGGCGACTGACCGATGCCATTTATCCCTGTCCGGTTTCAGGCCGACGCGAAAAGGTGGCGCTGGAAGACGCCCTGCGAAAGACCAACGTAGCCCAACCGGCCATCGGTGCCGTCAGTATGGCCATGCTGGACATCCTGAGCCGCTTCGGCCTCAGTGCGGAGGCCACCTGCGGTCACAGCTACGGGGAGTTGCCGGCGCTTTTTGCGGCAGGTCGCCTCAAACGGGCCGATCTGCGACGCCTCTCCATTGCCCGCGGCCAGTTGATGGCCGCCGCCGGGCAAAACGCCGGTCATGACCCCGGCTCCATGTTGGCCGTCAAGGCGCCCCTGGAAGCCCTGGAGGCGCTGGTGGTGGAAATGGAGGCAGATGTCATCCTGGCCAACCGAAACAGTCCCACCCAGGGGGTGCTCTCCGGCACCACCGACGCCATCGAACAAGCGGCCATCGCCTGTAAGCAAAATAAATACAAAGCTATCCGCTTACCGGTAGCGGCAGCTTTTCACAGCCGACTGGTGGCTGGTGCCCAAAAGCCCTTCCAGGCTCTGGTTGATGCGGTCGAGATCGCCCCGAACGCCACACCGGTGATGTCCAACACCACCGGCGCGCCCTACCCCGACAACCAGGATCAGACTCGTCGGATCTTGGGGGGGCAGCTGGCCAACCCGGTTGATTTTGTCGGTAATGTCAGATCGCTCTACGAGAGCGGGGTGCGCACCTTTGTTGAAATCGGGCCCAAGACGGTTTTAACAGGCCTGACGGGCGCCATTTTAGGTGAGCGCGACCATCATTGCCTGGCGCTGGACGCCAGCGGTGGCAAATCTTTCGGGATGCTTGATCTGGCGCGTTCGCTGTGTGATTTGGCGGCCTTGGGGTACTCTGTTGCCATCGACCGTTGGGGAGCGCCGCCAACCGGCGGCAACCACCGCAAGCCCTTGATGAATGTGGCCGTTAGCGGCGCCAATTATCGCAGCACCCCTGTCACCGGCAGCACATCGCAACCTGAGACCAATCGAGCAGATGATATGAACCGCACCGTTTCCATCGCTGCGCTGACGCCAAAGCCAGCCAGCACTGATCAAAACAGGCCTGAAACGGCCACCACTCAAAGCTCGGTCAACCCGGACGAAGCTAACCAGGTCGGCTTGCAGCCAATCCTCGATCTTGTGCAGGAGGGGCTGCACGCCATTTCGGCCTTGCAACAACAGACCACACGGGCACACGAGCGATACCTGGAAACTCAGGCCGAAGCCAATAAAACCCTTCAACGGATTCTCGACAGCGCCCAGCTGCTGGCTGGGGGCGCTGGCGACCCACAGATTTCGTCACTATCGCATCAGACACCGGTAAATTCAAGTTGCGGCCAAGAGCCACCATCAACCGCGGTGCAAGCTACGGATGGCGCGAGCGGGAGCGCCGAAGAAACGCCCCCCCCGCTTTCAGCAACGATTGCCACCCCACAGACGACTGCGCCTTCCGGCGACTCATTCGATGCGGCCGCTGGTGGGGCTGTGGTAAGAGAAACCATAGTGCAAACATTGGTCACGGTGGTGGCCGACTTGACTGGATACCCGGCCCAAAGCATTGATCTACATATGAACATCGAGTCCGATCTGGGGATCGACTCGATTAAGCGCGTTGAGATCCTATCAACGCTCGAGGAGCGCCTACCTGATCTTCCCGCGATTTTGCCCGAACGCATGGGCGAGCTCAAAACCCTGGCCCAGATCATCGATCAACTGCTTGACAATCCGCCTCCGGCCTTGCCGCAGATTCAAGCCTTGCCGGACACCTCGCAGCCAAGCGTAACAGACGAGACAACCGTTCAGCCTTCAACGGTCCTGCCGGGGAAACAATTGGAGAGCGGCTTGATCGAAGTTGTTAGCGAATTGACGGGCTACCCGGTCGATGCCCTCAGCCTGGATATGAACATCGAGTCGGATCTGGGGATCGATTCCATCAAACGTGTCGAGATTTTGTCCAGTCTGGAAGAACGATTCCCCAACTTGCCGGCCTTCGCCCCGGAAGAGATGGGCACCATCAAAACTTTGCGCCAGATTATAGAGCGGTTGCAACCCGATACCGCAATGGATTCCGAGCAGCCACCCCAGGCGGCGGTCGCTCATGTTTCAAGCCAGCAAGCGGTTTTTTCCGAGCCCTGTAAAATTCCCCAACTGAGCTGTGAAAAGCCGGCCCCGGGACGCCCAGTGACAACCACCGCCATCGAACGCTACGCCCTGGCGATATCGACCCGGCAACTCTCCCCGGCGGCTGTCGCTTTGGCTGCCCCTGAAAAAGTGGTGTACGTTACGGATGACGACACGCCCCTGGCAAAGCACCTCGTTCAGGCATTTGAAGCGCGGGGTATTGCCGCCCGCTTGCTCTCCAGATCAGCCGAGTCGCTGTCGTCCGATTCCCCTCCCGGGGGGTTGATCCTCATCGCGCCAGTCGAGAAGCTGCTCGACCAGGATGAAATGGCACGCCTTTTTCTGCTTGGGCGCTCCTTTGCCCAAAAATTCCCCCGGGACAACCCGATTATGGCGGGATTGTTTGCCACGCTGACGCGCCTGGACGGACAATTCGGCCTTTCGGCCAGGCCTTTTAATAACCCAATCAGCGGCGCCCTGGCCGGACTGGCCAAGACGGCAAGGCATGAGTGGCCCGGTGTCAGAAGTCATGCCATCGATCTGGCGCCTGAATGGGACCCGGACGCGGCTGCCCAAACCATTGTCGCAACCCTGCTGGATTACGATGTTGCCGGTATGCCCGAGATAGGGTTGAATCCCGCGCTGCCCTTGGGTTCCTGTTATGCCCCGGTCTTGGTCGCGACGCCGCTGCCAGATCTGGCCGCCTCGGCTCCGGAGCCTCTCTTCGACGACAATGACCTGGTGGTGGTGAGCGGCGGCGCCCGGGGCATTGCCAGCGCCTGCGTGACCGCTCTGGCTCGCGAGAGCCGTGCCCGCTTCGTGGTTCTGGGGCGCTCCCCGCAACCGATACCCGAACCGGAGTGGCTGGCGCCCCTGCACACCCCGGCCGAGATTAAAGCAGCCATCTTCAAAAACGGTTTCGACATACACAAACCCAAGCCGACCCAGTTGGATCAGGCTTATCAAAAGTGGCTCGCCAACCGCGAAATCCAGGCATTCTTGAATGGCTGCGCTCATTTTGAAAGCCATGTCGAATACCACAGCGTAGATGTTCGCGATCTCGAGTCGCTGGAAACGACTCTCGCCTCGCTGCGGGAAAGGCTGGGGCCCGTCACGGCCTTGGTGCACGCGGCCGGGGTGGTCGAGGACCGCTATATTGCCGAAAAGTCGCGCGAACAGTTCGAACGGGTGTTTGCCACCAAAGTTCAGGGTCTGACCCATTTGCTGCACGGCACCCAGAACGACCCGCTACGGCGCATTGTCCTTTTTTCATCAGTAAGCGCCCGTTTCGGAAACGCCGGCCAGGCCGATTACGCCATGGCCAATGAAGCGCTCAATAAAATCGCCCAGTCCGAAGCCCGCAAGCGTGACAACTGCCGGGTGGTGAGCATCAATTGGGGACCGTGGCATGGCGGCATGGTCACTGAAAACCTGCAGCGTCAATTTCACGAGCGCGGGGTCGAATTGATCCCCATGGAGCAGGGGGTGTCCCTTTTTGGCCGAGAACTGTCCCTCCATGCTGACGAAAACGTGGAGATCGTGATCGGTGGACTGCTTCAGGCGCCGATTCATCATAATCAAAACCCGGAGACTGATAATACGCCAGACAGCGAAACAATGGCCCTGGCTTTCGACCGCGAGGTCGATCTTGACAACCACCCCGTACTGGGGTCGCACGTCATCGATGGAAAGCCCGTGGTTCCATTTGCGTTGATGACCGAATGGCTCTGCCTGTCTGCCCTGCACGAAAACCCCGGGTTGATGGTGCGCGGCATGGACGACATTCGGTTGCTCAAGGGTATCCGACTAAACAATAAACCGCGTCACATCCGGCTTTTGGCGGGCAAGGCTCAGCCTAGCGGCGACCATTTTCAAGTCCCGGTCGAGATCCGTGACGGATACCAGAACGGTAAAGAGGTGATCCACAGCCGCGGCCGTGCGATCCTGGGGGAATTGACCGATCCGACGCCAACCTATGCGATACCGTCCCGTTTGCTGACTTCCTCTTACGACAAAAGCGTGGAAGAGGTCTACCGCACCGTTTTATTTCATGGTGACCACCTCAAGGGCATTCGTGCTGTTAGGTGCTTAAACGAATATGGCATCGTGGCCGAGGTGGCCACGGCGCCTCCGCCCCAGGAGTGGATTGTCGATCCGGTGCGCAGCCAGTGGATCGCCGACCCCATGGCTCTTGATGCCGCTTTTCAGATCGCCTCTTTGTGGTGTTTCGAACAACACGGCATGGTATCGCTGCCGAGCTACGCCGGCAAATACCGCCAATATCAGCAGTTTCCAAAGGAAGGCCTGCTGGCCGTGCTGGAAATTGAAGCTGTCATCCGAAACCGTATGGCCGGCGATATCACCTTCATCAACGCCAAAGGCGAAGTGGTTGCTCGTATCAATCGCTTCGAGGCGGTCATGGACCTTTCCCTAAACCGCGCCTTCAAGCCCGAAGGGCACCTTTCTGTCTTGAATTAACCCCGAAATAGAGCGCTCGGTGGCATCAAGGCCGCGTTGTACATATGGCGAAAAGCAAACAATGCCCTTTAACATATTGGTCATTCACTATTCACAATCGGGTCAGTTAGTCGAGATTGTCGATTCCGTAGTTGGCGGAATGGGACATGAAAAAGAAGTGGCCATCACCGAAGTCGTCCTCGAACCAACCCCGCCCTACCCGTTTCCCTGGAAAGCACTCGAATTTGTCGATGTCTTCCCCGAGTCGTTACTGCTTAAACCCTGCCGCCTGAAAGAGGTCGAAGAACGTTTAGCCGACACCGATTTCGATCTGGTCATTTTGGGCTACCAGGTGTGGTATCTGTCGCCATCCATACCGGTGGCCAGCTTTCTTCAATCCGATCTGGCCCGCAAGACACTGGCCGGCAAACCGGTGGTCACTGTTATCGGGTGCCGCAATATGTGGTTGCTGGCGCAGGAGAAAGTCAAAGGGCTGCTGGCCGACCTGGGCGCTCATCTGGTGGGAAATATCGTATTGACCGACCGGGCGCCCAACCTGGTGGGAGTGGTTACTATCGCGGCCTGGATGCTGACCGGTAACAAGGGGCGTTTTCTGCCCTTTCTGCCCGAACCGGGTATCGATACCAAGGAGATCAAGGCGGCGACGCGATTCGGAAAACCGCTGCTGGCCGCGATCAAGACCGGATGTTACGATCACCTGCAGCGGCACCTCAACGCCTTGGGAGCCTGTGAGGTCAAGTCGGATCTGATTGTTTTCGAACACCGTATCTCGAAAATATTTCAGGTCTGGGCGCGCTTTATCCGTCGTAAAGGACCCCCAGGTGATCCCTGGCGGCGACCCCGTTTACGCCTTTTTATGGGTTATCTGCTCACAGCGGTCTTTCTGCTGGCGCCGGTGGCCACCATGATCACAACCCTGATCGGCCCCTTCAAGCGAGAAAAAAGCCGAAGGGCGGTCGCCTATTACCAAAGCTGCCATCTAAACCGCACACCAACTGAATAAGATAACCATGACGGTATATATCAACGATATCAGTTCCTTTTTACCCAACGCGCCCGTAAAAAACGACCAGATCGAGGATGTGTTGGGCCGTATCAACAACCTGCCCTCGCGCACCAAACGCATCGTGCTTCGCAACAACAGGATCGAACAGCGCCACTACGCCATTGATCCGGAGACCCGCGAGCCGACACACACCAACGCGCAACTGGCCGCCGAGGCCATTCGCAAGCTGAAACCATATGACGGTTTCACGCTTGACGGCGTCGGTTGTTTGTGCTGTGGCACCACCTGCGCGGACGTGCTCTTTCCGGGTCATGCCCTGATGGTGATGGGAGAATTGCAAATGCCACCTTGCGAGGCAGTCACCACACACGGCATCTGCATTTGTGGCATGACGGCACTCAAACACGCTTACCTGCAGGTGGCCGCCGGCGAGGTGAGTGAGGTTGTTGCTTCGGCCTCGGAGCTCTCTTCGTCCTTCATGCGGGCTGAATTTTTTAAAGCGCTGGCCAACCCGCGGACCGATCTTGACCACCGCCCGGTCCAGGCCTTTGATGCTGATTTTTTGCGCTGGATGCTTTCCGATGGTGCCGGCGCCATGCTCCTGTCAAACCAGGCCAACCGCAATGGCAAGCCCACTTTGCGCATCGATTGGATCGACCAGGTCGCCTATGCCGGGCAGTTGGAAACATGCATGTATTCAGGCGGCGAAAAGACCCTCCAGGGCGAGATCATTGGATGGCGTCGCATCAAAGCATCGCAGGCCGGCAACGAAGACTTTCTTTTTTCGGTGCGTCAGGACATCAAACTGCTCGACAAATACATCGTCCCCACCATGGGACGCGCCTTAAAAGCGATCGCTCGCAAACGCGGCCTTGCAGCCGGGCAGGTGGACTGGTTTTTGCCCCACTACTCCTCCTGGTACTTTAGGGAGAAGTTCTACCAAGCGATGAAGTTGATCGACTTCGAGATACCCTACGACAAATGGTTCACCAATCTGGCCTACACGGGCAATACGGGCGCCGCCGCCATTTACATCATACTTGAAGAACTCTTTCACTCCGGCAAGTTAAACTCCGGGGAGCGGCTGCTGTGCTTCATTCCCGAAAGCGGTCGGTTTTCGCACTGTTTCATGCAGCTCACGGTGGTGTAAACACACTGGCCTCGCCCCCAACAGCAAATCGTCCATTCATGATCACATGCAAAGATACTCCGCGCCTATGATCTCCACCGGTAATGGGTTTGCTTGACACCGCCACCCCCCGTTTCTTATAATCAACCATTACAAAATTTGTTGCCGGCCCTTGCCGTCGCGGGTGTCGCCCTTGCTCGCCGCGAAGAGGCAACCCGCCGACCTGGAGGTGGCCTATGGCCCTGCAGCCTGCCCGGATCATTTGCGCCGTCGATTTTTCTAGCCTAACGCCGCCCGCCGTCGAACTTGCCACGGAGATTGCGCGCACCTTCGATGCTGAATTGTTCCTGTTTCATGCGGTGTTTCATGCTAATGATCCGGTGCGCGACGGCAATGTCACCGGCCGCGCCAACCGCTGGCGGATCGAGGCCGACGAGCATCTCGCTGATTTAAACCAGCTGATGACGAAAACAGATGTGCGGTGGCAGCCGATTCTCAGCCAGGGAGAGCCCGTGGCGGAGTTGGACAAGGCGATTCGTCGTCACCGCATCGATCTGGCACTGGCCGCCAGTCATGATGTATCTGCCTTAAAGCGCCTCTTCATCGGCACGGTCATCGAACGTATGGCGCGCCGCCTGTCGATTCCCTTCATGATCATGCGCACGCCGCATAAGCCGTCACCGTTCCGCTTCGAACGCATCCTGGTTTCGTGTAGCGCCAACCAGAGCGATCGCATCCTGCTCGAGACGGCCCTGCTGTTTCGTACCCTTTTCCAGGCTGAACTTCATCTTTGCCACGCGATCGAATCGCCGCTTGACGTCGATGTCGTTGATCCCACCGAGGGTCCCTACGAGGAAGTTCAAGCCCTTTTGCGCCATCGGCTTCAAGCGCGTATGGTAAAGATGCTGGCCGATATGAGCGAGCAGCCGGTGGTTCCTGAAACAGCGCTTTTCGAGGCGGCGCCCCACGAGGCGCTACGTGCTTATGCGCGTCAGTGCCATCCGGATTTGATCATTGTGGGGGTAAAGCCTGAGGGGGTGATCAAGAAACGCCTCATCGGCTCGACCACAGAGTCGGTGGTGCGTCGCGCCAAAGCCACCGTGTTGATCGTACCACTGCCCGAGGCCGGCTCCAGAAAAGAAAAAAGATAATTGCATGCGCACCGGAATCGTCATAGACCAGCGTTTTTTGTCGCACCGCACGGCTGAGGGGCACCCTGAAAGCCATCAGCGACTTGAAGCGATCTATGAAAGCTTGGCAGACCTGAAAGCACCGTCGGCGCTCCTAGAAATAGTTCCACGTCTGGCCACTACAGAGGAGATCGCCTGGGTGCACCAATCCCACTATGTCAGGCGCGTGGCCGCCACTGCGGGTCACTCCCAGGTGCGTTTAACCCCGGACACCCTCACCTCGGCCGGATCCTACACCGCCGCCTTGCTGGCGGCGGGCGGACTCTTTGAGGCCCTCACCCGAATCCAGGCCGGCACCATCGACAATGCGATCGTTCTGGCGCGCCCGCCAGGACACCATGCCGAGCAGAGTCGCGCAATGGGCTTTTGTCTTTTCAACACCATCGCCTTGGGGGCCAGATTTGCCCAGAACGTGCTAGGGATGAAACGGGTGTTGATCGTCGATTGGGATGTTCACCATGGCAACGGCACCCAGCACGCTTTCGAGCGCGACGACTCGGTGCTTTTCTTTTCGCTGCACCAGTTTCCGCTGTTTCCCGGTACCGGCATCTTCACCGAAACCGGCCTTGGTCGGGGTGAGGGCTACACCATCAATATCCCCTTGGCCAAGGGTTATGGCAACGCCGAGTACCTGGCAATCTTCGAGGCGATCTTAAAACCGGTGGCCATGGCCTTCAAGCCAGAACTTGTGCTGGTGTCGGCCGGGTTCGACACCCACGCAGCAGATCCCATTGGCGGTATGCGCATGACCGCGGAAGGATTTGGCGCATTGACCCGTTTCTTGATGGATCTGGCACAAGCTTGTTGCGATGGTCGCATGGCTTTGTGTCTGGAGGGCGGATACCATTACCAGGCGCTGCAAAGATCGGTTAGAAGCGTGTTGTTTGAACTGACCGGTACAGTGCAAACCGACATTAAGGGCATGTCGGCGCAGGCCGATCCGGCCAAAACCCGTTACGCCGTAAAGCGCTGCGTCCAGGTTCACCAGAGCTATTGGGCTTGTTTGCGTCCCTAGCCCCATTGGTAAACCCGGTCCAGACAACCATCTATACAGCATGACCGTGCAAGGCCCATCGAGGAGGTGCTTCCTTGGATAAAATATCGATTATGGAGGCCTCAGCCAGAAAGTGGCAACGCATCATAGACGGCAAGAGCAGTGACGGGGGCGTACTGGATTGTCCGCCCTGCCGCATCTTTTACATGCTGGTGTGCGTGGGCTGCCCCATCGCCGGCTATAGCGGCAAGAAGTTTTGCCAGAAAACCCCCTACATCGACTGGTACCACCACCAGGTCAATGAGCACGGCTACATCCGCAGGAAGATATACTGTGATGAATGTATCCGTCTGGCCACGGAAATGCGCGACTACATGCTCGAGATCGTCGAGCACCTGAAAGCGAAAAAGGCATCCTCCCAAGATGTTTCCACCACGGGTGGCTCTGATACTCTTACTCGTTGAACTGAGCCTGCTTGCAGGCGCCAGTTTTTGTTTGTGTCGGCGTTGGGGCAATACCCATGCCGAAGCGGGGGCCTACGCCCTTTTGCTACCGCTGATGGCGGTGAGTTTCGGTTTCGAGGTCGCCTTTTTGATGGGTCTGCCGGCAATCGTCCGGGTTTGGGAACTGATCCTCATCATGATCGCCATCATCATTCTGATCCGCAACGGTAAACCCTTGCGAGATATTTGGCGAAACCTGGTTGGCGCCGTTAAAAATCATCCCGCCGCCGCGTTGGCTCTTTTGATGGCCACCGCGCTGTTGCTTGTTCAACTCTTTTCAACCGGGCCAGAGCAGATCGAGCGTTTGATGCCACAGGCTCCCGAAGGCCATGGCGTCCTTGCGGGTGAGGTGCCGCTTTTGCCGAGCAACGTCGATGTGCTTTCGCTTTGGCTGATCCGTTTTCACGGCGGCGTCGCCCATACCCTACCCGCCATGATGGCGTTGGCGGCCATCGCTTTTGCCACCTATGCCCTGGCACGGCGCTACGCTTGGCCACCCACGGCCGTCACGGTCACCCTGATGGTGATCAGCATGCCCCGCCTGGTTTGCCTGACCAGCGCCGGTAGCAGCGAAATTATTCACGCCGCCGCATGCCTGCTGGCCTTGCTAATGGTCTATCGTCTGGTCGAGCGTCCCCAGGGTCGCGACCTTTTTCTGTTGTTGATGACGGTGGCCTTTGCGATCTCAATGACGCGTCTGCAGTGGCTCTTTCCGTTGCTGATCCTGCCGATGGGCGCCGTCATCATATTGCGACGGCACGGTGTCCTTTTTATCAAAGCCATTACGCACCAAGGCAACATTCTCAGCGTAGCGATCGCGGGAGTGGCTGCGGCGCTCTTCGTGACCTATCCCCTATTGACCCGTTCGGCCTACCAAGCGGGCTTTAACGGTGGCGCCTGGGAGCTTTCTCTCAATGCCGACGGCATCCAGGGCGCTTTGGCAAACAGCGTTCGATATCTGATCGAAGTGGTTCACCTCACGAGGCCAGTGGATTTTCTTTTGGCGCAAATTTTCAATAGCGGCCTGGTTGATACGATCAACCAGCTCTACAACACCTGGCTTGCTCCCGTTCTGGGGCTTACCGGCGCAGTCGCGCCCTTTCAGGTTCTCTGGGCACCCACTGCGGAGGCAGCCTGGTTTGGACCTTTCGGGATCTTGGCGCTTTTGCCGGCACTGCTGTATGCACTGGTGCAGGGACCGCGACGCCTTAAAGCCGTGGCGGTGACCTTGGTGGGTTACTTCTATTTAATAACCCTGATACCAGCTTGGCAACCGGGCAATGTGTCACTTTTTACGCCACTTTTTACAGCCGGTGGATTTATGATAGCATTTTTGCTGCCACCCTGGCGCATATCCGTCCGGACCAAACATTTTTTGCAGGCGCTTAGTTTCGCTCTGCTGTTTTACAGTCTACTTTTTAACCCCTTTGGCCTGTTGGCACAGTATCTGCCAATTTCTTTTTAGCAGTTGACGCTTTCGCCAATCGACATGTATGATCTATTTTACCTTTGGAATAGTTGGAAATTATAGGACTCTATAATAATGCAGTAAGTGGGAGTGCGGGTATCTGCACTTTTAGCAGGCTGTTGCTGATCTCAATGTATCAGTACTACCCCGATATTTGGTTTACTGGCATGTAATCATCATCACTTTCCTGTTTTGCGCGATTCATTATATCCCCAAGTACGGTTTCTTCGATCTTGATTTATGAAACCATAATCACACCTCAATTCACAACCAAGCCAATACATCTATAATAATGGTGATAATCCCTATATGAGAATGAATTATCTGCCGCATTGACAGATTGCATTAGGTCTGCAATAGTTCAGTAATAGGGTGATGTTTACTTTGGTCCATATGCCTTGGGATAGTGAAATGAAGATTATTCTCAAATTATGCCCGCCTCGCCCCTGACAGGATGCTCTGTCGGGACTCCAGTGCTTCCAATATAACGCCGGATTATGCGGAAACCTAAGTAAAAGACGACTAAAAATCTCCATAACTTATAGACATTGTTGCATATAGAAAATCATCCGAATTCATGTTGGTAGATTTACAATCCGCTCTTTGAATTCTCAGGAATAAAAAAGAGGGAGATATGGATACAAGCGATCGATTTCAATTTAGTAATGATCTAAACCCCCCACCTCTGGTGGAGGACCCGGATAGGTTCTACCGATCCGGTGAGAAATAAAATAGGCTCTTTCTCCAAAGCCCCAACGGAGCCAAAAAGAGAATGAACCTGTGCACGATTGGACGAGTTTACCGCACGTGCGATGGGATTGTAAATACCATGTGGTATTTGTAGCCAAGTATCGCCAAAAGAGATTATACGGCAAATTTCGGCGTAAAGTTGGTGACATATTCAAAGACCTATGTCGCCAAAAGGATATTGAACTGTTGGAAGGGCACTTGATGTCTGACCATGTGCATATGTGTCTGAGAGTGCCACCGAAGTTCAGTATCGCTTTTGTAGTCGGATAAAGGGTAAAAGCGCGGTGTTGATTCACCGTAAGATATTATCACCTGAATTTTGCACGCAAATACCCGCTACGAGCGTTAGTGCGAAAATTATCATCAAGCCTGTGATCGCCCGTGGACTGTAAATCCTCTCCCGCAGGAGGAGTTCAGGAAGTATCGAATATTTTTTTAGATGCCTTTAACATGATGATTTTCCAGTATAATCTGTTCGTGCAAGAAAATTCTTGCTTACACCGGCAGGGCAAAACGCTGCGGCCAAGCACCTGCTTCAAACCAGGGTTTGGTCTGCGCGCGCCGTTTGTCTAAAAATTTTAGAAAGGAAAACATTTCCGGCGTTCGGGAATCGTGCAGTGAATACTTGACCTTGTCGCGGTTGCCGGCCGTGACGACCTTGGCGGCGATGAACAGCAGCTTCAGGCGAGCGATCCTGACGGTATTGTCTGCGATCGCCTTCATCACGCTGCCTTGCTCAAAGACAGCAGGGCGGTCTTGGCTGGCGAGCATTTTCATGTAACGCCAGATGTTGTAGGCCAGCATCACGATCTGAAAAAAGGCGTAGTTGCTTTTGAACTTGGCCGAAGGGATCATGTCAAGGCCCTCGCGTTTGGCTTCGCCGACCAGGTTTTCCACATCGGCGCGCTTGTCGTATTCGACAATTATCCGGTGAGCCTTGCCCGATAGGTTGGTGCAGAAAATCCGGTAGGTGTAGTTGTCGTCTTCAAACAGCATGCACTGCCGGGGCTGCTTGGACGCTGTTTTGAGCGCCTTGGGGATTCGCATGGCCACAAAACGGCAGGCATAATCCCAGCCGTCAGGTTTGTAAAAGCAGCTGTTGAACTCAGTCACCTTGCGCTTCCAGGGACGGTACCAACTGGTGGCATCGAAAACCGGCCTACAACCTTTGTTGGCGATAATGAAATCAAAGCCCGCATCAACGGCCGCTTTGACGCTGTGCCAGGATAAAAATTCGCCGTCGGCTCGAAGCAACACTTCCTGCACGCAGCCGGGCAGGTGGTTTTTGATGTCGGCAATGAACTGGGCGGTTTCTTGACCCGATACAGTGGTGCCTGAACGCAGTTTGCCGATCAGGTATTCACGGGTTTCTTCGATAAACCCCAGAATCGGTCGCAAACCCAGCTTGCCGCGGTGCTGGCTATTGTGGCCCTTTCGAGCACCTTGCTGGCAGCCGTAAACCGTTTTGACCGTGGTGTCGATATTGATCCTGATCCGGGCGTAGCGCAAACCGCACAGTTGCCAGAAGCGTTCGCGCAAGATGCTGCGTTCGTTTGGTTTCCCGTCATCTTGATCGCGGTAAGCTTTCTCAACGTTGCTTGCGGGAGGATAATTTAGAAGGGGATGCGTAGGTTGTAAACACCAGCCTCCAGGTGTGCTTTTATGGGCAAATCACCTTTTTGAAAGACCTTCATCATACCGATATTTGAAAATAGCACATCGGCTACAAAGCCCCGGATTCCGCGCTCTTTGGCCAATCTGTAAAGCATCTTATACAAGTAAGTGGCGATCCCTAACCCCTGAAACTGTTCATCAACGACGAATACGATTTCGGCGTAGCCGTCAGCGGGGATTTTTTCATAGCGCGCTTCAGCAATTATTCGGGACCGTCCACGAACTTCAGCCAATCCAACAATTGACATCTCCTGGCTCCAATCGACATTAACATAGGCTTGCATTTTTGTATGCGGCATAGATTTAATGGTATGAAAATAGCGTGAGTAAATAGATTCATTTGAAAATCGATAGAAAAGCCGCCGCATGTCTTCTTCATCGGATGGTTTAATGGGCCTGAAGACCACTTCCAAATTGTTTTTCAGCACCTTTACAGATCGAATCTGATAGGGATATAAATGCCCGCTGGTGGCGAGAAAGATCTGATCTGAATAAAGAATTTTCTGGGCCTTGGCCTCTTCCACCAACCGGTAGCGATCATCAGGATGGGCAATATCGATCAGGGCTTGGGCACGTTCCCTAAGCGTTCTGCCACTTAAATTGGCAACACCGTATTCGGTCACAACACAGGTGACCGCTTCGTAAAAATCAAACCGATGGGGTAAATCAGCCAGCTTAATAAGAATATTTGGCTCGCCCTTCTGATTGCGGCTGGGCAGGGCGATGATGGTTTTACCGCCTTTTGAATACCGGGCACCATTAATCATATCCAAAATCACGGCTGGCTCGGTGTCTACAAAACCATTTCTGTTTGTAAGTTCGATGCGGCCAAGCAGATCGACCGCTCGAGCGGCAACGACGACTGTAAAATTGGAGTTCCTCCCAATTATTTGAGGATCGCAAACCTTGCCACTACGCTGGAATTCTACAAGCGGGTTGTGATCAAGCCAGCGTAGCAACGCCTCCGAGCCATAGGCATAGGAAGTTAAGGTTTTACCGCGGTAACTTTCCTTACGCTGGTTGGTAACCGCACCACTAAGCATTAGATCCATCAATGCATCGGTAAAAAATAGTGAATGAACTCCCAAATGGCGCTTATGGGCGAGAATTTCAACCAGCGCTTCAAACAGTGGGTCCGTTGAAAATGCCAGACAGCTTTCGTTACCGATCAAGCTGGCAACATGACCGGCCACCTTTTGGTGAATATC
This sequence comes from uncultured delta proteobacterium, assembly GCA_963783425.1. GTDB lineage: Bacteria > Desulfobacterota > Desulfobacteria > Desulfobacterales > QNYZ01 > CAWANO01. The sequence continues at coordinate 945,321 of CAWANO010000001.1, forward strand.
TGTCACGAGTTCTCGTTGGAAATAGAGTGGCTGTTGATGAGATTCGACCAACATGTCGAACTCGTCGACTGCTACATATGTATCACCAAAAGTGTATGGGATGTTCGGGTTGATCTCGCCAACCTTCAATGCCGCCGCTTCCATTGCTTCACGTGCAACATCGACGGCAACACCCAAACTGCAGTAGCCCGCCTCATTGGGCGGAGTCACCTGTACAAAAGCCACATCAATTTGTACCTGTCCAGAACGAATCAATTCGGCAACCGCGGTCAACCGGCTTGGGATCAAATCAACACAGCCACCCACAATAGTATCTTCGGTGGACTGGCGGGAACAAAAAGTTTTTAGACTAAAGGGTTTGGTGCTTATTGTCTGAGCCGATAATGAATTGCTCAAACTGAAAATTTGCACAAGTTCGATATCATCCAACTTACCGGCCGCAATGCTCATTAGGTATTTGACTAAAGTTTGCGGCTCGGCCATGCCGGAGCTTATAAAAATTCGCTCTCCCGGCCGAATTTTGTGAAAAACTGCCTCGGGTGTAACGATAGGCGCGATACCATATTTCCTTTTATCGATTGCCATCATCAATAGCTTACACTACGCTATGGGTGCCCACAAACTGATTCAGGAACCATTGCATCGGGTTAATCATCTCAAACCCAGCCTCTTCAAGCATCTTTTTCAGATGGGTAATGTTCTGAGAAAAAAGATAAACGAACACTGCTCGGTAACCCTCTGACCAATTTTTAACAACCAGCATGCTACCCATGGGAACGGTTGCGGCGGCGATCAGATCAACGATCTTTTTCATTTGGCTCTCCTTTTCTGCCGCCAGAATACCCAGCAAGGTGCCCGACTCACTCACCCCGAGTATCTGGAGAAACCCTTTTAGCAGGTCCTGGGCGGAAATAATGCCAACAACTTTTTTCTGATCGTCCACCACTGGAAATGCACCGACGGTTTTCTTCATGAACAGCACCAATGCATCTTGAATCGTTCCGGTTGCGGAAATGGTGTAAGGCTTGGCGGTCATGATATCTCCGACTCTGAGATTGACCATATCTTGCACCGGGCTGCTTTCACCTTTGGCAAGTGTCTCGGTCATATCGAAGGGCATTGCACTGCGAATATCGCGGTCAGTCACGATACCGACTAAGCGGTTATCATCGTCGACAACGGGTAAATGACGAATTCCGTGGGATGCCATTTTGGCTCGGGCTCTCATGACATCTTCATTTTCATGAATAGTAACCACATCAATTGTCATGGTCTTATCGATCAACATGATGCCCCTTTCTTGGTCTTTGACCGACCATTCGGGATTAACCAAACCCAATCGATTTTTGAGCAACTAAATATCCGCTAATTACAATCAGGGGGTTCCCGGTCGCTGCATATCGTGGATCAATCGTTTAGCCTCACCGGGCGTAACTTCTGCCATTGGCGTCTCACAGCAACTAAGCACCCCTTCGCTGTCTTTTAATGCAGCCACCAGCGCGCCACATTTATCACATCGATAGACTTCACTTTTCTTAGGCATTTCGGACCCCCTTTTGGTATTATTCGTACTGCTTTTCAGTCCTAAGCCAAACGGACTGGTCAAGTCACCGAATTGAAAAATTATGGAGCAATAATGTGTCGCCGTAGAGTAAAATTATGATTGGCGCAATGTTTATGAGAAATATCCCACGGCATACTCCTTTAAATTGATTAAGGGCGCTTGGCAGGATGTATATGTGCTGAATAAAGTGGCTTAGCAACAGTGTATAAAGGGTATATTTCAGATTTTGGTTCCAGCGATAAAGTGAGTATGCAATTGATCTGATTAGATAGATGCCAGGAACGTCAGTTATGCGAATTTTTTAAATTTTTTTTGATATTAGAGTAAGTTATAATGGTTCCTATATAGACCAAGCTTTACAATACCCTTCGTATCAATAATATATTTCTTGGAGGATTATATGTCAAATATACTTTAAGGTTTTAGAGAGTTACATAAATATCTTTGCAGTATACCAATGAAGGTCATGCGGGCTTAGTTTCATACCTACCCACCTATTTGACAGCAGCCCGTCGGGCAGCCTCGGAACAGACCGGAAAAATCCAGTCGTTTGGATCCTTGCATTTTCCCCCGGTGTATTCCTTGATTCAGTCGGCAACCTTTTGGGGTATAAACGCAAATTCGTCCCCCGGCCACTCACCTATCCCGTTCTGCAGATAGCCATAACTTAAGAACGCTAATTATCGCTTGATAATATCTTATTTCAATAGAGACTCATAGTGGGCTATCTGCTATTTTTGGCAGGTTTTTTAAGACCGAATGCCAATAGGGTTTTTACAAGATGATGTGTGTGGCCTTTTGGGGATTAAAGCTGATATTTATGCATACCACAGGCGGAATCTGAGTTCCAAAACCTTTGATGCCTCCAACCTTATCCCCACCAGTCCATTAGTAAAAACCAGATGAAATACAAAGACCTGGCGACCATGTGATATCATCAGACCAAATCGGCGCATCAACCAATGGTATTCATCCGATGGGTTGGTCTATACAACAGATAGGACGTGCGCATCCTGGCAGGGCTTAAATGGGTTTTCTGATAGAACCTAACCCATACCTAACCCAAAAAGAAAAGCACTTAATCCTCATTTGGATAAGTGCTTGAATTCATTGGTGGGCCGTGAAGGAATCGAACCTTCAACCTTCTGATTAAGAGTCAGCTGCTCTGCCTGGTTGAGCTAACGGCCCGTTGACTGTTCCGCAAAAATAAATTTGCTATCAACTTCACGCCGGCTTGTCAACGATGTTTCTTGGAGTTCGCTTTTTTGCCACATCCTAATTCCGAATCGCCTTAATCACCCTATTGCTTCCAGGGCGGCACTTCCCGCGACCATTTTTTTGATTTGTTTCGCCGTTTTTGCGATTGGGATCGGTCACTGCCATCGGCATCGCCCGTACCGCCTGCATCCCGGCGCGGTTTTTTCGAAGATGACTGTGGGGGCGCCAGAGTAAAGCTGCCTGGCGTTTTCGGTTTGGCTGGCGGTTCAGGAGGCTTTCGAGTCTCGTTTGTCCGCTCAGCGGCCAACGGCGGTCCATTGAAGGTGCCCGGTGGCAGCGCGTCAACCAGATACAGGCAACCGTATTGGTAAAATTGGGCGCCCTGGGCCTGGGCCAAGCCCGTGTGCACGGTCAACAGCACGGCCTGGTTGTCTTTGCGCTTGCCCAGTCGCAACGCCATGGCCTGATCGGCACTCAAAACCACCCTCGCTTCGGCCGTGCGCTGCACGCCCTTTTCCACGGCCGCTGAATAGGCCCGCTGACGCACACAGCAATAGAGCAGGCCCGGCAGTTCATCGTTCAAGGTCGGCTGAACAAGGCCGCTCCGCTCCCGGGAACGAATGCGGTGGGCATCCAATTCAATGGCCGCATCCTGCTGCAGGGCCACCAGTTGCTGGATTTGCTGGCGCCGGATGTGCCCCAATCCCGACTCCTCGTTCAACGCCCTGAGCAACGCCTTAACCCCCACGTAACCATCGCCATCCAGGACCAGCCCAAATTCATCGGGCCGACGTCCCAGCATGTAGGCCAGCATCTGTTCAAAACGCTTTTGTTGGTGTTGCCATTTCATCGCCCGTTCCACCTTTTTGGCTACAACTCATTGTTATCGTAACTCATTGCAATATAATTATATTTTACTCAATCTTGACCCGCCTGACACACTCTGGTAAAAATGGTATGCGGTGCGAGACCACCCGCCGGCTTTCGGCCGGCAACGACATTCAGATAACCTTCGTAAAGAAAGGTCTATGATGGACCACTCAAAATCTCAAGCTCTTTTCCTTCAGGCCCAAAACTATATTCCCGGAGGCGTAAACAGTCCTGTACGGGCCTGCAAGTCCGTGGGGGCAACACCGCTCTTTATCGACCGCGCCCAAGGGTGCCGACTCTACGATGCCGACGGCAACGCCTACATCGACTATGTGGGGTCCTGGGGGCCCATGATCCTCGGCCATCGCCATGCGGCCGTGGTGGAAGCGGTTGAAAATGCGCTGCGGCGCGGCACCAGCTTTGGCGCTCCCACCGAAATGGAGATTCAACTGGCAAAGCTGATCAAGGCGGCCATGCCGGCCGTAGAGATGGTACGTATGGTTAATTCGGGCACCGAGGCCACCATGAGCGCCATTCGCCTGGCGCGCGGCTTCACGGGACGTGATGTCATCGTCAAGTTTGATGGGTGCTACCATGGTCACGCCGACACCCTGCTGGTGGAGGCCGGTTCCGGTGTGGCCACCCTGGCCATTGCCGGCAGCCCTGGGGTGCCGGCCTGTTTCGTGGATCAGACCCTCTCCCTGCCCTACAACGATATCGATGCTTTTACGGAACTGATGACCCGCAAGGGCGACACCATCGCCTGCGTCATCGTCGAGCCGGTGGCCGGCAACATGGGCATGGTGCCGCCGCTCGATGACTTTTTGCCCACCTTGCGCAGACTCTGCGAGGCCCATGGTGCCCTGCTCATCTTCGATGAGGTCATGACCGGCTTTCGGGTCGCCCATGGTGGGGCCCTGGCGCTCTACGATATCAAGCCGGACCTGGTAACCCTGGGTAAAATCATCGGCGGCGGCCTGCCTGTGGGCGCCTATGGCGGCCGCCGCGATATCATGATGCACATCGCCCCCCAGGGACCCGTTTATCAAGCCGGCACGCTGTCGGGCAACCCCCTCGCCATGGCGGCCGGCATCGCCACCTTGACGGCACTTGAGCAACCCGGTTTCTACGAAGAGCTTGCCCTGAATACCAAACGCCTGGTCGATAGCCTCAACCAGGCCGCCCATGAGGCAGGAGTGGCCGCCACGGCCGATCATGTGGGCTCTATGTTCGGCTTTTTCTTCACCGAGCGGCCGGTCCGTAGCTTCGAGGATGCCAAACAGTGCAATCTGGACCGTTTCAGGCGCTATTACCAAGGCATGCGCGAGCAGGGGATCTATCTGGCCCCTTCGCAATTCGAAGCCGGGTTCGTATCGGCCGCCCACGACAAGGCCGCCATCGACACCACCATCGCGGCGGCGACAGCGGTTCTGTCGCAATTGTAATTTGAGTACAGCTAAACCGATCGGACTTGTCTTGGCGACCATTTAGGTCTATAGTTTGCCTATAACCTACACAGCCGATCATCACAGCCGTTTACCATGGCCGATGCCGTCGACCGTCCCGGAAAGTTGACAGGAACCTCGACCGGTGGAGCTGTGTTGGCAAACCCCACCAGAAAAGAAGGAGGAAGTATGAAACAACTCAAAGCGGTATTGATTGTGATGCTGGTTCTTTGCCTGACCCCAATGGCCTTTGCCGGTACGCTGGACGAGGTCAAAGCCCGCGGCCATATCCTGGCCGGTGTCAACGGGGGCGTGTTCGGTTTCAGCATGCCCGATGACAAAGGCGAATGGAAAGGCCTCGATGTCGACACGGCCAAAGCCTTTGCGGCGGCTATTTTCGGCGATGCCAGCAAGGTCAAATTCAACGCCCTGACGGCGGTTCAGCGTCTGCCCGCGCTGCAGTCCAAAGAGATTGACGTGCTCTGCCGCAACACCACCCAGACCCTGACCCGTGAAACCACCAACGGCCTCAATTTCGTACAGGTTAACTACTATGACGGCCAGGGCTTCTTGGTTCCCAAGAAACTGGGCGTAAAGAGCGCCAAGGAGTTGGGCGGCGCAACCGTGTGCGTCCTGCCTGGTACCACCACCGAACTCAACGCGGCCGACTTCTTCCGCGCCAACAATCTCGAGTGGAAACCGGTGGTGATCGAACAAACCGCTGAGCTGAACAAGGCTTTTTTTGCCGGCCGTTGCGACAGCCTCACCTCGGACGTCAGCCAGCTGGCGGCCCAGCGTAGCGTAGCCCCCAATCCGGACGACTACATGATCCTGCCTGAAGTCATCTCCAAGGAGCCGCTGGCCCCGGTGGTTCGCCACGGCGATGATCAGTGGTTCGACATCATCAACTGGACCATGATGGCCCTGATTGAAGCCGAAGAGCTGGGCATCACTTCCGCAAACGTCGATGAGATGCTCGAGAGCACCAACCCCTCCATCCAGCGCTTCCTGGGGGTCACCCCTGGCATGGGCGAGGCTTTGGGTTTGGATGAGAAGTGGGCCTATAACGCCATCAAACAGGTGGGCAACTACGGCGAAATTTTCGCTCGCAACGTCGGCCCCGACACGCCGCTGGCACTCGAGCGCGGCCTCAACGCGCTGTGGACCGACGGCGGCCTGATGTACGCCGCACCCATCCGCTAACTGTCATTAATCCTCACCCTTACGACACCTGCCCGCCCCCGATGACTTCGGGGGCGGAGCGGTGTCTCAGTACTTGCCGATGAACAACGCCCACACCGAAAATGTGCCTTTCTGGTTGAACCCCAGGGTCCGCGGTGTTTTCTTCCAGATCGGCGTGTTGGGCCTGTTCACCTTGCTGGCCTGGTATCTGATATCCAACACCCTTCACAATCTTGAAAACCAGAGCATCGCTACCGGATTCGGCTTCATTAACAAAGAGTCCGCTTTTGAGATCGGCGAGTCGCTGATCCCCTACTCTTCGGCCGACACCTATGGCCGGGCGCTGATCGTGGGGGCTTTGAATACCATCAAGGTCTCTTTTATCGGTATCGTGCTGACCGTTATTTTAGGCACCATTGTCGGCGTGGCGCGTCTCTCCACCAACTGGCTGGTATCCAAACTGGCGGCGATTTATATTGAAGTGATGCAGGACATTCCCGTGTTGCTGCAGCTCTTTTTCTGGTACGCCATTTTTTATGAATCGTTCCCGTCGCCACGCCAGGCCCTTAACCCCGTCGCCGGTCTTTTTTTGACCAACCGCGGGGTGACCATGGCGGTGCTCGAGCCGCACCCGGCCCACCCCTATATGCTGATCGCTTTTTTGGTGGGATGCCTGCTGGCCTACGCCATAAAACGCTGGTCACGCAAGCGCCAGGAACGCACCGGCCAAATGTTTCCGGTCTTTTGGACATCACTGGCCATCATCGTGGGTTTGCCGCTGGCCGTGTGGGCCGCATTCGGGGCGCCACTGGCGGTCGACATCCCCGAATTGAGAGGGTTCAACTTCGTCGGCGGCATAACCCTGAGCCCCGAGTTCATCGCCCTACTGCTGGGGCTGGTGCTCTACACCGCTGCCTTTGTGGCCGAGGTGGTGCGTGCCGGCATCGGGGCCGTCAGCAAAGGACAGACCGAAGCGGCCATGAGTATCGGGCTCAGGCAGAGCCAGATCCTCAACCTGGTCATCCTGCCCCAGGCATTGCGGGTCATCATCCCACCGCTGACCAGCCAGATGCTCAACCTGACCAAAAACAGTTCTCTGGCGGTGGCTATCGGGTTTCCCGACTTTGTCTCCGTGGCCAACACCACCATTAATCAGACCGGGCAGTCCATTGAAGGCGTGGCGTTGATCATGGCGGTTTACCTCTTTTTCAGTTTGTCGACATCGGTTTTCATGAACTGGTACAACAAAAAGGTAAAGCTGGTGGAGCGATAGCGGCACCCATGAACCCATCATCTCCCACAACGCAAGCAGACACGCTCAAGCCGCCGGTGATCAGTACCGGAGTGCTGGGTTGGATGCGTCAGAACCTGTTCGATGGGTGGTTTAATTCGCTGCTGACGATCATCACGGTCGCCCTGCTGATCTACACCGTGCCGCCCTTCGTGCGCTGGGCGTTCCTCGATGCCGGCTGGTTTGTCGACAGTCAAACCTGCCGGCAGCTTGACGGCGCCTGCTGGTCGGTGGTCACCCAGAATATCCGCTTTATCATCTTCGGGTTCTATCCGTATGAGCTGCATTGGCGCCCCCTGGCTGCCATGTTGCTGTTGTTCGGGTTGCTTTTTATCAGTCAAAACCGCCGTTTTTGGACCAAGGCCTTATTGTACGCCTGGATCATCGGTTTGGTGGCCATGGGCGTTTTGATGCGGGGCGGCATCCTGGGGCTAGCGCCTGTGGAAAGCACCCGCTGGGGTGGCTTGCCGCTGACTCTGCTGCTCTCCGTATTCGGTCTTGCCGCCGCCTATCCCCTGGGCGTGCTGCTGGCGTTGGGCCGGCAATCAAAACTGCCGGGAATCCGGATTCTTTCCGTTGTTTACATAGAGGCCATTCGCGGCGTTCCCCTGATCAGCTTGCTCTTTATGGGCTCCATCATCTTTCCGCTCTTCCTGCCCGAAGGGGTTACCATCAACAAAATCCTGCGTGCCCAGGTGGCCATCATTCTCTTTACGGCCGCCTACATCGCCGAGGTGGTGCGCGGTGGGCTGCAAGGGATGTCCACAGGGCAGTACGAAGCGGCCGAGTCCATGGGTCTGAACTACTACCAGACCATGCGCTTGGTGATTTTACCACAAGCTTTGAAGATCGTAATCCCGCCCACGGTGAGCATCTTGATATCGGCCTTCAAGGACACCTCGCTGGTGGTGATTATCGCCCTTTTCGACCTGCTAAAGACCTCCCAGACGATGCTTTCCAACCCCCAGTGGATGGGCTTCAGCAAGGAGGCCTACATCTTTATCGCCTTGCTCTACTTTTTAGGCTGCTTTTCCATGTCCAACTACAGCCGCAAGTTGGAGAAAGAACTATCCGCCGGTGCTTAGACAACCTTATTATGATATGAATGGATGACGAGAAAAGATGAACCAGACACCTAACGCGACGCCTGAACCGGCCCAAGACGACCAGAGCCCGATGATCGAGATCATCGACCTGCACAAGTGGTTCGGTGACTTTCACGTGCTCAAAGGGATCGACCTCACCGTTAAAAAAACCGAGCGCATCGTTATCTGCGGCCCGTCCGGATCGGGCAAGTCAACCCTGATTCGCTGCATCAACCGTCTCGAGGAGCATCAGCGCGGCAAGATCGTTGTCGATGACATCGAGCTCACCAACAACATCAAGAATATCGAAAAAGTTCGCGCCGAAGTGGGGATGGTCTTCCAGCACTTCAACCTTTTCCCCCACCTGACGATCCTCGACAATCTCACCCTGGGGCCGATCTGGGTGCGCAAGACCCCCAAAAAAGAGGCCGAGGAGGCCGCCATGCACACCCTCGAAAAAGTTCAGATCGCCGAGCAGGCTCAAAAATATCCCGGCCAGCTCTCCGGCGGCCAGCAGCAGCGGGTGGCCATCGCCCGCAGTTTGTGCATGGCACCCAAGGTGATGCTATTTGACGAGCCCACCTCAGCCCTCGATCCCGAGATGATCAAAGAGGTGCTGGATGTCATGATCGAGTTGGCTCAGGAAGGCATGACCATGCTGGTAGTGACCCACGAGATGGGGTTCGCCAAAAGCGTGGCCCACCGGGTGCTTTTCATGGATGACGGCCAGGTGGTGGAAGAAAATACGCCCGAGGCGTTTTTCAACAACCCGCAACATGACCGCACCAAACTCTTTTTGAGCCAGATCCTGCACTAAACGGATTGCTGTCGGTCGTGACAACCCCACAAAGGCAATAAACATTCGAACCGCAACAACAGATCTCACCCCAATCCTAAGGAGGCCGTTTGACCACTAAAAATGGAGACATTAAGGATTTTTATAACTTCGCGCTGGAGCTCGTCGAGGACGCCGCCGCGCGGGCCATGGATTTTTACGGCCAGGGACGCCATAATATCCGCTTCGACGAGGCCCTGATTACCCGGGCGGAGTTGGAGATCGGCAATCTTTTCCAGAAGCGCATCAAGGATCGCTTTCCTGACCACCAGGTGTTTGACGGCCGCACCCTTCCCGAAGCCTACTCTCACGAGCCAGACCGCTATCTGTGGATTTTCGACCCCTGTGACGGCGTGGCCAACTATCAGGCGGGCATTCCCATATGGGGCATCTCACTGGCGCTGATCGAAAATTTCTGGCCGGTTTTCGGCATCATCACCTTGCCGGCCACAAAGGACACCTTCCAGGCCACTGGCGACAACGCCGCTTTGTGGGGTAGCCGCCAGATCAAGATATCACCCCAGGAAAGCATCGACGATGAAAGCGTTCTGCTGACCTACTCCCGTTTTCATCAGCAATACAGTACCACATTCCCGGGAAAGATCCGCAACATGGGCAGCACCGCCGCCCACATCTGTCATGTGGCCATGGGTAGGGCCGATGCCGCCATCATCGCCAACGAATCGTTTCAGGGGCTGGCCGCCGCCCGGGTCATCATTGAAGCCGCCGGCGGTAAAATCTACAAGATCGATGGCAGCGAGTTTTTCCTGAACGAATACCTGGACGGTGGCCGTATCCGCGATCATCTGCTGGTGACTACACCCAGCCTGGTCAACCAAGTGGCCAAAACCCTTAAACGTATCATCTAAGCGGCACGCGTTATGAACAGAATGCCGATTGTGGCCATCATCGGCCGACCCAATGTAGGCAAATCAACGCTGTTCAACCGCCTTACCCAATCGCGCGACGCCCTGGTGGAAGATTGGCCCGGGGTAACGCGCGACCGCCACTATGGCGAGGCCCGCTGGGAAGGTCACCGTTTTTCCATCGTTGATACCGGTGGCTTTGTCGCCGACGACCTGGACGACTTCGCCGCCGCCATTCGCACACACATTGAGGCGGCCATCGACGATGCCGATTTGATCGTGCTGGTGTTAGACGGCCGCTCCGGGCTGACCCCCTTCGACCGCGACATGGCCGCCATGGTCAGGCAGGCAACCAAGCCGTTCTTTGTAGTGGTCAACAAAATCGACGGGCCCGAGCAATCCTTTCGGTTGCACGACTTTTACGAACTGGGCCTTGAAACACTCTTCCCACTTTCGGCCGAACATCGTTTCGGACTGAACACGTTTCTCGATGCCCTGGTGGCCGCCTTTCCGCAACAGGCCGAGACCGCAGACTCACCCCAAGCCGCGCAGATGGTGCGCCTGGCGGTGGTTGGTCGCCCCAATGTGGGCAAGTCCTCTCTGATCAATCGCCTCATCGGCCAAGAGCGCATGCTGGTCAGCGACGTGCCCGGCACCACCCGCGACGCCATCGACACGCTGCTGCATCGCAACAATCGCAGCTACCTGCTTGTGGACACAGCCGGCATTCGTCGCAAGGGCAAGGTGCGTCAAAAGATCGAAAAGTTTTCAGTCATCAAGGCACTGCACAGTCTGGAACGCTGTGACCTGGCACTGGTGCTCATCGACGCCGCCGAAGGCGCGACCGATCAAGATATCAGCGTGGCCGGTTACGCCCACCAGCGCGGGCGTGGTTGCATCTTGCTGATCAATAAATGGGATCTGGTGGACAAGGATCCCGCGGCCGCCCAGCGCTATATCGAGCATCTGCGGTACGAGGCCAAATTCCTGCAGTTTGCCCCCGTCCTGACCATCTCCGCCAAAACCGGCCTACGCCTGCATAAAATCTTCCCAATGGTCGACACGCTCTATCGGCAGTACAAAACCCGTATCGCCACCGGACAACTCAACCGCATCGTCAAAGAGGCCGTTCAAAAGAACCCGCCGGCCATGGCCAAAGGACGTCGCATCAAAGTGTACTACGCCACCCAAATCACCACCGGGCCGCCCACTTTCATTGCTTTTGTCAACTACCCCAAGGCGGTCCACTTTTCCTACCAGCGTTATCTGGTCAACGCTATCCGTACTGAAAGCGGTTTAACCCAGACACCGATCCGGCTCTACTTCCGGCAACGCAAATGACCATTTACCTCGGCCAAACGCCATGCCTGCTGCTTCGCTAAACCCCACCGGCACCAACCAACCGGGGCCTTCCCGCCCCCTGGCCGACCGCATGCGCCCCAAAAGCCTGAGCGAGTTCATCGGCCAGCAGGCAGTGGTGGGCCCACGAACGGCGCTGGCCACGGCCATGGCCGCCGATCGCCTCTTTTCGATGATTTTATGGGGGCCGCCTGGTTGCGGCAAGACCACCCTGGCGCATATCATGGCCAGCGAAACCCGTGCCCACTTCGTCGCCTTTTCGGCCGTACTCTCCGGTGTCAAGGATATCAGGGCCGTGATCGAAGTGGCCCGCATTCAACAGACCGAGCATGGCCGGCGCACCTTGCTCTTTGTAGATGAAATCCATCGCTTCAACAAAAGCCAGCAGGACGCCTTTTTGCACCATGTGGAAAGCGGCCTGATCACGCTAGTGGGGGCCACCACCGAAAATCCCTCTTTCGAGGTGATCCCGGCCCTGCTGTCGCGCTGCCGGGTCTTTGTGCTGGAACCGTTATCCGAAGCGGACCTCACCCAAATCGTCCACAACGCCTTGAACGATACAGGTGTCGGGATCGCCCAACTCGGCCTTACGGTTGGCGACGACATGATTGAACATCTGGTCCAAAATGCCGACGGAGACGCCCGCAGGGCCTTAAACGGCCTCGAGTTGGCCGCCGATCTGCTTTTAGAAACCGGCCAGAGGAAATTTGATGTCGCCCAACTGGCAAAGGCCCTGCAGCAGCGAACACTTCAGTACGACAAAGCGGGCGAGCAGCACTACAATCTGATTTCAGCGCTCCACAAAAGCCTGCGCGACAGCGATCCCGATGCCGCCCTTTACTGGTTGGGACGCATGCTGGCCGCCGGTGAAGATCCGCTTTACATTGCACGACGAATGGTCCGCTTCGCTTCTGAAGATGTGGGCAATGCCGACCCCAACGCCTTGACCATGGCGGTCAACGGGGTCTCCACCTACCATTTTCTGGGCTCGCCCGAAGGGGAACTGGCCTTGTTTCAGGTAGCCGCCTACCTGGCCACGGCCCCTAAAAGCAATCGCATCTATAGCGCCCAGCACCAAGTCTACCAGACCATAAAGGCCACCGGCAGCCTGCCCGTGCCGCTGCACCTTCGCAATGCCCCTACGCCTCTGATGCGCAACTTGGGTTATGGTCGTGAATACCGCTACGCCCACAACTACAAAGAGGCGCTCGTGGAGCAGGATCATCTTCCGAAACCGCTGGCGGGCAAACGTTTTTACAATCCTGTTGATCGGGGTTACGAACAGGTGATTAAAAAGCGCTTGGCACGCTGGCAGCGGCTCAGACGCCAACGAAAACATCACACCGACAACCATTCATCCTGAGAGCCAGTTTCAAAACGTTTCAGTTTGTCCAAGGTCAAGGATGGTGACAATTTTAACCGCAGGCATACTCCCCGTATTCCGAGGATTATAATTGACGCCAGACGTAGAGATTGGGCAAAATGGGACGTTTTGAAATTGGCTCCCAAGCTTTTCTTTTCAATGCGGGCGTGCTAAATGCTTGGGTCACCATGATTCGCAAAGCTGCCATAAAAGATGTGGTCACCATCCATGAGCTGCTGGCCCACTACGCCGCCCGGGAGGAACTGCTGCCCCGCCCCCGCAGCGAACTCTACGATCATCTAAGAGATTTTTCGGTGTTTGAGGACGCCGCTGGAAACCTGCTGGGGTGCTGCGCGCTGGCATTTTGCTGGAAGGATCTGGCCGAAATCCGCTCTCTGGCGGTCCGCCCGGATCACACCGGCAAAGGCATCGGTTCGGCCTTGGTGGAAGAGGCCATCGAAGAGGCCATGCGTTTCGAGATCGAAAAACTGTTCGCTCTGACCTATCGCCCCGCCTTCTTTGCCAAGTTCGCCTTCACACGTATCGACCGCAACGACTTGCCCATCAAGATCTGGGGCGCCTGCCTCAACTGCGTCAAATTCCCCAACTGTGACGAAATCGCCATGATGCGCAACCTGTAGAGCGCTACAACAGCGTTTCTACCGAAACTCGAACGATGTTTAAAAACGCACCGTTATGAATAAATCACGTTGGTGGGCAGCGGTGGATAGCGTAGTGTGCCGGGCTTGGGGATGATCGCTTGAGCGGCGACGGTGACCCAATTCAAGTCGGGCTTCAACTCCCTCAGTTTACCGTCGGCGGGGGGCAGGGCCGGCTCCGTGTGGGCGTAGGTGGCGCGTAAAATGCAAACATCGTAGCGGCGATTGCCGGCCACCGCGTACTTTCTGCGAAATGTGGCCGGTGTCAGGCTGTTGGCGGGCGCCATCTGGTTGACCGTCTCCTTGGGTAGTCTGATCAACACATGCTTGGTAATGGTGTTTTCATTGATGCGAAACAGGGCTCGTGATTCGCTGCTGGCGGCATAAACCGTGGCCATGCTGCCGACCTTGCGCAGGTATTGCGCAGCCACGATAGCGGCCGTGCGGCGCCCGCCCGCCATGGGTGGCAGGCAGTAGTAGTCAAAGAACTTCTTCTGCAGGTCTTCAGCGTACTTATCGCCCTTCTCATATAGATCCTTGGAGATATAGCGAAGGTCATGGGCCAGATCTTCGGCCGCTTCAGCGATGGGCCAGTCGACGCGCACGTGAAAATGGCTGAGGCTGTAGCGCTCTTTGCCGTGACTGGCCGGCTGTCTCTGAATCAGCAGGGCATAGTCAACCGGCAACAAAGAGTTCAGAAACTCGTCAAAATGAACCGCATCGGCAAACTTGAAGTTACGATCGAACGAACGCGACAGGTTCAACGACTTGGAACGCAGCAGATTTCGCTTGGTGGTACGATTGAGGTCGTAAAAGCGTATAAACTTCTTGTTGCTGCTTGGCAGCGAATCTTCCACGAAAATCACCAAAAAAGCATTTTGGCAATCATACTCCAGGTCGGGAATTCGCGCCCGCGGTTTCAGTTCGCGTTTTTCTACAAACGGGTAGGCTTCTTTGCGAGCGGTAAATCTGGTATAAGAGTCGACCAGGGCATGCTTTAGTAGATATTGGTCCAGCTCATCGCGCAGCAACTCATAGTAAGAGCGCCGTATGCGGTTGGCTAAGCTTAATTCATTTCGGTCACGCCAGAATGCCATTGCCGGCTCCAGTGGGTTGCCCAAATTGATCCTGGGATTTCATTACGGTCCTCGCTAAAGTAATTTCAAGTCATTTTAATTTGTTATCATAAACTCAGAATCACTCGGCGTCAACCATGTTGAGTATTTAGGTACCGTTTGGGAAAATGCAAAACGCCTTGTCATTAGTGCCTGTTTTCTCGAATGGCCTGCCCAGCCACTTGACCTAGTTTGAGTTCATCCGCTCGACCCATCCATAGATGCGTTCCCGATAGAGATAGGAGAGTACGCCCAGGATAATGCAACCCACGGTCAGTCCAATCAGTAGCCCCCAATTTCGGGCGTAGAGCGAGGCACCTTGGGCACTGAGCATCAGCGTACCCGGCATGCGGCCGAGGCTTGATACGATCACGAACACCTTGAACGGAAAGGTTGTAACGCCCAACAACAGGCAGAGGTAGTCTTTTGGAAAACCCGGCAGGACAAAGAGAAAAAAGAGAATGATGGCGCCCTGGCGCCGGACGAAACCTTCAATGCGCATGGCGGTGGTTTTGGGGATAAAGCGGCGAAGGTAGCGTTTTCCAAGAAAGCGCCCGATACCGAAATTGACCCAGGAGCCGAGCGCCAGCGCAATGCTCGAATAGACAAATCCGGGTAACGTCCCGAATAAATAGCCGCCCACGAATCCGGTGGCCTCGCCGGGGATCGGTGCCAGCATGACCTGCAGAATCTGAACGGCCATGAAGACCAGCGGCGCCCCGGCACCGAACCCGTAAACGTAGCGCTTGATCTGTTCACGATCCGATAGAAATTCAAAAGCGTGCCGGATGCTGGTGGTCAACTCGTGCCAAAAGACAAAAACGATACCGGCCGACAGCGCCACCAACAGCAACAACAGCCCGAGTCGAACCCTGAAGCGGCGCCGTTGGTATTTGTTTATAACAGCAGGCGATTGGTCGCGTTTCAAGCTATTGCTGACTCTTGAGTAAAGCGTCAACGGCCGGCAAGGGGTTGCCCTCCATCAGCGTCAAAAAGGCACCGCCGCCCGTGGAGAGATAGGAGAAATCAGCGGCCCTGCCGGCGGCCTGCACGGCGGCGTTGGTATCTCCTCCCCCCGCGATGGTCAAGGCCTCGAGGTCGGCCACGCAGTCGACCATGGCGTAGGTGCCATCGCTGAACGGGGCCTCTTCAAAAACACCCATGGGGCCGTTCCAGATCACCGTTTTGGCATCGCTCAGCGTGTCGGCAAACAACTGTACCGTGCCGGGACCGATATCCAGGGCCATTAGATTGGCGGGCATCGCTTCAACGTCGAAGCGACCGCTGGCACTTTCGGCCTTGGGATGGGTCGCCGCCACCACATCCACCGGCAGCAAAAGGGTTACATTCTTTTGGCGCGCCTGGGCCATAATATCGATTGCGGCCTCTATCAAATCAGCTTCTATCTTGGAGGCGCCCATTTCCACCCCGCGCGCTTTCAAGAATGTGTTGGCCATGGCGCCGCCGATTAAGATCTTGTCCACCCGCTGCAGCATATTCTTTAACGCCGCCAGTTTGCTGGAAACCTTGGCGCCACCCACGATGGCCGCCAGCGGCCGTTGCGGATCGTCCATGGCGCGCTCGAAATAGGTCAGCTCCTTCTCCAACAGCATTCCCGCCGCGCAAAGCGGCGCATGGCGTGTGATCGCCTCCACCGAAGCATTGGCACGATGGCACACGGCAAAGGCATCATTGACATAGACATCACACAACTGGCCCAGTTTGCGGGCGAAATCGTCATCATTTTGCTGCTCTCCGGGTTCGAAACGCAGATTCTCCAGCAGCAGCACCTCCCCGGCCGCCAGCAACGCCACGGCTTCTTCAGCCACCGGCCCCACGCACGCTTGGGCGAATTTAACGGGACGATCAAGCAGTGTCGATAGTCGTTCGGCTACCGGCTTCAGGCTGAACTCGGGTCGCACCTCACCCTTGGGGCGCCCCAAGTGGCTCGCGACGATCAGTGCTGCGTGTTGGGCCAAAACGTACGTAAGCGTGGGCATGACCGCCTTGATACGCGTATCGTCGGACACTCCCCCCTGCCCATCGAGCGGCACGTTGAAATCAACCCTCACCAGAACTTTCTTGCCGGCAATGTCGACGTCTTTAACGCTCTTCATGGTCGTGCTCCTTGTATGGTCGCATCCCCGTGTCAGCCCCGGCGACCGCCTTTGGCCTTGGCGAGGGCTTTGCGTTTGGACCAGCGCTCAAAAAAACCGATTCTACCAGAGGCTTCCGCCCGTTCGAGCATCTCCTGTTTTACCGTGGCACCATGGTCGTTTTCCACAGCCTGCTTGAGGCACTCGGTTTTACAGTAGCACGGCATACAGCGCTCAGGCACATGACGAAGTCCCTCATCGCCCATGGGAAAGACCTCTTCCAGGCGGGCAAAGCAATAGGGACGCTCTGCATTTTCATTCATGTTGACAAGCTTCCTAACAGAGGTTCAAGGCCGGCATCGCGGCCGCCCCATGGGCGGAACTTGACCGTACCCAAACATGGGCCGGCTAAACGGCATCGAACTCGGCGTTCAATCGGGCAATGTGGCCTTCATCGGCAAAACTGAAGTATCGCCCTTCTCCCACGATCAGATGCTCGTGCAGGGTGATACCCAACACCTTGGCGGCGAACAGCAACTTGCGCGTAAGCGCGATATCTTCCGACGATGGCCGGGGGTCGCCGGATGGATGATTGTGAGCAACGATCAGGGCGGCGGCGTGATGATCGAGCGCCGCCCGCACCACCTCCTGAGGATAGACCGAGGCGGCCGTAACCGTGCCCTGGGCCAGTGTCTTGACGGCCAGCAAGTGGTTTTTGGCATCGAGAAAAAGCGCCTTGAACTCTTCGCGCCGGCGGCCGCGCAGGCTACCGTCAAGGTAATCGAAAAGGGCCTGGGAGTGGTTCAGGGGCATTTTCTCGTGCAAACACATCTCCAGGTAGCGTTCAGCAATGGCCTTGATCAAGCGGATGCCGAGCATGTTGCGCGGCCCGATTCCTTCGACTTCGGTCAACTCACGGCCGGAAGCATCCAGCACCCCCTGAAGCGTCCCGAATTGCTTCAGCGCCGCCTTGGCGGCATCTTTGCAATCCTTGCGCGGCGTCGCCAGGGTCAGCAGCAGCTCAATGATCTCATAGTCGTGAAAACCGGATAGACCGCCTTGTAAAAAACGCTCTCGCAGTCTTTTGCGGTGGCCGCGGCCCTTGTGGCCGCCGGTGTCGCTGTTTTCACTCTTCGTCGAGCTCATATTTCAAATCACGGGACATCAATTGGGCCAGGGCTTTATCAGGTGGCAGGTTCTCGCAAAGCACGCGGTAGATGGCCTGACAAATGGGCATCTCCACGCCGAGCTTGCGCGACAGATTGTAGACCGACTTGGCCGTGCGCACCCCCTCGGCCACCATGTGCATTTGCGATAAAACCGCATCCAGTCGCTGCCCCTGGCCGATCTTCATGCCAACGGTGTGGTTGCGGCTGAGCGTCCCCGTGCAGGTCAGCACCAGGTCGCCGATCCCGGCCAGGCCGGTAAAGGTACGCGGGTTGGCGCCCATCTTTACGCCCAGCCGGCGGATTTCGGTTTGGCCGCGGGTAATGAGCGCCGCACGCGTGTTCAGCCCTAACCCCAACCCGTCGATCACACCGGCGGCGATGGCGATCACGTTTTTGACGGCACCACCCAGTTCGACGCCGATCACGTCATCGTTGGTGTAAACCCTGAAAGCCGCCGTCGAAAAAATCTGCTGGACCTGCTCGGCCGTGTTCAGATGCTTTGAGGCCACACTCACCGCCGTGGGCACATCGGCGGCCACCTCCTTGGCGAAACTGGGCCCGGAGAGCACGGCCACCCTTTCTTCGCTCAAGCCGGGCACAACCGCCATCATCACGCCCGACATGGTCAGGTGGGACTTGTTTTCGATGCCTTTGGATGCCGACACCAAAATGGCGTCAGCGCCGATCTGGTCGGCAAACTGGGCGGCGACGCCACGCATGACATGCGACGGCACCACCACCAGTACGGTATCCTTGCCGCCCACCACGGTGGCCAGATCGCCACTGGGCCGCAACTGGTCCGAGAGTGTGAACCCCGGCAAGTACAAACGGTTTTCCCGAGTCTTTTCGATCTGGGCGATCACCTCGGGCTCATAGACCCACAGGTCAACGCTGTACCCTTTACGGGCCAGCAGGTCGGCCAGGGCCGTGCCCCAACTGCCCGCCCCTACCACGCCGATATGGGTGTCGGATATCGTCATTTTATCTTTTTCCGCCAGACGCACCGCCCCGATCACATGTTCTTCGGGATCCAGGCCCATCAGCGTCACCCCTTGCGTATTGCGGCTGATGACCGAAACGCCTTCGATCGGCATGCGGATGATTTTACCCGCGTTGGTCATCAGCATCAGGTCGTCATCCTCGCTTACCAGCAGGATACGCCACCACCTTGCCGTTGCGCCGCTGGTTTTGATGGTGATCACACCCTTTCCGCCGCGCTTCTGCACCGGGTATTCATCGATCGAGGTGCGTTTGCCGTAACCGTTTTCAGTGACGCTGAACAGGGTCTGCCCGTGGCTGAGCACCTCCATGCCCACGATGCTGTCACCCGCGTCGAGGCGTCATGCCGCGCACCCCCACGGCGACACGCGACCGGTGGGGCGCACATCGGATTCGTGAAAACGGATCGACTTGCCGTTGGCGGCGCCCAAGAAAGACGTTCATGGTACCGTCGGTGATTCGCGCGGCGATCAGTTCGTCGTCCTCGGCCAGATTCATGGCGATGATCCCACCGACCCGCGGCCGGCTGTAGGCCATCAGGTCGGTCTTTTTGACCAGGCCGTTACTTGGTGGCCATCAGCACATGGTAGCCGGGATCGAAATCCGTGCACGGCCAGAACCGTGGTCAGATGTTCGTCCGCCCCGAAATTGAGCAGGTTGACGACCGCCTTACCACGGCTCAGGCGGCCCGCCTGGGGGATTTCGTAGACCTTGCACCAGTAGACCCGGCCCATATTGGTAAAAAACATGAACGTATGGTGGGTGGAGGCCACGAAAAGCCGGTCGACAAAATCATCTTCCTGGGTACCCATGGCGCGTCTTTCCCTTACCGCCTCGGCGCTGATTCTGGTAAAGGGTGATGGGGTTGCGCTTGATGTAGCCGCTTTTGGAGATCGTGACCACCATGTCTTCTTCGACAATCATGTCCTCGATGGTGATTTCCCGGGTCTCGGCCACGATTTCGGTACGCCGCGAATCGCCGAACTCCTTGCTGATATCGCCCAGTTCTTCTTTGATGATTTCGAGCACCAGCCGCTCACTGGCCAGAATTTCCTGATAGCGGGCGATATCTTTGAGTACCTGCTTGTAGTCTGGAGATGATTTTTTCGCGTTCCAGCCCGGTAAGGCGCTGCAGGCGCATGTCCAAAATAGCCTGGGCCTGCACGACGCTCAGACCGAAACGCGCGATCAGCCCGTTACTGGCATCTTCGGGGGAGCTGGAATTGCGGATCAGCGCCACCACGTCATCGAGGTTGTCCAGGGCGATCTTGAGCCCTTCGAGGATGTGGGCCCGGGCTTCGGCCTTTTTGCAGGTCGAAGCGGGTGCGGCGGACGATCACGTTTTTGCGATGGCGCACGAAGTAGGTCAGGATCTCCTTTAGGATGAGCAACTCGGGCCGGTTGTCGACGACGGCGAGGAAAATGACCCCGAAAGTGGTCTCCATGCGCGTATGCTTGTAGAGCTGGTTGATGATCACCTCGGCCATTTCGTCTTTCTTCAGCCCGATGGCGATGCGCATGCCCTCGCGATCGGACTCGTCCCGCACGAACTTGACGCCCTCAATCTGCTTGTTGCGAACCAGTTGCGGCGATCTTCTCCACCAGGGTGGCCTTGTTGACCATGGTAGGGCAGTTCGCTGACGACGATGGTTTCCTGCTTGGTTCGTTTATCGATTTCCACACCCACCCGGGCCCGGATGCGGACGATGCCGCGGCCGGTTTTATAGGCGTCACGGATGCCGTCGGCACCGTAAATGATCCCGCCGCTGGGAAAATCTGGGCCGGGGATGATCTCCAGCAGCTCTTCGTCGCTGATCTCGGGCTGGTCGATGAGGGCATTGAATGGCGTCGATGCTCTCCGCCAGATTGTGAGGCGGGATATTGGTGGCCATGCCCACGGCGATGCCGGAAGAGCCATTGACCAGCAACGCCGGGAACTTGGCCGGCATCACGGTTGGCTCGGTCAGGGAGTCGTCGTAGTTGGGAACGACATCAACCGTCTCTTTGTCCAGGTCCTCGAGCATCTCATGCGCCAAGCGCGTCATGCGTACTTCAGTGTATCGCATGGCCGCCGGCGGGTCGCCGTCAATGCTGCCGAAGTTGCCCTGCCCGTCCACCATGGGATAACGCATGGAAAAATCCTGGGCCATGCGCACGATGGTGTCGTATACCGCCGTGTCGCCGTGGGGATGGTATTTACCGATCACGTCACCGACGATACGGGCCGACTTCTTGTAAGGTTTGTTCCAGTCGTTCTTGAGTTCGCGCATGGCGTACATGATACGCCGGTGCACCGGTTTGAGGCCGTCGCGCACATCCGGCAGTGCCCGCCCGACGATCACGCTCATGGCGTAATCGAGGTAGGACTTCCGCATTTCTTGCTCGATACTGATTTCAGAGGGATTTTGCATGGTTGTCTCTTTAGACCGTTAGGTCGTTGGTTGATGAAACTGCCGTCTGAGAGGTTTGGCGCAAGGGGCGCGCCGTCAGCGCAGGCACCGCCCAAAGGCGATCACAGTGGCCGCCGCACGCTGTGTCGCTTTAAGGTTGCAACACCTCGGCCGTGGATGGCCAGCAGCGGTGGCCATGGGTGCGAACTGAGTTACAGCCACCGCTTTAGCGAGCGACGATGGCGCCCGCGAAAAAGAGCAGGATCACCTGATAAATGGCAATCGCCAGAAGTGACCCGAAAATGGCATAAACAATGCCGCCGCCGATGATGGCCGGCACGCCGAAAAAGACCAGGATGCCCAATTTTCTGCTGATGTTCATAGTGATCCCCTTTTGGTTGAAATTGTTCTGAAAACTTGGTGAAATTCAGCACCGAAGCGATTTAGAAAATACCGGCATTCGGGCTATCGTTCGATGATCATGGCCATACCCATACCCCCGCCGATACACATGGAGATCAGGCCGCTGGCATAGCCTTGGCGTTGCATGTGGTGCATCCCGGTGACCATCTGACGGGCGCCCGTGCAGCCAATGGGGTGGCCTAGAGAAATACCGCTGCCCAACTCGTTGGGGCGCTCCACGGCAATGCCCAGCTCGCGCATGCAGCCGATGGCCTGGGCGGCGAAGGCTTCGTTGAGTTCGATCATCTCCACATCCTCTATGGTCAGGCCCGTGGCTTTGAGCACTTTACGGATGGCCGGTACCGGCCCTAATCCCATATAGGCTGGATCGACCCCACCCGAGGCGAAGGTTTTGATTTTCACGATCGGTTCAAGCCCCAGCGCTTGCGCCCGTTCGGCCGACATCATCAATACCGCGGCGGCACCGTCATTGATGCCCGAGGCGTTACCCGCCGTTACCGAACCATCTTTCTTAAAAGCCGGCCGCAGCTTGCTCATTTTTTCAAAACTGGTCTCCATGGGGCGCTCGTCGGTATCCACTACCGAGTCGCCCTTGCGGGTGGTGATAGTGACCGAAACGATCTCCTGGCTGAAAGTACCATCCTCGATGGCTTTGCGCGCCCGCTGGTGACTCAACACACCCAGTTCGTCTTGCGCCTGGCGGCTGATATCGTAAAGCGCGGCGATGTTTTCAGCGGTCTGGCCCATGTGGTAGCCGTAAAAAATCTCGTAGAGCCCGTCGAAAACCATCAGATCGTGCAGATCCGCCCGGCCGTTGAGCGCCATGCGGTATCCCCAGCGGGCGTCGAGCAGGGCCATGGGCACCCGGCTCATGTTCTCCATTCCGCCGGCCACCACCACATCGGCCTCGCCGGTCATGATCGCCGAGGCCGCCAGAGCGATGGCCTTGAGGCCCGAACCACACACCTTGTTGACCGTATAAGCGGGGGTCTCCTTGGCGATACCGCCGCGCACCGCGGCCTGTCGGGCCGGGTTCTGCCCTTGCCCGGCCTGCAGCACGTTGCCCATGACCACTTCGTCCACGGCTACGGGCGTGGCGCTTTCGTCCCATTGACCAAACTGCCGTTCCAATTCAAGCTGTGCCTGATCTTTGAGTTTATCGGGCACGCACAGCGTGGCCGAATCGGAACGAACCGGCCTTAGGTTCATCCGCTCGAAAACATTTCGAATCACGATGGCCCCCAGGTCCACCACAGGCACGGGTTTTAAGCCGCCGCCGAAATTACCGATGGCCGTGCGACAGCCACTGACGATTACAGCCTCTCTCATCGACCAGCCTCCTTTTGGGTTCACGCACCGCGTCAGACGGGTTGCCTGCCTTGTCACCTGCGCTGCTTGTGCTATGCTATTAGCTGTAAAAAACGACCCCTGAGGGCCATTTTAAGTCGCCAATAAGTGATTAATCCTAAAACATTGATTAATACCACGAAAACTCACCCCGGGTCAATAAAGGAGCCCTTTTGTGCCTGATTGTTTTCGCCCATGAAGCCCACCCCGATCATCGACTGATTGTTGCTGCCAATCGCGACGAGTTTTACGACCGCCCCACCCGGCCGCTGGCTTACTGGAACGATTCGCCCCAACTGCTGGCGGGCCGTGATGAGAAGGCCGGCGGAACTTGGTTGGCCGTCGCCGGTGGCGGTCGTATGGCAGCCATCACCAACTATCGTGATCCCGCCCAGTTGCGCGCCGACGCACCATCACGCGGCGACCTGGTACGTGATTTCGTAGCCGGCAACTCTTCTTCCTGGGGTTACATGACCCGTATTCGACCCCACGCCCGGCGCTACAACGGATTTAACCTCATCGTCTACGACGGCAGAAACCTGGTCTACTATGCCAATCGACAAGACGAAATCACCCCCATTGGGCCGGGCATCTATGGCCTCAGCAACCATCTGCTCGACACACCCTGGCCTAAACTACAACGGGCCAAAGCCTTGCTGACGCCGCTTATGTCGGGCCAAACACCTCTCGACCGGCAAGCGATTTTCCGGGTGCTGGGCGACCGCCATCAGCCGGACGATCACCAGTTGCCAGACACAGGTATGGGCATCGAATGGGAACGCATCCTGGCACCGATTTTCATCTCCAGCCCCACCTACGGCACGCGTTCCAGTTCTCTGGTCTGTATCGGGCGCGACGGCCGCATCACGTTCAGCGAACGCACCTACAGCACAAACCGCTCCCCCGGATGCCAATACCGCGATCTCCAATACACCTTGACCTGAAGAGGATCGATCACTGCAGCCTGGCGGGTAAATTGTCGGCGTCAAATAGCATGGTTCGTGCTTTCGGATCAGTTATAGGTGCCCGTTGTCCACTTTTGGGGTCAATGGGAACGGCCATCACCGAATCGGGCCAAGCAAAAGCGCCCGCATGCCGGTCACCATGGATCTCGGCCATAAAGCGCATCCATATGGGCAGCGCCGCTCGGCCGCCGGTTTCTCCCCGCCCCAAGGACTGGGCGTCATCGCGTCCCAACCACACACCGGTCAGCGCCCTTGGCGAGTAGCCCACGAAAAGAGCGTCCTTGAAGTCGTTGCTGGTACCGGTTTTACCGGCCACCACAAACCCGATGTCGCGTGCCTTTCGAGCCGTACCCTCTTCGACCACGGCCTGCAGCATATCGGTGACGATGGCGGCCGTGGCCGGCGACATTGCGACCGTGCGGTGGGGCTGGTTGGCAAAAACGGTACGGCCTTGAGCATCGGTCACCTTGATGATCCCGAATGGCTGGCTGCGCTTGCCTTGATTGACAAAAGTGCCGTAGGCGCTGGTCAGCTCCATTAACGTCATGGCGCTCGATCCCAAAGCCAGCGACAGGTTGGGGGCCATATCGGCCTCGATACCGAGTTGCCGGGCGAAGGCAATTACGTTGTCCGGCCCCAGCTGATCGAGCAATTTGATGGCGGGAATGTTGATCGATCGCGCCAGAGCCTCCCTCAGTGTGACGGCGCCGTGGTAGCTTTGAGAAAAGTTCTGGGGCCGCCATTGGCGTCCACCCACCCCACCCGGGTAGACCACCGGCGCGTCCAGGATGATCTCATTTTGGGCGTGACCGCTGTGGATGGCGTAGGCGTAGACAATGGGCTTGAAGGCCGATCCGGGCTGACGTTGGGCCATGGTGACGCGGTCAAAGGCGCTTTGGCTGAAATCGCGCCCACCGACCAGCGCCCAAATGGCACCCGAGGCTGGGTCCAGGCAGATCAACGCCCCTTGGACTCCAGCCCGTCCCGTGCGTGTTTCCACCATCTCGACGCCCGCTTCAAGGGCCGACTCAGCCGCCGCCTGATAGTCAGGTCTCAGGGTCGTGTAAATGGTCAGCCCGCCTTGATAGAGCTGGTTAGGTCCTAAAAGGGATTCGAGCCTCTGCTGAACATCCTGAACGAAATAGGGGGCCTGCGCCGCCGTCTGCACCGGGCCTTCAGCCAGGTGCAGGGCCTCCTCGCTCGCGATCCGGTATTGCTCTTGAGAGATCAGTCCGACGTTGAGCATTGACCGCAACACAATATTGCGCCGCTCGAGGGCCAGTTCGGGGTGATTAAGGGGTGAGTAGCGCGACGGTGCCCGGGGCATGGCGGCGATCAAGGCAGATTCGGCCAGGGTCAACTGGTCGAGAGGCTTGCCAAAAAAAGTCTTGGCCGCCGAGGCCACGCCGTAGGCCCCGCTGCCGAGGTATATCTGGTTGAGGTAGAGCTGCAGGATCTCCTGCTTGGTGTAGCGCCGTTCCAGCTGCAACGCCAAAAGGGCTTCGCGAACTTTTCGAGCCAAGGTTTTTTCTGGCGTCAAAAAGAGCGTCTTGGCCAATTGCTGGGTGATCGTGCTGGCCCCCTCGACGTACTTTCCGGCGCCGATATTGCGCACTGCCGCCCGGACGATCGCTTTGAGATCAACACCTCGATGCTGGAAAAAGGATTGGTCTTCGATGGCGATGACCGCTTCGGTCAGATGGCGCGGGATCTGCGACAGGGGCACCGGGTCGCGCCGCTCCCCGTAAAATTCTGCCAGCACGTTCCGGTCGATGGCCAACACGCGCGTCAATGCCGCCGGCCGGTAGGTTTCCAGGCTACGGATCTGGGGCAGATCGGGACTGAGACCAACGACCGCGCCCATGACGACGCCTATCAAAACCGCCGCCGCAACAAGCAGCCAGGGGGCAAAGCGTCGTCTTTTTTGAGGTTGGGTCTTAGAGGATGACGTCACGGGCAGTTATCCGCACACGCTCGATGAGGGTAGAAAATTCTGTGGTACGCTTCGACGCCTGATCCCATCGTCCGTTCTTGATATCCGTGTTGACTTATGCCCGACCTAACATCCATAATGCATCGTCCGTCAATCACCACAACTTTCCTGTCAGGAGTCACCCATGCATCACGACCATGAACACCATCACCACGACGAACCCGCCGCCGCACTCTCTTTTGACCAAAAAGTGCAACGTCTGTTGCAGCACTGGAAATCCCATAATGATGATCACATGGCCAATTACCGCAAGTGGGCCGACGACTGTCAGGCCGCCGGGCTTGAAGCGATCGCTGTACATATGCAAGAAGCGGCGCGCTTGACCGAAGCCATCACCGACCAGTTTGATGCCGCCCTAAAAGCCATGGAACATCCTCAATAGGGACTGCCTTGGTAGCGCCTGGCCGGCGGCGGCCGCCGCTGGCACTCCGACTCATAGCCTCAATCCCAAGCGCATTCCCTGGTCAATGGCGCGTTGGGCATCGAGTTCCGCGGCCCGCTCGGCCCCGCCGATGACATGCACCTTCAATCCCGCCTGCTTCAGCGGGGCGTAAAGATCGCGCTGCGACTCCTGACCGGCGCACACCACGATGTTCGCCACGGCCAGGGTTTCCGTCCGCCCCTTGACCGTGATATGAAGCCCCGCATCGTCGATGCGATCGTAACGCACACCGTTGATCATGGAAACCCCATACTGCCGCAGCAGCGCGCGGTGAATCCAGCCGGTGGTCTTGCCCAACCCGGCCCCGATTTTGGTGGAACTTCGCTGCAGCAGATAAACCTTTCGCAAAGCCGGCGGTGCCGTCAGACCGCTCTGGGCCAGTCCCCCGGCCTGACGATAGGCCTCATCAATGCCCCAATGCCTTAAATATTCGCTGCGCTGATCCCCTTTATGCCGGGCGTGAGTCAGGTAGGCGGCCACATCGAACCCAATGCCGCCGGCACCGATCACAGCAACGGTGTCACCGGCAACCACGCGGCCCGTTAAGACCTCGCCATAGCCGAGCACTTTGGGATGGTCGGCACCCGGCACGACGATCTCACGCGGCACCACCCCCGTGGCCAGAATCACCACATCAAACCCAGCGTTAATCAAGGTGGGCGCATCGATCTTTTCTCCGAAGCGCGGCGTGACTCCCGTTTGATCGATCCGACGTTCAAAATAGCGCAAGGTTTCTTTAAACTCCTGCTTGCCCGGCACGGCCACGGCAAGACGCAACTGCCCGCCCAGCGCTTCGGCCTGCTCATAGAGGATCACCCGGTGCCCCCGTTCGGCTGCCGTGACGGCGCAAGCCATACCCGCCGGACCAGCGCCCACCACGGCCACCTTTAGTGGGGTGTCCGTCGGGGTAAAGGTCAGTTCGCTTTCATGGCAGGCTCGCGGATTGACCAGACAGGTGGCGATTTTACCCTCAAAAATGTGATCCAGGCAGGCCTGGTTACAGGCAATACAGGTGTTGATGTCGCCGCTGCGGCCCTCGGCCGCCTTGCGAACGAACTGCGGATCAGCCAGCAGCGGCCGCGCCATGGAAACCATGTCGGCATCGCCACGCGCTAAGACCGCCTCGGCCACTTCCGGTGTGTTGATGCGATTGCTGGTGATCAGCGGCACCTTAACATGCCCGCGTAGGCGCGCCGTCACCCAGGTGAAGGCCGCGCGGGGCACCACCGCCGCAATGGTGGGGATGCGGGCCTCATGCCAGCCGATACCGGTATTGATCAGATCGGTGCCGGCCGCCTCAACCGCCTGGCCGAGGGTTATCACCTCCGCCCAGCTGCTGCCGCCTTTGACCAGATCGAGCATGGAGAGCCGATAGATAATGATAAACGACCTGCCCACAGCCGCCCGCATCCGTCGCAGAATCTCCAGGGGGAAGCGGGAGCGATTTTCGAAACCGCCGCCCCAACGGTCGTCTCGCAGGTTGGTCTTGGGGGCCAGGAACTGGTTGATCAGGTACCCCTCCGACCCCATCACCTCAACGCCATCATAACCGGCCTGCTGCGCCAGCAGGGCGCATCCAACGAAATCGTCCACCTGTTTTTCGACCTCCGCCTCCGACAGCGCCCGGGGGCGAAAAGGAGTGATGGGCGCTTTCACGGCAGACGGTGCCACCGCCTCCGGACTGAAGGCGTAGCGCCCCGTGTGTAAAATCTGCAGGGCGATTTTACCGCCGGCTTCATGAACGGCGTCGGTGATCAACCGATGTGCAGCCGCTTCGGCTTGGCTGGTCAGCTTGGCGCCGGCGGCGGTGACGCTGCCCTCCTTGTTGGG
This sequence comes from uncultured delta proteobacterium, assembly GCA_963783425.1. Classification (GTDB taxonomy): domain Bacteria; phylum Desulfobacterota; class Desulfobacteria; order Desulfobacterales; family QNYZ01; genus CAWANO01. The sequence continues at coordinate 973,827 of CAWANO010000001.1, forward strand.
CGCAAACCCACCGGTGACGATCAGGCCCACGCCACCGGCCGCGCGTTCGGAAAAGTAAGCCGCCATGCGTTCAAATCCGTTGGGTGCCTCTTCCAGCCCGGTGTGCATGGAGCCCATGAGCAGGCGGTTTTTAATCTGCGTAAACCCCAAATCCAACGGCCGCAACAAGTGCGGATAGCGCTGATCGTTCATCTCTTCAACCTCGCATGCCTATGGGAAATCACACGGAAACGCGATTACAATACACCACGTTTCATCTTTTGAATCAAAAAGTTAATCGTTGATATTTTAAGCTATAAGTGAAACATTGGCCCCTGGGAATTGAGCGCGCATTGTTAAAAATCTGCCGTCAGGGACTCAGATGGCCATCGACGCCACCATCCGCCAGCAACTGTTTGATCTTCTAAGCTGCCACACCCTGGACAGTCGGGCGCTCTCTCAACAATTGGGCATCGCGGAGAAGGAGGTTCTGGCGCATTTGCCGCACGTCGCCAAAACCGCCAAGGCCAGGCGAAAACGCCTGGTCATCGATGCCGCCCAGTGCCAGCAGTGCGGTTTCCGTTTCCAGGATCGGGCGCGCTTCACCAAACCCGGGCGCTGCCCACGCTGCAAATCCACCCATCTGACGGCGCCGCTTTTTTCACTGAAATAGGTTAGAGCGTCATACCCCCATCGATCACTATCAGCTGACCGGTCATAAAGGCGCTCTCGTCACTGGCCAGGTAAACACAGGCCGCCGCGATTTCAGCCGCGGTCGCCAGACGCCCGAGCTTGTGCCGAGCGATCATGTCGCGCCTGGCCCGCTGCGGGTCGGGCATGGCCGCCAAACGCTGATTGAGGCCAAAAGTCTCCACCGCCCCCGGGCAGAGGGCATTGCAACGCACGTTGTGGTCGATGTACTCCACGGCCACCGATTTGGTCAATCCCACCAGGGCGGCTTTGGAGACCGTATAGGCGAAGCGGCCCGGTGCCGAGGTGAGACTCGACAACACCGAAGCCACATTGACCACCGAGCCCCCGCCGCCGGCCACCATGCCGGGTAAAAATGCCTTGAGCATGTGGTAAGCACCCCATAGGTTCACTTGCAGTGCCTGTTCAAGCTCATCGGCGTCGCATTGGGATAGCGTGCTTGTGGGGACGGACCCGGCACAATTGACCACAATGTCCACAGCGCCCGCGACCGCCCGCGCGGCCGTTACATCTTCTGGCCGGGTAACGTCCAGCGCCAGGATCTCGATGCCGGGTTGAACGCTCAGCGCTTCCAAAGGTTGTCGCGAACGGCTGGTGGCCCACACCCGGCACCCCTCACGGGCAAAGGCCAGGGCTGTGGCCTTACCGATGCCCCGCCCGGCCCCGGTAATGATGGCGGTTTTAGCGTGCAGTCGTTTTTCGATTGGCTCCATTTAATTCTCCCGTCAACGCCTGCCAGGGACGTTTTGCCTGCGCAACATCAAGCCTTTAATTTTTCAGCGTGCGGTTGTCGCAACTGAACCGGCTGGCGCACCTTGCGCATACGCAGATTGAGCATCTCCACAAATACCGAAAAGGCCATGGCGAAATAGATATAACCCTTGGGAATGTGAACATCCAAGCCATCCGCCACCAGCGCCACCCCCACCATCAGCAGAAAGCTCAGGGCCAGAATCTTGATCGTCGGGTGCCCCTCCACAAAAGCGCTGATCTTGCCGGCCAGCAGAATCATTACCAGAACAGCCACAACAATCGCCGCCACCATAACGGCCAACTCATCGGCCAGGCCGATGGCCGTGATGACTGAATCGATGGAAAAAACGATATCAAGCAGCATGATCTGAACAATCACACTGGTAAAGGAGACCTGCCGTTTAGGCTCCCCATGGGTCTCATGGCTGGGAACGCCCTCCAGGCTGACGTGGATTTCGTGGGTGCTTTTAGCCAGCAAAAAGAGCCCGCCCACAATCAAAATGATATCACGCCCCGATATCTCGTTGCCCAGCACCGTGAAAATTGGCGCCGTCAAACGCATGATCAGGGTAATGGAAAAAAGTAATAAAATGCGGGTGAGCATGGCCATGAGCAACCCCAAGGTTCGCCCCCTTTGTTGCTGGTGCGGGGGCAACCTACCGGCCAGAATAGCGATGAAGATGATGTTGTCGATCCCCAGCACGATCTCCAGGGAGGTCAGGGTCAAGAACGCCAGCCATATTTGGGGGTCGCTTATCAAGTGCATTGCAGCTCTCTTTTTCAGCTTACGTTTAAGTGGTGTCAGCCACTGTATCCCATCGCTGCCTGCTTGTTCAACCTGCGCCTTGCATCTGCGGGCAGTACCGCGGCAACAATTATCCTTTGGGTAGCCTTTCGCGCTATACCAGTTGGCCGTGGAGGTTTGTTTCGAATTATGATATGGGAGGTTTGTGAAGAAATTCAACTGCCTAAGATGAGCAAAACCCATGGGGAGTGATCGGGTATGAAGCTGACCGAAATCATCACGCTTCTGGACGCAGAGGTCCTGGCCGGCGGTGACCACGTGAACAAGGAGATTACGGCTTGTGGCGCGGCCGATTTGATGGAAGATCTCTCACGCAAGCGCACCAAAGGCTCCCTGCTCATTACCGGCCTCACTTCCGATTTGGTGATTACGACCTCCATCGATAACCAGATTGGCACGGTACTGATGGTACGCGGAAAAAAACCGCACCCCAGTATGCTCGCCCTGGCCGAGGCCTCTCAATTACCGGTGCTGCTCACCGAGCACGCCATGTTCACCGCCAGCGGAATGCTCTACATGGCCGGGCTGCGCGGCCTCGACGGCACCTGGTAAACCCTCAACCTCCCCCGCAAGACGGACCCTAAGCCCCACCTAACCATCCTCCGGCGAAACTCGCGGACGGTCGCTTGCGTTGCTACGACTTGGCGCGGTAGAGACGCAAGCTGTTGCTCACCACGGTAACCGAACTGAGCGACATGGCCAACGCGGCCAGAATGGGATGCAATTGCCGCAAAAAGCCGGGCACGGCATCAAAGGGTTGCAACACGCCGGCCGCCACCGGAATCAGCACGATGTTGTAAATGAAGGCCCAGAACAGATTTTGCCGAATGGTGCGCATGGTGGCGCGGCTCAGGGCGATGGCGCGGTCGACGCCACGTAGACTGCCGCTGGATAAGATCACGTCGGCCGTTTCGATGGCCACATCGGTTCCCGTGCCGATAGCCAGGCCCACCTCGGCCTGGGCCAGGGCCGGCGCGTCGTTGATGCCGTCGCCCACCATGGCCACGCGTTGCTGTTTGGATTGAAGCGCTTTCACGGCTGCCGATTTTTGGTCGGGCCGCACTTCGGCCATCACCTCTTCAATACCCACCTGCTCGGCCATGGCGCGGGCGGCCTGCACGTTATCACCGGTGAGCATCACCACGATTGAGCTTAAGCGCCTTCAAGCGCTCGATGGCCGCTGATGACTCAGGCTTTAGGGTATCGGCCACGGCGATCAATCCGCCCGGGCGCTCGTTGCGGGCCACCACCATCACCGTCTTACCGTCACGCTGCAGCCTCTCGATCCACTGCCTCATATTGCCGCGATATCGATCTTGGGCTCTTCGAACCAGCCCGGCTTGCCCACCCGTACGCGGGTCCCATCGACGCTTGCGGTGACCCCCAAACCGCCTGTGGCCTCAAACGCCTGCGGTGAAAAGAGCGCAATCCGCGCTCGCCGGCGGCACGCACGATGGCCTTGCCAAGCGGATGCTCGGATCCCTGTTCCACTGCGGCGGCGGCGGCCAGCAAGTCGTCCTGATCAGCAAACAGTTCGGTGTCGTGCACGATGATGTCAGTTACCTGCGGTTTGCCCCGGGTGATCGTTCCGGTCTTGTCGAAAAGCACCGTATCAAGTTCGGCCAGGGTTTCCAGAGCGGTGCTGTTTTTGAACAAAACCCCTTGCTCGGCCCCCTTGCCCGTTCCAGCCATGATGGCCGTGGGCGTTGCCAGCCCCAGGGCGCAGGGGCAGGCAATCACCAGCACCGCAACCAGACGCACCATGGCGGGCACGAAGGCGCCGCCCACCAGCCACCAGACGATGAAAGTTACAAAGGCGATCACGATCACCGCCGGCACGAATATCGCCGCCACACGGTCGGCCAGAGCCTGAATGGGGGCCTTGCTGCCCTGGGCGTTGCGTACCAGTTCGATGATCTGGGCCAGGGCCGTCTCGCGCCCCACGCGGGTGGCGCGAAAGGTGAGCATGCCCTGGGTGTTGAGAGTGCCGCCGATCACCGTGTCACCGGCCTTTTTATCCACGGGGATCGGCTCACCGGTAAGCATCGACTCATCCACGGCCGAGACACCCGACAGCACCCGGCCGTCGACGGCAATGCTTTCGCCCGGGCGCACCACCACCACATCCTCCTTCTGGACCTGCTCTAGGGGGATTTCCGTCTCGGTGCCGTCGCGCACCACCGTGGCCCTTTGGGGCTCAGATCCATCAATTTGCGGATTGCCGCTCCGGTGCGTCCCTTGGTGCGCGCCTCAAGCATCTTGCCCAGTTTGATAAGTGTGATGATCACGGCCGCGGTCTCGAAGTAGACATGGTCACCGAGCACGGGAAAAAACAGCAGAGCCAGCGAGTAGAAATAGGCCACCGAAGAGCCCATGGCCACCAGCACATCCATGTTGGCGGTACCGTTGCGAAGGCTTTTCCAGGCGCCCGACGTAAAAGTCCCCGCCGGTGTAAAATTGCACCGGAGTGGCCAGCAGCCAAAAAAGAAGGTTGACCCAGGCGGCGTGGCTCCATGCGCCCACCAGGCCGAAATCGCGCGCCATGCTCAACATAAAAAGCGGCAAGGTGAAAATCACACCGACGATAAAGCGCCGGGTTTGATTTTCAATCTCCCGCCGGCGCGCCTCAGCTTCAATATCGCCCGCGTCTTCAGTCTCTTCCGGTAAAATGGCCGTGAAACCGATACGCTCGATGGCCTCGGCCATTTTCCCGAGGTCGGTCACCGTGGGAAGGTAGTCCACCTGCACCCGTTCCGAAGCAAAATTGACACTGGCCGAGGTAACACCGGACACCTTCTTACCCAGGGTGCGCTCGATGTTCATGGCGCAGTTGGCACAGGTCATGCCGGTGACGGGAAAGGCCGCCGCGACCGTGGGCACCGCATATCCGATGCTGCCAATGCGCGCGACAAGCTCGCCCGTGGTAACCTTGCGTGGATCAAAATGGACCGTGGCCCGCTCACTTGCAAAATTGACCTCAGCCCCTTCGACACCCTCGGTTTTAGAGAGGGTGCGCTCTATGTTGGCGGCGCAATTGGCGCAGGTCATTCCCGTTATGGGAATATCGATGGTAGTGGTGCTCATCGCCAAATGGTCCTTCACACCGCCGCCGGATAGTTGATCTCCTTGAGCATCGCCAGGATTTGCTCGCGCGTGGCGGGCGCCGCCCACTGGATGTCAACCGAACGCGACTCGATATCGCCCTTTACGGCGGTGACACCTTCCAGCTCTTTTAGTTCGTTTTCGATGGATGCGGTACAGTGTCCGCAGGATATATTGGGAATGGAGAAAGTCTCTTGTTTCATGGTCATGCTCCTTGTATTCGGTTCGGATTCCATCAAATATCAATGGGTTTCAGGGAAAATATTAATCATTGCGGTTGCAAAGTCCAATGGCGCCAGATCGCCCGAAAAACCATTGGCTGGCAGGTGTCTCAAGTGTGCAAGAACTCAATTGTGTGCTATATTAAGGCTTACAGGGTGGGTTTGTTAACCCATCACAAAATGGCGCACCCGCACCGGCCGAAAGGAGGCCTCCATGACAGCCTTCAACCCCGAACAGGCCATCCTCAATGCCCGACGGGAACTCGGCGCCCACGGCGGCGTCACCCCTTCCCTCTCGCGATCATCCACCTATGCGGTAACCGATCCGCGTGCCATGTCGGAGATATTCAACGGGCTGCGCGGACCCGAGAAAGATGGTTCTTTTCTTTACAGCCGCCACGCCAACCCCACCGTGGCGCTGTTGGCGCGCTATCTGGCCGCCATGGAGGGCACCGAGGCGGCGGAATGCACGGCCAGCGGTATGGCCGCCATCGCCTGCACCCTGCTGCAGGTATGCCGCCAGGGCGATCATGTCGTTGCCAGCGACACCACCTACGGCGGCACCCATGCGCTGCTGGCCGAATTGCTGCCCCAGATGGGCATCACCGCCACCTTCGTCAATCCCACTGACACCAATGCTTTCAAAGCGGCCCTAACCACCGCTACAAAGGCGATCTATGTGGAAACCTTCGGTAATCCCACCTTGAAACTGGCCGACTTACCTGCGCTGTCCGAACTGGCGCATAAAAATGGTCTGAGATTGATCGTGGACAACACCTTCACCCCCATGGTGGTATCACCGGCCCAGTTGGGGGCCGACATCGTGGTCTACTCCATGACCAAATTCATCGGCGGCGCCAGTGATCTACTGGCCGGGGCCATTTGCGCTGATCACACTTTTATCGAGCAGCTCAAGGATCTGCACACTGGCCGCACCATGCTGCTGGGTCCCACCATGGATGCCCGCGTGGCCTTCGATCTGATCCAGCGCCTGCCGCACCTGGCGCTTCGCATGCGCGAACACGGCCGTCGCGCCATGGCGGTGGCCCGGTGCCTGGAGCGCCTGGGCGCCCGCGTCCGGTATCCGGGCCTGCCCAGCTATCCCCAGCATGAACGCGCCCTTGAACTGCTCAATGACGGTTACGGCTTCGGCGGCATTGTCACCGTCGACTGCGGCACCCAAGCGCGGGCCGAGGCCCTCCTTGATGCACTTCAGAACCAGGAACATTTCGGATTGATTGCTGTATCGCTGGGTTACGCTGAAACGCTGATGTCGTGCTCCAGCTCATCCACATCATCGGAGATACCACCCGAACAACAGGCTGAGATGGCGCTTTCGCCCGGGCTGGTGCGCTTATCGGTGGGTTATACCGGAGATCTTGAGGCGCGTCTGGGACAACTCGAGCGCGCCGTGCGGGGGGCCGGGATTGTTTAAAAGACTGATATGATAAGGCGCATTATCCGGCGGCCATGCGTTGACGAAGGGCGGCAAAGAGCTTCCGCGCCATGGGGCCGACCTTGCCATCACCAATGGGATGGCGGTCGATCTCGATCAAGGGCAACACCTCAGTGGTCGTTCCGGTCAGCATCACTTCATCGGCCGCATAGAGCGCTTGGCGGTCAAAAAAGGACTCCTCGACCGCGATACCGGATTGGTGACAAAAATCGATAAGCACCCCCCGGGTGATTCCGGGCAGGATGTTACGGGTCAGCGGGTGGGTTTTCAGCGCGCCGTTAGCCACCATAAATAGGTTGGAGCTGGTGCCTTCGCGCACCGAGCCGTCGTCGGCCACGAATATGGCATCTTTGACCCCGGCATCCAGAGCCTGACGTTTGCATAGGGCATTGGGCAGCAGTTGGACGCATTTGATGTCACAGCGCCCCCAGCGCAGGTCCTCCACGGTAATCGCGCCAACGCCGGTTTCCAGGTAGCCAGGCGCTACTTCGTTTAATGCGCGGATGGTCATCACCACCTGAAGCTGCATATCGTCAGTGTACTCGTGCAGCCGCGGTGCCACGCCGCGTGAAATCTGGATGTAGATGCCGGCACGTTCGAATTGAGAACGCTGAAACAACTCATACAGGGCGGTACGAATTTCCGCCTGGTCGATTTCCGGAAACCGCAACTCGCCCAGCGAACGCTGTAGGCGCGCCATATGTTCATCCACACAAAACAGACGCCCCTCGTAACTGGCGATGTACTCGTAAACGGCATCGCCGAACTGATAACCACGGTCTTCAATGGGCACCATGGCCTTGTCGATGGGCAGAAACGCTCCGTTCAGATAGGCAAGTTCGGGCATTGGCTTCGATTCCTGATTTGGGGTGACGGTAAAAGTTCAGCGCAACGATCTATTTTGCCATAACCGGAATGTGATCAAAGATCAATGGGCATTTGGTTTAGACAACCATGATCAATTCTGATAGGGATCACAGCTTGTAAGGGTGTTGAAAAACGCCATGAGCGCGGGCCAGTTAAGGCAAAAACAAGGAGTTTTCATGAAATACACCAAATACCACGCCCTTGGAAATGACTACATTGTAATCACCCCGGCAGATGCCCCCAAGGGCCTCACCACCGAGACCATCCGCACCATTTGTCACCGTAATTTCGGCCCCGGTTCGGACGGTATCCTCCTGGGACCATTAAGTAGTGACCGCTCCGATTTCGGCCTACGCATCTTCAATCCTGATGGCAGCGAAGCCGAAAAGAGCGGCAACGGGCTGCGCATCTTCGCCCGTTATTTATGGGATAATGATTTAGTTTCAAATGAAGTATTTAGCGTCGATACCCTCGGAGGACAGGTTAAGTGCCAAGTGCACCCTTCGGCCCGTAAGGTGACGGTGCAGATGGGCGGCATCAGTTTTGGCAGCCGCCAAATTCCCGTCACCGGCCCCGAACGGGAGGTTCTCAACGAAACCCTGACCATCGACGGCACCGACCTGACCTTTTGCGCCGCCACCGTGGGCAATCCGCACTGCGTCGTTCTGGTCGACGATCCCACTGAGGCGATGGCCCGCCGATTGGGGCCGCCAATCGAAACCGAACCGCGCTTTCCCAACCGCACCAATGTGCAATTCATGAAAGTGCTCGACCGCAATAACATCCAAATCGAGATCTGGGAACGAGGCGCCGGATACACCCTGGCCTCGGGCAGCAGCAGTTGCGCGGCCGCCGGCGTGGCCCGCAAACTGGGCCTTTGCGACGATCACATCACCGTGCACATGCCCGGCGGCAAACTGTCCATCGCATTCGAGGCTGACAACACGGCCACCTTAACCGGTCCGGTCACCAGAGTCTGCCTGGGTCTGATCGCCGACGAAGCATTTCACAATCCGGAGGAGTGAAACCATGTTAGAGGTCTCCTTAAAAGGCGTTTTTCCACCCATCCCCACCCCGTTTAGCGGCCGCTCGGTGGCCCATGACCACTTAGCCGCCAATGTGATTAAATGGTGCCGTACCGGCATCGCCGGCTTTGTGGTTTTGGGTTCCAACGGAGAATACCCGCTGCTCAGTGCAGAGGAGAAGCTGAAAACCGTTGAAACCGTGGCCGGGCATAGCCGTGCCGGGATGCCGATCATCGCCGGTACAGGTTGTGAATCCACGGCTGAAACCATCGCCCTGACCCGGGCCTGTGCCCAACGGGGCGCCACCGCCGCTCTGGTGGTTACGCCTCACTACTACGGCGGCCACATGACCGCCGCGGCCCAGACAGCCCACTACACCCAGGTGGCCGACAACGCGCCCATCCCGGTCATTTTATACAATGTACCCAAATTCACCCACATCAACCTGGCTCCAGAGACGGTTGGCCGCCTGGCCGCCCACCCCAACATCATCGGCATCAAAGACAGCAGCGGCAACGTGGCGCAACTGGGAGAGTATCTCAACCAGAGCGCCGGTGCAAGTTTACGGTCTTGGTGGGCACGGCCGGCGCCCTGCTGGGAGCGGCGACACTCGGTTGTCCAGGAGCGGTTCTGGCGCTGGCCAATCTTGCAGCCGATGCGTGCGTGGTTATCATGCAGCAGGTTGAGGCTGGTGATATCGCGGCCGCCGCTGAAGTGCAACGACGCATGATCCCCGTAAATAAGGCCGTTACCGCCACCTACGGCATCGCCGGCCTCAAGGCCGCCCTGGAAATACTGGGTTACCACGGTGGTGACCCCCGACCGCCGCTGATGCCGGTCAATGAAAAGGAGCGCGAACAGATCGAGCAAATCCTCAAAACCGCTCAACTGCTGTGATATCATGCAATCAATTGAACAGAAAAAGATCAGCCGCCGCGCTTTCATGGCCCTGGCGGGCGGCGCCGTGGTCAACATCGGCCTGCCCGGCCGCTTTCAGAAAGTAACCGCCGCCGAAAACAGCGAGTTAGCGACCCAGCTGCGCCCCGACGGACGCCCCCGCCTACCGCCGGGCCAACACGCCGTGAAACAACTGGCCTTCATGGGAGGCATCAAGGGCCCGGGCAACGTGCCCGGTTGGCGATTGGCGCTTTACGGCGAGGCGCTCAAACCCGGCACATTAAGCTTCAAGGAGCTGATGCAGTTCGAGCAGGTACAGCTCACCTGCGATGTCCACTGCGTGACCGGCTGGTCGCTGCTCGATGCTAACTGGATCGGCATCTCCCTAAATACGCTCATGCAGCATGTGGGGATCACGCCCAAGGCCGGCTTCGTCATCTTCGAAGCCCCCGGCGGCTACACCGCCAACATCCCCGTGGCCGAAGCGCGCAAGAACAACGTCATCCTGGCCCACTCTTTTGAAGGAGAGCCGTTGACACTGCCCCACGGCCAGCCCCTGCGTGCTCTGGTTCCCGACCTCTACTTCTGGAAGAGCACCAAATGGCTCGAAAAGATCTATTTCTCGACCAAGGACATCCCCGGTTACTACGAAACCAGCGGCTACAGCAACTCCGCCGACCCCTGGAAGGAAGAGCGCTTCGCTCCTGACGCCAGATCGGAGCCTTGACTATCTCGAGGTGACTTATCTGAAACATTCGGTTTTAACCGATAATGTCACGTCCTTGAGGTGCTCATTGGCAAGCCTTCATAGCGGATTACCGGCATTGCCTTGTTAAAAGTGAGCCTCCGTCTTCCTTCTTCAACCCACACAGTGACATATCAGAATGAAAATCCGTATCTGATAAATATTGCTGTCGATACCATTGCCCGGTGTGTTTTTTTATTGAAAAACAATAATCAGGTATCAGAAGAGGAACTTGATGCCTGCATACGGGCCGTTGAAATTGAGGTCGTCAAAAACGGGACTGTCGTCAAAATCCCACTCCAGGTAACGATACCCGGCAACGATATCGAAGTGCTTGAATTGATAGCCAAGGCCTGCCAGGAGCGTTAGCCAAATCATAATTAATGGGCATTTAAAATCAATTTTCATTCGATTTTTGGCCACCCCTGATTTCGCTGTTTATAATTATACAAGTCTGACTACCTGAGGGGGCGGGAGGGGTCTCCTGCTATATCCGCAGTACGTGAGCATATTACACTTCCCTACATTTTTTCTGAGAAGGTCTAATCGTCTCTTTCACGGAATCCATTCTGTTTACCACCAGAGGATTTCCAGTCAATCCCCAATACCCGCCACCGCCACCATCGATACCTGTGGACGCCTTCTACGTTGAATAAAAGAAGGCTTCCGCTGCGAACACCCGCTAACGGTACGGGAGTAGCACCCACCGTTAATTGGGTCAGGTTAATATCCACCCACCGAAACGGAAGACCGTCGATCTGTTTCATTCCTTCATCCACAACGATCCACTCGCCTTCGCGACGGGTTCGCTCTGGCACGGTATTGGGCAATCCCGTGCCAACAGATGCCATTCGGGTTTCCCGGATGCGCAGACTAGGACCTTCAGCGATAACAAACACGCCTTCGACAGGCGTCTTTTCCACCGAGTGGTTGTAGGAGAGTCGCACTGTCTCACCAGACCGGGCGGGCACAGCCCTGACCAGCCGAGCCTCCTCCTGACTCAAGCGAACGGTTATGATGACAACAGTTCGTGTGGTCCACCATAAGGCGCCGGCCAGCAATAGCACCAACACCGCAGCCCCCGCCCACCGTCCGGAAACCATTGTATCACGCCACAACAGTCGCCGGCCGCGTCCGGGACCGCTGCCAAAAGTACAAAAGGACCAGCGAAACCACGCCAACGGCATTGACCAAGTGTTGGTTGAGATAAACGCCGCCGATACTAAGGTGGCTCGGGTTGACCAGCAAAAAGGCCAGGGCCAGGAACAAGAGGCGTTCCCAGATATAAGTACGTGTCCGCCAGTGCCCCTGGATGAAAACCGACCAGCAAAACATACCGAGGATGCACATGGGCACAATGTAGAGCAGCTCTATCCAAGTGGTGTCGATCATCAACAACTTGGTGTTGTAAATGAACATAAAAGGCAGCGTGAACGCGGCCAGATCGAGACGAAAGCTTTTCCAGCCGGTTTTGATCGGGTCGGAATTGGCGATCCCGGCGGCGGCGTAAGCGCACAGCCCCACCGGGGGCGTGTCGTCGGCAACGATGCCGTAGTAAAATACAAAGAGGTGAACGGCCACCACCGGCAGACCTAAACCGAGATCCGCGCTGATGGTGAGAATGGCGGGGGCGGTCATGGCGGCCATGATGATGTAGGTGGCCGTGGTGGGTAGTCCCATGCCCAGGATAATAGATGCGAAGACCGAGAAAAACAGGGTTAAAAAAAGACTACCGCCGGCGGCTTCGGTGATCAGTGTCGCCATCTTGAGCCCGAGCCCCGTTAATGTGACCACGCCGATGATAATCCCGCAGCAGGCGCAGGCCGCAGCGATGCCAGCCATGTTGCGCGCGCCGGTCTCCATGGCGTCTATCAGTTCCGCACTGGTGCGCCTCAGGGCAAACCACCGCGGGTCGGACCGGAAAATTTGATAGGCGGGGTCGCTGAGGCGTGGGTCCGCATTAGCACCGGTCACCTTTTTGGTCAGCGTTGGAAACAGATACCAATTGCGATAAAAATTGTTGCCCAGCGCCACCGCCGCCGCCGCCAGAATGGACCAAGATGCGGCGGTCGTCGGGGTCCACATGGTCACCAGCAGCAGCCAAACCAGAAGGATGAGCGGTATCGTGTAGTGAATACCCGAGACGAGGGTTTTGATCATTGGGGGGCACTCCTCCTTGGTCAACCCTCGAATGTTCTCCTTTATCGCTTCCAGGTGGACGATGGAAAAAATGGCCGTGTAAGAGAGAATGGCTGGAATAAACGCTGCTTTTACGATGGAAATATAGGAAACGCCGATAATTTCGGCCATGATGAAGGCCGCCGCACCCATGATCGGCGGCATGAGTTGGCCGTTGGTGGAAGCGGCGACCTCCACGGCGCCGGCCACGTGGTTTTTAAACCCCACCTTTTTCATCAAAGGAATGGTCATGGCTCCGGTGGTGACCGTATTGGCGATGGAGGATCCGGAGATAGAGCCCATGGCACAGGAGGCCACGACAGCCGCCTTGGCCGGACCACCGCGAAACCGACCCATGAGTGCAAAAGAGAGGTTGATGAGATACTCCCCGGCACCAATTTTTTCTAGAAAGGCGCCGAACAGCACAAACAGGAAAACGAAGGTGGCCGATACCCGAAGCGGCACCCCCCACAAGCCCTGCCCGGTCATGTAGATATGGTCGATGATGCGCTTGACCCGAAATCCCCGGTGCCCGAGATCCCCGGGTATGTAAGGGCCGAAAAAGGCATAGAGCAGAAACACGATGGTGATGATGGGCAAGATGGGGGAAACGCTTCGACGCGTTGCTTCCAGTACCAGGACGATCAGCACGCCTCCGATGACCAGATCGTAAACCGGGGCATTGCCCACGGAAGTGACCACATGATCGTAGTTGACAAACAAATAGAGCGCTGCAGCCCCCCCGACCAGGGCCAGTATGACATCGGGGATCGAAATCCGGTGCAACGGCGTTCGTTTCGAGAAAGGAAAACAGACGAAACAAAGCACCACGGCAAAGGTGAGATGCACGGAGAGCTGCTTGGCGCCGGGAAGTTCCCCCCAGAAACCGGTGTAGAGTTGAAAAGCCGACATCGACACTGCAATCAGTGTCACGAGCAGACCGGTTTTTCCTGACAACCTGCGGGAACCGCCTTCGGAAGCCTTGGCCATATCCTTGCTGGCCGCCGCGCCATCGATCACCTCGTTGGCCAAAATCACACCTCCGTGTTAAAGCCGTTGCCGGGAAAACGGCATGCATCCGCATTCCCGGCTTAAGCTCACTGATATGAAACGCCCCCTATTTCAGGACGCCTTTTTCCTTGAAAAATTTTTCGGCTCCGGGATGCAGGGGAATGGGCATGCCCACAAGGCCCGTCTCCATGGAGATGTCCTTGAACTTGTCGTGAGCCATTTTCAACTGTTCCAGGTCCGAGTACACCGCACCGATAATTTTGTAAACGATGTCCTCCTCCAGGTCCGCACGGGCGCTGAGCATCGCCATTACCGACACGGTGGGAACGTCATCGTCGTTACCCTTGTAAAGGCCACCAGGGACCGTCTGCTTTGCATAAAAAGGGTATTTCTCAATGAGTTTGTCGACGTTGTCGCCCGCGATGGGAACGATGCTGGAGTCCACGATCAGCGCGGTGTCCATTATCACGGCGGCACCTACGGCCACCGTGAAGAAAGCCGCGTCAAGCCGCCCGTCTTTGATGTAGTCTGCCGACTGCGAGGCCGTCAACTGTTCGGCTTTTTCAAGGTCTTCCACCGTCAGGCCCCACGCCTCGAGAATCTGCTTGGCGTTTTCGGCCGTTCCCGATCCCACCGGGCCTATGGCAACCTTTTTGCCTTTTAGATCGGCCGGAGACATGATCTTGGAATCTTTACGGGCCACCAGTTGAACGTGCTCTGGAAACAGGGTGGCAACGCCGAGAAGCGCTTGGATAGGCTCGTCAAACATCCCCTCCTTGCCGTTAAAGGCATAGGAAGCGATATCATTCTGCAAAATGGCAAAATCCGTGTCGCCCTGGCCGATGAGCTTGGCGTTGGCCACCGAAGCCCCCGAGGACTCGGCCGTGACCTTGATGCCGTCCTCTTTGAGGTGTTTCCAGGCGATGCGGGAGATAGCACCCGCCATGGGAAAATAGGCACCGGTAACCCAGCCCGCCGCGATGGAGACATAGCGCCGCTTGGCCGCGTCAACCGGACCGACGCTAAAAGCGAAAGCGGCTACCAATAAAATTACAATGGGAATCAGGATCTTTTTTTGCTTTGTCATTTACTCTCTCCTTCCTTGCTGAAAGCGAACGATTGACTGTTTGACCGAAAAGAGAAAATTACGCTCTTCGGTTATGAAATAACGTTCGTTTGTGGTATCACCTCCTTCCAGATCACATAAGAAGACATTTCAAAAACTATCCCGCGACCAATGTCACAGTTGCGGAAATCGCCGTTAATCTCCCAACTCCCTACCTATGGCCCGGCGCACCGCTACTGCAACCGTATCCATTTCCTGCTCGGTAATGATAAACGGTGGTGCCACGACGAGACCGTCGCCGTCGGCCCCGGCCAAAGCCAGCGATTTGTAGAGAATGACGCCCTGTTGGAATAAATTGTCCCACAGCCGTTCGGCCACCTTTTGATTTCTGGGAAATGGGGCCAGTGTCTCCTTGTCCGCCACCAGCTCAAATCCCCACATCATCCCCAACCCGCGGATGTCTCCCACAAAAGGTGACTCACCAATCGCATCGGATAATTTACGGCCAAGCACCGGACCCATTTCCGAAGCCCTTTCCACCAAACCTTCGTTCTCTAGAATACCGATGGCCGCCACTCCGGCGGCGGCGCAAACCGGGTGGTGGGAGAAGGTGCCGCCGTGCATGAACCCGCCCTTGTCGGTCAGCGTTTGATAGGTCTCCTCCGTCACCCCCACCGCGGAAAGGGGCAACGCACCGCCCGATAACCCTTTGCCCAGGGTTACGATATCCGGACTGACATGGTAGTGCTCGCTGGCAAACCATTTACCCGTACGGCCCATCCCGCTCATCACTTCGTCATGAATGAGCGCAACGCCGTGTCGGTCGCAAATCTCGCGCACCTGCGGCCAATAACCTGCCGGGGGCGGATAAACCGCGAGTGAGGCCCCGCTGACGGTTTCAGCAATGAAGGCCGAGATGCTATTGGCGCCTTGGTCGAGAATCACCTCCTCCAGGGCCATTGCACAGCGAAGCCCGCAACTGGCGGGCTCCAGACCATAACAACATCGCAGGCAATAAGGCGGCGGAATGTGCAGCGCATCTAAAAACGTGGGAAGAAATGGCGCCCGCAGACTGGTACGGCCCGTGGCGGCCAGCGCCCCTAGAGTCAGGCCATGGTAAGAGCGCCAGCGGGAGATAAGCTTGTAACGGCTTTCCTCTCCCCTGGCCACATGAAGTTGTCGGGCCAGCTTGATGGCGGTCTCAACCGCCTCGGAGCCGCTGGTCATGAAGTAAAAGCGGTTTATGCCTAAAGGGGCATGGCTGGCCAGTTTGTCGGCCAAGGCCTCAACGGAATCGCTGTTAAACATGGTCGGGTGGAAATAATACCCGCGCCGCAGTTGATCGGCCACCGCTTGGGCGATCTCTTCCCTTCCATGCCCCAGGTTCACCACCACCGCGCCGCCACTGGCATCCAGGTAACGACGTCCCGCTGCGTCGACGATGAAGGCACCCCGCCCCTCTTTGGCGATGGGCAGCGTCCTGCCCAATACACGATGGAAAACGTGTCCACTCATGCGGCAGCTCCTTGTGCAGCATCGAGTTTCAAGATCTGTCTGGCTTCGTCGGGCGTGGCCACTTCGCGGCCGATAATGCCGGCAATCTCGATAATACGCGCCACCAGCATTGGATTGGTGGCCAGTTCTCCCCTGCGAAAATAGATGTTGTCTTCAAGTCCCACCCGCACGTGGCCGCCCATCAAAATGGCGTGCACCGCCATGGGCAGCTGGCCCGCGGCCACACCACTGACACTCCAGGTGGATTTCTCGGGTAGAAATCCCACCAGATGGACCAGGTGCTCGATGCGCGCCGGCATCGCCCCTTTAAGCCCCATCACGAAATTAAAATGCAGGGGCGCCGTCACCAAGCCCTTTTCCAATAAGTCGATTCCGTTGTGCAACATGGCCAGATCGAACACTTCGATCTCGGGTTTGATCTTCAGGCGCAGCATCTCCTTGGCCAGGCCTTCGATCAAATCAGGCGGATTCACATAGGCCGAGGTGGGAAAGTTGACGCTGCCGGTGGTCAGGGAGGCCATTTCTCCCCCCACCGCCAATCGCTTGTGGCGGCTTTCGTAACTCACACCCGCCCGACCGCCGGTGGATATCTGCAAAATTAACTCCGTCCGCCCCTTTAGGGCGTTGACCACCTCGGCAAAACGGGCGGGGTCGTCAGAGGGATTCTGTTGTTCATCGCGGGTATGGATGTGCAGTATGGAAGCGCCGGCCTGCTCACAGCGTAAGGCGTCGGTGACAATCTCTTCCGTTGTGACCGGTACGTGAGGGGTGTGCTCTTTTTTGGGCAGCGAACCGGTGGGGGCCACGGTGATGATCAATTTCTCATTCATCGTTCACCTGTTTCCTCAGTTTTACACTCTTTACGTTACTGAACATGTTCAAACCTGATGGGGGTGACTGTCGATGGATCCCAGCGCCTGTTGGATTTCCGCAGCCGTCTTTACGGCCAAGGGAGCCAGTCGTTGCTCCAAAGCCTCCCTGCTAACGCGTCGGGTCGGCACGGCGATGTTCAGGGCGGCGATTGCGCGACCTTCAGCATCGAGGATCGGTGCCGAAACGCTGCGCAACCCTACGGAAAGCTCTTCATCATTCAATGCATACCCCTGCCTTTTCACCCGGGTTAGTTCCCGGCGGAACGCCTTCTCGCTGTCGATGGTCCGGTGGGTCAGCGAGGAGAATTCATAGCCGGTCAGAATCCGGTCCAAATCCTTGTCGTCGAGAAACGCGAGCAGTGATTTGCCCATTGAGGTGCAGTGCAGGGGCAATCGTGATCCGAGTTGCAGATCGAAGGGAAGGATGCGACCGCTATTGTTGATACGCACAAGATAGATCAACTCGTTGCCTTGCAGCACGGAGAGGTTCACCGTTTCTCCGGTCTCTTCGGCCAGGCGTTCCAGATACTGTCGGGCCACCTGCCGCCAGCTCAAATTGTTCAATGAGGCGGTGCCCAAAGATAGTAGTTTCGGTGTCAGGTGGAAACGGCGCTGCCGGTCTCGTCGTACATATCCTAACTCGGCGAGGGTATGGCAGATGCGGGTAACCGTGGCATTATTGGTACCAGACCGGCGGGAAAGCTCAACAAGACCCAGTGGATTTTGGGAGTTGGCCAAAGTGTTTAGGACATGCAGCCCTTTGGCAAGCGACTTTAAAAAATAGCGGGAATCTTTCTCCGTCACCTTACGCTTCCAGCATCGAGGTGTTTACGCATAGCGAAAGCCTATTTTGCTATGCGATAATTATAGGAGAACTTAATCGCTGCTGTCAACAGGTTTGGATGAATGGAGAGGCGGGAATTGCCATCGTTTACAAGCGCCACCCCCAGAAGGTAAGGAAACGTTCAAAGTGCCACATGTCCGAGCGCTCCCGGTTCCAGGGCTTGAGACTGGTGTAAAAGGGATTGCCCGTGTCAGCGTAGGCTTTGTCCATACCCACGAAAAGGTCGAAGCTAAGCCAACTTAAAAGCAGGGTCTCCAGCGGTTTGATAGCACCTTTAACATGTCCTTTTAAAATACCGTCTTCATGAAACATGCTGACCGTACCATCCGGTGTGGGCAGTTGCCACAACGATGCGGCCGGCGCCAATCGGTACGCTGCCGTCAGGCCGTCGCCCGGACCGGCGAGATCCTTATCTTCGGTGACTTCAAGATTCATCACGCGGTGCACATCGGGTCTTAGGTGAACCAGCAGGCGCGGCTGGTCAAGTGCGCTGACATCAAGCCTGGCGGGCAGCTGTTCGCCGTATATAGCAATGCGATCTCCCAACGGGGGCCAGGCATCTGGCAGCGCCTTGTCGTCCAGATGGGTTGTCGGTACAAGCGCTTTGTAGCAGCCGCAAGTGCCGACGGTGGTAACCAGTACCAGTTTTTCACGGCGGTCTACGGTCATCACCACCAGAATGCCCGCATTGCGGCCGGCCGTGAGATTAAAGGGCACCAGATCGAAAGGCACCTTGGGAAAGTGAATCCGGTAGACCAGGTTGGTGTAGTCGGCGGTGGCCGTGGCAAAAGGGATCTGCTGCGTGAAAACCACGGCCTCGTCGGGGTCGATGCGGATCAAGGCGCAGCCCTTGTCGTCAACCTCGGCCCACGGCCGCCCGATGCGGTTGTGGGACTGCTGCGCGTCGTAGACCATGAAGGCTGGCGCAAAGCGTTCTATCAGCGTGGCACCGCTTGAATCGGGATAGTACAAATGCGTGGTGCCATCCAAGGCGATGGGCATATGGTGGGCACAACCGACGGTCATCAGCAGCAAAGCTGATGACACTGCAAGCAATACTTTTATCGCCGCCGGTCGATCAGGGCGCAAACGATGAATCATGTCCATTTCAGGGCTCCTTGGTCAACGGTCCAGACCTCTCTTTCCCGAAGGGCAAATGGTCGAAAAATCCTATCCCCATCACACGAAAAACGCAATCCATAGCCTCATTAATCCCTACCTTTTTGGTTCCTTATCCAGTTGAAATGATTTAGATTCTATTGATAACGGATTGCATTTTACCACTGGCTTTGGTAGTATTATCACATACCGAAAACGAATCCGAAACCCACGGTCGTTGTGCGCTCGGACGCACCACGGTTGTTTTGGCCATGGGGCTGGTTTCGTGACGGCGCTGTTCTTTGACGCTCACCCAACACGAGGTGATCGACCATGCCCGATAAAATCGGTTTCTATATTTGCCACTGCGGCATCAACATCGCCCACAAAGTGCGGGTGACTGAGGTTGCCGCCTATGCCCAAGGCCTTCCCGGGGTAGCCGTGGCTCGCGACTACAAGTTCATGTGCTCTGACCCTGGTCAGGCCATGATCGAGAAAGATATCACGGAAATGGGCCTCAACCGGGTGGTGGTGGCGTCGTGCTCACCGCGTTTGCATGGCAAAACTTTCATGGCCGCCTGCCAGCGGGCCGGACTCAACCCCTACTACTTCCAGATGGCCTCGGTGCGCGAACAGGTTTCTTGGGTTACCCAGGATGAAGACGAGGCTACCGCCAAGGCCAAAAGTCTGGCCACCGCCGCCATCAACCGTGTCAAATTCCACCGTAAGCTGCACGCCCGCCAGGCCGATGTGCACCCAGACATGCTGGTTGTCGGCGGCGGTATCGCCGGCATGCAGGCCGCCCTGGACATCGCCGATTCGGGCCACAAGGTCTACCTGGTCGAGAAGGACAGCACCATCGGCGGCCACATGCTGCAATTTGACAAAACCTTTCCCACCCTCGATTGCGCCGCCTGCATCGGCACGCCCAAAATGGTCGAGGTGGCCCAGAACCCTCATATCGAGTTACTCTCCTATAGCGAGGTAGCGGAAGTTTCCGGCTTCATCGGCAACTTTACCGTTAACATCACCCGTCGGCCCCGTTATGTAAAGGAAGGCGTTTGCACCGGTTGCGGCGAGTGCGTCACCGTTTGCCCGGTCGCCACCCCCAGTCAGTGGGATGCGGGCCTGGCTGACCGCAAGGCTATCGGCCGCGCCTTCCCCCAGGCCATCCCCATTACTTACGACATTATTAAAAAGGATCGCGCCCCCTGCACCGTCACCTGCCCGGCCGGTATCAACGTCCAGGGCTATGTTCAGTTGATCGCCCAGGGCAAATACCGGGAGGCTGTGGCATTGATTATGGAGCGTCTACCGCTGCCCGGCGTGCTGGGGCGAGTTTGCCCGCACCCCTGCGAAGACCAATGCCGGCGGAGCGATGTGGACGCGGCTGTTTCCATCTGTAAACTAAAACGCTTTGCGGCCGATCAAGTTAACCTCGAAGACCTACCGCTGCCGGCCATCGAGGAGCGCACTGAAAAGGTGGCGGTCATTGGATCAGGGCCGGCAGGCCTTACCGCGGCCTACTACCTACGCCTCCAAGGCTATCAAGTGACGATCTTCGAAGCGTTGCCCGTGGCCGGGGGCATGTTGCGCGTTGGCATTCCCGATTACCGCCTGCCGCCGGAGCTGCTCGATCGCGAAATCGGACACATCTTGCGTCACGGCATCGAGCTGCGAACCGGCGTGCGCCTGGGGCGCGAGATCACGCTGGACGAACTGAAGCAAGACGGTTACCAAGCCCTCTTTTTGGCCATGGGCGCTCACGGTTCCATCCATCTGCCCATTGCCGACATCGACCAGACCCAAGGCGTGTGGGACGCCATCGATTTTCTGAGGCGCGTCAACCTGGGCGAGCGCGACTGTCCCGGCCGCCGAGTGGTGATCGTTGGCGGCGGCAACGTGGCCATCGACGCCGCACGGGTAGTGCGTCGCTTGGGGGCTGAGCAGGTGACCGTGGTCTACCGCCGCACAATCCAGGAAATGCCGGCCTATGCCGAGGAAACCGAAGGCGCCCGTGAGGAGGGTATCGAGTTCCACTACCTTACCGCGCCGGTAGGTATCGTGGCCGAGGCGGGACGCCTGAAAGGAATTGAGTGCATTCGCACCGAGTTGGGCGAACCCGACCAGAGCGGACGCCGCCGCCCCGTGCCGCTGGAGGGCTCGGAGTTTGTGATCGACTGCGATGCGCTCATACCGGCCATCGGACAACGCACCGACACCAGCTGGGCCGAAAGTGTGAAAGGCCTTGACTGGACCCGGCGCCAAACCCTGAAGATCAACCCTCACACCGGCCAAACCAACGTGGCGCACATCTTCGCCGGCGGTGACGTCGTCAGCGGGCCGGCAACGGTGATAGAGGCCGTCGCCGATGGACACCGTGCCGCCGAAGCCATTCATCGCTACCTGCGTGGCGAGGATATGGAGGCCTACGCCGAGCAGTTGGCCCAGCACCGGCAAACCGGCAACGACTGGGCCGACGTATCCCCCGACACCACCACCCTGCCCCGTAGCGAACCGGTCGAGTTGGCCGCTGAGGCCCGCATCGACAATTTTCAGGAGGTGGCGCCGGCGCTGAGCGAAGAACAGGCGCGGCTGGAAGCGACCCGCTGCATCAACTGCGGGGTGTGCTGCGAGTGCATGCAGTGTGTGAGCGCCTGCGAGGCCAAGGCCATCGATCACACCATGCAACCCGAAAAGATCGAAGTCAAAGTGGGCAGCATCATCCTGGCCACGGGCTACGACGTTATGGACCCCACGCCCCTCAAGCCCTATGGCTACGGACGCTTTGCCAACGTTTTCACCGCCCTGGAGTTTGAGCGTCTCAGCAATGCCACCGGACCCACCGGCGGCAAGATCATGATGCGGGACGAAGCAGGGGAGTTTGCCCGACCACCGCAAAGCGTAGCCCTGCTGCACTGCATCGGCAGCCGCGATGTCAACTACCATGAATATTGCTCTAGGGTCTGCTGCATGTACGCCCTTAAGTACACCCATCTGATCAAGGAGAAGGTGGGGCACGACACTCCGGTCTACGACTTCTACATCGACATGCGCTGTTTTGGCGAAGGCTACGAGGAGTTTTACCATCGCTGCCAGGACGAGGGCACCATCTTTATTCGCGGCAAAGTGGCCGAAATCACGAACCGGGCGCAAACAGCGGCCGAGGCGGGCAAACTGGTCTGTATCGGTGAAGATACCCTGCTGGGACGCCAAATCCGCCTTCCGGTGGACATGGTCATCCTGTGTTCCGCTATCGAGGCGCGGGCCGATGCCCACAATGTCGGCCGCATCTTCGGCGTTAACCAGGGCGCCGATGGCTTTTTCCTGGAAGAGCACCCCAAGCTGGGACCGCTCAATACGGCCACCGATGGTGTTTTTCTGGCCGGCTGTTGCCAGAAACCCATGGATATCCCAGATACCGTTTCACAGGCCTCGGGGGCCGCGGCCAAGGCCCTTGCGCTGGCCACCCGCGGTAAGGTGGAGGTGGCGCCCACTATATCGCGCATCGACCCCGATGTCTGCATCGGCTGCCAGATCTGCATCGGCTTGTGCCCCTACTCGGCCATCGAGTTCGATGAGCGCCGTCAGGTCTCGGTGGTCAATCCGGCCGTGTGCAAGGGATGCGGCAGTTGCTCCGGCTTTTGCCCCAGCGGCGCGGCCAGTTGTGAACATTTCAAGAGCCGCCAGATTTTTGCCGAAATCGACGGCATCATGGATGCCCTGGCCAAATTAGCCGGGTAAGCTATCATCAGAACTTCAAACGGCTATGGAGAGACTATGACCTCCTTCGACCCCAACATCATCGCCTTTGTGTGCAACTGGTGCACCTACACGGCGGCCGACCTGGCGGGCACCTCCCGACTGACCTACCCCAGGAATGTACGCCTGATCCGGGTGATGTGCACCGGCATGGTCGATCCGCAATATGTAATCAAGGCACTGCTGGAAGGCGCTGACGCGGTGCTGGTCAGCGGCTGCCACCCGGGCGACTGCCACTACATCAACGGTAATTTCAAGGCCCGGCGGCGCATCAAGCTGCTCAAGGAGATCCTTCCGCAATTCGGTTTCGCGCCCGAGCGCCTGAGGCTCACCTGGATCGGAGCCAGTGACGGCATCGAGTTTGCCGAAGTGATGCAGGAACTGGTGACCCAGGTCAAAGCCATAGGGCCCAATGAGGCCAGAGAGGCCATGGTGATTTAACCCGTATGACCACGGTTTTGAACAGACGAAAAAAGCATCCACTTTAGGGAGCGTTATATGACCACAACGGCCAAAATCGATGTCGCCCAGGGGGATCTGCTCGCCGCCATCGGCAGCCTGCTGCATCGCGTCCTAACGCTGGAGAGCATTGATGCGCTATTGGTACCGCAGCGGCTGCCTTATGAGCACATGGTCATGCCGACCCTGGTGACCTCACCCGATCATATCGCTGCCGCCGACCCACTGTCTCCGGCATATCCCCTAAACGCAGCCAAAATCGCGTCCCGCCTGACGCGAAAAAGCGCCGGGGGCCGAACGGTACTGGTGCTGCGGCCGTGCGAAATCAGGGCGTTTTTCGAGCTGGTGAAGCTCCATCAGGGCCACGTGGAAGAGGTCGTCATTGTCGGCATCGATTGTCTGGGGGCCTACCGCAATACCGACTATCTGCAATTCGGCCGCCGAGCCAAGGCGAAGATGCCACCCGTCGCTTTTACGAAAAGGTACTGAACGACGACGATACCGCACTGGCCGGTGTCGATCTCGCCGCGGCCTGCCGGGTATGTGACCAACCTTTCGCTGATGGGGCCGATGTAGCCATCGGGTTGTGGGGTGTGGACACCAGCAACGCATCTGCTGGTGACGTCGCAGACCGATAAAGGCGATTCCCTGCTTGCCAGAGCTTGGGCTCGATGCGGCCGAGATCCCCGCCCAACGCCAGGAGGCCATCAACGCCTTGCTGGCCCAACGGCACCAGAGACGCGAGCAGATGTTCGGTGAAACTCGCGCCGCCACCGACAATCTTGAAAAATTGGCCGGCTATCTGGCCGCCTGCGTCAACTGCTACAACTGCCGAGTGGCCTGTCCGGTTTGCTATTGCCGGGAATGCGTCTTTGTGACCGATGTGTTCGATCACGAACCGTCCCAATACCTGCAATGGGCCACGCGCAAGGGACGCATCAAAATGCCCACCGACACGGTATTTTATCACCTGACCCGCCTGGCGCACATGAGCACGGCTTGCGTGGGTTGCGGCCAGTGCTCCAACGCCTGCCCCAACGAGATCCCGTTGATGGAGCTTTTCATCACCGTGGCCCATCAAACCCAAAAAGCCTTTGATTATCTGGCCGGACGCAGCCTCGAAGAGAGCCCACCGCTGTCTGAGTTTCGCGAAAACGAGTTTCAGGAGATTGTCGGGATGCAGATGCATTAAAAGGAGACCGACCATGCAGAAAAAAATAGGCCAAGCTCTGGTGGTGGGGGCCGGCATCAGCGGTATCCGCTCGGCTCTGGATCTTGCTGAAACCGGTTACGGGGTCACCCTGATCGACCGTGCCCCCGGCATCGGCGGCATCCTGACGCCAGCTGGACCACCAGTTTCCCAGCAACCATTGCGGCATGTGCCGCATGCTGCCCCTGGCTCAGCGCGACGCCGGTTCCCAGTTCTGCCTGCGCAAGGGCCTGTTTCACGAAAATATCGAAATCCTCACCGCCACCACGCTCACCGCTATCGAGGGCGAGCCGGGACATTTTCAGGTCAGGCTGCACCATACGCCTTCCTGGGTCGATCCCCAGCGCTGCATCGGCTGCGGTCTGTGCCGCGAGGTTTGCCCCGTTGATGTTCCCGACGCCTTCAATGGCGGCCTTTCCAACCGCAAAGCCATCTATCTGCCCGTGCCCCATCAGATCCCCAACCCCTACGTGATCGACATCGCCAGTTGCACGCGCTGCGGCGAGTGCGAAAAGGTCTGCCCCACCGACGCCATTCGTCTGGTGGACGAACGCCGCCAGCAGTTTCGGATTCTGGTGGTCGATGACGAGTTGAGCGTACGCGATTCTCTCAAGGAGTGGCTGGAGGAGGAGGGGTTTCAGGTGGCCATGGCCGCCTCGGGGCGCGAGGCGCTGGAGATGCTGGCCGCCAACCCTTTTCAACTGATGCTCACCGACATCAAAATGCCGGAGATGGACGGTGTGGAGCTGCTGCAGCGTGCCCGCGACGCCGCTCCGGAGCTGTGCGTGCTCATGATGACCGCCTACGCCACGGTGGAAACCGCCGTGGAGGCCATGAAGATCGGCGCGCTCGATTATCTGATCAAGCCCTTCGAACCCGATGTAATGATCCCCAAGATCCTCCAGGTCTACCAGGACCTGGAAGCCAGCCGGGATCGAACCCTGACCGTGGGCGCCATCGTGCTCAGCGGCGGCACGGGCTATTACCAGCCTTCCGAGGGCAAGAACGTCTACGGCTACGGCCTCTATCCCGGAGTGGTCACCAGCCTCGAATTTGAGCGCATGCTCAGCGGCATCGGCCCCACCGGCGGACGCCTGATACGCCCCCACGACAGCAAGCCCATCCGCAAGATCGCCTGGATCCAGTGCGTCGGTTCCCGTGACATGCAGAGCGAGGCGGATTTCTGCTCTTCGGTCTGCTGCATGTACGCCATCAAGGAGGCGCTGCTGGCGAAGCAGCGCGGCGGCGATGAAGTCGAAACGGTGCTCTACTACATGGACATGCGCACCTTCGGCAAATCCTATCAGCGCTACCGCGACCAGGCTGAGCAGGACCACGGGGTGCGCTTTGAACGCGGCCGCATCCATTCGGTCTCCAGCGACCCGACCAGCGGTGATCTGATATTGCACAACGCGCGCATCGACGGCGAGATGCTCACCGAAAACTTCGATCTAGCGGTGCTGGCCGTGGGCCAGAGGCCGGCCCCGGACACGGCCAAGCTAGCCGAAATGGCTAACCTGCCGCTGAATGGTTGGGGATTTATCTGCAACCAACCTTTTTCATCAGCCCGCACCGAGCGTGCCGGGGTGATGCTGGGAGGGTCGTTCGGTGGACTCAAGGATATCTCAGACTCCGTGGTCCAGGCCTCGGCAGCCGCGCTGAACGCGTCGCTCACCATTCACGGTGCCGGCGGCGGCATCGGCGAAGAGGCTGAAACTGCACCGCTACGCGATGTCGATCGGCAGCCGCCACACATTTTCATTGCGCTTTGCGACTGCGGCCGGAGCGATGGCGTGCAACCCGATCTGCACCCCCTGGCCCAGACATTGGCCAAGGACAACGGGGTGAGCCGGGTCGAAGTGGTTGACCAGCTCTGCACCGGTGGCGGGTGGGAGGCCCTGGCCGAACAGGTGAAACAGGTGCTCCCCAACCGGTTGGTGATCGCCGCTTGTCATCCTTATCTGTTTCTCAAGCCCTTGCGCGCTCTGTCCCGCCAGGTGGGGCTTGATGCCAACCTGATGGATGTGGTCGATCTGGAGTTGGCCAGCACCCCCCGAAAAACCAACCCGGCCGATCAGACGGAAACGGCATCGGATGAAGCGATCCTTGCCAAAATCCGCATGGCCACCGCGCGTCTGCGGCGCATGGACCCCGCCCCGGCCCCGCAACTGTCGGTGGCGCAACGGGCGCTGGTGGTGGGCGGGGGGATTGCCGGCATGACCGCCGCACTATCCATCGCCGGCCATGGCCTGCCCGTGGACTTGGTGGAAGCCGAAGAGGCCCTGGGTGGCAATCTGAATTGGCTGCGGTCCACCATCGACGGGCACGATCCGCAACAGCTGCTGACCGATACCATTCAAAAGATCGAGCGCCATCCCCAGATCGAGGTGCACCTGCAGAACAGGGTCATCGGCGGCTACGGGCAGGTGGGCGGCTTCTACACCACCATCGAAAACAGCGACCAGCAGAGCCGAACCATCGCCCACGGGGTTGCCGTGTTGGCCACCGGTGGTGATGAGGCAACGACCGATCTTTACGGCTACGGCCAACACAGCGCTGTCGTAACCCAGAAAGAGCTGGAGGGGCGTATTGCCCAAAACGAGATCGACCCCCAGGCGCTCTCGGCGGTGGTCATGATCCAATGCGTCGGCTCGCGCGAAGAGCCCCGCAACTACTGCAGCCGCATCTGCTGCCTGGGCACGCTGAAGCATGTCCTGCACCTCAAGCAGCAAAATCCCGACCTTGCCATCTACGTTCTTTATCGCGATATGATGACTTACGGCTTCACCGAAACCTACTACACCCAGGCCCGCGCTGCAGGCGGCATCTTTATTCAGTACAACCTCGACACCAAACCGGAGGTGATCGTGCCGGAATCGGACGACACTATGCTACAGGTGGCGGTGTTCGAACCCATCATCGGCCGGAAAATCATCATCGAGGCGGACCTGCTGGTTTTGGCCACCGGCATCACCCCACGCCTGCCCACGGCACTAGCGGAGGCTTTCGGCGCCGATCTGGACGTGGACGGGTTTTTCCAGGAAGCCGACATTAAGTGGCGCCCGGTGGACGCGCTCAAGGAGGGTGTGTTCGCCTGCGGTCTGGCCCATTCACCGCGCACCATCGACGAAACCATCACCACCGCCGAAGCGGCCGCCCAGCGCGCCCTGCGAATCATCACCCAGGCCCGGCTACCGGCGGGAAAGCTCACCGCCGGGGTGCGTCACGCCCTGTGTTGTTTGTGCGAGCGCTGCATCGAGGCCTGCCCTTACGGCGCCCGCACCATCGACACCGAGGAGAACCAGGTGATCGTCAATCCGGTGATGTGCCAGGGGTGCGGTGCCTGCGCCAGCGCCTGCCCCAATTTCGCGTCGTTTTTAGATGGCTATTCATGTCAGCAGATGTTTGACGTAATCGACGCAGCCATTGTCGGCTAAATTATCATTTGCCCGAGGAAATGAGAGATGCCGCCAGCCTCACCACCAGCACTAAACATCGATCCCCATGCCGAGCAAGCAACGGATCTTCGCAACGTCGGCACTATGCTCCAAGCCTGCATTCAGTGCGGCACCTGCACCGGCTCCTGTCCCAACGCCTTTGCCATGGATCTCACCCCCCGACGGCTGTGGCGGTTGGTGCTGATGGGACAGAGCGATGACATTTTCGCGAGCAAGACCTTCATGCTCTGCTCGGCCTGCTACTACTGCACGCTACGCTGCCCGCGGGGTTTACCCCTGACCGAAGCCATGGGCGCCCTGAAACAGGCCGCCGCCAGGCGCAACCTTCCCGCCCACCGCAGTGGCACTCTCTTTTATCAGAAGTTCATGGAAAGCGTTCGCCGCCACGGCCGGGTGCGTGAAATGGAGTTTATGACCCTCTACTTTAACGCCATGCACAACCCCCTGCTGCCCTTTAAGTTCGCACCGCTGGGGCTGAAACTGATGCGCAAGGGCAAGGTGCCGCTGCAGTTACCGTCCAAAGGCAGTGGGGCTCTGGACGCCATCTTTCGTAAAGTCGAATCACTGGAGCAGGCACCATGAAATACATCTACTACCCGGGTTGCTCTCTGGAAGGTTCTGCCAAGGAGTACGACCTGTCAACGCGGGCCTTTCTGGCAGCCATGGATGTCGAGCTGGAGGAGATTGCCGAGTGGACCTGCTGCGGTGCCAGCGCCGCCGAGGCGGTCAGCAGCCTGCTCGCTTTGGCCCTGCCGGCCCGCAACTTGGCCTTGGTTGAAAAGGGTAGCGACTTAAAAGAGGTGCTGGTGCCCTGCAGTGCCTGCTACCTGAACTTGAAAAAGGTAACTGAGAAAATCCGCAAAGACGCCGATCTGCTCGAAACCATCAACGAGGTTCTTGCGGAAGATGATCTCAAGCTCAAAGGGGGGCTGCGGGTGCGGCACCTTCTTGACGTGGTGTCGGTGGATCTCGGGGAAAAACAATTGGCGCCGCGCGTTCAAAACAGCTTGGCCGGACTCGAGGTGGCTCCCTATTATGGCTGCCAATGCTTGCGCCCCTACCCGGCTTTTGACGATCCCGAAGCGCCGCGCTCCATGGAAGCGTTGATCCGCGCCACCGGGGCCCGGATCTTTGATTGGGAGATGGGCGCCAAATGTTGCGGCGCTTCCCACATGAGCACCAAACCGGAGGTGGGCATTGAACTGGTCAGTGCTATTTTACAAGCGGCTAGGGGGGCCGATGCCATTGTCACCGTGTGCCCCATGTGCCAGATGAACCTGGAAGCTTACCAAAAAAAGGCCGCTCAGCATAGCGGCCAGAAGATGGGGATCACCATCCTCTACCTGCCCCAGCTGCTGGGCCTTGCCGTGGGTCTTTCTCCTCAGCAGTTGCGGCTTGATTTGAACCTGGCCGTCACTACCCCATTTCGGCAAAAACTGCGTCAGGTGGCCTGATAGAACCGGCACACCTTAAGCGATCCCCAAGCGCCTGCCTTCTTTAGCGCCGACCTGGCATGTCACCGGTTGATCCAATACTGCGGTAAACATGAAAAAGGCCCGGTGCATACGCCACCGCACAAATCGTCAACAAAATAGTCTATCCTCACCGAATAATCGCCAACGCCCTTGACTGAAGTTTGACACTTGTGCCGTTAAAATCGGGCCTAAAATTTTGTAACCGGTTGAATTTACACAATCCGAACCGGAGCTGAGCTCAGAAAGGTAGTGCCACAGAATTTCGGGTTTATACCTTGACAATCAAAGGTTATTGGTTGCTAAATTGGGAGTGTCTTTAAGTCAGGAGGCTCCCATGTTCGCTCGCGTTAAAAAATCCGGCAAATATCAGTACCTGCAAATCGTTGAAAACAATAAGGAAAAAGGCAAAGTCAAGCAGCGCGTGATCGCCACCGTCGGCCGTATGGACCAGCTGCAGTCAAAGGGCCGTGTGGAAACGCTCATCCGCTCCCTGTCCAGGTTCTCCGAGCAAGCGCTCCTGGTTATCTCGGGCAAAAGTGATGTGGCCGCCGACGCCCAAAAGATCGGGCCGTCGCTGATTTTTGAGCGCCTGTGGAAAGAAACCGGGATACAGGCCGCCCTTGGCCAGCGTGCTGGGTGGGCGTAAGTTCGAGTTCGATGTGGAGCGGGCTGTTTTTCTCACGGTGCTTCACCGCTTGATGGTATCGGGTTCCGATCGTTTCTGTCACCGCTGGTGCCGGGACTACACTCATTGACGGCATTGAAGGGTTGGATCTTCACCACCTCTACCGGGCCATGGGGTTTTTGGGTGAAGAGCTCCAGGACCAGAAAGGGGCGACCCCATTTTCACCCCGCTGCAACAAGGACCTTGTCGAGGAGATTATTTTCGCCCATCGCCGGGATTTGTTCTCGAATCTGGATCTGGTCTTTTTCGACACCACCTCAATCTACTTCGAGGGCCGCGGCGGGGAGCGCATCGGGCAAAGAGGCTTTAGCAAGGACCACCGGCCCGATCTTGTGCAGATGGTGGTCGGGGCCGTCATCGACGATAAGGGGCAGCCCATCTGCTGTGAGATGTGGCCCGGCAACACGGCCGATGTCACAACACTTTTGCCCATCGTTGAACGGCTCAAGAAACGGTTCAAGATCGGCCGCGTGTGCATTGTGGCCGACCGGGGCATGATCAGCGCCAAGACGATTGCAGAACTTGAATCCCCGGAAAACCAGATCCCCTACATTCTGGGCGCCCGCATGCGCAAGGTCAAACAGATCAGAGATCGCGTGCTGTCGCATCCGGGCAGGTACAAAGGGGTTTGGCCGCAAAACAGTGACCCGGAAAAGCCGGCCCCGCTTAAAGTAAAACAGGTCGAGATAGACGGTTGTCGTTACATCGTTTGCGTCAATCCTGCCCAACAGCGGAAAGATGCCGCCGACCGGCAGGCGATTGTCGAGGCGCTTGCCGAGCAGATCAAAAAAGGCCCCAAAAGCCTGGTGGGCAACAAGGGCTTTCGAAAGTACGTAAAGATCGAGAAAAACAGCGCGAGCATCGATGAGAGCAAGGTCAAGTACGAATCCCGTTTTGACGGTAAATGGGTGCTTAAAACCAACACGGCGCTTACTGCCGAGCAGGTGGCGCTAAAGTACAAAGAACTGTGGCAGGTAGAGCGGGTCTTCCGGGACGTCAAGTCGTTATTGGAGACGCGTCCGATCTTCCACCAGCGAGACCGCACCATCCGGGGCCATGTGTTTTGCAGCTTTCTGGCGCTGGTGCTTCGAAAAGAGCTTGACCAACGCCTCTTGAAAGCACGGCCACCGCTTTGAGTGGGCCGAGATCAAACAGGACTTGAAAGCCCTGCAGCGGGTAACAATCGAAGAAGACGGCCGGCGTCTTTCCATCCGGAGCCAAAGCCAGGGCGTATGCGGTAAGATATTCCAGTCAGTTGGCGTCGCGATGCCGCCTACGATACAGGACGCGTGATCCGTGCCCAAAATATCAAAAGGTAGTGCCAACAACATTTTCGGGTCCTGTAGTGCATTGAAATGACGGAGTTTTCAAAATCAACTGTCAAACTTCAGTCAGGGATTTCAATATAAGTAGATTTTTCGGTAGGTTGTAGTTTTAAATTAAAAATTTAAAAAATCAACTGTCAAACTTGAGTCTAAGATCTTTGTCTTTTCAAGTGACCTATAGAAGCCGTACTTTTGGGGGTTTATAACCCGCCACCACCCCGCGCCAGGACCGGCAGTGCATAAGTGGCGATAACGGTGCCGACGATGAATAACTGCATCATTAGCTTTTTCATGTTTGCTCCTTTTCGGGCGGATTAAGGTTAATTTAAAAACTTGTGGAAGCTCTATTTCCGTGGGGGTCTATAACCCGCCACCACCCCGCGCCAGGACCGGCAGTGCATAAGTGGCGATAACGGTGCCGACGATGAATAACTGCATCATTAGCTTTTTCATGTTTGCTCCTTTTCGGGCGGACTAAGGTTAATTTAGAAACTTGTGGAAGCTCTATTTCCGTGGGGGTTTATAACCCGCCACCACCCCGCGCCAGGACCGGCAGTGCATAAGTGGCGATAACGGTGCCGACGATGAATAACTGCATCATTAGCTTTTTCATGTTTGCTCCTTTTCGGGCGGACTAAGGTTAATTTAAAAACTTGTGGAAGCTCTATTTCCGTGGGGGTCTATAACCCGCCACCACCCCGCGCCAGGACCGGCAGTGCATAAGTGGCGATAACGGTGCCGACGATGAATAACTGCATCATTAGCTTTTTCATGTTTGCTCCTTTTCGGGCGGACTAAGGTTAATTTAAAAACTTGTGGAAGCTCTATTTCCGTGGGGGTTTATAACCCGCCACCACCCCGCGCCAGGACCGGCAGTACATAAGTGGCGATAACGGTGCCGACGATGAATAACTGCATCATTAGCTTTTTCATGTTTGCTCCTTTTCGGGCGGACTAAGGTTAATTTAAAAACTTGTGGAAGCTCTATTTCCGTGGGGGTCTATAACCCGCCACCACCCCGCGCCAGGACCGGCAGTGCATAAGTGGCGATAACGGTGCCGACGATGAATAACTGCATCATTAGCTTTTTCATGTTTGCTCCTTTTCGGGCGGACTAAGGTTAATTTAAAAACTTGTGGAAGCTCTATTTCCGTGGGGGTCTATAACCCGCCACCACCCCGCGCCAGGACCGGCAGTGCATAAGTGGCGATAACGGTGCCGACGATGAATAACTGCATCATTAGCTTTTTCATGTTTGCTCCTTTTCGGGCGGACTAAGGTTAATTTAAAAACTTGTGGAAGCTCTATTTCCGTGGGGGTTTATAACCCGCCACCACCCCGCGCCAGGACCGGCAGTGCATAAGTGGCGATAACGGTGCCGACGATGAATAACTGCATCATTAGCTTTTTCATGTTTGCTCCTTTTCGGGCGGACTAAGGTTAATTTAAAAACTTGTGGAAGCTCTATTTCCGTGGGGGTTTATAACCCGCCACCACCCCGCGCCAGGACCGGCAGTGCATAAGTGGCGATAACGGTGCCGACGATGAATAACTGCATCATTAGCTTTTTCATGTTTGCTCCTTTTCGGGCGGACTAAGGTTAATTTAAAAACTTGTGGAAGCTCTATTTCCGTGGGGGTTTATAACCCGCCACCACCCCGCGCCAGGACCGGCAGTGCATAAGTGGCGATAACGGTGCCGACGATGAATAACTGCATCATTAGCTTTTTCATGTTTGCTCCTTTTCGGGCGGACTAAGGTTAATTTAAAAACTTGTGGAAGCTCTATTTCCGTGGGGGTTTATAACCCGCCACCACCCCGCGCCAGGACCGGCAGTGCATAAGTGGCGATAACGGTGCCGACGATGAATAACTGCGTCATTAGCTTTTTCATGTTTGCTCCTTTCGGGCGGATTAAAATCAATTCACACTCATAGGTCTACTGCCTATGAAATCGAAAACTGATTAGTGACGGGATTATTATACAAGCAAGGTTTATGCCACCCCGCTGCACTGCCCCTTTAAAATTATAAACTAATTGATATTATTAACTAAATTGAAATTTTTACCTCGGAGCCTGTCGGAAAAGCTTAAAACTGCCCATTTCTGCCACGATATATTGTATTTGTAGACATAACGGCCTCTATATGATGTATGAAATAGCGTCTGTCATGGGCTTGTCGGACAGCCTCCTCAAGCACAAGTATCGGATGGGTTTGTTTGCATAGTCATTGCCCGATCGTAGTCATTGGCAATATCATATTGATATAAAAGGAAATAATGTAATTGCACATAATAATGGGCACTGTTGATGATCATGTGCATCAAAACCGAACAATATCGGCCGTAATCGGGGGGTAGGCGATGTCGCACCACTCCCGCCCCACCCAAAAAACCCACCTAACCCTTGGAATTTTTAACTAAACCAGAAAAATGCCATTTTGTATGATGGAATAATCACGGTTAGTGGCACTTTTTTTGCTACCACATTTAGGCGTAGTGCGCATCTATAGATGCGGATTATCTGGGTGCTCTAAGTAACAGGCGCAAAATAGAACTGATGTGAATGCCAAATGTTTAAGGAAATATATCGATGCGCCTCGCCACCAAAGCCCGAATAGACCACTATTAAATTTAGATGAACGCGAACCGGGTAATCACCCTATTCGGCCACCAAAAAAAGGATTCAATAATGGCTAAGAACCTCGGAGAAACCATCTTCGTTGTCGACGACGACCAGGGTGTATTAGATTCATTTGATGCCATCCTGGGCGATGACTACACCCTTCATAAGGTTAACAATGGAATGGATGCGATTGATTATTTAAGCCATCACCATCCCGGCCTTATGTTCTTGGACCTCAAAATGCCCAGACCAAACGGCATCGAAGTTCTGGAGTGGATCTCGAAAAAGAACTTGCCGATCGTCGTAGTGGTTGTGACGGCTTTGCCCCAACCCCACTATGAAGAATTGGCCAGGCGCCATGGGATTTACAAATATCTCCGCAAACCCTTCGATGTGGATGATGTGGAAGATATTACCTCTGTAATACTGAACTAAAAGTAATACTGAACTAATTGGTAGATAGTAAACGAAGTCAAAGGCTATGTATCGGTCGCTTTTATTTTACGTGCCTTTGTTCTGTTACGTATTTCTATAAAAGTTTCCAATACGGCCTTGTAACGCACTGTATTCATTTACTATAGAGGTAGTTCGTGTTATCGGCCCTCTTACTCACGTAATTTTAAATTTGGTAATTATAAAATTCGACTTAAACGTAATTACTATAAAGGTGGCGAGTTTTCAAGAATCTTAACCGGACACCAGTGGAAAATAGTTTTATATATCATGACCAACAAAGTAATGTTCATAGACGACGAACCCGGTGTTCTGGACGCACTAACGTGGACGTGTGTGGATGAACCCTACGAGTCTTTTTGCTTTCAGAGCCCCATGCAGGCCTTGAAAAAGCTTGAAGAGACTGAATTCGCGGTGGTGGTTACTGACCAACGGATGCCTGAGATGCAGGGGACTGCACTTCTTGAGCAAGTTAAAACGAAACATCCCGATACGGTGCGTATGCTGATCACCGCCTTTCAGGAGATCGACATTGCCAAGGATGCCATTAACAAGGGTAATGTCTACCACCTGATATATAAACCCTGGCAGGAAGCCGAGTTGAAGGAAGCGGTTCGAGACGCGGTTGCCCATTATGAATCAAGAGTAGAAAGCCTGAAAGTGCAGCCGCGGCTTAGCGATGAAATTCATCAACTGAAATGCCAGAATGAGAGCCTGTCAACCATACATCGCTACCTCATCAATAGGTTAGACCACTCCCATAAAATGGAGACTCTGGGTAATCTGGCCAGCGGAATTGCTCATGATTTTAGCAACACTCTCTTAATCATCAATGGCTATTTGGAGTTGGCAACACTTGAGGCTTGCTGCCCTCCCGAAGTCTGCGAGAAACTTGAGAAAGCGCTCGAGGCCTCTCATCGGGCAAAGAACCTAATTCAACAAATACTTTCCTACAACCGCAAGAGTGAGAATATCGAACATGCCGTATGTTTGGCTCCCCTGGTAAAGGATGCGTTGATCCTGATACGTGCGGCCTTACCCGCCACAATTAAAATCGACCAGCACATTACGACCAAACATGAGTCAGCCAAAATTGATCCCACCAAACTGTATCAAGTCATTATCAATCTGTGTGTCAATGCCGCCGAAGCCATAGACGGTGAGCATGGAAAACTGAAGGTGTCTCTCACCCGAACCACTATCGGTGAAAGGCTGACTCCGAAGAAAATAGGTCTGGTTCCCGGTTCCTACCTGAAGTTAAGCGTCAGTGATAACGGACACGGCATTAGTACGGAGAACATGGAAAAGATCTTCGAACCCTTTTACACCACAAAGAAAGCGCGGGGGGGCACTGGCCTTGGTTTGGCCCTGATCGATCAAATCGTCAAAACTCAGGGCGGTATAATAACGGTTCAGAGCGTGCCGGGCAAAGGGTCTGAATTCAGTGTTTACCTGCCCTTATCGGAACAACCACCGAAGCTGTGTGAAATGGATAAATCGGAGCCGCAGAGAGCCTCGGCCTCAATATAACAACTGTCTCCTAAGGATATACGATTATTTGCAATAATAATTTCTCACCAAATTTGCCCATCGCACTTGCGATAAACTTGTCCAACCGTGCATAGGTTCATTCTCCTGTTCATTCTGTTGATGCTCTGGAGAATGAACCTATCGTATTTATTAGCAGATCGTCATTAATAATATTTTTGCGGCCGCCAGCAAAAGATTGATCATGCCAAACACTTTTCATCTGATCAGCTTTATTTAAGTGGCTTGGGGTGAGGTGGATTGGTGCCAATAATTCGTGAATGGGCGGAGCGATTGGGATGAGAAACCGTTTATCGAGCCCGGCAGTCCATGGGAAAACGCTGATAATTCGAGCCCCAGCGGCAAACCCAGAGACTATTTGATCGATGGAGGGACACGATTAAAGAGGCGAAGGCAACGAGTACAACGCCCTCAAACCCTGCAGCAGCATAGACCGCCTGCACCGGTGGCCGTAGAACTATTAACGGCTGCCTCTTTTTATTTTTTTCTGATAGGGAGAACACCGCCGTAATTCTTACTTAAACACTGATACAAAAACCGGGGTCAAGCCATGATATCCACCAAACAGCTCATAATTATTTGCTTGTTCAGTTTGATCATCAGCTTGGGCAAGGCACAAGCGCAGCCGGCAAGCAATCTTGCCCCAGGTGCAACACTGAGAACGCCGGATACTATATTTCAGGCACCGGGAGCACTGTTTGGTAATGAAAAAACGATTCTCTTATACAAAGATGGTGAGATGGGCGACGACGTTTTCGATGATGCCCTGGACGAATTTGGTCTGTCAGGCGAGGTGGCTTTCACTGCCGATGATTCCGAATTTTTGACTCTGTTGGGTGGTCAGGATTGGAATTGCGTCATTGTGCTGAATCAATCTACTTCTTCATCGCCCATCGCCTCTAATATTGTAAATTATGTGAAACCACCCCCCGACGAAATACAGATCCCCGGTAGAGCTATCCTTACGGACTATGGTATCGCCTACGGCAACTCGCCCCTCTACACTGCCTTCAATGCGATGGGCGCCGGATCCCAAAATGATACACCTATTACAAGTGGCCTCGATCCGATCTGGATAGGCGTCACCGATCCGATCGACCTTGTCAATAGCGGCTGGAACATATTTTCGTTCGGTCTTACCGCACTTGCCGGCGGCGTGGAAACGGGGACGTTTGCCAACGGTGACGCCGCGGTTGTTATCGGCAACAATAGACATACCGCTTTCAATGGTTTTTTTTCCGACACTTTCGCTGACCATGAGGAAGGGGTGCGGCTCGCCAAGAATCAGATTATCGAGATCTGCAACCTCAACTGCGTAGGATGCCCCACCTACTATTACCGCGATGATGACGGCGACACATTCGGCGATCCTGGTGATTCAATATTTGACACGTCGCAGCCCGTTGGCTATGTCGCGGACGCTTCCGACTGCAACGACACCGACGGCAGCATCTATCCCGGCTCAGAAGAGATCTGCAACGGGATTGACGAAAACTGCAACGGCGTTATCGACGAAGGCGTAATGACCACGTTTTACCTGGACAACGACGACGATGGCTATGGTGATTCCAACAGCACCATCGATGCCTGTGAGGAACCCGAGGGCTATGCCGCGCTCGGTGGCGACTGCAATGACGGCGACATGACTATCTATCCCGGTGCCCCCGATTTCATCGGTGACGGTATTGACCAGGACTGCGACGGCAGCGACGCCTGCTATGTGGACAACGATTTGGACGGTTACGGCAGTGGCGCCTCCTTTCAGCCCGCGGACAACTACTGTGACGATCCCGGCGAGTCCGGCTTTGACACCGACTGCGACGACGGCGATGCCGCCATCCATCCCGGTGCAAGCGAAGTCTGCAACGAGATTGATGACAACTGCGACGGCCAGGTTGATGAGGGTTTCTCCCTCACCACGTTTTACCTGGACAACGACGACGATGGCTATGGTGATTCCAACAGCACCATTGAGGCCTGCGAGGAACCCGAAGGCTATGCCGTGCTGGGTGGCGACTGCAATGACGGCGACATGACTATCTATCCCGGTGCTCCCGATTTCATCGGCGACGGTATTGACCAGGACTGCGACGGCGGCGACGCCTGTTATGTGGACAGCGATTTAGACGGTTACGGCAGCGGCGGCTCCTTTCAGCCCGCGGACAACTACTGTGACGATCCCGGCGAGTCCGGCCTTGACACCGACTGCGACGACGGCGACGCCGCCATCCATCCCGGCGCCGCTGAAACGCCGGACGACGGCATTGACCAGGACTGCAACGGCAGCGACACCGTCTCGTGTTTCCAGGACGGCGACGGGGACGGCTACGGCGGCACCACCATCATCCTGGCCGCCGACGGCGACTGTTCAGACCCCGGCGAGTCCGATCTTGACACCGACTGCGACGACGGTGACGCCGCCATTCACCCCGGCGCCGCTGAAACCCCGGACGACGGCATTGACCAGGACTGCAACGGCAGCGACACCGTCTCGTGCTTCCAGGACAGCGACGGGGACGGCTACGGCGGCACCACCATCATCCTGGCCGCCGACGGCGACTGTTCGGATCCCGGCGAGTCCGATCTTGACACCGACTGCGACGACGGCGACGCCGCCATTCACCCCGGCGCCGCTGAAACGCCGGACGACGGCATTGACCAGGACTGCAACGGCACCGACACCGTCTCGTGTTTCCAGGACGGCGACGGGGACGGCTACGGCGGCACCACCATCATCCTGGCCGCCGACGGCGACTGCTCAGACCCCGGCGAGTCCGATCTTGACACCGACTGCGACGACGGCGACGCCGCCATTCACCCCGGCGCCACTGAAACGCCGGACGACGGCATTGACCAGGACTGCAACGGCAGCGACACCGTCTCGTGCTTCCAGGACAGCGACGGGGACGGCTACGGCGGCACCACCATCATCCTGGCCGCCGACGGCGACTGTTCGGATCCCGGCGAGTCCGGCCTTGACACCGACTGCGACGACGGCGACGCCGCCATTCATCCCGGCGCCGCTGAAACGCCGGACGACGGCATTGACCAGGACTGCAACGGCACCGACACCGTCTCGTGCTTCCAGGACGGCGACGGGGACGGCTACGGCGGCACCACCATCATCCTGGCCGCCGACGGCGACTGTTCAGATCCCGGCGAGTCCGGCCTTGACACCGACTGCGACGACGGCGACGCCGCCATTCACCCCGGCGCCACTGAAACCCCGGACGACGGCATTGACCAGGACTGCAACGGCAGCGACACCGTCTCGTGCTTCCAGGACGGCGACGGGGACGGCTACGGCGGCACCACCATCATCCTGGCCGCCGACGGCGACTGCTCAGACCCCGGCGAGTCCGGCCTTGACACCGACTGCGACGACGGCGACGCCGCCATTCACCCCGGCGCCGCTGAAACCCCGGACGACGGCATTGACCAGGACTGCAACGGCAGCGACACCGTCTCGTGTTTCCAGGACGGCGACGGGGACGGCTACGGCGGCACCACCATCATCCTGGCCGCCGACGGCGACTGCTCAGACCCCGGCGAGTCCGGCCTTGACACCGACTGCGACGACGGCGACGCCGCCATTCACCCCGGCGCCGCTGAAACCCCGGACGACGGCATTGACCAGGACTGCAACGGCAGTGACACCGTGTCGTGTTTCCAGGACGGCGACGGGGACGGCTACGGCGGCACCACCATCATCCTGGCCGCCGACGGCGACTGTTCGGATCCCGGCGAGTCCGGCCTTGACACCGACTGCGACGACGGCGACGCCGCCATCCATCCCGGCGCAAACGAGGTCTGCAACGAGATTGACGATAACTGCGACGGAAGGACCGACGAGGGTGTTACCAGCGTTTATTATCAGGATGCCGACGGGGATGGCTATGGCGATGATGACAACACCTTTGATGCCTGTTCCCCGCCGGAGGGGTATGTCGCCGATAATACCGACTGTGACGATATGCAGGTAGACGTATATCCTGGCGCGGTGGAGTATTGTAATGAAGTCGACGACGACTGTGACGGAGATATTGATGAGGAGTGCCTGCCGTTGGACGAGAAAGGGCTTCTTTTCCCCCTTAGAAACCAGGACGGCAAGGTGATTTTTTTATACCTGGAGTGAGGTCTATAGAAGTTAGGTAATACGCCACCAGCTACAAAAAGATAGAGCCTTAACTATAAAACTTGAACCAGGCTCTGGGGAACCGGTCAATTAGAAAGTTCCCAAGCAAATAGTACTTTGGCAAGGCTCAGATCAGGACGCTTTGAAACCGCCCGGGTACTCATCTGCTGCAAATTTGACCGGGCCTGTTTTTCATCATTCGGTACAAATCGCCCAGACACCGGGGGCATTTTAGATATCGGATTGATTTCAACAGCGGTCACCGAGGAAGCCCCTTGCGGCCGAGGGACCATAATGAGGTCACTGATATCGATTTTGAGTGCATTCTGGTCGACAATCGGGAGCCGAGGGACCATAACGAGGTCACTGATATCGATTTTGAGCGCATTCTGGTCGACAATCGGGAACTGAGCGCTCTTTTCCGCTGCCGGTTTTAGTATTTCCAGGGCGGAAAGCTTTCCAGCCTCATGGATTTCAACCGGACCGTCTTCAGGTGAAGTATCGAAAACCAATTCACTGTCCGGCACCATCGCCTCATCAGGCAGAGGGGCATCCACGCTTTCCATTTTGTCCGATTCAACCCCATCTGGAAAATCCACCGTCCGATCCCCCTCCGCAACCTCGACAACCGCCGGCGCT
This sequence comes from uncultured delta proteobacterium, assembly GCA_963783425.1. GTDB lineage: Bacteria > Desulfobacterota > Desulfobacteria > Desulfobacterales > QNYZ01 > CAWANO01. The sequence continues at coordinate 1,014,746 of CAWANO010000001.1, forward strand.
GATACGGGCACCCCGTTGATCTCGGCCCCGGTCACCGGTATCGCCCCGCTGACGGCGTCAGCCCCTGCATCGATCTGATCGATAGTCTCGACTATTGGTATGTTCAGTTTCGGCGTCAAGGCCGGTTCTTGAATATTTGCCTGCACGGCATTGGCTTCAGTCATAACAAACTCCGCGCCCTTAACAATGACCGCGGTATAATCATGTCTGAAATCCGCTAAAGGTGGAGCCTCAGCAATCGTAGCGAATTCTAAACCCAGTGGTATCGTTTCAGGCAGCGGCTCGGTTGCGAACTCGACCACCGGAGGCGTCGCCCTGTCTGGCTGAGGAACCATGATGAGATCGCAAATATCGATGCTCAAACGATGGTCGCGGCTCATGGTATCGACGCCTACGCCATAAAAAGGTTCCCCCACGGGTTGGGCTTTGGCGAGGCTCAGATCAAGGCTCCCTGAAACCGCCCTGGTGCTCATCTGTTGCATGTTTGACCGGGCCTGTTTTTCATCAGCCGGTGCGAAACTGCCAAACACTGTGGGCGTTTCAGGAATGGGATGGAAAGCAATCGCGGTCAACGAAGACGAAGATGCCCCTTGCGCCCGAGGGACCATAATGAGGTCACTGATATCGATCTGGAGCGCATTCTGGTCGACGATCGCGGACTGAGCGCTCCTTTCCGCTGCCGGTTTTAGCATTTCCGGGGCGGAAAACTGTCCAGCCTCATGGATATCAACCGGTTCGTCTTCAAGTGAAGTATCGAAAACCAATTCACTGTCCGGCACCATCGCCTCATCAGGCAGAGGGACATCCACGGCTTCTATAAAATCTAATGGCAGGTCTGCTTCCATCACCTTGATGGCCGTCGGGGGCGGCACTGGCACCCCGTTGATCTCAGCACCGGTCAATGGGGCCGGTCCGGTCAGGAACGTTACGGTGCGGGGTGTTGTTACCGGGCCGGACGATTCCGGCGCCGTTTCGATGGCCGGCTGTTTATCCGACGATACGACCGCTTGGGCCGTCTTCAGGCCTGCCTTCTCCTCTTGGCCGGCTTCTATTACATACAAGACCTTTTCGGGCGCCCCCTCCACTGTCACGTCTGCGACGGCCACCGGCAGTGTTTCATGTGCAGTTCCGGATTTCGTATGGGCAAGTGCGAGATTATTGTTATATTTGCCGACATCGCTGTTCCCACCGGCGGTGCTTATCGCCACGCGGAAACTTTTCTTGGCACCCTCGTAGTCCTTCTGGAGAAGCATCGAATAGCCCAGATTGTTGTGCACATAATCGAGATCGGGATCCAGCGCCAGCGCTTCATTATAAGCTATGACGGCATTATTATAATCCCTCAGGTTATCGTAGGCGATGCCCAGTGCGTTGAATATTTTGGGGTTTCCAGGATCGTGCCGGGCGATGTCTCTGAGAACTTCCAATGAAATTCTGTGTTTACCGATTCTTTGAAGGTGGATGGCATACCGGTACTGAGCCTCGATGTATGTGCGGCTGGGCCTTACACCCGAGAAAAATTGGGACATCTGCTTGCTGGACACATGCGCTTGATGCTTCAAATGGGCTGGGTCATGAAAGCAGCTCATGAGGATAAAATGAAGGATGGCCAGGAAGAAGGGAAGTGGATATCTTTTAATGAATCTTCGCAGTTTCATCTTCATTTATCCCCGGCAGGATCTACCCTAACATTGCATAAATTTTTGGCCCAAAAGCGCTCCGCTCGCTCCAGCTAAAGCCCTACAAAACTTTTGGCTATTTTCAAGACCTCACTGTATGTTTAATACACTTTCTCCATTGAAAATTACCAAAAGTTCCGTAGGGCCTGACCTGATGCGTTTTGAACTCATAAATTCATGCAACGTTAGGGTCTACCTTTGAGGTTCGAATCCGCCTGCCCTGGCCAATGGAAAGGGGCGTGCTCTCAATTTAAAAGGCGGCTAGAAAAAATACGAGATGCCGAGCGTATAGTGGCTCGTTTGCAAGTCGATCTCAAATTCGTTGCGATTGCCGCCGATTCCGATAGCCTCGTCAAAGGTAAACTTCGAGTCCGTGTAACGGTATTCAGCGAAAATGCCCATATTGTAGGTGACCATATAATTGAAGCCGACCCTCGCATCCCAACCGAACTGGGCGTCGGAATCATTAATATTTTGCGTGTCCAGCCACGACAGGAAAAGGCCCGGGCCGAAAGCGACGTATGGCTGGTACCGTCCTTTGGGATAGATCTCGTCGATGCCCAACGGGATTCGGAACATCAAATTCACGGCAATGGGAATAACGTCGAACCCGCCGGACTCGCGCACACTGATCTCGGGGTCGCTCGGGTCCGGATCGGGCGGCGGGTTGTTCTGGCCTCTATAAATGAAGGCGAAATCCGGTTCGGGGCGAAAATAGGAGGCATCGAGGGCAAACCCCATGGCGGGAAACGATTCCAGCCAGTAGCCGATGCGGTAACCGATAACGAACGAATTGTCGAAATCGTATTGCGTGAGATATTCATCAATGGTGCCGGTGTTTATGGTCAGCTCCTCGTTGGTGGTCACGTTGTAACCTGCACTGAAGGCGTTCATCCACTCGGCATTGGCTGTGGACGCAATGGCGACTGTAAAAATACTGATAATCCCCGTAACCAGAACGGTAATTTTCTTCATTAATCGTCTCCTGTCTTTAGGTGCCTGTTCATATTTCATTAGGGTGAATGATATCAGTATTTCCGTTCTTTAAAACCCGTCCATCCGTTGACTACCGGGCAATCTTAAGGTTTTCGGCCGCCCGCTGGTAATAATTCGGGGACAGCGCCAATGCCTTTTTAAAGCTTGCGATAGCCTGTGCCCGGTAACCCATGTCCAGGTAAACGCACCCCAGATTGTTGTATCCCCCCGCTTCGCCATTTCCCTTCACAAAGGCGTCGAGTGCGGCCTTGAAGTCGCCTGTTTTCGACAGTGCCATCCCTAAATTGTTGTACACCTTGGGGCCAGTGTATCCGTGTAACAGCGCTTTTTTAAAATTATCGACCGCGTCCTTGTAATGGCCGGACAGAAAATAAGAAACACCCAAATTGTTATACAGGGCACCAGGATACGGGTTAATTTCGATAGCGATCCGATATTCGGCGATCGCCTCATCGTAACGTTTGCCATAGTCATGAATAATGCCCAGATAGTTGTGGGCACGCCAGCGGCGAGGGTCGATTTCAATCGCCCTGCGGAGGTGTTTTTGAGCGCGCTTGTAATCTTTCATCTGGAAGTAAGCGCGACCAGCCGCCTCATGCGCCGGCGCGTGCTCCGGATCCGCTTTATATACGGCCTCGAACTCCTTAACGGCTTCCGCAGGCTCATTGCCCAAAAGCAATGCCAACCCCATCTTGTAACGCAGGCCCAGACCGCCTGCGGCCATGCGATAGGCCTGATCGTATTTCATAAAGGCTGTCTGATACTCCCCGCGCTTCAGATACAGGTCTCCCAGTTTTTGCAGCTCGCCGGGCGTTTGCGCAGGCAGGTTGTCAGCCGTCGGCGGCGGTTCCGAAACGGGCGAATACGACCGCAGACGCTTGATTTTGTTCTGGGAGCAGCCGCTGACCAGCAGAAGCGTCAGCATGAAAGCAAAGGCTTGCAGTGGAATCATCCATGGCTTGTTTCGTGAAAAGAGATCTATTGGCATCAAGCGCTTCCAGTTTTCTCTCTATCATAACCTCTATATTATGGCGTCGCAGCAATCACCGAATATCCGTTGGCCGCATATCGTGATCACCGATCTTCGTTGACCATCGAACAAATCTATTCATAACCGCATTATCACCCTCGCCGGTTTCGTTTAGAAATTGGCTGTTGCCTGCGCAAGCGCTCGAATAAGGGCGGTGATGGCCGGCGCCCCGGCCACGACGAATATCGACGGAAAGATAAATAACATCATCGGAAAGGTCAGTTTCACCGGTAGCTTGTGGGCGCGCTCTTCGGCTATTTCGGACCTTCTTTGCCGGGACGCGTCGGAAAAAACACGCAACGCCTGGGCCAGGCTGGTGCCGAAACGCTCCGTCTGAATCAGTACCGTCACCAGTTGCCTAATATCGTTCAGATCCGTCCGTACCGCTAAATTGCGCAAAGCGTCTCTGCGGGCTTTGCCGGCACGTATCTCCAAATTGACAATTTTGAGCTCCTCCCCCAAGTCTTTATGACTGTGGGTGATCTCTTTGCTGACCCGGTCGATGGCGGCATTCATGCCTAAACCGGCCTCAACGCACACCACCAGGAAGTCCAAAGCATCCGGCAGGGCATGCTGCAGCCGTAATTTACGGCGGCTGATGCGGTCTTTCAGCCATAAATCGGGCAAATAAAAACCCACCAACGCCAGTGCTGTATAGGCGGCAATGGTCATATTGATCTCTAAGAAAGTGTCGAAAAAATCTCTCAGTAGAAACCTGGTTATAAAAAAAACAGCCGGCAATAATAGGGAAAGTGTCAACTTGGTGCCCCAGAAAACCGATGGCACGATGGGGTTGCGAAGCCCGGCTTGAAGAAAGCGCACCCGCGTCGGGGAGTAGCTCCCCGGCACCTTATCGATTTTTTTACTGCCGATCTTACTGAGTAATCCCAACAGACCACGGGCGGTGCGGCTGTTCGCCACAACCTTGGAGCCATCGTAATAATCGTCTGCGCCATCCATGCCGCCGGCCCTAATCCTGGAAATCACCGCTTTCCGTCTGTCCGATGCTTGCAGGTAGGAAAAAAAGGCGAACAGGACCAGCAGCAAAAACAAAAAGGCGGCGACCGCCAGGGCGAAAGGGTATTGCTCAATTCCGAGTGTCATCAGTTTACCCTTGCCTAAATTTTAAAATTGATCATTTTACGCATTACCAAAAATCCCAATGTGGTCAATATCACCGCTGTGGTTAACGCCATGCGGCCAATGGGATCCGTCAGCAGAAATTCTGTATGCTCCCGACGTATAATGTGCATGATTACAAAAAGCGCCACGGGAACGATCAACATGCCCCACGCCGTCCATTTGGCTTCTGCGGAGAGGATTTTAATTCTGGCCTCCAGCCGGAAACGTTCGCGCATGATTTTGGAGAGGTTGTCGAGAATTTCGGCCATGTTGCCGCCGGTTTCGCGTTGAAGCGTAACGCCCATCACCAAAAAGTGGGTTTCCTGTGTATCAAACCTCCGGCTGACTTTCCGCAGCGCGTCTGTGACGCTGCCGCCGTAATTGATCTCCTCGACCACTTCTTTAAAAACCGGCCCGATGGGGCTGTCGAACTCCTCGGCAACCATGCCGATGCCGGCTGGTAGGGAGTGGCCCGCCCGCAACGAACGGGCGATCAGGTTGGCGGCCTCGGGTAACTGCCGTTTAAATTTCTCAAACAGGATGCGTCTTTTTCGCAGCAGCACCAGCCAGGGAATAAAGGTAAATAGCACAGCGCCTGCGATGGCGAGCGGCAAATGGACCCTGAGGTACCTGAAAGCCAGGGCTGAAACGAGCCCAATGAAAAAAGAGAACAATACTACCGTGCCGAGGTTATAACGGCAATCGGCCTGTTTCAGCAGGGTGCTGAGTCCATCAACGCCCGGTAGAGACTGGAAGAGCTTCTGAAAAAAGGAAAACTTGCTCAGCTCTTGCTGCTGTCTCCTAATGTCGGTTACCTTCTTTTTCTCAGCCTTGGTCTGCCCCATTTTCTTGAGCCGTTTGCGCACCGTTCGGCGAAACGGGTCGCGGGCGTTACGAATGGTGAGCATTACCAGCTCGATCACCGTCACCACACTGATGAATATCACCAAGGCCGGAATGAGAATTTGCATTTTACCGTTTCTTTCGCCATATTCTTGGTTTCGAATTATATGGTCGTTACGTTGGCGGAATCGAAGGTCTCTTCTTTGAAGGCGATCCCTGCGGTCGCGAACTTTTCCAGGAACCGGGGCCTGATTCCCGTGTACTGGAATTGGCCGCGGATAGTGCCCTGCCCGTTGACGGTCATTTTTTTAAAGGCAAAGACTTCCTGCATGGTGATGATGTCGCCCTCCATGCCGGTCAACTCCTGTATGCTCACAATACGGCGGTTGCCGTCAGCCAGCCGCTGGACCTGAACAATGAGATGAATGGCCGATGCGATGAAACGCCGCAGAAAAAGACTGGGGATTTCAACGCCGGACATGGCAACCATGGTTTCCAGACGCATCAGCGCGTCGCGGGGCGTGTTGGCGTGGATCGTCGACAAAGACCCCTCGTGACCGGTGTTCATGGCCTGTAGCATGTCCAGGGCTTCGCCACCGCGCACCTCGCCAAGAATGATGCGGTCCGGCCGCATGCGCAGGCTGTTTTTAACCAGATCGCGCTGCGTCACCAGCCCCTCGCCCTCTATGTTGGCAGGCCGTGTCTCCAGTCGTACCAGATGTTCCTGCTGGAGCTGAAGCTCGGCGGCGTCCTCGATGGTGATGATACGCTCGTTTTCGGGTACAAAGTGGGACATTACGTTCAGCAGGGTGGTCTTGCCGCTGCCCGTACCGCCCGAGATGATCACATTGAGCTTGGCTTTGACGATCCCTTCCAGTATGGGCGCCAGATCCTTAGGCATGGTTTTGAGCAGGATCAGGTCTTTGATTTTGAGCGGCTGGACGGCAAACCGCCGGATGGAGAGCATCGGCCCGTCGATGGCCAGCGGGGGAATAATGGCGTTGACGCGGGAGCCGTCGCTCAATCGCGCGTCGACCATCGGTGTTGATTCATCGATATGCCGGCCCACCGACGATACGATCCGATCGATGATCTTCATCAGGTGATCATCGTCCTTGAAACGTGCCGCAGTCAATTCCAGCCGGCCGTAGCGTTCCAAGAATATCTGCTTGTAAGAGTTGACCAGGATATCGGAGATCGAAGGGTCACGCAGAAAGGGTTCGAGCGGGCCAAGGCCCAGCACCTCGTCCTCAATCTCCTGCAAAATCTGTTCTCGCTCGGCGTAATTTAGCGGATAGTTGCCCTCTCCCTCTTGGATGATGGCCTTTACCAGGTTCTTAATCTGGGCCTTCAACACCGGTTTTTCCATGGTGTCGATAATGTTCAGGTCAATGATGTCCAGCAGGCGATCGTGAATGGTGGTTTTGAGTTCAAAATACTCGTCCGGTTTGTGGCCAGCGTCATCCTGATCCCTGAAATAGTTCAGATCAAAATTCATGATAATATTTTATCCTCGCCTTGACCGAATATGGTCGAAGATCAAGGCCGCATCGGTAACGGCCTGTCAAAAAAATCCGCGTTCAAGGTATTGTGAAACGCCAGTGGTGCCGCGCATGTAGAGAGCCCATCGATATCATCCCGCAATACCGTGCGGGACTTAATCCGCCTGCCGGCCAACGGTTTTGCAAATCTACCGCATTAGAACAGTTTCCACTTCTTGTGCCGCGCCGAAACTTTGTCCGGGTTGACGGCGACACTCTCCGCCAGCCCTTCCATGCTCCTCGTCAACGCCGCCCGGGGGGCAACCTGGTTAAGCGGCTTGCCTTGATTGATGGCGTTGGCAGCGGGTTTGTGATCCTCAGGCACTCGCCAGAAGATCTTGCGGTCAATCCCCTTCTCAGCATCTTGCAGTGAAATAGTCGCCTTTCTGTGATAGCGGTTGACCACCACCCTGAGCTTTTCATCCACGGCGCCAGGCGACAAGGCTTCGATGGTCTTGATCACTTTGGCGGTGTTCGCCAGGCTTGGCAGAGTCAACATCGCCACCACATAGTAAAGGTCGGACATCTCCAGGATCTTAGCCAAGCTGGCGCCCATGACGAAACTGGTATCGATGATGATGTAATTGTAAGTGTCGCGCATTGTTTCCAAAAGCCGCTCGATCACATCGCTGGTGATCGGATGGGCACCCGGATCTAAACTGGCCGGCGACGGCAGGATGTGGACGCCCGAGCGGTGGTGGGTGAGCACGTTGTCAAGCAGGGTGGCGTCGAGGCGATGGATGTTTTTCAGGATTTCGCCCCAGTGAAAGCCGGGCTTAATGTCGAAAAAAAGCGGGATTTCGCCCAGAATGACATGCATGTCCACCAAGGCGGTATCGAACCCCTTACCCTTGGCTGCCAGGCACGCGGCCATATTCACCGCCAGGGTCGTCGTGCCCACGCCGCCCTTGGTGCCGATTAGGGAGACGATTTTTCCTTTTTGGGCCCCGGCGCCGCTCTTTTTCTGATGGCTATCCTTCACCAGCCGCGACAAGGAGGCCATGACCTCTTTCTCGTCGAGCGGTTGTGGGAAAAACTCCTTTACGCCGATGCGCATGGCCTGCAGCAGCACATTGGCGTCCAGATTGCCGCCGGTCAGAAAGACGTTTGCCACTTTTCCCTTGCGCACGATGGTCTCCACCATACGCAAATCTGCCTTGACGTCACTGCCCAGCTCGAGAATGAGCAGATCCAACGTTTCGCCGCTGTCGGACTGATTGATCCTGATACTGCTTGAATTCGGCCAGCAACATTTCGAATTGCTTTCGGACGTCGGCCTTTTCAACGGCGATCTTGGTTTCGATCACTCCCTCGCCCATGCATCGTCTCCATATCAAGAATCAAGGCCATTGAAAATCGGCTTCTCAAGGGCCTTGGTCGGTTAACGGCATCCTTCGATGTCATTTGAAAGGCTTGTCAATTCCCTCCGAGGCAGCCATTGGTGTCATCGCCATCATGGCTGTCGGGATCAGGGCACACCAGTACCGGTATCCTTGCAAGAATGCCGAAATTTTCACCCCCGCTGTTCACCCTGAGGTTCATGTGGCTCGCAATTGGGCAGAAAATAGATCGATTTCTTGGCATATTCCGCATCAGGCGTCACGACGTTCTTGAGGTTGAGGGACTGCACGAAATCAGTCCAGCGGTCGCGGCGCATCGGCTAGCTTTGTCTTCATTGCCGTCGATGTAATCGGTGCCCTCCCACAACAGATTGCAGTCGCGATCGTAGATCACCATGGGCACGCCGGGGTCGCCCTTGTACTGTGTCTGGGATTGGCCTTGGCGTTCATCCAGGCCACATCCACCTCAACCGCGCCAACCACTCTCGACAGGTACCGATCATTTTGCCGGGGCAGTCGATCACGGGCAAAACCATCGCCCAGGTTTTGCGGATCTGCTCGGGCCGTTCGTCGAACAAATCGTTGACTTCGTCGGTGGTTCAAATCGGTGGCATCAACGAGGTCGCCTTTCAAATCATCCAGGGTCCGTCCGCCGCACTATCCGCCAGTCGGCCGCTGTCTCAAGTTTATCAATCCGTGTGTTGTCGTCCCAACACGGAGCTATGGACGATCCGTTCGAAAAGATTGCTGTCCGTGCCGCCGGTGGTGGCGATGCCGGTGCCAAAGTTTATGGTGTGCGGGTTGCCATCATTGCATATAGAGAGTCTCTGATGGTTTTTATTGGCGCTCCCCCCGGAACAGCCGTCGGGTTGATCAAGATCCTGCTCTGAAATCGGTCCAGCCGGCGGTATGTGGGTGTCGTCGTTGCTCCGAGTTGAACATGCGGCCGATGTTGCACTCAACAGTTTGTCCAGTGTTGTCGGTGATGGATTCTTTGCATATCGCTATGGGCTGGTCCGCCTCCCCGGGATTGAGCGTGCCGGCGAAACCGATGTAGGCCACCGCCTCGCGGAAAGGACCGGTATTGGTGCCTCCCTCTTCCAGCCCGGGAATCAAAAACTCTACAATCCTGGCAAAAAAAGTGACGATCGGAGTGTTCTCGCGATCGCGCGACCACGCGCACGGCATTGATGAAATTTCGATTAGCATCCAGAGTCGCGAAACCGAGTAACCGCCTAAATCGGTATTCTCGATCCATGTGAAGTCATCATTGGGGTGAAAACCCCTCGCAAGGTGTTTTGCACTCCTCTGCCAAAAGCCCAGTGTCCAAGTTGCACATCCCCATCATTGCCACTGATGGCAATTTCCGGTTCAAGCCGTTTGGGTTCGCCTTGTGCTTGTGCGGCGGTGGTCAGGTTTTCCAGGGCCACCTGCTGAGCAACCTGGTAGGCTCCCGTATTGATGGTATAGCCACTGGTACCAGTCATCACTATAAAGTTGAGCGGCCCCGGCCAAAGCCCCGGCATCGGCCGCATTCTGCAGTTCATTGGGCAGGATAACGAAGCTGTGATAGGTGTCGACACCCAGCCAGGCCGCGATGACGAAAACCGGGGCCAGAAGGGTTACCATCAATCCCACGGCGCCGCGTTGGTTCTTCAGCCCAAACTTGTTTTTTTGTGTTTTCATTGCTTTACCCTCAAGTGGATTGACTGCAGGATAACCAGAGGTCTTTAAGAGACTTCTGGTGTTCCCCGCGCATTCTGAATGTGGCATCCACGGGGATGCCGTCGTCGAAGTTGCCGTTGAAAAGCAGGTTGATAATGGGGTCTAAAAAAATGAAATGAAAGCGGTACGAACCTCCACGGATAGCACATACTCAACAAGCGTGCCGTCGTCGTTTACCACCCGTTCCACCGCTACCGTCGGCTGGTTTACGGGCTCCTCGTCGAAATTGATCAGAAAATAGTTGCCGTCGCCAAGATTGTGCCGCATGTACCGATCAACCACATCTTTAACGTTGCGCCGGATGGCCCCGTTAGTGTTGGTAATAGTCGCTGCACGTGGGGGGCGTGTAAGGGCCAGTTCGTAGTCGTAAACATGGCGGATCGCGCCGCCTCCCGGGCGGCTCCGGCCACGACAGCTTTGTCGAACATCAGCGCGCCGAACTCGATGATCCCGAAAGTCACCATAGAAGCAGTGCAAAAACGAGAGAAAACTCCAGAGCCCGCAGCTACCGCGCTGGTTGTTCAAATGGCGTAATGTCAGCGACTTAAGCATTTGTTAAGACCTCAAGAAGCTTGAAAAAGCTACGAACAATTGTCTAGAGCTTCCGCGGGAGATATGGTTTGGTCATCTACCATTCCCATCAACATATAGTGTAGTTTCCTCCCCGCGCATTCTGACTTCGGCTTCCAGGTGAGCCCGTTGGCGGTACCGTTCAGATCAGATTGACAATACTGTCAAGAAAGAGAAAGTTGAAGGTGTACCCCACCTCGCACGGGTATAACCATACTCGTTCGTGTCGGCCTCGGAATCGGTGGGTCGACCCAAACAGTGGGGATTTGATTGGGATTGAACTTGACCAGAAATAGCTTGGCCGTCGCCGAAATTGTTCCTCAAATATCGTCTTGCCACGATTTCAGCATTGTCTATCAATATCATTGGTAAGGATGGCGCCGGGTTCTGGAGGACAAATGGACATACTGGGGGGGCTTACCGCAAGACATAAGAGATGGCGGCCCGCGCCCCTTCGCGGGCGGCGTTGGTGAGAATCGCCTTGTCGAACATCAGGGACCCGAACTCGACGATGGCAAGGCAAATAAAAAGCAGAAACGGAAATACGAGCGTAAACTCCAGCCCGGCGGCGCCTTTTTCATTTCTTTTGGGCTTCATGGTCCCCACCTTCACCTATGGATCCGGTATTTACCCGGGCTGCAGGGGGTCGTGGATGACTTTAAACGTTAGTGCCTATCGACCCAGAAAGTCTCCGTCCATGCCGGCAAATGATCATTCGGTACCCTTGGCGAGCCCTTTTATTGCAAAGAGCGCTTTTGAACGAAAAATTACAACATCTGCTCATAATTCAAGCGAGCGATTTCAGCCCGCTTTATATGTATTATGTATATGGTACGAAGTAAAATACGGTATGATAAACACCTGCATGCGGTTCTTGGTATCTATAGGCCTTTACCCATCACAACTTGCTCATCCATATCTCAATCAACCCAAATTAATTTATTGGATGTCAAGGATGACGGCTTGCGGTGCAGCGGGTTTTTTCGTGGTCCCCTCCTGATAGATGCGCACGTTGCGCTCGGCGATCTTGCCGTCCACGCCCACCACCGGCTCCGTGTTCTGCCAGGCGTAGGGGTTGGCCATCTGGTTGAACTTCTGGGCCTCATAGGAGCGCCCCCAGTTCCAGTCCAGCATGGTTTCCTGGTTCACCGGCAGTCTGGAACAGCCGGCGGCCACCAGCGCTATCGTCAACAAGAAGGCCGTTACAGTCGTTTTGATCATGCCGTTCTCCCTTGCAATAGCGATACCGGTTACTGGGTTACAGGTTGAAGCGTTACGTCCTCACCGGGCAAGGCGTGCCCGAAATCACCCTCCAGCTCGCCCCCGGCATATATCGGCCGCCCATTTCGGGTGCGGCCTTCGGACAGACCCTCGATGAAAAATTCGGCGTCGGTGGTATCAACATAAAAGTCGGTGGGCAGCGTCTGCTGGGTCAGGTCCAGAGGTTTGACCAGGTGCGGCGTGACGATAATGACCAGCTCGCTTTCCCGCTTCTGGAATTCACTGCTGCGGAAAAGAGCCCCCAGGATCGGGAATGTCGCCCGAGCAGCGGGAACTTGGCAATGTTCTCGCGCATGGTCTCGCTCAGCAGGCCGGCAATGGCGAAACTCTGACCGTCGGCCATCTCCACCACGGTGGAAGCCTTGCGGGTATTTAGCCCGGGCACCACGAAACCACTGATTATCTGAGAGGTTGTAAAGTCAAGCTCGGAAACCTCCGGCGCCACCCGGATATTGATCTTGCCGTCGCTCAGCACGGTCGGCGTAAATTTGAGGCCTACCCCAAAATCCTTGAACTCGATTCCCGCGGTGCCCAGGCCCTGGGGCACGGGCACGGGGAACTCGCCGCCGGCCAGGAAATAGGCCTCCTCGCCGCTGAGGGTGACCAGTGTGGGCTCGGCCAGAATTTTAACCAGCCCGTTCTCCTTTAGAGCGTCGATAAAGCCGATCCAGTTGGCGCTGCCATAGCTGAAACGAACGATAGAGTTAATGTTCTCACCGATGTCGAATTCGTAGCCAAGATCGGTAAACTCCAGGCTCGTCAGGCTGCCGATGAGGTTGACGATGAGGTCGTCGCCGCGAAGGTAGGCGAAATTGATGCCCAGCCGTTTGGTGATGCTGCGCGACATTTCGGCCACCCGCACCTCGAGCATCACCTGCTGGATGCCGCCGACCTCGACCAGGTTGATCACTTCCTTGCCCCCTACATTGAGCTTCCTTGTCCTCTTCGGGCATGTAGGCCCTGGCAATTTCCATGGCCTTGGCGAGGTTGGCGGCACTTGAAACGCGACCGGAGAGGGTGATGGTATTCTTACTGGCAAACACTTGCAACTGAGTTTCTCCGGGCATGACCTCAAATAGACGCTGCTTGAGGCCCGCGACGTCGGCAACAACCTCCATATCGTAAAATTTAAAGATTTTTTCCTTTTGCCACAAGGCCAGATTAGTGGTGCCGGCCGATTTGCCCGCCAGGTAGATTTCCATTGGCGAGAAAGCACCGTGGCCCTGGCGACCTCCTCGTTGGGAATATTGATGCGGTCAATGAGGCGGGAACTGTGAGAACCATCGATTTCCCGACCACAAGCTCGATTTTTTCCGGCTGCCGGGCGCTGATAAAGGTTTCGTCAGCCGCATGGGCCGCGGGCAAAAAAGTTGCGGCAATCAGCGCCAGGCAGAGCAGGCGACAAAAAAGATTTAAGTGTGGTGTAGCCTTCACTGGACCGGACATCTTGCCTCTCTATTAAACCGTTAACTGAGAAACCACCCCTCCTCAAAATCCCAACATATCCGCCATATGGCTTCTAAAGCTCGAATTTCTTTTTAACCACTTTGCCGTCAATGAGAATCTCAACCGTGTGAGTGGGCCGGACGGGGATCGGTTTGGGAGCCTCTCCCTCCTCCACCTTGGGCGCCGGTGGATTTTCGGGGCTAAGGTTCTTCAAAGTGGTGGCGATCTTGGCCCCCTTGGTCAACACCGTTTCATTGTCTTTCTGGTTTCGCAGGGCGAACTGCAACCGACCGTTCGACGCCACCAAGACCAGCTCCTCCGCCTGGATGGGCGTCACTGCCAGCGTGTAAACGTCCACTGGCGCCTGCTTGTTTTTCTCGTCCTTGTACATCTCGACGCCCGTGGCCAGCACGAGAATGTTTTCTAACACTTGCTTGGTGGTGCTGACCTTGTTTTCCGGGTTGGTGATGGTGACGTATACGTCTACTCTGTCGCCTGGCCGGATGAATCCGGAGATGCCGCTTACCTTGTCACCTTTGACGGCGATGGCGCGAAACCCGGGCTTCAGCAAGGCGGAAACACCGCCGACGGTGGCATCCTCGGCCGCCATCTTCGATTCGAGTACCGGCTCCATTGCTTTTATGGGCACGATCAGCACCCGCCCTTCGATGGAAGCGGTATCGCTCGCGAATCCCGGCGGGAGGCTCTCTTTTAGAAAAGGCACCGTTTTCAGCATATCAGCTTGGAGTTTGGTACCCCATGACAGGTCACCGGAGGCAACCACCACGTCAACGGTCTCCGTCTGTTTGGTCTCGGAGACTTGTTTTTCAGGCAAGGATTGCATCCACTGATACAGAAAGAAACTGCCGGCAACAGCAATCACGAGCGCAAGCATTACCGGCAGAATGACTCTTAATTTCGGCATGATCTGATTCCCTGTCGGCTGATAGTAATGTTTAACATTAACATGCAACTGATTACTGAGTCAATGCCAACCTTAACGTATCGAATAAAAAAACAGGGCTTTACATTGGTCTTGATTCTCTCCCTGAAAGCCGAAGATAAGCATCCTGACGCTGGTCTCTCGCGGGACGGCCAGGACTTTCGAGTTTCATGACCAGAGACCGAATAAATTGACCGGGTATCCGTAAAAATCTATCGCCAGCCAAATCACCACCCCTAGTGCAATGGCGACTCCGTATGGGATCTGGTAGCGATTTTTGGAGAATGTTTTAGTTTCCTTTTCGCCTTCGGATGTAGAGAAAGCAGCTCGCAGGCTCCCCGTTCCAATGACAGGCAGGATTGCGTTTATAATTACATCGCATGCATGGATAAAAGCGTGGCACGTTTTCTTACACATGCTCACCAGCATGCGCGGGTTGGCCACGGATAATGCCCATCGCCAGCAACCCGCCTGACACAGTTGCCAGCAGCAATATCTCTAGCACAGAAGGCCATCCCCATACCGCGCCTACAAAACCCATCAGCTTGGCGTCTCCGGCACCCACCCACCTAAGCAGAAAAGGAATGAAAAGCAGGCCGATGCCGCCGAGCATTCCGGACAGGCTGAAAACGGCACCACCCCATCCCGCCGTCACCGTATGAAAGGTCACCGCAGCCGCAATACCGGGGAAAACAATTCGGTTGGGGATCAGGCGGTACCAAACGTCCATGAGAGCGGCGGTCAGCACCACTATCAACGCGAATAGGGTAAAAAAGCCAATTGTTTGGGATGCGAACAATTTTAATTTTCGATATTGAAGGCACACTCCACCCGCCCCGGCATGACCGTTGATTCGGCTGACGGCCAACCGGGGGGCGGAGCGTACGATTGAGCACAATATCTCTTTGATAACGTATTTAGAACACGTCCGACAACTTCTGGGCTGCGCTTAACCACCACTACAGGTTGTGGTTATATTACAGAACATACCGGCATATGGCATATATGGCACGGCAACACGAATGTTTTATGGGGTTGTCGAACAAGCTCTTTATAACGTATTTTAAAAAATCATCGTTATGATGCGGCAGTAAAGGCAGTTGATATTGTAGTCCAGATTTGTCGTCGCAGCACCGGAAATAGCGGCAATAACACCGGCCAAAACAACAACAATCAAGCCGCCAGCAAGGTGTACTCAAGACCCGCCGCGCCTTCTTCTTCCTTAAAAAATCTCTTAATTTCGTTCATTTTAATCCCCCCTTCGTAATAATGTGATGGAAAAGACAACCTACTGTTTTTAAGTTAACTACGCTGACTAGCTACCTCCTTTCAGTTAATACACCCTCAGTTTATACACTCCACCTCGCTTTCAACGCAGCAATCTCGGAGAGCGAAGCTTCCCGCCGCAAGCGGACGGGCATCAAAGCGGATTAGTATCTGCGCTATAATGGGGGACACGCAGTTTCCCCCAAACCCCTCTTTCTGCATCTTTACCCCACCGCAAGCGGAGGGGGTATTAAAAAATACGGCCTTATTAGTAAAATGCGGGTTTAAAGAGATGTCAGTGTTTGTACCATCAGTAAAAAATTATAGATGGAAATCGAAATATTTTCGTTTTTTTGACCTTATCGAGCCATATCCACAAAGGGTTGGCTGAATATGAAAAAATATCCAGAATAACTGATCTTTTTTAAAATCGTGGGTATCGCAAAACACTACACTGCTTATTTATTTTATTGATTCATGTGTCGATAATTCATACGCAATACTTATGCCACATCATCGCCCTCCCCCTTAGACAAGCAACTATCTGATATTAAAAGAATAATCAAAACTCCTCCAAAGCACAACCATCGGATGGATTTGAATACAGAGTCTCTGCCCGGCCATGGTCGTTGGCAATATAATGCTGATATAACTGGAAATAATGAGTTTGCACATAAAACTGGGCACTGTTGACGATTATGTGCATCGAAAACGAACGATATCGGCTATAATCGGAAGAGTAGGCGAGGTCACCCCGCTACCGTTCCCAAAAAAACCCCACCTAACCCATGGTATTTTTCAGTAATATCCGGTACAAGCTTCTTGCACGGAACCCTTTCGGCTAATGCGAACGGGGAACAAAATAAATGGTGAAAGCCGCGACCGCAACACATTGGATATTTTCTTCCATGCGATTGTAAATAGACGATGGTGGGGGTGGGGTCAATCCTGGTTTCAAGTCGATAAAATCACTCTATGTCATTTTGCCTATTATTTTAATTGGTTACGATTGATGAACTCGTAAAAAGTAGCGCGATGGCTAAGTAAAAAGTTTCATATACAAGGCGTAGTGATTTTTCAGGGCCGAGGCCATACATGTAGTATGCCGAGGATCTGAAAAATCACCACAACGCAGTAGATGGGACTTTTTACGACGCCATCACGATTTTGTTGCTTATAAAGTTGGGACAGGAGCCTCAAGTTAATATCAAGATAACGTGATTACTCTCAAACTAGCGGGGTTGAGACATGCTACTTGATTACATCGGTCTTGGCGGAATGAATTTCGGCAATTGGGCTGAATATTTTCTATGGATGGCAAACCCCGCTTCTAACTTTATCATCATTGTCTGTGTTCTTCTGATTCTCTTTCTTTTTATCAACCGTTTACGCGGTTTCTGGGCGATTCTTGTTTACCTGATCGCCGGAGGGGTGGTATTTGTTTGCCTCTGGAATATCATCCGTTTATGGCAGGTGGTATAGACTCTGAAGAGCGCGGTGTATTTGACCGAAAAGTTCAATTCATCCTTGGCATCTTGCGGCTCATGTCGACGTTCTTGCCTCTTGACACTGGCATTGCTGAAGCTTTTGATCTGGCCCGCAGCCTGCCATTTCCGGATAGACATTTAATATCAATGACTGTACAATCCGAGTTAATCAGAATTGGGGGCGAGTTGTAAAAAACCACCAGAGTTTGCCAATTCAAAGGAGCGCGATAAAAATGGAGATAGTCCGCATAAGGACCTCATCCAATGATGTCGATGAGCAGGACGGTTCGTTTGTACCAAAAGCCCCTAAAACCATCGCGGAAACGGGAATTAACGAGATCTTGCTGGAGGATCTCATTTTCAAGCTATTGCTAAGCCGGGGCGTGCTTTCAGGCCGGCAGATCTCTCAGGAAATCTGCCTGCCGTTCAAGATTTTGGAAAAAGTATTGCAGGACCTGAAAACTCCATATGCTGCTCGCGCACCGATCCACCACTGGCCTGAACGATTTTACATACATTCTCACTGAAGAGGGGCGTAAAAAAGCAGTGGTGGCAAGAAACGCCAACGCTTACGTCGGGGCGGCACCGGTGCCTTTCGATCAATATCTGGAAAGCGTCGAAAAACAATCAATTCTTAAAGAATCTCCGGGTTCCGAAGATTTAAAAAGGGCTTTCAGCGACCTGGTGCTGGAGCCCTATATTTCGGAAACGCTTGGCCCTGCGCTAAATTCGGGGCGCGGTGTATTTCTCTATGGCGACCCGGGAAACGGTAAAACCAGCATCGCCAAACGGGTTTATAAATGTTTCAGGGAAGAGATTTATATCCCCAAAACCCTTCTGATCGAAGGGCAGATCATTAAGCTGTATCGATCCGATGTGCCATGATATTATCCGGCCATCCGGACCAAAGAGCCTTCAAATTCGATCAGCGCTGGGTGTGGATCAAGCGACCGGCCGTAATTGTCGGTGGCGAAATGGACCTCTCACAGGTGGAGATCAACTATAACCCGAACACCAAGCTGTGCGAGGCACCCATGCAGTTGAAAGCCAACTGCGGTGTTTTCGTGGTGGACGACTTCGGCCGCCAGCGAATGAAACCCGAGGATCTTGCTGAACCGATGGATTCTCCCTCTGGAAAAACGGATAGACTTTCTGACGCTCCCCAACGGTATAAAGGTGCAGGTGCCTTTTGACGAGTTGATTATTTTTTGCACCAACATCGATCCCAAGAACCTGCTGGATGAGGCCTTTTTAAGACGCATTCCCTATAAAATCCGGGTGCACGACCCATCGCCCGAGCAGTTCAAGCAGATCATGCTTTTCCTTGCGCCCCAATACGGCATTGAATGCGATGGCGCCATGATCGACTACCTTTTGCAGCACCACTTCGATGGCAAGCGCCCCATGCGCTCCTGCCATCCCAGGGATATTCTCGACCCACGTGGTCAACGCCGCCGCATACCGACGCATCAAGCCGGTCCTGTCCGCTGAATTGATCGACCATGCCTGCAAGAGTTACTTCACCGCCATGGAATCCATAAAATAGGCCCATAGGGCCAGGATTTAAAGAACGCATCATTATCCGGGCAAGTCGCATAGCCATCCGATAAAAATAAAAACCCCCTGACCGATCTCGCCAAAGATCGATCAGGGGCTTATTCAGCTTGTGTCAAGCCACCCTATTTCCAGCCTCACTGAACGCCGCTGAATGCCTTGGATCTAGGCAGGCAGCTAATACCGCGCGACGATTCAGCGACCTCCTAAATCTCATCATGGTGCTGCACAATCTACACCGCTGCACGAACACAGGCCACTTTCAGTATCATAGTAATACGAAGATACATGGTTAGGATCTCCTTCATTCTCCCCAATGAGACACTGGTGGGTCGCTAACGTGTGCAGGCACCAGTTCTCGCATTCTAATGCACTGTTCACTTGTTTCGTCCATGATAGATCGTGCGTATCATCTCCCCCACCCCCCGATCCCACAATGAGTGCCAAGCCTGATATTAGAACGATTATCAACACCATTGGCATGCCTTTCATCATCGACCCCTCCCCCGTCTGTATATGGTGCCCGACATCTTGTCTTACGGTTGTGTTTTTATATCTCCTTCAATCGAAACATGTGCAAAAAAGGACCAGATGCCTAATAAGTTGAATGTATTTCATAGCCCATCGATCATCATATTTCCAACTTTAATGTTTAGGTGGGCGTTTGACCGTAAACGCAAAGAAAATAGTGAGAGCCGTCAGAGGCATAATCTGAGGCGCTTGTCTATGAAAACATTGATCCATTTATAATTTAATACTTTTAGGTGACGGGAGCTCATTCCCTTTTTGTGCTGGTTTTACGTATAATAAACCGCATACTTTCCTATCAGATGTAAATTAAAAAAGTCAACTGTTCGCCATTGAGCCGGTGTATGATAAATATTTCAAGATTGATCCTGATCGTGATGGCTATATTTTGGTGGCTATATATTTTCAAATTATGCTATATTTCATCGGTGCTTATACTTTATAGAGTGATATGAAACCCTGCCATGACAACTGGTTGACCCGTGTACAATATGATGAAGTCTCATATTGACATACTCTCCCGACGTCGTCTCGATGACGGCGGATTTGCCGCTGTTGAAAACGGGTCCTATAGAGTCGAAGCAACCGCCTGGGCTGTTTTAACCTTGATAACATGCGGCGACTATCCCCGTTTTGTTGAGTCCGGCCGATATGCGGCTGATTTCCGATCAACTGGACAATGGAAGCATATCTGCCAGCCCTCAAAATCCGGACGCGTTTTGGCCGACACCATTGGCGATCCTCGCCTGGCAAGGCGCTGCTGAATACGCCACTTATCAATCCCGGGCGCTCAGGTTCCTGCTGGAAACCACAGGGACACATCCTCCCTACGACCCTGATTCACCCATGGGCCACGATACGTCCATAAAGGGATGGCCATGGACGACAGACACCCACTCGTGGGTGGAGCCCACGGCTTTGTCTTTGATGGCGCTTCAGGCCAGCGGTTACGGCCAACACAAACGTGCCATGGAAGCAACTGATCTTCTGCTCAACCGGCAACTGCCGTCCGGGGGATGGAATTACGGTAACACGACCGTCTTTGAAAAAGAACTGCGCCCGATGCCGGAATACACCGGAGTGGCGCTGCAGGCGCTTGCAGGTAGAGTCGGGCGTCCGGTAGTCGCGAAAAGCATAGCCTACTTAAAGCATCAGATCAAAAGCCTATCGACACCTTTTGCCCTGGGGTGGGCCGTTACGGCGCTTAAAGCCTGGGGTGAATCTGATGGTATCTATCACCAAAAAATCATCCAGTGTTTAGAACGGCAAAGCCGGTATGGAACTTACGACACCATGCACCTCAGCCTACTGATTATAGCTGATTCCGTTGCAACCGGGTTGATGGATCTATACCAAAAAAGATGATGACGCATGGCATTTAAAATGATCGGGCAAAATGGAATAACCAGACGGGAAATGCTGCTCAGTCTTTTGACTGCGGGCTGCTCCATTGTGCTTGGGATCCAGTTAACCAAAAAATTTCGGAGCGTCCGGAACCCGACGGATATTTTTATCGGCAAGGTCGGCAGTTATAGTGCGGATATCGCATCTATAATAGTAAAAGGCATGCGTGAACTCAAAGTCTCGCCCGATTCAGTCAAAGGCAAAACAATTCTACTGAAACCGAACCTGGTGGAATCTCATATTGGCAGCGAACACATCCACACCCATCCACTGGTAATCAGAGGTGCCGTCGAGGCTTTTTTGGGATTAGGCGCTCGACAAGTGATTGTGGCCGAAGGTACCGGGCACTGCCGGGATGGCTTGCGGGTATACGAGGAGAGCGGATTGGCGGATGTTCTTGTTGAAGACCGTATCCCCTTCCTGGATTTGAACTATGACGATGTGTACATCACCCCCAATGCCGGTCGCCATACGGGTCTAAAAAGCCTCATCCTGCCTGAAATCCTTCGCAGGGTTGATTGGATCGTCTCGATGCCAAAAATGAAAACCCACCACTGGGCCGGGATTACCGCGTCCATGAAAAATATGTTCGGGGTGATGCCAGGCACATATTATGGTTGGCCCAAGAACGTTTTGCATCATGTCGGTATTGAAAGAGCCATATTGGATATCACCGCCACGGTAAAGCCGCATTTCGCGATTGTGGACGGTATTGTCGGCATGGAGGGCGACGGCCCGATTATGGGCACAGCGGTAAACGCGGGCGCGCTGGTGATGGGGCGCAACCTGACTGCGGTGGATGTTACATGTGCGCGCATCATGGGGGTCGCACCTCAAAAAGTAACTTACCTGAAATTGGCATCCAGACACCTCGGCCCCATTGCCCAGAAATACATCCACCAACGAGGCGAAACAATCAATTCGGTCCAGAAGCGGTTCAACCTACTGGAGACTATACCGGCACAAAGGCGCTTGATGGCTTGATCTGCTACATGAACCCAGTCACCAAACATAAGGGGCAAACTCCCTTTGTAGTAAAAGGGTTGGTGATTTTCCTATTTTCTTTGGTTTATTTATATATTTTTCTTCGTGTACAATGGCGCTTAGGTGACGAAGGCATAATAGTCTATGGAGCCCAGTTAGTCGCTGACGGCCAATTGCCTTACCGGGATTTCATCCAAGGTATAGGTCCGCTAAGTTTTTATTGGTTAGCCACTTTTTTCAAACTATTTGGTAGTAAATGGATTGTTGCCAGGGCAGTGTTACTGCTGACGGGAGCCTTTATATCCATTTTGTTATACTGGATGACTACACGGTTATATCGTGGCCCCTTTGATTGGCTGCCAGCCATATTCTTCTTAGTAATAGGAATTCCTGTTTGGCCCGCTAATAGCCACCATTGGGATAGTAATTTTTTTTCTTCCTTTCAATTTCGGCATTTTTTTTATGGCAAGATTACGATAAAAAATACTTTTTGATAATAGCAGGTGTTTTAGCAGGACTTACTTCCTGTTTTATACAGCATAAAGGTCTCTATTTATATTTATCAATAATTATTTCAATACTAATCACCGAATACTTAAAAAACGATTATAGAAAAAATACGGTAAGACAGATCGGCTATTTATCCTCTGGTTATTTTGCCGTGGGAGTCTCTGTGGTCCTTTTTTACTATTTTAAAGGTGCTTTATATGACTTGATACAGAACAGTTTTGTTTTTCCATTATCCAGATATTCAGGCATTAATGATGTACCATACGGGTACAATTTATTTAATGGGCTTTTTGTCGAATGGCTCTCGGTGCTACGCTTGGTCATTCCTGAATTATTAGCTGGGGCATTAAGATTTATATTTTTATTTCCTTTTTTACTGATAATCTCGTTACCTGCCCTTACTCTCTTTGGCGTAGGTGTTTCTATTTTTGTCCCGTCAAAAAAAAAACAAATATTTAATTCTTGTACCATACCATACATAACTAGTGGTATCGCGTTATGGATCTCTGAAATTCATAGATGGGATATATTCCATCTGATATTTGGCTCTCCAATACTGTTTATTTTCTTTTTCTATATTTTACGTGCATATATAGAAAAGGATAGAAACTGGGAGAGTGCTGTAGGGCTTGTTACACTTTGTTTAATTTTTTACGGGGTATACAGCGGTTTTATTGCAGCAAATGCTATGAATAAACAACACACAAGAAGAGGCTTAATCAACAATTTTGTTGAGGATAAAGCTTTAACATTTATGCATGATGAAATAAAGCGAGGAGAGGAGGTATTCGTATATCCATACTACCCTATGTATTATTTTCTGGCTGACATAAAAAATCCCACTAAAAATAATATCCTAGTTTACAATATAAACACAGAAAAACATTTTAAGGATGCAGTTTTAGATTTAGATCAAAAGAGGGTTAAATATGTTTTGTGGGACACGTTTGTAGCAGGTGCGAACATAAAAAAATGGTACCCAAAATATAAACATCCGCCAAACAATAAACTTTATATTGAGCGATATTTACAAGAAAATTATAATACCGTCGATACTCTAAATGGATTTAAAATCATGCGCAGACGACAATGATGGATAACATATAAAATTTTCGCACATTTAGGACTGTGCCCAGGATATGCTTATAACGTGAGGGACCAGAAGCGAGATAAGAAGGACTCAATGTCAGGTTGCCAAAGCCAGTGATCGGGTCAAATAGCGATATCGAAGCGCTGGATCTTCACCACCTCTACCGTGCCATGGGCTTTTTGGGTGAGGCGCTTTCAGACCAGGATGATGCCACGCCATTTTCACCCCGCTGTAACAAGGACCTGATTGAAGAGATCGTTTTCGCTCACCGCCGGGATATGTTCTCGAAACTGGACCTGGTCTTTTTCGACACCACTTCAATCTACTTCCAGGGTCGCGGTGATCAGCGTATCGGGCAAAGAGGCTTTAGCAAGGATCATCGACCGGATCTTGTGCAAATGGTGGTGGGGGCCGTTATCGAATCGGCCTGACCGGTGATAAAACCGAGTAACCGCTGAGGCAAGCCTTCACTCTAAGATTTGTCGCAAAATAGTCGCGCGTTTTTTTAAGATGGGGCAGAATATACGTGACAAAGGCGGGGGGCAATAAAGCCGGTCATCTGGATCAAATCGGAACCGTCGCTGTGGATTTTTTCCCCGGTAAATGGCATAACTCTTTTCAGCACTTTTCACGGCAGGATTGAATTACCCTTACCCGGCCCGGAATCATCAGCTTCAGCATGAATGTTTAATGAGTTTTCTGGGCCGAATCACCGGTCACCATTCCCTGGAGCAAGATCGACATGAACTTTCAAATCCTCTACTGGCACTGGCTTGTTTTCGGGATGGTGCTGGCCATGGCGGAAATTTTCATTCCCAGCTTCACCCTCTTTTGGTTCGGCCTGGGGGCGGTGGTGGTCTGCGGCGCGTTGCTGCTCTACCCCGCCATGGCGTTAAGCTGGCAATTGCTGGTGTGGATTCTCTCTTCCATCGCCTTTACGGCACTGTGGTTCAAATTTTTCAGGCCGTTGATGGCCGACCGCACCAAGGCAGGTATCTCCAGGGAAGCCATCATCGGCGAGAGCGGGCGCGTCATCAAGGCCCCCTTCGATGACACCCGCGGCGTGGTCCGGTTTGCCACGCCGGTGCTGGGCTCCGACGAGTGGTCATTTATCTGTGAAGACCCCGTGGCCCCGGGTGACAGGGTCGTGGTCAAGGAGGTGTCGGGCAACACGCTGATCGTGGAGAAATAGGGCATCAGCCTTTGCCCTTGGAAGGATCGGGACAAGTTCCGAATCCAGCAGTGTGGCGCCTGGAGTCGGAGTCGCTTTTTTCTTGCATTTATAGTTTTCTGAAGGCCATCTGTTTAATCAAACATAGTTTAATCAAACACATTGGAGGATACGTTAATGGAAGGCATAATTGTTGTGTCCGTCTTTGGTGTGCTCGTTCTGATCACGATCGCCCTGGGGGTGCGCATCGTACCGCAGGGCAGCAAATATGTGGTGCAGCGGCTCGGCAAGTTCCACAAGACGCTCGGGCCGGGACTCAATCTGGTGGTCCCTTACGTGGACGCCGTGGCCTACAAGGTCACCACCAAAGACATCGTGCTGGACATCCCCTCCCAGGAGGTGATCACCAGGGACAACGCCGTCATCATCGCCAACGCCGTGGCTTACATCAACATCATCTCCCCTGAAAAGGCGGTCTACGGGGTCGAGGACTACATCATCGCCATCCAAAACCTGGTACAGACATCGCTCCGATCGATCGTGGGCGAAATGGATCTGGACGACGCGCTCTCCTCGAGGGACCAGATCAAGGCCAAGCTGAAGGCCGCCATTTCAGACGACATCTCCGACTGGGGCATCACCATGAAAACCGTCGAGATTCAGGACATCAATCCCTCAGACACCATGCAGAAGGCCATGGAGGAACAGGCCGCCGCCGAACGGGGGCGCCGCGCCACGGTGACACGGGCCGACGGAGAAAAAGCGGCGGCCATTCTGGAGGCCGAGGGGCGCCTGGAGGCGTCCAGGCGGGACGCGCAGGCCAAAGTCGTTCTGGCGGAGGCCAGCCAACAGGCGATCCATAAAGTGACCGAGGCGATTCAGAACAATGAGATGCCCGTGGTTTACCTGCTCGGTGAGAAATATGTGGAGGCCATGAAAAGCCTCTCAAATTCCCAAAACTCAAAGGTCGTGGTCCTGCCGGCCGATATTCCGGCGGCCGTAAGGGGAATAATGAGTTCTGCCGGCAAATGAAATTGATTGCTTGTCAAGACCACCGCAAGACTGGTGCGCCAGCCCACTGACCGGCCGCCTAATGCGCCTCAGCCCAATTCCTGCCCCAGGCCACGTTGACTTTGAGCGGCACATCCAACTGCCACACCTGTTCCATGGTGTCGGTCACCAGCCTTTTCATCTGATCCAGTTCGTCGGGCGGCACCTCGAAAACGATCTCGTCGTGCACCGACAGCAGCATGGCCGAGCGCAATCCACCCTGGCGCAAATGCCGGTCCATGTTGATCATGGCCACCTTGATCAAATCGGCGGCGCTGCCCTGGATGGGCGTGTTAATGGCGGTGCGTTCGGCAAAGGCGCGCATGTTGTAGTTGCGGCTGTTGATTTCCGGCAGCAACCGGATACGCCCCAGCAGGGTGCTGGTACGGCCGCTTTCGTGCGCCTCGGCGATGGTTTCGTCGATGAAGCGTTTGACCCCTTGGTAGCGGGCAAAATAGTTGTCGATGAAGGTGGCCGCCATCTTGTTGCTGATCGCCAGCTCCTTAGCCAGGCTAAAAGCGCCCATGCCGTAGATAATACCGAAATTGATCACCTTGGCCTGGCGGCGCAATTCGGCGCTGACCGCCTCGGGTTCGGTTTCGAACACCTCGGCCGCCGTGTGGGTGTGAATATCCTCATCATGGGTGAAAGCCCGAAGCAGGCGCGGGTCCTGGCTAAAATGGGCCAGCAGGCGCAGCTCGATCTGTGAATAGTCGGCCGAGAGCAGCACCCAGTCGTCGCGTGCGATAAAAGCGCTGCGGATCTGGCGCCCCTCTTCGGTGCGGATGGGAATGTTCTGCAGATTGGGGTCTGAGCTGCTTAACCGCCCCGTGGCGGCCACGGTCTGGTTGAAGGAGGTGTGGATGCGCCCGGTTTGCGGGTGGATCATCTCCAGCAATGCGTCGGCATAGGTGCTTTTCAGCTTTCCCAGGGTGCGGTAGCGAATGACCAGGCCGGGCAGCTCGTGGTGGCTTTCGAGGGCCTGTAGCACCTCCACGTCGGTGGAGTAACCCGTTCGCTTGCGGGTCTTTTTTTGTACCGGCAGACCCAGGGTTTCAAACAGCACCTTACCCAGCTGCTGCGATGAGTTGACGTTGAACTCCTCGCCCGCAGTGTTCCAGATTTGAGCCTCGAGCACTTTGATCTCATTGAAAAACTGTTCTGACAGGGCGCGCAAGCGGGCCCGGTCCACGCACACGCCCCGTTGCTCCATACGCATGAGCACCGCCACCAGCGGCATCTCCACTTCGTCAAAAAGCGGCATCAGCCCCAGCGCTTCCAAATTGGGCTGCAAGCGGTTGCGCGCCAGCAGGGTGACGTCGGCGTCCTCGGCGGCATAGGGCGCCGCTTTGTCCAGTCTGACCCCCTGGAAACCCAGTTTCTGCCTGTCGGCCCCCACGGTCTCTTTGTAGGTAATGTTCTTGTGTCCCAGGTAGTTGAGGGCGATCTGATCGAGGCCATGACCACGCATGGAGGGGTTCAACAGATAAGAGGCCACCATGGTGTCGAAGTTCACGCCGGCCAGTTCGAAGCCGTGGCGTTCGAGCACGGCCCAGTCATATTTGATGTTCTGGCCCACCTTGGCGATGGCCGGATCCTTGAGCAGTGGCTGCAGGTGCTGCTTGACCTGCGCGATGGTCAGTTGCCGGGGTGCGTCCGGGTAGCGATGCCCCACGGGGATGTAAAAGGCCTCGTGCGGCTTAAAGGCCACGGATATTCCCACCAGCTCGGCCAGCATGGGATTCTGAGAGGTCGTCTCCGTGTCCAGTGCGAATATGGAAACCGATGCCAACTGAGCGGCCAAAGATGCCAGTTCGTCCAGCGTCAACACCGCCTGATAACGCTTGTCGACCCGCTGCTGGGCGTCAAAATATTGCTCCTGTAGCTGACGGAACTCAAATTCCTGAAACAACTGGGTCAAGGCGGCGCGATCCGGTTCGGGCACCTTGAAATCCCCGGCGTCGAAATCGATCGGCGCCGAGGTATCAATGGTCACCAGTTCGCGGCTCAGCAGGGCCTGTTCCTTGAACTCGACCAGACGCTCGCGCTGTTTGGGGCTCAACTTCAACCGTTCGATCCCGGCATAGAGGGCATCCATACTCTCAAATCGCTGAATCAGGGCCAGAGCGGTTTTGGGCCCGATGCCCGGAATACCGGGAACGTTGTCGGCGCTGTCGCCGGAAAAGCCCATTACATCAATGATTTGGCGCGGCTCGAGCTTGAACTGGTCACGGATCGACGCCATATCGATGCGCTGCTCTTTCATGGGGTCCCATATCTCGGTCTTTTCCGTCACCAACTGAACGAAATCCTTGTCGCCGGTCACCATTTCCACCTGAAAATCCCGGTCCTCCGCCTTGCGGGCCACGGTGCCGATCAGGTCGTCGGCCTCGAAACCGGACACCTCACACACCTTCAATCCGAAGGCGTCCACGACACGCTTGATGTGGGGGATCTGGGCAGCCAGGTCGTCGGCCATGGGCGGGCGGTTGGCTTTGTACTGAGGATAGCGTTCGTGACGAAAAGTAGGTCCCTTGGCATCGAAAAAAACCCCCACGTATCGGGGTGACTTGTCGGCCATCAGCTTGAGCAACATGCGCGTGAAACCGAAAATGGCGTTGGTAGGCATGCCTTTTGAGTTCGACAGATTGCGGATGGCGTGATAAGCGCGGTAGATGTAGGCCGTGCCATCGATCAGGTAAAGCGTGGGCTGATCGGCATCAAACAGGCCGGCCTGCGGGTTCGCTTTTTTTTCCGGCATGCGGCTTTTTCCTTCCTCCAGAGTTCAGGCTGGATTGACAAGCCCCGGGCGGTGGCTTAGATTTTTCGGGCTTAAAGATTTACATTAATACAGGCTGCAAACACGCGATGACAACCCGCCCTCAAAATGCCCGCAGACGGCGTCAAAAGCCCAAGGCCTGCACCTGCTGCGGACGAACCATGCCCTTTTACTGGCGCTGCCGGTGCGGGTTCGCCATCTGCCAGGATTGCATGGAAGAGAACTTTTGGGGCATGTCCTGCAATGGCATTACCTGGCAGTGCCCCGATTGCGATGACCATAACGGGTTTGGAAATCAGTAGAACCCATTTTAATTTAGACTACGTCGTCACCTTCGATCGACCGCACACCCGGCAGCGCCCATCCTCTCCGAGCGTGCCGATGCAGCTCTCATCCGGGCACAACTCCCGCAGATGCCAGTCATCATCACCGGTGCTGTCCGATGCCGCACTGTCACCCGTCGGCTCCGGCCCGTTTCCCGCCGCCGGCTCGGCTTCCAGCACTTCAGTATCATCGACCATCTCGAACCGAACATCGGTCTCAATCACCGTTCCGCAAACCCGACAGCGGCCATCGCTCCCCATGGTTCCGGTGCAGCTCTCGTCAACACACAACACCCGCTGCGCATCCGCCGCGCGCTCATTCCCCGCCAACGAATCATCAAAATCGTCCATCTAAACCTCCTCTTATCTTTTTTTCCGGCGCCCTTTTTCAGGAACGGTAGATTGATCAACACTCTCGCCCACAACCGGGGGTTTGTGCGCATGCTGGGTAACCACCTTGTTGATGGTTTCATAGATCTCGACAAAGTTGTCCGAAAACGTAGTCGGCGAAATCCGCCCGGTTTCGATAAATTTGACGATAATCTCCTTGGAGGCCCGCAGGATCTGTTCTTCCACCGATGACATCACAACTCCTTCAGGTAAATGTTCGGCACAACCGGGTTGTCCGGATGGATCATTTGCTCACGTCGGCACTTGCGCTTTAAATTCAAACGCTTGCTATTAAAGTTTCAATGGTTAGTACACAATCAGACCCACCATCGTCAAGGCGGTGATCGGCTATCGCGGCGGCTGAAGCGAAGCGTCGTCAGTCTGAAAAAAATCGTCAATCACCGCCAACGCTTCATCACGAGTGGCCAGGTGGGTGATGGCCTCTCGAAAGCGACTGCTGTGGGGCATCCCTTTGACAAACCATCCCAACCGGCTGCGCATGATGCGGCAACCATGGGTTTCACCATAGTAGGCGATCGAGGCATCCAGGTAATGCACCATGGCCTGGTGGCGGCAGGCGGCATCCACCACGGGCGCCGGATTGCCGTTCAGCTCGGCACGAACTTCGGCAAACAGCCAGGGGTTGCCGATGGCCGCCCGGCCGATCATCACCGCATCACAGCCGGTTTGATCAAACATGGCCCGGGCGTGCCCGGCGCAGGTGATATCGCCATTACCGATCACTGGAATCGGCACGACCTCGCGCACACGACTGATGAGCGCCCAGTCGGCGGAACCACGAAAGCCCTGGACCGCCGTTCGGGGGTGCACGGCGATGGCATCCACGCCGCATTCATGGGCGATTCGGGCAATTTGCAGGGCCTGGACACCGTCGGTGGTCCACCCGCTGCGGATCTTGATGGTCAGCGGGATCGACACGGCCCGTCGCACGGCCTCAAGAATCTGCCCGGTGCGCCGCGGGTCTTTCATCAAGGCCGCCCCAGCGCCGGTTTTGACGACTTTGCGCACGGCGCAGCCAAAATTGATATCGATCAGATCGGCCCCGGCACGCTGCACCATGGCGGCGGCACGCGCCATGATGGCCGCATCGGCACCGAAGAGTTGCACCGACAGAGGTCGCTCTTCAGGCGCACTGTCGAGCATGCGTACGGTCTTCTGGGATTGGTGCACCAGCCCGTTGGCGCTGATCATCTCCGAACACACCAGCCCTGCCCCCCACCGCTTGGCAATCAGCCGAAAAGGCAAATTGGTGATGCCGGCCAAAGGCGCCATCACCGTAGGCGGAAAGATTTGAACGGAACCGATGCTGAAGCTTTGAGGCGTCATTGCTTTATCGACCTAACCCACAAAATTCTTTATATTGAAACCTTTATCATAACAATACTAACCTACTTTCTTAACTGCCGCCAGTTCGTCGAT
The DNA here is from genome assembly GCA_963783425.1 of uncultured delta proteobacterium. Lineage (GTDB taxonomy): Bacteria > Desulfobacterota > Desulfobacteria > Desulfobacterales > QNYZ01 > CAWANO01. Next base: position 1,045,238 of record CAWANO010000001.1, read on the forward strand.
CGACTGATTCACAGGCTCACTGCTCACCGGATTGGCGTAACAAAAGAGACAGCCGTGGCCGCAAGGGTGCCGGTGATAATCGCCCACATCCAGCGCTTGGTGGCAGCCACAGCCCTGCTTGATTCGCTGGCCGCGATCACGCCGTTGTGAGAGTCCTCCGCCGCCAAGGGCAGTCAGCAACCCATGATCGATACAGGCCGCGGGCTGCACACCGTGTAAACCATTTGTCTCGGCATGAACGCGCGCCTCGCAGCAGGTCGCCAACTCGATGCCGAGCGGCGCAAGCACCTCGACCATCATCGTCAGCACCTGTTGCCGTTTCTCGTCGGACGGCGTAACGAATTCAAGTCCCTGGGTGCGGGCGCGCCGCCGCACCTTGGGGTAGAGATCCACAAAGCTGGTCGTGCAGCGCGACAAACCCAATCTGGCGGCCGTTGCCGCGATGATATTGAAATCGCCCAAATTATCTCTGACCCGCGGTTCACCCCTGCGCCGATAAAAACAGACGGGGTCAAAGCGCCAGTTGATGCAGGCCGGGCCGAACCGCTGGCTCAGTTCCGCCAGCTGAGACAGGCGCGCGTCCAAAGCGGGCAGGCGCGGTTCGAGATCGGACGCGGCCGAGTTTAGCGTAAAATGAAAAAAAAGATTGTAGCCTCGGCGCTGCAACGCCTCACCGCACCCTTGCGATAGAAAAGGATCGTAGTTTTTCGACCAGAACACGATCGTGTGCACTGTACCGGGATTAGCTTCGAAGGTCCGCACACGGCCATTGAAAGGGTTGACCAGGTCGAACCTGCCGCGCGCCTCGCGATCCATGAACCACGGCATGTAAAAAGCGGGGATGTCGGTTCGGCGAGAGGCGGAGATGACCGAGCGGAATGATGGCGCCATGCGGCCCCGGCTATGATTTTTTCAGATCGTTGAAGGAGATGACTTTTGCGGTACCGGTTTTTTTAGTGGTTGCTGCTTTGGTGTCGTATGTGGGTACCAGGGTCCCGTCCGGTTCAATTTTCGTCCCGGGTTGATCACCCGGCCCGGGTGCCACCACCGGCTCTAAACGCATGGGACGCCCGCCCATGGTGTATGGTTCACCCTCGATGTAACCGTCGCGTAAGATCCAGGTGACAGTCTGCAGTGGAATCTGCAACAGCAGCAGGGTAACATGGTACCATCCCGGCTTCTGATCCGGCTCGATGCGTTCGATGCGCGCGAATGCGGCCGGTTTTTCGTCAATATGCAGCAAGACAACGTCGTTCACGTCTGTCATCAGAATATGCCTTCTTACTTCGTTCTCGAAAAAACGATTGCAAGCGCCGAAACACTCGGCTCGCTTACGGGTTGATTTTCTCCAATCGGGCCACCGCTTCGATATGCCAGGTGTGGGGGAACAGGTCCACCGGCTGCACTTCAGCCACTTGGTAGCAGGTTTTTAACGCCAGCAGATCGCGGGCCAGCGTGGCTGGATTACACGATACATATACGATACGGCCCGGGGCCAGGTCAATCACCTGTTTGAGCACTTTGGGGTGCATGCCCACCCGGGGCGGGTCGATGATCATCACATCCACGGGTCGCTCCCAAGCCGGCAACTGCTTGAGCACATCGCCCTCGACAAAGCGGCAATTGGTCAAACCGTTGAGGCGGCAGTTGATCTCGGCGTCGGCCACGGCGGCAGCCGTCCACTCAAATCCCACCACCGACCTGGCCCGCGCGGCCAGATAGATGGAGATGGCGCCCGTGCCGCTGTACAGATCCAGCACCTGTTCGGTGCCCTGCAGATCGGCCATTCGCTCCACAACACCGTACAAGGCGGCGGCCCCGAGGGTGTTGGTCTGAAAAAAGGAGTTGGCGGAAACGTTGAACTGCAACCCCGCGACGGACTCGCGCAATACCGGCTCGCCGGCCAACAGGATCTCACGCTCGCCAACGGCAATGGCCGCGCGGCGGTCGCTGATGTTGTTGACCACCGAAACCACTTGAGGATAATGCATCACCAAGTCATCGGCCAAGGGTTGAACCGTCTCACGGTCCTCTTCGCTGGTGACGAGGTTGACCATCCAATGGTCATGGGCCACGGCGTGTCGCAGCATCAAAAATCGCCAGAAACCTACATGGCTCTTGAGGCCGTAAGGTGGACGGCCCGAGGCACGCATGTGGCGCCGTACCGTGTCGAGCAGCTGGTTACCCAGATCCGGCTGCAGCAGGCAGGCCTCGATGTCGAGCACCTTGTAAAAGGTGCCCGGCACATGCAGTCCCAAGGCGAAGCCGGTATCAATAGTGCTGTCGCCCATCTGCGCCGGCAGCAGCCAGCGCCGGTCGGCGCAGGAAAACTCCATTTTATTGCGGTAGTGGTAGACCTGCTGCGACGCCAAGGTGGGGTGTACAGAAACCCTATCGATGCCGGCAATGTGACCCAGGGCCTCTTCGACCTGATCCCGTTTGTAAACGAGCTGGCGTTCGTATTTCAAGGCTTGCCACTTGCAGCCCCCACACCAGCCTACGTATGGACAGGGCGGGTCGACCCGGTCGGCCGACGGTTCGAGCAACTCGACCATGCGCGCTTCGGCATGGCGCTTTTTTTTGCGAACCACCCGGGCACGCACGCGATCACCGGGCAGGGCCTGGTCCACGAACACCGCCATCCCCTCCAGGCGGCCCAGTCCGCGGCCGCCAAAGGCAATCGTCTCGATCTCGATTTCGAATATTTGACCTTTTTTCAACGCCATCTTTTCGATATGCTCCTGGACTATGTCAGAATCGATTCGTTTTCACAGCCGGGGGCTGCAACTATCCGGCACGTTGCACCGTCCCGCGGCCGCCGACGCGCCCCTTGTTATCGGTTTGCACGGCCTGCTCAGCGACAGCACCTCCCCCAAACAGCTCGCTTTGGCCGAGCGCTGCATCACCGCCGACCTGGCCTACCTGCGTTTTGATCACCGCGGCTGCGGTCAAAGCCGGGGCGATATCGTCACCGACACCACATTCGACGGCCGCTGCGGCGATCTGGTGGCGGCCGTAGCCTGGGCCCACGATCACCTTCCTGCACGTGCCCCGTTAGGGCTCTTTGGCAGCAGCTACGGCGGTTCGGTAACGCTGGCGATGGCGGAAGCGGTCAAGGCCCGAGCCGTGGTCACGGTGGCGGCCCCGGTCCGGTCAAACGCCCTGAAAGAGGCCATCGCCGACCCGGCGGCGCCCGCCCTTCTCTCAGACCCGAACTTCAGGCGACGCCTTCAGTTTGACATCACCGGCTGCTTGAAAACTGTTCACCACCTGCTTCTGTTTCACGGTGACCGCGACGTGATCGTACCCGTCTCCCACGCCCATGAGATCCACGCCATGGCCCGGGCGCCCAAACGGCTCTACATTCAGCAAAACGGTGACCATCGCATGAGCGACCCGCAGCACCAGGCTCACTTTATCGATACCACCGTGGCATGGTTTGCAGAACACCTCAAATAAACATCTTCCGCCAACCGACTGCATTAATCACAAATGGCAAAACGAAAATATCCCAAAATACAAAAACCCATTTGGTTCTTCTCCAATTTAGTTGGAGAAGAGGGGCCAAGGATTCAAGGGGTCAAGGTTTACCTGCCTCCGGCAGGGTCCAAGGGTTTGTTTTCTAATGACTTTATCAATGCTTTTAGCATTCTTTCTACGTCTGCTATGTCGTTTTTTATCGTTTCCATTTCACCTTTTTCAATTAAATCCAAATCCCCCGCCAATAATAGCTGTGTTTCCAACTCGCAAACAGAACCATAAGATATATAAAGCATCCGGATATAATCCAGGGTTGTCTTTCGTCCATATCCCTCTGCTATATTTGAGGGAATCGAAACAACCGATCTTCTGATTGGTGATGTCAGCCCCTATTTTTCTTCCTTTGGAAATGTTGCTGTTATTCTGTAAATCTCCAAACAGAGTCGGTATGACTTTTTCCAAACGTTCAATTCCTTGAAATTCTTTAGAATTTCACTTGGCCCCTTGGCCCCTTGAACCCTTGAATCCGAAATAAGTCGATAAAGGCGTAACTATCGGTATTGCTCCCAATACTACAACCAATCGGGAGATGATCCACCCATTTTAATATCCCAACCATAAACAGATCAGACAACGCCGGCGACTTCAGGCGCATAGGGAATTGGGTATTGAGTTCTATTTGGCGTTCGGGTTTTTGTGATGAATGATTTAGACTTTTCCGTGGGGTTCGAACCCGGAAAACTGGAGTTCGGGCAAACGTTGCAGGTGGCGTCGCAACTTATCCAGAGCCACCATGGCAAACAGTTTTTTCTTCATCAGGCGATTGCCGATGGCAAATAGATATTGCGCCGTGTGCACCGTGCCGCCTGTGGCCAACCCCACGCAGACGGTGCCCACTGGTTTTTCGGCGCTGCCGCCATCCGGGCCGGCAATCCCGCTGGTGGCAATAGCGTGGTCGGCGCCGCTGATGCGCTGCGCACCGGCCGCCATTTCACCCACAGTGGCCAGTGAAACCGCGCCGTGGGTATCGATGGTGATCGGATCCACGCCCAGCAGGTCGATCTTGGTCGGGTTGGCATAGGTGACGGCCGATAACAAAAAATAGGCGGAACTGCCAGGCTCATTGGTCAACCAGTGCGAAATCAGCCCGCCGGTGCAGCTTTCGGCCACGGCCACCGTCTCTCCGCGCGCCTTCAGCAGCTCGCCCACCACGGCCGCCATGGGTCGATTGGTTTCACTGAAGATGCGGTTTTCCAGTCGCGCTCGCACCCAGGCGGTGGCCTCTTCGAGCTGCCGCATGAGGGTCTTTTCATCACGGCCATGCAGGTAGAGCTTGACCTGGATCTCGGGAAACTTGGCCCGCAATCCCAGTTTAACGGCCCTGAAACGGTTTTCCACCCCGGCTACCCGCTCACCCACCACCGATTCAGGCAATCCGAAAGTGGACAGGGTCTTGACCAGCGATATCTCCCGTTGGGCACCCTGGTGCTGCAAAATTAGAGGGATCACCTCTTTGGCGAGCATGCGCCGCATCTCGGGCGGCACCCCCGGCAGGCAATAGAAACGGCAGCGGCCGATTGTCAGTGCGAAGCCGGGTGCCGTCCCCAAAGGGTTGGGCAGCATGAGGGCGCCGGCCGGCAACAATGCCTGCTTACGGTTGGAGTCGCTCATGGGCCGCTTGAGCCGCCTGAAAAAGGCTTCTATGGCGGCCAAGGCTTCGGCGTTCAAAACGAGGTCGACCCCCGCGGCCCGGGCGGCGGCGGCCGTTGTCAAGTCATCGCTGGTAGGACCCAATCCGCCGGTCACCACGCACAAATCAGCCCGGGTAGCGACCTCACCAAAGGCGGTTCGCAACCCTTGCAGGTCGTCGCCCAAACTGGTGTGGCGCACCACCTTGATGCCCAGAGATTCGAGCGCTTCGGCGATATGGGCCGAATTGCTGTCAACCAGGGCGCCGGTGCGGATCTCATCGCCTGTGGCCAGGATCTCGGCCTGCATCGCGCTAACGCCGGTCACCTTTGGGCGACACCTTGTACAATGTATCGACGAAGCAACCGCCGCCCCCATCATCATCACCACCGCCATCGCCCCCATCGCCCGCGCCCTGCAGGGCCGCCAGGGCGTTAATCCGTCCGCCGGCGATAGGTTTGGGAGAGTTCTCCTGGCGCACACTCGTCCGGATAATGGTTGAGACGATCTGCCCGGCGCCCAGGCCGCCGTTTTTGGCTTTGAGCAGTGCGGCCAAACCGGCCACAAAAGGGCACGCCATGGAGGAGCCGCCCAGGAAACCAAAGCCGCCGCCGGGAACGGTGCTGAGGATATTGGAGCCCGGTGCCGACACGTCCACAGTGGAGGCCCCGTAATTGGAATAACCGGCAATGGCGCCGTTTTGGTTGAAAGCGGTCACGGCGATCAGATTGTTTTTAGGAAAGTTGGATGGGTAGTGCTGCACGGCATCGTTGTTACTGTTTTCGTTGCCGGCGGCGGCGCACATGACCGCGCCGTTCACCTGCTTGATGGCATCTTCCAAGGCACGCGAATACTGGTTTGACCCGAAGCTCATGTTGATGACATGCGCCCCCATGTTGTTGGCATAAGCCAGGGCCGCGATAATGGCGGAAATAGGCAGCGCCCCCGTGTTATAGTCTTGAACGGCCAGGGGCATGATTCTCGCCTTCCAAGCCACTCCAGTAACACCGGCACCGTTGTTGCCGGCCGCCGCCGCAATGCCCGACACATGGGTGCCGTGACCATCGAGCAGGTCCCGCGGATCGTTGACGTTAAAGGAAAAATCCCAGCCTACGATATCATCCACATAACCGTTGTTGTCGTCATCAACGCCGTTAGCGCTCCAATTGCTCAGCGAACTACCGCCTAGTTCACCCGGGTTGACCCATAGGTTGGGGCGGATATCGCCATGGTCGATATCGGCGCCGGTGTCGATCACGGCGATGACGATGTTGCTGCTGCCACGGACGATGTCCCAAGCTCCCACGGCCTTGATGTCCATGCCCGGGACTCCTGCCTGGCCATTGACAGCCTGACCGGTGTTGCGAAGCCCCCACTGGGCGCCGAAATTGGGGTCGTTGGGCACAGCCGTGGGCCAAAAAAGATAGTTGGGCTCGATATATTCGATTCGGGAATCATCGGCCAGCCTGGCGATGCTTTCGGCTACGGACATGCCGCGCGGCAGCTGAAAATGTTTAATACCGATGCCTTTCAGATTGCTCTTTTTGCTCGGTCCCCAGGGTGACCATCAGCGCCTCGGTCTGCATGGCATCGCCGTTACTGCGAAATTTCACCAGCACCTCACCGGGCACATATTCGCCCCCTTGGTGCGATACGGTGGTGGCGTTTTCAAGCGCGGCCAGCTTTTTTACCGATTGCAACTCAAGTGCCTCCAGCGGTGAGGCCACCGTCCAAAGAATCAATATGACAAACGAAGATAAGGTCAACAATCCATACGGTCGTTTCATTTCAAACCCTTGTATTATTGATCGGTCTTGAGGATATAGTTGGGCTCGGCATAGGTGACCCGTTCATCGGCTTCGAGCGCCTCGATCACCTCATCGACGCCCCTGCCGTCGGGGATGGCCAGCAGGTAGAGACCGTGCATGCCCAGCGTTTTTTTCAGGGTCAATCCATGCTCGTCGACCAGGTGCTGCACCGCTTCTGCGGTCATGGTGTCGCTGAATTTAACGATAACCTGATCCATTACATAAGGCTGCTGGCGCTCCATACGCTCCTCAATACCCTTTTCGGCCGCAACTTGCTTCTCTGATGCCGGCGGCGGTACCGGACTTGCCTCCTGGCTGTCACTATTTACAGCGCGTCCGACACATCCGACAATAAAAATGAGAGTAACGACCAAGGCGATAACAAGCTTAGGTTGGTTGGGCATGGTTTCCTCCTCGCGAATGGCTTAAGCTGTTATTTTTATCACAATCGGACAATTCTTGACACCATTTGTTGAAACGGAGGCTATAGAGAGGATAGACTTAAGAGAGTGACAGAGATGCCGAATCACGAGGGGCGTTTTGCGTGGAGGCGGCACCCGGATTCGAACCGGGGTATAGCGGTTTTGCAGACCGCTGCCTTACCACTTGGCTATGCCGCCATAAAAAAATGGAGCGGGAAACGGGATTTGAACCCGCGACTTCGACCTTGGCAAGGTCGCACTCTACCACTGAGTTATTCCCGCTCAATGTGATGCCTAATTAACCGCTTTACCCATCGATGTCAATGAAAAATCGACAGGCGCTGCTTTACGATCACGGTTTCGCCGCCGTAATAGATCGTCCGGCCCGGATAACACCAACAGGCTGATTACCGGCGCCCACGCTTAGTGCACCTATTCGCAAATACGACGACATTCGGCCGCCAATCCATCCGGGCTAACGGCGTTGCGAAAAAACGCAATATTCCCGATATTGCTTATTTTCCGCGCCTTGTCAGCCCGGCGCCTTGACGCCCTCATTATGTCACCGTTTTTACGAACAGGAGCACTTAGCGCGGCTGCGATTGGACGAGACGATCGGGTCAGAACACCTCCCGGAAACGGTAGAAATAGTCCACCCCCGACCAGACCGTGTAAAACAGCGCGCACCAGATGAAAAAAGTGCCGATGGCGTGGGCATCGAGCCCGAGAAAGTTGAAATGGATCAACAGCGGAATGATGGCGGCGATTTGGAAACCGGTTTTATATTTTCCCAGATCCGAGGCCGACAGATCCAGCCGCTGTTCGGCGATGAAGTTGCGCAGGCCGGTCACGGCGATCTCGCGTCCGATGATCACGCACACTATCCAGGCAGCCACACGCCCATGGGCGGCCAGCATGATCAGGGCCGATGAGACCAGTAGTTTATCGGCCAGGGGGTCCATGATCTTGCCAAAATTGGAAACCAGTCCCAGCTTGCGGGCGTACCAACCGTCCAGATAATCGGTGATGGCCGCGGCGCTGAAAAGCAGCCCGGCCAGCAGCGAAGAGACCCGGTTGGGCCAATTCATTAGTAAAATCAGCCCCGGTATCGCCACGATTCGGTAAAAGGTCAGGGCGTTGGGATGGAGCAATTTATCCTTTAGGGTTTCACCGCTAAAGATCTCTGGCTGTCCGGTTTGCTTCATGGTCTCTCGTCCGGCCCTTGGGGGTTATGGTTGGCATCCTCACCTTCTGTGAGGTGCTCTTTGAACGCCTTACGGCAGGTCTCGCTGCAAAAATAGTGAATATCGCCGTTGTGGTGAAGGCTGAGCGCCTCTTGTCGCGGCACGTACATGTCACAAACGGGGTCTTGTACCATCTCGTCGTCGATCAACTCATGGTCACGGTTCGATGAACTACCCGTCAGAAACCAGCGGCTTGCGGTCCGCAGCACAAGATAGCCGATCAGCACAAAAATAAGAAGTCTAACCATCGCCACCTCGCTCCGATTCCACAGGGGGACCTTACCCGGTTATGCCTAGTGTCGCGTCACGTTTGAAATGTCGTAAGGTTGCGCCGCAATTTTTTGTGTCTGCAAGGCACACTTTTTGACATATAGTTTTCTCCTATATGTCTGAAAGCGTAACGCAGCAGACGCGAAAAAGGGCAAGCAAAATGCGGCATTTCAGAGCGTGACGCGACACTATAATGGCACCCGCTCCACCGGCTGCTCATCGGCCGGCAGGCGTTCGAGCAGCGTCTGAACATCGCAGCCCAGGGTCGGGTGCTGCCAATGTGGATCAATATCACACAACGGCTTTAACACAAATCGCCGCTTGTGAAGGCGCGGGTGTGGAATGGTGATTTCAGCACTCTTTAGAACGAGGTCGTCGAAAAACAGAATATCGAGATCCAGGGGCCGCGGCCCGAATCGAATACCGTCCCGCTTCCGCCCGGCGCCGCGCTCGATGGCCTTGAGACGATCGAGCAGCGCCTTGGGGTTCAAACTGGTTTCAATGAAAAGTACCGCATTGACGAACCAATCCTGTTCCTCGTAATCAACGGGCGCCGTGCGGTAAAAGGGCGAACGCGAGCGCAAGGCGGCATCACCGCAACTGGTCAGGGCGATGATCGCCCGACGGCAGTTTTCCAGCTTGTCGCCCTGATTGGAACCGACGCTGATGCAAACCAGATGGTGAGTGACTTCATTCATGACGGTAAAAAATCGAATGACACCGTGTTGGACTCAAGTCCCAACTGCCCGTTCTTACCCACCGCCATTACTTTGAAGGCGTAATGATAGCCGGGGGCAACCGACCAGGCGAAGCTTAAGGTTTCACGCAGTAATCCGTTTTCATAAAGGTCGCCCTCGCCAATCTGCCCGATGCGCCGAAACAGCAGCGGGCAATTGGCGCAATCTTTCTGATCCACTGGATACTGTGCCATGTAAATGTTAAAGCCGCTCAGCCCGCTGGAGCCGGCTGCCTCCCCTTTTAGTATCGACCAAGCCAGCAACACCTGGTTTCTTTCCTGTTGGTACCGAAGGTCGGTGACCGCGCCGGGCGCCGTGGCGCGCGGCGCCACCGGCGGCTTTTTAACGCCGCAGGCACTGAGGGTGATGCATAGAAAAATTCCCAGGACCAGGGGGATTGCACGAAAACGACTGGCCGTGGCCAAAACCTGGCGATTGCCAACTCTATGGATTGCAATTACGCTACTCGTCATCGGTCATCTCTTTCTCTAACTGTGATTTGGCTGCGGCAACGGCGGCGGCCACCCTTTCGGCACCGGTCCCGCCCATGGAGGTGCGACGGTTGACCACCGTTTCAAGCGAAAGCGCCTCGAAAACATCCGCTTCGATCAGAGGGCTGACCGCCTGCATCTCATCGATGGTCAGATCGTCCAACTCTTTGCCTTGTTCCAGCGCAAGAGCCACCAGGCGGCCGGCGTGGTTATGGGCATCCCGGAAGGCGACCCCCTTTTCGACCAGATAGTCGGCCAGATCGGTGGCGTTGAGAAAACCCCGGCCGGCGGCCGCGCGCATGGTGTCGCGATTAAAGGTCAACTCGGGCAGCATGCGCGCCACGATTTCAACACAGGCGCCAAGCGTGTCCACGGTCTCGAAAAGAGGGCGCTTGTCTTCCTGCATATCCCGATTGTACGCCAGGGGCAAGGATTTCATGGTGGTCAGCATGGCCACCAGGTGGCCAAATACGCCCCCGGCCTTTCCGCGCACCAGTTCGGGTACGTCGGGATTTTTTTTCTGGGGCATGATGCTGCTGCCCGTGGCAAAGGCATCGGGCAGGGTAATAAAACCGAACTCGCTCGACGACCACAGGATCAACTCTTCGGCCATACGGCTCAGGTGCATCATGGCGATGGCGGCCGCGGCCAGAAATTCAACAATAAAATCGCGGTCGGCCACGGCATCGACGCTGTTGGCGGCAACGCGGTCAAATCCCAGAAGGCGCGCCGTCAGTGCGGGGTCGATGGGATAGGTGGTGCCGGCCAGGGCCGCCGCCCCCAAGGGCATCACGTTGACGCGCCCGAGCGTCTCGGTGAGGCGCTGCTGGTCGCGGCTGAACATCTCGTAGTAGGCCATGAAGTGGTGGGCCAGCAAAATCGGCTGAGCCCGCTGCAGGTGGGTGTATCCCGGCAAAATAATGTCGGCCTTGGCCTGGGCCAGTTCCATAAGCACCGTCCGTAAATGTTGCAGGCCACTGATCAGCAACTTGAGATTGTCGCGCAAAAAAAGGCGCAGGTCCAGGGCCACCTGATCATTGCGGCTGCGGGCGGTGTGCAGCTTGAGGGCCACTTTGCCCACGATCTCAAGCAGGCGCGCCTCAATGTGCATGTGAATGTCTTCCAGCGCGTCGCTGAACGCAAACTCGTTGCGCTCGATCTCGCGCTGAATCCGCGCCAGCCCTTCCACCAGCTGCGCTGCCTCTTCGGCGCTCAGCACACCAGTTTCGGCCAGCATGCGGCAGTGGGCCATACTGCCCTGGATATCGTATTTATAGAGGCGTTTGTCGACCTGCACCGAGGCGGTGAACGACTCCACCAAGCGGTCGGTTTTGGCACCAAAGCGCCCGTCCCATAGTTTGGTGGCCATGCGCTGACCTCCTATGGCCGGCTGTTTTTGAGCATGCGGCCAATGCGCAGCCGTAAGGCGTTCAGGCGGATGAACCCTTCGGCGTCCTTCTGGCTGTAGACCGAATCGTCCTCGAAAGTGGCGAAATCCTCCCGATAGAGCGAGTCTTGCGATTGGCGTCCCAACACGATGCAGTTACCCTTGTAAAGCTTGAGGCGCACCCGGCCGTTTACCGGCTGCTGCATCTCGTCGAACATGGTCTGCAGCATTTCGCGCTCCGGGGCGAACCAGAAGCCGTAGTAAACCAGCTCGGCATACCGAGGTACCAGCGAGTCACGCAGGTGCAGCACCTCCCGGTCCAGAGTAATTGATTCCAGCGCCATGTGGGCCACCCGTAAGATGTGACCGCCCGGGGTTTCGTAGACCCCCCGAGACTTCATGCCCACAAAACGGTTTTCAACGATATCGGCCCGGCCGATGCCGTGACGTCCCCCCAGCCGGTTGAGTTCTCCCAGTAGCGCGGCCGGCGAAAGTGATTTGCCGTTTACGGCCACGGCATCGCCACATTTAAAATCGACTGTAACCTCCTCGGCACTGTCCGGGGCCGCTTCCGGCGATCGGGTCACCGTGAAAATATCATCCGGCGGCGCGTTCCAGGGGTCTTCCAGAATCCCGCCTTCGTAGCTGGTATGCAGCAGGTTCGAGTCGGTGCTGTAGGGCTTGTCATGGGTGGTGGGCACCTCGATGCCGTGCTTTTTGGCAAACGCCATCAAGGCGGTGCGCGAGGTGAGGTTCCATTCGCGCCAAGGGGCGATGATCTTGATGTTGGGCTCCAAGGCCAGGTAGGCCAGCTCGAAACGCACCTGGTCGTTGCCTTTACCCGTGGCGCCGTGGCTGACGGCATCTGCCTTTTCGATGCGGGCGATCTCCACCTGCCGCTTGGCAATCAACGGCCGCGCCAGCGAGGTGCCCAGCAGGTACTGCCCTTCGTAAATCGCGTTGGCCCGGTAGGCCGGAAAGACGTACTGGGCCACGAATTCCTCGCTCAAATCGTCGATGTAGATCTGGGCGGCGCCGGTGCGCTGGGCATTGTGCCGAACCTTCTCCCAATCCTCATCCTGGCCGATATTGGCCGAAAAAGTGACCACTTCACAATCATAGGTTTCCACCAGCCACTTTAAAATCACCGATGTGTCCAGACCACCGGAGTAGGCCAGCACCACTTTATCGATTTTTGGGCTCACGCACCTTTTCCTTTCTCCATCTCTTCGAATATCTCAAACAGGCAATCCACAAACGCATCTACCGAAGCAGGGCCGATGATCAACGGTGGGATCAGCCGGATGGTGTTCTCCTGCACGGCGTTGATGAAAAAACCGCGCGCCATGCACATCTCGACAATCGGCGCGGCCGCCACGCGCAGTTCGATGCCGATCATCAATCCCAGGCCGCGCACCTCCTTGATGACCTCGAACCGATCGGCCAGCTCGGCCAGCCGATCCTTGATATGGGCACCGGTTTCGGCCGCTCGTGCGGGCACCTCCATCTCGTCCATCACCTTGGTGACCTCCAGGGCCGCCGCGGTAACCAGCGGCGTGCCGCCAAAGGTCGAGGCGTGGGCTGCCGGGAACAAAGGCCTCGGCCACCTTCTCGGTGGCCAGCATGGCGCCGATGGGCAGCCCGTTGGCCAGCGCCTTGGCCAGGGTCATGATATCCGGAGTCACATCGAAATGCTCGATGCGCAAAGAGCTTTCCGGTGCGCCCCATGCCGGTCTGGATCTCATCGAAAATCAGCAGCAGGCCGGCCTCGTCGCACAAACGGCGCACCCTTGGCCAGATAGTCCGCGGCGGGCATATTGACCCCGCCCTCGCCCTGTATCGGCTCGAGCAGCACCGCCGCCGTGTCTGGACCGATGGCGGCCTTCAGGGCCGGCGACATCGTTGAAGGGAACGAAATCGAATCCCTCCAGCACCGGGTCGAACCCCTTGCGGATCTTCTCCTGCCCGGTGGCCGACAGGGTGGCCATGGTTCGGCCGTGGAAGGACCGTCCATGGGCACGATGATGCGAAAGCGCTGGGGCTCGCCCATTGTCTTTGAAATATTTGCGGGCCAGCTTGATGGCCGCCTCGTTGGCCTCGGCGCCGCTGTTGCAGAAAAAGACCCGGTCGGCGAAACTGTTGTTCCACCAGCCACTGGGCCAGCTCCACCTGTGGTTGGGTGTAGTAAAGATTGGAGACATGCACCAGACTGTTTGGCCTGCCGCTCGATGGCCGCCGCCACGCGGCGGGTGGGCATGGCCCAGGTTGCACACGGCGATGCCGGCCACAAAATCGGTGTACGCCTTGCCTTCTGATCGTCCCAGAGGCGTGCAGCCCTCACCCCTGAGCAGTACGCAGCGGGAAGCGCTTGTAAGTGTGGCGCCAGCACCTTTTCGGCCTGATCGATGATCGGCATTGCTCATAGGGTCACTTCCGTTCCGATGCCCTGGTCGGTGAACAGCTCCAGCAGCAGCGCATGTCGCATCTTTCCGTTGATGATCGGCACTTTTTCGACCCCCTTGTCCAGGGCCTCCAGGGCACATTCGATCTTGGGGATCATCCCGCCCGAGATCACGCCCGTCGTCGATCATGTGCGCGGATCTGGCGGCGGTTGATCGAAGAGATCAGCTGCCCGTCGGCGTCCAGGACGCCATCCACGTCGGTGATGTAGATCAGCCGCCCGGCAGAGAGCGCCACGGCGATCTGGCTGGCCACCAGATCGGCGTTGATGTTGTAGGTCTCGCCCTGATCGCCGGCGCCCACCGGGGCGATGATGGGAATGAAGCCCTGCCGTGTCAGGGTTTGGATGATGGCCGGGTTGACCGCGTCACCTCGCCCACCAGCCCGGGATCGATGATTTCGGGCGGCTTGGTTTCATCTTCCTGGAAGACGATCTTGAGTTTTTCGGCCCGGATCAGACCGCCGTCCTTGCCGCTCAGGCCCACGGCCCGCCCGCCCTGCGGTTGATCTGGGCCACGATGGACTTGTTGACCTTGCCGCCCAGCACCATCTCCACCACGTCCATGGTGGGTGCGTCGGTCAGGCGCATGCCCCTCACAAAACGGGAGCTGATGCCCATCTGCTCAAGCACCTGATTGATCTGCGGCCCGCCGCCGTGCACCACCACCGGGTTCATGCCGATAAATTTGAGCAGCGCGATGTCCCGGGCGAAATCGTCCTTGAGCTGCTCGTCCACCATGGCGTGGCCGCCATACTTGACCACGATGGTCATACCGGCAAAGCGGCGGATATAGGGCAGCGCCTCGACCAGAATGTCGGCGACCTTGGGGGTCATCATGGGAACTTCGGATGTCATTGGTCTATTTCTGGGTGCATAGGTCTCACGCTACAGAATATAGCGGCTCAAATCTTCATCGTGACGGATATCTTTTAATTTGACATCCACAAATTTCTCGTCGATGACGATCTCTTTTTCCGGCAAGTCGGGCGCATCGAACAACAGGTCTTCCAGCAAATGCTCCATGATCGTATGCAACCGGCGCGCCCCGATATTTTCGGTGGCTTCGTTGACCTGTTCGGCGACTATGGCGATCAGCATCCACGGCCTCGTCGGTGAATACGCAGCCGTACCCCTTCGGTCTCCAGCAGCGCCAGGTACTGCAGCAACAGGGCGTTGCGGGGTTCGGTCAGGATCCGCACAAACTCCGCCTTACCCAGCGCGTCCAGCTCCACCCGGATGGGAAAGCGGCCCTGCAGCTCCGGAATCAGATCCGACGGCTTTGACCGCATGAAAGGCGCCCGAGGCGATAAACAGGATGTGGTCGGTCTTGACCGGCCCATACTTGGTGGTGACGGTGGAGCCCTCCACGATGGGCAACAGGTCGCGCTGAACCCCCTCCCGGGAGACATCCGGCCCGCTGCGGCCGCCGGTTCCGATCAGTTTGTCGATCTCGTCCAGAAAGATGATCCCGGCCTGCTCGACCTTTCGACGGCGCTGTTGACCACGCCTTCCATGTCCGACCAGGCTCTGGGCCTCCTCCTGGGTCATGATCTCCATGCCTTCGGGCACCTTGACTTTGCGCCGCTTGGTATTTTTGGGCATCAGGCCGCCCAGCATATCCTTAAAATTGATCCCCATCTCCTCCATGCCCATGTTGGAAAAAATCTCAACCATGGGTGACGACCGCTCGGCGACATCCAGATCCACATAGCGGTTGTCGAGCTTGCCCGTCCCGCAACATGGCGCGCAGCTTTTCTCGCGTGGACGACGGCGGCTGTCGTCACCGGTCACCAATTCGAAAGGCGCTTCGCGGTTCTCCTCGCCACCGCGAACGTCGCGACCCGGCTTGGGCAGCAGCAGATCCAGCATGCGCTCTTCGGCCAGCTGCGCTGGCCTTTTCGCGCACGCGTCTCCTGCTCCGCTGCTCGCATCTGATTGATGGTCAGTTCCACCAGGTCCCGGACCATGGACTCCACATCGCGGCCCACATAGCCCACCTCGGTGAACTTGGAGGCCTCCACCTTGATGAAAGGCGAATCGGTCAGCTGGAAAGACGCCGGGCGATCTCGGTCTTGCCCACGCCGGTGGGGCCGATGAGGATGATGTTCTTGGGTGCGATTTCGTCCCGCATGGGCTCGGCTACCTGCCGCCGCCGCCAGCGGTTGCGCAAGGCGATGGCCACCGATTTTTTGGCCTTGTCCTGGCCGATGATGTACTTGTCCAGTGCGGCGACGATTTCAGCGGGTTTTAGATTGTCCATTTTTAGTCCTAATGCCAAAAATCCAGGGTGCCGGCATGAATGTTATTTAAATCGATTTGGATCCCTGCCCTTTCGAAATCGAAATCGCAACATCCGTTTCTCAATCATTTTCCGATTTCGAAAACGACCCCAATTTCGATCCTTGCAATACCAGGCAAACGGTCATCCCGCGCTACTCGGTCGCCGACAGCGTCTCCGCCACGATGCTGTCGTTGGTGTAGATGCAGATTTCGGATGCGATCTTAAGCGCCTCGCACGCGATGCTTTCCGCATCGAGTTCGGTATGGCGCAGCAAAGCTTGGGCCGCGGCCCGGGCGGCCATGGCCCCTGAACCGATGGCCATGATCCCCTCGTCGGGTTCGATCACATCCCCGTTTCCGGAAACAAGCAGCATCTGCTGGGCATCTACGGCGATCATCATCGCCTCCAGGCGCCGCAGGTATTTGTCGGAACGCCAGTCGCGTGCCAGCTCCACGGCGGCACGGGTGAGATTGCCATTGTAGCGCTCCAGCTTTTTTTCCAGACGTTCGGCCAGGTTGAGGGCGTCGGCGGTTGCCCCGGCGAAACCGACCACGATCTGGTCGTTGTAGATGCGACGCACCTTGCGTGCGTGGCGTTTTACAATGCTGCTCTCCAGGGTCACCTGACCGTCGCCGGCCACCACGACCACCGGGGCGCGGCGCACCGCCAAAATGGTGGTGGCGTGCATGCGGCTGGCCCTACTTTCGCGGATGGGATTTGTCATAGGTCGCCATCAGTTTATCGATGCTCACATGGGTGTAGCGCTGGGTGGAAGAGAGGCTCTTATGCCCCAAAAGCTCTTGAACCATGCGCAGGTCGGCCCCGGCATCTAACATGTGGGTTGCAAACGAGTGCCTCAGGGCGTGGGGCGAAGCCGGGGTATTGAGACCACATTGGGCAATGGTCTTGTCGAGAATACGGGCCACCGAGCGGCTCGAAAGACGCCCCCCGCGGTAGTTGAGAAAGAGCGCGCCGCCCGCCGCGGGCGGCTTGCGCGTTGCAGCGGCCAGTTGCCGCCGGTAGTGACGCAGGGCACGCAGGGCTGTCTCGCCGATCGGCACGATGCGCTCTTTGTTGCCCTTGCCCAGCACGCGCACGGTGCTCTGGTCAAAATCGACATCCTCCACATTAAGCCCTGTCAGTTCCGATACCCGCAGGCCACAGGAATAGAGGGTCTCGAACATGGCCAGGTTCCTGGCCGTCAATAGGTCCTTGGGCTTTATGTTGTCAAGCAAGCGGAACATATCGTCCACCGGCAGGTAGGCGGGGATGTGCTGCTCCTGCTTGGGGGTCATGACCGCAACGGCCGGGTTGTTCGCAACCCCGCCGGTCCGAAACAGAAAATGAAAAAAAGAACGTACCGCACTCAGTTTACGGGCAATCGTACTTTTTTTAAGCCGTTTGTGCAAAAAGGCAATATAACGCCGCAGGGCCAGTTCGTCCACGTCACTCACATGGAGCTTTTCCACCCCAAGCGCCTGGCCCTCGGCCACAAAGGCCGCCAAAGCCTCCAGGTCTTTGCGATAGGCCCGACAGGTGTGCGGCGAATACCCCCTTTCGGACCGAAGGGCTTCGATGAACGCATCGATGTCGTGTTGCAATGAATGTGAGGTCACTTCAAACCCTTTGAAAGACTGTTTGCGATCCGGGAACAACCACGGGAGCTACCAGTCGATGAGTGCGGACAGCTCCTGCCATGTAGAAACCTCTGTGAAGGGGTGCGGGGCGCGATTCCAGGGCTGCTTGAACACCACCGGTGAGATTCCCTCTTCTTGTAAGAAGAAACAGGTCTCGAGCCGGTCCTCCACGAAATGGGTAACGCCTCGATCCAGGAGCACATCTCTTTTGGCTTCGTAGGCGCCAGTGGCCACGATTTCAAATTGCGCGGGTGCCAGCGCCAACGTTTCCGCAAACCAGCGCTGCATCAATTGGGCGTCCGGCCTTGCGGTAACGAAAAAAAGCGGCGCATGATCGCGCGCCATGCGATGCAGTACCTGCGGCGCGTCGTCGATGGGGCTGAGCACCGATTGATAGCGGCCTTCGAGCAGGCAAGTGATGACATCAGAC
Source organism: uncultured delta proteobacterium (assembly GCA_963783425.1). Taxonomy (GTDB): domain Bacteria; phylum Desulfobacterota; class Desulfobacteria; order Desulfobacterales; family QNYZ01; genus CAWANO01. Next base: position 1,063,575 of record CAWANO010000001.1, read on the forward strand.
TAGTACCGACCCGTCAATCTCCAAACACTCATCGAGGTGGTAACAGGTGATATCCTCGTAGGCGATATGGTTGATGCCATGCCTACTCTGGGCAATATCCAGAAAAAGCCGCATGGTATCGGCCACCACCCCGTCAATGTCGAAAGCAACGCGCTTCGGGTCGATCAAGTCCATACGCTGATGACCGGCTAGGCCGCTCGCCGGGTTTTCTTTTTCAAACGGCTGATTTTACGGCGCAAAATAGGCGCTGTCGTTTTATCCTTGGCAGCCAGCGCCTCTTCATATTGGCTTCGCAACGCCTTGATCTTCTTTTTTAGCTCCCGAACGGAGCGGCTGGCTTTTTTGGGGGTGTCGTCCACGATACCGCGCGCTGTTTTGATGGCGTCGATCAGTTCGGACTTGTTCATGCCGTGAGCGCCGACGATATCTGGCGTCTCCTTGGCCAGCTCGCGCAGTTCGGTTGCCGTCATTTTTTCTAAAGGTTTCTCTTTGGCCGCTTTTTTGTCTGCCATTTTCAACTCCTGATTACTTTTTTATTGCCTGAAGGCAGGATTGAAATAGAAACGGAGGCAGAAGCCTCCGCCGCAATGAAACCTCGCCCTCATGTTACCGGGCGATCCGGTAATTCCATAACAGGTGAGCCCGGTTCAAAACGTTTCAGTTTGTCCAAGGTCAAGGATGGTGCCAATTTTAGCCACAGGCATACTCCCCGTATTTCGAGGATTAAAATTGGCGCCAGACGCAGAGATTGGGCAAAATGGGCCGTTTTGAAATTGGCTCAGGTATACGATAAATGTTTTCCCGTACAACTGTCAACAACCAAGCATCGCGCGTAATGCCGCTATCCGGAATCATCCTTAGGGTCCACCGTCACGCTGCTGGACCTTAAGAAGGGGGTGATCAGGTCAATGGGAAGGGAAATATCGTGGTGGTGTTGTTTTCGGCGGCATTTCGCGCATGGTCTGCAGGTACCGCAGCTGGAGGGCCACCGGGTTCGTTCTGGATGATCTCGGCCGCATCGGCCAGTCGCTGGGCGGCCTGGAATTCGCCGTCGGCATTGATCACCTTGGCCCGCCGCTCGCGCTCGGCCTCGGCCTGTTTGGCCATGGAGCGCTGCATCTCCTGGGGCAGATCGATGTGCTTGAGCTCCACCGTGGCCACCTTGATGCCCCAGGGGTCGGTCTGCGAGTCGAGGATCTCCTGCAGCTGGGTGTTGATCTTATCCCGGGCCGCCAGCAGTTCGTCGAGTTCCGCCTGCCGCAGACGCTGCGCAGGGTGGTCTGGGCCAGCTGGGCCATGGCGTAGCTGTAGTTTTCCACCTCCACGATGGCCTTGATGGGATCGATCACCCGGAAATAGATCACCGCGTTGACCTTGACCGACACGTTGTCGCGGGTGATCACATCCTGGGGGTCGACATCCATGGCCACCAGGCGCATGCTGACCTTGACCATCTTGTCGACGACCGGAACCAGGATGATGAGTCCCGGCCCTTTGGCCTTGATCACCCGCCCGAGCCTGAAGATCACCCCGCGCTCGTACTCGTTGAGGACCTTGAGTGCCTTGACCAGGAAAAGGATAACCAGGACTACAATCGGGATAATCGAGTACATGGTACAAATCTCCTGTGTAAAGGGATAACCGACTGGCTTGATAGAAAAATCAACTACCTTCGGCTAAAGCCGAAGGCTTGGGGTCCAAGGCTTGCCTGCCTCTGGCAGGATCCAAGGAGTCGAGGTTTACCTGCCTCCGGAAGGGGTCAAGTGAAAGACCATCCAAGCCTATCTGCGAATCCTTGAACCCTTGACACCTTGAATCCTTGCAGCAGCATCAACAATCAACAATTAAACTAATGTCTTCGCCTAAAGGCGAGGGTTTTTCTCCCATTCCCCGAGTGGGACAATAACACGGATAGTGGCTTATTGCTCCTGTTCGTAAAAACGGTGACGTAATGAGGGCGTCAAGGCGCCGGGCTGACAAGGCGCGTAAAATAAGCAATATCGGGAATATTGCGTTTTTTCGCAACGCCGTTAGCCCGGATGGATTGGCGGCCGAATGTCATCGTATTTGCGAATAGGTGCACTTAGGCAGGGCCGCTGTCATCGGGCTTTACCACCAGCACCAGGTTCTCCACCGCATCCACCCGCACCACGCGGCCGACGCCGATCTCGGCATCACTGCGAGCCTGCCAAAGTTCACCGCGAATCAGCACTTTGCCCTGACCGCCATGGCCCGGGATGGCCAGTTTGACCACGCCGGCTTTTGAGATCAAGCCGCTTTCTCCGGTGTAAGCCCTGGACTTGTGTGCCCGAAACACCAGCCCGGCCAGCACTGCGAAAAAAAGCGAAATCAGCCCCACGATGGGCAGCAGCACATGCCAGGCCACGGCCAGACCGGTCTCTTGGGTATCAAACAGCATTACCGACCCCAACACCAGCGCGACCGTACCGGCAATGCTCAGCAGCCCGAAACTGGCGATCATCATCTCCATGATGAAAAAAACCAGCGCCAGGGCGATCAGCAAAAGGCCGGTGATGTTGACCGGCAGGGCCTGAAAGGCGAAAAAGGCCAGAATCAGGCTGATGGCGCCCAGCACGCCGGGGAAAATCGCCCCGGGATTGGAAAGCTCGAAATAGAGGCCCGCGATGCCAATCATCATCAAAATATAGGCGATGTTGGGATCGCTGATGATGCGCAGGATCTTATCCCGCAAGCTCTCCGCGATGGGGGTAATCACGACGTCGTCGAGTTGCAGCGTGCCCTTGCCAACCACCTCACGGCCGTTGATCTGTTTGAGCAAATCGTCGGTGTCTTCGGCGATGACATCGATCACCTGTTTCTCGAGCGCCTCGGTCTCGGTGATGGAAACGCTCTGCCGGATCGCCTGTTCCACCCATTCCGGATTGTGGCCCTGTTTTTCCGCTACGCTGCGCGCGTGCGCCACCATATCGTTGACGACCTTGTCGGACATGGTCTCATCGATCTTCTTACCGCCCAAACCTACCGGATGCGCAGCCCCAATATTGGTTCCCGGCGCCATGGCCGCCACGTCGGCCGCAATCGTGATCATCACGCCGGCGCTGGCCGCCCGCGCTCCCTCCGGCCAGACGTAGACCACCACCGGCATGGGGCTGGCCAGAATGGCCATCACGATCTTGCGCATCGACTCGGCCAGCCCGCCGGGGGTATTGAGACGGATCACTACGCAGGCAGCGCCATCTTCTGTAGCCTGCTGCAGCCCTTCCTCGATATACCCCGCCACCCCGGGCCCGATTGCCGCGTCCACGTCCAGCAGGTAAACCCGGCTCTGGGCGGCATAGCCAGTTGATACTGTCGCCCAGACCATCAGCGCCAGCATCCATACATAAAATCGTTGCAGCGGAAAGGTTCTCATAGGGTCAATATAAGCAGCCATGAGGCAAATTGAAAGCCGAATATTATCGAGCCTGTTTCAAAAGGTTTCAGTTTATCCAAGTATCCACACATCGTTTTCCGCAGTTAGATCACCGCCTGCATCGCCTGTATTTAAAATGCCTTTGGGTTCGATTAACAGCACCTCACATTCATTTTTCGCATAAGGCTTGTGCGCCACGCCCTCTGGAACAACATACATTTCACCTTTTGCAAGAGTTACATGACCATCACGAAACGATATTTCCATTTCTCCGGAAATTACGATGAATACTTCATCGGTGCTGTCGTGTTTGTGCCATACAAATTCACCTTGTATCTTCACCAGCTTAAATTGATAGTCATTCATTTCCGCAATAATTTTCGGTGACCAGTGTTCAGAAAATTTATCGAATTTTTGTTCAAAATTGATAGATTTGTAGCTCATTTTTTTCCTGCGATAAGGTTGCGAATCAGCTGCGGGGCTTTTTGGGTTGGCTGCAGTTACATTGCTATGGTTTTTTTCATGAATTCACTCAATAAACTCCCCGATTATGCTATGTTTTCGTTTGATCTCACTGATAAAATGATCATAGCGTCTCATTCGGATGATTGAGCGGATAATCAGGTAAGCACCAAAAACAATCAAAAAAAGATTGAGTGCCCCCAAAGGAATAAGAAAATGTAGGACATGCAGGACATCATAATATTTTGAAGTCGCTATCAGAACACTCATAACCGATAGCGGTAAAGCCAGCACCGCTATACCTGTCCGCATAACAGCCAAAGATGTACGCTTCTCTGCCAATATCAGTTGTACCTCATTGATGGCTATTGAATCAATTTTGCTTGTATCGTCGTTCAAAATTTATCCTTAGCTCAGAATAGATTCAACTTTTTCCCAAGTTTCATATGCTGCGGGGGGAATTTGGGTTGAAAATTCTGATAGAAGGTGACCGGGTACCTGGCGCCGATCGCCCGTCCAGCCACTTTGAGGCCATCGTATAGATCCTGTAAAAGCGCACCTGGGAAGTTCAGAACCATTTCGTCGTCCTGGGTCATTGAAAAAATTCGGTCACCGGTACCCGGGATTGCGATATTCGGCTCTTGCCTTAAGTAAGGTGCCAAAAGGTACTCAGTGCACTCAATCTTACCGCCGATATTGCCAGAAATTCGAGAGCCTCTATAATATACCAATGCCTGGGCCATCCGCATCACCTGGGCAGGGTTACCGTATATGACAACCACGTCAGGATCCATTATACCCTTGGCAAGAGGGGCTAAAAGAATCGCTTGAAAGGCCGCGCTGTCAGATATACTCATGGCAGACAATTCTTTTTTGGCAGTCTCAGAATCCTTGGCAAAATCGATATCACATAAAAGTCCGGCCAGATCATCAGCCGGGCAATCTGAATCGTGGAATCCAAATGCGATCATGGCGGGCACGCAGATCAGGTCTTCTTTTGTCAGCCCTACTGTCCAGCCATAGGACCTCGTCATAGTTACAGCCTGACAAATGGTTATTCTTTTCTTTAAAACTATCGAGGGTTGCCGTGTCTTTTCTGGAAAATCGGCTGGGCTTTTTAAATATTTCACTGCCACCGGCAACGCCTTTAAACGCAACTCGTCCCTGATAAAGGTGGTCATTTGTTCATAGTTTTCCATTTCTACCTCTCGATTTATATATTGGCTATTTGCGATCTATCAGGATATTGTATATCAACACTCAAGTCCAGGGGAGTTGGTGGAATATAAATTCCAGGAGAACCTTTCCAAAACGCATTTAAAACCTTTTTTATCCATGGCATTCCTGTATATCTTTTTCCGTTCAGTCCCACGGATGATGATATGCTGAAGGGCACCGGGGGTACCTATGCGGGCTTTTCGAGGTATGTACCTTTGTGGAAAAGAAGGTGGGTATGTCAATATTTCACGGACGCCCCCAAATTTCTGTGGGGAACAGGATATCGGGCGCCTTCCATCAACCAATTCACGCGGTTCATCCCCACGTGTGTGGGGAACAGAGCTGTAATCAAGATACAGATAACGCCATGTGCGGTTCATCCCCACGTGTGTGGGGAACACGATCACATTGTCTGTATACCTCATTTTCCCAGTCGGTTCATCCCCACGTGTGTGGGGAACAGGGTAATTAGGCAACTCAGGATACATGCGGCGGCTTTTTTGGAGGGTGCATTGATGCCGATTAGAAATACTCAACCCTTGGAGAGCCAGTTCAGCCCGCAGAAAGCTTAAATCGAATTTTGCGTTGTGGGCCACAAGAACAGCGTTATTAATAAAACTCAGGAACTTTGGAAAAACAGCTCCCGGTACAGGCTGATCTTTTATCATTGTGTCGGTAATGCCATTAATTTCGCTTAGAAACTCTGGTACCGAGACCAGCGGATTCACCAAACTTTGAAAGGTGTCGGTGAGTTTTCCGCTTTCAATCCTTACCGCACCGATCTCAATAACTCGCGAGCCTTGCCACGGTGACAAACCGGTGGTTTCGAGATCAAATACAATATAATCGGCATCAGATATTTTCATTGTAATAATGAATTTATCACATCATTTTGACATATTCGGACAAAAGGTAATATTTTTTCCGGTAGAAATTTATGAGCTGAGAAGTCATACACACAACGATGGGCAATTTAATAGCTGTTTCGTAAATATATGCCAGATCCGCCTTGGTGAGCTTTTTAAGGATCGATTTGGGGCTGGTCATGGGTGATGCGGCACCCGGATCGTTGTAATGACAGGACGGCTGTTAGTGTAACAAAACGATCATTTCAGTCAAGTAATATGTGGAAAGAGGAAGGACACCCCCTGGCCCCTACGCCTTAACGCCTGCGGACAAGTCTCAAGGGAGGATTTGAGGGGATTAGCCTATCGTTGGAAAAGATTGCTTCACCCTTGAGTATGGATACTTGCGGGATTACCGGGTCGGGTGTGAAATGACCTTCTTATTAGTTCAACCCGATTTGAGCCAGACAGCCAAATTGGGTGAAAGGGGTGTGTATCGAAGGTCTGGCAAACTTTCGAAACCCCTAATCGATCAGCCGTCTGTGAGCGCCCTTCCCGTGAAGCAGGACGTATTTCAGAAACTTTCTTTCAGCAGCGATTAAATCTTTTTCAGAATCGGAATCGAGATTTTCACGCCGTCGAAACATTTTCCGGTATATTTTGACCATTTTTTTGATTCCGGCGTTTCCTTTTTCGACTTCTTGCATGACGGCTCCTTTCTAAAATAAGGTTCTTCTCCAATTTAGTTGGAGAAGAGGGGCCAAGGATTCAAGGGATCAAGGGTCCAAGGGTTTGTTTTCTATAGACTTTATCAATGATTTTAGCATTCTTTCTGCGCCTGCTATGTCTTTTTTTATAGTATCCATTTAACCTTTTTCAATTACTTACATTTATTTAGCATTTCACTTGACTCTTGGATCCTAAATAAGTCGAGAAAGGCGTAACTATCGGTATTGCTCCCAATACTACAAACCAATCGGGAGATGATCCTAAAATGAAGGCAGGCCATTGCGCTGGTTTATCAAAAAGGACGTCTGTATCGCCGTGAGCGGTCCGTACAGTGGTTACCCGGCATTCGATCGAGGTAATGGGAAAGCAATCCAAACATTGGATTTGATATGCAAGAAACGTCCCATTTATGGCTTTATTTGGATAACCTTGAAAACCAGACAGTTAATTTTAACATCCGGACACGACGGATTTCGACTATGAAAAAAGCTGCCGGAAAATGGGTAATAAATTTCACATTCCTAAACTGTGTCGTTGCGTAAAATGCGTTTTGAAAGATTGCCTCTGTAATGGAAAGTTGCACTTCTCATGGCCTTGACAGCCGACGGTAAGATTGCCAGGGACAGGGCTCACCTGACGGATTGGACAGAGAGCGAGGACAAGAAGATTTTTAGTGATTCTCCTCCCACATAGCGGGAGGAGAATCACTGATTGACCCAGAGGTTATCGTACCGGTTTTCAGGGTCGCCGGAATACTGTATAGTAAAAATTGGTCCAATGCCGAGGTAATCATTAAAGAAAAGATCGGAGGAGCGTCATGAAAAATCGTACTCTGTTTTATCTGTTTTTGATTTCACTGGTCGGGCTGGCGATCATCGTGGCCGGTTGCGCGCAACCGCCAAAAAAGGAACCGACGGCCGGTGTGCAACTCTATACAGCCTACAACATCTGGAAGCACGACAGCGACCGGCATATGTACTGCATCAATTTCAAATCGGCGTCGACCTTCATCCCCGCCGGCACACCTGTTTCAGACGCAAAAATCAGGGTGATCAGTCAGGGGGCCGGTTCTACAGTTAAGAAAATTCAGTTCAGATTACCGAACACGGGCGAGACCATTAAGATCGGCCTGCGCAGTCGCTGGCATCCGGGCAAATCGCTTGAGGATTACTTCGATAGGATGTTCACCACCCAAAATTTCGAGCAGCTCACTGAAGGACTGAGCGAGGCCGAAATCGCCGCCTTAAAAGAGGGCACGGTTGTTGAGGGAATGAGCAAGCGGGCCGTTTTGATCTCATACGGTTACCCGCCTGAGCACCGCACCCCAAGTCTCGACGCGGATGCGTGGACCTACTGGATGTCCACCATGGCGAATAAAGTGATCCGTTTCGATGATGATGGCAAGGTGTTGCCGTGAGAGCCGCGCCTCTCCGGCCATCAATCAACTACCTTCGGCTAAAGCTTAAGTGCTCCTATTCGCAAATACGATGACATTCGGCCGCCAATCCATCTGGGCTAACGGCGTTGCGAAGAAACGCAATATTCCCGATATTGCTTATTTTTCGCGCCTTGTCAGCCCGGCGCCTTGACGCCCTCATTTCGTCACCGTTTTTACGAACAGGAGCACTAAGGTTTGGGGTCCAAGGCTTGCCCGCCGGGGTTGTGGCGGGGACCGAGGTTTACCTGCCTCCGGCAGGAGTCAAGTGAAAACACCATCCGAGCCTTTGTGCGAATCCTTGAACCCTCGACCCCTGTGAATCCTTGCGGCAGCATCAACAATTAAACTGAAGTCTTCGCCTAAAGGCGAGGGTTTTTCTCCCATTTCCCGAGTGGGACAATCAATGGCGCAGCAGGTGATGGAGGTATTCTTCTCTCAACGCCGGGGTGTTGGTTGCCTATTGATGGTACTTGCGATACTATATTTAAGCAAATGGTTCGACGTTCTGCGGTTTCATCCTGTTTTGTGGTCTTGACAAAATGACATAATGTCATAAATATTTATATCCAGAAGCATAAAAAGCACGGTCCAGACCCGTTCGGCATCGCTCTTAAAAACCCGCCGCAAGGTGGGATATGCGATTGCGGTAAGCGTTAAAACTGCCTAAACGAAGAGATGGACCGCATTATGCCGATTAAGAATGAACAAGCATTGACTATCAATTGAGGGGGCTGCCATGCTCATCACCATCGACAAACGCGGCAGCATTAACATACCGCTAGCCATCAGAAGATCTTTAGGGCTGAAACAGGGCTCGAACCTGGAGCTTTGCGTTGAAGAGGGCGGCCAAATCACCTTGCATCCCGTAGCGATCTATCGCACCACCCGGCTCGGCGATTCAGGTCTGGCCAAACTCAAAGCCGCACGCGAGAGCGGTGAAGCGGCGTTACCGGATTGGTTGCGCAAAGATATGATCGATGCCAGCCTTAATTCCGACCAATAAATTCCTCGACGATATGGAAGCCTTTCGGCACAATCCGGGTATGCGCAAAAAAATTGCCAAAACTTTACGCTTTCTCGAGGCCACCCCCCTGCACCCCGGCCTGCATCTTGAGCGCATCGTCAACGATCCCTCGGCCTGGTCAATCCGCGTTGACCGGGCCTACCGCATTGCATTGGACCCTACCACTCATCTGGCCGGCGGCAATCCTGATTGGGTGGCCGATGTAATCCTGCTTCGGATTCTCGCCCACGACGACCTGTTTCGTCATCCCCGTTAACACCCTAAATGAGCGTAAACAAAAGAACCTGCAGTAACGTACGGCTTCGCCCATGGTCGCCTTGAATCTGGGGCATCCTCGACTTTCGCTCAATTAGGGTAACACGTAACATCACCGGCACTACAACCTACATTCATTAGAAGCGTTCCACTTGAATACGGATAGGAGATGTTGCCCTGAGAACCGTTTCCCGGCACCCATCAATCATTGGCGAATCGGCCGCCGGGAATATAAGGCGAATAGACAGCCACTTCGGTCTCTGAAATCATGCGGACCGCGGTTTGGTACCAGGTGGAGTAGTAATAACCGATGTGCTCGCCGGCCGGGGTAATGATGGCCGAGGCGCGGGCGTCGTAACCGCCGATCTGCCGGTAAAGCCGATTGGAAAGATGGGCCAGCAGGGCGGGGCTGGGGGTGAATTCCCGCCAGCGGCTGGAGCCTTGCCGGTAAGGATCTTTGAGCGCGATAATGGCATACGGCATCTGGTCGCGACCGGTGATGTAGTAACGGTGCCCGTCGAGCACCTCTCCCTCCTGAAACGCGCGGGTCATCTCCGGATCGAACTGAAAGCGCACATGAGGCCCCGCGCAGCCTGTCAGCAGTGCCAAAGTGATAAACAGACTGATCACTGTGGTCATAATTGAGAGGTGCGGCATATAACTTTTATAGATTTTCATTTTTAATCTCCAGGATTAAAGACCAGCCGGCGGCGGGCGGCTTGCAGCAGGCAGTAGAAAGCTGGTGGATGTGGGCGTTTGGGTTATTTACCAAAGCTGCTGGATTATGCGGATCTGGGTTGCGACTTCGCGTAGCAAACCATAGGTAATTTCAGAAATCGTTGAAATCCAGTTTACTACAGCCCCACTGCCCGCTGCCTGTCGCCCGCTGCTTGCTGCATGCTGTAGTTTGCCCGCTGTCCTTAGCTCTTTTTCAAACAATTTATCAGCCCGTTTAACATCCGGCCAGTTTCAGCGGCGTTTTCCAATATTGCCTTTGTTTCCTCCGGCCCAGTATACCCCAGTCTCTGAGATAAAAGAATCTGAGTTTCGAGTTCGCGGAGCGAGCCATAGGCAATTCTTAGAAATCGATGAAACTCTGTGTCTCCACCTCGCCCTTGTCCTTCGGCAATGTTTGAAGGTATAGAAACCGCGGCGCGGCGCATCTGGGCGGTTAAGCCGTATAGTTCATCCTTTGGGAATTGGCTGCTCAGCCGATAGACTTCCTCCACCAGATCCATGGCGCTCTGCCAAACCGTCAGGTCTCTGTAATTTTTGATTACCATGGTTACCTCTCTACCAGCCGCCTGCCACCGGCTGCCAGCTGCAAGCCGCCCGCTGCCAGCTGAAGTTTGCTCGCTGCACGCTGCCTGCTGCCTGCCTGCAAGCTGCTTTTTGAGACGAATTCCACAAGGTCTAAGAAACCCCCCTACCCCCCTCTAGGGGGGAATTTAAAGGAATTGATATTGTTGTAGCTGCAGACTGCCAGCTGAAGCTTTTTCGCTGCCCGCCGCCCGCCGCCCGCTGCCAGCTGTCCGCTGCCTGCTGCAATTGGCCCACCGCCCTTTTGACGTTCGCCCCTCTGATTGCTACAATAGGCACCGATCACATCCAAATCAACGATTCCGGAAAACGAACAATGACAGACAAACCGATATTGATGACCGGCGGCACCGGTTATGTGGGCGGGCGGCTTATTCCCAGACTGCTGGCGGCCGGCTACAAGGTCCGGGCCATGGCGCGGTCGCCCGAGCGCCTGCTTTGCCGGCCCTGGGGGCGCCATCCCAATATCGAGGTCGTGCCCGGAGATGCCCTGGACCGGGAGGCGTTTATCCGGGCCGCCGACGGCTGCGGGGCGGCCTACTACCTGATCCACTCCATGAATGCCCAGAAGGGCAAATTTGCCGAGGCCGACCGCACCGCCGCCACAAAACATGGTGGCCGCCGCCGAGCACAACCGACTGGCACGCATCATTTACCTGGGCGGTTTGGGGGAGCAGGACCACGAGGCCCTCAGCAAACATCTCAAATCCCGGCACGAAGTGGAAAAAATCATCATGGCCGGTTCCGTGCCGGTGACCAACCTGCGCGCGGCCATGATTCTGGGCTCCGGCAGCGCCTCTTTTGAAATGCTGCGCTACCTGGTGGACCGCCTGCCGGTGATGATCACCCCGCGCTGGGTCCAGACCCCCTGCCAGCCCATATCCATCCGCAACGTGCTCGACTACCTCGAGGGCTGCCTGCTGGTGCCGGCCACAGCCGGGCAGACCCTGGATATCGGCGGGCCCGATGTGCTCACCTACCGGGACTTGATCGACATCTACGCCGAAGAGGCCGGCCTCAGAAAACGGCTCATCATCCCCGTGCCGGTGCTGACCCCCTGGCTGAGCGCCAAATGGGTTCACCTGGTGACGCCGGTGCCGGCCTCCATCGCCCAGCCCCTGGCCGAGGGTCTCAGCATCCCCGTGGTTTGCCAGGACAACCGCATCCACTCCATGGTGCCGGTGGAGCTGATCGGCAGCCGCGAGACCATCCGAACGGCACTGGAAAGAATCCGCCAGGAGCAGGTGGACACCTGCTGGTTCGACGGCGGCGGGGCCCTGCCGCCGGAGTGGACCACCTGCGGCGATGCCGATTATGCCGGCGGTACGGTGCTGCGCGGCGGGCACCGCATTGTGCTCGAGGCGACGCCGGAGGAGGTGTGGGACACGATTCGGCGGATCGGCGGGCGCAACGGCTGGTATTTTGCCCAGCCGCTGTGGCATCTGCGGGGATTGATGGATCGGGCCGTCGGCGGCCCCGGTCTGCGGCGCGGACGGCGCGATCCCGTGGATCTGCGGGTGGGCGACGGGCTCGATTTCTGGCGCGTGGTGGCCGTGGAGCCCAACCAGCGGCTGCTGCTGCTGGCCGAGATGAAAGCCCCGGGCGATGCCTTGCTGGAGTTTAAGATCGAGGCCGAAGGCGAGGGCCGGTACGGGCCTGGAAATGGTGGCGCGCTTTCTGCCGCGGGGGCTGGCGGGTATCGCCTACTGGTACGCCCTGCTGCCCGCCCACCAGTGGCTCTTTGAAGGCATGCTCAAGACCGTGGCCCGGCGCACCGGAAAGCGCGTACTCGAGGGCCCCGAAGCCATCACGGTGGAAGATCCGGTGGTGTGCCGCCTGTGAGCAGCGATGAAGACGATACCGACATGAGCAAGCGCGTTCAACTCAACACGCCGGCACCCGATTTTTGCCTGATCGATTTCACCGGCCAACAGGTGTGCCTGGCCGACTACCGCCAGCGGCGCCGCGTGGTGCTGGTCTTCAACCGCGGTTTCCAGTGACCCTTCTGCCGCCGGCACATGGCGCAGTTGCGCGATGCCTATGACGATATCAGCGCCCGGGCCAGCGAGGTGGTGGTGGTCGGGCCGGAGAGTGCGGCCGCTTTTGATAAATTCTGGCACGAGCAGCACCTGCCCTTCGTGGGCCTGCCCGACCCCTCGCACCAGGTGCTCAAACGCTACGGGCAGCAGGTAAAGCTATTTAAGCTGGGGCGTATGCCCGCGCAGGTGGTTGTGGACCGCAAGGGTCGCGTGCGCTTTGTCCATTACGGCCACAGTATGGCCGATATTCCGGAGCCCGCGGAAATACTCACCCTTCTCAATCAAATCGACGACAGCGAGGTAGCCTGATGCTGACCCCTCAAGCCGTGGAGCGCGAACTGCGGCAGCTCTTTCAAGGCGAGCAGTTGGCCGTGCTCTCTACCGTGCAAAACGGCCAGCCCTATGCCAGCCTGGTGGCGGTGACCGCCACGGCCGATCTGGCCGCTATCGTTTTCTGCACGCCGGAGACCACCCGCAAGTTCGAAAACCTGAGTGCCAACCCCCGGGTGGCGCTGCTGATCAACAACAGCCGCAACCAGGCATCTGACATCTACCAGGCCGTGGCGGTGACCGCCATCGGCGCGGCGGCTGCGGTGGTCGATGCCGAGCGGGCCGCGCTGGCGGCGCTCTACCTGCAAAAACACCCCCATCTCAAGGATTTTTTACGGGCCACCTCAACGGCCCTGGTTAAAGTAGCTGTTGAGCGCTACATCATGGTGCACAACTTCCAGAACGTCTACGACTACAAGGTGGCGCCATGAAGTGGATACTGGCCCATCGATGAGGTGCGCCCGACCAGACCGATCAGGTGGGCGGCAAGGCCACCGCCCTGGCACAGCTGACCCGTAGTGGGCTGAGCGTGCCACACACCCTCTGTGTGCCCACCGGCGTTTACCGGCACTACCTGGCGGCCACGGGGCTTGAGGATCGCATCCTGACTGAACTCAACCGCAAGGCCTTTGACCAGATGCGCTGGGAGGAGATCTGGGACGTGGCCCTGCGCATCCGCAACATGTTCCTGACCACCCCCTGAGCGCCGATGCCGAGACCGCCCTGAGCGCGGCCGTCACGGAAGCTTTCGGCAACCGGCCCGTGGCCGTGCGCTCCTCGGCCCCTGGCGAGGACAACGCCCAGGCCTCTTTTGCGGGCCTGCACGACTCCTATCTCAACTTGCGCGGCGCCGCCGAGATACTAAACCACATCCGCCTGGTGTGGGCCTCGCTGTGGTCCGACGCCGCCCTGCTCTACCGGCGTGAGCTGGGGCTGGACGCCCGCCACAGCACCATGGCGGTGGTGCTGCAGGCCCTGGTAGCCGGGGAGCGTTCGGGGGTCTACTTCGGGGTCGATCCCAACGATGGCAGCCGGTCGGTGCTCGAAGCGGTCTATGGCTTGAACCAGGGCCTGGTGGACGGCGTGATCGCTCCCGACCGCTGGATCATCGATCGGGGCACCGGCCGGATCATCTCGCATACGATCCCTGAGCGCACTCAGCGCCTGATCCCCGCCGCGGAGGGGGTAGCGGCTGAAGACCTGCCGGCTCAACTGGCCGGCCAGGCTCCCCTGGCCGAGGCCGACATCACCCGGATCGTGGCCGCCGGCCACCGGGCCGAGACCCTCTTCGGCGCGCCCCAGGATATGGAGTGGACCTTCGCAGGCGAGGAGCTGGTGATTTTGCAGTCACGTCCCATCACCACCGGCGACGCCGCCGCGGCCGGCGACAAGCGCGCCTGGTATTTGAGCCTGCATCGCAGTTTCGAAAATCTCACCGCCCTGGAGGCCAAAATCACGCGGGAGCTGATCCCCGGCATGACCGAGGCCGCCCAAAAGATGGCCGCCATAATCTGGAAACCCTCTCCGAGGCAGAGCTGGCGGCCGAGATCGAACGCCGCCGGGCACTCAACGACCACTGGGTACAGGTCTACTGGGCCGACTTCATCCCCTTCGCCCACGGCATGCGCCTTTTCGGCCAGTTCTACAACGACGCCGTGCAGCCCGAGGACCCCTACGAATTCATGCGCCTGCTGGAAAAGAGCGACCTGGTCAGTGTCGAACGCAATCGCATGCTGGCCGAGATGGCGCAACTGTTGCGGGACGACGATACCCTGCGCCGGCGTTTGCTCGATGGCGCGGGCCCGCCGGCCGGTTCTGATTTTGAGAGCCGCCTCAAACGCTTCATCGAACGCTTCGGCGACCTTACCTGCCCGGTGACCGGGGGTACGCAATGCCGTCAGGGCAGCGATGCCGTGGTCCGCGTGGTGACCGAGCTGGCTTCGGGCCCGGACCGCTTGAGAATCGACGACGCCGACAGCGGCCGGCAACTCGAGACACGCTTTCTGGCCCTTTTTGAAGGCGAGCGCCGGGCGCATGCCCGCGCCATGCTGGCGCTGGGCCGCAGCAGCTACAAACTGCGCGACGACGACAACATCTACCTGGGCCGCATTGAAAGCGAGTTCTACGCCGCCCTGCGCGAGGGGCGAGCGCGTCTGGCGGCCACCGTTGACCGAGGGCCGACGCAAACCGAGCGCGAAGAGCTGGAAAAAGCCCTGGCCGGCTTTGAGCTGACGGGAACCGGAAACGCGACCGTTCAAAACGAGCCGGAGACCCACAGCCGGCTCAAGGCGCGCCAGATCGTCGGTCAGCCCGCCGGTCCCGGCCTGGCCACGGGCACGGCCCGGGTCATCCGCCAGCACGACGACCTGCTCGACTTCAAGCGCGGCGAGATTCTCATCTGCGATGCCGTGGACCCCAACATGACCTTCATCGTGCCGCTTGTGGCGGCCGTGGTGGAACGCCGTGGCGGCATGCTGATCCACGGCGCCATCATCGCCCGCGAGTACGGCATCGCCTGCGTGACCGGCGTTCCCGACGCCACGCGCCTGATAGCCACCGGCGACCCGGTGACCGTGGACGGCTTTCTGGGTATCGTCACCGTAGGCGTTTCGGAGTTGTAACCTGAACACAGGAGCGCGGCCATGAACCCTGAGAATTGCGTCACCCATCAGGACGCGCCGGTGATCATACCGGCGGCAGGCACGTGAACCACCTTCGGCTAAAGCCGAAGGCTTGGGGTTCAAGGCTTGCCTGCCTCTGGCAGGATCCAAGGGGTCGAGGAGTCAAGTGAAAAGACCATCCAAGCCTTTGCGCGAACCCTTGAATCCTTGAACCCTTGGGGCGGCATCAACAATCAAACTGAAGTCTTCGCCTAAAGGCGAGGGTTTTTCTCCCAATCCCCGAATGGGACAATAAATCTCAACCGGTGGTTAAAACCACCGGCTATACGACGACATCCCTGGCGGGATTTTAGACTACGGGCGAGCCTGTTTCAAAACGTTTCAGGTAGCCCAAGTGCTCCTGTTCGTAAAAACGGTGACGTAATGAGGGCGTCAAGGCGCCGGGCTGACAAGGCGCGGAAAATAAGCAATATCGGGCATATTGCGTTTTTTCGCAACGCCGTCAGCCCGGATGGATTGGCGGCCGAATGTCATCGTATTTGCGAATAGGTGCACTAAGTGCTCCTGTTCGTAAAAATTGGCGCTGGATGCAGAGATTGGGCAAAATGGGACGTTTTGAATTTGACTCAGACAACATCATTATCACAACCACTATAACCTGAACTGAGCGATTTTTTGCTCACTCTGCACCCATCTGTTGAGCGCTAAGGCTTTCAAAAATGCTCGACATATCCAATGGGTATGCCTGCGCTTTTTGAAAACCTTAGCATCTCAATATCTTAGCACATAGCTTCGCGAAAAATCGCTCAGTTCAGGTATAACCTTGATGAACCTTTTAACCGTCATTAAAATGAGGTATTCATGGTATTTAATGACAAAACCGCTGATCAATAGAAGTGCGCATACCCGGATGAACCAATTCGAATGGCGATGAACACTTCCGCAGCCATACCCGCGCTCTTTCTCTCCCACGGTCCGCCGGCGGTGGCCGTAAGGGATTGCCCCGCGCGCCGGTTTCTCATGCAGCTCGGGCGGGCGCTGCCCAGGCCCAGGGCCATCATCTCCGTTTCGGCCCATTGGGAGAGTGTGGCCCCGCTGGTGACCGGCGACCCGGAACCCGGCATCATCCATGATTTCGGCGGGCCGGCCTCGCTTCACAGGTTGGCCTATGACCTCAAGGGTGCCCCTGATCTGGCTGAACAGATCATCGCTAGGCTGGCGCGTGAGGGCGCACCGGCGCGATCCCAGTCACGCGCTTTCGACCACGGCACCTGGATACCGCTGATGCTGATCTACCCAGAAGGCGACATTCCCGCTGTGCAGATCTCCATTCAGACTGAAGAGCGCCCCGAACACCACTACCGCCTGGGCCAGGCCCTGGCGCCGCTACGCGAGTCGGGGGTGCTGATCCTGGCCAGCGGGGGCGCCGTGCACAATCTTGACGAGGCCTGGGAGCATGCCTTTGACGATACGCCCCCGCCTTATGTGCGCCGCTTCGACCGCTGGCTCGAAGATGCCATCATCAATGGCCGCGGTGAGGCGCTGCTCGACTATCAGAAAAAAGCGCCCGAGCCCTTGCGCTGCCACCCTTACCCGGCCGAGCATTTTCTGCCTCTTTTCGTGGCCCTGGGAGCTGCCGGCGGCATTGCCGGGCGTCGTCTGCACGACTCCTTTATCATGGGTACGCTGTCGATGGCGGCCTACTTGTGGGATTGAGTAAGAAGGTGATAAAATGTTAAATTGGCTCTATAAAGACATTCCCGAGGTGCACGCATGAAAATCGCAGTGATCGGCAGCGGCATATCCGGGTTGACATCGGCCTACCTGCTCAGCGAGTCCCATGATGTCACCGTTTTCGAGGCCAACGACTACATCGGCGGCCACACCCACACCATTGATGTGCCCCTGAACGGCAAGCTCTACCCGGTGGACACCGGCTTTATCGTCTTCAATCTCAAGACCTACCCCAACTTCGTCAAACTGCTGGGGCGCCTGGGCGTGACCTGGCAAGACTCCAACATGAGCTTCAGCGTGCAGTGCGCCCGTACCGGCATCGAATTCAGCCCCACCAGCCTCAACGCCCTTTTTTCCCAGCGCAAGAATCTCTTCAACCCCTCTTTTTACCGCATGCTCAGAGATGTGTTCCGTTTCCGCCGCGAGGCACGCGAACTGCTCAAGGGCGACGACGACCGCATCACCCTCGACCAGTATCTGACCCAAAACCGCTACTCCAAGGCTTTCATCGACCACTTCATCATTCCCATGGGCGACTCCATCTGGTCGGCCGACCCCCTGCACTTTCGCGAATTCCCGGCCCGCCTTTTCGTGGAGTTTTTTGAAAATCACGGTATCCTCAATATCAAAAACCAACCCGGATGGCTGGTGATCAAGGGCGGCTCCAACAGCTACATCGAACCCATCACCCGCCGCTTTCGCGACAAGGTCCGGCTGCAGTGCCCGGTCGAATCGGTCACCCGCCTGGACGATGGTGTTACCGTAAAGGTGCGCGGACAGGCGCCTGAGGCCTTCGACAAGGTGATCATCGCCGCCCACAGCCATCAGGCGCTGGCTATGCTGGCCGACCCCTCCGACCAGGAGCAGGAGATCCTGGGCAACATCCGCTTTCAGGATAACGACGCCATATTGCACACCGACACCGCCCTGCTGCCCCGGCGCAAGGTTGCCTGGGCCAGCTGGAACTACCACGTCCCCAAGGAGGACCTGGGACGCGTGGCCCTGACCTACAACATGAACATATTGCAGTCGCTGGGGGCGCCCCGTGAGTTTTGCGTGACCCTCAACCTATCCAGCGCCGTGGACCGGGCGCAGGTCATCCGCGAAATACCCTACGACCATCCGGTATACGACCCGCTCAGCCTGGCCGCCCGCAAGCGTCGCCAGGCGATCAACGGGCACAACCACACCTATTTCTGCGGCGCCTACTGGTATTACGGGTTTCACGAAGACGGCGTCAGAAGCGCCCTGGATGTTTGCGGCCATTTCGGCCAAACCCTATAGGAGACGGATCGGCGGTGATGATCGGCACTTGATAGCCTTTTCAGCGCCCCATAGGCCGTGACACTGTTGTAAGCGGGTCACCCAACAGCAACTTTTATCGATAGGTTTTTCCTACTATTTGGCTCAGATTTGCCCGATATTGACGCGGGGTATCTGGGTGCGAATCTTGTAGGCAACCGAGAGGAATTTGCTGCAATGACCTATAAAAGTGCCATTTACGAGGGAACGGTTCGCCACCGGCGTTTTGCGCCGCGCCCCAATGTCTTCCAGTACCGCCTCTTCTTGATGTACCTGGATCTGAGCGAGTTGCCGGAACTCTTTAAAGCTCAGCGCTACTGGTCCCTGGAACACCCCAATCTGGCCAGCTTCCGGCGCCGTGACTACCTGGGTGACCCGCGGGTGCCGCTCGACCAGGCGGTTCGCACGCTGGTCGAACAACGAACCGGGCGCAAACCGCGAGGCCCCATCCGTATGCTTTCGCACCTGCGCTACTTCGGCTACTGCTTCAACCCGGTCACCCTCTACTACTGCTTTAGCGAAGAGGGGACGGACGTGGAGACCATCGTTGCCGAGATCACCAACACGCCCTGGATGGAGCGTCACCAGTACGTACTGGACCCATCCCTCAATGAGCATCCCAGCCCCCAGTGGCGCCGCTACCGGCTCAGTAAAGCATTTCACATCTCCCCCTTCATGGACATGCACATCGCCTACGACTGGCGCTTCCGGGTACCCGGTGACACCCTCAATGTCCACCTCAACAATTTCCATAACGGCGCCAAACTGTTCGACGCCACTTTGAAGCTCGAGCGGCGCGAAATCACCGGGCGCAACCTGTCGCGTATGCTGATCAAGTATCCGCTGATGACCTCAAAAGTAACCGCCATGATTCATTGGCAGGCCCTGCGGCTCAAACTGAAAGGCGTGCCCTTTTACAGCCATCCAGGCAAAAAAGCGGCCGCTGCAACAGGAGAATCGTCATGACGGAAAGTATCGTCCCCACGGAAATGTTTCTGGAACGGAAAGCATCCCCTTCCATCCTCCAACACACCGCCAGAAAAGCGGTCTTCTCCCTGCCTAGAACAGATCAAGCGGGGCAGCATCAGCGTTCATGAAAAGGGGATCTCGCAAACCTTCGGCGACCACACCGATGATCCCTCCTTAACCGCATCGCTCACCGTGCATGACCCGCGATTCTACACCAAGGTGTTTCTGGGGGGCAGCGTTGGCGCCGGTGAAGCCTATATGGCCGGTTTTTGGTCAACCGACAATTTGGCCGGAGTGATCGAGATCATGGCGACCGACCCGGCAGCCAGAACGGGGATCGATTCGGGCCTCATGCGGCTCAGTCAACCGCTGCATCACCTTTTTCACCGGCTGCACCGCAACACCCCCCGGGGAAGTCGTGGCAACATCCTGGCGCACTATGACCTGGGCGACGATTTCTACAAACTTTTCCTGGACGACACCATGGCCTACTCCTGTGCACTCTTCGAAAGTGAAACAGCCTCGCTTGAAACAGCACAAATCGCCAAATATAACCGTGTCTGCGACAAGCTGCAGCTATCCTCCCGGGACCATCTGCTGGAGATCGGCACCGGATGGGGCGGCTTTGCCATACACGCGGCGTTGCGCACCGGATGCCGCGTCACCACCACCACCATATCGGATCGTCAGCACCAGAAGGCCATAGAGCGGGTTCGTACAGCCGGATTGTCAAAAAAGGTGCGCGTGCTTAAAAAGGACTACCGCAAGCTCGAAGGACAATTCGACAAACTGGTCTCCATAGAGATGATCGAAGCCGTGGGACACCAATTCCTGGACACTTTTTTCAAGCGCTGCAGCAATTTACTAAAGCCCGAGGGCCTGATGCTGCTGCAGGCCATCACTATTGCTGATCAGTATTACGACCACTACAAGCGCTCGGTGGATTTCATAAACCGCTACATTTTCCCGGGCGGCCACCTGCCCTCGATCCATGCCATGAGCACTTCCGCCACCTGCCACACGGACCTGAAGATTTTCCACCTCGAAGATATCACCGAACACTACGCCCGCACGCTTGCCGTCTGGCGCAAGCGGTTCTTCAATCGACTGGCACAGGTGAAAGCCCTTGGCTTCGACGATACCTTTATTCGCATGTGGGACTACTACCTCGGATACTGCGAAGGGGGGTTCAGGGCCAGACACATCGGAACGGTTCAGATGATGTTTACCAAACCCCTGTGGCGCCGGGTATAATGCCGGCCTGGTCAACGTCCAGGCTTTCGAGGTAGGATTGCCGCGCGTTGCACTCGCATGCAATCATATCCGTATAAAAAATGGATCGCCCGATTCACGCGTACTTTTCTAATCGATCTGAGCGTAACCATTCTCGGTTATGACCCGTCCACAAGAATTCGCTGTCAGTGAAACGACAGCGCAACGGCTATGGATGTCGAAATCGAAATCGAAATCGAAAATTGTGGACATTCGGGTTTATGCAAAGGTTACGGTTTGTTGCCGGCAAGGCCTGGTGGGTCAGTGGCGGGTTAGGCAACAATGGTGAAGTCGATTACGATTTCGACTTGGATTTCGACAACGGCAACGAACTTCAAAAGGTACGCTCTACGCGGATGTACCTAATTAAACCTACCTTCTCTACCCAGCCGGTCACCAAACCTAACATTCCCCCCTTGAGGGGGGACTAAGGGGGGTGTTCCCCACCCCAGCCTACCCTGCCGGTCGCAAACGATAGTGGGAGATGATCCACTCCCTGCCTTCACGTATCCGCCACAGCTCGGCGCAGGCCATGAAAAAAATCCGCCAGCGCTGCAACCAGAGGGCCGCGTGCTTGGCACCATAAACACCGGCCATGATGGGCAGGATGTCATTCTTCTGACGATCGAGATTGGCCAGCCAGGCTTGGGCGGTCTTGTAGTAGTGCATGCCGTTGACCCGCCAGTGCTTCTCCACGACCATGTCGTCCGCGAAGTGATCGATCAGGTCGTCGGAGGGCATAATGCCCCCCGAGAAAAAATGGGTGCCCATCCAGTCATCGGCCCCGCCGGACTCAAAGGGGTAGGCGTACCGCCGGTGCGAAAAGATATGGATGAAGGCCCTGCCGTCCGGTTTCAGCCATGAGCGCACTTTTTTGAGCAGGCGCTGCCAGTTGCGCATGTGCTCGAACATCTCCACCGACACCACCCGGTCGAAGCGCCTGCTGGTGATGAAATGGTTCATGTCGGCCGTAACCACGGTCACATTTTTCAGTCCGCGCCGGCGGCAGGCGGCCTGGATGAACTCGCGTTGGGGCGCTGAGTTGGAAACCGCTGTGATACGGCTGTTGGAATAGTGTTCGGCCATCCACAAGGTGAGCGAACCCCATCCGCAGCCCAGCTCCAGGATCTCCATGCCATCTGCAAGGGACGCCCTCCGGCAGGTCAGCGCCAGCATGGCCGCTTCAGCATCCTCCAGAGAGCGGCAGCCTTCAGGCCAGTAGCAGGCGCTGTATTTGAGGTGGTTACCCAGTACCTTGACGAAAAATTCCGGTGGCAGCTCATAGTGCTGCTCGTTGGCCTTACCGGTCTCGATGGCAATGGGGCTGCGTTTGAGCATATTGACGAACGCCTGTTTGGCCTCATCCTGCTGCGAATTCGTCGGGCGCTTTTCCTGAACAAGGCGTTTATGGTCCAATAGCCGGATACCGCCGCGGATCAACGGGTCGGGCAGGATCGCCCGATCGGCCAAATCGATCAGGGACATCATTTATCTCCTCCTTTTAGGCGGCCAGGGTATGAAGCTGCTGGTGCGTTGCATGTAGTCGCGATACTGTGGTTTATTATCCACCAGGTGCCGTTCAGTGAGGGTCACGCCGGTCATCTTAAGCAGAACGGCGGTGATGATGATCGGACTGATGAGTGTCCACCAGCTACCGGGCACCGAGAGCACCATCAAGGCCACCCCCCACCAAACCATCGCCTCCCCGAAGTAGTTGGGGTGACGCGTGTAGGCCCACAAGCCCTTATCCATTACCCGGCCCTTATTGGCCGGATCGGCCTTAAAGCGCGCCAGCTGGTAATCGCCGATAGCTTCGAAACCGAATCCGATGATCCAGGTTACAATGCCCAGCGCGTCGAGCCAGGTAAGACCGGCCGGCACCGAACCCAGGATGCCGTACTGCAGACGACAAGGCAATCACCCACAGGAAAACAGCCTGCAGCAGAAAGACCTTGTAGAGGCTTACCTTGCCAAAGTGTTCACCATGTCTAGCACGCCAAGTGCCGTAGCGCGGGTCCTCGCCCTTGCCCCAGTTGCGCCAGGAGAGGTAGCCCGACAGACGCAAGCCCCAGGCGGTGGTCATCAATACCAGCAGCAGCGATCTTAACGTGCCGCCTGGCCCGAGCATCAGCGACGACCAGGCGATGAGCATGAAACCCACGGCCCACAAGCTGTCTACAACGGTAACGTTCTCGAGCTTGAGACTCACCAGCCAGCCGATCACCATCATGAGAGCAACAATGCCGAGGTTCAGAGAATATATCCAGATGGTATCCATTAGCGGTCAACTCCTTGGTTGCAGATATTATCGTCCAGGTTGCGAGATGGATTTAACGGGTCCTGTACCTTCGCTCCCAGGCCACGCTCCGCGACTGCCGCGCGAATTTCACCGTGAATGCGGCCGTCGATGGGGTAGGCCAGGGCGATGGCGAAGGCGATCAGGTTAAACAGCGAAGGCACCCCGGCGTAAAGCACCTTTAAGGTAAAAACGACTCCAGCGCTCTGTTCCACATTGGGCTGGTATCCCGCCCAGCCCAGAATGGCCAAGCCCGCGCCCACGCCGACGGCCGCGGCCAATTTTTTGGCGATGTTCCACAAGCCCACGTACTGGCCTTCGCGCCGCTGGCAGGTGAGCAGTTCGTCGTAATCGATCACATCGGCCTGGATGGAAGATGGCAGCGCCAGAGTGGCGCCGAAACCGATCCCGGAAAGCGCCACCAGCACACCATAGATGGCGGCATCCCCCGGCCCCAGAAAAAATACACCCACAAACGCGCCGGTGTTGATGGCCATGGAGGCCAGCCAGGCCCGCTTTTTGCCCATCCGCCGGGCGATGCCGATCCAGGCCGGCAGAAAGGCGATCCCGGTGACGAAGTAGATCAGTAAAAATAGTTCGGCATGTCCCGACAAAAGCACATATTCCACGTAGTAGAGAATCAACGTGGCGGGCAGGTTGTTGCCGACCGCGGCGATGGTATAGGCCAGCAGCAGAATCATAAAAGGCCGATTACCGGCTGTGGCGCGCAGATCACGCCAGAATGCGCCTTTGCCGGCTGGCCGCGTGTGGACGGTATTTTCACGCACGGCATAAAAGCACCACAGACAGCTGCCGATCACCAAGGGTGCGTAGACCACGGAAATCCAGAAGTAAACCGAGCGCTCCCCCGACGGTCCTTCCGGGATGCCAAAAAGCCAGCGCACCAGGGCCGGTGAGGCCGCGGCCACCAGCGTGCCGGCGATCAGGGCGCCATCGCGCAGGGCGAAAAGGGTATTGCGCTCATCATAATTGAAGGTGATTTCAGGACCCAGCGACTCATAGGGAACGGTCACGGCCGTCCAGAAGAGAAAGAGTGCGTAGATGCCGACCGCAAACCAGAGCGATGCCATAAGCTGACCGCCCTGCGGAGGGTTAAAGAGCATGAGCATCGAGAGCGCCACAAGCACGCTGCCGACGGCGATGTAGGGTCTGCGCCGGCCGAAGCGGGTGCGGGTGTGGTCGGACAAACGCCCCAGCAGCGGATCAGTGATGGCGTCGAAAATACGCACGCTCAGCAATAGCGCCCCCAGCAGGGCGATATCGATCCCAACGGTGTCGGTGTAAAATTTGGGGATGTAAACGTAGACCGGGATGCCAACCACGGCCAGGGCAAAGGCCGGGGCGGCATAGGCCAATTTGATACCGGCTGACACGCTGGCGTGCCTGGTTGTCATAATCCCGCCCCCAATACCGCTTGTTTGAAGTCATTGCCGATTGGCTGGGGACCCAGCCATATGGCAAACATGGCCGCGGCGAAATCGGCCCCTTCAACGGTCCCCAGAGCCACGCCGTTCAAGCGTAAGGTGGTGCCCTGGCCGGGCAGATAGGTCAGGGAGTAGCGGTCACCGGGCTTTACGTCCTTGTAGAGCGCGTTATGATACTCAATCCGGGGCGTGAGCCGTGCCAGGGTTTCGGCGTCCACATTTTTTTGCATGGTCTTGACGGCCGCCGGGCCGAAATCCTCGCCGTCGATGGCGTGAAAGTATTCGATCACAAGGTGCTTGGGGACGTCCTCCAGTACCGCTGAAGAGGACACCGACGGGGGGAGGTAGAGGGCCCCCACGTAGGCCTTGATGAAGACCATGTAGCGCAGCAAGCCGGCCCCGCGAAGTTCGAGAGCGCCCTGGTCGGTTGCGATCTGCTGCTCAAACTCAACCCCTTCGATTACGGTGCCGAACCCGGTCGAAGCCGCCAGCAACACAAAGGCGGCAGCCAGCAACCAGCTCTTCAATCGGGATATCGTGCGCACCATAAGGCTGTGATATTCTTGGTTTCGAACCATGAGATTTCTCCGTTAAGTCTGAAATTGTATGCTTTTAAAAGCTATAGCTCAATTCAAGGCCTGGCACGTGTTATCAGCGGCAATTCCCGTTCCAGTTCGAAGAATACGAGAAACAACGACTCACCCGCGCCGGCTGATGATTTCGCCCTTGACCGGCGCCGCAACTGGTAGAGCAACTCGGTCTCTTTTTCCTCGCGGATCTTTCTCATAAACAGCCGCCTTCCCTGGTATCCGGGCGCATTCTCCACGAAAAGATAGGTGGCGTAGGGGCTTGATTGCAGATTGTGGTGGGTCAGGCGGTCGCGCATGATAAACGCCAGGCTGCCGTCTTCCAGGAAATGCGGCCGCGAGTAGACCGCCGCGTTGACTTTACCGTCAGCGTCAGCGGTTGCCAATACGCCCATACCCTCATGGGTTTCGAAATAGTCGGATAAGCTCACGGTTGATCTCCTTAGTTTGTGCGCCGACCGATCCAGCCTTAAACGGTTAGCGCGGTAATTGTTGGCTTGCACTATCATAATTGTAATTTTTGTCCAGAGTTCAAGGTGGGTTTTATGGGGTTAAAATAATAGGTAATTTCAACCATTGAAGCGCACGGCCGCTAGCGAACTTAATTTTAGGTTTAACCTATTAATTTGACCCCCATAGACACCCATTGATTTATGAGATCGGGACGCAATATTTAAGACAGTAAAATGAGTAAGCATTCGAAAAAATATAAAAATCAAACAGGACAGGGGCAATGAAAACACAACCGCAAAGATTATCACCATTAAAGAAGATAGCCCTTACCACAGCAGCCGCAACCATGCTGATCGTCATTCAAGGATGCCAGACCATGCCGCCTATTCACACTGTGGAACGCGTAGATTTGGACCGCTTCATGGGCAAATGGTATGTGATCGCCAGCATACCGACGTTCATCGAAAAGGACATTTACAATGCCGTGGAGTCCTACCGCCTGGCCGATGACGGCACCGTGCAGACGACCTTCACCTTTAATAAGGGCGCTCTGGATGGTCCCGTAAAAACGTACAACCCGCGGGGCTTTGTGCGCGACGACGAATCAAACGCGGTTTGGGGCATGCAGTTTATCTGGCCCATCAAAGCGGAATACCGGATCATTTATCTCAATGATGATTACACACAAACCGTCATCGGTCGCAGTAAACGCGATTATGTGTGGATAATGGCCCGGGAGCCGTCGATTCCGGAAGAGGACTATCTGCGCATCGTGGAGTTTTTGTCGGAGCAAGGCTACAATATCGAGGATTTGCAAAAGGTTCCCCACTCATAGGTGAGCATGACAATCGATTAAACACAGAGGAGGTCACCCATGAAAAACAGCAGCGATAAATACACTAAATTCAAGGCAGATGATGGAGAGCGCTACTACTGCCCATCAGCACTATCGGAAGCACGCCTCGCGGACGATCAGCTTGATAGCGAATGCGTGGAGGCCTCAACGGCCGGCCGCTACTCGGGCAATATCGTTGTTGAAGACCGCTTCAACGACCAGGAGGCATCGCAATGATGAAAAATAGATTGAGACATGTTATTGACAGCATTGGCCAGGAATTTGAATTGCAGATCGGGAAAGGCTCACGGCACTACCGCGAGGTCAGCATCGGCAAACAGGCTGAAAAACTGGGATATGCCGATCTAATTGGCATGTACGAAAAGATCTACGCCATTGTACCCTTGCGGGAACCACAACGGGGCATGAAAGTGCGTATCGACGGCCGCACCTTTGTTAACTATGCCGAATATGACTCGGGCGTCGCCGTACCCGGCTACCTGGCAAAAGTGACCGGGCAGCCCTACCATACCTTTGTGCCGCTGGACAGCATGATCTGTAACTTCACCTGATCACTGAAACTGAACATCCACTAACGCATCCCAACCGTTCCGATAGATGGTCCGGGGCTGGTTGGGATCGCTCATGAAGGGAGTACCGATGCATCGGTATATCGTCGCAGCAATCATTTGGGTCATTTTGACCACGGGCTTGGCGACCGCCCAGGGTCCCATCCCACGCGAGTCGGGCTTTTCCGGATACATTGAGGTGTTGGGCGCCTACATTTCTACCGACTCGCAGCTCAACACCGACAATGAGAACAAGATCACCCAGTCCCTGGACGGCCCCGGTGAGCGCACGGCAACCTGCGGGCGCTGCCTTTGGGGCTGATAGGATACACGTTTGCCGAGCAGCGCACACAGGTGTTTATGGGTGCGCTGCCTGAAAATGTGTCACGGGGACGATTCCAGGTGGAAGTCGGCGCCCGGCATGAGCTGGCCGACGGTACCGAGTTGCGGGCCTCTATGATCCCCTGGACGCCCATTGAGCAGGAAACCTGGGAAGACCCATTTGTAGTGGGTGCGCGGCCGTGAAAGTACCGATGTGAGCACCTTAGGCGCCAAATTCGAAGCCAGGCGGATCATGGATAGCCCCTGGACGGTCAAATACGACTGGCTGCAAAACGATGTGGATGCCGAACGCAGTGGCACTTTCCTCTTGTCTCAACAAGCGAGAGGTCTGCGCGCTGATGATTTGTCCACGCTGGACCGCGACGCCGACCGTCACCGCGTTTCGGCGGAATACGCGTTTAAGATCACCCCCAAGTCCAGACTGACGCCCATCGTCGAGTACACCTATGCCGACGCTTCGGGTGATGCCTACAGCTACCAGGCGCTTTCGCCCAAATTATCCTATATATACTTCTCCGGTTCGCTGCAGGCCAGCATCACCGCCTCGTTTGAATCTTCCTGGTATGACGAAACCCATCCGGTCTTCGGCGAGACCCGCGAAGAGACCCAATTGGGGCTCTTTGCCATTTTGGGCTACAAGAATCCATTCGGATTCAAAGACTTCCGGGTCGACTGGTTCAGCGGCTATTTTAACAACAGCGCCAATATCGACTTCTACGATACTTCCAGCTTTATCACCGCCATCGGCATCGGGTACGTGTTTTAGCACTCAATCAATGTGGGCTTTCCCGACTCTCTCCCCCCGGGATGATACCCGCCACAAACCAAGCGCTCATTCCGGGGTCTTTCACGATTACCGAAATTGCCCGAACTCGATCCCCATGCCCACGCACTTTTGGTTGAGCACGCAGGCCTCGGCATCCGTGGGATCGAGATAGTGGCGTATTTTCCTGCCCTCCATCTCAAAATCGACTGCCCAGGCATCGTTGACCCTATCCCAGGCGACCGTCAATGTGTCGTTGCAGTCTCCGAAATCGGGGTAGAGTTCCGTTATCTGGCTGCACACCTGTTCGTTGGTCAGCATGATACACCTCCATTTATTTTTTGAAAGACCGCTCTCCACTCTTAGATTTTAGTACAAGCAATCCGCGTACCACCGTCATCCTCAAACGGTTGACCGATTTGCCACCGTATTTTAAGGGTGGCCTCCCTCCAATTCGTCAAATTTTTGAGTATTTCTCCAAAATTCCGATTATTATCAATTTTTTGAGCATACGGGATGCCGTCGGAATGCCGACCCATAGGGCCACTAACAATTGGCACAGGATTTGTATAATCCTATTGCCAGATGCGCCAACCAAAAGATCAAGAGCGCATCGACGACTGTAAACCCAACATACAATCCTACGGAGACTTGAAATGAGTGAACATACGAAAACCGAAAAAGAAAAATCGTTCCGAAAAAGATAAAAAATCGGATGAACAGCGCCGTGACAGAACCTGCACCTACGTGGTGGATTGTTGCGGATGCTACGTCGATCCGTGCTGTTGCTGTTAGTATTGGATAAGAACCGGCAACCAAATATCAATCGGAAAAATATAATATGGGAGATGTTACCATGAACACCATGCCATCCAGAGACATCACCGGAAATTGCGAAGGCGAATGTCGCGACCGTGTATTTGAAGGCGAACAGGAGCGCCAGACGGGCATCAACAGCTCGAACAAGGACTACGACGCGCCGGCCGAGCGCTCTCCCTCGTGGACCGCACGCCGCAACGACCCACCCGGCGCCATGGGAGGTCGGGTATAACGATACTACGCGGCCGTTCGCCGCGGACGACGGCATAAAAGACCCATATTGTCACCCGGCCAATCGCTAGCGCTGTGATGTCCAGATAGATAAATGTCCATCCAGAGATGGTGAATTACGGTTCAGATCAAGGCCGCAGCATTTTTAAACCCGTCCCACCATGGCGGGATAATGCAAATAGGTCGAGTACATTAAAAATGATAGTACGCCGATAGGGGCCTTAAGGCACCATTTATGGATGGGCACGAGGTTATTAAGCTATGCGCTAACCCGCAATACGATAGGGAGAGAATACCATGGCAACCAAAAGTTCACGAAAATGCTGTTCGCTGGAAAAAAAACGGCTGGTGAAAGAGCTGCGAAAGTGCGATTTTTGTACGGCCAATTATGATGAGTTTCATCAATGCTATCGCGAGGCCGCACAAGAGAGCGGGCAACGATCACGGGCCTGTCTGGTCGCCTGACCGCTGCCCTTCATTCCTCCCAGGATCACCGCCTGGCCTGGTGGCAACTGACCCGGATACCCCGATGCCCCCAGACGACAGCCATGGCGGGAAATGGAGTTTGTAATCCGAATGCCCAGACTCGCCATAGCATCGGACCATGCCGGCTATTCGGCCAAGGAGGCCATCAAGGATCATCTGCGCCGGCTGAAGTATGAGGTCGAGGACTTCGGGACAGCGGGTGATGATCCGGTCGACTATCCCGACTTTATCTATCCAGCGGCCAGAAGTGTGGCAGAGGGTAGAAATCAGTATGGCATTGTTCTGGGCGGCAGCGGTAATGGTGAATCGATGGTGGCTAACAAGGTCACTGGTGTACGTTGTGCGGTGTGCTGGAATGAATTGAGTGCGCGGTGGGCCAAGGAGCACAACAACGCCAACATGATCGCCATAGGCGCTCGCCTGGTGAGTACCGGTGAGGCGATAGAGATCGTGGACACCTGGCTGGGTGCCCTTTTCTTAGGGGGACGGCACGTTTGCCGAATCGAGAAGATGGAAAATCTTGCCAACAATTCAACCAACGCCTGTAATGGTGGCAGCGCATGAGGCCTTGTTCTCGGGCGGGTTTGCATCTAGACCGGATGACTTGAATGGCGGTGTTGTTTGACTATCGTAATCGATCTATTCACTCTGCATGTGTTGCGAGCGGCAAGCCTGCACCGCACACCGGTGGCTGAACAAAGACTTTGGAAACCAACAGAAAGGGATCAAATGATTGAAGCGATAGGACGCCAAACCATCCTGGGCGCCGGCGGCGCCATCGGCACCCCGCTCGCCAAGGAACTTCGAGGGTACACCGACAAGATCCGGCTGGTCAGCAGGCATCCGCAACCTGTCAATGCGACCGACGAGCTTTTCCCCGCCGACTTGTCGGTGGCCACCCAGGTAAACGAGGCTGTAAAGGATTCCGATGTTGTCTATTTGACTGTTGGCTTCAAATATAGCCGTAAGGTCTGGCGCGTCCGCTGGCCGCGACTGATGCGCGCCGTGATCAATGCCTGCACAACCCACCAGGCCAAATTGGTGTTCTTCGACAATGTCTACATGTACGATCCGGATCACTTGGGCCGCATGAGCGAAACAACGCCCGTTCGGCCCACCAGCCAAAAGGGGCGCACGCGCGCTGTGGTGGCACAGATGCTCATGAAGCATGTCGAGCAGGGGAACTTGACCGCCCTTATCGCACGGTCTGCTGATATTTACGGCCCTCGCAACAGCATGCTGGTGGAGATGGTGTACAAGCGGCTCGCACGGCGAAAACGCGCCTTGTGGATCGCCAATATCGATAAGACCTATACGCCCACCTTCACATCCGATGCGGCCAGGGCAACGGCCATGCTGGGCAACACGCCAGATGCCTATAACCAGGTCTGGCACCTGCCCACCGACCGAACGCCCCTATCGGTCAGAAAGTGGATCGAGATGTTCGCTGAAAACCTGGGGGTCGATTCGAAAGTGACCGTCTTGCCGACCTGGTCTTTGTCGGTTTTGGGGCTTTTTATGCCGATCATGCGGGAGATAAAGGAGTTGAGCTATCAATACGACCGGGACTACATTTTTGACAGCCGCAAATTCGAACAGCGGTTCAAAGTTACGCCCACTGCACCGGATAAAGGTGTTAAGTGGATCGTAGACCAGGTGAAATTTTAAACCTCTGCCCGGATGATCATGGCCAGCGAAAAGGAAATAGACAACGATCAAAAACCTGAGGAGGGGCAATGCCGCTAAGCGAATTCAACCGATGGCTTTCCCGCTACAAGAGCGCTTGGGAAAAATTGGACCTACGGGGGGCCACAGCTCTCTTCACACAGGATGCCCGCTATTTTGAGACGCCTTTATCAGAGCCCCTCAAAGGAATAGAAGCGATCTATCGTTACTGGTCGGCTGCAACCGGCAACCAGGCCAACGTACAATTCACCTACCAAGCATTGACTGACAGGAGGCCCTAAAATGAAAAAAGAGATCAAAACCACACGGCTGAAGGTATTCGTTGAAGATGCCCGCGTTTTATCGGGAGAGGAGCAAGCGGCACTGCCACCAGAAAAAAGAGCGGCCGCTGAAGGCAAACAGGGCGTATGGATCGAAGTGGCCTGCCCCGACGGCGCCTGCTCCCTTGAAAAAGGAAAGGTCACTTTGCCTGCCGGCGGGGTAACTTCAAAAGAGACCAAAGCAAAAGGGCTTTGGCTCAACCTCTTTTGTCCCAATGATCAGTGTGTGATTGAGCAGGGCACGGAGGTACTGTAGAAGCTATCTCAAATAATATGAAGGGCAAGGGCAAGGCACAAATTGGCCGTAAAAGAGGAGGACAATTATGAAAGGGATTTTCATTAAAACAGGTTATTGTATATCAAGATATCTAATCCTAATGGTCATATTCATTTTTATGGTTGGCACCGCCTCTGCCGGTGAGTATGAGGCGTTGGATGGTGTTAAAAGGGTGAAGACTGTTTTTGATGTGAGTATAGGCTCGCCACAGGTAGCCAACCTTGTTTTCTGGGCAGTCAAGAACGTTTACGAGGATAGTAGTGTTCAGGGCCTCCCAGAGCCGCCAAAGGTAGCTGTAGTGTTCCATGGGCCGGCGGTAAAAATGATCTCAAGTGACCGCAAAGGGTTCACGGCGGAAGACAATGAAGCCTTGGATAAATTTGCAGCGATGATTCGGGAAATGAAGAAAGATGGTGTGAAGATTGAAGTCTGTCAATATGCGCTTAAAGTACTGGGCGTAGACCCTTCAACCATTGCTGAGATCGACCAAGTGGGTAACGGATTCATTTCCATCGCTGGATACCAGGCACAAGGATATTCGGTAATTACCATTAATTAAGTTAGGTAATATATTAATCCCCCGCGTCATAGCGGGAGTCAATTAATGCTTAAAGAGCCTATCCGACAAACGCTAAATTGCCGCGAGCCCATACAATATACAGGCCTTTGACTAATTTCCATGCCAATATATTGCGGTGGTAACATGCGATTTTGGGATTTTCGGACGGCTCAATTATCGCGCTTGCTTTTTAATCCCCATGCGCTTCACACGCTCGATCAGGGTGGTGGGCTTAATCTTGAGCAATTTGGCAGCGCCGTCATCACCGTAGATTTTCCATTGGCAGTTGACCAAAGCGTTGATGGTGTTCTGTCGTTCGAACAGCTTGATCTCGCCGGTTGAGAGCACGCGCTTGGTCGTCCGGAGGTCCGAAATGGCCACCGCCGAAGGGGCGGCATCCAGCCCGCTCTCATCACCCAGGGTACCAAAGCTTAACGACTCCGACCGAGCCAGAATAATCGCCCGCTCGATGGCGTTTTCCAGCTCGCGCACATTGCCAGGCCAGTCGTAGACCTGCAAGTCCTGCAGATTGGCCTTGGTCAATCGAGGGATGGGCACATTGATCTTCCGCGACAGTTTATCAAGAAAATGCACAGTCAGCAACTCAATGTCCACCTTGCGATCCCTCAGCGGCGCGATGTGAATCGGAAATACGTTCAGGCGGTAGAAGAGATCATCCCGAAAACGCCCCGCCTTCACCTCGGCCTTGAGGTGTTTGTTGGTGGCGGCAATAATCCGTACGTCCGCCTTCCTGGTCTTCTCTTCGCCCACGCGCTCGTATTCCCCTTCTTGCAGAATCCGCAGCAGCTTGCTTTGTAGATCGACGGGAATCTCGCCCACCTCATCCAGAAAAATCGTACCGCCCTCGGCGGCTTCGAATCGCCCGATGCGATCCCGCACCGCGCCGGTAAAGGCGCCTTTGACATGACCGAAAAACTCGCTTTCGTAGAGATCTTTGGGGATGGTGGCGCAGTTGACCTTGATCATCGGTTTGTCGTGCCTGCGGCTGCGCCGGTGGATCTCCCGCGCCACCAACTCCTTGCCCGTACCGGATTCACCGTGAATCAAGACATTGGCATCAGTGGGCGCCACCAGTTCGATTTGTGAAATCACCGTTTTGATGGGGTGGCTTTCTCCGACGATCTTGCCGTATGTTTGCGCTTCGGCCAACTCGCGCTTCAGAATGACATTTTCAGCCTGCAGGCGGTCCTTCAATGAACGGATCTCTTCGGTGCGTTCGGCGACAATGGTCTCAAGGTTGTCCCGAGATCGGCGGATCTCATCTTCGGCCTGCTTGCGCTTGGATATGTCTTCCACCATACCGATAATGGCGTCCTCCTCAGATGTATTGCCGGCCACCAGCGTCACCGCCATGCTACCCCACACGACCTGACCGCTTTTGGTCAGATATCGCTTTTCGAGATTGTAATGATCGATCTCGCGCCGGGTCAGTTTTTCAAAGGAGGCCATGTCGGCACCTACATCATCCGGGTGCGTGATGTCGGTGAAGTGCAGCCGTTCAAGTTCTCGCCTGTTGTAGTCCAGCATGCGGCAAATCGCCCGATTGGCAAGGATGACCTTCCCGCCCCAGTCGGTCATGGCGGCGCCGAAGGGCGCATACTCGAATATCTTACGAAAACGCTGCTCGCTGGCTTTCAGTCGCGATTCGGTATGTTTTTGCTTTTCGACCTCGCTGGCCAAGCGCCGGTTGCTTTTTTCCAGCGCCTTGACATACGCCGAGCACTGGTCTTCGAGCAGTTGGCATTTTTCTTCCAGGGCTTTCAAATGGTGATCTGTTGTTGGCATGGCATTTTCTCTCTGCGTAAAAATTGACAGATCGTCAATATATTGAGAAAATATAACCATAGATCTCATTGGGCTCAAGATTTTGAGTCACATCTGTTTCTGTGTGTATGCTTGACCCATTGCTTAAAAGAAAAGCCTCAAAATTTGATTGAACTCACCGAGCGCTGCAGCGTCACCCTCCAGGCGCTTACCAATCCGCCGAAACTGGCCGGTAATCTTACTTATGTCTTAATGTCCTGAAACTACCCGCCGCATAGCATTCAATAGTGATGGAGTTCTATGAAGACCGGAATCGATACGGCTTAAATGCTTCTTCATCGAGTAAAAACGCCAAATAAGCGGCCACATCATTGAGAACTCGATAGCTTTTCAAACAAAGCTCAGCCGCCGGCATCAATTTGAAAGCAGGCCCCCCCACCAATACATGCGTTTCGTCTGGAATGTTTTCGGCAATATGATCGAGCATCTCCACCGTGTCCAATTGCAGCACGGTCAAGCCCAGCATGTCGGGTCGGTAGTTGTGGCAAGCTGTGATGATGTGTTCAGACGATTGCATCAATCCCAGCGGCCTCACGGCCACGCCGGCCACCTCGCTGAAAAGGTGAATCATTTTCAAACCCTGGCCGATCGAGTCATCCAGAGTGGCCGTGACCAATTGGGGTGGTCGTTCCCAAAAGCCGCCGATCTGTTGTTCAGTTTTCCAACCCAGCAAAGCTTGGCCCGACTGATAGGCCTGCGTCCAGGACGGTAACCCCTCTCGTCGCCATGTGGCAAGCAGATCCAGCAGGTGTTTTCGCAAAGGTTCGGTTTCCAATGGCTATTGTTTGATGGCTGCCGGCTTGAGCCGCTGCAACCGTGGTGGGCCGTTGTTAGTGAGATAGACACCGCCCAGCACCATGGCGGTGCCGACGATCAGTGACCCGGTGATAGGTTCACCCAGCAGCAGAGCGGCCAGGACGATGGCGCTGATGGGAACAAAATTGATGAATAGC
>CAWANO010000002.1:0-457804 GCA_963783425.1 uncultured delta proteobacterium
TCATATTATCGATGATGTTTCGCATGCATTTCAGTTTTTCGGCGGATTTCATGACATGCGGCGAGAAGTTGCCACCGATGTACATGTAGGAGAAGTGCTGACCATCCCTTGACCCGCAACCGTTACCGGTGTAGGCCCCGCCATTGAAGGCGCCTAAACAATATTCCATCACTTCCTCGGCGGTGGTGCCTGTCTGCGGAGATTCATAGTCACCACCCGGATCGTCCCTGTTTACGATAATATTGTCTACGGCCCGGGCGTTTTTTAGCATACGCTTCAGCAGTGTCCGGTTAGGTTTTTGCATGCAAAAACCTAACCGGACACTGCTGAGAAAACCATGAATTATCAGAAAGTTTTAGGGGTTTCTGGCTGTTATCTACCGGGGGCAATCTGAGGTTGCCCATTGGTCCCGCTATGGTGGGATTGATCAAGGAGTTGCCGTAGGGTGACTATCCTGCCAAGGCGGGCAAATCAACACCTCAGGAGCGTAAGATTTGCGCATAAGATAATAGGATACCAAAGAAAATTGGTTCCGGGCAACGCCAATCTGCCGGGACGATCGCCAGACAGGTGTATGGATCATACGCTTTTGTCGCTACTCGGTTACGGATCCTACAAGACAGCACGGTCAAGAACCTCATCCCCGGTGTCAGCCCTGCCTGATGCGTGATTTGAGAGCGCTGATGGTTTCCCAGGCAAACGCTTGCTGCCAACAGGGGAAGATAGCGTTGTTGGTAAATATCGGATCAGCCTTAAGGTCGTAGCGAGATGTCTTTACTGCGGCCGGCCACATGGCCGTGTGGGGAATAGGCGAATAGTAGGCCAAAATGGGGGTGATGCCGGCCGCTTTGACGGTGTCGATGGCCAGGCGCACCCCAGCAAGAGGTTGTTGGGGCAATCCCACCAATAGGTAGGCACCCACCTGCTGGCGGGTGAAGCCGGCCTGCCTCAGGTGGGCCGCCGCCCGCCGAAATTCGGTCAGGGTGACTTTTTGGTCGATACCCTTACGGTCCTTGTCAGTCGCAGCCTCCAGCCCCAGCCGTACCGTGATAAATCCCGCCTGGAAGAGCAACCGAGCCGTTCGGGCATTGATATCGCGGATGTGCAGCGCGTTGGGTGTATGAAAGCGCACGGGAAGATCGGCGCCGATCACCCGCTCGAGCAAGGGCCCAGCATGGTGCTGCGCATCCACCAGGAAGGCGTCGTCATACAATGCAACCTCCGCCACCCCCCAGTTGCGATGCCAGTGTCTAATTTCGGCCACCACCTTTTCGGGTGAGCGGCGGTTGAATCCGGGATTTAAATACGCGGAAGCGCAATAAGTGCATCGGAAGGGGCAGCCGATGCCGGTCAACAGGGGGGCATAGGCGATACCGTGCAGTAGGTCCAAGGCGGGTAGAGGCCAGCTTTGAAAGGCCGGGCAGGTTGCAGCCGTTGCAGGCGAAAGGCCCAGTTGCCGCCATAAGGCTTGAAAAAAAGCCCCGTTCAGGGGGCCGCAGAAAATTCGGTCGGCCCCGCTGAAGGTCCGGGCGTGCTCGGGGCACAAGCTGGCATAGATGCCCCCCAGCCAGATGGGCACGGCGGGGAAAATTTCGCGAATAGAGGCAATGGTTTCGACGACGCCCGGGTACCAGTAGGTCATCTGCGAGGTCACCAGCACCAGGTCGGGCGGTTCCAGCCCCGCCAGCTCAGCCATGAACCACTGCGGATCGATGCCATAGCGGCAATAACGGCGGGGAAGATCGGCAAGTGCGGCCGGTGGGGCGATGGGCGTTTTCAAGTAGGGACCGCGTCCGTGTCGCTGAGCGGCATCCTGGGGCGGCGCCAGGGGGTGGAAGCGATCAAGACAGTCGAGCAGAGAGACCCGCAGGTGGTGTTGACGCAGCATGGCCGCCAAGTATAGCAGTCCCAGTGGTTTGGCCCAGAAATCGTAGGCCGCAAAATCGTGAATCCAGGGATTGACCAGCAGAATGTGGGGTGTTTTGCTCGGCACGGGAAGGATCTGTCAACCCGCCCTCAGGGCAGGTCTGGGAAATATACCATGGATGTTTTCTTGAGTTCACGACGGCTGAAAAGCAGCTGTAATTCGGCGATACCGGTTTTTTCTGAGAGTTGGCGGGCGGTTTCCCGGCAGGCCGCTTCGTGCTGGCCGTGGACCATGGTGTAAAGATTGTAGGGCCACTGTCGGTGGGGTTTCGGCGGTAGCAGTGGGACACCGCCCGAAGGCCGCCAGGTTTTTACCCACCTCCGCCACCCGGGCTTCGTCGACCTCCATGCCACCATGGCATTGGCGGCATAACCCGATTTCTGATGGCGAAGGTGGCTCCGAAGCGGCGGATCACCCCGCGCGCGCAAAGGTTGGCCGAGGCGTATCGAGAAGCGCTTCTCGCGATGCCGAGATTCTCGGCCAGATTGCCGATAGGGCGTGTCGGTAATGGCGATATCGCCCTGAATGGCGGCGATGCACCTTTTTTTCAAGCGGTGTAAGCATGGTGGATTTAAAGGGGCATAGGACGTAAAAGTCAAGCGGTTTTTTCGGGAAAAAGTCGGCAATATGGCCGCCTCCTCGGCGCCGGCAGATCCCGCGTTCGGTAATAGGTCCGGTGACCAAGCGTGCCGGGGTGACGTCAAAGGCGAAGTTGCCGCCCGGGCTGCCCGCCGGGGAATGCAGCACACGGGTGATTCGGCCGTCGGCGGCGGCCCTGGACATAACGGATTTCCTCGGGGGATCCCGCTCTTCGATGGGAATCTGGGCGATACCGTCTTAATCCGCCAGTCAAAGGTGCTCGAAGGCAGGGCCACGTAAAAGGGACTGCGTTGTCACGTGCGGCCAGGGCCTTGAGGTAGGTGCCGATCTTGTTGGCCACATCGCCGGTGTGGGTGGTACGGTCGGTCCCGACGATAACCAGGTCCACCATGCCGTGCTGCATCAGGTGTCCGCCGGCGTTGTCGGTGATCACGGTGTGGGCGACACCGTGCTTGCCCAACTCCCAGGCGGTCAGTCGCGCGCCCTGGTTCAAGGGGCGGGTTTCATCCACCCACACATGTACGTCGATGCCGTTTTCATAGGCGGTATAAATCGGTGCGGTGGCCGTTCCGTAATTCGATGCAGGCCAGCCAGCCGGCATTGCAGTGGGTGAGGATGTTGACCGGCGCTCCGTTTTTGGCCCGGCTCAGGGCCTCGATCAAAGGATAGCCATGTTCGCCGATGCGGCGGCAGTTTTCCACTTCCAGTTTGGCGATGTGCTGGGCCTCGGTCAGGGCCGCGGCGATGCGTCCCAAGGGGGTTTCTTGCGCCAACACCCGCGACAGGACGCGATCGACGGCCCAGGCCAGATTGGTGGCCGTGGGTCGGGCGGAACGGATTGTCGCGCAGGCCCGGCGTAGATAATCGTCCGAGACGCTGCCATCGGGGCTGGTCTTAGCGGCCACGTAGACGCCGTAGGCGGCGGTGACGCCGATCAAGGGCGCGCCGCGTACCGCCATGTCGACGATGGCGTGCACCACATCCGCCACCTGATCGAGTGTGGTCACCACCAATTGGTGGGGCAGTTGCCGCTGGTCGATGATCTTGACCGTTTCGGTTTGGGGATCGAACCAGATGGGTTTCATCTGTTTGCCGTCTACCTTCATGAGGATTCCTTTTGCGATGGTGCCCCGCGCTGTAACCAGCGCTCTTTGGGAGGATTGAAATAGCCGTGCTGAAGATGGAGGAAACGCCCGCTGACCCCGCTCACCAATTGAGGGATGCCAAAGGGCTCTCCCAAGCCGCCGGCGGCGCGCATGGCCCGCCAGTAGCGCCGGGGATCGAAGTTTAAGTTGCGCCACTGAATCATATTGATGGGATGGTGATCGATGAAGGCCGCCAGGGCGCGAAATTCGGCTTGTGTGTCGCTCAAGCCGGGCAGGTTGAGATAGTTGATGCTGACAAAGAGCCCGCCTGCAATGGCCAGGTCGGCGCTTCGGCACACATCGGCAAAACGGTAATTTATGGGGCGAAAATAGGCGGTGTAGTAAGGTTTGTGGGCGCTGTTGAGACTGATGCGGATGCTGTCCAGCCCGGCATCAATGAGCTGGCCCAAGCGGTTGGTGAGGCTGGCGTTGGTGTTGAGGTTGATGGTGCCGCGATCGGTATGGCGGCGAATCTGGCGGATGGCCGGGCCGATCACCTCCGCGGCCAGCAGCGGATCGCCCTCGCAGCCCTGACCGAAACTGACCACGGCCTGGTCGACTCGTGCAATGTGCGCCAGCGCCACCTCGGCGATCTCGTCGGCGCTGGGCGTAAAAGCGATGCGGTCCTGGCTACAGGCGACGCCGCTTTTAGGTGGCTGCAGCGAGATGCATCCGAGGCAGCGGGCGTTGCAGGTTTGGGCCGTGGGCAGCGGGGCTTCGTAACG
Organism: uncultured delta proteobacterium; assembly: GCA_963783425.1. Classification (GTDB taxonomy): domain Bacteria; phylum Desulfobacterota; class Desulfobacteria; order Desulfobacterales; family QNYZ01; genus CAWANO01. Next base: position 4,398 of record CAWANO010000002.1, read on the forward strand.
GCCCAGAAAAAAATTTTTACCGGCCGGGCAACCGTAGGTCAGGGCACAATTTTCCAGATGCTCACGAAGGCGATTTCCAGGCAGGGCAGCCCGCATAGCGTCGATGCCGGCCCGGATTTTGTCGTCGGGCATGTGGCGCAGGTCCTGGCGGGGCTCGTTGTCCACCCGCTGGGCCGCGCTGCGAAAACCGTCCGTGTACCAACCCGCGGCGCCATAGGAAAAGAGCGGCAGCGGGCCGGCTGTGGGTTGTTCCCGATAGGCGCATACCTGGGTGATGACATGGCCGGGCGAGTTGAAAACGCTGACCGGGAAAATCGGTTGACCCGGCTCATAGGGGTTTTCCTCGAGCACCTCGATAAGGCCGCGTTCAAGGTTGTAGACCATCGGTCGCCGGTCGGGCAGCCACATCAGCTCGGAGCCGTAGGGTAGGGCGATGGTGTGGTCGGCCGCAAGGGGGGTAGATTGCGACCCGGCCATACCCACGGCCGCGTAGCCTTCGAGGTCGAAGATCTGACCTGCCTGATCGGCCACCAGGGCGGTGAGCATGTTGGCGGGGCCGGCCATCTATTTGGCTCGTTCGATGGCCCGTTTTAAGGCGGCGCTGTGGCGTTCGCCGGCGTAATGGACCGGGCTTTTGCCGTAAATGGGGTCCCAGCCGGCGGGGTCCGCCACACAGAAAAATTGGGTTTCAAGGCCGATGCGTATCGCCGCCTCGGCGGGCTCAAGCCCAACGATGCGCCGGGCAGCTTCCCAGGTGGCCCCGCAAGGCGCACCCCGCCTGACCTTTACTTCGGTGATGTGGCCGTTTTGCAGGGTTACATCAAAGGCTGGTTTGCCGAAATCTTCGCCGTAGCGACCGAGACCGGCCGCTTTACCCAGACCGCATCAGGTGGGCGGCGTCAGGGTGCCTTCGATTCTAAAGCGCTGGCCCGATGCCACGCAGGGAATCCCGGCTGCCTTGCAGCGCAGGGCCAAATCGTATGCCAGGTCAGGGTGGCTCAAAAAGCTCAGTACCAGATCGGCATCGATGCGCTGGGGCAGATAGTCCGACGTGTCGTCTATGATGGGCGGCAGCGGATCGTCGATGTTCACCAGCGCAATGGTGATCTGCCCTTCGGCATATTTTTGGATGGCGGCAATTTTGGCTGCCCCACTGTTGTTTTGCTGAAAAACCGCTATGCGTTGTTTGGGTGCCATGGGCTTCGTCGCTCTCAATTCTCCAGACCCTTGAGTTGGGTTACGAACTTGGCTTGCAGCGATTCCAGATCGGCACTCAAGGTTTCGAGGCGACTGTAGAGTTGCTCGATATCTGTTTGAGTTTGATGAATCGCTTTGGAGAGGCCGGTGATCCGTTCGCCGTCACCGTTGCCGGCAGCATCGGCCATCTCCAGGTTGTGTCGTCTCAGCTCTTTTTCAGCCTTCTCGATGGCCTTTTCCGTGGTGGCGATCTTTTTTTCTATTGGTTTGAGCTGGCGTGAGCGGGCGTTGATGATCTGCGAGCGCTGCTGGCGAAGCACCCGCCTGGATTGCTTGGCCTGCTCAGCCGCCTGGGCCGGGGCATTGGTCGCGACGGCCGGGCTGTGGGTGTCGCCGGTTTCGAGTTGCCACCCGATTTTATCCAGGAAGGCCTGGTATGTGTCGTCAAACACGATGACCTTACCCTGCTGGAAGACGATCAGGCGCTGGGCCAGTCCGTGGAGAAACATTTCGTTGTGGGTGACCATGATCACGGCGCCGTCGAAGTTGTCGATGGCGGCCAACAGCGCGTCGCAAGACTCCATGTCGAGATGATTGGTCGGTTCATCCAGCAGCAGCAGGTTGACCGGTGTCGCCAGCAGTTTGCCGAGCATGACCCGGCTTTTTTCGCCTCCGGAAAGGACGCAGATTTTTTTTAAGCGCCGATCCCCTTCAAACATCATGGCGCCGCAGATGTGTCGCGCGTTTCTGGCGCTCGACGCTGGGGTGGGCATAAAGGATCTCCTCTTCCACGCTGTGCGCTGGCGACCAGGCTGCGGATATTGGTCTGTTCGAAATAGCCCTGAGATTTAGGATTCCGGGTGAGTGGTCCGGAGTCCCGCTGTAAGGTTCCAGGGCGCCGGCGAGGAGCTTCAGCAGGGTGGTTTTTCCACGGCCGTTCGGGCCGACGACAGCAGATTCGGTCCTTGGGGCCGACGGTAATGTCGAATCCTCGAATCAGGTCATCGGTTCCCTTATATGCAAAGGAAAGGCCGGTGGCACTCATCAGGCGCTTGCCGGGGAAAGGTTTGTAGGAAAATGAGAAATCAAGGGTCTGGATCGATTCGAGTTTCTGCTGTTTTTCCATTTTCGACAGGGTCTTGACACGCGATTGGACCATGTTGGCCAGGCGCGCTTTGGCCCTGAAAGCGGGAGATAAACAGCTCGATCTCCTTGCGGCGCTTTTCGTCGTTGATGCGGGTTTTTTCGTAGAACTTCTTCATCCTGTGCGATTTGGGCGTAGTATTTTTCCGGGTGTCCCGGCGATTTTGCGGGCTTTTCTGCGGTGAATGCCGACGATGTGGGTGACCACCCGGTCCATAAAGCTCCGGTCATGGGTAATGAGCATCAGTTCCTGGGGCCAGGCGGCAAGAAATTGGGTGATCCAGCGGATGGACGGTGATGTCGAGGTAGTTGGTGGGCTCGTCGAGCAGGAGCAGGTCGGGTTCGGACACCAGGGCTTTGGCCAGGTTCAGCCGGACCTGGTAACCGCCGGAAAATTCGCTGGGGTTGGCGCCGCATGTCGGTTTCTGAAAACCCGAGACCGGAGAGGACTTTTTCCACTTTCCAGTGGTGGTCGCTTTCTGGCCGGCAGACCGGTCATGCCCTCTTCGAGGGCCGTTTGGCAGGTAAAGGCAATCTCCTGGCGGACATAGCCGATGCGGTAATTGCGAGGGGTGTTGATGCCGCCGTCATCGGGCTCCATGATTCCGGCAATCATTTTCAGCAAGGTGGTTTTACCATGGCCGTTGCGGCCCACCAAGCCGATGCGCTCCTTGCGGTTAACCCGGAAACTGAAGTCATCGAGCAGGCAGTTCCCGCCGAAACTTTTGGTGAGGTTTTCAACGCTGATCATGGTGGGTTACCAACGCAGCAGCATGGCCCCGTAGGTGAGGCCGGCGCCGAATACATCAAAAAGCACGGTATGGCCTGGCTGGATGCGCCCGTCGCGCACCGCTTCATCGAGTATGGTGGGGATGGTGGCGGCCGAGGTGTTGCCGTAGCGGTCAATGTTTACCAGTACCCGATCCATGGGCACCCCTATACGTTCGGCCACGGCGTTAATGATCCTGATGTTGGCTTGGTGGGGAGCGAACCAGTCCAGGTCATCGACGGTAAGGCCGTTTTTAGTCAGCTGGTTGAGGGCGAATTCTTCCAGGGTGCGCACGGCTTTTTTGAATATTTCGCGGCCGTTCATGCGCAGCTTGTTGAGCTTCTGGTGATAGCGTTCCGGGGTGACTTCCATGTTGGAGCCGCCGGCGGGCAGGTGCAGCAATTCCCAGTTGCTGCCGTTCATGGCCATCTGGCTGGAGAGGATGCGATGGAGTGAATCTGCCGACACGCGTTCGACTACTGCCGCGCCGGAGGCATCCCCGAATAGAATGCACGATGTGCGGTCTTCCCAGTTGATGATGGGCGAAAGCACCTCGGCGCCCACCACAAGGGCTGTTTGGTATTGCCCGGAGATCAAGAACTGTTCGGCGGTGGCCAGCCCGTATACAAAGCCCGAGCAGGCGGCGTTTATATCCATACCCCAGGCCCGGTAGGCGCCGAGCTTATGCTGCAGCCAGCAGGCGGTGGAGGGCAAGAGGGTGTCGGGTGAGCAGGTGGCGTAGACGATCAGCTCGATATCCTCGGGGCCTTTGCCCGCCATCTCAAGCGCTTTGCGGGCCGCCTTCAAGCCCAGTGATGAGTTGTGTTCATCGGGATTGCCGGCCTCGCTGATGCGGCGCTCCTTGATGCCGGTGCGGTCGCGAATCCATTGGTCATTGGTTTCGATGCCCAGGGGGGCCAGTTTGGCTTTGAGGTCGGAGTTGGTCATGCGATATTTGGGAAAAGCGGAGCCGGTCCCGGTGATCCTAGCTGCATATGCCATGATGGTGATCTCTATGTTGTGGGTTGATATCCCGCGGCCGAACCACGAGTGAAAGATTGCGAGAATCTCCCGATGTCACAATGTCAAACTCTATAAAATACGAAACCTTAAGAAGGGTGTCAACATAAAGCACCTGTGCCGCTGCAGGGCGTTGTTGCTCAATGGCGTCGTTAGGTGAGGGCGTGCAGGGTGGATGTTTGGGCGAGGCGGCTTTGTGGAAAATCGGATCAGGCGTTCTTTATCAAATCGGCGATGTGAATCTCGTCAAGCTTTTCAAACAGGCAACGCGAGGCTTCGCTCCAGGCCTCTCGCACCTTGCACTGGCCGGCGCGGCGGCAGTTTTCGGGGCTGTCGATGCAGTCGACCAAATCATGGTGGCGTTCGAGGATGCGCACCACCTGGCCCAGGCTGATCTCCTCCGGCAGTTGCGCTAGCAGATGTCCGCCCTTGGGGCCTCTGACACTTTTGATGAGGCCCGCCTTTTTGAGGGGCCGTACCAACTGCTCCACATATTTAACGGTAATACCCTGATTTTTTGAGATCTGGCCGACCGGTAGCGGCCCGTTGTCTTGATGGGCAGCCAGCTCAACCAGAATACGTGCACCGAAACGGCTGCGGGTGGAGAGTTTCATATAAGCGTCGGTTCCGTTGGGTCAGCATAAATGTCATACTATATCGATATAGTTAATGATCTTTTGTTGTTCATGTCAAGTGAAATATGGGCGGTAGGCGATAGGCACGTTGATACTAAGGTCTGGCGACAATGGGCCTTTCGCTCAAGGTTAGACAACAGACGTTCGCCAAAAAAGAGCCCCGCGCCAGTGGAGCGGCACGGGGCTGAGAGTGTTCTCTATTGGGTGCTGTTAGTCCTACTGGGCGTCGGGAAAGACCGCCTTGGGTTTGGTAGTGTCGCCGGTGGCATTCGGGAAATCTTCGGCGACATAAGCCTTTTCGCCGGTTTCGATGAGGTGGTTAGCTTCTTCCATGAAGTTGGCAAAGCGCAGCTTGCATTCATAGAAGCCATGCCACCAGGCATAGTCCGGGGCCATCATCATGGCGCCCATACGGGCCCGGCGACCCTCGTGGTGCCACAATTCGTAGTATTCGACCTCTAGCCGTTCGTCGAAGAACTTGGTCTTGTCCAGAAGGCCCTTTTCGTAGAGTTCATCGAGCTTGGCCTTGGCCGGTTTGAAATAGACCTCGTTGTATTCCTCCACGGCCTTGTCAAAGCCATCGTAGAAGTCGTTGATCCAGGAGTTGCCGTGACAGGCGCTGCAGATGTTTTTCATCCTTTGGCGTTCGTCCTGCCAGTTAGTGCCCGACGGAAACGGTTTGAAATTTTCGGGTCGCACCGTGAGCGGGGCCTGGGTTTCCCAGGACAGGCGCTGGGTCACGTCGTGGCTGGTGGGTTCCTTGCCGGAGCCCGACATATGGCAAGCGGCGCAGGTGGGTGCGCGGTAATCGACCCCGGCGGTCCAGGTGCCGCCAGCGGCGTTGAAATTATACTCATCCTTGTAGGCGTGGTAGAGCGTGCCGTGCTTGGACTCCTCGTAGATTTCAATCTGAGGGTGATCCGGCCCCAGATGGCACTGATCGCAGGCCTCGGGCATGCGGGCTTCGGCCACCGAGAAGCGGTGCCGGGTGTGGCAGGAGGTGCACGATCCCTTGCTGCCGTCGGCGTTAATGCGGCCCACGCCGGCGTTGGGCCAGGTAGCCGGGTCGATCTTGCCGTTTTCATCGATTTTAATCACCGTGCCGTGACAATTGAAACAGCCGGTTTTACGCTCGTTGTCGGAGTTCATGCCATTGTTCAGCCAAGGGTCAAGCTTCCACATGATCTCGATAGTGTTGGCGTGCTTTGACTTGCTGTACTGGGTCACCTCGTCGGGGTGACAGCGCGAGCAATCCTTGGGTGTAACAATCGAGGCGATGGGCACCTTGTACTTGGCATCGCCATAGGGCATGTCCGAACGGCCGTAATACTGTTCGTGACCCTTGGCGGTATCCTCGTCGCCCGGCTGAATCAGATGGCAGTCGAGACAGGTGATGTTGGCGTTGGCGTGCCGGCTCTTGGCCCAGTCGGCGAAAACCCCCGGCGTGGTTGTCCGGTGGCATTCGATGCAGGCCGTGGCCTCTTCGGGCATGCTACGCTCGATGCGAAACTCCTTCACCTTGGGAAAGTTGGGTTGCTGAGCATCGGCGGCCGGCGCCAAGGCGCCAAGCATTACCACAGCAACCAAGACGGCCTTTGCGGGAAGAAAAAGGTGCTTTTCCATAGACCCGACTCCTTTCTGTCGAAAAAATGCAAACAATGTCGATACTGAAACCTTCAAAGCTTGAGGCCTTTGGCCTGGTAGGGCACTTGCCGGTACTGGCGGAACATCACCGAGGTTTTGTCGTTGTGTACCAGATCGTAGTGGCAATCGACGCACTTCTTCTCGTAGCCCGGACGGGCATAGACCACCGAACGATGAGCCCGCATGGCGCCACGGCTGTTAGGCATGTACAAAATGTTGCGGTGGCACTTCTGGCACTCATTGTTGCTGAAAGCGGCATAGGCAGCCTGGCGGGCCTTTTCGCGATCGTACTCGCCACCCATGAAGTGGATGGCTACATCCTTGAGGCCGTGATAGGTCTTGGCGAAAAAGAATTGGAAGGTATTCTGCGGGGCGGGCAGATGGCAATCCATGCAATCCACAACGATGCCGGCGGCGTTATTCGTATGGGTCGATGCACGCCAAGCCCTTACCGCGGGTTTGATCTCATGGCAAGAGGCGCAAAATTCCGGTGTGGAGGTGCGGACCATGGTGTAATACGACATGCTGAAAATGGGAAACGCGATTAGAATGCCCACGAGGACCAACGCGCCCGCTTTGAGGAACTTTTTCATAGCGTCTTTCCACGGCTAACGTGTTGAAACGGGTCTGGGTCATGTGCGGAATCGCACTGATTTAATTTTATAGCACAATCACTTGTAAGGATGGCGTAAAATATATCGCCCCTATCGTAAGGTTTTCTTTACAATTAGGGCGATATTGTGCCGGACAGGGGTATTTGGTATAATCCATATCATTTTAAGTTGAATTTCTTTTGAAGGCGGGTGGGTAACAAGCGACAACCGGTGCTAAACAAGCCATTGTATCCCGGTTGATCAGCGTTAAAAACACACACTTTCAAGACCGCCTGCTCGTCGATCCCAGAACGCACCTTGCGCTTGCGCGCACTGGGGCACCTATGAGGCCAACGCTTTGTTTCGATACATTCGCCAACGCATTTCGCGCCGCTACCTCGTCATCACCACGGCGACCATCGTGTTGGTCTTCGCCCTGCTCTACTTTTGGGTGGCCCGTCAGCAGCGGCGTATGATCATGGCGCAGGTCGAAAAACAGGCCGTCATCCTGCACAAACAGCTGACGCTGACACGCCAGTGGGTTTCCAACCACAACTACATTCTTGTGGCCGGCGACCTGCGCGACGATGCCAGTCACTTTCTGGAGACCCCCACGGTGAGTGATCAAACCGGCACGGTTTACACCAAAATAACGCCGGCCATGCTCACGCGCCATCTCTCCGAGTTTGCCCGCAAGGAGTCGCTATATCACTTTGATTTGACCAACATCGACGGGCTCAACCCGGCCAATCAGCCCGATCCCTTCGAGGCCGATGCCATCCAGCGCTTTCGCCAGGGGCGCACCGAGGGCGTAAGCCGAGTCGAAATCCACGGCAATCAGGCACTGTTTCGCTACGCGGCCCCCTTGTACATTTCGCAAAGTTGCCTGGCCTGCCACCAGCAACAGGGGTTTGAAGTGGGCGACATCGGCGGTTGCATCAGCGTGCTGATCCCCTTTGAAAGCACCCGCGCCGCCATCACCCGTAACAACTTCTCCCTATTGGCCGGCATGGGTGGGCTGACCCTAGCGGTGATCATGGTGCTTTTTTGGTTCTCGCGGGCGACCTTTTTCAAGCCGATCCACGATATCAGCCAGCGTACCCGACGCCTCAAAACCCTGACCGACGCCAACTTGTCAACCGCTTCGGTCGATGAGCTACAGGAGTTTGCCGACGTGTGCTACTTGGTGGACAAGAAGCTCAAGAACCAGCACCAGGAGTTGGCGCTGCGCATCAGCGAGGCCACTCGCGACCTCTCCAAAACCAACTCAGAGCTGAGCGCCGCCAACGATTCGCTGGTCAAGCTCAACCGGGCCAAAACCGAATTTCTTTCCGATATCTCCCATGAGCTGCGCACGCCGCTGGCCTCCATCAAAGGTGCCGTTGACCTCATGGAGCGTAAGGGAACCTGCCGTGATGAGGCCACCTATCTGACGATCATTCGCGACAATACGGCCGTCTTGATTCGCACGATCGTCGATTTTATCGATTACGCCAAGATCGAAGCCGGACGGCTGGAGCTGGAAAAGCGCTGTCACCGACTGAGCGAGATCAGCGCCGAAGCGGTGCAAAGCCTGCGGGCCGCGCTGGAAAAGGAGGGCCTTGCCGTCGAAACCATTCAGACCAACGACCCTGAAATCGAGCTGGACCGCCACCGCATCTATCAGGTGTTGACCAACCTTCTCTCAAACGCTACCCGTTACGCCCCGGCCGGCAGTACCATCGCCATCGAGATCGAGGTAGATGAGCGCTGGGCTCAAGTGGCGGTTGAAGATGCCGGGCCGGGCATCGATCCTGTCTTTCACGATGCGATTTTCGACAAGTTTTTTCAGGTGGCCACCCCCCAGCAGCGCCAGGCGCAGCGCTCGGGCTCATCGGGTATCGGCCTGGCCATCTGCAGAGGCATCATCGAGGCTCACGGCGGTCGCATCTGGGTGGAGAGCGCGCTCGGGCAAGGCAGCCGCTTTCTTTTTCGGCTGCCGGTGAAAGCCGCGTGCGGCAAGGGGTCGCAACTCGCGCTTTAGATTCAAATCCAAGCAGCAGTGTGAACCATGCCCAACACAAAACGAACGATTTTGGTAGTAGACGACGACCCCGATATGCTTACCATCGTGCGGGACAACCTACTGCTTGACGGGTTTCGCGTAATGACGGCCGACAGCGGCGCGGCGGCCCTGGCCGCATGCAGGAGCGACAAGCCGGATCTGGTGGTATTGGACCTGATGCTGCCCGATACCGATGGGTTGCAGGTCTGCCGCACGGTGCGGGCCACATCGGCCGTGCCGATCATCATCCTGACGGCCAAAGACGGCGTTTCGGACCGAGTGTTGGGGCTGGAGGTGGGGGCTGATGACTACCTGGTCAAGCCTTTCGATTACCTGGAGCTGGCCGCGCGCATCAAGGCGCGTCTGCGGCGCCCTTCGGTGTTCAACGAAGAGCGCAGCAGGATCGTCTGCGGGGCGTTGGTGCTCAACCTGGCCCGGCGGGTGGTCAGCGTCGACGGCTGCGAGATCGGACTGACCCCCAAAGAGTGCGATGTGTTGCGTATGCTGGTGATGCACTGCGGCCAGGTGGTGGAGCGGCGACAAATGGTGGCCGAACTGTGGCCCGAGGCCGGGCTCTACAAGCACACCCGCACCATCGACGTGCACATTCAACATCTGCGGGAAAAAATCGAAGCTGACGCCAATCAGCCGCGCTACATCCTCACCGTGGCGGGCGTCGGCTACCGCTGCGCTGCCAATGTGGAGGGCTGAATGTCCCCTTTGGTCCTCCAGCGTTAGCGTAAAAGCGGCCGCTCTACAAGGGTGCTATTCATTTTCAAGCAATCGTTTGGCCTTGATCAGGGCTGCCTGTGACCCGGCGCTGAGTTCGGGAAAGTTCAGATTGAGGGCCGACAACCGCTCGACGAGCACCGCCATGACCGTTGCGCGCATGTACCACTTCTGGTCGGCGGGAACCACATACCAGGGCGCCTGCTCGGTGGAGGTGTGTTTCAGCATGAAGCCATAGGCGTGCATATAGCTCGCCCAGTGTTGCCGCTCCTCGACATCTTTCATGGAAAACTTCCAGTTTTTGTCGGGCTGCTCGATGCGATCCAGAAAACGATTTTTCTGTTCCTCCCGGGAGACATTTAGAAAGAATTTGATAACCACGGTCTGGTTGCGCGCCAAATAGCGCTCGAAATTGTTGATCTCTTCAAACCGCCGGAGCCAGAAATCGTTTACGGGCGGCCCTTTTTCGGCAATCCCTACTATTTTCTGGCCGGCGAGCATTGCCGGGTGCACCCGCACCACCAGCACCTCCTCGTAGTAGGAGCGATTGAAGATCCCGATCATGCCCCGCGCCGGCAGTACTTTGACGCAACGCCACAGATAGTCGTGGTCCAGCTCCTGGGCCGAGGGCGCCCTGAAGTTGTTGACCCGGCACCCCTGGGGGTTGACGCCCGACATGACGTGCTTGATGGTGCCGTCTTTGCCGGCGGCGTCCATGGCCTGGAAGATGATCAGCACGCTGTAGCGGTCGTGGGCATAGAGCTTGGCCTGGGTCTCCCGAAGTTGTTCGACGCCCGCTTCGAGAACCTCTTTGGCGGCCTTTTTATCGAGCGATTTGTTGTTTTCGCGCGTGACGAATTGTGACAGCGATTTGCTGCCATCGGTGGGAAACCTGTAGGTGGAGTGGAAACTCATGGATCCTCGCTTGGTTTCTGATAGAGCTGTTTTTTGCGGGTTTTGTGAGATCGTGTAACGTCTATCTATTAGCGATCATGACCGATTTTGACAACCCCCAATAAGAACTTACGTTGAATCAGTGGAACCAATTTTTTGTTCATTTATAATCAAGGCCCTGGCGGATAAGGAGCCAATGAAAATGATCGATGAAAAAACCAGAATCGGTCCGTGCAAACAGGACGCCGACACGGTGGCGGCCTATCGTCGCCAGTTGCCCGCAATGGCCGAGAGGATCATCGACAACTGTGATGACAGAGCCTGTTTCACCCACATCAACGATGAACCGATCCCTTCGCGTGAGTCGGTGATCGCCATCATCGATCAGTTCCGTCAAATCCTCTTCCCGGGCTTTTTCAACGCCAAGCGTCTCGACCCGGTCAATTTTCGCTACACCATCGGCCAGGCCGCGGCCAATCTGTACGACGCGCTTTCAGAGCAGATCTGCCACGCCATCCGGCACGATTGTTTTCGATATGACAACACCTGCGCCGAATGCGAGTTGAGCGGTCACCGGTTGGCCCTGTCGGCCTTGGAGGGGATACCGGCCATCCGCAGGCTGCTGGCGGCCGATGTGCAAGCCACCGTCGACGGGGATCCCGCCGCCCAGAGCCCCGACGAGGTGATCTTCAGCTACCCGGGCATCTTTGCCGTTTCGGTCCATCGCGTGGCCCATCTGCTGTTCGAACTGGGGGTGCCGCTACTACCGCGTATCATGAGCGAACACGCCCACAGCGTCACCGGCATCGACATCCACCCCGCGGCGCACATTGGTGAGCGCTTTGTCATCGACCACGGTACGGGCGTGGTGATCGGTGAAACCACCCGGATCGGCGATCGCGTGCGCATCTATCAGGGGGTTACCCTGGGTGCGCTCTCGCTGCCACCCGGCGCCGGCGACAAGCTGCGCGGCGTCAAACGCCATCCCACCATTGAAGACGACGTGATCATCTATTCGGGCGCCACCATCCTGGGCGGCGAGACCGTTATCGGTGCGCGGTCGGTGATCGGCGGGAATGTGTGGCTGACCGAATCGGTGGCCCCGGATACGACCGTATTGATCGAGTCACCCAAACTAATTTATAAAGCCAGTTCTTCCAAAGGAGCTGTGACCCATCATGCCAATTCATGACGATATTATCGCAACTGTCGGCAAGACGCCCCTGGTGCGCATCCATCTGAGCGAAGTACCCGAATCGGTGGAGCTGCTGGGTAAGTTGGAGTTCTTCAACCCTGTCGGCAGCGTTAAGGACCGCATCGGCGTGGCTATGATCGCCGCGGCCGAACGCGAGGGCCGCATCGGGCCCGAGACGCTGATCGTGGAGCCCACCAGCGGCAACACCGGGATCGCCCTGGCATATGTTTGCGCGGTTAAAGGATACCGTCTCTGTTTGACCATGCCCGAAACCATGAGTGTTGAGCGGCGTAAGTTGCTGACCCATTTGGGCGCTCAATTGGTACTTACTCCGGGCCCGGAGGGGATGAAAGGAGCCATCGCGAGGGCAGAGGCGTTGGTTGGTGAAAGCGGCGATGCCTTTATGCCCAACCAGTTCGCTAACCCGGCCAATCCGGAGGTTCACCGGCTAACCACGGCTGAGGAGATTTGGTCGGACACCCAGGGCCGGGTCAATGTTTTCGTGGCCGGGGTGGGTACGGGCGGAACGATTACCGGGGTGGGCGCGGTGCTCAAGGCGCGCAACCCGCAGTGCAAAATCGTGGCCGTGGAGCCAGCCGCATCTCCCATTTTGTCGGGCGGCAAGCCGGGCCCCCACAAAATTCAGGGCATTGGCGCCAATTTCGTGCCGGAGATTCTCGATACCCGCTTGATCGACGAGGTGCTAACGGTGGAAAACGAGGACGCCTTGCAGATGGGACGTCAGTTGGCCAAGCGGCAGGGTGTTTTGTGCGGTATCTCCTCTGGAGCGGCGGTATGGGCAGCGGCCACCATCGCCCAGCGGTCCGAATCGGCGGGAAAACGAATCGTGACGGTACTGCCCAGCACCGGCGAGCGCTATTTAAGCACGGACCTTTTCGTCGAGCCGCCTGGGCAGTAAACCGGCAACGAAGGGCAGGACGACAATGGCCGTCGAGATTCACACTCAACAGGCCCACCGCCATTTGACCGACGGCCTGGCGACGAAATTCACCTCACCCCGCAGCTGGCGGCCGGCCGGCTCGGAAATCTCATGAAACCCTTCCTATGAATCATGGAAAATCATGAAATACCAGATGGTTTTAAGATTTTTCTGCTGCAATTCACCGGGCACATCCTATCACCGTTGAAAATTCAAGAAATAAAAATTTTTTGACCCTAACGGCCACCTCAGGCATGTGAGATCCCGGACTCAGCGCGGGGCGGCCAGTCCGGGCGGTGGGCCGGTTCGAAAACAAGGCCGAGGCTTCGAGGATCGCGTGGCGATTACTCTCGAGGAAGCTTCACCGTGACCGCCTTGCCGCCGTAGCCGTGGACCGTGTCATGGGCACGCACCTCGACCCCATCGATCGAACCGGGGATGGCGACCCCCGACAAGCTGCGGGTGAAAGGCTGCTCATCCACGTGGGGGTGCATCAGGGTGCGCGTGGCCAGCAGGGTGCCGTCGGGCGCCAAAACCTCCCAGCGGTCGGCGTAGTGCTCCCAACCGCTGTCGGCGTGGGCGACGGCGACATCGAACCGGTAGCGCTCTTGGCCCTGGGCTGAGACCGAAACCTCGATAACATCTGCCTCCCCAGCCCAACTTGTTGCCAGCGGCAGCCAAACCCACATCAGTCCAATCGCACAAATAAGTTTCGTCGACCTCATCGGTGTCCCTCGCTTTCTCAAACTATCCCTATTTTCCTTACCGCAGAGCGAGCTGTCAGCTCACAGCCAGGTGATCATGGAGTTCTTGCCATTCGCGCGCCAGGTCGTACTCGGGCATGGGTTCGCCGGCGCGGCTGTACCAGTAGCCGGCATTGCCCAGGGCGCCCTCCTTACGGTGCAGGTAGGCGTGCACCCAGCAGGCATCGCGGGAACCCAGCCGCTGCACGATGCGATGGGCGCGGTCCCAGTCGCCATCGCGCTCGATCTCTAGGGCCTCAATCAGTCGTTTGGTTTCCATAATCTCCTCCGGTAATTTGACGGCCGCACCGCCGGCAGACCATTGTGGGCGCCATGCCGTCTGCCGCTGCGGTCGAGGTCCGCCAGTCGTGAAGATGATGCAGATCGGCCGTGAAACGGTCCCTGAACATCTGGTACCTGCCAATAAGGTACACCATGTAGATAAAGATGAGAAAGCATGTGATGAAGATGCCCCCCGCCCGGATGAGGCGCCCTTGATCTTTGACAAGATCGATGGCAACAGGCAAAAGGATCGGGATCAAGGCCACCAGCAGAGTGTACCACAGGAGAAAGCTGGTCAATGTCCGTAAGCGGTATTTTAACCCACAGTCCATTGCCTTCAGGCCTTATCCGTTTGTCCCCAGGCGAACGGCCAGATAGCGCAGGTGCTCCCCACGGGTGCCGCAACAGCCGCCCAGGATCTTGATGCCGAAGTCGCGATGAAGTGCGATCATGCGATCACCCCAGTCAGCCACCGGCTCGGCCAGGCGTCCTTCGGCCGCGTCGAGGGCATCGTGGCTGCGGGCGGCGGCATTGGCCTGAAAACCGATGATGCGCTTCAGACTCGCTGGCGACAGTGCGGATGTCTTCAGAAAGCTGGGATAGGCACAATTGATCATAAAGCCTGCGGGCCGTTGGGCGCTTTGGGCGTCGATCTCGATCACGGCCTGCTCCAGGGGTGTGCCGTCGAGAAGACGGCCATCGGCGCCTAGTACCACACTCACCACATAAGGCAGGCCTGTGCGGCCCATGGCCAGGGCGATGCCTTTGGCCTCGGGCAGGGCCGGCAAGGTGGCCGCCACTAAAAAATCGACTCCGCCATCGACCAGTTGTTGGGCCTGCCATTGGTGATAGGTCTCGGCCGCTGCCGTAGAGAGGCCCTGATGCGGCTGATAAGCGTCATTTTTGGGACCCAGCAAACCACCGATTGCCGTGGTAGTGGCCCCTTCGCGCGCCTGCTCGCGCAAGTGCGTCAGGAAATTCGCGGCATCCTGGTTGAGCCTCAAGGGCGCTCCGGCGCACTCTATCCGTTCCCGACCTGCTCGCCAGGTTGGGGTGGTCAGCACGATGGGAATTCGGGCCTGTTGGGCTATCGCCACAAATTCACTATAGAGGCGGGACAAGGCCGCACGGCCTTCGGGATCGTTAATCAGCAGCGCGTTGGCCACGTGAGGGTCGATGGCAATTTCAGCAGACCTTTGAAGCGCTTCGATCACCGCCGCCTCGGTTAGAATAAAGCGATGGGATGTCAGCATAACCGAAAATCGGTTTTGGACCTGATTGGTGTCCATTGGCTGCCGTTGGTCCATGGCTGCTACCCGACGACCAAGTCGAGGGGCATTTTCGACAAGGCGACGCAGCCATCGTCAGTCACCTGCACCGTGTGGCCGAAACACATGGCGCTGCTGCTGTGGCTGTCCATTAAGATCATGTGCAGGAAGAAGACCATATCAGGCTGCGCCTCGGCGGGGTTGGCGTGATAGAACATGGGCCAGTCCATCCAGTTGGGTGCAAAGGTGGTGCCCAGACTGTAGCCGGTGGCGTTGAGGCGGTGAGCCTTCATTCCGGCTTGATCGCATACCCGCGCGTAGGCATCGAAGACTTCGCCGATGGGGCGCCAGGGCTTGAGGGCCGCCATGCAGGCCTGCATGGCCTCCAGACAGACTTTGTGCATCTCGATGTGGCGCGGCGTGGCCTCGCCGATGGGAATGGTGCGCATCAGGGCGGCATGGTAGTGGCGGTAAACCCCGGCGAACTCAATGGTCAGTTGATCTTTGGCATCCAACCGGCGGCGGCCGCTGAAATAGCGGCACAAGAGGGCGTCGCGGCCTGAACCAATAATGAACTCGTTGCCTGGGTAATCGCCGCCTCCGCGAAACACAGCCCCCTGCATGGCCGCCAGTATATCACCCTCGAAGGCCCCCGGGCCAGCCAGGCGATGGGCTTCGGCCAGCGCCGCGTCGGCCAGTTCGGCCGCTTTTTGGACATAGGCCAGTTCGGCCGCGCTTTTTACCACCCGCAACCGGCTGACCAGACCGGAGGCGTCTACCAGCTCGCAGAACCCCGCAAGGGCCGCTTCGAGCTTGCGCCCGTTGGCCGCCGTCAACCCATAGGCCTCGAACTCCACCCCCAGGCGCCGGTCTTGGCAGCCGTCGGCCTCGAGGATATCGCGCAACGCCAAGGCCGGGTCGGCCTCGGGGTGGTCCACCCAGATGCGGATCTCTTCGATTATCGAGGTGTGCTGCGCCTGGCGCAGATCCGGCGCGCGGGTGAGCAAGGTGAGGCGTCCGTCACGGCTCAGGTAGAGGCATTGAAAAAACACATAGCCGAAGCTGTCGTAGCCGGTGAGGTAGTACATGCTCTCCTGCCGAAAGATAAGCAGACCGTCGAGGTTTTCCCGCGCCATCGACGCCAAGGTGCGCGATATGCGCTCAGCGAACTCCTGGCGGGTAAAGTGAAGGGCCATTTGATTTCCTCCTGGATCCGAATCCCTGAAAAAACGGGCTTCAATGTCATTGACGTCGGGCGGCCCGGCGCCGTTTGCGCTCCTGAACGATGATCTGCAGCTCTTTGCTCATCTGGCCGGCGATGGCGGTGTTCTCCTCGGCCCGGCGCACGAGGTAGGGCAGGGTCGACTCCACCGGCCCGAAGGGCAGGTATTTGCTGACGTTGTATCCCTGTCGGGCCAGGTTGAAGCTGACGTGATCGCTCATGCCGAACAGTTGCGAAAAGTAGACGTGGGGGTGGTTGTTGGCGATGCCGCGTTCGGCCATCAACTGAGCCAGCAGCAGGCAGCTCTGTTCGTTGTGGGTACCGGAACAGAGCTCCACCACATCGATATTGTCAACGAAGTGTTGCAAGGCGAGGTTGTAGTCGCCGTCGGTGGCGGCTTTGTTGGGGTGGATGGTTGATCGGTAGCCTTGGGCGCGGGCACGTTCGCGCTCTTTTTCCATGTAAGCGCCGCGCACGAACTTAACGCCCAGGCGCCATCCCTCGCGGCGGGCCCGCGCGATGAGCGCCCTGAAATGGTCAACCCGGCCCGTGCGGTAAAATTGCAAGGTTGTGAAGAGGTTGGCGCGCGAGCGATTGAAGGTGGCCATCTTGGCCTCGACCAGACCATCGATGGCCCCTTGGATCCAGCTCTCCTCGGCATCCACGTAGAGGGGTTTGCGGGCCTCGGCGGCGGCCTGGCAGATGGTTTCGAGGCGCTCGGTAATGCGTTGCCAGGCGGCGGCCTCGGCGGTGTTCAATTTGGCTTCGGCGGTCACTTTTTCGAAAATGTCAAAGGCGCCGATGGCGGTCATTTTAAGGCTCACGCAGGGAATGTTGGGATTGGCGCGCGCCTCGGAGATGATCTTAAGCAGCGCCTGCATAAAATCGTCAAAGCCCGCCTCGCTTTCAACCCCTTCGACCGAGTAGTCTAAAATGGTGCCGATGCGTGCCCGGGCCAGCATCGCGATCACGCGCTCATACTCCTGGCGGTTTTCTCCGCCGCAAAACTGGCGGTATACCGTGGCTTTGATAAGCGGCTTTATCGGCAGCCCGATGGCCATGGCCCAGCGGGCCCCCTGGGAGAGGATCTTCACCAGCCCCGGATTTTTGGTCAGGTTGAAAATGAAGTGCGAAAGCCGCAGCTCATGGTCGGATTTGTGGGAGAAAGCGACGGCGGTATCGTCAAATGAAAGTGAAAATGGCGGTGACCCTGATTCGGCAACGGCCCGGGACATGGTATGCTCCTGCAGGTTGATGATGGTGTAAATTGATTTGGTTTCATATTAGCCAAGCCTGCTGACGCCGTCAATTGGTGGTCTACGGCGGTGCAGCCAGGTGGGGGGCGCAGGGCGGCACATCCTGGTTGCGGATCCGGCGCAGCACCTGCCGCTGATCGGCCACAGGTACGAAGGCACCCCGCAACACGCCGGGAATGGGGCAGGGTTTGCCGGTTTTAAGCGTTACAAAGACCCACAGGGTCTCGGCGCGGGCCACGGTCTGGTGGTGGTTGCCGCGCGTAAAGAGGTATTTACGGGTAGAGCTTTTTTCGTTGATATCGGCCACCCAGGTGTAGAGGGAGAGCGTCTCGTTTTCAAAGGCCGGGCTCAGGTACTCGATGTAGTGTGAACGGACCACCCACACCTGGCCGGCTTCGAGGTAACGCTCAAGGGGCCACTTCTGGGCCGTGGAGTGGGCGATGGCCACCTCCTGCATCCATCGCAAATACTCCTGGTTGTTGACATGGCCCTGGAGATCGATGGCGCTGGGCGGGACGGTGAAATCGTGACGATAAATGGTCGGCATGGCACACCTTTACGATGGGCTGGGGGGTTGGTCAGCGAACGGAAAACGAGAGCGCCACGGCTGGCTTTATAGTGTTGGCGACAATGCAGCCCCGTTCGGCGATGGTGACCAGTTTTTCCAGCAGCGCGTGGTCCTCCCCCTGGGCCGAAATGGAGACGTGGATGGCTGAAAAACGCGGTCGGGCCTCTTCCAGGGTGGCGGTGATCTCGGCCCTGACATCGCTGATGTCCGCTTTGCGGGCTTCGATCGCGGCCAGCAGGTTGCTCATGAAGCAGCCGCCCAAGCCCATCAGAAAGGCTTCGCCGCCCATGGGGCCCTGATTTGTGCCGCCTTTGGCCTCGGGACGGTCGCACACGAGGATATGATTGCGTGTCCTCCCCTGGGAGGCGCTCGGTGATATCTGTTTGGTGGTGACAATCACTTGTTGTGACATAATGATTCCTTTCTGGCCTTTGCGTGTCTATGGGCCGCCGTTTGAAGCCAGCCGGCTAACGGTCGGCGAGGTCTTGCGACGGCCAAGGGGAGAAAGGCCACGGTTTACGATCGTTGTTGTATGATAAAAAATGAACGATTTCGGTGATGTAGCGGGCCAACTGCCGGCCGAAGCGTACCACATTGCCGTTGGGCCGGCCCGTAATCAGGGTGTAGATCAGCTGAAAAAGGCCCAGACAGGCCACAATGAACCCCGTTATACGCTCGACGAAGTAATAGAGGATCATGTAAAGTGCCCGGATCAGCTCTGCTACGCGGCCCTTGCTGGTGTAAGATTCGGTTGTCATCGGCTTGCGGCTCCTTTGGTGGGGTTGATTCTTTCGTCCGGGGGTGTCAGCGTCAATCGCTTAACCCCGCGGGCCAAACCAGGCGATTATCCGTTTTGGATTTGCATATGTTAAGATGGAAGTTAAAATTTTCAAACCGCCTGGCGCTCGCATTTGCTTTGGAGATGGATATATTTTACCATTCCGGCCTGTAAATCAATTGGTGCGGCCGTCGCCGCCATTTTCCCAAAAACCTTGAACCTTGCCTATGGCCGACGCTGGTCAACGTGGAACCGCTATTGAAAAATGCCGATCGCGCAGATGTTCTGGTGTTGGGCCGCAACTGCCTCGACAACCTGATCGTTGTTGACCACTATCCCGTTGAAAACAGAAAAGCCGCCTTGATCGAACGCCACCGGGAAGGAGGCGGGCAGGGTGGCACCTCGGCCGCCTGCATCGCCCGCCTGGGGGGCCGGGTGGTACTGTTGGGCCATGTGGGCGATGATGAAGCCGGGCGATTTTGCCGAGAGCGTTTGCGCGCTTTTGGCGTGCCCGTGGCCGGTGTCAGGATGGTCGCCGGAGGGCGTACACCGCAGGCCTTTGTTATTATTACGCGTGGTTCGGGCAAACGCACTATCGTATACGAACCGAGCGAGCTGCCGCCGATCCAACCCGACGAGCGCTTTTGGCAACTGGTCGGCCAGGCGAATCTCTTGCTGCTCGATCCAGAAACGACCTACCTGGCCCATCCCTTGCAGCGCGCCCGAATCGGTCGAACGAAGATCGTTTACGATTGCGAACGCCCACGAGCGCATCTCGACACCATGATGGCAACGGCCGATTATTTCGTTCCTTCGGCCGACTATTTTCGATCAGAGATGGCGGGCAGTTTCAATCGGCAGAGACTGATACGGGCCTTATTTGCGTTAAAACCGCGCCTCAAGGGCCATCTGATTGTGACCGCCGGAAGCTGGGGCGCCTATTTTGTCGCCACCGGTGCCATCTGGCATGTGCCCGCGCCGCGCGTGACCGTGGTCGACACCACCGGTGCTGGGGATAACTTCCACGGCGCTCTGGCGTTGGCCCTGGCCAAAGGAATGGTGCTGTCGCGCGCGGTTGCCTTCAGCGTGGCGGTGGCGTCGCTCTCGTGCCGCGGCCTGGGGGGACGCGAGGGACTGCCGCAATGGGATGAGGCCGAGCTGCTGGCTTCGCAACTGTCGCCGCGGCTTGTCTACCCCTGATACCTTCAACCAGAGACCGTTATTGATCATGGGGTGAGCGTTGGGGCGTTATTTGGTAGCGGGCTCGAGGTGAAGCCATTCAGCCCTGAACGGCTTGATTTTGGTTGGACCAGACGATACAAATGGGGCTGATCAAGCGACCCGGTGCCAGCCTTGAGATCGACAACTGTAAAGGAGCGCTATGCCCAAACGCACGGATATCTCGAAAATTTTGGTGATCGGCGGCGGCCCCACCGTCATTGGGCAAGCCGGCGAACTGGATGTGGCCGCCACCCAGGCCTGCCGGGTGCTGAAGGATTTGGGTTACACGGTCATCGCGGTCAACGCCAACCCCCTGGCCACGATGACCGACAGCGACCTGGCCGATGTCACCTACATCGAACCCCTCAAACCAACCAGCCTCAAAACCATCATCGAAACCGAACAGCCTGATGCCTTGCTGCCGCTGGTCGGCGGGCAAACCGCGCTGAATCTCGCTTACCGGTTGCACGAGGATCGGGTGCTGGCCAATGCCGGCCTAAAATTGATGGGGGGCGGAATTGATACGATCCGACGCAGCGAAGATCGTCAGGCATTCGAGGAGACGGCCCGTCAAGCCGGAGTCGACACGCCCAACGGCCAAGTCGCCGCCACCGTGGAAACGGCCGAAGCGGCCGCCGGTCAGTTGGGATATCCGGTGGCGGTGCGTCCGGCCTACAGCGCTGGCGGCCATGGTGCCGGCATGGTCTACAATGTGGAAGAGCTGCGCGCCGTGGTCGCCGAAGGGCTTTCGGCCAGCCTGGTCGGTCAGATCATGGTCAGTTCGGCCCTGAACGGTTGGCAGGAGTTCGTCCTGGTGATGGCGCGGGACGTGACGGGTGTGATATCGCCCCTGGCCTGCATCGAAAACATCGATTCGGTGGGTATCCACGGCGGTGACGCCATCGCGGTGATGCCGCCTCAGACGCTATCTGAAAAAGTGAAAGCCGCCATGATTGCCATGGCCTGCCGCCTGCTCGAAGGGGTGGGCCTGATCGGAACGGCTTCGGTGCGTTTGGCGCACGATCCGGCCACCGGGCACCTGCTGGTGTTGAGCATGCGCGTCGGGGTGGACCGCAGCGCCGGTCTGACCATATTCGGCGGCGGCGTGGCCGCGGGTGCGCTCTGTGCGCAACTGGCGGTGGGACTGACCCTGGAGGAGCTTGCCCTAAACCTTGATCCTGGTCTAGCCGGCGACCCCGCTCAGCCGGTGGTGGTCAAAATGCCCTGCTGGGACTTCGAGATGTTTGAAGGCGCTACGGACCGTCTCGGTATGCGCATGTGCGCCACGGCCGAGGTGCTGGGGCTGGGCGGTTCTTTCGTTGAAGCGCT
This sequence comes from uncultured delta proteobacterium, assembly GCA_963783425.1. Lineage (GTDB taxonomy): Bacteria > Desulfobacterota > Desulfobacteria > Desulfobacterales > QNYZ01 > CAWANO01. Next base: position 25,868 of record CAWANO010000002.1, read on the forward strand.
CCACAAGGCCGTGCGCGCGGCCAAGCCACAAAAGAGCGGTTTTGGTGATCGATCGGAATGTCGCGGTCAATCGTTGTCGGTACTGATGGGCCGGCTGGGCACCCCCACCAGCGAACGGCTGGAGATCATATTCGAGGCCTTACGGCAAGGAGCGGGTATCGGTGACATTCATCGCCTGACCCACATCCGGCCCTGGTTTATCGAAGCGATCAAACAGGCGGCCGAGGTGGATCACGCCGTTGCGGCGGACCAAAGCGGTCCGTTGACCGCCAACCTGCTTCGAACCGCCAAACGCTGCGGTTTCAGCAACCACCGTCTGGCCCAGCTTTCGGGGGGGGATGCGGCGCTGATTCGGCAGGCGTGTGAAGCGCAGCAGATCGTGCCCACCTGGCGGACGACGGGTAAAGGGGCCTTTTTCTGGTATGCCACCTATCAAACCGATGGCGCCCGGCCGGAAGGTGCTGGTGACCCTGAAAAGAGGGCGGTGATTTTGCTGGGTCCGGGACCTAACCGCATCGGGCAGGGTTCGGGTTTCGATCACAACGCGGTGCAGGCCATTAAGGGCATTCAGGCCCATGGTCGGCAGGCGGTTGTCGTCAACCCCAACCCGGCCTCGGTATTGACCATGGCGTCAGCGGCCGAGCGTTGCTATCTGGCGCCGCTGGACGAAGAGAGTGTGCGCGAGGTTTACAGACGGGAGCGTGCCGAAGGGCTGATGCCGCAGTTTGGTGGACAGGGCGCCCTGAACCTGGCCGCAACCCTCGCAGCGGAGGGGGCGGCGGTGGTCGGCACCGATCCGCAAACCTTTGAATTGGCCCAGGACCGCGCCCGCTTTCGCAGCCAGCTACGCCAAATGGGGATTCCCCAGCCCAGGTGGGCTGTGGTGGCCGATGGCACCGCCGCGGCGACTATGGCGGATCAGATTGGTTACCCGTTGATGCTGCGCTGGGACGAGCGGGTGGAGATCGTTTATGACCCGGCCGCGCTGGCCGAGATTGTGGCCGATAGCTGGCGCGACGGGGAAGCTCCCGCCGGCCTGCTGATGGAGCAGTTCCTAGACAACGCCCTGGAAGCCGAGGTGGACGCGGTCACGGACGGCACAGGCGTCTTTATTCCCACCATCATGGAACACATCGAACTGGCCGGCATCCACTCCGGCGATTCAGCCTGCGTGATTCCCGCCGTGGGCATCTCCCCCAAGCTGACCCACACCATTGAGGATTATGTCTTGCAGCTGGCGCAGGCGCTGAAGATCAGGGGGTGTTTCAACCTGCAGTTTGCCGTCTACCAGAACACCGTCTATTTACTGGAGGTAAAGCCCCTGGCGGCACGGTCTGTGGCGCTGGTCTCCAAGGTGTGCCACGTGCCTCTGGCCAAAATGGGGGCACGGCTTGGTCTGGGCGACACTCTGGCCGATGTTGACCGTCCAATCCCCCGCTTGTTGCATTTTGGTGTCAAGGAGGCGGTTTTTTCGTACCCCATGATACCCGACGCCGATCCGGTACTGGGCCCGGGCATGCGATCCACGGGGGGCGTCCTGGGGCTGGCCGAAACCTTCGGGCAGGCTTTCAGCAAATCCCAGGCCGGCACCGGAGTGGCCTTGCCCAACCAAGGCACCGTGCTCTTTACCATCCTCGATGAAGACAAGCCGGCCGCCCTGGAGCCGGCCCGGCTTTTTTCGGCGCTGGGGTTTGGACTTCTCGCCACGCCGGGGACCTGCCAGTTTTTAGGTGAACACGGCATCGAGGCCCGAACCGTGCGTAAATTGGGCTACGGGCGTCCCGACCTAGTGGACGCCATCAAAAGCGGGCAGGTGCAACTGGTGGTCAACACCCCGGGCGGTCGTCACGGCGCGCACGATAACGCCTATATTCGCCAGACGGCGGTGCGTTACCATGTGCTCAACATCACCACCACAGCCATGGCAATTGCGGCTGCGAGGGGCATCGCCGCCCAGCGCAAAGGTGAGATGGGGGTGCGCTCGCTGCAGGCCTATGGCGACGCCTTGACCAATAGCTGCCTTTAGGCACCGCCGCCTGTAACCGAAAAGGAGGCCAACCATGCGCTACGGTAACCGCGATCGAGCCATCAACCACATCCGCACCCGAAAAAATCACACCTGTTATGGTATGGGCCTTGGCATCATGGTGCTCGACGACGCCTACCCGGGATTTCCCGGCGATGTGCGCAATGCCAGCGCTTTTCCTTACCCGATCCAATACGAAATCGCCCAAGGGGTCGACAACTATACCCTGGTTTGGGCGGAGGATAAAAGTCCCTGCCGCGAGCCGATTCTGCGGGCCGCCAAGAATCTGGAGCGCATGGGGTGCCGCGCCATCGCCGCCGAGTGCGGCTACTTCGCCTACTTTCAAAAAGATGTGGCCGGATCGGTGGATGTGCCGGTCTTTATGTCCAGCCTGCTGCAGGTGCCACTCATTCAGCAAACCATCGGCCCCGAGCGGACGGTGGCCATCGTCTGCGCCCAGAAGCGCTTTTTAACCGATACGCATCTGCTCAATGTGGGCATCGACCTATCGAGTAATTTCATCGTGGCCGGCACCCAGGATGAGTATGGGTGTCCGCAGTTCGACAAACTCTGGGACCACGAGCGACGGCCCGAAGTGCCCGAAGCGGCCTACGACGGCGCCGAGGCGGATATGGTACGGATTTGCGAGACGGTGTGCCATGACTATGACAACATCGGCGCCATCATGCTCGAATGCACGGGCATGCAACCCTTTGCGCGTGCCGTGCAGCGGGCGGTGGACCTGCCGGTCTTTAGCTGGGGCACCTTGCTCGATTACGCCTATTCAGTGGTGGTGCACCGGGATTACTATGGCCATGTCTGATGGTTTCGCAAAAGGTTCTATTTCTGGGTAGCGCAAGATGACGTCGAGGTTGCGGCGTGACTATCGCACGCCTCCCTACACGGTATTGGCCACGCTTTGAACGCAATCTTTTTGCTTTGCCAGCACCGCCGATTTTCGACCCCCATCATATCTGACAAGAACATTGTGAGGAGTGACGATGACCGACCTGTTTGAACCAGCCACCATGGGCGCCATGACGCTTCGCAACCGGTTCGTGCGTTCGGCCACCTGGGAAGGGATGGCCACCGAAAAAGGGGCCGTTACCGGCAAGCTGATCGAGACCATACGAACATTGGCCAAAGGCGGGGTGGGCTTGATCATCAGCGGCCACGCCTATATACGCCCTGAAGGTCAGGCGGGTCCCTGGCAACTTGGCCTTTACGAGGATGCCCTGGTTGGTGGCCTGAAAGAGATGACGGCCGCGGCCCACGCCGAAGGCGCCAAGATCGTGGCCCAACTGGCCCACGCCGGCCGTTTTGCCGCCCGCCAGTTGAGCGGCGGGGCGCCCTGGGTGGTTTCGCCTGACGAAACGCAGGAGAGCGCGGATCAGCAGGTGATCGGGCCAGAAGAGATCGACATCCTGATCACGTCCTATGCCCATGCGGCCGATCGTGCCCGTGCGGCCGGGTTTGACGGCGTTCAGATCCATTCGGCCCACGGCTATCTGCTGAGCCAATTTCTATCGCCCAAATTCAACCGCCGCGACGACCGTTACGGCGGATCGATCGAGAACCGCTCACGATTGCATGTGCAGATACTTGAGGCGATTCGCAAGAAAGTGGGAGCGGACTTTGCGGTGCTGATGAAGATCAACGGCGCCGATTTCGATCCTGAAGGCCTCAGCGCCGAGGCGGCCTTATCGGCGATCCGCATCATCAGCGCCGCCGGACTGGATGGTGTTGAAGTGAGCGGTGGTCTACTGACCAGCGCCAAACGCTCCCCGGCACGGCTCAAGATCAACGCGGTCGATAAAGAGGCCTATCACAAAGATGAGGCGATCAGGATCAAACAAGCCGTCTCGATTCCCGTCATCTTGGTGGGCGGAATCCGCTCCATGGCAGTGGCCCAGCAAGTGTTGAAGGCGGGTGCGGCGGATTTTATCGCCTTGAGCCGTCCGCTGATTCGCGAGCCTGGCCTGATTCGCCGCTGGCAATCCGGCGATCTGCGCAAAGCGGCCTGCAACTCGGACAACCTCTGCTTCAAACCGGCTCAGTCTGGGGCGGGCATATACTGCGTCACGGCCGAGCGGGAGCGACATAAGGAGGGTGATGATCAGTTGGCGGGTTCGCCCGCATGATGCCGCACTTCGCCGTTTAGTTTGCACCATATTTACCTGCCAAGTGTCGTTTGGTTGCGGCGGTAGGCAGGCCTTACCAACGGCGGGGTACCAAAACGCAATCTCAGGTGGTTTTGGGTGTCGCCATGCCCAACACCCCGATCATGATGAGTGCCAGCACAGCGCCGCTCAGCGCGGCCATCAGGTCATTGGGGTCGAACGAGCCATTGCGGAAATAGGGCACGCTGTTTTCCAGAAAGGGAATATGCTTAAACCAGCCCGGCACCCAGCTGATGGCCTGGTCTTTGTATTTTTGGCCCAATTCAAACAATACGTTCACCCCCGCCCATCCCGTGCAAATCAACACATTGGTTATCCAGCCGCCGCCGACAAGGCCGGCGGTGATCAGGCTGAACCCGAAGACATGCAAGAAGGTGGGCAGGCTTTTGGCCCAGGGGCCGAAAATATCGGCATCCTTGCCGTAAAGACTCAAGTGCTGGCCAATTTTTTGCATAAAATAGATGCGCTCCGGCGGCCGGGCTACCACGTAGACCAGGGTGCCCACCAACAGCGCGGCTACGCCGATCACAATCAGCGCGGTGCGAACGGATCGTGCCGGGGTGTGGTGTGGCGATGGCTTGGCGTTCACGGGGCTTTGACGTCCGGCCATTGGATCCGCAGGGGTGAGGTCGTGGCAGGCCAGGTTCCTTTTTCAAGATTACCGCCGTCGCGAAAGGCCAGGTAGCTGTAGTTGCCGTAATGGGTAATTTTGCGCCAGGCCGCCGATGCGGCCTCGACCGAGAGCGGCCAAAAAAGGGCCCGGGGCTGACGCGGTTCGCCTACCACCATGAAAAGGGCGTCGGCGGGATCTCCAAAGCGGTTGCCGGCCAGTCGAAAGCCGTCGTTTTCGAGGTGGATAAGGTCGGGCAGTAACGGCATTAGCCCGGCATGTTGGGGGCGGCCGATAAACAGCAAGGCCTGGTCCGCGGCCGGACGGGCGTTGAGGTCGCGTTCGTCAATGTAGGTGGCACCGTCAATGCCCAGGGAGGCCACCATCAACGGCCCCAGCTCCCGCAGCGCGGGTGCGAAACCCTCGGCAAAGACCACCAACAGGTCCTCAGCGCCTTTGAGGGTGTTGACCGTGCTGGGCACTTCGGTCGGATCAAGGCGGCGAAACAGATGCGCACCCGGATCGACCTCAACCCCCAGCGGCGCCGCATCGACAGCGATATTAAATGGCGTTCGGATGCCTGAAACTGGCAGCCAGTGAATGGTCTCCCCGGCAGCGGATTCAATGCGGATTTCGGTGTCGACTCTGAAGGCGGGGGCGGCCTGGACAACGTGACCGCTGACAGCCCAGCCCTGATCATGGCGGGCCCGCGTGACCCCTTCCAGCCGAAGCTGCGGGGCGCCTTTTTGAAAGACCCACTGCCTGAAAAACCACGCCAGGCTAATGCCTTGGGCCTGCTCGAAGGCGTGCTGGATCTGACGCCAGCCCATCGTTTTGAAAAGATATCGCCGGTAAAGATCGCGCAGGGTCTGCCAGAAACGATCGTCGCCCACTTGCTGGCGCAGCATGTGAAACACCATGGCGGCCTTGTCATAGCCGATGGTCTGGGTGGAACGGTCGGTGCGAGAGTGAAAGCGAGCCAGGGGAAAATCCTGCGGCGGACGTACGAGGTTGGCGTAGTTGCGCAGCCAGCGCCACCGATAGGCCTCGGCCTCCTCGGTGTCCTGCAGCTCCTTGCTGTAGTAGTCGGCCACATAGGCGGTCAGGCCTTCGCACCAGTTGCCGTCGGCATAATCGACCCGCACCCCGTTGCCCCACCAGCAGTGGGCGATTTCATGACCGAGGCTGGTGTGGACGATAAAGGGCAGTCGCAAAACGCGGCCGCCCATAAGCGTGTAAGAGGGAAAACCGTACCCGGTCGGGAAAAAATTTTCCACCACGGCGAATTTTTCGAAAGGGTAAGGACCCAAAAGGCGGCTGAAGTGGTCGATGTAACGGGCCGACGACTCCAGGTAGCGCTCGGCCAGATCGGCATTGGCTGCTGTGAGATAGGTGGCTACCGTGACCGACCCGACCTGCTTTTCGCGCACCTGGTAGGCCCCAGCCGACAGGGAGGGAACATCGGCGGTGGGCCGGGCGATGCGCCAGGTTGAGATGGTGCGGTCCGGCTGGTGCTCAATCCCCAGTGAGCGGCCTGCCGTCACGGCCACGACACCCCGGGGCGCCTCGACGGAGAGGTCGTAGGTGGCGGGCATGTTCAGGGGCTCGAGCAGCCAGCCGGCGCCGGAGAGCAGCAAGACCCCCGCCGGAGAGATAGTGCCGGATACGCCGTAGCCGGGATTGTCGGTGTTGATGGGCTGAACGGGCGCTGGATCGTCGAAGCGGCATCGGTAACGGATGGTGATGCGGGCTTCATCCGAGGCCCCCACTGCCGGGATCTGGAGGTGAATCCTGCCGTCGTTGAAGCGGTATTCCAGCGGTTGCTCATTAAGGGTAAGGCGTTCGATGCGGGCCCGGGGCGCCAGCCGCAGGACCAGCGGTCCAGGATCCGCATTAGCGATAGTGATGGTGTCGTCTCCGGTTAATGCCTGCTTTTCAAGGTCAAGGCGCAGATGCAGATCATGGTGCGCCTGGGCCGCGTCGGCGGTTGGTTGCCAAGCGGCAAGGATCAATATCATCAACAGCATCAACGGCCACAACAGATTTTTGAAAAGGGTGTTCATGGTGGCGTATCAAGCCCTTTTGAGAGGTTAAAATGGAATATATACCCCATCTACGTGCGTTGAGCAAAGCCTGCAAAGGTGGTATGTTACCCGGCGAGGATTTGAAATGACCGCATTCGCGATGGACGGCTCGAGCCGATGAGAAAAACCGCCTTTATTAAACGCTGTATCAGCGACACCCTGGAGGGATTGCGGGATGGATTGTCGCACTTTTCCCCCGTGAGCCGGGCGGCGTTGATTTATGCCATGGATGCCCAGGGACCGGCGTACATCTACGATCCGCAAGACCTACTGCGGGGTCATGAACCCATATTTAATGAGCTCTACATCCAGCGCGAAATTTGGAAGGCGACAGATAGCGTGCCGCGCGGAATGGACCAGCCGGGTTTTTTACAGCGCGAGAAAAACCTTGAGCTGGCCGGGCTGATCTCTTTCGGGGGGCGCTCCAAATCGGTATTTTACCAGATGTGGTTTACCGAGCATCACCCCGATATGTGTGCCTTGGGTCCCACCGAACGCTGGCTGGAATACGCCGCCTGGCGTCTTTCCCACGACATGACCAGCGAGGACAGTTTCTACACGGGTATTTCCGGCCTCTTTCTGCGCGAATACGCCACCCACGCCGTTCGCGACCACATCGTTGATGAGATCAATATCCAATTCGGCTGGGACACCAAGATTCGTGTTTACCAGATTCTCGATGCCGTCCTCAACATATCCCGCACCCGCGAGGAGGGCGCTTGGCCCAGCGGAGAGTTGGTGTTCGTGGACCCGGCCATTATCGACACGCTCAATTTCGTAGGCCGTTTTCCCGAATACCAGTGTCCCAGCATCGAAAATCACAAGCATGTCCGCAAACTGCTGCAAGCCGTGGAGGATTCCCACTCGGTTCTGGTCTCAGACGGCAAATGCCTTGTCGGGTTTTGTGATGGCCCGCTGTCGCGCTTTTGCATCACAGCCGACTTTCGGGGCAGTTTCGGATTCCTTAAAATCAACGGACAGACCATTTGCAGTTTCGCCGATGGCAACTTCCACTCCACCACCCATCGGGCTAAGCTGGTGGAGGTGGAGGAAGCGCTGCTGGAGACCCGCCTGGGCAGCGCCCTCCAAACGGCACTTTTCAAGGTGGTCTCGGAGATTGTTCATCACGCTCAGGATGTCAAGCATGGCTGCACCGTGATTGTCGATCTCAACGACCAGGCGGTGGATATCCAGGGGCACAAGTTGCTGCCTGCCCTGGATCTTACCGATCCGGCTCTGCTGGCGCTTGCCAAGTCGCTCTCCAAGATCGATGGTGCCGTGCACTTGGGCGCCGATTGCAAGCTGCACGGGTTTGCCTGTTTAATGGACGGCAAATCCATCCAAGCCGAAGACCGTGCGCGCGGCGCCCGTTACAACTCGGCCCTGCGCTTTACGGCCGACAAAGAGAACCTCATCGTGGTGGTGGTCTCCTCGGACAAACCAGTCTCGATCATTCAGGATGGTATGGAGCTCAACGCCCGTTGCGAGTGGCAACCCATATCGGGCCGTTTTGTCGATCCGCCCGAATTGGCCGACTGGTTGGCGCCTTAAGATGGCCGAGCGCAACCGTCGCCCCCTGCTGTGCCCCCGATGCCGGCGCCTGGTGAGCGCCGACGAGTCCAAATGCCCCCATTGCGGCCTGTCACGCCCAGGTGCGCGCTGGAAAAGCAGCCCGGTGGGGCAGATCTTTTTCGGCCAGGACCACCTGATCCGGTACCTGGTTTATCTTAACATCGCCTTTTATGTGATATCGCTGCTCATGAACCCGCGCGGCACCGGACTCTCGGTCAACCCTCTGCGGATGCTCTCGCCCGACAGCCAAAGTCTTCTGCTGCTCGGTGCCACGGGTACAGTTCCCATTGATCGGCTGGGCCGCTGGTGGACATTGTTATCGGCCAATTACCTTCACGGCGGGATCTTGCACCTCTTTTTCAACATGATGGCCGTTGGTCAGGTGGCCCCGCTGGTGTTGCGTGAATACGGCGGGCACCGATTTGTAGCTATCTACACCTTGGGCGGGGTGTGCGGCTTTTACGTCTCCTATCTGTTCGGGGTGGCGCTGACCATTGGCGCTTCGGCGGCCTTGTGCGCTCTGATCGGGGCAGCGATGTATTACGGCTGGCATCGCGGCGGGGTTTACGGCCAGGCGATCTACCGCCAGCTGGGGGGCTGGGCCGTTGCCATTTTGGTTTTCGGTTTTGTGGTGCCCGGCATCAACAACTGGGGACACGGGGGCGGGTTTTTGGCCGGCGCCTTGCTGGGGATGGTGCTGGGTTACAGTGAACGGCGTCCGGTCAACCCGGTGCATCGGCTGCTGGCGGCGGCTTGCGTGTTGATTACCGGGGCGGTATTGTTGTGGGCGTTGGGTTCGGGCTTTTACTACCGATTCGTCCAATAATCTCCTCAGCGGGTTTGATCGGACCACGCCTTGAAAGTCACCCAGACATGGGTCAAGTCATGCCATCAACAAGTGGTGACTTGACCCGTCTTTTTGTCGACCCTCTTGAAAGATAGTGGTTAGTTGCCGTTTACCTGGCAACGCTCTGGGGAACGCCTTCATACGGTGTCCAGCCGCGCGACTTGTAGTACTCCTTGCCGCGCAGGTCTTTTAACACTTCGATACTGGTCTTGTAGCCTTTGTACATTCGGCACATGTCCATGGCCATGCCGCAAATCTGAGCGATGGCCTGGATCAGGGTGATGTCCTGAATGGATGCCTCCCACGGTTCGGCTGAATAGACGCGCAGTGCGCCGATGACGCTGTTGTGGGCAACGATGGGCACACCCAACAGGGACGAAATTCCCTCTTTTTGGGCTGCTTCGGGGTACTGAATGCGCGGGTCATCCTGAACATCGTAGATGGCAATGGGTACCTGGTCTTTTGCTTCGGTGATCTTCTGCATGTATCGTACCGGCCCTTTGTTGAGATACTCATCGCTCAATCCGGAGGAGGCGGCCAGTCCCAATTCACGGGTATCCTTGTTCACGAGGAAAACGGAACATCCCTTGGCGCCGAAGCCGGTTTTGACACTTTCAGCTGTAATAAGGGCCACTTCTTCGGGCTCCTTGCACTGGGAGATAGCGTTGGTTACGCGCAGCAACATATCATAGTACATTCCAGGCTTTTCCATGATTGTCCCTCCTTTGGCTTCAGGTGAATAGAATTTAGAAAAGCATGCAAAGGGTGATGGAAGCGCAGGCTGATTTTTTGACCCGCGCAGCGGCACGGATTGAAAGTAGATATAGTGAAAAAGGTCGGTTCACCCGCAACGAGCAAAAAGATGTTTAGATCCGGTGCGGTGCGTTATGCCAACGATTTTGCAACGTACCGGAAAGTGTGGTTTTCTTGCTATTGATTGTGTGACAAATCGCACCAACCAGAAAGAGAAGTAAGCGGTGTGGATGTGTGTAGTCGCTCGGGGCGCGTGCGGTGCGATGTTGTCGCCCATTAAACCGGAAAGTTGTATGCCTGTTTTCTTTATTTCATAAATCATCCAGTTTGTCAAAATGGGATGACTTGAGTGATTTGATAGTGACTTTACAACGGGTGTTTTCAATCCCTTGGCAGCGACAGGGCGCTGTTTTCGCGGGCCGTGATGCAGCGCATCCCCACCAAATTTAAGCGCAAGAAGAGACGCCTACCGTGGGCAGTGATCGTTGAATCTGTCTACCATCCCGGCTTCATACCAGCAACCGTTGAATAGCCCTTTGAGAAATCCATTGTGGCCGCCATGGTCAAGAATGATGCGTTCCGTCGTGCCGCTCAGCTCGAGGTCTCGGAAATCCGCCACCGGTATGATGGGATCGTCGGCTGCGGTGAGGATGGTGGTGGGGATCGCTATGCCGCAGAGCGCATTGCCTGTAAGCGTGTAGTCAGCGAAGTAGGCTGTGGGGTCTTGATAATGGCTGTAACGGGCCAGCAGGGCCGCTGTCATTTGGCGCAGGCCGTTTGATTCCAAAAGGCCGTCGAAATGATAGTGTTGGGGGAAAAGCGTCTGCTTGCGGCGTAGCGACCGGCGCCATTTATTGAGAAAGTAGGCCAAAATGTAAGGGTTGGCATCGATACACTCCGTGGCCTTGTCCGGGTCTAAGGCCGGGCTGATGCTGAAGACATAACGTAGCGCTTTTATGGGGTGTTGACGGCAGCGCCGGGCGATTCGCAGGGCGAAGTTGCCACCCAGTGAGAACCCAACCAAAAAAACGGGAACATTGGGTAGCAGACGCGCAATCCGGGATACGGCTAAGTGTACTTCCTCAAGGAGAGTTGCGAAAAAAAGGCCTTCGTTGAGGTTGTGGGTGTCGCCATGGTCGCGCAGATTGAGGCGGAATATGGCAAACCTGTTTCGAAACAGATATTGACTGGTCGTCAGCACGTAAGTGGAATCGATACTGCCCTCCCAACCATGGATCAGGATCACCAGACCTTTGGGGGAGCCGCATGGATGAGGGCTGTAAGCGCCGCCCAGTGTGGCGCCTACCGTTGTGGGAATGCGCACATGGCGGGCCGACCCGACCACGGGATTGGCGCGTTGACGATGGAACCGGCGACTGCCAAGAATGGTCTGCACATAACCATTGCGAAGATAAAGGGGGGGCGAAAAATCATCAATCATGGGCGTCTTTTTCTTTGGTGATGGTCATAACCGTTTCCGATACGCCCCCGGACCCTAAAAATCAAGCGGTTTGGGTGTGCCATTTTGGTCCCCGCTCCACCATCATGGACCGCATTGAGAAAACTTGACAAGGCTGTTTGAACCGCCTACGATTTCCGATAAAAGACGCCATAAGAGGGTTGAGTTTGTAAAAAGTACCATCTCCAAGGACGGATAGGTATGGATCGAGCGTTTCAAGCATTTCGTGGCATTGCCTCAATCCTGTTTTATACCATGAACACATTCATCTGTATCATTCCGGTGTTTTTCTTTGCCCTGATCAAACTGCTGATTCCCGTCAAGTGGGTTCAGAACGGTTGTCGCAGGGTTCTCAGCGCCGTGGCAAACTTTTGGGTCGCCGTCAATAATTTTAACCAACGGCTCTTCAACCGAACTGACTTGCAGCTCAGCGGCCTGAAAGATCTCAATCCCAAAGGGTGGTATCTGGTGGTGGCCAACCACCAATCCTGGGTTGATATCCTGGTGCTTCAAAATGTTTTTTTCCGCAAAACTCCCTTTCTGAAATTTTTTCTTAAGAAAGAGCTCTTCTGGTTTCCGCTGCTGGGGCAGGCCTGGTGGGCACTGGATTTCCCCTTTATGAAACGCTACGACCGCAAATTCCTCAAAAAACACCCCCATTTGATCGGCAAAGATTTGGAAATTACCAAGCGGGCCTGTGAAAAATTCAGGCACATCCCCGTCTCCATCATGAACTTTGTCGAGGGCACCCGCTTCACTCCTGAAAAACATGCCCGCCAGCGATCGCCCTACACCCACCTGCTGCGCACCAGGGCCGGCGGCATGGCCTTTGTTTTGGGGACCATGGGCGATAAGTTGCAGCACATCATCGATGTCACCATTGCCTACCCTCAGGGGATTTGTACATTCTGGGATTTCGTCTGCGGTCGGGTGACGGAGATCAAGGTGCACGTCAAAACCCTGCCCATCACCCAGGACCTGATCGGAGACTACCTGCACGACCCGCAATACAAAAGGGGATTCCAACTCTGGCTCAACGGCTTATGGGATGAAAAGGATGACCGGTTGACTCGTATGCTGGCCAGGTGAGTTTGCATGCTGCAAAGCGCAATCGTTGCTGATTCTGCATTGACGAACTTCGGCTAAAAATGCTCACAATTGTTACCTGAACGGCCCCCCTCCCACTTACCCCGGAAATCTAATGAAATCTTTACTATGAATCATAGGAAATCATTAAGTATCAGATCTTGTTAGGGTCTCTGTGCTGTTATTTGCCGGGTACGATTAGTCACCGGGACCGTTCCAAAACTAGAAAAAATTTTACCCTAACAGGCCCACCCTAGCGGGATTAATCAAGGGCTTGCAGTAGAAAGACCATCCCGACGTGTCGGGACACCCCCGATGCCTTGCCTGTCAACACTTCAAAATCATGAGATTTTAGGGTCAGGCCGCCTTGTCCATTTATCGATTCCCATAACGCCCAAGATCGTCTTGGGCCAACACCAAATGGCCTTTGGGTGGATTGATATGAGTCAGCAGCCCAATTCGTTTCAGGTCATGGATAGGTAGTCGCGTTTTAGCGACAATACGGCCAGCTCCTTGGCCTTGGCTTCCACCTCCACGGTTACCTTGCGGTCCAGATGCCGCCATGTCGGTGGTATGTCGGCTGGGTCGATGAAGTCGTGATGTGGCCTGGGGTTGCCTTCACCCCAACCGGCGGCCGGACTGGAGAGATGAAACAGGGGTTCACGATGCCATGTGGCCATGGCGGCCTCGGTGGCGGTTGCTTCCGAGAGCCCGTCGGGCAGGCAACGGTGGTGGTGGACATCGTAAACTATCGGCACCTCAACGGCTTGGCAAACGGGCAGAAGGTCACGGGGGGTGTAGAGGCGGTCGTCGTTCTCCAAAGTCAATCGCTGTCGCACCGAGGACGGTAACCTTTCGATGGCCCGTGACAAACGTTTAAGGGCGGCGGGTTTGTCGCCGTAGGCACCGCCGCCGTGGATGTTGATCACATCGGCCCCCACCCAATCGGCCACCTCGGCCTGGTAGACCAGATCGGCGATAGATCGCGCCACCACCTCCGTGCGGGGCGAATTGAGCAAGATGAACTGATCCGGATGAAAAGTGGTGCGAAGATCATGTTCGCGGGCAAAATCACCGCAACGCTCAAAGGTCGCGACAATACCGCGATGATCGGGCAGGTCCGATATATCGTACCCTACCTGGGGGTGCGTCTTGAGCGGAAGGATCTGGCTGTTAATGCGAAAGGCGCCGATGCCGCTAGTGTGGCAAAACTGCAGTGCGCGGTAGAGCGATTGGGCGTTGTGGGTGGCGATCTCCCCCAAAATGGCCAATTGCCGGGCGCGGCCAAATTGGGATAGATGTTTGGCGGTGGTGCGCCGGAAGCGAATGGGCACCTTGCGGAAAATGCAGCACAGGCCAAATCGAATCATGGGTCGAAACCTCGTATCTCCAAAAAGCAACCGTTGAAATTCGGCACTGTCTTCGCGGGCGACGACCGCCTGCAAAGGGCGCCTCGCTCTTGTATCGTTGAGAGCGGGTAGTGATCAATGGAAATTATACTTGACTTGATTAGTATGAAAATATTGACAAGCGCCCGGCTGACGCGCTACGCTCCGGGACAATGACGTGACGCCGAATCGAACCGATCGGCCTCTTTTTCCCAAGATGATGGCAGGCAATGAACCACATCCACAATTATCGATCGAAACACACGGCCTTCTGGCTACTGCTGGCGGCTTTGTTCGCCGCTCAGGCGGTGGCCCCTGCCTGGGCCGAGGTTGTGCTGTGCCACTGCCATCATGCGACCACACACGACAAACGCCATCCGGTCACCAGCCGGCTCGCACTGACCGCTGAAACCCAAGGCGATTGTTGTAACGACACCCCCCACACCTGCCGCCATTGCCGTTTGGAGGCGGACCCGGCACCGGCACAGGCCGTTTTGACTTCTGCACCAAGCCGTAAAACGGACCGGTCCTCGGTCGCTGTAGATTGTGCTTTGCCCATAGCTGCTACCGACGGGCTCAACGAGCGGCATTACCCAGATTTGACGCCACCCGTCACCCCACCCATAGCCCTCTTTTTATTCCTCGGTGCGATTCGCTGCTAGTCCCTGCGGCATCGCCGTTTCATTTCTGACACTGTCATCGATCTGTTGGGCGCCGCTTAACGCCGGCGCGAGCAGAGACTGTGGCACCTGTTACATCCGATACCGTGCCGGACCGCTGTGTCCGGCCAGATTTCACCCAGACAACACGGGGAACGAACCATGACCAAAATATCATCAGCAGATCAAAGGCGGGCGGTCAAAAAGGCCGCCATTCTGAAATCCACCAAACGCACCACCTGGCCCTACTTGATTTTTGCGCTGAGCCTTGTGGCCGTAGCAGGCGTGGGCGTGTACCTGTTTGCAGACAAAGGGCCGGTAATTGCTCCGGTTAAAATGGCCCAGGTGGACAACGCCATGACCACCAAAATTTCCTATCCGCTAACCCAGTTTGACGACGGGGTTGCCAGGCACTTCGACTACAACAGCGCAGATCACACCGTCCGCTATTTTATCCTTAAAAGCTCCGATGGCGTGATCCGCGCCGCCTTTGACGCCTGTGACGTCTGCTGGCCGGCGGGCAAGGGCTATTTTCAGGAGGGCGACCACATGGTGTGCCGCAATTGCGGGCGCCGCTTTGCCTCGGTGCTGGTCAACGAAGTGCAGGGTGGCTGCAACCCCGCGCCCCTGCAACGAACCATCGTGGGTGATCAGTTGGTGATCCAACATGCGGACCTGCTGGAAGGCCGTCGCTATTTCGATTTTTCCAACAAAGGACCAGCATGAACCTAACCGACATCGCCCTGAAAAACCTGCTGCGCCGCAAGGGCAAGGCGGCCTTCATCCTGGCCGGCCTGGTGATCGGTATCGCCACGGTGGTGGCGGTGATCGCCTATGTGGAGACCACCACGGCCGATATCAATCACAAACTGGAAAAATATGGGGCCAACATCCTGGTGATGCCCAAAACCGACCAGCTCTCGCTCTCCTATGGGGGGCTTTCTCTGGGAACGGTGGCATTCGAGATGGCCGAGATCCGCCAAGCTGACTTGGCGGCGCTGCAAACCATCAAAAACGCCCGCAACATCGCCGCCGTGGGCCCAGTGGCATTGGGTGCCGTGACGGTGGATTCGCACACCCTGCTATTGGCGGGGGTCGATTTCAACGCCATGCCGATTCTCAAACCCTGGTGGCAGGTGGTCGGTCGGCCCCCCGGTCCGGGCGAAGTGCTGCTGGGTGCCAAGGCGGCCGAGGTGCTGGGTGTAGCGGTGGGCCAGACGGTGCCCATCAAAGGCACTTCCTTCACGGTTGCCGGGTCTCTGCGCCCCACCGGTTCACAGGACGACCACTTGATGTTCACGCTTTTAGAGACGGCCCAGGCCGTGTTGGACAAACAGGGTCGGGTTTCGTTGGTAGAGGTGGCGGCCTTATGTGAGGCCTGCCCCATCGACGAAATGGTGGACCAAATCGGCACCGCGTTGCCCGCTGCGCGGGTGATGGCCATTCAACAAGTCGTCAAGGGCCGCATGGCAACGCTGGCCCAGATCAAACGGTTCGCTTACGGCATCAGTGTGGTGATTGTGCTGATCGGCGGTCTTGTGGTGCTGGTGACGATGATGGGCAGCGTACGCGAGCGCACCGATGAAATCGGGATCTTCCGCGCGGTTGGTTTTCGGCGCCGGCAGGTGATGCGCATTATCTTTGTGGAATCCGGCGTTGTCTCGGCCCTGGCCGGGTTGATCGGCTATGGGGTTGGGTTTGGCGCCGTCATGGGCGTATTCGCGATCACAGGCGGCGCAACTGCCGCGGTGGTCTTCAATCCGCAATTGGCCGTGGGTGCGCTGCTGCTGGCCCTGCTGATGGGTTTACTTGCCAGCGTTTATCCGGCCTGGATAGCGGCGCGTCTCGACCCGAGCCAGGCGCTCAAGCACATTTAAAGAAGTGCCACACGATGGCGGTGTCTCTTTGAGATTTGAAGGAACTAGGAGCAAAAAAATGGCTGATATAATTGCGGAAAACCTGGGTTGTTACTATGGCCGGGGCGAAGCCCGCGTCATGGCGGTGCATCAGGTTGATTTTGGCATCGCCTGGGGGGAATTCGTAGCCCTGATGGGCGAGTCCGGCGCGGGCAAGTCAACCCTGCTCACTATGATGGGCGCCATGAACTCACCCTCCGCGGGGCACTACCGGGTTGACGGCATCGATGTTTATGGTTTGAACGCCGAGCAGCGGGCCGATTTTCGGCGTGAATATCTCGGTTTCGTGTTTCAGCGTTTTCACCTGATGCCCTACCTGTCGGTGCTGGAAAACGTGATGTTGCCGCTGGCGGTGGCGCCCCTGACCCGCAAACAGAAGCGTCAGCGCGCCATGGATGCGCTGGCGTGGGTCGGACTGGATACCAAGGCCAAACGGTTGCCCGGCGAGATTTCCGGCGGTGAAATGGAGCGCGTGGCCGTGGGGCGGGCCATTGTCAACGATCCGCCCATATTGCTGGCCGACGAACCCACCGGCAATCTCGACTCGCGCACCAGCCACGAGATCATGGCGCTGCTGCAGCGCCTCAACCAGGAGGGCATGACCATCATCATGGTAACCCACAGCCAAGCCTGTGCCGATTATGCCGCGCGCGTGATGCAGATATCAGACGGCCGCCTGACCAATGATCGGCAGGTGGGGCAGCGCATGCGCCTGGCGGCGACCGGTTGACGGGTGGGGGTTAGCAGCAATTGCAGGCAGCGGCCTGCTTGCCCTTGAACCAGGTTTGAATGATGTAGCTGGCGCAACCCACGCCCGGCGTCACGCTGATGGCCGCCACCGGACAGTTCAGTGCGCAGGCGCCGCACTCCATGCAGCCATCACGGTCGGCCAAGCGGGCTTTTTCCCCCTCCACCGCAAAAACCCCGTGGGGGCATACCAGCTGGCATTGCCCGCAACCGATACAGCGTCTTTGGTCAAGGGCCAGGGTCGTCACATTCTCCAAATATCGGATCGATTTCATATTAGCCACCGCCATTGACCACACCGGCCGTTATCCAAATGGCCGTTGCCGCCAGCACCGCAAGGGCCTGAAGAGGCATGGCGGTGCGCATCTCTTTTTCCACGCCAGTGGGCGAGGTGTAGGGGGTCGAGCCAGTGAAGGTCATAGATAGATAGGAACTGACCGCCGTGGTCAGCAGCATCAGCGCCAGCACTTCAAGGGCCCCCTCGGCAGCTATCCAGGCCACCAGCGCCGCCGCCACTATTCCCGTAACAGCCCCCTTGACGGCCAAGGCGCGTCCGGGTAGCCAGGGTAAGAGTAGCGGCATAGCCAGACAACCGGCCAGCATGCCCATCAACAGAGCCGCCGCCACGTTAAGTCCCCTTGACCAAGCGGCCCCCGGATCAAAGAGAGGGCTTCCGATTCCCGACAGCAAAAATCCAGCCAGCAGCGCTACCAAAAGCACTTTTCGAAAGTTATAGAACTCCACCGGCACCAGCACGGCCCGCTCGGCCAGGGTGAAGGTGACCCGCCGCATGGCGGCATCGGCCGCTGCGTTGTTTTTTAAAAAAGGGATGATCTCTCGGGCCCGCACAGGGCCCCAGATCACTTTAAAGCCGGTAACCTTGACAACGCTGATGGCGCAAACTCCGGTGGCGCCGAGTTGGGGTAACAGCAATTGCCGGTGTTCAACGAGACGCCCCAAACCGACGGCCCGGATGCGAGCGACAAGCTCATCGGTGCCGAAGGTCCCTTTGCCGGCCGCGCACCAGACGTTGATGCCGCGCGTGTCCAGCACCAGCAGCCAGGCATCCAGGCCGGATTGGCCTTTGCGCAGGGTGTCGAAGGTCAGTTTGTAGTTGCCGGTCACCAGTACGGGACTGGCCGCCGTTGGCCGACCCAGGGCGTAGATGCCCGGTGCCACGCGGTAGCAGTCGCGGGCAAGGCCTACGCGCGCCATGATCGTGCCCCACCAGTCGGAGCGATCCCAGCGGCTTTTGATCCGCGGCACGCGGCCCACGGGGGTGTCGACAAAGCTCTCGACGAAGCTGAAGATGCGATAGCCGGGCTTTTCATCCGGCCCGGCGGGCGGCCCCGGCGGCGGCCCACAGCAGGGCTCATCGTCGCCGGCTGTTTTGTTCTGGGCGGGCATTTTGCTCAAGATTTCAATGCCGGCCATCGACGGTGGTTGAGAAGGCGCTTTACAGGCGCCATCGCCATGGTTGCTTTTTAAATAGGCGGTCATACGGGGTGCATTACCTCAGATCTCGAATCGCGGCCAAAAATTGTTGCCAGACGCGCCGGTTGAGACAGTAACATGTTTTGGGGCCGCTCAGTTTGCCCTGGATGAGCCCGGCCTGTTTTAAGACCTTAAGGTGCTGACTGACCGTGGACTGGGCCAACGGTAATTGCTGAACGATGTCGCCGCAGATGCATTCATCGATCCGCAGCAGGTGGCGTACGATTTTCAGGCGGGCTGGATGGCCCAGGGCTTTGAAAATGCGAGCCATTTGCATCGCTTCGATAACCAGCGGCGTTTCGTTCTCCAAGGGGTGCTGGGCAAGGTTCCGCGTGGCCGGCGTTTTTTGATGCGTTCGGTTTTGAGAGGCAGTTTTCATCGTATATCGACGATAAACGATGAAGGCGGTTTTGTCAATTCCAAAGTCGAACATTTCCGAATTGACCTCGGGCCGTCCAGTGGTCTAAACTATCTCTGATGTAACTATCGCCCAAGATGCCCTCGTAAAGGCCATCCACCATCGACAAGGAGCTGTCATGAGCATTGACGCCTATTTCAAAGGCCACCAGGCGCGATTCGTTGACGAGATGCAGGATTTACTTCGGATTCCCAGTATCTCCAGTCAGCCCCAACACGCCCAGGATGTGATGCAGGCCGCCGAATGGGTGGCCCAGCGGCTGGACCGCGCCGGGGTCGAGCACGTGGCGGTATTGCCCACGGGCGGCCATCCGGTAGTGTACGGCGACTGGCTGCATGCGCCGGGCAGGCCTACCGTGCTCATCTACGGCCATTTCGACGTGCAGCCGGCGGATCCGCTTGAACTTTGGGACCATGCGCCGTTTGAGCCGCAGGTCCGCGATGATCGCGTCTACGCCCGAGGCGCCTCGGATGACAAGGGCAACCTGCTGATTCCGATCGTGGCTTGTGAAGCCCTTCTGGCCGTGGCGGGTGCGCTGCCCGTGAATGTCAAATTTCTCTTCGAGGGTCAAGAGGAGATCGGCAGTCCGCAGTTAACCCAATTCACCGCCCAGCAGCGTGAATTGTTGTCGGCTGATTTGGCTATCAGCGCCGACGGCGGTCAGTGGGCCGAAGACCAACCCATGCTGATCAGCGGACGGCGGGGGCTGTGCGCCATGGAAATGACGGTCGAAAACGCCCTTAGCGATACGCACTCGGGCAGCTTCGGCGGTACCTTTCTGAACCCCATCGACGCCCTGGCCGCAATCATCACCAGCTTTCGAGAGGCCTCCGGCAAGATCAGCGTGGACGGCTTTTACGACGATGTTCGCGAAATCTCGGTCGAGCAGAAAACGCATTTCGATGCCGTGCCTTTCGATGCCGACAACTACATGGCCGATCTGGGCATCGCGGCGCTTTTCGGTGAACCGGGTTACACCACCCACGAGCGCATGTGGGTGCGTCCTACCTTGGAGTTGAACGGCATCTGGGGCGGTTACCAGGGCGACGGCATCAAAACCGTCATCCCCGCCAAGGCCCACGCCAAGATTACCTGCCGCCTGGTGCCGGACCAGTCGCCCGGGAAGGTAGCTGAATCGGTCATGACCCACATCCAAAAGGTCGCGCCGGCCGCCGTGCGGGTGAGCGTCAGCAACCTGGGCGATAGTGCCGATCCTTACCGCATCCCTCTCGACCATCCCGGTCACCGGGTGGCTGGCGAGGTGTTGCAGAAACTGTACAGCAAAGCCCCGCATGTAGCGGCCATGGGCGGAACCATCCCGATTTGTGGCATCCTGTTGAAAAATTTAGGCGTCCATATGGTCAATTTCTCTTTCGGGCTGCGAGACGAACGCATCCACGCGCCCAACGAATTTTTCCGCCTGGCAAGCTTTCGGCGCGGCCAGCGGGGATACGCCATGCTGCTGGCGGCGCTGGGCGCCTGTCGGGATTTGGTGTAGCGCAACGATCACGGTGGCGAGAACGCACCACCCCGTCGTCTAAAGCCTATGCGGCGGCGCGGCGCGAAGGGGCTCCCCATGAAAACCACGACAACCTTGAAAATCGGCGTTCGCGCCGAAGATAAAAACCCCTGGGAGCGGCGCACGCCGCTGATGCCCGAGGCTTTGGCGGCCTTGCAAACCAAGGGGGTCGATGTCACCGTGCAAACGAGCGGGCAACGAGCCATCGCCGATGCTGAATTTGAGGCGGCGGGTGTGCCGGTTCGTGGCGACCTCAAAGACCGCCAGTTGGTGATGGGAATCAAGGAGATCGCGCCCGAAAAGATCGCGTCCGAAACGGTCTACTGCCTTTTTGCGCATGTGATCAAAGGACAATCCTACAATATGCCCATGCTGTCGCGCCTGATGGCGGTGGGGGCGACGCTCATCGATTACGAACGCATCGCCGACAGCCAGAACCGACGCTTGGTTTTTTTCGGCCGTCATGCCGGGCTGGCCGGCATGATCAACACCTTGTGGGCGCTGGGACTACGGCTCTCCCACGAAGGGTTGGCCTCGCCGTTTGAGGCACTCCGGCAGGCGCGTCACTACGGCGATCTGGTCCAGGCTAAACAGGCGCTTGAGGCCGTTGGCGCCGCCATTGCCGACCAGGGCTTGCCCAAACAGCTGCATCCGCTGGTGGTGGGGATTACCGGCTATGGCAATGTGGCCCGGGGTGCCGAGGAGGTCCTCGACCTGCTGCCGGTCAAGACCCTTACTCCAGCGCAACTGGTGGCGGCCGCATCATCGCCTGAGTCCCTCTCTACCGGCACGGTTTACAAGGTTGTTTTCAAAGAGGCCGACATCGTGGCGCCCAACGACCCATTGCAGCGTTTCGATTTGACTGACTACTATGCCAACGGCCACCAGAAGTACCACAGTGTTTTCACGCCCTACCTCTCGCTGCTGACCCTTCTGGTCAACTGCAACTATTGGGACGACCGCTACCCGCGACTGGTTACCCGTGAAGATTGCCTGCGCCTGTGGGGCTGCGGCCGCAATCCCAAGCTTAAAGTGATCGGTGATCTGGCCTGTGATGTGGACGGCGCCGTGGCCTGCACCCGCAAGGCGGCTTATCCCGATCGGCCGCTGTATTGCTACGAACCCACCGGCGATCAGGTCTCCGACGGTGTGGTTGGCGATGGCCCGGTGGTGATGGCGGTGGAGATTTTACCCACCGAGCTGCCCTACGAGTCGTCGCGCCACTTCAGCCGTGCCCTGTCGCCGTACCTGATGGATTTGGTAACAACCGATTATCACGTCCCCTTCGATGATCTGGCGCTGCCCGAAGAGATTAAGCGCGCCGTTATTGTTTATCGTGGTGAGCTGACCCCTCACTACCGTTATCTGGACGCCTATCTTCACCCAAAAGAGGTTTGATATGAGTGCCACCTGGAAATATCCGCCCCGGTTGGATCTGGCCCACACGCCCACCCCGCTGCAGAAAATGGCGCGACTCAGCGACCAACTGGGGGTGGAGATCTATTTCAAACGCGACGACCTGACGGGCAGCGAAGTCTCGGGCAATAAGATACGCAAGCTGGAATTTCTGCTGGCCGAGGCGCGAGGCGAGGGCGCCGAGGTGGTGATCACTTGCGGTGGTGCCCAATCCAATCATTGCCGTGCCACGGCCCTGGCGGCCACCCGCCTGGGGCTCAAGTCGGTGCTGCTGCTGCGCACCCCGGACCCGGAGCATCCGCCGGCCGTGCAGGGCAACATTTTACTCGACCGCCTGGCCGGGGCGGAGATCATCTGGATCACTCCCGACCAATACCAGGAGCGTGATGAGCTCATGCGTCAGGTGGGCGACAGGCTGCAGGCGCGCGGCGAGAAGGTCTATATCATTCCCGAGGGAGGCTCCAATGCCATGGGCGCCTGGGGGTACGTGCGCTCGATGCAGGAGCTTAAGGCGCAGCTCGAAACCCTGGACGACGGCGAGGGGTGCCCGACAACGGTGGTCACCGCCACCGGCTCGGGCGGTACCACCAGCGGTTTATTGCTGGGTCGGCGCATCCTGGCGCTGGATGTGCGCGTTGTGGGGGTGAACGTGTGTGACGATCGGGACTACTTTCAGCAACGCATCGGCGCGATTTGCGGTGAGTTCAAACAGCGATTCGGCCTGCCCGGTAAAATCGATGCCGCCAACGGGATCGAAATCCTGGATGGTTATGTGGGACGCGGTTACGCCCTGTCGCGGCCGGAGGAACTGGCGGCCATCCGCGACCTGGCGCGCCTGGAGGGCGTCATTCTCGATCCGGTCTACACGGGCAAGGCCTATTATGGCCTGCGTAGCGAGCTGCAGCGAAACCCGGCAGCATTCGGTCAGCGCATCGTCTTTATCCACACGGGAGGCCTGTTCGGTCTCTTTCCCATTGCCGCCGAGTTAGCCCCGTTGCTCGACCAGTAATTCGTAGGCTTGAAGCTATATAACCGCCTGAAATAGCACCACTTTATTTCAATGAGACAGCCTTGGGAAAACCGCATCGGTCCCATGTGAACTCATTTTGTGATAACCCAACAGATATGCTATTAAATTTCGGCAATGGTTTCAGTGGCTATTATTTTGACGGGGTCCAGGCACCGTGTGTTGACGAGTGTGACACCGGTGGCAATAGTGAAGCAAATGATTAAGAGCGGCAAATGACAGCTTGTCGGCCTATCTTTCTGGTATCGATCTTTGTGGTCCTGGTGGCGGCCGCCGTTGTTTCGGCGGTTACCGTCGACGAGATCCCCGATGTGTTTGATTACACGTTTGAAGATGCCGACCCTATCAAGATCTATGCCGGGCCGGTGACCTTTGCCCACCGGCGGCACACCAGCGACCACCAGATCACCTGCAACCGCTGCCATCACACCCTTAACGAAGGGGATACGGCGGTGCAGGAGCACTGCAGAGACTGCCACACCGAGCCGGGATTTGTGCGGGGCCGCGAAGCCGAAGATATGGACGAAGAGATGCTGCTCGAGCACTATCTCAATGCCCTGCACGCTCAATGCATCGGCTGCCACCGTGAGTTGAAGATGGAAGATCGCCAGCGAAAGATCCCCCTGGGCTGCACCGAGTGCCACGACCGCAGTCGGCTGCCGGCATCAAACCGGTGATTCCCCGTCATTTCGGTGTCGATTCGCCGTTGAAACTAAAACCTGAACTGGGCGATTTTTCGCGAAGCTATGTGATAAGATATTGAGATGCTATGGTTTTCAAAAAGCGCAGGCATACCCATTGGATATGTCGAGCATTTTTGAAAGCCTTAGCGCTCAACAGATTGGTGCAGAGCGAGCAAAAAATCGCTCAATTCAGGTAAATGGACCACCCCTTGACGCCAACAAGCAGCAGCAGCGCGGCGCATGGGATCTCCCAGGAAACTGATTATGCCTACCAATCATGACCGAAGGGCTTTTCTCAAGGCGGGCATGATCGCCGCCGGAACGGTGGTGTCGGCCAACCTCCCCCGACCCCGCGCGGCCAGGGCCGCCTCGTCAGCGGAGCTCTGCACCCTGCTGGACATTCGCAAGTGCATTGGCTGCGGGGCCTGCGTGGAGGGCTGCCGTGATGTCAACGGATTCAAATACCCCCGCCTGCAAGGGGAGATGCCCACCATGTATCCGCAAGGCCGGGTCAAGATCGCCGACTGGTCTTCCGAGCAGAAACAGGCGGTTCGCGATCGACTGACGCCCTACAACTGGCTCTTCATCCAGAACGTGACAGGCACCCACCAGGGCGAAGACTTCAACCTGTTCATTCCCCGGCGTTGCATGCACTGCCGCAACGCTCCCTGCGTCAACCTGTGTCCCTTCGGGGCAGCCTTCAAGCAGTCCAACGGCATTGTGCGCATTCACGACAAGATCTGTATGGGCGGCGCCAAGTGCAAGGCGGTGTGCCCCTGGCACATTCCCGAACGTCAATCGGGCGTGGGCTCTTACCTCAACGTGCTGCCCAATTTCGCCGGCAACGGGGTTATGTACAAGTGCGATCGATGCTACAATCGCATTGACGCCGGTGAACTGCCAGCCTGCATCGAGGTGTGCCCGGAAGGTGTGCAGATTATCGGTCACCGCCCTGAGATCATTTTCAAGGCGCGGCAGCTGGCCGAAGAGATCGGCGGATACATTTACGGAGACGCAGAAAATGGTGGTACCAACACGCTTTATGTTTCACCGGTACCATTCGATGTGTTGAATCAGTCGCTCCAGCCGGGACCGGGGCAGCCGCATCTGAAAGCGGTCGATGACGCCATGGCCGACGCCAACATGCTGGCGGGCGCGCTGATCGTCGCGCCGGTGGCCGCCGTAATCGGTGTGGCCCTGCGATTTAAACAGATCGCAGACCGTGATGAGGCTGCCCGAAAGGGGGAGCGCTCCAATGAATAACAATAGCGTCGATACCTTCTTCAGGCGTTTGTACCCGCTGGCGCTGGTGGTGGCCTTGTTCACCGGCTTTGGCAACATGCCCATCTACAAGCGCTACTATGTCTCGGCCGTGCCGGGCTTGGGGTGGTCGGGCAATTTCTATATAAACATCACCATCCACTACATCGCCGGGGCCGTGCTGTTGGCCGTAGCGACCTATTTTTTGATGGTCTACCTGAAAACGCGCCTGGATAACGGCCGGCTCACCATCAGCGGTGTACTTAGGGCGATTCTGATGGGCCTGACCCTGCTCACCGGCAGTTTGCTGGCAATTAGAAATCTGAGCCAGGTCAATTTCGCCTTCGGTCCTCAGATGATCACGGCCTTTGTTCACCTGGGGGCGGTCATGCTGCTGCTGGTTCTTTCAATCCTTTGCGGAGTTGTGAGAATTCCCTGGCGACGCCGGGGCTGATTTTTTCGAATTTGACTTTTAAGAGACGGAGAATACCGATCCGGCGCCTGCTGCACCGTTTTTTCAATCCAAACTTAATAGGATTACCATGAACATCAAGCATTATGCCCTGGTTGTTTTGATTTTTGGTATGGTTGGGATATTTTTGGCCGCGGCTGTCGATGCCAGACCGCGTGCCTCGGTAAAAACCGTGTTGAATCGTGAAGAGAACCCAAGGCCAGATGCCAAGAACGTGCTGGTGTTGCCCTACGTCTTTTCTACCGAAGACATGGGCTTTACCATGGGCGTGGGCGGCGGCGCCAAAGGCTTCGGCCAGGAGCAGTTGCTCTTCGGCGCCACCGGTTTCGGCAGCGTCGATAATGCGGTGGGTTTTTTTGCCGGCATTTGGGACTTTCGCCCCAGTTTTGTCAACCGTCTATTTTTGAGTGCTAGAGGCATGGTCGGGCATTACCCCAACCAGCGGGCCTACACGGCACGCTCCTTCGAACCGGATACGCCCCGACCGGGCAGCAACGACTCCGATGCCGATCAATACGGCCAGGACAGCGGTTACGACAACTGGTCCGATTTAAGGCTCGAATTTGTGCTGCCCATGGGCGCCGCCCGCAATGACGCCCTGCAGCGCATTCGAACTCGGGGGGGATTGCTGCAATCCGACCCGATCGGTGGCGACACATGGAACCCCCTGGCCGGCGGCGTTACGACCTTATTGCTCAGACAGTTTAACCGCTACCGCAGTTTTGAGCTCGACGATGGCGATGTTGACGCCACCACCCACCCGTTGGAGTTTGCCGTCTATTACGACAATACCGATCACCCTGTTAATCCCTCACGGGGCAGTTCCCAATATCTCAGCGTCAGCCAGGATTTTGGCTGGCTGGAATCTCCGGACGAGTGGACCTTTATTGAGTTTGAGTCGGCCAAATACTTCTCTTTGGGTGATTCCAACTGGGCCCGCCAGCGCATCGTGGCCCTCAATTTCTGGACCGGTGATTCCCCCAGCTGGGCGGAAGAGACGCGCGAGGATGGCAGAATCGTGGTGACCAACCGGCCGCCCTTTTACGAAGGTGCCACCCTGGGTGGTTTTGACCGCATGCGGGCCTATCCGATGGACCGCTTCAACGACCGTTCCGTCATCTACGCCACGGCCGAATACCGTTACACGCTTGATTGGAATCCCATCGGCAACATCTCATGGCTCCGGTGGCTGCAGAGCGACTGGATGCAGCTGGTGGGCTTCGTGGAGGGCGGCCGGGTCGCCAACGAGTATGACCTCGGGACGCTCTTCGAGGATTGGAAAGTCGATGCCGGCTTCGGCCTGCGCTTCATGTTAGCCGGAGCGGTGGTTCGGGTCGACGCCGCCTTTTCCGACGAATCCAATTCGGTTTGGGTCATGCTGGGACATCCCTTTTGACGACGGCCCAGTGCCGCATTCGTTCACTGCAAGCACGGACAGGATCCATAAACAATACGAGGCCTTCCAACCGGCTTTTCTTGCCTGCATTGACCGTGATGCTTTTTTGTATGATCGGCCGTCCCACCTTTGCCGATGAGCCGCCTCCCGAGGTCATGCTGCGTGAGCGGCTGCAAGGCTGTTACGGGGTGTTTTACCCTGCGCCGACTGCCCCTGGATCGAATACCGGCTGGCCCTAAAAAGTGACGGCACCTACTCGGCGTCGGCCTTTTACCTGGAACGATCGCAGGCGCCGCTGATCAGCTCAGGCGTCTACCGTATCGAAAATGAGATTGTCGTTCTTGATAATGAAAAGATGGGCTTTACATTCTTTCAAGCGCATCCAAAAGGATTGCGGGTGCTCGACCATAGGCGCAGGCCCATTTCGGGCGATCTGAGCGATCGCTTCGCTTGGACGGTTGCGGGCGGTATGTGGTCGATCCGCGCCTCAACGATATCTGGACGCTCAAGCACTTCAATAGCCGGGAGCTGTCGGCCCGAGATTTTGCCGGCGGGTTTCCGACACTGGAGTTTCGCCTGTCCGAAAGCCGGGTGGGCGGCAGCACCGGTTGCAATCGCATCAGCGGCCGTTTCGACGCGCGCGCAGAGACCATCCGTTTCGGGGCGCTGGTGGCGACGCGCAGGGCCTGCCCGCAGAAGGCCTTCGAGGGCGATTTTTTGAACGCCCTAAGCCCCGCCCACCTGTTGCACTATGCCATCAGCGGTGGACAATTGACACTGATGGATGGCAAAGGGATTACGATGGTGTTTCAGGGGGTGGATTAGTCTGCAAATGCCACGCAGTCCTATGGACGATCTTTTGACAAACATACCCACTAAGGAGTAACCAATGAAATTCCAACTGAACCTCATGGCGATGGTGTTGGTGGTTTTGGCGATCGTGAGCCCCGCTGCCTGGGCCGGCGAAACCACGTCGGCGTCGCTGGACCAAACCTTCGAAGCCATTTCGAAAGATTTCGCGGAGATTTCCAAAAGCGCCACGGACCTGCTGCAGCACAAAGAGAGTGAATTCTGGGCCGCACTAGAGAAAACCAGCGCAGATCTCAATATGAAAATCGATGGTCTGGAAGAAAAAATGACCCAGATGTCAGACAGTTCTGGGGAAATGCTCGAGAACTATGCGGCCCTGCTAAAAGAAAAGAACAAGGAGTGGACCGAAAAATCGAAAGCAGGCCTGGTGCGGGCCAAAGAGGAGTTCCAGAAACAGCTCGATGGCACTTTGGCGAACATGGAAGGCGACATTGCGGCCCTTAAGGAAAAAGCTGTGACCATGAGTGATGAAAACCGCGAGCAGCTGAAAAAGCGCCTGGAAGAGATGCGCGTTACGAACAAAGCGGTCGTCGAGAAAATGAAAGCGCTCAAGCAGACGGGGGTGGCATCCTGGGCCGAGATCAAAAAAATCGTGTTCGAAAATTGGGAAGAACTGCGTGACACCTATCGTGGCATGCTCCAGCGATAATAGACCCTGACGGCGAGTGCCAGGGCGCACTGTGTCAGCACAGATATCGTTTGTTTAATAGATAAACCGCGTGAGCATCGATTGGATCTGCTCGCAACAAAGAAGGAGGCTTGACAATGACCCCAGTTTTTCGTGTTAACCCGATGAGGCCCAGGCACTGCAGTCGCTGGCGCCTGGCGGGTGCGGCCGTGCTCGTGGTGGTCCTGATGGCGCTTTTGGCCTGCGCCAAGGCCATGCCGACTTTGCCGCCACTTGGCACCGGCCAGACCTGGTTGCCGGGCAAGGTGGTGTGGCATGATCTCATCACCCCGGAGCTCGACAAGACCAAAGCGTTTTACGGCGCTCTTTTCGGCTGGACCTTTGAGGATCTGTCCGCTGGTTACAGTCTGGCGAGCCTTAACGGCCGCCCCGTGGCCGGCATCGCCAGGCTCGACCTGCCCGGAAGAGTCGGGCACTGGCTGTCGCTGGTTTCGGTAACCGATATCGACGCGGTCCATAAGCAGGCGCTTGCGGCCGACGCGGCCTCCGTCAAAGCCCCGTTCGAAGTGCCCGGGCGGGGAGAAGCGGCCGTTTTGAGAGACCCGCAAGGCGCGGCCTTTGGCATCGTGCAAAGCGGGCAGGGGGACCCCAAAGATCGCAAACCCGAGCTCAACGACTGGCTGTGGAATGAGATCTGGACCGACGATGTGGACGGCGCCGGTCAATTCTACACCAGTGTGCTGGGTTACGAGCTGACCGAAAAAGAGGTCGACGGTGTTGCCTTCCGCTTTCTTGCACATGGCGACAGGCCGCGTGTCGGTTTGTTGGAGAAGATGTCACCCGAAATGAAAAACACATGGGTCTCCTTCATTCTGGTTGCGGACGTCGCGGCGGCGGTTGCCAGCGTCGAAAGTCTCGGCGGGCAGGTGCTAGTGGCCCCACAAGCAAACATTCGCAACGGCTCGCTGGCTATCATCACCGATCCCAGTGGTGCGGGACTTATCCTTCAGGAGTGGAACAAATGAACCTATACCAACACATCAAACTCAAAAAATGGCTGGGCGCATTGATTCTGATCACAATGGTCGTGCTGCTTGTGGCCGCTTGTTCACCCTATGCCAATGTCGATGTGGGCGTGCCGTTCAATATCGGACCGGTGCGTGTAAATCCCACCATCGGAATCGGCAGCTTTTTCTAATCCATACCGGCTGCTGCACATCCATACGGCACAGGGGGCTGGGGGCGAAACCGGCGGTATGGACGGGTCAAAAAATACTGCCCGCTACCAGGCCCCTTGCCGGCACCCTGTTGGCGCTTCATGCCAACGCGGGGGGCTGGTTTTAGGTGAATAAGGGAGGTGATGCCATGAAGAAAATATTGAAAATCGCCGGGATTGCGGTTGCGGTGATGGTGGGGCTGCTGATCGTGGCGGTAGCGGTTGTCAATCTGATTCCCGGCAGTACCTACAAGAGCCTCATCACCTCCGCAGTCAAGTCCGCCACGGGCCGAGAGATGACCATCGACGGCGATCTCGATATCAAGCTTCTCAACAGTTTCGCTTTCAAGGCTTCGGATATCAAGTTTGCCAACGCCGAGTGGGGCTCCCGACCGCTGTTGGCCTCGGTGGACACCATCGAAGCTGATGTGGCGCTCTTGCCGCTCTTCAAAGGCATTCTGGACGCCAGCCTGGTTGTCGACCAACCCGATGTGCTCCTGGAAACCGACAGTTCCGGACGCGGCAACTGGCAGTTCAGCGACCCGGAGAGCGAAGCAGAGATAAAAGAGGATAGTGCTGTGTCGGCGGAAAACGATGGAAAAGAGAAGGCCCCCGCAAGGGAAGATAAAGGCAAGGAGAAAGAGGGCGGGCTGCCCATCAAACCCTTGATTCGCAAGTTACACCTGAACCAGGCCCGCTTTACCTATGTGGACGCCCAAAAGGGCGATCACCTTGAAATCGATAGTGAGAAGCTGCACGTCGGCTCCGAGGAGAAGAACCTGGTTGTTGATATCAGTGGCCAATACAACCAGATCCCGCTGGCGCTTACCGGTGGCTTGGATAACGATCATTTTTTTGTCGACAACAAACCGGCCGGCATCAAGCTCAACGGTCATTTCGGCGACGCCAAGTTATCGGTCGAAGGAACGGCCGGCCCCTATTCGCCCGTCTTTGAGGTGGATGTAACCGCGGCGGTAAATACGGACACGCTGGCGACATTCTCGCCCCTAGCCGGCGGAGGGCTACCCGATATAGGGCCGTTGACGGTATCGGCCCGGCTGATGGGAAAAGCGGGGCAATACAGCGTCAGCGATCTTGCGGCCGTGCTCGATGACCCGATGCTTTCGGCCAAGGCCGATGGTGCTGTTGCCGATTTAAACGCCCTGGAGGGGATCGATCTGGCTCTGGCAGCCGACACCGGCCGTCTCTCCGAGGTGTTGGATCTGTTTGGCGTTAAGCCGACTTTCAGCATCCCCGACACTTTGAATGCGAAGGTTGAAGCGCAAGGCAACCTGAAAGAGCTGGCCATCAACACACTCGAGGCGAGCGCCCAGGGCCTGGGGCTCGACGCCGCCCTGCAGGCCAAGGCCAAGAACATCATCGCCCTGGAAGGGGTCGAGGCGGATATCAGCCTCGATGCCGCCTCGCTGGATGGCATCGCCGAGATCGCTAAAACGAATCTGCCGCCCTTTGCGCCCCTCAAGGCCAGGGTCAAGATTGCGTCCAAAGGCAAGAATCTGGAAAGCCTGGATCTATCCTTAAATCTGCGGGGGCAATCGATTCAAAGCGACATTGCCGGTTCAATTGGCGATCCCTTGAAGGTTAAGGATGTCAATGCCGATGTGAACCTGTCGGTGGAGAGCCTTGAATGGCTCGAAGATTACCTACCGGTGGCGCTGCCCCCTTTGGGCGCGCTGACCGCATCGGCCAATATCGCCTCCAACGGTGACACTATTGCCGTAGATGCGATCAAGGCCCAGCTCGCCGGTGGCAAGGTTCAAGCCACTGTTGCCGGCGCCGTGGGTGATGTTCTCAAGTTCAAAGCTGTGGATGCCGATGTCAATTTGGACCTGGATTCACTGGACACCCTTTCAGAGTTGGCCAAAACCAAGCTACCGGCCATGGGTCCCCTGCGCTTGTCGGCCAATATCACCTCCACGGGTGAGGCCCTAGCGGCCCGCGAAGTTCGGCTCGACCTGGATGACCCCAAGCTTCAGGCCAAGCTCAACGGCAGCCGTGGACGATTTGATGAAGGCGCAAGGCATCACTGCTGACATCGAGGTGGGCATCCAATCCCTCGACGATCTTTCCGAAGTGGCCCGAAACAAACTACCGCCCTTCGGGCCGTTGAGCCTTTCGGCTACGGTTGTTTCCAAAAATGAGACCTTCGGGGCGAAAGATATCAAACTGGCGTTGGACGACAAACAGGTTCAGGCCAATGTGGCCGGCGGTGTGGACGACCTCCTCAAGCTCAAAGGGATCCGGGCCGATATCGATGTGGGTGTCCAATCCCTGGATGTGCTTTCCGAGATCGCACGGACCGAGTTGCCGGCGCTGGGGCCGCTGAGAGTGTCGGCCAAGATCGCCTCCAAGGGCGACATGCTCGAAGCCAAGAGCATCAAAGTTGACTTGGCCGACGATGAGATCCAGGCGCAGGTTGCCGCATCGATCCAAGACATCATGGCCGTGGCCGGTATCAACGCCGATATCGATTTCAGTGTCGATTCCCTGGCATCGCTCAATGAGGTCACCAAGCAACAACTGCCCGCTTCAGGCCCGGTGTCGCTGAAGGGCAAGTTGTCCAGCGCCGGTTTAAAGGCGCCCCTCAATGTCGATACGGTGGTTACCAGCGATGGCGTCAAGGCGCGCCTGAACGGTTCCATCGCCAATCTCAAAGCGGTCGACGGCATCGCCATGGCGCTAACGGCCGAGGCGGATTCGCTGCAAAAGTTGGGCCGCTTGGCGGGCAGGCCTATGCAGGGTCAGGAGCCGATCAAGCTAAAGGGAAATTTCAGCGCCAGCCAAAAAACGTACCAGGTGGCCGGATTGCACCTGGAAATGGGTGAGCTCGACGTCAAGGGTGAGGCCGCCTTCAAACAGCCCGCAAATGGTGGCCGGCCGCGCCTCGATGCCGATATTCAGGTCGGCGTGCTTGACCTATACCAAGGCAAAGTTAAAGCGAGAAACCGGACAGGAAAAAGAGGAGCGGTGCGGCAGGTGAAGGCAAAAGTGACCCCAAGCGAGTGTTAAAGCAGCGGCCGAGAATGAGGATTTGATTCCCCCTGATCCTGAAGAGCGTGTTGGTGTGGAAAGTGCCGAGAGCAAGAAATTATTACCCGCCGATCCGCTTCCTTTCGACCATTGAGGGGCATGGATGTCGATGCAGACATGACGATGGCACAATTAAAGACCAGGTCTGATGGATGAGAGTTGAAGATCTGGTGCCAGCGTAACCCTGGACAACGGCGTGTTACGCTTATCACCGCTACAGGCCAAAATCGGTGATGGGACTCTAAACGGTGAGGCCTCGCTTGACGCCAGAAACGCACCGGCAGTCTTGTCGGCGGATATAGATGTCAACGATGCCACCTTTCGCAACTTAGGCGGCCAGCTCAATGTCGTGACCGATCTGGATGGAAAGGGCGATTCGGTTGCCGCCATCATGGCGAGCCTGGACGGACACTTCGAGCTTGATATAAAGGATGTCACACTGAAAAAAACGTTTATGACCAATTTTGGTACGGGTTTGCTTGAATCGATTAATCCCTTCGACAAGGAGCAGGAGGAAACCGAACTGATCTGTATGGTCGCCCTGTTTGAAATCAATGACGGCGTCGCTGACGCCCGGCGTAAAATCGCCGCCCAGATGCCGGATGTCACCTGGTTCGGCGGGGGCAAAATCGACTTCAATACCGAAAAGATCGCCTTCTCGTTCAGGCCGAAAACCCGCAAGGTGCTGGACGTCGGCGCGTTGGTGGCATGGCAGGTCTGATTGATGTCGGCGGGACCCTGGCCGAGCCGGGCCTCCGGTTTGACGTACTGGATGCCGCCGTTAAATATGGGAAATATGCAGCCTATATGGCCACAGGCGGAATTTCTTTGGTGGCGGATATCGCGTGGAACAAAATCCGCGCCAACCAGGACGTTTGCGCCGCGATATTGGAGCATCTGGAGGAGCTGGAACAGAAGGCCGCGGAGGAGGATGAGGAGGAGTAGGGTGCCCCATACTTACCGCCGCAGTGCAAACCTTCTCAGCGCCGACGTCGTCCGGATGCCACCGCCGGAAAAGAGTGGCGCCACAGCATTGAGCCGTCCCGGGATCTCAGTGGCTGAGGATCTTACTGAGGAACTGCTGCGCCCGATGCGTTTGGGCGTGGTCGAAAAATTGATCGGGCGGGCCGCTCTCCACCAGCTGCCCCTCGTCCATGAAGATCACCCGGTGGGCCACCTTGCGGGCAAAGCCCATCTCGTGGGTGACCACGCACATGGTCATGCCTTCGCCGGCCAGTTGGGTCATCACGTCGAGCACTTCGCCGATCATTTCGGGATCTAAAGCACTGGTGGGCTCATCAAAAAGCATGATCTTGGGATTCATGGCCAGCCCCCGGG
This sequence comes from uncultured delta proteobacterium, assembly GCA_963783425.1. Lineage (GTDB taxonomy): Bacteria > Desulfobacterota > Desulfobacteria > Desulfobacterales > QNYZ01 > CAWANO01. Next base: position 59,983 of record CAWANO010000002.1, read on the forward strand.
CGATGGCCACCCGTTGCTGCTGCCCGCCGGAGAGCTGGGCGGGGTGGCTGCTGACTTTGTCGCCCAGCCCCACCCGCTCTAAAGTTTTGCGGCCCAGGGCCTCGGCCGCCTTGCGGCTCATCTTGCGTACCTGCATCGGCGCCAGGGTGACGTTCTGCAGGGCGGTCATGTGGGGATAGAGATGAAACTGCTGAAATACGAAACCGATGTCGGCCCGCAGTTTGGTGAGATTGAGCTTGTGGTCGTGCAGCGGGGAGCCATCCACAAAGAGCTTGCCTTCCTGAAATTTCTCCAACCGATTGATGCAGCGGATCAGGGTGGATTTGCCCGAGCCGCTGGGCCCGCAGATCACCACCACCTCTCCCGGCGCCACTTCCAGATCGATGTTCTGGAGCACATGCAGTTTGCCGAACCATTTGTTGACGCCTTCGAACCGAATCATGGTCGCCTCTCGTTCTCATAAGCACTGCCAACAGTTGGGGTGAACGGAAAAGCCATGGTGGTAGTCAAATCCATTAGAGCCGCATTTCCCCCAGCGCAAATTTGCGCTCCAGCGTGTTCGAGAGTCGGATCATGGGGTAGCAGATGACAAAGTAGAAAAGCCCCACCAGTGAAAAGACCATCAGGCCTTCGGGGATGCGCACCACCGTCACCCAACCGACACGGGTCAGCTCAACCACGCCGATCACAGACACCACCGAGGAGTCCTTCACCATCAAAACGTACTGTCCCACCAGGGGTGGCAATATGGTCTGCAGCGCCTGGGGCAGGATCACAAAGCGCAGCTGTTGAACCAGGGACAAGCCCGACGAGGCGGCCGCTTCCCACTGGCCTCGGTCCACGGCCTTGATGCCCCCGGCCACGATTTCGCAGATAAAGGCCGTGCCCAGAATGGAGAGTGCCAGCACGGCCGCCGGGAAGGCCTCCAGCTGAATGCCCCATTCGGGAAAAATGAAAAAGACGATAAAGATCTGTACCACAAAGGGTGTACCGCGGATCACCGCCACATAAATACCGATAATCCCCGCCAGCAGTTTGTTTTGACTGCCCCGCATCATTCCCATCAAAAACCCCAGCACGGTGGAAAAGAGAATCCCCAGGCCCGACACGGCCACCGTCATCAGGGCGCCTTTGATAAAAAAAGGAATGATGTCAATCAAGCGCTGGAAGTAAAACCCAATCATTATCGGTTCTCTAATAGGCCTCGCGGAAGATTAGTTTTCGTTGCGACCAATCGGCCAGGGGCTTTAGACAGAAATAGATGCACAGATAGAAAAAGGCCACCGTGAAAAAGGCCTCGGTGGGCATGAAGCGTTCCGATGTGAGCACCTGCCCGCAGCGGGTCAGTTCGAGCACGGAGATCAACGACAGCAAGGCCGAATCTTTGACCAATACGATCGACTGACCGAGCAGGGGCGGGATCGTCACCCCCAGCGCCTGGGGTAGGATGATAAAACGCATGCGCTGGAGATAGCCGAGCCCTGAGGAGATGCCGGCCTCGATCTGCCCTGACGCTACCGAGGTGATGCCGGCCCGGATGATCTCGGCCATGTAGGCGCCGCTGTTGAGCATCAAGGCGATGATACCGGTTTGCAACTCGGGGATGCGAAAACCGAGGGTGGGCAGCCCGAAATAGAAAAAGTAGATTTGCACCAACAGTGGCGTGGAGCGGATGATTTCAATGTAGGCGATGGCCACCCCGCGTACCAGGCGCCAGTTGGAGAGTCGACAGGCGCAAGCGAAGACACCCATCAGCAGCGCCAGAAAAATTGAAACCATGGAGATGAGAAAGGTGTTGCGCAGGCCCTGCAGGAAAAACGGCATGTACTCCCAGATGACCCTGAAATTAAAGCCTTCAAGCATTACAGTTGCCGTTTCGGTGCGCAGGGTTAAGGTGTCTTGGTGATGGGGGTGTGATCTCCCGGCGGGCCGCGGCGCAGCGTGGCCCGAGGCCGGGGAAAGGGGTGCCCTCAGGATTCAAAGCGACAGCACCCCTCTGATCGGGTTTCTACTGGTGGTCTTTTTTCCAGTCCGTGGACTCCATCCAGTACTGGATCTGCTCATCATAGAACCCATCTGAGCGGATGGTCTGGAAGAAGAGATTGACCCACTGCCACAGGTTGACCGATTCGTGGCGCACGGCAAAGGCCAGGGGGTCTTTGCCCTGACCCAGGCGCTCGTCGAGCAGCCGCACCGAGTTGGGAGGAAAGTCGGGTAGCACCGTCAGCACGGCCAGGTCATCGTTGACACCGGCATCCACATGGCCGGCCAGCAGCGCCTGTACGATCATGCGGCCGCCGCCCTTGTAGGACTTGTGGGTGGCCTCGGGCAGATACTTTTTGGCGATGGTCTCGCCGGTGGAGCCCAGCAGTACGCCCACGGTGACTTCGGGCTTGTTCATGTCCGCCAGGGTTTGAAAGGCGGCATCGGTTGTGGTAAAGGCAGCCGGCTGCACGTAGTACCATGGGTCGCAGAAGGTGATCTTGAGGGCGCGCTTCAAGGTGGGGGTCATGTCCGCGGCCAGAATATCGGCCTTGCCCGAAAGCAGGGCCGGGATCAGGCCGTCCCAGTCAAAATCGAGCACCTTGAGTTCAACGCCCATACGATTGGCCATCTCGCGGGCAAACTCCACCATGCAGCCGGTGGGTTTGCCGTCTTTGCCCACAAAGGCGTAGGGTGCGGCTCCGGACTGAACGGCCACGCGCAGTTCGCCGCGCTGAACGATCTCCGACAGGGTGGAAGCGCTGGCAGGCACGACCAGCGCCAAAGCAAACAGAGATACCAATAACAGCATCCACATTCTTCGAATCTTCATGGTTATTGCTCCTTTTCTGGTTGGAATGATTGATGGCGGGCAGGAACCCTACTATGCCAGCACTTGCTCGGTGTGGTCAATACGGATCCCTCGCTGATCGAGCGCATCGACAAAGGCCTGGTAGGGGATGTCGCTGGTCGGGCTGAGAACGCCTGTGGCGTCGATCTGTTTTGTGGCAATCATCTGCGCCACGATACTGGCGGTAAATCCCACCGCTTGGCTCATGGCCAAAAGGCCGCTATCGAGATCTCGTTCGATCCGCAAGGTCGTTGTCACCCGGATGGTGCGCTGTGCCTGTTGCCCCTCGAATACATTGAGCATCACCACCAGATCCTTTTCGTCGTCGCGGTAGTGGAGTTGCGGCGCCAGTAGGCGGTGCATCACATCATAGCCCGACACCTTGCCCGGCAGATCGGAGATGGGCGACCGGTCCAGAAATCCCAACATCTTCAGCGGGTGCCAGAAGGCGCTCCATCCGGGCCAGCGCAGGGAGTAGCGGCCCGCCTGTCGAATAGTCTCATCCACGCCCATCTGTCGGGCGAAAAAGAGGGCGTCGCCGTTGGGGATGGCCTCCAGAGTGCCCAGACCGGGAAATTCGACGGTATGGATGTGACGCCGGGCGTGCTGGTCGGCGGCGGTAATCTCGATCACATGGCCGGCCTGAATCTGGCGCGCCGGTCGCATCGTGGAGGCCAGAACTCCCTCCCAGTTCCACGAAATTTTGTAATTGAGCGGATTGTCGCAGGCGGCCGGTTCAGGAATACCGCCGCAATAGGCGTTCATTACCTCCAGGCGGTCGAACCTTCGGGCCATCTCGGCGCACAGCACCAGATCAATGCCTGGATCGAGGCCGCATTCGGGGGCGATGGCGATGCCTGCCTGGCGCGCCGCGGCGTCCAGGTGAGCGATGTCATAAGCGTAGTTGGTGTTGACGACACTGACACCGGCGGCGATGGCCGCCTGGCAGACGACGGGCATGAGCTGGCGCGGCAACAGGTCGATGGCCGCGTCGGCCCGACCCATCAACCCGGCGAGTTGCGTTTCATCGCTTGCATCGAGCGCTTCAAAGCGAACCTTGTTCGCCGGTGGGTCGTTTTTGAACAGCAGCATCTCGACCGGCCGCGCATCGGCGCAAAGCACCTCGGATACGGCGGGGCTTTTGGCCAGATCATATACGGCTGCGCGCCCTTGAATACCGCAACCGCCCAAAACCAGAACCCTCATGCGGCATTCCCGTTCGGTTATTACGGCAAATCAATCGTACCGCTAATTGATGGTATCCTTGAACTTTTTAGCAGGTTTGAAGCGGACCAGCATTGGTGGCGGCGATTTCGATGGTCTTGCCGGTTTGAGGGTTGACCCCCTTGCGGGCTTTGCGAAGGCTTCTGGCAAAGGTGCCGAATCCGGCAATCGCTACCTTGTCGGTGTCTTCGCCCAGGGCCGAGGCGATGTTATTGAATACAGCGTTGACGGCTAATGTGGCGGCGGACTTGGTAATTTCGGACTCCTCGGCCACTTTTTCGATCAATTCGGTTTTGTTCATTGTTCCTCCTCTGGGCTGTAAGTGATGCGCCTGCAGTGTATTGGCTTGGCAGGTTCATCGGTATGGTGCACGGGTGTTGCAGGGGACGCATCAATTTCTAAAGTACATGTAAATGGCCATCGCCTTGGTTCTCTTTTCAGGTGGTGTCATGCCAGGGGGTGCCAACTGTTTTGAAGCCCGGAATCGAAAAGGGGGCTTCTGATGTCGCCTGAAATAGACATCAAGGTGTATCACGGCCACCCGGTGGTGAAAGGGCCGCAATCCCATGGACGGTCATTACCAACACCCTATTTTTAACAATCAGCGGCTCATTCGTCAATATAAAAGGTGGCTGGCCCTGGATCACTGCTTTCATGGCCGCGATGCGCGCCGGCTGCGCGTCAACCGGCCGGCGGCATCTTGACAAACGTCCCCTTGTCAGGCGATAAAAAATCGTAGCGTACAGAAAATGATGTAACTCTTTCAGGCAACCGCTTGCTGTGCGTCGATGATATGAGTCTTTCCAGGAAATACCAGCGGGCGTCATCGCTGCTCGAGACGCTCGAACGAAACGAGGTCGCCGCTCTATCGCACATTTGCCGCACGATCGAGCAGGCTCAGTGCGAATTATTGGCCTCAGCGGCGCCTTTCATGAACGATTGCGCCCAACGGTGCCGGGGGTTGTGCTGCCGCAACATCCGTCCCGATGATGTTATCGACCTGTTCGACCTGCAGTGCCTATTGATCAGGCGCCCCGGGTTGAAGAGCGAAATTGAGCGGCGGGCAGCGGCATGTTCGCTCTTTTCCGGGCCGTGCGTCTTTTTAAAGGACGGCAAGGGGCCCTGCATATTGCCCGGCGATCTCAAACCCCGCGTTTGCGTGACTACCTTTTGCCAGGACGATACGGCGCTAAAAGTGCAGATCCATGCCGTGGAGGCTGCCTTTGGGCAGCTTTACCGCTTCTGGCGCTACCGGCGGATACCCGCTTGGCTGCGAAGGTGGATACCGCCGATCCGGTCGCAGCGCTCCGCTCCTCACTGGCAACTCTTTCGATAGAGGCATACCATGGCCATCATGCAGCCCCACCCGAGGCGCTATTTCCAGGGCCTGGTCCCCCGGCGTGATGCCGTATTACAATCGCTGGAAGAGGAAGCCCGGCAGGCGCAAATCCCCATCGTGGGACCGGTGGTGGGCCAATTGCTGTGCCATCTGGCGGCCTTTGCCGGCGCCAAACAGATCCTGGAGCTGGGGACGGCCAGCGGCTATTCGGCCATTTATCTGGCCCGGGGTTGTGCGCCCGATGGTCGCGTCATCACCCTGGAAAAAGATCCCGGCATGGCCCAACGGGCCCGCGCCAACCTAACGCTCGCCGGGGTGAGCGATCGGGTGAATGTTGTGGCGGGCGACGCTGTGGAGGCCCTGGCGGAGATGCGGGGCGTTTTTGATCTGATCTTCATCGATATCGAAAAGGCCGACTACGTTCGCGTGCTGCCCGACTGCCGGCGCCTGCTGCGGCCAAACGGCCTACTGGTGGCCGACAACACCGCCTTTGCCGACGCCGATAGTTTCAACCGTGCCGTGACCGCGGACGACGGCCTTGCGGCGGTCAATCTGCTGGCTTTTTTCCCTCACCACGCGCCTGAAGAGGATGCGGTATCGTTGGTGTTGCGGTTGCCGTAAATTTGATTGCTTTGGGTGCCGAATCTTAAAATGGAGATCCCGATGCGCGTGGTGGCCTATTTTCTAGTGGGGTACGGTGTGATGGTCGGACTGGCCTACCTGATGCAGCAGCGCATGACCTATTTTCCCGAGCGTCAATCGCTGCCCGACCTTAAATCCCAAGCCGCAACGGCCGGTCTGAAATTATGGCCCAGTGACGATGCCGACTATTTGGGGCTGACAGGGACGGACGATCTCACAGGCTTGAAAGGCACCGTGGTGGTATTTCACGGCAATGCCGGCGCTGCCGTGCATCGCTTTTATTATACGCGGGCCCTGGAAAGGCTGGGCTACCGGGTGGTGGTGGCCGAGTATCCGGGCTATGGTGCAAGGCCCGGCCGGCCCGGCGAAAAGGCCTTTGTCGCCGCCGCGCGAGCGCTGGTGCAAGCCGTTTACGCGCAATTCGGCGATCCTATTTTTTTATGGGGAGAGTCTCTGGGTAGCGGGGTGGCCACCGCCGTGGCGGCGCAGTCGCCTGTGCCGATTGAGGGGGTGATCCTGTTGACCCCCTGGAACAGCCTGCCGCAACTGGCTCAAAAACTCTACTGGTACCTGCCGGCGCGCTGGTTGGTGCGGGAGGGTTACGACAACATCGCCAACCTTTCCGGATATCAAGGTCCGGTAGCGGTGGTGATGGCCGGCAACGACGAGATCGTACCGCCGATCCTCAGCGAGGCGCTTTACGAGGCATTATCGAACCCCAAAGAAAAATGGGTCTTCGCGGGGGCGGGTCACAACACCTGGCCGGCCGGCCCTCAAGAGGCGTGGTGGCGAGAGGTGATGGCTTTTGTGGCGCGTGAGCAGTGAGTTTGAAGCGCGTTAATCCTGGGCGGATAGCAGTGCACCGATGGTTGTCTCCAGCGATCTGAGGGGGATGTTTTGCACCACGGCCCGGCCGATGCGCTCAAGGCAGACGAAATGGATATGCGCCTGCTGACGCTTTTTGTCTTTGGCCAAGGCTTTAAACACCTGAGCCGGATCAAGCTCTGACCTGACGGGCAGGTCCAGCCGTTCGAGGAGGGCTGTTAAGCGGGCGGTTTCTGCCTCCGGCAGCGCGGTTTGATCCCGCGACAGGCGCGTGGCCAGCACCATGCCGATGCTGACGGCGTGGCCGTGGGAAATGCCGCTGAGTTTTTCGATGGCGTGACCTAAGGTGTGACCGAAATTGAGCTTGCGCCGCTCGCCGCCTTCGTGCTCGTCTTTTGATACCACAGCGGCTTTGATCTCCACCGAGCGCTGCACGAGGTGCGCCATCACCGCCGTGTCCAGGGCCAAAGCCGCATCGGTGTTGGCCTCGATAAAATCAAAATAGGCCTTGTCGGCGATAGCGGCGTGTTTGACAATTTCGGCAAATCCGCTGGCCAGCTCCGCCCGCGGCAAGGTTTTCAGCATATCCAGGTCGCAAAGTACAAAGTCCGGTTGTCGAAACAACCCCACCATGTTCTTGTAGCCCGCAAAATTAACGCCATTCTTGCCCCCCACGCTGGCGTCCACCTGGGCCAGCAGGGTCGAGGCCACGAAGCCGAAAGACAGGCCCCGCAGGTAGGTCGACGCGGCAAATCCGGTCACATCGCAAACGATACCGCCACCGATGCCCACCACGGTCCAGGACCGATCGATCCCCAGCTCGAGCATCTGTTCGTAGATCTGCCGCAGCGTTGCCAGGGTTTTATTACTCTCGCCCGTGCCGATGGTGATGACCGGCGCATCGGGAAAGCGGTCGCCATAGAGCCGGTGGACATTGGAGTCGGTAATGATGACCGTGCGGCCGGCGGGGATGAACCCTGGTAGCTGATCGAGGCCATGTCCGATCAATATTTCGGAGGTGTTCAGCGCACCGGTGATGGTTATGGGATCAGGATTTGTCGCCATTTTTCGAGCCTCTGGCTTTGTTCTTCAATACTATCTTCGAGTCCTGTTTTCATCGCCATTTAGCAAAAGATAAAAGCGAAGTGGTTACCGAAAACTGGCATAGACGGCACGCACCTGCCGGCAGAGCTGATCGAACTGGTCCGGGTAGAGCGACTGGGCGCCGTCACTCATGGCCTTGTCCGGGTCGTGGTGCACTTCCACCATGAGGCCGTGGGCTTCCGCCGCCACCGCGGCGCGGCTGAGCGGGATGCACCTGGTCGCGCCGGCCGGCGGCGTGGCTGGGGTCGATGATGATCGGCAGGTGGCTCTCCCTCTGCACCACCGGCACGGCTGAAATATCGAGCGTGTTGCGGCTGTGGTTGACAAAGGTGCGCACCCCTCGCTCGCACAGGACCACATCGTTGTTGCCCCCTTCCAGGATATACTCGGCGGCCATGAGCCACTCGTCGATGGTGGCGGCCATGCCGCGCTTGAGCATGACCGGCTTGCGGCAGCGCCCGGCGCGCCGCAGAAGGCTGAAGTTTTGCATGTTGCGGGTCCCGATCTGGACCATGTCGGCATACGCCTCGACCAGGTCGAAAGTCTCGTAGTCCATCACCTCGGTCACCACCGGCAGCCCGGTCTTCCTCCCGCACTCGGGCCAGTATTTTCAATCCCTCCTCGCCCAACCCCTGAAAAGAATAAGGCGAGGTCCGCGGTTTGAAGGCGCCGCCCCGGAACATGTGCGGCGCCGGCCGCCTTGACGTGCCGGGCGATGGTCAGGGCCTGCTTTCGCTCTCGATGGCGCAGGGGCCGGCAATAATGGCAAAATGGCCGTTTCCGATGCGCGACATCTCCGATCCGGACCACCGTGTCTTCCGGCTGAACCTCCCGGCTCACCAGTTTGTAGGGCCGGGTGACCGGAATGGCCTCCTTGACTCCCGGCATCCCGCGAAAAAGCTGCCCTCCACGGCCCCTTGTTGTTGAGAATGCCGATGGACACCCGGTGGCCGCCCGGGATCGGCTTGGCCGAGTAGCCGCGGGCCTCCACCTGGGCGACGACGGCCTCCACCTGATCCTGGGTGGCGTTCTGCATCATGACGATCAGCATGACGATCTCCTTTCATTAAAAACGGGTGCAAGGGGTGTCGCCGTGGTGCAGTTATGAACTTCACTGATAAAGCGACGCACCTTGTTCATATCTTTGATTCCAGGCGCTAGTTCCACGCCGGAACTGACATCCACGGCCGCGGGCCGGGCCGCGGCGATGGCTTTGTTGACGTTGTCGGGGGCCAGTCCCCCGGCCAGAATCAGCGGAAAAGTGGTGTCGATCCCAATGGCATCAGCCCACTTCCAGGCACGCGCGTTGCCGCCGGGTAAGTCGCCCTGGCCGCACTCCACCAGAAAGGCGGCGGGGCGGTAATCGCCCGCGCGGGCAAAACCGGGCGGGCGCGTGGCGAACAGCGCCTTGATCACCGTCAGGCCACTGTTTTTGAGGCGTTCCACCAGGGCGGCCGATTCCTGGCCATGTAACTGAACGGCCGTCAGACGGCAGGCTGTGACGCGCGCCATGATCTCATCTTCAGCGGCGTCCACAAAAACGCCCACCAGCGCGGCTTTGGTTGCCACTGCAGCCGCGATGCGTGCCCCTTGCGTGTCGCTGACATGGCGGGGGCTCTTGCTGTAGAAAATCAGGCCGATGGCGTCGGCCCCGGCCGCCACGCAGGCCTCGGCCTGGTCATCCCGGGTGAGTCCGCAGATCTTAATTTGGGGATGACGAGGCATGCACCAGCTCCTTCAAAAAGGCGGCGGGGTCTTCGGCTCGCACCAGGCTTTCGCCGATCAAGAAGGCATTGATACCCGCACGGGCCAACCGGCGGATGTCTTCGCTGCTGCCGATTCCGCTCTCGGCCACCGCAACATGCTCGTCGCTGAGCTGGCCGGATAGCAGTGAGGCGGTGTTGATGTCGGTGGAGAAACGGCGCAGATCGCGATTGTTGATGCCGATGATGCGGGCATCGGTGGCTACGGCGCGGGCCAGTTCGTCGGTGTCATGTACCTCCACCAGGACGCCCAACCCCAAATACCGGCTCACTTCGAGATATCTGGCGAGCTGATCATCTCTGAGAATGCGCACGATCAGCAGCACCGCATCGGCGCCCCAGGCGGCGGCTTCGTAGATCTGGTAGGTCGAAACAATAAAATCCTTGCGCAGCACAGGCAGCGCTACCGCCGCGCGGGCCTGTTTCAGGTCATCCGGGCTGCCATGGAAAAAGGTCTGATCGGTGAGCACCGACAAGGCGGCGGCCCCGCCGCGCTCGTAGTTGCGGGCCTGCCGGGCGGCGTCCAGGTCGGCCCGGATGACGCCCCTGGAGGGCGAGGCGCGCTTGATTTCGGCGATGATATTGACTTGACCGGGACGGCGTTGGGCTATCCGTCGGGCAAAGGGGCGCTGGTCACTGCGCGCGGCGGCGATCTCTTTGAGCGCCTCCAGCGGTACGGCCACTTGCGCCTCGGCAACCTCCTGGCGTTTGTAGGCTACGATTTTGGATAAGATGTCCATGGGCCTTTTTTCGGTCCTATGGCTGAGTATTGGCTGTCGTGAATTCCACCAGCGCATCCAGCTTGGCCATGGCGCCGCCGCTGTCGATCGCCAACTTGGCCTGCTCGATGCCGCCATCAAAGTTGTCGACTTTGCCGGCCGCCATCAGGGCCGCGGCGGCATTGATCACAACCACGTCCGCCTGGGGCCGCTTTGGCCGCTCAGGACCGACGGGTAATATCGGCGTTTTGCCGCGGGTCTCCGCCGGTCAGGTCTGCGGGTCGGCCAGCCGGCCGAAAAATTGCTCCGGCTAGATGTCATAGGTGTGCACGCGACCGTCGTTGAGTCTCGGAAACCCGGGTGGGGGCGCAGACGGAGATTTCGTCCAGCCCGTCGTGGCCGTGGACCACCATGGCCCGGCGGGCGCCCAGCAGTTTCAGGGCCTCGGCGAACATCTCGGTCAGCTCCGGGGCATAGACGCCCAGCAGCTGGCAGTTGGCGCCGGCCGGGTTGGTCAGGGGCCCGAGCATGTTGAAGATGCTGCGCAGGCCGACCTCCTTGCGGGCCTGGCCGGCATAGCGCATGGCGCTGTGATAGAGGGGCGCGAAGAGAAACCCGATGCCGATTTCCGCCACGGCCTCCTCGACGATTTCCGGGTGGGTGTCGAGGTTGACGCCCAGGCCTCCAGCAGGTCGGCGCTGCCGCATTGGCTGGAAACCGAGCGGTTGCCGTGTTTGGCCACCGTCACCCCGCAGCCGGCCACCACAAAGGCGGTGGTGGTGGAGATGTTGAAGGTGTCCGGCGCCGTCGCCGCCGGTGCCGCAGGTGTCCACCACCGTGGTGCGCCGGCGACCTGAATGCGCTGGGCCTTGCGGCGCATGGCCCGGGCCGCGCCGGCCAGCTCCTCGAAGGTTTCGCCCTTGGTGGCCAGGGCCGCCATGAAGGCGCCGATCTGGGCGTCGGTGACATTGCCGGAGAAGATGCTCGTCGATCATGCGGCGCCATCTCGCTCCTCGGTCAGATTTCGGCCCTCGATGATTTGGGTAAGATTGTCGCGAAACATGATCGTTTCTCCTTTGGGTCTATTTTCAGAGATTGATGCCGCTGATGAGCGGCATTTCGTCCGCCGATTCTCACAGTATCTTCAGAAAATTCCGCAGCAGCCGTTTGCCCACCGGGGTCATGATCGATTCCGGGTGGAACTGGATGCCTTCGGTGGGGTGCTGCCTGTGGCGGATGCCCATGATCTCGCCGTCCTCGGACTCGGCGCGTGATCTGTCAGGCAGTCGGGCAGGTCGTCTCGGACGACGGCCAGGGAGTGGTAGCGCATGGCCTGAAAGGGCTGCTGGATGCCCTTGAAGACGCCTTGCCGTCGGCGGTGATGTCGGAGGTCTTGCCGTGCATCAGGCGTTGGGCCGGACGATCTCGCCCGCCGAAGGCCACGGCGATGGACTGGTGGCCCAGGCAGACCCCCAGGATCGGGATCTGGCCGGAGAAGCGTCGGATGACCGCCAGGGAGATGCCGGCGTCTTCGGGCCGGCCCGGTCCCGGCGAGATCACGATGCCGGCTGGGTGCCAGCCCGTCGATCTCGTCGACGGTGAGTGCGTCGTTGCGGAACACCTGCACCTCGGCGCCCAATCTGCGCAGATACTGCACCAGGTTGTAGGTGAACGAATCGTAGTTGTCGATCATCACGATCATGGCCGGTGCTTCCTTTCCTAAGATGGCGTTACCGCGCCTCGCTCTGAGCGACGATCCGCAGGGCCTGCTCGATGGCCATGGCCTTGTTGACGGTTTCCATGCGCTCGGTCTCGGGGTCGGAGTCGGCGACGATGCCGGCGCCGGCCTGGACGGTCAGGCGCCCGTCTTCGACGCAGGCGGTGCGGATGGTGATGGCCAGGTCCATGTTGCCGTCGAAGGAGAAATAGCCCACGGCGCCGCCGTAGGGCCCGCGGGGTTCGTCTTCCAGGTCGGCGATGATCTCCATGGCCCGGACCTTGGGCGCGCCGGAAAGGGTGCCGGCCGGGAAAGGTGGCCGCGCAGCAGGTCCCAGGCGTCGCAGTCCGGGCTCCAGGTCGCGGTGATGTTGGAGACCAGGTGCATGACGTGGGAGTAGCGCTCGACGACCATCAGGTCGGTGACCTGGACGGTGCCGGTCTCGGCCACGCGGCCCAGGTCGTTGCGGCCCAGGTCCACCAGCATCAGGTGTTCGGCGCGTTCCTTTTCGTCCTCCAGCAGTTCGTCGGCCAGCTCGCGGTCCTCCTGTTCGCTGTGCGCCCCGGGGGCGGGTGCCGGCGATGGGGCGCAGGGTGGCCACGCGGTTTTCCAGCCGGACCATGGTTTCCGGGGAGGACCCGACCAGAATGGTATCGTCCAGATGCAAGAAAAACAGATAGGGCGACGGGTTGACGTAGCGCTGGGCGCGGTAGAGGCTGATGAGATCGTCCGGGGCCGGGCAGACGAAGGGCTGGGAGATCACGGACTGGATGATGTCCCCGGCGCGAATGTACTCCTTTACCCGCGTCACCCGTTCACGAAAGGCCGCGGGTGACACCTGCGCCTCGATCTCCAGTTTTTCAGGCAGCGCTTCGCTCTCGGGCAGCACCGTGGGCGCATTGACCTGTCGGTTGAGATGCTCAAGCCGTTGCAGACAGCGACCGTACTCATCGCTCGCGTTTTCGCCGTTGTTGAGGTAAGCGATGGCCACCAGCTGCAACGTGTGGCGCACGTTGTCGAAGATCAGCAGCTCGTCGGGCATGAAAAAATGAGCCAGGGGTGTTTGGTTGTCGAGCCGGTGCGGAATGTGCTCGATAAACGAGACCGCCTCGTAGCTCAGGTTGCCCACCAGCCCACCCCAAAAGCGAGGCAGCCCCGCCACCCGCGCGGGACGGTAATCGGCCATGAAGGCCTTGAGTTGCTCGAAGGGACTGCCTGGATGGGGTTGCGTAACCGTCTGGTCGTCGCGCTGCACGGCGATGCGATCCTGATAGACCCGTATCTGGCAATGGGCCGAAGCTCCCATGAAACTGTAGCGCCCCCAGCGCTCGCCGCCCTCCACGCTCTCGAATAAAAAGAGCGGGCTGCGGTTGGGGGTGATCTTGGCCAGAATCGAGACCGGCGTGTCCAGATCGGCCAGGGTCTCCAGGTAGACCGGGATCACGTTGGCCGTTTTGGCCGACTCTAAAAATTGCGCTTTGTCCGGATGCTGTCGCAGTCGCATGGTCACCCTTTTCAGACGTCTGTCGGCCGCACTGACTGCGACCGATTCAATCGGTAAAAATTAAAAAAGCCGTGGTCTGTCGAAGCCACGGCCTGGAACAAAAAAACCGTGGGCTATTCGGGCAGCCCACGGTTTTGGTTTTTTAGGGTATCAGGTCTATCAGTCTATCTGCTGCACCCATCGTCCGGAGGCGTGCCCGTTGCGCAGGGCCACCACCAGCGCCAGAGACCGTTAAAACGGCAGCTTTTGATGCGGTGGGTTCTGGGTGCGTTCATGGTCTTCTCCGTTGATTAGAGGCCAATCTATTGGTTGCGTGAATAGTTGTCAAGAGAATTTATCAGCCCGGGTGGGCATCGATACCTCAAAATCCCTGACCGACGGTTGACCTTGGGGCGCGATCCGTACTATTCTGAGACCTTCCTAAAAATCACACATGCATGCATAATAAGCGTTCGACCAATGGGTCTGGAGGTGGGACATGGGAATCGACGCCCATATGAAATCGAAAGTCTACTATCGTTCTCCCATCGGCTCGCTGGAAATTGTGGGGTTCCGACAGCGGCTTGACCGAGGTGAATTTTGTCGAGGAAATGGGGTTGATGATCCCATGGCCCACGCCCCGGTTCGCATGGCCGCCGCCCAGTTGGACGAGTATTTCAATCATCGTCGCAAATCATTCTGCTTGAAACTGTGCCCGCAAGGCACTACCTTTCAGATTAAGGTTTGGAGAGCGTTGCTGACGATACCCTACGGAGAGGTGGCCTCTTACCATATGATCGCGCGGGCAATCGGCCAGGCCTCGGCCTGTCGAGCCGTGGGCGGTGCCAACGGTAAAAACCCACTGCCCATTATCGTGCCCTGTCACCGCGTGATCGGCCAGGACGGCATGCTTACCGGTTACAGCAGCGGATTATGGCGAAAGGCATGGCTGCTGGGCCACGAGGATTTGCAGATCGAAAATCAGCGTCTGGTCGGTTGTCACATGCTTTGGAAGGCCATTTAGGGCGCTCCCGCGGCGTCAAAATTTCATTAAATCCGCACCCCGTGCTCACGCCAGGCTCACAAACCGATTCTATTTATCAATATAGCCAATAACGAACAAAAGGGCCAACGGTGACAGGTTACCGTGCCCAGGGAGAACAATTATGGATATCAGGCTCACGTGTAAAAACCCCGATTGCAGCGAAAGCACCAAGTCCCAAGCGACGCTGAAAATCCCCCAGGAGACCTGGATGGACGATCATAATTACGCCACCTTCTTTTGCAAAAAGTGCCATCAACCGCTCACTCCCCATCCGGCCGATGTGCTGAAAGACCCCGAAATCTGCACATAACCGGCCTTGAACTCCCCCCAGGTTGATTGCGGGCGATCTTTCCCAAGGCACTTGGGTGACGCCCGCTGGCCCTCACCAGTGTTGCCCAAGACCGCCCGACCATCGCTTCGGGCCGACCTACCCGAGCTAGTTGCCGCCATTCCACCGCCATTTTCTTTTCCTTTTTATAGAGATGGCCTTGTAGCGTCGTGCTGCTTGTCCATCCGGGGTAGTGGCGCTGTGATGAGGCAGGCCTCCTTCCCCCGCAATAAAACTCATTTTGTGGTTGACAGATACTGATTTAGTATTATTACTTTATATGTATTTTAACATAAAGTAATGAATCGGGGCTGCTTCGTTGCGGCCCGCAACCACAGGAGGAATTGATCATGACCAAAATTATCGGAATCGATCTGGGAACCACCAATTCGTGCGTGGCCATCATGGAAGGTGATGAAGCCAAGGTGATCCCCAACACCGAAGGCGGGCGCACTACCCCCTCGATTTTCGCTCTGTCGGACGGCGACGAGCGTCTGGTGGGTCAGATTGCCAAGCGCCAGGCCATCACCAATCCCGAAAACACCGTTTTCGGGGTCAAGCGGTTGATCGGCCGCAAGTTCGACTCGCCCGAGGTGCAGGCAGGATGCCAAAGTGCTGCCATATACCATCGAGGCGGCCGCCAACGGCGATGTGCGCATCAACCTTAACGGACGCCAGTTCAGCCCGGCCGAAATCTCAGCCCAGATGCTCACGGCGCTTAAAAAGGCGGCCGAAGACTATCTGGGAGAGAAAGTCAGCGATGCGGTCATCACGGTGCCGGCCTATTTTAACGACAGCCAGCGCCAGGCCACCAAGGATGCTGGCAAAATCGCCGGCCTGCAACGTCAAACGGATCATCAATGAACCCACGGCGGCCTCATTGGCCTACGGGCTGGACAAGAAGAGAGAGGAGAAGATCGCCGTCTTCGACCTGGGCGGCGGCACCTTCGATATCTCCGTACTGGAGATCGGCGACGGGGTTTTCGAGGTCAAGGCCACCAACGGCGACACCCATCTGGGTGGCGAGGATTTCGATCTGCGTCTGATCGATTACCTGGCCGATGAGTTTAAAAAGGAGAAGGGTATCGACCTGCGGTCGGACAAGATGGCCTTGCAGCGGCTTAAAGAGGCTGCCGAAAAAGCCAAGATGGAACTCTCCACCACCATGGAGACCGACATCAACCTGCCCTTTATCACCGCCGATGCCTCCGGGCCCAAACATCTGGCCATGCGGCTGACGCGCAAGCAAGCTTGAGGCGCTGGTAGCCGATCTGCTCGATAAGCTGGAAGGGCCCTGTCGCACGGCCCTCAAAGATGCGGGCTTGCGCCGGGTGAGATCGGTGATGTGATTCTGGTGGGCGGCATGACGCGCATGCCGGCCGTGCAGGATCGGGTGGCGCAAATCTTCGATAAGAACCCCCAGCAAGGGCGTCAACCCCGACGAGGTGGTCGCCATGGGCGCCGCCATTCAGGGCGGCGTTTTGGCCGGCGATGTCAAGGATGTGTTGCTGCTCGATGTCACCCCACTGTCGCTGGGGATCGAAACCCTGGGCGGTGTGATGACGCGCCTGATCGAAAAGAACACCACTATCCCGGCCAAACAGAGCCAGATTTTCAGCACGGCCGAAGACAACCAGCCGGCAGTCACCGTACATGTGCTGCAGGGCGAGCGCGAGATGGCTCGCGACAACAGACCCTGGGACGGTTCGAGCTGACGGGTATCGCCGCCGCGCCGCGGGGGGTGCCGCAGATTGAGGTAACCTTCGATATCGACGCCAACGGGATTGTGCAACGTGTCGGCCAAGGATATGGCCACGGGCAAGGCGCAGTCAATCCAGATCACGGCCTCTTCGGGCTTGAGCCAGGATGAGATCGACCGTCTGGTCAAAGAGGCCGAAGCCAACGTCGACAGCGACCGGCGCAAACGCAGCCTGATCGATGCCCGTAATGCGGCCGATGCGCTGGTATATACCGCGGAAAAATCACTGGTCGAGCTGGGCGACAAAATCGACGAAGGCTCGCGTAGCCAGGTGAGCTCAGCCGTGGCCCAACTCAAGGCGGCCATGGGCGGTGAGGATGTGGCTGAGATCCAGCGCCTGACCGAGGAACTCAATCGCATTGCCCAGGCCATGAGCACCACGGCCTACCAATCGGCCGGCGCTGCGCCTGGATCGGCTCACAACGGTGAGGCCGGCGCCAGCGACCGCCCCTCAAACGATGACGATGACGACATCGTCGATGCCGAGTTTCAGGAAGTGGCCTGATCTCATTAACCCCGCACCCCCATCAGCGGGGGTGCGCCAGCCCCGGTACCCGGCGGTCCAGACAGGCCGCCGGGTGTCCGATCATATCCACACCCGCCGAAAGCGTCAGCTCAATGGGTTTGAAATACCCGCCGCGAAGTGGTTAACTGGAAGCGCCAATGTTAAAGCGTCCCAGTTTGCCCAATCTCTGCGTCTTACGCTAATTTTGTTCCTAGAAATACGGGCAGTATGCATGTGCTTTAAATTGGCACCATCCTTGACCCTGGACAAACTGAAACGGTTTGAAACAGGCTCTGGAACTGATATCTTTCAGTGTGACGGTAATCGATGCCAAAGCGGCGTTATTCCAATGTGATCGGTTTTGATGACGCTCCCTTCCGGCGCCGAAACCAGCAGCAGGTGCGGCTGGTGGGCGCAGTGTACGCCGATTTGCGCCTGGACGGCGTGCTGATCGGCGAAGTGACCCGCGATGGCGATGACGCGGCGCGGCGCATCGCGCAATTGATCGAACGCTCCAAGTTTCTCGAGCACCTGCAGTTGATCATGCTGCAAGGTATCGCCGTAGCCGGTTTCAACGTGGTGGATGTTTTCCACCTGCACCGGCGGCTGAGCCTTCCCGTGTTGGTGACGGCGCGCCAGCGGCCGAATCTGGCCGCCATCGAGTCGGCCCTGACCCAAAATGTGCCGGGTGGGGCCGAAAAATGGAAGCTCATCCAGCGTCTGGGCCCCATGGAACCGGCGGGCCGCATCTACGTGCAGCGCATGGGGCTTTCGCTTGAGCAAGCGGTGCGCGTGGTCGAACACTTCGCCATCCACAGTCACATTCCCGAACCCATCCGTACGGCCCATCTTTTTGCCGGTGCCCTGGTCGAAGGGCAAAGTCGCGGATGCGTCTGAGCGGTTGTTGGTGTGATAAATATCAGGGGGCCGCAACCTCCCGGGTTTCCTTTCGCGCCGGTCCGTCGCGCAAAACCAAATGGCGCCACCCTGGACTATCCGAAGATCTTTCGGCTCCCTTCTCTGTCGCCGTCGCCCAGCTTGGTTTCTTCGCCCGCTTTCTGTTATGATCCTCCATTCGAGGTATCCGTCGGGCTGCCTCTTAATCAAAGGGCAGGTATGGCGACATCACTCTACAAAAAAGTCGGGCTGGCCTCGTTGATCATGAGCGCCTCGATTCTCGCCAGCCGCATTATCGGGCTGGTGCGGGAGATGGTCATCGCCCACGTGGGCGGCGCTACCGGCATCGTGGACGCCTACCAGGTCTCCTTCGTCATTCCCGAAATTCTCAACCATGTGGTGGCCAGCGGATTTTTGTCGATCACCTTCATTCCCATTTTCGCCAACTATCTGGCCCAAGGGCGCGAGGATGAGGGCTGGCGGGTGTTCAGCATCGTGATGACCCATTTCGGGCTGTTGCTGCTGGTACTGATCGGTGTAGCGGTGATTTTTGCCGATGGGCTGGTCACCCTGCTGGCGCCCGGTTTGACGGAAGCACCGCTCAAGGCGGCCGCCGTGCGCATGACGCGGGTCATCATTCCGGCCCAGTTTTTCTTTTTTACGGGGGGGTTGTTTACCGCCGTGCAGTTTGCCAAAGAGCGCTTCGCCCTGCCGGCGCTGGCGCCGTTGGTATACAATCTGGGAATCATCATCGGCGGTTTGGCGTTGGGGCCCCTCATCGGGATGGAAGCTTTTTCATGGGGCGTGCTGGTGGGCGCCTTCGTGGGCAATTTCGCGCTCCAGTTTATCGGTGCCCGCCGGGTGGGCATGCCCCTATATGTCAACCTGGATTGGCGCCATCCGGCATTGCGCACCTACATCAAGCTGACACTGCCGCTGATGCTGGGGTTGACGATGATGTTCTCAACCGAAATTTTTCTCAAGTTTTTCGGCTCCTACCTTGACCGCGGCGGCATCGCCGGTTTGAACTACGGGTTGCGTATCATGCTGATGCTGGTGGCCTTTTTCGGCCAGGCCGTGGGGGTGGCTTCGTTTCCCTACCTGGCACGTTTGGCAGCTGAGAAAAAGATTACCGATATGGCGCGGTTGCTCGATGATACCCTG
Source organism: uncultured delta proteobacterium (assembly GCA_963783425.1). Classification (GTDB taxonomy): domain Bacteria; phylum Desulfobacterota; class Desulfobacteria; order Desulfobacterales; family QNYZ01; genus CAWANO01. Next base: position 79,330 of record CAWANO010000002.1, read on the forward strand.
CGCTATCTGACGCTGGTGATCCCGCTGGCCGTGTGCGTTATGGTGTTGCGGCGTGAAGTGGTGGCGGTGCTTTTTCAGCACGGCCGTTTCGATGCCGCCGCGACGGAGATGACCGCCGGCCTGCTGGTTTATCTGCTCCTGGGGGCCTTCGCCTTTGCCGCGCAAACCGTGGTGGTGCGAGGTTTTTACGCTTTGCAAAACACCCTTTTTCCGGCCATCTTCAGCACCCTGGGGGTGATTGTGAGCTTGCCATTTTTTATAGCGGGAACCCATTTTTTGGGTACCCAGGGAGTTGCTCTGGCCATTTCCATCTCGGCTACGTTGCAGGTCTTTTTGCTTTACGGTTTGTGGAACCGGCGCATCGCCAATCCCCACGGTTGGCAATTGATCCGCTTTATCGGCAAGGTGACCCTGATCACGATTCCCCTGGGGGTCTTGTGCGAGTGCTTGCGGATCGACCTTTCCATCTTTCTCAGCGGTAGTCTGATAGGCAGCCTGACCATGATTGCGGTGATCAGTGTGATTTTCGGGGCGATGTTCATCGCAGCGGCGTATGCCTTTAAAATCAACGAGCTGCGCCATGTGGTTGGCGTGTTGAAAAGTCGCATCAGGCGCTGAAATATTGATCGGAGATTGGTTGCCCGGGGCCACGGCCAGCGCCAATTTCGTGATTTAAAACCCGCTTTCATTGACTATTCCGGCCCTTTCAAATCACCGGCCGTCACGGTTGGGTGCCACTTTATAACCGCTACGGATGATGCGCTATCTTTCACTTGATTAAATTACCCATATAAATTATATTGGCGTCCAAAAAGTAAATATAATTTATGGATTACAATCATGGGTATCCAGGAACGCAAGGAGCGGGAGCGGGAGCGGCGACGCCAGCAGATCATTGTGGCCGCCAAACGGGTTTTTTCGGAAAAGGGCTACAACAAGACCACCGTCGAGGATATCGCCAGGGAGGCGGAGCTCAGCCCCGGTACGCTCTATCTCTATTTCAAGAATAAGGAGGAGCTATACGCCTCGCTGTCACTGCGGATCCTGCAATACCTGAACATTCGTGTTGAACATGTGGCCAGCCAGAGTGATCTCGGCCCCCAAGAGAAGCTGAAGCTGCTCACCGAGGCGATGTTCGATGTGTACGATTTTGACCCCTCCACCATTATCAACATGTTTCACCTGCAATCCAGCGAGACGCTAAAAAACCTCTCTCCCGAGCTGCTCTCTCAGATCGAGACACTTTCGCGCAAAGCCATGAGCGGCTTGTCGGAGGTGTTTAGTGAAGGTACACGGCAAGGGCTGTTTATCGATGCCCACCCCATGGCGTTGGCGGACACCTTCTGGGCCACTTTTTCCGGGGTGGTCTTGTGGGAGGCCAGCAAGAATATTTTAGACGAAAATAAGGACTACCTCAGAGAGACGCTCGAGACCGCTTTTGATATTCTTCGCCGGGGTGTCAAGGCCTGACGGCGAAATAAAATGTGGTCATTGATGCTCTGCATCCCCATCGAGCGGGGCTTCCCAGCGCGTTTACTTTCTTCCTATCTGCCTATCTCGTAAAGGTCAGACGCTGACCCCTCACCGTTGGATCTAAAAATCCGTTGTGCCATGCCACCTGTCCGGAGACGATGGTGGTCGCCACCCGGGACCTGAATGTCATTCCTTCAAAAGGCGACCAGCGCACCTTGTGGTGAACGTTGTCCGACGTTACGGTCCAGGGACTATCCAGATCGATCAGTGTCAGATCAGCCCAATAACCTTCACGCACATAGCCCCGATCTTTAATCTGAAAGAGCCGCGCCGGGGCGTGGGCGTACTTCTCAGCAATCAGTTCGAGGCTGAACACGCCCTGGTGGTATTTTTCCAGCAGCAGCGGCAAGGCGTGCTCGATGAGTGGCAGACCCGAAGGTGACTTGAAATAAGGATTTCGTTTTTCCGCTATGTTGTGGGGAGCGTGATCGGTGGCGATGATGTCGATGCGGCCATCGCACACGGCCTCGATCAGCGCATCGCGGTCAGCGGCCAGCTTGATGGACGGGTTGCACTTGATGCGATGACCCAAGTGCCGGTAGTCCTGGTCGCAAAACCAGAGGTGATGCACGCACACCTCGGCGGTGATCTGCTTGGCATCTGGCGGGCCGGGCGCAAAAAGCGCCAACTCCTTTTTGGTGGAAAGGTGGAGCACATGCAGGCGTGTACCGTGGCGGCGGGCCAGCTCGACGGCCAGGGCGCTGGAGCGGTAACAGGCCTCGGTACTGCGGATGTTGGGGTGCTCGGTCATGGGCACATCGTCACCGAAACGCCGGCGGGCTTTGGCTTCATTGGCTTCGATGGTGGGGGTGTCCTCGCAATGGGTGGCCACCAGGATGGGCGCTTGGGCAAAGATCTGTTCCAATACATGGGGGTCATCGACCAGCATGTTGCCCGTGGAGGCGCCCATGAAGACCTTGACACCGCAGGCGGCGCCCGGGTCGAGGGCGCGAATCTGGTCGATATTGTCGTTGGCGCCGCCCAGATAGAACGCGTAGTTGGCCCGCGCGCTGCCTCCGGCCAGGCGATACTTCTGCTCCAGGCGATCGATGGTGGTGGTGGGCGGCACCGTGTTGGGCATATCCATGAAGGTGGTGACGCCCCCGGCCACGGCCGCGCGGGACTCCGAGGCGATGTCGCCCTTATGGGTCATGCCGGGTTGGCGAAAGTGAACCTGATCGTCGATTAAGCCCGGCAGCAGGGTCTTGCCGTCAGCGTCAATAACGGTTTCGGCCGGCCGGCCGGCCAGATCGGCGGCGACGGCCTCGATGCGGCCGTTTTTTATCCACACATCACCGGTTCGGATATGCCCGTCGGAGACGATACGGGCATTGACGATCAGAACGCGCGGCAGTTGGGACATGGAGAGACCTCCTTGTAAAGGTATTGTTCTATAGTACCACAGGAGCCAATGCGGAAAAAGGGGGGCGACTTAATGCGGATAGGTCGAGTATCTCAAAAACGCGGGAACGCCGATACAGGCCGCAAGAGGCCATTTATGGATGGACAGTAGTAATGGCGACCGGGGTCACCCACGCTTACACGATGGGGGTTATCCAAACCGGCCCGTGATGTAGTCTTCGGTCAGTTGGTGGCGGGGATTGGTGAAGATCATGTTCGGTTTGGCCCACTTCGATCAGATCGCCCAGATGAAAATAGGCGGTGCGCTGGGACACCCGGGCGGCCTGCTGCATGGAGTGGGTGACGATGGCGATGGTGTACTGTTCGCGCAGTTCGTCGATCAGGTCTTCGATACGGCCGGTGGCAATGGGATCCAGCGCCGAGCAGGGTTCGTCCATCAGGATGACCTCCGGGTTGACGGCGATGGTGCGGGCGATGCAGAGGCGCTGCTGCTGGCCGCCGGAAAGACCGGTGCCCGGCTGGTCGAGGCGGTCTTTCACCTCTTCCCACAGACCGGCCTTTTTGAGGCGAGGTTTCCACGATCTCGTCCAGTCTCGGTCTTGGTTGTGCACAAGGCCGTGAATCTTGGGGCCCGTAGGCGATGTTGTCGTAGATGGATTTGGGAAAGGGGTTGGGTTTCTGAAAGACCATGCCCACCTGGGCCCGCAGCGGCACCACATCGACATTTTTATCGTAGATGTTTTGCTCGTCGATGGTGATCTCGCCGGTCACGCGGCAGCTGTCGATGGTGTCGTTCATGCGGTTCAGGCAGCGGATGAAGGTGGACTTGCCGCAGCCGGAAGGCCCGATCATGGCGATCACTTCGTTGCGGCCGATATCGAGGGAGACATCCTTGATGGCGTGCTTGTCGCCATAGTAGACATTGACATTGCGGCAGGTCATCCGTGGGTTTTCGACGAACGGCTCCCCCACGGTCTCGCGCTCTTCGCGGCTGACCAGCCGACCCGTCTGTCGCCGTCAGCGACAGTGGCCTTATCGGGCATCGTCTGTTTGGTCGTCTGTTGATCTTACGGTTCTATGCTTCCACCATCATATAGCGACTCCATCTGTTTGCTCGTGGTCTGAATTGTTCGTTCGGCCACCAGACATTGCTATAGGCAACGACGTGATGGCGCCACGCAAAGTCAGAACCGGCCGACGCTTTATGGCGCCGGCTAGCAATGAGGTACTTTTACAGATGAACGGTTCCAGGTTTTTGACGGCGTCGCCGAATGCTTTGCGCTCGTCGTCGGGCATCGGGATCATCCCCTTTTCAGCCAGATAGCCGTCCGTCCCCCAGGCTTTTTCACTGGTAAATTCCGCCAGATATTCTTTGATGCCGGGAATTACCTCCGCGTGGGCCTTTTTGACATAGAAAAAGAGCGGGCGGGAGACGGGATATTGCCCATCGGCGATAGCTTCAAAGGTCGGCTCGACGCCGTCGACAAAGGAGCCCTGGATCTTGTCGGTGTTCTGATCGAGGAAGCTGAACCCGAAAATGCCCAAGGCATCCGGGTTGGCATCCAGTTTCTGCACGATCAGGTTGTCGTTTTCACCGGCTTCGACATAGGCGCCGTCTTCGCGAATGGTGTGGCAGATGGCCTTGATACTTTTTCTTGTCTTTCTTTTCCATGGCCTTGATCCACGTCAAATTTCTTGGCGCCGGCTTCCATGGCCAGTTCCACAAAGGCGTCGCGGGTTCCGGAGGTGGGCGGCGGGCCCAGCACTTCGATTTTGATGTCCGGCAGGGCCGGGTTGACGTCTTTCCAGGTTTTGTAGGGATTGGGGACCAGCTTTTCTACCGCCCTGGGATCGGGCACTTCCTTGGCCAGGGCCAGGAAGATGTCCTTGCGGGTGAGCTTTAAGGGCTGCGGCTTTTTTGGAGTTGGCCATGACGATGCCGTCATAGCCGATTTTGACTTCGATGATGTCGTTTACGCCGTTTTTGGCGCAGGTTTCGCATTCGGACTGTCTTGATCCGGCGCGAGGCGTTGGTGATGTCGGGATGTTCCACGCCCACACCGGCGCAAAAGAGCTTCAACCCGCCGCCGGAGCCGGTGGATTCGATTTTGGGGGTTTTGAATTTGGTGGTTTTGCCGAACTGCTCGGCCACAACTGTGGCAAAGGGATAGACCGTGGAAGAGCCCACGATGCTGATGTAGTCCCTGCGCCGACTGGGCGCTGACCATCAGCGGCACTGGCGATAACAGGTCAATGCCAACAGCAATGATTACTGCTTTTTTAACATGTATCCTCCTTTTTTGGTTTGTTGCAGCGATTGACAACACCAACTTGCTCCGGAGCGCGGCCTGTGCGTCCGGCAACCGTCGATGTTGTTCTGTAACTGAAAGTGAAATCGTTCTGCATCTGTGTCAACTGAACTGATGGTCATGAGGTCGGCGATCTACCAGCGCCGTTCAAATTTTTTGCGCAGGAATACGGCCAGCGCGTTCATGATGATCAGAAACGCCAGCAGCACCATGATGGCGGCCGAGGTGCGCTCGACAAAAGCGCGTTCGGGACTGTCGGCCCAAAGGTAGATCTGAACGGGCAGCACGGTGGACGGGTCGGTAAAACCGCTTGGGAATGTCCACGATAAAGGCCACCATGCCGATCATCAGCAGCGGGGCGGTTTCGCCCAGGGCCCGCGCCATGCCGATGATGGTGCCGGTGAGCATGCCCGGCATCGCCAGCGGGAAGACGTGGTGTGCCACCATCTGATTTTGGAGGCGCCCACGCCCAGGGCCGCTTCACGAATGGAGGGCGGCACCGATTTCAGCGAGGCGCGGCTGGCGATGATGATGGTGGGCAGGGTCATGAGGGTCAGCACCAGCCCGCCCACCAGAGGCGCCGAGCGCGGCAGGCCGAAAAAATTGAGAAAGACGGCCAGTCCCAGCAGCCCGAAAACGATGGAGGGAACCGCCGCCAGGTTGTTGATGTTGACTTCGATCAAATCGGTCCAGCGGTTTTTTGGGGCGAATTCCTCCAGATAGACGGCCGAGGCGACACCGATGGGAAACGAGAGCAGCAAGGTGACCACCAGGGTGTAGAAAGAGCCCACGCACGGCGCCCCAGATGCCGGCCAGCTCCGGTTCGCGGGAATCTCCGGCGGTAAAGAAGGATGCGGTTGAACTGTTTGCGGACCCTGCCATCGGCCTCGAGCTGATCGATCCAGTGAAGTTGTACATCATTGAGGCGGCGCTGATCTTCGGGTGCGTTACGGTCAGAGTGGCCCTTGAGATACATGTCCACATCGTCATCGGCCGGCACCCACAGTGAAATGTTCTGGCCGATCAGTGTCTGGGTCTGCCATCACCAGGTCCCGTAGTTTAAAGGCCGCGCCGGAGCTGACCATGCCGTAAAGCTGGCGCTTTTCGCGGCGCCCGCTCACCTCGGGAAACGCATCGCGCAGGGACTGTTTGATCAGGCCGCTATAATCGGCCCGGGCCAGCTCCTCGCGGGGAAGTTGATCGGGGTCGAAATTCACCTTCAGTTCGACGTAGGTCTGCCAGAAGGCGCTGTAGCCGTTGCCGATGATGCTGATAAACAGAAATGAGAGAAAGAGCAGGCTGGCGACTATGGCGGCCAGGCCGTAGAGCCGGAAGCGTTGTTCGGCTCGGCGGCGTTTGGCCATACCCTCGCGCACCACATCTATGGTGCGTAAGTCCGAGTTTTTGGGGACTGCTTGGTTTCGATGGCGGCGGTGTTGCTACTCATACTGCTCCCGGTATTTGCGCACCACATGCAGGGCGATGATGTTTAGAATCAGGGTGACTATGAAGAGCACCAGGCCCAGGGCGAAGGCGGCCAGTGTTTTGGGGCTGTCGAACTCCTGGTCGCCTACCAGCAGGGTGACGATCTGTACGGTGACGGTGGTGACGGCCTGGAAAGGGTTTGCCGTCAGGTTGGCGGCCAGGCCGGCGGCCATCACCACGATCATGGTCTCGCCGATGGCCCGGGACACCGCCAGCAGGACACTACCCACAATGCCGGGTAGCGCGGCCGGCAAGACCACATGCTTGACGGTTTCCGACTGGGTGGCGCCGATGCCGTAGGCGCCGTCGCGCAGGGCCTGGGGCACGGCGTTGATGACGTCGTCGGAGAGCGAGGAGACAAAGGGGATGATCATCACGCCCATCACCAGTCCAGCCGCCATGGCGCTTTCCGATGAGACGTCCAGGCCGATCAGCCCACCGCTGTCGCGAATCAAGGGGGCCACGGTGAGGGCCGCGAAAAAACCGTAAACCACGGTGGGGATACCGGCCAGGATCTCCATCAGCGGCTTGGCGACGGCGCGGAACCTGGTGTTGGCGTACTCGGAGAGGTAGATGGCTGACATCAGGCCGATGGGTACGGCCACCAGCATGGCAATGGCCGAAATTAAGAGTGTGCCCGTGAAGACGGGAACGGCGCCGAAGGCGCCCGATGATCCCACCTGGTCGGCGCGAATGGCCATTTGCGGGCTCCACTCCAAACCGAACAGAAACTCGGTGACGGGTACGACCCGAAAGAAACGGATCGCCTCAAAGAGCACCGAGAGCACGATTCCCACGGTGGTGAAGATGGCGAAGGTGGAGCTGACAATCAAAATCCATCTGATGGCGGTTTCCACCTGATTGCGGGCCCGTAAATTGGCGGTCACTTTGCGCCGCACCACCACGATGGCCAGGATGGCCAGGGAAACACACACCACGGCCAGGGCAGCGTTGCTGATGGTGATAAGGTTGCGATAGTGGTCGGCAGCGGCTCGGATTTCAGGTCCCGGTTCGCCGCTGGTGATGTTGCCGGCCACGACATTTTTAATGTCATTGACCATCAGGTTGAGCTGGCTGTCGGGGAGGGTGCGGACGTTTTCGGGAAGGTCCGCCACCACCAAATTGGTGATGATGCCGGGCTCGAACATCTGCCACAGCGCGAAAACCAAAAGGGCCGGAAGCCCGCACCACAGGGCGGTCAGCAAGCCGTAATAGCCAGGCCGAGAGTGCAGGTGGCGAACGCCGCCAGCCTGCTTACCCACGGTGACCGAGCGGCCGCGGCCGAAGAAAAAGCCGGCCACGGTCAGTAAGATAAGGCAGAGAAATAAAAATGAAGGTGTCATATTGTTCTGGATCCCACCATCAATTCGTAAGGGCGTCTCACTACCGATACACAAGGTGCCATTTATAGATTTGCCATGTTCGCTGAAGATGTGATTCGTGTTAATCTTCGATGAGATCTCGGCACGCATTCATCCCCGACAGCGGCGCGTGTGCAGGCCGAAAACTTTTCAGTTTGCGCAACCTAAAACGGCAATGTTAGATATATGTTAGGCCGCCGTTAGGATTCAATTAACCGGTAATTTTTTGAGAATATGCGCGGTCGCAATGCATCACCACTCCGAGAGCGCGTGAGTGATGGCGTAGGGACATGCAATTAATAAAAGGGTACGTCAGCAGCCGTGAAAGGATGTTTTTTTGCATCCTAACACGAAATTAACAAATCCCTAACAATTTGGTAATGCAACTGCCTTAACAAAGGGACCAAAATAACGATTGCCGCCGGGGTGACAGGCGACCCCTGATTCCAGGACCGAGCACTTTGACCAGCGGCGGCTTTTTTCATATGATCGCAAAAAGACGGTCCACGCCGGTTGGTGGCATGGCCGTACCCCTGGAAAAGAGAGGCTTGATGGCGCCCCAAAGCCCATCCACCTCGAGCCAATATTCGCCAAGCAGATTCTGTGGGTTTGAAAGGAGCGGAAGTGACCAAACATTTCCACAACGAGCTGGAAAAGATTAAAAAGATGATTCTGTCGCTGGGCGCCACCGTTGAAGAGCGCGTGCACCTGGCCATCGAATCGATACTCAACAACCAAATCGAACTGGCCCAGAAGGTGATCGATACCGACTACGAGATCGATGCCCTGGAGGTGGAGGTCGAAGAGGAGATCCTCAAGGTGATGGCGCTCTATCAGCCCGTGGCCGTGGATCTGCGCTTTCTGGTGGCGGTGCTCAAGATCAACAACGAGCTGGAGCGCATCGGTGATCAGGCCGTCAATATTGCCCAGCGCATGAAAGTGCTGGCCAAGGAGCCTCGGGCGGAGTTTTTTTTCGATTACTCCCAGATGGCCGACATTACCAAGAGCATGCTCAAAAAGAGCCTCGACGCGTTGGTCAACATTGATGTAGAGCTGGCGGCCGATATCCTCAAACTCGATGACGAGGTGGACCGGCTTCGCTCGGAAGCCTATGACATCATCAAACGCGTGATTGCCGAAAAACCCAAACAGGCCGGCTTTCTGATCAACCTGCTGCTGGTGTCGCGGCACCTGGAGCGCCTGGCCGACCATACCACCAACATCGCCGAAGAGGTGATTTACATGGTCGAGGGTGAAATCGTGCGACACGGCAAGCTGGTGACCGGCGCTTGAGAATGGTCCGGGCGATGAATTGATCGAATCAAAGGGGGGGCCATGGCCAGAGAACACATTCTCGTGGTGGACGACGAGGCGGATATCCTCGAACTGCTGCAGTACAATCTGGCCCGCGAAGGATACAGCGTCGCTACCACAACCACCGGTGAGGAGGCCCTCAAGCGCGCTAAAGAGAAGGTGCCCCACCTGATCGTGCTGGATCTGATGCTGCCCGGCATCGACGGTCTGGAGGTGATGAAGCGTCTCAACGACCATGACGACCTGACCAACGTGCCGGTGGTGATGTTGACGGCCAAGGGCGAAGAGGCCGACGTGGTGGCCGGGCTGGAACTGGGCGCCGATGACTACATTGTAAAACCCTTTTCACCGCGCATTTTGACGGCCCGCATCCGCGCCGTGCTGAGAAGACACCAGCAGGCTGGCGGCGAGCCGCCCCCCAAGCTTACCATTCACGATCTCGAGATCGACACCGGTCGCCGCCAGGTGATGGTTCAAGGCCAGCCGGTGGACCTGACCTACACCGAATTTCAGGTGCTGCTCTACCTGGCCAACCGGCCCGGCTGGGTCTACACACGCACCCAGATACTGGATGCGATCCGTGGCGACGACTATCCGGTGACCGACCGCAGCGTTGATGTGCAGATCGTTGGATTACGCAAAAAGCTGGGAGCTTGCGGGCGCTACATCGAGACCGTGCGCGGCGTCGGTTACCGCTTCAGTGAAACCCCATGAACCAGCCATCGCCTCTTTTTCTGCGCCTCACCATCGCCGCCATCACTTTCATCGTCCTTTTGCTGACCGCGCTCTATTTCGCCGGCGCTCACCTGCTCGAGCACACCCCTCAGCAGCGACATATCACCTCCTTGACAGACCCGGGCGCGTTTCCGGCGGTCGATCTGGCCGCCGCTAAAAAGACCTTCGTCGGACAATTGGCGCTGATCGCCCTTTTGATGTCGGTCGCTGCCGCGGCGCTCTCGTATTGGGCCTCAACCCGCTTAAAACGTTCCCTGGCAGAGCTGACGCGTGGGGTTGAAATCTTATCGGACCACAGCTTCGGCACATCGCTGCCACCGCCCTCCCTGAGCGAACTTGCGCCTCTGGTGCAAGCTTTAAATCGCCTGGGCAGGCAGCTCAAAGCCCACGTCGACAGCGCCCTAAATCAGCGCAACGCCTATGCCGCGGTGGTTTCCAGCATGGATGAGGGCGTGGTGGGGTTGGACATGGCGGGCACCATCCTCAACATCAATCCGGCCGCCCTGGTGATGCTGGATAAGACTCCCAACGCCGTCAAGGGGCGCCCCCTCTATGAGGTGCTGCGCAACCGGCAGCTGAGCCGGTTCGTTGAGCGCGCCGTGGGCAGCACCGATCATATCCGCGACGACATTCAACTCCACGAACACGGCAACCGCGTGTGGCAGGTGCGGGCGGCGCCACTGCTTGACGGGGCTGAGCAGCGTATCGGTACCTTGTTGATGCTCAATGACGTCACCCGCCTGAGGCAACTTGAGACGCTACGCAAAGATTTTGTGGCCAATGTCTCCCACGAGCTTAAAACGCCGCTTACGGCCATCAAGGGGTTCGTGGAGACGTTGGGGAGCGGTCAGGTGGAGGACCCTGCCCAGGCCCGGCGCTTTTTGCAGATCATCAACAACCATGTCAACCGGCTGACGGCCATCGTCAACGACTTGCTGCAGCTGTCGCGTATTGAAAAGGAGAGTGAAGCCCAGCAGCTGCATCGTGAACGTGTCGACTTGCGGCAGGTGATTCACTCATGCGGTTTGCTCTTCCAAACCAAGGCCGCCGAGAAGGGGATCGATCTTGCCTACGACACCGCGCCGCCGGTGCTGGCCGAGGTGGATATGGCGCTGATCGAACAGGCGCTGGTCAATCTCATTGACAATGCCGTGAAATACTGCCCTGAAAAGGCGCGCATCACCATCGACGCCGCCGCGCTGGCCGACGAGGTGGTGATCCGGGTGGCCGACAACGGCACGGGTATCCCCAAAAAGGCCCAGGCACGGCTTTTCGAGCGCTTCTACCGTGTGGACCACGCCCGCAGCCGCCAACTGGGCGGCACGGGGTTGGGGCTGGCCATCGTTAAACACATCGCCCAGCTGCACGGCGGCCGGGTCAGCATTGACAGCACCGTAGGCAAGGGCAGCACCTTTTTCATTCAGCTTCCATCGCCGGATTCCCAAGTGCACGCCTCACCGACCCGCCGCATATCTGCCCAAGCAGTCGCCCGAAGCCATTCCGCCGCCGGTAGTCTTTAGGGCGGCCCGCTTGGGGCCCTCGCCCCTGAGTGCTCCTATTCGTAAATACGATGACATTCGGCCGCCAATTCATCCGGGCTAACGGCGTTGCGGAAAAACGCAATATTCTCGATATTGCTTATTTTCCGCGCCTTGTCAGCCCGGCGCCTTGACGCCCTCATTACGTCACCGTTTTTACGAAAAGGAGCACTTAGGGAACGGCTTTTGCTTGACAATCGTGCGCCACAAACCCATACAATGAGAACATTCACAGGCTCTCCCAGTGCCTTCGTGCGTTCAGCCGGTTGTTAACCGACACCGACCGATGCCCACGGGCAGCCAAAGAGGTCATTGTTATGAAAACCACCGCCCGCGACGTTATGACCCGGCGCTACTACACCCTCAGCCCCCATCAGACCGTGGCCGAGGCCGTGCGGCTTTTTAAAACCGCCACCCGGGTCGAAGGGCGCATCAAAGTGGAAGCGAGCGGCTGAATGGAATTTACCGTCAGCACCCAGCAGGATGACTACAACCTCAGCGCCAGCGTGCGGCGTATCGGAGAGGATTGGCTGGTGGCCATCTGGGGCGGTGATCGGCCTCACATCGGCGCGGTGGGCCTGGCCCAGGCGCGACCCAGCCTGGATGATCCCAACCGGAGCAGTGCCACGGCATCGGTCTTTTGCTATGTGGGCCACAAGGAGGATGAGGTGGTCAAGAAGGTGTCGGAGCAACTGGCCGCGCACCTGGATGCACGGGTGGTGGTGACGGCTGGGTTGCACTGGGATCGGATGCCGGCGGAAGGCATCGCCCGCGTGAGAAGCAACGTGGTTCGGCTGGTGGCGCTGATCGAGGCCCGAATCGATGCGGCTGAAAGCAAAAAGGGGCAGGTTCCATAAATTCCTCAAGGGGTAACTAATGCAAAAAAAAATCGTGGTTGGTATCACCGGAGCCAGCGGCGTGATTTACGGGATTCGTTTACTGGAAACATTACGAGCCGCCGATTGTGAGAGCCACCTGGTGCTTTCACCGGCCGCAAAAACCAATATTGAGATCGAAACCGACATCACGCCGGACAGGGTTATGGCCCTGGCCGATCATGTCTACGACCATGACCGCCTGACGGCACCCATTGCCAGCGGTTCCTTTCAGACCGACGCCATGGTGGTGATGCCCTGCACCATCAAGACCTTATCGGGTATCGCCACCGCTTACAGCGACAACCTGATCGTGCGGGCGGCCGACGTGGCCCTTAAAGAGCGTCGCAAACTGGCCCTAGTGGTGCGCGAAACACCCTTGCATGTGGGGCACCTGCAACTGATGCTGCGGGCGGCCCAAATGGGCGCCCAGATCATTCCCCCCATGCCCGCCTTCTACCACAAACCCGCCACCATCGAGGCCATTATCGACCAAACCGTGGGTAAGGTGTTGGACTACCTCGGTATCGAAAATCACCTCTTTAAGCGCTGGGGCGAAGAGCGGTAACCGAAATTCAGCCGCAATACCCGGTGCGACCTTTAAGTTTTCGGCGCTGGTATGTGTCTGGTGGATGATTTAAGGCATGGCGGGGGTGAAACCGAACACCCAGATGGCCAGCAGCTATAGTTGTTGCCATCAGCTTCTGCCGGTTACAGCCGGTGGGGTGACGGTATGGTTCAATCCACTCCCCAGACCCGTAAGCCGGGTACTTGCCTGAAATGGTTGTCATAGGTGACAATGGTTGAACCGCTCTCCATCCCGTGAGCAGCGATCCATACATCGTTGATGGGAATCGGTGTGCCGGCTTTCCGGAGGTTGTTTTTAACAAAGCCAAAGACAGAGGCGGTTTCCGAAGTGGCGTTGAGGGTCTTAACGGTGGATCTCATTAAGAAATCATGAAGTGTGGCTTCGTTTTCAGCCTTTTTGACCCCTCCGGCAAATCCCGCGTGGAGCTCACCGAGTACAAAAATCGACATGTAGACGATATCGGCCATGACGATCGTATCTAAAATATCTTCATTTCCGGATAGGAGGTTTGCATAGGCATTGGTGTCCAGCAGGATTTTCCTCATTGCCAGTCCCCGTCATTGATTTGTCGCAGCGCTTTGGTACGTTCGTTGAAACGACCGGCCTGCGCCTTCGACCATTTGCCGCAGAAGCCCTTGAACTCATCGCGGCGGCTTTCCGAATCACTCGGTTTTACACCCAAGGATTCCTCAAGCAGCTTCTTAATGGTTTTATTCATGCTCAATCCTTCCGAGAGCGCCTTCGATTTGATCAGCTCGGCCAGCGGTTCATCGATCCCATGAATCGTTAATGATTTCATAATGCCTCCCTTTGGTTCATCAATGAACCATTAAATGGTTCACTATATTCATAAGTAGTTCATTTTTCTTTTCGAGTCAATATGGCGCTCACCGGTTCAACAAAATTGCAGCCATCAATAGATGATTAAGGTCATGACCATTCGGGTAGGCCTTGATCTGGCAATTTGAAAAAATAGCGCCAATGGTTATCGTTTTGATAGGCGCTCTCAAGCGCCGGCAACGATAAAATCACCGTCAGGAGGAACCATGGAAGGTCGAAATATTACCCATAAAGAGCGCAGTTGCATCGCCGATTGCATCAAGGCGCATTGGGGCGCGTCGCAAAAGGGACGCGATTCCCATGAACGCGACCGCAGCTATGAAAAATGCCTGAGCAACTGCGAGATTTGCAGTTAAGCGATCATAATCAACCAACCGAACACCTGGGCCGGGACAATCCCCGGCCCTTTTTCGGTAGGAGCTCTGTTTGTTCATTGCTATCGGTATGATATTGAGATTCTATCCAGGTCAGGACAAAGCAGGGTGACACTAAGTAACGTGCCTGCCTAATGACAAATAGGGTTGTAATTGAAGGTGAAGGATTCAATTATCATGAACACTGGAATCAAATCCGAGCCAGATTGCCTCTTTTGTCAATGGGTCGCGGAGCGAAAACCGGTTGAAGCGCTTGGGGCAGTGGTCGCCTTCGATGATGGATATCCAGTTACCGAGGGGCATTTGCTGATCATGCCGCGGCGTCATGCCAAAGACTGGTTCGCCATGACCGAAGCGGAGCTTCGTGACAGCGAGGCCTTGATTCGCACCCTTGCGGACGCCATCAAGCGAAACGATGCGGCTGTGACCGGATTCAACATAGGCACCAATATTGGCCGATCCGCCGGCCAGACCGTATTTCACGCCCATGTCCATCTCATCCCCAGGCGAGACGGCGATTGTGATAATCCCAAGGGCGGCGTGCGCGGCGTTATTGACGGCCGACGCGGTTACGGATCGATAGCAGCCGCCAAGGGATTCTGACCGGAATGTTTCGCAATCAGGCCGGAATCGTCCTGGTTATGGATATTGCGCAGGGGTGTTTTTTCCCAGCCGCGCACTTAAAGAACAGTATCATAGGGAGAGGTTAAAATGAAAAAGACGCACCTGTACGTGTTGTGGACCAATGACAATCTGCTCACAGCCGAAAAAATGGTTTTCATGTACACTGTCAACGCGCTCATTCATAAGTGGTGGGATGAGGTTACTCTCATTATCTGGGGAGCAACCGCCAAACTGGTCAACGAGGATCTTTCCATCCAGAAAAAAATTGCTGAGGCACGGGAAGCCGGGGTCCATATATCCGCCTGCAAGGCCTGCGCCGATCAACTGGGCGTAACTGAAAGGCTGGAAAAACTGCAGATTGAAGTCAAATATTGGGGCGTGCCCTTAACCGAACTTCTAAAAAATAACGAGCGCCTTCTCACCATTTAGCGGGTTCCAAAAATCGTGTTGCGCGCCTAAATTGTCTGACGCAAATGCAACCTCTGTCAGGAGCCTGTCCGACAAGCTGGCACGGGCCCAGTTTTACTACCAGTGAGCTTGGTTGAATAATGAACAAGATTAGGGCCATAATTCTTATTAACTATCTGTTATAATGTACCAAAAGTGTTAAATAGACACCTGACTTTTATCAGGAGCAATACCGCTTGAAAATTTCCGCACCTCCCAGCATCAGGCCTTGTTGCCAAGGCCGGATGGGCCTGTTTCTGCCCAACGTGCCAGCCTGATCGCCGATGCCAAAGACTGCTTTTCCGTGACTGAAACGGCGCTTTACGACAACGAAGCGCTCATCCTCATCCTATGGGACGTCATCAAGCAAAGTGATACAGCTTCACCGGATTCAACATTGGCGTCAATATTGGTCGATCAGCATGGCAGACCGTGTTTCACGCCCACATTCATCTTATCGCCAGAAGAGAGGGCGATTGTGACAACCGCAGAGGAGGCGTGCTCGTCGTCATCGATGGTAATCGCTGCTGCTGATAGCGCCTGTGTGGAACACGCGGAACAGGATTAGATTTTTGGGGGTAGCACAGCGGCTGGTTTTTGAAATATACGGGCGACCGGGCGCCGGTAAGCCTGGGACGGGGTTCGCATGCTCATTGAGCGTTTTTGACCTTCAGCTTGGCGTCGATAAGCTGGTCGTGGGTGAGGTGCAGCAGGTTTTTAAGTTTGCCCATGAGGTGGTGTTCGTAGCGGTTCATTTTTCCATCCACGAATACGATCCGCCATAGCATCTCGATGATTTCGATCTTCTCTTCCGTGGAATAATTTTCGTTGACCAGTCGGGTGAACCGCCAGAGGTCGACACTGTTTTTGACCTCTTTTTCAGCCTCCGCCAGCAGCGCCTCGGCGTGCTCGCGGGATAGCCCGTACTGGTCCTCGAGAATCGACAGCAGCATTTCCAACTCATCCATGGCTGAAGGTTTGATCGATGCGCGCGATCTCCACCAGCAAGGCGCAGGTGGCGACCCGGATATCATGTTCAGTGGTGCTTGGGGTGGATCCACTTTCAGGACTGCTGACATTTTCGAAAAACTTCATCACTTTGTTCAACATATCTTAGGGTCTCACACGCATGAAACATGCCCATCGCAGCCGTTCTGTCGATGGGCATGTGGTTTTGAGTTATTGAAAACAGATGCGTTTATTTGATGGCGGATGGGCTGCAAAGGTGATTTTTCTCCATGGCCACCCGGCCGCAGCCGTCGCACACATACTGCATGGCTGCCAGTTTGTCCTTGCACATATGCTTGGGTTCAACATCGGGCGTGCCGCAGAAACTGCACTTTTGAGCGTCGCCGCAGGGATTGCACAGATGCCCGGGGGCTTCGGCCACGGCACCGCAACTTTTACAGGTATAAGGCATAATCTACTCCTTTACGATTGGCGGTAAAAGCAATTGAACTGGGCTATAGGGCCATGAATGAATATTTGGCCCAAAACCCGAAAGTCAACCCGCGGACAACGGCCGTGATTGTTTGTCACCGGTTGAACCTGATGCCGGCAATCGACGCGGGCCATGCTTTGGCAGGTTTGTGCGCAGATCGGCCACTACGATGTGGCGGGTTCCAAAACCCGGCGGACATCGGCCTCATGCATGCGGGCGTGCTCGTAGGCCCAGCGGATGAAACGATCGAGCGTGCCGGGGCCGTGGAAGGCGTGCACCCCTTCACGGTCCAGATCCTTGTCGCTCATCGCCTCGACAATGGCGATGGTTTCCCCGCGGACATGGCTGAACTGTTCGGCCAGTTCGTCAAACGTGAGGCCGTCCAGTTTCTGGGGCTGGGTGCGGTTAAAACGGTCGACGTCGAAATCCGGCGGTGTGCCCGGCCCGCCCGCCAGCATGTCGCGAAAGAGCCACTGCATGGAGCGTTCGATGGTCACCAAATGGGCCAGCACCTGGCGTGCGGTCCATGTGACCTCGTCGTGGTAAACCTGGGTTTCGAGCTGCTCTGGTGTCTGCGACCGGAAAAATAAGAGCGTCTCCTTGCGTCCCTCTTCAAGTGATGCAATGATCTGCGCGCGTCGATCGGTCACGGCTCGGGTTCCTTCCCATTGTGTTTGCAGTAATATCGAGTTCTAAAATTAACAAAAGAGCTCATATAAAAATGTCCCATTTCGCCCAATCTCGGCGTCTGGTGCCGATCAAAATATTCGAAATAGGAGGCTTATCCCTGTGGGTAAAACCGGACCCATCCTTGTTCTTGGCCAACTGAACCGTTTTGAAGAGGCTAAAAAGCCGCTATCTCTCTTTGATCGCCATAAGTCCATGTTGGGTGATGAAGATCAGTCGTAGTGCGGCAAGATCCTCATAGTCGATCTGGCCGGACATGGCGTCTGATACCGGTTTCAGGCGCCGCGTACCAAGCTGCTTAAAATGGGATAACGTAGCGGTGATCTGCTCTTTGTTTAGGTCGAGATGGATGCCCAGGGAATGGTTTTCCAGGCGATGACCTTCGCACCAATAGCGGTAGAGGTGCTCGAGGATCGTCTTCCGCTTGACGGTGAACATGGCCATCAGTTCAGGGACGGAGCGGCCGGCGTTGAAAGTTTCGCCGACCACATGGTGGCGTCTCTTTTGTATGCTCGGGGTTGCTTTGGACGGCGGTCTGGTATTCGGCCGCGTCTTTTCGTTAATCTGGTTTTGACGGCAGTAGGCTTGGATGACCGGCAGAAAGGCCGGTCCGTAGGTGGCCAGTTTGGTCTCGCCCACCCCATGAATCCGGTGCAGGGCCGCTTCGCTTTGGGGAAAATAGGCCGCCATTTCAATCAGGGTCTTGTCGGCGAACACGACATAGGGTGGCACGTTCTCGCTATCGGCGATCTGCTTGCGCGTGGCTTTGAGCTTCTGGAAAAGCGCCTGGTTATAATCGGGAACTTCCGGCTTTGGGGGCCGTGCCGCCGTCAACATCGGCCTCATCGGCCTGATCGTCATCCAGCCATCCCCGCACCGTCGTGTTGCCTTTGAGCACCGCCCATGGCTCCGGGTCCCAGACGGAATCCCCCATAATCCATATCCTCGACGAGCAGGCCCTGGTGGAGAAACTGGCGCGCCAGGGCTTGCCACTGTTTTTGGGTCAGATCCCGGCCGATGCCGTAGGTGGATAATTGCTGATGGTTGAGTTGAATAATCCGCTGGGCCTTGGATCCCCTGAGCACGTTGATGATATGGGCGGCGCCGAAACGCTCCCCGGTGCGGTAGACGCAGGAGAGGAATTTTTGAGCCGGGACGGTGAGGTCGACGCTGGCTTTGGTGTCGCTGGTGCAGTTGTCACAGTGGCCGCATTGCTCCGCCGCTGTTTCACCGAAGTACTGCAGCAGCGGGACTCGGCGGCAGCCCTGCCACTCCGCGTAGCGTAGCAGGGCGTTTAAGTGGATGTTGGCCGCGCGGCGCTCGGCGGCCGGCTTTTGCTGGATGAAATGTTTGATCTTGTAAACGTCGGCATAGCTGAATAGCAGCAGGCAGTCGGCGGGCAAACCGTCGCGGCCGGCCCGGCCGATCTCCTGGTAATAGCTTTCGATATTTTTAGGCAGGTCGAAATGGGCCACAAAGCGCACGTCGGGCTTGTCGATGCCCATGCCGAAGGCGATGGTGGCCACGATGATGCGGGCGTCGTCGCGAATGAAGCGCTCCTGATGGGTCTTGCGGGCATGGTCTGAAAGGCCGGCGTGATAAGCCAGGGCGCTGACGCCCTCACGCCGGAGGGCGTCGGTCAGCTCATCGACCTGCTTGCGGGTGGCGCAGTAGATGATACCTGATTGGTCCGGAAACTTTTGGATCAGCCGTTTGATCTGCGTTGCGGGGTTCTGCTTGGGCACGACTTGAAGGAAAAGGTTTTCGCGGTTGAAACTGCCGATGAAGGTGTCGGCGCGCTTGAATCCCAGGGTGGTCTGGATATCCTCACGAACCCGGGGCGTGGCCGTGGCGGTGAAGGCGGCGCAGACGGCCTTGGGAAACTGATTTCTGATCTGGACCAGTTGTCGGTACTCGGGGCGAAAATCGTGCCCCCACTCTGATATGCAGTGGGCTTCGTCGACGGCCAGGCAATCCAGGTCGGTTTTGGCCAGCAGGTCCAAGGTTCGGGGCATCATCAGGGTTTCCGGGGCCACGTAGAGAAGCCGCGCCGCGCCGGATACGACCTGGGCCACATTGTGGCGGTAGGCATCGGGCGGCAGGGCGCTATTGAGCATCAGCGCCCCGACACCAAAACGCTGCATCTGATCGACCTGATCTTTCATCAGGGCGATCAGCGGCGACACCACCACGGTCAGTCCTGAAAAGAGCTGGGCCGGAATCTGGTAACAGAGCGACTTGCCGCCGCCGGTGGGCATAATGGCGAGGGTGTCTTTTCCGGCCAGGATGCTGTGGATCACCTCGCGCTGCAAGGGGCGGAAGGTGTTGTATCCAAAGACTTTGTTTAGAATGGTTTGGGCGCGATCGGTCATGCGATTTGCAGCGGTTTTCTCAAAAGTCTTTATGGGCGTGGCAATTCATTGCGAATGGAATCAGAAATAGAAAAGGTCGAGGTTCATCATCCACTCCAAGAATATTGGAAGCCAATCGACTAGGGGAATGGCCGCCCTGTCTGCTCGATGCGGGCCGCTTTTTCCTTGATGAGGAAGTGGTAGAGGGCATCGCAATAGCGATCCAATTCGAGCATGCCCTTTTCGGAAACGGCGTAACGCCAGAAGCCGTAAAGCTTGGTGAGGTTGATCAGGCGCTGGCTGTAAGACTTCCAGTTGAAGTGAGTGCGTACGCGCTCGATCCCATTTTCTGAGATCCTTTTCCAGGATGCCTGGTCCTCGCTAAGCGTGTCAATGAAGGCCTCGATACCTTCGGCGATGAATTCGGGCTTGCTGGTGTTGAGCAAAAATCCGCTGGTGCCATCTTCGATAATCTCCAGCGGGCCGCCGAATTTGGGAGCGAAGGTGGGCAGTCCGGAGGCCATGGCCTCGATGATGGTCAGGCCGAAGGCTTCGAAGAAGGCCGGTTGAACAAATATGCCGCCGCGGTCGGCGATGATGCGGTACACTTCGCCGGTGTCGAGCTTGTTGATGCTCGGCAGCCAGCGTATCTTGCCGTAAAGGTTAAAGTGCCTGATCAGGTCGTAGGCTTTGGTGATCTCGTTGCGCTCTTCGATGTCATTGGATTTTTCGGGGTGAATGGTGCCGGCCGCAAAGACCAGGTTGCAGGTTTGCTGGAGCTTGGCGCTGTGGCCGAAGGCTTCGATCAACCCGGTGATGTTCTTAATTTTGTCAAAGCGCGCCATGGTGAAAATAGGTGGTTTGGCCGGATCGTCGAGGGTGCCGTAGATGTCACCACTCTCATCGCTAAAGAGCCGCTTTTCCCAGGTTTTATGTTTGCTTTGAATGCGCCGTGCCTGCTCGTAATAGGGGAAGTAGAGGTTTTCATCCACCCCCGGCGGAATGACGTTGAATTTGGGCGCAAAGAGGTTGATGCCGCTGGTCACCTGATAGAGCTGGGGCATGCTGAACATCTGGTAGGACTCATATTGCCCCATGGTGTCCTCATCACCGATGATCTCCTGCAAGGTGCTGGTGATGATGAAGTCGGACTTGTTCATGGAGATGATGTCGGCCGTGTACTGCAAGGAAAAGTTGTAGTCGCGCTCCAATTCGCGCCATTTCAGGTCGGAAAGGGCGTATTTGGTTTTCTCCAAAGCGTGGGCGATGGTGCATTGGACCACATCGAATTTGTCGGCCAGCAGTGAGGCCACCAGGTTGCCATCGGAGTAGTTGCCGATGACCAAGTCAGGGCGTCCCTGAAATTCGCTGCGCAGTTCGCGGGCCGAATCTTCGGCGAAGGTTTCAAGATAGGGCCAGATTTTAAAGCGAGACACCCAGTTCTTGACGACATTGTAATGACGGTCCTGAAAGGGTACCCGTAAAATCCAACCGTTTTGGGTGTTGAATATTTTTTCAAGGCGTTGGTCGCAGGTGGTGTCCTGGGCTTCGGGAATCAGGCGGGTAAGGACGATGATCTTGGGATCGATCTCCAGGCCGGCAAGGTTTAGTTCCTTTTTGAGGTGCTTTTCGAGGGCCCGCACCTGGTCGAGGATGTAGATGACCTGTCCGCCGGTGTCGGGCTTGCCCAGGGCGTTGGTCTGCCCGAACCAGCCGTGGGGGGAGATGATGGCCACGCGCGAAATAAGCGGCATGGGCACTCTGGATATAAACTTCTCCAGCAACTCATCGGTGGGTTCGCTGATCAGCGCCAACAGCGTCTGCATGCTTTCGAGAATCCGCCCGGCGGTGTTGCCCCAGCCGACCTCGAATCCGGATCGCTTCATACGCGATTGCAATTCGGAATAGGGGGTTTCGGGTGTTTCCCGTGACAGCCAAACCACCGCCAGGTCAAGTTCTTCGAGAAAACGATCGACATCTTTGGCCATGGCCCCGTTGACCAAAAGTTGTTGGCCGTTGTAACGATGCGCCTTGATAAAGCCAAACAGATTGTTGATCCATTTTTGGGGGCGGCTGAAAATGTTACTGCTCATGTAACGGTTCAAAAAACGAATACCGTTGCCCACCGAGCGAATGTCGCGCAAGGTGGGGGTGAAGTCGTAAAATGGCATGAAATCAAGACGCAAATTGAGGCCGCTGGGGCTGGACTGGTTGGCATAGGCGTCTTTGAGGTCGAGGTAGTTGGCGAGGGTTGTCTCTTCGATGTATTCGCCATCATTTCGCACCAGATAGAAGCGGTACTTGGCGATGGCGTAGCGGTGCAGGATGGCCTGGTGGTCGTCAACCGGGAACAATTCCTGGGCCTTTTTTATGAAAGCGAATACCGACGATTTTTCCTGGAACGATTCGGGTTTGTCATAGGCTTGGCAATAGTTTCGAAACATCTGCATGATACCGTTTCGCAGCATCATGCCGCTATCTGACGCGCTGGCGAAGGAGATGAATTCTTTGAAATCGGTGTGGTCGGTGTCGTCAATTAAAGCGCTCAGCAAGTTTTCCATTGTCAGTGGGACTCTTCCTTTGCTTTGTCGATAAAGTGATAGTGTTCAATGGCCTCAAGAATGCCACCGGCATAGTGCCGCTTGGCAAAATATACGTTGCGGGTGCCCTTTAGCGGTTCGAGGTCGGGGGTGTGGTTGCCCACCACCACCGCCTTGGGTTCACCGCGCAGCATCTCCTCGTCGTTGCCCGAATCGCCGCAGACCAGGAAGTTGGCCAACGGAATACCCCATTTATAGCTGATGTAGCGCAGGGCTTTGCCCTTGGAGGCGCGAAAGGGCAGGATATCCAGATATGTCTCGCTGGAGTAGATCAGGTTGTAACGGGTCTTGTGGCGTACCAGTCGGTCGTGAATTTTTACCAGATGGTCTTTCTCCGGGTCCATGAAGTAACTGATCTTGAAAGGACGCTGGGTCTCTTCTTCCTGATATTCCAGAAAGGGTACATCCGCCAGCAAGCGCACGATCTTTTCACGGTTCCACTGGGAGGAGATGTGTGTATCCCAGCCTTTGCCGTAGGCCAGTTTTTTGCCGTAATAGATTTCGGAGCCCACCGAGGAGATGATGATATCAGGGGCGGGGACGCCATGCTCCGCCAGGTATTCGGTGGCCGATTCGACGGTGCGGCCGGTGGCCACACAGAAACCGATATGTTCGCGGTGCGCTCTGATCAGGCTGTTGAGCGATTCCAGATCCGGGTTGTCGTCGCCGATGAGGGTGTCGTCGATGTCGGTGACCAGAAAGTGATTGAGGTGGGTGAGGCGTCTACCGATTGGACCCGATGGGACGGCCACTTTCATGTCGGTGGTGTCGCACTCGTCAGCGGCTTGCATCAGCGCTTTGACATATGTGGCGGCGTGGCTCTCCCAGGTGTAATGCTCCCGGATGTTTAAAATTCCCGACTTGGAGAACCGTTTCCACTTGTCGGTGTCGACGATCATCGCTTTTGCCGCCGTGGCGATTTGCCGGGTATCGGTGGTGTCCACCAGCACCCCGCACTGGCAATTGGCGATGATGTCCTGGGGGCCGCCATCGTCGGGTGCCACGATGGGCAGGCCGCAGGCGGCCGATTCGATCAGGGTGATACCGAACGGTTCGGTAAGGGCTGAATTGACGAACACGCCGCCCTTTTCGGCGGCGATGCGATAGAGCTCCGGGACTTCAAACTCGAAATCGTGCTTTTTGGGGATGGCCATCTTACCGTACAGATCGTACTTGTCCATCATCATCAGGATTTCAGTGAGCACGTCACGCTCGTTGTCTTCCATGTCGGCGATATCCTTGCGGATGCCGGCGAAGACGGCCAGGTTGGCCATGGACTGCAACTCTAGATCCTCGCCGTAACTTTTAATCAGACCGGCAATATTTTTGCGTTTGTCCGGGCGGCATAAAGATAGTATCAGCGGTTTGTCGGAGTTCTTGAAAAAGCGGTGAAGTTCCGCCATGACCGACGCCCGCGCGTACATTTCAGTTTCGCTTTTTTCCGACTCCGGCATGGCATCGTGGTAGAAGGGGTAGAATTTTTCAATATCCAGTCCCGGTGGAATCACTTTGAAGCGGGGGGAGTCCTTGTTTTCATACTGACCGTATTGCACTTCAATTTCCTGGTTGGTGCTGGTGACCACCAGGTCGGCCGCTTTGAGGATCTCCTCCTCCATGGCAATACGGTGATCGATTTTGTATCGACGGTTGATCTCCTTGGCACGCATGCCTTCGTTGAGCAAGCGGTTGAGTTTCGAGCGGCCCAGGGAGTGACCGGTGTAAAAGAAGGGCAGGCCGAAAATTTCCGCCAACTGCATGGCCGCATAGCCGGCATCCGGATAGTGCCCGTGCACGATATCGGGCAGTTGTTTTTCGCGTTTGATAAACTTGATGGTCTTGTCGACATATTCGTCCAGATGGGGCCACAACAACTCTTTGCGCAGGTATCGCCGTCCGCCGCACTGAATGCGCACGATGCGGCACTTATCCGTCACCGTCTCGATCGGTTGGGCGTAATCGTCCGATACGGTTTTGTCGGCGACCAAACGGGTGAACAGGTCCACCTGACCCACCTCGTCACGTTGGCCGAGCGCTCTTAGCAGCTCGACCACATATTTTATCTGGCCGCCAGTGTCGGCGTCGCGGCCGAGCTCCAGATTGTCCGCGCGCAACAGTCCGTGGAGGCTGAACAGTTGAATATAAAGCCCTTTGGCGGCCATGTTATACTCCGTTTCTCATCCGCTTGCGCAGCGGTGCGTAAAAATGCGCCGAATCCGGTAAGGCGCCTTCAATGGCGCAGATGCGAGCGGCAAAGGCGCTGGCGCGGGACAGCGTTTGTTGAGGCTTCCAGCCCTTGAGGATGCCCGCTGCCAGCATGGCGGCATAGGCATCTCCGGCGCCGACCGTGTCCGCCATGTTCTCCACTGGTTGAGGCTCGCCCCGCACGACCTCCGCCGAGGTGTAAAGCTCACTGCCGCGGTCTCCTTTGGTCAGCGCAAGCGTCTCTATCTTGTAGGCGGCCATCAGGCGTTCGACGGCATCGGGGGCGTCGTTACTGATACCGGCCACACGCAGGCACTCCCGCAATTCTTGCGTGTTGAGCTTGAGAATGTCGGCGTATCTCAGGGAGGATTCGATGCTTTGGGTATTGTAACCGCCGGATCGAAGGTTGATGTCGCAAAAGGCGGTGCAGCCGGGTGGCTTGCGGTCCAAAAAATGGCCGATTTGATCGCGGCCGCGACCCGTTCTCCGGGCCAGGGTGCCGAAATAGAGCATTTCGGCGGATGCGAGTATTTTTGCGTGGCGCTCATCGCGGTAGGTAATGGCATCGTAGGCTACATCAGTGATGATATCGAATGTCGGCACGCCCATTTCATCCAACGCGACCCGCACGGTTCCTGTGGGGCGGGTCTTGTCGCGCTGGATGTCGGCGGGATCGAAACCGGCCGCGCTGATTCTTTCAAGGATTTTGGCACCGTTTTCGTCACGGCCGACCCTGGAGACAAATCGGACGGGAAAGCCGAAATGTTTCAAATGATAGGCAAAGTTAAAAGGGGCCCCACCCAGGCGCTCGTACTGCGGAAATAGGTCAAACAGGATTTCTCCGATGACAAGGATCACACGATCACCTTTTGGCTTGGATCGGGGTGACTTCTCTCTGTCCGTCTCGGTGAAAGCGTTGAATCGGCCTCGGCGTTTAAAAAGAACGCGGCGGACGCAGGCGCTCCGTTCAGGTTGAAGCAAACAGATAATATCATGTAATGATCAATATGTTCAATTAGTTATGTTAATACAAGCGTGACGCGGCATAGGGGCCCTGCGGCAGTGAGGCTTGCGCGTCTCTTTGATATAGGGCCTCAAACAGAGGGGTGGATCATTGAACAAGTGAGCCTGTTTCAAAGCAAACGACCAGCAACATGGTGATTGATACCCTATTTTATCTATTCCGGTCCAATCGATTACCATTTGCATACTGAATGATGGTTCCATTGTCAAGGTGACCACCGTTTCGGGGGTGGTATCTGTGAAAATAATAAATAAAAATAACAATAGGTTATAATCATATCTGTTTGTTTTTGAGGGGCAAGCGGGCGCTGGCGGTTGCCAATGTGGATGTTTCATGCCGATGAGGATGGGCTAAGCGAGGGGGCATTAAAATAAATGCGATATCG
The DNA here is from genome assembly GCA_963783425.1 of uncultured delta proteobacterium. GTDB lineage: Bacteria > Desulfobacterota > Desulfobacteria > Desulfobacterales > QNYZ01 > CAWANO01. The sequence continues at coordinate 105,406 of CAWANO010000002.1, forward strand.
GGGGTTAAATTGCTTGCATTTTGTCATAATAGTCATTAATATGTCTGCGTGTATGTTCAGCCATGAATAGGCTGGACCGTTTTTCCTGCAGGAATGGCTCATTTGCAAAAGTGACATCCTTCAGTAGAGACGACGAAAAACCCTTAATTTTGGAGGATGTTACAATGAGTAGTGGTACTGTAAAGTGGTTCAGTGACAAAAAAGGCTTTGGGTTCATCGAACAAGATGACGGACCGGACGTTTTCGTGCATCATTCAGCGATCAACGGCACGGGTTTCAAATCCCTGAGCGAAGGCGACCAGGTCACCTTTGATATCACTGAAGGGCCCAAAGGCCCGTCCGCAGCCAACGTGACTGTTGTTTAGTTTTTGATTTTTTACCATTTTAGGGCACCCTGTTCAAAAGGATGGGGTGCCCTTTCATTTTCCGCCTAATCCCCCCTCATCCTTAACGTTAACCCTAATCCCGCTGAAGTTGCTTCAGTAGGCATTTGCCACCGGTAACCGGCAAATCTAAATCAGATGCGGCCTGTCCCGCGTGACAATGCAGCCCCCCGGATAACGCCGTGAAAGGTTGGTGAAATGAACATCTATGTGGGTAATCTCGACCATAATGTCAATGAAACAGTACTACGGGAAATGTTTACCCAGTTCGGTGAAGTGGAGAGCGTCAAAGTGATCAAGGACCGGCGCTCCGGCGTGTCCAAGGGATTCGGCTTTGTGGAGATGCCCAGCAACTCCGAGGCCGATCAAGCGATCAAGGCCCTCAACCGCAAGCTGATCGATACGCGTCATATCAAGGTGAACCCGGCCGACCCGGGAGGCAAGAAAAAAGGCAAAACCCGCCGCCGGCGCCGGTGGTAGGTTAGGGTGCAACGCCAAATTTGCGTTTTCGTCAGGCAACGGATGGTATATATTTTACAATCATGACATCGGCCTCTGCAGCTCACAGAGACTTTCATCATAACCGCAGGTCAGCATTTGTGGCTGATCTTTGCTGACACGGGTGTATCGGTGGTGACGGTGAGAGGTCTTTTCATCACCATTGGGATGAGCTGTTGCGTAGCGCTGCTGGTCGGGATGTTCTGGGCCTGCGCGCCGACGCTCTCCGTCACAAAGCGTCCCGGCACCGGGACGCATCGCATCCAATCCGTCGAAATTCCCGAGGGTAAACCGCGCAGCTATCTGCTGCACGTGCCAGGCCAATGGCAGAGTCGACCATCGTTACCGCTGGTGGTGGCGTTGCACGGTGCTTTTAGTACCGCTAAAAAGTTCGCCCGCGAGTCGGGGTGGAGCGCCCTGGCCGAAAGCGAAGGGTTTCTGGTGGCCTACCCGGAAGGGTTCGGCCTTTTCGGGCTGCTTCAGCACTGGAACGCTGGCCACTGTTGCGGTAAAGCCGCTGCCGACAATTTTGATGACGTGGGGTTTATCGATGCGGTCATCGATGACATTTGCGCGGTTTTTCCCGTGGATCCGCAACGCATCTATATCACCGGCTTTTCCAACGGGGGCATGCTGGTTCATCGCTATGCGGCCGAGCGGTCGGCGCGCATTGCCGCCGCTGCAGCCGTGGGTGCGGCTGTGGGCGGCCGCGCCAGCGCCGACCGGCCGATCTGGACGCCACCGGCGCCGGCGGTGGCGGTTCCCATGCTGATCATGCACGGCCGGGATGATGGCAATGTACCTTACGGCGGCGGCCGCGCAAGCCAGGGCAATTCAAAGCGCGAGTATCTCTCGGTAAACGAGGCGGTGGCCTTCTGGGTGCAGCAAAATGGCTGCAAGCGCGTCTCTCATAAGACGCTTCAGGAAGGCACCATTGCGGTCGAAAAGTGGCAGGGCGGCGATGCCAAGGCCGAGGTGCTGCGCTATGCCATCAACGGTTGGGGACACCAATGGCCTGGTCCCTATTTCATTAAGCGGCTATCTGATGGCGATCCGTTGCATGGTTTCGATGCCACCCGGCAGATCTGGGAATTTTTCCGAAGGCACACCAGAATCGCCTTCTAGTTTTCGGCGATCATTCGGGACCGATATCGCGGATCGTCCGCTCGATAGAGATATCTCGCCGTTCCAGTTCAACGAACACGTCCGATGGTTCAAGGGCCCTTTCGGCGTATGTCCAAAATTCACAATTCACGGACGTCCCCATAAATCCACGGACGTCCCCAAAAATCTTTTGTTCGATGGTGATATCTCGGCGTTTCAGTTCAGCGAGCACGTCCGCTGGTTCAAGGGCCCTTTCGGCGTATATTCAAATATCACGGACGTCCCCAAAAATCCCGGTTGTACAAAAGCCAGAGCGGCATCGAGAGAAACTTCGGCTTTCTCAAGGACCCGGTTATCGTTAACAGCATCTTTTTGAAAAGGCCCCATCGCATCGAAGCCCTGGGCCTTGTACTGCTGATTGCTCTTTTGATCTGGAGGCTCATCGAACGGTGCCTAAGACAGTATATCCAGCGAACTGGCTCCACGATCACCGGCTGGAAGGACAAACCCACCAAGCGGCCAACGGCGTTTATGATGACCACCAAGTTTATTCACATCCTGGTGGTCAAATCCGCCGGCCAGCGGCAGCTGGTCAAGCCGCTAAAGCCCATCCATCTGGAATATCTCCGCGCGCTTAACGTAAGCCCCAATGTCTTTAGCGAGCCATGAAGTCATTTGATTCGAGTCAAATAATTCGTGATAACCTGCGAAAAAGGGTGCGGAAAATCCGTTGGGACTGCTGCGGACTTCACAAAAGCGTTCTCCTGGGCGTTCGGTATAGACGTCACCCTGAACACCGTGATCGAGCTTGCGAAGGCACAAAAGTGAGGTCAAATGAACGTCAGATTCCTCTATCGAATTTTTCACTCATCCTTTTTTCTACACCAAATTACATAAATACGATCAACCTAAAATCCTATGAGGATCTTGTCATGGACATGGAAAATTGGCGGCAAGCCGTTTCAGAAAAACTTAACAAGCTGTCAAAACGTTTGAATGGGATGACGCCTAGCATGCTTTACGGAACGCTCTGTTCTGCCACGATCCTGCCGGTTATCAGCGCTGCCACCCAGGGTGACTTTGCCTCTGTAGCCGCTCTTACCGGTGTTGTTGGCGGTGTTGGCGGCAATCTCATCGCCAACCAGATCCAGTCTTGGAGAGATCGAAGTGAAGAGGATCTCGCAACCGAGCTAATCAATAACGCTCAGGGCGATGACCAGTGGAGGCAAACCCTGGACACGCTACTGGCCGAGTTCCAAGCCCCACATCAAATTCAAGCTAATTTAAACAAGGCGGATCGCACCTGGTTTACCGACACCTTGAAGGATCAACTGGCGCAACTTGACAGCAATTTTACATTGCATCGCGACGGTACTCTGGTAATGGGCGATCGTAATGTGGTGGCTGAAAATATATCAGACAGTGTGATTCAAACTGGTAATGGCAGCGTATCCACTGGCGGTGGAGTGTACATCGGTACTCAATATATCAACCCGGCAATTAAATAGATAAACTTTATGCGGCATAAGCAATTTTCGGATGCTTAAAATATTTTTTAACGCGACCAGGTAGTTTCTGGAGTTTTCTCAAATGCGAGATTGCCTTTTGGCCGAGCTGCTTTTTTTATCTCTGGCTGGTACCCCGGAGTGAACGCCGGCTTTTAAGGTCGCAGTTGAGATATTCATCAGGGTTTAAGCTCCGGTGAATACGATGGTAGAAAGAAAACCTCGATTTGATCTTCATGCTCTTTCAACCAATCTTTGACTGCATATGGCTATGGTGAACTTTCAGGTTATCAAGAATCAAGAATATTTTTTTCTTTGACTCTTAACCAGCCGTTTCATGAATTTTATCAGCGTTTGCGAATTCATCCGTTTTTTGTAGACCATAAAGCGAACTTTGCCTTGATTAGTCACCGAAGAGATCAAATTGACCCGTTCACATCTGGGATAAAGCTTAACCGCTGGTGTTTCACCACGGGGAGCATAACTGCGACCATGGTAGCTATCGTTGCACAGCCCGGTTTCATCGCCCCAATGGATTTCTGCTTTTTCTTTTTGGGCTCTTTTTTTAATCTCAGGATAGTCTTGTGTCATCCAAGCTTTCACCGCTTTTGGATTTTGTTTGTAGGCCTTTCGCAATGGCTTCTGGGGCGTAAAGCCCCATCTTTTCAGGTATTCACCCACGGTTCGAATCGGCATATCAATCGCCCAAAGCTGCTTGATCAACTGTTGAACCGCGATACGCGTCCATAAGCAAAAGGGCAGCTTCATTTGGTCGGGACATTTATCTCGCATGGATTTTTTCAAAATTTTTTCTTGCTCTGACGGTCAAGTGTCCGGCACGCTTCCTTTAGGTCGGCCTCTTTTCTTGATTCGAATTGCTTATGGCTTCCATCTTGCAGATAGGCTTTGTACCATTTGCAGATGTGGTTGGTGATGAACGCCGATAATCTCGGAAATCTCTTTGTAGTTTTTTCCGGATTTTCTAAGTCGGATTGCTTGATTCCGGAATTGCTGCTGGGCCTCTGTGGTAGTTTTCGTGCATCGATTTTTTCCATGCAAAAAGCTATAGCATACTATTGAATTAAGTTGGAGTATTTTATTGCCGGGTTAATATTAACCAAAAAGGCCAGCCAGATCCCGCCGACACGGCTTTGGAACGCTATCTCAAGCTACTGCGCCAACGCTGTAACGTTCTACCACTTGGGGTCATGGGTGGCGATGACAGCTTAAAGAATGATGTGCGGCTTGACCAGGTTTATGTGGAGCTTGAAACTGAAACGTATATTGCATCTTTAAGAAATAGGCCTGAGTATGATCACTTTAAGGACATGGAGCTCTGGCATGATTATGGGCTTATTCGATTAACGGCACTTGAGGCAGCGACCACAGAAAAGTTCTTGGTACTTTTAGGGGACCCCGGAAGCGGAAAAAGCACATTTGTGAAGCAGCTGTTGGCACGGATAGTGAGTATCAGTCTCGGTCTGCGTGAACTGCCTACAGGCTGGGAGAAAAAATTATTCCCAGTATTTACTGAATTGCGCGCCCTTTCGACTAAGTTGTTCAAGAAACCGCTGGAAAAATTGCAAGCACCGGAACGAAAAAAAGAACTAATCAAGACACTCCATGATCAATGGTATGCAGACATGGAAGTGATGCGAGCGCCCGATTGCGTCGCCGTCCTGGACAGAGCGCTTGTAGATGGCGAGGTTTTATTGGTCTTTGATGGATTGGATGAAGTGCCGACGGACAATCGCGAACTTATAGGTGAGACGCTATCAGCTTTAGTTGAAAATTATCCCGAAATAGAGCATATCATTGTCACCTGCCGCGTTCGATCGTATGTGGGTCGTACTGTAATTAATAGGTTTAATTCTCATATATTATCTTCCTTCGACATTAATAAAGATCGAAAGTTTTATTAGAAGATGGTACCGACACCCAGCTTAAACTGGGGGCGCTTGACACCGGACATCGCGGAAGCAATGGGTAAAGACCTGATCAACGCGACCGAATCTGAAGAGCTCTAGAGTTGGCGGAGGTTCCCATGCTCCTGACTGCCATGGCAATCATTCATCAAAAAAATGTTGGGTTACCAAGAGAGCGCGTTCGTTTATACAACGTAGCGGTTGAAGTTTTGTTGACTATGTGGCAGAAACACAAAGGTATAGAGATTGCAGATAACCTATTGGAAGCGTTGAAAGATAGCTAGTTATACGCACAGTTCTGGAAGTCCTCGCTTACAAAGCTCACGAAAGGGAATGTAAGGGACAAGAAAAGCTACTTCGTAAAGACATTCTTGAAATATTGGAAAAGCCCAATCACTTGAATAACCTTGCCTTGGCGGATGAATTGCTAAGCTATGTGGATCAACGTTCCGGGGTACTGGTGGGTGAGGGGGGTGATGAAAAAGAGGGCACTCCTGCGACTTACACCTTTCCACACCGCTCTTTCCAAGAATATTTAGCTGGATGTCATCTGATTGCCGGTAGAGGTGTGGCGCGTTCACTGAGGCGTCACGCAGAGAACGGCGATTTTTGGCAGTTAGCCGTGCAAATGGGCACCGAAGAACTGCTCTACAACCGACGAAGCCAAACCTCTTTTCTGGATTTGATGTATCGTCTTTGCCCGGAACCAGAACCTCAAAACGTGCGGGATTGGCGCACAGTGTTGTGGTCTGGCCAAATGGCCAAGTTGTTGGGTTCTGACCAAATTGCGCGCGATGATGAACCGGACGGTGGAAATTTATTTTTGACCCGCTTGATACCACGGATGGTTACCATCATGCAAAGTGACATGCTCACACCACCTGAACGTGCAGATGCCGGCCGCGTGCTCAGCGCATTGGGAGATTTTAGGCCAGGTGACGGCTGGTTAATGGCGTGCCAGCAATGGAGTGTGCGGAGTGCCAGGTGGCGAGTTTCTAATGGGCGATGACGACTGGAAACCGGATGGCTCGATGCCGGAAGACTGGGAATCATATGGGAAGCCTATCCACACAGTGAGCTTATCGGGCTTTAAAATTGCGAAGTACCCTGTGACAAATGCTCAATATGCAGCGTTTGTCACAGCTGAGGATCACCCTGCGCCGGATCACTGGAAAGGAAATGAGCCGCCCGCAGACCTATCCAATCATCCTGTGGTTAACGTCACATGGTACGATGCGGTGGATCTTTGCAAGTGGTTGAGTAGGCGATGTGGCGGCTGATACGGCTGCCCAGCGAAGCCGAATGGGAAAAGGCGGCTAAAGGTAACAAGGGCCAGCGAGCTTACCCATGGGGTGACGAGGCGCCGGACGTCAATCGCTGCAACTTCAACATGAGTATCGGTACGACAACATCGGTGGGGACCTATCCGGAGGGAGACAGTCCATTCAAGTGCTGCGATATGAGCGGAAATGTGGAGGAATGGACACTCAGCTTGTGGGGAAAGAGCGGGCACATGGGAGCATCCTGCCGATAAATTAGATTATCAGTATCCCTATGATCCGACGGACGGGCGGGAAAACCTTTCAGCATCGCGAAAAGTCCTTCGTGTGATGCGTGGCGGGGCGTTTCTCGACCTCCAGAACGAGGTGCGCTGCGCTTACCGCGGCAGGCTCGATCCGGGCTCCCGGTACGGCGGCGTTGGTTTTCGGGTTGTGTCCCCAGGCATTTGAAACTTTGCCCTCTGGCCACGAGGTTTGAGGGAGCGCAACGCTTCCCGACATGAACATCGCCGTTAGGCGGTCGATGTAAAAAATAGTTTAGACAGCCCTATGGAAGATCGAAGCAAAGAAAAACTCCAGGCCGAAATCAAGAACTTAAAGCGCCAGCTTACAAAACTGCACACCGCTTGCAATCCAGAGGTGACCGCAATGTGATGGGTGAAAACCTGCGGGACAACGTCATCCAGACAGGTGATCAGGCCGCTCATTTTGGCAGTGTGGAAACACTCACCATCCAGACCGCTCTGTTTATAGGACAACCTAAACCAGGAGAAACAGACCCCCGAAGATTACTCTGGACCTATCTTAACCAAGTTGTGACCGACACCGGTAAATTGGATTTATCAGGTGTGGATCGGCACATAGTGAGCGACCAGCAGGACACGCGCCTGGAATTGGCAGCGGTTTACACAGCTTTGGATACCGTTCGCAGCAGCCAGACAGGAGGGACAAGGGTTGAAAAGTTGGAGTCAACTACGCATCCAAAAGCGGCAAATCTCAGGCTGCAGCAAGAATTCGATACCGATCAGCGACAATCCGCGTTATCTTTTGCTGCCGAGACGCCCTACGCTGCATTACTGGGCGATCCCGGCAGCGGTAAGAGTACTTTCGCCAATTTTCTGTCCTTATGTCTGGCTGGGTGGAACTGCTGGGGTTAAAAGACGCCAACTTGGAGCGACTTCGGCAAGGAGTGGAATTCGCGGGACCCCGGTGCTCTGCTTCCGGTGCATATCATGTTTTGCGCCAATTTGCCGTAGTGTTGGGCGCGCTGCCTCAAAGCGAGACGCTATGGGCCTATATCAAGCAGAGACTGGGTAGTTCGCTTGAAAGCTTTGCCCCCCTGCTTCGCCAACACCTGGCTTGAAGAGGGCGAGCTCTTTTCCTTGACGGGTTTGATGAAGTACCGCAAGCACACCGGATGCGCGAGCGTATTAAACAGGCCGTCTTGGAGTTCAAGCGGGCAGTTTCCCAAGGTGCGGTATTTTACTCACCAGCCGAACCTATGCCTACCAACGCCAGCAGTGGCATTTGCCACGATGTTGAGGAGGCGCGGTTGGCTCCCTTAGAGGAGCACATCCATGCCTTTATCGACCGCTGGTACAAGCACATAGCCAAAGCACGACGTCATATTTCAGCGCAAGAGGCCCAAGGGGCGGAGCACGGCTGCTCAAAGACGCCATCGATCACAACTTGCACCTTGCCGAGTGTGGGCTCCTCGTCCACTGTTACTTACGCTGATGGCGTCGCTGCATGCATGGCGCGGCGGCAGCCTACCGAGAGGCGCGTGAGCAGCTTTACGGTGAGAGCTTGGAACTTCTCGATTGGACATCTGGGAGCGTCCAAAATACATGATAGACGAGGAAGGCCAACCAGGTGTTGCAAGCTGAATGGGCTGCCATCGTCAGTTGTTCCCAAAAAAGATCAAGCAAGCGCTGGAAAAATTGGCCTATGAGGCCCATAAAAAGCAGGCCGATCCCCAGGGTGTAGCCGATATTGAGCGAGGGCCAATTAGTTGTCAGTGCGTTGGTCTCGGCCGCTGACAACCCCGACTTGCGGCCGGCACGTGTATTGCAGTTACATACGGGATCGTGCTGGTCTTTTGAACAACATAGGCGAGGGCGTCTTCAGTTTTTCCCCACCGCACCTTTCCAGGAATACATGGCCGCACGCCACCTGACGCAGGTCATGTTTCCAAAACTGCTTGTCAAACTGGCCAAAGCGGATCCTGAACGATGGCGGGAAGTGTTCCTCTTGGCCGGGGCCAAAGTCGCTCGCGGCACCCCCTATGCAGCCTGGAGCCTAGTGGAGCAATATGTGCCCGATCCCCTGCGGTGAAATACCGCATAGCAGCGTTTCCGAAAACGGCTGGTGGGCGGCACTGATGGCTGGTCAGTTGCTCGTCGATACGAGGTATTTACAAGCATATAAAGGAGTTGGATTCGCCCGACGGCCCGCAAGCTGGAGATGTTGTCCGCGGATGGCTGGAGTCTTTGGTTGACAGGGGACATTTGCCGGCCTGTGGATAGGGCGTCGGCCGGAAGCGCATTAGGCTGGCTCGGCGATCAGCGATCTGGTGTGGGGCTACATGAAGGTCTGCCCGACATCGCATGGTGCGATGTGGATACCGGGCCTTTTCGTAATGGGTAGCGATAAAACAGTCGATGGTATAGCTATTATGGTGATGTAAACAACCCCAGTTTGAATGTGATCTGATCAAAGCGCCTCTAATCAGTATCAGCCGTTACCCTGTCACTGTAATCCAATATCAGGCTATTCGTTGAGGATGGCGGCTACGATAAGAGAGGTTTCTGGACCGCCGTAGGGTGGAACTGGCGCCAGAAAGAAGAAATTGATGGCCCTCGAAAATTCATGCCGATTTTTCAAACGCCCAACCACCCCGGGTGGGTGTCAGTTGGTATGAGAGGCCGTGGCTTACTGCAGATTGGTTAAGTGAACGGCTCGGATATGCAGTTCGCCTGCCCACTGAGGTACAGTGGGAGCGAGCTGCCCGTCGCACAGACGGCCGGGCATCTATCCCTGGGGCAATAAATTCGACAATAGATGCGCCAATACGATGTATCGCCGAAATCGGTGCCACAAGCACTGTAAGGTATCTTTCCTGCCGGTGAGGGCCCCATGTGGCGCAGCGGACATGGGGCGGCAACATGTGGGAATGGTGTCGCACAAAATATGTGAAAAACTATCAAAATTACGAGATACAGGTTGATGAAAAACTTGATAGTGACGAAATTCGTGTGTTGCGCGGCGGGGCGTTCGACTACGATCTGGGACTTCGTGCGCTGCGCTTATCGCAACTGGTACTTCCGAACCTCCGGGGCTACTTCATTGGTTTTCGGGTTGTCTCCCCCGTGCCTTTGAAACGCTGATCTATGAAGTTCTCTGGTCTCTGTTTTGCGATGGAACTCTGTCCTCAGGCGGGGGGCTGTGGGGGACGCAGCGTACCTCAACATCAATACCGCTGTCTGGCGGTAGACACTAACTTTACGGACGAACAATGGTGTGCACAGGTGCACGGCAGTTATGCCGACATTTATATTTGGGAGAACCTCCATCTCGGCCTACCGCAAAGCAGCCAAAGGTAAGCGCGGCCACGGGTCCCGCTGCAGACTTCGAATTCAGGCTGGAAGACAACCTGGTGTGGCTTCAAGATGAACTGGACAAATGAGACTTACCACCCCGGCAAGTATACCAACTTCACCATTCACGACCCAAGCGGAGCTGGTGAGCGCCGCTATCTTTCCGGGACCGGGTGGTCCACCATGCGCTATGCACCATTGTCGAACCGGCCTTTGAGCGCAGTTTCATTAAACATTCCTATGCGAACCAGGTGAATAAAGGAACCCACCTGGCTCTGGGTACTGTCGGGCCCAACGCTGGATGTGCCGTTATCCCTATGTATTACAGGGCGACCTGCGCCAGTTCTTTCCATCCATCGACCATCGCATTCTCCAGCGCACGCTCAACCGTTTCGTATAAGGATGGCGCCATCCGCCACCTGGTTGCGCTTATTTTGCAAATTGGTGCAGATGTTCTGGCGAAGGAATACCAAATGGTCTACTTTCGCGGGGACGACCTGTATGCTATCAACCGGTCCAGGGGGTTGCCCATCGGCAATCTGACCAGCCAGTTCTGGGCCAATTGCTACCTGAATCCTTTTGATCACTTCGTGACGCGTGAGCTTGGATGCAAGGCCTATATGCGATACGTAGACGATTTTTTGCTTTTTGCCGAAAACAAGCGCACACTTTGGAAATGGAGGACAGCGATCATCGAGAAACTGGCGACGATACGCAGTGACACTGCATGTCGAACAAAGCTCAGGTACGCCCTGTGACCGAAGGGGTTCGTTTCCTGGGATTCGTGTTGTACCCTACCCACCGTCTGTTGTTGCGGAGAAAGGGTGTCGAGTTACCGCCGCAAACTGAATCGAATGGTCACAGGTTATTGCCGGGGACGAGTGGATTTTCAGCAGCTGAATGACCTCTCTTTACAGGGGTGGATGAAATCATGTGCGCTATTGCTGATACTTGGGGGCTAAGGCGCTGCCATTCTGGGCGGAGGTGATGCTTTGAGTCGGCAAAAAATAATGCCTATCTTTACACAAAACCTACGACTTCCTGGCCTGGCTGGTGCCTGCCACCAACCATTTCCCGCGTCTCCATCGCCATACCGTCACACGGCGAATGCTCAAGGCGGTTCTGGATTTTCAGGAAAGCGTTCTGGAGGCCAACGAAATGCGCGGCGCCCAGCGTGCCGGATTGCTGACCCAGAGCCGATGCCAGCCTTAACAAGGTGCGGCTATACTTGCGGCTTGCACACCGGCTGGGCGCTGGCTCAGCGACGGCCAATACCAGCACGCCGGGCACCATGGTGGCGGAAATAGGTCGCCTGCTGGGTGCCTGGCAGAAAGCAGACCGCCAAATCATTGGCAGCTGCCCGCCCGGGGGCGGGTGTTGCGGGGGTCGGCTGCGACGTCGTGTGTTGCGCGGCGGGGCGTTCAACAACAATGCAGAACAACGTGCGCTGCGCTTATCGCAACAGGAACAATCCGAACAACCGGAACAACAACATTGGTTTTCGGGTATTGTGTCCCACGGCTTTCACCCGGTGGCCTTACAAAGGCCGCCGGCCAGTACTCTGCATCGGTTACGGCTTATGCAGCACGGAAGAAGGCCGGTGCAGCCGATTCCCGGCCGAGCGTATCAAAAGGGAGGGGGAATTTAGTTACCCTTCCAGTTGTGCGCCGGGCATATATAAAAGGGGTCTGCACCCCACCCGTAAGCGGTCCCACGCCCGGGCCGGTGCAGACCCACACCATTTCATGGTTGTTGCAGAAAGGATACACTGCTATGACCCAAACATTCGACCACGGCTATGCGTTACTTGTCGGCGTAGGGGATATTGCTAATTATCCTAAATGGTCGCTCCCGGTCACGGTAAAAGACATGGCCGCCCTGAGCAATTTGCTGGTGGATCCCGCCCTGTGTGCCTACCCTGAAAGCGAAGATCACGTGCGGCTGTTGCATGACCAAAAGGCCAACAGTCCGGAAATCCTCAACGCCCTGGCCTGGCTTGGAACCTGTGCCCAACATAATCCGGTGAGGCCACCATTGTGGTTTTTTACTCTGGTCATGGATGGTTGGATGAAAATTCTGGTCTATTATTACCTGATTCCTCATGATGTCGAACCGTTTGACGTGCAGGGTTCTCGCATTGTCTGCCGACGATTTCAATACGGCGATAGGCGCTATCCCTGCCAAACGGATTACTCGTCTTCATCGATAGCTGTCACGCGGAGGGTATGGCCACTGCTAAAGATACCAGGCCGGTAAAGCTGCCTTCCGGCTTCGCTAAAAGCGCACCACCCGAAACCTTACTGGACGCCCTACAGAAGGGCGAGGGGCGCGCCGTTTTCACATCGTCACGAGGCCACCAGGAATCTTATATACGCACGGATGGTACACTTAGTATCTTTACCCGTCACCTTCTGGAAGCGTTGCAAGGCGCCGCCAACGATCCAGGCGAAAAAGTGGTGCGGCTTTCTAACCTGATGAACTATCTGGACCGTTCCGTTCCTGAGACGGCAATGGAAATGTATAAAATCGAGCAGCGGCCCTTTGTTAACATCGCCAGTGAGGATTTCCCCGTGGCGCTGGTGCGAGGGGGTAAAGGGTTGCCTGCTGGCGGCTGGTCTTCAGAGTCGCCCAGGAAGCCAAGGACAACGTTGACAGACTGGTTCTTGTGATAGGGGAAAGAAACGTTGTTGCAAACACCATGCGGGGAGGCGTCATCCAAACGGGAGATGGGGACGTGGCCACGAGCGGAGGGGCACACGTGGAGAGCGATATTGATGTTCGGCAAGGTGATTTCATCGGTCGAGATCTCAAAATTCGCGGAGACTATGTGGGTGGCGATAAAAAGGTCTTCACTGGAAAAGGACATAGACGAACAATTAACCACCGCTCGAAACGACTATTTAAAGCGGCTTTACAATTACTGTCAGGTGCTGCCCATGGCCGTAATCGGCGGGGAGGAGGGTGTTGGGGATACGGTGCGAATGGATCAAGTTTACGTAGAGATGGACACCCTGACGCCAGCTGAGAGACCTGATGAAGCCATCGGACATGGTGAGCAACTCGGTAAATTTATGCGTGAAAGCAACGACCGCTTTCCGCCATGGGAGTGGCCACCATGGAGGCAAGGTGGTGTTGCTGGGCGATCCGGCAGCGGCAAGAGCACTTTTGTCAAACAATTGGCAGCTTGGCTGGCCGCCGCCTGTCTGGGCCTCAAAGATCCCCCTACCGGCTGGGCGGCCGACATACTGCCTGTATTGACCAACCTAAGTGATCTTGCTCCTCGGCTGTCCGGTCTTAACTTGGACGGCTTGTCCACCAGCCATAGAAATAGGCGGCTGGTCAAGGCCCTTCACGAACAATGGCAAACAGACGTGGAGGAGATGCCCCTTAAGGCCAAACCATTCATGAAGGTGCTTGAAGCGGCACTAAGCAATGGACAGGTATTGATGATCTTCGACGGGATGGACGAGGCCACCGAGAGTTCCCGGGAACAGGTGGGGGTGGGCATTGGATGCCATGAAGGATGCTTACCCAGAGATCAACAACATCATCGTTACCTGCCGCGTTCGTTCTTACTAGGTAAAGCCGTTTTGTCCAACTTTCGTGAGCACCGGTTGGCTCCCTTGGATATAGAGAAAATCGCACGGTTTGTGAAAGGCTGGTACCAGGCGCAAGTGGATCTGAAAAGGTTGGCGACGAGCACGGCTGAAGAGCGGCGCGACGATCTTACCCAGGCTGCACTCTCTCCGGATCTCGAAGAACTGGCTAAAAATCCGATGCTGCTGACCACCATGGCTATTATTCACCAGCGCAATGTAGGCTTACCCCGTGAACGCGTGCGGTTGTACCATCAAGCCGTTACCGTGCTGTTGCATCGCTGGCAGCGCTACAAGGGGTTGAATGCGTCACAGGCTTTGGGCGCTATACTGAGCGATGAACTCAAAATGCGTATGATTCTCGAGCGACTGGCCCATGACGCTCACCAGTATGAAGCCAACGAACAGGGTAAATTGCGGCGTGGCACCCTTATTGAAGTGTTGGAAACGCCTGAATTTTTAGGTAAATTAAGTTTAGCTGGTGAGTTCCTTGACTATGTTGATAAACGCGCAGGTGTGCTGGTGGGCGAAGGGGGCGATGAATCCGCAAGCATACCTTTAACCTACACCTTTCCGCATCGTACCTTCCAGAATTTGGCCGGTAATTACATAATCAGCGGGCGGCCTTCGGGCGCAAGCTACGTTGTTATGCCAATGCCGGTGACTTCTGGTCTCTATCCGCATTGTTGGCTGGCGAAGAGCTGCTTTACAACCGGCGCAACCAGACCGTCTTACTGGATCTAATGTACGACCTCTGCCCCAGCACTGAGCCGGAAACGGAAAGAGACTGGCGTGCGGCCCTATGGTCGGGCTTGATGACGGTACAGGTTGGATTGAAGGTCGTCATACAAGATGAGGAGCCGGAGGGCGGAGAGCATTACCTCAGACGCGTCACAGAACGCATGGTGGCAATACTGGAGCACGAGACCTCACGCCACCGGAACGCGCAGATGCCGGCCGCGTGCTCAGCATATTGGAAGATCCTCGGCCCGGTGTCAGTGTGGTTAATGACGTGCCCGACATTAGATGGTGCGAGGTTCCAGAAGGTGATTTCACGATGGGCGATGAAAGTTTTTCAGAATACGAAAAACCCGCTCAAACTTTACGCTTACCGGGCTTTCGCATCGCGAAGTACCCGTGACGAATTCTCAATATGCTGCGTTTGTCAAAGCAAAAGACCATCCTGTACCGGGGCACTGGAAAGGCAACGATCCGCTGGCGAAAATGGCCAACCACCCGGTGGTTAACGTAACGTGGTACGATGCGGTGGCCTTTTGCCAGTGGGTAAGTGGGTGTTGTGGTGAACCCGTCCGGTTGCCGAGTGAGGCCGAATGGGAAAAGGCGGCTAAAGGCGACCAAGGCCAGCGGGTTACCTGGGGTAGCGAAGAACCGGACGCTAACCGATGTAACTTCGACATGAATATCGGCACAACCACACCGGTGGGGATCTATCCGACGGGAAACAGTTCTTTCGAATGCTGCGACATGAGCGGGAATGTGTGGGAATGGACACTCAGCCTGTCGGGGAGGGGACTTCAATAAACCAGATTATCGGTATCCATACGATCCGATCGATGGACGAGAGAATCTTTCAGCCCCCGGAAGAGGTGATGCGTGTGTTGCGCGGCGGGGCGTTCGACTTCGATCGAGCACGCGTGCGCTGCGCTTGTCGCCACTGGCTCATCCGTGCGACCGGTTTCAACGTTGGTTTTCGGGTTGTGTCCCCCGGCCTTTGAAACTCTGGTCGATGAAGTTCTCTGATCTCTGATTTGCGATGGAACTCTGCCCTCAGGCGGGGGTTTGGGGGAGCGTAGCGTCCACCAATATCAATCTGTAAGGCCGAATGTCCCCGATCTGGTTATAATCTGCTGGATCGAGGCCATAGCCATCATAATCTGCACAGATTTCGTCCTGTGGTGATGGTTGCAGCATGTCGGTGTTCAGAGAGTGTCTGCGACGGGGCATTAGGTATCGCCAAACAGATCGTCACAGAATGTCCCCAAAATCCTTGGTACCACAATCCGGAGGGACAGAAGCCCGGGCTCGAGCCCGGGCAACGTGGTGGTTCGCGAAAAGAAGGTGGTGCTGGTGACCCAGAAACCGTGGGGTGGCGGATTATGGTTGATGATCTGCTCGCTGAGATTAAAAAAGACTGCATCTTTTACGACACCTCGGGCGGCGGACTAACCTTTTCCGGCGGCGAGCCGTTGATGCAGGTTTTTTAACCGCGCTGCTGGCCAGCCGCCGAAAGCGGGGCATGCACACGGTGGTGGACACCAGCGTATGTGTCTCACCGGACCGAGAGAAACCAATGGCCGCGCACACCGACCCGACCTCAAGCTAGACGATGATCAGGCCCATCTGCGTCGCACGGATCGCACAAACCAGCCGATTTCGCCAGTCTCCATGGGGAGCTGTTCGCACCGGCTTGGCCACCGGGGTAATGTTGTTGGTGACTCGAGGAATACCCCCGACACCCGCCGGCGGGTAAACCCGCCACACGGTCGGCGGGTAAACAACGGCGCTACGCTCCTCCGCAATGAACTGATTGGAACTTCGGAAGGGTCTGACACCCCCCTGGCCCCCCTCGAGGGGGGAATTGATGGTGGGTTATGAGGTGCGCAGGGGGTGAGGGGGGCTGGCTACTAATGTTGATCCGCTTGAGCCTGTTTCAACGACTATCCCGCCCTGGCGGGTCACCACCGATCTCTTGCCAATAAACACCCCGGAACGCGGATTTCCGGACTACTTCTCCCCCTCAAACCGGTCCAGGTAGAACATTTTGTCGCTCAACCAACCTATTGGGCCCCGGCGTTTTGTGGCATAGCGGCTTAAGGCCTGCCACCAACGGTTTCCGTACAGCACCTGATGGATGGAGTAGTCGCGCGGGTCGGTTTGGCCGTCGATCTCGATCTGTTCGATGCCAAAATCATTGTAGCGGGGGCCCAGCAGCAGCGCAGCGGCGATGATGTCACGGGAGTGTTGCTTAAGGACGGTTTTTCCGTAGAGCTTGGAAAGCGCTACAGACTTGGCATTATATCGCAAGCTATAGGCGATCTGAATCATCTCTTCGATTTGGTAGCGATGAAGCTCGATGGGCAGTTCGGCGGGGCGGGTCTTAAAGTCCAAAAGCGGGTTGTCGACTACCACCAGAAGGTCGATATCGTTGGGGCTGTGGTCCCTATCGATGCCAAGCAGGTAGCGCGCCATGGAACCGATCAGCAATATGGTCTTGGGGTACCAGGGCTTGATCTGATCGCAGGCGCACTGGATTTGTCTTTTCCATTTGAACGTTATTTCGTCTGTCGCTGCCATGTCAGGGCAGTGTAGCAGGACCAGGCCGTGGATGCAAAGATCCTGTGGAACATCTACACATATGGATTCATTGTCGGTTCAGCTAGGGTGATAATAATTTTTAGGACAAAACAGTTACGATAACGACAATCATAACTTCCTGGCACGCTATACACGATTTGCCCCCGGCTATGATGACGCCGGGGATTGATGGTCCTTTGACCCACGCATAGCGGTGCCGACATCTTCAGCGACTCCTAACCAATTTCTATCTTGGGATTAACTGTCCCCAAATATAACCGTGGTTTTTAAGGGTCCAACTGCAACGCTTCTTTTAGATCGAATCTATAGGTTCTTGGGTGGATTAAGCGACCACTGCAGTTGCTTTGAAGGACACCAACAAAAGGATCCCATTTTGCGCATCGACCTGCATGTCCATTCCAGCCACTCCACGCGACCCTCGCAGTGGTTTTTACAGAAGATCGGCTGCCCCGAGAGCTTTACCGCACCGGGCAAATTGTACCGCATCGCCCGGGAGAAGGGGATGACCCGGGTAACGATTACCGACCACAACCGCATATCCGGCGTGGCCGAGATCGCTCACCTGCCGGGGGTTTTCGTCAGTGAAGAGATCACCACTTACTTCCCCGAAAACGGTTGCAAGGTGCACGTTTTGGCCTGGGATATCAACGAGACCCAGCATGAGGAGATCCAGCGGGTGCGCGAGAATATTACCGACCTGGTGTCCTACCTGCGTTCAAAGCGCATTCACCACGCCGTGGCCCATCCGCTCTATGCCATCAATGATCGTCTAACGCCGGACCTGTTTGAAAAGTTACTGCTGCTCTTTGATCATTTTGAAGCCAACGGCGCCCGCAGCGGCCAGATGAACCGGTTTTTGTCGGCGACTCTGGCGTCGTTGACCCCGTCGATCATGGAAACGCTGGCCGACCGTCAGAATATGGCGCCAGTGGGCATACGCCCTTGGCGTAAGTATTTAGTGGGTGGTTCCGATGACCACAGCGGTTTGAACATCGCCCGTACTTTTACCGAAGTGCCCGGGGCCTCAAGCCTTGACACCTTTTTTGACGGCATCGTCCACGACAACGCATTGGTGCGAGGGTGCGCGGCTGTCCCCCTAACCATGGCTCACAACCTCTACGGGATCGCCTATCAATACTACCATCACAAATTCGGGCTAAAGCGTATGGTGGACAAGGATGTCTTGATCCAGTTTCTGGACTATATCCTGCGGCCGCAGAACGCTACCGCCCCTGAAAGCAGCAGTGTGGTATCGAAGATTTACCTCTACTTCAACCAGCGCCGCCGTCAGCGCAAACCAAAGAACCAGAGCCTGCAGACGCTGATTCAAAGAGAGACGCGTAAGCTGTTGCAGCAGGATCCCGAAGTGATGACGCTGATTCGGCAAAAAGGGGCCGGTTGCGAAGAATTGGAGCAGCACTGGTTCGCTTTTGCCAACAAAGTTTCGCATGCGGTTTTCCGGCAGTTTGCCGATCACCTGATGGATCATGTGCATGGTGCCAACGTTTTCAATATCTTTCACTCCCTGGGCAGTGCCGGTGGGCTCTATACGCTAATGGCGCCCTATTTTGTCGCCTATAGCCAGTTTACCAAGGATCGTAACATCGTCAAAGATATCGAGCAGCGCCTGGCGCCCGCAGATTCAGCCAAAACCGGCCGAGACCTAAAAGTGGCCCATTTTACCGACACCTTTTACGAGGTTAACGGGGTTGCCCTTACCATGCAGCGCCAAATCCGGACGGCCCGCAAACATCATCTGGGCCTGACGATTATCACCTGCCACGACAAGCAGCATGGCAACAATGCCGGGGTGCGTCATTTCCAGGCCGTGGGCGCTTACGGCCTCCCCGAGTATCCAGAGCTAAAGATCTTCTACCCGCCGCTGTTGGAAATGCTCGACTACTGCTACCGTGAGGGATTCAATCAGATTCACAGTGCCACCCCCGGCCCGGTGGGCCTGGCGGCGCTGGCGGTTGCACGCATGTTGAAGCTGCCTATCAGCGGTACCTACCATACTCAGATTCCGCAATACGCCCAGGCCTTGACCGGCGATCAGGCCATCGAAGAGCTGACCTGGAAGTATACTCTATGGTATTATGACCAGATGGACCTGATTAAGGTGCCCTCTATGAGCACCAAGCAGGAACTGGTGAGCAAAGGTATCAACCCCGACAAGATTCATCTCTTTCCGCGCGGCATCAATATCGAACGCTTCAATCCAGCGCATCGCAACGGCATTTTCGCCAGCCGCTATGGTATCGATGCGCCCTGTGTCAAACTGCTCTACGTGGGGCGTGTATCGCGCGAAAAAAACTTGCCTTTACTGGTTGCGGCCTTCCGCCAACTGCTAACGCGGACCCGGCTTGTGCATCTCGTGGTGGTGGGCGACGGCCCTTACCGGACGGAGATGCAAGACGGCCCTCAAGGGCTCGCCGGCCACTTTCACCGGATACCTCGATGGCGACGATCTCGCTCAGGTGTACGCCTCGGCGGACCTGTTTGTATTTCCCAGCGCCACCGACACTTTTGGAAACGTGGTGCTCGAAGCCCAAGCCTCGGGCTTGCCGGTGATCGTCACCGATCAGGGAGGGCCGTGCGAGAACATGGTTGACAATGAGACTGGCTTGATCGTACCCGCCAACAACGCCGAGGCGCTGTGCGCAACTATGGCCAAGCTGGCCCTCGATGCTTCCATGAGCCGGGCCATGGGCGTCGCCGCCCGTAACTATATGGCCAAACGTTCGTTCGAGGCAGCCTTTATCCGTAGCTGGGAGCTCAACAAGCAGATGGGCCAGTCGGCCCGACCTCATCCCACCGACAGCTTTTCCAAATGGGCGGCTGTTGCCTGAAACGCCATAGCCAGAAGGCTTGTACTCGTCATCCGCGATGCCGTCGTTTTGGGCTGCAACGCGATCGCTCCCGCGCGTTTCAACGGTTTTGGGTCTCTTTCATGCGCGGCGGGCTATCGCGGGGCACCATCCGTTCGTATTCCGTGATCAATTCGATGGCCTCCTGGTAGGTTTTTGATCGAAATACCCGCATTCGCAACGTGGTGGCCTGCTCAGATAGCCCCCATATCACAAGCCGGTGAGAAGTGGCGGATAGCAGGCTGAATATATCCTGCTTTTCAGTGCCGCGGGGTGCGCCATTCATGGATACCTCAATTCAGGTTCAAACCATCGTTGACCGCGCAGAGATATTATCGTCGTTCTTGGTTCATAAATCGGCATGCATCGTTTCGTGATGGAGAGCAGCTTAAGTGTCTGATGTTAAATTTTGATGAAATCGCCATGATTACATCAACGATTCACGGCTATCGGAGCCGGGGCGTTAGTATTCCATGAAAATTCAGATGGTTGACAGCAAAATTGGAGCGAGTGTAGATTTATGAAGGATTCTAACATTTTCCTAACAATCGGGGTTTAATATGTAGGCGAAAATATTTAAATGTTTGAAATAATTATAAAAATAAAATATTCATAATTAACAGAACACTTTACAGGTGATGAGATGATTTCAGGCACATTTGACATTCAAGATTTTGTCGACAAAACCTTGAACATCCCCTTTGACGATTTTATTATTTTGTCGAACCAGGAGGCAACCGAGGCGGAACGCTACTGTTTGAAAAACCTTGGCAAAGAGAATGGCAATCACGATAAAGTCCGCCGGTACGCCAATTCGATCAAGGCCTTGATTCGTTATGTCCGATATGAGGTGTGCACCGGTCGCGGTGTTGATGGTATCAGCGGTGCCGACCTCGAACGCATAAAGGCCAAAAGCTACACAACCTTTATTTAGAAGCGCCATCATGATTGCGTCCGATGCCCCGGGACGCGCCACTCAGCCCTTCCGCATCCTTTCAAATCGCCACAGTTTCCGTTGGCCTGGTCTATACGTTGCTCTCAACGTTACCCTCAATCCCCGGCGGCATCGAAACGCTCAGCGCCCCCTTATCTTACTCTAAGATCCTGGTTCGATACTTTCACCTGAATTGAGCGATTTTTTGCTCGCTCTGCACCAATCTGTTGAGCGCTAAAGCTTTCAAAAATGCTCGACATATCCGATGGGTATGCCTGCGCTTTTTAAAAACTTTAGCATCTCAATATCTTAGCACATAGCTTCCCAAAAAATCGCTCAATTCAGGTTTCAGTTAACATTGCCCCTTCATCACACCAATATTTAACACGGTGCTCATACGCGGCTAATGCCGCGACGGCACTGTGGCGATCATGGTTCGCGGTTACTTTCCGAACCTATGGCAACTGAAACGAACACCGAACAAATGATAGAGGTGCTGTTATGAGCGAAGGCGATTGGGCGTGGATCGTCGTAAACCTTTTTATGGCGCTGCTGATTGTCAATCTTGTGGCGATCAGACTTGTCTAGTGGTCGTTCAGATAGAAAGACAACGAAAACAGATGGCGCGTAATTCCCACAGTCGAAGATAGATATGAACTTCAAGGGCAAATGCTGGTTGCGGGGCAATCTGCATCTTCATTCGGATCAATCCGACGGTCATCTCACCATCGCTCAGGTGGCCCGTAAATATGCTCAGGCGGGTTACGATTTCATCGCCCTGAGCGACCATTGGAGAACCTTTCTGGCCGATGCGAATGGGCCGTTGCCGCTGGTTGTACTCAACGGCATGGAGTTGGATGGATTCGACCGCCTGGGCAGCTATTACCACGTGCTGGTCATTGGCCTGAAGCAAACCATCTCATCCAATGGGGTGATCGAAAATGCGCTCGGCGCGGCCCGCGAACAGGGGGCATTGCTTTTTTGGGCTCACCCCCACTGGACGGGCAACAGCTTGGAAGAGGGCCTGCGGCACCCTTTCGACGGGATGGAGATCTACAACCATTCCTCCCAGTGCGAAATCGGCAAGGGAGGTGCCTGCCATTATTGGGATGCCATTTTGGAAAGCCGCCCTGAGTTTAGCGGGATCGCAGTGGATGACGCCCATTTTTCACCGGGAGAACCGTTTTGGAAAGGGGGCTGGATCATGGTCAATGTTGATCGAAAAAGCGCCGCCGACATCGTAGCGGCCATCCGCAACGGAAATTTTTACGCCACCCAGGGACCCACGTTGCGTGCCTTCGTCCGTCGTGCCGGTCGCATCGAAATTGAGATGACGCCGGTCAAGTTCGCCCGGTTGCTGGGCCCCCGCAGCCTGGGTAAGTGGGTTTACAAGGCGAGCACTTTTGAGAAAGCCGTTTTCAGGGTCCCTGACAACTGGCCCTGGGCGCGAATTGAGATTGAAGACAGCGAAGGGCACCGGGCGTGGACCAATGCTTTAAGATTACAGGCTTGACGCGAAACAGCGTCTTTTTGCACGCCCTATGCACCCAATTTTCGACATGCCTGAAAGGTCGGATATGAATCGTGAGCAACAAGCACCGCCACTGTCGAAGCTGGTAGACTTGAAGCAGATGTGGTCCCATCCACTGGGCCGCTGGCTGACCAGATACTTCGCAACACCGCTTGAATTGACCCTTTCGATCGATGCCTTAAATGCTGTTTATCACCGTTATCAGCAACTTTCGGGGCCACAAGATTTTTTTACAAAGGCGCTTCAGGCCCTCTCCGTGGAATACACCGTTGCTCAAAGCGACCGCGAGAAGATCCCCCGCGCGGGGTCGCTGGTGATTGTCGCCAATCACCCCTATGGCGGAATCGAGGGGATTATTCTGGGCCATCTGCTCAATAGTATTCGCGCCGACGTTAAGATTCTGGGCAATTTTCTATTAGATACCGTGCCCGATATCCGCGCCCACCTGGTTTCGGTCGACCCCTTTGGCCGCCAGGCCTCGGTGCGTTCCAACGCGGCGGCGTACAAGCAAAGCATCCGGCATGTGGCAGGCGGCGGGGCGCTGGTGGTGTTTCCGGCCGGTGAGGTGGCGCACTGGCACTTGAGACAGCGCCAGGTGACCGATCCGCCCTGGAGTGCCCACATCGGTCGTCTCATCCGCCACACCCAGGCCAGGGTGCTGCCGGTCTATTTCCCGGGTTGCAACAGTTTGCAATTTCATTTGCTGGGATTGCTCAACCCCCGTTTGCGCACGGTGCTGCTGCCCAGGGAGCTCACCAACAAGCAGCATCGCCGTTTTGACCTCTTGATCGGCAAACCGATCCCTTGGGCCCGCATGGCGAGCTTTACGTCCGCTGAGCGCCTGACGGGCTACCTTCGCTTTCATACTGATTTTCTGGCCAACCGCCCGATCCGAAAACGGCGCCTCCATGTTCGCGGTATCGGTGCCCGGTCGGCGCCGAAACCAAACCCGGTCACTATCGCCCCCAGCCAACCAGTGTCGCTGCTTTGTCGGGAGGTGGATGCCCTACCGAGAGACCAGCTTCTGGTGCAAAGCCTGCATGGTGCCGTCTACATTGCCAAGGCCCACCAGATCCCGGTGGTGTTGCAAGAGATTTGCCGTTTGCGCGAACTGACCTTCCGGCAAGCGATGGAGGGTACCCAGCAGGCCAGCGACCGCGATCGCTACGACGATTATTACTGGCATCTTTTCCTTTGGAACCATCAGCACCAGGAGGTGGTGGGGGCCTACCGGCTGGGCGTGGCGCGGGAGATCGTGAAACGTTACGGCAGCAAGGGGCTCTATGCGCACTCGCTGTTTCATTTTGACGCCAAAGCACTGGCCATGTTCGGTAATGCCGTGGAGTTGGGGCGCTCGTTCGTACGGCCGGAGTACCAGCGCAAACACACCAGTCTGACGCTGCTGTGGCGGGGCATCGGCGAGTTTGTGGTGCGTCACCCGCACATCCGCACCCTTTTCGGCGCGGTGAGCATCAGCCAGGATTACCGCGCCCTGTCCCGGGATTTGTTGATCCGCTTTTTGTCAAGATGCCAATGTGACCCGCAATTGGCGGCCAGGATTTCACCCCGAAAGCCCTATCGGGCATCGAAAGGCAGGCTGCGTCGATTGGGGCACAACGCGGAAGCCCTGGCGGCCTTGCACACCATTGAGGACATCTCCTTCCTGGTGTCGGAGCTGGAAAAAGACGGCAAGGGGGTGCCGATTCTGATTCGGCACTATTTGAAATTAAACGCCAAATTCATCCATTTCAACGTCGATCGTCATTTCTCCAATGTTGTCGACGGGTTGATCGTGGTGGACCTGACCCAGGCCGACCCGCGTATTTTGCAGCGATTCATGGGTAAAGCAGGCTGGCGACAGTTTCAGGATGGCGTCCAAGGTCGCACCCGCCAGTTGTCGGCGTGATGCTGGGTTCATCGAAAACGTTAGCGGCGCACTGCTACGCTGAGAAGGTCTAAAGATACCGGCCTCAAATCGCGCCGGACTGGTGCGAGGGGTGCCGGCGGCCTTTTTGAGCGTGAAGTGGTTGCTAAACCGAACCGTTTCATGTTTTATGGGAAGTGCCCTGTGGGCTAGGTTTTGTTCACTGTCGCTCACCCCTAAAAAAGGGATGCAACATGGTTGAAACGGTTGTTAAAAAGAAAAGCCCGATGGTCTTTCTGGCAGCGGCACTGATGTTTGTGATGGGCTTAGGCACGGCCTATTATGCCTTCGAACTGGTCACTATCCCTCATGTGCGCGAATACCACGAGATGCGTTACCTGCTTGTGGGCTTGGCGATGGCGGTCGCCGGGATGGTGCTGATTTTCGTTAGGCTGCGCAAACGCCGATAGACGTCGTCGCCCGTTTAGAAACTGTTATGACGGTTGCGGCGCGTTGCCTGCAAAGGTGATATATGATGCCGACAAACGGCCAACAGTCGAAACAGGCCCACTTCAAGCGTTGGGCCAGAACCCTCCTGCAAAGCCCCCGGCAAGCGCCGGGCCAGCTGGTATTGCAGCTTACCGACCGCTGTAATGCCCACTGCCCCCAGTGCGGCATGCGCTTCAGTGAGCGCTTCGAGCGCGCCCTACTCGACGACGATACGGCCCGCCGCACCATCGACGCCGCTGCCCAGCGCGGGATTCAGGTGCTTTCGTTTACGGGTGGTGAACCCTTGCTGGTGCTCGACCGGCTGGTCGATCTCATCAATTACGCCGGCAGCCGTGGTATCAATTACATCCGCACCGGCACCAACGGTTTTCAGTTTTGCGGCGCTGAAAAACCCGGCTTCGAGCGCCGTGTTCACGCCATTGCCGCTAAGCTCGCCAAAACCCCGCTTCGCAATTTCTGGATCAGCATCGATTCCATCGAACCTGACGTTCACGAAAATATTCGGGGCTTCAAAGGGCTCTTCGCGGGCATCGAAAAGGCCGTCGCCATCTTTCACCAATACGGTCTTTACCCATCGGCCAACCTCGGTATCAACCGCCTCATGGGCGGCCCTGCCATCGCCCCCCTGACACCCAATGCCGGTGCCCGTGAGCAAACCTGGCTCTATCACCGTTTCAAACGCGATTTCGGCCGGTTTTACCGCCGCGTGAGCGAAATGGGATTTACCATTGCCAATGTGTGCTACCCCATGAGCTATGAGGCCGATTGCAGCAGCGCCGGGAACACGGACACGGCCATCTATCAGGCGGCCAGCGTCGACAACATGGTGCGCTTCAGCCCCGCTGAAAAGGCGCTCTTGTTCAAGGCGCTGCTGGACGTCATTCCCGAGCACCGCCCTTTTTTGCGCCTCTTTACCCCACGCTGCGCACTCTATGCCCTGCAACGCACATACGTCCAAAGCAAGACCGGGTATCGCTCCTATCCCTGCCGGGGCGGGATCGACTTCTTTTTTGTTGATGCCCACCACGGTAATCTCTATCCCTGCGGCTACCGCGGTGACGAAAACCTGGGCAAGCTCTGGGAACGGCCTCGAAACGACCGACGACCCAAGCCTTATTGCCGGCGCTGCGACTGGGAGTGTTTCCGGGACCCGTCCGAGCTTTGCGGTCCGTTTTTAGAGGCCATCCTCAACCCGGCCGGCCTTATGAAACGGATCGCCGGTGAGGGTGAATTTTTCAGGCTCTGGACCCAAGACCTCAACTACTATCGGGCCTGCGACTTTTTTGACGGGCGCAAACCGCCCCGGCGGCGCTTGCAGCGATACGGCCGCCGATCAACAGAGCCCACTTCCAAGCCGCCCCGCTCTGGTGTGGCTGATGCCCGATAGACTGGCTTCGCATTGATGACGAAGTTTTAACGCGGGCCTAACATCCCGCAAATTTTTATGGGGCATATCCCTATTGCATGCCACATGGCCCATTTAACGTCAGTGGTATCGAACCTCCAACAGCAGGGAGACGCGCCATGAAGGATAAGCGATCGATAAAGCGGGAAATTCTGGCCCAGTTCAAGGACGCCATTGGTCAAGACAGAGACAGCTTGCCCATCTATTGGCTGGAAGGGCACTACATCAGCGGCCTAAGCCGGAGCGAGCGAAAGTTGTTGGCCCAGGCGGTTTTCGAACTGATCCAGGTAGGCCTGGTGCGGTGGAGTGACGGGGCCTTTGCGCGCAAGCTGCAGCTGACACGCAAGGGGCAGCACCTGCTATGGTAGCGGAAATCTGTTTGGGCCTGCTCCAGCGTCTTTGTCCACAGGCGCGACTGTTTGCCAACCTTCCACGGCCATGTATTTTTCAGCGGCGTTGGACAGCGCAGGCTCCGCGCAAAGGTGCTGGCCTGGTGTTGCCCTTGTTGCCCTAACGGGCACCTTGAGGCGGGAGATTTCCGGGTTGATATGGGCCGCTTTCACAGAATCCTAACATAGACGCGGTATGTATTGATAATCATCGCCGAGCTTGACGGTTCGGCTTTAACATGTTAAAAAAAGACAAGATTATCCCCAAGGCGTTTTTCAGATCTCTATGATGCCTGCGCCTGAACCGATTGAAAACCGACCAATCCTCTCCTTTGACCTCCACGGGTTACCGTCTGGCCATTCTCCCCATTCTATGGCCACCTCACCGACGGCCAGCGCCAACGTCGGTCGCTGCATGCAGGTTGTCCAACCGAAATTTGCGGGACCGATATATCAGGTTCCATATACAACCCGCTGCCATGCTCGTTCAGCACCGCAATTACGTTCAGCCCGGTCCTTTATCTTGAAGCCTCGAGACCTTTCCGCAACCGGAATTCAACCAAGCCCCTCCAACTACAGGAGCCTCCATGCCACTTCAAAAGGACTATGTGATCGACACCAATGTGTTGCTCGAAGATCCCAACGCCATTTTCAGATTGCGCAACGGCAATGAAAACTCGGTATACATTCCCTACCATGTGCTTTTAGAGCTCAACAAGCTCAAGAAAGACCCGCGCCTGGGGCATATCGTCTCGGCAGTGGTGCGCAACCTTTCCGACAACACTGACAAGTTCAAGATCCTGCAGACCAAATCGGTCTCCCACAGTTTTTCGGACCAGGTCGACAGTTACATCCTGGAGGAGATCCTCGACAGCCAGCTCTCCGAGCCCATTTTGGTGACCAATGATCGCATTTTCCGCCTGCAGGCCGATATGGTCGGGGTGCGTAGTGAAACCTATAAAGAGTCCGAGCCCTTCCGGTCGGAGGCGGAGTATTACACCGGGTTCGTCAACGACGCCAATGGCGCCGTGCCCAACAGTTTCATGTGGGGTGAGAGGGGAAAGCCGGTATTTTTCGGGCCGGAGGGCGAGAAGACCATCGACTACGAGCATCACATCTGGAATGTCCACCCGCGCAACATCTATCAAAACCTGGCCTTGGAGCTGATGACCCACGAGGATATTCACGTGGTGTCGGTGCAGAGCAGTGCCGGATACGGCAAAAGCTTTCTGGCCCTGGCCTCGGCACTTTACATGGCCCTGGAAAAAAAGCGTTACGATAAGATCTATGTGGTCAAGCCGATGATCGAAATCGGCCAGAAGCTGGGCTACCTGCCCGGCAAGGTCGAAGAGAAGATGGAGCCCTACATCCGCTACATCTCCGACCTGATGATCAAACTTCACAGCCTGCGCCGGGCCAATCGGATCTTCAGCAGTGTTGACCAGTACCCCCCTCAATTCGATCCCAAACGGTTCGAACTGTTACCGTTGACTTACATCCGCGGCATGAACATCGAAAATGCCGTGGTGATCGTCGACGAGATCCAGAACATGGCCCGCAGCGAATGCCGGGCGCTCCTGTCGCGCATGGGCGAGGACGTCAAGTGCATCTGCCTGGGCGATATCCATCAAGTGGACAACCCCTACCTCAACATCGAAAACAACGGCATGAAGTGGGTGGTCAACAAGTTCAAGGGCAGCCCCATCTATGCCCACCTGGTCCTAAAAGGCGACAAGTCACGCGGCCCCATCACCGACCTGGTGATCCGTTCCGGGCTCTGAGATGATCACCAGAAAATTACCTGCAAGGACAAACCCCAGCAGCGAGCCGGAAGGTGTTGCAAATCCCTGTTTCGGTCATAGATTATCGGAACGTGTTTGAACCAAACGCGGATCGACGACTCTGAAGGGGCGCGTATGCACATTGTCTCCATCGCCGTTAGCAGGAAAAAGGGCATCCGCAAAACCTGCGTGCCAAGGGCGCATCTGCGCGCCGGACACGGTGTCGAGGGCGATGCCCACGCCGGCGAGTGGCATCGACAGGTCAGTTTTCTGGCGGCCGAGAGCATCGATCATGTCAAAGCGCAGGGTTTGGCCGTTGATTTCGGCGATTTTGCCGAAAATATCGCCACTAGCGGTATCGACTGGCTGCAAGTGGCGCCGGGCACGCGCTTCAAGGTGGGGCCGCATGCGGTGGTGGAGATCACCCAGATCGGTAAAACCTGCCATAAAAAATGCGCCATCTACTACCAGGCCGGCGACTGTATCATGCCTCGCGAGGGCGTTTTCGCACGTGTGCTCGTCGGCGGCACTATTGCCACCGGCGATCCGATTCGAGAGATGGCTTCGGGATGATGCTGCTATGCCACTGTTGATTAACCGTCTTATCCGACCGGTAGGAGCATCTTCTGAGGTTTGATGGCGGCCTTGCAGGCCTTCTTAAAATGTTCACTTATGGTTGGAGATGCGACGCTTTTGTTTGGCTTGCGTCTTGACCTTGAACCTGATCTAAGTGCACCTATTCGCAAATACGATGACATTCGGCCGCCAATCCATCCGGGCTAACGGCGTTGCGAAAAAACGCAATATTCCCGATATTGCTTATTTTCCGCGCCTTCTCAGCCCGGCGCCTTGACGCCCTCATTACGTCACCGTTTTTACGAACAGGAGCACTTAGGTTTGGAAACTACTTCTAAATAGAAAGTTACATTATGAGAAAATTGGGAACCGTATTGATCTTGACAGCGTTGGTGGCTGGTTTGTCCGCCTGTGGCCACCACCAAAAATATCATGAGACCGATCTGCAAGACCCGAAGAGCTTCATGGCCCATTTCCCGGATATGGACACCGATGGCGACGATCTGGTGAGTGCGGCCGAGTTTAAGACCTACTTCCCCGACGCCGACGATAATGTCTACAAAGCTCTCGACCTCAACGCCGATGGCAGCGTGGACCATGATGAGTGGCACGAGTTCAAGTCAGCCCACGGATTAGAGACGCACGAGTAGGCCTTTCCCGGCCTGATTACCATGCCAAAGAGTGGCAAATGCCACCGGTGATATATAAGGGTATGCCTTTGGTCCGTGCCTTGCTTTGAACCCCACTTATCTTTGAAATAGGTTCAATATTCAAGCGGTGGAAAAGCACAATGCCCGGGAAAAGCTCAGCGCTCACCGGGCATTGTCGTTTTTGAAATTTTTCCATCTGCCGCCCCGCCAAACATGGGGCGGACCATCAAGGTGGGTCATATAGATGATGGGCGCATCGAGGTATATTGTGCAACTATACCTTACTGGTGTTTCTTATTTTCGACGGCCACATCGGCCGTGGTCATTTGTTGAATCTCCTCCAGCCGGTTGCGCATGGTTTCATTGAGGGTGGCCAATTTTTCGTTTTCGGTCTGAAGCGTTTTCATCTCCTCAGTCAGCTGTTCGAACTGCGCGGCGGTGGTACGCAGGCCGGCTACCTCTTGTTCTAGAGCCGTTTTCTGCTGCGACAGAGTCTTGTTCTTGCTTTCAAGCTGTTCCAGCTTGGCGTTGAGTACTTCCTTCTCCCTGACCTCCATGCGCAAGGAGGCGATCTCCTTCTCGTAGGTTTTGTTGCGTTCGACAATAGATTGGTTCTTGGCCTCCAGGCGAGTGAACTCCTCGGAGAGTCGGGTTTTCATGCCGTCTTGGTCGGCACTTACCAATGCCTTGGGTTCCGCGGCCCCCTCCAGAGCGGCAAGCTTCTCCTTCAAGGCCTGGTTTTCCTCGACCACCTGAGCCAATTCTGCATCCATGTCGGTGCCGGATTCGGATGGTTCGCCACCTTCTAGTTTTTGCTGCATGGCTTCGATTTTTTCGCCCATCTGCTGATTCTGGTGCTCCAGTTCGACGATGTAGTTCAGGGCTGTCTTCAGGCCAGCCTTGGGATCAAGGGGTTTCTTTTGATCACAGGCGACCAACAAGAACAATGCGGCTATGCTACCAACGATAAGCGCCCGGCGTGCATATGACAGAAAATGGTTCCCATCCGACAAATTTCTCATTTGGTTTAGCCTCCTTCTATAGTTCAGGGGAATTGACCGCATCATCCACGAAAAATTGCGTCTTGTGCGTCACCGACGCCTTGATTTCATTTAAGGCGCCGCTGAGGGCGGCGATGACATTCTCGCGAATGTCGCCGGCCACCACCAGGAACATGACATCGTCACCCACTGCCAAGCGTTCTTGATCGGCGATCTCGACCAGAATTTCAACGATTCCGGGCAGCTGTTTATATTTATGTCGCACCTGCGCCAGTTTGTCATGATCCACGTCAATTTTCAAGCCGTTGACCGGGCGTCCGTCCCGGCTGGTGCTGCGTACAATGCCGTTGTGGCAGAGAATCATGCCGCATTGACTTGCCTGAGGGTGCGATTTGATCGTCGCGATCAGTTGCTCTATGGTGCGCATGGGCTATCTCGCCGAATGGGATCTGGTGTGCCACCGTTGGGCGGTTTCCAGATCCTGGGGGGTGTTGATGTTAAAAAAGGAGATCAGCTCCGGGTCAATTTTTTTTAAAACCGACTTTGGAATGATAAAGAGGGGCTTTCTATCAAAAACATGCCGAATTTTAAAATCTCTGCGATCAATTTGGCGTTCGATCAAAGGCAGGCTCTTGGCGGCGTAAAGTGCGCAAGTCGGCTCCAGGCCGCCCTCGGTTTCGGGCATCACGGCCCAGGCCCCGGTTGAGCGGTAACTTAAAATCTTGGTTACCACGCGCTTTTTGAGAAAGGGCAGGTCGCAGGCCGCCACGAAAACATGGGGGTTGGCGGCGTAGAACAACCCAGCGTGGATGCCCGTTAAAGAGCTGCGCACAGGTAACAGGTCGGTGGCGATTTGCAGGTCATAGGCCACATAGGCCGTGGGATCGTTGGTGACAAGGATGGTCTCCTCAAAGATGGTCCCGAAGAGCTCGACCAGCCTGGCCAGGTTGGATTCCTCGCCCACCGACAATAGGGCTTTATTGCGCCCCGCAAGGCGTTTGCTCTTGCCGCCGGCCAGGATTACGCCGCTTATGGGTCCCATGTCGGTTGTGTTTGCCATCGCCACCCTTTGCAAAAAATATGCGCAAATATTAGTTTATTCCAGTATTAAAATCAACCCGCCCCCAAGGCGTTATTTCAAGGTTCACAACGGACTGTCGATTGCGTTGGCGAACGGTTGGGGGGCGCAAACGACACCGTACACGATCTCAGGAGAGACCATGGGAACACACCAACACAAACAAGCCGCACCTGTTTCAGTGCGCGTAGCAGTGATCACCGCATCCACCACGCGAGATTTAGAAAACGACGACAGCGGCCTCTGGCTGGCTAAGCGGCTTAAAAAAGAGGGTCATCAGCTGGTTGCACACCAGGTCGTCGCCGACGATGTCGCAGCTATCACCGACACGCTCGAAAAGGTGGTCTTTGATGATACCGCCCAGGTGGTGCTTGTCAACGGCGGTACGGGTATTACCGGCAGCGACGTAACCATCGAGGCAGTGCGCCCCTTGTTGGAAAAGGAGCTGACGGCCTTTGCCGTGCTGTTTGCCATGCTCAGCTACGAAGAGATTGAGGCTGCGGCTATCTTGTCGCGCGCCTGCGCCGGCGTTGTTTTCGGTCGGGCGGTGGTGTTTTGCATGCCCGGCAGCGTCAAAGCCTGCAAGCTGGCCTATAAAGCGCTGATCTCAGACGAACTGGGCCATCTTGCGGGGCATCTGCAAGAGGGGCGGCCGTCACCGGAGAAAGCTCCTTCCGATGAGATGCTGCTGGCCTGACTTTATTGACGGATGCCCTCAATGGAAAAAAAGAGTTCGATCTGGCGGGCGCTGGGCCCCAGGTCGAAGGGGATCCCGAAGTCCTTGAGGGTGATCGTGGTCCGGCCTGAAAAACCGCGCCGATAATTGCCCCATGGGTCTTCACCGTGGCCCTCGTGCTCAAAGTCGATGGTTGCCGGCAGGGTGACGCCGCGCAGGGTGAGATCACCCGTGAGTGTTGCCTTGCCGTCGCCGCTATCGGTGAAACCGGTGCTGACAAACTTTGCCTGCGGGTATTGGTCGACATGCAGAAAGTCCGCGCTACGCAGATGTTTGTCGCGTTCGGCATGATTGGTGTCGACGCTGGCCGTTTCGATGGTGACCTCGACTTGGAACGCTTCCGGGTTGTTTTCGTCGTATCTGAAGCGGCCTTCGAAGGTGTTAAAGCGGCCCAACACCCAGCTGAAACCGAGATGGTTGGCTCTAAAGGCGATATGGGCATGTCCCTTCGCGGTATCCATAAGGTACTCATCCGCATAGGCCGGAGCGGTCAATATGCCTGCTATTAAAAGTGCGCTAAGCGTGAACAACGTTACGATTTTATTCATAGTATGCTCCTTTCGCCCCAGCCTGGGGCTGGTTGCGTCGAACTTGGATTGAAGGTGTCCTGTCATCAGCAGATTGGGGGCCGCGTCACTATCGGCCCAGCATTCGTTTGAGGGTGGTGCCCTTGTCGAAAATGTGGTGTTTCAAGGCGGCCAGCGCGTGCAACAGCGCGGTCGCTATCAGCACGACGGCCAGGATCAGGTGCAACCGACCGGCGGCATCAGCCTGGTCTTGTTGTCCGTGCCACAGGGCGGGCACCTCGACCCATCCGAACACGGAAACGGGGCGGCCATCGGCGGTGGAGATCAAATATCCGCTTACCATCACCGCAAAGAGCAGCAGGTAGAGCATTGCATGAACCGCCCGGGCGGCGGCGATCTCCATGCGCGTGTGGCCGTCAGGGGGAGCGGGGCTGGGATGGCTGAGCCGCCAGGCCAGCCGCACAATGGTCAGCCCAAACAGGAGCAGGCCGACACCCTTGTGGATATGCGGGGCGCGGTAATACCATGCGCTGTAATATCCCAGAGCCACCATCCAGAGCCCCAGGGCAAACAGGCCCGCCACTGCTGCTGCGCTAACCCAATGAAAGATGATCGTGACGGCACCCCAGGCGTTGGTGTTGTTGCGAAGCCTCAAATTCATATCCCCGGTTGGTGTTTAGAACTCATCTCAAAAAAAATCTGAGTGCCCCTGGTGCCACTGCAAACCGGCGACAATATACACAGATTAGGTGTATGTCTGTATGTCCGGCTTTTTGTCGATTGGCGCTTTTTTCTGAAACCTTGCGACTATTTTGAGGGAGGCCACTATAGTGAAAGCTAAATTTCAACGACTGGATGTCAAGCCGTCCTGCCCTCTTGCCGCGCTGGTGTTGCCATCGTTTGTGTTTTTAGGCCTTGGCGAAGTTTGGACCATTTGCGTCGATTGGTGGGAAGGTTTTGACTCAAGATATTGTCGTCGAGACCAGCAACTCCGTAAAGCTATGGTGGTGCCGGGTTTGCTTGATCCGAAGTGATGGATCGAGGCACCAGTGCTGGATGATCCAGCGTTCTTTGCGGCGGTGGGTGTCGTCGATCAGGATGCGACAGGAGGAATCGAAAGCCCTTTTCATCAACGGCACCAGACCATAACGGCCGCCGTCGGTGGAGCCGGGCGGGCCGTCGCAGATTACCAGGGCGATGCTGCGGGGCAGATCCTGACCGCCGATATCGTACCAGTCAAAACCCTTGAAGGTGGTCAGGGGACAGTGGTGGAGTTGAACGCCGCCGATCTTGAGCGCGCCCAGCACATAAACCATGCGGTCGTAGGCATCTTTGCGGTGCTCGAGCGCGTGCAGGCCGATGCCGTGTTTGGCCGACATGGCAACGGCCAGCAGGGTGGTGAGTCCGCTGCCGCACTCCAGGATTGATCCGTGAGTTCGGTCGGCCTCGCGGCAAATGGCCTTCAGGTAGTCGACACTGGCCGTGTAGCCGGGGTTGCACCACCACCACTTCAATTGACGCAGCGTACTGGCCGACGGCACCTGGCCTGGCGGCAAGGCGGCCACCTTGTCGATGTGGAATTTGATGTGGCGGATGCGATAGGCGAGGGCACATTTCCAAAGCGAATACATGGCCCCTATTGTACGGCGGTGATGTTAGCGGCTGGTTAGCAGTTCGAAGGCATCCACCGTCGTCTCGAAGTCGGTCGCCCCGATCACATCCCAGGGTTGGCGGGGATAGAACTGGAAGGTCGACTTGACATGGGGCATAAAGAGCTTGCCGGACCTGATATCGGGTGTTTTGAGGCGAAACTTGAATTCGTCTCCCAGGTCGAGCCACAGGTTGACGTCGTCGCCCTCTTCGAGCAGCTCCACCAATAAGTGATTGAAAACGGCGCCGTGGCCCTTGATGCGACGCTGGCCCCGGCGGTCGGTGTAGGCTTCCACCACCATCTCTTCGATGGCCACCGCCTGGGTGTCGGTCATGTTGGTCAGGTAAGCTTTGATGACCCGATAGCGTCCATCGGGGAAGGGGATCCAATCCGTGCTTTGGTTGTTTAGCTTCATGATTCAACCTTGTGGACTTTGAACGTCAGCTATCACCATTCGTTGGCCCGGTACGGGCAGAAGGAGCTGCAGATCGTCGATCTTGGCTGCTAAAGATTCGATTTCCGCGCCATACCGTCGCCGCTGGTCCCGGTTTATGTGCACCAGCGCCAGGGTGCGGGCGCCGGCCAGTCGGGCAAATTCGATGCACCCCGCTACGCTGCCGTGGCCGTTGAAAGCCTCCCCCACCTGCGGGTCGAAGGTAAAGGCCTCGTGTACGACGAGATCCACCCCGCGTGCCAGCTGTTGCGATGCAGCGCTGGGCCGGCCGTCGCCACTGTAAAACAGGGATGCGCCGTCTTGGGCGGTCAGGCGCACCGCCAGGCAAGGTTTGGAGTGTTCTACCGGTGCAAAGGCCCACTGCAGCCCGGCCTGTTCAATAGTCTGCCGGGCAGTTACCTCGACCACATCCAGCCGGTAGGTCAGCTTTTCACTGAAACCCGGGTAGGCCAGTTGCATGGCCGCCTTGATTGTTGCGTCGCCGCCGGTTTGGCAGACGATGGTCAGCGGCTGCCGGCGGCCCTCCTCGAAGAGCCGCAGCATCAGTTGTGGCAGGCCCAGAAAATGGTCGCCATGAAAATGGGAGATCCACACGGCGTCCAGCGCGGATGGATCAAGGGCATGGCACCAGAAGGGCCCCGGGGCGCTGAAGCCGCAATCGAGCAGTACTTGCCGGCGGCTGCCCTGGCTGTCGTCAACGACCAGGATCGAGGTGTTGCTCAAGTGCTCGTCAAAGGCCTCGCCCACACCGCAGAATATCGCCTCCATGCACGGATTCCCTGTTGTTTATGCCGGCCAGATTGTGTGTTATGGTCGAGCCAATTTCAACACGTCCCATTTTGCCCGATCTCTGCGTCTGGCGCCAATTTTATTCCTCGAAATACGAGCCGTATTCCTGTGGTTAAAATTGGCACCATCCTTGACATTGGACAAACTGAAACGTTTTGAAACAGGTTCGGTCGTTGCAATTTTTTTGGCATGAATCAATTGCTTGAATTCAACACATACCATCAAACCGGTTTCTCACCAAGCTGCAAAAAAGGAGTGTGCAATGGATCAGGCCACCCGCAAGGTCCTGGATCGTTTTGAATGGATCAGCCAAGTGCCGCGTTGCCCGGGAAACGAGACCGCTCTCGCCAATATGATTCGCCAGTGGGCCGATGATCTCGGTCTGCCCCATCGGACCGATGCCGCCGGAAACATCTGCATCGACGTGACGGCCACGGCCGGGGCCGAAAAAGTGCCGCCCCTGATCATTCAAGGCCACATGGACATGGTGTGCGAGAAAGTGCCCGCTTCGGGACACGACTTTACGAACGACCCCATCCGGCTGATTTACGAAGAGGACTGGGTGCGAGCCGACGGTACCAGCCTGGGGGCCGATAACGGCATCGCCCTGGCCCTGGCCATGACCCTGCTCGATGAGCGGGTTGCCCCGCGGCCGCCGCTGGAGCTGCTTTTCACCGTGGAGGAGGAGATTGGCTTGGTGGGGGCCGACAAACTATCGCCGGACTTTCTCAAGGGGCGGCGGCTGCTCAACCTCGACTCCGAAGATGAGGGCATCTTCACCGTTGGCTGCGCCGGCGGTCTGGATACGCGCATCGCCCTGGATCTGGCCACCGCGCCGCTGTCCTCGAAAGCGGCCTTTTGCACCCTGGCCGTCTCGGGGCTTTTGGGAGGCCACTCCGGGGTGGATATCCATCGTGGTCGCGCCAGCGCCCACAAGATCTTGGCGCGCACCCTGAACGCACTGTGCGGCCTCACCGACGTTGGTTTGATTCACTATCAGGGCGGCACGGTCAAAAATGCCATCTGTCGTGATGCCCAGGCCACGTTCGGCTATCCCCGGGATAAAGCGCCGGCGTTGGCTGCAGCGGTGGAGGATTTAAAAGCGGATCTCAAGGTCGAATATCTTAGCCAGCGATCCCGGACTCACGCTTGCGGCCGATTTTTCCGCCGCTACGCCGACAGCGGCCACGACCCTCTCTAACGCCGATACCCGGCGCGTCGTCAGTTTGCTGATGGCGATGCCCCACGGGGTGGCGGCCATGGTCTCCGAAGATCCCGGCCTGGTGGAGACTTCGTGCAACCTGGCGCGGGTCGATCTGGAACAGGGGGGGCTGCGGATAGTGATGAGCCAGCGCAGCCTGCTGCCCTCGCGCCTGACAGCCATTACCGCCCAGATCGCCGCCGCCGCCCGCCTGGCCGGCGCCACCACCAGCAACGAAGGCGGCTATCCGCCCTGGCCGCCCAATCCGGACTCGATCCTCACCCAACAGTGCGCGGGTGTCTACCAAAGGCTGTTCGGCGAGGAGCCAAAAACCGCTACCATGCACGCCGGACTGGAGTGTGCCGTGATCGGGGGGAAGTTTGCGGGCATGGACATGATCTCTTTTGGCCCCGACATCGAGGCGCCTCACTCCCCCCAGGAGCGCATGCGGCTCTCTTCGGTGGGACGAACCTGGCAGTTCCTGATGGCCCTGGTGGTCGCCCTCGCTAAAACCCCTCAATAATTTGTTGAGGTTTTGATCGTGATGGGCGCCGCATCCGCACACCCGCTGGAGGGCATCCACGACCGTTTCCAGCTCGTGTACAATGATCACCCCAACTGCCCGCTGACCGACTATGAGCACTATCAGCTGGCGCGCGCGGTTTTGATCGAGGCCGGAGTGGACGGTGAGGCGCAGTTTTCCATTGTAAGGCTGCCCATCAACATGCCCCGCCTCTATCGCTGGGATCTGCCCGAACGGTTCAAGGAATTGGTGAACCCCGGGCCGTAATTTCGGATCATCGCTAGAAGTTCCACATCACGGGATCATCGTCGAGCAGTTTGGTCACCGCGCGACTGATGACATCCATTTCGGCCATCACCGCTTCCGACAACCGTGTCCGCGCGGCACCGGCATTTTGCTCAACCTGAGCGGCATTGCGGGCGCCGGCAATGGCGCAGGTATTGGGGTGGGCGATGATCCAGGCCAGCGCCAGTTGTCCCAGCGTGACCCCGTGATCGTCGGCGATGGGTTGCAGACGTGTCAGTGCGGATTGCACGCTCGGGTAGATATCGGGGTGAAAGAGCCGGTTTTTGGTGCGGTGGTCACCTTTGTCGAACTGATGTTCGGGGCCGAACTTGCCGGTTAAAATGCCCTGGGCCAAGGGCGAATAGGCCAACACGGTAACCTGTTCCTGCCTGCACAGCGGCATGGCGTCATCTTCCACCTGCCGCCAAAAGAGCGAGTAGGGTGGCTGTAGACTGTCGATGCGCGCCACTTGCAGGGCCTCTTCGAGCTGGGTACGCGAAAAATTAGAGACGCCGATGGCGCGGATTTTGCCCTTTTGCTTGAGCTCGGCCATGGCGTCCAGCGTCTCGGACACCGGTACCGGACGGCTGCCGAAAGAGCCGGCCGGCCAGTGAATTTGGTAAAGGTCGATATGGTCGGTGTTGAGATTGCGCAGCGATTGATGGCAGGCTTTGAAAACTTGATCCCGGGCCAACTGGTTGGCAAACACCTTGGTGGCGTAGACCACTTCGTGGCGCACATCGCCCAGGCTGCGGGCGATGATACGCTCGGAGTGGCCGTTGCCGTACATGCTGGCCGTGTCGATGGTGGTGATGCCCGCATCGAAGGCGGCGCGCAGGGCGCGCTGGGTTTCGCCGTCGTCGATACCCGCCCACATCTGTTTTCCGGCCTGCCAGGTTCCCATGATAACGGGCGTGATTTGGATATCCGATTTGCCGAGTTGGATCTGATTCATAACATTCTCCCCCAGGTTGGTGCCGTTGATCCACGATGTTGCTCAAACCGAGTTTATCAGCCATCGGTACCTTAAGGCAATAACCGGCCATGGTTGACTTTAGGTGTCGGAGCCTAACATTGTCCCATTGTCGGTGTCTTCGGCAGGGCTCAAATGACGACCCGGCGGGGGATGCAATTCAGGAATTTAAATCGATCGAACTCCATATTGGGAGCACATCATGATTCTGGAAAAATTAAGCAAAGGCCCGGTGATCGGCGACGGTGGTGCGATTTTTGAATTGGAGCGGCGCGGATATGTGAGCGCGGGACCCTTTACGCCCGAGGTGGTTATCGAACACCCCCAGGCCGTGCGGCAGATGCAGGTCGATTTCGCCCGCGCGGGGGCCGAGGTGTTGCAGGCCCTGGCCTACTACGCCCACGAGCAGAAGCTCAAGGATGTGGGAATGGCCGGCAAACTGCCTGAAATTAACGCCACGGCGGTGAAAATTGCGCGCCAGGTGGCTGACGAATACGGCGCGCTGGTGGCCGGCAACCTGTGCAACACCTGGGTGTACGACCCGGGCGATGCGGCCTCGCACAAGGAGACGCGACGCCAGTTCGACGACCAGATCCGCCACCAGATGGCGCACGGCACCGATTTTTTCATCGCCGAGACAATCGAGTATCTGGGTGAGGCCAAGATCGCGCTTGAGGCGATCCAGGCTGCCGGCCAGCCAGCCATGATCACCCTGGGATTCAAGGTGGACGACAAGACCCTCGATGGCGTGGTGCTGGAGGAGGCCTTCAAGGTGCTGTCAGGCGCCGGGGCCGACATCGTCGGCCTCAACTGTTTTCGGGACCCGGCCCAGATGATGCCCCTGGCAAAACGGATGCGCGACAACGTCGAGACCTTTGTGGCCACCCAACCGGTGGGATATCGCTGCAGCCCGCAACGGCCCTATTTTCAAATTCAGGAGTTCAACGGCAAGATCGCTTTTCCGGTGGCACTGGATCCTTTTTTGCTCACCCGCGGCGAGATGGCGCAATACGCTCTAGAGGCCGACGCCATGGGTATCAATTTCATCGGTGCCTGCTGTGGGGTGGGGCCCCATCACCTGCGGGCCATGGCCGAAGCCCTGGGGCGCCAGGTGCCCAACAGCCGCTATTCGCCGCGCCTGCACCTGCACACCGTGATCGGTGACGAGGCGCACATCAAAGAGCGCGACGCCCGTATTTTAGAGCAGCAAAGAAAAGGGCTCAGCTAAGCTGGCTGTTAGGATGCTCGTTTATCGGTTTCTGAAGCGCTCGAGTTCGTCGGTGAGCCACTGGGCCGTGGGCGTCTCAACCCCGTTGCATATCACCGAGTAGGGGCGACCGGTCATGCTGCTCTTGGTGGCTGTGTAGCGGATGAACTCTTCGGTGGTTTTAACCCAGCGCTTGGTGTGGGTGTATTTCTTTCGCAGATGTGCGCCGGCGGCGGCGTTGTCGTAAGGGCTACCATTGCGGATAAAGGCACAGCCCGACCAGGCGATGTACTCAAAGAGGTGTCCGATCTCGGTGGCCGTGTCGGCTTGTGAGGATGGTGCAAAAAGAAGCAGCCATATGGGCAACGCCAGGGTCAGCGTCGTCAAACCCCAACGGCTAGGTTTCCGGGTCGGTTTCATCGGCCAGCTTGAAGACCACAGTGAGGGGGTTGTGGTCGGAGGTGGAGACCACGGGCGTGGCCGAGGCGACGGCCTCAAGCCCACGATAATAGATATGATCGACATTTTGGCCGAAAATTTCAAAACGGCGGTTGTTGTCGAATTTGACGGCGGAGAGCCCAAGGTTTTCAGCCATGGCACTGACGTGCGCCATGCGGTCGGCGTTCCAGGTGTTGAAGTCGCCCGAAACGACCAGGGGACCAAAATGCGCGGCTAAAATACCCTCCAGCCGCTTGCTCTGCTGTTCGAAGGTGACAGTGCCCACCGTGAAGTTGATGGCGTGGATGTTCACTACCAGCAGCTGCTGGTCGGTGCCGGACATGGGGTAGCGGGTCACCAGAACACCTTTGGGTATGCGGGTGAGCGGCTCGATTTGGCGTAGGCCGCAGGTAAAATTGGGGGCGGCTCTGGAAGCGGTCAATACTCCGGCATCGATGTCACGGTACTCGAAGGCCGCAGTCATGTCCCAATTGTATCTTTCCTGATCGAGCATGCTTCTGAGTTTATCGGAGAGGTAGGCCTCCTGGAGAACGAGGACGTCCGAGTTGCGGATAAATTTTTGTAGATCCTCGCTCCACCCTTTTTTGCGGCCCTTGAACATGTTCCAACTCACCAGGCTGAAGCCGGCGGAGTTCAGCTGGGGTGGTCGTGTCGCCCGGGTGGGCACCGTCGGGATGGCGTTGAGCCGCCCGGGCTGTGGCTGGTCGAGGCAGGTGGTCGTGCATTCGCCGCTCTGCTGGCGGGTCTCCAACAGCCCCCGCTTGCTGATCACCCAGCTCTCCTGGGAAACCTCGATACAACCTGAAATCTGCAGCATTAGCAGGCCAATAATAAACCAAATCCACAGGGTAGATTTTCGGGATGAGAGTTTCTCGGAGATTATA
Source organism: uncultured delta proteobacterium (assembly GCA_963783425.1). Classification (GTDB taxonomy): domain Bacteria; phylum Desulfobacterota; class Desulfobacteria; order Desulfobacterales; family QNYZ01; genus CAWANO01. The sequence goes on from CAWANO010000002.1 coordinate 146,904, forward strand.
ATGCTGCGCGGAGTTCGGTGGTCCCGCAATATGGCTTTAGACATTATTTGTCATCTATTTTGAAAAAATTAAGTCTATTATATTGAAGATTTCGTAAAAAGCAAACCGATTTTAAATGAACCGAGGATGAAACATGCACTGTCACCCAGGCTCGCAAGAGCCTGCACGCCAGACCCAGTCGTCGGGGAAGTGGCCTTTTGTCATGACCTCAACCCCTGTGAAGGAGGGTGCCGGATTGACACTGCGCCAACGTCCAAATTCTCTGTTCCACTGTATCCGTCAGAACAAAAAACCCGGCCCAAGCGAAGGCCCGGACCGGGGTTTTTGCGGTTTTAGCGTTATTGTGGCCGGTTTACCAATCGATCATGGCGTTACCGCTGTTGTCGGCATTGCCCGTACTGATTCTGGTCCAGCCGGAACCGTCGTAGGCCCACATCCCGGAAGCGCCGAAGTCGGCCACCAGTTTATCGGCGTAGGCCGTCAGCCACTGGGCATTGGCGGTACTGAGCCTGGTCCAGCCGGCGCCGTTGTAGAAATAGAGACCACTGGCACCGAAATCCACGGCCAGGCCCCCGTCATAGGCGGCCATGGTGTTGCCGCTGTTGTCGGGATTGCCGGTGCTGATTTTGGCCCAGGCGCCGTCGTACTTCCACAGGCCGTAAGTGCCGAAGTCGGCCGCCAGCATATCTCCGTAGGATGTCAGCCAATCCACGTTGGCGGTGCTGATCCTGGTCCAGGCGCCATCGTACTTCCACAGCCCGGCGGTTCCGAAATCCACCACCAGAGCGCCGCCAAAAGCGGTCATGGTGCTGCCGCTGTTGTCGGCATTGCCCGAGGTGAGCCGGGTCCAGGCGCTGCCGCTATACTCGTATAACCCGTAGGCGCCGAAGTCGGCCGCCAGCATGCCGCCGTAGGATGCCAACCAATCCACGTTGGCGGTGCTGATCCTGGTCCAGGCGCCGTCGTACTTCCACAGCCCGGCGGTTCCGAAATCCACCACCAGAGCGCCGCCAAAAGCGGTCATGGTGCTGCCGCTGTTGTCGGCATTGCTCGAGGTGAGCCGGGTCCAGGCGCTGCCGCTATACTCGTATAACCCGTAGGCGCCGAAGTCGGCCGCCAGCATGCCGCCGTAGGATGCCAACCAATCCACGTTGGCGGTGCTGATCCTGGTCCAGGCGCCGTCGTGCTTCCACAGGCCGCTGGCGCCGAAATCCACGGCCAGTTTGTCGCCGGTCGTGCAGATGGTGACGAAATCCACCAGTACATTGCCGGTAGCGCTGCCGGTGCTCACGGCCTCGAAGCGCAGCGTGGCGGTGGTTCCGGCAAAGGCCGAGACGTCGACGCTGATCTCGGTCCAGTTGGGGTATGTGTTGCTGGCCTGGTTCATGGCCCGATCGTAAAGCTGCACGCCGTTGACCTTGACGTAGAAGAAATCGTCGTTGTCATTGGCGTCGGTCCGATAGAAGACCGCCTTGAAGGTGAGTGTTTTGGCGCCTTTGGGGATCTCGATGGCCTGCTCCGCGTAGTTGGTATTAGGCACGCTGTTGTAGTACCCCCCGGCCCAGAATGCAAAAGTGCCGGAGTAGGCATTGATAGACCATATCAAATATGGGTCCATTATCCAGGTAGCCGATGCACTGCTGCTCCACTCGGTCCAGTCGCTGTCCGGCTGCGGGCCGTTCTCGAAGCTGCCGTCGTTGACGAGTGGGCAAAAATCGTCAGTGGAGGCGCCGCCAACACCGACAGCCTCCCATACCGCCTCGACCGTGGCAGTGCTGTATCCCAGATCGCTGGCCGCGCTGACCCAGTGCTCGCGCGCCTCGGCATACTGATCGGCGGCCACATGGTAGTACATGTTGGCCCGCAGGGCCACCGCTGCCGCGGCCGTCTCGCCGATGCCCGTAATGGGGCCGTAGGCGTGGCCGTCGTTGCTGCCGGAGCCGCCCACGGCCAGCAGATAGTAGGCGAAATTGGCGACGCCGCTATTGGTGTGCACGCCGCCGTTGTCACCACTTCCGAAATACCAGTTGGTGCCCCTGTACCAGGAGGGCTGGCCGAGCCGCCGTGGGTCGCGCATATCGCGCAGAGCCGAGGTGCCGACCGGCAACCAGGTATCCTCGCCCATCAGCCAGTCGTTCCGGCCGCGGTCGGAGTTGGGGTAGGGCGCCGTGCCGTCCGGCTGCCCGTAGAACTCCACGGTGCTGCCGAAGATGTCCGAGTAGGCTTCGTTGAGTGCCCCGGATTCATACGAATAGGTCAGGTTGGAGGTGTACTGGGTGATGGCGTGGCCGTACTCGTGGGCGGCCACGTCGAGCACGCCCAGCTCGTTGGCGGTGGTGCCGTCGCCGTCGCAGAAGTGCCAGTCCGTGCCGTCCCACCAGGCGTTGACGGGGCAATAGCCGCCGGTCATGTGGACGTTGGCCCGGCCGAAGGCCCCCGCGTTGTCGAAACTGTTCCATCCCAGCACGTTGACGACGTATTCCTGGATCAGCTCGAAATTGTCGCCCAGGGAGACGGCGTGCCGGTCGGTGGTGCCCCAGTTGCTTGTGACGCGCTGCTCCCAATCGGTAGCGACCCAGTCGAAAATGCCCCAGGTCCCGTCAAAGTTGTACAGGAAGTAGTTGCCGCTGCTGCTGTTTTCGTAGAACCCGGATACAGTCCTGGCGGAGCCATCTTCACCGGTCAGGCGGTTGCCGGTCACGGTGACGTGATTGCCCTGGGTCGGGTCGGGAGCGGCCGACTGGATATTGTTGTAGCGGAATATCAGCGCTCCCGTCTGGGCGTCTACATAGTACCGCCACTGGCCGAAGACATCCGGCCCGTTCTGTGTCAGGACATAGTAATAGGCCAGTTTGCCCCCATAGATGACCAATGCCGGCTCCTCGGTCACTTCGGTCGGGGCGATGGGCTCCTGCTCATTGAGGCCAATCTGCAGGGCTGCGTCGGCGGTTATGGCTGGATCGGTCGAGATGTCCAGCGCCGGCAGGTACCTGCCGTTGGTCTGGTAAATGACGTCGCTGTCGTCGATGTGCACCACCATCTCGGCGCCGATCACGGGGAGGCCGTTATAATGCTGAGTCATCCGGATATGCTCGTGCCCCAGGTTGTCGGTCTGGGTGCTTTGCAGCTCCATGCTGAATGGTGACCCGGCCGCGCCACGCACCGCATCGGACTCGATGCTGAGGCTGGGGGTGGTGCCCGAAGAGGAGAAACTCCGCGCCGCGGAATTCAGCCGGTTCTCCAACATTTCTTTTGCCGATTGAGCCTTGTCGGTTCCGGCTATCTGGTTGATGTTGCGCTCGACAACCGATTTCAGACCGAGTTGCGGACCCGCGCCGAAACCGCCGTCGAACACCCTTGAATTGTCATTGCCAGTTTCGTTGTCCAGCGCTCTGATCGCCAGGGCCTGCACCGGCAGGATGACCGACAGCGCAAGCAGTAATGTTAGTATCGCTTTCAGGTTCAAGTTGGGTACAATTTTCATCACATGCCCTTTCGTTGCTTTTGGTTTTCACGCCAACCGGTGTATTTGAGAAACGACCATCCGGACGCAAGCGTAAACCCGCACCTTATTCAGCGCGCTCCGGCAGGTTCTCGATTTCGGGGTGCGGCACTGCCTCAGGGCCGCCCGACTGTTTCATAAGGTCAAGCTCTTCCGGGGTTGGAGCCACGGGCCCGCCCGGAGGCGCCACGTTTTCCTCTATCCTGAATTTTTCAGCCTCCTGTTCCGAAATCTCAACGGGGCCGCCCGGCAGGGGTGCATCGCCTTCCGGCGGCGACGCCATGTCGGGCTGTTCGGCCTCATTGGGGTCGGGCTGGTCATTGGTGATAGGCAGATCGGGATTTTCGTAAAGGCCTTCGGCCTCGCCGACGGGGTTTTCCAGCGTCTCCATGCCGCCTATCTCTTCGTCAGCCGGTTCGGGCAGGTCGGGCAAGGCAACCGCGCCGCCAGCATCCCTTGCATCCATCGGCTTGCCGCCGTCCAGCAGAATAACCCCGGAGGGCTGATTCTTGCCATCAAACATGAGCACATAATTGGCCCGACTGAGGATTCTTCTAAGGCCTTCCTGGAAAGTCAGGTTTTGGAAACGAATGGTTATTTTGCGGTCCAGAAAGTCCGAGTCCCCCTTGAACCCTAAATGTTCTCTGCTCGTTGATGGTTTTAAAAACCTCTTTTAGATACATATCCTCGATATTCACCGAGATTTTCGAGCCATCAAGGCGAATGGCGTCAGTTGCGGCCTCCGCCGAAAAGACCCGGATCAATCCACACAACAGGCACCCCACAAACGCAAACACCGCCAGATTAAGATTTCCCCGGTTTTTCTGCCCGTCACTGGGTGTCTCCTTCGACAGCGGTTGTACTGTTTGCAAAAGGGATGTTTATCAAGAGGGCGTCCCGTTTGCTGGATCGTTTTTGTTTATATGCCAATTTCAAAACGTCCTATTTTGCACAAGCTCTGCGTCTGGTGCCGATTTTAGTCCTCGAAATACAAGGAGTATTCTAGTGGTTAAAACCGCCATCATCTTTGACCTTTGGACAAACTGAAACGTTTTGAAACAAGCTCTTATGAATTGGTGTATGCACCGGGAACACATTCTGCTGGCCTTTTGATGGATTTATAGAGCTTCTATGATTTCCGAAAACCCGTTTGGGGGCTCGGAAGAGAGATCAAGAAACGGTTTATCCAAATTCTCGACACTAAATCGAGTGGTGTCAAGATATTTCATATGTTTAATCAGGCCTTCAGGTCAAAGTCGAGCGGACCGCTGAAAGCCGCCATTGCCTGTCACCTGCACAGGGGGCTTGCAGTACGCTTTTGGCATCATTTGCCTTATTCAAGCTGCGCCACCCTGGTGATCTGTTTTTCGAGTCTCTTGGGAGAGACAGGGATACGGGTTTTGAGCTCCTGGGCAAAGAGGGAAACCTTGTACTCCTCGATCATCCAGAACAGCTCCTCCACGGCCGCGCGCTTGGCCGAGGAACTCAAGGGGGTCAGCTCCTCGAGCAGGGCGTTGAGCTTTTGGCGATAAGGTGTGAGGGCGGCGGCATAGCGCCGCTCTCTTTCCGGATCGACGATGCCACGCTGCAGGCGGATGCGGGCGGCCTGCAGGTAACGCACCAGGTCGGTAAAGCGCTCAGGCGCATAGAGCGCGATAAAGTTTGGGGGCACCAGGCGGCGCATCTCATCGGCTAGGGTCGCTGCCAGCGATTGGGCCTGGCTGTCCCCGCCGTGGCCGCGGGCTGTTTTTTGCAAATCGCGCCACAGCTCGGCATAGGCCTCGATCACGGGCAGGCATGCGGTTGCCAGAGCCAGGGTCTGGCCCTGAAGCCGGGAGCCGCCGTCGGCCAGCATCGCCATAAACGCCGACTGTGTATGCACATCGCGGGCCATTAGGTTGTGGGCCACCTGGTCAACGATTCGTTGTGCTACGGTGCCAGCGGCCCCGAAGGCATCGGTTGCCGGGATTTTGGCCACGATCGATCGGGCTGCCTTGTAAGCGGCCTTTATCTCGCGTGTCAGCTTATGGCAGGCCAGGCGACAGACCCCCTCGGGATGGGACCGGCGCGCCTTGTGGGCTTGCTCGAAAAGGCGCAAGTTAACCTGTTGCAATTGCTCGCCAGCGACCTCGAGCGCGGGATAGGCGGTCAGACTTTGGTGATCTTTGGTTGTCAGCGGGACGCTTTCAGGCAGATCGCCGAAATCCCAATCGCGCAGATCGTTGCGTTCCAGGCGCTGCCGGATTTTGGCCAACAGCGGCGGCGGCGAACTTGTGGGCAGCTTGGCGTGCAACAGGGCCGGGTCACGGCCGCTCCTGATAACCTTGCCCTGGTGGTCTGTGATCACCAGTCGTGGTTTGAGGTGGTCGGGAAGGGACTCGGCGGGCCAGGCCTCAATGGGTACGCGCAGGCCGAAGCGGCTGCTGATAAAGGCGGATAGGGCGCTCAGCAAGGGGTCTTTGGCGCGTGGCATCTCCGCTAAAATCGTCTCCACCGTGGCGGCCACGGGGGTCAGGTAGCGCCGGTAATGCTTGGGCAGCGCCTTGATTAAAAAGGTGATCTTTTCAGCCAGCATGCCCGGCAGAGCCCAGTCGAGCATATCGCCGGGCACAATACCGGCACTGCCCGAGGGTACGTTCAGCGAGACGCCGTCGGCCTCGTGGCCGGGATCGTAGCGATAGCTCAAAGAGATGCGCGCGCCATGCCACTCCAGCTGATCGGGGTATTGGGCCAGTTGGGACGGGTCGGGCCGGTAACGCCGCAGCACCTGTTGATCGACGCGTAAAAAGTCGTCCCCGCCGGTGGTTTTTAACATTTTCATCAGGCTGCGAATGTCCCAAACATGGTCGAGGCGCTGGTGGTAAAAGTCGAAAAGGGTCTCTTCGTCGACCAGCAGGTCCCTGCGGCGCAGGCGCTCTTCTTCATCGTGGATGGCATCAATGTGGCCTTGGTTATGGACCATAAAGGGCAGAGGGTGTTTAACGTCGCCTTGCACTAGGGCGCTGCGAATGAAGATATCGGTGGCCGCCTCGGGATCGATGCGGCCATAGCCCACCTTGCGGTTCGAAGAGAGGATCAGGCCGTAGAGGGTGACCTGTTCGGTGGCCACCACCGCCTCGCGGCCGCGTTCCCAGTGAGGATTAAGGTAGGTGCGGCGGCACTGGGCCTGACCGACCGTTTCAATCCACGGCGCCGCCACCGTGGCCACGCAGCGCGCGAAATATCGCGAGGTTTTGACCATCTCCGCGGCCACAATCCATTGTCCGGCGCGGTTGAAGATGCCCGACCCGGGAAAAATCATCACCTCCTTGTTTTTTGCGGCGGTGTAGAGGTTGCCTTCCCGGCGCTGGGCGATGTTGGATAAAAAGCCGCTCAAGACGGCTTTGTGCAGGTCGATGTAGCCTTGGGTAAAGGCCCCTTGGCGATCGGTCCAGGCGGCATCGCTTCGCGGCGCGGCGGCGTCGGGCATGTCGTGCTCGGCCATAATGGCGCGGAGCTGCTGGTGGATATCGCGCCACTCGCGCATACGCCGGTAGGAGATGAAGGATCGGCTGCAAAAGCGGCGCAGCCGGCTGTTGCTATAGCCGGAACTGAGACGCCGATCATAATCGTGCCACATGTTGAGCAAGGTGATAAAGTCGGAGTGCTCATTTTGCCAAACGGCGTGGGCCTGATCGGCCATGGCCTGTTTTTCGGCCGGCCGTTCGCGGGGGTCCTGGATGCTCAACGCCGCGGCGATGACGGTCACCGCGGGTAGGCAATGGCGGTGATGGGCCTCGATGAGGATGCGCGACAGGCGCGGGTCGATGGGCAAGCGCGCCATGATGCGGCCATTTTCGGTCAACCGGTAAGTTTGTTGCTTATGCCGGGACCGTGCCGACGGGGCCGGCGTGATGGCCTCCAGTTCCATCAGTAGATTGTAACCGTCGCGGACGCTTTGCCGATCGGGCGGGTCGATAAAGGGGAAGTCGGCCGGATCTCCCAATCCCAGGGCGATCATGCGCAGCATCACCTCGGCCAGGTTGGCCCGGACGATCTCCGGGGGGGTATAGAGCGGCCGGGCCTCGTAGTCCGACTCGGCATAGAGACGGACACACAACCCGTCGGCCACGCGGCCGCAGCGACCCTTGCGCTGGTCGGCGCTGCTGCGCGATATCGGCACCACGGGCAGCGTGGTGGAACGGGTGCGGGGGCTGTAGTGGGGAATGCGGGCCAGGCCGCTGTCGATCACAAAGCGGATGCCGGGGATGGTGATGGCGGTTTCGGCCACATTGGTGGCCACGATGATTTTGCGGCCGCGGCTGCGGGCCAAAGACCGATCGTTGGGCCTTGGCCGATAGGCGCGCAAAGAGCGGCAATATCCGGGCCGAGCCCAAGGCGCGACCTTCGAGCAGGCGGCAAGTGTCGCGAATGTCCTGTTCTGTGGGCATGAAGACCAGAATGTCACCTGGTGTCCGGCGGCGGGTGAGGGCGGTCGCGGACGCCACGGCCGCCTCTACATGGGTCTTTTCGGCCTCTTCGGCCACCGGTTGGTAGCGCAACTCAACCGGGTACATGCGGCCCGACACCTCGATCACGGGCGCATTGTCGAAGGCCTTCGAAAACTTTTCGGTGTCGATGGTGGCCGAGGTGATGATGAGCTTTCAGGTCCTTGCGTCTTTTGACCAGATTTCTTAAGATGCCAAGGGTAAAGTCGATATTGAGGCTGCGCTCGTGGGCCTCGTCGACGATGATGGTATCGTAGCTGTTGAGAAAGCGATCACCCTGGGTTTCGGCCAGCAGGATGCCGTCAGTCATGATCTTGATGTAGCTATGCGGGCGGATACGATCCTGAAAACGGATCTTGTAGCCCACGATCTCGCCCAGCGGTGATGAAAACTCCTCGGCGATGCGATGCGCCACGGTGACGGCCGCAATGCGGCGCGGCTGCGTGCAGCCGATAAACCCCTCGGCGCCGCGACCGGCCGCCAGGCAGAACTTGGGCAGCTGGGTGGTTTTACCCGAGCCGGTTTCGCCGCAGACCACCACCACCGGGTGGGTGGCGATGGCCTCGATGATGGCCTCGCGCCGCTCAAGGATGGGCAGTTTCATCTGGGGGTATACCGGCACCGGATGGCGGGCCTGGCGCCGGCCGCGCGTTTTGGCTGAAGCCGCCACATTTTTTTCCAACCGCACTGTTTGCGAGACCAGGCCGTTGATCGAAGATGCGCTGCCGAGACGTTGCCGCAGCTGCCGCCAGCGACGGTTAAACCCATGGCGGTCCCGAGCCAGGGTTTCGGGGATCCGGGCTTTGATGGTGCCCAAGCGTTTCTGAAGGTCGTCGTTAGTCATGGCGTATTGGCGTTCAAATGGCGCCACTTTTCTATCACAGCCGTGTTGCGCTTGTCATCCGCTGAGAGACGGTAAGTTCAGCTTCAAGGGTGCGTGCCCCAATTTTCTGATATCACCGACCGACAGGCTCACTCCCATAACCGGGTTGATTGATATCAAGGGCATGTGATGGATTGACAAAGCAAGGGCCAACGCCAAGCTGAAGCTTTGTCGGTAATTTTACATCGTAAAAAATGTTAGCTAAACAGCAATAATGAAAGGAGGAGGCATGTTTGCCCAAACCTACAATGCTCTGGTGGTTCGCGAGATATCTGAAGGCCAGTTCGTCCGTCGGATAGAAAGTTGCGAGTTAGCGGATCTACCGCCGGGCGATGTTCTGGTGAAGGTGCGCTATTCGGCACTCAATTACAAAGACGCCCTCTCGGCCACCGGCAACCGCGGGGTGACCCGTCACTTTCCTCACACACCGGGCATCGACGCCGCCGGGCAAGTGGCCAAGAGCAGCCAGGCCGACTTTGCCCCCGGCGATGAGGTGATTGTAACCAGCTATGATCTGGGGATGAATACCGCCGGCGGCTTCGGGGGCTACATTCGTGTACCGTCCGCCTGGGTTGTGAAAAAACCGGCGGGCCTGAGCCTCAAAGAGAGCATGATTTTGGGCACGGCCGGGTTCACGGCCGGCCTCAGTGTGATGAAACTGGTGCAGGGCGGCGTGGCGCCGAAGGGTGGCGAGGTGTTGGTCACCGGCGCTACTGGCGGGGTCGGCAGCTTGGCGGTGGCGATCTTGGCCAAGGCCGGTTATTCGGTGGTGGGGGCCAGCGGCAAGGCCGACGACCATGCTTTTTTGATTGATCTGGGCGCCAAACAGGTCATCGACCGCGACCAAGCCCGCGATGAATCCGGGCGTCCCCTGCTCAAAGCCCGATGGGCCGGGGTGGTCGACACCCTGGGCGGTGACTACCTGGCTACGGCGATCAAATCGGCGGCACCCTGGTCGATCGTCACCTGTTGCGGTAATGTGGCCTCGCCCAAGCTCGACACCACGGTCTTTCCGTTCATCCTGCGGGGGGTCACCCTTTGCGGGATCGATTCACAAAATTGCCTCATGCCCCTGCGACAAACGGTGTGGGATAAGCTGGCCAGCGCCTGGAAGCCGGAAGATCTGGAAGGGCTGTGCAGCACGGTGGCCCTCGAGGATCTGGACCCTAAAATCGACGCCATTTTAAAGGGGCAACTCAAAGGGCGCACCGTAGTTGCCCATGACTGACAACGGCAACCCTTTGGGGGTGGGTGCCCCGGTGTTACGGGCCGGTTCCGTCGGGGCTGAGGGGGTGGAAGACGATGATCATCCAGCGTCAGCGTTCGACGCGATCCTCAAGCGGCGTGTTTCCTGTCGCGCTTACCGCGACCAGCCCGTTGACCGGGAGACGATCGCCACCATCATCGAAGCGGCGCGCTGGGCGCCCTCGGCCTGCAACAGCCAGACCTGGCGCTTTGTGGCCGTGACCGACCCGGCGACGATCACCCGCATCGCCACCGAAGCCATGCGACCCGTGATTCCCAACCGCTGGCTGGCTCGCGCGCCTCTGATTATCGTCGGTTGCTCCCGGCTCGACCTCGTTGCCAACCGTCTGGGATCGCGCGTGACCGGGGTGGACTATTATCAGATCGACCTGGGTATTGCCATGGAGCACGTGGTCCTGAAAGCCACCGAATTGGGCCTTGGCACCTGCTGGATCGGCTGGTTCAAGGAGGCGGTTGTCAAGCACCTGTTGGACATCCCCCGAGTTGTAAAAGTATCGGCCCTGCTGGCTGTCGGCTATCCCGCCCCGGCGAACGCTCGAAATCGACGCCGCAAGGCGCTGGATGAGATCTTGTTTTATAACCGATGGAAGCGATAACGATGACCAGCCTTCAGGATCCGCAAGGGCCCTACGGTGGCCGGTGGGATTGGGAGGGTTAACGAGCGGCCACGGCGCGTGACCGCCCGCTGTGTTATGCGGCATTACGGCAAAGGGATACGAATTTTTTGACCGGGATAGATAAGGTCGGGATCTTTAATCACCTCACGGTTGGCATCGAAAATTTTAGGGTAGTCCATGGCATTGCCTAAAAACTTTTTGGCAATGGCCGACAGGGTGTCACCGCTTTCGATGGTATAGTACTCAACCTTCAGGCCCGCATCGGCGGGCGGGGCCTTGACACCATCGACCTTGACCTGCTCGACACCCTTAACATTGCCGGCCATGAGGACGGCTTTTTCCATGGCCTCTGCACTTGCCGCCTCCCCGGACAGACTCACTGCACCATCTTTGAACTCAACATTGAGCCCCTTGATGCCCGGGTTGTCCTCTTCGATGTGTTTTTTGATGTTTTCGGCGGCTTCGGCTTCATTGTTGAACAGTTTTTTCCCCTTGCCAGTAAAAAAATCGAATAGACCCATTGGATTCCTCCTTCGGCTAATGTTACAATTAAACGTTTAATTGACGGTGTGAAGCAGGCGAATCGATATAACCCGCACGAGGTTAACGTTTCGGTGGAAGTAAATATGCGGCGCTCTTGAAACGTGTTTTGAAGATACGGTCTATCGAGTCAATGTCAAGTGATTCGGTAGTAAATGGTCTGGGTCAAGACACAAGCGGATTGTGCCTCCACTTGGCGACGATCACAGGCAAGCCAAAGTATCTTTCGGACTGGTTCAAGGGTTGATTTAAGTGCAACGTATAGGCTGCCGAGCCGTTTGATGCCAATTACAGAAAGATTAAAACATTCCATAACATAATGGCGATTCAAAGGCGATTGATTATATCGGCCACGCTTAGTGGCCTTTTGCTGACGGCGGCCTTTCCCAAGGTCGGGTGGGCACTTTTAGCCTGGATCGGGCTGGTGCCGATCCTGGTGGCCTTGCAACGATCTGAACTGGGCAGCGGTTTTCGCCTGGGATATCTGGCCGGTCTGGTTCATTTTTTGAGTCTGACTTATTGGATTGCCCACGCCATTGCCACTTATGGTGGCCTACCATGGCTGCTGGCCATTCCCATACTATTTTTATTGACGGCCTACCTGGCGCTTTTTCCGGCTCTCTTTTTGTGGATCCTAAAGCTAAGCAGCCCGGGGCCTATCCTGAGCATGGTATTGGCGCCATCGCTGTGGGTGGGGCTGGAGTACCTGCGCGGCGTTTTTTTGACGGGCTTTCCATGGGAGCTGCTGGGCTATTCCCAGTACCGTTTTCTATCGCTTATCCAATCGGCCGATATCTTGGGCGTTTACGGGATCAGTTTTCTGCTGGTGGCCGCCAATACGGCACTGGCGCTTTCATTGTGCGCCCTGGCCAAACGACCCTGGTTCGGCCGCCCGGTGCCTCTCCATAAAGCCGGTCTGGCGCTGGGCGCGGTTGTGCTGGTCATGATGGGATTCTTGCTCTACGGTAGAGGGCGGATCGATACCATCGATCAACAGATCGCCCGTGCGCCGCATGTTACCGTCGGTATCATTCAGGGCAACGTTCCCCAAGATATCAAGTGGGACAAGGCGTTCGCAAAGCAAACTCTCAGCCGATATCTGGGGCTTTCGCAAGCATTATCGCCGCGGCCTGACCTGATCGTCTGGCCAGAAACCGCCGTGCCGTTTTATTTCCCCTACGATGCGGAATTCTCGCTTGAACTGGTGCGGGGCATCAAAACCATCGGCACCGATTTTATCATCGGCAGCCCCTCGGTCACCGTGCTGGAGCCGGACAAGACCCTGCAGTACCACAACAGCGTCTTTCTCATCTCGGGCAAGGGCGAGATTGTCGACCGCTACGACAAAAGCCACCTGGTGCCTTTCGGTGAATACGTGCCTCTGCGACGGTGGTTGCCCTTTCTGGGGACCATCGTGGCCCAGGTAGGTGATTTCGCTGCCGGACAACCGGGTCATGTCCTTCCCTGGCGAGGGCACAAGGTGGGGCCTCTGATCTGTTTCGAGATGATCTTTCCCCATATGTCGCGGGCTCAGGTGCGCAACGGGGCCAAGGTGCTGGTCAACGTGACCAACGACGCCTGGTACGGCCGATCCAGCGCTCCCCACCAGCACTTTTCCATGGCGGTGCTGCGCGCCGTAGAAAATCGGCGCGCGCTGGTGCGTTCGGCCAACACCGGCATCAGCGGGTTTATCGATCCGGTGGGCCGTATCGGTAAAACCAGCGACCTTTTTGTCGAGGCGACTTTGAGCCAGCCCGTTGCGTTGCTTTCCGGCTCGACGCCCTATGTGCGATGGGGCGATTTTTTCGCGTGGGCGTGCCTGGTTGTGGCGGTAGTGGCCGGGGTGTCCGTAGGCGTAATGCGCAAAACGCCCGCCTGAAGTCTGATATATTGGCAAACATCATAAACTGTAATATGATGTTGCCTATCAACGGTTGCATCATCCGCCCGTGCCAATTGGCGGCCTGTATAAAATAGGAGGTTTACCCATGAGCAGCGAAATCAAGCAGCAAATCGACATTTTGCAAGAGCAGATCGATCACATCAAGGAGTATCTTTGACCTGCCCGGCAAGACCAACGCCTGTCCGAACTGGAAGCGATTACCGCCCGCCCCGGTTTCTGGGATCAGCCCGAAAAAACCACCCCTTTTCTGAAAGAGCGCACCGCGATTTCAGACGCCGTCGAGGCGTTCCAAAAATTGGCCACCGATATCGAGGAGGCCGCCCTTCTGCTTGAGATGGCCGAGGAGGAGTCCGATGAGCAGACTTTGCGGGAAGTGACCCAGCAACTCAAGGGACTCGACCGGCGCGTTGAAAACATGACTCTGCAGATGATGCTCGGTGGCAGCAACGATGCCAACAACGCCATCGTCTCCATCAACGCCGGCGCCGGCGGCACCGAAGCCCAGGACTGGGCCGAGATGCTGTTTCGCATGTACCTGCGCTGGGTGGAGCGGCAGGGGTTCAAGGCCGAAATGATCGATCTCCAGCCGGGAGACGAGGCCGGCATCAAGAGCGCTACCTTCACCGTGGCGGGCGACTACGCCTACGGCTATCTCAAGGCGGAGACCGGCGTTCACCGACTGGTGCGCATCTCGCCTTTCAACGCCAGCGGCAAGCGCCACACCTCTTTTGCCTCGGTGTTCGTCTATCCCGAACTCGACGACGAAATCGTGATCGAGGTCGACGAAAAGGACCTGCGGGTCGACATCTTCCGGGCCAGCGGCGCCGGCGGCCAGCATGTCAACAAAACCAGCAGTGCCGTGCGCATCACCCATCTGCCCACCGGCATCGTGGTGCAGTGCCAGCAGGAAAAATCCCAGCACCGCAACCGGGATCTGGCCATGAAGGTGCTCAGGGCGCGGCTCTATCAGATTGGAAGAGCGAGAAGCAGGAGGAGAAGATGCAGGAGATGCACGACGGCAAGGAAGAGATCGCCTGGGGCAGCCAGATCCGCTCCTACGTGCTGCATCCCTACCAGATGGTCAAGGACCACCGCATCAAAATGGAGATTGGCAACGTTAACGAGGTGCTGGACGGCGGTATCGACCCCTTCATGAAGGAGGTGCTGATGGCCGAGGTGGGCAAAGGGAGTAGAAGTGTGAATCCTTAGGCAAGCGGTGTTTTGGCCTATTGCTTTATTGTGCAAGCAATTATGCAATTATCGCGCAAGGGCGCTTACGCGTCTCGTTAGGTGCCCATCCCATTAGCCATTGGCAGTGACTCAGTGAGATTGAATCCACCTCACTGCTCATCATCGTCCACATCCCCGTTAACATCTGCAGGCTGCATGTGCCAGTAAGGGATGCCGTTGCGTTCGGCCGGGAGCAGGCCGGAGCGTTGGGCTGCGGGTTTGCCGGTGGTGAGCAGTTGTTTCAAATCATTGACCACGGCGGGATTGAAAATGTGATAGATGTGACCGGACATCCGTCGCCGGCCGGCAGGTGAGATATCGATGGTGTCGACATCTTCGAACACGGCCAGGTGTTGTCCGGCCTCTCCCAGGCGGGGATAGCCGTGCACTTCGTGAGAGACCGCTAAAGCTTTGTCGTTTTCCGATACGTAAATGGTAATGCGGCTGGCCGCTTTGCCCAGCAGTGGCAGGTATTGGCCGAACAGATCGGTATCGATATCCGGTGCAAGCAGGACCAGTTCGTTTATGAGAGGGGCCGGGGGATTTACGCAGGCCAAGGCCGTCAGGGCCTGTACCACGCCGCGCGCGCCCATGCTGTGGGCCACTACATCGAGCTTCTGATCTCCCATCCGACTGACGATGCCGCCAATGACCTTTTGAAGGTGGGGTACGCTCCACACCAGATCGGCCTCATCGTAGGTATACTTGAGAAAATTGCCGTCAGCCGGCCAGCTGAACAGGACCATACGACCCGTTATGTTCAAAGCACGCTGAAACATAGCCGCCCGCTGGCAGCTTTTTTCGAAACCGATGTTGTAACCGTGAACGTATAACACCCCGTTGCCGTTGCCGTCGGTGTTGAAGGCACTGACTGCCTCCCAGAAACGGCTCACGGGCCATTCGGCCACTGCCTTTAAATCCATGCTCTCTTCGGGCAGGTAGAAAGGCGCCGCTTCGGCGATATCCTTAAGGCCCCAAATCGGCGAAAATTCCACGCTGCAGGTCCCCGCCCGCAATCGGTCTCGGCCGCCGCCGTAGTACTGATTTTGAAATCTCCCCTTCAATTGATCCCGCAGGGTCAAAAAATAGACATCGACCTGTTGTGTGGTTTGCGTTTCGCTGGCTGGTTGGCCCGAAACGAACGCAGGCTGCAATGTCAATGCTGCCTGCGTAATGATGAAAAATATTATCGCGAAAAATTTACTATGCATTTTGCAATGCCCAAGGCCCTTTCATGCATGAAGTGTAGACGATACGTCCAATTTCCCCGGGGAAAACAATACGCTCAATACCTTTAAAGATCAACGTCGGGTCACATTGTCATGCGGTCAGCTTCACATGCCATTGCGGCGTTTCAGGCCCTTATGAATCCATGCACGACAGGAGAAATGAGGTGGAGATCATTGAGATTGAATAGTCCATGTGGTATTTGTACTCTTTACAGCGTGTTGAGCGCTAAAGATTTCAAAAATGCTCGACATATCCAATGGGTATGCCTGCGCTTTTTGAAAACCTTAACATCTCAATATGTTAGCACTTAGTGCACCTATTCGCAAATACGATGACATTCGGCCGCTAATCCATCCGGGCTAACGGCGTTGCGAAAAAACGCAATATTCCCGATATTGCTTATTTTCCGCGCCTTGTCAGCCCGGCGCCTTGACGCCCTCATCACGTCACCGTTTTTACGAACAGGAGCACTTAGCTTCGCGAAAAATCGCTCAGTTCAGGTATAAGGCGTTTATCGATGAAAAGGCTCCGGCATTTCGCACAGATTGTATTTTTGACGACCGTCGTTTTACTCTTTCAGGCCATAACAGGTTTTTTGCCTGGCCGGGATGATGCGTGTGCGCAGCTATCACAATCCTTAACCTCGATTGGTGATACGGCGGCCGATAAAGCAGATGACTATCACCATAGAGCGGGTGAAATATTGTTAACCTCCGCCGAGTGGATCGACTCATTTTTTCAGACGGAAAGCTTTAGCGACGAGGTCAACCAAACCTTCATGCGGATACGTCTGGACGGTTTTAAAGAAGAAGGTGAATCTGCTGACGGTAATGTTCGCTTTAAATTACGGTTGAAGTTGCCCGGAACTGAAAGAAGACTGGGTCTTATCATCGGATCGGATCCGGATGTGGTTGATTCCGTAGACGATTCACCGGTTGACAGCGACCGCGACCAATTCGAAGATAATACGACCAACGGCACCATCGGGCTTGAATATTTCGGCATCGATACGGACAAAATTAACCTGAAATTTTCGGGGGGGGTACGCTACCGGGACAGCCGTATCGTGGAATATGGAAGCGTTCGATTTCGCTATTACAAGCCGTTTGACGAATGGGCCGCGCGGTTTACAGAGCGGCTGCGCTACTTCACCGACGATGGTTGGGAGTCTCGTACCGATTTGGACCTTGAACGGCCGGTTGGCGACGATATGTTTCTGCGGGTCACCCCTTCGCTGGAGTGGCTGGAGATTAAAGGTAAGGATGATGAAGAAGAGATCGGTTATGACAATGAGGGTGGTTTTTATTACAGTTTAACCACATCGCTGTTTCATCCGTTCAGCGAGAATGGCGCTCTGGAGTATCAGTTCAATAATTATTTTGACACGCAGTTATCCGGCCAGCTCATGGAGAGCAACCTTCGCGTTCGATTGCGCCACCGGCTTTGGCGCGAATGGCTGGTGATGGAGGTGGCGCCGCAACTGGCCTGGTATGAAGCACGCGATTTTGATACGGTTTTCGGCATATTGGTACGCTTTGAAATCTACCTGGGCCGCTATGAGAGGGAGTCGCAGGAGATCGGCACCGAATAGAGCGATTGCGATCTGGCGGGGGTGCGGAAGCAGCCCCTATTCGACGCAAATAAAGGATCGAAGACCACTTTTCAAAAATTGAAAGAGAATCGTTTGGGTCCCCATGAGCGAAAAACCACTTGAATCATACGGTATCAAGAAATTTATCAGCCAGGAATCGCTGGGCGGTATCATCCTGTTGGCCTGCACGGTGATCGCGGTGGTGTGGGCCAACTCGCCATTCTATGATCTCTATCACCATGTCTGGCACGAGATCAAAATCGGATTTGTGCTGGGCAATATTAACACGGTGGCCTCCATCGGGCATTGGATCAACGACGGGCTGATGGCACTCTTTTTCTTTACCATCGGCCTCGAGATTAAGCGTGAGGTGATGGGCGGGGAGCTCTCTTCCATGAAAAAAGCCGCTCTGCCGCTGGCCGCAGCGGCGGGCGGCATGCTGATGCCGGCGATCTTCTACGTGGTCGTCAATGCCTCTCACCCCGCCAACCTCAGAGGCTGGGGGGTGCCCATGGCCACCGATATCGCCTTCGCGCTGGGGCTGCTGGCCATGCTCGGTAAAAGGGTGCCGCTCACACTGAAGGTGTTTTTAACGGCCCTGGCCGTTGCCGACGATCTGGGCGCCGTTCTGGTGATCGCCATCTTCTATACCCAAACGATCAACTTCACCGACTTGATGATCGGGGATTTTTTCCTGGTCGTGCTGGTGGTGGCCAACTTTTTAGGGGTTCGCAAAACCAGTTTCTACGCCACGGTTGGTTTTCTGGGAGTTTGGCTGGCGTTTCTCTTCTCGGGTGTTCACGCCACCATCGCCGGGGTTCTGATCGCCTTTACCATCCCCGCGCGCACCAAGATTGGGGAACTGGAATATCTGGAGCGCCTTTTCGAGCTTACCCGTAAATTTAAGGACTCCAAGCCGAGCGAAGAAAAATTGCTCACAGAAGAGCAGGTGCATCATTATCAGCGAGATTGAGGAAGTCAGCGAAGAGGCGCACACGCCCCTGCAAAAGCTTGAACATGCCCTGCATCCCATGACCATTTACATCATTTTACCGCTGTTTGCTCTGAGCAACGCCGGTGTGCACATCGACGGCAATGTTATACAACTGCTTTTAAACCCCATTTCTTTGGGTATTATCGTCGGCCTTACCCTGGGAAAACCCATCGGCATCACGCTTTTATCGAAAATTATGGTCAAGCTGAGGCTGATCAGTTTGCCCGAGGGCACCACCTGGTCACATATTTACGGCGTGGGCTTTCTGGCCGGCATCGGGTTTACCATGTCGATCTTTATCTCGGATCTGGCTTTCGAAGCGGAGATGGACAAGCAGATTGCAAAGGTGGGTATTTTCGCCGCTTCTATTTTATCGGCCCTGATCGGCATGGTTCTGTTGTCTATGGCCGGCCGTGGGCGACAAAGGTCCTTGGGTGAAGCCCCGTAGTATCATCGTTGTTGCGGCGATATTCCAAACCAACCCAAACCAATCTCAAAACGTCTCACTTTGCCCATTCTCTGTGTTTCCCATCGGCCAGATCCGCGCACATTTCAGCAGGTGTTATCGTTGAAGATGCCATGCAGTCGCTGCAGTTCGTTTTCCGCATCGGTGACCAGCTCGGCCACAATCTCCTTTAGCGGCTGCACTTTGTCGACCAGGCCAACTGACTGGCCTGCCATGAGCGACCCCGTGTCCACATCGCCGTCTACCACGGCGTTTTTAAGCGCACCGACCCAAAAGCGCTCCACGACCCACTGCGCTTCTTGGCGGTCGATGAGCTGGTGGTCCAATTTGTGCAGCAACTCCATCTGCAGTTTGCCGAACTCGATGGCGCCCTCGTTTTTCAGGGCCCTGACCGGAATCACCGTCAGGCGGTTGTCGAATTGGGGCGTGGCCGTGGCGTCGCGGGCGCGCGCCTTTCGAAAGGTCTCCTTGAACCTGGGGTGGGCTTGGCACTCGGTGGACATGACAAAACGGGTGCCCATCTGAATGCCGGCCGCGCCCATCATCAAAAGGTGGGCCATCATGCGCCCCGTGGCGATACCGCCAGCCACGAATACGGGCACCTCGGTGACCTCAAACAGGATCTGCTGAATCAACACCGAAAGGGCCACCGGGCCGATGTGCCCGCCAGCCTCGGAGCCCTCCAGCACCAAGGCGTCGGCGCCCATGTCGACCAATTTAAAAGCCAACGGAGCGGTGGGGGCGAAGCAGAGCACCTTGGCCCCGGCATCTTTGGCTTGCTGGATCTCACGCTTGCGGGGAATCCCCCCGGCAAAGACCACAATGCGGCAGCCGACATCGCACACCATGGCCAACTGCTCTTTGTACGCGGGCGCCAGAGTGATCAGGTTGACCCCGAAAGGGTTGTCAGACAGGGCGCCAGTCTGCTCGATCTGGCCTTTAAGCTCGCTGACGGGTGCGTTGCCGCCGGCCAGAAGCCCCAAACCGCCGGCCTCTCCCACGGCAGCCACCAGCTTGGGGTCGCTGACCCAGGTCATGGCTCCGCACATGATTGGATAACGGCACCCCAGAAAGGTTTTACCAGCCTGCATGAATGAGTCGATAAGCATTTGAGATTCGTTTCCGTTGCTAAAGGATTCAGCCCGTTTAAATGCCAAGCGGGAGCCTGGCTTGAGGAGTGCGCCCGAAAAATCGACGCTGTGGCTTTCACCTGGTGGCGGCCCGCATTGGCCGCAAGTGCTGACACACTATAATGGAACTTTCGGCGCCAGGCAACTTGGGCGCGGGGGCATATCAACGCCTTTTCCAGCCAAGAAAGCCTTGCGGGAGGCCGACGCTATGATTTACAACACATCAGAGCCTGCTTCAAAACGTCTCAGTTTGTCCATTCTCTGCGGCTAAATAGAGCGGAGATTTCGAACATCGGCCATGACCCGATCGAAAAGGGGGTATCGATGGAGCGTGTGCGTTTAGGCAAGACCGGACTGGAAGTAGTCCGCATGGGATTAGGCGGTATTCCCATTCAGCGGGTCGATGAGGAGACCGCCATTGCCACGGTGGTGCGTGCCGTTGAAGCGGGCGTCGATTTTATCGACACAGCCCGGGCCTACACCACCAGCGAGGCGCGTATTGGCAAGGCTTTGGCGCAGGTTGATAAGCCAGTCGTGCTGGCCTCCAAGTCGCCGGCGCGCAGCGCCGAGGGCATCTATGCCGATATTAAAAAGAGCCTGGCGGATTTGCGGCGTTCTTACATTGATCTTTATCAGTGCCATTTCGTCAAAGACGAACAGGATTACGAAGCCATCCTCGCGCCCGGCGGTGCCCTGGAGGGGCTTGAGCGCGCCCGCCGTGAGGGGTTGATCGGACATGTCGGCATCACCAGCCACAGCCTCGACTTGATGGATCGAATTCTCGATGACGAACTGTTCGAGGCCATCATGGTCTGCTTCAGTTTTTTGGAACCGGTGGCGGCCGATGCGATCATCCCCAAGGCGCTGGCCAGGGAGGTGGGCGTTGTGGCCATGAAGTCCTTTTCCGGCGGTGCCATCGAAAATCCGACTTTGGCGCTCACCTTCGTGTTGCAACAGCCGGGGGTGGTGATCATCCCAGGCGTGGAGACGCCGGCGCTGTTCGACGCCAATTGGCGCATATTTCAATCCGCACCGCAACTGAACGACCAAGACCGGGCCGCCATCGACGAGATCCACCGGAATCAGGATCGGCGTTTTTGCCGGCGTTGCGACTATTGCCAGCCCTGCAGCGAGGAGATCTCCATTCAAACCTTGATGGGCCTGCCCATGGCCCTTAAGCGCTTCGGGCCAGCTTTTCTGGACAAAGATTGGGTGCGCAACGCCATCGATAAGGCTCGACACTGCTCGCGCTGTGAAGAGTGTCTGCCGCGCTGCCCCTACCACTTACCGATCCCCGACCTGATTGAGGAAAACCTTGCCTGGCTCGACAACCTGTATCCCCAAGCCAGCCGCTGAGCGCGATGTGATGAATCTGCCCGACATTCTCAGTGCGCAAGTTGCTACCAAATGGGACGCCTTCCGTCGGGCACTGGCGAGTGGTCCGGGGATCGAGCAGCAGCTTGGCGACATTCGCGAACAAGCCCAACGCGTTTTTGCTTTCAGCGATTTCGTGGCCACATGCTGTGCACGTCACCCCGCCGTGCTAGCCGATCTGGTCGTCAGCGGTGACCTGCGGCGATCTTATACGACAGTAACGCTGCCGCGGGCGGTTAGCGCTCATCTTGACGGCGTTGTCGATGATGATGATTTGATGCGACGCCTGCGCGGCCTGCGACAGCGGGAGATGGTGCGCATCGCCTGGCGCGACTTGTGCGGGCTGGCCGACCTGGGTGAGACTTTGGCAGACCTGACCCATCTGGCTGAGGCCTGCCTGGAGGGTGCCCTGCGCACGCTCTCGGGCCAATTGTCCGGGCGCTATGGGCAGCCTCGCAGCCGGGGCGGAGACCTTCAGGACTTAGTGGTGCTGGGCATGGGTAAATTGGGGGCCGCAGAGCTCAACTTCTCCTCCGATATCGATCTGATCATGACCTATCCCCAGGCGGGTCTCACCCGAGGCGGTCTCCAAGATATCAGTTGCGAAGATTTTTTTACGCGCTTGAGCCGTCGGCTCATCAAAGTCATCGGCACCACCACGGCCGACGGCATCGTCTTTCGGGTGGACATGGATTTGCGACCCTTTGGCGGCTCGGGTCCGCTGGTGATCAACTTTGACGCCTTGGAGGAGTATTTCATGCGTCAGGGCCGGGAGTGGGAGCGCTATGCTTGGATTAAAGCCTATCCCGTGGCCGGAGACAAGGCCTCTGGGAAGGGGTTGATCGCACGGCTTTCGCCTTTTGTTTACCGCCGCTATCTGGATTACGGGGTTTACGAATCGTTGCGGGAGATGAAGGCCGGCATCACACAGCAGCTCAGCGAGCGTAGCTTTCGCCACAATATCAAACTGGGTCCGGGGGGCATACGCGAAATCGAATTTTTTGGACAGGTCTTTCAACTGCTGCGTGGCGGGGTGGTGCCCGACCTGCAGGTGCGGCCAATTTTGCTTGTGTTGGAACGGCTGGGACAGGAGGGGCTTGTGCCCGAAACAGTTCGCCGCGACCTGAGCAGGGCCTACATTTTTTTGCGCCGGGTGGAAAACCGCCTGCAGATGGTGGCTGACCAGCAGACCCATGTATTGCCCCAAAGCGAGGTGGGCCGCTGGAGGCTCGCGCTCTCCATGGGATTTGAGGATCCAGCGCTTTTCAAGGCCACGCTTGACGGACACCGTCAGGTCGTTCACGAGCATTTCGATCAATTGCTGGCCGGACCGGGCCAGCCTTCCGCTGCCTTAAGTGTTTCCGACCAAGCCAAGCAGCAGATGGTGAGGGCCTGGCAAAACCAGGCCGCCGCCGAGCAGATTCACCCTCACCTTGAAGCCGTTGGATACAGTGACAGCGCCCAGGTGTTGCGGTTGCTGGAAGATTTTCGACACGATAGCGCCACGCAAGCCTTGAGCCCCAAAGGACGCGCCCGCCTGGACCGCCTCATGCCCCAGATTTTGGCTGAAGCGGCGACGGCGGCCGAACCGGAACAGACCTTGCGACGTATTTTAGACATGTTGCGCACCATCCAGCAGCGCACCATCTATCTGGCGCTGCTCTTGGAAAACCCCCTGGCGCTACGCCACCTGGTGCGCCTGGCCGAGGCCAGCCCAATGATTGTGCGCATGTTGGCGCGCTATCCGCTGCTGCTCGATGAACTGCTCGATCCGCGCGCGCTCTACCGGCCGCCCATGCGGATGGTGCTGGAGCGCGAGATCACCCACCGGCTGCAGCAGGTGCCTGGAGGCGATCTTGAGTTGGCCATTGAGGCGCTTTGCGTGTTCAAGCAGACCAATGTGTTGCGGGTGGCCGCGGCCGATGTGACCGGCGCCTTGGCCCTGATGAAGGTGAGCGACCGTCTGACCGACATCGCCGAGGTGGTGCTGAGACAGGTTGTGCAGATGGCATGGGAGCACCTGGTGCGGCGACATGGTCGACCGCTTTGCGAGATGGCGGGGCAGACTCTGGACAAAGGGTTTGCCGTCATTGCCTATGGAAAACTGGGCGGCTTCGAGCTGGGATACGGTTCCGATCTTGACTTGGTGTTCTTGCACGCCGGCCGCTCCGAGGGCAAGACCGACGGCCCCCAGCCGCTCGCCACGAGCCAATTCTTCGCGCGCCTGGGCCAACGCGTGCTGCATCTGCTCACGGCGCGCACGGCGGTAGGGGTGCTCTACGAAGTGGACATGCGCCTGCGGCCCAGCGGCACTGCCGGGCTGCTGGTGAGCCAAGTGGCGCAATTCGAGCAGTACCAGCGGCAAACGGCCAGGATCTGGGAGCACCAGGCGTTGATCAAGGCAAGACCGGTGTTTGGCGAGCTGGCCCTGGTGCGACGGTTTGAAGAGATCCGATTCAACATTCTCAGCCAGACGCGCAACGAGAGCACGCTGGCGGGAGCCGTTATCGATATGCGCGAGCAACTGCGAAAGGTGCACAAGGCTACCTCACCGGAACTATTTCACCTCAAACATGACCAGGGCGGCATGCTCGATATCGAATTTATAGTCCAGTATCTGGTGCTGCGATTCGCCCCGGCCCACCAGGCGCTGCTGGAATGGACCGACAATGTGCGCTTGATTCACACCCTGATCGAAAGCGGCCAACTCCCTGAACACGACGCCTATCTTTTGCGGGAGGCCTATCTCACCTATCGCATGGTGCTGCACCGCCTGTCACTGCAGGCTCAACCCGCCCAGGTGGATCCCGAGCGTTTTCGGGGTCTGCGTCGAGAGATCGGGCGAATCTGGAAGGCTTGCCTGAACTAAACCCACCTCTGAGTGAAAGCGATCGATTGCCTTGAGCCGCTGATACCTTGTCGCCCCTGTCGATGCCATTGCCTCACCCGCCCGGGCAGCTCGTCCGCCGTAAAATTACAAATATGTCGAATAATATGATTTGACATCGAAGTACATATTTGTAATTATTTGGACCTTAAAATAACAAAATTGTGTTGTTGTCAATCGTTTCCCGGCCCTATTGTGATCGATGCCAGGAGCGGGGCGTTCATGGCATGAGGGCCATCTTCGATGTAAAAAGAGCCTTGTTGGTAGGTGGTTGTTAGCACTTCTACCATGGATAACATTCATTTATTACATATTGTTACACCATCATCGGGTAGCGGTTGTCGGGATGCGGCGGTTCTTAAAGGGCAAGTCCATGGGGCGCTGGGAACCGAGGTATGGCATGGACTTTGCTTAATGGCAGTGCCAGTGTCGTGTCTATTTTCACCAGACGGAACCTTCAATGGCCTATAACGATTCCCACACCATCGCTAAAAGCGCGGCGGACACCGCCCCGCTGAAGCTGTACCGGCGCCGACAGGAACTGATCGATGCCCTGGCCGCCGGACAGGCCGCGCATTTTCTGGAGAATCATTCCGGTGTGCTGGACGATTATTTTCGTGAAACCTATGCCGCCAGCCGTGTGGGCCCCACGCTGAGCCTGCGCAAAAACCCATACGCGCTGGTGGCGCTGGGCGGCTATGGACGACAGGAGCAGTGCCTTCACTCAGACATCGACCTGCTTTTTCTTTTTCATAAACGGGTACCTCCGGCCGCAACCCAACTGGTGGAGGAGGTGCTGTTTCCACTCTGGAATTTGGGCTTCGAGGTGGGGCATGCCACACGCTCGGTCAAGGAGTGCCTGCAGGCGGCGCGGGATGATTTCGAAAACCTGACCGCCATGCTGGACGCGCGATTTTTGTGTGGCATGTCGCCGCTCTATTCGGAGATGGACACCCTGCTGCGCAAGCGTCTCATCAACAAAAAAGGTAACCGTGTGGTGAGCTGGCTTGTGGAGAGCAACCGCGAGCGCCACCGCCGGTTTGGCGACTCGGCCCACATGCTGCAGCCCAACCTCAAGGAGGGGCAGGGCGGTTTGCGCGACTACCACACGCTGTTGTGGATCGCACGGGCCAAATACGGCGTTCAGGGCCGTCATGACCTCAAGTTTGCCGGATTTTTCTCCCACGACGAAATTGCGCAGCTTGAAGAGGCGCTGGCTTTTGTCTGGAAGGTACGCAACCACCTGCATCTGTTGGCCGGGCGTAAATGCGACCGACTCTATTTCGAATATCAGGTTAAACTGGCCTCGATACTGGGGTTTAACGGCGACGATGGACAGCAGGGAGTGGAGCGCTTTTTGGGCCGCCTGCAGCGCGACATGGAGGCAATCAAGTACCAATGCCAGCTTTTTTTGTACGAGCAAGGGCTTCAGAAAGTGCGCGGCAGCTCGGCTAAAATCAGCCGGGTGCCCAAAAGCAGTGCGATCCGGGTCCAAGAAGGCAAGCTCAATTTTGTGCGACCCGAGGCGGTGTTGCAAAACCCTGAACTATTGATGCGAATCTTCGAATATAGTGCGCGCTTCAAGCTGCCGCTCAATGCCGAAGCCAAACGGATCGTCAAAGATTTCGGCCATCTTGTGGACGATGACCTGCGCCGTTTGCCGGCGGCCCTGAAGTCTTTCGAAAAGGTGTTGCTGTCGTCGACGCCAACTTTCAACGTGCTGAGCGAAATGCTCAACACCGGCTTTCTGGTGCGATACCTGCCGGAGTTCCAGCATGTAACCAACCGCATCCTCTACAACGCCTACCATATCTATCCGGTGGATCGGCACTCGCTACGCACGGTGCGCACGCTGAAGAGCTTCGGCAGCGAAGAGGATATCTCCGGCTGCAAGCTTTGTGAAAGGCTCTACCGCGAAGTACGCAGCAAGAGGATGCTGCTGTGGGCGGCGCTGCTGCACGATATCGGCAAGGGCAAGCAGAGTGACTCGCACTCGGAAAGAGGCGCTGATATCGCCCGCGGCCTGTTGGGTCGCGTGGGCGCATCGTCACAGGTGATCGAATCCGTTGCCTTTCTGGTACGACACCACCTGTTGCTGGTTAAGATCGCCACCCGCCGCGACGTCAATGATGAAGAAACCGCTATTCACTGCGCGCGCATCATTAAAACAGCCGAGCGCCTGAAAATGCTCTACCTGCTGACCGTGGCCGACTCGGTGGCCACCGGCCCCAAGGCATGGAACGAATGGACGGGCACGTTGCTGCAGGATCTCTTTTTAAAGGTGGCCAACATCATTAACAAAGGCGAGTTCGCCTCCATTCACGCCGTGCAGCGCGTGGAAAGGAAGAAAAAGCAACTGCTCGACGGCAGCGACCCGAGCCGTCGCGATGCGCTTGAAAAACTGGTGACGGCGCTCTCTCCGCGGTACCTGCTCTACGAGGAGGCCGAGGATATCGAGCGCCACCTGTCACTTTATGCCAAGCTGAAGGATCGGCCCTTTGCCTGGCAAATCGAGGCCACCAGGAGCACCGAGCGGCGCACCGTCACCTTGTGCGCACCGGACCAACCGGGCCTTTTTTCAAAAATCGCCGGCGTGTTTACCTTGCACCACGTCGATATTTTAGGCGCCCAGATCTACACCTGGCGCAACCGTGTCGCCCTGGACATATTTGAGGTCAGCCCGCCCCCGGACCGAATTTTCGAAAAGGAGAAGTGGGATCAGGCGGCCAGGGATTTGGAAAATGCCCTGTCTGGCAAGCTGGATCTGCACGCCCGACTGGCCAAGAGAACAGCCACGCAAAGCGCCGGTGCGCCGCCCGGTGCCCAGCGCGGTCAGCAGGTGCGGATCGATAACGAGAGTTCGAGCTTTTGGACCATCATCGAGGTCATTGCCGATGACTATACGGGACTGCTTTTCCAGGTGACCAACGCTTTCTATCTTTGCGGGGTAGATATCCGCGTGGCCAAGATCAGCACAAAGCTCGATCAAGTTCTAGACGTTTTTTACGTCAGCGATCTGGAGGGTCAGAAGATCGGAGACCCGGGACAGCTGGCGCAGATCAAAAAAGCCGTTGGCGTAACGCTTGCGCGCGAATAGAGAGAGAGGAAAAGAGAAGATGAAGAAGATCGAAGCCATTATCAAACCGTTCAAGCTCGACGACGTCAAGGAAGCACTGAACGAGATCGGCATCCAGGGGATGACCATCTCGGAAGTCAAAGGGTACGGCCGCCAAAAAGGTCACACCGAGATCTATCGCGGTGCCGAGTACGTGGTCGACTTCATCCCCAAGATCAAGATCGAGGTGGTGGTGCCGGTGGCTATGCTGGAACAGACCATCGAAAAGATTCGCGAATCGGCCCTCACCGGCAAGCTGGGTGATGGGAAAATTTTCGTCAGCAGTATCGAAAAAGCGGTGCGGGTCAGGACCGGAGAGCAGGATGAAGATGCCATCTGAGCCCATGCGGTCGAACAACTTGAGATACGGGGCCACTTTGTGTGGGCTTTTGGAAAGTTGGCCAGCCATTATTGGATACACTGCACTTTTTCGTCGGCCAGCGCTTTGCCTTTGAGCCTGATCGCGAGTTTTTAAACCGCTAATCGTACGAGTTTGGTACAACAAAATTGTAAATATTACCCATATTAGTTACCACAACAAAAGGAGTTTTAGATGACACCAGCAGATGTATTGAAATTTGCCCAGGAAAACAGCGCCAAGATCATGGACATCCGATTCATGGATTTTCCGGGAGTTTGGCAGCATTTTAGCGTGCCTATTGGAGAGTTGACCGAGGAGTGTTTCGAAGAGGGGTTTGGTTTTGATGGATCGAGCATCCGCGGCTGGCAACCCATTAACGCCAGCGACATGTTGGTGGTGCCCGATGCCGATACCGCCAAAATGGATCCCTTTTTCGAAGAGCCCACGCTGGTGGTGATCGGCGACATCGTGGACCCCATTACCCACGAATCCTACTCGCGCGACCCGCGCTACGTGGCCAAGAAGGCCGAGGCCTACCTCAAGAGCACCGGTATCGGCGATGTGGCTTACATTGGACCTGAAGCGGAGTTTTTCATCTTCGACGACATCCGTTTCGATTCGTCCCGCTACGGTGCTTTTTATGAGATTGACTCCATCGAGGGCACCTGGAATACCGGCCGCGACGAAGGCCCCAACCTGGGCTACAAACCCCGCCACAAGGAGGGCTATTTCCCCGTTCCGCCCATGGACAAGTTTCAGGACTTGCGGACCGAAATGCTGCTGACCCTTGAGAGTCTGGGCATCGACATCGAAGCGCAGCATCACGAGGTGGCCACCGCCGGCCAGGCCGAGATCGACATGCGCTTCAAGCCGCTGCTCACCATGGCCGATCAGTTGATGTGGTTCAAGTATGTGCTGAAGAATGTGGCCTACCAGAACGGCCACACCGTCACCTTCATGCCGAAACCGCTTTTTGAGGATAACGGCACTGGTATGCACACCCACGTCAGCATCTGGAAAGATGATAACCCGCTCTTTGCCGGCGATCTTTACGCCGGCGTCTCCCAGGAAGCGCTCTACGCCATCGGCGGGATTTTGAGGCATGCCCGTGCCCTGTGCGCCTTTACCAACCCCACCACCAACTCCTACAAGCGTTTGGTGCCGGGCTTCGAGGCGCCAGTGAACCTGGCCTACTCGAGCCGTAACCGCAGCGCCGCCGTGCGTATTCCCATGTATTCGGCCTCGCCAAAGGCCAAGCGCATTGAGTTCCGCACCCCGGATCCCTCGTGCAACGGGTACCTGGCCTTTTCGGCCATTTTGATGGCGGTGCTGGACGGTATTGAAAACAAGATCGACCCGGGCGATCCGCTGGATAAGGACATTTATGGCCTGCCTCCCGAAGAGTTGGCCCTGATTCCTTCGGCACCGGGATCACTGGACGAGGCCATGGCGGCCCTCAAGGAGGATCACGACTTCCTGCTCAAAGGTGATGTCTTCACCCAAGACGCAATTGACATGTGGATTTCCTACAAAACTGAAAAGGAGGTCAACCCGGTCAAGTTGCGGCCTCATCCGCACGAGTTTTTCCTTTACTACGACATCTAAAATCGACCCCCCCTGCCTCGGCAAGTGGTTTGTCGAGGTAAACCCTAAGCGGGTGACCCGGTGAAGCGGCGCGTCAGGTTGCTTTTCCGGCCACCCGCACCATTTTAGCTGGCAATCTCTACCCAGTACTGATCTATGTGAGCCTTCAACGGCCGACCTGGCCGGAAGCTTTTAAGAGCCACTAAACCGCCCCGACTACCTCCCTTCTTTTCCAGGCCGCGCCTATTTACGACAAATTCGGAATAAAAAATTCTTATAAATACAAATTTGTCCTAAAATAATAAAATCCCAACAAATTTGTAAATATATTATCTGCAACGTTTCGCCAATCATTCCTTTTATCATAATAATAACAGTTAGTTATTATATATGCAGAGGTGAAAATGATTTTGGCACACCAATTGCTTTGTACCCTACCCAGTGAAAACAACCCGATGAAAAAGTTCCCTAATCATACACCGCTTAACCGGAAAGGAGTTGAAGACGATGAAGAAAATTGAGGCGGTTATCAAACCTTTTAAGCTCGATGCGGTCAAAGATGCCCTCAACAGCATGGGCGTGAGTGGCATGACGTTGAGCGAGGTGCGCGGCTTCGGTCGTCAACGGGGGCACAAAGAGGTGTACCGCGGCGCAGAATACGAAATCGACTTCGTGCCCAAGGTCAAAATCGAATTGGTGGTCAAAGAGGAGTTGGCCGGTAGGGCCGCGGATGTGATCACCGAAGCGGCGCGCACCGGCAGTATCGGCGACGGCAAAGTGTTCATCTACTCCGTGGAGTCGGCCACTCGAATCCGTACCGGCGAGTCGGGCAGCAGTGCCGTTTAACCCAACGTTGTTTTACAGCCGACAAGCGATCACAGCTTAGATTCGATCATTAAAGGAAAGGATTTCAACCAATGCGGTTTTTCAAAAGTTTAGCCTTGAGCGCAGTTTTTAGCCTTTTGTTCATTCCCTTGGCCCTGGCGGCCGATCCCGAGCCGACCGTGCTCACCAACAAAGAGGCTATCGCCCTGGTGCAGACCCACGCCGATTACCTCTGGACCCTGATTGCCGCGGCGCTGGTGTTTTTTATGCAGGCTGGTTTTGCGCTGGTGGAAGCCGGGTTTACACGCGCCAAAAACGCCATCAACATCCTTATGAAAAACCTGATGGACTTCTCCATGGGGTCGCTGGTGTTCTGGGCGGTGGGTTTTGGTATCATGTTCGGCGCCACCACTACGGGCTGGTTTGGTACCAGTGGATTTTTCCTGAGCGACTACGAGGTCGGCGGCGATCCCTGGGTGCTGGCCTTCTGGATGTTTCAATGTGTCTTTGCGGCCACGGCGGCCACCATCGTCTCCGGCGCCATGGCTGAGCGGACCCGCTTTCCAGGCTATATTCTCTACAGTGTATTCGTGTGCGGGCTGATCTATCCGGTCTTCGGTAGCTGGGCCTGGGGCAGCCTGCTCAATGGCAGCGGCTGGCTTGAGGGACTGGGATTTATCGACTTTGCCGGCTCCACGGTGGTGCACTCTGTCGGCGGCTGGGTTGCCTTGGCCGGCGCTTTTGTGTTGGGTCCGCGCCTGGGTAAATATACCAAGGACGGTAAGGTTCGCCCCATCTTGGGCCATAACATGCCCCTGGCCGCTTTGGGCGTATTCATTCTGTGGCTGGGGTGGTTCGGGTTCAACCCCGGCTCCACCACGGCTGCTTCCAAAGATATCGCCATGATCTTCGTCAACACCAACCTGGCCGCGGCGGCCGGCGCGGTTCTGGCGATGCTTTTTTCCTGGATCAAGTTCGGCAAGCCCGAGGTGAGTATGAGTTTGAACGGCGCCCTGGCCGGTCTGGTGGCGATCACTGCCGGCTGTGCCAACGTTACCCCGCTCAGCTCGGTGATCATCGGTGCCCTTGCCGGTATCCTGGTGGTGGCCTCGGTACTCTTTTTCGACCGCATCCGCATCGATGACCCGGTCGGCGCCATCTCCGTGCACGGCGTCTGCGGTGCCTGGGGCACCCTGGCGGCCGGGCTTTTTAACATCGGTGGCACCAGCGCCGCCATCATTGGCGTGCAGCTGCTGGGCATCGGCGCATGCTTTCTGTGGGCTTTCCCGGTGGGTGTAGTCCTGTTTAAAGCCATCGATGCCACCATCGGCCTGCGCGTCTCTCCGGAAGAGGAGATTGAAGGGCTCGACTACATGGAACACGGCGGCAACGCCTATCCCGATTTCGAGCTGATCTCCCATGGCACCGGCGAATCCTTCGGTGGCGGCGGCTCCGGCAAAAAAGCCAGCGCCCCCCTTGGCGCCATGAAACCCCTTGCCCAATAACGCCGTCTCTCCCCTTGCGGGGTTGATGGGCTCCAATTCACCCAGCGGTGAAAGATACAAGCACGGGTCAATGCATATAACCACCGGAAGCCCCGTGTTTGTATCACCGCCGCCGTTTAACGGGTAGCTGGAATGCCCGCCCCTGTAGCCGGAGAAGGGCGATACCATGAAACCGATTAAGAGAGGAACTGATGAAATCAATCCGCTGGGTGTTTTTCTTTTGTTTGACTTTGTTACCGTTCTCCAACGCCTGGGGTGCCGATGGCCTGGACTCGGGCGATACCGCCTGGATGATTGTCTCAACCGCCTTGGTAATGATGATGACGCCGGCCGGCTTGGCCCTTTTCTATGGCGGGCTGTCACGTTACAAGAACCAGCTCAACACCTTCGCCATGACCATCGCGGCCTATTGCCTGGGCAGCATTATCTGGGTGGTTTGCGGCTATAGCCTGGCCTTTGGTCCCAGTCAGGGCGGCCTGCTGGGTGATCTGTCGTACGTTATGCTGTCCGGAATCGGGGTCGATAGCCTTTCGGGCACCATCCCAACCTACGTTTTTGTGTTGTTTCAAATGACCTTTGCCGGTATCACCGTGGCGCTGGTATTGGGTTCAGTGGTGGACCGCATGAAATTTTCGGCCTGGCTGATCTTCACTACCATGTGGCTGATCGTGATCTACGCCCCCATTGCCCACTGGGTGTGGGGCGGCGGTTGGATGGGCGCCATGGGCGCGCTGGATTTTGCCGGTGGCACGGTGGTGCACATCAACGCTGGTGTGGCGGGGCTGGTGCTCAGTTACATGGTGGGTAAGCGCATCGGCTACGGCAAGGAACCGATGTTTCCCTCAAGCATTGCCCTTTGCGCCTTGGGCGCGGCCCTGCTCTGGTTCGGCTGGTTCGGTTTTAACGCCGGCAGCCAGCTGGCCGCCGACGGCATTGCCGGTTCGGCTTTTGTAGTCACCAATACTTCGGCCGCCATGGGTGCCATGGCGTGGATGTTCGCCGAGTGGAGCATGGAGAAAAAACCCACTGTACTGGGTATGGCTTCGGGTATCGTGGCGGGCCTGGTGGCCATTACGCCGGCCGCCGGCTTCGTGGGTTTGTCGGCCGCGTTGGTGATCGGCGCCGTCGCCGGATTGCTGGGCTTTATCAGCGTGGCCAAGTTGAAAAAGCGCCTGGGTTACGACGACTCCCTGGACGCTTTTGGCGTGCACGGCATGTGCGGGGTTTGGGGCGCCATCGCCACCGGTCTCTTTGCCGATCCGGCTGTTAACAGCGCCGGCACGGGGCTTTTTTTCGGCAATCCCAATCAGGTGACCATACAGGTCATTTCGATTGTTGCAACGGCCCTCTATACCGCTGTTGGCACCTTCGTGCTGGCCCTGATCACCAAGGCCTTAACCGGCGGCAGCCTGCGGGTCGACCCGGATAGCGAAGTGAAGGGGCTCGACAGCTCACAGCACGGTGAACGCGCCTTCGATATTCACGGCTAAACCGTATGCGGGTCAAGCCGACAGGGTGGAACGCATCCGTGTGGTCTTGACCCTCAAGCGGTACGCCATCATCCATAAAAACGGGCGCATCACTGTGCGCCCGTTTGTTCATCTCTGGACCTTTCTATTTCGGGAAGGTGCTTACCCCCTGCCTCGACACGGCCATACCGTTTTTGACGCAACCAACTTGAACCCGCATGATCATTTTATCAGACATGGATCGATTGAAGACGCCTTCCTCTGCAACATGCACCCCAAAATTTGAGCAAAAAGCCTTCAAATCCTCGCAGAGGCCAAGTGGTGATGAACCTTGCCGGCTCGGCGGTGATGTTTTTGACGACCCAACCAGCTTGAATATTTAACATGTCCTAACGCTTACAAAACATGGCGTTTATCAAATATAGGCATTGGCCTTATCAGCAAGGTTTTAATCGCACCCAAAAACAGGGGCACGCATGGGTCT
Source organism: uncultured delta proteobacterium (assembly GCA_963783425.1). Lineage (GTDB taxonomy): Bacteria > Desulfobacterota > Desulfobacteria > Desulfobacterales > QNYZ01 > CAWANO01. Next base: position 180,347 of record CAWANO010000002.1, read on the forward strand.
GGAAATCCTGTACAAACATCGTTATGCGATGGTTTCAGTCGGTTTGCTGGGGATAGTTGTCGCCGTTTGGCTGGTGGCTGCCTGCAGCGCCTCCCCCAAGACCGCTATCTTCAACCCCCAGGACTGCCTCGATCAAGTCCCCGTTCGTGTCAAAGGGTTGGCTGTTCTCAAAGGCACCCCGTAGCAAGCAGAGCCTCATCCGAGACATGGTGCCTGTAAACTGCTATACCCAGGTCTTGTTCAGGCAAATGCGGCACCAGGGTGAGGCGATTTCGGGCGGTAAGGTGGTGTACCGTATTACGGTCGAATACACGGGTGAAGTGCACAGCGTCGAGGTGGCCGAAACAACAATCAAGACCGAACCGTTCCTTAGGCGTGTGGCCGATTTGATTAAAAACAACGATTTTGTCGGCCAAGCCCTCAACGATCCCGATTCCGAATTTCTATACCCACTGGTTTTCAAGGAGTGATTGTTGTTTCCCCAGTGCCGGCATGATTTAGACAATCGCAAGGGGGGGCGTTAATGAGAAGGGGAAGCCCCGAACGGCGCTTCCCCTGTTTCATTACATTTCGATGGTGATGTGGTTAGGGTGCTTACAAAAGTTGCAGTATGCGCAAGGCCCGTTTGGATAGATAGACTTTACCGGTATTCGGGGCGTAGACGGTCAGGCCCGGCAGTTTGATCGTACGACCACGGTAGAGCATGTAGTCCTTGCTGATGGGCAACTCGGCGCCGTTGATGTTCAGGATAAAGTTACCAAAGCCGTCGTCGGAAATCTCGTAAGCGTCGGTCAGTGAATTAAGCTCGATGTACAGATAGTCACTAGTTCTACCCAGGTCCACACGCATGGCATCGGCGGCGATTTTGGCCAGATCGGTGTTGTCGATAGTGCCCGCCGGCGCATCTGCCCCGAAAACCCACAAGGGTACCGTTTCGCCATTGTGGCCGTGGGTGGTCCAGCCGATGACGGTATGGTTTTTACTGATAACGACGGCCAGGGCATAGTTCAGGCTGCTCGAGGCGGCATAGCTTCGGATTTCATTCACCTCGTCCTGGGTGATGTCCAGATTCCAATATTGTTTTACGACGGCGATGAGTTCGACGTCGCTGTCCGGATCATCCATTAGGGCCACCAGGCCGGCGGAGGTGATCGTCATCTTTTTTAAAGGATTGACCAGATCCTCAACGGTCGTCGCGGTGTAGTCCATGGGGGTGTAGTAGTGGCCGATCTTCATGCCGCCGGTATTGTGGTCCGGGTAGGCCAGAACAAGGGTGCGGCCGTCTTGTTCGGCAAAATCACAGGCGACCTTGACGGCCTCGTCGAAGGCCAGAAAGTCGGTAACCATGTAGATGGGGTCATTGTTGTGGCCGGCCCAGTCCACCTGGGATCCCTCTACCATCAAAAAGAAACCCTCTTCATCCTGCGACAGCAGCTCGATGGCCTTGGCGGTCATTTCGGCAATGGAGGGCTGCGTGTCGTGGAAATACTGGCGGTCGATATCGGGATCCATGTGGCTGTCGTCGAAAAGTCCCCACACCTTGCCGCCGGTCAGCGCCAGCATGTCGTTGCGGTTGTCCACGAAACTGTAACCGCGATCGAAGAGCACCTGCATCAGGTCTTCGCCGTCCTCACGTTTGCCGCTCCAGCTGTCGCCGAATGTGGTGGTGTAAGTGTCACTTTCAGGGATCAGGTGGCGGGCGCCGCCGCCAAATACCACGTCCACATTGTTGTAAACCATGTGTTCCATGATGTCATTATCCCAGTCGCGATCCTCGATGTGGCAAGCAAAGGCCGCTGGCGTGGCATGGGTGATACGTGAGGTGGCCACCAGACCCGTAGCCTTGCCGGCCAGTTTGGCCGCTTCCAAAATGCTGGCGACGGGGGCGTAGGGCTGAGCCGTGGGCTGGAAGCCGGTCAACAGGTCATCGGTGCGCGGACCGACTCCCAAAAACCTCACCGTGGTTTTATGGCCGGTGGCAAAGGCGGTTGCCGCCGCTGCCGACCCGGTGATCACCGAATTGGCCATGTGGATCTTGACGGCCGTGTTTTGCATCTTGTCCACCTGCAGAGCATCACCTTTATACCAGCGGGCAAGGGTCTGTACGGTTTCATCGCACCCATCGGGGATCAGGACGATCACGTTTTTATAGCCGTGTCTTTTGGACCATTTGTGATGATCTTTGGTATCCCACTGCCCCGCCCATGCGAGCGGAGCCAGCAAAATCATCAACGCCAAGGTTAAGCAGATACCCACCGATTGTGATGTGAATCGCGACTTTTCTCGTGGCTTTTGCATCTATTTTCCCTCCTTCTGACGGTTGTTCATCGTCTACATGCTTAGGTTGTAGTCAAAAAAATACTGCACTGCGGGTATCTCCTCCTTTCTGCCTTGCGGCGGTGTGAGCGCTCGATAAACTGGCGAGCGCTGATGATGAGTTAAAATGGCCTAACTGATGTGTTGGTAACGACTGGAAACAGTTTGGTGGCACCCTAAACCGAGAAAATTTAAGGCTTGTTAACGGGGGGTTAGAAGTTGGTTATTTGTGGGGAGAGCCCGGCGTTGTCTTTATCGATCGATTTTGAGATGGCCCGGTGAGGACGTCTGAGGCTTGGGATGCCTAAGCGCTATGAGGGCTTTTTTGCGGTAGCTTAATAAACCGTTTTTCAAAGTAGAGGTAACTGAGCACCGCGATAAGATAACTGACTATCAGCGTGGCTATAAAGATGCCAAGACCGTGCAGCTTGAACCCGAAATAGTGGGCGGCGGTTCTTTTGAGTACGTTAATGACCACGGGATGAAAGAGGTAGAGACTCAAACTCACCACCCCTACTGAACGCAAGGGCACCCATGAGAGTATTCGCCCCCACCACTGCCGCTGCGCCAGGGCACTTGTCATAATAAGCAAACCTGACGCGAAGCCAAAAAAACCGAAGTGGGATTGCGATAGTACGGTTTTGTTTTCAACCCAGTGCCATATTGAAAAAAGAGAAAGACCAAACAACAACATCGGCGCGGCCATGGCGGCCAGGTGCTGAATAACCATATTCTCCGACGCTGAAACACAAAAGCGCTCTAAAAAGCCAAAATAGAGATAAGCAAACATCATCCCGCACACAAAGATTCCCAGAAAAAAACGCAAATCGACAAAGGTACTTCCGAAAAGTGAAATCACGCTGCGATCAAGCCAGCGGTTGGCAGCCAGCATGATTGCCAGTAGCAGCAAAATGCTCGCCCACCGGTTGCCTCGTAACACTATGAAAATCAACGATAATATCAGTGGGGCTACGGCATAGAAAAGCATCTCCTGGGGGATGGCCCACAAGTGCCCGTTGCCCTGCAAAAAAAGAAAATGTCTGATGGCTTCGCCCAGGCGGTTGGTTACCAAAAATACACCTGTGATGTAAATGTAGTAGACTGGTACGACGCGCCGGATCCGCTTCTCCACATAGGTCAGCAGGTAGTGGGAATTAACGGCCAGTTCGGGTTTGGCGACAAAGGGCCGGGCGATGAGAAAGCCGCTCAGTCCGAAAAAAATCCAAACGCCGAAAGTACCCAAGCCCTTGCAGACCCCCATGGTATGATCGGCGATGACCATAATGGCCGCCAGGCCCCTCAGCCCGTCCAGGGCATCGATGTTACCCGGCCCAACCTGTTTTTTGGTCGACACCTCATCTTGGAAAAACCGCCAAATGGAGCGGCTTCTCAGCAGAACCAGGTATAAGCAGGCCGCGATCAGCGCAGTTAACCCATAGCGGTGAAAGGGCGAGGCCGGGCCCGGTAGCGGCTCCAGGCTGCGCAGGCGGGCGCTCTGAGTCTCTGCCTGGATCTCCACATAGTCGGGTTTTAGCTCGAGGCGGGTTCCTTCTGAAACCGGGCGAAAGAGGCGGTAGATCTCATCCGGCTGGAGGATCCGTTTGGGATGATATTTACTGTAAATGCCGATGGCGTACAGCCTGCTGACCCCGCTTAGCAGGCCCATGTCGATGCGCAGGGCATTTACGGGCATGTTGGAGAGGTTGAACTTAACCGTAAAACGTTTGCTGGCCGCCAATTCGTCTGATCGCTTGCGCTCGTTGTCATTGAAGGCGACAGGGCCTTGGGTGCTGTCCCAATAGATCTGAACCTTGTCGGCACGATCGAAGTGGCCTACGATACGCAGCTCCCACACCCCGGGCAGCACGGCACCCACTAAGTGCTGCAGCAGGGCATAAAGGGTTGCGGCAAGGATGAAAGACCAGAGCCGCCTGTCTGATATCAATCGATTCAATTGCAAAAAATCATCCTTTTCAATGAAATCGAGAAAAAGCAAGTGGGTGCATCAAGCAGGCCCTGCGATGAAGAGCCGTCCAGATTCGGTTAGCAAGAATGGGCTAAGTTTTCAATTGAAATCAAATGGTCGACCGGTGGGGGGCAAAGCAATTTCAAACGCAGTGATGTAATGCCCGGCACTTAGTGGCGGGGCTGATTTTACTAACGACGAGCAATGGTTCGTTGCTTGTCGTCATCGAGGGGCGACGACAGCCGACCAACCGGCCAGCCATCGTTGCTGGTCGACCGCAACCCCCCACGAGAACCGCCTCTACGCTATCGATACCGCTTATAGTCCACACCGTATCGCTTGGCCTTGTAGGAGAATTTGCGCACCGTGGTCTGGAGCAGTTCGGCGGCCTGGGTAATATTGCCGCGGGTGTTTTTAAGGGCGTCGATGATCATCTCGCGCTCCAACCGCTCCACGGCGCCCTCCAGCGACAGGTTGGGCAGGGTGTCCGAAGCGGAGCCGGTCTGGAGGGTGGGTGGCAGGTGGTAGCTGTGGATGACGCCTTCGCTGCACAAGAGTACGGCGCGTTCGATGCAGTTTTCCAGTTCGCGCACATTGCCGGGCCAGTGGTAGTCCATGAGCATGTTGATGGCGGGGGTGGAAAAGCGCTTGATGTCCTTGCTGTTTTCCTTGGCGTATTTTTCGAGAAAATGATCGGCCAGCAGCGAGATATCGGTCTTGCGCTCCCGCAAAGGGGGCATGTAGATGGGGAACACGTTGAGCCGGTAGTAGAGATCGCCGCGGAAGGTCTCCTCGTCGACGGCCTCCTCGAGATTTTTGTTGGTGGCGGCGACGATGCGCACGTCGGTCTGGATGGTGCGATGGCCGCCCACCCGCTCAAATTCGCGCTCCTGGAGAACGCGCAGCAGCGCCACCTGCACATCGGGCTCGATGGAGCCGATTTCATCCAGGAAAATGGTGCCCTTGTTGGCCAGTTCGAATTTGCCGATCTTGCGCTTTACCGCCCCGGTAAAGGCCCCTTTTTCATGCCCGAAAAGTTCGCTTTCGATCAGGTTCGATGGCAGCGCCGCCAGATTGACCTTGACGAAGGGCTGCTTGGAGCGGGGGCTGTTGTAGTGCAGCGAATTGGCCACCAGCTCCTTGCCGGTGCCGCTTTCGCCCCGGACCAGCACAGTGGCGTTACTTTTCGAGACCTGGGAGATCATCTGGTAGACTTCGCGCATCTTGTTGCTGTTGCCGACGATATTGTTGATGCTGTAGCGATTTTCAAGGGCGTCCTGCAGGCGGCGGTTCTCATCGCGCAGTCGCTCTTTTTCGAACTCGATGGTCTCGAGGTTGATCACGTGGGTGGCGATCATGGTGGCCACCACGGCCAGCATGTGCAGGCCATCCTCCAGGGAAAAGACGGGTTCGTAGAGCCGGTCGACACTGAGGGCGCCGATCACTTTATCCCCCTTCTTAACGGGCACGCAAAAAAAGGAGATGTCGTGGTCGTCCAGGGCGCGGCGGGCCTCGGTGCGGTTTAAGAACAACGGCTCCTCGCTGATTTTGGGAATGGCCACAGCCTCGCCGCCTTCGATCACCCGCCCGATGATACCCTCGCCAATCTTATAGCGTCCGCGCCGTTTAGCGCTTTCGCTCAGGCCGTGGGCCACTTCGATCTTGATCTCGTTGTGGACCGGGTGCAAAAGGGCAATGGTGCCGCGCACCATCTGCATCGAATTGGAGAGGATATCGAGCACGCGATAGAGCGAGCGTTTCAACTCCAGGTGCTCGTTAAGCGCCTGGCTGATCTCGTATAGCAGCGAGAGTTTTTTAATTTCTTCCATGGCGTAAAGTCCGCTGGGGTCAACCGGTTTTGACCGGGGATGCCGACCATTGTGAAAATAACCGCTATAGAATTATACATTTTTGTAAAAAATGCAACCGGTATTGACTATCGAAACCAACCGTGGCGAGATTTCAGGAGGTGGGGGCGAATCACCCCGGTGCCCTCCGATCAATCGAGTTGTCGGGTCACTGGGCACCGGACAGCGCCGAGGTCTGTTCAGTCCGCTTAGGGTGGATAAATGGGAATCAGGCGGGTGACCAGCACCTCTTTGACCTGGTCGGCTGAGAGGCCGTCGCATCTCACGGTCTCGTGGGCGTATTGGCGGTATAAGGGGTCGCGCTCGGCAAAAAGCGCCGCCAGGCTTTGCCCCGGGGCCATCAGCACACCGCGGGCATCGAGGTTGTCCAGGCGCCGGGTCAGCTCTTTCAATGAAAGTTCAAGGAATACAATGGTGGCCATGGCCGCCAGGTGTGCCATGGCTTGCTGACTGTAGATCACGCTGCCACCGGTGGCGATGACGTGGTGATGTAGCTCGAGGCCAAGAATATGGTCGCGTTCGACTGCGCGGAAACCCTCTCCGCCGCGGCCGCGGATGATCTGTTGCAAGGTTTGCCGTTCGCGGCCCTGGATGACGATGTCGGTGTCGACAAACCCCAATCCCAAACGCTTGGCCAGCAGCACCCCCACGGTGCTTTTGCCCACGGCCGGCATGCCGATCAGGGCCACGTTGTCGTGTTTAGGTGTCATGAGAGATGGCTGCAGCCCCTTTTTTTGAGGGGCTGTTACCTCAATTTGCCGATAATCGCCCCGGCGATGGTGTTTTTCTGGATCTCCTTGGTGCCCTCGTAAATTTCGGTGATCTTTGCGTCGCGGTAGAATCGCTCCACCTCGTATTCGGTCATGTAGCCGTAGCCGCCCATGAGCTGGATGGCTTCGTCGCACACCTCTACCGCCGTTCGGGCGGCGTACATCTTGGCCATGGAGGTCAGTTTGGGGTCGATGTGACCCTGGTCGAAGTTCCAGGCGGCCTTGTAGGTGATCAGCCGGGCCAGCTCGATTTTGGTGGCCATGTCGGCCAGCTTGTGCTGGTTGACCTGAAACTGAGCGATTTTCAGACCGAACTGTTCGCGCTTTTTGACGTAGGCCAAGGCGCGGTCAAAGGCCCCCTGGGCCGTGCCCAGAGCCTGGGCGGCCACCTGGATGCGGCTTTCGTCGAAAAAGTTAAGTACGTGATAGAAGCCCTTGTTTTCCTGGCCGATCAGGTTTTCGTGCGGCACACGTACATCTTTGAGCGACACTTCGGCCGTGGCCATCATGCGAATGCCCATCTTGGGGCCCACGTCGGCCGTGGTCAGACCCACGCGGTCGGCCTCGACCAGAATCAGGCTCTGACCGCGATAGGTGGGTGAGGCTTCGGTATCGGTTTGGCACAGCACCGAGTAGAAACCGGCCAGCCCGCCGTTGGTGATAAAGGTTTTGGTGCCGTTGATCACCCACTCGTCGCCCTCCTTGACCGCGGTGGTGTCCATGAAGGTGATGTCTGAGCCATGGTTCGGCTCGGTGAAGGCGCCGGCCGAAAGCATGCGCCCTTCGGCTACGGGCGGCAGAAATTTCTCTTTCTGGGCCTCGCTTCCGTAATGAAGAATCAGCTCGGAGGCAAAGGGCGCCAGCGCCACTGCGCCGCCCATGGTGGAGTCGCCCCGACACAGCTCTTCGACCACCAGGATGGCATCCATACAGCCGAGGCCCTGTCCGGAGTATTGCTCGGGAAAATGCACACCCAGAAGGCCGATATCGCCGGCTTTGCGCCAGATCTTCTCGGGATAGGCGTGTTCGCGCTCCAGCTCGATGGCCAGTTCGCGGTCAAATTCGCCTTTGACAAAATCGCGCACTGCTCGCTGAATATCCTGTTGAGTCTTGGTCAATTCAAAATCCATGGTAGCATCCTTTGCACTTGGGTCAAATCAGGGTGAAAAACCACCCGGTCCATTTATTTGAAACTAACATACCAACAGGGCCAATTCAAGCCGTCGCGGCGGCGTTGGGCGGTCAAAAAGGTCCTTGACTGTTACCGCCCGCTGACCTAATCTTGTGACCGTTCACAAATGGGTTTCTGCGGTATTGATCGGCCTAATCGCATCCCAAACGACGTTATCGCCGTCGGCTTGCATGTGATGCGTAGGGGCGGTTTCCACCAATGCCGCGATGCCGATTCGTTTATTGTAACCGGCTGAAAAAGGAAAGATTATTTCATGGCATTTTCAATTGCACTGGCTGGTAAAGGCGGTACGGGAAAGACCACCCTGGCCGGCATGCTGGTTCGCTATCTGGTGGCCAAGGGCAAGCTGCCCGTGCTGGCCGTCGACGCCGACAGCAATGCCAATTTCAACGAGGTGCTGGGGGTTCAGTACGCCGAAACTCTGGGCCATGCGCGCGAGGAGATGAAAAAGGGCGTTGTGCCTTCGGGCATGACCAAGGATATTTTCATGGAGATGAAGCTCGAGGAGGCCATCGTTGAAAAGGAGGGTTTCGACCTGGTTGTGATGGGGCAGCCCGAAGGCGCTGGTTGCTATTGTGCCGCCAACACCCTGCTGACCAACTTTCTCGAGCGCCTGGTTGATAACTACCCCTACATCGTCATGGACAACGAAGCTGGCATGGAGCACATCAGCCGTTTGACCACCCGCGACGTGGATGTGCTACTGGTGGTGGCCGACACCTCGCGGCGCAGCCTACAGGCCGCCTTCCGCATCGATGAACTGGCGCGTGAGTTGAACATCGGTGTTAAAAAGAGTTATCTGGTCATCAATCAGGCTAAGGCGAACACGGCCGAAGCCTTGCTGGAGATGATCGCCGATTCGGGCATGCAGCTGGCCGGCCTGGTTCCCGAAGATGATCAACTATACGAGTTCGACCTCAAAGGCCGACCCACCATGGAGTTGGATCTCGATAATCCGGCAGTGCAGGCGGCTTTTAAAATTTTCGACAGCGTTGTTGATTAGAAACCCGCACCAAGCGGTGCCGTATCCCGTGACAACCGAGGCTTTGCGACCTTGATGTTGAACCTGGACCGGACATTTGGGGGTGGACGCTGGTCAGAGATGCGATGGCATGCTTGGGCGGTGATGCCTGGATAGGGGTTGCTTGCGCCGGAATCGCCGCAAGAGAGTAGGGTTTCCAACGGCAACAGCATTCCGGCTGTTGAAAGGATGACGGAGGACCAATGCGAAAGACAGGCTTTCTCTACGACGAACGATACCTGCTACACGATACGGGGCCGTACCATCCGGAAATGCCCGAACGCCTTCAGGCAATCTACAAAGGGATTGAAGCGGGTGGTTTGCTGCAACACGTGGATCACTTCAAAGCTAGCCGCGCTGATTTAAAGTGGATTGAAGCGGTTCACGACCCCAACTACATTCACCGATTCGAGGAGTTGTGTTTTGCCGGTAAAAAGGTATTCGATTTTCCGGACAACCAGATGTGCATCGATACCTACGAAACGGCACTTCTGGCCGTGGGCGGCATCCTCGATGCCGCCGACCGGGTGATGCGTGGTGACCTGAACAACGCCTTTTGCGCCGTGCGCCCGCCCGGACATCACGCCGAAGCAGACCAGGCCATGGGCTTTTGCTATTTCAACAACATCGCCATTTGTGCGCGTTACCTCCAACAACAATGGCAGCTCAAGCGTGTGGGCATTGTCGATTTCGACGTCCATCATGGCAATGGCACTCAGCACATCTTTGAAAAGGATCCATCGGTATTTTACTACTCCATTCACGAGCATCCATCGTTCGCCTATCCTGGCACCGGGCGCGAGTTTGAAACCGGCTCTGGTGACGGTTACGGCTTCACTAAGAATTCACCGGTGCTGCCCAGTCAGGGCGATGAGGAGTATTATCGCCTAATGGAGCGGGACCTTTTCCCCGCCTTCGAAAAATTCAACCCCGAATTTATCCTGGTATCAGCGGGTTTCGACGCCCATCAGGAGGATGAGATGGCCCACATGGAGCTGTCGACGGAGTGCTTCTCATGGATCATGCAGCGCCTTATGGAGATGGCCGATATCTACTGCCAGGGTCGGCTGATATCGATTCTGGAAGGCGGCTACTGTCTGGACCGTCTGCCCGAACTGGCTCGCAACCATTTGGCGATATTGCTCGATTTGCCGCAATGAATTAAACCTGACCGGTTCTGTTAAGGTCGCCCCCCCAAGCGGAGGAAGCTATGTTTATCGATAAGTCAATGACGCGAGATGTGATTTCGGTCGTGAAAGAGGCCGGTGTGCTCGAGGCGCATGAGCTCATGCGCCGGCATGAAATCCGACACTTGCCGGTTGTGGATGCTGATGACCGCCTGATCGGAATTGTGACCGACCGCGACATTCGCTCGGCCATGCCCTATGAGCTGACCAAAAAGCTCGACAGCGACGAAGACGAAGAGAGCCGCAAGCGCGTTGAGCGCATGACCGTCGGCGACATCATGACCACCAGCGTTATCAAGATCACCCCCACCGACACGATCCAGGATGCCCTGCTGCTGGTTCAGATGCACAAAGTGGGTGCCCTGCCAGTGGTCGATGATGATGGGCACCTTAAGGGATTTCTCTCGGTGCGTGATCTGTTGCGGGCGTTTGTCAATGTACTGGGCATCGGTACACCGGGCACTCTGGTGGGTATTTTGATGGAGGAGAGGGTGGGGCAGCTTAAAAAGATCGTCGATGCCATTACCGAAGAGGGCATCTCGTTTGGCAGCGTGCTGGTGGCGCGACATTGGGAACCGGACAAGCGCGCCGTATTCGCCTATCTGCTCACCCAGGACACGCGGCGCGTCAAGAAGAAGCTGACTGAAATGGGCTTCAAGATGCTCGACCCCCTGCAGTGGTACATGGATCAGCTTCCCGGAAATAAATAAGTTTTTAGCCGGTCATCAGCCCTGTGAGGAGGGAACGGTTTTCGTGCTCGACTTCACCCGTGTTACTGTTTTCTTTTCGCGTAGCTGCCCGACAATGTTGGAAGTAACCTTTAAGGCTTAACATGGCAGGCTCGGTTTCCGAGACTCGATCCGATCATAATATCTGCACACCGCCCACCCGACAGCTTTTCATCTACTACCTGTTGGGCCGTCCCAGCGGCGAACTGAGGCTGGGCAATGATTATCTGGGCCACTGGCAGGAGGAGGAGAGCGCCTTTCTTTTTTTCAGCGCTGCGGCGCCACGCCAGGTGGATGCCCTGATCAGCGCACAATCCCAACTGACCCTGGTCGACCATTACCAAATGCCTTATGAGCAGTGGCAGGGCGGGAATGTGGAGCGTTTCACGGTGGGTAACATCGCCATCCGTCCACCCTGGGGCCCGGCTGGGCCGAAAGTGGCCGGCCGGATGGAGATTGTGCTCGACCCGGGGGTGGTGTTCGGCAACGGTCATCACACCACCACGCGCGATTGCCTGCAGGCCATGCAGGTGCTGTGGGCGCAGTATAGCCCGGCGCAGGTGCTGGAGTTGGGTTGCGGCACCGGTGTGCTGGCCCTGGCGGCGGCGGTTCTGGGCGCGCGGCGTGTACTGGCGCTGGATCTGAACCGCTTGGCCGTGCAGACCGCCCGGACCAATGTCCAGCGCAACGCTTTTGACAAGCGTATCCTGACCATTCAAGGTCGTGCCGAAGATCATGTAGGCATGCCGTTCGACCTGGTGATGGCCAACATCCATTTTGCCGTCATGCAGCCGCTGTTGGCCGGCGACGCTTTTTCAAAACATCGCTATTTCATCTTGTCGGGCCTTCTGCGCAGCGAGGCACGGCAGATCGAGACCCTGCTGGTGGGCAAAGGAGCTCGTATCATGGAGCGCTGGTCGGGGGATAGCATCTGGACGACCTATCTATGCCGCAATTGAATGGAATTCAAAAGGGCTTTCCCCTGATTGCCGTCCGGAAAACCCTGTGAGGGCGCCATGCAAGAGATCGACAGACGCATCATTGAAGCGGCCGATACGATTGTTTCGGCACAACATGTCGCGGCCTTGACCGGTGCCGGTATATCGGTGGAGAGCGGTATCCCGCCCTTTCGTGGAGCGGGTGGTTTGTGGGAGAAGATCGATCCCATGGAGTACGCCCATATCGATGCCTTCCAGCGTGACCCCCAAAAGGTGTGGCAGGTGCTCATCAAAGGAATGAAGGAGGTGCTCGACGCCGCCCGACCCAACGATGGCCACAAAGGGCTGGCGCGGCTGGAACAGATCAATAAGCTCGACACCATCATCACCCAGAATGTGGACGGGTTGCACCAGGCGGCCGGATCCAAGCAAGTGATAGAGTTTCACGGTAGTTTTGCCTGGCAGCGGTGCGTACAGTGCGGCCAGCGGATCGAAACCCACCAGCTGGTGCTCGAGCGCATTCCTCCCCAATGCGTGTGCGGGGGCGTTTACCGCCCGGAGTGTGTTTTTTTCGGCGAGATCATTCCCCAAACAGTGTTGACCAGAAGCCAGGCGGCCGCGATGGCTTGCGATGTCATGCTGGTGGTGGGCACTTCGGCCACGGTGCACCCGGTCGCAGCAATCCCTGAAGTGGCCAAACACTACGGCGCCGTGGTGATCGAGATCAATCCCGAAACAACGCCGCTCACCGGTCGTGTCAGCGACTATTTTCTGCGAGGTTCGGCCGGGGCCTTGATGCGCCGGCTGGTGGCCGCCGTTGAGGCGCGGGTTTGTTGAGCAATGGTATCCGCTCCAGCACCAACCGGGTGGCTGCACACGCTTGACCTGCGACCGCCCTCGTTAAGCGATAACACGGCCGATGTGGACCGGCTTGCCAACGCCCTTAAAAAGGCGCTCGGCACCGATAAGATCACGATCAATCTTGAACTGGCCCGCCAGCTGCCACGGCGGCTGCGTCAAAACCACTATCGCGCGCCGTGCATCGTCTTTAAATCGGGCCGATGCTGGCACCTGGTAGAGCTGCTCGACGCCGACCACGCGACCGCAGCGATGGGACTGGCCATCGATCTGGGCACCAGCCGGGTGGTTCTGCGGCTGGTAGGCCTGTCCGACGGCGCCATCCTGGCCGAATCTGCCTTCGACAACCCCCAAATCGAGGTGGGCCCGGATGTGCTCACCCGCCTGCATCACTGCGACCGTTCGGGCGGGCGCGACCAGCTGCACCGCCTGATCATCGACGGTCTGAACAGTGCCATCGAAACGCTCTGCCGCGACCATGGCGTCGCCCCCCAACAGATCTATCTGCTGGCTCTGGCTGGCAATACAGCCATGACGCACCTTTTTCTAAACCTTGAGGTGCACCATCTCTTTCGCGAGCCGTACATTCCGGCCCTCAACCGTCCAGGCCTGCAGCGGGCCGCCGAGCTCGGGCTGGCCGTCAACCCCCGCGCGCGCATCTGCGTGTTTCCCAATGTGGGCAGCTATTTTGGCGGGGATTTGATCGCGGGAATTCTTTTTTCGGGCCTGCACCGCCACTCTGGCGAGGCCATTTTGGTGGATGTGGGCACCAATGCCGAAGTGGTGCTGGGCAACAAGGAGTGGCTGATGGCCTGTGCCGGCGCGGCCGGGCCGGCGCTGGAAGGCGGCGTGACGCGCATGGGCATGATGGCCGGGCCGGGGGTGATCGACCGGGTTGAGATCGATCCGCAGTCGGGTGCCATTGCGTGGCATACCATCGGCGATCAGGTGCCGGTGGGCATTTGCGGGTCGGGGCTGATTGACCTTGCCGCCCAGCTCTTTCGAGCCGGTATGCTCGATATTCGCGGCCGGCTGGTGCCCGGGCGTTGCGGTGATTGTTTCGAAACCATCCGGGAGGTCGCGCACTTTCGGGTGGTGCCGGCCAATGAATCGGCCAGTGGTGAGGCGCTGATGCTCAGTCAGGTGGATATCGACAGCCTGGTGCGCTCCAAAGCGGCCATGTACACTATTTTAGAAACGATCACTCAGCATGTGGGCATCGCCCTCGAGCAGTTGCAGACCTTTTTCGTGGCCGGCACCTTCGGGTCGTTCATCAGCCCGGCCTCGGCCGTGACCATCGGTATGCTGCCTGATTTGCCGCTGTCGCACTACCGCACCCTGGGAAACAGCTCCCTGGGTGGTACCACTATGGTGTTGCAGTCGGCAACTTGTGTCGATGAAATCGACCAGATCCGCGACACCATCACCTATCTGGAACTCAACGTTAATCAGGACTTTATGAACCGTTTTTCGGCTGCCAAGTTCATTCCCCACACCGATCGGGGGCGCTTTCCGTCGGTGGGGCAGCTGAATGATGACGAGTGATGACATTGAGAATTGGTACCACCTATCAAGAACAAAGACAGGATTATTGATGCACCCACGTGAACCCTGGCACGCCATGACCCAAGATTTGGTGGCGGTGGCTGCCGGCCGCAAGCCCGCCACCTTGCTGATTAAAAACGGCCGCTGGGTCAACGTCTACAGCGGTGAAATTATTGACGGAACCGACGTGGCCGTCTGCCGCAGCCGCATCGCCTATGTGGGACCTGACGGCAGCCACAGCGCGGGTGAACAGACGCAGGTGATCGACGCCAAAGGGCGATATCTGATTCCCGGGTTGTGTGACGGGCACCTGCACGTCGAAAGTGCCATGTTGAGCGTCACCGAGTATGTGCGTGCGGTGATGGTCCACGGTACTACCAGCCTCTTTATCGATCCCCACGAGATTGCCAACGTGCTGGGGTTGGCCGGTGTGCGCCTGATGCACGACGAGGCGGCGGCCATGCCCATCAAAGTATTCGTGCAGATGCCCAGTTGCGTTCCCAGCGCGCCGGGCCTGGAGACGCCGGGCGCGGTGCTGGGCCCGGAAGAGGTGGCCGAGGCCATGCGCTGGCCGCAGATCATCGGACTGGGGGAGATGATGAATTTTCCCGGGGTGGCCAACGGCGATGACAAAATGCACGCCGAACTGGCCACCGCCATGCAGGCCGGAAAGACCATTGGCGGTCATTACGCTTCGCCGGACCTGGGGCTCGGTTTTCATGCTTACCTGGCCGGTGGCCCCGGTGACGACCACGAGGGCACGCGCCTGGAAGATGCCGTGGCCCGTGTGCGGCGTGGCATGCGGGCGATGTTGCGCTATGGTTCCGGTTGGCGCGACGTGGCTGCCCAGGTGACGGCTATCACTGAGTTGGGGCTGGCGAGCCGCAATTTTATTCTCTGCACCGATGACTGCCACGCTGCTACCCTCATCGAAGAGGGTCACATGGATCGCGTGCTGCGCCACGCCGTCGCCCAGGGGCTGGCGCCGATCACCGCCATCCAGATGGCCACTTTGAACACGGCCCAGCATTTTGGCCTGGAGAGAGATATCGGCAGCATCAGTCCCGGGCGCTATGCCGATATCGTCATCAGCGGCGATCTGGCCACGCTGCCTATCGATATAGTGGTGGCCGGCGGCAACGAGGTGGTGCGCGGCGGGCGTTTAAGTATCGAAATACCCCCTTACAACTACCCCGACCAAGCCCGAAACACCGTCAAGTTGAAGCAGCCGGTGGAACCAAAAGATTTTAGGGTGGTTGCACCTGAAGAGACCACCACGGCTTCGGTGCGTGTGATCGGCGTGGTGCAGCATCAGGCGCCGACCCGAGCCATGACCTTCACCGTGCCGGTAAGAGAGGGTCAGGTGTCCGCGGATACGGATCAGGACCTGTGCCAGGTGGCGTTGCTGGAACGGCACCACGGTTCCGGTCGCATCGCTCACGGGTTTGTTCACGGCTTCGGCTTCAACCGCGCTTGTGCCGTGGCCTCCACGGTGGCCCATGACAGCCATCAATTGATTGTCGTGGGCAGCGACCGCGATGACATGGCGCTGGCGGCCAACCGACTGGCGGCGGTCGGCGGTGGCGTGGTCGTGTTTGCTGATCGCAAAGAGCTGGCCCTCGCGCCGCTGCCCATCGCCGGGCTCATGTCCGATGAACCAGCCTCGGCCGTGGCCCAACAGAACGCGCAATTGGACCGTGCTTTAAAGGCGTGCGGCTGCGGGATAGCGGACGCCTTTATGCAGCTGAGCCTGCTGGCGCTGGTGGTGATCCCCGAACTGCGTATATCGGACCTGGGTCTGGTGGATGTAAATCGTTTCGAGGTGGTATCGCTCTTCGATCAGGTCTAAGGGCCACCGATGCCGTAAACGAGCAAAATGATTTCGCTTTAAAGGTGTTGTTGATGGATGAACGAGGTGAAATGACGCAGGATAATACACCCCTCGCGCAAGCGGCTGAAGACCTCTTTAATCACGCCATGGATCGTGAGGATGTCAAGTGGCTGCTGGCGCGCCTGCCCGAAGAGGCCAGCGTGGCGCGCAGCAAGGTGGAGTACGAGCTGCAGATCCTGAAATTTATCAGCGTGGGTTGGAGCATCGCCTATGTATTGGAGGATGCGCCCCACAAGGCGCCTCTCTGCCAGCGCTATTGGGAAGCGGTGCAGGCCTACGCCCAAAGCCTCTCTGAAACCACCGGCCTGATGATCGGTCAGGATATCGACTATTTCCAGGTTCTCAAGCAGCGCCTTGAGGAATATGTGCAGGCCCTGGCCGACCGGCCCGATGCCAACGAACCGGCCGTCGTGATCGGTCCTGAATTCGCGCATATCTGCGGCAACCGGGCCGACCTGTTTGTGGAGATGGCCGGGGCCAATATGTTTCTGACAACGGTCAGGCGGGTCGAGCAGTATCTCGGTGCGATCGATTTGCCCTAAAGCAAGACCAATACGAAAGGTGGACGCAGGGCATGATTTCCCCTCAGGACCAATCGTTGATCGAAGCCTGGAGCCGGCGTTTTTCAGAGCCGGTCACGATTACCTTCTACGATCTCAAGACAGTGCCCAGCGATATCATCGGCAGCTTTGTCGCGGCGCTGAAGGCGCTTTTACCGCAGGTCAAAGTGAAAACCGACCGCGAGTCGGACCAGCCCTTGCCGGGCATCGCGATCGGGGAGAACCTGTTTTTTCACATGGTCCCCGAAGGGGCAAAACTGCCCCCCTTTCTCGACGCACTGGGCCAGCTGTCGCATCCCTCGACGGTGGACAATGATGCCATTTCCGAGCGCCTGGCCGCGCTGGAGATACCGGCGCGCCTGCGAGTGTTCATCGCGCGCCAATGTCCCCATTGCCCCCACACGGTGCGGGCTCTGTTGCCGCTTGTCAGGCACAGCGAACATGTTCACGTGCGCATTATCGACGCTGAAATGTTCAGTGACCTGGCGGCTACGTCCGCCGTGCAGAGTGTGCCCACCACCATTTTGGATGGCGACTATCGCTGGACCGGCATGCCGCCGCTGGTTGAACTGCTCGCCCTGGCCCAGGATCGCGATCCGGCCGGCCTGGGGCCGCAATCCCTGCGGGATATGATCGAAACGGGCAAAGCGCCGCAACTGGCCCGCATGATGGCCGATCGACGGCGGGTGTTTCCGGCCATCGCCGATGTGCTCGCGCATCCGCGCTGGTCGGTGCGCTTGGGCGCCATGGTGGTTTTTGAGTATCTGGCCGAAAGCGCTCCGGATCTGGCGCAATCGCTGGTCGAGCTGCTGTGGCAGCGTTTCGAGGATGTGGATGAGAGCGTCCAGGGCGATGTGCTTTATTTGATCGGTGAGGCGGGCTTGGATTCATTCAGGTCGCGCTTGCAATGCCTTGTAGCGGACAATCCCTCCCAGAGTGTGGTTGAAGCGGCCCAGGAAGCGCTGGAGAAAATAGCATAGCCTTTTTGATTTCGAGTCCCGATTGAAGCTGATCGGCAATCGATTCCCCCCGCGATTCTAAATAGTTTATCTGCTTTTTTGTCCCTCCGAGACCATTGTTCTCCCCCATGCTACAGAAGGATATATATCTTGACAGGGCATCATTGTATCGATATATTCCAAAGTAACGATATGGAGGTGTTATGAGAGAGTTTATCAAGGTGATGAAGGCCCTGTCCGACCCCAACCGGGTCAAGATGGTCAAGCTGCTTCAGCGGCGGGTGCTGTGTGTGTGCGAGATTCAGGAGGCCCTGGGGTTGGCCCAGTCCACTGCCAGCAAGCACCTTAAAATATTGGAAGAGGCGGGGTTGATCACCTATTCTCAAGGAGGGGCTCTGGGTGAATTACCGGCTGGCCGACGGGGCTGACAATCCCTATGTGGCCAATTTGCTGGGGAATTTGCGGCACTGGCTGGAGGATGATGCACGAGGTGGAAGACTTGGTGGCCAGGCTGCCGGATATCCGCCGTGAAACCATCTGCGGTAATTGATATTTTCGCGCTATATATATCGTCATATGACGAAATCAGAATGAACGGCGGCCGCACCGCGCGAGCCGCCAATGCAAAGCGCATCTATTATGAAAGAACGCACCAAGTTGTTGTTGATCGTGGGTGTTTTTGTAGCCGCCTATTATGTCCCTTGGAGCCATCCGGTCATCCGCCAATCCGGGCTGGAAGCCTTTATGATGCTTCAGGAGTACGCCCGGGAGCATGTGTTGACCTGCCTGATTCCGGCCTTTTTTATTGCCGGGGCCATTGCCGTGTTCGTGTCCCAGGCCTCGGTGCTCAAATATTTCGGGGCCCAGGCCGGCAAGATTCTTGTCCTATTCGGTGGCATCGGTTTCCGGGACCATTCTGGCGGTCTGTTCCTGCACGGTGCTGCCGCTGTTTGCCGGTATTTACACCCGGGGCGCGGGCATCGGGCCGGCCACGGCCTTTCTCTATTCCGGCCCGGCCATCAACGTGTTGGCCATCACCCTGACCGCCAAAATCCTGGGCTGGCAGCTGGGTCTGGCCCGGGCCGTGGGCGCGGTCATTTTCGCCGTGGTGACCGGTCTGCTGATGGCATTGATTTTCCGCAAAGACGATGCGGCCCGCACCGCCGGGCAGATTTATGTGCCGGACGCGGACGCCAAGGAGCGCACCTTGCTGCAGGACAGCTTGTACATTTTGACCATGGTGTTGATCCTGGTATTTGCCGCCTTCGCCAAACCGGCGCCTGGATCGACCGGCTTGTGGCCGGCCATCTTCGCCGCCAAATGGTACATCACCATCGCCTTGCTGATCATCCTGGGATTCATGCTCAAGGCCTGGTTCACCAAGGATGAGTGCAAAAGCTGGGTGGAGTCCACCTGGGGATTCATGAAACAGATTTTCCCGCTGCTTGCCGGCGGCGTGCTGGTGGCCGGTTTCATGCTGGGCCGCCCCGGTCATCCGGCCCTGATTCCCGAGCAGTGGATTCAGTCCCTTTTGGGCGGCAACTCCATCTGGGCCAACCTGATCGCCTCGGTGGCCGGGGCCTTGATGTATTTTGCCACCCTGACCGAGGTGCCGATTCTCCAGGGACTCCTGGGGGCCGGCATGGGCAAGGGGCCGGCCCTGGCGCTGCTGCTGGCCGGACCGGCCCTGTCGCTGCCCAACATGCTGGTGATCGGCAGCGTCATGGGTGTGAAAAAGACAGCGACCTTTTGCGGCATCATCGTGATCATGTCCACCATCGCCGGGATGATTTACGGCACGATGGTTCGCGTAGGTGAGATATTTGGAGGATGAATCATGAATAGTCTGGAAATCGAATGGCGTCATCTGGACAAGGATGGCAAGACTTGTGATCGGTGCTCGGACACCGGGGAGACGGTCCGCGCCGCTTGCGCGGATCTGGTCAGGGAACTGGAACCCAAGGGTTGGAAGGTTGCCCTCAAGGAAACGCTTCTAACAGATCAGGATGATTCCGGAATCGAACAGCATATACTTCAACGGCATCGCCATCGAGAAGCTGCTGCCCGACACCCGTAAATCTGAAAACTGCTGCGCTTCGTGCGGCGAGATTCTCGGCGCGCCCACCATGTGCCGGACCCTGGAACGAAACGGTCAAACCTTCGAGGCGATACCGGCCGCCTTGATTGTGGAGGCGGCCCATAGATTTATCGAAACACAAACTGAATAAAGGAGTGTCAAAATGGACATCAAAGTACTGGGCCCTGGCTGCCCCAAATGCCAGCAGACGGAAAAAGTGGTCAAGGAGGCCGTGGCTGAAGCAGGTGTGCCCGCAGATGTGGAAAAGGTCACCGACGTGATGAAGATCGCCGGATACGGCGTGTTCGGTACACCGGCGGTGGTCGTGGACGGCGAGGTCAAGTCGGTGGGTAAAATTCCTAAGAAAGATGAGGTGTTGTCTTGGCTCAAGTAAAGCGAAAAGGCTTCTCGGGCGGTATAGTGGCAGTATGCCTTGCCGCAATGCTGCTCTCTCTGGTGTGGGCACCCGCTGCATTATGCAAACACCTGTCGAACAAAGAGGCAAAAGATACCCCCCGATTCGTCGCCTATTACTTCTATACCAGTAAAAGATGCGGCCCCTGCACGCGCATCGAACATTGGGCCGAAGAGGCCGTAAACACGAGATTCAAAGATGAATTAGCGTCCGGCAAGCTTCGATGGCGAGCCGTGAATGTTCAACAAGCTGAAAACAAACATTACATACAAGATTTTCAGCTCTACTCCAAATCGGTGATCATCGCCGAATATCAAGACGGCAAATCGGTGCGCTATGAAAATCTCAAGGATGTCTGGAAACTCTATCGGGACAAGCCCAAATACCTGGACTATGTGGCCGGCGGCATTAAGACGTTCATGGAGAAAAAGTAATGGAGACCACAACCCTGCCCATGGTGTCGGCCGTCTGGTTCGGCATATTGACCTCGATTTCGCCATGTCCCATGGCCACTAACATCGCCGCCACCACCTTCATCGGCCGGCAGATCAAAACCCGCTTTGGCACCCTTGTTGCGGGAGCGGCTTATACCGGCGGCCGGGCATTGGCCTATATCGTAATCTGTGCCATTATCGTGGCCGGACTCTTCTCCATACCCGGCACCTCCATGTTCCTGCAGCAGTATATGAATAAAGTGCTGGGACCGCTTCTGATTGTCGTGGGACTGCTGATCCTGGATATCGTACCCTTGCGACTGCCCACATGGGGCGGCGGCGATTCGAAGCTGATGCGCCGGTTGAGCAACAGCGGTGCGGTGGGGGCGGTGTTTCTCGGTTTTATCTTCGCCCTGTCTTTTTGCCCGGTTTCGGCGGCCCTGTTTTTCGGCAGTGTATTGCCGCTGGCCGTCAAGCTCGAATCAGGTGTGTGGCTGCCGCTATGGTACGGCGTGGGCACGGCACTGCCGGTAATCGCCTTTGCTTTGGTGTTGGCCTTCAGTGCGCGCCTGGCAGGCAAATTCATTCAAGGGCTGAGCATTATTGAGCGCTATTTACGCCTATTGACGGCAGTGGTTTTTATCGTCATCGGCGTCTATTTCACTATCGTCTATACCCTGGAGCTGAATTTTTTCGGCGGTCTCTCCGCCGGATTCTGACCAGGAGGCGCCAAAAGGGATTGTAAAGCATTTCAAATATCATAAAAGTATATAACCATGTCAGCGGATTGTTGCACATCGGACGACAATATCATGATTTTAGTCTGTTCGGGCGGCTCCAACGCGGGGCAGTTGTCCAACCAGGTGGCGGTGGAACTGACCCAGGAGGGCTTCGGCAAGATGTGCTGCCTGGCCGGCATCGGCGGCAGGCTTTCCGGATTCGTGCAGTCGGCCAAGGATGTACCAGCCGTGGTGGCCATTGACAGCTGCCAGGTGGGATGCGCCAAAGCGATTCTGGAAAACGCCCAGGTGCCGATGAAACATTACCTGGTGCCCACCGACGAGGGCATTGAGAAAAACAAGAATTTCAACCTGGATCGCGCCGATATCGATAGTGTCAAGGCGGCGGTGAAACGGGTGGTGAGCCAATCAGGTCCGACGGAAGGGACTTCGTCCCCGGCCGGATGCGGCTGCAAATCCTGCTGCTGAATCGGAGATATATCAGATGAATCAACAAATCAACCTACCCTTTACCGAGGATATCCGCAAGGCCCCTGAAACCGAAACGGTGTGCTATTGCTCCCGGGTCGCAAAGGCGGACATCTTGCACGCCAGGGAAAAAGGTGCGCATACATTGGCGGAAATCAAAGCAGCCACCGGTGCGTGTACCCAGGGATGCTGCAAGGAAACCAGCCCCAGGGGACGTTGATGCTCACGGGAGATCCGTATTCTCCTGGGCCAGGAGAACGAACGCGCCGATGAGCTTTGTTAATGAAGGTGACGCGATGCGGCTATCCGGATACACCAAGACCATCTTTCGCCCCGAATGCAATCCGAGCTTTACGTCCGTGCATTGCGTCGCGCGGTTGAACGAAGATGTGGGAGTGGTGCTGCCCTACCTGAACGCGGTTCTGGGCGGCACCCAGTATTTCAGCGATCCGCCGGAGGTGATGTTTCACCATTACGGAAAGATCATCAAGGTGGATTCGAGGGAGATCGCTGTTAATGCGCTGGAAGACGAACAAGAGGCGGATCGCATCCTGGAGTGGCTGAAAAACGAGATCAACCAGGCGTGGGAAAATCGTGCATCCATTTCGCCTTGCTATACGGGCAGGTCCAAACCGAAGCTAATGGAGATATTGAAGCTGCTGCCCAAGACCAACTGCAAAAAATGCGGGCAGCCTACCTGCATGGCTTTCGCCGCCCAGGTGATGGAGGGCGGACGGGGAGCGGAGCACTGTCTGGATCTGAACGAGAAAAATCGAACGAAACTGTCCGGCTACCTGGCCGGTTTCGTTTTTGAATAAAGGAGGGCGCATGACCGATACCACCATCAAGCAACTGAGCTTTCTCGATCGCTTTCTCACGCTGTGGATCTTTCTGGCCATGTTCGTCGGTGTGGGGACCGGCTACTTTTTTCCGCAGACCAAGGATTTTATTAATCGCTTCTCGGTGGGCACCACCAACATACCCATTGCGTTGGGGTTGATCCTGATGATGTATCCGCCCCTTGCCAAGGTGAAGTACGAAAAGCTTGCTTTCGTGTTTCGTGACGTTAAAGTCCTGGCGCTCTCCCTGGTGCAAAACTGGATCATCGGCCCGATCCTGATGTTCCTGCTGGCGATCGCTTTTCTATCCGGTCACCAGGAGTACATGGTGGGGTTGATCCTCATCGGCCTGGCGCGCTGCATCGCCATGGTGATCGTCTGGAACGATCTGGCCAGGGGCGACCGGGAGTACTGCGCGGGCCTAGTGGCCTTCAATTCCATATTCCAGGTGCTTTTTTTCTCGGTCTACGCCTATATCTTCATCACCGTGCTGCCGCGCTGGGTGGGTCTGGAGGGCATGGTGGTGGAGATCTCCATCGGCCAGATTGCCGAGAGCGTGTTCATCTACCTGGGGATTCCTTTCATTGCCGGCATGCTCTCACGGGTCATCGGGCTTAAAACCGTGGGCGCCGAACGCTACGAAAAATATTTTATTCCCAAGATCAGCCCCATCACCCTGATCGCCCTGCTCTTTACCATCCTGGTGATGTTCTCCCTCAAAGGCAAATATATCGTCCAGCTGCCCCTTGACGTGGTGCGCATCGCCATCCCCCTCTGCATCTATTTCGTGGTGATGTTTTTCGTCTCCTTCTTTATGTCGATGAAGGTCGGGGCCACCTACGAGCAATCCACCACCCTGAGCTTCACGGCCGCTTCCAACAACTTCGAGCTGGCCATCGCCGTGGCGGTGGCGGTATTCGGCATCGACTCGGGTCAGGCCTTTGCCGCCGTTATCGGGCCGCTGGTTGAAGTGCCGGTGCTGATCTCCCTGGTGAACGTGGCCTTCTGGTTCAAACGAAAGTATTACCCCTATGCGGTGGAAACCGTCATCGGGGTGTGCCATGTGCGGCACCGCCCGAAAATATCACCCCGGGAACAAGATAGATAGAGGAGCTATGGGGGTAAAATGGATCGAATAGAGAGACTTCCAGACGCCGGCATCGACGATAACGGGATCGTGTCGCGTCAATTCCTGCAATTGGGCATCAACCGGTTTCTCGACGCCTGCCGTTACGTTCACCAGCTGCCCTACGGCTATAACAGCGACCGCGACGACCTGTTGATACTTTTCAAGGAGCGTTTCGGATCGTGTACCACCAAGCATGCCGTCATCGCCAGCTTGGCCCAAGAGTTGGGTTTGCCTGTTGAAAAGCACATCGGTATCTACGCCATGACCGAGGCGATCGTCACCGGTACGACGGCGATTCTGGACCAATTCCACCTGCCCTATTTGCCCATGGTGCACTGCTTTCTGGTATGTGGTACGATCCGGGTTGATCTCACCGAGGGCAACCACAACGGCAAACGGTGCCCGATAGACCTTTTTCTTCACGAAGAACCGGTGCCCGCCAATATCTCCGCCAGAGATGAGTATCTGCGCTACCGCAAGGCGGTCGGAGAACTTCTAACGCTGCGCCAGGAGCTTGACGGTATTGAGCTAAAGCGTATCCTGCAGGCCCGTGAGCAGGGCATTGCGTTGTTACGTTCGAAAATCAGCCCCATCGCCGGTTTGTAAAGCAGTCAACCTTAAATCAATATAGAGGAGGGACATCCCATGAGCCAAGAAAAAGAGAAAGCGGCATTCATTTGCGTAAAGGACACGCTGGACGGCGGCTACCCCTCCCTGGTGCTGGGCATCAACGCCGCGCGCCAGGGTATGGAAAGCAAGATTTTCTACTCGTTTATGGGTCTGAACCTGGTAATGGCGGGCGGGGCGCAGCGGGCCAGATTCGTGCCGCCGGGCGTCATGGGCGCCATCCCCGGCATGAGCACCATTGCCACCAGCATGATGAAGAAAAAGATCGACAAGGCCAACATCCCCTCGTTGGCGGATTTGCAGGAGGTGGCCCAGATCGAAGGTGTGGAACTGATCGCCTGCAAGATGACCATCGATATGATGGAGATCGATGAGACCAAGCTGATCGAGGGCGCGGTGGTATGGACGGCCGAGGATTTTATGAAGTATGCCAGGGAGTGTAAGGTGTGTCTATTTACCTAGTGATCGGCCATGAATGGGATTTTTTGGATGGAGCCGCGTTTTCGCCTTTTTGCAATCCTCGCAAAAGCCTTACTATGTCCCGCCTTAGGCGGGATTACAAAAACGCTTATACCCTGCTCTGAAACAATTCCGCCAAGGAGGGACTACCATCTCTGGATGAACACTTCAGGGGCGTGAGATTTCCGGGTTCCTATCAAAGATATCATGAGGTTTTCGGGTTAACGAGGTTCGCACCCGCCCTGGCAGTCCCGATTCACAAAACCGTTAGGGCAGGGCTTGTTGTAATTGTAGTCCCAGTCCTGGCAATTCCGCTGATTTTTCTGAGCAGGCGCATCGCAGCCGCCGCGGCAATCCATGTTGCGTGTTCCAGCGGGGCATGGCCGATTATAATCGTTGTCCCAAAAGGTGCAGTCTTGATTGTTTTGGGGTTGTCGTGGCGGCGTACCGGCGTAACACCGGCGTGGCCCACGACAAATTCTGTACTGGCCGCCCTTGGCATCGTCGCAGAGCGTTTCATATTCGTCTCCTGGTCTGCAGATACCCCGATTACTGTCAAGCCCCAAGGCTTTACAAGGGGCATTGCCGCCAGTGTTCTGCAATGTCTGCCAGGGGCCAGTACAGTCGGAAGCCGCATCAGCGTTAGTAAAGGCCGCGAGAATGCAAAAGAAAGTGAGCAAGGTCAGAAATGTCTTCATGATGTTTACCCCTGATATTTGTCCGGGTATTGAAGCAAAAGGCTTAAAAACGCTTTTACGCCTCCCTTTTGCCCGTTTTCAATACCGCCATCTTTGTTTAACTGAATTGAGCGATTTTTTGCTCGCTCTGCACCAAAGGCTCGAAACCGGGACGAAATCGGACATCACGCTGCAGATGTATCATTCAGATCTTTCAGTCCTCCAAGTTTAAGCGATTGAGACATACCAATTCTGCAGGCACTTTTCAATCTCTTTAAATATCTCAGAAGCCAGGAATTTTTTGGTCATTATAAATGGGCGTGGTTAACTCTTACCGGCAAATAGTTGTATGCCCGCGGTATGGTCTCCTTGCCGATATAATACGTGGAAAATTCAGGCACATGAATATGGGCTGAAGCTCAGTTGGCCAGCAAAGGATCGGTTTGGCAGAGCAGCCCCACTTTGAGCCGCCGGGGGGTGACAACGGCCGTGTCGAGGTGCATGGGCTGGAAATCGTGCTGTTTGTCCCGGTGGGGAATCACGGCGTCGAGGCCGCAGATCTCCGATGATAACACGTAGGTTCCATCGCTGCCGCCGATAACACCTGGCCTGAGCTTTTTGCGGTCCTGAACCATAAACAGGGTGGTGTCGGGCAGGCAGCCGATGACGCAGTTGGGGCCGTCGATGATCAGGCTGCGGCAGGCGTATTTGAGGTGTTTTAGAAAAGCAGTGTCCGGATGTGTCTCGATGGCGTCATCATTGAGCGGCGTGATGCCGTGTTTATAGCACTCCAGCCCCAGCCCCAGATACGAGATCAGATAGTGCAGACTGTGCGTGAACACCTCCGAGTCCGACAGGTACCCATGGTAGCCGTCAAAGCCCCGCGACACGAGAAAATCCCGGTTTTGAATGAAGGCCGTGTTTTCGCCGTTGGTCATGGTAGCGTAGCCTTGCAGGAAAAAGGGGTGACAGGCGTAAAGATCGATCTCGTAATTGGTGTTCTGGCGGCCCTGGAGCATGATCACGCGCGCGGTCAGATCCTTGCGGTCCAGCTGGAGGTAGTCAGCCACCGCCACGGGGTCGCCCACCTCCTTGATCATGATCGTGTCGGGCCAGAAGGAGAAGACCACCATATCCTTCTCTGCCGCGCCCATCTCCTGCAACCGCAGGCGGATCGGCATCAACTCCTTGAGCAGCGCCTCTTGGCTGTACTCTTCCCAATCGGTGGGGTAGTCGTAGGCCCGCACCAGATAGACATCGCGTTTAGGCACACCGGCCGGCCGGGCGCCGTTGGATTTAAAGGTGACTTTGTATTTGGTGGTAAAGCCCCGGTCCATCATGAATCGGTCCAGGCGCTTTAAGCCCGACGAAGAGAAAATGCCCGACAAAATGGGGATGTGCTTCATGGCGGTGAAGGGGCCGCCGATGTCGCGCAGCAATATGCCCACCCCGGAGCCGTCGTAACCTTCGCTCATGACGGCCAGGCCGTTGATGGCGGTTTGGGGCGACAGGTAATCCTGGCTGGTAATGGCGATCAAACGGCACATGGCTTCCCCCGGCAGGTGTGTAAACGGGTTGACATCGGGTGGGATGAATTATAATCAACTAAATTTAGTACAACTTAATGTCAAGCAAAAAGCGGTTGCGGCCGGCCGCAACCCATTACCAAGCAACCCCTTGCCAATCGTGTATGGAAAAATCAGACCAGACCACCTACGACAGCTACATCAAGGCCTTGATGGATATCAGCCGGGCCATCACCTCGGACCTATTTCTGGAGGATCTGCTCAAACTCATCGTCCTGGTCACGGCCAAGGTCACCGGTGTGGAAATATGTTCGCTGTGGCTCATCGACGAAAACGAGAAGCCACCCAAGATCAGGCTCAAGGCCACCCAAGCCCTGGACCCCGAATACGTCAAAGATCGCTCCCTCGATTTAGACGAGGGTGTGGTGGGGTATGTCGTCACCCATAAGCGTCCTGTGGCCATTGCCGATGTACTGCGCAATCCGAGATTTAAAGAGAAAGAGATGGCCCGCAAGCTGGGTCTGGTCTCGATGATGAGCGTTCCGCTCAAACTCAAAGATGAAAGAATCATCGGCGTGCTCAACTGTTTCACCGCTGCACCCCACGCCTTCTCCAACACCGAAATCAACCTGCTCTCGGCGGTGGCCAATCAGGCTGCCATGGCGATCCTGAACACGGAACTGATGGTGAAGACCAAGGTGATCCAGGAGGAGCTGGAGACCCGCAAAATCGTCGAACGCGCCAAGGAGATCATGATGCTGCGCCGGGGCATGAAAGGCGATGAAGCTTTCCGCTGGATTCAAAAACGCAGCATGAATTCGCGCAAACCGCTGCGCCACATCGCCGAAGCCATCATTATTGCTGAAGATATCGCCAACGAACCAAATTGACATTTAGTGTTCGGAAACCAGACCATAGGCGTCGAGATAGGTTCGGGTCGCTTTGCGGCTGCCCTCTATTTTTCAGTTTCCCTCGCGAGAGACACCCCTATCCTCTATTCAGGTCCCTGGGTTTTGGTCGCTCTAATTTTTCACGGCGCAATCTTTCACTTGACGGATTAGTTAAGTTGCACTAATTAAAGTTTTGGCAATTTCGTTGCAACTTAAGCAGGTTATTGCATCATAAACCGAATCTGACCTCACAACGGCGTGAGACTGGGTTGCGGGCACAAAAGACAACGGCGTCTGGCCTTGATGGGAGAATTCCCATTGGGGTAGACGCCGTTTTACGTTTGTTGGTTTAATCGATCGCACTGTATAACCCATAAAAAAAAGGAGCTGTCATGCCAATGCGATTTACAAAGATTAACGATGCCCTGGGAACGGTCAACCGCGGCAATCCGACCGAATCCAGCTTATGTACACTCTGCCGGGCCGACTGCACCGGCAGGTGTGAAACCTGGCTTTCCAGCCTGGTGGGGCGTAAACTGCTTTACCCCCGCAGCTTCGGCATCGTCACTGCCGGGGCCGACAACACCACCCATGTAGGTGTATCTTACAATTCACTGCGTATCCAGGGTTATGCTTATGGCGCCCATGGAATGGCCGGCGGCCTGACCGACAACGCTGATGACTGCATTTTCCCCAACGTCTCCCTTGAGACCCAATTCGGAAATAAGGTCAAAACCAAGGCCCGCTTGCCGCTGATGACCGGCGCCTTGGGATCCACATTTGTTGCCGAGCGGTACTGGAATTCTTTTGCCATCGGCGGCGCCCTTACCGGCATTCCGGTGGTGATTGGGGAAAATGTGGTCGGCGTCGACCGCAAATCGGAGATTGCCAATGGGCCGGAGCGGAAAGGAAAAATCAAAAAAGCGCCGGAACTGGAGCGCCGCATCGAGAGCTATTTCCGCTATTATAACGGCTACGGCGCCATTATCGTGCAGCTCAACGTGGAGGACACACGCAACGGCGTGGCCGAGTTCGTGGCCGATAAATATGGCGATAAGGTGATCATCGAGCTCAAATGGGGCCAGGGCGCCAAAGATATCGGCGGCGAGATCCAGGTCACCAGCCTCGACTACGCTGTATTTCTGAAAGAGCGCGGCTACGTGGTGGACCCCGACCCGACCATCCCCGAAGTCCAGGAGGCTTATGAAAACGGCTCGGTCAAGTCTTTTGCCCGCCACAGCCGCCTGGGTGGCACCCATCTGGGTTCGGTGCAGCAGGTGCGGGACGACTTCATGAACAGCGTGGAGTACTTAAGGAGCCTCGGTTTTTCGCGTGTTACCCTGAAAACCGGCTCTTACGGCATGGAAGAGCTGGCCATGGCGATCAAATTCGCCACGGATGCGGGCCTGGATCTTCTGACCATCGACGGTTCCGGCGGCGGCACCGGCATGAGCCCCTGGAACATGATGCAGAGCTGGGGGGTTCCCTCCATCAACCTGCACGCCAAGGCCTACGAGTACGCCAACATCCTGGCCGCCAAGGGATTGAAGGTGGTGGACATGTCCTTCGCCGGCGGTTTTGCGCTGGAAGACAGCATTTTCAAGGGTTTGGCCCTGGGCGCGCCTTTCACCAAACTGATCTGCATGGGACGCGGCATCATGATCCCCGGCTTCGTGGGCTCCAACATCGAAGGCGCCCTGTTCGAAGATCGGCGGGCCGCCGTGCACGGTCACTGGAACGAGCTGCCCAAGTCGGTTCTCACGGAGGGGTCGACGGCCAAGGAGATTTTCGCCTGCTACTTCGATGTGGAAAAGATCGTCGGCAAGGATGAGATGAAGCACGTCCCCTACGGCGCCATCGCCTTTTACACCCTGGCCGACAAGCTCTACTGCGGCTTGCAGCAACTGCTGGCCGGCGCCAGAAAGTTTTCCGTAACGCAACTCACCCGCGACGATATCTTCGCCGGCAACCGCGAGACGGCCCGGGAAACCGGCATCCGTCACATGTCCGACGCCAACGATGAAAGCGCCCGCAAGATATTGAATTCCTAACCGGTCGATAAGATCAAAATCGAAATCGCTATCGAAATCGGGACCGGATCGTGTGCAAAAAACGCCGGTTGGTTTCGATTTCGATAGTGACTCCGGTTTCGAGTTGGATGCCTTTAGCCATTAGAGAATCTGAAAAACCACCCCGCTGAGAACCTTCGCATTATTTATCTGGTCATCTCTTTGAAATCTTAACCCACAACAATCGCGCTGTCTCAGTGCTGGTGTTTTTCCAGTGCGCGGGCTGATCGGTGGCGAGGTAAATCACATCGCCCACGCCGGCCCGGTGGAGGCGGCTGCCGACTTTAAGCTCCAGCTCGCCGCTGAGCAAATAGCCCAGCTCCTCGCCTTTGTGAATGAAGAAATGGTCGGGCAAGCGTGTTCCGGCGGTAATTTCGATCAGGTAGGGATCGCCGGCGGCATCGAAATCGGGCGGCGAGAGGCGATAGCCGCTGATGTCCTGCCGGGGCAGGTCGGCGAAGCTGATGGGGGTTCCTTCCGAAAAGACCACCCGTTCGGCGGCGGCAGCCTGATCGCCGAAAAAGGCGGCCGCCGAGACATTCAACACCTGGGCGATCTTGAACAGCGCCGGTATCGACGGGAAGATGGTGCCGCTTTCGATCTGCGAAATCGTGCTGGGGGTCACCCCCACCAGGGCGGCCATTTCTTTCTGGGGCATGGCCTGGCGCTCGCGGATCTTCTTCACGCGCCCGCCGATATCGATGTTGCCCCCCTTGCCGGTCTCCACCTCGAAGGCCACCTCCAGGCCGTCGTTCCAGTAAATCAGCGGTGAATTGAGGGCATCGGGCTTGCGTTTGTCCGCCTTGCGGATGGTCAAAGCCGACTTGCCCCGGCTGAGTGACAGCTCGATAGCCACCTGGGCGATCTGGTTGATGCTGGCGCGCAATCGTTCCGAGTGGGCCTTTTTCTCCATGATCCAGTAAGCGATGGTGTCCAGTTCATAAAGGCGCGGGCAGGCGCGGGTGTAAAAGCGCAGAATCGCCTCTTCGCCGCCCCACAAGTCCTGCATGCCCGTCAACGACTCGAACACGAAACGCACGTCTTCCTTCATGGTGCCATGCAGGCTGTAGATGGCGTCAGAAACCACATCCGGGTTATCGGGATCGTTCACCCGCACAATCTGAAAGGGCCAGTGGGCGCCGCCCTTCTGGTAAAATTTGCTGAACACCTCGCTGCCGTCGCCCTTGCCGTGGGTGAAACAATCGAGGATGGTCAGATAATGGCTTTCGGCCAGCGGCCCCAGATCTTCCAGAAGCGTCTTGGGGGATCGATCGAAGGTGATGTAAATCAAGGGCCGGTTGAGGTTCTGGGACTCTTTGATGAAAGCGAAGCTGAAAGTCGACGCAAGGCTGCCGGCATCATCATACCAGATCACGTTGTCACCGATGAACAGCCCCCCAAGCTGCCGGTCAAGCTGGTTGACTCCGGACGAAACCCGGATTTTTTTCTTGAACATGAGCGCAGCACTGTCATTAAGTGATGAATGAATAAGCAGTGGTCTTTGGAAGAATTATTAACACACGAAGGTTGTCAAGGCAAAAAGTGTAATATTGATAATAAATAGCAAGAACCCGGCGACAAATGGTATCCGGTAGATAACAGCCAAGAAACTATCTGATACTTCCTGATTTTTTATGATTCATGGAAAAGATATCATGAGGTTTCCGGGCCAAAAACAACGGACTGATTGTGGCTGCGCCACAGCGTCTTGCCATCGCACACAGCCCGGGCCGGTGTGCTTTGCGGGCTTGAGGTCACGGAATCAATCAACCAATTCCTCCTCCGCGTCATACAACAAATCGACGTCATCAAAAAACAGCTCGTCGGAACCTTTTTGGGCCGAATTGAATAATTTCGTCACGGATTTGGCGATCTCCGTGGCGTACGGTTCAATGGGAAATATATTGTGGGTTCGCAGGCTTGAAACCAAATCATCGGTTCCCCTGGAAATGGAACTGATGATGTCATCGCTGTCGTAGACCTCCTCGCACAGAAGCTTGAAGTCCCTCTTTCTCAGCGCCGCAGAGGGCACTTTGTTATACCGCTTGTCAATGACGGCATATTCCTTGATCTTAAGTTGATGCTGCTCCTCATGGCGCGACACCACGTATTTTTGACGCATTGCTATTCTCCGTTTGATTGGGTTTAGGTGTTTGGCGATTCTCTCCTTCAGATTGTGACGGTAAATTCACTATTTGAAATGCCGATAGCGGCAAAATGATTTGCCTGCATGGACGCGTGGGCGATAAACGGGACGATATTCACCCGACAAATATAAAAAGGCATCCCCTCAACATCGGAAGGAATGCCAGCCTGCATCCAAAATATGGGGTTATATCAACGTACCATTAGCGGTGGACAAAACCGTAAAATCTTATTGATGAACTAACGATACACGAGGTTCATTAAAATAGCAAGGAAATACTATTAATTTCGATTATTTATATTCGACGAACCGTCCCGGGCCGCTATCACTTGAACCCGGGCGGAGTATGAGATGAGATGGGTATGGGGCGTAATGGAATTGAGAATGTCAGGATTTAACGGTTGTTCCGCACAATACAAGATAAAAAAAGGCAGAGCCTCGTGAGAGGCCCTGCCTTTATTAACGTCAGTCGAATTGTTGCCTATGGTTTCGAGACTCTGCCGTTTGAGTTAGCCGGGTACATCGATGCCAGGATCGCATCCCAGGTTCTTGTCCGGCTTTTCGCATTCGAAATTCTTCTCACGAGTGTCAACGTGTCCCTCATCCGCACTTTCCGTGTAGTCTTGAACTTTATCTTCAGCCATGGTCTTTGCTCCTTATATTTTCAAATGTCGGTTTACAGTTTACAGGCAGCGGCTTTGCCGGTGCAGCGGTTGATGTAGTAGGCGATTGCCAGTGTGGTGATGGCGATGGCGATCATGGTGTGCCTCCTGTCTATTCTGAACGGGTTACCCTTGTACGTCGATGCCCAGGTCGCAGCCCAGACGCTTGTCGGGATTTTCGCACTTGAAGTTCTCTTCACGGGTGTCGACATGTCCATCGTTGCTGTTGTCGAAGTAGTCTTGGGTATTTTTTTCGGCCATTTTATTTGCCTCCGTATGTTTTTTGGGTTGTGTTGTGTGTTGTCTTTCTTAGCCCATAAAATATGACCTGGACAGGCGGATGCAACGGCTAAGAAATGGGGATTTTATTATAGGTAAAAGCTACTAATATTTGTAGTTGGGGGCTTTGAATTGCCTGAAGGTGGGTTTTTTGTGTTGGCTACTTCGCGGCTTGTCCGCCGTTTGTATGGCGGGCAATCCCCGAAGTACCGCTGAGATTGCCGCGCTCGCTGCACTCGCTCGCAATGACAGATTAAGGGCTCGTAGATTGCTCGCCACACCACCGGCGGGTAAACCCGCCACAAGGCCGGCGGGTAAACAGCATCGCATTCGCTCCTCGCAATGAACAGCCCCGATTCTGTCATTGCGAGCGAATGAAATGAGCGTGGCAATCTCCACGCCCATCCCGCCTGAACAGCCAGTTAAACCCAGGGGCAGCGTTTGCACATGGCATCGGCGATCCGGTAACCCAGCTCGCGGTAAGCCTCGAACTGCTCTTCGTCGAAAAACTGGTCCGATGTGGGTTGGTCCGGAAAGCTGTTGTGGCGCGCCTTGTAGCTGTAAAGGTCGGCGGGCAGGTCCTTGATCATGGTGGTTTTGATCAAAAATATCCTCCCGTCGAATCCTTTGGAATCCTCGGTCTTCGGGTACTTGATGCGCCCCTCGATGTAGCCTGTTTCGGCCAGGTTGTAATGCTCGGCCTCATCCCCGTTTTGGGCGGACCCCGGCTTTAGCTTGTTCAACTCGACCTGCTCGGGAGAAAAACGGATCGACACCCCAAAATCGGTGCGCACCTTCTCGATGGCGTTGGAAAGGTCACCGAACTTGAAATCCTTGTCCACCCCCGCGTCCGATACGATGATGGTGCCCACGCGCCGTCGGACAAGCTCATAGACACCCAAATTTTCGAAATGGCCGCCATCGGTCAGCTCCAGAAAACGCCAATTTTCATCATAGCCGTAACACAGCAGGCTGCACAGGCCGGGCCGGATGTAGTTGACCCGCCGATAGGGCCCGCCATCTTTTGGATTGCTGACCCATGCGCCCAGGCGCAGATTAAATATGGTCATCAGCATCGAGACCAGCGGCCCCCTGGTGGGGCCCTTACCGGCCACGCCCGTATGGGGATTGGCCGCCGCGCCTGAAATGGCCATGGCCGTGGCCAGGGTCAGCCCCCCTTTGGTCTGGTCCCTGTTTTTCACAAAGCGTTTTGTCGGCACATACATGGTGGCATTGGAGCCGCAGTACAAGGGCGACAGCACAAAACTGTCACCGCCGCGTCGGCGGTACTTCTCTTTTTTGGAGCTTGTCAGAATAACGTTGGCGTTGATCAGGTGGTAGGGTCTTCGAATCGAATCGTCATTTTCCCGGCACATGTGTTCGAGCAGGGCGGCGTCGGCATCTTTGGATGGCCCCCAGGTGTTGTCGACAATCGAGTCGGTGGCGGGCAGAAAAGCTTCCATCAAGCGGTCACGATACATGCGCCCCAGCGAGGCGTAGTTGATGTTTACAAGCCTGGCAAACACAATTGCGCCGAGCATTATCCCACCCAATATGTACAGCGGCGGGGCTGTCAGGGCCGCATCCTTGGTTGCGGGGACCCCGATTTTTAGCGCCAGGTTGTAGGAGAAGACCACCATGGCAAACAGGAAGATGAAGGCGCCGATTTCAAACAGCCGGTCGCCGATCCAGGATGCCTTTTTGAACACGCTTTCAGCGCCCAGAAATTTGCGGAACTTGCTCCATGCGGCCCACACCCCGCTGATAATGCCGATGGTGCCGACTCTTCCCATCCAGTTGTTGAACCGGTCATCGATCAAGGGGACTAAAGCCAAGATTACAAAGACGATAAAGCCGATAAGTAAAATGCCGCTAATCACTTGAAACAAACTGCGGTTGTAGTAACTCGAAATGCCCTGTTTATCATCTCTCAGGGGTGCACGGTAGGTCGACAGGGAAAACCACAATCCATAGATGATAGATGCGATAAAGATAGCGGCAGCAATGAATAGATTGATGTAAAAGAAAGCGTGATGAACCCATTTGCCGCCATTGGCTACATTTTCATCGGCAGGGATTATGTCCGCCGTCGACGCGCCCGTCTCGGCCGGGCGCTTGAAACTGGCTTCAATTTTTTGCAGAATCGGCAACACCTGATTTTGATGAATCTTGTCAGGGATTGCCCTTGCCGTGAAACTGGTGGCTATGGTCCACAATGAGATAACAATCAGCAGAAACGAGAAATAGATCATAAAAGAGATCACCAGATTTCGCAAAGCAAGGCCGATTGCGGACTGAAGATTCATTAGCTTGGACGGGTTGAGGTAGCTGCTGTGCTGGCGGATGTACGACAGAAAAATGTCGTCGCCGGTCATCTCTTTGCACGCCTCATCGGTATCGGCGCATTCGAGATCAGCGAGGTCGCTGCGAACGCCCTGACCTTTTTCGCCAAAGGGGCTGGGAGGTTTGAAGAAGGTTTTGGGGTCGCCGTGCAGGTGGCGGTTCCAGGTCAGGGCCGTGCCGATGTAGCCGCCGCCGGAAACGGTGGAGAGGTAATCAATCTTTTGCATCACGCCATGTTCAAGCAGAGCCTGGATCACCCCCAGTCCGAAGGATGCGCTACGGATGCCGCCGCCCGACAGCGCCAGGCCCGTGGCCTTGGCCGTATCGGTGATGCCCAGCTTTTGTTTCTCGTGCTGGAACACCTGTTCAAAATCAACCGCGGGCGAGTTTGTCTGTTCGGGAGGGTGGGTATCGGCCATGTCGTCTCCTTCAAATGATACATCCGCTAAAGAACAGGTCTCTGGGAAAGCCTTGCGAGCAATATCAACGATTGGTAGGGGCGATGATTCGGTCTGCTCAATATAGGGAATTTTGTACCGGTTTTGAAATAGCCAGATACAGATTTGCAGGAAATGAGGTGTTTGTCAATATTTCAGGCCATTGGTCTGAAATTGATTGGGAAATCGAATTTGATCTGATAAAATGCAAAAATTGGTGCATTTCAATAAACACATGAGGGCAAGTGACATCTCACGGCCCATATAGGCGTTTTCACTGTAAGATTACCGTATCCAATACTCTAAAGGAGCCGCCATGATTCCATTGCTGAATAAACAAACAGGTACTTTAATTGCGAATATCACCGAGGCGCAGTTGCAGTTCTTAATCGACCACCTGGTGGAGGAGTCCGAAACCGATACCGACTATTACCTCAATCGGGACACACTGGAGCTGCTGAAAGAACAGGGGCTGGACGCAACGCTTGCCATGGCCTTCGAAGAGGCTTTTGGCGCCAACGAGGAGTTGGAGATTATGTGGACACCGTAGTGGCAGCTTCCTCAAAATACGGTTGTTAACGTTCCGGCACATGAGGGTAACGAAACCACTTGGCCAAATGGCGTCGTATGGCGCCGCGCAGCTATTACCCAGAGGCGGGCGCTTTTGCTGCCTATGATATGGTTGCTGAGCGTTTACGTTTAAAATTCGTGATTGGCTGCACCAATTGCTACCGGCGTCGTAAACTAGAAATCTGCTGATCGCCGGAGTTGGTCAAACCAACAACAAACCTCTGAAGTAAAAAAATACTTCCTTGAGGCGGTTAAAGCTGTTTGCGATGTATGTATGCGTTTGGCGGTGCTGGAATAGTCACCATCCAAACAGCTCGGCAAC
Organism: uncultured delta proteobacterium; assembly: GCA_963783425.1. Classification (GTDB taxonomy): domain Bacteria; phylum Desulfobacterota; class Desulfobacteria; order Desulfobacterales; family QNYZ01; genus CAWANO01. Next base: position 217,255 of record CAWANO010000002.1, read on the forward strand.
GGTGCAACGGCGAGCTTAGCGCTCCTATTCGCAGATCTGGCTGATTTAGTGCAGAAGGGCATTTTGCAGCCCAATCCGGGTGGCGGAAGGAGTAGCAGCTATGACCTGTGTTGGAATAAATTTACGGGAAACACCGCATAAGAAAATCAACGGTGATGCCCCGCCAATATATCCATATTTCACGGACCCTAAGCCGAAAAACAAAGGTCAAGAGCAGGCCTGCCCCCCTTCTTTTTACAATAATAGTTGCACATGTGCCGCACATGCGCTACCTTAAGTCAGACAGAGATCTCAAACGACCAAAGATGAAGTGCTCTGAATAGTTACACCAAACGTAAGGAGCTTTTATGACAACACCCGTACAGAATGAGACGATGCGACGCAAGCCCATCCTTATGCCACCGGCGATGATCGAGAAAGTGGATCGGATTGCCGCCGCGAACAGGGTTTCTTTTGCCGCAGTCGTCAGAGATGCTGTGGATGCCTTTAATGGCGATCTGTCAAAAGAGGACGAAACTCTTTTAGAGGCCCTGGCGGAAACCATGATCCAAACCACCCGTAAAGTTGTTGAGAAGATTGATTCGGCGGGAAAAAAACTGGATGAAACACATGACATGCTGGAGGCTCGTTAATGGGGGCCAGTGAAAAAGTGGTGGAGGCTTTAAGGGCCGGAATTTTGTTAAACGAGCGCGTATCTGTTTTGATCGACAAGGTTAACCGAATGGATGAAGACATGCGGAAAATGAACGAGCGGATCATTCGGTTGGAAACAATAGTTGAAGTGGCCAAGATGGGAGCCGGCCAAAAAGAAATTTCTCGCAGTTAAGATGTAACGAGAAGATTGTTGGACCCAAAGCATTGCCACAGGAAGCCAGACGTTCGTAGAAAAAGTCAAAAAAGGGATGCGCTCCCTTGCTATCAGCCGCCAAGTTCGAAAACGGGAAGATGCTTTTGAACTTCGGGAGACTTAGTGCTCCTGTTCGTAAAAACGGTGACGTAATGAGGGCGTCAAGGCGCCGAGCTGACAAGGCGCGTAAAATAAGCAATATCGGGAATATTGCGTTTTTTCGCAACGCCGTTAGCTCGGATGGATTGGCGGCCGAATGTCATCGTATTTGCGAATAGGTGCACTTAGTCGGCCTATAATGCGATTTTTCACACCGAAAAGGGCGCTATAGAGGGTGAAAACCTGTTCTATTGGGATGATTCTAATTGATTATCAAGATGTTAGCTTGGCCCGACCCTGGCGACAGCATAGGGATCGGCAGGATCCGTCTTGCGGGACCACAGAAAATGTAGATGAGGTTCGGATAACGATCCGTCGATACGACCAATGAGGTCTCCAGCGTCCACCTGAGCGTTTGGTGCGATACTCGGATCCACAGAAACTAAATGTCGGTACAACGTATACACGCCAGAGCTAGCGGGATGATGGCGTATTACAATTTCCCAATCAGTTCCAGAACCACTAAAGTCGCGGACTGACTCGACGACCCCCCAATTGACGGCAAATATAGAACCGTTGTAGGGGGAGATCTCATTGGATAAGGATAAAGGTCTATCCCTTCATGACACCGATAAAATGCGCCACCGTTTCTGGGTGCGCCAAATATACTTCCGCCGCTTCTCAAGCCAAAGGGGAACTCCATAGGAGGAGCGATTAGGTGATGCGCAAATGGGATCAGCTCGACATTGCTCATGGCATATTCTCCTAATTTTATTTAAGTACTAACGCTATGACGGCAGGGCTCAATCGCGACGCGCAGCGGCGTCGATTTGCAGCCCTTCGTTATGCCTAATTTTTGACACCTAATGCCCCTCGAAAAAGCGAAATAACCGATTTGCGCGGAGACTGACCTACGGTGACTATCTCTTTAAACTCATCAGGAAACTCAGGTGGTTTAGATTCGCCCATATTGAGAATCAGATCAAAAAATGGCTTGTACGCATTTCCTATATTTTCAATGAACTGATCATCAAAGTACAAAGCATTTTTATGGAGCATCGCGTTTACCTCGAGATACGCCTCACAAAAGTCCATACCTCTTTTTGTTGAGAATTCTCCTTTTGCAGGAAATCCTCTCGAGATAATCTCTTCTTTATTCGAATGCGCCCACCAAGTAACAAGAAAGTTTTGCAGACAAAACTCAGCTTCCAGCGTTTTGGAATAAATTGCCTCAATGACTTCGACCCGCCGCTTGTGTAGATAAGGTTCATGTACCTTTAGCTTGGCTATCTGTTTTGCCAACTCATAAGAATTCTGCGCTGCCACTCTATCCAATTGGTGCTTTAGCCATGTTTTTGCCATGTACGCCGCAATAGCCCTGATGGCCACCCAAAATCCCCCACCTGTGGCCACTTGAAAATCCCCCACCCCTCCGGGCCGATTTTGCGATAAAGATTGGCCCTAACGGCGACAGAGCGTAAAGCTCTCCCATCGGTTAATCAGCAGATGGGGGAGAGAGGAGATGAACGTTTTGAAGCCGCACCTGCAGGCAACTGTAAAGACCCTATTGGTCAAAGGTATCAGTCAACGGGAGATCAGTCGAAAGACCGGAGTTGACCGTAAGACCATTCGCAAATATGGCCGGCCCGGTGGTATTGAGGCAGATCAAGGTGAAAGTGCTTTTTCGCCAAAATCCCCCAGCGGCCAAGAAGTGGCCACCGGGGCAAGGGCTGAGTCTGGCCAAAATCCCCCACCCCGGCCACCGGCAAAGGACAGTCAACTGCCCAAGCATACTCGCAGTGCCTGCGAGCCACATCGACAGTGGATCGAGGAGCAGGTAAGACTGGGCCGCAATGGCATGGCCATCTACCAGGATTTGGTGGAACGTTTTGGGTTTACTAACAGATACAATAGCGTAAAGCGGTTTGTGCGGAGGCTGAGGAAAAAAGATCCTAAACAGTATGACCGGCTGGAGTTTCTGCCCGGAGAAGAGGCTCAAGTTGATTATGGCAAAGGGGCTCCAACGCTTCATCGCAATGGAAGATACAGGCGGCCCCGGTTGTTTATCATGACATTGAAATACTCAGCTCGAGCCTTCAGGAAAGTGGTCTGGAAATCGAGCAAAGAGACGTGGTGTCGGCTCCACGAAGAAGCGTTCCGGTATTTTAGTGGCTGCACGCAGTATGTCACACTCGACAACCTGAAGGAGGGCGTGATCAAGCCGGACATCTATGATCCACAGCTCAATGCGTTGTATGCCGCGGTTCTGGAGCACTACCGAGTGACAGCGGATCCGGCCAGGGTGGGCGATTCAAACCGGAAAGGGACGGTGGAAAATGCGGTCAAGCATACCCAGGACACCGCTTTGAAGGGACGCCGATTCGACAGTATCCAGGCCCAGAACGATTGGCTCATGCACTGGGAAGAGCGCTGGGCTGCCCAACGGATCCACGGCCGGAGCAAACGTCAGGTGGCCCAAATGTTCACAGAGGAAAAACCCTATCTGGACCCCTTGCCCTTGGCGCCATTCCGGTATTTTAAGCAGCAGTCGCGGACGGTCTATGACGACGGCACCATCCAGGTGGACAATGCGTATTATGGGGCAGCTCCGGCGCCCTTGCACAGCAAGGTGGTGGTTCGGATCTATGATGATCAAATCGAGATCCTGGATCCTGTCCGCATGGAGCTCATCCGCCGTCATGGCAGGAGCAGCCGGCCTGGTTCCGTGCTCATGAGGCCCGAGGAACGGATTTTCAATCCCTCCCGGGAAACGGACAGATTACTGGCCCGAGCCGAGATGATCGGCCCCCATAGCTTCTCGCTTTGTGAAATGTGGTTTGCCCAGGAAGGCCGAACCGGTCAGCGCCGGATGTATGGCTTGGTCAATCTCGTACGCCACTACCCGGCTCGTTATGTGGAGAAGGCTGCGGAGGTGGCCAAGAAAAATGGTTTGAGAAGTTCCAAGGCCTTACGCCGGATGGTGGAGAGTATCGCCGCCGATGACTCAGACTCCGCCCAGGGACCAGACGAGCTGACCCAGGAGCATGCATTGATCCGCGCAGGTGAAGACTATGCGGCGTTCTGGAAGCAACACGCCGCCGGAGCAACACCACCGGATCAGCCGGTGGAAGGTTCTGGTGGCTCAGCAATCGTCACGAGGGACAATTTGGCGCAGGTCTGGCAACAGGCCAGCTGGTTGCGAGTGATAGAGGCCTTTGACCTTCAGGTAGACAGCAAGCGGCGGTGCCGGGATGATGAGATTTGGCTCAAGTCACCTTTTACCGGGGAGGAAACCGCTTCGATGCACGTGAGTCTGTCGCAGAATATCTTCAAGGACTTCAGCAGCGGCCGAGGGGGTGGCATTATGCAGTTTTGCCGACAGATGCTGCAAGACCAGGGCCGGCAGATGACCATGTTGCAGGTGGCCCGGTGGATGGTGGCCGAGGGGATCTCCACGGTAAAGGGCATACGGCCTCAGTCACTGCGTGGATACAAAACGGCGGCGCCTTCGACAAAGACCAATCCAGCCATCAAAGTTGATCTGCGCCGTTATCTACGTGCGGATCATCCGGAACTCAAGCGCCGGGCAATAGGCGCCATGACCTGCCGCTATCTGGGTTGTGGCTTTCTGCCTCAGCGGGGGAAGGGAAAAACCGGCTCCCCTCTCAACGGCCGGTTGGTGTTCCAGATCCGTGGCATCGGAGAAAATGGTACGCAACTTCATCCCGTTATTCTCAGCCACACCGGCCGATCGCTGAGCAGGGAACAAGAAGATCGGGATGGAAAATACTGGAGCTATCCATTCCGCAAAGGGCTGGAAATCTACAACCAGGATCGGCTTCTGCTGGATGAAGAAGCCCGGGATCAGTCCGGCAGGTTTGGCCTGATCCTCGTGGAAGGCTTCTTTGATGTGGCCAAATTGGTGGAAGCCGGATGCCGTAATGTCGGTGCGTTGATGGGCAGCAGCATCTCGGCCGAACAGATCCAGCGACTGCTGTGGATCCGCAGCCGGATGCAGTTGCCTTACATCCTGTTGTTCCTGGACCGGGACCGGGCCGGACAGAAAGCCACCGGCAAGATACAGCAGCAGCTCGAGAACCACAAGCTGGCCGTGAGTGTGTTTGACTGGGATCAGAGGGTATCTCTTAACGGTCAATCAGCCGAACCCATCCCGATATCCATCCGGGACCCGGCGGACATGACAGTGGACCAGCTTCGCGCACTTCGCAGACAACGGATCATCTGAGATGAAAAAGAAAAAAGAGACAAATCCATGAACATGGCACTATCTGAAATCGAAAAACACTTGAAGACTCTACGCCTTCAGGGGATGATCACTACGCTTACGACCCGAATTGCCCAGGCCAACCAGGGCGATTCCTTTGCAGAGGTGTTTGCCTGCCTCGTTCAGGATGAGCTGGACAGCAGAAACTCCCGGCTCATTGAAAGCCGCTTCAAGGCCTCCGGCCTTAAAGAGCGGCCCACACTCACGGAGTTTGACTGGGGCTTCAACCCGAAACTGCCTAAAAAAGAGATCTATGAATTGGTCAGCGGCAAATTCATCCGGGACGGCCAGGACGCCCTGCTGATCGGATCGCCTGGTACTGGCAAAAGCCATATCGCCAAGACCGTCGCTCATGGTGCCATTGAGGCACGCTACAAGGTCATGTATCGGGAGGCCCACATTTTCTTCGAGGATCTTTTCGAGGCATCCGAACTCAAACGGTCAAAGAAGATCAGGAAAATGTTCTCTGAATCCGACCTTCTGGTCATCGATGACCTGTTCCTGCGAAAAAAGATGCCCGAGCAAGCCGCCGATGACCTGCTGGATATCATCCTTACTCGTTACTCAGCCAGAAGAAGCACCGTGATCACCTCAAACAGGCCGCTGGAGGACTGGGGAAAGCTGCTGCGCGACAACGCTGCTTCCTCGGCCATCGTTGATCGTCTCCTCCATCGAGGACATCTGCTCCAGTTCGAGGGCAAAAGCTACCGCCTCAAGGAGGCGGCCATCAGGTTGGCTTCAAATAATCGGAAACGCTCTGGATGAAAAAGGAAAAAGTATGGATCTTTCAATCTAACATCTGTAGAGTAAATGCGTTCTCTCGCTAAGGGGTAAAATCTGACATCAGGTGGGGGATTTTGACCCGGCCACAAGTGGGGGATTTTCAAGTGGCCATCCGGGCTGGTCGACTTTGGCGACGATGCGGTGTTGTTCGTTTATAGGTGGCAATGGAACACGGTGTAAAAAATTGTTTATCGTTAATTGCTGGATATGCGCTCCAGTGGACAGATTCTAAATTTTCCCAAATATTTGGCTTGATAGATAGCAATAAAATATTTTCCGGTCAACTTGATGGAGTGGATGTAAAATTGCCAAAACTTTGCTTCAATAGGCTCAGGATAATATTCTTGATCTATAAAGCCGATATTCTCAAGTTGTGCTCCTACTGTAGAATAAATCGCGTTCCGAACCTTGACAAAAACCTATTATCTTGCTCTGATTGCGCTTAAGACGCAATAAATTTCCTATTCGGTGGCTTTAAATCTCGGCCACATTGCCTATTCCTGAAACTTCAATATGAGTATAATCGTTGTCCGGCTTTTAAAAGTAGCCATTACGTTTGGCCAATATACATGCGTCGCCCACTCCCACCCTTCCGGCAACTCATATGGCACTTCCTCAGGTTTGATCGGCGGCAATGGTTTCGTCTTCTTTATTTTCTTTTCCTTGATCAGCCGTTCCTTTTCAGCCTTGATTTTTTCAACCAAAACAGATGCCGGCTCGCCTGCCTGCCGCGTCCGGCCCGCGGCCAATTCACGCTTCAGCCATTTTCGGCCAAATCCGGTTTTGAGCTCTTTCTCGCGCGCTACAGCTTTTTCCAGTGAATCAAACTCCTCCCAATGAACCAGTTTTACGGGAGGGTGCTTTTGGGTCCAATCGGCACCTTTGCCCGCGGCATGCTCCTTCCATCGTTTCAGAACATCTTTGGTTTGGCCGATATAAATGCTTCCGCCGTCACATTCCAGTGCATAAACAAACCAAATGCCCGGCCGCGGCGCAGGCAGGTCATCGGGATCCTGCGGCACCAGCTTGCCCTGAACGGCCAACTGCAATATGGTTTCTCGCAACTTGGGCACCCCACCCGGCGCATCGGCAAGCATCTCAAAATTGTCGAACAGCAAGTCCGCCCTCATGCGCTGGACCTCTCCAGCGCATCGCTCAATTCCTTTTTGAGGGCATCGCGCGTTTCGCCGATCTCTTTCATCAACGCTTTATATTCTTTCAGCAGCTTATCCGTGTCGTTTTCCGGTCCAACCGTATTGGGGTTTTTGACGTCCAGATTGTAGTTGTTGGCCTTGATCTCTTTGGCCGAAACTTTCCAGGCGAATTCGTTTTCTTTGCGCTTATTCCACCATTTCTTTTCCGGCTTGAACTCCTCGATGCGCATGGGCTTGGTTTTGTTGTACGACTTTAGCCCTGCGGATAGGGGTGTTCGTAATACCAGACATCTTTGGTGGGTTCGCCTTTTGTGAAAAACAGCAGGTTGGTCTTGATGCCGGTGTAGGGGTTGAACACGCCATTGGGCAGCCGCACGATGGTGTGCAGGTTGCACTCGGTCAACAGTTTCTCTTTGATGCGGGTTTTGACGCCCTCGCCGAACAGGGTGCCGTCGGGCAGAACGATGCCGGCGCGGCCGCCTGCTTTTAACAGGTGCATGATCAGCATCAAGAAAAAGATCGGCGGTTTCGCGGGTGCGAAAGGCTTTGGGAAAATTGGACTCGATGCCGTCTTCCTCCATGCCGCCGAAGGGCGGGTTGGTCACCACCACGTCCACGCGGTCTTTGGGGCCGTAGGTGCGCAGGGGGCGCGCCAGGGTGTTGTCGTGCCGGATCTGAAGGGGCACTTCGATGCCGTGCAGCATCATGTTGGTGACGCACAGCAGATGGGGCAGCGGCTTTTTTCTCGACGCCGTTGATGGATTTTTGCAGGATCGCCTCGTCGTCCACGCTCTTGACGTATTGTTTGCGGATGTGTTCGATGGCGCAGGCCAGAAAGCCGCCGGTGCCGCAGGCCGGGTCGAGAATCCTTTCGCCCAGCTTGGGGGCCACCATGTCGACCATGAACTGGGTGACGGCGCGGGGCGTGTAGTATTCGCCGGCGTTGCCGGCGCTCTGCAGGTCTTTGAGGATCTTTTCGTAGATGTCGTTGAACAGGTGGCGGTCTTCGGTGCGGTTGAAATCGATCTCGTTGATCTTGTTGATCACCTGCCGCATGAGGGTGCCGGATTTCATGTAGTTGTAGGCATCTTCAAAGAGGCTGCGCACCAGAAGGGCGCGCCGGTCGGCTTTGCCCGGCACCTGCAGGTTCTTGAGGGTTTGGAAAAGCCTGTTGTTGACGAAGTCCAGCAGCTCATCGCCGGTGATGCCCTCGGGGTCGGCGGCCCAGTTGCGCCAGCGGAGGTGTTCGGGGATGGGGCTGCGGTAAGCGTCGTCCATCAGCTCATTTTCAAGTTCCTGGTCGTCAAAAATTTTGAGGAAGATCATCCACACGATCTGGCTGATGCGCTGGGCGTCGCCGTCAACGCCCACGTCTTTGCGCATGATGTCCTGGATGCTTTTGATGGTGGTGGTGATGGTCATTGGTTGGGGTTCCTGTTGGTTGGTGATGGGGTTTTAAAAGCAAATCCCCCTTGGTCCCCCTTTGCAAAGGGGGAATTCGCAGGATGGTGTTTTGGTAAAAAGTGGTTGCGCATTGGTCATGACCAATCTGGGCGTAAAGATCTGACACGCCAGCGGTATCCGCCGCGATGCCCAGGAAAACCGCAGCCTAAATTCCCCCTTTGGTAAAGGGGGGCAGGGGGGATTTCCCTGGCTTGGGGAAAAAGCCTGACACGCCACCGGTGTCTGCTGGGCTACCCTGGGAAAGAACGGCCAAAATTTCAACCAATTGTATAGTTGGAATTCGATGCTGCTGTTGGTGGAGGTCATTGGTTGGGTTCCTGTTTGATATGGGACGATAAAGCAAATCCCCCCTTGGTCCCCCTTTGCAAAGGGGGAATTCGAAGGATGGTGTTTTGGTAAAAGTGGTTGCGCATTTGTCATGACCAATCTGGGCGTAAAGACCTGACACGATAGCGGTATCCGCCGCGATGCCCAGGAAAACCGCGGCCAAATTCCCCCTTTGCAAAGGGGGGCAGGGGGGATTTCCTTTGCTTGGGGAAAAAGACTCGACACTCCAACTGGTATCTGCCGTGCTGCCCTGGAAAAGATCAGCCAAATTGTCCCCTTTGCTTAGGGGTAATCCGATCCTGGTGGTGGTCAATGGTTGCTGTTCCAGTATATTGTGACGATAAAGCAAATCCCCCTTGGTCCCCCTTTGCAAAGGGGGAATTCGCAGGATGGTGTTTTGGTAAAAAGTGGTTGCGCATTGGTCATGACCAATCTGGGCGTAAAGACCTGACACGATAGCGGTATCCGCCGCGATGCCCAGGAAAACCGCGGCCAAATTCCCCCTTTGCAAAGGGGGGCAGGGGGGATTTCCTTTGCTTGGGGAAAAAGACTCGACACGCCAACTCGTATCTGCTGGGCTGCCCTGGAAAAGATCAGCCAAATTGTCCCCTTTGCTTAGGGGTAATCCGATCCTGGTGGTGGTCAATGGTTGCTGTTCCAGTATATTGTGACGATAAAGCAAATCCCCCTTGGTCCCCCTTTGCAAAGGGGGAATTCGCAGGATGGTGTTTTGGTAAAAAGTGGTTGCGCATTGGTCATGACCAATCTGGGCGTAAAGACCTGACACGCCAACGGTATCCGCCGCGATGCCGGGAAAACCGCGGCCAAATTCCCCCTTTGCAAAGGGGGGCAGGGGGGATTTCCCTTGTCTGGGGAAAAAGCTGACACGCCACCGGTGTCTGCTGGGCTGCCCTGAAAAAGATCAGCCAATTTCTACCCATTGCTGAGGGGTAATCCGTGTGGTCCTGGTGGTGGTCAATGGTTGCTGTTCCAGTATATTGTGACGATAAATTCAAATCCCCCTTGGTCCCCCTTTGCAAAGGGGGAATCCGAATGTTGGTGCTTTAGTAAGAGGCGGTTGCGCATTGGTCATGACCAATCTGGGCGTAAAGACCTGACACGATAGCGGTATCCGCCGCGATGCCCAGGAAAACCGCGGCCAAATTCCCCCTTTGCAAAGGGGGGCAGGGGGGATTTCCCTTGCCCGCAGAAAAACACACAAGCCACTCATTCCGATCCGATCACCCAAATAGGCCTATGCCGCCTGATAAAGCTGCGCCTCCAGCTCCTTGAGCGCCTCGATGTAGGCGTCGCGGCCGCCGAAACTTCCAATGATTTCCATGGGCGTGCCGAGCTTGTTCAAGGGTTGCAGCTTGAGCACATTCATGCTTTCGATATTCTCGATGCCCTCGTCGGCGTATTTATCCAGCAGCGCGTTGAGCACTTGGCGGGCTTTTTCGCCGTAGCGGGTGAAATAGTCGCGCTTCTTGACGTTCTGGGCGCGCTCCCGGCGCGTCAGGGGCGGCCGGCCGAAAACCACATGGCAGATGAGGTCGAAAGGGCCGAAATCGCGGCCGACGGTTTCCGCCAAAGGTTCGAACAAAACGCCGGCTTCTTCCAGCTCCTCGATGACGGCCTGTTTGCGTTCGGCCGCGTTCCAGCGCTTGAGAAAGTCGTCCATGGAGGCGAAGTCTTTCAAAACTGTCTTGCGGGTGTAATCGCGCAGTGATTCGGTGATCAGTTTGCCGTTCTTGCCGTAGTACTGCACCCGCTCGGAGAGCACCGACACTTCCACATCGTGGACGATAAATTTTACGCGCTTTTTCAGGCCCGGATCATCAAGGAGCGGATCCACACCATCACCGTCATCGTCGCCATCGGGCGCGCCACCGGTTTCTGCGGTGTCATCATCGGGCGGCACGACTGGGCCATCCGGGCCCGGTTCGTAAATCTGGACGGGTTCGCCGTCGAAATCGGGATCGGAAAAAAGCTCGGTAGCCTTTTTGAAATCGATGATGGTGAAGAAATATTTGCCGAAATCCTCATTGATGCGCGTGCCCCGGCCGATGATCTGCTTGAACTCGGTCATGGATTTGATGACGCGATCCAAAACAATCAACTTGCAGGTCTGGGCATCAACGCCGGTGGTGAGCAGCCTGGAGGTGGTGGCGATGACGGGGTAGCGGCTTTCGGGGTCGATGAAGTTGTCGACCTCGAGCTTGCCCTCCTCATTGTCGCCGGTGATGCGCATGACGTAACGGTGGTTCTTTTGGACCTCGTCCGGGTTGTGGTTGCAGAGGTCTTGGCGCATGCGTTCGGCGTGGTCGATGTCTTCGCAGAAAACGATGGTTTTGTCGAAGCGGTCGGTCGCCTTAAGAAACTCGGTGGTCTTGCGGGCAACTAGTTCGGTGCGTTGTTCGAGCACCAGCGAGCGGTCGAAATCTTTCTGGTTGTAAATGCGGTCTTCCACCTCGCGGCCGTACTTGTCGCGCTTGCCCTGCTCCGGCCGCCAGCCCAGCAGGTCCTTGTCGAGGTCGATGCGAACCACCTTGTAAGGGGCCAGAAAGCCGTCGGCGATGCCCTGTTTGAGGGAGTAAGTGAAGATGGGCGGGCCGAAATAGTCGATGTTGGAAACGTACCTGGTTTCCTTGGGCGTGGCCGTGAGGCCGATCTGGGTGGCGGCATCGAAATATTCGAGGATCTCGCGCCAGATGGAATCCTCGGCCGCGCTGCCGCGGTGGCACTCGTCGATGATGATGAGATCGAAAAAATCCCGGGAGAACTCCCTGTAAATGTTCTGGGTCGGCTCGGTGCCGGTGATGGCCTGGTAGAGCGCCAGGTAGATTTCGTAGGACTTGTCGATCCGGCGGTGCTTGATTTTGGTCATGGCCGCGCCAAAGGGCTTGAAATCGTTGGTGCGCGTCTGGTCGATCAGGAGATTGCGATCGGCCAGGAAGAGGATTCTCTTTCTGGTGCGCGATTTCCACAGCCGCCAGATGATCTGAAAGGCGGTGAAGGTTTTGCCCGTGCCCGTGGCCATCACCAGCAAGATGCGGTTTTGGCCTTTGGCGATGGCCTCGATGGTGCGGTTGATGGCGGTCAGCTGGTAGTAGCGGGGGGCTTTTCCGCCGGCATCGATGTGATAGTCTTGGGTGACGATGGGTTCCTGGGCCGCATCGATGCCCTTGTGGTCGCGATAGCGCCGCCAAAGCTCAGCGGGCGAGGGAAAAGCGTTCAGTCCGATCTCGGTTTCGATGTGCCCCGAGGCGCGGGTGCGGTCGTGCTCCAGAAAGGCGTCGCCATTGGAACTGTAAACGAAAGGGATGTCGAGAATCTCGCCGTAAGCGAGGGCTTGCTGCATGCCGTCGCCGAGGCTGTGGGTGTTGTCCTTGGCCTCGATGACGGCGATGGGAATGTTGGGTTTGTAATAGAGGATATAGTCGGCCCGCTTGGCTTTTCCACGGGTGACCAGTTTACCCCTGACGATGACGCGACCGGCCGTGAACGTAACCTCTTCGCGGATCTGCGTCATGGTGTTCCAGCCGGCACTTTCGAGGGCGGGGGTGATGTACTTGGTGCAGATATCCCTTTCAGAGAGTGTTTTTTTGTCCATGGGGACTAAACCCGGGTGGTGTGAGCGGTTCGGAGTTACGGCGCCGGCCGAAACTGCATGGTGCCGGTCTTGCCGGGAAGTTTCAGAAAGAGGTTGTCGCCTGCCAGATAGTAGGCGTTGGCCGTCTGCAGATCTTTCATGAAGCGGCCGTCCTGGGAATCGGCCGGGCAGGCCATGCGCGTGGCCATCAACACGCCCATGGTGAGCTTTCCATCGGCCATCCGGTAGCCGCCGTGGCCGCGGTTGCAGTCAAGCTGGGCTTGAACCTGGCCATCGGCGGCAAACAGAATGGTGTAGCGCGTCGGGTCCTTGGCCGTGATTTTTCCATCGGACGTTGCCGTGGCAACCCACTGCCAGGTTTGGCCCAAAACGGCCTCGGTGTCGGTGTTACGCATGCTCTTTTGGCCCGCGGGTGAAGTGCCCGGCGTGCCGCCGGCGCAGCTGATGGCCACGATGCCGATGAGCAGAAATGAGAGCGATCGAAGCATTTTTTCCTCTCGTATGGGGTGTTTATTTTGGTTATCGGGTCGTGATGATGTTACGAAGTTTGGTTCTTCTCCAATTTGTTGGAGAAGAGGGGCCAAGGATTCAAGGAATCAAAGAGGGTCCAAGGGTTTGTTTTCTAAAGACTTTATCAATGCTTTTAGCATTCTTTCTATTTCTGCTATGTCTTTTTTTATTGTATCCAATTCACCTTTTTCAATTAAATCCAAATCCCCCGCCAATAATATCTGTGTTTCCAACTCGCAAACAGAACCATAAGATATGTACAGCAACCGGATATAATCCAGGATTGTCTTTCGTCCATATCCCTCTGCTATATTTGAAGGAATCGAAACAACCGATCTTCTGATTTGTGATGTCAGCCCATATTTTTCTTCCTTTGGAAATATTGCTGTTATTCTGTAAATCTCCAAACAGAGTCGGTATGACTTTTGCCAAACGTTCAATTCCTTGAAATTCTTTAGCACTCACCTGACCCCTTGGCTCCTTGACCCCTCGGGTCCTAAATAAGTCGATAAAGGCAAAACTATCGGTATTGCTCCCAATACTACAACCAATCGGGAGATGATCAAAAAGTTTTTAGTCGGGCATTGGCAACGTCCTTTAAGTATCTTCGTCTGAAGTAGGCGAAATCAAAGTAGGCCTTGAGCACCTGACCGCAAAAATCGGCGCGATAGTCGGGATCGCGATCGACGATTAATTTACCGTTCTTTATGACGTTGTAAACGAATGCGTTCGGGGCGCCGTTTAGAATACGCACATCCAGAGGGTATTGGACCACTGTTTCAAGGTTCGTTTCATGGGACAATTCTTCTTCCAGCGCGCTGCCTACCTCTGTAAACAGACCGATCCCCAAGTCTACATCGGCAAACGATTCCTCTTTGGCAAAGGAACCGAACAGATAGACGAAAGCAACCTCGGGATGGCCGGATTCAAAATGGCGGCCGATGGCCGACATCACCGGTTCTTTTTGGGATGGATTGAGGCGGTATTTCATTAATTGTTCGATCTGTCGTTTTTATCCGCGCTTGAGGTCGGCATTGAAACAAATTCCCGTTTTGCGGCGGAAACGGCGCGGTTGGCGATATCCTGCACTTTTTCATAGGCCTGGTCATGTCGTTTTGCCAGGTCCGTGACCTGGGTCTGGTACGATTTGACCATGTTTTCGAGGGATTCTAGTTTACTGGTAAGGACGTTTTTCTCACCCTCGTGCTTGGCTTCCAAGAGCGCCTTGGTTTTCTCGAAGTCCGATGTCAGTCGTTCGGTGGCGGCGGTCACCGCCGCTTTGATCTGACGTTCGAGCTCAGCGGGGAAGGCTTCAACCTGCTTGGCGAGGGCGGCCATCTCCGCTTCCTGGCCGGCGACGGTTTTTTCGCGGGCTTCGAGTTCAGCGCTGCGCTGCTGATATTCGTGTTCAAATTCGGTTCGCTTCTGAGCAGTCTCTTTTTCGAGCGCCTGAGATTCGTCTTCGAGCTTGTTTTTGAGCTGTGCCCGTTCGCGGGCAAAGCTGTATTCGAATTCTTCTTTTTCGCGTAAGCGCTGCTTTTTTATGGATTCGGCCGCTTCCTTGAGAGTTTGCTCCCGTTGGGCGTCCTCGGCATGCCAGCGTGAGCGGGTTTCATTTATCTCATTTTCGAAATCAACCCGTTGCGTTGCCATTTGTTCCTCGAACTCCCGCTTTTTGGCATGTTGCGCTTCGATCAACGCGGCCAGATCCGATGCGGCGGTCTCCACGCCGTATATGGTTTTCAAATCTTGCTGCTTGGACTCAACTGCGGACTGGATTTTTTTGAAGGTATCCAATTCACGCTCAAATTTTTCGGCCAGACTGACCAACTCATTGCCGATGGAAGCTCTCAGTTCGTGCAGGCGCTGAACGGGATCTTGCGTACTTTGAACCTCCGCTTCGGTCTGGGCCAACTTCTGCGCCATCTGCTTGCGCGTTTTTTCGGCGTCAAGAAGGTCTTTCTGATTGGATTTGAGCCGGTTTTTCAGATTCTGATAGGCCTCAAGAAGCTCTTTTTTGGTATTTGCCATGGATACACCGGGGATATCATTCTGGTCACTCATCGCTCTGCCTCCTTGTGCCTCATCTGTTCGGTTCGCGGTGCATTGAATGGGCTTTGTTGAATGTTGGGTTGACGGGGGTTATGATAAACTTTCGTATATTTTATCACGCTTCAGAAAAGCAGATGTCAAGCGTTATTGTAACTATTTGAAATAATTGGTGCCCCCGGCAAGAATCGAACTTGCGGCACATGGATTAGGAATCCAATGCTCTATCCACTGAGCTACGGGGGCTTTAATAAATAAAACAGCTACATAGGAAGATTTTGACAGTCCCGAATTATTGCTGTGTAAATATAATGTAAATTTATGTTGGGTATGTCAGGGGTATTTTGGGCAATTCTTGGCATTTCTTCATCTTCCTATCATCCAAAATACATCGCAAAACCAATACAAATAAAATCATACAAAATCAAGAATACTGTTCTTACTCGGGTCAAAAATAAAAGACCGGAAATCAAGGACATATTAATTCAGGGGGTTACGATATTCTTTGTAAGCCTTTTTTCTTTTAAGGTGCAAATAGGGTATACATCTTAAAGGCCGATCCGGGCAAAACCGGGCACGTTCCGGACAATTATATCCCACCTCTGCAGAACATAAATTCTTAAATAATAGTTCTGCCGCACCGGATACATGGAAATTGTATGTAAAAGGTGCGGAAATAAATGGTTCTATCGAGGAAAATCGGCATTCAACATTACATGCCCGAAGTGCCAGGTAAAAACTTGAATTTGGGTTGAAAAAAATCTGAAATATGCAGATAGCTCGGTCTGCCTTCGTTGCGGGAAAAAGTATCTAAAGAAATATCGCAACTCAAAATATTGTTGTTCAAGATGTCAACGTATTGAGGCGGCCAAGCTGTATTATGTAGGTGCCACCAGGGAGCTCTACATACCTTATATAAACCAAAGTCAATCATTTACAGGCTAATGCAGTGTGCCAAATAAGATTGAATCGATGAGCAGGAACCTTCCTATACTTTCCAAGTCCCGATTCCTGGCTGGTCTCCAATGCCGTTACGGCTCTGGTACCAATGCAACAATCGCGAACTGGCTTCTCCGGTTTCGCCTACGCAGCAATCGCTTTTTGACAGCGGTCATGAGGTGGGAATTTTGGCATATAAGGCTCTCCACATCTGTGAAATCCGAACGTTGCAAATCAATCAGCGACCTGATCTCAAATCTAAAGGTGTCCCACAATGCCAACAGGAAATGAAAAGCCAAACCGTTCGTCAAGAGTAAAGGGCAGCTTGTACGGTCTTTTCATCGGCGATGCACTGTCCATGCCGGTGCATTGGTACTATAACCGTGCAAGGATGTTCAGGGATTACGGGTTGGTCACCGATTACCAGTCCCCGAAAAATCCACACCCGGATAGTATACTTTGGCGTTCGTCCTACAGCCCGGTCAACGATAAGGGAGAAATTCTCCATGACCAGGCGGCATATTGGGGGCGCCGGGGAATCCACTACCACCAGTTTCTTAGGGCGGGGGAAAATACCCTGAATCTTAGCATATGCAGGCTCTTGATTGATTCTCTGAACCGGAACGGCACTTACAATCGAGCGGATTTTATCGACCGTTACGTACAATTTATGCTAACGCCATCCTCTCACAAGGATACATACGTTGAAGAGTATCATCGGCATTGGTTCACAAACTATGCTAGAGGGATGCCACCTGAGGACTGCGGGGTTCCGGAGAAGCACATAAGCGGGTTGATCGGATTGGTGCCGATTCTGCTCGCCTACGCTAATGCTCCGGAAGCGGGCAGGGAAGCCGCGCTAACCCACCTGTCGCTGACGCATCTCGGCCCGAGGATGGTGGCCGCGGCGGAAGTTTTGATGGACATTCTCCTGCCTGTCATCCAGGGCAATCCCCTGGACTCCGTCTTGGAAGAAATGATCGATCGCCGGCATCGTGGCCTGCTGGGGCATCCGATCCGCAAATGGCTTACGAAAACCGACGATCACGTGCTGGGCCGGATAATCGGCAACGCGTGTTATGTGGAAGATTCAATTCCCGCCACCGTCTATTTGGCGCTCAAATACCACAACAATTTCCGCAGGGGCCTCATCGCAAATACAAACCTTGGCGGTGAGAATGCCGGTCGGGGCGCCATATTGGGAGCCATGCTCGGGGCGGCAAATGGTTTCGAAGCGATTCCGGTACCCTGGGTAAGCGGTCTTAAACAAGCCCCTCAAATGGTCACACCGGTTAAGGAATCCTAAGATGCACTGCATGCCATCGAATGAAGTAGTGACTGAGTATCTCTTCACAATAGAATCGCCCGCCGGGCTTTAGTAACCGATACACCTCGGCCATGCGTTTTTGTATTAGACCGTAATCGAACTTGTCCGGAACTTCTGGCACTTGACCGCCGGCTATTTCACCACTTCTCTGGTTAGCAGCAACACAGGTGCTGGTTATAAGGGGCGCGGCGTTTTCTTTTTGTTCAGGTCAATACCGACCAACAAAAAGATTCCGTCAACAAGCAGGACAAAACCAAAACCGGTAACCTGTATTATTGAGATTTTTATTAGAATCGACCTGGAGAGAACATGTCAAAATTATACGCTGGTATATTCCCCTCCAGCATATCCGATAAGATCTCCCCTAAAACGGGCGCAAACTTAAAACCATGCCCTGCAAGGGCGGCCAAAAACACATTATCGTATCCCGGAAGTGGTCCCAAAGAAAAGTCGCCGTCAGGTGTGAGGGTATAAAAACAAATATTTGTAAGAGCAGCGCATTTTCCCAGTGATGGTAGGTGATTTTTTATAAAATTCCTAACGGATCTAACCTCTTTCGTTGAAACCTTCATTTCCAAATCATCGGGATCGCAATCCTCGAGGCAATTATGAGCGGCGACTTTGACACGGCCATTGGGGTGGTTGACGGGTATGGAATAGAATTCACGGTACTGGAATTTGCCGGTCACATCGCGCGAAGGCAATTGCCAGAAGTTGACCGGGAAAACACCAAGTTTGAAGCTCATCGCATCAGGAGGATCTATCCATTGAACCGGCACTCTTTTTGGTATCAGCCGGGTCCCTACATGACCGATTAATTTCTTGTTTCTGGCGCCGGCCGCCATCAGAGAGTCGGCCGGCATCATATCGACCCCGTGTGGTATATACCGTGACACGGTCACCATCATCGCTCCAACTGTCAGCGCGCTCATTGAATTTTAGAACAGCTCCAGCTTTCTCGGCCTCCGACAGTAAAACGCTGATGCACAATTCCGGAGAAAGAAGCCCCGCCTCGACTTCCAAACCGGCTATAAAATTTGCGGGTAGCGACAGCTGAGGCCATTTTTGGGCCACATCGTTAGCCGTCAATTCCCGATGAGGTATACTGTAACGCTTTGCACTCTTCAGAAATCCCTCAACCGCCGGACAATCGGAAGGACCAATAGTGAGGTTTCCGGTTGTGACCAGCAAGGTGGTTTTCGCATCGCGCTCTAACCTCCGCCACGATTCCCATGAATTCAGCGCCATCGGAACATAACTGGTACCTTCCAGATAGGCGCGACGTATGCTCCGCGATTCACCATGGTGGCTGCCCAGGTTGTGTGGCGGATGCAAGGTGTCCAGGCCCAACACAGAATGGCCTCTTCGGGCGAGTTCCATACAGGTTGCCGATCCGGCAGTGCCTAAACCGATGATGATGAAGTCATATTGGTTCATCGATTCCCTTTTGACCGGTAAACAGCTGGGCAGATAACATGCATTAGGATGAAGATAAACAGTCTAATCAGGTTCACCTTCCAGGACCGTTCTGATCCGATTTTATCAACAGCCTCTTCCGAATGTAATCAGCGAAACCACGGTTGCTTATAGATCATTATGGCGGCCATCTTTCTATTGATTCCACTGGTTTTGACGCTGAGGCTGTTGGTGAATTTGATGTTCGAGCAAATTATTTCATTTTGCATGGCCTTAATATGAAAACTTACCATCTCAAACGGAGTAAAAACTATCAGCCGATCATGATAAAGCTTGGCGCTTTTTCTCAGATCCATAGAATCTTAGCCTGATCAAACCACCCAGGCTGGATCTTCGAACCACATCAAAAACACCCGCTGAAATCTAATCCGGTTTGATCATTACCTATAACATTCGTACTTTTGCCGGCAACACCGTTACGTGTGTGTCTGAACTTACCCAGGTGAAACAGCCCCATTTCTCCGTCGAAAAGACCTCCAACCGGTCCACGGCGTGATCAAAAAGGTGGATGAAATTCATTATCGACTACGGGGAAAATTCATCGCCTGTCGAGCGCCGTTCGGCTCGGTCGATGTGATACGTTGCCACGAGTTTCGGTTTTTTTGTTGCCAATCAGATGGGATTTATTTAACCTTGCTTATCCATCTCCTTTTCTGCAAACGGTCCTATCGATTGCATGACCGCCCATGTGAAGGCCATTTATCTTTTAGTTTTGAGCCCGCCGTGTTCAAATAATCGACAAGCACAATGAAAGGGGTCACCCGAATGTTGAATTTCAATCTTAGTCCGGGGCAAAAACAATGGCAACAAAAAGCGCGGGAGTTTGCACTGAACGAGATCTTGCCGGTAGCCTGGTATTACGATCAACTCGACGAAACGCCGCTAGACGTCCTGCAAAAAGCTGAAGCTGCTGGCCTGATGAACCTCGAAGTGCCCGAAGCCTACGGCGGTCGCGGGTTGGGATGCCTGGAAGGCGTCATCATTACAGAAGAGCTCTCGGCAGCCTGCCCCGGCCTGGCAACCAGTATTTTCGACAACTCCTTGGGTATGGAACCTTTGATACTCTGTAAGAATGAATTACTGAAAGCCAACATTCTTCCCAGAATCATCAACGAAAAGAAATTTATCTCGTTTGCAACTTCGGAGCCCACCATGGGATCAGATGTTTCAGGTATCCGCTGTGTGGCCACGCCCGATGGAGACGACTACATATTGAACGGCACAAAGTACTGGGTGACCAACGGCGGCCTGGCTGACTATATTTCGGTATTCGCCACTGTGGATCCCAAGCAGTCCCATGCCGGCATCTGCGCTTTCGTCTTAGAAAAATCATGGGCGGGGTCAGAGCAGGACGCCCCATTCCAAAAATCGGCCAGCGCACATCGAATACAACGGCCATCGACCTCAAAAACGTTCGCGTGCCCAAAGAAAATATGATGGCGCCCCCCGGCGAGGGGTTCGTTTTGGCAATGCAGACCTTTGCCCGCACCCGGCCGGCCATCGGTGCCTTTGCCGTCGGGTCGGCCCGGTCGGCCATGGAATTCGCCATCGACTACGCCAAAAAACGCCAGGCATTCGGGAGCAAAATTTCAAATTTTCAGGCAATCCAGTTCAAAATCGCCGAAATGTATCAAAAAATCGAAACCTCCCGGCTCCTGGTGTGGAAGGCGGCCTGGGAGGCGGATCAGGGGCTGGACCCGAATGCCAGTGCGTCCGTGGCCAAGATGTACGCCACGGAGGCGGCGTACGAGGTGGTTGACCAGGCACTGCAGATCATGGCCGGATACGGGTATACTCGCTTTTTTCCCATCGAGAAGCTACTGCGGGACGCGCGTCTTTACCGGATTTACGAGGGGACCAGCGAGGTGCAGCGGCTCATTCTGGCGGGGCATGCCATGGCCGCCTACGAGCCGGTGATGCCGCCTATAGAGGATCTGGCGCTGGAAAATCTATCGGATCGCACCGATTCTGAAGGCACTGACCCCGGTGCCGATGCGTGGCGCTGCCGGATGTGCGGATACGTGCATCGCGGAGAAGAGCCTCCGGCGGAATGCCCGTATTGCTTTTTTCCCAACAGTGCATTCAAGAAAATGGAAATGCAGGCGGTGTAGGCTTTCAGGTTTAAGTCTCTCCATGAATCGGAAAACTGAGGGAATCATATCCAGCATCCATGTCGGCCGAACCATCGAAGCGCCGGCATCGGTAGTGTGGCACCTTCTGGTGGACACTCGGCAGTGGCCCGTTTGGGGACCATCCGTCAAAGCGGTGGAAACTGATCACCCGATAATAGGACCGGGAACACGGGGCTATGTCATTACAGCTGGGGGTTTAAAATGCCTTTTGAGATCACCCGATATGAATCGGGTCGCTATTGGTCGTGGAGAGTTGGCCGAATTCGGGCGACCGGACACAGGGTCGTCACGCTGGACGCCCGGCGCTGTCGTTTGATCTTCGAAATCCCAGTATGGGCGGCGCCCTACGCGACGGTCTGTCTGTTGGCCATCAAACGGATCCAGAACAGCCTCGAAGGAACCGCCGGAAGAGGTTGAGACTTTTGTTTTCCTCTGACTGCGCCAAGATGCGTACCGTCACCGAAAACAGGTTGGCGCACCCGAAGCGTGAATTTTGTTGCCGGGTTAGATTCTCCTGAAGACCCAGACATTATTTACCGCGAAAGCTTCCCATGATTAACTGGCACGTCTTGCTCTCGGGCGCCGCCACCATGCCGATGCCCAGCACCAATAGCGGTATCGCGAAAATAAATCCCACGATGGGCAGGACGATCAGCCCGATGGTCAGCAACAATAGTGACACGATGATCACTATGATCCCGATTGTTTTTGTCGAGAAGCGTTCTTTTTGGCAGTCGTTCTTATCCACAATCTTTTTCACCTTTCCTAGTATCAATGTGGCGTCTCGTAATCATCCATCAAGACACCAGCCACTTGGGGCGAGTCCGGCCGGAAGCCCTCATGGTTGCTCAGGAAACGCGCACAGGAGTTCCAACCTTGTTTTGGCTTAAAACCCACAACCTCACCTTCTTTTACTCCAACTAAATCGGAGAAGAACCCGCTATAAAAACGGTTTATGATTAAAACGAATTTTTTCAGTAGATTTACTTTTCTATAAAACCAATGAAAGACTCCAGATAGCGTGATTTTACCTGCTGATTTGCGAGGGCCTGTTTGAATCGGTGGAAGTTTCAAAATGACGCCTAAAACTGCAGCCATGGCTCGATGACTCCATAAAACCTGATTATCAAAAATCAGGTTCTGCAACTTGCCCCGTTCAATGGCCATCACCACCGCCCTGTGCGTTCCATTCAGAGGGGTAATAACCCTGCTTGGCCGAGATTTTAAATGAATACTGTTTTTTGAGCAGGTTCTAACGCAAACACCGCATCCCAGACAAAGATCTTCATCCAGTTTCGCCACTTTCATTTTGGGCTTGACTGGATTGTTTGATGAAACCAAGGTCATTGCTTCTACCGGGCAGGCTGTCACGCACTTACCACATCCGTTACAATCAGATTCGGTCACAACCGGGATAAAGTTGGTTGTGTGGACAGGGTTCAGAATTGCAAAACGACGGGCGGCGATCATCGCCTCGCAACAACACCCACAGCAGTTGCAAATAAAATTTACTTTTTCTCTAACATTTTCACCGAACTGAACCAAGTTGTGCTCATAAGCGACCTGCAATAAATCAAGGCATTCTTCCTTATCTACCGAACGGGCGCAGCCGTGCTTAATAAGCGATGCAGCTGTATTGTTAAATGTCATGCATATTTCCTGCGGTGCTTTGCAGGCCCTGCCCACGTGATGCATCTTGTGACGGCAGTAACAGATCCCAACCCCCCGATGGGTTGCACTTTTAATCACTTCGGTCGCCCGCTCATAATCCAGAACATGCAGCGCATTTTCCGTTGGACAAGGCAGGTTCATGGACAAAGGTCCGCCCCAACTGAGTTTGACCCTGGGTGAACAGCTCCCTGATGAAATCTTCTTCAACATTGATGTATTCATAAAACAGTTCGCTTAATAGCTTCTGATCAATATCATCCCGCACCCGCATTAAGGAGAACTCGAAAAAACCCGCCATCGGAGGCGGCAGAACATAAACGTGACTCGCCATTCTGTTCGATATCAACCAGGATAGCGCGGCCGGCCAATTCATCCAGCACCTTTTGAGTGCTCATCAAGTCCATTTTCCAGATGCGGCTGGCCTTTTTCGCTGTAAAGGGTTTGATTGGCATGAGTGAAACCAGTTCGGCCTCTTTCTCACTAAAAAGCATTTTCAAGATCTTGAATAAAAGCTCAGAAGGAGGTGCACCTTGCGGAAAGCGATTCAATCTGTCTGCCAACTTAGAATAACTCGGATTTGATTGTGTTATGTGCCATTGGCCTGCCCCGGTTTTTTTACCATTTATTAAGTTAGAAACTATGCCCTATTTTCCCTATACGATGTAATCTAAAAAGGTTCAACCGCAAGAGGTTAAACCGCCTCGAGGGCAGGTAATCTGAATTATCGGCGACGCCAAGTATTGGGTACCCATTCAACGATGTGGCCGCACCCTGAACCTGTCGGCCAAGGCCGCCCAGACGCTGACGATGATAAAGCGGTCAGAGAGTTTGCCCAGCAAATATACAAGCGCCTGTCGGATAATTGCCTCGAGGATGGTTTGACGCAAAATTCGGATTTACACCTCTTCGTGCCTTGAGATTTTGTCATTCGGCCTTATGGTCATTCCACACCGACCGATGAAAGAAAGATTGCAGTGAGGCTGTAACGTAAAACTGGTCTCTGGGCTCTATGGGTTCGAAATTAGTTATCGCGTTTAGATGTGGGTGAAGATGAAGAGCTGGGTGTATAGGCAAAAGGAAAATTTCACATGAAAATGCGCAAAATCACCTCATTAACGGCGGCGCTGTCGTTCCTTCTGATGGTGCTGACAAGCATTATTTTATACATCGTCCCCCAGGGTCGCGTGGCCTACTGGGCGGACTGGCGATTGTGGGGATTATCCAAGACTGATTGGGGTAATATTCACATCAATCTGGGTTTTCTGTTTTTAATCTCCCTTACATTACATATTTATTATAACTGGAAACCGATCACGTCGTACCTGAAAAACAAGGCTCGGCAAATGAAGGTTTTTACGCCCGATTTTAACGTGGCGCTGGTGGTCACGGTAGTCTTTACCATCGGGACCTATTTTATGCTGCCGCCTTTCAGCTGGGTGCTGAATTTGAGCGAGCATATCAAGGACCGGGGCGCAGTGAAGTATGGCGAGCCGCCATACGGACACGCCGAGTTGTCGTCCATAAAAACCTTCGCCAAAAAGACAAATCTCGATATCGACCAAGCCATGGCGCTGCTCGAGGAGGCGGGGTATGCCGCTGAAAGCGATCAAGTTACCCTGGAGGCGTTGTCCAAACAATACGGCCTGCCTCCCCAGCAGTTCTACGAGGTTATGAAACCGGCCACCCTGGAGCAGGCGGAGGCGAGTGCTGGTGAAATGGCCCTGCCCGATTCGCCCGCCCCCGGAACGGGGAACCTGACCCTGGCCGACTTCACAGCCAGTTACAATCTTAATCTAAAGCAGATGGAGAGGGACTTAAAAGCACAAAATATTGAGGCGGCGCCGGAAATGACACTCAAAGCCATCGCCGGTGAAAACGGTATCGGACCGATTGACCTCTATGAGATTCTCAAGGATATCGCCAAAGGTGCCTGAGGCAGAAAATACAGTAGGGGGGCACACAGATAAACAGTAGCATCAAAAATCCCAGGCGATTGGAGCGAAGCATATTTGATGGCGTCGTAAAAAGTCCCATCTACTGCGTTGTCGTGATTTTTCAGATCCTCGGCATACTACATGTATGGCCTCGGCCCTGAAAAATCACTACGCCTTGTATATGAAACTTTTAACTTAGCCATCGCGCTACTTTTTACGAGTTTATATTTATTTTCCAAAAGTACTTCCCCAAGTAAGAGGCGGACATGGTACATAAAAAACCAAAAACCTTAAATACCACTTCCCATCCCCCATCCACGGGACAGAGGAGTTCCGACCTGCAATGACCCAACAGTCCCAATCAGGGGGAGCGTAACGCTCCCATATTTTCTGACACCGCCGGATCTTTTGTTCGAGCTGACTGATTTTGCGCTTCAGGCTGTATCGTCTCTGAGCAGATTCTTCCAGATGAAGCTGCATCGCGAACTCCTCCAGTTGAAAACCGAATTTTCGCGAAACGAAATTCTTGTACCTTTCGTAGACCTCTTTTCTGTGCTCTGGCTGGCTGATGCATGAATGCATGACAGCCAAATCTTTTACGCGTTCCATGATTTTCTTCATTGCGTATCCGTATTTGTTGAACGGCCGCATCGTATTCTGAAAATCTGCCGCGTTAAATGCGCTGTAACCACGATCCGTGACCAGATAATCCTGAACAAAAAAATCATCTGTATGGTCCTGCCTGGGAACAAGCAGGATTGCCTCGAAATCCTTTAAAAGGTAGCAGCGGATGAATTCGACCCTGTCCTGGATTTCTGAATCACTGAGGCCGTAATTGGGGTCATTTTTCCGAATAACAGTCAAGCCAGCTCGTGGTGGTAACTCTTCTTCTGAAATGCAGTTTATTTCGTATCTCATATTGAATACCTCGTGGAGTGAGTCTTTGCTCCCTCTCAACAGTTGCCTGTAATTCAGAGAGGGAGCAAAGTTATGAGATGCGCTGAACACTGAAAGATTCGAATGAAAATGAACTTTTTATATACCCAGTCGACAATAAAAAATCGTTTTTAGCCGACCCGGCAGGGGAAAGATTTAAAAAGGGGTTTCGCGATGAGCAAAAGGCGCCTGCGCCGGCCCCTTTTAAATCTTAAGGCGTGTGGAAAACTGATAATTGATAAACGGATTGAATTTCTTGTACAGGATAGGAGATATCTTCACTGGCGAGATTGAAAAAACAGCATCAAACTTTCAACCAATTCTGCCATAAACCGGTAGTCCAGTTTATCCATGGTATCCGAGGACAGATGATAATGAGGGTTACGGAAAAAAGCAGAATCCGTAATCATAACCGCTTTGAAACCTTTGTCCCAGAAAGACGCGTGATCGCTGAGTCGGACTGCGGGGAGAACATAACCGTTGAAGGGGACACTTAATTTTATTACAGGTAGGTTCCGGTTTTTTTGAAATCCGACAAACAAATCCTTGGTAAACCCTCTTGATTTTATGTTTCCGACGATTCCGATAAAGTTACCTTCTTTGGGATAACCAAAAAACTGCAGGGGGAACGGATATTGCTGACAACCAGGTTCATAACATGCATACCCCACCATCTCAAGGCATATCATACCACTGATTTTTTCGCATTCTTTATGTGCTTTTTTCGCATAAACTCGACTGCCCATGAAGCGCGTTCCATATACCGGAGGTTCTTCCAAGGCAAACGATAACAAATTTCACTCCCAAATCGAGTTCCTTTTGATCGAGCAGTGCCTTGAGATTCCTGGCGGTCTCAAGTTGGACGGCGATTGCGCTGGCGTTGTCATCTGCCCCGACTGTTCCGGAAACTGAATCATAATGGGCGCCTAACAAATATCTATGTGAGGGGTTGGAGCCTGATGAAATTTCTGCAATTACATTGGCAACTTTTTTGTCATGATAGTCATAAGGTTCGCTGTGCACAGAAACGCCGATATCCTTGTAGAAAGATGTGATGTATTCGGCGGTTTTATTCAGGTTTTCCGGCAGACGAACGCTCCGCTCACCGATAGTAACTGTTAATTTTTTCAAATGTGCTTTAAGTCTGCTCACTGGTTTGTCGGATATCAATCATTGTGCTTTCCTTGTTTGTATCTTTGTTGCCAGCATGCCCATTGTAAACCGAAGCAAAAATAATCATCAAAAGAAAAATTGTAGGGTGTTTTCTCATTGAAAAAATGAATCTATCGGGAAAAATGGAAGAAGGCGCCTTCTTATTCACTTTTATCCTCAAAAAACTGTCTCTGTCAAAGCTTAGGCAAAATGATCTTTCCTTGTCCGATGACCAGGGGTAGCCTATGCACCGGGTGATGTTGCCCCGAAAAAGTGGACACAGAGTTAAGCCGCAAGGGGAAATGTTTCATATTCTTGCGGGGTTACATAATCGATAGACGAATGACGTCTTTTTCGGTTGTAAAAGATTTCAATGTAATAAAACAGGCTTCGTGATCGCTTCTGACCTGCTTGAGGTACCGCTGGTGGTTGACCCATTCGCTTTTCAGGCGTCCAAAGAAGCTTTCGGCAACGGCATTATCGTAACAGTTGCCTTTGCGGCTCATGCTGCAAATGAAGCCATGCTCTTTGAGAATTTTCTGATAATCGTTCGAAGCGTACTGGCTGCCTCGATCCGTGTGGTGCAACAGGCCCTTTTGCCGGACTCCGACGGCCAAGGGCCATCTGCAATGCATCTATGGCCAACTGACGGGTCATCCTGGAGGAGGCAGACCAACCGACGACCTCCCGGTTGAACAGGTCCAAGAGCACGGCCAGGTACAGCCATCCCTCGTCGGTCGGGATGTAGGTAATATCACCAACCCAGGCACGATCCGGAGCCTCGCGGTGAAGTCCTGGTTCAGCAGGTTCGGCGCTACCGGAAAGTTGTGCCTGGAGTTGGTTGTCGCCTTGAATTTCTTTTTGGTTCGAGACCGAATGACCGGCTTCACGCATGATTCGGGCAACACGGTTTTTTCCGCACGGAATACCGTCATCGATAAGATCCTGATGAATTTTCGGTGCCCCGTATATGCCATGGCTGGCGGCATGCAGAACGCGAATCTTGTCTTTCAGAGCCCGGTTTTCACGGCTTCTGCGGCTCTCTGGCCGATTAAGCCAGGCATGGATAACCGGAGCGGGAGACTTTGAGTAGCTTGCACATTCGGCCTACCTTGAATGTCTCCCGGTGGGCAGAGATGAATCGAAATTTCATTTCTGATCCTCCGCAAAGTAGGCCAGCGCTTTTTTTAAGATGTCGCGCTCCTCTGTGACGCGTTCCAAGTTCACGCTTGAGACGGCGCAACTCCTCGTCCGGGGCCTTGAGCCTTCCCTTGCCGGGAAAGGCGTTTTGCGGATCGTCAGCCAACTGCTTTTTCCACCGGCGCAGGACGCTGTATTCGACACCGAGATTCCGGGAGGCTTCGGCGATGCTGTATCCTTTTTCGGTGATCAGCCCCACGGCCTCCATCTTGAATTCTCGGCTATAGCTTTTTCTTTTTTTCTTTGACATTGGAACACCTCCTGTCTGCCCATATACATTGGGCTTTTCGAGGTGTCCACTAAATTGGGGTAAATTCACACCGATAGTAACTGTTAATTCTTTCAAATGTGCTTTAAGTCTGTCACTGGTCTGTTGGATATCAATCATTGGGCTTTCCTTGTCTATATCTTTGGTGCCAGCATGCCCATTGTAAACCGAAGCAAAAATAATCATCAAAAGAAAAAGGGTAGGATGTTTTCTCATTGAAAAAATCAATCTATCAAAAAAAATGGAACACGGAGCCTTCTTGTTAATTTTATCCCCAAAAAACTTTTTCGTCAAAGGTTAGGAAAAATGATCTTTCTTTGTCCGATGACCAGGGGTAGCCTATGCACCGGGTGGTTCGATATAACCTTGGTTGACAAAAGATACTGAAAAACCTATACAAAATCCATATGGTATTCCTATCCTAAGATGGGAATAAAAATCTATTCTCACAACAAAAAGGAAAGGAGACACAATGCCGTACAAATTCGAACTGTATAAGGACAACGCCGATGAATTCCGTTTTCGTTTCATGGCCCCGAATGGCCAGACCATGTTTTTTGGGGAGGGGTACAAAAATAAACAAGGCGCTCTCAAGGCAATTGAATCTTTAAAGAAAAATGTTGCTGATGCGGTAGTGGATGACCAGGTTTAATAATTAACTGTTTACGCTACTGCCGAAAAGGAGCGGGAGGGTGCCAGAGGATAATTTATGACTTACCAATTATCAAAAGACACAATCGACAGGGTCATAAGCTTCCACGGGCATTCCTGTCCGGGACTCAGTATCGGCATTAGGGCCTCAGAACTTGCCCATCGGGAGCTTGGCGATCTGCCGGACGGTCAGTTGGTGTGCATCACCGAAACTGATATGTGCGGCGTTGACGCAGTTCAATTTCTGACCGGCTGCACATTCGGCAAAGGCAATCTGATTCATAGAGACTACGGCAAGATGGCCTTCACCTTTTTCGATCGTAAAACAGGCGAGGGTTTCCGGTGTTTGCTCAAATCCAGCGCTCGGGGCGACCTGGAAGAGGAAATGTCATCGCTGCAGCGCAAGATCGCCACTGGCAAGGCAAGCGAGGCAGAGCAAGCCCGTTTGGGCGAACTCAGGCAGCAAATGGAGAATCGGATAATGGCGTTGGATCTGGACGATATTTTCGATATAATGGAACCAAAAGAGCAGATGCCAAGATCAGCCCGTATCCTTGAAAGTTTAGCTTGTGAAGAGTGCGGTGAGGCTACAATGGAATCCCGCACGCGCCGTTTCGCCGGCAAGACGCTATGCCAGCCTTGTTTTGACAGCGTTGAGCAGAAAGCCTGAAAAGATGCATTCAGAGCGACAGAAATTGGGGTGGCAAATCCTTTTGGATGCTTTTGCCGCATAATTCGGATTAATTATGATAAACTCAGTCATTACCGGAACAGGTAGCTACATCCCTCCTATAAAAGTACCAAATCGGCATTTTCTAAAATATAAATTCTATCAGGCTGATGGGACTAAAATACTGAAAGCCAATGAAGATATCGTAAAAAAACTTCAAGAAATCACATGTATTCAGGAACGGCGCTATATCGAAAAGGAACTTACTACATCGGATATGGCCTCTCTAGCTGCTGAAGATGCCCTCCAGGGAATCGACAGAGAGAGCCTTGATTACATCATTGTCGCCCAAAATCTCGGAGATGTTAAAAATGATAACATTACGCCCGACATGGTTCCGACAATAGCTGCCAGAGTTAAACACAAACTGAGAATTAAAAATCCATATACAGTAGCCTATGACATCCCATTTGGTTGTCCGGGATGGCTGCATGGGATGATAACTGCTAACTACTATATAAAATCTGGTGATGCCAAAAAGGTGATGGTCATTGGCGCAGAGACTTTATCAAGGGTATCGGATCCCCACGATGTAGACAGCATGATATATTCAGATGGCGCAGGGGCCACCGTGATTGAATCTTCCGAGAAAAGCGGAGGTGTTCTATCCCACGTTACAAGATCCGATACTTACAAAAATGTCTATTTGTTGACATTAGGTAAATCATACAACCCCCATCATCGCAGCAATGATCTGTTCGTAAAAATGAAAGGGCACGACATTTATAAATATGCTGTCCGAACCGTCCCTGAAGTTGTAAAGCAGAGTCTCGATAAAGCCGGGCTGACCATAAGTGATGTCACCAAGATCTTAATCCACCAAGCCAATCAAAAGATGGATGAGGCTATTCTTACGAGGTTATTTAAGCTTTATAAAATTGACAGCATCCCTGAGGGCATCATGCCCATGACGATTTCATGGTTGGGCAACAGCTCTGTGGCTACACTGCCGACCATGCTCGATCTTTTACAGAAAGGAAAAATTGAAGGTCACAGTGCATTACAATCAGGGGATATTGTCGTTTTTGCCTCTGTTGGAGCCGGCATGAATATAAATTCAATGATCTATAAAATGCAATGAGTTGGTAAAAACAAGCCTATCGATCTAATACGATTGTTGCGGTAATCTCAATTAAACCCCGAATATGGTACCGGCATACAAATAACCTGAATAATGGAGGAAAAAATGAAAGAAATCAATGATGCAGTTTTAAAAATCAGTGAAGGCCTGAAGATTTTAAGCCAAGTATTTGAGAAATTCAGCCAGGTTGTTGCAGGATATGTAGAAACTGAAAAAGAGGCTCCAAAGACTCAGAAGGCGAAACCCGTTAAGAAAAAGGCGGTAAAATCTGCTAATGTGGCGAAGACGAGAAAGGCAAAGAAAAAAACCCCACCTGCGGAGCCTGCGAAAGTGACGGCGACTGCCGCTGTATTAGACATTATTAAAAGCTCTGGTGACGGCGCTAATGTTGGTATCATCAAAGAAAAAACCGGGTTTAACGATAAGCAAATATCCAACTGCGTTTACCGGTTGAAAAAGCAGGGAGCGATCAAGTCAGTTGGTAGGGGTGTTTACACCATCGCATAATTATCATACCCAGATCATATTGAGATTATGACCCACAAGATTGTCGGAACGATATTTGGCTTACTGGCGGTGGGCGTTTACGCTTGGAAATTCAAAGAAACACCCCTATGCCGGCCATGAATCATGCTGCCCCTGGGGTTTGGTGTAGGTTACATCTCTTATATTCTGGCAAAAAGATTGTTCTGATTCTTTAAATCTATACCTGTGTGCAAGCGGTTTGACCGGGAATTATTCCAATCTCATCCGACGAATGAGAAAGATACTGAAATATATCCTACTCGCACTTTTTGCGCTGTTTCTTATCACTTATATTTTTCGTCAATTTTCGTGGACCTGAAAACAAATCGAGATGTTCCGACCCCCACCCTCCCTCAAGAGGATATGATATGAAAAAGATACTGCTTGCGTGCATCGTTGTTATCATGACTGTCGCACTGTCGAGTGCCGAATCTTTAAGTGACAGGATGGCTTTAAACGGACTTAAGGAAGTGAAATTCGTTGTTGATGTTAATGTCGGTGACCCGGAACTGCTGCTACTTAGAATGGATCTGCTTGATACCACCTACAGCCAGTTACTCGATGCCGGCGTTACACCCACTGTGGTCGTGGCTTTTCGAGGTAAGGCCAGTCGGTTCATTACGAAAAACCCTAAGTATCTAAAGCCCGATCAGGAAAAATACCGACTTGAAATGAAGGCACTCATAGAACTTTTTGACGAGCTTGGATTCACTATTGAGCAGTGCGGTATCGCAGCAGCAGCCCAAAATATTGATCCGAAGGATTTTTTGCCACAGGTGAAGGTGGTTCAAAACAGTTACATTTCATTAATTGGATACCAGAACCAAGGGTATGCGCTGCTTCCCATGGATTGACGCCCCAGTTTCCCTCCTTGTTGGTCTCACTCTCGAGCACTTAAATCCGCACGCATTGGCAAACCATGCCTATTCAGAGAGCTATTGGTATGGCAGTATTCTGAGTACGAGATATACGTGCTCACCCTTTTTACTGGGTCACCTTCCAACCGGAGCGCTCATAGATGAGGGTTGCAATGGTTATTGGGTGCCGTTGCCCACAGCCGGGGGTGCCGGGACCGATGCCGTCATGCCCGTCTGTAGGATCTGTTTCCGACAATGTGACCTCGCAGCCTTCACGGATGCGGGAATAGGTGTGGTCTCCATCATCTGGGAAAGGTTCGGGAAGGGTTGGCACGGCACCTGTTTCGATTTCGCAGTACTCGACAAGAACGAATAAGCGTTTGCCATCAGGCGGCAATTCTTGCTCAACCTGACGGGTTAGAATAATATCATTGCCCTCGCAGTCGATGGCTACGCCGGGGTCGACGACAACCGTCGTTCCCTGAACCGTTACGGCCAACCTGCTCACAACACCCCAGCCGTGCAGGTAGCGGTTGTGGTTACGTTGTTTTTGGATAAAGTACTGTTGCTCGGTTGTGAAATCTTTTTCCGTGAGCAACTGGCCATGAAAAAAATTGACGCGTTCAGCTTCGTTTGCAATGCACATAGCTGCCCCCTTATTTGAATTCTCAGCGGAATCTCTATGATGAAAAGTCCGGTCTGCCTGCTTTTAAAGGGGCACGACCCAATCTTTGGATAAACATGAATTTAGATCTCGGCATATTAGATGGCTGTTAGCTATTTTACCTGCTCAATGTGTCTCTTGCCTTGCAAGTGTGTTATCCACCTTTCAGCACCCCTGCTTCTGTTTCTGGTCTCAATTGTCACTTTACCACCAGATTCATATCTTATATCAGTTTTCATAAGACGGCCTGAAACATAATCAGCTGAAAACCACAGGTCTCCACGCTTTAACTCAAGGCCTTGGACAAAATACCCGAGGCTCCATTCCTCATCAGGCACAAATTCAATTACCGATGAACCTCTTGGCGCAGAAAACGTGAATGACATCAAAGACAAGGTAAATAAGACTCCAATAGCGAAGATGTCTGGATCGTCCTCATCTATTTTTTAAATCCACACGATCCATTAGATCTTTTCGTCCAATAAAAACCTGCGCTCACTCATGATTTTTGGAAATGGCGGCTTGGTTTTAATCTTTGTGATTAATTTTGGCTCGAAGACTCGCAGAACATTTAAATGTCACGACTCGCCTTGGTTTCAGAATCATGTCAGCCCCGGTGGCCGGGTTACGGCCCTCGCGCGCGTTTTTTTCATTAACGCAGAATTTCCCAAAGCCCGAAATCAATAGGTCCTCATCGGATTCAAGCGTGGACTTGATAATCTCTATAAGCGTTTCAACCACCTCAGAAGATTCCTTCTGGGGCAGGCCAATTTTTCTGTGAATTTCTTCAACCACCCTGGCTTTGGTCAGGTTCATGCGGATCTCCTGCGGTCTGCGGGGAATTTTTGACTGGATTCACATTTAGCAGATTATTTTCCCAGCCCAAATATGTCAAGAATCCGGTTTGAAAGGAAAATTTTATATAGGATTAGCGTATACAGCCACCCAGGCGAAAAACAATGTCGCTGCTCGATTATTTCAGATTTGAATACGTAACCGGCAAGGTTCCCGATAAATACAGGCTTGAAAACGGCAACATCGCAGCGGTTATCGAGGATCAGGTTGATAAAGAACGCTACCATGTCGAATTCAGGGACGGGTATAAAGGGCCTGCGCCTGAGAATCTGTTCGGCATCGCAAAAGAACCATTCGCCGGCAAAACCGATTACCTGGACAAGCTGCTGAGTAAAGGCGACTCCGCTGGGCTGACGCTGGGGTATTCAAAGGGACCGTTCCGGCAGGCGTATCGATTGCATTCTGTTTCTGGGCAATACGCACAAACGAAGCCGACTGGATACTTACCTACCCCGAACTATCGATTAGCATCGACCAGATATGATTGATAGAGGAAAGTCTTGAAAACTGGTCCGCACAGACAACGCGCATTAACTTATGCTGGTGAGAATTTATCGATTGCTTTGCGAATGAGGTTGCCAATATCCATTTGCTGCGGGCATCTCATTTCAGCTATACTTATAATCCCTGTTGACGACATCACTGATGTTTCCAAATGATAATTCAGTGTATAATTTCGCAGCGCGATCCCAATCTCCGTAGCTTTGACCATACATGAGGCAGCGCATGATGTCGCAAATGGGGATGAGATCATCCATGGCTGACTCACAGATATGCGCACAGCCAGCACAATAGTTCGTTTTTGTCTCCAGTGCATAAGAACGCAATAAATTTAGATCTGTGTTGGATAGTTGGGTTCGGTTCAAGCCTGCTGGCTACATTGGCCATCAGGATGGTCGTGTTGGGCATTTCAGAACAAATGCTGGCAATCGCTTGATTCTCCCAAACCGCTTTTAGTTTGGCCTGAGCATCTGTGAATCCTTTTTGTAAAAAACTACCGGCCAGTTCTAACTCAGTTTCGGTGCTGGTTCTGACAGACCCGCCGCCTTGAGTCTTCATAGCCGTGAGTCCGATACCGGCTATGGTGCAAGCATCTACCGCCTTTCGCATTTTCTCAGAGTGCATTAATCGGAAATTGTAGCTCATCATGATTCCGTCGATCCAACCCAAGTTTGATGCTCCGAGCATACATACTTCCATGTTCGTGTGAGTACTGAAGCCGAAAAAACGGATTCTACCGGTTGATTTCGCTTTTTCGGCCCACTTTTTTATATTCATCACTCAATTCGTCTATGCTCCTGACAGAGTGCACAAAATATAGGTCCACGTAATCGGTTTTCATCCGTTCCAAAGATCGGTTCAGGTCGTTAGTCATACCGTTGGTTGTCCACGCCTTGGATTTGGTGACTAAAAATATCATAAGATGGGCATCCTTGTGCACAAAACGGTGAACCACCGGCGTGAGCTGGTCAATACTATCACTGCCAATCTTGGTGGTACGCACAGGACCGTATCGCTCGACGGCAATAAAAATACACTGTTTTTTAGTGCCTTTACCTCTCGCATAGACGACGCCTTTATGATATCTGGGCTTGACACAGACGTATTTCTCATAAAGATAGACAATACCGCTCAGCGCAGGCAGCAACTCACCGACAGGGTACATCATCTGGCGAATCGCATGGCCGATTTTCCAGGCACTTTTCTGAGAGATGCGCACCCATTTACCCAAACAAATCGAAGAGATGCCCTTGCTGGATTGGAGAGCAAAAACATCGCCAGCAGCCATTTCCACAAGGCAAGCTTGGTGCTGTGCATCGGTGTTTTGTACGAAACCGTAAATTGGCGTTTGCACTGGGCACACTCGTAAAGACCTTTTTTACCATTGCGCCGTTTTATGAGGAAAGATTTCAAGCCCTATTTTTACGATCTTGGGGATACTTTTCGAAATATTTACCGATTCTTTTTTCGCTGTTTCCTCCCATATAGGAACTCGCGGTGTCCCAATACGTGACGCCACGCAAATAGGCCTGCCTGAGCATCAGCATCGGAAGGTGCAAACTTCCCCCAAAGGATAAAATGGGCACATCGACACCGGTTTTCCCAAAAGGGCGCCTGGGCATCAATTTGGATTGTTCAGGCACCTCGGCAGCAGGTATCAATGGGGCGACAACAGAGCCGGCAGCGACAGCGCCGCCGAGCTTAAAAAAATCACGACGGGATATTCTGTTTTTCGTCATCTGATCCTCTTTCGGGCTCGAAATTTAATTCGTTGGCCAACGGCATGATGATCGTATTTTTCCTGCCGTGTCAATATACAAAGGTGAAAGACTGAGCTGAGGAAAGATCATGTTAACCTCGTATTAGCGCAGATTTCTCGACTTAACAGACATAGTGCATTACATTTTCAAGAAAACGGCGTCTGTCTCATAAAATGCCGTGTACCAAGCCCAATAGGAAGCAAGGGCTCATTGGAATAAAAGACACTTTAAACTCAGCGAAATATAAGGAGCGATATATAATGAAAAAATTCATATACGTATTTATATTGTTATCCATGTCTACAGCCACATACGGCGGAAACGGTGCAGTGGTTAATTATCAGGTCAATAATCAATCTTATGAGGGCTATTATGTCAGCCCCAACGAGCAGGCGCCGTTGGTGCTGCTAATTCACGATTGGGATGGGTTGACGGATTACGAAGTTAAAAGAGCCCATATGCTCTCAGATTTGGGATATGCCGTATTTGCGATGGATCTGTTTGGCGCCGGCGTCCGGCCCACTGAAGTGACCGATAAGCGTCAGCATACTGGTGAACTTTATAAAGACCGTGAGAAAATGCGGGCACTGATGAACGGGGCACTGGATGCCGCTAAGAAAAAGGGCGCCAACATCGAAAGAGCCGTTGCTGGTTGGTTACTGTTTCGGTGGTGCCGCGGTGCTTGAATGGGCACGCTCCGGTGTAAACCTTAAAGGCTTTGCAACCTTTCATGGAGGTCTGAAAACGCCAGAGGGACAGAATTACACCGATACCCAGGGCCCAATTTTAATTTTGCATGGCACTGCGGATTCAGCGATCACCATGGACCAGTTTGCCGATTTGGCTGTCCAGCTCGAGTCGGCGGGTGTTGATCACGAAATGATCACCTACGGTGGCGCGCAACATGCGTTCACTGTTTTCGATCAAAGCAGATATCACGAAGACGCAGATAAAAAATCATGGAAGAGATTTGTTGATTTTCTCTCAGAGACACTGCGGCCTTAGGTCCCGGCAATCATTCCTGAAAACATTTATAAAGTGTGCATCACCATAGGGTGCCCATGCATATCATCTGAAGGAACAAATGAGACCCTCAGAAAAAATGGAATTTTGGTATGAATTTAGTACGAAAAAAACCTGTCACGTATATACTTCTGTCTCTTGGCATCATCCTGTCAGTATGCATTTTCCCAATGCCATGCAATGTTTTGGCAGACCAAATCGAAATTACTGATCGGCTTAAAGCCGGCGGGCATATCTTGATGATCCGCCACGCGCTGGCGCCCGGAAATGGTGATCCACCGAATTTCAAGATCGGCGATTGTTCCACGCAACGCAATCTTAATGAAACCGGCCGCACTCAAGCGCGAAATATAGGCGATTGGCTGCGCGCCAACGGCGTCTCGTCAGCACGTGTATACTCCAGCCAATGGTGCCGTTGTCTTGAGACAGCCAAACTGATGGAATTGGGCCCGGTGCAGGAACTGCCAGCACTAAATTCCTTCTATGAGCGCATTCAGGACCGGGAGCCAAACCTCAGCGACTTGAATGATTTCATTTCTCGACAGCCCGCGGACGGCGAGCTGATTGTATTTGTCACCCATTTTGTAACCATCAGTGCAGTGGCAGGTGAAAGCGTTTCGTCAGGTGAAGGGGTTTTAGTTGAACTGGATAGAGACGCCGGTTACAAAGTCGTCGGTAACCTCAATTTTACAAATTGAAGGAAAAGGGCCAATAACAGATGTATAATAAACTACACACCACAGTCGCTGGAGGCTAATAGAGAAAATATCACCTGAGATGGCGCGCCATCTTGGAGCTTACCGTTTCGTCAATACTCGCGATGACAGGGCTCTGGATAAGCTGGCCTTTCATTTTAATATGATTCTGGTGACTGTCAATGCGCCATTTAATTGGGACATTGGGACGCTTACATCGGTGCCTTAGTGCTCCTTTTCGTAAAAACGGTGAGGTAATGAGGGCGTCAAGGCGCCGGGCTGACAAGGCGCGGAAAATAAGCAATATCGGGAATATTGCGTTTTTTCGCAACGCCGTTAGCCCGGATGGATTGGCGGCCGAATGTCATCGTATTTGCGAATAGGTGCACTTAGTCCCAGAGGCAAGTTGCACGCCGTGTGGCTGCCCCTACGCTGGAGGCGACGGTCCTTCCTCCAATCATCGGCCAGTGTTTCTTTGGCGGTCCCCCGTTAGGAAGCCCGGCCACCATATTGACCATGATAGAAGTCGCCTTGTATCACCAGATCGAACCGGTGGCCGAAACGTTTCCCATGTCCAAGGTTAATGACGCGTTGGAGCGGCTGCGAAGCGATCAGCCTGGTCATCGCATTGTACTGGTCAATGAAGGTTAAGCTAAGATGTAAACACCAATGGGGACCAATTTGGTGCAGCGCAAAGAAATGCCAGGGAGCGATCCTCCCTGCATCACAATAACGCTAATATGTTGATGAACTCGTAAAAGGTAGCGCGATGGCTAAGTTAAAAGTTTTATATACAAGGCGTAGTGATTTTCAGGGCCGAGGCTATACATGTAGTATGCCGAGGATCTGACAATCGCATTAAATGGAATATTAACGCATAATATGTTGACACCGACTGTTGAGCTGGGCCAGGCTGCTTTATTCGGCACAATGGCAAACAGGCGTAGCAGTCATTGCGCCGATGCTATCAATGGTCGTGCTACATGCCACCGGAAGGTGGCACGAAGGTGACTGCTTCTCCGTCGTTCAGTTGGCGATGACGGTCAGCCGCAATGCCGTTTACAAAGGCGATTTTGATATTTTTGTCCGGTATGCCCATCTGTTCCATCAGCATCTCTACGGTGGCACCATCTTCGATCTCATGCTCGGTCTTCTCATCATAGCGGCAAGCATCGGTTTTGGCCAGACTAGCAAAGCATTTGACATGTAGTTTCATTTAATCCTCCTTATATTTAGTGGCCGTTTACTAAACATGCTTTCATGATAACATTATGGTAGTTACTTAAAGGCGACCTTCAATGAGGGGACTACAGGGAAAAAATGATAGTATAAAACTATCTATTAGGAATGCAGTTGGCCGTTTTGGTTTGCCAGGTAGCCGGTTTACCCCCTGTCGGCGCGAGGAATGTTGTCGTGGGGGTTGCGCAGCGAGGCGGGGGATTACCCGAACTCTAATATTTTCCTGGCGGGTCCCTTGAAGCGTTCATCTCAAGCCCCCTCCACCGCATCAGCATGAAAGATTGGCTTCATCAAAAAGTAGTTTGGCCGGTTTTAGGATGGCTCAAGCAGGGCATCACGCCGCGTAAACTGGCACTGGCCATTGCCTTCGGTGCGATCATTGGGGTGTTTCCGCTGATCGGCGTCACCACCCTTATCTCCGCTGTCGCCGCTTTGCTGTTGAGACTCAATATGCCGGCCGTGCAGATGGCCAATTACCTGGTTTACCCTCTGCAGTTTCTGCTGCTGGTCCCATTTTACCAGCTGGGTGCCTGGCTGTTCGGCGCTGCACCAGTGACCATCGCCGGCAGGACGCTGGTGGGGATGTTCACCACCGACTTTTGGGCCTCCTTTCGGCAGCTGTGGCAACTGACGTTACATGCCATTGCCGCCTGGGGCCTGATCGCTGTTCCCGCAGGGGCCTTGTTGTATGGCATACTCAAGCCGGTGCTGTCGCGTATCGAGGCGGCCCGACGAACATCCGGACAAACAGGAAGAACGCCGTCACCAGGTTCGCCGCCAGAAGCTGGCGATTGACAGACTTATTCGCCATACACGCCCAC
Source organism: uncultured delta proteobacterium (assembly GCA_963783425.1). Lineage (GTDB taxonomy): Bacteria > Desulfobacterota > Desulfobacteria > Desulfobacterales > QNYZ01 > CAWANO01. The sequence goes on from CAWANO010000002.1 coordinate 256,823, forward strand.
TTTGATCAAATTCGAGGTCGAGCCCTTCCCCAGCTAAAGTCGGTCGAGGGGCGACACTTTTCACCGAACTACCTCCCGGGGAGTTAAGGAAATGCCAATTTTTCAATACTTGATTGTTTATCTTGCCAGCCTGGTACTTTTTCTGTTGATAGATTTTGCATGGCTAGGCTGGGTGGCTAAACCGTTTTACCACCGTCAGGCCGGGGCGCTGCTCAGCTCCCAGGTCAACTGGCCGGCGGCGATCGCTTTTTATCTCATGTATGTGATCGGCTTGTTAGTTTTTTGCACATTACCAGCTTTGGCCCGCGGCTCGTTGGCCAGCGCCATGGGTTGGGGTGCTCTCTACGGTTTTTTTACCTATGCCACCTATGAGCTGACCAACTATGCCTTGCTGAAAAACTGGCCCGCTGCACTGGTGCCGGTGGATATCGCCTGGGGGGTGGTTTTGTGCAGCCTCGTGGCAGCAGGCGGGTACTGGGTAGGGCAGGGGTTGATTCGTTAGGGATTACAGCTTAACCCGCGCTGCAAAGCTGTGCATCGGTGCCGAACCACAGGGGTAGCGCGGGTTATAAGCCCTTTCTTCCAATGAAACACCCTTCAGTTAACCTAAAAGGAAATCGATTTCGGCTAAAAACCATCAAAATTCTTTAACTAAATATCCACTCAAAGATTCACAACCCCCCTCACAACCCGTTCAGGCAACGATCCGGCGATCTCACGGGTTTTACCGTAACGACCCATAGAAACCACTCGGGCATTGATAAGGCCATATAGGTCCAGGAAGCTGATCATGTCGCTGAATCGGCGTTGAGTTAGTGCTTGGCTGTTTTCCCGGCGGCAGAGATTTTGATACACCTCATAAGCCTGGCCAGTCGAAACCCTTTTCGTTCCATTGAAAAGGATTGTATAGCATGACAGAAGCGCCAGGCGTTGTTGGGAAGCCAGCGCACTGATGAGTTCCACTGTTTTATCGACCTCAAGGCGGCGTTCGGCGATATCGACCTCTTTTTCACTGACAAAGCCAGAGCTTTCCTCAGCAACCTTGACGGCCTTGGCAAGCAGTTCGACCGCCTTTCTTGCATCGCCAGTTTCCCTGGACGCATATGCGGCAATCTTCTTTAAGGCAACAGGGTCGATTTTTTCGACACGCAGAGCTTTGTCTGACCTGAGTTTCAGGATCTCGAGCAGATCGACCGCATCATAGGGCTCGAATATGATGTCGATTTTCTTAAGAAAACTCAGGATCCTCGGGTCAAGGGTACGTTCCCAATCAAGCCGATTCGTCAACAATATCAGGATTATGCGGCACAATACTGTGCGTGGCAGGGTTTTGGCCAGATAGGTCAGGAATGCGTCAGGGTTTGGTCTGATGTTGTCCGCCTCATCGATCAAGAGGCACAGAAAGCCCTGATATTTTGATACCGCGCTTTTTATTTTCCCCTGCATGTATTCAATCGGGATACCTTTACGGTATTTCCTATTAGCGCTGTCAAGCGCCATAGCGACTTCGTTCAGCGCACCGAAATAGGTTTTTGAAGAGGTAAGGTCGATGTATCGATACGAGAATTGAATACCATGCCGGCGGGATACCTCACTGAAACTTGATAGCACGTGGATCAACGAAACGGTTTTACCGGACCCAGTGGGACCGTAGACGAGGGCCGATTCAGGATGCGCACCGTCCAGGACCGGCGACAGGTGCGAAATTATGCGACTGAGCTGTTTTTCCCTTATGTTTTTGTTGAAAATCTCCTTGAGCACCGCTGATCGTTGGCTATCAGGCAGTTTTTCGTCATCAAGATAATCCGGATTAATGAGTATTGCTTTGGTTTTTCGCGACGCGTGCAGCGATTCAATCAAATCTGCGGTGCTGTTTTGGCCTTTATAGGCGGTTTTTACCATTTTCCATCGGACATTTTCTGGGCTAACCTCCATAGGAAACGTACCTATATATAAAGGTTGGTCACCACTGGGCAGTTAAACGCGAACCACGTGGGTAAATTTCCGATGGAACTTTCGAAAAATAAGATTTGACTTGTTCCAATTTATATATTTATTTTCAATATAGAAGTGCGCCACGAGGGTGCAAAGGACCAGCGGATGGGAGTTCCGTCCAACAAATTGCCGGTTCAAGTTGGTAGCTACCTGGACAGCAGGGTAGGGAGACCTCCTTGCTGAAGCTCCAGGGACAAAAGTCCACCGTGGGTGGGCCAGCAAACCGGCGGGCCGTAACGCGAGTGAACCTTGAGCAGGCCCCGAAAGGGAACTTGTGGGTGCCGACCTGCCTTCTATACAGGGAAGGCCGCTGGGTGGCAGGGAAGAAACCGGTAAATGCATCTGCCACAACCCACCGGGGTATTGAGGATGGCACGTCGGGAAGGCCCTTTGCGCAACGTGGGAGGTCCGTCTCAGGTGTGGAGTCGCGATCCGCAACAGTGTCTTTTAGACACTGGCCTGAGCGGAATTCGGATGGGATCATATTACCATTGAGTCCGGGTAATACCGGAGGAGGGAAGGGTCCCAACTTCTGGCATGCTTTTGAAGGAGACGAGGTGGGGTGATTGGTGATGAGCCTGGTAACACCTGATAAAATCCGGAGACTCCAGAGAAAGCTTTACCGTAAGGCGAAGGCGGAGCCGGAATTTCGCTTTTACCTGCTCTACGACAAGGTTTACCGAGAGGATATCCTAAGGCATGCTTACCAATTGGCCAAGTCCAATGGCGGGGCACCCGGTGTTGATGAGGTAACCTTTGAAATGATTGAAGAGCAAGGGCTACAAGAGTGGCTGTCCGGCATTCGGAAAGACCTACGCGGAAAAACGTACAAGCCGCAGCCAGTGCGGAGGGTGATGATTCCCAAGCCAAACGGCGGAAAGCGGCCACTGGGTATCCCGACTATTCGGGACCGGGTGGTGCAGACGGCTACTAAACTGGTTATCGAACCCATCTTCGAGGCTGATCTTGAGCCCAATTCTTATGGCTACCGGCCTAAACGAAGTGGGCTGGATGCCGTGCGGAAAGTCCAAAGTCTTCTTTATAAGGGCTACACGGACGTGGTAGACGCCGATTTGTCCAAGTATTTCGACACTATTCCTCACCGGGAGTTGATGCACTGCTTAGCGCGCAGGATTGTGGATAAAAACATCCTGCGGCTGATTAAGCTATGGCTCAAGGCCCCAATTGAGGAACGTGACGATAATGGCAATGGGCGCATGTCTGGTGGCCGCAAGAGCCGCAAGGGCACACCGCAAGGCGGTGTTATTAGTCCTTTATTAGCCAACTTATATTTAAATCTTTTCCTTTCACGGTGGAAGGAAGAGAGAAAAGGCAGAACTTTCCGAGCTGAGGTGGTTGCCTATGCTGATGACTTTGTAATCCTGAGCAAAGGGTGTGCCAAGCAGAGTCTGGATTGGTCGCGCCAAGTTATTGACGAACTGGGATTGAAACTCAATGAGGAAAAGACCTCAGTTGTTAATGCCTGGCAAGACCGTTTTGACTTTCTTGGTTATACCTTTGGGAAGCATTGGAGTTACAAGCATGGCAAATGGTACCTGGGCGCCAGTCCCTCCAAGACCAGTGTAGCCAGGGTAAGGCAGACTATTCGTAAGATACTCAGGCCATCGGTGCTACGGCCCTGGCCTGAGGTCTGCGATCTGCTAAACTCTGTTTTACGCGGGTGGTCGGGCTATTTCAGTTTTGGGCAAAAGGCTGATGCCTACCGGGCTGTGGAACGATTCGTTTATAATCGTGTACGGGGTTTTCTGAGAAGGAGGCATAAGGTGGTGTCGCGAGCCACCCGACAGTTTTCGTGGGATACGGTATTTAGTGAACTTGGTGTTATAGAGCTACGCCGTCCCCTTTATGCCCCTGAGTCGTGTGCTTTAGGTGAAGCCAGTCGGAAAGCCGGATGCGGGAGAACCGCACGTCCGGTTTGATGAGCGGGGGTGGGAAACGGAGCTAAGGAACGGATTGAGGCACCGGCAAATGATGAAAATCGCCGGCAACAGCTACTCCCCAGTTTCCTAAGGCCACCGCGTCCATCCTCGACTCTACAATTAATATATAATATAAACAGATAGATAGGTATTAAAAAGCTTTATAAGCGTCGTCTCTTGGCAGGGGTGACGGAATTGACGCAGAAGGTGAGGGTGTTTTTGAGATTTCCAATCTCCATCGGAAATCTACCCAGGTACCTTTTATAAATGAACTGGATTTTTTTGATTTAGCGCGTGGATTAAAATGTCCACAGGGTGGAGTGAGGGTTCAGGGAGAGTGTTCGTGAAAAAAGCTGAATTTATCCCAAAGAGCCTGAGGTCGCAAAATACTATAGATCTGGTCCACAACAGAGAACGTAAAAAGTAGGTAAAAAACCACTATTATACTATTGTTTAGCTATTATTGATAATCTCGCAAAGATGCCAATGTTTCTATTACTATAACGTACACAAAGCTGTGTGTTTGTAATTATTCAGGGGGTTCCGTCAGTAATTGGCGGTGATCCATCGAAGGTCAGGTTTTTGTTCTTTGAAAAATGCGTCAATGGCACCTGCCAAGATCGGAAAGGGCGACATTGATCTCATACGGCAGGTCTGCTTTAGCGAAAGGATTCGCTCCACCCAACGATCACCCTTATCGCTTTGAGTTCCGTTGCTGCGCTTGCGCCACAAAACGGCAAAACGTAGCGCCCGTTCAGCACGATTGTTGGTGGGTTCCACACCTTCTTGGTCAAGAAACACCCAGAGCGACGACATCTGGCCGGCGATCGAGCGTGCCAGACGGCCGGCATCATCATCAGCGGTTTCGTAAAGGATCAGAAGCATCACGAGTCGAGAAAAAAAGTTCGTCCACTGCTTTTGAGTGGGGGGCTTTGTGGCCCAGTGACAAAGCAAACGCAACTCTTTTAAAATGCCGCGGCCAAAGCGCCGAATGGACGGATCTTTTTGTTCGGCCAATCCTTTGGCCCTGCGGATCAGATGGGCCAGACACGTTTGGCGCTGATTGACCCAGTTGACATAGACGCCGTAGTTGTCGCTGATGAGAATACCTTTCCAATCGGCAATCAGTTGGTCAAACGCTTGCTTTGAGCGGTTGGGGTGAATCATGAAAAACGACACCGCCTCGTTGACCATTGTCCACAACCACTTGAGCTTACCCGACTGCAGCCAGGAGGTTTCATCCACCCCATTTACCGCCGCTTTTCTGGCCTGGTTACCAATTTCGGTATGGATCGGCTCAATGGCTCCGACACCCGGTCAATGATCCGTTGAATACCACCTGTGGAGATGGGCACACCCAACACCGATTGGCAAAAATCCTGAACCGTCAATCGGCTGGCGCCGTGGGAGCCTGACAGCTCGGCGATTACCGCCGATAGCCTCGGACCGTAGCCACCGCAAAATTGCCTCGGCAGCCGAGCCTTAACGGTTCTACCGCAACCGTTGCAGCTGGCCTTGTGTAAAATATAGTGCGTAACATCCATCTTTATCTCGGGCAACTCGATATGCTGGTGGGTGTAATACGGCAGGATGCTTTTGCGGTCCAATGACAGCTGGCCGCACTGACACCGATCAGGCAGCAGGTTTTTGACCGCGGTTGGCGCGAGCATCTGTTGGCGGTGTCCTTTATGGCCCTTTTGACCGCCGCGTTTTCGTTTACCCTTTTTGCGTTTGCGCTTGGGCTTTTTAAAACGGGCCATCCGATGAAGGTGGTTTGCTCGAGTTTTGCGAATTTGGTTCAAGCAGGTCTCGAGTGTATCGGTGCGCTTTTCCAAAGCCTCATGCCGTTTCGCAAGCTGGCCGACGATATTTTCCAGCTCAATAATATACTGCTTTACCGCCTGTGGCGTGAGCGCCCAATCGAGGTCCGACAGTGGTCTTTTGGCTTCCATGATGGAAGCATAACATAGTTAAAACGGAAAATCTAAGCGGTTTTTTCAATTATTTCAGGTGGTTACAAAACAACCAGGATTTACTGTGATTTCAGCAGGTTATCGCGGATGATCGAACCCCCTGAATAGGTACGTGTGTTTTAGGATAATTTATTAGAAATACAAAGATACAATTTCAAAGGAGATACTATGAAAAAGCCCCCAATTGTCAGTTGACAGTTGAACGTCGCTGGACGTAACCGTTAGTTGGAGTACGAAAAACAACTAACCAAAGGGGGCAAGAATGATTTACGTCGGAATGGACATCAGTAGCAAGAGTTTTATGGTACACGCGATCAATTCCAAAAAGAAAGTGGTTTTTAACAGTGAAATCAAACCGACCCTCGGTGGCCTGCGACAAATGATCAAGGACCTGGGCCGACAAACCAGCTTAAGGGTGATGGGCCCTTCACCGTATTTGCCCCCACCGATGACGCATTTGCAAAATTGCCTGAGGGTACGGTTGAGGATTTACTGAAACCTGAAAATATAGATAAGCTTAAAGGGATTTTGACTTATCACGTAGTGCCTGGCAAAGTGATGGCCGCCGACGTCGTGAAGTTGGACACTGCAACTACGGTGAATGAGAAAAATATCACTATTAGCCAAAAAGATGGGGCTGTGTTTATCGATGATGCTAAAGTTGTCAAGACTGACATCAAGGCTTCTAACGGTGTGATTCATGTAATCGATATGGTGATAATGCCTTAGCAGTGCTGGAAGTTTAGGTCAAAAAGGGGTTCGGTGGCGGCCGAGCTCCTTTTTATTATGGTTTTTAATACCCCGCCCGCTTGCGGCGGGGAGCTTCATTTACATTTTCGATTTTATTGTCATCGTTTATTGAGTCATTATCAGCCAGCTTTAAAATTTAAAATACGGATTGAACTATGGTTGGAAATTTCGCTGAAAAGCTTTTCTTAGGACAGCAGAGTGGATATAGGCGCCTCAATTGTGCACAAGCGATTGCTGAGGCTTTTCGTCAAGAATATAATTTTTTAACTGAAGACACGGTTAGAGATTTCAAAAAAATGGGACACGGTAAAGCACCCAATGGCGAGTGCGGGATGCTTTTTGCCGCCAAATACATATTTGAAAAAAACAATCGTTCCGACAAGGCTCAGGAATTTGAAAAGCAGTTCCGCGAGTTTGCTGGTACGACCAAATGCAAGGAGCTGATTAAGAAAAAAGTACCATTTTGCGCTAAATGCATTAATCGAACTGCTTCGTTCATTGACCAGAATTGAGATCAAGCCGGCTTCCCGTTGAAAGATTAAAGCTTTCGGCGATAAAATATTTTGCAACATTTGTTAACCAAGAAGGCGGTCTGATGTTGCCCCGAAAAAGTGGACACTAAGTTAAGCCGCCCAATTAATCTTGGTTCTTCTCCGATTTAGTTGGAGAAATTTTGATAAATTTTCAGTGTAAAATACCGCAGGTCATGGAATCCATATGACTTGCGCTTTATGACCTTTATTTTGTTGTTAACCCCTTCAAGTCTGCCGGTGCTGATCGGATAAACACAATGATTGAGGATGCCGTATCGATGTCGGTTGAGCATCCTGACAAAGGCATTTACACAAGGGTTGTTTAAGCTTTGAGCCAACGCACACCAACTGTCCAGTGCCTTGTCCGCCCAGGCCCTATAGCGGTAAGTCCAGATGTTTTTAAGATCGTCTTTGAGGATCATTACCGTATTGATGGTTTCATTGAGTTCCAACAGCTCTTTGAGGTGCTGTTTTTGCTCTGAAGTCTTGAGATTTTTACGGTTCTTTAGCAACAGATACTTGGTGCCTTTATAAACGGGTTTATGATCATCGCTGGCTTTTTGGTATTCACTATTGCGAACCTTGTCGATAACCTTGTTGAAATTCGAGACCACATGGAAAAAATCGAAGACGATTTTCACATGCGGCACTTTGTTTTTAACGGCCTTGATGAACGGATCCCACATGTCCATCACCACGGCCCTGATACCGGTGCGCTGCTCATCGCTGAGCTGATCAAAGAAGCGCTCCAGGGTCTTTGCCCGACGGTCCTTGCCGACAAAGACCACACGACCGCTGAGATAGTCCAGCACGACAGTCAGATATTGATGGCCCTTGCGGATGGAAATCTCGTCGACGGCCAAGATACTCAGCCCGTTTAAGTCCGGCTGGCCGTAGTCGCGTTCCAGATAATGCTTGTCGATGTTTTTGACTGTTTTCCAATCCAGATCCAGGTGTCGGGCCACCACGCCAAGACGTGGTCATATATTGGCATAACTGATAAATGTAACGAGCCATCCGGCGCGTTACGCGCATATGTCGATGGAAGAGCTCCAGGTCTTCGATATGGATAGCGTGACAATGCGAACAGATGATTTTTCGATAGCGACAATCGAGCCATACCTGGGCGGTTGCCATGCTCAGGTCTCTGATACGGCGCTGGGTCCAGCTGTGAACTGCAGCCTCTGTGTAGCCACATCCTTGACAGATCGGTGTAAATCGCTTGTCGGGCTGCACCTGAATATGAGCCGTATCGGCTTCGGGTGTAACGCACTGATTGATAATTTTGATTCGACGAAAGGGAAAATAAGGTGCTATAGTGGGTACGGACATCGCAGGCCTCCTGTGGATATCGTTTATCTTGCGCGATAAAACTAATATCCTCTATAGGTACCGGATGTCCATTTTGTTTTGGCTTAAAACCCACAACCTCACCTTCTTTTACTCCAACTAAATCGGAGAAGAACCTTAATCTTTAAGGCGTTTAACTCAACCCCTTATTCGTCTGAGAATATCCTTAGAAAGTCTTTTGTCATACTAACAACTAGCCAGCCACGTGATTGAGCTTCCTGAAGTAATGTCTCTTTATGGTATTCATATTCTCTTACGACGTCATCATGGTCCAAGATACAAATTAAACTGGGCAATTCGCCGTCCGAAGCGGCATCCAGCATGGCATAATCGCCCATAGAATTTCCGAAGGCAAACATCGCCGGCAGAAGCGCACGCTCTCGTATCCTCACAACTTTATTGTCATCTGCATTATACGGATCAAAGTAAGATCTGTTCTTTATGAATATTGGCGGTGCATCTTCTTTTAAATTCGCCAACCTGAACCCCACCATGGTTCCGATTATGTGTTGGGGCGGAATTCCGATGTGATCTTCCGATATGCTTCGGATAAATTCCTGCTGAGACGTGGACACGACATAGACGGTGAACCCATTGTGCTGAAGGTATTTAATCAACTCTAACATCGGCAGGTAAAATAGCGATGCATATGGACGATTAAATCGAGGGTGCTCCTTTGTTCTCAGAAAATTACGGCAGTAATCGATATAAAACGTCAGCGTCTCTCCTGCAAAGGCCTCCGCAATCACGGCCTTGATATTTTTATAAAGATAATCGCTATCTCCGCTAAGGATTGCTTTGTATATCGGGTTATCATTCAAAGTCGGATCGCCCTTTGCCTTTTCACGTAGTCTGTGTTGAGCGAGCTCCACCTCGATATAATTTGGTTTTTCACAAAGCAACGTGCCGTCCATATCGAAAAAAGCCCGTCTTTGTTCCTTAGGCACAAAATTCGCGGACCCCTCAATTGTAACGCTCTCCACAAAGGACGTTATCTGCTCTTTAGCCGTCCCTTCACGCCAAGATTGGAGTAAAGTCCTATTCTCTTCAGGTTTTCGATTATCTGATAATTGCGAATGTAATTTACCACAGCTTATAATCACCATGGCACAAATAATTAAGGATATAATTTTTTTCATGCTTAGTGTTCTATTTATTGAAGGTGTTATATGTTTGAGGGGTCGGGCAGATTAACCCAACAATTGTATTTTTACCCTGGTGCTCTTTAGTCAAAAATACTAGTACGATTCCAAGTTACAGATGTAGGGGAAGTGAGCGCGCCCGAAGGGGATAGCTCGCTAAGCCTTGCATCATCAATCACCACCAATGGACATTATCAGGTTTTTCATTGAAACGGTATTCTTGAGAATTCCAAGCCGTGAATACTCACCTATGGGATCATTATTGTTGAACAAATCCATTATCAATCTTACGGCCTTTCATACTGTATTTATTTCACGTAATCGAGTCTCTTCTTTGATTTGACCAATTGACCATACTGCCTAATCCAGTTCATTTCATCTGGTTCCAACGGCCCTTGCCTTATTGAATCCAAATTCTTACTTAGTTGATCACGGTTTTGGGGTCCAGTTAACACAACGTGCACATTAGTATTAGTCAAAACAAACCGATAGCAGAGTTCTGGAGAGAGAGGCGGTCCATCGAAGCTCTGCCTACCAGGCCAGGGAGGCATATCGATATCTTTTATTGGCCTGATCAGTTGCCCCCAAGCCAATGCCGTATAACTTACCACTGCTGGATTTCGCTTTGCCAGATGATGAAAGATGTCTTGCTCGGCTCCAGGGTGTTTGGCATTGTAGCGGATCATTAACAGATCAATTTCTGAGTTCAGCGCCAGCCTTCCTGCTCTCTTTCGATCATGGATGCTGGTACCAATACTCAGTATCCTACCTTCCTGTTTGAGCTTCAAAAGTGTGTCGATTATTCCCTTACTGTAAATCGATGTTCTCCCAAGCCACCCAAGTTTGAAAACATCTAAGTAGTCCGTATCTAATTTCCGAAGGGCATTTTCCACACTGCGCCTCACCTGCCACCCTAAATAACCCCACCCTAACATTCCAACCACATGGTTCTCGCGATCACTCTTAATGACTTCTCGGATTCCGTCTGTAACTTTGCCGAAACCCCTTCCCCAGACCCAGTAATTGACTCCATTCTCAGCGGCCCATCTGATATCGGCGGAATCAATACCGTATGAACCAGCGACACCCATTCGGAACACCTTTTTTTTAACGACCGGAAGCATAGTATGCGAAAATCCAGCAATAGGAAATATCAGTTCTTGCTCTGCCATATGGCACAATCCTCTATTATTAAAATTTCATCTGTTTCGAAGGCTACGCAACCACCTCGCCGAACAATAAACATAAAGTCTGCATAAAACGGAAAACGCAGACTGTCTACCATTTCTCTGTCAAACAGGCGCAGGTTGAGCAAAATAGTTGATTTTCCAGCGCGTTAACTGGGCATTGAGTTTGAATTAAACCCAATTATTTCAATGATACAATTAAACATCAATGATTGAGACGGTATTCTTGAAATTTTTTGCCATGAATACTCATTTTTCGGATAATTATCCTTGAGTTGAAAACGTGCAGATGAGGCTTTCCAATGGAGCGTAGCGGAATTGGGATAGCTTCCATCTGCCTGTTGGCAAATCCTGTTGTTACTTCTCTGTGCTGCCTGAAGGGTAGCCACATCCCTGAACGACAGCTACTCGAATTCGATCGTTGCCGGTGGTTTGATGCTGATATCGTACGCCACCTTAGACGCGCCGGTGTGCGCGGCAATTTGCTTGCCTATCTCAAGGAGCGCCGCCTCGTCTATCCGGACCGGACGCGCCAGCTTCGCGGCAGCGCTCTCGACCGCCCGCATGCCGACGACGTACCTGGTTTTTGGTGCATCGTTCGCACAAAGCTCGAGAAGAATACGCGGAAGCTCTAGCTTACTCCACGCCTCGACACAGAGCGCGTTCAGTTTGTCATAGTCGATATCGCCGTCGACCTTTATCCACGAGACAGGTTTGTATATAGGGATCTCGGGGCGCGTTCCCTCTTCGGGGACAACCGTCGTCTGACTATCCATTTTGAAGCACTCCGCGTTCGCGCCGAGAGTGCTGCGGGCCAGGTCTGCCAGAACCGGATCGGGCTCCATGTTCGGGTCGAGCGCCATTCCGAAGTACTGAAAGGGCGTCCGGATGCCGGTAGCTTCGTCGTAAAGGTAGGGTTTACCGTGTTTCTCAGTGTAGTACTTCTCAATCTCCTGCTCGATGATGTCGGACGCGAGCTGGCCCGTATGGAGCTTCTCTTCAGTGAATTCGCCGACAGTTCTGATGATTTGCGCGGGACCGGGACAGGGGATCCGATGCGTGAATGACGGAGGGAGGTCAAGGTATTCGCCGACCCTTCTGACCTGAGGCTTTGCGAGCGAAGCCATCGGCTCAATCTTCCCAACAGAGTAATTCCAGCCGACGTTATGCTGGCTCTTGAAGCCGCCTTCGGTTTCGATAATGTCCGGCGCGATCGTGCCGTCCGCGATCCAGGAGGCGCCTACCTGGCCAATATGCCTGTCTGATACTTCCCTGTAGTTGCCGATAAACGTCTTGCGTTTCTCTTCACCGTCGGAAAGCCCCACCAGTGGCGGGAGGATCTCGTCCCTCACCTCCAGGACCGTGAAGTTCAGTTTGCTGAAGATCTCACGAGTGACTTCCCCTTCGGGCTCGTTGTTTATGAGGCGACGGCAACCGTCTTCGATGAAGAACGCATGGAGGTCTTTGCCGACGATACGGTCGAGGAGAAACGCGGCGATCGTACTGTCAACGCCCCCGGACGCGGAGAGAGCGATTTTCTCGCCCGGTTTCACCAGGCTTTTCACCCAGGAAATCGCTTTCTCAACAAAGTCCGCGGGATTGAAATCTGCGGGATTCTCAGGAGTGGCGTATTCAAATCTGTGCGTCTGGATCTTGTTGGCCTGAGCCGACATGTTGCCTCCTGTTTGGATGGGTGGATTGGGATAGCTTGCCAATATCACAAATCAGCCAAAACTGCATGTATGTTTAAGATACATTAACTGCGGACTGTTGCCAACATTATGTGGTCAACGACGGTCCATCAAAACAGAGGAATAATGGTCGTAGTCCTCGGTGTAAAATCGGTGACCAATTTTATTTGTTCGACGATGTTGCCAACAAAAGGCCGAAGCCGATAAAAATGGAGCCGCTGGCCCGGTTGACCACTTTGATGCGACTTGGCCTGGTCAGCCATGCTTTGGCGCTGTGGGCCAGTAGAGCGTAGCTCATCAGGAAAAAGAAAGAAAAGGACATCAGGGTAGCGATGAGCATGGCGAACTGGGGAACCAAGGCCCTGTCGATGCTGATGAATTGCGGGAAGAGAGCGGTCAGGAAGACAATGGCTTTGGGGTTGCTGAGGGCCACCCCCAGGGCTTTGAGAAATACTTTCCAGCCGGAAGCATTCGGCACCGCAACTTGTCGGTTGATTTTCGCGAAATCCAGCCCTTCTTGGAAAATCATCTTCATCCCTAAGTACACAAGGTAAGCCGCGCCAGCATACTTGATAAGGTTGAAAATGAGTTCGGATGTTTTGAGAATCGTGCCCAGGCCGGTGACCGCGATAATTCCCAGGGTAAGAAGTCCGGTGATATTCCCCAGGGCCGCGAATACGGCTTTGCGCCACCCGTGCAGGGATGCGTTTGTAACAATATAGAGAACTGCCGGCCCGGGGGTCGCCGTGGCGACAAGCACCAGAGTCAGATACATCAGCCAAGATTGAATCGTCATATTACTCCCGTTACTTTCATTAAGCGTCCGAGTCAAAACCCTTAATTTATTAACATGGGCTATTGGGGGGCAAGGGCAAAAACCATCTGTAGACTTCCTGTACCTGTCGGCAGTGGGCACTATGCCAAATCATGGGTGCCAATATCACCAATTTACCCAAACGGTATGTATTAACTAAATTGAGCGTTTTTTTGCTCGTCTATCTCTGCACCAATCTGTTGAGCGCTAAAGCTTTCAAAAATACTCGACATATCCAATGGGTATGCCTGCGTTTTTTGAAAACCTTAGTATCTCAATATCTTAGCACATAGCTTCGCGAAAAATCGCTCAATTCAGGTTAAAGATACCTGAACCGTGCACTCTTGCCAATAGTCCTCAGCCGAGTCCATTCTATAAAGACCAAGCACTATATTTCATAGTCCCCAAATCCAAAGGCTGTTGATTATCTAAGGTATTGTTGACAAATCGGAAGGGGATGAAACTAAAGGATACTGCATAATCTCTGAGCGCTTCCATTTTAAAGGATAACGATGGTATTCGTAACAGCGCTAAGTTTAAATCAGCGGTCCTGAGAGGCCAACCTAATGTGAATATTATGATACACTAAGAGAGTTCACCGGCGCAACCGTTAGGGAAAAGATCATAGGCCGGTGTATACTGAGGGGGCTGCAAATAGTCTGTGGTCTTCATGGACCTGTCAATTAAGCATAATTTCACCTGAATTTATTATACTTCATTGCTCCGGACGGCATTATGGCTGAATGTGATAGGTCTTGGATCAGAAAACTTTATATGTGTTTTATACAAGTTATATATGTTACGAATAAACTTTATGTTTTCAGTTACAGTAAGTAAAGTTGCGTAAACTTGCCATAAACCCTCTTTCGTATTAAGGATAAACAAATGAGGAGGGTAGGGCCATGGCCGATCTCCAATTCCACCAGATTCCAGACGTGGATGGACCCTCTGAGACTTGGGTTTCATCCAACCAAGTGTTGGATCGGCTAATCTGCTACCACCACAAAGATATTAAGCCTGCCACCAGAATTGCCACTGCCATCAATCATGAACTGGAAACCATTTTCCCTTTGCTCGACAAGATTTGCCGACGCACCTGCCCCTGGTGTCCCGATCCGTGTTGCATCGTTACGAAAGTCTGGTACGACTTCATTGATTTGGTTTTTTTACATTTGATTGAGGTGCCACTGCCACCAGGGCCCATGGCATATCAGCTGGAAGAACCCTGCCGCTATCTTTCCTCTCGGGGTTGCAAGCTTCCTCGCCTGATTCGGCCCTGGGGATGTATCCAGTATATTTGTCCCACTCAGAGAAAGAATGTACATCGGCATAAACCAGATGACGAAGCAAAGATTGATCTGGCCTTAAATAAGATTAGGGATAAAAGATACCAACTGGAAAATCAATTCCAGCGCGCGATGGTTTGCCGGGCGCATATTCAAGCCTGATTAAATCGCTATATAAATGTATTTAAGAAGATAATAATACATAGCAAATTTAAGAATTTCGTGTCCAGGACCAAAGATCGATATCGCATATCAAAAATACGATTGTAGCTTTGATAACCTCTATCAGAGATCGCCAATAATCCAATATTCTAGCTAATGGAGTTTTTGTTATAATCATCAAATCTGAAGGATTGCAAATTGCAGGCAGGATTGGTATATCTGAAATACAAAACCATAGGGTCCTGACAGGTTTGATGGGCACATTTTTGTTATGTTAAATGACTTTGACTCATCTTCTATCCTTAAAACCAAGTCGGAGTTATTACAAACGTGCAAAATAGGGGGGAAGCATTTAAAAGGGTTTTTGCATAATTCGGATTACCTATTTATATTGTTAGCCCCCTTTTTTCATCCATACCAATCATCAGCATTGCTGAACATTTTTGTCCGATATTGCGCCCATATATAGACACCATAGGATTTTAATACTATGCCGGCAAATGTAGATGAACTCGTGGTGAGGGTGGCGGACATCTGCACCTACAAGTGGGATATGATCCGAAACAGGCCGATGGCCTATCTCGTATCAGGTTTCGCCGGAGGCGCTATGGTCGTCTTCGGGGCAACCCTTGCGCTGGCGGTAAGCGCCGGAGTGCCGGAAAAACTCGCTCCCGGTGTGGCCAACCTGCTCATGGGACTCGTGTTCATGTTCTCGCTGGTGATCATTATGGTCAGCGGTATGACACTTGTCACGGCAGACATGTATATCGGCATAATCGGTGTTTTCCACCGCCGCATTGGGTGGGGGTGGTTCGCCTGGGGTGTGGCGCTTGGTTACACGGGAAACTTTTTGGGCAGTATGTTCTTCATGTGGCTGATTAGCAAGTCAGGCGCCTATGCCTACATGCCATGGCTCATGCGGGCGCACGCCATTGGAGTGGCAAAACTCGGCCAGACCGCTACCCAGATTTTCGTCATGGGCATCGTTTGCACATGGATGTTGCAGACCGCTGCCATTCTCTACGTCAAAGCGGACAGCGACATTGCCAAGATCGCCATGGCCGCCTACGGCCCTCTGGCATTCGTTGCCGGGATGACCGAACATTGCATCGCCAACATCGGTTTTTTGGCGCTTCCCCTATTTCAGCAGGAACTCTTTATGAGAGCCGTCGCCAATATGGCTGAGATTACACCGGTCGTCCTTCATTGGGGTTTCGGGCAGTACGGATGGGCCCACAACCAGCTCTACACGGTGCTGGGCAATTTTATAGGGGGGGTCCTCTTTGTGGGTATCGCATTTCAACTGGTGTCCCATCCCGGGCGGGTCGCCCGACTGTATCGTGACAAGAAAAGCTACATGCTGAAATTATAAAGGACAGCCAGATGGACTACTCACCATTCAATCCCGTCATATGGCTGATTGCTGCCGGCGTGGTGGCGTTGGCGTACTTGACGGTCAAAGTTTACCATGCCAAGTACCCCCATTATCCTAACGAGGAACCGGGGATGGAAAAAAGAGATCCAGATTGATATCTGGGTAAAGGAGGTAAACGTTATGGAAAAATCAGAGTGGATTCCAACCATTTGCTATCAGTGCAAGGCCGAGTGCGCCATTATAGCGCGGGTCGAGGACGGTGTGCTGAAGGAGATCAGAGGCAATCCTAAAGCGCGCGGGAAAGCATGTGTTAAGGGCATGTCCGGCGTCTCCCTGGAATACTACCTCCGATCGGCTGCGCTATCCGATGAAACGGATCGGGGAGCGCGGAGATGGAAAGTTCGAACAGATCACCTGGGAGGAGGCGCTGGATATTATTTCTTCAAAGCTCAAGGAGCTAAAGGATCGCGGGGATGCTCACAAGCTGACGGCCAATTTCTTTCCACACAGCATCACGGACCCCAAATGGCGTTTTTTAAACGCCTATGGCGGGTTTATTAACACGGCGCTTCCGCACTGCGATTCTGCTAAAATTGTTTCGTTCATCAAGACCATGGGCGGTGTACCCAACCACCACATCCCACCGGCCTGGTTTGCTGTCCCTAAAGGCGGCATCATGATTCTTGCCGGCCGTCATGCGTTCGGAGGCTTGGAGGATGCCGCCATCCCCAAAGACATTCTGGACGCAAGGGCACGCGGCGCCAAACTGGTGGTCATTGACCCTATTTTTACGCCCGAGGCAGCCAAAGCCGATCAGTGGATTCCCATTAAGCCCAGCGGGGATACGGCATTTTTCGCCGGCATGATCCACCATATCATTGCCAAGGGACTTTACGACCGGGATTTCGTTGAGAACTGGGTCCGCGAAGGCGATTTCGATAATCTCAGAGACTGGGCGTCAGACAAGACACCGAAAAAGATGAGCAAAATCTGTGATGTTCCGGTAGAGACGATCATCAAGCTCGCCGAGGAGTGTGCCAAGGCCCCTTCTGTTGGGATAGACAGTTTCAAGGGGGTTATGCTGGGCAACGCGCTCGATTTTGCCCATATCTGGTGCATTTTTTTGGCTATAACGGGGAATATCGACAACCCAGGCGGGCAGCCGCTGCCGGATCTGGTGTCACTGGCCCCTGTTGAACCTGCGCCGCCCGGCCCGGATCTACACGAACTGGGATGGCATCGCACTGGGCCGAACCGGGAGAAATTCGAAAAATATCAGTTTATCATGGAGCCAACCTGGTATGAGGCTCAGGCCATAAAAGATGGCGGTCTCAAGGTTCTGATGACGGCGGAGTCCAACCCGGCCCTGACGGAAATGGGGCAGACCGAATGGCAAAACTCGGTCAGGGAAAAAGGCAAAAACGGTGACTACAAGCTGGAGTTGCTGGTCAGCTTCGAAATTATGATGTCAGAGACCGCCAAGTATGCGGATCTGGTGTTGCCGGACAAATCCTTTTTTGAACGCTGGGAACTCTTGTACATGCCCTGGTGGTACAATTTCGGCGTTGGCGTTGCCTTGCGGCAACCGGTGGTGGAGGCGCCGGGAGAATGCCGGCACTCAAACGAAATATTTATCGAACTGGGCAAACGGCTGGTTCCCGAGTACTTTGACTTTGAAGATGACATCGCCTACTACGATACCCAATTGGCAGGAATAGGGCTCTCGGTTCAAAAACTCAAGCAGATGGGCGGGCTCTGGTCACCGGGTACAATGGGGTTCCGTAAATACGAGCATGCCGGAGGTTTCGGTACACCGAGTAAAAAAATTCATCTGCATTGGGAAGATTTGAAGGAATCACCCTGGAACCAGGACTGGCCCCGCGTGGAACTGGCCTCAGAATACCGGGTTAATACGGACGATTTTCCATTTATTCTGATTTCATATCGAACTATATTCCATTCCGGTTCGGGTCAGTGGACGCACAATAACCCTCAGCTGCGCGACAGAATATCGGGATTCCATGAAAACCCACTCATTATGAATGCCACCACCGCCGAAGCTCTGGGCATTTCTCAGGGCGATTGGGTGACGGTGGAATCTCCCAGCGGAAGCATTAAAGTCAGGGTCGACCTCACCGAAGGAATTCGGCCGGACTGTGTGGGCTTAGGCCATGGTTTCGGCTCCACGGTCGGCCGCGTTGCCACGGTGGGTGAAGGCATCAGCAACAATCTGTTGATCCCCGACTCGGGCATGACGCTGGACTGGCAGGATCTCATCGGCGGAGAATCCCATGTTTCCACCCGCGTCCGAGTCGCCAAGTGAAGGAGGTTGCCATGAAACAGCTAAGCTTAATGGTGGATTTGAATCGATGCATTGGGTGTCGTACCTGCATCGTCGCCTGCCGCAATAACAAAGAAATCATAGATCATAAAAACGCGATGCCCAACGAAATTCCCTACTACTTGAGGGTGGAAAGCCGCAGCTCGGGAACGTTTCCGGAGGTCTCCGTGGACACATGGGTGGTACCGTGTCAACACTGCGGGGAGCCAAACTGCGTGGGATCATGCCCTGAAGGCGCCATCCAAAAGGACCCGCAGACCGGCGTCGTCAGCATCGACAAGGAAAAGTGTGACGGCTGCAGCGCGGTGCAGGGAAGGATCCCGGCCTCCAAGCACCTTACATCGCCCTGCAAGGCCAACTGCCCGGCGCACATGAACGTTCAGGGATACGCACAGCTCGTGGCCAAGGGCAAGTTTGATGAAGCCTTGGCACTGATGAAGGAGGACAACCCGTTTCCTGCAATCTGTGGTCGGGTTTGTGATCATCCTTGTGAGTCCTACTGCAACCGCGGAGAAATCGATGCCCCCGTGGCCATCAATATGATCAAACGCTTTGTAGCGGACAGAGAACTTTATGCCGAAACTCGCTTCGTGCCGGAGATCCAGGTCAAGAAATCAGACAATGTAGCTATCATCGGTTCAGGTCCGGCCGGTCTCAGTTGCGCCTATTTTCTTGCCCGAAAGGGCTACCTAGTGACGGTGTTCGAAAAGGAAAATCAACTCGGCGGCATGCTCACCCAAGGTATCCCCTCCTATCGGCTGCCAAAAGATCTGATCGATGCTGAAATCCAGGTCATTCGTGACATGGGGGTGGAGATGATCACCGGGGTGACGCTAGGCGAGGATGTGACCATCGAGCAGCTTCGCAATAAAGGATACAAGGCGTTTTTTATGGGTATCGGTGCACAGGAGTGTAAAGGTTTAGGTGTCGATGGTGAAGATCTGGAAGGCGTTTATCCGGGGATTGATTTTTTGCGAAGCGTCAATATGGGTGAAAGGCCGCAGTTGGGTCGGCGTGTGGCAGTGGTCGGCGGTGGTAATACGGCATTTGACGCCGTCCGGGCGGCCAGAAGGTTGGGGGCTGAGGATGCCTGTATCATTTACCGCCGTACAATGGATGAGATGTTGGCCAATACCGATGAGATCAAGGAAGCCCAGGATGAAGGGATTCCCATAAATTTGCTCACTCAGCCGGTTAGATTCATAGCGACCGAAGGGCGTGTCGGCGCCGTGGAGTGCGTTAAAATGAAACTGGGCGAACCCGACGAAGACGGCAGGAAGGTGCCTGAACCGGTTCAGGGCTCGGAGTTTACCCTCGAGGTCGATGCCGTGATCACCGCTTTGGGACAGGAGTCCGACTGGGCATGCCTTACCGATGAGTGCGCCTGCCAGCTAACCGATTGGGGAACGATTCAAGTGGACCCCGTAACGCTTCAAAGTGATGATGAGGACATCTTTTCAGGCGGTGACGCCGTTACGGGACCGAAAACCGTCATAGAGGCTATTGCTGCAGGGAAAGCGGCTGCGGTCTCCATCGACCGGTTCATACAAGGGTACGATCTTCATGAGGGGCGCGGGGGTGTGCTCCCTGTCGTCACCGAGTTCGACAAGGAAGACCACTATCCTGCAAAACGTGTCAAAATGCCGGTATTAAAGCCTGAAGAACGGGTGAGCAGCTTTGATGAGGTCCAGCTGGGTTTAACTGAGAAGATGGCCATAGAAGAGGCAAAAAGGTGTCTCGGCTGCGGGTGTGCGTGCATTCAAGCATGCCCCTATGACGTTATTCAGTTCGATCCAAAAGTGGGTATTTCCCATAAATGTGATCTCTGCTTTGACCTCACACAATTCGGACAAATACCGGTCTGCGTTGAAGTATGCATGACCGATGCCATTACGTTCGGTGAATATGATCTTATCAGGCAGAAGGCGGTTGGTGACGGTTTGTCTGTTGTTACGGATCTGAGCCAGGAATCCATACTGTATGTAAAGTGATGTCAAATGGTTGGCAGTTGTCGCATTTTGTTAGTCACATTGCCTTTGGCAATGCTGAAGGTAATGTGACTAAAAAAGCGGTCAGATTTGACGATATGGCTATACAAAACAACATGATATAAATAGTTCCATTTTTCCATCACATCACCTTACCATTCTCCACAGTTCACCCATGTCGCATTGTTTATGCAAGAGCCGGGGTTTTTAAGCGAAGCAACCGTTGGTGCCAGTCCGATCCGGTCACCTTCATCCAGAACTGTCTCAAAATCAGCCACATGGTTGTTAACAAATATGATTTTGATGTCCTCCTTTTTGATTCCAGCAGCTTCAACCAGTGCTCCGACGTTTTGACCGTCTTCGAGCTCATAAGTGATGCTCTCTTTAGACTCACATTTTTCTGGATTTTCCAATTTATCGAAACATTTAAGATCTACTTTCATAGTTACACCTTCCGGTAAATCAATGAAAATGTATCTCAGTTGGGTCCATAAATGAGCTATAATGAACGTCGGTGAGGTTGTCAGGTCGGGTTGATCTCGGGGCAAATGGACCCACTGACGAACGGGTACGGTAAAACTATACCATAATGATATAGTTAAGTTCCAACAGCGGTAAAGTCAAATCATTGAATGCAGGGTGGTCGTTGCTTGGGTTTAGTTTGCGCCGGAGGGTTTAGGCAAACAGTATTGGTATTCGAAACCATTTTGTGGGGAGGGGTTTGCCCTCGGCCCAGATGGTTACAAAAATTACCCCTGTTAAATAAGGTCGCAGATTTTTCAATCAGCCGTTAATGATCCTCATGCCGCCCTCGTCATAGCGATCTCCCTTGACTTGGTCGGCAAGACGATTAAGTCTTTTCAATTCGTCTTCTGCCAGGGCAATATCGTATGCTCCGAGGTTGACCTTCAAATTATCGAGTTTGGACGTTCCAGGAATTGTCATGACATGATCGCCGCGGCTAAGGACCCAAGCAAGCGCGACTTGTGCTGGATTGCACGATTTTGCGGATGCTAACGCTTCAATTTCCGCAACTAGCGCAACATTCGTTTCGTAGGCATCTCCCTGAAACCGTGGCGTCAGCGTCCGATAATCGCCCTCTGCAGGGCGAACGTCATGTTTAAATCTCCCCGATAACATGCCGCGACCTAAAGGTGAATACGCCACGAGCGTCGCACCGACCTCAATACAGGCCGGAATCACCGAATCCTCAATATCGCGGCTGAAAATGGAGTATTCCGATTGCACAGCTGAAATCGGATGAACCTCGGCAGCTCGACGTATCGTAGCAGCGGCCGCCTCGGATAAACCAATTGCCCGAACCTTTCCCTCAGCAACCAGTTCGGCTATTGCAGCAACCGTTTCCTCGATCGGGGTCTCAGGATCCACTCGATGGAGATAATAGAGGTCGATCACGTCGGTCTGTAGTCGCTTTAGCGAGCCCTCCACCGCGCGCCGGCAATTTGCGCGTGAGCCATCGATCCCAACAAAGGCTCCGGTCTGCGGATCACGGATTGGCCCAAACTTAGTCGCAATGAAGACCTTGTCACGACGATCATGAAATGCTTCGCCCAATAAGGTCTCATTCGCCCCCATGCCATAAAGCTCCGCCGTATCATAATGCTGCACACCGAGCTCAATGGCAGCATGGAGAAGCCCAATGGCAGTTTCTCGATCCGCTGGCGGGCCATAGAATTCTGATAGCCCCATGCAGCCAAGCCCAATTGCCGGAAGATTCGTTTCTGTCTGACCAAGCGTTTTTACGTTCATCGGTAATGTTCCTTTCCTAAAGGATTGAAACGTTATGCATAAGAGCTCTGAGGTGTGAATACTCAACTTTGGGATCACTATCATTGATTGCCTGTGGGTACAAAAATTGCGCAATCGGTGGCCGGCCTCATCCGGATTAAGCACCCCAAACCTTGGACCCGTTTTCAAATCATGTCAAAAGGCGAAAAATATGCCAATCACCTTTGATGGTTTATTCTTCCCAGGTAATGCATTCAACAGGGCAGGTTTCAATGGCTTCGTCTATGCATTCTTCGTCTCCACCTTCGGGCAAAATGACAAATGCTTTCTCATCATCCTCGTTGAAGCCGAAAATATCGGGACAAAGCTCAACGCAACTTTCACAACCGATACACTCTTCTGTGTCAATGATTACAGTTTTACTCATGATTGATCCTTTTCAGAATTCAATAATACAAAATTATCGTCGATCGCCGAGGCCATGGGAAAATTTACAAGACTTCGTGTGATTCGGTCAAAAAACATCGGACGAAATCAAGTGGGTCATCGATCCGATGCCAGTTTCTTCCCACTTGCTCTTTCTGGCAACCAGGAATTCGAATTAGCGTACCACTAGAACCGAGCACGGGGCGTGGTGCGTCACTTTAGTGCTGACACTGCCAAACAAAAGTCCCTCAAATGATCCCATCCCTCGGGTACCCATGACAATCAGGTCGGCATTTCGGACCTTGGCCACCCGGATAATAGCATCGGCACTCGGGCCTTCGAGCAGATTTTCTTCAATCTCAAAGGACGCTTCTGTCACCCGGCGCCTGGCCTCTTCGATGACCGCTTCTCCGGCCTGTTTGCGTTTGGCAACAAGCTGGTTGAAACCTTCGGTGCCCCGAAGATCGGACGTAGAGCGGTAGGCATGCAGCATGAGCAGTTTTGCCCCGTGCTTTTCAGCCAGCTCACAGGCATAATCGAGCGCTTTGAGACTGTACTCTGATCCGTCCAAGGCGACTAAAATCAATTTGATCATCGCTGCTCTCTTTCTTAATCAAGTTTTCCCATTTCGAGGGATTTGCCAAATCTCATTTGTTAATAACCAAATTTTGCATTAGTATTGGTATCTTTCAAAATTTCGAGTCGCGGATAATCATGTTTCGGATCACAATCCTTGATAGCCGGATTTATGGAAAAATTGATATCACAGGTCATCATTAGATGGTCCCTTTATAGTTGAAATTGAGGAAAAGGACGCAGTCGATCTTCCACGGTTGGTCATCGATTTCAACCGCTCCAGCTTCGGCAGGTTGAAGGACCTTATAGACGCCATTAACCGAATCTGACATTAAACGGCGGTTTTTTTGATCCATGGGTGGCATGGCCAAGCATAAGCGTTGATGAGCATTACCTTTTACAACTCCCTAAGTGTTCGGGTAGTTTTAGAATTAGCTTGCCGAGATTAGCATGTTTGACAAGGCGGGCGGCTTGTATGTAATCAGACCAAACCCGGTACCGCATGAAGTCCTCGGGCCAGTTATCAAACGTGTGAGTAACCGTCATTCCGAAAACCTCAACGTTACACAGCCCTCCCCACTTGCTAAATTCATATGAGCCAATCGCCGGCGTCAGTATGCACCCCTTGATTCCTGCCTCTTCATAGGCCTCGTTCAATACGGTTTCGATAACGGTAAAACCGGGGTCGATTAAGCCCTTGGGAATGGTCATGTTTTTTCCGCTGCTCGTTGAGATCAGGAGCACTTCCAGTGAACACTTGGCCCAGCGGTAAGGGATGGCCCCGGCCTGACTGAATATTTCCACTATTCAAGAATTCCATAAACGGCAAGATGTTCGTTTTTGTAGCGTTTGTCTTCGGTTACATCACGACCGAACCAGCCCGGTGGGACGAAACCCTCACTAATCTCTACGGAATCGAATTCGACCTCCACTAGTATCAGCCCATCCAAATCGCTCTTAAACAGATCCAGTTCAGCCATATGATTGCCCACGGGCAGGCTGTATCTGGTTTTGTTCACCCGATGACCTTCGGTATATGGCCACAACCGTTCAAACTGATCTGGAGCCAACTCGATTTCGATTTCCGTTCGTGTAAGACCGGTACCCACTTGGCCTTAAACCATTTGATTCATATCTCTTTTGCCATCTGGATAAATACCTCCTGAGCGGCACGCGCAGGTTTCCCGTCTTCAGGGCGCCTCTGGATGTAGCTGCCATCGGACTGACAGTCCCAGGCTGATACATTGTCATTGTCGTAGATTTCGAGGATCTCTTCGATCTGTTGCTTCACGTTTTCATCACAGACCGGGAGAATCGTCTCCACCCGATGATTTAGGTTCCGTTTCATCCAGTCCGCAGAGCCGATGTAATATTCCGGGTCGCCGCCGTTGACAAATGCGTAGATACGGCTGTGTTCGAGAAAGCGTCCGACCACACTGATGACCTTGATATTTTCAGATAAGCCGGGCACCCCTGGGACCAAGGTGCAAAGGCCCCGAACATTGAGCGTGATCGGCACGCCGGCCTGGCTGGCCTTGTAAAGTTCGCGAACGATATTTGCGTCTTGCAGCTGATTCATCTTGGCCTTTATGCCGCAGGGCTTTCCTTCCGATGCCAATTGTGCCTCGCGCCGGATCATCTCCGTGAAACGCTTGCGCATGTTTACAGGCGCCACCAGAATTTTTCGGTAATTGCTGTAACTTGTTGACCCCGTCAGGGAATTAAAGACAATGCTGGCGTCCTCGCAAAGATCGGGATTGCAGGTCAAAATACCCAAATCCTCATACATTCTTGCCGTGCCGTCATGGTAATTGCCCGTACCAAAATGGAGATAGCGCTGGATATGCCCCTTCTCTTCGCGGACCACCAGCGCAAGCTTCACATGGGTTTTCAGTTGCTCGACCCCATAGGAAACGTGCACACCCTCCTTTTCAAGATATTGACCCCAGGCAATGTTGGGCGCTTCGTCAAAGCGGGCCGTTACCTCGACCAGAACCGCTACTTGTTTACCGCGTCGAGCCGCTTCAGCCAAGGCGGCCACGATGGGAGATTCATTGCTCGTGCGGTAGATGGTGAGCTTAATGGCTAGAACGCCGGGATCAATGGCGGCGGCGTCCAGAAGACGCTGCACCGACGTGTCGAAACGGTGATAGGGGTGATGCAGCAGGATATCCCCCCGCTTGATCTCCTCGAAAATAGCGTTTTGGTCGCTATGGCCTATCTTGCGCAAGCGAGGGTGGGTCACCGGGGATGCGGGCGGGTAGCAGTATGGCGTTGCATCGCACTTAGCGGGAAACTTCAGCAGATCGTCGAGACCCATGAGTGTTGATGTGGGGTATACATCCTCCATGTCGACATCGAACTGACGGGCCAGCCATTTTTGCAGCTCTACAGGCATGCCTTGATCGACTTTAACCCTTACAACACCGGCAAACCGACGCGCTTTCAGGTCGCGTGTGACCAGCCGTATGATTGCGCCCGGCTCCTGCAAGCCCTCACCTTCTCCTTCTCGCACATCGCCCTCGGCACCGCGGGTGACCCGAAAATAATAGATCGCATTGGGGGACGCCCCGCCAAACATCATATCCAGGTTAGCCGCAATGACCTGCTCCAGGGGCACAAAGCCCTTGTTGTCTTCGAGCGGCACCCAGCGAGGCCGATTGTTGGGTACCTTGATGCGCACGAAACGATCTTTTTTACCGGAACCTTCGGGCACCAGCACGGCTAGATTGAGGCCAAGGTTACTGACAAATGGAAATGGATGCTCGGCATCCACGGCCAGCGGTGTGATGATTGGTTGCACCGAGTGGCGGAAATAATCACGGATTTGGATCTTTTGCGATTTATCTAAATCTTGATGGTCACAAATAGCGAATCCGGCCGATGCCATTGCTGGGCAGATCTCTTTGTTGATCACCGACTCGAGAGTTTGCATTTGGTCAACGATCTCTTGGCGACAAGCCTCGAACTCCTGTCGTGGGGTACGGCCGTCGATGGAGATTTTTTTTGGTTTGGTCACCATTTGTCGTTTCAGGCCGGTGATACGCTTCATGAAAAATTCGTCGTGCAACATACCCATGATCCCGGCGAACTTTACACGCTCAAGAAGGGGAATCTGACTATCCTCGAACAATGCCAGCACGCGTCGGGCAAAACCGAGCCAGCTCAGTTCACGGTTGAAGAATTGTTCCTGGGTATCTGTGGTGTCATCCTGGGCGTTTTGCATTTTTACCCCCAGTATTTTCATTTAGTGACCACGAAAGAAGTAAACTTTCCCAAAGAGCGTAGCGTATGGTTTTCAGCGAATTTCGTTATGGACAACGATATCGCTTTGGAGAGGCAGTTATGTACGTAGCTAAATGATATTTTATGAATTTGATCCATGTCAAACTGAATGATATTTTGTTAGGATAATTATTGAACTATGATAAGTGCCATGGTGAGGCTTAATTTTGAGGCGGTGGTGCGTATGAGCTTTGAAGCACTGCGGCACCCCTCAGGGAGATCCGCCTTTTTCCTCATCCTGTGCCAGATATCCGTAAACTTGCGCCGCCTTTTCCCGAACTTGTTATGAAACACATACTCACTATCAGGATACTTGCTGATCCTTTTTGCGTCTCGCAATACCCCGATGGCAGGCTTATTAAGGGGGAGTTTGACCGGCTTACCTTTCGGATCATCAAGACTAAGAAAGGCCGTCTCGGTATCGACATCCTTCCATTTGAGGCCCATGATCTCATCAACTCTAAGGCCGGTGTACAATGCAAACCGAACAACAAGACTCGCCATCTTATTCTGCCATGCGTCCAGAATCGCATACAACCGATTTAGCTCTTCGGAGGTAAGACACTCTGTAATCTGATTGTTAACTTCTGGTGGGCGTATTTTTGCCATCGGATTCTTGCCGGTATAGATATCCATCTCATCTGCCCAATTATAGATCCGTTTCATGAGCATTATTATCTGCTTGATGGTTGCTTTAGAGCACCCATCACCAGACCTGCCGCCGGACTTCTCCATTTCCTGCACGATGGCATCGATATCGGTCCAGGAAATCTCATCCATCTTTTTACCAGCAACAAACGCCGCAACATGATTTTCCCACCTGGACTTGTCAGCCTTCCAGCTTTTCTTGTTTAACTTTGCCCACTTGAAATACATCCCCCATACAGTATCGACTAAAGGCGCATCCTCGATATCCAGAAGCTTGTTCTCTGCGATTTTACCTTTGATCGAATTTTCAACCTTCTTGGCAATAGTCAAATTACCTTGGACGACCTGGGAGGCAAGCTTGCCATCAGGAGTCAGGATGACAACTCGAAATTTCCTTGAATTCATCAAAGACCGCCCACATTTCGGGCAATGCAAAACTTTAGACTCACCCTTGCGTTTCCTTGAATAATAGGATTTGCACTCATAGCACCACGCAAGTATTGTCATAACCACCATCCCATAAAGGCTGTATTTGAATTAGGCGTGTAAATATCATGTAAATTTTTTCACGTTAAGATGGGGGAAAATAGGGCATTTTCGGGCAGTCGGGGATCGCCCTGAAAACGGAAATATCGAATAATATTGATTGATTAGGATAAATTAGGATAAATTAAGTAGGGTTCGTGGTTTGAATTAGGAATCCAATGCTCTATCCACTGAGCTACGGGGGCACGGTTTGGTTAGGGCATGGTCGCACGGGACCCACATTGGTATTTAGCCAATATCAAAGCCGGGCGTTTAGCTCAAGTGAAATGACCTTTCAATTGAAATGTACGGGCCTAATGGGGTATAGAGACACATTGATCCTGGCACCCTTTAAGGGCCGCGACCTTTCAACCCAATTGACCCGATTGTATGGATTCACCCGAATTTACCCTGCAGATTGCCATGGTGCTGGGCGTGGTCCTGGTGACCGTGGTGTTGTTTATCACCGAGTGGCTGCGCGTGGACGTGGTGGCCATTCTGGTGATGGTGGCGTTGCCGCTTTTAGGCCTTATCGACGGGCGCGACACCTTTCAGGGGTTATCGAGCACGGCGGTGATATCGATCATCGCCGTGATCATCATGGGGCGCGGGCTGGATCACACCGGCGTGATCAGTCGCGGGGTGCGGCCTTTGATGCGCCTGGCCGGCGGCAGCCGTACGCGCATTATTCTGATACTGTCGGGCACGGTGGCGGTTATCTCCAGTTTTATGCAAAACGTGGGCGCGGCGGCACTGTTTCTGCCCGCCATCCAGCGCATCAGTCGTAAATCCGGCCTTCCCATCTCGCACCTGCTGATGCCTATCGGCTTTTCAGCCATTTTGGGCGGCACCATTTCACTGGTGGGATCAAGTCCGCTGATTATGCTAAACGACCTGATGAGGCCCTTCGGCCTTGCTCCCTTCAGTCTGTTTGACGTAACCCCGGCGGGTATCGCCCTGGTGGCCACGGGGATCATCTATTTTCTGGTGGCGGGAAAGTGGGTACTGCCCGCCAAAAGCGGCGCGGATGAGGCCAAAGAGCCGGCCAATGCGGACCCGCTGATCTACTATCCGGAACTGGTCAAACTGTTCGAACTGGAGTACTCCCGCGACGAGCGCGGTGAGGGTCCTAAGGTGCTGGAGCTTTGCGACCGCTACAACGTGCACACCGTGGCGCTTTCGCTCGATGAAGGCAAACACAAGATCCTGCCCCCGGACCGCGACTTGCGCATCACGCCCGGATCGGTCTTTGCCGCTTTCGGCTCTCCCGAGCACATCGAGCAGGTGGCCGAGGAATACAACTTCAATATCAAGTACGATCTGGATGTTTTTGGCGAGGAACTTTCCGACGAGATTTCGGGCGTGGTCGAGGCCATCGTCTCGCCCCACTCGCGTTTTGTGGGCAAGACCCTGATCGACATACGATTTCGCCACAACCATCTCATGGCCCCGCTGGCCATCATCCATCAGGGTGAAATTCACTACAACAGACTGGGGCCGCGCCTGCTTGAGCCGGGCGACGTGATTTTGATGCACGGCCGCTGGGAGAGTTTTCAGCGCATGCGCCCCAAGCGTGACCTGCTTTTTGCCCAATCGCCGGATCATGAGATTATCAAACCTCATCAGGCCAACATCGCCCTGGGCTGCTTCGCCTTGGCCACTGGTCTTGTGATTTTCACATCACTGCCTATTTCAGTCTGTTTGATGACCGGGGCGTTGGCGATGATCCTGACCGGGGTGCTGCGCATCGACGAGGCTTACCAGGGGGTGGACTGGCGCACCGTGTTTCTGCTCAGCGGCCTGATTCCTTTGGGGATCGCCATGCAGGAGACCAACGCCGCCAACTGGCTGGCCTATCATCTGCTCAGTCTGATGGGAGCGCCGCCGCCGGCCATTTTTTTCTTCATCGTCGGTCTGTTGACGACGTTGCTCACCCTGGTGGTGTCGAACGTGGGCGCGGCCGTGCTGCTGGTGCCGCTGGTGGTGGACATGGCCGCCGCGATCGGCGTAGACCCCCGTCTGGCGGCGCTGGTGGTGGGGGTGGCCGCCTCCAATTCGTTTCTGCTGCCCACCCACCAAGTCAATGCCCTTTACATGGGCCCGGGCGGATACACCAGTATGGACTACATCAAGGCCGGCACGCCCTTGAGCGTGCTGTTTCTGTTGGTGCTGACGGCGGTTATGGTGTTGGTATATTAGGAGAGGGTTCAAGGGGCCAAGGATTCGAGGAATCGGGTGGATGGCAAGACATCAATGCTATGGTCTACCGGATAAGGGGCTGAGAGCTCTATTTGGCATCATTTGGCCCCGTGCCAGAGTGAGGTAGTGTTTGAACCGCTGAATCCCACAAACCCTTTTCCAGGCTTTTTCCGTCATCTCTGAAAATCCTCTACATAGCGTTAGCACCGAGACTCTCCCCGCACCCAAAGCGATACGCTGGTTGATGGGGCGCCTGCGCCAGGCACGCGGATGGATCTGGCTTGCGGTGGCGACCGGGCTGGCCAGCGGCCTGCTGCTGATTGTTCAGGCGGCACTTTTGTCCCACATCGTGCATCGTGCATTTATCGACGGCGTCACCCGGGCGGCTCTGGGCCGGAGCTTTGCGATGCTGTGCGGGGTGATCGTGCTTCGGGCGGGTTTGGCCTGGGCGCGCGAAGTAACCGGATTTCAGGCCGGCACCCGCATCCGCGGCGAGGTGCGCCGGGCATTGATGCAACACCTTGCCAGGCTGGGACCGGTGCAGAACGGCGGGCTGGGTGGCGGCGAGCTGTCGGCCACCATGGTCGAGCAGGTGGAGGCGCTGCAGGCCTTTTACGCGCACTACTTGCCGCAACTGGCCCTGGCGGTGGCCATTCCGGCCGCCATCGTGGCTTTTGTCTGGCCGATCAGTTGGGCCGCGGGCGGCCTGCTGTTGCTGACGGCGCCACTGATTCCGCTTTTCATGATTCTGGTGGGCATGGGCGCCGAGAGCATCAGCCAGCGCCACTTTCAGGCCCTGGCCCGCATGAGCGCCCACTTTCTCGATACGCTGCAGGGCCTGCCCACCCTCAAGCTACTCGACCGCAGCCGCGGCGAGGAGAGCCGCATCGCCGCCACCTCGGACCAATATCGCCAACGCACCATGCGTGTGCTGCGGGTGGCCTTTCTCTCCACGGCGGTGCTGGAGCTGTTCAGCTCGCTCGCCATCGCCCTGGTGGCCGTCTATCTGGGCACCACCTATCTGGGCTACAGCCACTTCGGGATGTACGGCTGCCCCCTGAGCCTTTACCAGGGCCTTTTCATTTTGCTGCTGGCGCCGGACTTCTACCTGCCGCTAAGAGAACTGGGCACCCACTATCATGCCCGGGCCGAGGCCATCGGGGCGGCCCGGGAGATCTTGAAGATCCTGTCGCGGCCGCCGGCACAGGACCTCAAAGGGCAGCGCGAACTGGTCTTGCCGGACGCGGTGAGCTTGGATTGTCAAGATCTCGCTTACACTTATGAGGACCGCCGGGAGCCCGCCCTTGTCGGATGCAGCCTGCGGCTCGATGCGGGTGATCGCGTGGTGCTGGTGGGCGAGAGCGGGGCCGGTAAGACCACTTTGCTCAATCTGCTGTTGGGCTTTATCCAGCCGCAGCGCGGATCGATTAGAGTCAATGGCCGCAACTTGTACGAGCTGACCCCCGAAAGCTGGCACCGGGCACTGGCCTGGGTGGGGCAGCACCCGATGGTGTTTCACGGTACCATCGCCGGCAATATCGCCATGGGCAAACCCGCGGCCTCGCGGTCACAGATCGAGCAAGCCGCGCGAGCGGCGCGGGTCACTGATTTTGCGCAACATCTGCCCCGGGGGCTCGACACGTCCGTGGGCGAGCAGGGTTGGGGACTCTCCAGGGGACAGGCACAACGGGTGGCTTTGGCGCGCGTCTTTTTAAAGGACGCCCCGCTGCTGCTTCTGGACGAACCGACCGCCGGCCTGGACATGGAAAATGAGCAGGTGGTGATGGCGGCCATCGAGACCCTCAGCCAGGGACGTACGGTCGTGCTGTCGACCCATCGCCTGCATCACATTGAAGAAGCGCAGCGGGTGGTTGTGCTTTCGGCGGGTAGGATCGCGGCCCAGGGCCGCTATGACGATTTGATCGATCGAATCGAATCCTTTCGCGATCTGATCCGCGCCCGACGGGAAGAGGGGCCATGAAAGCGCTTGTTTGCTTTATGCGGCTGTTTCGCTCCCACTACGCGCGCATGGGTTTGGGCACCCTGTTGGGAAGTGCCGCCATTTTGGCCTCGGTGGGACTGCTGGCCCTTTCCGGGTGGTTCATCTCGGCGGCGGCCTTTGCCGGACTGACCCTGAGCACGGCCCACCTGTTCAACTTCTTCGTTCCCAGCGTGGGTGTGCGCGTTTTCGCCATATCACGCACCTTGGCGCGCTACGCCGAGCGTTTGGTCAGCCACGATGCCACCTTCGCCATGCTGGCCACGCTGCGGGCCTGGTTTTATCGCAAGATTGAACCTTTGGCCCCGGCCCGCCTGATGCGGCATGGCACGGCGGATCTGCTCAATCGGGTGGTGGCCGACATCGACGCGCTGGACAATCTATTTGTACGCGTGCTTTCACCCAGCGTCGTGGCCGTGGTGACCGTGGTGGTGGTAACGGTGCTTCTATCGACCTTCGATCCGGCCATTGCCGCCGCAGCGCTGCTGTTTATGATGGCGGCCGGCCTGGGCGTGCCTTGGGCAGCCGCCAAGAGCGGTGCGATCGACGGAGAGGCGTTGAGCCGCCAGACAAGGGTTTTGCGTGTGCGCGTGGTTGAAGGGATTCAGGGGTTGGCCGAGCTGAGCGTGTACGGGACCTGGCGCGAACATTTGACCGCGCTTGATCAGGCCAATCAGGCGCTGGTCGCCGCCCAGCTGCGCATGAGTCGCATCCGCGGCGCGGCTACGGCCGCAACCACTTTGCTGAGCGGCTTTGCGGTGACCAGCGTGCTCTATCTAGGCGTCGAATTGGTGCATGGCGGGCATCTTGATGGGGCCTTCCTGGCCCTGATGGGCCTGGCGCTGATGGCCGCCTTCGAAGCGTTGCTGCCGTTGCCCTGGGCCTACCAATACCTGGGGCAGACCCGGGCAGCGGCCCGGCGTCTGCTTACACTGGTGGAGGCCGCACCCGAAGTGAGCTTTCCCGAAGCGACCGCTGCCGGCGTACATGATTTCGACATCTGCCTGGAGGCGGTAGATTTTCGCTACACCGATTCAGACCCGTGGGTGCTCAAGGGGCTGGATTTTACAATCGGGCAGGGGCGCCGGGTGGCGATGGTGGGCGAGACCGGCACGGGAAAGTCAACCCTGGTCAATCTATTGGTGCGCTTTTGGGATCCGGTGGCGGGAACCATCCGTATCGGCGGTCAGGATTTAAGGCACTTCGGTGAGAGCGATTTACGGCGCATGATCAATGTCGTCTCCCAGCACGCCCACCTCTTCAACGAAACCATTCATCATAATCTGCTGCTGGCCCGGCCGCAAGCAAGCGACGATGATTTAAAACAGGCGCTCGAAAAGGCGCAACTGCTGGGCTTCGTGGACGGCCTGCCCCATGGGCTGGAGACCTGGCTGGGGCCGGGTGGGCGCACGCTATCGGGAGGGCAGGCGCGCCGGCTGGCCCTGGCGCGTGCCTTTTTAAAGGAGGAGGCGCCCATCTGGGTGCTGGATGAGCCCACTGAAGGGCTGGACCGCGCCACCGAGCAGAAACTGATGCAGGCGCTATGGCAAGCCACCGCCGGGCGGACCGTGGTGCTGATCACCCATCGAACGGCGGATCTGGGCCGGTTCGATGAAATTATGCTGATGGAGGGCGGATGCATTCTGGCGCGAGGCGACCATATGGCTTTGATGCGGGAGAGCCGGCGCTATGTGAATCTAATGCAGCTATCCAGAAAGCCTCCTGAAATCATTACCTTGAATCATGGGTAAGCTTAAATTGCATGTGGTTTTTGGGCCGCTGTGCTGTTTTTTGAAGGTATAATTTTTCAAAAGCGTTATTTAAAAAACGAATTGATATCTCCTTTAGGAGCGCAGCCTGAGGCACCCATTGGTCCCGCCATGGTGGGATTAATCAAAGGCTCGCAGCAGGGTAGCTACGGTTTCATCCTGAGGGCCTTGCCGGCACGTGACGTTTACGGGATGGAGAGTAGTCTTTTCAGGCGGCTTCCAGAATTTCCATAATTATTAGCCACTTGGTAAATCGATGTCCGCTTGACACGCGGTTCGAGGCGGGTATACAAATTCCAATCAGCAGAGCCGATTTCAAAATGCCCCATGTTGTCCGATCTCTGCGTCCGGCGCCACTGCCAAATCGGCCTGTGGCGTGGATCCGCAGATGGCTCTACCGAATTTGCGCCGCCTTTCATCTTACAACAGCCCGGGAGATATCGACATGACAGACAAAATGCGCATCATGACATCGAGACCGCTCAATGCCGAAACCCCAATCGAGCGATTGCGGTCGTGGGTTACGGCCAATGACGTGTTTTTTGATCGCAACCAGGGCGAGATCCCAGAGACGCCGGTTTCGCTGGAAACCTATCGGCTGGCGGTAGAGGGTGAGGTTCAAAAACCGTTGTCGCTCACCTTCGGCGAGATTTTGCAAATGCCCAAGGAGATCGTCTCCAATACCCTTGAGTGCTCGGGAAACAGCCGCTCCCTGCTGGAAACCAAAGCGCGCGGCAACCCCTGGACTATCGGTGGCGTCGGCAATGCCGTCTACGGAGGGGTCTGGCTGCGGGATATTCTCGAGATGGCAGGGCTAACCGAAACGGCCCGCCACGTGGCCTTTGAGGGTATGGACAAAGGCATGGGCAAGTCGGGCATCACCTTCGTTCGCAGCATCCCCATTGAAAAAGCGATGGACTCCACCCTGCTGGCCTACGAGATGAACGGCGAGCCCCTGCCCATCAAGCACGGTTTTCCGCTCAGGGGCTTGGCGCTGGGGTGGACCGGCGCCAACTGCGTGAAGTGGTTGAATCGCATCGATGTGCTCGACAAACCCTTCGAGGGCTTTTTCATGGACAATGTGTATCGAATATTCCAGAAAGGGCAGGACCCCAAAGAGGGTGAAGTGGTCACCGCACTCAGTCTGAAGGCTATCATCACCCAGCCGTTGAAAGAGGCGCAACTTGGCCCCGGAAAGGTAACGGTGCTTGGTGCCGCCTATGCCGGAGAAGATCGGGTGAAGCAGGTCGAGGTCTCCATCGACGACGGCCAGAGTTGGTCGCAGGCCCAATTTTTAGGACCTGACGAGCCCTATGCCTGGCGGCAGTGGCAGTACGTCTGGGAGGTGTCGCAGCCGGGCGAATATCTCATCATGGCGCGCGCCACCGACCAGGCGGGCCGGCAGCAGCCCATGAACGCGGTCTGGAATGTGCAGGGATATAGCAATAACGGTGTCCGCGAACATGCCGTTCAAGTCAAGATTGTGCCGTAAATCGAAACAGGCCCGCGGTTCTGCCACGTCGGCCGTTCGGCAATTGGCCCGAATAATCTCATGGAATTTTCTCCATGATTCATGAGCCATTTTAAAAGCACTGTTGACCCCAATGCGTCTCATTCAGCCGGCTTGATGCGACAGATCATTCCGCTGTCGGTGGAAAAGTAGAGATAGCCTTCAGGGCCTACGGCATCGCCCTGATTCGTTGACCGAAATCTTCGAGCAACCGCTCCTCGCCTATCGGTTTGCCCGCTTCGTTGAGAATGATCCGGTTGATATGCCGAAGCTTCAAAGCACCGGCAAACAAATTACCTTTCCAGTCTGGCAAAGGCCTCATGCTCGTACAGCACCAGACTTCCGGGAGCGATGGATGGGATGTAGACCTTGAGCGGGTCCAGGTATCCCGGTTTGGTAGTGGCCTCGCCGACCTTGACCGGCCCCCAGTACTCCATGCCGTGAGAGACGATGGGCCACCCGTAGTTTCCTTTAGCCACGATGAGGTTGAGCTCATCACCGCCGCGTGGGCCATGCTCTATCGCCCACAATCGGTGGTTGTTGCGATCATAGGCCAGACCTTGGACATTGCGATGCCCGTAACTCCAGATTTCCGGTAACGCTCCCGGGCGTGACCTAAAGGGGTTGTCACGTGGCACCCGTCCGTCGCGGTGCAGTCGTAATGATGGATCCGGCATGGGTTTGAAGGTCCTGGCCGTTTTCACGCACACCGCGGTCGCCCACTGAAAAGTAGAGCAAATCCTCAGCCCCGAAAGCAATCCGGCTGCCGAAATGCCGGCGAGTGGAGCTGGCCGATTTTGTGACCAGCAGTTCCGTCCAATCGTTGAGCGCGGTGCCTTCGAGCCGGGCCCGCGCCAGTGTAGTTACCCCCTGGCCGTTGATCTCCTTGGCATAGGTAAAATAGAGCCAACCGCCAGCAGTATAGTCCGACGGCACGGCTACATCGAGCATACCCCCCTGTCCGGAGGCCCTGACCTGAGGTCCTCCGGACAATTCACTTAATTTGCCGCTTTCCAGGTCGAGCAGCACGATGCCGCCTTCGCGCTCAGTAATGATGAGTTCATCGTCCGACAGGAATGCCATCCCCCACGGGATGCCGAGGCCATCGGCAACGATTTCCACCTCCGCCTGAGAACCGTCCCTCAGGGTTAGCGTAGTTGAACCTGCCGCCTCCGCCATGACGACCGTTATGAAAAAAAGCGTAAAAAGTAGACGCATCCCCATGGTTCGGCTCCTTTTGCTTTCCCGGCACAGTTTGCTTGTGGCCGTCTCTTTACCAGATTTGACCCGAACAATGCATCCGGTTGCATCCAGGCGTATTTTGATTTATGGTTAGAACCAGAAATTTTTCAAAGATTTTTGTCGTGATTTGTATCGCGACAAACACATAATTTGTACCTATTCAGGGGGTTCGATCAGCCGCGATAACCTGCTGAAATCACAGTAAATCCTGGTTGTTTTGTAACCACCTGAAATAATTGAAAAAACCGCTAGATTTTCCGTTTTAACTATGTTATGCTTCCATCATGGAAGCCAAAAGACCACTGTCGGACCTCGATTGGGCGCTCACGCCACAGGCGGTAAAGCAGTATATTATTGAGCTGGAAAATATCGTCGGCCAGCTTGCGAAACGGCATGAGGCTTTGGAAAAGCGCACCGATACACTCGAGACCTGCTTGAACCAGAATTCGCAAAACTCGAGCAAACCACCTTCATCGGATGGCCCGTTTAAAAAGCCCAAGCGCAAACGCAAAAAGGGTAAACGAAAACGCGGCGGTCAAAAGGGCCATAAAGGACACCGCCAACAGATGCTCGCGCCAACCGCGGTCAAAAACCTGCTGCCTGATCGGTGTCAGTGCGGCCAGCTGTCATTGGACCGCAAAAGCATCCTGCCGTATTACACCCACCAGCATATCGAGTTGCCCGAGATAAAGATGGATGTTACGCACTATATTTTACACAAGGCCAGCTGCAACGGTTGCGGTAGAACCGTTAAGGCTCGGCTGCCGAGGCAATTTTGCGGTGGCTACGGTCCGAGGCTATCGGCGGTAATCGCCGAGCTGTCAGGCTCCCACGGCGCCAGCCGATTGACGGTTCAGGATTTTTGCCAATCGGTGTTGGGTGTGCCCATCTCCACAGGTGGTATTCAGCGCATCATTGACCGGGTGTCGGGAGCCATTGAGCCGATCCATACCGAAATTGGTAACCAAGCCAGAAAAGCGGCGGTAAATGGGGTGGATGAAACCTCCTGGCTGCAGTCGGGTAAGCTCAAGTGGTTGTGGACAATGGTCAACGAGGCGGTGTCGTTTTTCATGATTCACCCCAACCGCTCAAAGCAAGCGTTTGACCAACTGATTGCCGATTGGAAAGGTATTCTCATCAGCGACAACTACGGCGTCTATGTCAACTGGGTCAATCAGCGCCAAACGTGTCTGGCCCATCTGATCCGCAGGGCCAAAGGATTGGCCGAACAAAAAGATCCGTCCATTCGGCGCTTTGGCCGCGGCATTTTAAAAGAGTTGCGTTTGCTTTGTCACTGGGCCACAAAGCCCCCCACTCAAAAGCAGTGGACGAACTTTTTTTCTCGACTCGTGATGCTTCTGATCCTTTACGAAACCGCTGATGATGATGCCGGCCGTCTGGCACGCTCGATCGCCGGCCAGATGTCGTCGCTCTGGGTGTTTCTTGACCAAGAAGGTGTGGAACCCACCAACAATCGTGCTGAACGGGCGCTACGTTTTGCCGTTTTGTGGCGCAAGCGCAGCAACGGAACTCAAAGCGATAAGGGTGATCGTTGGGTGGAGCGAATCCTTTCGCTAAAGCAGACCTGCGTTGCGATAAAATCATAATTTTGGCCTGTGCCGCCCGGATGTCAAGTTCGTGTGCCAGGTTAAGAATCAATGGGAGTTACCCCAATGACCAGCAAGATCGCCTCTGTACCCGTACCCGGCAATGAACCCGTACTCGACTTTCGCCCCGGCAGCGACGAGCGCCGTCTGATCAAAACGAACCTGCAAAAGCTCAGAAAAACGTCGATTGAAATCCCCCTGATCATCGGCGGGCAACCCGTGAAAACCGGCAAGTTGGGACACTGCACGATCCCCCATGATCACGGCCACCAGTTGGCGGTTTTTCATCAGGCGGGCGAAAAAGAGGTTGCCGATGCCATCGAGGCCGCCCTAACGGCGGCTGATTCCTGGGCCGCCATGGCATGGGAGGACCGGCTGGCGATTTTCCTGCGGGCGGCTGATCTCATCGCCGGGCCGCGGCGTATGTGCCTCAATGCCGCCACCATGCTCGGCCAGGGAAAAAATGTCATCCAGGCCGAGATCGACGCTGCCTGTGAAACGGTCGATTTTCTGCGCTTCAATGCCTACTATGCCACCCAGATATACCAGCAGCAGCCGTTGTCCGGCCCGGGTGAATGGAATCAACTGGAATACCGCCCCCTGGAAGGGTTTGTTTTCGCGGTCACGCCCTTTAATTTCACCGCCATCGGGGGCAACCTACCTTCGGCGCCGGCCATGATGGGTAATACGGTGCTGTGGAAACCAGCCTCCAGCGCAGTCTACTCCTCCTGGATGTTGATGGAGATCTTCATGGCGGCCGGTCTTCCTCCCGGTGTGATCAATTTTATTCCCGGTCCGGGCGCCCAGGTGGGAGATCTCGTGCTGGCCAGCCCGCATCTGGCCGGCATTCACTTCACCGGCTCCACGGCCGTGTTTCAGGAGATGTGGAAGGCTGTCGGCAGCCATATCAGCCGCTACCGCACCTATCCGCGCATCGTGGGAGAGACCGGCGGCAAAGATTTCGTGTTCGCCCACCCCAGCGCCGACCCGGATGCCGTGGTGGCTGCATTGATCCGAGGCGCTTTCGAGTACCAGGGGCAAAAGTGCTCCGCCGCTTCGCGGGCCTACCTGCCGTCTTCGCTTTGGCCTGAAATAAAGGCGAAGTTGCTGGCCGAGATGGACACCCTGAAGGTGGGTTCGCCCGAGGATTTTACCCATTTCGTCAATGCGGTAATCGATCGTGCCGCCTTCGACACCATCACCGGCTACATCGACTATGCCCGTGGACACGCATCGGCGGAAATCATCGCCGGTGGCGGCAGCGACGCCAGTGTCGGGTATTTTATCGACCCCACGGTGATTCTCACCAGCGACCCCCATTTCAAGACCATGCAAGAGGAGATTTTCGGGCCGGTTTTGACCGTCTACGTTTACGACGACAACGATTTTGAGACGACCCTCGAGCTGTGTGACCAGACCTCGCCCTACGCCCTCACCGGTGCCATCTTCGCCCGTGACCGGGCGGCGGTGGTCGCAGCCCGGCAACGGCTGGTCAACGCCGCCGGCAATTTCTATATCAACGACAAACCCACCGGTTCGGTTGTGGGACGGCAGCCGTTTGGCGGTGCGCGCGCATCGGGCACCAATGACAAGGCGGGCAGTATCTTCAACCTTAACCGCTGGGTCAGTCCGCGCACCGTCAAGGAAAACTTTGTGCCGCCCAGCGACTACCGCTACCCGTTTTTAGAGGCCGACTAGTCCTGTTTGCTGCGACCGGGTGCGCCCCGACCTGAGCTCGCGCCCGGGTAAATCGCCCCTCCCACTTGACCGATGCTGTTTGATCCGAGTATCTTTATGGCTGATTGTCCACATTGAAGGGAAGATAAAATGAAAAAGAGCCAGGTTATTTTCAGTAAATATAGCCCGTTGATGGCGGTGGATGTCGCCCTTATCGGCAGTGATGGTAAATCGATCGAGACGCCTCGAGTCTGCTCGCTCTGCCGTTGCGGTGAATCCAAGTTCAAACCCCACTGCGACGGCACCCATGCCACCAATGGGTTTATGGGTGAACGCGAGGATTCCGACAAGCCGGAACTGGAGTATTACCGGGGCAAGGAGATCACCATTGTCTACGACCGTTACCTGTGTATGGGTGCGGGCTATTGTGGTGAGTTGGAGGCGGTTTTTGGCACGCATGACGCGCCCAAGTATGAACCGGACAGCGCTCCCGTGGCCGAGATCATCGCTACGATTAAAAAATGTCCCTCCGGGGCTCTGAGCTACATGATCGGCAAAGTGCTTTTAAAAGACTATTACGAAGAAACCCGGCTCGTGGTGGAAAAGGATGGGCCGCTTCATTGCCAGGGCGATATCACCTTGATTGACGACCAGGATTCCGACGCCCTGCTGCCCGAAGCGGATCATTACACCCTCTGTCGTTGCGGCGGCTCCAAAAAGAAACCGCTTTGCGACGGCTCACATGAAGAAAAAGGTTTTAAGGGATAGTTTCGGACGGTGACCGGCGCCGTGCCGCTTTCACAACCGGAAAAGGTCTCACCCGGACCTATACTGGGGCGATTTTGTCTCGTGATTTTTAAAATTTACCAAGAAGCGGTTGTTTATAGTGCAGCAGTACACACACGGCGCGTGCTCATAGTTATACGTTATGCCCAGCCGTGATAACATCGGAGTTATAGACACCATGCGAAATCTTGCCATCGGCGACATTCATGGCTGCATGACAGCGCTGTCGACACTGGAAGCCTATGTCCCTTTCAAATCCACGGATACACTGGTGACCCTGGGGGATTACGTTGACCGCGGCCCCCACAGCCGTGCGGTTGTGGATTGGGCGATTGCACGCACGGAAAAGGGCCTTCTGATCCCCCTGCGAGGCAACCATGAGGTAATGATGTGTGCCGCCCGCGAATCGCGGCACCATTTCGTTGCCTGGTTTACCTACGGGGGCGAGGCGACGCTCAAATCTTACGGGACATCGATCCACAAGGATGCGCTTCAAGCGGTTCCGGAGCGGCATTGGCATTTCATGCTTAACGATTGCCGAACGCACTTTGAAACAGACACCCATTTTTTCGTGCACGCCAGCGTCAACCCGAAAAAGAGCCTGGGTGAACAGCCCGAATCCATGCTCTATTGGGAAAAATTCAACAATCCCGCCCCGCATCAATCGGGCAAGAAAATGATCTGCGGCCATACTCCCCAGCCCAGTGAACGTCCCCTCAACATTGGTCATGCCATTTGCATCGACACCGGCGCCACCTATGGCGGCTGGCTGACCTGCCTGGATGTGAAGAGCGGCAAATACTGGCAAGCCAACGAGCTGCGTGATGTGCGCTCCGGCTGGCTTGAATCCCGTGGGACGGCATCCGGTCAGGCATCGCCGTAACCGATACCATCTTCTCCTGAGAACCGCCATTCAAAGTCCCTATCTTTCGCTGTCAGCCTAATCCGCGTTTGCGGTAAAGGGCGCTTGAGATCGGCCCCCGCCGGTGATATGGTCGGCGGACCCATGCAGACGCGAGCAACCACTTTAAATAAAAAGGTTTTCACAACCCTGTTTTTTTCCCTGTTTGTCACCATCACCGGGGTGGGTATCGTGGTGCCGCTATTACCCGTCTATGCCCACACATTGGGTGCGGGTGGCTTTGCCATCGGCCTGATTTTTGGCGCTTTTTCACTCTCGCGTACAGTCCTGCTACCCTATTTCGGACGTCTCTCCGACCGCAAGGGACGCAAGCCCTTCATCCTAACCGGGCTGTTTTGCTATGCCTTGGTGTCGCTGGCCTTCACCTTTGCCGACAGCGTCACCACGCTGATCGTGATCCGTTTTTTCCAGGGGGCCTCCTCGGCCATGATCATGCCGGTGGTGCAGGCCTACGTGGGCGATATCACGCCCGTCAACCGCGAAGGTTTTGTGATGGGACTTTTTAATATGTCGATGTTTCTGGGGCTTAGCCTGGGCCCTTTGCTGGGTGGTATGATCAACGACCGTTTCAGCCTGACCACGGCTTTCGTGTGCATGGGTGCCTTGTCGCTGGTGGGTTTCGGGTTGAGTTTGAGGTTGTTACCGCCCACCCGCGAAGAACGGGTGACCACCGAGTCGAGCCAGCCCACGGGTTGGCGCCACATCCTCGGCGACCGGGGCATTGCCCTGTTGGCATTCTTTCGCTTTGCCTACACGGCCGCCATCGGCATCATCTGGGGTTTTTTGCCGGTATTGGCAAGCGACGAGCTGGAGCTTTCCAGCACGGCCATTGGTCTGTTGGTGATGCTGGGCGTTTTTGTGAGCGGTCTGGCGCATGTGCCCATGGGGTACCTGGCCGACCGGGCTTCCAAACGAGTCATGATGACGGTGGGCGGATCGCTGGTGGCGCTCTCAATGCTATCCTATTTGTGGGTGGACAGTTTTTGGGGTCTTTTCGGGGCCAACCTGGTGTTTGGCCTGGGCGGTGGCATCTCCATGCCGCCGCTGATGGCCCTTTCGGTGATCAAGGGCAACCAGCTGGAGGCCATGGGGTCGGTGATGGCGCTGCTCACCATGGCCCACAGCTTAGGGATGTTGTGCGGGGCCCTGCTGGCCGGGGTGATGATGGATCTGTTTGCCCTGCGGCACGCCTTTCCGCTGGGCGCCGTGTTGATGGCCGCTTGCGTGATCTGGTTGCTGGCGAGTCCGGAGCATGTGCTGAGTACGGCGCCGGAGCGCTCCCGGGAAGCGGCGGCCTGAAAGGACACCTTTTCTCGTAAGCGTCGTGATGCCGGCCGCGGAAGTGGTCGCCTTCTGGAGTCAAGCGCGTGATGTTGTGATCGTGATTGTCGAAGCACTATCCCGAATCGAATGCGTGGACAAGCGCGCCGCTCAAGCGCTGGCCGATGGGTTGGCACCGGTAGCGGATCGTTTTCCAGAGCCGCTGGTTGCGGCCTTGG
Source organism: uncultured delta proteobacterium (assembly GCA_963783425.1). Lineage (GTDB taxonomy): Bacteria > Desulfobacterota > Desulfobacteria > Desulfobacterales > QNYZ01 > CAWANO01. The sequence goes on from CAWANO010000002.1 coordinate 299,769, forward strand.
CCGATGTGGTGGTGTGGGCCTTCGCCCAGGAGCGCTCGTTCGGGCAAACCATTGTGGCCGGCATGGCCGTCCTGCTGCGGCGAACCGATATTTCGGCTATCGAGACGTACTTGCAGCAGGTGCGTCAGGCCGGCGTCCAAGGCCCTGCGCTGGGCGGTCTCATGGCCCAACATCTAAGCCCGGTTTTGGCTCAGGGCAATCCCGACTTGACGGACCTCTTCATCAAGACCGTCTGGGAGTTGCATCAAATCGGACACCACGCGCTGACCAAACCCCTGCCGACAGTGGTCACCTTGCTCGAAGAAGATAATGCGGCCACGGCGGCAGCCTATCTGGACACCTTGCGGCGCGCTTTCAGACGGCGCCTGAGCTACCAGCAGACCTTGCGGTTTTGTCGTAGCGTACCGCGGGCCGTGCTCGACTTTGACCCCCGAAAGCGCCTGTGGCAGACCCTCGCCCTGGGGCAGGTGGCGCAGACCGAGTTTCAAATGATCGATGCCTTTTTGGAGGGCATGGCGGCCGGGTTGGGGCTGCTGTCGCGAGGCACCCTGGAGCGATTTATCGATGCGGCGATTAACCGCTGGCAACGACAGCGCCGGAGCGGAATCGAATTTTTAGCCCTGCGCAGCCGCGAAGCGAGGGAGTGGCTGGCGTTACATCAAACCACTGCCACCTTGGCACAGGTTCGCCCGGCATTGCTGCGTTACCTACAGGCCCGTACGGGCAGAACACTGAACATTTACGCCCTGGGGCGGCTGCCGGCCGGCGCGGGTGGTACTGAAATCGCCGTGGACACGGTCCGCTGTGACGGCACCAATCTCTACCTGCCCGACCAGATCAGTACGGCCGCCACCCTGGCCGGCAATGTGGCGCTCTATTGGCAGCTTGCACGCCTGGAGTGCGGGGTGATCGAGTTCGACAGTTTCGGGTTCGACCTTAAAAAGCTGCGCCGCCGATACCCCGTGCCAAGGGCGAGCACGACTGGGCCAATGGTTGCGGCCGGGCGCTCGGACCTGCAACAGTTTCTTGGGCAGTTCCCCAACTTCGATCTGGCCGCCGACCTGTTCACCATTTATGAACACGGGCGTCTTCGCCGCCTAACGGCGCTGCGTTACCCCGGTTTGGGCCGTCGCCTTGACCGCCAGATGAAGGGGGTGGTTGAACAGCAGCCAAGGGGGCGGGCGGCAGATGATTTTCGCGGCCAGCTCTATCGGTCGATCGCGCTGGACGCGGGAGTTTGTCCAGCATCGGAGACACTAAACCATCTTTGCCGGATCTTTGAGGCGCAGATGCTCGAACGGCCGGCGGTGGAGGCCAGCGGCGACCTGGTGGCCCATACCTACGGGATCGTGGCCGCTGAACTGATGGCCCAGGGCGTTGACCTTGAGCACTTGCCGCCCATGGCAACGCCCTATAACCGCCGGGTCGACGCGAACCTCCACGCGACTGTTCATCACGACGCCCTGGAACTGGTCCGAAAAGTTACCGAACTGCTGGGCCGGGCTGGATTCGATTGCTTTGGCAGCGATGTCCGGCACAGCTTGGCGCAGCGGGGGGCTGAAGGCCTAATCGATGGACTGACCGTGGCCGGCGGGAGCGATCCCGACGAAATACAGGCCGCAACGCCTCTCGACCCGGCCACGGTAGACGCCCTGCGGCAACTTTTTATCGAACAGGGCCGCCGGATCGAATGCCGCCCCGAAGATATTTCAGACAACGCACTCTGGTACCCGGAGTGGGACCGCGACCTCAACGGGTACCTGCACTGTCACGCGGCGGTCCACGAGCGGCTGCTGCAGGGCAGCGACACGGGGTTCCATGAGCGTGTGCGCCAACGCCACGGCGGTTTGATTCGGGCGACCCGCTACGCCTTCGAGATGATGCGGCCCGAAGCGCTGGCGGTCTTGCGCCAGTGGAGTGAAGGCGATGATTTCGACCACCGCGCCCTGGTGGATTTCGCTGTTGAGCGCCGGGCCGGCCGCAACCCGTCGGAACGGGTCTACATCAAACGGCTAAAAAACGAGCGCAGTGTGGCCGTGTTGCTGTTGGTGGACCTGTCGCGCTCCACCGCCAACCTGGCTGTGGATGGCCTTCAGACGGTGATTGAAATTGAAAAAGAGGCCATCTATATTTTTTGTCGCGCACTGAGTGTTTTGGGGGATGATTTCGGCGTGGCCGGGTTTTCGGGAAACGGTCGGCTGCAGGTGAATTACAGTGTGCTGAAAACCTTCGAAGAGCCATTCGACCAAGTGGTGATCGCACGTGTGGGCAGCGCCACGCCGCAACGCAACACGCGCATGGGGGCCGCCATCCGCCACGCCACCGCACAACTGTGCGCGCGGCCGGCAAAGGTGCCGCTGTTGATCATTCTGGGAGATGGTTTTCCCAACGATGTCGACTACAAACAGGGATACGCCCTGACCGATACCCGCAAAGCCTTGGCCGAAGCGCGTGCCAGGGGGGTTTATACCCACGGCATTACCGTCAACATGGCCGCCGACCCCCGGCTGGACGATCTCTATGGTGACACCCTGCACACCGTCATCAGCGATGTACGCGAACTGCCCAGCAAGATGGTGCGGATTTACAGCGCCCTGACGCGGCGCTGACGGCCGCAGGTTCACGGCGGCACCGCGCTGTTGCCATGTCGCAAGGCTCGACTTTGGCTAAATCGGCGTTACTGTTATGCCATCCAAAGAAGGAGGATGGTGAACGATGGGAAAAGCGGTATACATTGGACTGTTGGACTGGGACGGATGGGGCGGTGAATTCCGGCTGGTGGCCGGCCAGTGCCGGCTATGGATCTTTGACCTGCGCGCTGAAGCCGACGCAAGGCTTACGCTTTTGAATCCAATGCTGGTGGTGGTTTCAGATCTGCCTGAAAATTACGGCAAACCCGGTGTGATGACCGTGCGCAGCTGCGCAGCCCAAATCGCCACCAAAGTGGCCCGGCAGTTTTCCATCAAACCCCAGCGCCTGCTGTACGTCGAGTACTATCCGGCGCGGCGCTACGGTATGAACCACGAACATCTGATCGGTGAGAAATTCGATCGTGTTCGTTTCGAGTGGCAAAACCAACGCGCGATCAATCCACGCTGGGAAGTGCTGCAAGACCCGCTCATAGAGATCGTTGCGCAACTGCTAAAAGGAGAAAAGAACCCATGAACACCCCCGATCGCAATCCCTTGGATATCCTGAAATCGGCCCTGTTGCTGGAAATGCGCGGCAGGTCATTTTACAGCAAAGTGGCCGCCCAGACCGACAAGGAGAGTGTCAGGGCGTTCTTTACGATGATGGCCGAGGAGGAGGAACAGCACGTTCGCGAGCTGTCCAAACAGTACAAGGCCTACAAGGCTGAAGGCGTTTTCGTCCCCAGCGTCACCGACACGGAAAACCGCGAGGTGGCCGATAAAGTGATGACCGAGGGATTGAAAAAGCAGATCGACGCCGCCGGCTTCGAGGCCGCGGCCGTCGCGGCGGCCATGAGCATGGAAGAGCGCGCCATCCGTCTCTACAGCGATCAGGCCAAGGCCGCCGCCGACACGGAAGAGCGGGCCATATACCATTGGCTGGCCGATTGGGAGCGGCGCCACCTGGAGATGTTGGCCGAAATCGACCGGGATTTGACCGAAGATGTTTGGAATGACAATAACTTCTGGCCATTTTAGCACCGTTCAATGGCGGGGGGATCGGCAGTGATTGTCGCGGGACTGACCGGCGGCATCGCCACGGGTAAATCGACGGTGAGCCGGATGTTGGCCGCGCTGGGTGCCGGTGTGGTGGATGCCGACCACATTGCCCGGCAGGTGGTGGCCAAGGGACTACCGGCCTGGCAGCGGATCGTGACGGCCTTTGGCCGGGGGGTGTTGCTGCCCGAAGGAGAGATCAACCGGCCCGTTCTGGCAGACATGGTGTTCCGCCATCCCGGTAAACAGGCCACCTTGAACCGCATTGTGCATCCCGAAGTTCGGCGGGAGATACAGCGGCGGGTCGAAATGATGCGCGAAGCCCAATCCACGGATGTGGCCATCCTGGACGTGCCCCTGCTGATCGAAGCCGGGTGGCTCGACGGGCTGGACGAAATTATAGTGGTTTATACCCCCGAGCCGCTTCAGTTGCAGCGCCTGATGGCCCGTGACGGGCTGAGTGAAAGGGACGCCCTGCGGCGCATCCGCTCCCAGATGCCCATCGAGCAAAAACGCGCCCGGGCGACGGTGGTCGTTGACAACAGCGGCACGCTGGAGGCCACCCGCAAGCAGACCGAGCAGATTTATCGGCAGCTTTGTCGGCGGGCGTGATGCAAGGGGGAGTCGATCGATTCGGGTGGATAGGCGTTTTGGGGCGAGCGCGGCATAGGCCAACGCTTACCGCCAGCCCCCCATTGGCTCTCTTTGAGATGATACGCAATCCGGCGACGACACTCAAACCTGAATTGAGCGATTTTTTGCTCGCCCTGCACCAATCTGTTGAGCGCTAAAGCTTTCAAAAATGCTCGACATATCCAATGGGTATGCCTGCGCTTTTTAAAAACTATAGCATCTCAATATCTTAGCACATAGCTTCGCGAAAAATCGCTCAATTCAGGTCAAAGCCCTCAGGGAGTTACCATGATTCAGTTCATACTACCGGCGGCGCTGAGCTTTCTGGTGGGTATGTTCGGCTACCTGCTTTACCGATTCTGGTTCGTGCCAGTACGGCGCTATGCGGCTTTAAAACAGGAAGTGGGGGCTGCCTTGGCACGTTTCACGGCGGGACCGACGCTTCCAAATCCGGCCAAAGGGCAGGGTAGAAACCTGCGGGCGTTGGGTGTGCGGCTGGCTGACTGCTACAACAACGAGATGCCGCCCTGGTTTCGAATCCGTCTGAGCGCCCGAAGCGAAGACCCCGTCGAAGCCAGCCGGCAAATGCTGGCCATCACCGGATCGATCGACCCGGATCATGCCCGTAAGCGCGTCGCGCGGGCGCGAAAGGCCTTGAAATTGGGGCCCTCCAAATAAGCGCGACCTTCCCATTACGTATCACCGCCGCACGGGCGTGCGTTGCGATTCCAGATATCGCTTCACTTCAGCAATACTCACCTCTCGGCGGTGGAAGATGCCCGCCGCCAGGGCTGCCTCGGCCTCTGTCTGAACGAACACATTCTGGAAATGGGCAGGGTTGCCGGCGCCGCTGGAGGCGATCACCGGAATGGTGACGGCTGTCGAGACCGCCTTGATCAGCTCGATATCAAAGCCGCTGTTGGTGCCGTCGCGGTCGATGCAGTTGAGCAGGATCTCACCGGCCCCCAGCCTTTCGCACACCCGGGCCAGGGTGACGGCATCAAGGTCGCGCCCCTCGCGACCGCCCTTGATGGTGCACTGGTACCAGCAGTAGCGCTCACCGGCTGGACCGGGATACTCGGTTCTGATAAGCGGGTGCCGGCAAGTCTCAGGATTTTCCACATAGACGCGGCGCGGATCGACGGAGATCACCACGGCCTGGTTGCCATAGACCCGCGAGATGGTCTCGATGGCGCTTTGTCCGGTGGCCGCACATGTTTCAAGATAAGCTTCAGCGATGAGAACGGCGTCACTGCCGATGGAAACCTTGTCGGCCCCGGAGCGGAAGTAGGCGCCGGCTACTTCCAGGGCCGAGTAGGTGTGGCCGGAGGCGTCGGTGTAGTCACGAATGCCGCCACCTATGGTGAGCGGCACGAAAACTTTCTCAGAGGTCTGCCGCAGCACCTCCAGCATGGGCAAGTCTTCCAAAGGAAAGTCACGAAAGCCGGTGATATTCAAGAAGGTGATCTCGTCGGCGCCTTCTTCAAAGTAGCGTTGCGCCAGGGAGACCGGTCTGCCCAGGTTGCGCACTTCACCTGCCTCGCGCACGTCGTACTGGTCGCCTTTGGTGACCACCAGATCACCCTGGTCGTTAGCGCGAACATCCAGGCAGGCCACGATGCGTTTGGCCAGGCGGGTGCGTTCAGGTGTGGTTTCAGGTGTTGTGGGCACGGTTTTTCCCGTAAGAAAGTTGGCCAGCAGGGTCAAACCGGCCGCGCCGCTTTTTTCAGGGTGGAACTGGGTGGCCACCACCTGGCCGCGCTGCACACCACTTACAAAGGGATAGCCGTAGTCAGTCATGGTAAGTACATCGGCGTCGTTATCGGTCTGCACATGGTAAGAGTGCACGAAGTAGAAGCGTCTCATCACCACTTAGACCTGAAAACAACGGCGAGCGTTGGCGGGCGCGGATGCCGTTCCAGCCAATGTGCGGCACAGAAAGATCGGTGTCGAAGCGAAGCACTCGGCCGGGAAAGAGGGCCAGGCCGGGCACGCCGGGGGCTTCTTCGCTTCCCTCGAACAGGGCCTGCATGCCGAGGCAGATGCCCAGAAAAGGGCGGTCCTCCGTCAGGTATTCGCGCAGCGGGTCGATCAGTTTCAGTTCGCGCAGGCGCTTCATCATGCTGCCGAAGGCACCAACACCCGGAAAGACGAGCCGCCGGGCGGTTTCAATATCCCTGGCGGTGGTGACGATTTTGACGGTTTCGCCCAGGTGTTCGATGGCATTGATGACGCTACGCACATTGCCGGCGCCGTAGTCGAGTAGTGTGATCATCAGCGGTTACGCTGTTTCAGCCGTATCTGACTCGGCATTGCGACCCTGAGGCAGTACCAGGTTCAGGACCACACCCAGAATGCCGGCCAGGCCGATGCCCGCCAGGGTGAACTTGCCGATCGAAAAGGACATGCCGCCGATACCGAAAACCAGGATCAGGGCCACGATGGTGAGGTTGCGGGGCTCCATCAGGTCGTCGCCGGCCCTCACCAGGGAGTTGAGTCCCACCACCATGATGGCGCCAAAGAGCAATAGCAGGATACCGCCCATGACCGGCACGGGAATGGTTTGCAGCAGCGCGCCCAGCTTGCCGATGAAGGCCAGGGCCACGGCGAAAATGGCGGCCCAGGTCATTACCGCCGGGTTGAAAGCGCGCGTCAGGGCCACGGCGCCGGTCACCTCCGAGTAGGTGGTGTTGGGCGGCCCGCCAAGCATGGAGGCGAAGGAGGTGGCCAGCCCGTCACCGAGCATGGTGTTCTGGATACCAGGATCTTCGACATAGTTCTTGCCGGTAATGCCACCGATGGCCAGCACGTCACCGAAATGCTCAATGGCCGGTGCGATGGCCACCGGCACGATAAAGAAGATCGCCTCCAGGTTCCACTCGGGCAACACGAAGCTGGGCACCGCCAGCCAGGGCGCCTGGGTGACCGGCGAAAAGTCCACCAGGCCGAAAAAGAGTGCCATCAGATAGCCCACCACAATACCGCACAAGATGGGTATCAGCCGCAACACGCCCCGACCGAGCAGGGTGACCACAATGGTGGTCAACAACGAGATCATGGAGACGATCATGGCCGTGCCTTGGGGTACCAGCACCACGGCCCCATCGCCGGTCTTGCCCATGGCCATGTGCACGGCCACCGGCGCCAGGATCAGACCAATCACCATGATAACGGGTCCCACTACCACTGGCGGAAGAACGCGTTTGATGATGCCGCTGCCCTGCCAGCGCACCAGCAGGCTCAATAAAATATAGACCACCCCGGCGGCCGCCAGGCCGCACAACGTTCCCGGGACGCCCCAGGTCTTAACACCGTAGATAATGGGCGCGATAAAGGCGAAGGAAGAGGCCAGAAAGACCGGCACCTTGCCACGGGTGACGGCCTGGAAGATGAGGGTGCCGCCGCCGGCGGTAAAGAGGGCCACGTTGGGGTCGAGGCCGGTCAGTAGCGGTACCAGAACCAGGGCGCCAAAGGCCACGAACATCATCTGGGCCCCGACCAACCAGTGGCCGGGGCGGAATTGGTAGTCGGTGCTGGAAATCTCACTGGGCATGAAGGCTCCTTAATAGAATAAGGGTTCCAGGGGTCGAGGATTCAAGGGTTCAAGGGCTTTCTGGTGCACGCTGTTTTGCGGTTCATTCGACCGCCTGCCCATTTTTGGATCATCTTGCGTATTTTATCTTCTTTCATTTTTCTAATCGCCATCGTCATCATCTGAAAGATGGTTCACCCGGTTTACTTGGTCCCAAAAATCTTATCCCCGGCATCGCCAAGGCCCGGCAGGATGTAGCTCACCTTGTTCAAGCGTTCATCAATGGCGGCGGTGAACAGTTCCACATCGGGGTGGGCTTTGGCCAGGCGTTCAACGCCCTCGGGCGCGGCCACGATGAAGATACCCTTGATCTGTTTGCAGCCGGCCTCTTTGAGCAGGTCGATGGTGGCTACCAGCGTGCCACCCGTGGCCAGCATGGGGTCTAAAATCAGCGCGATGCGCTCGTCCATCTGGTTGGTGAGCTTCACATAGTAGCGTACCGGTTCCAGGGTCTCTTCGTTGCGGTATAGCCCAACCACGCTCACCTTGGCCGATGGAATCAACTGCAGCACCCCCGTCATCATGCCCATACCGGCCCGCAGGATGGGCACCACAGTGATTTTTTTGCCCTTGATTCGCTCGACCTCCACCTCGCCAGCCCAGCCGTCGATGGTGCGCCGCTCGGTGTCGAGATCCTTGGTGGCTTCATAGGTGAGCAGCATGGCCACTTCAGAGGCCAGATCGCGAAAGTCCTTGGTGGAAACATCCTTTTCGCGCATCAGTCCCAATTTGTGTTTGATCAGGGGATGATCGACAACGGTTACCGGCACGATGAGGCCTCCTTTGCAAGTTTTGCTGACTTAGAGTAATTTTTCCGACGGCAACCCCAACCAGCGCAAAAATTGATTTAAGCTGCCCTAAAGTGGCGGCCATGTCAAGGGGCAGTCAGCGGGCCGGTGGGCCAGTACTGATTGTGCTCGAACGGCCAAAGACCAAAGCCATTTCCAGGTTAAGGCGTTGACCTGATGATAGGCTTCTGTTATTGCAGCCACAACCGCAACATCTTGAAAGGAAAAATCATGGAACGCACACTTTCTATCGTCAAACCCGACGGCGTGGGCCGCGGGCTGATCGGCGAGGTCGTCAAACGCCTTGAGGCCAACGACCTCAAAATTATCGCCATGAAGATGATTCACATGACCCGGCCCCAGGCCGAGGGGTTTTACCATGTGCACCACGAACGACCCTTTTTTGGCAACCTGGTCGAATTCATGACCTCGGGTCCCTGCGTAGTGATGGTACTGGAAGGCGAAAGCGCCATCAGCCGCTATCGTGAACTGATGGGGGCCACCAACTACAAGGATGCCGCCGAGGGAACCATTCGACGCGATTTTGCCACCGATATTGAAAAAAACGTGGTGCACGGCTCCGACGGCCCCGACACAGCCACCTTTGAAATCGGCTATTTCTTCAACCGTTTTGAGATCGTGGCCTGATGGATGACGGTTTGCCGCCGCCGACCGGCTTGAACCGTGCCCATGTGCGCATCGTCCTGACGCGGCCGCGGTTTCCCGAAAATATCGGCTCCACCGCGCGGGCCATGCACAACATGGGTTTCGAGTACCTCACGGTGGTCGATCCTGAAAACTACGATCTGGACCGCGTACTTACCCTGGCCACCCACGAAGCGGCCGCCATTGTCGAACGCATCGTCATCACGCCCACACTGGCCGAGGCCGTGGCCGATTGCGGCCACGTGGTCGGCACCTCGGCGCGCCTGGGGCGGCAGCGCCAGGTGATCAACTCACCATCGAAGCTGGCCCGTAGCCTGATCCCGATAGCCGCAACCAATAAAGTGGCCGTGGTCTTCGGTCCCGAAGATCGCGGCCTGACCAACGAAGAGCTGCGGCTGTGCCATGCCCTGCTCAATATCCCCACGGCAGACTTCTCCTCGATCAACCTGGCCCAGGCCGTTATGCTGGTGTGCTACGAGCTGCACCGGGCCACGCTGACCGAAAGCCGGGCCCCCAAACCACGTCTGGCCGAGCGACACGAGCTGGACGGCATGTACGACACCCTCAAGGATATCCTGCTGCGCATCGATTATATCAAACCAGACAACCCCGACTACTGGATGAACCGCATTCGTCAGTTCGGCAACCGCATGCAACCGCGGGCCAAGGAGGTGAGCATCATCCGGGGGATTTGCCGGCAGATCAACTGGTATGCCGGGAAGTGTTATCAGGATGGTTTGGCGGCCAGGGATGACGGGAAAAAACCGTCCTCACCAAGCCGGCTGCCAAACAACTCTCTTACCTGATTCCGCGGCCCCTCAAATGCCCTTCGTGTCAATGTTTCGCTACGGTTTGGGTGACGGTCGATTTAAAAGCCCCTTGCCATATGGACAAAGCGATTCCCCTTGTGCTTTACAGCGGGTATGGGCGGTAATATTGTTTTAATGACGCATTCAAGGTGATGGGCGGCCGCCCGCTTTTTGGCTGGCTATTCTTCAGCGGTTCAATGGGTACCGGGATGGCCTATGAAAACGCTAAAAATGCGACGCGAAATGAGGAAGTTACGTTGGCTATGCTCCGGGAGAACAAAATATGCCCCTGGCAATGAAAGAAATTAATGCTTGTATGGTTCTGCTGGATATCAGTGGTTATACCGAGTTCTTGAAATTCCGGACCACAAGTCTTTTGCACGCCGAACAAATCGTTACCGAACTGCTGGATTCCGTGATCGAACACGCCGAGCATCCGCTCAAGCTCAACAAGCTGGAAGGCGATGCCGCCTTTCTTTATGCACCTGTCGGTGATCTTGAGACGACACTGGCCGATATCTACCGGCAGGTCGAAGGGTTTTTCAGGGGATTTAGAAGCAAACAAAAAGAGCTCATGTCCAGGGGGGCCGGGGGCTGCGCCTGCGATGCCTGCCAGCACATTGAAAAGCTGAACATCAAGGCCGTGATGCACTACGGCCCGGTTATTCTCAAGCATGTGCGTCAGTTCGAGGAGCTGGCCGGTGAAGCGGTGATCCTCATCCACCGTCTGCTGAAAAATAGCGTGCCGGCCGACGCCTATATGCTATTTACCAAGGATGTCTATGAGGTGCTATATCCCGCCACGCTTGCTGAACTTGACGCATACATCGAACACTACGACCACCTGCCGCCCTGCGAGGTCTACGCCTACATCCATGAACCGGAACCACTGCCGAGGATCGACTTGCCGCCGGTTTCGAGCTGGTCGGGGATGCATGAAAATCTGCGGTTATGGCGGCACTCCATTTCAAGGTTGTTCAAAGGCGATAAACGCGCGTTTCACCATCTGCCCGCAGCCCGTGGGAAAAAAGTAGCCCACAGGCCGCAGGCTGACACGCCAACCAGACCCATTTATTGTCCCATTCGGGGATTGGGAGAAAACTCACCCTACTCCTTATCCGTTTTCAGCACTTCCAAAAACGCGGATTGGGGGATTTCCACCTTGCCCACCATCTTCATGCGTTTCTTGCCCCTTTTTGTTTTTCCAGCAGTTTGCGCTTGCGGGTGATGTCGCCGCCGTAGCACTTGGCGGTGACGTCCTTGCGAAATGCCGAAACCGTGGTGCGGGAGATGATCTGGCCGCCGATGGCGCCCTGGATGGCGATTTTAAACATCTGGCGGGGGATCTCCTGTTTGAGTTTTTCGCAGGCGTGACGGGCGCGCATCACCGCGCGGTCGCGGTGCACCAATTGGGATAGCGCGTCCACGCGCTCGCCGTTGATCAGGATGTCCACCTTGACCAGGTCGGTTTCGAGGTATCCAATGATATCGTAATCAAAGGAGCCGTAGCCCTGGGTGACCGACTTGAGCTTATCGTAAAAGTCGTAAATCACCTCGGCCAGGGGCATCTCGAAGATCATCTCCAGGCGGTCGCTGGTGAGGTATTGGTAATTTTTGCTGACGCCGCGGCGGTCTAGACAAAGCTTCATTACCGCGCCCATGTAGCGGTCGGGCACGATGATGGCGGCGCGGATATAGGGTTCGCGGGCCACTTCGATAGTGCCCGGTTCCGGGTAAAGGGACGGGTTGTCGATGGCATACTCGCTGCCGTCGGTGCATCGGATCTGGTACTGCACCGATGGTGCGGTCATGATCAGCGAAAGGTCGTACTCGCGCTCCAGGCGTTCCTGAACGACTTCAAGGTGCAGCAGTCCCAGAAATCCGCAGCGAAAACCAAATCCCAGGGCCACCGAGCTATCCTTTTCGTAGATCAACGACGCGTCGTTGAGCTTGAGCTTTTCCAGGCCGGTGGCCAGGTCCTCGTAGTCGTCCGAGGCCACGGGATAGATGGAGGAGAAGACCACCGGTTTGGCCTCCTTAAATCCCGATAGCGCCTTGTCACAAGGCCGGTCGCGGTGGGTAATGGTATCGCCGCACCGCGTATCGCTCACCGTTTTGATGCCGCCGATCATGTAACCCACCTCGCCGGCCACCAACTGCCGCTGGGGCAGGCGCTCGATACGGAACAGTCCCCACCTCCTCGACCTTATAAGAGGCTTTGTTAGACATGAAGGTGACGCGGTCTCCGGGACAAATAGTGCCGTCGAAGATACGGAAGTGTACGACGGTGCCGCGAAAGGCGTCGTAGTGGCTGTCAAAGATCAGGGCCCGCAAGGGCGCTTCGGGGTCTCCCACAGGCGGCGGCAGCCGCTCCACTATGGCCCGCAAGAGATCGTCAACGCCGGTGCCCTCCTTGGCCGAGACCAGCACGGCCTCCGCGGGATCCAGACCGAGATCCTCTTCTATCTGGCCCTTTACGCGTTCAATGTCGGCCGAGGGCAGGTCGATCTTGTTGATCACCGGGATGATCTCCAGATCATGTTCCAGGGCGAGGTATAAATTGGCCAGGGTCTGCGCTTCAACCCCCTGGCTGGCGTCGACCAGCAGCAGCGCTCCCTCGCACGATTTAAGCGCCCTGGAAACCTCGTAGGAAAAGTCCACATGGCCGGGGGTGTCGATGAGGTTGAGGTGGTACACCGTACCGTCGCCGGCCACGTAGGGCAGACAGACGGTATTGCTCTTGATGGTGATGCCGCGCTCGCGTTCGATGTCCATGGTGTCGAGCAACTGATCCTTGAAGTCGCGGTCCGAGATAATGTGGGCCGACTGAATCAAGCGGTCCGACAGGGTCGACTTGCCGTGATCGATATGGGCGATGATGCTGAAATTTCGTATGTTGGTGCGCTTTGTGGTCATATATGGTGATTGATCCGTCTATGATTTTGGATGTTGATGATCCCTGAAACGGTGACAGTGGTTGCTAAGTGCTCCTATTCGCAAATACGATGACATTCGGCCGCCAATCCATCTGGGCTGACGGTGTTGCGAAAACACGCAATATGCCCGATATTCCTTATTTTTCGCGCTTTGTCAGCCCGGCGCCTTGACGCTCTCATTACGTCACCGTTTTTACAAACAGGACCACTAAGCCGTCGCCTCTGACGCCGGTCTGCGAATGACCACTGACAGCAGTAAATCGCCGGCATTGCCGGTGGCCACTTTACGGCCTTGGCCTTTGAGACGCAGTTTGGTGCCCTCGGTGGTGCCGGCGGGCACCTTGACCTTGAACATGCGTTTTTGAAACCCCCAGGGGATGTTGACAATCTTGGTAGTGCCCAGCAGGGCCTCGTAGGGTGTTATTTCGATGGTGGCGTAGAGATCGGCCTCATCCCCGGAGGGCGCCGGGTGTAACACCTGCAGGCGGTGCGAGTGCCGTTTGGTGGTGGCCCGCCGCACCGGCGTAGAGACACCCGTGGTAGGCAGCAGGTCGATGAATTTGAGCAAAACCACACCAATCACAAATCCGCCGATGTGAGCCCACCAGGCCACGCCACTGGCCACACCGTGGCTGCCGGCGGCGCTGAGGAACTGAAACGCGAACCAGATGCCCAGAAAAATCTTGGCCGGGATTTCGAAAAAGAAAGGGATGATCACAATGGGCACCAGCGTCAGAATCCGGGCACGGGGAAAGAGGATGAAATAGGCCCCCATCACGCCGGCGATGGCGCCGCTGGCACCGATGGTGGGCACCCCTGATTTAAGGTTGAACAACAGGTGGGTCACCCCCGACAAAATCCCGCACAGCAGGTAAAATACCAGGTATCGCAAGGGGCCCATGTGGTCTTCGACATTGTCGCCGAAAATCCAAAGCGACCACATGTTGCCGATCAGGTGCCAGAAACCGCCGTGCAGGAACATAAACGAAAAAAAGGCGAAGATCTGCTGCCCCAACCCGAAATATTCCCCCCAGCGCGGGTCGCTGTAGCGGGCCGGCACCATACCATAAGTATAAAGAAACTGCTCCGTCGCCGCCCCCAAGGTCATCTGGTAAAAAAAGACGGCCACATTGATCCCGATCAGGGCCGTATTGACCACGGGGTAGCTGCGTGAGGGTGTCGTGTCGCGAAGGGGGATCATGGGGTCGGCTTATTCGTTTTAAAAACTGTGTTGTTCAAATTATTATTGTTGTGCCTGAATTGATGGATTCAAACTCTTATTTCGAACCGGGGCTACCATTGACAATACAAAGCATGCCCTCATGCACAGGATTACGACTGAATGCGCATGCTGATATCCACCACCGGCGCCGAGTGGGTGAGGGCGCCCATAGATATGATGTCGACCCCGATTTCGGCCAGGGCTGCCAGGCGTTGGCGAGTGATTTCGCCCGACACTTCCACCAGCGCTTTACGGGCGATCAGCTTGACGGCAGCACGAATGGCCTCGTTCTCCATATTGTCGAGCATAATGACGTCCACCCCGGCTGAAAGGGCTTCGGCCACCTGCCGCAGGTCGCTTACCTCAACCTCGATTTTGAGGAGTTGGTGGCCCCGGGCGCGAACCCTCGCCACAGCCGCGGCGATACCGCCGCAGGCGGCGATGTGGTTATCTTTGATCAGCACCCCGTCGTAAAGCCCGAAACGGTGGTTGTGGCCGCCGCCCACGCGCACGGCGTATTTTTCAAGCACGCGCCAGCCCGGCGTGGTTTTGCGGGTATCCACCAGGCGAACAGGGTGGCTGCCAAGCGCTTCCACATGGGCGTGAACCCAAGTGGCGATGCCCGATAGGCGCTGCAGGAAGTTCAAGGCCACGCGTTCACCGCTCAGAAGCGCCCGAGTGGGGCCCTCCAGGGTGACCATGGCGTATCCGGGGGCGATGTGGTCGCTCTCGTCGCAGTGGGGCGTAAAGTCAACACGCCCATCGAGGCGCTCGAAAACCCGCGCGGCCACCGCCAGGCCGGCCACCACCAGGGTCTCTTTGGCTACAATCGTGGCCGAGGAGGTTTGGTCGGCCTTGATGGTGCATTCGGTGGTGACATCGCCGCTGCCGATATCCTCCTGCAGGGCCAGGTCGATGAGGTGGTCAATTGTGGCTTGCATAGACAAAAATCCGAAGTCAAAAAGTCGAAAGGTCCAAAGTCAAAAAGTCCAGAGTCAAAAGGTCGAAGGGTCCCAAGTCGAAAGGTCGAAGGGTCCAAAGGTCAAATGATCATAGGTTTACCTGCCGCTGGCAGGGTTGAAAAAAAGGGTCCGAGGGTTCGAGGGGTCAAGGGGCCAAGGGTTGACGGTCTCAAAAAAACCAGCGGGCCCTGTCGCGATGATCCTTTACACGCATTATCTCCGCCGACAGAGCACTGTTGATCTGCGTTATACATCCCCCTACTTCATTGCTCCTGAGCGACTTCTCGAATGCGCTCCAGGTTGGCCGTCAGTTTGGCCTGCTTGGCCTGGCCCTCCTGGAAGCGTTCACGGGTGGCGGCGACCACTTTGGCGGGGGCTTTTTCCACATAATTGGGGTTTTGAAGCTTCTTGGCAAGGCCGAGCTGCTCTTTGTCGAGTTTGCCAAGCGCCTTTTCCAGGCGCGCGATCTCTTTGTCAAAATCCACCACCCCGGCCAGGGCGACATACAAGGTGGCGTCGGAGACCACGGTGGCGGCGGCAGCGCGGGGTTTTTCACCGCCATCGACAACCTGCCAGCGGCCGCAGCGGGCCAGATTGACGATCAGAGCCGCTTGATCGGCGAGCACCTGCCGTGTGGCCGTGTTGGCGCTGTGCACACTGACATCCAGGGGCTGCGACGGGGCGATGTTCATTTCCCCGCGCACGTTGCGCACACCGCTGATGGCACCGGTTACCAGGGCCATCTTCTCCTCCACGGCTGTGTCACGAGCAACAGCCGTGCCGTAATCGGAATGCCGGCTGGGAAACGCGGCGCGCATGATCGAGCCTTGCGTGCCGGGCAGCATGTGCCAAATTTCTTCGGAAACAAAGGGGGCAAAGGGGTGCAGCAGCACCAGGGTGTCGCGTAGCACCCGGGCCAGCACCTGGCGGGTGGCATCCTGCCGATCGGCGCCGGCATCGCCGTAGAGCACCGGTTTGATCATCTCCAGATACCAGTCGCACAGCTCGTGCCAGATAAATTGGTAAAGGGTGCCGGCGGCCACGTTGAAGTGGTAGTTGTCCAGGGCGTCTGCCACCTGGTCGATGACATCGGCCAAACGCGACAGAATCCAGCGGTCGGCCAGCTCCAGCTTGTCCGGCGCTATGGGATGCGCATCACCCTGGGCCGGTTTGAGGTGCATTAGCGCGAAGCGGGCCGCGTTCCAGATTTTATTGATGAAAAAACGGTAGCCTTCCACGCGCTTTTCGTCCATGCGCACATCGCGCCCCTGGGCGGCGAAAGCGGCCAGGGTGTAGCGAAAGGCGTCGGTGCCGTATTCGTCCACCACGGTGAGCGGATCGATGACGTTGCCTTTGGACTTGCTCATCTTGTCGCCGTTTTTATCGCGCACCAGGGCGTGCACGTAGACATCTTTAAACGGCACCTCTTTCATGAAGTGGATGCCCATCATCATCATGCGCGCCACCCAGAAAAAAAGGATGTCGAAGCCGGTCACCAGCACGGCCGTGGGGTAATACTTTTTAAGCAGCGGCGTCTCGGGCGGCCAGCCCATGGTGGAAAAGGGCCACAGGGCCGAACTGAACCAGGTGTCGAGCACGTCGGTTTCCTGCTCGAGGTCGCCGCTCTGGCATTTATGGCACTGGCTGGGGGCCTCCATGGCTACCATCAGCTCACCGCAGGCCTTGCAGGTCCAGGCTGGGATGCGGTGGCCCCACCAGATCTGGCGTGAAATGCACCAGTCGCGAATGTTGTCGAGCCAGTTGAAGTAGCTCTTGTTCCAGATAGGCGGCACAATGCGAGTTTGGTCCGTGCGAACGGCCTGGGCAGCTTTTTCAGCCAGGGGAGCGGCCTTGACGAACCACTGTTTGCTCAAATTGGGCTCTACCACCGCCTTGCAGCGGTAGCAATGGCCCACATTGTGCTGGTGCGGCTCTTTTTTGAGCAACAGGTTTTGCTCGGTAAGGGCCTTCTCCACCGCTTCGCGGGCCTCGAAGCGATCCATACCGGCAAAACGGCCGGCCTCGTCGGTCATGCGGCCGTCATCGCCGATCACCTTGACGCTGGGCAGGTTGTGGCGCTGGCCGATCTCGAAGTCGTTGGGGTCGTGGGCGGGGGTGACCTTGAGGCCGCCCGTACCGAAGCTCATATCGACGTAAGGATCTCGAATGATGGGGATTTCGCGATCCATAAGCGGCAGGATGACGGCATCGCAGGTCAAGTCCTGATAGCGCTCATCGTCGGGATGGATCGCCACGGCCGTATCACCCAGCATGGTTTCGGGCCGCGTGGTGGCTACCACGATACTGCCCGATCCGTCGGCATGAGGATAGCGGATGTGGTAGAGGTGCCCCTCGTGCTGCTCGTGTTCCACCTCCAAGTCGGAAAGCGCCGTGTGGCAACGGTGGCACCAGTTGATAATGTAGTCGCCCTGGTAGATCAGCCCCTGGTTGTAGAGCTCCACGAAGACGGTGCGCACCGCTTTGGACAAACCCTCGTCCATGGTGAAACGTTCGCGCTGCCAGTCGCACGAAGCGCCCATGCGTTTGAGCTGGTTGATGATGGCGCTGCCGTACTCTTGGCGCCACTCCCACACGCGCTCGATAAATTTGTCGCGCCCGATGGCGTGGCGGTCGCTGCCCTCTGCGGCCAGGCTGCGTTCGACCACGTTCTGAGTGGCGATGCCGGCATGGTCAGTGCCGGGCATCCACAGTACATCGTCGCCGCACAGGCGGCGGTAGCGGCACAAAATGTCCTGCAGGGTGACATTGAGGGCGTGGCCCATGTGAAGTACGCCGGTGACGTTGGGCGGCGGAATGACGATCGAATAGCCGTGGCTGTCGCCATCTTCAGGGGCGGCGAAGAGGTTGTTTTCCTCCCAGTAAGCATACCATTTGGTTTCCACTTCGCGGGGCGAATAGCCTTTGTCGAGATTGTCTGAACTCATCCGTTAACGCTGGGCTCCTTAAGTTCGAGGCTTTTTCAAAAGGGCGCCGAAGGCCCGGTCAGGCCCCCCCAGAACGCGCGGTTGAAACTGCCGCTCTGTTATAAATATGTTCCGATTGGATCAGCATCCTTTGCCGTCATGCCGGACTTGATTCGGCACCCAGAATTTTTGAAATTGACTGGATTCCAGCCTTGGCCGGAATGACATTGGTGCTCCGCCGCGGGCGGATCGGAGGTTTTGCCTTGCCATCGGGTTGTAATGACCAACCGATAGCATGCCATTATCAGCGCCCTTTTTTCAAGGATTTCTTTGATTTTGCAAAGCCAGAGGGAGTCGATCAGTTGGGTGTGAGGTTTTGTTCCAATTAAAGAGCTGCGGTTGCTCTGCCGAGGGCAAATCGCTCACGAATCGAGGGGCGGTTCTTCGAGGATGAGGTTTTTGATGCGCTCCATGTCCTGGGTGATGCGCTCGTGGGCCACTTCGTGCAGCACGCGCTCGATCTTTTCGCCATATAGGCGGGTGATGACCCGCTCCAGGGCAGCCTCGATCTGCGCTTCGCTCACCTGCTCCACCAAGGAAGACGCCAGGGCCGTGGATTGCACCTTTTTGCTATCGGGGAGGCGTTCTGTCGCAGCCTTCTTGTCGTCCGGCGCGTCTTCCACGTTGATTACGAACACCTCATCGGCCTGTTTTGGGGCGGCACCGGGCCGGGGCGCGGTTGCGGTTTCCTCGGGTTCGACCACATCGGTCAACAAAATGATATCGTCGTCGTAATCCCGGGGCGGTTGGGACGGTGTCAAGATTGTTTCCTTATTTTTGGGCGGTATGCTGTTAGCTGCGTAGCCATGATGCGCCAAATAACAATTGCTATTATTTCAGCAGGGCTATCACAGGGGTTAAAAGGTGTCAACCTGTTTGATTTTTTGATATTTCTTCGTTAACATGGTTGTTGAGGATAGTAATCATTGTGTCACATCAAGGGCCAAAATGATTTCAGCAACAAACAGTTCGGATGACGATGCGACGTTTTCTGGTTGATCCACGGCAGATTGTCGAAAACAGGGCCACCTTGGCGGGCCGCCAAGCGCATCACCTGCACCGCGTGTTGCGGCTCAAGGCGGGCGTTGCCGTCGTGCTCACCGACGGCAGCGGCCACGCCCATGAAGCTATCATCGACACGATTTCACCCGACGGCGTCACCCTCACCATCACCCGCACGCGAACCCTGGAGAACGAATCCCCCCTTAAAATCACCATGGCCCAGGCGCTGCTCAAAGGGCCGCGCATGGATCTTCTGGTCCGCCAGTTCACCGAGTTGGGCATCGCGCGCTGGTTGCCGTTTCAGGCCACGCGTTCGGTGGCCAAAGCGCCGCCCCACAAAATGGCCGACCGGGCCAAGCGCTGGGAAACCATCGCCCGCGAGTCCATCAAACAGTGCGGGCGTCAGGTGGCGCCTGAGGTGTGGGCGCCAGTCTCCTTCGAAGCCCTGCTGACCGAGGCGGCCGAACATGAATTGCGGCTGGTCTTTTGGGAAGAGGCCACGCGGCCGCTTGCCCGCCAGATTGAACATTTAAAAGACGCCATCCCAGAAACGGTGATCGTGGTGATCGGCCCCGAAGGCGGCCTCACCCATGCCGAGGTGGAAGCGCTTGGCACGCGCGGGTTTATAACCGCTTCGCTGGGGCCGCGCATGCTGCGGGCCGAAACCGCTGCTGTGGCGGGTTGTGCGCTGGTGCAGCATCTTTTAGGAGACATGTAGGGCCACCTCAGGTGGCTCAGTGAATGTGACTCAGTTAGCCAGTTAGCCAGTTGGCCAGCCGGCAGGTTCATATCAGGGCAGGGGTATTATCATTGACGTGCATTATTTCGGAACTATCAGGGGTTGACATATTAATCGGAACTCACTAAATAAGCCTTTAACTGTAGGTTGCGCCGAGGTAGCTCAGTCGGTAGAGCAGGGGACTGAAAATCCCCGTGTCGGCAGTTCGATTCTGTCCCTCGGCACCAGTTTAAGAAAAGGGCCTGTACGCTTGAGCGTGGGCCCTTTTTCTATTTAAATTAAATAGTTTAAAACTGGTTCATCCGATTAATGCGTACTTGGATTCATAAAGGGCGAAAATCTTTAGTTTGAAAAATTCGCGATCTCTGAACCCATAAGCCTGTCGTTGCAGCGTTTTGATCTTGTTGTTAGTGCCCTCTAAGGGGCCGGTGGAGATCGAATAATCGTACCAATTCAAAAGACCGTAGCGATGAGCCGAAAGGGAATTGGCCATCTTGATGAGCATCGGTATTTTGGTCTCGCGGGCCGTGTTGATCCATTGATCGAGCCACGTGGTGGCCTCTTGTGCGGTGGAAGTATTACATGGCAACCAAATCCTGGACAGAGCTTCAAAGAAGTTATAGTCCCTGCCGGATTTGTAACGGATCTTACAAGTATCCCACGAGTCTTTTGGCAGACACTTAGACCTGAAGGTCGTTATGCATATGCTGCGGTAGTGCATGATTATCTCTACTGGCAGCAAAATCGCTCTAGGGAAGAAGTGGATAAAATTTTTAAATTTGCGAAGGAGGATTCTAAGGTTGATCCAAAGCTTGTCGAGACTATTTACTTGGCAGTCCGAACTTTTGGCAAAACAGCTTGGGGCAATAATGAAAAACTTAAGCGGTCTGGCGAGCGCCGATTCTTAAAGCAGTTCCCGGAAGATTTCAAAATTAGCTGGAGCGAATGGAAGAAAAACCCGGATGTATTTTTTGAAGAGTAAGAATACAACAGTGGTGTATCCTATTCTTAGTCAGGCTAATTTCTTTTGGCCTAACAAACACATCAGTCAACTCAGGACGGACATCGCAGGCTTCCTTTTGATATGATTTATCGCGGCTGACAAACTCAAATCCTTGGAGATACCGGATGTCAATTCTATATTGCCTCAATGCAGTTTCTCAGCGCTTGCTCCAACTAATTGGAGTTTATTAGCCGGGCACTGGGTGGACCCTGCTACGCTCCGATAAAAAATATGTCCTTGTGGTTTTCCCTTTACGGACATTGAAAATTTTATATCAATTCTTCTATAATATAGATTGAGGTTGCGAACCATCCCAGGGTTGTCTTGATTTACGCCAATGTAAATAATGTAGATGGGAAAATTAGTATTTTTTATATATACTCTGATATTATCAACTATTTTCTCAAAAACGGCCCCAAAAAAAGGCGTGTAGAAGAAAATGACAAGAGGCTCTAAAGGTAAATCAAATTTAATTGCGTTCATGTTCTTGTATTCAATATTAAAACATTTTCTTGAACGGCTTTTCCATTTTTTCAGGTTGTCTTTGGCTACATTATGAAGTGACCGATCAATTTCTACACCAATAATTTTTGCAAAATCATACTCCGAAGCACACAATAGAACACGCCCTTTTCCTGATCCATAATCTATAAAGGTAAATTCAGGGTAATTTATAGGTAGCATTCCAAATATTGAAGAAATTACTTTAATAGGAGTAGGTTCATAACTGATAGAAAATGATTTTGTAAAAGTGTCGCCATCGATATCTAATATCGACTTGTGCCCACAAGTATTAACATTGTTTTTTAAATCAAAAATCAAATCTTTATATGTTAACTGTTTCCGTCTGATATGATAGAAGCCTCGACTAAATAAACCATTCAACCCTGACTCTTTTACTTCGTTTTTCATTTCCTCTAAGTAGTTCATATTTTATCTTTCATTAAAATTTATGCAATTATGCAGGAATCCAAAGTAGAAAGCCGTTTGAGAAATCGGACGGTATTTGCCGCCCATAATAAATTCATATTTTAAAAAAATTCAGCCCATCACTAATGGAGTCATAAACCACCCGAGGTTAGAAATTGCTTGACCTTTAAAGATTGGTACTTGTGGACATGTCGTGTCGGGTGTGAAATGACCCCTTAGTAGGTTCAACCCGATTTGAGCCTGACAACCAAATTGGGTGAAAGGGGTGTTTATCAAGGGCCTGGTAACCCTACGAAACCCCTTGGCGATAAGCCGTCTGTGAGCGCCAATCACCGTGCATCAGGACGTGTTTCAGAAACTTTCTTTCAGCAGCGATAAAATCCTTTTCAGAATAGAAATCGAGATTTTCATTCACCCGGAACATTTTCCGGTACATGTTGATCATTTGTTTGATTCCGGCGTTTCCTTTTTCGATTCCTTGCATGACAGTCACTTTCTAAAATTAAGACAGGCCATTGCGATAGTTGATCAAAAAAAACGTCCGTGTCGCCGGGAGCGGTCCGTACAGTTGTTGCCCGGCATTCGATCGAGGTGATGGAAAGCAATCCAAACTGTAAGGAAGCAAGAAACGTACCATTTATGGCGTTTGTTGTATTGCTTTGGAAAACAGATAGTTAATTTGAACACCCGGACACACTGGATTTCGATTATGAAAAATGCTGCCAGAAAATGGGCATAAAATTTCACATTCCTAAAATTTGAGCCTGTTTCAAAACGCTGCATTTTTCCCAATCTCTGCATCTGGCACCAATTTTAATCCTCGAAATACGAGGCGTATGCCTGCGGTTTAAATTTGGCACCATCCTTGATCTTGGATGAACTGATACGTTTTGAAACAGGTTTAGAAAAATATTCATTTAACACGGACCTAAAATCCCCCAAAAATCCGCCAGCTAATTCATCTGGATGAATGATTGTTTTGTTCTGTTTAGACCGAAGAATTTAAATCTTTTTTTATTTTTGTAGGTTATGATTTTAACCCGACGCTTGGTGTAATTTACATTGCCGTGCATATTTCACTATGATAAACTGACCTTCCAAACGCTTTCTCCAGATGTGAGTGTGGAAAAAATCGATGAGAAAAACCGCTTCAACTGGAAAATTGCCCGGTTACAGGGCCCCGGCGATACACAAGGCATTCCGTCTATTGCGCAAAGTGGCTGAATCCGGCCAGCGTTTGAGCCTGACCGATCTGGCGATTCAGTTGGGATACAGCAAGAGTTCGACCCATGGGATTGTCCACGCCTTGCTGCGCGAAGATGCGCTTGTGCACGGGCCGGATGGACACACGCTCTATTTGGGACCGGCTGTCGTGGAACTGGCTTTTTCCAGCTGGAACTATATCAAGATGGTCGAGTCGGTTCAGCCCATGATCGACAGTTTGCGGGATCAAATCAGGGAGACGATGGTTTTAGGGGCCATGATCCGCCATCGCATCTTGATCATGGCTGCCGCCGAGGCTGGAGACCCGCTGAAGATATCGGCATCCCCGGGAACGGTTCTGCCGCTTTTTGCCGGTGCGGCGGGAAAAGTGCTCAATGCCGCCAAAACAAACGAGTCGGTGATAAAATTGATTCGAGAGAATGGTCTTCCGCAGCACACCAGCCGTTCGATCGTGAATGAAGCGGCCTATCTGGCAGAATTGGAGCAGGTGCGCCTGAAGCAATATTCAGTAGATCACGAGGAATACCTGACTGGCGTCAGCGCGGTTGCCGTAGCGTTGCACAATCTGAAAGGGCCGCCCATGGCGGTCTGGTCTGTGGGATTGTCAAGCCACATGGCGCCGGACAAGATCGAGGCATCCATCGGCCTCATGACCGTTGCGGCCGAGAAACTCCGCGACGCGTTGGATAAAACCTCCGGTTATTGAGCCACTCGAGGCCGGAACCGATTGCCCCGGCGCATCTCTATCTGCCACGTCCGCCCAGACGATCAGCCCCCGAAATTGGGGTTGATAAATTCAAGTCGATCCCCTTCGTCTAGAAGGGTGGTGGCATAGGTTCGCGGATAGACGAACCTGCCGTTCAACTCCACAATCAGGTCCGGATCTTTTTCCTTGAAGTGCCGAATGATATTCTGAAGGCTGCTATGGGCCGGTATCCGTTCGCGCGTATCATTGAGTATGATGTCTATGAATTCCGAGGGTTTCATAATACCTTGCTGGGCTCCTTTAACGGACTGTCGGCCGGTTGCCTGAACAGACACGGCATCCGGGATTGGGCTCGACAACCGTTTTACCGATGCGCATGCCCAGGCCGTGAAAATGGACCAGGAGGCCTGTCAGCTCCGGCGCATACCCCAATAATATCTTCACCGCTTCGATACATTGCAAGGAGGCGATGACGCCGACGGCCGGACCGATGACCCCGATCTCGTCCCGCGGCCGGTCGCTGTCGGCCGGGAAAAGACACTCCAGGCAAGCGGCGCGACCGGGCACGAAGGTGGCCACCATCCCGTCAAACCCACCCACGGCGCCAAATATAAAGGGAATGCCCTCATACCGGGCCGCGCGGTGAAGCACCCGCCGGGTGGCGATGTTGTCCGTGCCGTCCAATACCAGATCGCAGCCGCTGGCCATGGCACCAACGTTCCGGTCATCGATACGCGCCGTAATGGCATCGATGTGGCACCATGGATTCAGCGCCGTCAGTCTGGCGCGGGCCGAGTCGGTTTTCAGCGTGCCGACATCGGCAGTGGCATGCAGAAACTGGCGGTTCAGGTTATGCTCGGCGACGCGGTCCATATCCACGATTTTCAGATGTCCGACACCGGCGGCGGCCAGGTAGGCGGCAGCGAGGGATCCCAGCCCACCGAGCCCGGCGATCAATACCGAGGCACGCTTGATACGTTGCTGACCCTTCTCACCGATCTCAGGCAGGATCAACTGACGGCGGTATCGATCCTTTTCCGCATTTGATAAAGAACATTCCACCCAAAGCCCCTCGTTTCTGAATGCGCTATTTGGTTTGTTGCTGCTGCAGCGCCTCGTAGATGCGCTGCGGTGTCAGGGGCAATTCGTAAATGCGAACGCCGGTGGCATCATAAATCGCGTTGAGCAGCGCGGGATGGTCGGCATGATGGCGCCTTCACCCACCTCCTTGGCACCGAAGGGGCCGTTGGGTTCGTTGCTTTCCACGATGATGGTCTCCACCGTCGGCATATCCAGGGCGGTGACCATCTTGTATTCGGCCAGGTCGGTGTTGATCACGCGTCCCTTGTCGTCGAATTTGACTTCCTCGTGCATGGCCTCTCCCATGCCCATGGAGACCGACCCTTCCATCTGGCCTTCCACCGAGGTGCGGTTGATGGCCTTGCCGCAGTCGTGGGCGTCGGTGACTTTTTCAATGGTCACCTGGCCGGTTTCCATGTCCACGTCGACCTCGACCACCTGGGCGCTGCAGCCGTAGGCCGGGGAGGTGCCCACGGCGGCCCCCTTGAATTTGCCGCCCAGGACTGCGGGCTTGTATTTGCCCGGTGCCGACGATGGTGCCTTTGGCCAGATAGGCGATGCGCGAGGCTTCCTTGAAGGTCAGCTGCCTGCCGATCCGGGTTGTCCGTCCAGCCCCGGTGTTCCTTGATGTAGCGTGTGCGCAGGGCCGAAAAGTCCACGTCGTCGCGGTCGAAAACGATGGCGCCGTTTTTGATGTCCATCGCCTCCACCGGCAGGTTCAGCTCATCGGCCAGCACTTCGAGAACCTGCCGCTTCACGTCCTCGGCCGCCTCTTTGGCCGCATGCCCGGTCATCAGGGTCTGACGGCTGGAGTAGGCCCCCAGGTCGACGCCCATGTCGGTATCCCCCGAGGCCAGCCGGACGCATTCCAGGGGGATGCCCAGGGCTTCGGCGGCGATCATGGCAAAGGTCGGTGTCCGATCCCTGGCCGATTTCGGCCGAAGCCGTGTAGACCAGGGCGGTGCCGCCGTCTTCGGTCAGCTTGACCATCGCCGTGCTGTGGTAGGTGTCGGAGCGGTAGATCGGGATAGCCGGCGCCGGAAACGAAAAACCCGCAGGCCATGCCGATGCCCTTGCCCGGGGGCAGCTTGCCTTTTTTGGACTTCCAGTCCGACCCGTCGCGGACCGCCTCGATGCACTCGGCCATGCCGAAGCTGCTCATGTTCAGATCGTTGCAGGTGGTGTCTCCGGTGTTCATCATGTTCTTTATGCCGCAGTTCCAGCGGGTCCATGCCGATTTCTTCGGCGATCATGTCCAGCTGCTGCTCGAAGGCGGCCCGGGCGATCACCGCCCCGTGGCCCCGCTGGGCGCCGCAGGCCGGTTTGTTGTTGTAGACCCGGTAGCCGTCGTATTTCATGTTGGGCAGTCTTGTAGGGCCCGCCCAGCAGCGAGCCGGCATAGTAGACCGTGGCGATGCCGAAGCTGGAATAGGCCCCGCCGTCCAGGTAGGCACTCGTGCTCGAGGGCCACGATGGTGCCGTCTTTTTTGACCCCGGTGGTCAGTTGTGGTAGAACTGGTGCCGGGCGCGGCAGATACATGAAGACCTGCTCACGGGAGTAGTTCATCTTGACCGGCTTTGCCGGTTTCCATGGCCAGCAGGCAGCAGGCCAGCTCCATGGGGTTGGCCGCGGCCTTGATGCCGAACCCGGCCCCCACGTAGGGTTTGATCACCCGCACCTTGCCCACGTCCAGCCCCAGCACCATGGCCACCGTGCGCTGGACGTAATGGGGGGTCTGGGTGGAGCTGATCAGGGTCAGGTTGCCCGCGTGTGTCGAAATTCGGCAAGGCACCCCTGGGGTTCGATAAAACCGCCGTCCTGGCGCTTGTTTTTGACGGTGGTGGTCTTGATCACGTCGCAGGTCTTGAAGGCCGCGTCCACATCCCCGAACTCCTGGTGGACTTCGGCAGCAGACGTTGCCGGGGTAGTTTTCGTGCAATCAGGGGGGCGCCTTCGGCCATGGCATCCTCGATGGTGAACACCGCCGGCAGTTCTTCGTATTCCACCTTGATCAGATTCGACGGCCTTCTGGGCGGTTTCCAGGTCAACGGCCGCCACCGCTGCGATTTCATCGCCCACGTAGCGGACCTTGTCGTGGCAGAACAGGGTCTCGTCGTAGCGGGCCGGGCTGACGCCGTAGGGCATCAGTCCGGCCTCTTTGGCCGTGACGACACATTTGACGCCGGGAAGCCTTTCGGCGCGCCGGAGGTGTCGATGCTGAGAATTCGTGGCATGGGCGAGAGGGCTCTGCAGCAGGGCGCCGTACAGCATGCCCGGCTTGGCTGATGTCGTCCACAAAAACGGCCCGGCCGGTGGCCTTGGCCGGCGTATCGAGTCTCCTGCGGCCCGGCTGTTGATGACTTGTATGGTCACTCATGGTTTCCTCCTCCTAATCGTATGGCTCAAACCCAGAGGTGCACGCAATCACAGGGGCGTCGACTCCAGGTTGCGCCCTGCCGGGTTAAGGGCGCTCGAATCAAACGTCCTTGATGGCTTCGATGATTTTCTGGTAGCCGGTGCAGCGGCATAGATTTCCTGAAATGGCCGCCCGAATGTCGGCCTCCGTCGGGATGGGGCTGTTTGTCCAGCAGGTGCTTGGCCGACAGGATCATTCCCGGAGAGCAGAAACCGCACTGGATGGCACCTTTTTCGACAAAAGCGTCCTGAACGGGGTGGAGGCCGTTTTCGGATTCGAGCCCTTCGATGGTTTCGACCGTGCACCCGTTGGCCTGAACGGCCAGCACCAGGCAGGAATTGACCGGTATCCCGTCCAGGATGACGGTGCAGGCGCCGCAATCGCCGGTCTCGCAGCCTTTTTTGGTGCCGGTCAGCCCCAGTTCGTACCGGATCAGGTCGGTCAGGGTCATATTGGGTTCGACCGCTATTTCAATCTCACGGTCGTTTACCGTCAGTTTAATCAGCTTTTTCATTGAATTCTCCTTCTATTTTCTCATATTCCGTGTGCTGCCGAAAGGCCGTCGGTGGCTTGATCCTTGCCGCCGATAAGTGCCGACGGGATCAGTCCCGCAGGGCTTGACGGTGGGCAATGTCCAGGGTGCGTTGGGTCAATACGCCTACCATGGCCTTGCGATAGTTGGCCGCCCCCCTGAAATCGTCAATGGGGGTGCAATCCTGCCGCGCAGCCTCACCAGCTTTGAGAAACAGGGATTCTCCCGGTTTTTCACCCACCAGCACCGCCTCCGCCGACGGGGCGCGGAGAGGGATCGGGCCTACCGAACCCATCACGATGCGTGCTTTTTCGATGCGGCCGTCTTTTTCATTCAGCGCGATGAACGATGCCACGTTGACGATGTTGCAATCCTGGGCTTTTCGAACACCCAGGTTGATGTATCCGGCCCCTTCACCGCTACGGGGCAACGGCACCCTGATCTCGGTCAGGACTTCACTCAGATCCAAATCGGTGAAACCGGGGCCCTTGAAAAATTTCCCCAGAGGAACTTCCCGGCTTCCACGGCTGCTTTCCAGCAAGACGGTTGCTCCGTAGGCGATCAACGAGGGTGGCAGGTCTGCGGCGGGGCGGGCCGAACCGATATTGCCCCCGATGGTGGCACGATTGCGCACCAGGGGTGAACCGAGGGCCCTGGCACCGGCTCGCAGAGCGCCCAGCTTTTCCTCAATCAATTTGTCTACAGTCAGTTCGGCAACCGTATAGCGCCCGCCAATAACGATCTGGCTATCCTTTGCTTCGATGCCGTGCATGGACGCGATCTTCGACAGGCAAACCAGGTGCTGGGGGGCAACGATCTTTTTCTTCATGTTGACCATCAAATCCGTGCCGCCGGCGATCAGTTTGGCCTTGGCGCCATAGGTGGCCAGGATTTCGCACGCCTCACCGACCGAACCCGGCTCGTGGAATTCAAATTTGGGTAATAGCATCTCTTCCCCTCCTTCTGAGTAATCAAGACAATGTCGATCAAAATCGATTGAGATTCATGCGGGCAAATAGTGAATGGCCCAAAAGCGTCAAGCGCCCTTACCGAATGGGCAGATCGGGTATCTGCAGTCCGGACAGTCGGCGCAGAGGCCGCCATGGCCCATGGCAACGATATCCGCCCTGGTCAACGTTTCACCGGCCAGCAGGCGGGGCACCACCAGATCGAAAATACTGGCCTTGTAGTACATGACGCAGCCGGGCAGTCCCAGCACCGGGACATCGTTGATATGGGCAAGCATGAACATCGCCCCGGGCAGCACAGGCGCACCATAGGTGACCACCCGGCCGCCTGCTGCACGGATGCTGGCTGGTGTCTGATCGTCCGGGTCCACGGACATGCCGCCGGTTACCGCGATCAACTCTGCACCGCCGCGGATGAGCGTCTCGATGGCCGCCACCGTCATGCCAATATCATCGGAAACGAAGACCTGATCGATGACGCTGCTTCCCAGCGCGGCGAACTTTTCACGCAGCACCGGTCCGAATTTGTCCTCGATGCGACCATGATAGATTTCACTGCCGGTGGTCACGATGCCGACCTTTACCGGGGTGAACCGCTTGATCTGGATCACGGGGAAAGACTTACGACATATTTGCTCGACCGCCGCAATGCGCGCCTCATCGGTAAACAGGGGGATAATGCGGGTTCCGGCCACGGGGCGGCCGGCTTCGACGGTATGGTGGGTGTGCAGCGTGGCGAACATGACATCTTCGATTTCATTGATGCGATAGAGGGCCTTGGTGTCAACCACGAGCAGGCCGCCGTGGGTGGCCGTCAGGTTCACCTTGCCCTCCACGGGCTCGGACAGGCTCAGGCCCGCGCCTGCCGCCGCCGTGGCAATTCGTTGCGCGGCTTCATCTTCATGGATTTTTCCAGCCTGTATATCCAGGACATAGACGTGCGCCTTGCCGAGATCGAGCAGCCGCGGGATATCTTCCGGCTGAATGATACGGCCCTTTTTAAAGGCCCTACCCTTGAAACAACCGGGTACGATCTGGGTGATGTCGTGACACAGGACCTTTCCGACCGCCTGTTCAACCGGAACGGTTTTCATGGTGGGATTCCCCTCGATGGGATTCAAGCGTACGGCGACACTTCACATATTTCATCTTATTGAATTTTTAGGATTCTACCATGGCAATTTTTAAAGTCAAGGAGATTTTCTCGATATGCTTAAATATTCTACTTCGTTGAGTTTATATGTATTTATCGCCCAAAAAGGGGGAACGATGGGCGGCATTGGGAGAATTATCTCGGTCACCAAAAGTTCATTATAATGAATTTAAATTAGTCGGCGAAATTAACCACATGGATAGGGCAGCAACCGTTCAGTCGCGCGGAAAATGGGTCCTTGGAAGGATGTCGTGCGGTGTCGGCGTACAAGAAACGGGATCGGGTCTGAGAAAGAAATTACCGAAATGACGTCGATGAAATATGGTGATTTTCCGACTTGCTTTACGGTCAATTGCCATGCCACGTTGAACGTCACCAAATCTTCTTGACATTTAACAACCACACTATTATTTATGAGGCGAAAATTTATGCACCTAAACAATAACCATCCTGCCGTATGATTCGATGAAACCCAAACGTAACCCAAATATTGAAAAACCGAATATCGACCAACACCTGGAGAAATTTGAAGAGATATTCCCTGAATTGGACGTGGCCTTTGTACTACGATCCGCCGGGACCATGCTCCTGATCCACACATTCATGATGTTGACGGAAAGCTACTTTAAAAGCGCCGGGACCTCGAAAGGTCGCTTCGTTGTTCTGGTTCGCCTTTTGATTTCCAAATCGCCTGAAGGAGAGAGCATCTCCAATATCCGGCCTTTTTATCCAATTTCCAATGCCGCCCTTTCAGGGGTTCTGGACACCCTTGAAAGAGATGACATGATTGAAAGGCTCCCGAACTCATCTGACCGCAGAAAGGTCAACGTTCGCATCACTGAAAATGGGCGCCGCTTTATTATGCGGTTTTTACCAGGGCACCTGAAAAATGTGAAAATCATGTCTGCTTTTGTAACCAATGAGGATATGTCAACCCTGTCGGATATCCTGCAAAGGCTTATCCATGGAGTTGAGCTTTTCCTCGACGAAGAGGGTCAGAAAAAAGAGTCCGGGTTTAAAGAGTCCGGGGCTCAAATATGAAAATAGTCAAGACAGCAAACAACCCGGCCGTTTTTGCCCGGAATGTGCTGTTTGCGGGATTACTTTCAGCAGTCGCCGGTTGTGCGGTCGGACCCGATTATGAGGCACCCACCCCTGATATTCCGGATCAATACGATACCGTCACCCATTCCGTTACATCCAATCCGACAGACAACTGGTGGGCGTCCTTTAACGATGCGGTATTGACTCAATGTGTTCAAGAAGCACTGAATCACAATCAGGATATTCAGATTGGTGTTGCGCGCAT
This sequence comes from uncultured delta proteobacterium, assembly GCA_963783425.1. GTDB lineage: Bacteria > Desulfobacterota > Desulfobacteria > Desulfobacterales > QNYZ01 > CAWANO01. Next base: position 331,110 of record CAWANO010000002.1, read on the forward strand.
GCGCATTGCACGGGCCATGAGGCGCATGGAATCCAGTACCTTCTATCCCCAAATTGACACCAAACTTTCTTACACCGTGGATCGGTTAAGCGAAAACAACCCGCGTTTTGAAGAGGCGATCAGCCAGGGCTTTTTCCCAAGGGATGTTGACTATTGGGATGCAGGCTTTGATGTGAACTGGGAAATTGACGTTTTCGGTGGTACTCGCAGGCGCGTTGAAGGCGCGGTTGCACGAATTGAAGAAGAGGCATTTCAGCAACTGGCTCTAATGCTTTCCATATCCGCGGAAGTGGCCAGGAACTACTTCGAAATCAGAGGTAATCAACAAAAGCTAGCCGTAATCGTGGCGCAAATTGAAAACGAGGCATCACGGATTCAGGTCTTGCAAAATCAACATCGATCGGGGCTGATCCCCGCCAGCCAGATCATTAACAGCCAGGTGCGCAAGCAGGAACTAGAGTCTCTTAAACCCACAATTGAGGCGGATATCAAGGCCGGTCAATATCGATTGGCCGTCTTAATGGGGCGCAGGCCGGAGGCGGCGATAGCGGGCCTTGACATAATTCATCCGTTGCCTACGTTCGGCGGACAAGTGCCTGTCGGTTTGCCGTCGGACCTTTTGCGCCAACGTCCGGATATCAGAGCCGCAGAGCGAAAATTGGCGGCTGCCACGGCTGACGTAGGCGTTGCCAAAGCTGAATTTTTCCCCCGCTTTTTCCTGACCGGCTCACCGGGTTTGCAAAGCGGTGATTTTGCGGATCTTTTTTCAAGCAGCAGCACGGCCTGGATGTTCGGGCCGAAAGTCTCATGGAAACTGTTTTCCGGTAATCGGAACAAAGCGCAACTTGAAACATCCGATGCGCGCCAAACACAGGCATCGATTGAATACGAGGCGACGGTGAACAAAGCTTTAGAGGATGTTGAAAGCAATCTTGTTCGTTATGGCAACAACGCCGTTTCTCTGCGCTTCGCGGTTGAAGCCATGAACACAAGGCGAAGGGATCTGGAAATTCAAACGATTCGGCATGAAAGCGGCCTGACGGACGCCCTGGCCGTTGCTGCCTCTAAGGCGGCATGGCTTGATTCAAAATGGAACCAGCTTGAGTGGCAGGTTAACCTGCTTACCCGCGTCGTGGCGCTGTATAAATCGCTTGGCGGTGGGTGGGCGGATGCGATGGCGATGGAATAAAACGCCAAACTTGAACAGTAGAAATTTTTTCAACGAATAATGTTGGTTGCCAATTCAATACCGATTTAAAGAGGAATACCAAAGAAAATGAGAGCGGGCTTTTTGAGTTTTCAGGTAGCAATATTACTGGCCGCCCTACTTGTAATAGTTGGCTGTAGTGAAAAAGAGGAGACTTACTATCAGGGATATGTCGAGGGTGAGTTTGTTTACTTGGCCTCTTCCAGACAAGGCGTATTAGAAAATTTGCTCGTGACAAGAGGGCAAACCGTTCGTCTGAATGACCCCGTTTTCCAACTGGACCCAAATCCTGAGGCTCTGCAAATAGAGGAGATGCATCATCGCATTGAGCAGGCAAAAGCAAAAACGGAAGACATGAAACAGGGAGAACGCCCCTCAGAGCTTGAAAACATTAAATCCCGGCTAACAAAAGCCCAGCAGGCATTGACCCTTGCCAAAAGGGATCTGAAGCGAAGAGAGGAGCTCTATGAACGGGGAGGGTCAGATGCCATATCCAAAGAAGAACTTGACCGGTATAAAACTGAAGTCGACATTCGGCAAGCGGATGTGGTGACCATCGGCGCTGAATTGAAAACAGCCCGGTTGGGTGGTCGCGCCTTCGCCGTGGCTGCCTCGGAAAGCGAAGTTAATATTCTCGATGCATCCTTAAACCAGTTGAAATGGCAACTGGCGGAAAAACAGGTGGCCTCGCCAGCATCAGGGAAAATTCAGGATATCATTTATCGTGTTGGTGAATTTGTCCCGGCCGGGCGGCCGGTCCTATCCTTGCTTCCCGCTGAAAATTTGAAAATCCGATTTTTTGTCCCCCAATCGCTTCTACCTATAATCCAGGTTGGATCAGCAGTTCGGGTGAAATTGGATGGCGTGGACTCTCCGATAAAGGCGAATGTTTCTTTTATTTCCCCGGTAGCGGAATTTACGCCGCCCATTATATATAGCAAAGTGTCCAGAACCAAATTGGTCTTTATGATCGAGGCCATTCCGGAAAGTAAAACCACGGGCCAGCTTCGTGTAGGGCAACCCGCGGAAATCTATATCGATTAAAACCGCCATGAACTCCGCCAGCCTACAGCCCGTTATTGATGTTGCGGGCGTTACAAAATCCTTTGGCAAAAAAGTTGTCGTAAACGACATCTCCATGAAGGTTCAACCTGGTGAGATCTACGGGTTTTTAGGGCCTAATGGGAGTGGGAAAACGACTTTTCTTCGAATGCTTTGCGGCCTTTTGACGCCTGATTCGGGATCGGGAACATGCCTTGGGTTCGATATTATTAAAGAGCCCACCGCCATCAAAAAACATGTGGGGTATATGACCCAGCGATTCAGCTATTACGAAGATCTGAGCATCAGAGAGAACCTTGATTTCATTGCGCGTCTATATGGTATTTCCAATAAGAGAGAGGCGGTTGATGAATCCCTTGAGCGACTGGGTCTGACCGGCCGTCAAAAGCAGCTTGCGGGACAGCTAAGCGGTGGTTGGAAACAACGCCTCGCTTTGGCGGCCTGCATGCTGCACAAACCCAAACTGCTCTTGCTGGATGAGCCTACTGCCGGTGTTGATCCAAAGGCACGGCGTGACTTTTGGGAAGAGATACACCACCTGGCCTCACAAGGCCTGACTGTCATGATCACCACACACTACATGGATGAGGCCGAAAGATGTCATCGTCTGGCATACATTGCATATGGTCGATTGATGACCAAGGGCACTGTAGAGGAGGTTATCGGCCGGGAGGGGCTGGTCACCTACCAGCTATCTGGCAGCAATAAGGCCGAAATCACTAAAAAACTGAGAGAATCATCAGCCATCGGCCAAGTGGTCGCTTTTGGAAACAGCCTGCATGTCAGCGGACACGACCGCAAGGAGATGGAAAAAGTATTCCAGGACACGCTTGGGCCGGATCATCAATGGAAGGCTATCTCACCGGGGCTGGAGGATGTCTTTATCAGCCTGATGAAGATTGCCGAGGATAATTTTAAATGACAGCCGTATTTTCTCTTTCCCGTTTCTTCGCCATCATTGCCAAGGAATTCATCCAGATGCGCCGGGATCGGCTGACCTTCGCCATGGTTCTGGGCATACCCGTAATGCAATTGGTTCTTTTTGGTTATGCCATCAATTCCGACCCGAAGCATCTTTCAACGGCAATTCTGTTGAAAGAACAGAGCATTTTTTCTCGCAGCCTTATCAAGGCAATGGAAAACAGCGCCTATTTCAAAATTATCGCGCAAGTTGATAACGAAGCGGATGCAAATGATTTGATCCGGCGCGGTAAAGTCCAGTTTGTCCTGCAAATTCCAGAGGGTTATTCCAGAAAGCTGCTCAAAGGTGAGCGCCCTAAGATTTTGTTGCTTGCCGACGCTACCGACCCGGCTGCGACAAGCAATGCAATCAGCACCCTTAAAGAGTTGATGACACGCGTGCTCAATCGTGAACTTAAGGGCCCAAATGAATGGCTCGCTTCCGGCCTTCCGGCGGCTGAACTGGTCATTCACGCCGCTTACAACCCGGAAGGCATCAGCCAATATAATATCGTTCCCGGTCTGATGGGCGTGGTGTTAACAATGACGATGGTGCTGATTACATCTTTGGCGATCACGCGTGAACATGAGAGAGGTACCATAGAGAACCTTCTGTCAACGCCCGTGCGGCCGATTGAAGTCACATTGGGGAAAATTATTCCTTATATTCTTGTGGGTTATATTCAGGCGGGATTTATTTTACTGGCGGCACGATTCCTGTTCAATGTCCCAATGTTCGGAGATCTATATATGCTGGCTATCGTCATGCTGATCTTTATCGCTGCCAACCTGGCTGTGGGGATTACATTCTCAACGATTGCCCGCAACCAGCTTCAGGCCATGCAGATGACATTCTTTTTCTTCTTGCCATCGATATTTCTCTCCGGATTCATGTTTCCATTCAGGGGTATGCCGGTCTGGGCCCAATACATTGGCGAAGTGCTACCGCTAACTCACTTTCTGCGCATCGTCCGTGGGGTTTTATTAAAAGGCAATACATTGGCGGACATTTCCTCAGAAATCGTCCCAATTGCCCTATTTGCCCTCTTTGTTTTGGGGATCGGATTAAAACGATTCCGCCAGACCCTGGATTAAAATTGGCCTCAGACGCAGAGATTGGGCAAAATGGGACGTTTTGAAATTGGCGCTTAAAAAATAATTTTAAACGGGTTATGTTTAACCATGCAAGAGATTCAACGCACCAGATCCACCATAGACGATAAAGAGTTCGAATACCATTTCAACGCGCTCACTGTTGACGAACTTTTCAGGCACTATGAGCATGTTGGTTTTATTTACCCTGAAAAGCAACGCAGATTGGCCCCTTTTTGCGCCAAGGTCAGGGGTAATTGGGAGGCCGCACTTAGAGCCGGGCCAGAAATTTTTTGTTTATTTAGCGCCGGTAATTCTAATGGCCATCAACTTGCCACGCTCACATTATGGAGATCAACGAACAGTGGATGGATCGCACAACACCTTACTTCCACTGGAAACCCCTTTAACGTAAGAGCTATTCTCCTTGGCTGCCAGGTTCATGGCCTAGGTTTAAAGGCAAATTTGAGTGCCCAGAATTGGTTTCAGCCTGAAAATAAATATGCCAGCCGCATTTTCGGCAGTATCACAAATTCGCTTTCCGAGAGCCATGCAGCCGTTAACAACTATAACTATTTAGCTGTAAAAAAAATTTATCCAAAGCCTACCGGCTGCTATCAGATTTCTTGCATTGATGAGGATTCCTCTGCTCTTTTTTCATTTGCTTCAAAAATTCGGGGCAACCTGTATGCCGTTGCGGAAGAACTAGATCAACCCGACCTCGAGTTGGAAGCTCTGAATGATCTCTACAAACGAGTGGGTCTCCATCGCCAACGCCGAAGTTGGTTGGCGTTCCTGCCGGGCCGAAATGAACCCATCGCCGCTGCAATCGCCTATTCCGGATCTTTAGGGATAAATTTTAGTTTTCTTGAAAATCGCTGTGATATAATGTGTGATGCAACGCTTGAAAACGCTATGAGAGCAGATATTTGCACAGACTTGCTTTATCATGTTTCACAGTTTCAAAAAGCGCTTCCATTGGGATACATACCAGTAACAACGGATGATCGGACTGCGATGGTTTTGATTGCTTCCGGTGCGAGTTTGGTGCGCAGTTACAGCCAAAGCATTTGGCTGCGTGATGGATTTCAGAGCTGGTTACAGCACGTTGAGGCAATCTACCGCAGAGTTGAAAGGCGCTATGTTTCGCAGTGCAAAGCTACTTACCGAAATGGATAATCATCAACCATGAAAATTGTTCAGATAACTCTCCATCGGGTTCAAATCCCTCTAAAAATGGCATTCCGCCATGCCCTCAAAACACGCAAAACATCCCAATCTGTTGTTGTGGAGATTGTAACCGAATCTGGTATCCACGGTTACGGCGAAGGGACACCGCGGGAATACGTCACCAGTGAAACAATTGAAAAAACCATGGGCCAGCTTGCCAAGGCCGGGGAGCTAATAACGAAAGAGGCCTTTTCTGAACACGACGCACGGGAGTGCTTTTCAGGAAGACTTGAAGCACTTGACTTTAATGCCACACCCAGCGGGCGATGTGCTTTGGAGTTGGCATTAATGGACGCATGGGGGAAATACACTGGGACATCTTTGGCGGCTCAGGTCGCTTCAGCACCGATAAGCAGGTCGGTCCGTTTCAGCGGAGTAGTTTCAGGTGAAGACCTTGACACCACTAAGCAACTGCTGCTTCGTATTCGTGAATTTGGCTTCAATCAGGTGAAAGTAAAAGTAGACAAAAAACATTCTTTGGATCTGGAACGGTTGGCTCTGGCCAGACGCATTCTTGGTCCCGGCATCGATATCCGGGTTGACGTAAATGGTGCCTGGGAGCTATCTGAGGCCGTTGAAAATATCCGGCATTTCTCTTCAATGGGGATATGCACCATTGAACAACCTATTGCAGCAGATACCCGGGAACACTATCCACGGCTCATGGAAAGAGTTGACACCAATCATATTAATATCATTCTTGATGAAAGTATCTGTACCCAAAATGACGCCAAATGGTTTATTTCCTGCAAAGGGGCGTCAGGCTTTAATTTGAAAATATCCAAACATGGTGGCATTTGGCCGACCTACTGTATTTACAAAATGGCTCAGAAAGCTGGAATGACCTGCCAGCTCGGCTGCCATGTGGGAGAGACTGCTCTTTTAACCGCTGCCGGGCGAAATTTTGCGACAATAGCCCCTGATCTCACAGCATTTGAAGGTTCATTCGGACGATTTCTGCTCGAACATGATATCACCCCAGAGGATATGACCTTCGGACCCGGTGGTGTCGTTGATCTTTCTTTTGTCTTGAGCCGACCTGGATTGGGTGTGGAGGTTGACCACAAGCTGTTGAAGAAAAATGGCAAAGTTGTTGAGGTTTGTTGACCAATAGAACAGAAGATTAGTGCGCCAGACTCAAATGTCCCGTTTGACCCGATCTCTGCGTCTGGCGCCAATTTTAGCCGGGAGTATGCCTGCCCTGAAAATAGACGCGGTTTCGGGCCAAAAGCAGCCATTATCCGGGATGTTATGGTCGCGGCATAGAAGCCCATTTCAGCGTGCGAGCTGTGCAGACTGAACGTAGGTCGCACAAAACCTCTTAACGTTAGCGTACCCCATCATTTTAGTTGAAACCCGGCCGCCTGGTCGATGAATCCATCGGTGACCTGGGCTAATTGGGAGACCAGGACGCCCAGTGCCGCTTCGTCCACCTGTCCGCTCCATTCATCCATGAAAGCTTTTTTAAACTCGATAGCCAGCACCAGCAGCCGGTCGTGATGTTCGCCGCTGAGGCGCCGTGAGAGGTGACCGCCTTTGAAGACGATGTTTTCACCGAAGGTGATGGGTTTGCCGTCCAATGTGATAGCGCTGAAGCGTTCGAGCAGGTCGTCGAGCAGCGGCCGGAAACGAGCGGTGTTGACCGGTCCCGTGCCGAGGTTGATGACCGGCTTGTCGTCATCGTACCAGGGGCAGCGGTGCTCGCGCTGGTAGTTGTAGGAGTGAAAATCGAAGAGCACCCCGAAAGGGTGTTGCCGTAACAGGTACTGGACAACGATATCCATCAAATCGTGGAACTCGTCATATTTGGCCCAGGCGGTTTCAAGGTCCGCCGCAGTTAGCGGCTCTTTTAACACAGCCAGCCCCCAAGCCATATCCGGTCGCTGGTAAACGGCGCTCTGTTTGTCGCGGTTGATATCGAATTCGAAGCGTGAAAAACGCCCTACGATGCGGATGGGAAAAGAAGCGGCGAAGCGTTCCGTGTGGGGGTCCTCCTCGCGCAGCCGGTCGGCTTCGCTGACAGCCAGCCTGGGCAGCAGGTCGGGGCGCACGCGATGGCCGGCATGGATGGCGCAGGCGGCGTAAAAGGCAGGTTTCAGGAAGGTGAACTCAGCGCTGCCCAGGGGGGTGATACCGGCAAGTGGGAGGCAGTTGGTACGCAGGCGCTGCTTGATGTCATTGAGTGTGAAAATAGTGTCGTTTGGCATGGTGCCTGTTCTTTCTTTACTCGGTAAAGACCGTGCGGCGCTCCTCGACGCACATGGTGGGCACGATGCCGCCGCCTTGGCTGACGTTGATGATTGAGCTTTCCGATACGCGCGAGATGGTGCCCGCATAGCGCCCCAGCAGGCCGAAGGGATTGATGTTGACGTTCTTGAGTCGAAGGTAGAGGTTACCACTTTCATCGTCGATCACCGGAAAGATCTCACGCGGGATGGGTACGCGTTCTTGAACCACCCAGTTGCGGGCCTCGATGTGAGCGTTGACGGCCGTTTCCCACTCGGCCTGTTTGGTTTCGTTGCCCAGAAACACCTCCTTACCGCCGTAGGAGTTGGCGGCCTTGATGACGAAACGGTCTTTGTTGCTGATCACAAAATCCTTTAGGGTGACGAGGTAGCCCCGGTGGCGCGCATGGCCTGGTGCCAGCACGCAGGTCCAAGGAACGGTTCTTTCGATCACATCCAGCTCCTCGCTGGTGTAGATTTCCTGGTAGGCCGGGTCGAGCAGGGCTGCCAGGATCTTCTTGTTGCCCACCACGTAGGAGCGGAAGGGGTTGCAGGTGCAGGCCAGCCCCTCACGGATGCCTTGCAGAAAGGTTTCGACTCCCTCGGGCCTTTCTATCAGTTCGCGCATGATCACGCGCTTGTAGATCAGGTCGACCTGGATGTCGCCGACGCGCATGGCGCCCTGCTTGATTTCGAAATCGCGCGGGTCGCAAATGATGGTCTTGATGCCGCCGGATTCGAAGAAGGTTTGAATGGCCACGAACTCGGGGCCGGTGGGCACATCGGTCCAGTCTACGATCGCAACTGTGGGCGTTTCGGGTAGGTGAAGGTGCTGTTGGCGAAATTCGCCATAGCAGGTGAGCAGGCTGTCGAGCAGCAGGCCGGTGCGCTCGATGGTCTCGATGTTAAGGGCGCGTAAGGTGCTTACCTGTTGTTGTATTTGGCTGAAGGCTTGTTCGAAAGCCTCGCTGTAGTAAATGCCGCCGGGCGAGTCGCAATTGAACTCGAGAAATTTAATGTTGAGGTCTTCCATGAAGGCGTCGAGGCGCGATATCACCAGCGGCATTTGGTAACCGGGATCGATGTCGAAAAGCGCTTCTTCAGTGGGCGTGAAGTCGAGCAGACGGCGGACCTTCTCCTCGCGAAAATAGAGGGCGATGAATTTGTTGAGCACCGCGGACATCTTTTCGACCACATAGGCCAAGGCTTTGCGCTGGGCGGGGGCGATGAACTGGGGTTTGAGGAAAAAGGCGATGGGCGTTTCACCGAAGGCGCAGTGATGTTCGATGAGGTATTTCTGCACCCGCTGGTACTGGGCAATGGCGTGCGCTTTATTGCGCGATAGTTCCGTGAGGTAGCGCAAGTTGATCCCGGCGATGCGGTTGAGCATGAGATCTCCTTTCGATATTTGTCACAAACTTATAGTAAAGCCTTTCCACCGTCAGGTGCGGCGGCAGTCCTGAGGCAGCTGCATCAACTGATCGTCAAAAAAGCAGGCTGAGGCTTCCGGCAGCACCACCGCCTGTGAGCTGCGGCCATCGATTTTGAGGATCACTGTTTGCTTGGGGCGCACATGACGGACGTATTCGGCCTCGGCTACCATGGGAAACCGAGCGAGCTGGTCCCACTGGATCGTTCCCTCTTGCACCTTGCGGATGGTTAGATAGGCGATCCCCAGGGAGGTGATGTTATGGAAGAAGTGTGAGCCTTGGGATGCGTCGGCGTTGATGTTGTCCGCCGAAGTTTCAACAATGGCCAATACGTTGGAGATGTTTTGCCAGTTGACGGGGATTCCCAGCCAGTGGTCGGCTGATCCCCAACGGCCCGGGCCGATGAGCAGGTAGTTGCGACCGGCCTTGGCCAGGGCGCTGTTGATGAAGCCAATCTCTTCCGCTATGGCGCGGGTTTTGGCCGGATCGAAGCGTTCCGGCTTGACATAGACGATATCGGTCACGGGCGAGATGTGGCTTACACCCAGTGCCTTTTGGGAGTGTAAAAGGGCCTCCTCGATCTCCTTTGGGGCGATGTTCACCTGTTGATTGTTGCCGCCCACTGACATGGGCCGGATCTGCAGCAATGCAAACTGGGACCGAGTTTTGTTCTCGGGATCGATGCGCACGCAGAACTCCATCTCAACGGGTCCGCCCATGCCGTTGCGGCCAATGGTAAGCAGTTCCTGAAGAATTCCAGCCAACGGAAAGCTATCGTGCTTCAAGATGCGAGCAAATGTGATGACCGGATAACCCTGTTTGGACCAAGCGTCGCGGATGCGGTTTTCTTGGGGAAGGTAGTAACTGGATACATGGCGTACGGCGGCGTGATGGATGGCCTCGTCGACATCAATGCGCGCCAGGGTGGCATCCTCATCGGCCAAGGCGGTTCCGGGTGGCGGATCCATTTTCAGGGCGTAAAAATAACGTTGGGCGTTGGCGAGCATGTCGTCCACGGTAGAAAACTGGGGCAGCACCTGTGGGTAACGCGGCGAGAACCGCAGGGCGTTACCGCCCTCGACCACTGTTTTTCCCAGCCCTAGTGCGATGTGGGCCACCCCATCCTCGCTACGCATGGGCGCTACCGGGTAGTAGTTATGGGATTGCGCCACGCCGCTGATACAGGGATAGAAGAGGTTGTCCTGCACATCGCCAACCAACTGTTGCACCACCACGGCCATCTTTTCTTCCTCAGTGCGATGAAGCGTGTTTTTGGCGAACGAGCGTGGAATGTTGAGAAAAGTGGAAGCGTAGACCTGTTTTACGGCAGTGGCCAGCTGATGGACACGCTCGTCAAACGAAGGGTCGCAGTTGGGAATCATGTAGGTTCGGTAAATGCCGGCGTAGGGCTGGGAATAGGCGTCTTCGAGCAGGCTCGAAGAGCGCACCGCCAGCGGGTAGGTGGCGTAATGAAGGTAACGCCGCAGATCGCCGATCAACTTCGGTGGCAGCTTGGCATCGACGAAGCGGGCGTTGATCTGCTCGTCTGAAAGGTCGGTGTGGGCGACATCGTTGAGTTGGTTTTCAGCCATAAAAGCGTCGAACCCCTCGGTGGAGATCACCAGAGTTTTGGGGATTAAAATGTCGACCTGGGGAAAACGCTCCCGCAGATGATCGGCATTTTTGAGAAGGGTCGAAACAAAGGCCAGCCCGCGGGCCTTGCCGCCCAGCGAGCCACGGCCGATTTTGGCGAAATCGGTGTCGGCATCGTAGGTCTCCGAGGCAAAGTCGATGATAATGCCTTTTTGGCGCCCCTTGCGGCGGGCCTGGATGTTGCTGATCAGGTGATAGCGCATCTGCGCGATGTTGCTGAAATCGGTCGCTTTGATGGGTCGCATGCGGGTGGCCATCTTGATTTCCGAGCGCGCCATCAGCCAGGTGGAAAAGTCGTTGTGACGGGCGTGGTAGAAAATCGATTCGTCAGGGATGGTGGCGAGCACTTTTTCCATTTCAAACAAACTGCTGGCACGGGCCAGTTCGCTGCCGTCTGGCATGCGGAAGATAAACGGGCCGAAGCCGAGATGTTCGATAAAATAGCTGCGAATCAAAGTGTGCAGGTTAGGGCTGTTTTTGTTTATGAAGTCGGCTTCCAGGGTGTAGGCTCTTTCGCGGTTGCGCTCCTCGGAGCTTAACATCAAGAGCGGTATCCAAGGCGAGTCTTCTTTGACCATGCGCAACAGCTTCACACCGGCATCCGAATCCATGAGGCCGTTTTTAGGGAAGCGTACATCGGAGAGAATGCTGAGAAGGTAGGGCTTGTAGCGGTGATAGAGCTTCTCGGCCTGCTCGTAGGTCTCGGCCACCACGATCTTGGGCCTGGCGCGCATGCGCAGCAGGCGGTGTTCCTCGTTTAGCGAGTCTTCCATTACCGCCTGGGTTTGGGTGACAATCTCCTTGTAGAGCAACGGCAGGATCGATGAGAAGTAGTAGGGCGAATCCTCCACCAGGATGATTACCCGCACCTGGGCAAGGGCGGTGTCATCGGCGATGTTCCAGTGATCTTCCAGGTTTTTAACCACCGCCAGCAGCAGGTCGGCGTTGCCGGTCCAGACCAGGATACGGTCGATGGAAAGACCCGGACGCGCGAGCTGCTCCATGTACTTGTTGGTGGCGTAGTGGGTGAGCATGTAGATGGGCAGCTCCGGATAGCGTTTTTTGATCTCACGGCTGAAGGCGCCCACCTCCATGTCTTCAATACGCGGTGTGGTTATGATGATGTCGTACCATTTTTGTTCGAGCTTGGCGAAGGCCTTTTCGGCGGTTGAGACCCAACCGATGCGCGGCGGGCGCGATAGGTTCAGGCCGCGGTACTCGAGAATAATTCGTTCGGCCAGGCGTCCTTCCTCTTCGAGAATGAAGGCGTCATAAGGGCTGCATACCAAAAGGATTTCGGCCACCTTGTTGGCCATCAGTTCGTGGAAGGCCTTGAAGGAGAGGTCCGAGTTTTGGGCGTTTTCCGAAGATGGTGGTTTCATTGTGAAATGGCGAAGTTTAATCCGCTACCTTCTTGATGCGAGGATGTTCGTGCCGCGTCGGCTGGCCATACCCTCCGGCAATGGTTTCACATCCTCAGGCGGCGGCCGTCGACCGGATGGGGCCCGCCGCCACGGCCGATTTTGGCCTCCGGGTGGTTGACATCATTTGAACTTCAGGTGTAGTTTTTGCCGTTAACATTGATAAAATATCATATATGCAGCCATGAAGATAGCCCTTGCCCAGTTGAACCCCATCATTGGCGACTTCTCCGGAAACGCCCGTAAAATTATCGACCGCGCCCACGATGCCCACACACTGGGGTGCGATCTGGTGGTCTTTCCGGAATTGGCGGTGAGCGGCTATCCGCCCCGGGACCTGCTGGAAAAAGCCGATTTCATTGACGCCAACCTCGCCTGGCGCGATCGGATCGTACGCGAGATCGGCGGGATCGGGGCCGTGTTGGGCTATGTGGACCGCAACCGGGCCGCCGAAGGCAAGCCGTTGCACAATGCCGCCGTGTTGTGTGAAGCGGGTCGCATCATCGGCACGGTCTTCAAGCAGTTGCTGCCCACTTACGATGTCTTCGACGAGCAGCGCTACTTTGCGCCCGGCACCGAGGCGGCGCTCTTGGCCTACAAGGGCCGCCGCCTGGGGCTGACCATCTGCGAAGATGTGTGGAACGACGGCGATTGGTTTCAGCCCAGACTTTATCGCCAAAACCCGGTGGCTGATCTGGCGCAAAAAGGCGCCGACCTCATGATCAACATTTCCGCATCGGTTTTTCATGTACTTAAGCACAACGTGCGACGGCGCATTCTTAGTGCTGTCGCGGCCAAATACAAGTTGCCCCTGGTGCATGTAAATCAGGTGGGCGGCAACGACAGCGTGCTCTTCGACGGTGTCAGCATGGCCTTCAACGCCGCTGGAGAGATGCGGGTGCGGGCGGCCGAGTTTGCCGAAGATTTGGTGGTGGCCGAGCTTTCCGATGGCAAAAGTGGCGGTGCCGTGAATGGACCGATGCGCACAGTGAGTGACAACGTAGCGGCCTCAGTGCTCGAAGCGCTGGTGATGGGGACCCGCGATTATGTGCGCAAGTGCGGCTTTGAGAGGGTGGTGATCGGCTTGAGCGGCGGCATCGACTCGGCCCTGACTGCCTGTATCGCCGTGCGTGCCCTGGGAGCCTCCCAGGTGGCTTTGGTATTCATGCCATCCAGCTACACTTCGCAAGATAATTATCAAGATACCCGCGACCTGGCGGAGAATCTGGGCTGCGACCTGACTATCTTTCCCATCGACGAGATCTTCGCCGCCTTTACGGCCCAGCTGTCGCCCGGCTTCGACCCAAACGATCCGGCGGTAACCGAACAGAACATCCAGGCGCGCATCCGCGGCACGATCCTCATGGCGCTCTCCAACCGTCACGGCAGCCTGGTGCTCTCCACCGGCAACAAATCCGAGCTGGCGGTGGGCTACTGCACCCTATATGGCGACATGAACGGCGGACTGGCGGTGATTTCCGATGTGCCCAAAACCATGGTGTACAAGTTGTCGCGTCTGATCAACACGCGTTGGGACTTCATCCCCCAGCGGATCATCGACAAGGCGCCCTCGGCCGAACTTGCGCCCGACCAGACCGATCAGGATGACCTGCCGCCCTACGATGTACTTGACGCCATTTTAAAGGGCTACGTGGAAGAGCTCAAAAGCGTGGACGATCTGGTCGGCGAAGGCTTCGAGCGGCAGCAGGTTGTGGATGTGATCAATCGAGTGGACCGCAACGAGTACAAGCGCCATCAGGCTGCCCCGGGCCTCAAGATCACCTCCAAAGCCTTTGGTTACGGGCGCCGCTACCCCATTGCCCAGCGTTATCGCACGGCGACTTGATCAGCGACTTGCGGAATTTATGGCCTGCCACGCCTGCCCTTAGTGCACCTATTCGCAAATACGATGACATTCGGCCGCCAATCCATCCGGGCTAACGGCGTTGCGAAAAAACGCCATATTCCCGATATTGCTTATTTTCCGCGCCTTGTCAGCCCGGCGCCTTGACGCCCTCATTACGTCACCGTTTTTACGAACAGTCGCACTTAGGGCGTTTGTCCCGATCCCGTTGCCGATCGTTCAATAAACCTTGCCACACCAGCCCACTGTCCGCGGGCCGATTCGATGTTCACCACCGAAAAGAACAAAAACGTAGAGATACGCACAATTATATACAATTATGTACTTTTGTGGTCGGGGGTGACGGCTGCACCGTGGCCCAATGCGGCCACATCGCCCAGAACGTGCGCGTTCCAGGCGCAAAAGATGATGAACTGGCAGGCGGCATGAAAATTGCTGTTAAAATTCGGTTTGGAATTTAGAACTGCGCCTATCATCCAGTGAGAAAGCGTCATTTTGGCCATGAACCGACAGAACCCAACCGTTTTCAAGCCCGACCGTGCGGCCGGGCTATACCGGCCCGAATTTGAGCACGACGCCTGCGGCGTGGGCATGGTGTGCGATCTTCACCATCGCAAAAGCCACGCCCTGGTGCGGGATGCTTTGAAGATCCTGGTAAACCTGACCCATCGTGGCGCCTGTGGTTGCGACGAAACCAGCGGCGACGGCGCCGGTATTCTCGTACAACAGCCCCGTTCCTTTCTCGAAAAGGCGGCCGAAAAGTGCCGCATCGCCCTGCCCCCGGCGTGCGAATACGCCGCCGGGCTGGTGTTTCTGCCGACCGAGCAAGCGTCACGCAGAGCGATAGAGGCCGCTGTGGCTGACGCTGCTCAAGCCAAGGGACTGAGGTTTCTGGGCTGGCGTGCCGTACCCGTCAATCCGGAGGCGCCCGGCGATCTGGCTCGGCAGGTGATGCCAGTGATTCGCATGGCCTTCGTTGGCGCCGGAGACTTTGCCGGCCGTCCCGAGGCTTTTGAGCGCCAACTTTTTCTCACGCGAAAGAGTGCCGAAAACCGCGTTCGCCAAATGGCCGGCATACAAGCGGGGATGTTTCACATCGTCAGCCTATCGGCCCGCACCATCGTCTACAAGGGCATGCTGCTGGCCGACCAGATGGCGGCCTTCTTTCCCGACCTGGACGATGCCGACTTTAAAAGCGCCCTGGCGCTGGTGCACCAGCGCTACAGTACCAATACCTTTCCCTCATGGGACCTGGCCCAGCCGCTGCGTTATCTGTGTCACAATGGTGAGATCAACACCGTGCGGGGCAACATCAACTGGATGCGCGCCAGGGCGCCGATGTTTCGCTCAAAACAGTTCGGCAGGGAGATATCCGATTTGCTGCCGGTGACCACGCCCGGCGCCAGTGATTCGGCCAGCCTCGACAACGCCTTGGAGCTGATGCTGCACACGGGCCGGCCGCTGGCGCAGTGTGTGATGATGCTGATTCCCGAAGCGTGGCAGCACCACGAAACCATGAAACGGGCCCAAAAGGATTTTTACACTTACAACGCCTGCCTCATGGAGCCCTGGGACGGGCCGGCGGCCATCGCCTTTTCCGACGGAGTTCGGGTGGGGGCCGTGCTGGATCGCAACGGCCTGCGGCCCAGCCGTTACACGGTGACGCGCGACGGGCGCGTGATCCTGGCTTCGGAAACCGGCGTTCTGCCGGTGGACCCGGCCTACGTGGTACGCAAGGGGCGCCTTGAACCCGGGCGCATGTTTTTGGTGGATCTGGACCAGGGGCGCATCATCGAAGACGATGAGATCAAGACTCAGAGTGCCAACCGGCAACCTTACGGCCGTTGGCTCGAGAAAAACCTGGTGGCACTAGACGGCCTGCCCCGGGTAGAGCCGCCGTCGCTGCCCCAGGGTCCGGATCTGCGAGCATTGCAGCAACGCTTCGGCTACACGTCCGAGGACCTCAAATTGATCCTAGCACACATGGCGCGCACCGGTGTTGAGCCGACCGGTTCCATGGGCGATGACATCCCCATGGCAGTGCTCTCCAAGCGGCCGCGTCTGCTCTACGACTACTTCCGGCAACTCTTTGCCCAGGTAACCAACCCGCCCCTGGACGCCATCCGTGAGAAACTGGTTACCGCTCTGAGCATGCCCCTGGGGCGGGAGGGCAACCTTTTTGCCGAAACGCCTACCCACTGCCGGCAGCTATTTCTTGAGCATCCCGTTTTAAGGCCGGGTGATCTGGCCGCAATCCGCGCCTCGTCGCACGATGCGCTGGCCAGCGCCGAACTGGCGATGGTGTGGCCGGCAGCGGGTGACGGCGCGGCGCTGGGGCAGGCCCTCGAGCAGCTTTGCAGCCAGGCCGTCGATGCGGTAAAGGCCGGCGTGCGGCTACTGGTGCTTTCCGACCGGCAGATCAGGGAGGGCTATCTACCGATACCGGCGTTGCTGGCAACGGCCGCCGTGCATCACCACTTGATCACCAGCGGCTTGCGTTCGGGTTGCGGGGTGATCGTGGAGAGCGGCGAGGTACGCGAGATCCACCATTTCTGCTGCTTGATCAGTTATGGGGCCGGTGCCGTGGCGCCCTGGCTGGCCTTTGCCAGTTTGAAACAGTTGGTTGCCGAGAAGGTGGTGGCTGGCGAACCCGAGGCGGCCGTCAGCCGCTACATCGCCACCGAGATCCGGGTGCGTTGCGACCTGAGAAAAAGAGCCGCCAACAGTGCCAGTCCTCTTTTGGCGGTGGGCGGTCACTACAAGTGGCGCCGCGACGGAGAGGTGCACCAGTACAACCCCGAGACCGTGCCGCTGTTGCAGCAGGCGGTGCGCCAGGGCGATGAGGGGGCCTGGCAGGCGTTCGGCCGTGCGGTGCGACGCATCAACCGTGAGCAGGGGCTGATCAGGGGCCTGTTTGAATTCAAACCGGTCGGAGTACCGCTGCCGGTTGAAGCGGTGGAGCCCTGGCATGAGATCGTCAGGCGTTTTAAGACCGGCGCCATGTCTTACGGCTCCATCAGCAAAGAGGCCCACGAAACCCAGGCCATCGCCATGAACCGGCTGGGTGGAAAGAGCAACAGCGGCGAAGGCGGCGAGGATGCCGACCGCTACACTCGCGACCCCAACGGCGATTGGCGCAACAGCGCCATCAAGCAGATCGCCTCGGGCCGCTTCGGGGTGACGATTAACTACCTCACCAGCGCCGTCGAGCTGCAGATCAAGATGGCCCAGGGGGCCAAACCCGGCGAGGGAGGGCAGCTGCCCGGTGAAAAGGTCTACCCCTGGATTGCCAAGACCCGCCATTCGACACCCTATGTGGGGCTGATTTCACCGCCGCCGCACCACGACATCTACTCTATCGAGGATCTGGCACAACTGATCTTCGATTTAAAATGCGCCAACCCCGGCGCGCGCATCAATGTCAAGTTGGTCTCCGAGGTAGGGGTGGGTACCGTGGCGGCCGGTGTGGCCAAAGCCGGCGCTGATGTGATTCTCGTCAGCGGCGAGGTGGGCGGTACGGGGGCATCGCCTTTGACCTCGATTCGGCATGGGGGGCTACCCTGGGAACTGGGGCTATCCGAAACCCAGCAGACCCTGGTGATGAACGGCCTGCGCGACCGGGTGGTGCTGGAGTGCGACGGCCAGCTCAAAACCGCCCACGATGTGGCCGCGGCCTGCCTGTTGGGGGCCGAGGAGTTCGGGTTCGGCACCATCTCGCTTGTGGCCTTAGGGTGCGTGATGATGCGCGTTTGCCATCTCAACACCTGCCCGGTGGGTATTGCCACCCAGGATCCCGAACTGCGCAAACGATTCGCCGGCAAGCCCGAGCACCTGATGCGGCTGATGCGTTTCATCGCCGAGGATTTGCGGGTGCTCATGGCGCGTCTGGGCTTTCGAACGGTGGAAGAGATGGTGGGACAGGTAGGGTGTCTAGATTTCAGGCCGGCCCTGGATCACTGGAAGGCCCGTAATCTGGACCTGAGCCCGATCCTCCAGCGGCCCGAGCCGCCAGCCCACATTCTTCAGATGTGTATTCCAAAAAGGTTGTTCAAGGAGGCAGAGGCCGTTCCCGATGCCGACCTGATCGAACAGGCATTGCCGGCCCTGGAAGCGCAAAGGCCGGTCACTATCGATGTCACCATTGCCAACACCCGACGTACCCTGGGCACCCGCTTAAGCCACGAGATCGCCCGACGTTACGGCGACGCCGGCCTTCCCGATGACACTATCGTTATCAACGCCCGCGGCTCGGCTGGGCAGAGCTTCATGGCCTTCGGCGCACGGGGGGTGACCGTGCGTTTAAAAGGGGACGCCAACGACTATTTCGGCAAGGGGCTTTCGGGCGCCGTGCTGGCCATTGCCTCACCTAAAAAGAGCACTTTTTTAGCCGAGGAGAACATTATCATCGGCAACGTGGCGCTTTATGGCGAAACCGCTGGGCGGGCCTATATCCGCGGCCGGGCGGGCGAACGCTTTTGCGTCAGAAACAGTGGTGCCACGGCTGTGGTGGAAGGGGTTGGCGACCACGGCTGCGAGTACATGACCGGCGGTTGCGTGTTGGTGCTGGGCCCCACCGGGCGCAATTTCGCCGCCGGCATGACCGGCGGGGTGGCCTACGTGCGCGAGACAGAAGCGGGCGACTTCACGCGCTTTGGCTGCAATCGCGAGCTGGTGGATCTCGATCCGTTGAGTGAAAAAGACACGGCCACGCTGTTGGCGATGATCGGCCAACACCAAGATTTTACCGGCAGCACACTGGCCGCCGCATTGCTGTCGGATTGGGAGCGCCAGAAAAAACGATTCGTCAAAGTGATACCCCGCGACTACAAGAGGGCCATGCGGATACTGGCCGAGCAAAAGGAGTGACGGTCATGGGAAAGCCCACCGGATTTATGGAGCACAAGCGCCAGTTGCCCGAAACGCGCCCCGTCGAGCAACGGTTGACCGATTTCAAGGAGATATACGAGCCATTTTCAGAAGCAGACCTGCGAAAGCAGGCCGCCCGCTGCATGGACTGCGGCATGCCCACTTGCCATGCCGGCTGCCCGTTGGGCAACCGCGTCCCGGACTGGAACGACGAGGTCTACCACGGCCGCTGGCAGGTGGCCTACGAGCAACTTGCCGCCACCAATAATTTCCCAGAATTTACGGGACGTCTCTGCCCGGCGCCCTGCGAGGAGGCCTGCGTGCTGGCCATTAACGCCCCGGCGGTGACCATCGAGCAGATCGAGCAAACGATCATCGAGCGTGCTTTTAAGCGAGGTTGGTTGGCGCCGCACCCGCCCGCAGGGCGCACGGGCAAGCGTGTTGCCGTGATCGGTTCGGGACCGGCCAGGCTGGCGTGCGCCCAGCAGCTCAACAGCGTTGGCCATGCGGTGGTTGTGTTCGAACGCGACGCCAAGCCCGGTGGGCTGCTGCGTTACGGTATTCCCGATTTCAAGCTGGAAAAGTCGGTGGTGGCGCGACGGATCGCCTTAATGTGCAAGGAGGGGGTCGATTTCCAGTGCGGGGTGCACGCCGGTAGCGACCTGACCGCCGAAACCCTCCACCAGGATTTCGATGCCGTGATGGTGTGTACCGGCGCCACCCGCCCGCGTGATATGCCCATCGCGGGGCGCACCCTCGAGGGCATCCATTTTGCCATGGATTTTCTCAGCGGCCAAAACCGGGTGATCTCGGGTGAGGCCCAGGCCCTGCCCATCAGCGCTCGCGGCCAGCACGTGATCGTGATCGGCGGCGGCGACACAGGCAGCGACTGCATCGGCACCTGCCACCGCCAGGGCGCAGCTTCGGTGACCAACTTTGAGCTCATGCCTCAGCCAGCCGATGAGCGCCCCTTGCATCAACCCTGGCCCTACTGGCCCGTGCGCCTGCGCACCAGTAGCTCCCACGAGGAGGGTGTCCAACGATACTGGAACATACTCACCAAGCGGTTTGTCGGTGACCAGAAGGGAAAAGCCGTGAGTAGCGTCGAGACGGTCGAGGTGCAGTGGAGCGAGGAAGCAGGTCGGCCGGCGCGCTATGAGGAGATTCCTGGATCCCGCAAGCGGTGGCCGGCCGAGCTGGTGCTGCTGGCCATGGGCTTTGTAGGCCCCGAGGCCGATACCATCGTGGCGCAGCTGGGGTTGGATCTGGATGAAAGAGGCACGATTCGAACCGGGCCGGATTATATGACCTTAAAAGCCGGGGTCTTTGCCGCCGGCGATGCCCGCCGGCGGCAATCGCTGATCGTCTGGGCCATTTCCGAAGGCCGGGAAGCGGCCCGGGCCGCGGATCTTTACCTGATGGGGCGCAGCGATCTGCCCCAAAAAGCGTGTTGCGACCTGCCCAGAATTTGATCGCGGCGGTTGGCCTCTTTCAGGCGACTCGAATCGATGGTATTGTCGAAAAATTTTTGATGCGTTAGATTTGTAGCCGTTCTTTCAACCGACAGAAATCTTTTGTATTCAATTGCGGGCCTGGCGATGCGTCACTATTTCAAAGTTGTGAGTATATTGCTTGCCCTGCTGGTATCGACTTCCTTTGCCAACGGAGAGACGCCGCCTGAAGCGCAAGAGGCCTTTCTGCAGCTTAAAAAGCAGATCGAGGCCCACTATTTTTCCTATGATGAAGGCGCCCATCGGCAACTGCTCGGTCGCGCCAACGGGTTTGTCAGGCACTACCCGGAGGCATGGCACGCTCACTACTATGCCGCTCTGATCAACATCCAGCTGGGCAATATCGTGCGCGCCGACCGCAAGGCGGAGGCTTACCGTTATTATCATAGCGCGCTACGGCACGCCCAGAGCGCCCATGAAATAGCCGGCAATGCCGAAACCACCGTAGTGCTGGCCGCCGCCTACGGCAAGCTGGCATCGCTGCGAACGCTGAAGATGTTCTACTTCGGCGCCAAATCGAAAAACACCATGATCGAGGCGTTCAAGATGAACGATCGCAGCCCCAAAAGCCATTTGATCATCGGCGTTCACACGATGTGGACGCCAACAGTCTTTGGCGGGAGCAACAACACCGCTCGCGAGTTCCTCGAGAAGGCACTGGCGCTGGGGTTGGATTGGTCCGAGAACGATCCATTGGTGGTACGCTGGGCCACGTCACCGGAGATCCTGGCCCACCTGGCGCAGCTCGAAATCTTTTGCGGGGCTCCTGAACGGGCCTGGGACTACGTTAACGCGGTGATGGCACTGGTGCCTCAATACGGATTTGTGACGCGCGATATCCTGCCGCAATTGAACGAAACCGAGGCAGGCGGATGATGCCATGACAACCCTGGGCCACATCCTGGCTGGCTCGACCATCGGGCTGCTTTGCATGCCAAGGCTCGGGAGCGGTTTTTGGCGGCTGCTCTTTATCATCGCCATGATCGCCGTCGCCAATATTCCGGACTGGCCCATTCCCGGCTGGGGGCACTACCGCTACCACGCCAGCCACAGCATCATCGTCAACGGGCTGGCGATGGTCTGCCTATCGCTGGCGGTGGGTGGTTTGGGGGGGCGGATGATCCAGAAATATCCGTGGGTGGCCTTGGGTGTTGCGGTGGCCTGGCTCAGCCACTTTTTGCTGGACAGCTTGTATGTCAACACGAGCCTGGCGATGTTCTGGCCTGTCAGTTCGGCCGGGGTATCCCTGCCCGTTCCCTGGCTGAAGACGATGCCGCATGTGCCGCCACCCTTCGACGGCCCGATTATCCGGGTCTTCCTGCTGGAGGCGTTGACCTTTGGGCCGCCTTTGGTATTGGCCTTCATGCTGCGGCGAAAGGCCAGAGCCGCTCTCAAAAAAATTTAGGGACCCATGGCGGCGGTACCAATTTTTCACCAATCCGTGCCTTGCCCTGAACCCTTACATTTATTGAGATGGATTCAACTTGAACCCGCAACGCCGACCAAGCCCCTTTCAGTCGATGATTTTTTTCACATCCTTTTTGGCCTTTTCGACCTTGGTGTCGTGAATGGGCGAGGCCTTTTTGGCCTTGTGGGTGGACACCTTGCCCGCGGGGCTGCTGCAACCGATGGGGCCAAGCATCAAACCGCTCATGGCCACGGCGCAGACCACTGCCGTTATTTTTTTGCGCCATCTATTCATGGGTTACTCCGTTTTTATTGGCAGTTTGAAAGGCGCCCTGGTCGAAAAGCTTCCAGAACTGGGTGGATGACATCCGGTTTTCAAAACTCGGTCCGATTTCATTGAGGGATTGCTTGGTGCGCATGAGATCGATGCCTTGGGTAATGTTTGCCGGGGTAAAGATCAGCCTTTTGAGTGGCACATCGCCTAGCGGCATGAGGTTTGTCACCGGGGTTTCACCGATATGAAGGCGTTCCAGCCGGCTGCCGGCCAAGGGCGTTAAATTGCTTACCGCTGTCTGGTGTAGGGTCAGACTCACCAGAGGGCACCCTGCCAGAGGCGTGATATCGGTGACCGGTGTTTCGTTGAGCCACAGAAACTGTAAGGGCATTTTCGACAGGGGCGAGAGGTCCGCCACCGGTGTGCCCAGCAGATTGAGGGCGGTGATAGGCATGCCCTTCAGCGGCGTCAGGTCCTGGACCGGCGTGTTGCTCAGGTACAAACGGATGAGCGGCATGCCCTTTAGGGGTGTGAGATCTTTAACCGTCGTATCTTCCAGGTAGAGCTCACGCAGGGGCAACCCTTGCAGGGCATCAATGTTGCCGACGGGCAGTCCCCGCAGGTCCAGAGCGATCAGGTCCATCTGGCCCAAAGGGGTCAGGTCGAGGATGTCGGTGCCGGCAAGCCCGGCCGCCAGCACCTTGCCACCCTCGATCTGGAATTGCCCCTTGCCGTTGTATTGGGGGTTGTGCATGCGCAACACCGTGTGGGCCAGGGCCTGCGTCCAGTTGCTGTGCTTGGCGGCGCTGTCGGCCGTTTGGGCGCGGGCGGTTTCCACGCCGGGCGAGAGCGTCACCATGAGGGATACGACGGCGCCGATCCATAGTCTTTGAAACATCGAACAATTTTCGATCAATTTTAACTACTCCTTCTGCTTGGCTTGCTCCTGCTCAATAAAGGCCTTCATTCGGGCGGCAGCCGGATGGTTGGGGTGGGATTGAATGAGGCGTTCGGCCAAAGGCTGGGCCTCGCGCAGGCGGCCGCGCTTTAGATAAAACTGGGCCAGTGCCGTCAGATAGTCGGCATTATCGGGCGCGATGGCCAGCGCTTTGCCTAAAGCCGCCTCCGCTTCAACGTCTTTTTGAAGAAAATCCAGCAGCACGCCCAGGTTATAGGAGACGCGGGCGCGTCCGGGCAGGCCGCGAGCGGCGGTGGAGAGAAAGCGTGTCGCTTCCTGGTACTTTTGGCGCTCGGCCAACAGCAACCCCAAAGAGTAATGCACGTCGTACATCTCTGGGTGGTGTTTGACCACCTCCCGGAGCAACCGTTCGGCCTGATCATTGTTACCTTGCCGGTTGTAGATCATGGCCAGGTTGACCTTGGCCGGGAAGAAGAGGTTGTCAATGACAATGGCCGCCTGGTAGCTTGCGATGGCTCGCTCGGTCTCCCCCAAGGCGTCATACAGATTTCCCAGATTGTGCCGCGAGGGCGCGAAATCCGCTGTGTAGCGCATGGCTTGCTCGTACGCTGCCAGCACCGTTTCATACCGGTCTCGCTGCCGCTGGTCGAACGGCTTGTCGGACACTGCTGCCAGGGCCCGGGCCGCTTCGATACGCACGGCCTTTACTGGATCGTAGAGCATGGGCACCAGGGCAGGCAGCAATTGGGGGGGCGGCTGGGCGTCGAGCATGGATACGGCCGTTTGGCGCATTAGCGGGGCTTCATCGATCAAGGCCTTGCGGTGCGCCTCGTCCACATCGGCCCCCTGGTAGGACCTGAGCAACCCCAAGGCCGTGGCGCGAACAATTACCGGATAGAGGCGATCATCGGCCAACTTGATCAGGTAGGTCTTGGCCTCGGGCGTTCTCTGCCGGCCAGCATGGAGGATCGAGCCGTAGTGGGGCCGGTAGCGCTGGCCGTACCACTTGGCAACGGCATCTACCGACCACTGGGTGGGTTTGTCCACATGACAGCGATCGCAGGCATTGGGTACGCTCATCTCGACGGTCAGGTCAGGTCGCGGGATACGGAAGCTGTGATCGGGCCGGTAGTCGATGCCCATATAGTTGCGCCCGGGCATGTGGCACTGCTCGCACTGCGCGCCGCTGCCCACCTCGAAAAGCACCTGACCGTTCGCATCGCGAATGGGCTCTCCCGGCTCCCCTTCTTTTTTATGGAAGTGGTGCGACTTGGTGTCGTAGATGTCGGCCCGGTGACACTGCAGGCAGAGGTCGTTGCCCTCCTTGATGCGTTTGATGCTGTGAACGTCGTGGCAGTCGGCGCAGCGCACGTCGCGGTCGTACATCTTGCTTTGCATGAAAGAACCGTAGACGTAGACCTCGTCGAGGATCTGGCCGTCGGCGAAGTACATACCCGGCGAGAGCAGCTGGGGGATGCCGTAGTCCATGAAGGCTTCAATGTCGTGGGTGTTGTCACCCAGGGACATGCGCCGCGAATGGCAGGGCGCGCACAGTTCGATCTGTTCACTGGGCGTCATGTTGGCCGTGCGCACCACCAGATCGTAGTTGTCGACCTGGGGGCGGCCCATCTCGGGCAGTTCGGCCCACCGTACATGGGCCGATCCCGGGCCGTGGCAGGCCTCGCAACCCACGTCAATCTGCGACCAGGTGGTATCATAGGTGTTGGCTTCGGGGTCGTAATTCTTCTTCAGGTTGGTGCTGTGACATTCGGCGCACATGCCGTTCCAGTTCTGCCCGGCATTGGTCCAGTAGAGCCAGTCTTCCGGATCGAGGGGCTGGTCTGGATAAAGGTGAAACCACCTGTTTTGGCGGGCATCCCAAGCAATGGGCAGGCACTGTTTACGGCCCCCGGAAAAGGGCACCAAGTATTGCTGCAGGGGGTAGACGCCAAAGGTGTGGGTGATCTCGAAGTCACCCATGATTCCTTCGGGGCCCGTGGTGTGCACAAAGAAGCGGTTGTCTTTGCGGTAGAACCGGGATTCGGCGCCGAAATGGGTGAAGGTGGCACCATTGAAGTCTCCCAGCACCGACTCGTCGCTGGCCACATCCATGGCCAGGTCATGGTGGGAGCCCTTCCAGTTGTCGTAGGCGGCTTTGTGACACGACTTGCAGGCTTCGCTGCCCACGAATTGCGCCCCTGGCATCACCTCCTGACCAGCGGTTGTTTGATTCTCAATCCGTTGTTTAAAGAGGTATGCCGGGATCGACAGCACGATAAGCGCCGTGGCGATGATGGCGATGAGTTTCCAGCGATCCATTAACGATCAGGTATCCGTTTTCGCATCGGCTTTGGCATAGACGACCTGTTCCGGCCGAAATTGACTGCGTTTGATGCGCTTGCCGGTATCGACGCGGACCATGTTATTTTCAATGTCCACCGTAAACAGGTCCAGGGCCCGGGTGGCTGGAGCCGAGAGGACATCGCCGGTGATGTCAAAGGCCGAGGCGTGACAGGGGCAGATAAACTTCCTTTGTTCACCATCCCAGGGAACAGTGCAGCCCAGGTGTGTGCACTGTCGAGACAGGGCTAAAAATCCGCCATCATCGAGTCGGCTAAGGTAAAAGTGTCCCCTGACAAAAGCCGTGACCGACCCCTTTTCGAAGCTGTCGGCCGCGCCGCAATCGATGCGTGTGCCGAAACCATCACCGTTGGCCTGAGGGCGGCGGGGTTTAAGAAAGGAGAAGGCCACCCAGATGATTTCGATCAGCGCCAACACCCCCAGCGCCGCCCAAAGCCGATTGAGAAATGATCTTCGAGACGAGGTTGGCTCGGTCTTTGGTGATGTCTTTAGGGGCTTTTCCGGCTTCTGTTTCATGGATTTTTTCATGCTTATCCCCACGGCCAGCCGAGTGCCATCTGTGCTCCCCGGAACCAGACACAGGTAACGGTCATCATCACCCATGAGACCACAAACAGGGTGAAGACGGCCTGCACCGCTTCGTTTTTGTCGCCCTGCCAGCGAATGCGAACAGCGGCGTAGACGGCGGCCGCGGCGGCCATCAACAGGACCGTGGGCAGCAGGCCTTCGCGGATCAGCGGCGGCATCCAGGCGCCCCAGCCGTTGGGCCGCAACACTTTATCGCTCACGAAGATGGCAGCAGGTGTCATCACAAGTGCGACCGCGGCCGCTATAATGCTGGTCGTTCGCCCGGCAGATGACGCGAACCACACTCCGGCGGTGTTCTTGGGGTATCGCGCAAAAGGCAGCCAGATCAACGCGCCAACCACCAGGCCGGGGATGACCAGCGCTGCGAAAAGCGGATGCATATGAAGCAGCAGCTCCTGAAATCCGGCCATAAACCAGGGAGCCTTGGTGGGGTTGGGGCTTAATCCGGGGTTTGCGGGATCGCCTAGTGGCGCATTGAAAAGCACTGCCAGCATCATCAGAAACGCCATCAGACATAGCCCCGTGGCTGTCTCCCTGATCAACAGGTCCGGCCAGGCTGGCACGCGCGGTGGTGAGGGATCGGGCGGCTCGTCAGGTAAACGCGGCACCACCAATCCTCCGGCCTTGCGGATGCGCCAGAAATGATAGGGCAGCAACAACAGCAACAGGGCCGGCACCATGGCCGTATGGAGGGTGTAAAAGAGCTGTAGTGATGCCTGGCCGACTTCGTTGCCGCTGCGCAACGCCAATTGTAGCGGCTCCCCGACCAGGGGCACATAGCCCAGCATGGCCGTCCAGACGGTGGTGGCCCAGTAAGCCAGTTGGTCCCAGGGCAGCAGATAGCCGCTGAAGTTGGCCGTCAGCACCGTGGCCAGCAGTGCCAGGCCCACCAGCCAGGTGCCGCGCCGTGGCGATCCATAGGCGCCAGTGTAAAAAACACGCAACATGTGAAGCAGAACAAGCGGCAACAGCAGGTTGGCGCCCCAGTAGTGCAGGTTGCGAATCAGTCTACCAAAGAGCAGCCCGTTTTGAAGCGCATCGATGGAGTGGTAGGCCCCGGCGGCGGTGGGCTGGTAGACGAATTTCAGAAGGATGCCGGTGGCGAACTGGTTGAAAATCAGTACGGCCGCCATGCCGCCCTGCCCCCAGGTCAGCCGGAAATCGAGTGTTCCGGCGGGGACGCTTTTGGGGCGAAAGTGAAGGACCAGCGTGCTCAGGGGCCGCCGCCGGGTTGGCGGCGACCGCCACAGCTGGTCTGGACCAGTGCTTTTTTTCAAAATTTAAGGTAGCAACCTGGCTTTTTTCATGCTCGAGAGAATCAATTCGGCATTTTCCCGCACCACCTTCTTGGCCGAGTTGGGGTTAAAGCTTTTGGTGCCACCGGCCCAGACCATCTTCTCGGTTTCAGCGTCATAGACGGTGGTTTCCAGGGTGACAATGGTGTCGGTTTTGATGTAGCCGGGTGAATAGATGGTGTCGTAGGCCCTGCCGTAATAGCCGTGGTAGCCGTAGCCATAGCCGCCGAAGCGGGGGACGTAATCCACACGTCCGGGAACTTGGGTCTGTGTCTTATCGATGGAAACCAATTTTGCCAGAAGCACCGCATCGGCACCGGACTTTTCAATGGCTTCCCTGATCTTGGGTTTACTGCCGTAATCCTTGGCATCGTCCATGAGTGTATGGCCGGCTATGCCGACCACATCATTGCCGGTGATTTGCTCGGCAAAGATCTGCTCGTATCCGCGCCGCTGGAGGTCATCTTTGATCAACGAGAGCACCAGGATGCGTTTAAAGGGTTTATTCTCGAAGCTGGTGTCACTCCAGTCGTTGACCAGCTTGGTCGAGGTGCAGGCCGCAAGGCCTAACGCAACTAATGCCGTCAACATTATTGCCACTGCTGAGTTGGATCTTTTCATGTTATCACCCTGTTCGTGTTGAGTGGTTCGGGGGATCTATACTATTGCAGAAAAATCTGCTTCCCGGTTGCCCGGCGTCGCCGGTGGTGAACCGGTCCGTAAAACCCACCACAAATCGTAACGAATTGCAAGTCCGTTCACTATCAGACCGGGCTCTCCGGCTGGGGCAAGGCACCTATTTCTGAAAGGGATAGATTACTTTCCATTCCTTTTTCATGTCTACCACGGTCCAGCCTTTTTCTTGGGCTTCAACCAGCGCCTGGTCCAGGCGGCCGATGTGCGACTGGCGATCGTAGGCCCATTCACGCTCGGCATCGGTGTGGTGAACGATCAAGCCGAAGCGCTTGCCCTCGCCGGCGGTGGTCCACTGCAGCATCTGCAGGTCGCCGTCGGAATTTCCGAAGGCGGCGATGGGCTGCCGGCCGATGTGTTGATTGATGCCGACGGGTTTGCCGGCCTTGTCGTCGATGAAATTGATTTCAGGCAGCCGCACCAGTACGGGCACACCGTCGCGCAGCTCGAATGTTGTTTTGATACTGCTACCGACCACCTGTTGCGGGGGAATGCCGTAGACGCGCTCGGTCCACGGCCGCATAAACTCGATACCGCCGCCGGAGACGATGAAGGTTTTGAACCCGTTGGCCCTCAGATAGTCAAGCACTTCCAGCATGGGCTGGTAGACCAGCTCCGTGTAAGGCCTTTCAAAGCGCGGGTGCCGGGCCGTTTCTATCCAACTGTTGACCGTGGCGGCAAACTCGTCGGTGGTCATGCCGGCATGGGTGGCCATCACAAGCTGCAAAAGGCCCTTTTCGCCCGCCGCCGCCAGCGCTTCCAGGTCATTTTCTAAAACCGCCTGGAAGGGCTGGGTGGCCTTCCAGTCGGGGTTTTCATCGGCCAGCGCCTTGACGCGGTCGATGGCAAAAGCGAGCTGGAAATAGAGCGGTTGTTCGCTCCAGAGGGCGCCGTCATTGTCGAAAACCGCGATGCGTTCGCTGGCGGGCACGTAGTCAGCGCCGCCCTCTTTGGTAACCGCGGCGACGAAATCAACGATAGCCTGTTTTGCGGTGCCGTCGTTCCAGGAGGGCAGGGGGTCGTCATCGGCATACAAAAATGCCGGCAGGGCCAAAACCAGGAGCAGGGCCGCAGTGAAGATATATCGTTTGTGGGTGATAGTCATGATGCCTCCTTGATGGAAGTTGGGTCAATGGTCAAAGTCAAAAGTCGAAGAGTCGAAGGTCGAAGAGTCGAAAGGTCAAAGGGTCGAAAATGGACCTTTCAACTATGGGTTTAACGGGGGCAGGCTCAAATCGGCCTGCCTGATATTCTTTGTTTGGTGCCATCGGCGTCTCGCCACGCGCATGGCCGCAACAAGGGGCTTTCCTGACCAGCCAGTGCCGGGTTTGCCAAGGGCTTGTTGCAGCCGATCAGCTTCTTTCAGGGCCGCTTCATCGCCGTGGTGCCGCAGAAAATCGTCTAGGCGCGCCGCTCCCGGGCCTTCGTGGATGCGGTCCAGCCAACGCATGAGACGGTTGTAGGTGGTGTTGGGATCATTG
Source organism: uncultured delta proteobacterium (assembly GCA_963783425.1). Taxonomy (GTDB): domain Bacteria; phylum Desulfobacterota; class Desulfobacteria; order Desulfobacterales; family QNYZ01; genus CAWANO01. The sequence goes on from CAWANO010000002.1 coordinate 360,649, forward strand.
GACCGGGTGGCTTTGGCAAACTGACGAAAGTAGTAACGCTCATCTTCGCACCGGGCTTGCTGGTATTGCCTCCAGGTGCCATGAAGCCGATCGCGAAAGATTATGGCCAAAATTAACAATAGCGCCATTAAGGACAGTACCGAGGCCATCCATAGGGGTAAGGTCCGGGTTCCTTCCTGGGCAACGCCGTTTGTTGCTCCTGTTGCCGCCGTGGGCGAGGGAGCGATTTCCAGCTTCAAGGCCGGGAGCACGGCCTGCTTGAGTTTGTTTTGATCAGTATCCCACCAGGGAACAACGATCTCGGGCAGCTCGACCACTCCCTCGCGGCTGAAAACATAGGTGACGGTTTCCACCCGCGCGCCGCTGAGAGTTCCCCGATCAAACCGGTCGTCGACGCGGGGTTCGGCCGCGTAAACCGACACCATGTCGGTCGACTCAAAGTGCAAGGGGGTAAAGGCCATACCGGAAAGGTCGCGACCGCTGAGTTCAATGGTGCGCTTGATGGCCTCGCCGACCTTGAATTTTTTTTGCTCGGGCGCCCATCGCTGGGTGGCCTTGAGCTCGGGTGTGCTGATCAGGCCCTGAATACCCTCGGCGCCGGGCGGCGTGTTCACCTCAAAGGTGGTTTGCGGCGTCTCTAACCGTTGGGACGCTTTTCCGCCGTTGCTGCCCCAACGGCTCACTTCGACTTCCACCGCTATCGAAGGTACGTTGATGGTACCCGTTTGCCAGGGAAAAAGCGACAGATCGTAGTGCTGGCCGCTAAAGGCTCGGCCCTGGATAGTTTCGTTCAAACGCGTACCCTGGCTCCCGTAACGTACCACCTGGGCGCCCTCCACGGAAAAATCGCGCACATTTTTGATCTGGGCCCAACCGTCGGCGGCCAGCACACCCACCTGCAATATCACCCGCTGGCCCACGACGATATTCGCCGGCGGCTTTATCGCCGTGCGGATCAGGATGTCCGAATCCGCAACTCCGTCATTATCTGCGCAAACCCCAGTCAGCGGTAGCGTCAGAAGCAAAGAGCATCAACGCCGCTACAGAGATAAATTGGTTTTTACCGAGACACATTTTTATTCCCAAAGGTACAATCAATTTTGGTCATTTTCTGAAGCGTCCGGCTTTGTTGCATACTGATAGGCAAACTTGGCGCGCAGGAAATCGGCTGGCCGGGTCTGGACCCGCCGCAGCCACATGGCCTGCATTTCGGCTTCGCCCGGCGCGGCGACCGCTTCGGTTGACTGCTCCGGTTGCTCGCCGGACTTGTTTTTTTGAAACGTAAAATCGTCGGCGCCCATTTGGCCGCCGGTCATGTCGCCGCCCTCTTTTTTAACCCGTTCGGCCCGGGCTTCGGCGATCCGGCGATTATTCTGGGCATCTTGCCACCCCGGCTTCAATGATAGGGCGCGGTCATAGCTCTTGATGGCATCTTCATACAGGCCCTGCATCACCAGGGCATTGCCGTGATTGTAGGCGCCCTCGGCGGAACTTACCCCACTGTAAAGGGCCGCGGCTTGCTTGAAATCGCCGGCGCGGAAAAGCGCAGCCGCTCGCCACTGCAAGGCGGCAAAGCGTTTGGCCGCAGCCTCATATTTTCCCTGCCGGTAGAGGCGCTGGCCCTGCTGGTCGGCGGTGAAAAAGAAGGTGTCCATGGCGCAGGTGTTGGAGATCACCAGGCAGTAAAAGAGCGTGGCTACCGCCATCAGCAGCGAAACGGCGCTGGCATAGGTAACGACCGATCGTTTTTTGGTGTTTATAGCCATTGCAGGCTCCATCCTCGCCGCGCCCCAAGCGCGATCAACAATGCGATAAAAGGCACCAACCAGTAGCCCTCATCCCGCGGGCGGGAGCCAGCCTGCTGCGCGCTGACCTCCTTGACCATGCGTTTAGCGCCGGAGACGAGGTCGCGAACATCGCCGTCATCGACCGTTAGGGTATGCACCGCTGCATCCAGGGCTCGGGCGCCCTGCGCCACGGCCGCTCTGGCCGCCTGGGGTTCAGCACCCATAGCCAGGACCTGGACGGGCAAGCCCGCCTTTTTGCGATACTCACTCAGCGCGTTTGCCTGGGATTCATCGATACTGTCGGCCATGATCAGGATCGAGCCGGTGGCTTGGCTACGGTCAAACTGCTCCTGGGCCAGTGCCAGGGCATCGATCAAACGGTCGCCGTCCACCGGCATGATCTCGGGGGAGAGTTCGCCGGCCATCTGCTCGATGATGCGGGTGTCTTTGGTGAGTGGCATCACCAGATGGGCGCTGCCGCTGTAGGCGATCAGCCCGGTCGGTTCCTGGCCGCGCACGGCAAAAAGATCGTGCAATTTGTAAACGGCCCGTTCCATCCGCGTGGGCGGCAGGTCCTGGGCTTTCATGGAACTGCTGGTTTTGAGCAACACCATCAATCCGGCCTGCTGTTCGGCAAAAGGCGATGGCTCCGCGCGCCAGCTCGGGCCCGCCAGGGCAATGACCAGTGACAGCCAGGCCAGGGGAAAGAGGCGCAACGGGTGAAAAAGTCCCCGCTTTGTTTCGCCGATCACGAGGTGCTTGAGCAGATGCGGAGCGATCGCACCGCGGTACATCTTCAGTGGATCCGCGCTTCGGCGCAGGTGCCACCACAACAGGGCGCCGGGCAGCAGCGCCAGCAGCCACCAGGGGCGGAGGAAGTGGAGGTTTGAGAAAAAATGAGACATTTTTAAGTCCAAAGTCGAAGGGTCAAAGGGTCGAAGAGCAAAAAAAATGCTTCCCAAGCTTTGGGCATTGACGCTTAGACTTTATTCCTGAGATGTTTACTGAGTAAGGATATCCCACCTGAGATTTTCATGGCCCTTTCTCGGCGTGTTTGCGCAATGTCCGGTGTTAAATATCCCAGGTCTTCGGCAGTGTAATACAAGCTTCTTGTCTCGCCGCAAGAGCCTTTTGCAATGTCAAGAAAACGGGCAAACTCTACATCAGATATTCGCTCAAACCCTTCGGCAATATTGTTCATTATCGATACGCCGGCCCTCTGAATCTGGTCACGAAATCCAAAATCACGCGAACCGCTGCCTTCGTTAAAATCTTGGCATATTTCTTTCACCAAAATACGTGCCTGTTGCCAGATCCACAAATCTTCAACGTTTTTGCCTTCTCCATCAACCTTTCGACCCCCCATTTTTCCGCCCACTCACAACCAATATCATCAGGTGATAGCTCAAAAAAAGCACCGCGATCAGCGCCAGGGGCCAGTGAAACAGGTCTATGCGGGGACGGTAGGAGACAGTTTCCACTTTGCGGGTCTCCAGGCGGTCGAGTTCAGCGTAGATGCCTTCGAGCTGCTCACGGTCGCCGGCAAAGAAATACTCGCCCTCGGTGATTTCGGCTACCTGCTTGAGGGCTTCTTCGTCCAGTTTGTCCTCGCCCACGGTACTGGGGTCGCCGATGGCCACGGTGTGGATCACGATGCCCTTGTCGGCCGCGATGCGGGCCGCCTCGTGGGGGGGCACTTTGCTGCCGGTGTCATTGCCGTCGGTCAGAACGATCATGACCCGTTGCTCGACCTCACTGCGTTCAAAGAGCGAAATCCCCAGGCCGATGGCATCGCCGAAGGCGGTTTTGGGGCCGGCCATGCGGACTTCGGTTTCGTTGAGCAGTTGTCGGCTGACTTCCAGATCCTGGGTAAAGGGTACCTGGACAAAAGCGGCCGTGCCAAAGACCAGCAGCCCGACGCGGTCCCCCTTGCGCCGGGAGAGGAACTCGTCCAGCACTTCCTTGACCGCGGTCAGGCGGTCCACGGTCTCGCCTTGGGCGTTCTTAAAATCTTCGGCTTCCATTGACCCTGAGAGATCCACGGCCAGCAACAGGTCGCGGGTGGGCAGTTCCCGCACCACCGGTGGTTCCAGCCACTGCGGCCGGGCCAGGGCCGTTACCACGGCGCACCAGATGATGATAAAAAGCAACGCCTGAATCACGCTGCGCCGCCGTACGACAGCGCCCTGGGCGGATTTGGCATCGCTGGATCGGGTGAGCATGTTGAAGAAGGGCAAGCGCACGGCCGGGCGCTGCTCACCATAAGCGGGTAGCAACCAGCGCAACAACAGTGGCAGGGGCAGGGCTAAAAAGAGCCAGGGGTGGCCGAAGGTGAGCATCGATTCAGGCTCCGGCCTCCGCTGGAGACATCGAATCTGCTGCTGTCCGATGGCTGTTTATCCAGCGTCGTACGGCCTGGATCAGACGGTCGTAGTCGGCAGACGTCAAACCGTCGCCGGGGTCGGGGTCGTTCATGGCCGCGGCCAACACCTGTCCGGGCCCTTTGCGGAAGAGTTTTTCGCCAATGTGTTGGTCGAGAAACGTGTCCCACTCATCGCCGGTGAGAGAGGCCACATCCGCGCGGGGGTACGCAGCCAGGGCGACACGCTTGAGAAGCACGGAAAGCTGTTGCAGCCCCACTGCGCGGGTTTGGGGGGATCGAATCCGGGCGGCGATGGCTGTCATATCGGCCAGTGCCTCGCGGCGATAGGCGTTGCGCTGCCAGTGCCGCCACCAGAGCACCAAAGCCACCGCCGCCCATAGCAGAATGAGCATGCCCAAAAGCACCAGACCGGGTGCTGGGGGCCACAAAGCGATGGTCGGCGGTTCAATGATATCGCGCAGATTGCTCAGGTTCATTGGTGATTGGCGATTTTTGATTAGTAATTTTTATTTTTCTTGGCCGTTTGTCTGGAGGCCACGAAGATCTAAACCAGCTCATTAGCCTCGTTGAGCATGGGTTCTATCCGTTCAGGTTTCATGATTTGTGAATCAATAATAAGCTCAAGCCAGAAGGCAGTTTCATCTGCCTCTTCGAACACAATCACAAATCACAAATGCCTTCCAAGCAGCCGCCTGACCTGCCGGGCCACCTCCTCCACTGTATTGAGCGGCAGCACGGGCACCCTGATGGCATGCAGCGTTTCCATCACCCTGGCGATGCGTCCCTCGGTTGCCTCGTGGACCCGCTGGCGAACGCGCCGGTCGGCCAGTTTAAGCTCAACCTGCAACTCGCCGTCGGTGATCACAAAATCACGGCTTTCGGGCAGCTCGGTGGCGCTGGGGTCATGCACCAGCACTCCGATCACATCATTGTGTTGGCTCAGCTCGAGCAGCAGTTTGCGGCCCTGCTCGTCGAAACCGTCAAAGTCACTGATGACGGTGATCAGAGCGTCGTGAGTGACCCGGCGCCGGATCTGTTCCAGTGCCCTAACCAACATGACCGGGTCGGATCGGGTTTCGTGGTCAGTCTTGAGAGCGTGGTTTTTGTCCGCCACGGCCTGCAGAATGCGCATCACATTCCGGCGGCTACGGTGGGGCCGTACTTCGGTGATTTCCGTATCGTCGAATACCAGGGCGCCGGCGCGGTCGCCCATGGATATAATACGCCAAGCACCCAGGGCGCAGGCTTCAGCGGCTACCACCGATTTCATGCGCACGCGGCTGCCGTAGAACATGGCGATGCGCTGGTCGACGATGAGATAGGAGGGCCGTTCGCGCTCTTCGGTGTAGACCCGAATGTGGGGCTCACGCGTTCGGGCGGTCACTTTCCAGTCGATGGAACGGATGTCATCTCCGGGCAGGTAGGCGCGGATCTCTTCGAAATTGAGCCCGCGGCCGCGGACCTTAGCGGCGTGGCGGCCGGAAAGCAGGCTGTTTAGCGGCTGGCGAGGCAGGAAAGAGAATCCGCTGGCCTGATGGGACAACCGCACCAAATGGGCCAGGCTAACGTAGACGCGCTCATCCAGATCTTCGCTGGCTTGCTTAGCGGCCGCGCGGGATGTGTCTTTTGTGATGGCAAGGTTGAGCATAATAAAACTTGGTTCGAAGAGTCAAAGGGAAAAATAAACTTTCAACATTGAACGTCCAACGTTCAATTTTCAGATAAGGTTTTCTTTCATTTTGGAAAACAAACGATTAATCATTCAACTTCGATTTTGATTGGATTTTGGTTTTTTGCTTGAGGATTGGAAGTTGAACGTTGAGTGTTGGATGTTCAGTTTGGTTCAACTTTCGGCCTCAAAACGTTTCAGCTTCGCCCTTAAGCTACCGCCACCTGCTTGATGAGTTCGTCGATCACGGCATCAGCCGAAACCCCGGCCGCGTTGGCCTCGTAGGTCAGCATGAGACGGTGCCGCAGGCAGTCGTGCACCACGGCGCGGATATCATCGGGGGTGACGTGGTCGCGCCCATGCAACCAGGCGTGGCTGCGGCTGACCTTGTCCAGGGCGATGGACCCCCGGGGGCTGGCCCCCACCAGGATCCACTCGCCCAACTCCTTGCTGAATTCGGCCGGTCGGCGGGTGGCCGCGATTAGACTCACCAGGTAGCGCTCCATGGGTTCGGCCAGCGCCACCTGATGAATCTCGGCCCGGGCGGCGAATACGGTCTCCTGGGCGATGGCAATAGGTTTTTCACCACCGCTCTGACTGCTTTCCGCGCGCACCAGCCGAACGATTTGGCCCTCGGCCTCGTCGTCGGGATAGCCGATGGTGACATGCATGAGAAAGCGGTCCATCTGGGCTTCGGGCAGGGGGTAGGTGCCCTCCTGCTCCACCGGATTCTGGGTGGCCAGCACCATGAACAGCTCCGGCAGTTTGTAGGTCTTGCCGGCCACGGTGACCTGGCGCTCCTCCATGGCCTCGAGCAGGGCGGCCTGCACCTTGGCCGGGGCGCGGTTGACCTCATCGGCCAGGATCAGGTTGCCGAAAATGGGGCCTTTCTGGAACACAAATTGCCCTTTACCGCCCTCATCGTAATAGATCTCGGTGCCGGTGACGTCCGACGGCAGCAGGTCCGGCGTGAACTGGATGCGGCTGAAGTCCGATTCCAGATTCTTGGCCATGCTTTTGATGGCACGGGTTTTGGCCAGGCCGGGCAGCCCCTCCATGAGCACGTTGCCGTTGGCCAGAAGGGCGAGGATCAGGCGTTCCACCACCGCCTCCTGGCCGATGATGGATTCGGACATGCGGGCTTTCAGGTCATTGATGGATTCAAGTGCGGTCATTGTTTTTCCAAGGAAAAAAGTCAAAGAGTCAAAAGGTGGAAAAGTCGAAGGGTCGAAAGGTCCAAGCGTCGAAGAGGCATTTCTTTCTATTCGACCTTCGACCTTTCGACCCAATGGTTCTACTGACGGCTCGCCCCTGATGTCATCTGCCGCAGCACCGCGTCGATGCTCAGAGAGTCTCCGGCCGTGGGTGGGAACTCCTTGAAAGTCTCCAGGAATTTGGCCACATAGGCTTGCGCAGGGACAAACATCCACATCGTATCGGCATAGAAGTTGCGAACATACATCGCAGAGTCCGGTCCCACTTCGTAAGGATCCATTCTCAAATTCACAATCAGCGGCCAGCTTGGTGTTTTGCGGTAGGCCTCGGCGATAGAGCCTTCCATGATGGTAAAGTGGGCTTTCCAGTCCTTGTAGCGAATGGCGTTGAGGTTGCCACCGGCATCAAAGTAGAAGATCTCGTTTCGTTTACCGGGACCTTTCCCGGATAGCAGGTCGGTTTGATCGTAACCGTCTAGATGGGCTCTAAAGGTTTTGCCGTTGGCGGAGTGACCCGTCAACAGCTTCTCCTTGACACCTGGTTCGCCGGCCGCGGCCAGCAGTGTGGGCATCCAGTCTTCATGGGAGAAAATGTCGTTGATGATCGTGCCCGGCTCAATCACTCCCGGCCACCTGGCCATCATCGGTATCCGGAAGCCGCCCTCCCAGGTGGTTCCCTTTTCTCCACGGAAAGGGGTGGTGCCGCCATCGGGCCAGGTGAACTTCTCGGCGCCGTTGTCGGTGCTGAAGATGACGATGGTGTTGTCGGCGATACCCAGCTCATCGAGTTTGTCGAGCAGGGCGCCCACGCCGTCGTCGAGCTCCATCATGCCGTCGGCATAGAGGCCATAGCCCGATTTGCCTTTGTATTTTTCGCTCAAATGGGTCCAGACATGCATGCGAGTGGAGTTGTGCCACACGAAAAAGGGCTTGTCCGCCGCATGGGCCCTTTCGATGAAATCGAGGCTTGCGTTGAGGAACTCGGTGTCGGCCGTTTCCATGCGTTTGCGGGTCAGCGGGCCGGTGTCCTCGATCTCGCCGTCGGCCGTGGCCCGCAGCACACCGCGGGGGCCGAACTTTTTAATGAATTCGGGGTCCGTAGGATAAAATTCGCTCTCGGGTTCCTCTTCGGCATTGAGATGGTAGAGGTTGCCGAAAAACTCGTCGAAACCGTGGGCGGTGGGCAGGTGTTCATCGCGGTCGCCCAGGTGGTTCTTGCCGAATTGTCCGGACACATAACCATGGTTTTTTAAAAGCTCGGCGATGGTGGGGTCTTTATCCTGGATCCCCTGTTTCGCGCCCGGCATGCCGATAGTCAGCAGGCCCGTTCGAAACGGATGCTGGCCTAAGATGAACGAGGCGCGGCCCGCGGTGCAGCTCTGCTGGGCATAGGCGTCTGTAAAGATGGCGCCTTCGTTGGCGATTCGGTCGATGTTCGGGGTGCTGCCTCCCATCATGCCGCGATGATAGGCGCTGATGTTTTGCACACCCACGTCATCGCCCCAGATCACCAGGATGTTGGGCTTGTCGGCCGCCAGGGCAGGCATCGCCGCCAAGGCTACCACGGCAAGCACAGCAAATAATGTCGTCACTGAGATGTTTGGTTTGTAACGCATCATTTTCTCCTTCATTGAGGGTAGTAATAGTTCAGAGTGGCGCAACGTGAGCGACGCCAGATGAGATCGAGCAGCGCCATTTGATGATATAGGCATTCAACGAGACCATGAAAAAAACAACGTGGAGCAAGCGGTCTCGCTGAATGCTCGGCTCAGAACCGGCTAAAGATGCGATTAGTGCACGGCCGGTGCGGCAATCTTCTCCATCACCTGGTCCAGGCTGAAGCTGGCGGCCTTCTGGCGCGGTGGGAACTCCTGGAACGTTGCCAGGAAATTGCCCACGTAGGCCTGGGCCGGCACCAGCAGGAAGGCGCGGTCCAAGAGCCAGTCGTAATAGGTGTTGGAGGTGATGCTGGCGCGCTCGTAGGGATCGCGGCGCAGGTTGAAGATCAGCGGTACGCGCAAGGGCACGAACGGCTCCATCCATACGCGGAAGGTGCCTGTGGCTTTTTGCTCCATGAAGATCAGTTTCCAATCTTCGTAACGCAGTGCCGTCAGATCGCCGTCGTCGGAGAAATAAAAGATCTCCTTGCGAGGGCTCTTCTCCTCGATACCGGTCAAGTGGGGGAGCAGGTCATAACCGTCCAGGTGCACCTTGTAGGTGCGGCCGATGGCCTGCACTCCGCCGGCTATGAGCTTGGTCTTGATGTCAGGCTCGCCGGCCGCCGCCAGAAAGGTGGGCAGCCAATCCATGTGGTGCACGACCTCATTGCTCACCGAACCGGGTTCGATCTTGCCGGGCCAGCGCACCATGGCCGGCACGCGCCAGCCGCCTTCCCAGTTGGTGTTTTTCTCGCCCCGGAAGGGGGTGGAAGCGGCATCGGGCCAGGTGTTGTAATGGGGTCCGTTGTCCGTGGAATAGAAGACGATCGTGTTATCGGCGATGCCCAGCTCGTCGAGTTTGTCGAGGAACTTGCCGATGTCCGCGTCGTGTTCGATCATGCCGGCGGTGTACTCATCCGCGCCAGGGAAGATCTCTTTGGCTTTGGCCATGTTCTCAGCGCTGACATGAGTGCGGAAGTGCATGCGGGTGCCGCTCCACCATACGAACCACGGCTTTCCGGCTTGTTGCTGGCGCTCGATAAAATCGAGGGCAGCTTCCGAGGTCTCATCATCCACGGTCTCCATGCGTTTTCTGGTCAGCGGTCCGGTGTCTTCTATGGTGCCGTCAGCCGATGACTTGATCACGCCGCGGGGCCCGAACTTCTGGAGAAAGGTGGTGCCGTCGGCCAATACCATGTCACCCGGGAAATCCTCGTTCTCGGGCTCCTCTTCGGCGTTAAGGTGGTAAAGATTGCCGAAAAACTCGTCAAAACCGTGGTTGGTGGGCAGGTGCTCGTCGCGGTCTCCAAGGTGGTTCTTGCCGAACTGCCCGGTGGCGTAGCCCTGCGCTTTCAAGAGACCGGCAATGGTGGGATCCTCCACCTGCATGCCCTCTTTGGCGCCCGGCAGGCCCACTTTGGACAATCCGGTGCGGAATACGCTTTGTCCCGTAATAAATGAAGAGCGGCCGGCGGTGCATGATTGTTCGCCGTAATAGTCGGTGAAGATCATGCCCTCTTCGGCAATCCGGTCGATGTTGGGAGTTCTGTAACCCATCATACCTTTGGTGTAGGCGCTGATATTGGACTGGCCGACATCGTCGCCCCAGATGACCAGGATGTTGGGCTGGTCGGCCGCCATGGCCGGCAGCGCCGCCAATGTCAAAACCAATGTCACGGCGATCAGTAGCATTTTACTTTTGGTTTTTTTGAATCTCATCGCTTCCTCCTGTGTTAATATGAAAGGTCCCTTTGGCAAGGCAAAGCGACCGCACGCGATACTTGCCAGCCTTTGTAAACAGCCGATCGAGCGCTTTGCTGGCAGATACCCCGCCATTGAGAACAAATATGGTGGTTTTTTGGGCCTATGTCGCTTACTTAATTCGGTGAATTGTCGCGCGGGTGATCCGCGATTGTGTTGCATCGGTGTTGAGGGCTGAGAAATCTACAAGCAGGGGAAGGCACATCCCCCAACATGAGCTATAATCTATGGTCGGTAGGATATGTCAATGAGACCGTTTATTGCCGACTTGTGCGTTGCCCCGAACCCCCAGATAAATAATTATACGGCGGCTTCTCGTCTAATATCGATATGGCTCGCTGTTGGTATCTAAGTGCTCCTATTCGCAAATACGATGACATTCGGCCGCCAATCCATCCGGGCTAACGGCGTTGCGAAAAAACGCAATATTCCCGATATTGCTTATTTTCCGCGCCTTGTCATCCCGGCGCCTTGACGCCCTCATTACGTCACCGTTTTTACGAACAGGAGCACTAAGTTGTGATGTGGCACGCTAACGGCGGTAAGGTTCATCGCGCGAAAATGCGAAACACACTGATGGTCACGCCTTTTCGAGGACTTCGCGCAGCTTGGTTTCGCCGTCGGCGGTCAGTGAGGTTTTGAGCACTTTACCCTTGAACTGTTTCAACCCCTCGAGCACTTTGTCCGGGGTTGCCTTGCGCACCAGGACAAACAGGGCCGAACTGCCGTTGCCGAGGGTTTGGCCCAGCTCCTTGATGAACTTGTCGTCGATGCCCACATCGGCCAGCTTGCCCGACAGCGCCCCGGCGCCGGCACCGACGGCCGCCCCCACCAGCGGATTGAGAAAGATCATGCCGATCAGCATGCCCCAAAAACCGCCGCCCACGGCGCCCGCCGCGGTGAGGTTGACGGCCTGGTGCAGCTTAACCTTGCCTTCTTCGTCTTTGGTCACCACCACCACGTCGCCCATTTCGATGAGGTACTCTTTTTGCATTTTTGACAGTGCGGCGCGCATGTCAAAAGCGCTGGTTTCGTCATCAAAGCCAATAACAACCAGGTCACTCATTTTTATCTCCTATGGTTTATCTACATAAATGGTTTCCAAACTTCACGCAGGCGACTTACCGATCTACCAGCCATCCTCTCTGGGGATCTTTGCAAAACCCGAAAGTCCAGCGGGCCTCATCCTTTCCGGCCCGGTTGAAGATCTGCAACCGCCGGCAGGGCATTTCACCTTTGGTGTATGAACCAATGGGGGTGAGTTCCCCGCCGGCCCCGGTTTCAGGGTTTTCCCAGATAAGCGTCGTCTGATCCTCGTTCTCCTCCAAAACCTGCTGAACCGATGCCCACATCATTTGGGCATCCTCCCTGGTCATCCAGTCGACCGGCAGGTTTTGTAGAAAAAAGAGGTCAGCGGCCGGTGCCAGGACCGGTGCCAACATCAGCAGCGCCAGGGTCACAATCAGCGCAGTTCGCGCATGATGCGGTGATTTCATGGTGGGGTGCGATCCTTGTCAGCGATTGATGATTCGTAAAAACAGGATGAAAATGACCGAACCGACCAGAGCGGCGACCACATCTTCCAGACTTACGGATATCCTGCCCAACCCCAGATCGATTCTGAAGAATCGGAAAATAATGCCACCCAGGAAGGCGCCCACCAGGCCGATGCCAAAGTTCATCCAGCGGCCGGACCCTTTTTTGGCGGAGGTTGTGAACATTCCGATCATAGATCCGGCAAGTGCCCCGAGGATCAACCAAACGATGATAACACTGATATTGATGTTCATGCTTTCTCGATCTGTTTCGGGTTAAGGCGCCAATTGAAGATCATGGCCCCAGCGCACTGGCGCAGTGTTTTTTATTCGGTGCAGCTCAGCAGGTTCTCGCGGACGAACTCGAACACGTCGCCAAATCGCAACAGCCCTGTCACTTCTTTACCATTTCTAACGATCAGCGGTTGGTGAATGCCCATCACGTAAAGGGCCATCGCCTTTTCGAGGGTATCGTTTTCATCGATGTATTCAAAACGTTCCGGCGTGTGCATCACCCTGGCAACCTTCAATTTGCTGCCACGCTCACATATGGAGTGCGCCGGCTCCATCCAGATCAGGAAATCCTTCAAGGCCTTGTTGACAAATTCATTGGTCAGAAAGCCTTTTTTCTTCTCTTTTTCAACGAGTTGATAGGTTGGTTCCAGAGAGCGAAAGATATCGATCATGGTGATTTTGCCGATGAAGGTGCCATTGTCATCCACCACAATGGCGTCACGATGGGCACGGGCCTCTTTTGACTCCCGCGCCTCCTCCAGGGCCTGTAAAACATCCACCAGGTTGTTTTCTTTTTTGACGGACACGTAGTTGGCGATGGGAATCATGGCTTGCTTTACGGTGGTCTCTTTCATCTTTTCTCCCTGCTAAAGTTGCCCGCGATAGCGGAAAAGGCGCCTTGGAAAAGGCTAAAAGGGTTTGATATTTAAGCAGATTGCAATAATTTGTTCATTGAAGCAATCAATAAAGTGTTGAGGCCCCTGGGTTAGAACTGACTAAAGATGCGCATTTGCGGGGCAAATGCAACAAACTTGGGTGAAAATTGGCAGGCGGTGGCTTTGATCGCGTTGCGCGCCAGCGCACGCTTATCCGAACTACTCGATGATAGCCGGCTTGCTGGCCTCGGCTGCCCGCTCAAACCCTTGGCCGAGCCCCTTGAGAATATTGTATGAGATCAGCTGGGCAAGGCGCTCGCTGTCCAGGTTATGTAACTTTTCACCGAGCTGTCGTACCGACGCGCTTGTCTGGTCGAGCTTGCCCTGGGCCGTATCGAGTTTTGCCGCCACGTTTTGAAGCGATCCGGCAACCTCGGTGCCGGCTACGGCGCTGGCAACGGATTGTTTCAAGTTGGCGGTGGCGTTGGTTACCACCTTTGCCAGGGCCGCATCCACATCCGCTTCACTCACTCTGGCCCTCAATTCCGCTACGGCTCTCTCGGCCCGATCCAGATCGTGCCGTAACTTGCCGATGAGGGTAACCGATTGCCAGATGACGTACCCGAGGCCGCAAAACAACACCAATAGCATGGCAAAATTGAAGCAGACCAGGGTGAAGGTGCGGTGGGTGCTTTTGGCGAGTCGGTCCAGCTCGGTCATGGCCTCTCCCATCGGTGGCTGTTCATTGGATTGGCGTCGTCAAGTCGGTGCGCTCCCTGAGCAGGGGCGGGGTTTGGTAAAGCGTTCGCCAGTTTGTATTTTTAATAATAAAAGGTGGTTATTGCATGTCGCGGATGAACGCCTCGGCCTCGGCGATGGATTTTTCCATGCTGGCGATCAGGGCGCTCACGTCGTTCTCCACCTTTTTGGCTTCACCGCGAATGCCGGCCAGGGCCTGGGCGTTGAGATTGTGTTTGAGGTACAGCACCTGGTCGTTGAAACGGGTCAGCACCGGGTCCATGGTGGCGGCGGTTTTTTTCATTGTGGAAATCAGATCATCGGTACGGGCTTCGGTCTTTTTAAGCTGCTGGGCACTGGAACGCCGCAGATCGGCACTGTCATAATCCTTGAGCTCTTTTTTCCACTCCTTGAAGAGGTCGTCGGCCACCTGCTCTACCTTTTCGATGCGATGGTTGACCTCGTCGGCCTTGTCCTGGCTCTTTTCCAGATCCTTGCTGAGACTTTTGTACATTTTTTCCAGATCGCCGCCGTCATAGTCGACCACTTCGTTAAAGCGGTCCAGCGCCGACACGAAAACTTCCTTGGCGTCATTTTGCGCGTCGACGCTATCTTGCACCCGGGAGACCAGGATGTCGCGTTTCTGAATGCCCACTTTTTCCATGGTGCCGTAGTAAGCGGTGCTGCAGGCGTTGAGGGTGAGGACAAGAAATATCAACAGCAACAGGTTTATTGTTTTCACTTTCAATGCTCCTTGATCTACTCAGCTAAAATTGCGGCAGGTGTTCATTCCGCAAGATAAGGTACAAAGGGCGTGCATGATGTATGAAACATGCACAGACAATGGCAGGTTCCGGATGTTCACCCGGTTGCAGTCAAAGATCAAACGTACTAAAGTCCGACTGTTTCCATCAAATGATAAAACTGATACAAAAAAGGCGCATTGTCAAGACGTCATTTTACTGCAAAGTGGCAGCAAATAGGGCTTTTGGACTAGAGAAATAACTCGAACCGTCCCAGCAATGGGTGCAGAGTTTTTCCTTGGGAAGTCCGATGGCGTTGACCAAATCGTCAGGCGCTGATATTTCAGCGAAGTCAAGCGGAGCTCTTCTCGAATGGTTTCAACCATTTGTACATTTTTCTCGCTACCGGCTTGGGCATAAGCGCTGATGTCGGTCTCACGGCCGGCCTCTAAATGGTTGATGACCTTACGCCCGACCAGGTCGAGCGTGGAGCGTGACGTCGAGAAATTGAGAAACTCGCAGGGGTAGATCAGGGTAGGGCAGGCCGGTCGCATATGCACCTCTTTGGCGCCCACGTCAAAGAGGATTTGGACATTATCCTTAAGCTGGGTGCCGCGCACGATGGAGTCTTCGCAAAAAAGAATGCGTTTACCATCGATCAGTTTGCGCACCGGGATCAGTTTCATCTGCGCCACCAGATCGCGCATATTTTGATCTTGCGGCATGAAGCTGCGGGGCCAGGTAGGCGTGTACTTGACAAACGGCCGGATGTAGGGGGCCTTTTTGCGGTTGGCATACCCGATGGCATGCCCTATGCCCGAATCCGGGATACCGGCTACGCAATCGATTTGGATGGCATCATTATCCGCCAGGGCGGCACCGCAGCGGTTGCGGGTCACTTCCACATTGATATCCTCGTAATCAGAGGCGGGATAGCCATAGTAGACCCACAAAAAAGCGCAAATCTGCATACGCTCGCCCGGCGCTTTCAACTGCTGGTAACCTTCGGGTGTGATAAGCGCGATCTCGCCGGGACCCAGAAAGCGGTCGATCTCATATCCCAGATTGGAAAATGCGCAGCTTTCCGAAGCTGCCGCATACCCCTGGGGTTTTTTACCAATCACGATGGGTGTCCGCCCCAGCCGATCGCGTGCCGCATAGAGGCCGTGGTCGGTGAGGAGCAATATGGTACAGGAACCCTCGATAATCTCCTGGGCCTTGGCCAGCCCCGCGACAAATGAGTTTTCCTCACTGATGAGCATGGCCACCATTTCGGTGGGATTGGTTTCACCGCCGCCGGTGGTTTCTGAAAAATGTTGACGCTTGTCATGGGCGCGCTGGATCAGCACTTCGATATTGTTGATGCGACCCACGGTCACGATGCCGAAGTCACCCAGGTGGGACCCGATAATGAGCGGTTGGGGTTCGGTGTCGCTGATAACACCGATCCCGCTATTGCCGTGAAAGTCGGGCAAGTCCGGCTCGAACTTTGCGCGGAAATAGTTATTTTCGATGTTGTGAATGGAGCGGCTAAAGCCCTGGAGATTGTGCACCGCCATACCGCCACGCCTGGTGCCGAGATGAGAGTGGTAATCCACACCGTAGAAAAGATCGTTGACGCAGTCTGATTTAAAGGTAACGCCGAAAAGTCCGCCCATGATTTTTTGTTGCCTCCGTCTTGGGTTTGGTGGTTTCCGTGTGCATCAAAGTTGTAACCGGTTCTGTCGCAGGCGTCCTTGCCAGGTTTGGCGGCTAATCAGCGCTTGTTGAATTTTATTCAGTGTTTCCCGCTTTTGCAGAGCCCATTTGGGGGCCACCAACTCATCAGCATTCGGCTCACCGGTAAGGCGCTGGATCACCACATTGTCCGGCAGCCGCTCGAGCACGTCCACCACCCAGGCAACGTATTGATCCTGGGTCAGGCAGTGGTAGTGCTGGTCAGCATGCATGCGGGCCAGGGCGGTATTGGCGACCACGTAAAGCAGATGAAGCTTTACGCCGTCCACGCCGAGATCGGCCAGGGCCTGGGCGGTATTGAGAATCGTGGGGCGGTCTTCGCCGGGCAGGCCCAGAATGATGTGGGCGCACACGGCGATGCCGCGGGCGCGGGTTCGGCTGACCGCATCGGCAAAGGCTTTAAAATTGTGGCCGCGATTGATGCGTTTCAGCGTGCTGTCACTGGCACTCTGAAGGCCATATTCCATCCACACCAAGGTTCGTTTGCTAAACGAGTGTAACAGATCCAGCACCGCATCGTCTACGCAGTCGGGGCGCGTACCGATAAAAAGCCCCACCACATCCTCCTGGTCCAGGGCTTCCTGGTACATGCGCGCCAGTTGTTCCAGGGGCGCATAGGTGTTGCTGAAGGATTGGAAGTAGGCCATGAATTTTCGGGCCTTGTAGCGCTTGCGCATCCAGACCGCGCCCTGGCGCACCTGCGCGCCAATACTCAGTCCCCTGGCATGGGCCCCCGAGCCCGAGCCCCGGGCGTTGCAATAAATGCAACCACCGGTGGTGATGGTGCCGTCGCGGTTGGGGCAGGTCAGCCCGGCATCGATGGTGATCTTTTGCACCCTGCAGCCGAAGCGCGATCTGAGATAGGCGTTGAGGCTGTAGTAGCGGTTGTCGGGTCCGGTGCGCACTTGTACTTGACCTTGTGGGCGGGTGTAGGTATTTTAAAATCCCTAAATTCTTGCTGGTTTACGCTGTTTCATAGGCTGATGGCCGCTTTATGTCAATCGATCCCCTCATTTTGGGCTTGCGGTAAGCGACAATGCCTGATTCAAAGTATGACATCATTGTGGTCGGTGCCGGCCACGCCGGTTGCGAAGCCGCCCTGGCCGCGGCGCGCATGGGTCAGCGGGTGCTGCTGCTGGCCATCGATCTGGACAAGTTGGCGGCCATGCCCTGCAGCCCCTCCATCGGCGGCATGGCCAAGGGACAGTTGGTCAAGGAGGTGGACGCGCTTGGCGGGCAGATGGCGCGCGTCACCGATCAGACCGCCATCGCCTTCAAGTTGCTCAACACCAAAAAAGGGCCGGCGGTTCACTCCTCGCGTACCCAGAACGACAAAAACCGCTACCATCGCGCCATGAAAGCGGTGGTGGAGCGGCAACCCGGCCTCGATCTAAAGCAGGCCCTGGTGGAAGCGCTGGTGCTGGAAGATAGCCGCGTGGCGGGCGTCGTCGACCAACTGGGCTACGGTTACCAGGCTGATGCGGTCATCCTTGCCACCGGCACCTTTTTAGGCGGTTTGGTGCACATTGGCGAGGTGGCCTTCAAAGCGGGCCGGGCCGGCGAGTTCGCCGCCTACGGACTGTCCGATCAACTTCGACAGCTTGGTTTTACCATGGGACGCATGAAAACCGGCACGCCGCCACGCCTGCACCGGGCCAGTATCGATTTTTCACGCTTCAGCCCCCAGACGCCGGACAGCGAACCGCGCCCCTTTTCATTTTTCACCGAACACTACGACTTGCCGCAGTGCCCCAGTTATATGGGCCACACCAACGCCCGTACGCACCGTATTCTCAGGGAAAACCTCGAGCACTCAGCCCTTTACAGCGGCCGCATTCAGGGGGTTTCGGCCCGTTACTGCCCCTCATTTGAGGACAAGATCGTCAAGTTTCCGCAACGCGACCGGCATCAGATCATTCTCGAGCCCGAGGGCCTGGAGACCGAAGAGATCTACGCCAGTGGTCTTGGTAACAGCCTGCCGCTGGAGATCCAGATCGAACTGGTGCGGTCGGTGGACGGCTTGGAGGCGGCCGAGATCATGCGCCCGGCCTACGCCATCGAGTACGATTACATTAATCCCATAGAGCTGACACCCACTCTGGAGACCAAGCGGGTGGCGGGACTTTATCTGGCCGGGCAGATCAACGGCACTTCGGGTTACGAAGAGGCCGCCGCCCAGGGGCTGTGGGCGGGTATCAACGCCGCCGGCAAGTTGCAGGGGCGTTCGCCTTTTATCCTCGACCGCTCTCAGGCCTACATGGCGGTGATGATCGACGATCTGGTAACTCGTGGCACGGCCGAGCCCTATCGCATGTTTACCTCACGGGCTGAATACCGGTTGATGTTGCGGGAGGACAATGCCGATCTGCGTCTGATGGAGATCGGACACGACTTGGGGTTGATCGATGCCGAACGGGCCAGGGAGGTGCGCGAGCGCAAGCGCCTGATCGACGCTGAGCTGGGGCGCATCGGCCGAACGGTGATCAAGCCCGACGCCTCGACCAACGCTTACCTGAGCGAGCGTAAAACGCCCCTCATCAACAGCGGTACCCCGCTCGACCAGCTCCTGAGACGGGCGCAATTGGGTTATGAGGCCGTGGACGCATTGGCCCCGGCCCACCCGCCGGTTGCTCGGGCCGTGGCCCGGCAGGTGGAGATTGAGGTCAAGTATGAAGGCTACATCCGACGCCAGATGCGGGAGATCGAAAAGTTCAAGAATCTGGAGCAGATGAAGATCCCGACCGACCTGCCTTTTGATCAGGTTGCGGGACTATCCAACGAGCTGAAACAGAAACTGGCCGCCGTAAAGCCCGTCTCGCTGGGACAGGCCTCACGCATGGACGGGATGACGCCGGCGGCCATCTCGGTGCTGATGGTGGCGATCAGGGCGCATCAGGGGCGGCAGTGGGTGCAGACCGGCTAATTCGGAAGTTCATCAAAAGATCGAGGAGATTGCCGCGCTCGACTCGCCGAAATGACGCAGGTGATCGGCTCTCGATTCTTGGAAAACGGTTGAACGAAAATTCGAAGTACGTGTAGGTCACCTCAAAGCTGCTGAACTCGCCTTTAAAATCTTGCCAATTGACCTTCACGTCGTCGACGCGGGCCCGATCCGGCCCTTGACGGCACCACTCGACCAGCGATTCAGCATCGGTGCGCTTGCCTTCGGCAACGGCCTCGACGGCACCGTCGGGTAGATTGCGCACCCAGCCGGAAAGGTTGCGGGCCGCGGCGGCGCGTTGGGTTTCCAGGCGATAGAAGACACCCTGAACTTTTCCAGTGATGTACAAATGGGCGCGAACCATCTCATCCATTTCGGTCCTCCGCAGTTGCCTGTGCTAATAGTTGGTTGAGCGCATCTTCGTTGATGACAGGCACCCCCAACTGCCGGGCGCGGGCCAGTTTGTTGCCGGCGCGCTCGCCGGCCACCAGGAAATCGGTATTGCCACTGACGGCACTGCGCACGGTGCCGCCGGCCGCTTCGATGGCCTGTTTGGCGGCGTTGCGGCTGATTGTCGGCAAAGTGCCGGTCAACACGAACGCCTTTCCGGCCAACGGCTGTAATGTTGGCACGCTCTCAGGTATCACCGTCAGGCCGGCATCGCGCAGGGCCGCGATCATGGTCATGTTTTCAGGCGTTTTCAGGAAACGGGCGATGCTTTTACCGATGCCCTCGCTGATTCCCTGCAATTGACCCAGCGCCGTAATGATATCATCCTCGGGCTGTTCGGCCAAATCGCTGAACGTTTCAATAGTCCCATAGTGTCGAGCCAGCAGGGCGGCCACATGCTCGCCCACCAGAGGAATTCCCAGAGCAAAAAGGAAGCGGGCCAGGCCAACTTGTCTGCTGCGGTCAATGGCCGCCACCAGGTTGGCGGCCGACGTGGGGCCCATGCGCTCGAGCTGTTCGAGCTGTTCGGTGTGTAACTGGAACAGGTCGGCAAAGGTTGTCACCAGTCCCTTTTCCACTAACTGGTTAACCAGCTTGCGCCCCAGACCGTCGATATCCAAAGCTCCCTTGGCGGCAAAATGAAAGATGCGTTCCTGGATCTGAGCCGGGCAGCTGAAATTGACGCAGCGCAGGGCTGAGGCTTCGCTGCCGTCCTCGTTTTTAAGGCGTGTCACTGCGCTGCCGCAGACCGGACAATGGGCCGGCATATCGAAAGAGTGTCTCACCGCCGCTGCGCTGCGACCGTCGATCACCTTGACCACCTTGGGGATAACATCGCCGGCGCGCTCGACCAGAACCGTGTCGCCGATGCGAATGTCCTTGCGGGCGATCTCGTCAGCGTTGTGCAAGGTGGCTCGCTGCACGATGACGCCGCCCACTTTGACCGGTTCAAGATGGGCCACCGGCGTCAGCACGCCGGTACGGCCCACCTGGATCTCGATGCCCACCAAGCGGGTGGTCTCCTGGGTGGCGGCCAGTTTATAGGCGATGGCCCAGCGGGGGCTGCGCAGGCGCGGGTTTTTGGCCAGCGCCAGGTCATCCAGTTCCTGCTGTAAGGCCAGCTCGTCCACTTTAACCACCGCGCCGTCGATGTCATAATCCAGCCGGCCGCGTTGTTGCTCGAGTTCCTGTAAATAGCGCAAGATCGCCTCGATCTCCTGACCACTTCGTATGAGCGGATTGACACGCAGGCCCCAGCCCTCCAGTGCTGCCAACAGGTCGCCTTGCGTTTCGAACGTCAGGTCGCCGGGATTGCCCACGCCGTAACAATAAATCTCAAGAGGGCGCGTGGCGGTGATGCGCGAATCGAGCTGGCGCAGGGAGCCGGCCGCTGCGTTGCGCGGGTTGGCAAAGGGGGACTCTTGGGCTCAAGGCGCTGTTGGTTGAGCCGTTCGAATCCCGCACGGCTCATGATCACCTCGCCGCGCACTTCCAACCGTACCAGTAGCGGTTGACGGGCCGAAGCCTTCAACATCAACGGCACCGTGGGGATCGTGCGAACGTTGGCCGTGATCTGCTCTCCGGTGCGGCCGTCGCCGCGCGTGGCGGCCTCCATCAGCAGCCCTTGCGCGTAAACCAACTCCACGGCGATGCCGTCCATTTTGGGTTCGACTGTGTAGGTCAGCGGGGCTTCACGCCCCAGTTTGCGCCGCAGGCGGGCATCAAACTTGAGCACCTCCTGGGCGGAAAAGGCGTTGTCGAGGCTGAGCATGGGGTGGGCGTGCACTACCTGCTCGAATTGATCGGCCGGCGGCGCCCCCACGCGCAAGGTGGGTGAATCCGGGGTTTGCAGGTGCGGGTGGCGTGACTCGATCGCCATCAGCTCCTGCATCAGCCGGTCATACTCGGCATCGGATATGGTGGGATCGTCGAGTACGTAGTAGCGGTAGTTGTGGGCGTTGAGACTTTCGCGAAGCTCGGCGGCACGTTGAACAATGTGAGGATCGGTGTTGGTGTTCATGGTTGGGCCAAAGGTTAAGGGGTATGCGCGGGGGCCTGCAGCCGCTGCCGGCTGAATTTCATTACGGCTTGGGCGGCTTTCTCACGGGCGGCTTTGAACCCAGGAGCTTTAAAGCCCGGCTTCCATGTTAACGAACCGAGCTCATCGGAAACGACCAGCAGGCTTGCCAGCCGCACCTGACGAAAGGCGGCCACCGCGAAAAGGGCCGATGTCTCCATCTCCACCGCCAGCAGGCCAGCGGCCTGGAATCGTTGAACCTTGGCCCGCGTTTCCCGAAAAACGGCATCGGTGGTCCAAACCGGCCCGCTGTACAGGGGCGTTTGGTTCGATTCCAGTTCGGTTTTGAGCCCGCGGCGCAGGGTCGCATCGGGGTGGCTGAATTCTCCCCGGCGATGGCCGTAATGCGAAGCGGTGCCTTCGTCGCTGAATGCCGCCATGGGCACGATGATATCACCGGCCTTAAGGCTGGTGCTGATGGACCCGCACCAGCCCAAAAACAGGATCTCGCGTGCGCCCCAGGCGATCAGCGATTCGAGCATGGCCGCCGCGTAAGGCGCGCCCATCATGGGGCCGGCCAACGCGGGCAGCACCGATCCTTGCGGCGGCAAATAGAGCTGGCTGTTGTAGAGTTTGCGGCAGGTCGCCGAGGGGCCCAGGGCGCCCCGCAGCCGGGCCAGGTCAGCCTGGGTGCTGGCCATCACCGCCACGCGGTCCAGCCGCGGTGTGCGGTGGTTTTTAACGGGGTTGACTATGGCGGCATCCACGGCGCCTGTGGCCGTTACTCGGGCGGCACCAAATTGACAAGCTCATCCTTGAGTTCGTCGATGGTGTCATAGAGCCAGAGCACGTCCTCGATGCTCAAACGGCCGGCGCGCACGGGGGCGCGGTCGCTACCATCTTTTTTTTTCAGGATGCGCGGGCCGATCTGGAGCTTGGGTTGACCCTTGTCGTACTGATTGATGGAGACCACCAAGCCGGTATCCGGTGATCGCCACTCTTTAATAACGATATCTTTATCGGGATCGTAGGGCATTTTATTTCAGTATACCTCTCCTGGCCGATCGCGGATTTGGGGCGCGATCCGGGCTAATTTATCAGGGTAAAGTCGGCCACCTGGCCAAAGAGCGACTCCACCGCAACCAGCAACGCCAAGCGGTTGTCGCGCACCTGGGCCACTTTGACCATAACCATCACGTCGTCGAAGAACTGGTCGACCGGTTTTTTCAAGGTGGCGATCTCTTTAAGCACGCCGTCATAGTTACGGCGCTTGAGTCCGGACTCGACCCGTTTGGCGACCGTGTTGCAGGCCTTAAATAGTGCTTTTTCGGCGCTATCCTCGAAGAGTTCGGGGTCGACCGGGGGCAGCTTGCTGGTATTGGCCTTGCGTATGATGTTGGCCACTCGCTTGAAGGCCCCGGCCAGATCGTCGAAATCGGATTGCGATCGCAGCTTGTCGAGTGCCGCGGTGCGTTTCCAGACGTCGGTGATGGAGTCCACCGAGACCTGGGTGGCGGCCGCCACGATCCCCTTGGGGTAGCCTTCGTCACTAAGCATCCGGTTGATGCGATTTTTCAGAAAACCGATAATCTGATCGGTGATGTCGCGGCGCTTGGCCTCGGCATCGACTTGATAGAGCTTGAGTCCCTCATCGATAACGGCGCTTAGCGACAAATCGAAACCCTGGTCTCGAATCACCTGAAGGGCGCCGATGCCCTGGCGGCGCAAGGCGTAGGGATCGGCGCCACCGGTCGGTGTCAAGCCGATGCTGAAAAATCCGCAAATGGAATCGAGCTTGTCGGCGATGCTGACCAGAGCGCCGATTTTGCTTGCTGGCAGCATCGCGCCCGAGGCCACCGGGCGGTAGTGTTCTTCGATGGCTTCGGATACGGCCTTTGGATCGCCGGCCACGTCTGCGTAGATACGTCCCATGATCCCTTGCAGTTTGGGAAACTCGCCCACCACTTCACTGACCAGATCGGCCTTGCTCAGCAAAGCGGCACGTGCGGCCCAGGCGCGGATGCGGCTGCCCTGGCCGGTGTGATCGCAGATGAATTCAGTGAGCTGCTGAACCCGCAAGGTTTTGGCGTGCATGGTGCCCAGGTCGGTCTGGAAGGTGACCCCTTTGAGCCGTTCGACCCATTGATTCAGATCGTCGGCGACATCACTGTCGTAAAAAAAGGCGGCGTCGGCCAAGCGCGCGCGAATCACGCGGCCGTGGCCCTCGGCCACCAGGTCCATATCCTTGGCCACAGTGTTGTTGACGGCCACAAAGGCGGGCAGCAACTTCTCGTCTTTGTCCACCAGGGCAAAGTATTTCTGGTGTTCACGCATGGCTGTAATGAGGATTTCCGGTGGCAGCTGCAAAAACTTGGCTTCGAAACGACCGATCACCGGGGCGGGGTACTCCACCAGATTCGTGACGATGTCCACCAACTCCTCATCGGGCAACACCGCGCCACCGATCGACTTGGCGGCTTTTTCAATCTCTCTCACAACGGCTTTACGGCGGGAGGTGATGTTGGCATCGACCTTGGCCGCGGCCAAGATTTTGAGGTAGTTGTCGGGATGGTCGATCTTCACCTTGGCCGGCGCCATGAAATAGTGGCCGCGCGTCATACGGCCGCTTTTGACGTCGCCGAAGGCAAAGGTGATCAGTTTTTTACCTAGCAGGGCCACAAGGGTGTGGATGGGGCGTGCAAACATCACATGCAAGTCACCCCATTTCATGCTTTTTGGAAAAGGAATCACGCCGATCAACTCGGGCAGCATCGTTTTCATCAAGGTGGTGGTAGCCTGGCCGCGCTCTTGGCGTTGGGCGCACAGGTAACGGCCTTTGGGCATCTCCTTGACGGTCAGTTTATCGACGGCGATGCCGACCTTCTCGGCAAATTTCTGGGCGGCTACGGTGGCCTTGCCGTTGGCGTCGAAGGCCACCGTGACCGGGGGGCCGACGGTCTCTTCGGTCAGGGCTTCCTGCTTGGGGGCCACCGCCTCTACCATGATGGCCAACCGCCGGGGGGTGCCGTAAAGATGCATCTTGCCGTGCGCTATGCGGGCCGCCTGCATGCGCTTGGCAAGCCCTTCGGCCATAGCGGTCAGTGCTGGTTCAATATAGCCGGCGGGGATCTCTTCGGTGCCGATCTCAAGTAGTAATTTTTCCATTTTCACCTCTGTGTAGAGCCTTGCCGATGGTCGTTCATGGGTCGACGGATAGGTTTTGACGGCCATCGGTGCATTGTGGGTCGCTGCCAGTCGTGCCGTTCGATCATTTTCTTATCAGCGGAAAGCCCATCCCTTCACGCTGTTTCACATAGCCCTCGGCGCAGGCCCGCGCCAGGTTGCGCACGCGGCCGATATAACCGGTGCGTTCGGCCACGCTAACGGCGCCGCGGGCATCGAGCAGGTTGAAGGTGTGCGAGCATTTCAGGCACAATTCGTAGGCGGGCAGGACCAACCCTTTTTCGATGGTGCGCTTGGATTCGGCCTCATACATGTTAAAGCGCTTGAATAGCATATCCACATCGGCTACCTCGAAATTGTAGGTGGATTGCTCCACCTCCTGCTGGTGGGCCACCTCGCCGTAGCGAATGTCGTCGTTCCACTTGAGATCGTAGACGTTGTCCACCTTCTGCAGGTACATGGCGATGCGTTCAAGGCCGTAGGTCAGCTCGACAGAAATGGGGTGCAGCTCCAAGCTGCCGGCCATCTGAAAGTAGGTGAACTGGGTCACCTCCATGCCATCCAGCCATACCTCCCACCCCAGTCCGGCGGCGCCGATGGTGGGATTTTCCCAGTCATCCTCGACAAATCGAATATCGTGCTCGAGGGGGTTGACGCCCAGGGCTTTCATGCTGTCCAGGTACTGCTCCTGAATGTCGGCCGGCGAGGGTTTGATGAGGACCTGGTACTGGTAGTAGTGCTGAAGGCGATTGGGGTTGTCGCCATAGCGCCCATCGGTCGGGCGCCGGGAGGGCTGGACATAGGCCACCGACCAAGGCTCCGGTCCCAGTGCCCGCAGGGTTGTGGCGTGGTGCAGGGTACCGGCGCCGACCTCCTGGTCGTATGGCTGGACGATGAGGCAGCCTTTGCGGGCCCAGAAGCGCTCCAGCTTGTGGATGACATCTTGAAAGTTCATTTTTCGCCCCTGTGTTGAATGGTTTTCGGACGTGGTGGTCAGGCCACCGTGTCAAATGATGTATGGGAGAAACAATCTCTGCGTTTGGCGCTAGTTTTAATCCTCGAAATACCAAGCGTATGCCGGCGGTTAAAATTGGCGCCATCTTTGACCTTGGTCAAACTGAAACGCTTAAAACAGATTCTGGATTGTGCAACTATCAGAAAAAAAACAATTTTAAAAGGCCTGGGGCCCGCGCCTGCTTTCGAAGCGTAAGACTGCCCTTTGTTTAACGGTTAAGTGCGCGTAAAAACGACAGCGAACTATAATGAGGCATCGGCCGGGAGATTTTCAACCAGAACACCATCGGCATCAATCCCAAAAGGCAATAGCCGGGCCTCTTTTTCTTTAAGAAGCAGCCCTTCCCACTTGGGTCGCAACTTTGCTATGGCATCGGGCTGGCCGATGGCCCAGACGCAGCCGCCACCCCCGGCACCTGCAAAGCGCACCCCGCAATCGAGCGGTAGAGCGGCCGCTTTCAGGCACTGCCCCATAGCGTCGAAGACATCGGGAGTGAGGGACTCGCGAAGGGCTACCTCATCATTGACCGCGGCTGCGGCGGACCGGTAGTCCCCTACCGCCAAAGCGCGGCAAAAGCGCCGGGTGCAGGCGATGATCTCGCCCCACTGGCGGCGACTTTCTGCAGCTACAAACTGCGCCACCCAGCGTGCATTGATGGTTTTGGAAACATGGGGATTGCCGGCGTAGGCCACCAAAATAGCCGGCTCGAGGGCCCGGTTGCCGCCGGGCGGTGAAAGACGCTGTCGACGAAAGGCTTCGCTTGTTCCCCGGGTTTGCCAATGCCACACATTGACCCCACCATAAGCGGCCGCCAACTGGTCCTGGCGTCCGCAGGCCACACCGGCCACGGCCGCCTCGATGGTGTAAGCCAGGTCGGCGATCTGGCGGCGCGAAAATGCCGTCTCTCCAGCCTGCCGGGCGACTTCGGCCAAGGCGGCCAGCAAGGCCACCGCCGCCACCGAAGAGCCGCCCAGGGCGCTGCGCGGGGGCGAGGCGGAATCGATGTGGACCTGCACGCCTTTCACCCCGAAATAGTCGCAGATGGCGAACATCAATCCGAAGTGATGGTTGTAGGGTGCCTTGCCGCCGGGAAACTCGGCTGATTCGAACCCACGCGAGGAGACCCGTACTTGCCCAGCCGCGTGGGGATGCAACTCGACCCGTGTGCGCAGATCAAGGGCCAGGTTGAAGGTGGCCGGTTGCAGGTGCTGCAGTGGCACGTAAAACGTGCTGATATCGATGGTGCCGCCCATGTCGATACGGCAGGGCGCCGAAGCGGCCACCGGATGTTGGGTGAGCCAGTGGCGCCAGGGCCGTAACCGGGCGCCGGTGTCAGTGTGTTGCTGTGCTTCGTTCATGGCAGTTGCAGTCGTTGGATGTTTTCGCTTTGCACCTCAACGCAACACGTTGGGTGGCCCTGTCGTCAATGTCCTGCGCCGTCGGCATTTCTGATGCTTGCCTTTTTGATGCCCCTGTTACGCTTGGCTGCAGCGCAGTTGGCGTAAAAAGGTTAGGCTGCGCGGTGTCTGGTTCGAATGATAGGTAATAAAGGCCTCTAACATGCGTTCGCCTTCGAGCAGGGCCTGGGGGCTGAGTCGGATGCGCTGAGCGACGGCTATCGGGCGCTGGGCAATCCACATGAGCTGCCGGATGGTGGTCACTGACAGGGACATGCGTCCCCGGGTGCCGGGCTTGCAGCGGCTGCAGATGATCCCCCCCCGGGCGGTGTCGAAATAGAAGTGATCCTCGGCAAGCTGCTCGACCCCGCGTTGGCACCGCCGGCATTGATCAAGTCCGGGATTGAGACCGGCCTGCATGAGAAAGCGCATTTGAAAAAGGACGCTCAGATCGGCGACCGAGCGGTTCTCAGCCTCCAGTCGCTCAAGCACCAGCCTTAGCAGCGTGAAGCTCTCCGGCTGGTGATGGAAGGGCTCGAGGTGGCGATCGAGAACCTCCACCCAATAGCTGGCATAGGCCATCTTGACCAGATCGGTGCGAATGCCCTCCACCGTGCGCTCCAGGCTGGCTTCGATCAGGATCGGCATGCCTTTGCCGCCCTTCCACACCACCTTGAGCTCGGCAAAGGGCTCAAGCGTGCCGCCGAAACGCTTAACGCTTTTCTTGGCTGCCTTGGCGATGGTAGTGATCTTGCCGTGGCCGCGGGTCAGCAGGTGCACGATCAGATCAAAATCGCCATATTGTTGGCGTTTGAGCACCAGGGCGCGGTCGCTGAAGGTGGTTACAGCCATGGGCGGGCATCTATTGCCATTGTGTTCAAGGGATGTGGGCTCGTTGGTGCTGCGCCTCAGTATTGGGCATGGTCCTCCCTGTCGACGCCGTCACCCTTGCGTTGCTGCCGAACCTGCTGCCTACATGGCCATAAAGGTAGTGGCGATCTGGAAGTAGAAAAAAACACTGACGATATCGATGGCGGTGGTCACGAAGGGGCCGGTGGCAACGGCGGGATCCACGTTGATACGTGCCATCAACATGGGGACCAGCGAACCCACCAGGGCGGCCACGGACATGGAGCAAACCACTGACAGACCCACCGCCAACGCCAGGGGCACCATGGCGTAGCGTACCTGGGCCACGGCGGCGATCAGGGCGCCGTATATCATCCCCAATATCAAGCCGATGGTGAGCTCTTTCAACACCACCCGCCAAATATCGCGTAAGTTGAAGCGACCCGTGGCCAAGCCGCGCACGACGATGGTGGCCGATTGGGTGCCGATATTGCCACCCATACCCATGATGACGGGGATAAAGGCCGCCAGATAGCCAAACTGCGCCAGGCTGCCTTCGAAATGGCCGATGATGTAAAAGGCGAAAAGACCCCCGAGGGCACTGGCAAACAGCCAGGGCAGCCTGATCCGCGAACTTCTGAAGATCGATTTGGTCTCAATAAACTCCTCGCCGGCGCCGGCCATTTTCAAAATATCCTCGGTGGCCTCACGGCGGAAAATATCGATGACGTCATCCACCGTCACAATACCCACCAGGCGGTTTTGCTCGTCAACCACCGGCACGGCCAAGATGTCGTATCGGGCCACGATCTTAGCCACCTCTTCCTGGTCCATGTCGGTTTTAACGGTAAAGACGTCACTGGCCATAAAGGCCTTAAGGGGCGTATCCGGCGGCACCATCACCAGTTGGCGCAGCGAGCTCACCCCTACCAGGCGCTGATACTCATCGACCACATAGAGGTAGAAGGGCATCTCCACATCGGTGTGCTCTTTTTGCAGGGAGCTGATGGCCTCGGCGGCGGTGGTGTCTTGGCCCAGGGCGATAAAGTCGGTCACCATGATGCCGCCGGCGGTATCGTCCTCGTAGCTCAGGAGCCCGGCGATCTCCTCGGAGCCTTCGTGCTGCATGCGCTGCAGGATCTCTTCGGCGGTTCCCTGGGGTAGGTGACCCACGAGGTCAGCGACATCGTCGGTGGGCATCTTTTCGAAGATTTTGGCCAGGGTGGCTACGTCGAGCGATTTTGCCAGGTCAAGGAAAATGTCTGTGTCCAGCTCCGAGAGGAGCACGCCTTTTTTTTCAATGTCCGCGATCATGCCGAACAGCTTTTTCTGTTCGGTCAGAGAGAGCGAGCGAAACACCAAAGAGAGATCGGCGGCATGGGTTTTGGCGACGATCTTCTTGAGGGAACTGGTGGCTCCACGGCGCAGCAACCGCTTCATGGTGTCCACCAAGAGCTTCTCGGGGGCGGCGTGAAGAACCATCTCCTGTCGTGGGATGCGTTGAGCGGTCATGGGTGCTCTTTTAGTAGCGTATTGACGGCCGCTACTTGCCGATACGGGCTTTTAAAATGAAACGGTTGGGGCGACTTATGGAATGACGACGTTGACCACCTGCCCGCTCTTGCCAGGCACGGGATAGGGCTTGCCGTTGAGGCTCAACTGGACCCCGCCCGCGTTGCCGATCAGCATATTGATGCTTCTGGCGGCCTCCAGGTCCAAACGGTCGCCCGGGTTGAGTGTATACTCCATTGGCTCTTGATCGTCGATCAGGATCTTGAGATAGGTTTTCTCGCTGACCGTGATGTTCAGCAGGTAGCCGTCGTGGGCCGCCGTCTCGGCGGCCTCCGGCGCCGTGTTACTGTCGCTCTGGTCCGCCGCCGCCGGCGATGGTTGCCGGCCAGATATTTCTGATTCAGAAACTGTGGCTGATGGTTGTGCCGCCGTTGTCTGTTCTTCCGTCTCCGGCTGGGGCGCTGGTTGCAACCGAGCGGCCTCCGGTCGCGGGGTGGGTGTGCTGTCGGGCCCGCTGAGCAGGTAGGCTACACCCGCCACCACGGCCATGGCCAGGACCAAAAAGGCCAGCAGCCAGGGCCACCGGCGGAGGCGACCGTAGGCGGGCGGGTTCAGCGTGGCGACACACACCTGATCGTCAAACCTGCAGTGGTTGTTGTAGCGGCGGATCGCTTCTTGGGGATCGGCCCCGATCACTTTGGCATAGGTGCGGATCATGCCCCGCACATAGGCCGGCGGGGGCAGGCGGTCGTGGGCCTCCTTCTCAATGGCGTCGAGCAGCCCCACCCGGATCTTGGTTTCGGCCGCCACCGCTTCCAAATTGATTCGATTGGTCAGACGGGTGTCACGCAAATAGGCGCCGAAATTTTCCACTTCCGGCAACAGGGTGGATTCTTTGCTCATTGGATGATCTTGATAAAGGCGTTTTCACGCAGAGCGGTGATCCATTTCTGGAACTTTTCATCGATCACCTGGTTGTAGAGCGTCTCTTCGATTTGGGGCGTGACCTCTTCCAGTGGGGTCGCCTCGCGGCGATCGACCTTCTCCACCAGAAAAAGCTGAAATCCCTGGTCCGTCTCCACGATGGGCGAAAGCTCTCCGGCTTCAAGCGGCGTTATGGCTGCCGCGATCGGTGCCGATAACGAACCGGCGGCAAGCTTTCCCAATTCGCCGCCACGTTCGGCGTTGGGGGCTTGCGAAAATTGCCGGGCAGCCGCTTCAAAGTCCATGCCCGCCTCGATTCGTTCGCGCACCGCTTCCAGGCGCTGTCGAGCCTCGGCCTCAGAGCCACTGATGGGTATGAGGATGTTTTTTAAGCGGTAGGAGACCTCGGCTGCGTAATCGGTCCGGTTGGCCTGATAATATGCCTCGATTTCGGCCGGTGTGATAACGATTTTAGAGCGTACTTCACTGCTCATAAGCCGGTTGCGCAGCAGCTGCTCGCGAAGCTCCTCCCGATAGGCCTCCAGGGTCATGTTTTGCTGCGCCAGCACCTGGAGAAATTGTTCGTCGCTCAAACGGTTGTTGGCCTTAAATCGCGCCATGGCTTCATCGATATCGCCTTCACTGACCTGGATCTCCAAGCGCTTGATCTCCTGCTCGGCCAGTTTTTTATCGAT
The DNA here is from genome assembly GCA_963783425.1 of uncultured delta proteobacterium. Lineage (GTDB taxonomy): Bacteria > Desulfobacterota > Desulfobacteria > Desulfobacterales > QNYZ01 > CAWANO01. The sequence goes on from CAWANO010000002.1 coordinate 391,747, forward strand.
CAACTCCTGCAGGGTCTTTTCGCGAAGCTGATAGAGTATTGTTCGCTGTTTTTCGAGGGGATAATCAAGGTTGCCGATATTTGGGGCAACCTTTTCGACCTGCGCGTTCAGATCTGAGAGCAAGATAATATCGTCGTTGACCACGGCAATGATGCGATCGACGATCTCCGCGCCGCTTGCGGCCGGAAAACCGATGAGACCGGTGAAGACAAGCGCTACAAATATTTGCTTTGCAAACCCCATATTGTCCTGTAATTGCGTATGGCTGACGCCGCACGCTCTTTCTATTAAGATTTAAAAGTAACAGACAAAGTCTTCAAGCCGCAAACAGTGATGTGGTCCCGCCAGAAATGCCAAAAGCGGCCCATTTTCAATGTCATAATGGTCGAGATTCCGACGCCCTCGTGAAAAGTTTCCGCAGCCATATAACCCCCTAAAATCAGGCCATAAGACGCGGTTACGAGTTAACATGCCCCTGGATTTCTTTCAAGATGTTTTTGGCCTGCTTGAGCCGGTTGGGCAAGTTTCCGGGGGTCAATTGAACCTGCAAGATATTGGGTGCTTTAAATCGGCGCCGGCGCGGATCCTGGTTGGCGAAAGCCATGATTGCCTCGGGCGCTCTCAGGTGCGCCATGGAAAATTGCATCAATATGTCGCCATTTGGAAGATCGATGCGCTCGATCCCGACATCGATCGCCAGAAGACGCAACATCATCTTGATCAACAAGTTGGTGGTGGCCGGCGGCAGAGGCCCGAAACGGTCGATCAGTTCCTGCTTGAAGGCGCTGATCTGGCGCGTAGAGCACAGTCGAGTCAGGCGTCGGTAGAGGATCAGGCGCTGATCGATGTCGCCCACGTAGTTTTCCGGAATTACGGCCGTGAAAGCGATGTTGATCTCCGGCTCCAGTGGCGGCGTGGTGGGCTCGCCCTTGAGTTCGGCCACTGCCGTTTGCATTAGTTTAAGGTACATATCATAGCCTACGGCGGCGATGTGCCCCGACTGGGCCGCCCCCAAAATGGTACCGCCGCCGCGAATTTTGAGGTCGTTGAGGGCAATTTGGTAACCTGATCCGAGGTCACTGTGTTCCATGAGTACTTTCAGACGTTTGCGAGCCGTGCGCGTAAGGGTGCTCTCGGTGGGGATGAAGAGATAGGCGAAAGCCTGATCGGAAGAGCGACCCACGCGGCCACGTAGCTGATAGATCTGGGCCAGGCCCAAACGGTCGGCCCGGTTGATGAGCATGGTGTTGGCGCTGGCGACATCGATGCCCGACTCGATGATGGTGGTGCAGACCAAAAGATCGATCTCCTTGCTCACAAAGCGGCGCATGGTCTCTTCGAGCTGCTCCTCGGACATCTGGCCATGGGCGATGTCGAGCTTGACCGCGGGCACCAGGCGCTGGATGCGGGCGGCCATGCGCTCAATGGACTGGATATGGTTGTGCACGAAATAGACCTGCCCTGCGCGGGCTATTTCCCGCTCGATGGCGTCTTTGAGCAGGGCTTCGTCGAGTTCGCAGACATAAGTCACGATGGGCTGCCTGAGTTCGGGCGGGGTCGATATGGTGCTGATATCGCGGATGCCGGTCAACGAGAGGTGCAAGGTGCGGGGTATGGGGGTAGCCGTCAGGGCCAGCACATCGACGGTGCGGCGTAGTTTTTTGAGGCGCTCCTTATGACGCACGCCAAAACGCTGCTCTTCATCGAGGATCACCAACCCCAAGGCCTGAAAGCGTACGTCTTTGGAAAAGATGCGGTGGGTGCCCACCACAATATCCACCTGGCCGGCGGCCATGCGTTTGATGATCTCGCGCTGATGGCGCGGCGACCGGAAACGGCTCAGACAAGCCACGTTGAAGGGGGTGTCGTCGAAGCGTCGGCGGAAGGTTTCGAAATGCTGTTCGGCCAAGACGGTGGTGGGAACGATCATGGCCACCTGACGGGCGTTGCTGACGGCCACGTAAGCCGCCCTCAGGGCCACCTCTGTTTTTCCATAGCCGACATCGCCACAGATGAGCCGGTCCATGGGTGCCGGGCGGGCCATGTCGGCCAACACATCACGAATGGCCCTGGTTTGGTCAGGCGTTTCATCATAATCGAAACCGGCCACGAAGGTATCGTAGCTCGGGCCGCGTTCAGTGAAGCTAACGCCGCTGCCGGCCTTGCGCTCAGCATAGATCTTGAGCAACTCGCCGGCGATGCGCTCGGCCGAGCGCTTGATTTTGGTTTTCACCCGTTCCCAGGAGAGCCCGCCCATTTTGTCCAGCTGGGGAGTGACGCCCTCCATGCCCATATATTTCTGGATGATGCCCATGCGCTCTACGGGAAGGTAGAGGCGGTCGTCATCACGGTAAGCCAGGGAGAGGAAATCACCCCCCCCGACGTCGACCTCCAGCGTGGCCAGCCCCTCGTAGCGGCCGATGCCGTGATCGTCGTGAACCACCAGGTCACCGATCTGCAGGTCCTCCAGGGCCAGGGCTTGCGGCGGTGGTGGGGCGGGATGGCGATGCGGCACGGCCTTGACATTGAATATGTCGCTTTCGGTCACCAGCGCCACGCCCGCCGCTGGCCAGATGAAGCCGCTGCTGAGGCTGCCCTGGGCCAAGTGACAGGTGCCGGCGGGATGGCTCAGGACATCAATATCGGTCAGGCGATGAGTGACCAGACCGTAACCGGCCAGCATCTTTTCCAGGCGGGCCACCCGCGTGGCGGTTTGGCAGACGAGCAGGGTGTCGATCGACTGGGCGCTGTTGGCTTGAATCCAGGCCGTCAGCGGCTGCAACGAATGCTGTGGGCGGCCGTTCTCACCGGATGTAAATAGGCGGTTTTTCAGGGTTGCCGTCTCGCGCACGTCGACTTGAAGGTGGGTATGTGTCGAGGGTTGTTCGGCAGCGGGCGCGCCCACGGCCAGGGGCCTTAGGTGCACGGCATTTAGTCGGGTCAATTGATCTGTGATGTCGGCCCAGGTCATGACCATTTGTGAGGCCGTCAGACAGAGTCGTTGGTCGGCCAGCGCAGCGTCGTGACCGGTTTCGAAGGCAGCCACCATTTTTTCATGGCTGCCGGTCACCTCGGCCGGATCGACGACCATGGGCAAAGTGCCCGGAGGAAAATAATCGAGCAGGCTGCCCGGGCGTTCATAAACAATGGGCAGCAGGCCTTCAAAATGAACTGAAAAGGTCTCTTCCTGCAATCGTTCGGTCCATTGCCGGGCCACGGTAACCGGCAGCCCCTGCTCGACGCAGCGCAAGCGCAGGCGAGCGAGAACCGGCGCGCTCTGTGACGGCGTTAGAATCGCCTCGCTGGCCGGCAACACCACGGTTTCATCGATGACACTGAGCGTGCGCTGGCTGGTGACGGAAAAAATGCGCAGGGAGTCGACCAGGTCGCCAAACAGTTCGATACGCACCGGCTGGGTGTGCTGGGGGGTGAAGAGGTCGATGATGCCGCCGCGCACGCTGAAATCCCCGGGCTCTTCCACCAGGGAGGTGCGCGTGTAGCCGCCGCTGATCAGCCGCTGGGTGAGCTGATCTAAATCAAGTCTTTCGCCTTGCATGATCAGATCGACGTACGCGAGCAGGCGCTGCTTGGGGATGATGGGCCGGGCAAGCGCCTCGACGGTTGTTACCACCAGTGAGGGCTGACCGCTGGCCAGAAGGTGGTGCAGGGTGGCGATGCGCTCGGCCGCTGTCTGGCGATGGTAACCCACGGCACGAAAGGGCTGTACATTGTAGGCGGGAAAGCGCCAGATACGCTTCTGGTTGCCGCCGGCGAAAAATTGCAGATCATCGTGCATCTGGCGGGCCTTGCGGGGGTCGGCACAAATCACCACCACTGAGACCCCCCCATCGCGGTAGAGACGCCATGTCGACCAGGCGCTTTCGGCCCCGCTCAGGTTGTCGCAGACGACCGGGCCGCTGCGCTCGAGAACCGATTCAATCAGTTTTTTCAGATCAGTTTTTGCTTGATTTTGAATCATGAACCCTATATTTTTTACACTTTACGAAGGTATTCAAGCCTGCTGTTTGATCGTTTCCAAAGGCCGGCGTAGCTCAGATGGTAGAGCAGCTGATTCGTAATCAGCAGGTCAGCGGTTCAATTCCGCTCGCCGGCTCCAACTTTCCGCCATGGATCGGATGCGGCCCCGTGCAGGTACCATATCGCAAGGTCGCTGTAAATCGTTCCAGCTGCCGACGTTAGGCCAGTGCGGCCTTTTGCCGGGATTGATGACCGCATGAAATGTATCGATGCCATAGAGGGCGGCGCCAAGCGGATCATCGGCCATCTGGTCGAGGACCTGGTGCGCGACCGTCTGGACGACACGGAATACATCCGTAACATCAAAGCGGTTGTGGAGGGCTCCCATCGTTTTGTGGTCGACAACCCAGAAGTGACCAACGCCCCCCAGGTACTGCGGGAAGTATTATACGCATTTGCCAAAGATCAATGGATGAACCACCTGGCCCAATCCCGCACTACCACGGCCGATAAGCCCGACAGCGACCTCTCGCCAAGCCTCGAATACTACTACTATTATTACGATCACATTTATGATCACGAAGCCTACCCGAGTTAATCAAGGAAAGCACCCGAGCACATGATCGAAGATGACGACCTGAAGATCGGTGAAGAGATAGCCGCTATCTCCAAAAACATCGATACCATTTTAGATGCCGTGGCGCAGGCGCGCGCCGAGCTGAAACCGCAAACCAATCCCGACCCAGACCCTCCTGACACGGGCGATAGCGTATCGGCGCAAACTGATGATACCCCCTCTGCCGGCAGCGCACAGGACCCGCCGCCCGCCTGACCCTTGCGTGGCGATCCGACCGGCGCCTCACCGTCGGTTTTAGCAACACTCCCCGCTGAAACTTTACAGGTGTAAATCCGCCCTTGATTCAAGAGGCGAAATCGTGGATAATACGCCTTTCCGAATCAGTTTATGCGGGTCCGCGGGCGATCCAGCACCGCGCGGCCTTTGTTTCACTCCCGAATCAACCTTATTAACTGACATTGAAAGGGGTTTAATCAATGGCAAGCGCGCAAAGCAAAAAAAGCGGTTCTGTCATGGTGGTCGGTGCCGGTATTGCCGGCATGCAGTCGGCCTTGGATCTGGCCGAGTCGGGATACTATGTGTATCTGGTTGAAAAATCTCCCGCCATCGGCGGGTTGATGTCCCAGCTGGACAAGACCTTTCCCACCAACGACTGTGCCATGTGAGTGATCTCGCCCAAACTGGTCGAGGTCGGCCGGCACATGAATATCGAACTGCTCACCAGCTCCGAATTGATGGACCTTACCGGAGAACCGGGTAATTTTACCGCCCATATCCATCAGCAACCCCGCTATATCGATCTGGACAAATGCACCAGCTGCGGCGAGTGCGCCAAAGTTTGCCCCATCAGCGTAGACAACGAGTACGACGAGGGCCTTTCAGAGCGCAAAGCGGCCTTTAAAAAGTACGCCCAGGCCATTCCCGGCGCCTACGGCATCGAAAAACGCGGCACGGCCCCCTGTAAAGCCACCTGCCCGGCGCATGTCAGTATTCAAGGCTACATCGCGCTAATCAACCAGGGAAAGTATAAGGAGGCTCTGGAGCTCTTCAAAGAGGAGCATCCCTTTCCCGGCGTTTGCGGCCGTGTCTGCCATCACCCCTGCGAGGAAATCTGCACCCGCAACGATGTGGACCAGCCGCTGGCCATTCGTGAGTTGCACCGTTTCCTGGCCGACTATGAACGGGACCAGGGCGAATATTTCACTCCCGAGGTGGCTGAAAAGCGTGATGAGAAGGTGGCCATCGTCGGATCGGGCCCCGCCGGCGTCACCGTGGCCTACTACCTGGCCCAGAAGGGCTACCAGGTGACATTGTTTGAAAAACTGCCCGAATTGGGGGGCATGATGCGCGTGGGCATTCCCGAATACCGCATGCCGCGTGACATCCTTAAGGGCGAGATTGACGTACTCGAGCGCATGGGCGTTGAGATTAAAACAGGGATAACCTTCGGCAAGGATATTACGCTTGAGAGCCTGAAAGCCGACGGGTTCAAAGCGGTTTTTGTGGGCATCGGCCTGCACGGCGGGCGCAAGCTGGGCGTGGAGAATGAAGAGACCGCGGGCGTGCTGCAGGGTGTCGATTTTCTGCGCGACGCGGCCCTGGGCAAAGCGGTTGAGATCGGCGAGGAAGTGCTGGTGGTGGGCGGCGGCAACGTGGCCATCGACGTGGCCTTGACAGCCAAGCGCAAGGGTGCCCAGAAAGTGACCCTGATCTGCCTGGAATCACGCGATGAGATGCCGGCCTGGGAGCACGAGATTGAAGAGGCTTTGGAAAGTGAAATCGAAATCGTCAACAGCTTCGGTCCCAAGTCCTTTTTCATCGACAAAAGCAAGCGTGTCTCGGGGATCGATTTTAAGACCTGCACGGCCGTTTTCGACGGAGAGGGTCGCTTTAATCCCCAGTACAACGAGCAGGCTTGCCAGCCCTATTTCGGCGACACCGTGATCATCGCCATCGGCCAGAGTGCCGTCTACGACCAATTCGAGGCCATGGGCATCACCATCAACGCCCGCGGCGGCATCGAGGCCGACCCAGCCACCCTGCAAACTCCGCTGGACTGGGTCTTTACCGGTGGTGATGTCTATCACGGTCCCAAATCGGTGGTGGACGCGGTGGCCAGCGGCAAACGCGCCGCTGAAAGCATCCATCGTTTCATCAACGGGCTCGACATGACCGAGGGTCGCGACGAGGATTGGGAGTTTGTCAAACCCGAAACGGCCGAAGAGCCCAAGCGCAACCGCACCACCGTGCGTTGTCTGGATCCCGAGGCGCGCGAGTGCAATTTCTTGGAAGTCTCCTTTGGATACGATGAATCCGAAGCACGCGCCGAGGCTGACCGCTGTCTCAAGTGTGGTATCTGCTCGGAGTGCTACCAGTGTGTGAAAGCTTGCCTGGCCGGGGCTGTAGACCATGACCAGAAGCCGATCGATCACGACATCACCGTGGGGTCGGTGATCCTCTCATCGGGCACCGATCTTTACGACCCCAGCGCCCTGGCGGAATTTTACCACTACGGCAGCAACCCCAACGTGATGACCAGCCTAGAGTTCGAACGCATTTTAAGCGCCTCCGGCCCCACCATGGGGCACCTGGTGCGCCCCTCGGATGAGGCCGAGCCCAAAAAAATCGCCTGGCTGCAGTGCGTGGGGTCGCGCGACACCAACAAGTGCGGCAACGGCTACTGCAGCTCGGTCTGCTGTATGTACGCCATCAAGGATGCCATGATCGCCAAGGAGCACTCCGGCGGCAACCTGGACTGCACCATCTTCAACATGGACATCCGCTCGTTCGGCAAAGATTACGAAAAGTACTATCTGCGCGCCAAGGATAAAGAGGGCATCCGTTTCGTCAAAGCCCGTATTCACACCATCTACGATGAGGGTGAAAACGGCAACCTGCGCCTGGAGTACGCCGACGAAAGCGGCCAAATGCAGCAGGAAGCGTTCGATATGGTGGTGTTGTCGGTGGGGTTGCAGGCCTCGCCCTCTTCGATCGAGCTGGCCCAGCGCCTGGGTATCGACCTCAATCACTACAACTTCGTCCGGACCGATCCGTTTGCACCGGTGGCCACCTCGCGCGCAGGCGTCTACACCTGCGGCATTCTCCAGGGCCCCAAGGATATTCCCGCTTCGGTGACCGAGGCCGGTGCGGCCGCGGCCGCGGCCGGCGTGGATGTGGCCGAAGCGCGCGGGCAGGACCTTAAAATGGTGGAGATGCCCCAGGAGATCGATGTGACCGAGGCCGAGCCACGCGTGGGGGTGTTCGTGTGCAACTGCGGCATCAACATCGGCGGCGTAGTGGATGTGCCCGGGGTTCAGGAGTACGCCGCCACGCTACCCAACGTGGTCTTTACCGACAACAACCTCTTCACCTGCAGCCAGGACACGCAGGAAAAGATCAAAGAGAAAATCCTTGAAGAGAACCTGAACCGGGTGGTGGTGGCTTCGTGCAGCCCCAAGACCCACGCCCCCATGTTCATGGAGACCCTGGAAGCGTGCGGGCTCAACAAGTATCTGTTTGAGATGGCCAACATCCGCAATCAGGATTCCTGGGTGCATGCCAACAACCCCGACATCGCCACCAAAAAGGCCAAGGATCTGGTGCGGGCGGCGGTAGCGCGTGCCGCCCGGCTGCGGCCCCTGCAGGAGAAAGTGATCGATGTCAACGACCGCGCGTTGGTGCTGGGCGGCGGTATCGCCGGTATGACGGCGGCGCTTAATATTAGCCGCCAGGGCTTTCCGGTGACCGTTGTTGAAAAGCAACCCCAGCTGGGCGGCATGGCCCGCAGCCTGCATCACACCATCGAAGGGGCTGACGTGCGGGCCTTTCTAACCAAGCTGGTCGAGGATGTGACCAGCGACGACAATATCGACATCCTCACCGAGGCCGAAGTGGTGGACTTCGACGGCTTTCAGGGCAACTTCACCACCGAACTGGCCCTGGGCACCGGACGCGAACCGCGGGTCATCGATCACGGCGTGATCGTTGTGGCCACGGGCGCCAATGAGTATCGTCCCAAGGAGTTTCTCTACGGCGAGGACCCACGGGTGATGACCCAGGTGGAACTGGGCGACCGCCTGCACGATGAGGGCGCGGCTGACCTATCAACGGTCACCATGATTCAGTGCGTGGGCTCGCGAAACGAGGAGAACCAGAACTGCTCGCGGATCTGCTGCCAGAATGCCGTTAAAAATGCGCTTGATATCAAAAAGCTCAATCCTGAGACGCAGGTGTTCGTGCTTTACCGCGATATGCGCACCTACGGCCTGCTGGAAGATTACTACACGGCCGCCCGCAAGCAGGGGGTGATTTTCATCCGTTTCGACCAGGCCCATCCGCCGCGGGTCGAGTCGGGTGATGACGGTTTGCAGGTGATCGTCAAGGATCACGTGTTGCAGCAGGAGATCGCCATCGCCTCGGACCTGGTGGCGCTCAGCGCCGGCGTGGCAGCCGCTGATACCGAAAATGTGAGCCGGATCATGAAGCTCAATCGCAACCCGGAAGGGTTCTTCATTGAGGCGCACGTGAAATTGCGGCCGGTGGACATGGGCAGCGAAGCGGTCTTTTTGTGCGGCACGGCCCACGGACCCAAGCTGATCAGCGAAGCCGTGGCCCAGGCCCAGGCGGCGGCCTCGCGGGCGATTACGTTCCTTTCCAAGGATTCCATCAAACTGTCGGCTATCAAGGCCCAGGTTGACGTGGAAAACTGTGTCAAGTGCCTGACCTGCGTGCGGTCGTGTCCCTTTGACGTGCCGCGTTTCAACGTGGAAAAGGGCGAGATAGAGATCGACCCGGCCATGTGCCACGGCTGCGGTGTCTGCGCGGCGGTTTGTCCGCGTCAGGCGATCAACCTGAACTTTTACGAGGATGACCAGATTCTTTGCAAGATCGACGCCTTGCTGGCATAGTCCTGCCCTGAATTAGCAAGCCACTGTTTCAGACGGAGCCGCATAGATGAAAGCCACATTGAAATGGACCGACGGCTATCAGATGGTTGCCCGCACCGGAGACTCACCGGCGGTGGTGATCGACTCCAGCGATGGCGGTAGCGGCCCCACGCCCATGCAGCTGATGTTGATGGGCGTGGCCGGCTGCACCGGCATCGACGTGATTGCCATCATGAAAAAGCGGCGCGCCAGGCTTACCGACCTTAAAATCAATATCTTTGGCGCCCAGGCGGAGGAGTACCCCCGCCGGTTCGAGCAGATCGAGATCGAATATCTAATGTACGGTCACGACCTGAAGCCCAAGGATGTGGAGCGGGCCATCAAGCTTTCGGAACAGAAGTACTGCAGCGCCAGTGCCTCGATCAACGCTGAGATCAGTCACAGCTACCGCATTTTTGCCGCGGACGAGACCGACTGAGCCGCATTCCAACTCCCCTTACTTACAAAAGAAACAGAAAAACCCGGGCCTCAACGCCCGGGTTTTTTGCCCGGCGCCCTGTCGGGTTGCTTTCTGCAGGCGTAAATATCCGTGCTTGAGAGCCAATTTCAAAACGTCCCATTTAACCCAATCTCTGTGTTTGGCGTCAATTTTAATCCTCGAAATACAGGGCGTATACCTGCGGTTAAAATTGACACCATCCTTGACCTTGGACAAGCTGAAACGTTTTAAAATAGGTCCTTGAGGGTGACGATTTAACCGGCAACCATTGTTATCCTAATGGAATTAAAATAGACTCATTGAAAGATAAGCTGCCAACGCATCTTAAACGCCCACGTGGGCTCCGCTGCCCATGGAGCATCGGGGTTTTTTCAAAAAAGGGTGAGGGTGATGTTCAGACGCACAAAAATTATCGCCACCTTGGGGCCGTCCACCGACGATGATGCCGCGCTGGAGCGGTTGATACGGGCCGGCATCGACCTGATACGCATTAATTTTTCCCATGGCCGGCATGCCGATCATCAAAGACGCGTTGAAACCGTGCGGGCCTTGGCGGCGGATCAGGGGCGGCAAGTGGGCGTTCTGGCCGATCTGCAAGGCCCCAAAATTCGCATCGGCCGCTTTAGAGAAGATTCCGTGACGCTAAAAAGCGGCGATCGTTTCACTTTGGATTCTGATTTGCCGACGGATGCCGGCACCCAAGAGACGGTGGGCGTGGATTACACCCAGCTGCCCCAGGATGTTACGGCTGGAGACATCCTGCTGCTTGACGATGGCCGTCTGGAGCTTACCGTGGAGCTCGTTGATGGGCCGCGGATCGTCTGCACCGTCAAGGTTGGCGGCAAGCTCTCCAATAACAAAGGCATCAACCGCAAGGAGGGCGGGCTTTCCGCCGGCGCCCTGACCGACAAAGACCGCCAGGATATACGCACCGCCGTGGACATGGCTGTGGATTACATTGCGGTTTCGTTTGTGCGCAACGCCGCCGACGTGACCGAAACGCGTGACATCCTAACGTCCCTCGACAGTTCAGCGGGGATAATCGCCAAGATCGAGCGCACCGAGGCCGTGGCCGCGGCTGATGAGATCATCCGCGCCGCCGACGGGGTGATGATCGCCCGGGGGGATCTGGGCGTGGAGATGGGGGATGCCGAAGTGCCGGCCATCCAGAAACACATCATTCAGCGCGCCGTCTGGCTGGACAAACCGGCCATCACCGCCACCCAGATGATGGAGTCGATGATTGAGAGTTCGATCCCCACCCGGGCCGAGGTGTCCGATGTGGCCAATGCCGTTCTCGACGGCACCGATGCGGTCATGCTATCCGGTGAGACGGCGGTGGGTAAGCATCCGCAAAAAGTGGTGGATGCCGTGGCGCGGGTCTGTTTAGCGTCTGAAAAACAGCCGGTTACGCAGATATCGGATCATCGCGTGGAGCGGCGCTTTAAGCGCGTCGATGAGGCCATTGCCATGTCGGCCGTGTACGCCGCCAACCATTTTGGTATCAAGGCCATCGTGGCCCTGACCGAATCGGGTTCGACGCCCCTGCGTATGTCACGCATCCGCACAGCTATCCCCATTTTCGGCCTGAGCCGTCACGCGGCAACCCTACGGCGGATGACCCTCTATCGCGATGTATACCCGCTGCCCTTCGATGCCACCAAGCACCCGCGTAATAAGGTCAATCGCGAGGCGATCGACGTGTTGGAGCGACTCGGCCTTTTAAAACCCGGTGATACGGCCATCATCACCAAAGGTGATCAAGAGGGTGTTTACGGCCTAACCAACGGCATGAAGATTGTGGAAGTGGGCCAGGTCTATTAGAAAAAAGCAGCGCGGCTTCTATTATCTGGCAAACCTGCGCTTGCAAGGCGATGGTGTTACACCGCGCTTTGCATCATCTCCATCATTTTCTGCTGCATGGCCATGGTGACCTGTTGGCGGTCGTGGTCCTGGGTAAGGCGCAGGCCCAGTCGTTTGCCGGCCTCGGCAGCCGCCTGCATGACATCGGGTTGCTCGGTCACGTCGGGGATCACCTCTTCGGTGATGCGCAACCCTTCGCCATGCATCATGATGGGAATGCCCACCTTGCAATCCTCACCGTAGCCGCACGAGTAGCAGGAAGCGGCACCCTGGCCGCTCACTTTAGCCACCGGTTCGACGAAATTATAGAGGAAAAACTTCTCGATATCGTCGGCCGGAAACTGGCCCGAAGTGCCGCCCACACCCACGGCAACGCCCAGTTTGCCCCACAGGGTGTCGCCCTCCTGGTGGCGGAACTGAAACCAGCGCTCCAATTTGATCGAAAGCCGGATTAACCGGCCGACTGGCTGGCGCTGTCATTGACGGCCACCAGGTGAATTTCGAAGGTCAGGGCCTGCCCGGCCAGGGGATGATTCATGTCCACGACCACCTTCTCGTCATCCACTTGGCTGATCGTAGCCGGTATTTTCTGGCCCTGGCTGGATTGCAGGGCGACGGTCTGGCCGACCTCGGGGTTGATCTCCGTCGGCAGGGTGCTTTTTTCGAAAGAGCGCAGCAGGCTGTCATCGCGCTCGCCGTAGGCTTCCGAAGCTGACAGGGTGATGGTCTTTGATTCATTGAGTTGCATGCCGCTCACGGCATCTTCGAAGCCCTGGATCAGGTTGCCCTTGCCCATTTCAAATTCCAGCGGCTGGCGCCCCTGGCTGGTATCGAAAACCTCACCGCTGTCGAGCGTGCCTGTATAGTGAACACTGACGAACTTTCCATTTTCCGGTGTTTGCATCAATTTCTCCTTTCGCGGCGGTAGCCGCCGGCGCAAAATCGCCGTTTTGCTTGTTTGACGGCCCGTGATGGGGCCATTTTGAATTTAGTGGGGTCAGCGCGATAAAGAGAACGAAAGCGGTGAACGCAACAGCGGGTGTTTCGTGTCGATTACGATCGGCTCATTCATTGCCCACAACCTGCGGTACTGCGGGCGCGCGATAGCCACGAAGGATTAAAATAGGGATACATATACGGTTTTCAAGTTTGTGAACCGCAATTTTCGGGTTAATCGCTGATGTTGTAATAATCGCGGTACCAGTGCACAAACTGCTCCACCCCGGTTTTAAGGGGCGTTTCGGGCCTGAAGCCGACGTCGCGCACCAGGTCGTCGATGTCGGCGTAAGTGGCCGGCACATCCCCCGGTTGCATGTCCATATAGGTTTTGCGGGCTTTTTTACCCAAAACGGTTTCGATGGTGGTGATGAAGTCAGCCAGACTGACCGGCTGGTTGTTGCCGATATTGTAGGTCCGATAGGTGGCGTAGGAGCTACCCGGGTCCGGGGCGTCGCCGCTCCAGTCGGGATTGGGCCGCGGCCGACGTGCCATGATGCGCACCACGCCTTCGATGATATCATCGATGTAGGTGAAATCGCGCTGCATGTGGCCGTGGTTGAAGACCTTGATGGGCTCATCATTGAGGATGGCTCTGGTGAATAGAAAAAGGGCCATGTCGGGGCGCCCCCAGGGGCCGTACACAGTGAAAAATCGCAAACCCGTGCAGGGCAGTCCATAGAGGTGACTGTAGGTGTGGGCCATCAGTTCGTTGGCTTTTTTGGTGGCGGCGTAGAGAGAAACCGGGTGGTCGACATTGTGGTGGATCGAAAAGGGCATGTTGGTGTTGGCGCCGTAGACCGAGCTGGACGACGCAAACACCAGGTGCTCGACACGGCTGTGGCGACAGCACTCGAGCAGGTTGACGAAGCCAACCAGGTTGGACGAAACGTAGGCGTGGGGATTGGTCAGCGAGTAGCGCACCCCGGCTTGGGCGGCCAGGTTCACCACCCCATCGAAATGGTGTTCGGCAAAGAGCGCTTCGAGCGCCGGGAGGTCGGCCAGATCGATGCGGGCCTCGGTGAAATTGTCACGCCCGGTCAGCTGTTCGAGACGAGCTCGTTTCAGATTGACGTCGTAGTAGTCATTTAGATTGTCCAGCCCCACCACCTGGCAGCCGGTATCGGTAAGGCGTTTCGACAGGTGAAAACCGATAAAACCAGCTGCGCCGGTGACCAGTACGTTGTTAATTTTCAGATCCATCTGCGAATGTTCTCCCTGTATTGTCGTAATTGAATGCGCCAATTTCAAAACGTCCCATTTTGCCCAATCTCTGTGTCTGGTGCCGATTTTAATCCTCGAAATACGGGGAGTATTCCTGCGGTTAAAATCGGCACCATCCTTGACCTTGGACAAACTGCAACGTTTTTAAACAGGCTCGAATGTATATTTTTCCTTGCGATCCGCTTTATCCCCCGCTGGCATCGCTGGTTGTTGATCTGACCGACAAGCGTAATAATTTCCGGGTAGAAATGCAATCCTACAGCCACGACAGCCACAGCAGGTAGGTGGCGGCCGAGCCGATCGTGGATACCGAGATTGCCGCCGTGGCCAGGTCGGTATCACCGCCCAGGGCGCCGGCCATCACGTAAGAGACCGTGGCCGTGGGGGCGGCCAGCAATATCATGGCGGGCAGTACCGCCGCCGGCGCAAGATTGGTGAATCGTAGAAACAACAGCCCCAGCAGCGGCAAAGCGCCCAATTTGAAGAAGCTTGCCACAGCCACGGTCCGCAGCTGGCGCCGTATGGCTGATATGTTCAGCGAGCTGCCGATGATCAGCAGTGCCAGCGGCAGGGCCATGTCGGCCAGGATGGTCAGCGTACGATCGAGCACCAGGGGCAATCCGCTGCCCTGGGCGGACCAGATCATGCCGACCGTGGCCGCCACGATGACGGGATTGGTGACGATCTTGAGAATGGATCGAGCCCCCGGTGATTGATTGGCCGCCACCTGCAGGGCGATCACGGCCAGTATGTTCTGGGTGATCATGATAAAGCCGGCATAGATGCTCGCCACGGTAACACCTGGGTCGCCAAGATGATAGTAGACCACGGCCAGCCCGATGTAACCCAGATTGCCGTGCATGGCGCACTGAATAAAAGAGCCCAGTGATTTCTGGCTCACTTTCAGCATGCGCCCCACGGCCCAAGCCAGCCCGAAGATGGCGGCAACGGCGCTGACGGTGGCCGTCACCCCCGGCAGGTAGAGTTTCAGGTCGATGGGTGTGCGCGCGATAGCCCGGAATATCATGGCCGGAATGGCCAGATTGTAAACCAGGCGGTTGGCCGGCGCGATGAACGAATCGGGGATATATCCCCGCCGATGCGCCACCCAGCCCAGGGCGATGACGGTGAAAATCGGAATGATGGTAGCAAATACAGGCACTTGACTTTGTCGGCGGTGATTCCTAAGATTTTTGGTAAAGCACAGTCCTTTGCGGTATACACCAAATGCGTCATTTACCCAACACCCTCTGGCCGCGCTGTGGTGTCAGCGGCCAGTATGCCCGGACAAGCGATGAAAACCATGCATGTGCAGCTAAAGCTTTTCGCCATCTTGACCCCCTTTACGCCCTCTGATGCAGATCACTACCCTTTGCCGCAAGGCGACACGGTCGGGGATTTGGCGCGCCGATTGAGCCTACCTCCGGAGCACGTCAAACTCATCTTTGTCAACGGCGTTCGCCGGGACGCCGATACGCGCCTGCACGATGGCGACCGCGTGGGAATCTTTCCGCCGGTGGGAGGAGGTTGATATGGGATCCGCGGCCTGCCGTCACGATATCCAGCGGGCGGCTGTCGACAAGACATTTCCCGATGGCGGTGCCTACCGGAGCCTTGCGCGCGACGAGGCCACATTGTTGGCACGGCACCACCAGGTTGCTGTTGGCGACATCGAGATCGAAGCCTTATCGATGAAAATCGTGCCCGAGCCCTACGTCCGTAACCTCAACACGTTCAGCATGGCTGACCAACGTTGTCTGCTGACCAAGACGGTGGCGGTGGTGGGACTGGGCGGCCTGGGCGGGGTGGTGGTGGAGATTTTGGCCCGCATCGGCGTGGGGGCTTTGACTTTGATAGACGGGGATGTTTTCGACAGTTCCAATTTGAACCGACAACTGTTCAGCCGGGTCGGCAACCTGGGCGGATCCAAGGCCGCGGCCGCGGCCGAGCGCGTGGGTGAGATCAACCCGGGGGTGAGCGTGCGGGCGCATCACGCTTTTTTAGCGGCCGCAAACGCGTCGAACCTGTTGGGTCGCCCCGATGTGGTGGTGGATTGCCTCGATACGATCCAGGCGCGCTTTACCCTTCAAGATGCCGCCAAGCGCCTGGCGGTGCCCATGGTTTCGGCGGCCATCGCCGGCGAGAATGGACAGGTGATGACGATCCTGCCCGGTGATGCGGGGCTTGAGCAGATTTACGGCCCCGCGCAGCAGGCACCCCAGCGGGGCGTCGAGACCACCCTTGGGAATCTGCCCACAACGGTGTTCAGCGTGGCCGCTCTTGAGGCGCGTGAGACGATCAAGCTGCTTCTCAATCAGAAGCCCTTTCTCAACCAGCGTTTATTAATTGCTGATCTTAGGGACTATACCATCGAAAAGTTTGCATTCTCCAACTCCGGTCAGGAGTAGCTATAGGTTGCCCGCCAGAAAAACGGCGTGTAAACAACGCTTGCTACATTCGCTCGCAATGACGGCATCCGCGCTGTCATTGCGAGGATCGCAGCGACGTGGCAATCTCCGAAGTTACCGACACCATTGCTCGGTTGGTCAGGCCCGTGCGAACAGCCCCCGAGGAATAATAGTGACCTTTGAAGATCCCGTCTGTTTGCCGCGGGGAGCTTTATTTATCGTCCACCAGCAACTGCACCATCCGTTCACTCAAAAACAGCGTCGATTCGATATCGAGGTGTTGCGTCACCGTCTCGTCGAAAAGCAGCTTGCATTGGGCTTCGAAACCGTCGTCGGGTTCGGCATTCCAGAAGAGCAGCATCACCGGTACCCGGGGCAGCGCTTGCAGTAAGATGGCCGCATCGGCCGTGGGCGCCTGATCGGACCCGTCGCGGCCGCCGATACGAGAGGCGGCCGCACGCAAGGCATCGATGCGTCCGGAAAAGTGTTCGGCCAGGGGCAGCTCCACCCGCGACAGCATGGTTTTCTGTTTGGAGACTGTGTTGGGAATCTCCTTGAATCCCACCCAGCGTCCCGTGGGCGCAGCCTTTCCGCCCTGGGCCATGTGATTGTACAAAAAAACCTGCTCCCAGCGGGTGAGGGGCTCACCGTCGGACTGTTCGATGCGGTTGGGGCGAACATGCACCGTGGCGTTGAAATAGGGCAGGATTAGATATGGGCCTTCGGTGTCGTTTTCGTATTTGGCTTCTATGCGCACGGCCAGATCATCCAGGGCCATGGAGGCAGCACGCTCTCTGGCCCATGTCAGAGCATCCTCGGCCATGTCGCGTTTGGTCCACTTGCCATCGGCGTGCTGCGCGGCCAGCTCGGCCTGAACCGATGGTAGCCGCTGGGGATCGATGTGGGGGCAGGTTTCCACGGGAAGCTGCTCGGAGACCACCATGCCGGCAAAGGCCAGACAGGTGCGGTAACCGCAGTCCCCGCAATTGGTTTTGGGCAATACCTCGCGGTAGAGGTCCACTACGGATAGCGCCACTAAGATCCTCTCAGGCGATCGGGATTGGGTGACTAAAAAGGAATGTCATCTTCAGTCTCCGGGCCGCCGGATTGCGGCGCTGCACCGCCGGGGGGCTGATAATAGTCATCTTGGCGACCTGCGCCGCCACCCTCACGAGAACCGAGCATCTGCATGGTTTGCGCCACGATTTCGGTGGTAAAGCGGCGGTTGCCATCCTTGTCTTCCCACTCCCTGGTTTGCAGCTTGCCCTCAATGTAGACCTGCCGGCCTTTGGAGAGGTATTCGCCACAGATTTCCGCCAGGCGGCGAAAAGCAACGATGCGGTGCCATTCCGTGCGTTCTTTTTTTTCGCCCGACTGCTTGTCGGTCCATGAATCCGACGTTGCGATGGAAAAGTTGGCCACGGCCGTGCCGTCCTGAAAGTACCGGATTTCCGGATCTCTACCCAAATTTCCTACCAAAATCACTTTGTTGATTCCTGCCATTGATGTCCTCCTTAAAGATTGCTTGTCGATACCGAATCTTCTTCGGCATTCGCGTATTCAGATTTCAAACAAGATATATCAATTGTTTACGGGGTGCAATGGAGTTGGCCAGTTAGCCGGTTGGCCAGTGAGTCAGTGGGCCAGTGGCGAATAGGTCAGTATACCAGGAAAAACTGTATCGTTACCGAGGCGTCAGCGATAGTGGCCGTTACTGGCAAACTGGCAAACCGGCTAACTGGCCTAACTGCCTTCATCCGCGACCGCCGCTCCAGCGCAGTTTTGTTTTAAGCACATCGTAGTAGGGTTGATCGGGTATGGTGATCATCTGCACGGGGTGCGGACTTTTGGTCACCATGATCTTGTCGCGGTGATCGACCGTGAAACCGCGCTGACCGTCGCAGGTGAGCACGATATCGGTGGTTTTGGGGTCGAGCCGGATTTCGATGCCGGCCTCGTCGGGGATGATCAGGGGGCGGTTGGTCAAAGTGAAAGGGCAGATAGGGGTCAACAAGATACCATGCACCGTCGGGTGAATAACCGGGCCGCCGGCCGCCAGGGAGTAGGCGGTCGAGCCGGTGGGAGTGGCGATGATCAATCCGTCGGCGCGGTAGGTGGTGAGGTATTTGCCGTCGATCAGGGTGACGATGTCGGCCAGGCGGGCCAGCGCGCCCTTGTTGATGACGATATCGTTGAGCACCGTTTCGCAGGCGACCCTCTCGCCGTTGCGGCGCACTTCCACCTTGAGGCGCATGCGGGCCTGTGTCTCGAAGGGCCGGTCGAGTATCGTTTCGGCCACGGAAAAAAGGTGCTCCTCGCTGGCGGCGGCCAGGAAACCGACGTCGCCGAACTTAATGCCAATCACCGGGACCGGGTGCACATCGAGCCAGCGCACGGCGCTCAAAAAAGTGCCGTCTCCCCCTAGAACAAACACGCAGCGGGCGTCGGCAAGGGTTTTGGCATCGGGAGGCTCGACGGCGCGCTCATCGACGGGGTTGCTTGTGTGACGCAGCACGGTCAGGCCGCGTTTGCCAAGCCATTGTGCGAAGATGTCGGCCTGTTCAACGGCGCGGGACTCTTGTTTGACCACCAGTCCCACGATAGTGGATGATGATGTTCGGCTCACGGCGACACCCGTAATGGTCATGGATAACCTAATCTTTATGGCAAAGATAGCTTTGAACGGCAAGGTTAAATTGGGTCTGGTAAGATTTATCTTCTTGACTATTTAGGCAATAAACTTTAATGATTAGGGCGGTTTTAAAAGCCTTGAGAGACAATTATCACCAAAAGAAGGAGTATCGATTATGATGAAAACAAAATCATCGAAACGTTTGATTGTAGGATTGATCGCTTTGCTGGCCGTTTTTACCCTGAGTGGCACCGGCCTTTGCGCCGACACCATTCAGCTGGGCGTGGCGGGGCCGCACAGTGGAGACCTGGCCTCCTACGGTATTCCCACTGTAAAGGCGGCTGAGCTGGTCGTTAAGGAAGTCAATGCCGCCGGCGGCATTCTGGGTAAACAGGTGGAGTTGGTTGTTGAAGACGATGTCTGCAAGCCTGAAGTGGCCACCAACACCGCTACCAAAATGGTTTCCGAGGATGTGAAAGTGGTGCTTGGCCACATTTGCTCCGGCGCCACCAAGGCCGCCCTGGGCATTTACAAAGACTCCAATGTGGTGGTGATGTCGCCCTCAGCCACCAACCCGGGTCTGACCCAAAGTGGGGACTATCCCAACTTTTTCCGTACCATTGCCTCCGACGACGCGCAGGCCCGCCTGCAAGTCGATTTCGCTCTGGACACGTTGGGGCTGAAAAAGATCGCCGTGCTGCATGACAAGGGTGATTACGGCAAAGGTCTGGCCGAGTTCGCCAAGGCCTTCCTGGAAGCCGATGATCGCGCCGAGGTAGTGCTCTACGAGGGCATCACGCCGGGCGCCGTGGACTATTCGGCCATCGTCCAGAAGATCAAACGCTCGGGCGCCGAAGCGGTCATTTTTGGTGGATACCATCCCGAAGCCTCCAAGATTGTCACCCTCATGAACAAAAAGAAGGTGGATGCGATCTTCATTTCCGACGATGGCGTTAAAGATGACACCTTCATCAAGGTCGCCGGCGAGTACGCCGAGGGCGTTTTTGCCACCGGCCCCAAGGATGTCAGCGCCAACCCCCTGACCATCAAGGCCCGTGAAGCGCATCAAAAAGAGTTTCAGGCCGATCCGGGCGCCTTTTTCGAAAACGCCTATGCCGCCACCCTTGCATTGCTGAACGCCATTGAAAAGGCGGGCGGCACCGACAACTACGATGCCCTTACCAACGTCCTGCGCACCCAGGACGTGGATACCCCCCTGGGCAGCATTCGTTTCGATGAGCGTGGAGATGCCATCGGCGTCGGTTTTTCCATGTTCCAGGTGAAAGACGGCGTTTACGTTGAAGTGAAATAGAAACACAATTGCCACAATTCGGGGGGCGGGCGGTTCTCGCCCGGCCCCTGATTTATCTGCCAGTACCGCATACCTGCTTCTTATATTTAGGGGTCATTAACGTAAGATGGAATATTTCCTGGAACTGTTTTTGGGAGGGCTAACCCGAGGCAGTATCTACGCCCTGATCGCGCTGGGCTACACCATGGTGTACGGGATTATCGAGCTGATCAACTTCGCCCATGGTGAAATTTACATGATCGGTGCTTTTACGGCGCTGATCGTGGTCAGCGTCTTGACCCTGCTGGGATGGAACAGCATCGCCATTATCCTCATCGCGGGCCTGGTGGCGGTGATCTACTCGTCGGCCTACGGTTTCACGGTCGAAAAAATCGCCTACAAGCCCCTGCGGCACGCGCCGCGTCTGTCGGCCCTGATCAGCGCCATCGGCATGTCGCTTTTTTTGCAAAACTATGTGCTGTTGGCCCAGACCTCGGACTTCATGCCCTTTCCCAGCCTGATCCCTGATTTCAAATTCTGGGAACCTTACTCCCACATCATCAGCTCGGCCGAGCTGGTGATCATTATCACCACCACCATCGTGATGATCCTGCTGACCTTTCTCATCAAGTTCACTCGTATCGGCAAGGCAATGCGGGCCACGGCCCAGGATCGCGATATGGCCATGCTGGTGGGCATTAATGTTAATCGGGTGATCTCGGTCACTTTTATCGTGGGTTCTGCCACGGCGGCCCTGGGCGGCGTGCTGATCGCATCGCACATCGGGCAGATCAACTACTACATCGGCTTTATCGCCGGTATCAAGGCCTTCGTGGCGGCCGTGCTGGGCGGCATCGGTTCCATCCCCGGCGCGGTGCTGGGTAGCCTGGTGCTGGGCTGGACCGAGTCTTTCTTCACCGGTTACATCTCCAGCGACTACGAGGATGTGTTTGCCTTTCTCTTTCTGGTCTTTATTCTGATTTTTCGCCCGGCGGGTATTCTGGGGCGCTCGGAAACGCAAAAAGTATAACAGGTTATGGTCACTATAAATGAGCTGAAAAAATCGTTCTTCACCGCCCTTTGGTTCATGTTCCTCACCTTTCCCATCATGGTGATCAAGGTCAACACGGTGGAGAATGTGATCATCTGGCGCTGGGCGAATCTGCTGATGATCGGCTTGGGCAGCTTTTTGGTCTCATTCGTGTGGCGCTACATGATGAAGCGCAAAGAGAGCGGCAAGCGCAAAGCCGACGATGATGACGGCGCACCGTCGCTGCTGCGGCGGCTGATCAGCGAGCGCCGCTTTTATCTACCGGCGCTGGTCGCCGTGGCGATTTTCGTGGTTGTCTTCCCATTTATTTTTTCCCTCTACCAGACCAACATTATGATCACCGCCCTTATTTACGTAATGCTGGGCTTGGGTCTCAACATCGTGGTGGGATTGGCCGGATTGCTGGACCTGGGCTATGTGGCCTTTTATGCCGTGGGGGCCTATGCCTACGCCCTGCTCAACTACCATTTCGGCTTGACTTTCTGGATGGTGCTGCCCATCGGGGCGCTGTTGGGGGCCTTTTTCGGCATCTTGCTTGGTTTTCCGGTGCTGCGCTTGCGGGGTGACTACCTGGCCATCGTCACCCTGGGTTTTGGTGAGATCATCCGCCTGATTCTCGAAAACTGGAACGAGTTTTCTTTCGGCCCCAGCGGGATCGCCAACATTCCGCGCCCCTCGCTGTTCGGCATCGAAATGAACCTCAATCAGGTGACAAACTACATCTATTTTCTGATGATCGCCATGGTGCTTTTTACCATATTCGTGGTCAATCGCCTCCAAGACTCACGTATCGGCCGGGCCTGGATCGCCCTGCGCGAAGATGAGATTGCCTGCCAGGCCATGGGCATCGATAAAACCAAAACCAAGCTGACCGCCTTTGCTCTGGGCGCCACCTGGGCCGGGATGGTGGGCGTGATGTTCGCCGCCAAAACCACCTTCATCAATCCGGCCAGCTTTACCATCTGGGAGTCGATCATCATCCTGTGCGTGGTGGTGCTGGGCGGCATGGGTTCCATCGTGGGCGTGATCGTGGGTGCGATGGTGCTGATCCTTTTACCCGAATACCTGCGCGCTTTCTCCGAGTACCGAATGCTTATTTTCGGGGCGGTGTTGGTGGTGATGATGGTGTTCAGGCCGGGGGGCATTATCCCGACCGTGCGGCGATCCTATAAATTCAGCCCCACGGACCAAGGGGCCAAGTCTTAACGATGGAAGCGATTCTCGAAGTCAAACAGTTAACCAAGGATTTCGGCGGCCTGCGTGCCCTGGACCACATCGACCTCGATGTATGTGAGGGCGAAATCGTCGCCCTGATCGGACCCAACGGGGCCGGTAAGACCACCTTTTTCAACTGCATCACCGGTATTTACGCCCCTACCCAGGGCGAAATGCAGGCCGCGGCCCCGGGCCAGCCCAAGTCGAGCCTCATCGGCCTCAAACCTAACCATGTCACCGAGTTCGGTCTGGCGCGCACCTTTCAAAACATACGCCTCTTCCAGAACATGACTGTGCTCGAAAACGTAATGATCGGGCGCCACTGTCGCTGTCGCAGCGGGATCGCCGGGGCCATATTCCGCAACCGCGCCACGGTGGCCGAAGAGAAGCAGGTGGTGGCTGACAGCTACACAGTGCTGGAAAAGATGGGGCTGGCTCGTTACGTCAACGAATTTGCCAAAAACCTCCCCTACGGCGCCCAGCGCCGTCTCGAAATCGCCCGGGCCATGGCCACGGATCCGTTCCTTTTGCTGCTCGACGAGCCGGCCGCCGGCATGAACCCTCGCGAAACTGAACAACTGGATGATCTGATCGTGCGCATCCGCGATGAGGAAAAGATCTCCATTTTGCTCATTGAGCACGACATGAAGCTGGTGATGAGCCTCTCCGACCGGATATTTGTGGTCGACTACGGTAAGAAGATCGCCCAGGGAACGCCGACCGAAATTCAGAACAACCCCGCCGTCATCAAGGCCTATCTGGGAGAGGACTACGATGCCTGACGATTCCGTAAAACGCCCGATATCTGTGTTGCGTTTCATTTCGTGTTTGCTGCGGCGTACAACCGTACGCCTCACAAAACGACATTCACGCGCCTTGATCTCGGACCTTTTGCAAAATCGTCCAAAATTCGATTATATGACTGGTCAGTCATGTTAAAGATAGACAATATCAAGACTTACTACGGCAACATCCAGGCCCTGAAGGGGGTCAGCATCGAAGTTTCCGAAGGGGAGATCATCACGCTGATCGGCGCCAACGGGGCCGGTAAGTCGACCACGTTGATGTCCATATCGGGCATCGTACCGCCGCGCTCTGGGGAGATTTTCTTCAGGGGAAAACCGATTCACGAGAACAGTCCGGATGAGATCGTGGCCATGGGCATCTGCCAGGTGCCCGAAGGTCGGCGAATTTTTCCTTATTTAACCGTGGCTGAAAACCTGGATATGGGTGCTTTTTTGCGTAACGATAAAGAGGCTATCAAGGACGATTTCGAGTATGTCTACGACCTCTTCCCCATCCTGGCCGACCGCCGCCACCAACCCGGCGGCACCCTGAGCGGCGGCGAGCAGCAGATGCTGGCCATTTCCCGGTCGCTGATGGCCCGGCCGCGGTTGCTGCTGATGGACGAGCCATCCCTGGGTCTGGCCCCTATCGTGGTCAAACGTATCTTTGCCATTATCGAAAAAATAAACGCCGAGAACAAAACCACCATCTTCCTGGTGGAGCAGAACGCCAATCTGGCCCTCAAGGTGGCCCACCGCGGATACGTGATGGAAAACGGCCGCATCACCCTCGAAGATACGGCCGCGGCCCTGCTTCAAAACGATGAGGTCAAAAAGGCTTATCTGGGCGTAGCCTAAATGGCGTATTTATTCAAAAAAGATACCAAGGATAAAAACCTCTTTTAAAGCGGTTCGGGGCGGTTCTTTCTGAAACCACAACCGCCTGTTACGTCTGGGCGCTCATGGACAACCACGCGCCTCTACTCATGCGCACCGGCGCAACGCCGATCGCCACGGTAATGCGAAGGGGACTGACCGGATATGCTCAGTATTTCAACCGTTGGCACCGGCAGCACGGGCTGTTGTTTCAGAACCGCTATAAACCAATGCTTTGTGAGCAGGGCCCCTAATTCCCGGAGCTGGTCTGTCATATCCGCCGCAATCGAGTTCGGGCCGGAATGGTCCAATGCCTGAAAGCCTTGAATGGCGATCGCTTCAGCGGTAATGCCGTACTGGTGGGTAAGCATGAGAGAGCGTAGCAGGGTGGGACCAGGTTCTGCGGAACTTTTCCCAATCCGAGGGTGATGCCTAAAGAGTTATCAGGCGTCCGCCACTGGATGGGAATGTGTGAAGATGGAATGGGACCGCTTTCCCAAAGTCATGGCTGAGATAAAGTAGTATTTATGTGAGCCATGGCCAAAAGGCACAGATCGGCGAGAAAGCTGCGCATACGAGTCGCCCGTGAGCATTTTTCAGTGGTTTGTAGCGCCGCCTGGGGTCTTAAGATAGGTTCTAAAAACCAAACCCCAACCTGCCACTAACCGAATATTTACCATCGCCGGTCAGTTGCAACACCACACCCTCACCTGAGGAGACCCCTTCATCGGTCATTGCGGCGATCGTAACAAAATGGGTCACCATTATGATCAGTTGGCCATCAGCGGGCTGTTGTGAGATAAACACCTGTAAAGCCGTGAGGTTGGGTTCACGATCCAGCGGACGGTTGAAGAAAGAATTGAGTGCCGGCAATTCCATTACTTTTCCCAGGCCCAGGAATTGGGCGGTTTCAAGACATCGACACCACTGGCTTGAGTATACCCGTGCTTCCAATATGCCCTGACTGCGCAACCACTGGCCGATCTGTTTGGCTTGGCTACCGCCCCTTTCGTTCAGATTGCGTTGGGTTGAACAATCGCCGATCTTGAAGGTATCAGGATCTCCGCTACCTGGCGCAAGAGCGTGCCGAATCATCAATATTCGCCCGCCGCTCTGGAGCTGGCTGACAATAGCCTTTTCATCATCCCCAAAAACGATGTCGGGGACGCTGATCAGCCCCAATAAGAAAATTAGCGATAAACAAATGGTTTTCATGGAAACACCTGCGGCGATGGCTATAAGATCTTTTGAATCCCTTCATGTATCCGCCATAGTCGATCGTAATCATTGGGTCGTTAAGGGTTCCACCGATAGCACCTAAAGTGGGCCAATATCTAATCATTGCTGTGTCTGTGCAAACAGCTTCGCTTGTATAAAATAGGCAATGTCATTTGAAGGGTTCGTAATCAGTATAACCCTCAGCGCCCGACGTATACCAAAATGTCATATCGTCAGCCGGCGTAAGTGGCCAGTCATTCTTCATGCGCTCGACCAGGTCCGGATTGGTGATAAATGGGCGGCCAAAGGCGGCGAGCTCGGCATGGCCCGCTGCAATCATTTCTTCAGCCGACTCCTTGGTGTAACCGCAATTGCCAATAATAATGCCATCGTATTCCGCCCTGAACTCACCGAGCGTCATCGGTTCACCCTGCTCATGAAAACCGAAAGCAAGACCATCCATGATATGAACATAGCCAAGGTTGAGCTTGTTGAGCTTTCTTATGGTGTAGAGGTAGGTGTCGCGAAAATCTGGATGGCCCATATCATTGAATACGCCGTTGGGAGACAGCCGAATTCCCACCCGGTCAGACGGCCAGACGTCCAGCACGGCGTCCAACACTTCTCCGAGGAAACGGTATTTGTTCTCCTGGCTGCCGCCATATTCATCGGTTCTCCTGTTGGTTTTGGAGTCAAGAAACTGATTGATCAGGTACCCGTTGGCGGCGTGGACTTCAACACCACTGAAACCGGCCTCTTTGGCCCTTGCCGCTGCAGTGCGATAATCCTTTACGGTGGACTTGATTTCTTCCTTTTCAAGGGACTGCGGGGTTTCATAATCTTTTTTGCCGAATGGAGTTTGAATCTTGTCACCGTTTAGCTTTACTGCCGATGCTGAAACAGGCGGTGCCCCGTCGTGAAAGTCGCTGTGAGAGGCCCTTCCGCAATGCCACAGTTGCAGAAAAATGGGCGTACCGGTGGGCAGGAGCTTGCGGGTTACCATCCGCCAGCCCTCCACCATCCTGTCGGTATAGATTCCAGGCGAGCCAACCCAGCCATTACCTTGTGCAGAGACAACGGTTGCTTCTGTTATCAAAAGACCCGCTGAAGCACGCTGAAAATAGAACTCAGCCATGAGGTCGTTTGGGATGCGTTCCGCACCGGCTCGGCCTCGGGTCATCGGCGCCAATACCACTCTGTTTCTCAGATTTAAATCGCCCATCTCCAAATGCTTAAAAAGATGATTTGATGTCATATTTGCCTCCCGTAATGTCTGTTATGAATACGCTCAAAACTTTCAATTACAATAAGCAGCATCACTCTTTTGTCAGCAGGCAGAATGAAATTGAGATTCAGATACCTATCAATAAAATCGGTAAAATAGTCCCTGAAATAACCGTGAAGACAAATTTATACCTGCAAAAACTCAAGGCAAACCCTCCAAAAAGTGAGTATTCACGGTTTTGTGATCACAAAGATACCATCTAATCTTTATTCTGGAGCTGGCTTTTAGAAATAGGCGGGCCGATGATAGAGCCCTGCCCGGCCACGGGAGCATTGGCGTGCGGATGGTCGATCAATCATCTCAGCTTAAATTCCAAAATTTTCCCAGATACCGATTTTAGCGTTGTCGTAGGGCTTTTCGCTTGTTTCAGGCAAATCAAATAGCTATAATTTTATCCGTCTCAAATAGCAGCGGTTAAGCTGGAATGTTTCAAATTTTGTCTATTTTTTATTCGACAACATGGACTCACAGGGAAGGGAAAAATGGATACCGGACACGACTGGAGATCTGATCAGGCAAGAAAATCGCTGGATCGTATCCTGCCCGAAGTGGAGCGGGGGTTTTCCGAAAAAATTCATGACGCCGGTCATGAATGGCACACATTCAAAAGCCGGTTATATTCAAAGTGGGAACGGCTGTTTATCTATCTTCACCTTCTATACGGATGGCAGTACGATTTTTTTTATACGCTTCAGCGAATTTTGCATTCCCTGGTGCAGTACTGGCTTGAAAGACCGCCTGAACTGAAACGACTCGATGCAAAGCGCGAGGCCGAGCCATTCCGGTTTGCTTCCGAAAAGATGATCGGTGGGGTACTGTATGTCGATCTGTTCAGCGACAATCTATCCAAGCTGGCTGAGCACATCCCCTATTTCAAAAAGCTCGGATTGACCTACCTGCATTTGATGCCCCTTTTTGCCGTCCCTCGTGAAGACAACGACGGCGGTTATGCGGTCAGTGACTATCGCGCGATCAACCCGGACATCGGCAGCATGGAGGATCTGGCCAGTTTGTCAGCCGCCCTTGGCAGGGAAGATATCAGCTTAGTGCTCGATTTCGTGTTCAACCATACCTCTGATGAGCACGCCTGGGCAAAGAAGGCCAGGTCTGGAGATCCAGACTTTCTCGCTTACTACCTGACATTTCCGGACCGTGAGCTTCCAGACCAGTTCCAAAAGTATCTCAGGGATATTTTCCCGACAGTGAGAAAGGGAAGTTTCTCCTGGTGTAATGACATGAACCGCTGGGTCTGGACCACGTTCAACAGTAACCAGTGGGATCTGAATTACGCCAATGCCGAAGTGTTTCGTGCCATGGCGGAAGAAATGCTGTTTTTGGCCAACCAGGGTGTGGAGGTGCTACGGCTGGACGCGGTGGCCTTCATCTGGAAACGGCTTGGAACAAACTGCGAAAATCAGCCGGAAGCGCACACGCTCATTCGCGCATTCAATGCCATGGCGGCAATCGTAGCGCCGTGCATGAAATTCAAATCGGAGGCCATCGTGGCGCCGGATGAAGTGATCCGTTACGTTCATCCCGATGAATGCCAACTTTCGTACAATCCCATGCTCATGGCGCTCCTGTGGGAGGCGGTCGCCACTCAGGAGACAAAGCTGCTCGAACACTCGATGCGAAAGCGATACCGGATACCCGACGGATCTGTGTGGGTCAACTACATCCGTTGCCATGACGACATCGGCTGGACCTTCGACGACCAGGATGCACGAGAGGTGGGCATTGACCCGGTGGGGCATCGTCAATTCCTTAATCGCTACTACACCGGCGATTATCCGGGCTCTTTCGCCAGGGGGATGCCCTTTCAATTTAATGCCGACAATGGTGACTTGCGCATTTCCGGCACTTTGTCTTCCCTTGCCGGTTTGGAGGAAGCGCTTTCAAAAGATGACAATGATCTGATCGAACGGGCCGTCCGGCGCATCAATCTCTTGCGAAGCATCATAATGAGTATCGGCGGCATCCCGCTGCTGTATATCGGAGACGAATGGGGGATGCTGAATGACTACACCTATTTGAGTGATCCCGTGAAGGCGGCTGACAGCCGATGGGTTCATCGGTCCAGGAAGCGCTGGGAGGCAAGGGATGACTTGGCGGACCAGGAGACATTGGAATGGCGATTTTTCCATGACCTTACCAAGCTAACGAATCTGCGAAGAAACATTCCGGCATTTCAAAATGGCGGAATGGAAGTCCTCAGCACCGGAAATCCCCATCTGTTTGGCTATATTCGGGCATTCGGCGATCAAAAAATCATCGTCATCAACAACTTTTCGGACCAAACCCAGAAACTGGATGCCGCTGCACTTACCAATTACGGCGCAAACCAAGAGGCTGTCAACCTGTTAAACGATGGGATCGTTGCCATTGGCAGGGAGCTGTCGCTCGAAGCGTATGGTTTTGCGTGGCTTGATGTGTCCTGAATCTGCGGGTAAACCTTCGCTTAAAAAGCCACAACGAGATTCTTTCGAAGGAATCGGTAAGCTTCAGTTGTTAAAACATGCTCTGTAAAGATATTGGTTTTGTCGAATTAACGATGAACACAGCATCGTTTACAAAGCTTCTGCCGACGCTATTCCAATAGCCTACCTTCGATACCATTTTTAATCGTGTCCCCTTCATTGTCCCATTCGGGGATTGGGAGAAAAACCCTCGCCTTTAGGCGAAGACTTCAGTTTGATTGTTGATGCCGCCCCAAGGGTTCAAGGGTTCAAGGGTTCAAGGGTTCGCGCAAAGACTTGGATGGTCTTTTAACTTGACCCCTGCCGGAGGCAGGTAAACCTCGACCCCTTGGATCCTGCCAGAGGCAGGCAAGCCTTGGACCCCAAGCCTTCGGCTTTAGCCGAAGATGGTTGACTCGCTACCCAACGTATTCTTCACCGGCATGGCAAAGCCGCGCCGGTGAACTATGTAACAGATTTTCAACTGTCTCATTTTTCTAATATTTTTGATATCAGTTCGTCACGTTCGTGTTCTGAAATGTACGGTTTCATCCTTGCGCTGAGGATTTTAGCCTCACGTTCTTTTTTCCTGGCAACGGCTTTTTTCGCCTTGGAAATGAGATCATTTAAATCACACGGTTTCGTTAGATAATCGAAAACACCGAACTTCAATGCTTCGATGGCAGAGTTAATGGTAGCGTGTCCTGTAAGCATGACGACTTCCACGAGAGGGTGCTTTTTCTTAATTATTTCAACCATTTTGATGCCGTCAAGACCAGGCATTTTGATATCGAGAACAACGATATCAATGGTGTCATCTTTTTCCAGTCGATCCAGCGCTTCCATCCCGGAAAAAGCACAGGCTACCGTAAACCCCCTTTGCCGCAAGCGTCGGGCGATGGTTTCAACTAACGGCTTTTCATCATCGACCAGCAGAAAATTGAATGAGGTCATATGTTTCTACTTCAATATTTTTTAATGGAGTATCTTTTTATAGTCATAACGATTAGTTGACCTGCCGGAGTGGAGCGACAGCGAAGCATCGGTCAGCGTCCAGCGCCATGTTGGGCGCTGGGACTATTCATATTAGGATTGCCAAGAGGAAAAGGCTTAATGTCGTTCAGGGCTTCCACTTCCGATTTCTTAGCGAAAATAAAGATCCCATCTTAGCTGGACATTCATCCAGAAGTCTGCCGATACCCCAAAAGCCTTTGCCAGTCTTAGGGCTGTACTCGGGGTAATTCCACGCCTTCCGTTAATTATTTCATTGATGCGTTGATAGGGAACGTTAATGGCATTCGCCAAATCTCTCTGGGTTATGCCAATCGGTTTCAAAAACTCCTCCAACAGCATTTCTCCAGGATGGGTTGGTGTCCGATGTGTTGGTATCCGTATCATTGTAACTCCTTATGATTATGCCTATACATGATAATCTACGATTTCGACATCGACCGGACCGTTCTCGGTCCAAACGAAACAAATTCGAAACTGATCGTTTATTCGGATACTGAATTGCCCCTTTCTGTCACCAGATAGGGCCTCCAATCTATTCCCTGGCGGAGGCCGCAATTCGTCAAGAGCCAAAACAGAATCAAGACGATCAAGTTTTCTAAATGCAATATTCCAGAGGCTTTGAGGACAAATTTTCCTTGCAGCCTTGGTTGATCGGCCGTTAAAAATTTCCTCAGTACCTTTGTTCCTAGAAGATCGTATCATGAAACTACGGTAGCACGGTTATCATGCTATTTCAAGCAAAAATCAGATATTGTTGTGATCGCCTAGCGAACAAGGTTAGATTGTGAGAGCGAAGCGAGCCACAATCTAACCTTGTTCGCTAGGCGCTTTAGTCTCGATCATATGCTGCGCCACGCTTCTTCACTGCGGACGAGACAGTGCGCCCTCAATAATGTCCGTATTCTGAGCAACTGTGCGATGATCGACCATCTTTGAGATATCCTGGAAAGTACCTGGCATGAAAATGCCAGTGCGAGCAGGCAGGTCCTTACCTTCTGGCGAGACGTGCCCTTCCCGAACTGACTGACAGCGTCCTACGGCAATCGTGTCTGCAGGAAATCGGACTGACGCTTCAGAGATGGTCAATTGACTGTCCTTGAACAGCTTGAGCATGCGTGAACTCGTGTGCCTTCCTGATTTCGTCCCTTCCTTTCCACCATAGACCTACGACGTTTACGAATTCCGCGTCCTCTGCGAAGAGCTCCGTAAATGCCTTCATATCATGTCGATTCCAACATTCTGCGAATGCATGGACAGGTATTCTCTCACTTTAACGAGTTCGTCGGACATTTTCATCTCTCTCTTGTTTGTATAAATGGGCACGATTCTGGCGTCTAACGCCCAGATTCAGCGGCGGCGCGTAAGCGCCGTCCGCTGCAACCGGTGTACGCCCGGCATGGGCGTCGGGCTACGGGGGTGGCCGTTCTGCGGGGCATCCGCACAGGCAGGCAACATGACGAAGCCCCGGGTTCAGGAGATACGGTAAATGGTCGTCGGTTTGTTGAAGTCCCGCCATGGCGGGATTCACGTTCTGAAGGCGGCGAAGACTGCTGGTGCGCCGCTGGCAAAAGCGCCTGTGTGGCAACATGTTGGGTGACCGGGCAGAAGTCAGCAGCGGCCATAGCAGGTGCGGAAATCGTCATCGGCGGTTGACGATTGTAAACGAGCCGTGACCCGCAATAAGTGGAGGATATCACGGAGAAATCATCCCACTCAAGGGCCAAACGCGAAAAACAGTGGCACACCCCATGAGCTCTGAAATGCAATGAACCCGACCGGGGGAGCAATAACTCAGACGCGTCAAAGAAAACCGTGCTCCTGAAGATCAAGAGCAGCTACCGTCAGCTTTTCAAAGAGCTCCTCTGGGGATTTTTCCGGCTACGGCCAGGTATTTTCGCGAACCGCCTGGTGCGTTTACCCGCCTCTGTAGGGCTTGCCCGCCTCCGGAGGGGACCCGCATGCTGGAATGGTGTGAGGGCTGGGAAGCCCCCCCGGCTAACCGATTCGGTGATTATTTTTCTTCAGGAAAGGCGCTATAATAATCGTCAGAGATCATGTCATGATAACCCCATCCTATGCCTGAAGAAGATGTCATAATCTCCTCAAGCCTAACCCGGAATACGCTTCGCTGCTCTTCTGGTAGGCTGAGGACCTTTTGGATGGCCCGGCGATACATTCCGTTAAGGGAATCGTAGAATCCTTCGTCTATGTCACCAAAGTTCACAGTGAAATTGTTGCCGCATTCTACGAAGAAAACCATAAGTTCAGTTACGCCAAGAGGGTCACCAACGGCTTTCGAGTAACTGCTGATGGCCTTCTTTGCTTTTGCAATCTGAATTGGTTTGTTGCTGTAAATGTCCGGATGCATGCACTCATCAATGGTTTTCTTGTATGGCCCGATCGGATCGTCGCCAACCCCAAACCGAGCATGGAAAAAGGCCTGGTTTTCCTTCGAGAAGCGATACAGATCTGCAACCAACTTTAGCAGTTGTTTCTGATCTATGTCGACCACCGCCGATTTCACTTCTGACCAGGTTGGATTACTGGGTTTTAATCTTCGCCACCAAAACAATATCCTTTCTTTGTCACCGAACGACAAGTTCACTTGCCGGGAACCCAGTACAGTTGTGGCTTAAAGAAACGTTTAATGCTGAAAGGCTATGGGAAAAGGCCGCCCTGGGTTCCCGGTCAATGTGGAACGACAGGTTCGAATTTTATATGGTAGCAGATTTATCTAATCTTTCGGCAAGCCAAATTTTAATAATCGATTGCCGAGGGACACCAAGACGTTTGGCTTCTTTATCTAGCAACTGAATCATCCAAAGAGGAAAATCGACATTAACCCGTTTTTGCTGCTGATTCGGCCGTCTTGCCTTTGAAAGGTCCAGATATTTTAAAACACTTTTCCCTTCATCAAATTTCTTGTCTAATTCTTTAGCTTTCATAAAGCTCAATCTCCTCATTCCTGGCACGCCGTAATGAGATAATACGTATATTATCGTTGCGATACGTAATAATCCCAGTCCAGTGGTTATCGTCTATTTTGCCAATTACCAGAAATCTCATTTCACCTGTTGTTTTCGCTGGGGTTTCTAATAAATCAAGATCATTCCAAATCTGTTGGGCCTCAACAAAATCAATCCCATGCTTATTTTTATTGATATCCGATTTTTTTGGGTCAAATTCAAAATTCATGGTATACCTAATATACCTATTTGGTATGTTTTGTCAACCTATATGAAATATATTGGTGCATTCGAACATTGCTAATCAGCCGCGCGGCTTTTTGCGGCGGCTGAATTAGCCTTGTTCGGCGCCTTCTATTTTTTTTGCACTGCCTCTTTGAATAATAACCGGGAAACTTTTAAGCTGTTGCTTCACGAATTGGCCTAACTCGTTCAATTTTTTTCATTCGCTTCGGCGAATGTAATGCAGTCCATAAATCATTTCGCTGCTGTAAATTAAGCCAGAAATTAGGAGTATTTCCGAATACTTTTGCTAACATTAATGCAGTGTCAACAGTAATGGACCTTTTACCGGTGCAAAGTTCATTAACTGTCCTACGACTGACACCCATCGCAGAAGCTAATTGCCCCTGAGTAATCCCCAAAGGCGCCATAAATTCCTCAGTAATCATTTCACCAACACTGACGGGCTGACGTTTGGTTAAAATCATTTTACACCTCATTTGTATGTATGATTATCAAGGTAGATGCCATCTGCCTCCCCACGATCATCATCCCAGATAAAAATAATACGCCATTGATTATTCACACGTATGGAACATTTATCCTTTAGTTTGCCAGATAATTTTTCAAAATGATTGCTGGGTGGACTTCTCAAATCAGCATCACACGTTGCATCATCCAGCAGTTGTAGCTTCCTAAATAATCGTGAACGAATGTCAGCGGGTATTTTTTTTGATTGAATGTCTTCTACGAAAAAATTTCCATCTAAAATGATATTAGTGGCTAAACATGGAAAATAGGCTTGAAATTTCCATATATTTGCCATATATCATTATGGCATGGAAAACAAGCCGAAATATCGTCCAGATCCGAAGTTGAAACTGATGGAACAGGTGCGTCAGGTGTTGCGGTACCATCACTATGCCAAGCGTACCGAAAGGACTTACTGCGATTGGATCGTACGCTACGTTAAGTTCCATGGCGCGAAAAACATCCCGAACCATGGGCAAGGCTGAAATTGAGGCTTTTTTAACACGCCTTTGCCGTCAATCGAAACGTCGCCACCGCCACACAGAACACGGCTTTCAATGCGATCCTCTTTCTTTACAATAAGGTTCTGGACATCCCCATAGAGGGCAAAATATCGGCCGTAAGGGCCAAAAAGCACCTGCGATTGCCGGTGGTTATGAGCAACGTGAAGTGCAGCTTGTGTCGGGCCATATGAGAGGCATCCATCAGCTAATGGCGCAAATGATGTACGGAGGCGGTCTGCGGTTGATGGAGTGTGTGCGGTTGCGGGTGAAGGACCTCGATTTTGAGCGCAAATTGATCTACGTGCGCTCGGGAAAGGGGGCCAAGGATCGGACGACCCTGTTTCCGGATGCGGTCCATGCGAAAATGAAATCACACCTTGAAACGGTAAAGACGGTGCACGCGAACGACCTCACTGAAGGATTCGGCAAAGTCTATTTGCCGGGCGCTGGCCCGTAAGTATCCGGGGGCGGCCAGGCGGTTTTCGTTGGCAATATGTATGGCCGGCCAAAAAGCGCAGCAAAGATCCGGACAGCGGCAAAATCCGCCGCCATCATGTACTGGACTGAATCGGGTCTGCAAAAGGCCGTAAAGCGGGCCGTGGAGCGGGCCGGTCACCAAACGTGTCACCAGCCACACCTTCCGGCACAGCTTTGCCACCCACCTGCTGGAAAACGGCACCAACATCCGCGCTGTACAAGAGCTGATGGGCCACGCCGACCTGCGAACCACGCAAATCTACACCCACGTGATGGACAAGGCCATCGGCGGCGTGGTGAGCCCGCTGGATGCTCTGGCCGCCAAGGGCGGCCCCTGATTTTCAATGCGCGGCGATTACTTGCCATAACAGTGATATGAAACACTTGTAAGACATACATTATGGGAACCTTACCGATCCTGCCCAAACGCGGCGGTTCTGTTGATTGGTGCGGCACCTATTTGGATGGCGGCCGCCTGCCCGACTTTTACATGGCCGATTTTTCGGTGATGGGCCTGAACGTGGCCGAATCGGCGATGCCGCTGAGCGTCTGCAATCCGGCGGTATCCGCGTGCGCCTGAACAAGGGGCTGGCAGTCGCCGAAATCGGCGATATGGATACTATTGAAACGGCTGCTCGGGCATCCTCGACGCCCACGGCATCTGACTATGAGTGGTCCGACATCGCCCAGCAGATCTACCAGGGGTGATAGGGGTACTTATTTGCCAGGTGGGCAAAGTTATAAGAGATCAGGGTTCGAGGCTTGCGTGCCTCTGGCAGGCTTGCCCGCCAGGGGTTGTGGCGGGGTTCAAGATTATAGGGTTCCAGGATCCAAGGATTCAGGGATTTTTAGGGACATGCTCTCTCTGCGCCAATACTAGCACCACGAGTAACCGAGAAACGGGAGTCAACACGATGACCATCATCTGCCACGGCGACAGCCTCACCGAAGGCGCCGATGTTGAAAAGGCCTATACCTGGCCGTCGCTTTTGGAAAACAAGCTCGAATGCCGGTGATCAACAACGGTATTGGCGGCGACACCACCGGCGGCATGTTGAGCCGCTTTTCATTCGACGTCTTGCAAAAGACCCCGCGTTTCGTGATCCTGCTGGGCGGGACCAATGATGTGTGGTGGGACCTGGAGATGAACCTGATCCAGGCCAACCTGTTCAGCATGGTGTGCCAGGCGCAACACTACAACATTGCGCCGGTGTTTGCGTTGCCGTTGCCGGTATGGGTGGAAAAGGCCCAGGCGCAGGATTCGTGGGAGCCGCCGGTCAAGGGGTATGCCCATTTCAGTGATCGCCTCCACGGGCTGGTCGAGGCTTTGAAGGCATCCGCAAAAGAGTGGGAAGTGGCTTTGCTGGATTTTTACCACCCTTTTTTCGACGATCAGGGCAAGATCCGAACCGATTATTTTTCAGATGACGGGCTGCACGCCAGCCGAAGCGGGCATTTCGAATGAGCCAGGCGGCGGCCGCGCTTTTCGGGGATGTGTTCAACTGCGATATGGCTTGACCGCCCCCCCCAAACCAGAACGGCATCGCTGGCAATCGCGTATCCGGCGGGATGGATGGCGCCCTTTTCCCTAGTGTCGCGTCACGTTTGAAATGTCGTAAGGTTGCGCCGCAATTTTTTGTATCTGCAAGGTACACTTTTAGACATATCGTTTTCTCCGATATGTCTGAAAGCGTAACGCAGCAGACGCGAAAAAGGGCAAGCAAAGTGCGCTATTTCAAGCGTGACGCGACACTATAGTGGTTCCGTTGCCGGTCAGGGAGGCGGTCTTTCCGGTTCAGGCCCTATTTCCCATCTTGAGGCAACAGCCTGGGCCGCTCAGATTCATCCTTACCCATCCATTTTTCATAGTACTTTGTTTGCTTGGATTTGATGCTCTCCATATTGGCAGTGGCCCAATCGTCGGCCTCGGGTGTTTTCTCCACCCATTCGCAACTGTTAAGCCACTCATTGAATTCAGAGGAGTCGAGCGCGTCGGCATGGACCGGCTTCAGGGAGAAGCGCGCTTTCCAGGCCCCCATTCTCGGGGTGACAAGCGCGAAATAGGTTTTGTCCGCCTCTAAATCAGCGGACATGAAATCGGCGCTTTCGCCGATTACCATGAAAAGGTGTTCGCCGGGCGCCACCTGATGGGCGACCTTTGTTTTGGCCGATACAATACCGACCAGCGAGGGCGTGTCGCCGGCAATTTCAAAAACGCTCGACTGAATGGCGAATCCAAACGATGACGGCCGCATGAAAACGACCATGGCCTGTCCATTGTCCGGCGCTGTGACGACGCTCTCGGGCGGGACAGGCCGCATTTTATTGGATGTTCCCGCGCAGCCGGATAAAACCAGAAGAATAATTACCATTACAATCCAAGGCCAGAACGCTCGTCTTTCTTTCGGCATAACCGATCTCCTTTCGTCCATCGCTGGGTTATTGTACCATCCTGCACGGCAACCAATACGTATTAACCCTACAACGTTACTTATAAATAAATTATGACTTGACATCTGCCTCATGATTTGCCATACTACGGAACAACCCTTTAACGTAGGAGGCAAGCCATGCTACCAGTTTTGCGAAAAGATGAACATCTTTACTCGGTTCCAAAGTTTGACCTTGGCAAAGGCGATATTAAAGGTTTCATGAATGAACTCGAAGGGTTCCATGAGCAATTTTCCAATTGTTTTCACCGTAGCGAATCCAGAGAGCACTTTTTCAACTACATGTCCGGGCAATTCAGCGACCTTGGAACGAAAATCCATCGAACCTATCGCGTTAGCAGTTAAAGATGGAAATGTAAGGGCATTACAGCGGTTTGTAAGCGTTGCCCCATGGGACGATAATAAAATCATTTCCAAATACCGTAGTCTAGTTAACGAGGACCTCGGAAGCTCGGATGGAGCTTTGATCTTTGATGAAAGTGGCTTTATCAAAAAGGGCCAAGACTCCGTGGGGGTAGCTCGACAGTATTGCGGCACAGCCGGCAAGGTCGACAATTGCCAAGTGGGCGTCTTTGCCGCCTATGTATCCGAGCATGGGTACGCAATGGTCGACAAACGCCTGTTCATTCCTGAGAAATGGTTTTCGGAAGAATACCATGAGCGTCGGCAAAAATGTAATATGCCCGAGGATATCTGTGTTTAAGACCAAGCCTCAGTTGGCTGCTGAAATGCTAAAGGATATCAATTCAGAAAACGTATTGCCTTTCAAGTATGTCCTTGCCGATTCAATATACGGTGTTAGCCCTGAATTCATTGGAGCAGTGGAAAACTTACCGGACATAACCTACTTCGTATCGGTTCCCAAAAAGACACTCTGTTGGCTTAAACGCCCAATGACCATTAGCAAGCAGTATCGATGGGGCGGCAAGGAACGAACCAAAACCGTTTTGGCTGACACCGACAGCAAACCAGTATCCGTTATTGAGCTGGCCAAAAACATCAACGATTATTTCTGGTACCGTCGCCAGGTGTCAGAAGGTGCGAAAGGCCCTATTGTGTATGAGTTCACCCGGCGTCGAGTCATCTTGTCTGCTTCGGGGCTACCGGAAAAAACCGTATGGTTGCTCATTCGACGCACCATCGGCGACGATCCACAATACAGCTATTTCATCAGCAACGCTCCGAGAAGCACACGACTAAAGACCCTTGTTTGGCTCAGCGGCTTGCGCTGGGCGATCGAACAGTGTTTCGAGGAAGCCAAAACCGAGTTGGGCATGGACCACTACGAAGTGCGCAAGTTTATGGGCTGGCATCATCACATACTCACGTGTATAATGGCACATTTCTTTCTCTGGCACCTGAAAATCAGGTTGGGGAAAAAAAGCGCCATCTATTACGCTATCGCAGCTTAGAGTCTTACTCAAGCTACTGTTACCAATGAAAAAACACACCTTGAACACGTTGATTGAACAGGTTATTTGGATCCAGAAGAGAAACCATCGTGCCTATCTCTCGCATAGACGAAAACAACTACTAAATTTGTCAAAGAGCAACTAAGTAACGTTGTAGGGTTAGGGTTGGCGCCCCTTTTCATCATAGCCCACATTTCATCCTCGCTATTCGGGTCACTGCTTCAGATGATCAGGTCAATTCGGCTCTGACATGGCCGCGCCCGCCGCCAGGGCCCGCAGCTTGCCTTTGGCGACTTCCCGGGCGAGCGGCACCAGGCCGCAGTTGGTGCAGGGATACAGATGGTCCGGGGCACATATTTCAGGGCTTCGCGGATGGTGTCGCGCAACCTCCTGCGGCGTTTCGATGTACCGGTGGTGACGTCGATGGCGCCGACCATGACATCTTTGCCGTCGAGCAGGCCGATCAGCTCCATCGGCACGCGCGAGTTGTGACATTCCAGGGAGACCTGGTCGATGGTCGAGGCCTGCAGCAGGGGAAAGGTCTGCTCGTACTGCCGCCACTCCGAGCCCAGGGTCTTTTTCCAGGCTGTATTGGCCTCGATGCCGTAGCCGTAGCAGATGTGCACCGCGGTTTTGCAGGAGAGCCCCTCGCGGCGCGTTCCAGGGCCTTGAGGCCCCAGTCGCGCACCTCGTCGAAGAAGACGTTGAAGGCGGGTTCATCGAACTGGATGACATCCACGCCGGCGGCTTCAAGCTCGCGGGCTTCGTCGTTGAGGATTTTGGCGAACTCCCAGGCCAGTTTTTCGCGGCTGCGGTAGTGGTCGTCGTAGAGGGTGTCGACCATGGTCATGGGGCCGGGCAGGGTGAACTTTATGGCGCGTGTGGTTTCGGCCCGCAGAAAGCGGGCATGTTCCACATAAACCGAGCGCGGCGGCTGAGCCGGCCCGGCCACCACCGGCACCATCGGCGTCGTAGCGGTCGCGGATGCGGATCACCTCCCGGCGCTGGAAATCGACGCCGTCGAGATGCTCGATGAAAGTGGTCACGAAATGCTGGCGGGTCTGCTCGCCGTCGCTGAGGATGTCGATGCCGGCCTGCTCCTGGTCGCGCAGCACCAGCCGAACCGCGTCTCTTTGGCCTTCGGTCAGCGCCTCGCCTTCGAGTTTCCAGGGCGACCACAGTTTCAACGGTTCGGCCAGCCAGGAAGGCTTGGGCAGGCTGCCGGCGATGGTGGTTTGCAAAAGGTGTTTGGTCATGGGCGCTCCCGAAAATATTGTGGAGCCAATTTCAAAAAGGTCCCATTTTGCCCAATATCTGCGTCTGGCGCCGATTTTAATCCTCGAAATACGGAAAGTATTCCTGCGGTTAGAATTGTCGCCATCCTTGACCTTGGACAAACTGAAACGTTTTGAAACAGGCTCGGGGGAATGGTCTTTTGGAACGTTTACAGCCGGATGATTTTTAGCCTGGGTCTTTTCTCTCCGGGAAATCATGGTCTTTCGCTTTACCGGCAGAGACGGTTCGGATTGTACCACTTTTTTAAAATTCTATACAAGCGACGCGAGCGCAATCTTTGAAACGCATTGCGGGGCTACCTGGTAGATCATCACTGCCGGGTGCGATGGCGCCCCAATAAAGCGCCACACCAGCACCGCCTTAATCCTGAAATTTTGTTTGCCCCATTCAATTTCAGACATTTGATGTCTCATAAAAATCTGATAGTAGACGCTCAGGGTCCCCCAAATTTATTAAAAAAGGAATAAACTATAATAATATCAATCAGGTATGTTTTGGCACGGCCATTGCTCCAGGGTTGGGCAATCGGGTGGCAGGTTTGCCCTTAAATTTAGACCTCATTGAATTGGATGAAATCGAAAGGAGCATGACATGTCTGTCAAAACCAAGGCGCACAATAAACAAAAGTCCTTCACCATCACCGGTTATGTGCTGGACTTCGAAACCGACGACGACAGCCGGGGTCTGTTTATCTCCACCGAGTATGACGAAGACTTCATTGTCAAGCTGGACCGGGTGGGTGAGGAGCTGTTCGATCATTTGGACGATCTGGTGGAAGCCAATGGTTACGTGGAGTACGACGATGACGGCGATCGGTACATCACCGTCAAGTCGTTCAACGTGATTGATGAAGATGATGATGATTACGATGATGACGAGGGTTTCGACAGCTTTGACGATGATGACTGGGACTAACGGGTTACCCGTTTTGAGGTGAAACCGATGAAATGGAACTTGTGGCGTAAAGATAGGGTGAGCGTGGCTGATGGCGTCGGTCTGCCTAAGCCCAAAGAGCTTCACCAGCGCGTGGGCATCCATCTGATCACGCAATTGAAGCTTGATCCGGACTACGTGTGGACGCTGTTGCAGGCCAGCAGTCCGGTAGAGGGCAGCCGTAACCTGGTGAGGTTCCGGGTTTTTAACCCCCTGGAGGCCCGCAATCGCGGCGTGACGGTGCGCAACTACCGTTCCCTGGATGGTCATCTGGAGCTGGTGTTGTACAGCGGTACGCTGGATAAGAAAACCGGAACAATAACGATGGAATCGCAACCCGTGGCGGCCTGATGTTATCGTATTAAGGACGGTATGACCGCTTGGGGTAACCCGTCGGATGAGATTGAATAAAAGCAGGCTTAGGCCGGAGCAAACCCGGCAGAGGCCTGCTTTTTGTTAACAGGAACCCCGAACGCCGCACACCGGGGTTTTGGCGTTTATCAGGCCACCTCAACCCTGAAATTGGGGTTTAACGATGTCTTTGAATCCATAATTGTTGACACATGAACGGGGCTTACGATATTCACCATAACAGACAGCGATGTCCATTTGGCGGCCATCGGCTGTATCGGGGTACCGAAAATCATCATATAGGAGAGGATAATGAGGCCTGGTGAAAAACCGAGCGGATCAGCACAAAAATTGGCGGAAATGATTGACAAGGCGATTCGTGATTGCGAGATCACCGGAACAGAATACAATGATATAATGAAAATCGCCAATGAAGATCAGCATATCGACAAACAAGAGCAAAGCCTTTTAAATCAGTTACAGTCCCTGATGGCCAACGGGACCATCAAACGCGTCAAGGGATAGCGGGCGCACTCAATCCGGTTCTATTAAAACGAAACCCATCGGTTTTGGCCGATGGGTTTTTTGCGTACAGGGCGCAGAGACTTCATGGCTTGATCAGGCCGATCTCACTGAGGTCGTTTGTAGACGGCTTTGTCGATCGCGTTGCGGGTGAGCAGGCGGTGGAGCTGGCGCGGCGTGATGCCGGCTTGCTGCGCCGCAGGGGCGATCTTGCCGGCGTTGCGCGCCAGCAGGTTCTGCAGGTAGTGGCGCTCGAAATCCGCCAAGACCTGGCGCCGTGCCGCCGCCAGAGGGCGGTCATAACTGGAGGTGGCCAGGGGCTGGTCTGCCGCCTGGGCGAAGAGTTCGGCCGGAAAGCTTTGCGGAAGCAGGGTGTCCGATTTTTCGAGAATGACCGCCCGTTCGAGCACATTTTCCAGTTCGCGGATGTTGCCCGTCCAATGGTAACGCCAAAAGGCTTCCAAAACGGCGCTATCAACATCCCTGAATTGGGTGTGGTACTTCTGGTTCAGTTTCTTAAGGATGGTGGAGACAATGGCGGCGATGTCTTCGGTTCTGTGGCGCAGGGGCGGAATGTGCAGCGGAAACACGTTGAGGCGATAGTACAAATCCATCCGAAAGTTCCCCTGGTCGGCCAACTGTTTGAGATCCTCGTTGGTGGCGGCGATGATACGCACATCGACCTTAAGCTCCTCTTCGCCGCCCACCCGGCTGAAAGTGCCGTACTGCACCACCTGTAGCAGCTTGACCTGGGTGGAGGCGGGCACGGTACCGATTTCGTCTAAAAAAATCGTGCCTCCGCGGGCCATTTCGAAGCGCCCCATTTTCTTTCGAATTGCGCCCGTGAAGGCGCCTTTTTCGTGTCCGAACAGTTCGCTTTCAATCAGCGTGTCCACAATGGAGCCGCAGTGGATATGAATAAAGGGCCCCCTGGAGCGGG
Source organism: uncultured delta proteobacterium (assembly GCA_963783425.1). Classification (GTDB taxonomy): domain Bacteria; phylum Desulfobacterota; class Desulfobacteria; order Desulfobacterales; family QNYZ01; genus CAWANO01. The sequence continues at coordinate 434,604 of CAWANO010000002.1, forward strand.
GGCTGTGCCAGTGGATCATGCGGGCCAGCAGACCCTTGCCGGTGCCGGTTTCGCCCTGCATCAGCACGGTGGCCATGGTGGGCGCTACGGCTTGGAGGTCCTCGAAAACCGTCTGCATGGTGCGGTTGCTGGTGCGCGTAATCTCCAGCCATTCGGTTTTCCAGAACTGGTCACGCAGGTAGCTTAGCTCCAGGTTTTTGGCGATGCTCTTTTTGAGCGAGGTCACCACCAGCCGGATCTCTTCCCGGTCCACCGGGTAGGTGAGGTAACTGTGGGCTCCGGCCTTGACGGCGGAGATGGCTTCGCGAACCAGATCTTTCGATGTCAGCACGATAAATTGCAGATGCGGATTGGCCTTGCGATAGCGTCGAACGATGTCGCGAAAGCGGCTGATGGAACGAGCGCCCAGGCTTTCCAGGTCACCGATAATCAGGTCGTAGGGTTTGGTTTGGTGCAGGGCGTGTAGCCCGTCGAGGCTCTTGTGATGGCTGACGTCGAAACCGCCGGCCAGGGTACTGGCCACCACGCGCGCCGTTTCGACGTCGGGAATGACGATGAGCACGTTTTTCATGACCAAAGGTCCTCTTCAATCCATTGCGGTACGTCCGGATGCGCCGCTTTTCGGTTATTGACGATCCGGGTGATTTTTGCAAGGCGCAAGCGGTTTTTGGCTTTCGCAAATAGGATGGTTGGTGAATGAAGGGTTTATTGATTGCCCACGAAAAAGGGCCGAAAGGAGGCCTCGTCGCGCGTCAGGGCCGCTTTCAGCGTCCTTATCAGGCGCTCGCGGTCGGCGGGCAGGTGGCCTTCGATGTTGACGTAATTGGTGTAATGATCGCTGGCCAGCTGGCTGGGCGAGTCCACAGCTTCCACAATATGAAGGGTTTCGCGCAAGACCTCGTGGGGGCCGAGCATCTGGAAACGGCCCTGCTCGATCTCGGCCAACAGCGGGGTGTTCATTTTGGGAACGAAGGTGCGCAGGCGGATAAAGTGGGGTGCAATGGCGTTAATCGCACCTGCCGTTGCCCGCGCGTGCTGCATGCTGCGGGATTTTCCGGCGATGCCCAGCATCACGTAAAGGCTCAGTTCGAGACCGGCCTCGATGGTCCAACGGCCGGCCTGGATGTGAGCGGCGCTGTCAGCCCCCTTGCGAATGTGTCGCAAGGTGGTGTCGTCGCCCGATTCCAGGCCCAAATGAATGCGCGTCAGCCCGGCATCGGCCAGGCGTTTTAAATCTTCTGGGCCCTTTTTTTGGATATATTGTGAGGAGCCGTAAACCGTGATGCGTTCAAGCCGCGGAAATCGCTTGCGGGCGTGGGCACACACGGCCGATAGACGCTCGGTACGCATGGCGATGGTGTTGCCGGCCGGGAAAAAGAGGGTGCGCAGCCTGTCGCCGTAAAGCTCATAGGCTTCGTCCAGGTCGCGGCAGATGTCGGCCAGGGAGCGTTCACGGTAAGGCGGTCCGTTCTTGTAGACCATGCAGAAAGTGCAGCGGTTCCAGGGGCAGCCCACAGTGGCCTGAACGAGCAGCGAGCCGGCTTCGCTGGGAGGTCGGTAGATAGGGCCTTCGTAGCGCATTGTTGGGGGTGAGGACGAATCGTATTTTTTGAGAGTTCGTTGCTGTTGTTCGAGTCGAAATCGATAACCTTTTCGCCGGCGCTTCACTGACCACGAACTCATGTGGCCGGTTCATAACCGAGAATGGTTGCGCCCAGATCGATTAGAAAAGTACGCATAAATCGGATGATCCAAAATTTACAGTGGCCGGTTGTAGTAAGGATTCAAGGATACGAGGATCCAAGGGGGCAAGCGGTGGGCAAATGAAGCACTCGAATCCTCGACCCCTTGAACCCTTTCTTTCTTAAATCCCTTTCCCTGCCAGATTTTTGTCCTGTTTGAGCCGTTCGCGGATTCCCTTGCTGACCGTGTAGGTGCGATCGAAATCTTTCCAAAAACGGTCGTTTTTGGCTTTCCAGCCCTTGCCGAAACGTTCGTCGAAGTAATCGCCCAGTTTTTCGAAAAGAAGCTTCCAAGCCGGCTCACCCTTGGCCTGGGCCGCCAGCAGCGCCTCGAGCAGTTCGTCCAGCTCGGCCAGGGTCTCTTTGGGCAGGTAGGCCAAGGCGCCCTTGGCAATGGATGACATCAGGGCCTCTTCGTTGATGGCGTGGGCGGTGAGCATGACCGTGGGAATCTGCCGGGCCACGGTTTGTTCGAGCAGTTCGAGGCCGTTGACGCCCATGATGTCGAGAATGGCCAGATCGTAGCGGTTGCGTTCGATCTTGTCACTGGCGCTTTCGAAGTCGGCGGCAGTGTCGACCGTAGCCATGTCGAGAATATCTTCGATGGTCTCGAGGATGTCGATCTCGTCGTCGACGGCCAGGATGCGTTTATCAGTAAGTATGGAAGATCTGGTATTCATAGCAAATTTCCTTTTCGACCGAACTGGCAGGTTGTCATTCAATGATAATATCTAAAAGGATCCTCACATTTCGCACACCCCCACCAACTCGGGCTTACCCGGCAGCCAGAGACAAAAGGTGGCGCCCTGATCGGGGGCACTGGTGAGGGTGATGTCGCCGCCCAGACAGCGTGCCAAGGCGCGCGCGCCGGCCAAACCCAGGCCATGGCCTTTGCGGTTGAGCTCGGCACAGGCATCAGGCCGGGCGTAGCGGTCGAAGATCAGCAGGTGGTGGGCCTTGTTGATGCCGGGGCCATCGTCACAGACCTCCAGCTTTAGGGCGTTGTCTTGTTGATAGATACGCACGGTCAATTTTTGGCGGCGGTACTGGAGCGCGTTTTTAATCAGGTTGCCAGCGATCTGGCGAAACTTCTCCGCGTCCTGGGCCAGTTGCCAGTCCTTGGCGGTGACGGCTGAAACGGTGATGTTACGGGTCTCGAAAAAGGCAATCTGCTCGGCGGTACGCTCAAAGAGGGACTCGTTGCCGGCCAGGCTGCCGACGTAGGCTTCGTAGGCTTCCCGCAGGGCGGTCAGGGTGGCGGCCACAGGGTCGAACAGGGCATAGTGAAATTGACCGGCCTCGGAGCGGCCCACCTCCAGCAGGCTGTAGATCATGCCACGGGCCTTGCGGGAACTTCGCAAGACCCGCTCCAGGGTGCGCTGCTGCCGCTCGGTGAGTGGGCCGGTTTTTTCCGGCCGTTCCAGCAGGGTTCGCAGGCCTGTTTCGATCACCGCCAGGGGATCCTTCAGCTCGTGGATCATAAATTCGAGATTCAAGCGACCGAAGAATTCTTCCGGCGGGACTTTGGCATCAGGGTGGTCGTCGGGTCGGGAAACCATGGGTCAGGCCTTTGGCGCGGTCTCAGGTTCAGCGGTTTGGGCGGGGTGCTCTTGGTCGGGCAGCGCAAAGGTGACGGCGATCTTGGTCCCGCCCGATTGATGGCACACTTTTTCCGTTTCACAATGGGGGCAGCGTTCGATCGCGCCCGGGCAGCGGTCGCTGTCGCGAGGGATGAAGCGGCAGCGCCGCGAGCTGAGCTGCAGATCGAAACCGTAACGCTCGCCGAAAATCTTGGTGCGCAGCAGATCGAACCCGCGGCCGCCGGCCCCGAAGTCGAAGGGGCGCTTTGAGCTGTACTGGGACACCTCTTCCGTGCCCACAACGCCGTCTAAAATAAGGCGTCTCTTTTCAGCGGTGATGCCGACCCCGCAATCTTCGATCATCAGCGTAACCGCGGCGATGCCCGACCGGGTGGAGACGGTGATTCGGCCGCCGTCGGGGGTGTTTTCCACGGCGTTGCGCAAAAGGCCGTCGAATACTTTTTGAAGCACGTCGCGGGGCAGGTGGATTTCGGGTACCGGGTGAAGGTCACTGTCGATGCGCACGCTGCGGTGGGCAAAGCGCGGACCGAGGGCCGTGATGCGCTCGCGCACGAAATGATCGATCCGCAGCGGTACGGCAGGCGAAGGGGTCGGTAAGAACTCCTCGTCGATGCGTTGGCGAAGCCGGGCGATGATCTCGTTCTGATCCAGGTTTTCGGCCACCATCACCTCCAGCATGTCGGCGCTTGCCTCGAGAAGGCGGCTGAGCATGGCGTGATTGCGGTAGTCGTCGGATTTGAGGATGTCCTCGATTTCGTACTGCATATCCAGCAGGCGGCTCAGATTGCGCTGGCTGCGCGCAATGATGCGGCCGATGGCGGGGTCTTTGAGGGGGGCGATCTTGCGCCCCAGCAATCCCAGCGAGGCCGAGAGGACAGAGATGGGGGTTTTGAGCTCGTGGGAGAGGTGGTGGATCACCCGCTCCTGGGCGCGGCTGAGGGTCTTGAGCGCCTCATACGATTTATTGAGGGCCTCGTTGATGCGCGCGTTTTCAAGGGGCAGGGCCACCATGTTGGCGATGGTGGTGAGCAGTTCGACGTCGTTGTCGTCGAAGCCGCCATCGCGTTTGTTGACCGCGCAGAGCACGCCGATGATGCGGTCCTGCGTTTTCAGGGGCACATCGAGCATGTTCTCGGTGCGGTAGTTGGTCTTTTCATCGACCGCCCCGAAGAAGAACTCGCTCTGGCTGGTGTCGGGAACCACCAGCGGCTTGCCCGTGCGCACCACGTGTCCGGCCACGCCCTTGTCAGCCGGAAAACGGATTTCGCGCCAGGCGTTTTTATCGGCGGCATCGTCGTAGTCGGTCACGCGAAAGAAAAACTCGCGGCGGCGCTCATCGAGCATGATGACCGAGGCGCCCTTGACGTCGAGCAGTTCGCGAATCTGGTTGGTGATGTAGGCCAGGCGGTCGTCGAGGCCGCGGAAGCGGTAAAGCGCCTGGGAGATCTCGAACAGGGCCTTGTTGACGCGGTCGAGCCGCTCCTGCTCGGTCTTGTCGCGCAGGGTCACCACCACGCCAGCGGCCTCGGCCCCCTCGTAGTAAAGGGCGGCATCGAGCACCACATCCAGCAGGCGGCCGTCCTTGGTGAGGCGCTGGGTTTTATAGCCGTGGATCACCTTGGATTCGAACAACTGCCGTGTGCCGCGGATGGTCTCCATTTTAAGCGCTTCGGGAATAAAAGGAATGCGGCGGCCGGCCAGTTCCTGCTGTGTCCAGCCGAACAGTTGCACAAAGGCCGGGTTGATGTAGGACACCTGGTTATCCCGGTTCAAGACAATGACAGGCTCGGGGAAAAACTCGAGCAGCGCGCGGTAGCGCTGTTCGGCCTGGTGGCTGGCCTTGTACATCTCAAGGGTGCACTGCTCGGACGCCTTGAGCGCCTTTTGGGCCAGGTGGCGGTCAGTGACATCGTGGGCGATGCCGCGGAAACCCACCGGCCGTCCGGCCTCATTTGCAATCAGGTTGGCGTGGATCTCCAGCCAGCGTCGCTCGCCCGAGGTACGGCGGATTTTCCACTCCAGCCCCTTGGCCGTATCGCCGGTTTTAAACAGATGGTTGAAGTCCTCAAAGGCCTGCTGGGCGTCGGCCGGGTCCATGAAACGGCGAAAGGAGCTCTTCTCGATTTGATCGCGTTCGTGGCCGAAGATGCGGCATAGGGCGTCGTTAAAAAAGAGGAATTGGCCTTTGAGGTCGGTTTCGAAAAAGCCGTCGGCCACATCTTCGATAAAGATGCGGTAACGCTCTTTCTGGGTTGAGGCGGCGGCTGTGGGGGTTTTGTCGTTCACGGTGACTTCGCACGGTCGTTCCAAGTGGATACGGTGGGCGCAAGAGACGCGCCGGTTGCCGCAATTATAGCGCGTATGGGTGTGTTGCCGCAACCTGAGACCAGCGGCGCTTCGAAAGGGAAGCGCCGGCGATGCTCGGTGTCGGTTAAAGTAACAGCCTAACGGAACTGTTTGGGCCGTTCGTCGACCACCCGCAGGGCCTTGCCCTCGCTGCGGGCGATAAATTTGGGCTCGACCAGTTCGACCTCCACGGTGACACCCATGTTGCCCTTGATGTGGGCGGCAATCTTGCCCTCGACTTCGAAGCGCTTCTTCTCGCCGGCAGCGTAGACCTCGGACTTGCCTTCCACCTGGACAGCCAGTTGGTCGAGGTAGCCCTTCTTGCGCACCAGCAGGCGGTATTGCGGTTCGACTTCCTCGATCTCCAGCAGGAGCGACTCGATCTGCGAGGGAAAGACATTGACGCCGCTGATGATCAGCATGTCGTCGGTACGGCCAAAGACCTTGTTCATCTTTAGAAAAGTCCGGCCGCAGGCGCACTTTTCACGCCGCAAACTGGTAATATCCTTGGTGCGGTAGCGGATCATGGGCATGGCCCGGCGCTGCAGGGAGGTAAAGAGCAACTCGCCCTTTTCTCCCAGGGGCAGGGGCTCGAAGGTTTGCGGATCGACGATCTCGGCCAGAAAGTGGTCCTCATTGATGTGAAGGCCGTCCTGGGCCGCACAGTCGAAGGCCACGCCGGGACCGCCCAGCTCGGTCAGACCGTAGGCCTCCATGGCTTTGATGCCCATGCGGGCTTCGATCTCTTCGCGCATGCCGGCCGACCACGGTTCGGCCCCGAAGATGCCCACCCGCAGGGGCAGCTTGTGCAGGTCGATCTTCATCTCCTCGGCCCGCTCGGCGATGGTCAGGGCGTAGGAGGGCGTGCAGCAGAGGACATCGGTATTGAAATCTTTCATGAGCATGATCTGGCGTTCGGTAAGGCCGCTGCTGGTGGGTACGATGGTGCAACCGATGAGTGAAGCGCCCTGGTGGAAACCGAGTCCGCCCGTGAAAAGGCCGTAACCGTAGGCGTTTTGAACGATGTCTTCGGAGCCGACTCCGGCGGCCACGAAATTGCGGGCCATGCACTGCGACCATTGATCAAGGTCCTCGGCCGTGTATGGGCCGGTGATGGGCTTGCCGGTAGTGCCCGAGGAGGCGTGCACCCGCACCACCTCCTTGAGAGGCACCGCGCAGAGGCCGAAGGGGTATTCGTCGCGCAGATCGGTTTTGACGGTCTTGGGCAGATTGGCCACATCTTCGAGGGATTTGATGGCGTCGGCCGTTACCTTCAGCTCTTTAAACTTTTGTTTGTAAAAGGGGATTTTTTGCGCCGCCCAGGCTACGGTCTCTTTGAGTTTTTGCAACTGAAACTGTTGAAGTTTTTCGGTGGGCATACACTCGAATTCATCATTCCACGGCATCGTTGGCTCCTCCTTGCTAATTTTAGGGCGTCGCAGATCGGGATCACGCCTCGGCTACGGCCTGATACCCCAGATCGAAGGCTTTCAGGTTGACATCCACAAAATCCTTTTTCACGGTCGCGCCGATGGCTTTGCGAATATTTTCAGAGGGGATGGGTAGAGATTCGGTGCGCGCCAGAGCCCCCAGAAGCACGATGTTCAAGGCCATCACCGTGCCGGCCTGCTTGGCCAGATTGACGGCGTCAAAGGCGAAAAGGTGCGCGGTTTTGGCCGCTATCAGTCGTTGAATCTCCGCGATATCGGGATAGGTGCCGCCGCCGATGGCTACGGTAAACGGTGGTGATGGGGCGAGGTTGGTCACCACCACCGTATTGGCGTTGCACTTGTTGATGGCCCGCAAGGTCTCCAATGGCTCGAAACCCAGCAGCACATCGGCCTCACCGTCGGAGATCAGGGTGCTCTCGGCATCGCCGAAGACGATGGCGGACTCAACCACGCCGCCGCGTTGGGCCATACCGTGAATTTCACTCATGCGCATGGGAACATCGGACAACAGCGAGGCTTCCCCCAGCACTTTGGAGGCCAGCAGGTTGCCCTGGCCGCCTACGGCCACAATGATCAATCGTTTGGTTTGCATCGTATTTACCTACTCCTTACCAGGTTAAGGTCATCGACAACGGAAACGGGTCTCAGGCCGCCTTGACCGGCAGTATTGCGTTTTCAGGACAAATCTGGGCGCAAACGGCGCACCCCACGCAGGCATCGGCGTTGATTTTGACAGCCTCGCCATCCAAATAGAATGCCGGGCAGGCTATCTCGTTGATGCAGTCACGGTGGTTTTTGCATTTGTCGCTGACGTAAAAGGCGCGCGCCTTGAGCTGTTTTAAACTCTTGGCGTAGAGGGTGCACGGCTCCTCGGAAATCACCACCGAAACCCCTTCGTAGGCCAGGGCTTTACGCACGGCGGCGATGCTCTTTTTGACCTTGTAGGGCTTGATCATGGTGACGTGCTCAACGCCCACCGCCCGGACCACCGCTTCGATGCTGACACGCCCATAGCCGGAATGATTGATGGCCTCCATATCCACCCCGGGATGGGGCTGATGGCCGGTCATGGCGGTGGTGCCGTTGTCGAGAATCACCAGGGTGAAGTTGCAGTTGTTGAAGACGGCGTTGACCAGGCCGGTCATGCCCGAGTGAAAGAAGGTGCTGTCGCCGATAAAGGCGATGACTTTCTTTGCGGTGGCTTTGGAGAACCCGCAGGCGGTGCTCACCGACGAGCCCATGCAGATGAGGTAATCACCCATGGAGAGCGGCGGCAGAAAGCCCAGGGTGTAGCAGCCGATATCGGTGGGATAGATGGTTTCCATTCCCTCGGCGGCCTTCTTGACGGCGTAGTAGGTGGCGCGGTGCGAGCAACCCGCGCAAAGATTGGGCGGCCGGTTGGGCAAAGCGGGAAGGTCCGATGCATCCACCAGCTTGGCCGGGGTGTAGGGCACCGCGAAGTAGTGGGCCAGGCGTTGGCGTACACCGGCCGGGTCGAACTCGAGCATGCGTGAAAAGAGCTTTTCGCCCTTGCCGCAGATGGGCAGGGTGAGTCCCTCCTCCTGGGCCATGGCCTTGACGGCCTCTTCCATGACCGGTTCGCCTTCTTCGATGATCAACACCTTTTCCGAGTCGCGCAGAAACGTCTTGATCAATTGGGGCGGCATGGGGTGGGAGAAGCCGACGTGCAAAATGCGGGTCTTGTCGGCAATTTGAAGGTCCTTGACCGCGTCGACGGCATAGTTGTAGCTGACGCCGTTGCAGATGATGCCCCAGGGCCCCTCACCTTCGATGAAATTGTAGGGAGAGGTCTCGGCCAAGTCGCGTGCTTTGGCCCACTGCTCGAGCAACACGCCGTGGCGGATGCGTGCCACGGCCGGCACGGTGACGTAATTGAAGGGATCTTTGGAAAATTCGCCTTGGGTCTTCGGGGCCGTGATGGCCCCCAGCGGCACGAAGGCCGTGGAGTGGTTGACGCGCGTGGTGGTGCGCATAATTACGGGAAGTTGCAGGGTCTCAGAGAGTTCGAACCCGTAGGCCATCATCTCTTTGGCCTCCTGCACCGAGGCGGGCTCGATGACCGGCAGCCCCGATAGCTTGCCGTAGTAGCGGTTGTCCTGCTCGTTCTGGCTGGAAAACATGGAGGGGTCGTCGGCCGTAAGCACGATCATGCCCCCCTTAACGCCCACATAGGCCAGGGTCATCAGCGGGTCGGCGGCCACGTTCAGACCCACATGTTTCATCATGCACAGGGTGCGCAAACCGCAATTGGCCGCCGCCGAGGCCACCTCCAGGGCCACCTTCTCATTGGTGCTGTATTCGAAATAGAGATCGGCCTCCCGGGAGATCTGAAACAGCATGGTGGAGATCTCAGATGAGGGTGTGCCGGGATAGGTGGTGGCAAAGGCCACGCCGGCCTCGACGGCTCCGCGGGCAATGGCCTCGTTGCCCAGCAGCAGCATCTGCTGGCCGGGATTGTCGGTGAGTAGTTTGTGCATCGCTGACACCTTTGGGTGATGGTTTTGGGAAGAGAAATGATGCAGCTATATTACAGCTACATTTTAACCGAGTCAAGCGAAAACACCTGGGATTTCAGGTGCTGATTCCACCGCTAAGCGAGACAGATACGGTGCCCTCAAATGACGGTGCCGGAAGGGGTTTCGAAGGCCGCCCGCCGCGCTTGACAGCGCTGGACGGGTGTGCCATAGATGCCCAACGAGTTATGTCAGGTCAAAGGCCATCCAGGCTCGTGCCGGGTGGCCTTTTTTGTGGGCCTCCCGGTTCTAATCGTAGCTTTTATCCGACGGGAGGAGATGATGACCAAGCCTACTATTGCCGCCGCGGTGCTATTGATGCTCGTTGCGGGACCGCTGAGCGCCGCCGAAAAATTCCGCATCGGCGCGACGGTTTCCGAGACCGGCCACTTCGCCACCGAGATCGGCCCTTTTCGTCAGCTGCTTGAAGCCTGGGCCGAGGACCTCAACGCCAAGGGCGGGATCGTTGTCGGCGGGCGGCGTCTGCCCGTGGCGTTGCGGATCTACGACGACCGTAGTGACGAGGCCACCGCACGGCGCATGTACGAGCGTTTGGCGGTGGTCGACCGCGTCGACCTGATGCTGGGGCCCTACTCCAGCCCATTGACCATGGCGGCCTCCACGGCGGCCGAGACCCACCACGTTCCTTTTGTGGCCATCTGCGCCAACTCTCCCAAGATATATACCCGCGGCTACCAGTGGATCGTGTGCATTATCGACAAGGGGCCGCGCTACACCCACCGCTATTGGGAGATGGTGGCCGCTGAAGCCAAGGCGAAAAGCGTGGCCTTCGTGGTGGAGGACACCTTGCATCCCCAGGGTGTGTTCAAGGGCGCCCGCAACCTGGCCGCGCAGGCCGGCCTAACGGTGACCGGCAGCCATGTGGCGCCGCGCGCCGCGCGCGACTTCTCCGCCATTCTGGTCAAGTTACGGCAGTCGGACCCGGACATCATTTTCATCTCGGCCAACATCCCCTTTGCCGTGCAGTTTATGGCCCAGGCCCGAGAGATGGGTCTCTCGCCGCGCGAGTTTCATGCCATTCACCATAGCGGTATCTTTCTCAAATCGCTGGGGCCGGCCGCCGAGCAAGTAACCGGCCAATCCTACTGGACGCCGGGCATGACACGCGGCCAGCATCAGCGCTTCGAGGCACTGCTCGACAGCGCCGGTATCGATCTCAACGATTATCCCTGGTCGCCGGCCTATATGATGGCCTTTGAGGTGGTGGAGGCGGTGCTCGCGACCGCGGACGGCAGCGACCCCGATACGGTGATGGCCACCCTGAAAGACTCGGAGACTGAAACCATCGGCGGCGTGGTACGCTTTGCCGCCGACGGGGCCGGCACCATCAACACCTACCCCTCCCAGATCCAACAGGGCCGCTACGAGATCATCTGGCCGCCGAATCATGCCACCGGTCACCACATCTACCCGAGAGAAAATTAAGCTAAAGTAAAATGTTAAGCAATTATTCAGGGGGTGCCAAATATTGATGCCTTCAAAATAGTCCCCAAGTCGTCATGCCGGGCTTGATCCGGCATCCAGAAGAAAACCGGAAATCCGATTTTTTACGAGACTGCCAAAACCTCATTCATGTTTAACACTCGTCGCTTATCATCCATACGGTTATCTCGGATAGTCGTGGTGGTGCGCTAAGTGGTGCCCGATCCGCAGGTGCTGCTGGGCGGCCTTTTTATCGGTGCCCTTTACGGTTTGAGCGCCATGGGATTTCAGTTCATCATGGCCACCACCGGTGAGGTCTGCCTGGCGTATGGACACCTCTGGGCGGTCGCGGCCCTGCTGGCGTCAACGTTGCTCGCCATTTTTGTGATGCCACTGTGGATGCTTTTTTTGGGGCTGCCCGCGATAGGTTTCGTGCTGGGTTGGGCGGGACACCCAGCCCGGATCTGGCGCCGCGCCGGCACGGCCGCCCGTAGCCGGGCCTTTTTTCTGGCCACCTTGGGCCTGGCCTTGATCATTGAAGACTGGGGCGCGCGCTTGTGGCCGTTGCCGGCCACCGCCTTGGCCTGGGCGCCGCCTTCCTGGCAGATTGCGGGGGTGGTGCTGCCTCCGTTCAAGGTGCTGGGGGTGGCTTGCGTGGTGGCTTTGGCGCTGGCGCTTTCCATGGGGCTACGCCAACGGCGCTGGGGGTATGCCCTGCGGGCCTGGGATTACGGACGCGGACCGATCTGGCTGGCCGGTGTCGATCCCTGTCTGACCGGGCGCCTGGCATTGGGGCTGGGATTGGCCATCGCCGGGGTCGCCGGCGGGTTTTTGGCTTTTTCCTACACCATCAGCATTCAGGAGGGGTTAACCCTCACCTTGCGGTGTTTGGTCATCGCAGTCCTGGCCGGGGTATTGTCGCCCTGGCGGGTGTTGGCGGTGGCGCTGGTGATCGGTGTCGGCGAGGCCCTTGTCGGGCACTGGGCCGGTGCCCAGTGGGCGCCGGCTCTGAGCTATCTGCTGCTGCTGGCGGCGGCCCCGATGCATCGGGAGAGCGCCTCGTGACGCCCGCGGCACTGTCGGCGGCCACGCGGTCGGTTCTGACGGCCAAGGGGAGCCACATTGTTTGGCCGGTGCTGCTGACGGCGGCGGTTCTGCTGGCACTGGGCGGTGATCGCTGGGTGGGGCCTTACTGGGGCCTGGTGCTGTTGTCGGCGTTGCTGCAAGGCGCCCTTGTACTGAGTTACGACATTTTAGGCGGATACGGGGGCGAGTTAAACCTGGGCCAGGGCCTTTTTTTCGGCCTGGGCGCCTATCTGTCGGCCGGGGCGCTGGCCGCCGGCTGGCCGGCCTGGGGGGCGACGCTGTTGGCGGCCGCGGGCGGCCTTGCCATGGCTGCCGTGGCGTGTTTACTGCTGGTGCCTCTGCGCGGTCTCTTGTTTGCCATCGCATCGTTGTGCCTTTTGCTGCTGATGGGGTTGCTGGCCAACAATCTCGAGCCTCTGACCGGCGGCTCAGCCGGCCTCTCGTTAAGCCCGCAATGGGGAATGTGGGGAACCGTGCAGGCTGCGCTAGTTTTGTTTGCAACCTGCTGGTGGCTGCATGAGCGTTTTCCGCGCTCCAACCTGGGCCGTGCCTTGCGGGCCTGTGCCGACGACCGGCAAGCCGCCGCTGCCGCGGGGGTTGCCGTGAGGCGGGTCAGGTCACAGGCGCTGGTGCTGGGAGCGCTTCCGGCCGCTATGGCCGGCGGGCTCTACCCCTTTCAGGCGGCCTACGTCAGCCCCCAGTCGGCCTTTGGACTGGAAACGGCCATGGCGCCGGTGGTGATGGTGCTGGTGGGCGGAGCGGGTACGCGCTGGGGGCCGCTGATGGGTCTGTTGCTGCTGACGGCGCTGCAGGAGTGGCTCTGGGTTCAGGGGCTGCAGTGGCGCCTGAGCGTGTGGGGCGGCTGCCTGATCTTAAGCGCTGTTCTGATGCCGCGCGGGCTGGCGGGCCTGCTCGATGGGGTGGGCAACCTTCTCAAAAGGCCTGTTCCAAACACCCAAAAACAACCGCCCCTTTGAATCTCAGCCTGAAGTGATTATAGTTGAGCGCAACCAAGCGGCGGATTCGAAATGGCCCCACCTATCCAACATTTGTGATCCGATCGGATCCAGCGTTTTGAAACCGTCCCCGATCATTTTTGATGGCGTCGTAAAAAGTCCCATCTACTGCGTTGTAGTGATTTTTCAGATCCTCGGCATACTATATGTATGGCCTCGGCCCTAAAAAATCACTACGCCTTGTATAGGAAACTTTTCAGTTAGCCATCGCGCTACTTTTTACGGGTGTATCAATTTTATTCACAATAAAAACGAATTTTTAAAGACAGCGCCGGCCGAGGAGCCACTGAAAGCCACCGCGCTAAAGGAAAAGAGGAGCCTATGGGCGCTCAAATAGAGGCCGCCGGCCTTGTGAAACAGGCCAGGGATTATCTGGTGGATGCCGGCCAGCGGTATGTCATTTTCTGGGATATAGTACGCAAGCGCGGCAATCTCTATCGTGATCACCTCAAGGCCGGGCAACCGCCGGTGCTGGTTTTCGATCATGAGATCATCATGGACGGACACGACCTGACGCCGCCGTCCAACTACAAGCTGGCACGCATCATCCCGCCCGAGGGCAACAAGGTCGATCCCAAACAGCGTCCGGTGATCGTCATCGACCCCCGTGCCGGCCACGGTCCGGGCATCGGCGGAGCCAAGCGCGACTCCGAGATCGGCATCGCCCTGGAAGCGGGTCATCCGGTCTATTTCATCTTGTTCGACAAAGACCCGGTCGCCCATCAAACCGTTGCCGACGTGGAAGAGACCCAGATCGCTTTCATCGAAGAAGTGGCGCGGCGTCATCCTCATAGCGCCAAACCGTCGGTTGCAGGCAACTGCCAGGCCGGCTGGGCCCTGGCCATTCTGGCGGCCGACCGGCCCGGTACAACAGGCCCCATTGTGCTCAACGGCTCGCCGCTCTCCTATTGGGCGGGTCTGGAAGGTAAGGACACCATGCGTTATCTGGGGGGCATGCTGGGCGGTGTTTGGGTGAACGCTCTGCTAGCCGATCTGGGCGGCGGCATCTTCGACGGCGCCAATCTGGTGCTCAATTTCGAGGCGATGAACCCAGTCAACACCTTTTGGAAGAAGCAATACCAGGTGTGGGCCAACGTCGACAGCGAAGAGCGGCGCTACCTCGATTTCGAACGCTGGTGGAACGGCTACTTCAACCTGACTAAAGAGGAGATCCATTTCATTGTCGACAACCTCTTTATCGACAATCGCCTGGAGACGGGCCAGTTGGTGCTGCGGAACGATAAAAAACTACGGCTCAAGGATATCCAGGAGCCCATCGTGGTTTTCTGCTCGTCGGGCGACCAGATCACACCGCCCCAGCAGGCGCTCAACTGGATCGTACACACCTGGAATTCGGTGGAAGAGATCAAGCACCAGGGCCAGGTGGTGGTTTACATGATCCACCCCACCATCGGCCATCTGGGTATTTTTGTTTCCGGCAAAGTGGCCGTTAAAGAGCACAAGGAGATGATCAACTCCTTCGACATGATCGAGATGCTGCCGCCGGGGCTCTACGAAATGGTCTTCGAGGCGGACGAAAAGAACATCGACCCGCGTTCGGAGAACCTCATTCGCTTCGAAGGACGCGAGATCGAGGACATTATCGCCCTGGACGACCACATGACCGAAGAGGAGACACTTTTCCCTCTGGCCGCGGCGGTGTCACAACGCAACGATGCTTTTTACGACGCTTACCTCAGCGCCTGGGTGAAAGCCATGATGACACCGATGGTGGCCGATACGTTGCGACAACTGCATCCCATGCGGGTGAGCCGTTACGGCTTTTCAGATCTCAATCCGCTGTTGTGGCCCTTCGAATCCGCCGCCCGTAAGGTGAAAAAGCAGCGCACCCCCGCCGCGCCGGACAATCTATTCCTGGGGTGGGAGCGGGCCGCTTCCAACTGGATCGAGACCGGCCTCGAGAACTATCGCTTGGCCAGCTCTTTTGGGGTGGAATCGGCCTTTCAGATGCTCTACAGTGAACGCTCGCCTTTGAACTGGTTCTACCCCGAGGCCTCACCCGCGCCGTTGAGCACCGAGGAGATGCTCGAGCGGCGCCTGGTCCAAAAGCAGAAGAGCAAGGCGGAGCGCGAACGCTGGCTGGGCAAGATGCGCCAAGGGGGTTTTGTAGAAGGCGTGGTTCGGGCCGTGGTGGCCATCACCGCAGCCGACGAAATTCTGGGGCGTGAAACCTACATGCGGCTGCTGGAGATGGCTCAGCGCCACGAGCGGCTCAAGACAGTGGATCCCACCGATTTCAGGCGCATCGTGCGCGATCAAGCGCGCATCTTGCAGGTCAATCCGCCGTTGGCGCGTGAAACCCTGCGGGATCTTCTGCCCTGCGAACAGGATCGGGCCGACTTGCTGGAGATCTGTACCTATGTGTTTGAGCACGACGACCTCTACGAGGAGACCCGCGACATGATCCGGCGGCTGCGCCAGATTATTCCGCCGCCCAAAAAAACCGGGCCCACATGCACCGCACTCGAAGGAGGCGAAATTGCCCACTGATGACGTTATCGCCAAAGCCATGGCCGATGTGGCCTTTTACTCGCAGCTTGGTTTCGATCGGCTTCTGGTGCGGGCGGCCGGGGGTAACCTGAGCGTTCGCCTGCCCAATGAGCAAGGCTTTGTGGTGACGCCCACGGGATTGTCTCTGCGGGTCATCGAAATAGAAAATCTGCCGATTATCGATGCCGCCGGGCAGGTTATCGGCGGAGCTGTGCATCTGAAACCGTCGCAGGAGATCAAGATGCATCTCTACCTGTACGAGCGGTTTGCTCACGTCAAGGCTGTGGTCCATCTGCACCCCGCCTATGCCACTGCCTACGCGCGCAACGGTAGCGAGCTGCCGATGCTCACCTCCCAGGCACGGACGAAGCTGGGCCATGTACCGGTGGCCGACTACGCACCGCCGGGGACCCTGGCACTGGTGGAGAGCATCAACCGCGTGTGTGAAAGAGCGGCCGGCGACCTCAACGCTATCCTGCTCGAAGACCACGGCGTGGTGACCTTCGGCGAAAGTCTGGAGGAGGCGTTCAATACCGCCGATCTGGTCGAAGAGTCGGCCCAAATCGCGTTGTCGCAACGTCTTCGATTAGGGCTGGAAGTTAAAAAACGATTACAATCTCTATTGTTTTACTGCAATATTTCAGATCCCATCTGACACATGAAAATCAACATTCAGATGATACATGACAAACGTGATTCTACCCGTTTTGTTTGTGGCGCAGCCTAATCTGCACAGAGGTATATGTACACACGAATTGACACCCCGGACTTTCTTCAGATACTCTCAATGAACCACAGGTTCGGCGATATATAGGCCACCACAACATCTTGTGTTTCATTCAATCTGAAGTTTATTGCCGAATATCATCGGCATTGTTAATAATGCCGAAACTCAAGTGTCATGCAAGAATGGTTGATCTTTGGGGCTTTGTAATTGTTCAAAGATACCACCGGAATCCTAAAGTCATCGTACACACGAAAATCATACGTATTGCTCAGCTGCTGCTAATTGTTCAGAAGCGTTATTTTCTTTCGGCTTCCAGGTTTATCGTTTTCATCTGTATCAAGTGTTCAACCATCTTTTGTTCAAACTTGCCGCGCGCCTCAAAAATATCTTTCTGAAAACCCTGCGCCGTTACGATATCCGGCCGCTTCTTGACAAGCTCGGCTTTGAGGTAAAGCTCCTTTTCGTAAATCGTCTGCCTGAGCGCTTCAGTGGCCCTGATAAATGACTCTTGCTCGGCATTGAGCTTTTTTAAATCGCTTAAATACCCATCATATCCCGGATACTTGCTGGATCCGCCGACATCCCGGTTTCGCGAAGCCGTAGCGCATCATGGCCCGACCGCATGCCAAGATTTCATCCAGGTTTTGCCCCATCGTCCCGTAGGCGCCGAATTCCTACATGTGGCCGCCGGACCTCATCATATCCTGGCCCAAGGCATTCGAAAGCGATAAGAAAAGCAATACCGTCGCCGGTATAAGCGATAGACTGTAAATTCTTTTTATACACACAAATATCCCCTTGCCGGATACTAGTCGTTAGGCGTGCTTATAGCCTAATTCAGACGCCATTTTTTCTACCGTTCCCGCCTTCGGCAACGATGCGCCAACGAAAATCATCACACTGATATGCACCTAATCTTATTTCAATTTTCATGCCAACTTTCTAAAACTCACCATCATGGCTTCATTATTCTGATTTATCAGGATAAATCGACGAAACGAAACGTACGGGGAACCCATTGGTCGACCATTAAAAAAGGTCATATGCAACCAGTGGTCATATATGACCCTTTATGCGGTTTTCTACGCGCCGGGGGTGGTGAAGATAAATGCGGTTTGAAATTAAAAGGAATGAGGATTTACGGCTTGCGGATATTGAGTTTGCGCATGCGGGCGCGCAAGGTGCTGCGGTTGAGGCCCAGGATTTCAGCCGCACTGTTCTTGCCGCTGACTTTCCAGCCGGTCTGTTCAAGCACGCGCTTGATATAGTCGCGTTCGACATGTTCCAGGGTTTGTTCAGGTTTTGCGAGCTCGCTGCTTGGCTTTCTCAGTTCATCCACCAGCCGTAGCTTGGGACCCGAGGAGTTAATCACCGCCCGTTCTAGGACATTTTCCAGTTCGCGAACATTGCCCGGCCAATGGTATTGCCGCAGTGCGTCCATCACGCCCGCCGGAATCACTTTGATGACTTTGCCCAGTCTTCTTGAAATCCGGTCGATATAAAAGTTGACCAGCAGCGGGATGTCGTCCAGTCGATCACGCAGGGGGGGCATGGTGATCGGAAAAATATTCAGCCGGTACCACAGATCCTCCCGGAAAGCGCCCTTTTGGACTTCCGCTTGCAGATCGCGATTGGTGGCGGCAATGATGCGGACATCCACTTTTATTGTTTTTGAACTGCCTAATCGTTCGAACTCCCCGTCTTCGATCACCCGGAGCAGCTTGGGCTGCAGTTCCAGCGGCAATTCACCGATCTCGTCCAAAAACAGGGTCGCGCCGTCGGCAACTTCGAAGCGCCCCGACCGTCTGGATTGCGCGCCGGTGAAGGCGCCTTTTTCATGGCCGAAGAGTTCGCTTTCGATCAGATTCGAAGGCAGGGCGGCGCAATTCATTTTGACAAGGGTGCGTTTATTGCGCAAGCTTGTGCCGTGAACAGCGCGCGCCACCAATTCCTTGCCGGTTCCGGTTTCTCCGAGAATCAGCACGTTTGTATCGGTGCCAGCGATTTGTTCCACCTTGAAAAATACGTAATTGATGGCATCGCTCTTACCGACGATGTCCTCATGGTTGTAAACCAGTTTAATTTCTTCCTGAAGATAGGCTCTCTCGGCTTCGAGCTGCTCCTTGAGCTTTATTATTTCGGCCGTTCGTTCTTCAACAAGCTCTTCGATGTGCTTTTTGTAATATTCACGTTCGGTCACATCCTCGATGGCCAGTAGAATCAACTGGGTTTGGTTGCCTTGGTCGTAGATCCGCCGGGCATTCAGATGCATGATCTTGCGTCCAATGGTTTCAAAGTCATGTTCCACCTCAAAATCATGAAAATTGGTGTTTTGGAGCCTGTCCGACAACCCCATACGGGTCAAGTATAACAACCAGCGATCTTGGTTGAAAAATGAATAAAAACCAGCCCGGGGATATACTTAACTACTTGATATAATTTATTTAATGTGTTATACATGCTCCTGATTTCTACCAGCAGGAGAACCCATTGAAATTACCCGTACCCACAAACCTCAGACCTTATGACCAGCGCCAGATGGACCTGTTTCCACCCAGCGTTCGCAGCCTGATCGCCGATGATGATCTTTGCATGGTCGTAAACGATGTGGTCAATGAGCTGGACCTTTCATGCCTGTACATAAAAGTGTCGAGCGAAGGCAATCGCCCCTATCATCCGGCGATGATGGTCAAGATTCTATTTTACGCATACGCCAGGGGCATTTTCAGTTCGCGCAAGATCGCCGAGGCCTTGAAGGAGAACATCGGGTTTATTTTCCTTGCAGCCTGGCAAAAGCCTGATTTTCGAACCATCAGCGACTTTCGCAAGAACAATCTCAACGAGCTGGGGTTGCTGTTTGCCCAGATTGTGCTGCTGTGCAGCGAGCTTGGCATGGTCAAGCTCGGCCACGTATCGATCGACGGCACCAAGATCAAGGCCAACGCATCAGATGCCAAAACCTACGACGACCGCCGCATCGAGCGTGAGATCGCCCACGCCTCCGGCGTGGCTGGATCAAGCGCAAGGTGTCGATCAAAATGAAGACGAACAATTCGGTCCGGACAAAACCGGCAGCGAGATCCCGCAAGAGATCCGCAATCAAAAGCAGCGGCTTGCGCGGCTCAAGCAGCTTAAAAAGCAGTTGGAACAAAGCGACGCTGATAAAGTCAACATGACCGATCCGGACGCGAGGTTCATGAAGACCGGGGCCGGCATCAAAACCGCCTACAATGCCCAGGCTGCCGTCGATTCAGCCCAGCAGGTGATTGTGGCCGCTGATGTGACCACCGAGGCCACAGATGTTCAACAGCTGCTGCCGATGATCGAGCAGACCGAACAGAACCTGTCGGAGAAAATCAACCAGTGCAGTGCTGATGCCGGTTACAGCTCTGGAGAAAATCTTAAAGCCTTGCAAGAACGCCAGACCGATGGTTACATTCCCGACCGAGAGTATCAGGCCCAGCAGCGCGGCAAAACCGTAGATGATTTTCACAAAGACAGCTTTGTCTATGACGAGCAGCTGGATTGTTACCTGTGCGTAGAGGGAGAAGCGCTTATTTTCTCTCACCTGCAGCAGCGCAAGGGTAAGCAGCCGCTGAGAATCTATCGGGGTTGCAATTGCCAACAATGCCGGTTTTTCGGCATTTGCACCAGCAGTAAGACCGGCCGGAGCATATCGCGTCATCCCTATGAGAAAGAGCTGCGTCAAATGCGCCGAAAGTTGGACTCCGAGGCCGGCAAGGCGATCTATTGCCAACGTAAATATGTAGTAGAACCACCGTTCGGGCACATTAAATCAATAATGGGATTTACCAGTTTCTCGCTACGCGGAGGTCCCAAAGTGACAGCCGAGTTCAAGCTAGTGTCGATAGCCCACAATTTGCGCAAGATCTGGTTGTATTTGAAATCCAACGGTAAGCGCCTGGCTGATATGTGTCTTGCACCGGTATAATGGACCCGGGGCTAGTCGTAAATCTGAATTGTGCAAGCCAATTGGCCTGTTGGTGGCTGAATTTAACCCCCGCGATAGATGGGTCAGCGGTTTTTGCCATTAAAGTGGCTGCCTGATTTGATTTTTGTCAAAATTCAACAGCCCTCTGGCTGATGGCTATCGGACAGGCTCTTTGAGGAAGGATATCTTCCAGCAATTTCCTTAAGTCGGGGATGTCCCATTGCCGGTTACCCAGATCGTATATCAGCACGCCCTCTGTCTCGTCGGGCTTCACATTAAATGTCCGGTAAAAAGAGGGATTGGCCGTTACGACTTTCAGACCCGAATCTAAAAGGATCAAGGGTTCGCGAATCGACCCCAGGATACTGTTGTGAATTTCCAGAAAACTTTTTACCATATAATGATCTCCATGATGATCGGCATAAAGTAAACATTTTAAAATAATATCAGAAAATCCGAATGGCATTCAAATATTTTTCAAGATCCGGTTCGGTGTCACCGCTTGCACCGGCCTTTAGCGCTGCAAGCCCTGACATCTCGTGCTCGGATACGTGTATAGCCGTTTTCGCTTTTTGGAAGGTCAATTCTCGCGAACGAGCGCATCGAGGCCGGCTGCCTTCAAGGCACGATTCAAAAGCCGGTGGGTATCGGCTTCATTGTCGATCTTGAGCGCCTTGTCGGCAAGACCACGCGCCTGCTGCATGGTAAAGCTTCGGATGGTCCATTTGACGCGCGGCAGGCTGGATGGGGTCATGCTCAGCGAATCGACCCCGAGGCCAATGAGCAGAAGGGCGGATGCCGGATCCCCGGCCATTTCACCGCACACGCCGACCGGCTTGTTCTGGCGATGGGCTCTTTGAACGATGTCGCCCACGAAATGGACGACGGCGGGATGTAGATTGTCATGGCGGCCCTGCACCAACGGGTTGCTTCTGTCCACGGCCAACAAATATTGGGTAAGATCATTGGTCCCGATGGAGAAAAAATCAACCCGTCTGGCCAGCTCGGCGATAATATAGGCTGCCGAAGGCACTTCGATCATGGTGCCGATGTGAGGTTTTGCGGCGGCATGACCTTCTGCCGTGAGATCTGAATAAGCGCGGTCCAGCAGGCCAAGGGCCGCGTCAATCTCATGTATCCTGCTGATCATGGGGAAAAGGATCTGCAGGTTTCCGATCCCGGCATTGGCGCGCAACAACGCCCGCAGTTGGGTCAAAAAAATCTCGGTGTGATCAAGACTGAAGCGTATCCCGCGCCGGCCCAGAAACCGGGTTGGTTTCAGTGATGGTGAAAAAGGGAAGTTTCTTGTCGCCGCCGGTGTCCAGGGTCCGGATCGTCACCGGTTTTGGCGTGAAGGATTCCAGCAGATCGCGATAAAGCCGATACTGTTCATCCTCGGTGGGAAGCGTGTCGCGCGCGATAAAAAAAAACTCCGTGCGGTACAGGCCCACACCTTCATATTCTTTGGCGCGCATCGGCAAATCATCGGCGCCGATTCCCAGATTTACATGCATTGGAATCAGTGCACCCGTCCATGGTTTGCGCCGGCAGCCGGCGCAGTGTTTCAAGTTGGGCGGCGATGGCCTGCTCTTCCTGCATGCGTTGCCGAAACGCATCGATATCCACAGGCGAAGGATTGATGCAGACGGTGCCCTGGTTGCCGTCAAGGGTGATTTCGCAACCTTCCAAATTGCCGATGGCCAAGTCGGTCAGCCCCATCACGGCGGGAATGTCCAATGCACGGCAAATGATCGCTATGTGGGATAATGCCGATCCTTGGATGCAAATGATACCGGCCAGCCGGTCGCGGGGCACTTTTGAGATCTCGGCCGGACTGACCTCCACTCCCGCCAGGATGCACCGCTTTGGGTAGGTTTTAGCTCCCGGCGCGTCCTCTTGTAAATGAGACATAACCTGTCGGCCGATGTTGCGAATATCTTCGGCGCGCGCGGCAAGATACGGATCGTCCATTTGTTCAAAGACACGGGCCATCTCAACAATCGTGTCTCTAAGCGCGCCGCGCGCCCATTGCCCGTTTCGGATCCGCGCCACCGTGCCGTTGGTCAACTTGTCGGATTCAAGCATCATGATGTAGGCATCGAACAGGGATAGCGTCTCGTCGGCCAAGTTGGCGCGCATGCGTTCCTTGCCGGCATGCAATTCATTTTTGGCAGCGATCAATGCTGCCTGAAAGATTTGAACTTCCGATTCGATGTCCTGTGCGTTGCGGTCGGGTGTCGACTGCAGGTCCGCTGGTTCCGACAGCACAATGTTGCCCATCGCCAGGCCCGGCGCGCAGGGGATTCCGTGTATAAGAATTTTCCCACGCGCGGGTTCATCCAGCCGCCGGCTGAAATCCCATTTCGCCAGAAGGTGATGAAGGGCCCCGCCAAGCTGGAAGGCCAGTGTCGTAAAAAAGGCCGTATCGTCATCGCTAAAGCTCCGCCGCTCATGCTTCTGCGCCACCAGCACACCCATTGTCCGGCCATGATGAATGATGGGCGCGCCCAAAAAGCCGTGAAAGGACTCATCCCCGGTTTTCGAGATGTGATCAAAGCCGGGATGATCAGCGGCATTTGACAGGTTGATGACTTCTTCATGCGCCGCCACCCATCCCACCAGCCCTTCGTTACGGCTCACCTGCGCTTTGCCGACCTCGTCGGGCATCACGCCATCAACCGCCATGAGGATAAACCGGTCGGTTTGTGTGTCATAAATATAGACGGAACATGCATCTGCACCCATGGACGATCTGGACCGTTTCACGACCAGCGACAGGGCCTCGTCCAGAT
>CAWANO010000003.1:0-74525 GCA_963783425.1 uncultured delta proteobacterium
GTGAGTGGTTCACCAAAAACAAACCCAAATGGGACTTCCAAAACACGCACAAAAACGATTATCCGCCGTCTTGAAGCCAACATATGTTTCCCCTGGCTCGGAGACAACCCCATTTCCGATATCTCCGCCCCCGTGCCCTGTTACCGGTCCTACGCAGAGTCGAGTCACGCGGCGCCGTCGAAACATCACATCGTGTCAAACAGATATGCAGCCAGGTGTTCCGCTACGCCATTGCCACGGGACGTGCTGAGCGAGATCCCACTGCCGATTTAAAAGGAGCTCTGGCCCCAACCACACCAAAGCGCATGGCGACCATTACCGACCCCAAACAGATCGGTGGGCTCTTAAAGGCCATAGACGGCTACTCAGGGCCAATTTGTAACACGGTGCGCCATGCAATTGGCCTCACTGGTTTTTGTAAGACCCGGTGAGCTGCGCCATGCCGAATGGTCGGAGATTGATCTCGACCAGGCCGAGTGGCGAATCCCAGCCGAAAAAATGAAGATGAAATCTCCCCATATTGTCCCACTATCAAAACAAGCAATCGAGGTGCTGGGTGAGATCCAGCCGCTCACTGGTCAAGGCCTGTACGTATTCCCCAGTGTGAGGACGAACTCACGCCCCATGAGCGAGAACACCGTCTTAGCAGCCCTCCGGCGAATGGACTACACCAAGGAAGAAATGACCGGCCACGGATTCCGTGCAATGGCATCCACGACGCTGCATGAAAAAGGCTGGCCGTCCGATGTCATAGAGCGCCAGCTTGCCCATGCCGAGCGAAACAGCGTCAAGGCCGCCTATAACCATGCCCAGCACCTGCCGGAGCGACGAAAGATGATGCAATGGTGGGCTGACTATCTGGATCAACTTAGAGAGGCTCAACCATGAGCAAATTATTCAAGCTCAAAGAATGGCTAATTATACCGGAAGCGGCTCGGCACTTATCAGCGGTATTTGATGAAGAAGTGAATGAAGCCGATATACTTAGGTTGGCATTAGATAAGCACCTGAAGCTATCCGTCAATTTTGTGAATAAAGCATATGCCAAACGTGGGAAAGTCGTTACATTGGAGGATACAATATGGGATGCAGTTGCTGTAAAATCGAATAGGAAAAAGTTGCAAGATTTCCCTAAATATTACAATGAGGAAATGGAAAGGGCATCAAAGGAACTTACTGAAGTCTTCTGAGCATTAATGAAGAAGACCCATATCGGTTTGTGTCAAAGGACAAAATCGAAAAAATTACGAAACAAGGGCAAAAAATAGTTATATATATGTTGGGTTCGAAATATCGACGGCAAGCAACGTTTCATCGAATCTCTGAGACCGGACACAATGGCCAGAAAGAATCCATGGGGTCTGGGACTTGTCAATGGTAGGCAATGAGCGTTTTGACGTTGAACATGAATATCAGGGTTTAATTGGTGGACCGGAGATAGACAAATCAATTTTGGACGGCACTTTTGTCGAAAGAGAAAGTGGCTATGTTTTCCAGCTTCAGGAATGTCATCCCAAGAACGACCTGTATTTTGAAAACGGTAAACTTAACAAGCTTGGAAATATGATCGTAGATAGCAATATCCACACAGAAGATCGGCTATTAGAACAGGAGAAGGAAAGGGCAAATAGGCCATATAGCGATCCACGCAGCTATTTCCCTGCAGAAGGGCTACCGGAAGATAGCGTGCTGGTTGTACGCACAAAAGCCCTGATTGATTTACAGAGACGCCTATTACCTAAAGAAGATCCTCATTATGCTCACACCGAAAAGACGTTTCTCAATACCAAACACCCCTTCTTTGCAGAAGAACTTAAAATTGCCGTTGAAGCGTGGGCGGAACTTTACGAAAAAAAACCTCCAATGGGGTGTCCTACTCGTGGTCATAAAAAATACATTCAAAAATGGCTAAAAGAAAAAAATCCCGGGTCTCAGTAACAGGGCCATCGAACGGCTCACAACCGTTATAAATCCCAACCGAAAAGGCGGCGCAAGCCCTACTGGTGATTTTTTTTAAAAAAAGGGTGTACAGTATTATTCCCTTATATTTAGCCCGTTCCCACCAAAATTTGATCCAATTCTAAAAGGGTGCCTGTACACCCTATCCACTGTTTTACTCCCAATCCTTGCCATAAACTTTCGGTAAATTTCAATTCGAGCATAGGAGGTTGCACTATGGCAAAGGAGAACCAGGAAAATTACAGAATCCTTCGACGTTGGCAGGTGGAAAACCGCACCGGCCTCTCACGTTCAACCATTTACAACCGCATCCACGATGGCACCTTTCCCAGGCCCTGTAAATATAGGGCCACGCGCGGTCGGGTGGATTGAAAGCGAAATCGAGGATTGGCTAAAGGAGTTAGTACAAAACCGGGATAGTGAAACGGGGGTGCACTAATGGTTGAAAAAGAAAGGCCGTCATCCCCGGCACGGGACAACGGCCTCTTCAAAATAATCTAACACAACAGAACGATAGCTTCAGCGGAAAAGGTTGTCAAGAAGAAAATCCAACCTTGGAAAATGCCGTTCACCTCCTCACCTGCGGCTTTTCTGTCATTCCTGCCAACGCAGACAAGACCCCGGCGCTCGCAGCCTGGAGGCCTTATCAGAAGGAGCCCATGACCGAAGCTGTGGCCAGGCAGTCGTTTCGCAATGGCCACCGGCTCGCCGTTGTCTGCGGGGCGGTTTCAGGCAACCTTGAGTGCCTGGATTTTGATCAGCCCGGGCTTTATCAGCCGTTCATGTCGATCCTTGTGGAGAGAGCCCCCCATCTGGCGGATAGGCTGGTTAAGCGCCGGACACCCTCAGGCGGATACCACCTCTTGCTCATCGCTGCAGGAAAGCTGTATCGGGCAACTGCAAGCTGGCGGTGTCCGCTGACGGACATAAAACCCGAATCCCAAACACGGGGCGAGGGAGGATATTTTCTCACCGCCCCTTCACCCGACTACACGGTTGTCGAGCACAACCTTGAAGACGCCTTGGTTGTCAGTGCAGATGAGAGAGATTTAATCCTCTGCATCGCAAGGTCGTTTTCGGAAACACCAAAACCCTGCCCTGCAGCAAAAGGCAACAGACCTGGGGATGACTACAACCGCCGGGCCGATGACCTTCTCTGGCGGGACCTGCTGGAGCCGCGGGGGTGGACCTTTACGGGCCGGGTGACCGACGGCGGCGAGCACCTGACGCGGCCTGGAAAGCGAACCGGCACCTCGGCCACGCTGAAGCAGGGTTGCCTGTACGTCTTTAGCACCAATGCCGGCCTGCCGCTCGGACCGCACAGCGCCTTCAGCGCCTACGCTTACCTTGTGCACGGCGGTGATTTCACCGCTGCGGCCAGGACGCTGGCCGGTGACGGATACGGCGCACTATTCGACCTGGTATCCCAAGACGTCCCATCTTGGGAGTCGCCTCCACCCGTCTGGCCCGTCCTGGCCCCCAAGGCCTTACCCGGCATCGTGGGCGAATTTGTGGGCCTCGCCACCGAGCGCAGCGAGGCGGACCCCGCGGCGGTGCTGGCGACCTTTCTGGTGCGATTCGGCGTGGAGGTCGGCGGTGGTCCTTACCTGATGGTCGGAGACACGGCTGATCGGTGCCGCCTGGCGGCGGTCATTGTGGGTGAGACCGCCAAGGCCCGCAAAGGCACCAAGCGGCAAACCGGTCAGCAGGCTGTTTAAGGTAGACCCCACCGCAGGTAAACATGGACTCTATACACTCCTGCCCAGACCACAGCAGGACCTTTTTCAAGCGGCGAAGGTATCATCTATCTCGTCAGAGATGAGGTCAAAAGGTGGGACGATAAAGACCAATCTTGGATCGTGACGGACCCCGGGATTGAGGACAAGCGCCTGTTCATCCTCGATGAAGAATTCGCCGGGGTAATGGCGAACACTAAGCGCGAAGGCAATACGCTGTCGATGATCGTTCGGTCCATGTGGACACCGGCAACCTTGCGCCCATCATCAAAAACAACCGTACCACGGCAACCGGTGCACACATCGGATGGGTGTCGCACATCACCCAGTACGAATTGAATTGCCGGCTGAGTGACCGAGCGTTCAACGGTTTTGCCAACCGCATTCTGTGGGTGTGTGCCAAAAAGGCATAAATACGTCCCCTGGCCCAAACCGATGGATGCAGAGCGACTGGCGGCGATACGGCACAGGTTGTTTCAGATCACCTCCAGTTTGGGCGGCGGCGTTGAAATAAAGCCGCACAAGGAGGCCAAGGCGGCCTGGGCCGAACAGTACTACCGGGAACTGACGAAATCCAAGCCGGGTTTTATCGGCTGCATTGTCAACCGGGCCGAGGCCCAGGTGCTGCGGCTGGCCATGATTTACGCAATCATTGACGGCTGCACCGAAATCAAACTCGGGCACCTGGAGTCTGCCGTCACCTTCTGGACCTACGGCGAGCAGTCCGCCGACTACATCTTCCATGGCAGACAACTGGACAATGTTGCCCATAAGATATTGCAGGCTCTGGCGGACGGCCCTAAATCCCGCACCGACCTCCACAGGATTTTTTGCAATCATAAAGACAAACAGCGCCTTGACACCGCTCTGTCGGAATTGGTCGCCACCGGCACGATTGTCAGCGAAAAGCGGCAGACCGGCGGCAGGCCGGTGAAGTGGTACCACGTAAGGATAGCAGCGCCTGCGAAAAAAGCGAATTAAGCGAATTAAGTTTCGCGCCGCATCGTTTCGGGGACTTTTTCGGCTTTTTTCGCTTAATTCGCAATGAATCGGTTCAGAAATATTTCATGCTGCGGTCTGACCGGCGCTTTAATTATGATTCTTAAAAGTTATAAAATTGGATGGTTATATTGTTTGCCCGTCAAGTTATTACAGAATTTAACAAATGATTTCGACAAAAACGGAGGATTTATGGGTGGCTCGGGTTCAGGGAGTTGGTACCGATGGAACAAAAAGAGACAACAGAAGGCCATCACCGCATCGATATCCGCTGGATGAAAAAGAACGGTTTTCTCAAGCCGGGTGCCACTGGCTTGCTTTCATGGTCCTGCGGTGGTGCAACGGGATCCATCGGCTACCGAATTGAAACAGGGCGAATGGTCCTAAATTATCGCACGCGGGAATATGGTCGCGAATGGGAAAAGGTTGAGCAGTCCGTCCTTTTTCAATCACACACCGTGCCATTTTGGCGGTTATCGCACCTGGTTTTTGTGCCGGCATTGTTTCAGGCGCGTGGCAGTCCTCTATGGCGCCGGGAAACATTTCCTCTGTCGCCACTGCTACGACCTTACCTATGCCAGCCAGCAGGAGACAGAACCCTGCAGACTTTTACGAAAAGCCGTAAAGATCCGGCGTCGATTGGGCGGGGCTGATAATTCATTGGAACCCTTTCCACCGAAACCAAAAGGGATGCACTGGAAAACTTATCGGAGATTACGTCAGAAGGCCGAGAGGGCTGAAAGGACCAGCATGATAATGGCTGCCCTTAGATCGTGTTTTGAACTATAGTGGCGAATGGGGTGTTTCCGAATTTGGGTGCGGGTCAATACAGTCAACATTGAAAAATAATTGCTGACCTTTACTAGTATTTCTTGAAATCTGTTTAAGACAGCCTGTACACTTTAAACGTTTTGCGGCTACCTGGCACCAAACAGACATTCAGGTTCAAGCCCAATGGATAAAAAATCTCTTCGGAACGCGATATCTGCACCAAGTTCATCACGCCGGCGCTTGAACAGGCCGGCTGGGATAGTGACCCAGGTCACGGGAGGAGGTCACTTCACCGCCGGCCGGGTGATCGTCCGCGGCAAGATGGTCAACGGGGTAAGGCCAAGCGGGCCGACTACATCCTCTACTACAAGCCCAACATCCCCATCGCCGTCATCGAGGCCAAGGACAACAACCACACCGTCGGCGACGGCATGCAGCAGGCGCTGGACTACGCCGAGATGCTGGACGTGCCCTTCGTCTTCAGCTCCAACGGCGACGCGTTTCCTGTTCCATGACCGACACGGTCACTCGGGCCAGGTCGAAACACGAACTGCCGCTCGACGCATTTCCCGTCCCCGGACGAGCTCTGGCAGCGCTACTGCGCCATGCAAGGGCATTGACGATGCACAGACGAAGCCATCGTCACCCAGGACTACTACGCCGACGCCAGCGGCAAGACGCCCCGCTACTACCAGCTCAACGCCATCAACCGCACCATCGAGGCCATCGCCAAGGGCCAGAACCGCATCCTGCTGGTCATGGCCACCGGCACCGGCAAGACCTACACCGCCTTCCAGATCATCTGGCGGCTGTGGAAGGCCGGCAGCAAGAAACGCATCCTGTTCCTGGCCGACCGCAACATCCTGGTCGACCAGACCCGGATCAACGACTTCAAGCCGTTCGGCTCGGCGATGACCAAGATCAAGAACCGCCAGGTCGACAAGTCCTACGAGATCTACCTGGCGCTCTACCAGGCCGTCACCGGCACCGGAGGAAGACAAGAACATCTACAAGCAGTTCTCGCCCGATTTCTTCGACCTGATCGTCATCGACGAGTGCCACCGGGGCAGCGCCGCCGAGGATTCCGCCTGGCGCGAAATCCTGGACTACTTCTCCTCCGCCACCCAGATCGGCCTGACCGCCACGCCGAAGGAAACCGAAGTACGTCTCCAACATCCACTACTTCGGCGAGCCCGTCTACACCTACTCCCTGAAGCAGGGCATCGAGGACGGCTTCCTGGCCCCCTACAAGGTCGTTCGCATCGACATCGACAAGGACCTGACCGGCTGGCGGCCCGACGCCGGGCAAGACGGACAAGTACGGCCAGGAGATCGAGGACCGCATCTACAACCAGCAGGACATCGACCGCACCCTGGTGCTCGAACAGCGCACCAAGCTGGTGGCCCAGAAGGTCACGCGAGTTCCTCAAGGCCACCGACCGCTTCGACAAGACCATCGTCTTCTGCGAGGACATCGACCACGCCGAGCGCATGCGCCAGGCGCTGGTCAACGAGAACGCCGACCTGGCCGCCGAGAATCGCCAAGTACGTCATGCGCATCACCGGCGACAACGACGAGGGCAAGGCCGAGCTGGACAACTTCATCGACCCCGAAGAGCCGCTACCCGGTCATCGCCACCACCTCCGAGCTGCTGACCACCGGCGTCGATGCCCAGACCTGCAAGCTGATCGTGCTGGACCAGACGCATCAAGTCCATGACCGAGTTCAAGCAGATCATCGGCCGCGGCACCCGCATCAACGAGGACTACGACAAGTTCTTCTTCACCATCATGGATTTCAAGAAGGCCACCGAGCTGTTCGCCGACCCGACTTCGACGGCGAGCCGGTGCAGATCTACGAGCCCGGGCCGGACGACCGACCGGTTCCGCCGGATGACGACGACCGGCGACACGGACGGACCCGAGGCGGTGATGATCCGACGGCGATGCCGATCGGCGATCGACGACGCCAGCCGCGGCAAGCGCGTACAAGTACTACGTCAACGACGTCGCCGGTCACAGTCGTCGCCGAGCGGGTGCAGTACTACGGCCCCGACGGCAAGCTGATCACCGAGTCGCTGCAAAGACTACACCCGCAAGAACAGTCCGCAAGGACTATCGCCTCGCTCGATGATTTCCTGCAACGCTGGAACAGCGCCGAGCAGAAAGCAGGCCATCATCGAGGAGCTGGAAGAGCACGGCGTCCTGCTCGAGGCCCTGGCCGAGGAAGTCGGCAAGGACTTCGACCCCTTCGACCTGATCTGCCACATCGCCTACGACCAGCCGCCGCTCACCCGCCGAGAGCGGGCCGAGAACGTCAACAAGCGCAACTACTTCACCAAGTACGGCGAGCAGGCCCGCGCCGTGCTCGAAGCCCTGCTGGACAAGTACGCCGACGAAGGCATCGACGACCATCGAGAAGCATCGAACGTCCTCAAGGTCCAGCCCTTCGACCAGTCTCGGCACCCCGATGGAAATCATCAACGACGCTTCGGCGGCAAAGAGCAGTATCTACGAGGCCGCTGCAGGAGCTGGAACAGCAGCTCTACGCTGCTGCATAAGCAGAAGACAGACCGCATGAGCAATGTCAGCACGCATCATCAAATCCATCCAGGACATCATGCGCAAGGACGTCGGCGTCGACGGCGACGCCCAGCGCATCAGCCAGCTGGTCTGGATGTTCTTCCTCAAGATCTTCGACGACCGGGAGCAGGAACTCGAGCTGCTCGAGGACGACTACACGTCGCCGATTCCCGAAGCACTGCGCTGGCGCAACTGGGCCGCCGACCCCGAGGGCATGACCGGCGACGACGCTGCTCGACTTCGTCAACAACGAGCTGTTCCCCAAGCTCAAGGAACTGCCACGTCGGTCCGACGGCAACGACCGCGCGGCTGCGTCGTCCGCAGCGTCTTCGAAGACGCCTACAACTACATGAAGTCCGGCACCCTGATGCGCCAGGTGATCAACAAGATCAACGAGATCGACTTCAACAACACCGAAGACCGCCACACTCTTCGGCGACATCTACGAGCAGATCCTCAAAGACCTGCAGAGCGCCGGCAACGCCGGCGAGTACTACACCCCCCGCGCCGTCACCCAGTTCATGGTCGACATGGTCGACCCCCAGCTCGGCGAGAACGGTGCTCGACCCGGCCTGCGGCACCGGCGGCTTTCTGACCTGCACCATCGAGCACATGCGCAAGCACTACGTCAAGACCGCCGAGGACGAAGAGCACGCTGCAGCAGTCCATCCACGGCGTCGAGAAGAAGCCCCTGCCGCACCTGCTCTGCACCACCAACATGATGCTGCACGGCATCGACGTGCCCATCCAGATCCGCCACGACAACACCCTGGCCCGCCCCTACGCGACTACGGCCCCAAGGACCGGGTCGACGTGATCGTCACCAACCCGCCCTTCGGCGGCATGGAAGAGGACGGCATCGAGACCAACTTCCCGCCACCTTCCGCACCCGCGAGACCGCCGACCTGTTCCTGGTGCTGATCATGCAAGCTGCTCAAGAACCGGCGGCCGCGCCGCCATCGTCCTGCCCGACGGCATCCTGTTCGGCGAGGGCGTCAAGACCCGGATCAAGGAGAAGCTGCTCGACCGAGTGCAACCTGCACACCATCGTGCGCCTGCCCAACGGCGTGTTCAACCCCTACACCGGCATCAAGACCAACCTGCTGTTCTTCACCAAGGGCGAGCCGACCAAGGACGTCTGGTACTACGAGCACCCCTACCCGCGAAGGCGTAAAAGTCTACAACAAGACCAAGCCCATGCGCATCGAGGAGTTCGAGCCCGAGAAGAGTGGTGGGACGAACCGCGAAGGCAGACGCGACTCAGGCCTGGAAGGTCTCCGTCGACGACATCAAGGCCAGCAACTACAACCTGGACATCAAGAACCCCAACACCGTGCCGACCGGCCAACGGCGATCCCGACAAGCTGCTGAAAAAGTATCAAGAGCAGTTGCTGGCTAGAGATGGTCCAATACTCGCGAGGCCCTCAGGAACGAGCTGATGGATGCAGCTGGACGAGGACTGGAGCGCATGAGCGCATGACCAGCGAGCAGTTCCTCGACCAAGTTTCGGGCATCTTGCCGATGCGCCCAACGGCGTTCAGAAGCTGCGGGAGTTGATTCTCAGCTGGCGGTGCAGGGGAAGCTGGTGCCGCAGGACCCGAACGACGAGCCGCTTCAGGTATTGCTGGAAAAAATCGCAAGCAGAAAGAAACGGCCTAATTAAAGAAGGAAAATAAAAAAGAAAAAACCATTCCTAAAATTAACGATGATGAGAAGCCTTTCAGATTTGCCTGAAGGATGGGCAGTGGACTCAGTTTGGCCGACGTTAGCAAATCATGATGTATCAGACATAAGTTGCCACCATAAGTCATGATAGTGACTATGGCTTCTTGGTAATCGCAGATAAATCGAGACATCAACTTTCAGGTAACTTGTACAGAACAAGTATACGTCTTACTGACTAGGACATTATCTAGAAGCTCAATGACAATATTATAAAGGGGTGTGATATACTGGAAATTACGGTCCGATATCTGTCGATAAAGGCAGTTACTGACATCCATGAGTATGTCGTAGCTACTACAGAAATAATTCGCTATCAGTACGACCATTCAGCTATATTAATGCGTTTTCTAGCTTATCTGAATATCTCCAAGCTTATTACATATGTATCAGAATCGATGACATGGAGATGAGCCTGCCAAGAACTGTACCGCTAATAGCTACGCACATGCTTATTCCCTTACCCCCTCTCGCCGAACAACACCGCATCGTCGCCAAGGTCGATCAACTCATGGCCCTGTGCGACGAGCTGGAGGCCCGCACAAAAAGACAGCAACGAACCCATCGCCTGACGACGCCATCCTCGCCCGCTCTCACCCCGAACCCACCAATGATTTCAGACCCTGGCAGCGCATCGCCGACCACTTCGACACTGCTGTTACACCACCCGAAACCGTCGACAAGCTCCTGCCAGGCCATCCTCCAGCTTGCCGTTCATGGGCAAGCTGGTACCGCAAGATCCTAACGATCGAGCCGGCAGCGTTTTGCTTAAAAAAATCAAGGCTGAAAAAGCGATGCTTATTGAAGAAAGGAAAATCAAAAAGCAGAAGCCTTTGATGAAAATGGTGAGTGATGAAAAGCTGTTTGAGTTGCCGCAAAGGTGGGGATTGGGACGGTTTGGAGAATGGCGAATTTTATTGGTGGAGCAGATCATCAAAAAACAATAGTGATTAATTGGAATGGCGTATATCCCATGGGTATCTCCAAAAGATATGAAAAATACACATATTTAAAATAAACCCAGAATTATGTTATCACTGAAGACAGCATTACAAAATACAAACCTTAGGATGATACCCAAAAATTCAATTTTAATTGTTGCACGTAGTGGTATTTCTAAAAAAGGAAAGTTATCCGGTTTTCATATTTAACGATACTGGATGGTACCGTTTAAATTCTAAATGACATGAAAAGTCATTATACCTTTCTCTCAGTAGTGGTTTCTATTAATATATTACGTATTAATGCTAAAAGGCCATGAAAAAATCTAATATATAAAAGATCTCGTTAAGGGCTGGGATGCAGACAGTACAGAGTTTGAAGTATACTGAATCTTGAAACTTTACTTCCTTTTCCGATACCTCCACTCGCTTGAACAACACCGCATCGCCGCCAAAGTCGACCAACTCATGGCCCTGTGCGATGAATTGGAAACAAAATCATCCCATTCCCAGACCGACTGCGACCAGTTGCTCGCCTAAATCCTAAGGAGCTCTTGACCGTGATACGCCAGCGGATAATAGCGGTTTTACAGTTCCGCCTTCCTCAGCCCAATCCCCGAAGCCTAAAAAACAGAAAATACCAGAAGATAAAAACCGCTCTGCGGAATTGCTGAGAAAACCAGTCCCGCTCCATAAAATAGAAAAGGAGGCTGCCCTGGCGGCCATCAGGAAAATCCTCCGAAACCGAAGGCCCGGTGGCTCGTGATAAACTCTTAAAGAAACTATCCCTCCACTATGGGTACAAGCGCCTGACCCAGCGGCTGCGCCTGCGCTTCGAGGGCGACCTGCGTTCGGCCATGCTTCGAAAAATCGCCGAAAGTAACGGCGACATGATCGACCTGGCCACAAAATCGCTATCCGATTATGACCGGGACATCATATTGCAGGGCCTCAATTGGGCCATGAAGCGGGAAAAAGTTGATGATACAGATGCCTTTGTAAAAGGCTGTCTGGACTACCTGGGATTCGAAAGAGCCTCGAAACGCAACAAGGAGATCATTTTGCAGGTGTTTTACGATTCAATCGAGAGCGGGGATCTTTTGTCATTTCAGTCCGATGTCTAATATTTCCGGAGCAGCGCCAATATCAAAGGCGTTTCGACCATCGAAGCGGTCAGAGGCAGTGCGGATCATCCGTTGCCGTCAGACTGGAACCGGTGAAGCGGTAACTTGTCATGATTAGAAAAGGAGACTGAGAAATGAGCAGGTTCGGGGATTTGAAAACTCTACCATTGCGTGGCTATGGCCAAATGAATCCTCGGATTTTACCCCATGGCGAACTGCAAATATAGAGGCCTTGGGGAAAGCCCTCGGGTTGGAATTGGAGCTACCGAAAGAGAGGCATCATTTGGTGAAGTTTCGTTGGACCTGTTGGCAAAAGATCTTGGAAGTTCCAAGATCGCAATAATTGAAAATCAGCTCACTAAAACCGATCATGACCATTTGGGTAAGTTGTTAACGTATGCAGCTGGGTTCAGTGCATCAATTGTCATTTGGGTGTCAGAGTCGATAAGGGATGAACATCGGCAGACTTTAGAGTGGTTAAATCAAAGGACAGATACCGAAACCCAGTTTTTCGGTGTAAGATGGAGGTTTGCAAATTGACGAGTCCAAGCCAGCGTATAATTTTAAGCCTGTTGTTTTCCCAACGAATGGCAAAAGTCGAAGAGACGGAAAGTCCCTCTTCTCAATACTTCTTCAAAAGGCGAAAAATATAGGTCATATTTTCAATATCTCATCGACGAGTTGCGTGAAAAATATAGTTTTACTGGAGCCAAAGCTGGTCAGCCACAAAGTTTTATTCTTTTTCTACTGGTATTAGAGGTATTCTATACGGTGCAAATTTTGCATGGGGGGAAAGGCCAGAACAGAAATTTATATAGACCAAGGGGAAACTGAACAAAATAAAAAGCTTTTTGATTCCCTTCATGAATCGCATCTGAAATTGAGAGTGAATTCGGATCAATTTCGAGTGGGAAAGGCTTGATGATAAGAGGTGTTGCCGAATTGCCCTATATCGCGAGGGAACAATAGAAGCATCGGATAGCGAATTAGAACAAATTAGGAAATGGCACATTGATTACCTGCTAAGACTTAAAGAAGTTTTTTTGCCATTTATTAAGCAACTCATTAGAGAGAGCAGCAACCTAAAAATGCCAACTAATGCCTCATAGATAGACGTCGAAGCGCTGAGAAAATCTTACTGGCTCAAGAAGGTTAAGATGCTTTTGATTGGCGTATCCATCCCAGCCAGCGTCAAGTCCCTTTACACAAGGGTGCGATACTCTCATATACCGCCAGAGCGTTCGAAAAGACATACGGCGTGACATTTAGGGACAACGATGAATTTTTTTGGTTTTTCCAGGCGCGGCGGTTTTCTGGATGATCTTAGTCTGATCCCGGTCAATGCTATGCGGCCAAGGGAACGTGAAAAATATTAAAGGAAATCGTACGATCATTCTTTGAGCGTATACTCAAGATGGAAGCTGAGATTGTCATCGCTGTCTTGCCATAAATCGAGACATATGTACGAGAGGCTATTGAGCTAACAGGCCGTCAGGCCGTCTTCCGCGTTCTCGCCTTTTGCAGGTTTTGGTCATCAAAATGCGGACATTATCGGGTTGCTGGACATCCTGCGACAGTACCTCAAAGTAGAACTTAATCGTGTGGGACTCTACGCAACTAGCCCTCCGCCCCATACCCCTATACCCACACAAAGTTGATGGATGCCAAAGACATAGATTACTTAAAAATGCAAAAGATGGCTGACTACATTTTGGCAATTAACAATTAGATAGTTGTTTTGCCAATTAACAGTATGTTTTGGTATATTAGTCCCTATCGTTCTGTTTTTATTATGATTTATAAAAATCGCGTAAATCCTATCGACTAAAGCTTCGCGGCGTTGCCTATTGTATATAACAGTCCATCGTAAACACAACATGTATCTCGCGCATGGGCACCGGACACTTTGAGTAGGGTGTTTTACCTTTTCATCGGCTTGCTTTATCGCTGGGGCGTGTTCTTCAGGTGTCAACGATGAAGGCCGTTCAGTCTTTTTTGAGGGACATTTGTCCCATCTTTTTTCTTTGGTAGGCGCTGCGCTCTTTTTTTATCGTTTCTGGCTTCACTTTCGTATCAAACAACTTCTCAATCCATTTTGATAGATCTTTGCCTATCCGGTCCGGACTACATTTTAAAATTGTCCAAATGTATCGATGCTATATGTGTTGCCACACGACGAGGGCTCTGGCCAAGTAGCCGTTGCGCATGTTGAAAAATATTAAGGTAGACTCGCCCCACCGCCGGCCTCCGGACGGTTTTCTCTCAAATATCCCTCGAACCATTTGGATTTAAACATCGGGTTTACCTTCGGGTCGCTGAGCTTTTTGTAAAGGTCCAGCTTGGTGCGGACGAAATCGAGCAACAACTCATCCACCACCTTGCCGAATATGTACTGTTTATTTTCAACCGTGTTGTTGGAGTGCATTACCGCACGTAAATCCTCCCGGGCATGGAGTTTCTCCTGCATGCGGCCCATGTCGACCTTGTCGTCATCGGTCAGGTCGATGCCGTAGGTGTCGTTGAGGGTCTGGATGATGTTGGAGAGCAGGTCCTGTTCATCCTCGATATGCTGGGGCGTGCCGATGGAGATGCCCTTTGTGCCGCCAGTTGTATGTTGAAAACATAAAAACCGGCAAAAGATACAAGTTGGCTCTCCAAGAGATGGAAAGTGATTAGATGGACGGGAGGGGGGCGAATCTCTGAAGGTTGGACAAAGCTGTGACCGCCCACACAGCCTCACGCTAATTTTCCCCTTTAGAATTTTTCAGGGTAATAACGACCGTCTGACGGTATTTATGACGGTATTTTAAACTTAATTAATTATAAAATATTATTATTTTAGGTATTTACATATTTAATATGATAGCCGCCGCCTCCACCAGCCTTCGCCAGGGCTTAGGCTGGCGTGCCAGCTTTGGGAAATCTACACAATCTTGATGGACTCGTAAAAAGTAGCGCGATGGCTAAGTAAAAAGTTTCATATACAAGGCGTAGTGATTTTTCAGGGCCGAGGCCATACATGTAGTATGCCGAGGATCTGAAAAATCGCTACAACGCAGTAGATGGGACTTTTTACGACGCCATCAATCTTCATCGTCAAAATATCCTCATTATTCGTGACGAAGGCTGCAATACCTCAAATCAATACTCACCCAGCTCGTAAACAACACATGAAATACGTCTATCTCATCCAGAGCATCTCATAACCTGATCAACGATACATCGGAATCTCATCAGACCTAAGGAAGCGACTCGTATCGCACAATGAGGGCCGACCCACCCATACTGCAAAATATAAACCCTGGCAACTGACTACCTATATCGCATTTTCAGATAAATCCAGAGCCATAGAGTTTGAAACTTATCTTAAATCTGCATCTGGCAGGGCTATTGCAAACAAGCACTTATGGTAGGTTTTCAAGATAGAAAAAACGTATCTCTGGAATAGGGCACAAAATATCCATATTTCACGAACACCCAGCAAATTGCATTGTGCGCGCTTCCTCTTGACCGCCTGGTATCCTATCCCCATGTTTTGTTGTCAGAGTTAATTTCAAGAAAGTTTGAACTGGCTCATCATACATTTCATTTGAGCGGCAGGAGAATTCAATGACGCCTCCCAGCAGACAATACCAACCGGACGCCGGGTGGAACTTCGATAACAGCTACGCACGCTTGCCGGAGGCGTTCTACGTCCGGCTGAACCCGGTACCGGTGCGCGCGCCGAAACTCGTGGTTTTCAACGAAGAGTTAGCGCGGTCTTTGGGGTTAAACCCCGATACTCTCAAGGGCGACGCGGGCCCCGCCGTTTTCTCGGGCAACCAGATCCCCGAGGGGGCCGAACCTCTCGCACAGGCCTATGCGGGGCACCAATTCGGCGCGTTCACCATGCTGGGCGATGGGCGGGCCATATTGCTGGGCGAGCAATTGACACCGCAAGGGGAACGCTTCGACATTCAGTTCAAAGGCTCCGGCAAAACCCCGTTTTCACGGAATGGGGACGGGCGGGCGGCCCTGGGGCCGATGCTTCGTGAATACATCATTAGCGAGGCCCTGCACGCCCTGGACATACCGACCACCCGCAGCCTTGCGGTGGTCACCACCGGTGAACCGGTGCTGCGTGAAACACCCTTGCAGGGAGCCGTTCTCACCCGTACCGCGGCCAGCCACATCCGCGTGGGCACCTTCGAGTACGCGGCCGCAAGGGGCAATCCCGGTGAGACGCGCACGCTGGCCGATTATACCATCGATCGCCACTTCCCGGATCTGACAGAGAGCGAAAATCCCTACCTCGCCCTATTAAGGGCAGTCATGGAGCGGCAGGCTTCCCTGGTGGCCCGCTGGCTGATGGTGGGTTTTATACATGGCGTCATGAACACCGACAACATGGCCCTTTGCGGTGAAACCATCGACTACGGCCCCTGCGCCTTCATGGATGCCTACGATCCCAATACCGTCTTCAGCTCCATCGATCACAGCGGCCGCTACGCCTACGGCCGGCAGCCGCAGATCGCCCAATGGAACCTGGCCCGGTTTGCCGAAACGCTGTTGCCGCTCATTGACGAGGACCGACAAAAGGCCGTATCGATGGCAAACGAGGCCATCGCCGGATTTCCAGACACCTTCCGCCAACACTGGCGAAGGGTATGCGCGCCAAACTGGGGCATTTTAAACGAGGAAGCCGATGACAACGCCCTGGTGGAAGACCTGCTCGATGGCATGCACCGCCAGGGGGCGGATTTTACCAACACCTTTCGCGACCTGTCGTCCGGTTCCTTGCCGGAGGCCTCCGTGTTTCGGGCCCCGGATTTTAAGCAGTGGTTCGAGCGCTGGCGGGCCCGACTGAAACGGCAGCCCGATTCCTGGGAGGCATCCCGCCAGCTCATGAACACCCACAACCCGGCGGTCATCCCCCGCAATCACCGGGTGGAAGAGGCCTTGGCGGCGGCCGTGGAGCAGGGCGATTTTACGGTTATGGAAAAACTGCTGGACGTTCTGGCCCAACCCTACCAGGATCCGCCCGAACAGACCGGCTATCGCCAGCCCCCGCCCCCATCAGCGGAGCCTTACCGAACCTTCTGCGGCACCTAATATTTCCTGGGTTGTATCAGGTCGAAACTTGTATTCTTTCGGCGCTTACCTCTATATTGAGTCAAACGCAACTTCCCAAACGCCTCTTGAGGAAATCCGTAATGAACAGCCGTCTTGTATATTCAACGCAAACGGGTAGCGTCTGCCCCAAATGCGGCAAGCCGGCCGCCAACTGTGATTGCAAAAAGAGACGATCCGCATCAGGCGGCGGATCACAACCCGGCTACCCGGATGACGGCACGGTCAGGATCAGGCGGGAAGTCAAGGGGCGTAAAGGCAAAACCGCCACCGTGATCGTCGGAATGCCCCTTGATGACAACGGTCTGAAACAGTTCGCCAAACAGCTGAAACAACGATGCGGCAGTGGCGGGTCAGTCAAGGGCGGCGATATAATCATACAGGGCGATCACAGGCAGGCCATTCTGGATGAGATCAAAAAACAGGGCTACAAGGCCAAAATCGCCGGAGGCTGATGCCGTGACCACGCCAAAGACAGAAACCCTGCTGATACCCAACGACGGCCCATTCCCCAACAATGACGTGCTGCCGTTGATCCTCATGCGGCAGGTCTTTGATCCATTGGCCAAGAATCTGGCCGGTACCATTGAAGAGACCTTTCAAGGCAATGCCTGGGGAAGATCGTGGCGCAATGGCATCTTCACCGTTCACCACTATCATAGCACCGCCCATGAAGTGCTGGGCCTGTATGCCGGCCGGGTTGAGGTTCGGTTCGGCGGCCCAAACGGGCCAGCGGTAAGCGCCCAAGCCGGCGATGTCATCATTATCCCGGCGGGCGCATCCCATAAAAACCTCGATCAATCATCCAATTTCCGTTGTGTGGGCGCTTACCCTGCGGGACAGTCGCCGGACATGCAATACGGCAAGCCCGGCGAGCGGCCGAAAACCGATCAAAACATCCGCTCGGTAGCGCTCCCCACGGCCGATCCGGTTTTTGGAAAGAGCGGTCCTTTGCTTGAAATTTGGAGCCCAGCAGTGAAATCATAGAAAGCTGAGCCACCCGCTTTCTACGCTCAAGTCTTCTTACAACCCGAAAATCCCATCAACCGCT
This sequence comes from uncultured delta proteobacterium, assembly GCA_963783425.1. Taxonomy (GTDB): domain Bacteria; phylum Desulfobacterota; class Desulfobacteria; order Desulfobacterales; family QNYZ01; genus CAWANO01. The sequence continues at coordinate 17,996 of CAWANO010000003.1, forward strand.
GAACCCGAAGCAAGCTTGACAAAAATATTTTGCGGTGATGAATTTATGTGATTAATACAAAACGAATTCATCCACACGACCCTCTTTTACCCATTCGCCCCGAACCAATACCTTGGAGGTAGCAGCATGATTTCATTTTTTGTCAACCTGTGGCATTTATGGCGGACTGTAGTTCGCGGATTTCGCGAGGATGCCGAGTTTCGCTCAATGATGATTCTGCTGGCTTTCCTGTTGGCCGGTGGAACGCTTTTTTACTGGCAAAACCAGCAATGGGGCGTGTTGGACGCACTCTATTTTTGCGTGATGACCATCTCAACCGTTGGCTACGGCGATCTCTCCCCGACAACACCTTTTTCAAAAATCTTCACCATGATCTACGCCATTCTAGGCATCGGGCTCTTCGCCTCATTCGTGGGCAAGTTGGTGGCACTACGGATAAATTACCACGCCGAACACCATGAAAAAAACCGCCGTGGAAAGAGCGCTTAACTCTTTGAACAATGAAGGCTTCACGCCGTTCTTAAACCGTTTGTATACGACTTCAGCAATATTTGGTCGTAAAGTGCCTCAGGGCCAATTACAAAGTTGGATCAGCATCTAACGCAACTGGTGGGAAAACTACCGGAAAGTGAGCGAGCAACATGAAATTTAACCGAAAAAATAAGTGGCTGTTGTGGCTCCTCGGGGTGGTTTTGCTGTGGACTAGCGCCTGCGCTAAACTGCCGCAAAACAACGACCGCACCCCCTCTTCGGCCATAACCGACGGGCAAAAAACCCTGCTCGGGCGCCATTACAACGCGCAGCTTGTCGATCATGAGGGCAAAACAGGGGTTTTCCTGCTCAGCAGCGGCCTCGACGCCTTTGTGGCAAGGGCCATTTTGACACGATTAGCTCAAGCCAGCATCGACGTGCAATACTACATGTTTCACCAGGACACGGTGGGTCAATTACTGCTCAACGAGCTGCTCAGGGCCGCAGACAGGGGCGTGCGCGTGCGCATGCTCATTGATGACATCTACGGTGGCGACGCTGACGACGTCTGGACCGCCCTGGACAGTCATCCTCAAATGGAAGTACGCCTTTTCAACCCTTTCGTGCGCGGTTCGTCGAAAAATCTGCAGTGGATCACCCGCTTCAGTGACCTCAACTACCGCATGCACAGCAAGAGTTTCACGGTGGACAACCAAGCCACCATCGTAGGCGGTCGCAACATCGGCGACGAATATTTCGATGCCAACCCCGACCTGGCTTTTGCCGACCTAGATCTGTTCTCCATTGGGCCGGTGGTGCCCAAGGTTTCAGCCGCCTTCGACGAATACTGGAACAGCGACTACGCTTACCCCGCTTCCACCTTGACACAACCGGTCGGTGCCGAGCAGCTCGATGCAATCAAACAGCGCCTGGACGAAGCATCCCGCCAGGAGGAGGCGACCGTTTACATCGAGGCCTTAAAAAATTCGAATCTTGCCCAGGGGTTACTGGCCGGCGGTGTGGACTTCAAATGGGCCGAAGAGGCAATAGTGATTCACGACTCATCGGAAAAAAAGGCGCGAGAAGAAAACTGGGAAGAGGAACTGCTCATCTCAAAGCTGTGGCCCTACCTGGATCGGGCCGCCGAAGAGCTAATTATCGTATCGCCCTATTTTATACCCGGTAAAAAGGGTGCCGATGCCCTGTGCAAAATGAGCCAGCGTGGGGTCAACGTGCGCATCCTCACCAACTCCCTGGCATCCAACGACGTGGCGGCCGTGCACGCCGGCTATTCCAAATACCGCAAGCAACTGCTCGGGTGTGAGGTAGCACTTTACGAGCTCGATGAGAGCATTACTGAAAAAGCCGAAGCGCACTTTACCTGGCTGAAGGGCCTCAGCAAATCAAGCCTGCACGCCAAATCTATGGTGATCGACCGCAAAGCGATGTTCGTGGGGTCAATGAATCTCGACCCGCGCTCCTTGCATATCAACAATGAAATCGGCATTCTCTTTCTCAACCCCGAGATCGCCGACGACAGTGCCCGCAACTTCGATCAAAACATCGCGCAAGCGGCCTTTCGTCTATCGCTTGACCCGGACAAAGGCGATATCACCTGGCACACCAACGAGAAGGGTGAAGAGATCGTCTACGACACCGAGCCTTATGTGGGCTTCTGGAAACGGTTGGTCGTGAATCTCATCCGCCTGCTGCCCGTGGAGTCCCAGTTGTAACGAAGGTAACCCGCCATCCCCGATATTTCACGTTTTTGAAGAGTGAAATCTATTCGCCACGGTTTATTTGGCCCTGGGGGCTTTGTAGGCTTGGCATCAAAGGGCGGCTTGTCACCTGGAAACGAAAGCAGTCGCAGGTCGAACAACAATCTATCGCATCCTGGATGCTCGGTACCGGTCAAGTCCCCCTGACCATCCATTCTGGCCTGGCGAAGGCTATGCAAAATTTCCTTGCCATAATTATTTAATGAACGTACAGTTAATTAACAGCTTGGTTCAATGTCACCACAAGGCTTACCGCACCGATGCGAAAAAACCAAAACGCCGATCTCCGCAAGCCTGAAATCCTCGAGAGCTACTACCAGGTGATGATCGAGGAGGGCATCGAGGGCTCCTCCATCAGCAAGATCGCCGAACGCCTCCATATCCACCCCAGCCTGATCATCCATTACTTCAAGAACAAAGAGAACATGAAGCTCGAACTGGTCGAGCTGCTGATTGAAAAATTTGAAGCGCCGGATTTTCTCGATTTCGACGACATCGACGACGATCAGGAACGTTTTGACAAGCTCATGGAGACGATCTTTTCATTCGAATGGTCGCGCACCATCGACCCCGGCGTGCATTTCGGCTTTTACTACATGAGCTTTAGAGATGAACGCATCAATGCGCGTTTCCGGCGCATGTTCGAAAAGTTCAGGCAATACCTGCGCGAGCAACTGGCCTATTTCAACGGCCGGGGCATCATCGAGGTCAAGGATGTGAAGCGGGCCGCCGACGTCATCATCACCTTGATGGAGGGCATGGAGTTTCACGCCCAGTTTCTGGCCGAGGGGCAACCGTTCGACGTGCATGCCCAGGCCTCCAAACGGGCGGCCCTGGTGGTGCTCAAAAGCGGGGCGGTTTAGAGGGGATAAAGGGATTTTGCTTTTCCGTTATTATTAACTGCATGTTCAGTTATAATTCTGAATATCGGTTGACCCGTTTTCACCCTGCCAAGATGGCGAAATGGACACATGTCACCATACGGTTTCGGGTCTCTTAAAAAAGAAGGAGTGATCAATGCAAGCAGACAACAGCGCGTCAGAAACCACCGTTGCGGCCAGCCACCGGGACATCCCCGGCGCCCTGTCGGAAGCACAGCGCATGGTGGAGATCATCATGACCCCCGAACCGGAGGTCTCCGCCAGCGATCGTGAATGGATTGCCGAAGAGACTTACAAGAACTTTGCAAATCATATTAACAAAGGTTTTCTCGAGTACCGCAAGTCTGTCACCGAAACCGATGACTTTGCCCTTACAGACTGGTTCGGGCAGGGGTCTATCCTGCGAGATGTCATGGGACGCGAATATATCGATATGCTCGGAGGTTTCGGTCTCTATTCCCCCGGCATCCGGCATCCTGAAATTGTCGCCGCGGCAAAAGCCCAGCTCGACCGTTCACCCGCAGTACAGCCAGGAGATGCTCGATCCGCTTCGGGCACATCTGGCCAAAGTAATTGCCAAGCTCACCCCCGGCGACATCCAGTACGGCTTTTTTGCCAACAGCGGCACCGAAGCCGTTGACGGCGCCATGAAACTTGCCAAGCTCTACACCGGTAAAAGCGGGTTTATTTCAACCCTCAAAGGATTCCACGGTAAATCCCTTGGCGCTCTTTCCCTGCTCGGCAAAGCGGTGTATCGTGAACCGCTGCTGCCGCTGCTTGCCGGTGTCCGGCAGGTGCCCTTTGGGGATGCGGATGCCATGGAGCAGGTGCTGATCAATGCCCAGGAAGTGGGTGACCCGATTGCAGGCGTGGTGGTCGAACCCATCCAGGGCGAGGCTGGCGCCATCGAGCCTCCGGATGACTACTGGCCGAGGCTGCGTGAAATATGTGACAGCCTACGAGGTATTGCTGATTGCTGATGAAGTGCAGACCGGATTCGGCCGTACCGGCAAGATCTTTGGGGTCGATCACTGGAATGTGACACCTGATATCATGTGCTTTGGAAAAGCCCTGGGCGGCGGCGTTATCGCCATGTCAGGATTCTTCTCGACGGCGAAAATCTGGAAGTGCATGGAACCGAACCCGTTCATGCACACGACCACCACCGGCGGAAACCCTGTCGCCTGTGCCGCGGCACTCGCCCACATCACGGTTATGCTCGAGGAGGACCTTCCCGGTCAGGCGGCTGAAAAGGGCGAGTACATTCTAGAAAAAAGTTTCCGCGCTGCAGCAAAAATACCCCGATATCCTCAGCGGGATCAGGGGCCGGGGCCTGCTTGCTCGGCATGGAATTTCCAGACGACGAGATCGGCTTCAAAGTCGCCTCAGGTTTGTTCAGCCGCAGGGTCCTGACCGCCGGAACGTTAACCAATGCCCAGACCATCCGCATCGAGCCGGCCCTCAATATCCCGTATGAGCTGATTGACGAAATGCTGAAACGCCTTGAGGAGACCCTTGCAACACTCAGTTGAGTTCATTTCCATCACCATCGTGTCAATACCGATCTTTTGTGCAGGAGGAGTATGAAATTCTTACGAGTAAACCTGACTGAAACAGACCAGTGCCTGGGAGAAATGTTCCGGAGGCCATATGCAGGCCTGGGCGGGCAGAGCACTGACCTCAACCATGATCAACAGGAGGTGGAGCCGACCGAGCAGACCCTCTCGGAGCCGGACAACAAACTGATATTTGCCCCCGGATACTTTACCGGGACGCCGCTGATAAATACCAGCCGCTTGTCGGTCGGGGCAAAAAGCCCGCTGACCGGTGGCATAAAAGAGAGCAATGTCGGGTGGAACGGTTGCCTTTTCCCTGGCGCGCCTCGGCATCGCCGCGGTTATTATCGAAGGGCAGGCTGCCGAGGGTGAAACCTGTTTCCTGCTTAGCATTGACGATACTGACGCCGCCTCACTGTTGCCAGCCAGTGAACTCAAAGGCATGAGGACGTATCAGCTGGTCAGAGCAGCTCCAGCAGCGATTCGGCGCGGACACATCCATCACCTGCACCGGGCCGGCAGGGGATGCAGTTCTCTCCGCCTCGATCCAGTCAACCGACCTCGATGGCCGGCCCTGTCGCGCCGCCGGGCGCGGGGGACTTGGCGCGGTCATGGGTGCCAAGGGACTCAAGGCGCTCATTGTCGACCCAAAGGCACACACCGGACGCCATCGCCGATCAGGAGCCTTTAAAAAGGCGGCAAAGGCCTATGCCGCGGCGGTCCTGGCTGACGAGTTCAGCGGGGAAATACTGCCGAAACTGGGTACGGCCGCACTGGTTGAACCGATTAACGCCGCCGGGGCCTTTCCCACCAACAACGCCCGGTTCGGCCAGTTTGAGGGCGCCGAGAAGATCAGCGGCGAGACCATGGCCAGAATCATCACGGAACGCGGCGGCAAGACCACCCACAAGGGATGCTCCCAGTGCATCATCAACTGCTCCAACGATTTTGTCGACCCCGGAAGGCGATTATGTAACCTCTTCACTGGAGTACGAGACAATCTGGGCCATGGGAGCTATGATCGGCAATGATGACCTCGATGCCATCGCCAGGCTCGACTTTCTCTGCGACGACATCGGCCTGGACACCATCAACACCGGCAATGCGCTGGCCGTTGCCTTTGATGCCGGCTAAAGCACCATTCGGAGACAGCGGCCGCGGCCATTCGCCATGGTGGAAGAGGTGGCCCAGGGCACCGAAATCGGTCGAGTCATCGGCAACGGTCCCGATGGCGTCGGTGAACATTTCAACCACCCGCGGGTGCCCATCGTCAAGGGCAGAGCATGTCCGCCTACGACCCGCGCGCCATTCAGGGCATGGCGGTGACCTACGCGACAACCCCCATGGGCGGGGACCACACGGCAGGCTGGGTTGTCGACCAGAACCTGGAGGCTTTCGGCGGCACCGTAGCGCCCATGGGTGCCGAGGGCCAGGTGGAGACCTCCAGGGAAACCCAGATTCACATGGCAGCCGTCGACAGCGTGGGGATTTGCGATTTTGCCCAGTCAGGCCTGGCAACGCCCGAGGGCATCGACAACGTCTACCGCATGGTGGCGGCCAAGTCGGGAAAGCCCTTCGGCGAAGCGGAGTGGACGGAACTTGGCTGACGGGTCCTCAAGGCCGAGCGCGAGTTCAACCGCAAGGCCGGGTTCACCAACCAGGACGACCGCCTGCCGCCGATGTTCTACACCGAGCCGCTGCCGCCCTACAACGCCGTGGTAGTGGTCAGCGATGAGGCCATGGATACCACCTTCGACTTTTAGGAGGCGGCCGTGGAGGTGCGTGTCAAATTGCTGGGCACACTGCCCGCCCTCGTTGAGGGCGGCTGCCCGGCCACCGGGCTGCGCCTGACCCTGCCCGATCAGGCCACGCTGACTGATTTGGTCGAACGGCTGGGCATCGACCCCGCACGCATCGGCATCGCCACCGTCAACGGGCAACTGGCCAAGGCCTCCGATGCCATGCCAGCGGGGGCCGAGATCAAGCTCTTCCAGCGCCTGGCAGGCGGTTAGCGGTCTTGGTGTGACAGGACAATGCGGCGGCCGGATCCCCGCTTGCATGGGAAACAGAAATAAATCGGGATCGAAATCGTCCTGAAGGATCGGCGCCCGTGCGGCGATAGTGCCAAAAACGACAACTCAAATTTTAACCGGACGCAGCCGGCTTCCGGCAACCTGACAAGTGAACCAATATGACGCGCACGCTGAACCCCACGCCGGTTAAAGACGGCTGCCGCATGCCCGCCGAGTTCGAACCCCACCGCGGGTGCTGGATGCTGTGGCCCCAGCGCGGCGACACCTGGCGGCTGGGGGCAAAGCCGGCCCAACGCTGCTTTACCCGGGTAGCCGAGACCATCGCCGCCTTTGAACCGGTCACCGTCGGCGCTGGCCGCGAGCAATGGGAGAACGCCCGCGCCCTGCTGCCCGAATCGGTGCGGGTAGTGGAGCTCTCCGCCGACGACGCCTGGATGCGCGACGTGGGCCCCACCTTCGTGGTCGACGCCAAGGGCCGTCTTTGCGGCATCGATTGGCACTTTAACGCCTGGGGCGGTTTTCGGGGCGGCCTATACTTTCCCTGGGACCGCGACACGCTTGTGGCCCGAAAGGTATTGGAGATCGAAGGCGCCCATCACTACCGCGCCCCCCTGATCATGGAAGGTGGCGCTATCCATGTGGATGGCCAGGGCACGCTCATCACCACCGAAGAGTGCCTACTCAACCCCAACCGCAACCCGAACTTGAGTCGCCAACAGATCGAGGCGTACCTTGAAGACTATCTGGGCGTTCGTAAGATCGTGTGGCTGCCCCGGGGCGTCTATCTCGACGAAACCGACGGCCACGTCGACAACCTGTGCTGTTTCGTCCGCCCGGGCGAGGTGCTGCTCACCTGGTGCGATGACACCAGCGACCCCCAACACGAAATTTCCAGAGAGGCCCTGGCAGTGCTTTCGGCCGAAAAGGACGCCCGCGGGCGCACCTTCACCGTTCACAAGATCCATCAGCCCGAGCCCCTGCTGATCTCCACGGCCGAAGCCGAAAGCCTCGATGCCGCGGAAACCGCCAAACCCCGCCGGGCCGGCGACCGCCTGGCCGCCTCCTACGTCAACTTCTACATGGCCAACGGCGGCATCGTCATGCCCCTTTTCGACGACCCTCGCGACGATGAGGCGCTCAGCCTGCTGGGCCGGCTCTTGCCCCAGCGCAAGGTGGTGGGTATTGGCAGCCGCGAGATTCTGCTGGGCGGTGGCAACATCCACTGTATCACCCAGCAGGTGCCGGCGGGCCGGGTGTAGACCAACCAACCCTCCCCTCTGAATATAAAGGATCGAAAATGAGCCAAACCCTTACCAACCAGGCACTCCATCAACGGCGTTCACGTGTTGTGGCCAAGGGCAACGCCAGCGCCACCGACCGCTACATGGTCAAAGGGGAAGGCGCCCTGCTGACCGATGTGGAAGGCAACACCTACCTCGATTTCGCCGGGGGTATCGCCGTTATGAACGTGGGCCACTCCCATCCCAGGGTGGTGGCGGCCATCAAGCGGCAGGCCGAACAACTAACCCACACCTGCTTCATGGTGTCGCCCTACCCGCCTGCGGTGACCCTGGCCGAACGGTTATGCGACTTGGTCCCCGGCCAGGCCCCCAAAGCGGCCATGTTCGCCAACAGCGGCGCCGAGGCCGTGGAAAACGCGGTCAAAATCGCGCGCTATCACACCGCAAAATCGGGCATCATCGCCTTCGAGAACGCCTTTCACGGCCGCACCCTGATGGGTATGACCCTCACCAGCAAGGTTAAACCCTACAAGTACGGCTTCGGCCCTTACGCGCCCGAAGTCTACCGCATGCCCTTTGCCTACTGCTACCGCTGCCCGCTCAACCTAACCTATCCAAGCTGCGATACGGCTTGCGCCCACTGCCTGGCCGACATGTTCGTCAAGCAGGTAGCGCCCGAACAGACAGCCGCCATCATCGTCGAACCGATCCAGGGCGAAGGCGGTTTCATCACGCCGCCCATGGACTACTTCAAAAAACTGCAGGCCATCTGCCGGGAAAATGAGGTGCTCTTTATCGCCGACGAGATCCAGACCGGGATTGGCCGCACGGGCACCATGTTCGCCATGGAGCAGTTCGGGGTCGAAGCGGAGATCACCACGGTGGCCAAGAGCCTGGCGGCCGGCATGCCGCTTTCGGCCGTGGTGGGAAAAAAGGAGATCATGGATTCGGTCCACCCCTCGGGCATCGGCGGCACCTATGGCGGCAACCCCGTGGCTTGCGCCGCCGCCCTGGCCGTGCTGGAAATCTTCGAAACGGAAGACCTTTTAACACGCTCCCGGGCGCTGGGGGAAACCCTGCGGACACGGTTGGGGCAGTTCAAGCAGGCCTACGAATTCGTGGGCGACGTGCGCGGTCTGGGAGCGATGATGGCCATGGAGCTGGTCAAGGATCGCCACACCAAAACGCCGGCGGCCGAAGAGGCCAAGGCACTGACCGCCTTTTGCCTCGAGCGCGGCCTGCTCCTGCTCTCGTGCGGGATGTACGGCAACGTCATCCGCTTTTTGATGCCGCTGGTGATCTCCCAGGAGCAGTTGGAACGCGGTTTGGCCATCGTCGACGACGGGTTAAAACGCTTGGGCCGGTGACAACGCAACCCCACCGGGCACATTATTTAAAAGGATAACGTCTGCCATGCACGGTTTTTACGGTCGCATCCTCACCGTCGATCTTAGCCGCCAAAGCTTCAAGATCGAAACGGTGCCCGACGACATCTACGCCCGCCACCTCGGGGGCAAGGGGCTGGCCACCTATCTCCTGCTGCGAGACAATCCACCGGGGGTGGATCCGCTTTCGCCGGACAATCGTTTGATCATCGCCACCGGCCCTTTTTGCCAAAGCCGCCTGTGGGGTTCGAGCCGCTACGGCGTCTACACCAAGTCGCCCCTGACCGGTTTTTACGCCGAATCCTACTCCGGCGGAAAGGTGCCCGAGGCCATCGACTCAGCCGGATTTGACGCCATCGTTTTCGCGGGCCGCGCCAAGCAACCCGCGGCGGTCTCGATCCATCCCCACGGGGCGGAATTTTTCGATGCCCAGGCGCTGTGGGGCATGACGGCCTACGAGGCCGAACAGCAGGCCGTCGAACGCTATTCCGTCCACCGCGAAGGGTTCCGCAAAGCGGGAGCCATCGTCATCGGCCCGGCCGGTGAAAAACAAGTCAGGTTCGCTATCATCGCCAATGATCAGTGGCGCTGTGCCGGCAGAACCGGCGTGGGCGCGGTCATGGGCGCCAAGCACATCAAGGCGGTCGTGTTCCAGGGCGATCGCACCCGCGCCCTGTATAAACCCGCCGAGGTCGGAGCGTTCGCCAAATCCTTCGCCAAGACCCACATGCGCGCACCCGGCCCGCAGGCTTACCGCAACCTGGGCACCACCATGATGGTGGCCCTGATGAACACGGTCGGCGCCTTCCCCTCCCGCTACTGGCAGCAGGGCACCTGTGACCACTGGGAGCAAATCAGCGGCGAAACCTACCATCGCGAGCACGAGATCAAGCCCCACGCCTGTGCCAAATGTTTCATGGCCTGTGGCCGCATGGCGCGCATCGCCGGGGGACGTCACAAGGGGTTGCGCATCGAGGGACCGGAGTATGAAACCATCTACGCCTTTGGCGGGTTGTGCCTGGTGGAAGATATGGCCGAGATCGCCTACCTGAACGACCTCTGCGACCGCCTGGGCCTGGATACCATCACGGCCGGCAACCTGTGCGCCCTGGCCATGGAGGCCACGGCCCGGGGAAAAGTGAGCGACGGCATCGCTTACGGGGACGTGGACGCCATCGCCGCGCTGATCGGCAAAATCGCCACCCGGGACGGTATCGGCGAAATCCTTGCCGACGGCATCGTCGCCGCGGCCCGACACTGGGGCCTGGAGGATATAGCCGTGCACGTTAAAGGCATGGAGCCGGCCGGCTACGACCCCCGCGTCCTAAAGGGTATGGGGTTGACCTTTGCCACCTCGCCGCGCGGGGCCTGCCACCTGCGCACCACCTTCTACAAGCCGGAGCTGGCCGGCATGATCCCGCCTGAACAGGTGGAAGGTAAAGCCAAGCTGTTGGTGGAGTTCGAAGATCGCCTCAACCTCTTCGACACCCTGGTACTGTGCCGCTTTTACAGGGACCTCTACCCCTGGGAGACGCTACGGCAAACGATCCGCCTGACCACCGGCCTCGACGCCTCCACGGAAGCCCTTCGCGCCATGGCCGCCAGCGTGGCCACCCTGACCAGGATTTTCAACCTGCGCGAGGGCTTAAAACCCGAAGACGACCACCTGCCGCCACGCCTGCATCGCGAAGCCTTGCCGTCGGGTCAGGCTCTCGCGGCCGAGGAGATGGCGCTGATGCTCAAGGACTACTACCGCCTGCGCGGATGGGGTGCCGACGGCGTTCCCACGGACTTCCCCCGGTGATCGATGAGCGCTTCGTTGTCGTCGGGTTCGTGCTCGAAGTACTGGGCACACTCGGTTACCTGATCGATGTGATCAAAGGCAGGGCAAGGCCCAATCGCGTCACCTGGGGACTGTGGGCCCTGGCCCCGCTGATCGGTTTTGCCGCGCAGGTCGATGAGGGCGTGGGCTGGCCGTCACTGATGACCCTGAGCATCGGCATTGGCCCCCTGTTGATTCTGGCGGCCTCCTTTCTCAGTGCCAATGCCTACTGGCGACTCCAACGACTCGACTACATCTACGGCGCCTTGGCTGTCATCGGGCTGGTGCTGTGGCAAGTGACCGGCGAAGGCCTGGTCGCCATCGTGTTTGCCATCGTCGCCGACGCTATGGCCGCCAAGCCCACCGTCATTAAGGCCTATAAATATCCGGAAACCGAAACCAGCCTCATCTATGGGGTCACCGTCATTAACGCCGCGATCACACTGTTAACCATAAAAATATGGACATTCGAGACCTACGGATTCACACTTTATATTTTGATGCTCGCCACCCTTCTGTTTGGATTGGTGCAGTTTGGATGGGGCCGGCGCATGGACCCGAAAATGTCGCGCCCTCGAGGCGGTTGTTCCAGGTCAACCCTCGGCACCCGCATCCTTTTCCATTGTTGCCGTTTTCGAGAGGCCGTTGATTCCGGGGCGGACAGTGGTGCTCGGCTTGAAATCGCGGTCGGCCACATGTGGGTTGTAATATGGCGCTGGGCATATTAAGAAATGAGCATCGTCGTTAATGCATAGCGTGCGAAAAATAACTCCCCGCAAAGAGAGCATGCCAGTGAACTTCAAAAGAGCGCACTCATGGATCCTGTTGATGGTCGGTATTAACCTTATGTGGGCGGCCGGTTGCGCCAAACTGCCGGAAAACATCAATCGCCCCCCCTCCTCGGCCATAACCGACGGGCAAGAGACCCTGATTGGGCGCCATTACAGCGCACAGCTTGCCGATCACGACGGCAAATCGGGGGTTTTCCTGCTCGGCAACGGCCTCGACGCCTTTGTGGCAAGGGCCATTTTGGCGCGGATTGCCGAGGCCAGTATTGACGTGCAGTACTACATGTTTCACCAGGACACGGTCGGCCAACTGCTGCTCAACGAGCTGCTCAGCGCCGCCGACCGGGGCGTGCGTGTACGCATGCTCATCGATGACATTTACGGCGGCGAGGCTGACGACGTCTGGACCGCCCTGGACAGCCACCCTCAAATGGAAGTGCGTTTGTTCAACCCTTTTATACGCGGTTCGTCGAAAAATCTGCAGTGGATCACTCGCTTCGGTGACCTCAACTACCGCATGCACAGCAAGAGTTTCACGGTGGACAACCAAGCCACCATCCTAGGCGGCCGTAACATCGGCGACGAATATTTCGATGCCAGTCCCGACCTTGCCTTTGCCGACCTCGATCTGTTCGCCATTGGACCGGTGGTACCCGAGATTTCAGCCGCCTTTGATGAATACTGGAACAGCGACTACGCTTACCCCGCTTCCGCTTTAACGCAAACCGCCGGCGCCGAACAGCTCGAAGCGATCAAACAGCGCCTGGACGAGGCATCTCGTCAGGAGGCGGCGACCGTTTATATCGAGGCCTTGAAAAATTCGGACCTGGCACAGGGATTGCTGGCCGGCAGTGCGCACTTCAAATGGGCCGAAGAGGCAATGGTGATTCACGACTCATCGGAGAAAAAGGCGCGGGAAGAGAACTGGAAAGAGGAGCTGCTTATCTCGAAGCTGTGGCCCTACCTGGATCGGGCCAGCGAGGAAATAATCATCGTATCGCCCTATTTTATTCCCGGTAAAAAGGGTGCCGATGCCCTCTGCACGTTGAGCCAGCGTGGCGTCAAAGTGCGCATCCTCACCAACTCCCTGGCATCCAACGACGTCGCGGCGGTGCACGCCGGCTATTCCAAATACCGAAAGCAACTGCTCGGGTGTGGGGTGGCACTTTACGAACTCGATGAGCGCATTACTGAACAGGCCGAGGCACACTTCACCTGGCTGAAGGGCCTCGATAAATCAAGCCTGCACGCCAAAACCATGGTGATCGACCGCAAAGCGATGTTCGTGGGATCGATGAATCTCGACCCGCGCTCCCTGCACATCAACAACGAGATCGGCATTCTCTTTCCCAATCCCGAGATTGCCGATGACAGCGCCCGCAACTTCGACCGAAACATTGAACAAGCGGCCTTCCGGTTATCGCTTGATCCGGACAAAGGCGACATCACCTGGCACACCATCAAGCAAGGCGAAGAAATCGTCTACCACACAGAGCCCTACGTGGGCTTCTGGAAAAGACTGGTTGTCGACATCATTCGCCTGCTGCCCGTAGAGTCGCAACTGTAGCACTGAAAAGTGACGGGCACGGTTTGTGAAAGAACCGTCGCTGCCCAGAGCCACCTCACTTCATCACTAGTGTCACGTCAACGATGAAATGTCGATCGATTGCGTAGGTATTTTTTGTGTCTACGCTATTTTGATCCCGGTTGCATAATAGATTATGTGACCGGAATAAAAATAGTGTAGGCGCGGAAAAGAACAAGCAATATACGACAGTTCATCGTTGACGTGACACAAGGACCTTATTACCGTCTGAGCCCGCCGGACAGACCGTCCCGCTTCGATCCCTTGCGCCGCTTACCGGCGGCTTCAGCCGATCACCGTCGGCGGTAACATAAGCACGGGCACCAGACTGCGCCGGAACACCCGGCGTGCGCAAGAACCCACCAGAGCATCGGCCAGATTGGTTCGCCCCTTTGCGCCGATTACCACCAGATCGGGTTTCTGTTCTTTGATGATATCCAGAAGCGCCTGTTGCGGTACACCCACCTGCACGATCTGCTGCACCACGGTTTGCTGGGCGCCGGTATCAGCGGCCAGCCGCGCCACCATGTCGCGACGATTGGCGAGATTCTCCTCGACGATTTTCTCGGCCCGCTCAGCATCGTTGGCGCTCAAGGCCCCGCGGATGGCGCGGATGTCGCGTTCATTATAGACATTGACCAGGACGATTTCGGCGCCCAGTGAAACGGCCAGGTCATTGGCGTACTGCACACACGGCAACGAATAGGGTGACAGATCCACTGCCACCATGATTTTTTCAATCTCTTGCACGGTAAACCTCCATCCTTGTTGTCTGTTGGGTGACCCGCGCGGTATGGCGGGTCGCGCCGCGGATTGTGCTTGGCACCAATCATCAGCGGTTGCCCTGTTAAAGGACGCACCGCATTTTGCCGGTCAAACGCATCCATCAGCTTATCAAATCCGGGCGGCTTATCAGGGCCTTCGCCCGGAAGCGCGGCCAAGGCCGGTTATCCCTCGGCCAGCTTGAGCACATTGTTGCGGGTTCCGAAACAATTTTGAATCCATTGGTCATTGCCCGGATCCAGCCGCCACTGGCCGTCGATTAGAAATTTGTATTGATAGTTGCCCGCGGGCAGCAGCAGGGTCTTGTGCCAAGTGCCATCTGCGGCTCTTTTCATGGGATGCTTCTTCAGGTCCCAGCCGGCAAAGTCACCGGTCAGGATCACCTCCCCGGCGGCGGGCGCATCCACCGAAAAACGGACCCGTCTGCGCTTGGTTTTCGGCTTGGATTCACTTTCGGCCATCTCACACCTCCTCGAATGCCGTTGCATTTACCTTTTAATAACCTTGTTTAAAGCAAAAGCCGTGCCAACAGACGCAAAGCGCAGCTATTTTTATATCCCGTTGAAAATACAAAACTTGTGATTTAGTGTGGCCCAAATGGAGCGACTCACCGCCACTGGAACTGTCATATTTTATTACAGGATGTAAAAACGATGGGGCCTGTAAAAAAGGTTTCAGTTTGTCCATAGTCAAGGATGGCGCGGAGATCGGGCACGCTGGGGCGTTTTGAAATTGGCTCTATGGAAACATTATACCACATACCGCGCCGGGGGTGCCGGCACTCGGCCTTAAGCCAACAACCTTCGGCTAAAGCCGAAGGCTTGGGGTTCAAGGGAGGATCCAAGGGGTCGAGGAGTCAAGTGAAAAGACCATCCAAGCCTTTGCGCGAACCCTTAATCCTTGAACCCTTGAACCCTTGGGGCGGCATCAACAATCAAACTGAAGTCTTCGTCTAAAGGTGAGGGTTTTTCTCCCAATCCCCGAATGGGACAATAATCACGCCCAGGAGATACTAAGTGCACCTATTCGCAAATACGATGACATTCGGCCGCCAATCCATCCGGGCTAACGGCGTTGCGAAAAAACGCAATATTCCCGATATTGCTTATTTTCCGCGCCTTGTCAGCCCGGCGCCTTGACGCCCTCATTACGTCACCGTTTTTACGAACAGGAGCACTAAGTGGCCACGACGGAGGATATAAATTGACGGAATGGCTAACAAGGTGTAAAAATAACTGACACCTTTCCGGCCAACCCGCTGTGGCCTCCCACTTTTTAAAACCTTGAGGTATTGATATCATTGAAAATCCGCCTCACACAAAAGAGTAGCCTTTTTGGCATCGAAATTGCTCCTACCTCCGGTAGCAAAGTCCAGAAAAAACCGCCTGTGGGTGTGACTACAAGACCAATCTCTACCAAAACCGGCTACCGGGCCAAAAGAGGGACTCGATAGGGATAGAACTTTGTGGGTTAAATTAAATTTAAGAAGCAAAATATATCTTGTTCTCGCGGCATTGGTGTCTGTCAGCATCATCGGCGGCACGGTTATGGTCTGGTACACGTATCGAATGGACCGTATTCTAGGGTTGATAACCGAAAAGGAGTTTCCCGCCTTTCACACAGCAGAAGCCCTGGAGACGGCACTGGTAAACCAGAAAGGGTTTGTGTCTTACTACTTCCTGGACAATGACCCGGATTGGCTGCGGCAGTTGGGTGAATACCGCCAGGTGTTTCAGCAAAAACTAAAGGAGGCACAGTCACTGTCAACCGATCCGGTAAATGTAACAGCCATCGAACAGATTGCAGAGGAATATGACCACTATGTCCATATAAAGGACCAGGTGATTGACCACTATAAAGCAGGACTGCGTGGTGAGGGTGCCAAGCTTCACAAGCAGGCCAGAAGCAGTTTTTTTAAGATCCTGGAGTTTTGCGAGGAATATAAAAAAATGCATGTTGCGCAGGTTCAGCGGGAAGCACAGGCGAGCCGTCAGCAGGCAAAGGATCTGCGCATGATTGCCGGACTGGCGATCCTTTCAAGTCTCCTTCTGGCCGGCCTGCTGGTAATCATCTTTATTCGGCAGATCCTTACCCCCGTCGCTCAACTGATCAAAGAAACCGGGGATTTGGAGGACATCGAAAATTCGGATAACATTGTTAATACGCTCAGCAATAAGGTCCATGGTCTAATCGCCGATGTAGGCCAGACGCAGACGGAGCTAAAAAAGAGTCAGGCGAATCTGATCCAGTCCGAGAAATTGGCCCTGGTGGGAAAACTGGCTGCTGGAATGGCGCACAGCATCCGCAATCCCTTTACCTCGGTTAAAATGCGCCTGTTCTCACTGGATCGCTCCCTCTCCTTGACGGATGATCAGCAGGAAGACTTCCAGGTAATTTCCGATGAAATCAAGCATATCGATACCATCGTGCAGAACTTTCTCGAGTTTTCGCGGCCGCCGAAATTAAAAATGCAGGACATCAGCCCTTCCCTGGTGGTTGACCAGTCGATCCAATTGCTATCCCATCGGCTAAAATCGTATGACGTAAAAGTGCAGATTATTCGCAACCGCAACCTGCCCGAAATTCACGGGGACCCGGAACAGTTAAAGGAGGTTTTGGTCAACCTGGTGGTCAACGCCTGCGAGGCCATGGGCCATGGCGACGAAATCGTCATCCAAGAAGAAGTGGTCAGGTGCCGGGCCGAACCGGCACTGCCGCCATCATTCGGGTCACGGATAACGGTCCCGGGAGTTCCGGTAGATCTTCATGAAAAGATGTTTACAGCCTTTTTTCACAACCAAGGAAGAGGGGACCGGGTCTGGGGCTGAGTATTGCCGTCCGTATCATCGAAGAACACGGCGGTGAGTTAACCGTAGAATCACGACCTGGCTTGGGAGCCAGTTTTTGTATTACGCTGCCCGCCAAGGAGGCAGAGCGTGAGCACGATTCTGATAATCGATGATGACGATCAACTACGTGCCAGCTTTAAAAAATTGCTGAGCCGCAGAAGAGTACGAGGTTGTCGATGCCGCTTCGGGTGAAGCCGGGTCTCGACATGCTGGCCAGCGGACTGGCGCCTGATCTCATTGTTCTGGATATCCGCCTGCCGGGGATAAACGGCATCGAAACCTTTAAAAAAATTCACCGCATCGATCCGAAGCTGCCAGTGATCATCATGACCGCCTACGGCACCACCGATACCGCCATCGAAGCCACTAAAATGGGTGCCTTCGATTATATACTGAAGCCCTTCGACATCCCGGACATGCTGGGGTCATCAAGCAGGCCGTGGGCACCGGCCGCTTCCGCCGCTCTCCGGTCGACGTGGATGCCGTGCCCCGCGAAGCCGTCCAGACGAGGCCATTGTGGGCCGCAGCAAACCGATGCAGGATGTCTACAAGCTGATCGGGCGCGTGTCGTCAACGGATGCTACCGTGCTGGTGCGGGGCGAGTCCGGTACCGGCAAGGAGCTGGTGGCCCGGGCCATCTACCAGCACAGCCTGCGGGCCGACAAGGTCTTTCACGTCATCAACTGCGTGGCCATACCGGAAAACCTGCTTGGAAAGCGAACTGTTCGGATATGAGAAAGGGGCCTTCACCGGCGCCGCGCACCGACGCATCGGCAAGGTCGAACAGGCCGACAAAGGGACCATCTTCCTCGATGAAATCGGCGATATGCCCGTTACCATCCAGGCCAAGATCCTGCGCCTGCTGCAGGAAAGAAGCATCGAACGGCTGGGCGGGCGGGAGACCATCCCGGTGGATGTGCGCATCATCGCGGCCACCAACCGGGATCTGGAGACCGCCCTGACCGAAGGGCGCGTTCCGCGAAGACCTCTACTACCGTCTCAAGGTCGTCACCATCTGGCTTGCCACCCCTGCGCGACCGCAAGAGCGACATCAGCCTGCTCAGCGAATATTTTCTCTCAAGCTACGCCCTCCAAAACAAGATTGAAAATCCGGGCATCACTGAAAAAGCCATCGAAAAGCTCACTCACCTATCCCTGGCCCGGCAATGTGAGAGAGCTGGCCAACACCATCCAAAAGGCACTCATTTTCAACCGCGGCGCCCCCATCAGCGCCGAGGATATCGGCACCGCCATCGACAGTGACAAAAAAGTCTGGCGAAACTACCGCAAGGATGGCGGCGAAGAGCTGCTGCGAAAAGTGGCTCGCCAGCGGATTACAGAGGGAATAAAAACGGACAACTGTTTGAAACCTTATGGATCAATATGCCAGAATCATCATGGCCGAGGCGCTGGTGGAGACCGACGGTAACCGCTCCCGTGCCGTCTAAATTGCTGGGGTTGTCGCGGCCTACCCTTCATTCCAAAATCGATAAATACGAACTCAAATTCAAGACCGCGCTGGAGGATGATTAGTTTGAGAGAGCGCCCCAATTTCAACCCGGCGCTTTCGGCCCGACCTCATTACCGGCGATCCAGTCGGCGAGGATTTTTCGGTCTTCCTGGTTAATGTAGGTGATCCGGAACCGGTAGATAACACCGTGAGGGTTTTTTGCGACGGATGTGGTTTTGGCATAAATATCACTGAAACAATGCACGTCGGTACAGAAATCGAATTGCATTTTAATGTCGGTTAACGGAGGTAATTCCTTTTTCAATGTGGCGGTAAACTGGTTTTCATTTATGGAAATGGTTTCTCCCTCAATCGCTTCCGGCGTAACGACTTTATTCTTCTACGATCCAGCATCGAAATGAAATCTCAATAGCCGTTTGATCATCGGGTTGGCTGGTGATCATCCATAGATAGATTATACGGATCGCCGATTCGAAGTACGGGGTAGCTGACCAGGGGTTTGCGGATACCTTTCATCATTACGCTGATCGGTGGATCGGTTTCGACGAGATCCTTGACCAGATTATAGGTCTTTTCTCCAATCACCACCTGTCCACCGGTGGTCTGGGATTCCAGACGGGAAGCAACGTTTACGGTCGTCCCGATTACGCTGTATTTCATGCGTGTTTCCGAACCGATATTGCCCATGATCACCGATCCGGTTTCGATCCCGATGCCCATTTCAAAGGGTGGTTCGCCCTTACGAATCGTTTCGCGATTGAATTCTTGGAGCGCTTTCTGCATGGCTATCGCGCAGGCAACGGCACGGGCAGGATCATCGTCATGTTTCTTAAGCGCACCGAAGATAACCAGAATGGCGTCCCCGATAAAATCATCGATGATGCCATCATATGCGTGGATGACTTCAGACATTTGATCAAGGTAACGATTGAGCAGGCGAACGAGGTCTTCAGGTTCCCTGTTTTCGGAAAGGCCGGTAAACCCCCTTAAATCCGACATCAGGACCGTAGCCGTTTCTCGCCGGCCGCCGATCTTACGTCCTTGCGGGGATTCCAGGATCTCATCCACGACTTTTTTGGGCATATAGCGCCCAAAGGTATCACGGATAAAATTGGCCAGTTGGAGACGCTCTCTGGACTCTTTCAGGATCGAATCAAGCATCCGTGATCGCGTCGAGGCAATCTCCTCGATTTCATGAGGGGTGTCTTCGGCCAATGATATGGATCTTCCTGTGGATTCGTCTTCCATGAATTGGTGATTGGCCATGGCAATGGTTTCCAGGGGCGTGATGATTTTTTTATCGAGAAACCGTCTAAGCGTCAGCATCATGAATGCCAGAATAATCGTGATCAGGATAATGATCCGTACAGCGTACCAGAAGAGCATGACAAGATTTTGGCCTTCGGCAAAATAGCGAGCAGCCAAGTGACCAGACCAGTAATATCGCTTCAATCAGGAGGATGCGCCAGAAAACTCCTGACAGCAGAATTCGGCGGACGCTGTTTTGCTCTCCCTGTGTCGAGCTTGAATTTTGATCAATGGTCCCACTTGCTTTCATGGCAATCTCTATGGTTATTGACGAAGAGATAAGTTAGGCACTAACCGGCTTTAAAGCAAGCCACGCTGTGTGTATCGCTCAGGGGAAGCATGGTTGGGCGTTCATTGGCGCATTGATCCAGATCGGCCCTGCGGCAGCGGGGAAAGAACGGGCAATGATCATGGTTGGGCGTTTCGCGGGCTGTTTTCAACAGCGTATTGTGAAATTTGCAGGCTGAATCCTGGCAATATACCGGCAGGGCGTCTAACAAAGCCATGGTATAGGGATGAGTGGGATGTCTGATTATTTGCCGGGCGGGTCCCATTTCCACCAGGTTGCCGCGATAGATAACGGCAATGCGGTCACATAAAAAGTTGGCGGCTGCCAGGCTATGGGTAATAAACAAAAAAGTGACATGGTACTGGTCTCTCAAAGCGGATATAATGCTAAAAATTTGATAGGACGTCGTGGCGTCCAGCATGGAGGTGGGTTCATCGGCCACAATGAAATCCGGATTCAACACCATCGCCCGGGAAATCGCCACGCGCTGACGCTGTCCGCCGCTTAACTCATGGGGATAGCGGGGAAAAAAATCCTCGGCCGGTGTCAATCGAACCGCGGATAACGCCTGAGCGACCTTCTCAATTCGTCCGTTATGGTCACCCCGGTGATGGACGATTAAAGGCTCGACCACCGTATCATAAATCGACAGCTGGGGGTTGAGGGATTGGTAAGGGTCCTGGAATATCATCTGGATTCTGGCACGAAACGCCTTCAGCATATTTCCCCGGATGCGGGTCATATCCTGCCCGTCGAGAAACACCCGTCCCTTATCGGGTTTTTCCAGCTTGACCATTAAGCGCCCCGCCGTGGTTTTGCCGCTGCCGCTTTCGCCCACGAGACCAAAGATTTCCCCCCGGTTTATTTGAAACGACACCTCATTAAGGGCTACGATTTTATCTGCCGGTTTCGATCCGAAAAGCGTGCGCTTGGGCCGGTAAATTTTGCTAATCCGGTCCATTTTTATGACGGGTTGAGATGGTTGATTCATTCCGGCATCTAAACCCCCCGTCACATTTTTACAGAACACGCGGTGAGAAGACGAAAGGGTCACCCATTTATACGAATCCGTACGGCATTGTTCGGCGTGTTCCGGGCAGCGATGATAAAAAGGGCACTGGTCTGGCGGATCTTTCGATGTGGATGATGGGCTCAGGTATTGAGGTTGAAGTATGCATGCCGACTTTCAATGTCAGGTTCGAGGCGAGCAGCATTTTCGTATACGGATGGGCTGGCGAAGAAAGGATTTCCTCTCTACTGCCAAACTCAACCATCCAGCCATCGTACATCACGGCAATATCATGGCAGACATCGGCCACTACGGAGATGTCATGGGAGATGAAAACCATGGCAATATTCAGTTTTTCCTGAAAATTTCGAATCTCTTTTAGAATCTGATCCTGAACAATTACATCCAGCGCCGTGGTCGGTTCATCGGCAATGAGCAATACCGGCTGACAGACCAAGGCCATGGCGATAATCGCCCGCTGCTTCATACCGCCGCTGTACTGGTGGGGGTAATCCCGAAGTCGGTTTTTAGGGATACCCACCATGTCGAATAACTCGGCCGTTTTTTTAAGGGCTGCCTGTTTATCCAGGCCAGGATCATGGGTTAGAAGCGCTTCGGCGATTTGATTATCCACGCGCTGGACTGGATTTAAGGCATTCATGGCGGCCTGGAAAATCATGGCGATCTTTTTCCAGCGGATCTTTCGCATATCGTTCCGGGGATAGCTCTAGAAGATCCTGCCCTTCAAACAGGATTTTACCGGAAAGTACCGAAGCGTTTTCAGGCAGCAGTCGCAGCAGGGCCATTCCGATGGTCGTCTTCCCACACCCGGATTCCCCCACGAACCCAAGGGTTTTCCCCCGATCCAGGGTAAAGGATACCGAGTCAACCGCAGAGGTTAGGCCATTGCGCCCGTAGTATCCAATGGATAGATTATCTACTTCCAGAAGGGCCATTTTATACGACCGTTTTTTTTTTTCGTAAACGGGGATCCAGCACGTCGTCCATGGCACGTCCGAGCATATAAAATGAGAGCGTGATCAGAGATATACAAATCCCCGGTGGTAAAAGCCAGTAGGGTGCCTTGAACATATGCCCCGTTTTCCATACCCACTGGAGCATCATCCCCCAGCTCACCGTGCCCGGGTCTCCAAATCCAAGAAAGGCCAATGCCGCCTCTACGATGATGGCGTAAGTAACCATAAAAGTCATATATAGAAAGGAGAGGGGAAGGACATTGGGCATAATATGCCTTAAAATGATCCTGAGGTGAGAAGCCCCCACAACCCTGGCGGCGTCGATAAAAGGTCTCTCTTTCAAGAGAGAGGGTTTGCGCCCTGATCACGCGGGATACGCCCGGCCATTTAAAAATGGAAATAATAAAAACAATGATCCAAATGTTCAATTGACCGAAACAGCGAAGCCAGGATGAGAATAACCAAAAGGACGGGCAGAACCATAAATATGTCGGCTATACGCATGAGCAAGGTGTCCGTAAATTTACCCATGTAACCGGATATCATACCGATGACGGTACCCAAAAAAATACTCATGAAAGCGGCCGATACACCGACCATGAAAGCGATCCTTGCGCCCGCCAGGAGCTGGCTGAAAATATCCCTGCCCATGAAATCCGTTCCCAGCCAGTGCTTCAAGCTGGGTCCGGTTGAATCGTAGATCTGGGGATCAACGCCCGTCATGGGATGGTACATGGGATCGATATGGGGAGGAATAAAGGAACCGAGGGCCATCAGGCAAAAACGGTAAGCAGCATCAAACCGATTTTCCCAAGGAGGTTATCCTTGAAAACAGCCCATCCTGATAGCAAACGCCTGGTCCGCGCATGCTCTTATTGGGATTCGTTTTATCCATTGATGCCTGTTTGGTTATCATAGATCAGTACCGAATTCTCGGATCAAGAAAAGCATAGATGATATCCACTACCAGGTTTGCGACGAGCACAACCAGCGCGATGAGCAGAAAACATGCCTGGGCCAAGGGATAATCATTATTGCTGACCGAAAAAACCAGCTCCCGCCCAATACCGGGCCAGGTAAAAACTGTTTCCGTGAGTGCCCCGCCGTTTATTGAAAAGGCAAGGTTGATCCCCACAGTGGTAACAACAGGTAGAGCGGCATTGGGTGCGGCATGATGATTTCTGACCACTTTCTCGGTAAGGCCCTTTGGCTCTGGCAGTAAGGATATAGTCCTCTTTTAGTGTTTCCAGCATGCTGGTACGCATGATCAGTAAATAGCTGCCGAAATGAATCAGGAAAAGCGTAGTCAGCGGCAGAATCATATGGTAAAAAATATCCAGCAGTTTGGCCAGTGGGCCTGAATCAGGGTCCAGCCACACTTCTTCCGAAATCATCCCGGTGATCGGGAACCACCCGAGCTTATAGGCAAATATCCAGATAAGGATCAGGGCCAGCCAGGGCACAAAAACCGTGTGCGAAGCCAGGGCGACGATCGTCATCCAGACATCTTTTTTTGACCCTTTTTCCCAGGAAGCGATTTTTCCCAAGAATACGCCCACAAGGGCAGCAAGTATAACCGAAGTCGTAAAAAGGATAATGGTATTGGGAAGCCGGTCCAGTATGATCGAAACCACCGGCTGCCCGTAATTAAAGGAGTGTCCGAAATTACCGGTAAAAAAATTTTTTACAAAATAGACGATACTGAATCGAGAGGGGCTGATCAAGCCCAAGTTCGGAAATCAGGAGTTCCGCTTCCTCTGGGGTCATATCCGGATCGACCATCCTGGAAACCGGGTCGCCCGGGGCAAGGCGGAAAAGCAGAAAGAGTACCGTTAAAATGACGAAAAATATAACGGCAACTT
Source organism: uncultured delta proteobacterium (assembly GCA_963783425.1). Classification (GTDB taxonomy): domain Bacteria; phylum Desulfobacterota; class Desulfobacteria; order Desulfobacterales; family QNYZ01; genus CAWANO01. The sequence continues at coordinate 42,084 of CAWANO010000003.1, forward strand.
GAAAAAGACGCCGAATAATATATCTTCTAAGCTCCATTGAAGCTTGCTCGTAATATGATTTAATTGGCTTTAATTGACAAAAGGACCAGAGATTTCCAATCCCGTCAAGCATTTCCACCCAACCCTGGAATCGTTCGGTGCGGACGGCCTCGATCAATTTGGGGTTGTATAAAGGGACAACGGGAACATCGCGTCAAGATTATTTTTTGCATTGCCCAGATGAGTTCTTGCCGTTTTATTCGGATCCATGGCGCTGGCTGATTCATCCGCAATTTTGTCGAAATCAGGGTTTTGGTATCCGGTCTTGTTAAATCCTCGCACTTTATCATTGCGGGAGTGGTAAAAGGACTCTGACATAATCGGGATCAAGCGAAAGACTTCCATAACCGAGGACGAAAGTGTCAAAGTCGCGGCTTACTTTTACCTTTTCAAGCAAGCGCACCAAATGACATGGGTCTCGAAGATGCCGGCATTCCGATGGCTTTTAACCATTCCTGGATGACCAGGCCCGACATGGCACGATGGGGATCATAGTCCGCCGGCGGGGTAAGGATAGTAAATTTCTCCATTTGTTCGCCGTTTGGCAGCCTTAGGCCTTTTCCTTCAACGACTTTTCCGTCTTCTCCGATTGGAGGCGACTCCCAGCTGTAACCGGCGTCATTCAGTATTTCATAGGCTTTCCGGATGCGCTCCTGGCTGGTAAGTCCCTGGCCGTGTAAAGGGACATCGGGAATTATGCCAAAATTTGTTTCCCGGAGGGATCACGGAAATCATTTGCAGTCGCCTGTCCCTGAAGGACTCTCTTGAGAATGAAATCCTTGTCAATCAGCATGGCCACCGCACGACGAAAATGGACATCGTTAAATGGCGGTTTCCGGCAGTTAAACCCCATATAGTAGAGAGCACTCTTCTCATTGGATAAACAGCCGGATATTTTTCTCTTTTTTTAGATCTTCCAGATATCCGGGTTGAATTTTCCACCAGAAAAAGTCGATCGTACTTTTCCTCAAGGCCAGGATAGCGGCATCAGAAGTTCCGAAGACTCTTAAAGATAACGCCATCTATGTATGGTCCCAGGCGACGGCCGGCAATATCCTGTGTTTTGGCCAAAAAAGTACTCATTTGGTTCAAGAAATAGATACGCCCCCTTGCGCCACTCCTTCAGAGCGAAAGGGCCACTTCCCACAGGATTTTTTACTTCGTGGTTCAGCAGCGTTGCCAGGGGTTTTTCCGTTTGCCTTGCTTTTTCAACTATCTCTTCCCATTCTTTTTTCTGATACAATCGGAGTCGTAAGTGTCCTGACTTAAAAAAATCGCTTTTGGTTCCTTAAGGTGGAATACAGCGGTTTTTTTATCAGGGGTTTCTATCTTTTCAACAAACTTCCCATTTTGAAGCGTACCTGGGTATCTTGAACTCTTTGATTAACCGGCCTGTAAAGGCAATATCTTCTGAGGTAACTTCAGAACCATCGGACCACTTTGCTTCTCTCAAGTTTCGACCGTGTATGTATTGGCTTCAGCATCATAGACCGGGTCATTTTGTGCCAACCAGGGTAACAGTTCAAGTGTATTCGGGGTCTCGAATGTAGAGGGTTTGATACATCAACCTGAGAACCTTGCGTGACCAGGCATCGCTGGCAAGCCAGATATTTAATGTTTTGGGTTCTTCCAAAAGGCCGACTTTCAGCATTTGACCACCCCAGGCATTTGGACAAATGGCGCTTGCAAGCATAGCCACAAGCACCAAGGAAATGAAAAATGATGGGCCTAAGTGTCTTAGTCGGTCGCCAAAGAATGCGTTGCCGGCATGGTCATATATTTAATTTTTGATGCGAACCTTTCATATTTTTAACCATTGTCTCAACAAAATCAATTACCTTAGATTCAAGCTTTACCCCATTTAACTGATTGATACGGGGGATGCCACCGGGGCTGACGCAATTGATTTCCACCAGCTTATCACCGATCACATCGACTCCGACAAAATAGAGACCATCCTTTTTCAGCCGATCTTTAATCGTGCGGCAAATATGTCGTATCCGCGGGGGAAATTTCATGTGGAAACACTTTGCCACCGGCGTGAACGTTGGCCCGAAATTCTCCTTCGGCCGGTTTTCGCTGCATGGCGCCGATGATTTCCCCATTAAGCAACAGAATGCGTACATCACCTTCACTGCGAACCTCGATCAGAAATTCCTGTACCATGATGGGTTCCCGATAATGATAAGGTTCATAGCGCTTTAACATAGTAATTGATCAGAGAAAGTAAATTCTCCTGGTCTTTGGTGCTTACCTTGATAATGCCTTCTCCGCCGTAGCGTTGCAGCGGTTTTACGACCATGTCCCCGCCAAAGTCATCAATTATTTTTTTCAGCCGAACCGGGTCGCGGGATACATGGGTTTCGGGAATAATATGCAGGGAAATTGAGTGTGTAGAGTTTTCCGTTTCCCAGGATTTGACCGGTGGTATCATTGATCATGAAAACCTGGTCGCTGAAGGGAGATAAAAATTCCATGGTCTGGTATTGCAGGGGCGGATTTTTTCTTAAAAAGAGAGCGTCCAGGTCAGAGATGGACTCGAAAATTCGGTCAGCCTCTTCTTAAGGCACCGGATCGCTGACCGCCAATACTTTCCGTATGGAGTGATCCGGCGTCAATCGAGATATCATGCATCCGGGCCATCACAATGTTTTCCCGGATATAGAGATCATGAGGTTCCAGGAAATAGACCGTATGCCCCCGTTGATTGGATTCATACATCAAATGACTGGTGGTCTCCCAGACAGGATCGATGTCTTCAAGACGGATCCATAAGAAGGCGATTTTCATGTTTTTTCCTTAGCTACCGATATCGGACACAACATTCGCAGACGCTCGTTTTTTCGTCCAGGGCGCGCAATCTGCGGGTAAGTACCCGACAAAAATTCATTGCAATTTTAGGATATTCGTTGATGATCTCGACCAGCTTCATCTTTTTGCAGACTTAAAAATCGTGAGGGCTTTCCGTCCGAATGGTGGCACTGCGGGGTACGGCCGTCTTCCAACAGGGCCATTTCACCAAAGTAGTCATTGGATTATGATACGGGCCAGCTCTATTTCATGGTCGGTGCCATGGTTTTTAATGACCGATGATTTCTCCTTCGATGACCAGATACAGGGCCTGACTCATTTCTCCCTCCCGAATCACGATTTCGCCTGTCGAAAAAACCTCCTCTTCGGCGATGGCGGCGATGGCGGCGAGTTCGCTGACACCGAGATCCTTTAAAATTTCGACCGTTCTCAATTGAATGATTTTATCCGGCAAGGTCATCATGTCTGCCATATTGGTTTCCTCATGAATTGCGTTTTTAGCTGTTGAGAAATGTCTTCGATTTTCATCTTGTTTATTTGAGGGGATCATTGAAGTCAACGCACTTTATCGATTTGTTCCGATGCCATATCATTGACAATACAATGGATAAGCGTTGTTGTCAACCCAATCTTTTTGTGTGACAAGATAATTGACAACCCCACCGGTTGTCATGGAACTCGGGGAGGTCAAAATATTTTCGTCCCGCGGCCAGCTTCCGGGCTGGATCCGACTCCTCTAATAGGGGGATGAGGATTTTCGCAAGCGGTTTTTCAAGCAGATTTTCAAGTGCTTCCACGCTATTGCCCCTTTGATGGAGATCCGCCGAGTTCAATCCCCGATGAATTTTTTTTATCCGGCCTCTGGAATCCATGGTGGAAAGAACTCTTAGCGTGTTGGTAATGGGAAGCTCATGCTTTTCCGTCAAGTGCCGATGTAGTAGTTCCTGGACAGGGCCCGGCCGGCAAGGGATCCACGGCAACGGCTTCAGCCAGGTGGATGTAACTTTTTTCAATCTGACTCTCGGGTAAATTGAACCGTATCGATGTCCTTTATATTCATCTTTTCGATCAAGGCGAAAAGACCCTCGCGTATCTTCCGCTTGGGCAAGGTCAGCGATTCCAGCAGCAATTGATCGTGATGGTATTCGGCGTTTACAATTTTGTCCTTGGTATTTTTAATTATCTGATCGGAATGTGTCCAATAGCAGATTGACAATGTTGCGCAAGGAATCGTCATCGTTAATCTCAAAAGCCTCTAGGGCGGCTAACCGAAGGATGTGTTTTTATGTTTAAGAAACGGCAGTGAGTAACTTGTTAAGGCCCGGAGTGTTTAGTCGGCGCAATCCGCGTGAGTATCTCAACAATATTCTCTTTATTTTTCTCACCGGCTAAAATGTCTTTAACCGATCGATATAGGCATTGCTGACCGGTCCGGCCCGCGGCTATTACACCGGCCAACCGTTCAGAATCAAATCCGAATCAAGCCAATCGTCAATAATTGCCTGATATTTATTTGTGTTTTTGTCAAAAAGGGCCGCCACTGCGTAACCTTTCGCTACCGGATAGGTACTTGTCGCAAGTTGGTTTTTAATAAAGCCTGAAAAGATGTCCGGAGAAATACGGCCGGCCGTTCTTACCAGGGCAATATTTAATTCCGGTGAGGCCGATTGGGCCAGCCGATCAAATACATCGGTGGCCGATTTTGTCCACGGACGGGGAGAGTAGATCGAGCAAGCCGATCCGGGTGGGAGTAATCCGATATCCTTTTCCAGTTTTTCCATGATATGGGCATCAAGATCCGGCAGATTAAGCGACCGCATCAGTCGGGCATACCATAGGCAATCCTCTCCCGTGGAAGATAAAAACGTTTGCATTAAATGGGTGCGGATGGCCTTGTCGTTAAAAAGCTGCTGAATTTCTTTGGATTCAAAGGATTTCATATCGAACATATCGTGCGAAATAAGGTTTAAAAGAATTCGGGCATATCTTTTTTTCAAGGACAAAGTGGTGATCATCCACACGGCCACAAACGGGAGCGCTACCAGTGACAGATATCGGGGATGAAAAAGATTGCTGGAAAGTAAAATCAATCCGGAACCTAAAAAGAGGGCGATTCGAACCACCGTACCTCTCAGAAAGGGCCTGACCAGATTGCGGTAGGATTGGGGAAAGAGACCGTAGACACGGCCATGGCCGGTATGTTGATGGAGGAACGGATAATATTGGAAGACATCCGGGCGTACACGGCTGTAAATGCATCAAACCGAAGTAAAAAAGCGATGAAGACGAACATGTAATTTAAAGGGATGGAACATCAGGGCCACCGGAATACCCCAGCGGCCGTAAATCCGGCCGACAAACAAAAGGATGAACAGGCTGACGGTATTCAATACGCCTCGAAAGTATGCGAAAAACTGGATCAGTGCCGTTTCTGAGCCAAATTGATCATTCACCGCGAAGTTAAACTGGTAATTCATAATAGGGATAACCACATTGGGGACAAAGGTCAGTAAAATCATGAGAATGATTAGGGGAGACGAGCTTCATCAATGGGATTATTTTTTTTATTTCCCCGATCATATTGTTTCGGGATGAGGCTTTTGATGAGGCTCAGCTAGTTTTTTACTGGAGAAAAGGAGCGCGGGAAATCGGCTGCCCATTTGGTTCACCACAACCGCGCCCCATCAGTGTGATGACCAGATAAACAAATAATAGATTGTCGATGGAGATGGCGTCGACCATGTGAGGAGTGGAAAAACTGCCAAGAATCTGTCCGATAATCCCTCCGGCGGTTATCAGTGGAAACAGGCGTTTCGACTGGCGTGTATTGAACAGGTCGTTGGCCAGGTTCCAGAACAACAGCGCCAGCAACACTTCATACTGGGACTTTAACATAAACAGCAACGGGTAGACGAGGTCATATCCGAGGGGGATGATAAGGCGTATGGCGGCAACCGAGACACCGCAAAATACAAAGAGGCGGGTGAGCAATCGGGCGCTGGGAAGCTGCGCGCGATCATACCGGTCATTGCGCCCATGATCAACAAAGTCGCCACAGCATTGAGCATGTTTACGATGGGCAGATATTCGACGCCATAGCGTTTCAGAAAGGTTGTTTCTGCGTAATTATTAAGGTAAACCCCGCAGAATCGGACAAGAAAAAGAAGGGCGGCGGTCCATAAGAACAAGGATATCTCATTTTTATATATGTTGAGCCATCGGCCGAGAACTTTTGTCATTACTATTTTTCCGATATCCGATTATGCGAGGCCTCACTCTGGTTAGAACTCTGAGGTACGAGAGGCCGTTAGGCTGTCTTGGGGCTTTAATACCGATTTTCCATTGGCATTCTCAGAATCTATTACCGGGCGTGGACCTCACGAACCAATCGAAAGCCGGTGGTCTGTACCGGGTGCCCGCATGGCTAAATGTCCGGTTGGCGGACCGGCAGGAATACCCGCTTCCCGAACCAGCTCCCCCCCGCCGGATCCGATTACCTCCCGATTCGCTGATGCGGGTCGGTAAGGTCGTATATCTTATACAACTCAAACCGATGCCGGGATGGATCAAATCGATCTTGGCACCACTCCCAGACATTGCCATGCATATCATATAACCCCCAGGCATTGGGCGCATAGCTTTTCACCGGCGCCGGTTGATCGGGTTTGCAGGCCCCTGGATCGCACATGATCCACACAGGGGCCACGCCGACGGCTGTTGTTACCATACATGGCCGCGTGCAATCAATATCAGCGCCCCAGCTAAAAGCCGTCGTACTTCCTGCCCGGGCGGCATATTCCCATTCGGCATCAGTCGGCAGGCGATACTTCCCCTCACCCCGCGAATTGAGCCGTTTAATGAATTTCATGGCGTCGAGCCAGGATACCTTAACCATCGGCAGGTTATCGGATCCCCTGTTAACACCTAACAAGCGCCGCCCCATGACTTGTTGCCATTGTTTGACGGTAACCTCGGTGGTTTGCATATAAAAAGGGCGGCTGATGGTAACTTTATGTTGAACTTCCGAAGTTCCCCGGCCAGGTTCATCGTTGGGACTGCCCATGGTAAAGCTGCCGGCGGGAATCAGGCACAAAATCCATCCCCAATGAATTTGTTAAAACAGCATCCTTGGCCCAACCGGCATGTTGAACAGTCAGTCCAATGAGAAAAACAGGTTAACACCATCAGCAATATTTTGGCCATTCTTGTGGCGTATTGCCGCATGGAATCCTCAGCTTAGACGGTTTTATCTTTTAATTGAATGCCGGTCTATTGCTTTTATGGTTCGATCCGGCTGGTGAATGAAGTGCCTGAATTTCGTATATGGATACGAAATCCCAATGGCCGCGTTAATAAATTTTCTCCGATCGTTCTTTTGCCAACTCATAACGATTCGTAATCCCCATGTGAGTATCGGTATATCGCAGGGTCGTGGGTTCTTCCACAGATGGCTCGGCCATTAAAGAAATAATCAAACCAATTGAATTGATATGCCACGTTCGCCCAATGGTTGGGTCATAATCAAGGGCCAGCATCAACTCCTTCTGATACAGCAGAAGGTCCTCAATCTTATGATCGATCTCAATCCCCTCCCGTAATAAGAAATTCACGCAACATCGCGTAGAAATTCATCTTTTGTCTCCCCAATGGACAGCCAAAGATAATCCCATAAACGCCACCCTTTACGTTTGGGGTTATAGGATCGAAAGAAAGGCCATCATATCCGGTTGGGTCAGGATTTTAGCAACTTGGGGCATATTCGGATCTTGGTGGTAATCGTCGATCAGTTCCATCACCCGCTTAACCGCGGCATGCGATTCCGCTTTCGATTCGAGCATATACGTCACCAGATGGTTATAAAAGTCGCTTGTAGGGCATATGACCGGAGTCATTCAGATAGATGGCGACGTAACGGGTATAGGCGCCGTTATGCAAAGCCTGGATGATTTCCCCAAAAAGAAAACAATAGGCCCAGTCGTTATACGGCATCGTTTCGGTCTCAAAAACAATTTCGACCCTTTCCGTTTCACATTGATCCGACGGTATCCTCAGGGGTTTAATTTTGGTTTTTAAGCCATATCTCTTGCGGCTCGAATTCTGGCTCAAGGGCGCATTGGGTAGCAGGACCAGCTCGTAGATGCGAATATCATCATGGATGCCGATGTCCAGCAGCGTGCATATCCCGTCGATGAAAGAGTCACGGCTCTCTCGGGGAAGGCCGAGAATCAGTTCGGTATAGGTGGGAATCCCCGCCTGGCGATACCGCTCTTTCAGGAGGCGATAGTTGCGGGTGCCGATCTGTCGACGCTTGACCGCTTCCAGCACCTGTTCGTTGACACTCTGCATCGAAAGGGTGGTCCCCCACAGCATGTCATTGACATGGAGCAAATGGCTGATTTCAAAGACCGTGTCGTTGGAATTCTTGGCGAACTGAATCCGGACCCTTTTGGGGTACCCATATTTTTTTCGGGCCTTTACCAATTCATCGGTGATTTCCAGGTCACGCTTCAAGATGCCGAAGTTACAATCGGTCACGTAAAGATCTTCAATGTTGTGGCGGGCGATGTAATCGATTTCCTTTTTGATTTTCTCCATATCGTGACGCCTGATTTTGCTGGTGGAGCGAACGCCCCAATCGCAAAAACTGCATTGGTGTGGACATCCCCGGTTGGTTTCCCATAAACCGATTTTTTTCGAGCCGCCATCCGATAAAAATTTTTCAAATAGCCCGCTTAAAAAGGGACTCGGTACGGGTAAATCATTCGGCAACCCCGGTGCGCTAAGGGTTTTGACAGTTTTCGAATCATCATTATAGCTGATGTTGGGGATATGACTCAGTTCGGGCCAATCATCCAAAAAGGCGAGCAGCAGGTGGTATAAAGGTATTTCGCCTTCACCATGCACGAGCACATCTACATACGGGTGTTTGCTGAAATAGGCCCCACTGGCGTCCGGTACATGGGGGCCGCCAAAGACAACCTTGCATTGGGGATACCTTTTTTTGACCTGTTCGGCGATTGCCGCTTGCTGGTTATGGTTCCACACATAACAGGAGGCGCACAGAATATCGGGCGCATCGATTTTTGCCACCGTTGTATTTACCGCCTCTATCCGGGTGAGGGGTTCTCTCCAAATATAGTTTTGCTTGATGCGTTCATCCCGGCGGGCATAATTCTGCAACATTCCGTAGGCATACGGGACAAATTGAAGCGCGTTCAGTGCAAGAAAGTAGATGGATTTCATAAAATAATCTAATATTAAAAGCCGAAAAACAGCGCCAAAAGGCACGTGGGTGTCAACAATACACGGGACCGCAAACAGTGAAGGCCAATGACATGTTCATACACCATAAACACCGCCAGGCCCCGTGACAAATTAGAAGACCGCGGAGATTGGGCAAAATGGGGCTTTTTGAATTAGCGCTGCTGTTTTGTCGCCTTGGACGGCTGCGGCCTTACAAAAATGAGGCTCATCCGAAAAACGCGCGCTTTTTTAGAGTTCGTTGCCGTTATCTAATTCGAAATCGAAATCCAAGTCGAAATCGTAATCGACTTAACCATCGTTGCCTTTGCAGAACCCGATTGCCCGCTATTTCCGATTTCAATTTCGATTACGCTTTCGACATCGATAGCCCTTTTGGCAAGGAAATTTAAACAAATTGACTTCCAATGATATCCGCTTAGCTTCTATGATTGAAAGGCAAGAACAATGGTCGAACAAGAGACACATTCAAATCATATCCGTTCGATTGACCTGCCGGTGGTTAATGCATCACTGCCAACCATTCCGACATCCACCCTTTTGACGGTTTCGCCTGAGGGCATCAAACAATCAGGGGTGGCATCGCCCCGGGATTTTGCCGCCTTGTTACATAAACAGGCAACCCGCCATCAAACCAAACAAATCCGCCTGGCCGATCCAATGGCGCTGCGGCAGGTATGCGCATTGGCCGATGAGATGGCAAAATTCAGTGATTCGGTCCATTTATCGGTGATGGTTGGACCGAGAGACACGGGTGGACATCCCCTCAAAGCCCCATCGGCCTTATCGGTTATCAAACTGGCTGAATGGGTTGATCCGGAAGGCCACATCCCATCTTTCACACCGGTTTTAACGGCGTTTTCAAACGCCGGCATCTGGAATCATCTCCGTTTTTCTGCGGAAAAAGACCATCATTTAGTGCAACCATTCATGCGCTTTGCGGTCACCAATCCGAACATCGTTCACTCCTGGGAGATCATGGCGCCCGACCATTCATATGTTAACGGTCAGCCGAGCGCGGCCGACACCACCATCTCTTCCTATTCTCGCTACTCACCTTTGCCGGGCCGACCGTTTTGGCAATGTCTGCCCGATACGGCCCATTTGCTGCTTTACTTGAGCCAATACGGTTTACAAACGGTAAAAAGCTGGTGGATCCCGGCCGTAGGAGAGGCATTGATAACGCTGGGCGGAGGCTTGTCCTATCATTTCGTCGCGCCTCAGGCGCTTTCCCCGGAGCGTTTGGATGAAATTTGCAGCATGGTGGAGGCGGGTGGCTCGGTCAGGACCAAATATGTTCGACATAACCTGGAGCGGGCTTTTTTAATCGCCTATGTAACGGAGATGGATGTGGTCGTGGCCAACTCCAGCCTAAAACATCCCCGCCCGCAATTTATTGCCAGGCTAGAAAAAACAGACCGGGGTGGATTTTTCCGGCTATTTGGAACGCGGCTATACGTCGGTCCGTCCGGAGTACCGCGGCATGGGCCTCGCCACCCGGCTTCTGGACGGGCTGACCTCCCGGGCGGGAGACCGCAAATTGTTTTCCCTGATCGGTGAAGACAATATCGCCGCGCAAAAAATTGCCTTACGAAACCGGACCCGCAAGGTTTCCACATTTATCAGCCAACGAACCGGCAAACTGACGGGTATCTGGTTGCCGGAAGCGACCATGGGTGGCATGCAAGGGCCGGCGCTGTGAGCATTTGCATTGGCATTATAACGGTGAGGGACATGCACTATCATCCCAATCGGCGCTTGAGCGAGGCCGCCGCCCGGCGTGGGCACACCGTCATCCTGATTCACCCTTATCGCTGCTGGCCCGGTTTCCGAAATCAGGCCCAAGAAGTTATATTCTGGGAAAGTGAAGGAAGCGTACCGGATGCCGTGCTGCCGCGTCAAGGTGCCGATGTGGGATCCTCCTGCCTGGCCCTCATACGCCAGTGTCAACTGGAGGAGATTCCGGTCTTTAACACTTTTGAGGCGGTACGCATCAGTCGTCACCAGTTTTATACGCTTCAAGCCCTCTCCGCCGCCGGGATCGCCTTTCCCGATTCTGTTTTTGTCAACTCAGCCGATGGCTTTTTCCGGGCCGTGAGCGACCTGGGTGGATATCCGGTGGTCGTCAAGGAGGTTAGCGGTCGACAGGGCGGTGGTGTCTCAAGGGTTGATTCAACAAAAATGGCCCGGACGATGATCGACGCACATCTGGAAAAACCTCAAATAGATCGGCAGGGATTGTTGATTCAGCGTTACATACCTCCCCCCGGCCGGCGGGATATCCGCACACTGGTCGTCGGACAACAGGTGATCGGCGCCCAGGTCGTGACACCTGCGCCGGGTGATTTCAGGGCCAATTTTCACCTGAGTGGCCGGAGCCTCTGGTTCGAAATGACACCTCAAATCGAAGAGCTCTCCATCCGGGCGGCTCGGGCGGTGGGGCTCGATATCGCCGGCATCGACATTATGGTGGAAAATGGGGGCGTCCCCCTGGTGGGAGAGGTGAATTATGCACCAGGATTTGAAGGCTTGGAAGCGGCCACGAGACGAGATATTGCCGGTGATATCATCGATTACGTGGTCGGCAGGGTCGAGCATCGAGACCTTTGAAAAGGTTGCTTTTTATCAAAATGGCACTTGGGAGCTTAAGTTTTGCGCCTATCGAAGTTGGACATCATTAACACAAACAACCGGGTTCGCCTTACGACCCGCGTTTTGTGGGAAGAATCTGACCAGCCTGCAAGAGACGTGTTTATCGAAACTGAAAAGCCCTTTGGGGATGATCTTTCATTGAATCCGGACGCTTTTTTAGTGGGCTGCCTGATTCCGGCCATGAATTTCGGGGAAAAACGAATTGTCTTGGAAGACTCTGTCTCTCCCTACCTGAGAGAGGGAGTCGATACGGTGATGGCGCTGATGCAGCAATGGTCCAATGGCCGCATGAAACCACTCGATATAGAGGCGCCTGTCAGATCACTGATGAATTCGGGATGCCGCAAGCCGCGTGCCGCGATGGTTTTTTCAGGTGGAATCGATTCTCTGGTGACCCTGAGGCTTAACAGGCAGCAATATGCCGAAGGTCATCCGGGTGCCATTCGAGATGGTTTCATCATACACGGATTTGACATTGGTGGTGTGATGGAACGGGGCATGAAATACCCTGTTTTCGATCGGGCCAGGAAGTGCCATGGCGGCCGTGGCCGATGAGGCCCGTATATCGCTGATACCGGTATATACCAATATCCGGCATCTATGCGACGACCGGGCGCTCTGGTTAGATTATTTTTTCGGGGCCGTCCTGGCCTCGGTTGGCCACGCTTTTTCCTCACGGATGAATCTGTTATATATAGCCGCATCCTTCGATTTGCCCAACCTAGTCCCTTGCGGGTCCCACCCTCTGCTGGACCCGGAATATGCCAGCTACCGCCTTCGCATACGACATTCCCATGCGGCCCTTTCCCGCATGACCAAACTTAAAATCATTTCTAAATGGAATACGGCCTTTCAAAATTTTCGGGTCTGCCTGGCCAATGTGCCGGATCGTCTCAACTGCGGCAAATGCGAAAAATGTGTCCGAACCATGCTTGGACTACTGGGTTTGGGAGTGCTCGATAAAACCAGTGCTTTCGTGGAAAATGATGTTACGCCCGATATGTTGTCACCGTTCAAAATTACCATTCGGCACCGTCCCCCCTTTTATCGGGAATTACTGGAACCGCTTCAGGCCCAGGGGCGAGACGATCTGGTCGATTTGATTCATCGAAAACTTGATGAATAAGAATGATGGCGTCGTAAAAAGTCCCATCAACTAAGCATTCAACAATTCTTTAATACATTTGCAAATGCTGCAACATGGGTTACCTTGGTATATATCCAATTTTTATGACGTTATTAAGTCAAGCGCCCCTTCATAGACCGGATCTTTCCAGGATTAAAGAAAGCCACGAGACAGATCTCCTGTAAAGCAAGACGCGAGCTTATTCATATTACAACAGCTTATTCAATGAAGTGGCCCTTATCAGCCAGCGCCTGACTCACAGTATCGCAATTGTCTGCACAACGGGGAACTATCATGAAGAGACTATTTTTGATTGCCATATCGTTATTTTTTTGCTCAACGTCATCCTTAACTGCGGCAGAACTCACGATTCTAACCGAAGACCTGCCCCCTTTGAACTATTTGAAAAATGGTGCCCTCGTAGGACCTTCAGTTGAAATCGTCAAAGAGATTCAGAAAAGGGTTGGATCTGATGAGCAAATCGAAGTTTATCCATGGGCCAGAGCATACAAAATGGCTTTGGAAAAAGAAAATGTGGTTTTGTTCAGTACCACGCGCTCTGGATCACGCGAAAATTTATTTAAATGGGTCGGCCCCTTGGCAACTAAAAGAGACGTTCTTGTCGCAAAAAAAGGTTCGGGATTAAAAATCAACACTTTGGAAGATGCAAAGATGGTGGGGGGCATTGGTACCATTCGAGATGACACCAAGGAGCAACTTCTGAAGAGTCTGGGATTCACAAATCTCGAATCTATTTCCGACGAACAATTGAACGCGAGAAAGCTTTTTTTGGGTCGTATCGACTTATGGGCCTATAAGGTGCCTGGGATAAAAACCGTCTGTGAACTGGCTGGCGTTGATTACAATGAATTGGAAATAGTTTACCACCTCCGCAAAATCGATTTGGGCATTGCGTTTTCAATTCAAACACCAGATTCGATCGTGGACAAGTGGCGAAACGCTTATGATGAAATGGTGGCTGACGGAACCATCATGCGGATCCAAAGCAAGTGGAACGTTGGGGTAGACATTGCCCCCTCCGGGTATGACGACAAAACTATATTGTTTTCAACTGAGGATCCGTGATGAATGAGCCACGAACTGGCTTAAAATCAAGGCTCTAATCGTAAAATGGCCAACCCACCATGCAAAAGATCAGTATCATGTCAGGAAGCATCAGCCGCCGTTTCAGTATTGTCTTGATCGGTGTTGTTACCATATTGCTGATCGGGTTTTCGGTTGCCGCCATCTTTATAAATATTTCGTTTCTAAGCCGAAATCTGGAAACACGCTTGGGTATGGCCATCAAGCTTGCCCAGACGAGCCTCCCGACACCCCTGTGGAATTTGGATAACGATGTTGTAAATGAATTGGCCGAAGCAATATTCCTGGATGAGTCGATCGTGTACATTAGGATATCCTGGGCCGACGAGGTGATCAGCGAAAAAATCCGCCCTTCGATTAATCTGCCTCATTTAAATCCTACCCATTTCTCATCTTCAAGAAAAATATCCGGTTTTCTATACCAATCTTCCGACATATTTCACGAAGAGAACAAGGTCGGAACAATTCTAATCGTGATGTCCCGCGAGAGTTTGAAAAAGCAGTTTCTATTACAGGTGTCCGGTATTATCGCGTTGACCCTTTTGATCATAGCGGCAATTTGGTTCACATCCATCATCATAACCAAAAAATATATATCTCACCCCTTATTGAAACTTCAAAAGTCTGCTTCACGGATCTCAGAAGGAGATCTGGAAACCTACGTGGATACGAGCGGTAGCGGAGAGATCGGCATCCTATCGCAAGACCTGGATGTAATGCGCAGATCGATAAAGCAGTTGTTCGCAAAATTGTCGGAGAGTAAAAATAAAATAGAAGAACACCGTCGAACCCTTGAGCATCAGGTAAAACTGCGCACACGCGAATTGGCTCGCTCGGTTGATGAACTCAAGGCCTTGGGAGAAATCAGTCAGGCGGTCAACTCGACCCTTGACCTGGAAAGCGTCCTGTCAAGTATCGTTCGCAACGCGGTGCAACTATCGAATACCGATGCCGGCACCATCTATGTGTACGATGAGACGAAGGGTGTATTCGTGCCGAGGATAAACTATGGTGTCAGTGACGCATTTGCTAAAGTGCTTCGCGAATCAGAATTTCAAGTGGGTGATGAGTCAATAATCGGCCGGGCGGCAGATTCGCGCACCCCTAAACAGATACCGGATCTTATGGAGTTACAGGGTTATCCCATTCCTTTTGTCCTAAAAGAGGGATACCGGGCCTTGCTCGCCATTCCGCTCCAGCGCGAAGAGAACGTGATTGGCAGTTTGATCGTGAGGCGCAGGACTGCTGGTGAGTTTTCAGGGGCGGTGATAAATTTGCTTCAGACCTTGGCTGAGCAGTCTGTGTTGGCGATCCAGAACGCACGTTTATTCGGCGAAATCGAGGAAAAGAGCCTTGAGCTCGAGGCCGCTAACCGGCACAAATCAGAGTTTCTCGCCAACATGAGCCACGAACTGAGAACGCCTATGAATGCCATTCTTGGTTACACCGAGCTAATTTTGGACGATATATATGGTGATGTGCCTGAAAAAATCCGCGAAATTCTTAAAAATTTAGAAAAAAACGGACACCACTTACTTGGACTGATCAACGACGTTCTCGATCTCTCCAAGATTGAAGCCGGCCAATTGAATCTTTCTTTAAATGAATACTCATTGGAAGATGTGATCCATTCCGTTTTAACCTCAATGGAGGCCCTTGCTGTTGAAAAGAATCTCGGTTTTAAGGAAACCGTCCCAGGGAATCTGCCTGCTGGTAAGGGCGATGAGCAGCGCATTGCCCAGGTGCTTTTGAACCTTATCGGTAACGCGGTCAAGTTTACGGAGACGGGTCAGATCGTAGTGAAAGCGAGTGTGTCAGATGGTATGTTTAAAGTATCCGTCGCTGATACAGGTTCTGGAATGTCAGACGCCGACCAGAAAAAGATATTCAACCAGTTCCAACAAGTTGATGGCTCAAGCACGCGGATAAAGGGCGGCACCGGTCTTGGACTCACCATAACCAAAAAAATCGTGGAAATGCATGGCGGCCGCATCTGGGTCGAATCTACCCTCCAAAAAGGCTCGACGTTCTGGTTCACTCTGCCGGTTCGGGTAGAGAAACAAAGGGACATCCAATGAAAAAGACGATTTTGGTGATTGAGGATCATGAGGATAGCCGGCGCATCATGTATGATCTTTTCACCAACAGTGGGTATAAAGTGATTCTATCGGATAATGGCTTGGAGGGAGTGGATGCCGCCGTCAATCATCGGCCGGATCTGATTCTTATGGACATTCAGCTACCTGGTATCGACGGATATGAGGCTACCCGTCGAATCAAGGCCAACTCTGAACTGAGGGAAATTCCCATCATCGTGGTCACCTCCTATGCTCTGAGTGGCGATGATAACAAAGCATTCAAAGCGGGCTGCGATGCCTATGTTGCTAAACCGTTCAGCCCAAGAGGACTCCTCGCAAAAGCAAAGGAGTTTTTGCCATAGTCGATACCCAGGGAGGCATCGTGAGAACGCCACCACTGATTTTGATTGTCGAGGACAACCCCACCAATCTTGACATTCTCCAGACACGCTTACTGGCGCATGGTTACGATGTGATCACTGCTGCGGATGGCGAGTCCGGATTAGCTGCTGCTGTCGAGAAAGAGCCCGATCTTATCCTGCTTGATATCATGATGCCCAAAATGGATGGTCTGGAAGTGTGCCGACGGCTCAAAGGTGATGCTTCACTGCCTTTTATGCCGGTTATTATGGTGACGGCAAAGGCGGATATAAAAGACGTGGTTGCCGGCCTCGAAGCGGGAGGTGAAGATTACCTTACCAAACCGATCGACCACGCCGCCTTGATAGCTCGGGTAAGGTCGATGTTGCGTATCAAGGACCTGCATGACACGGTCCAGGAACAAGCGGCCCGCCTGGAAGAGCAGGCCGCTAAGCTCGAGGAATGGAATCAAAAACTCGAGCAACGGGTAGCAGCCCAACTGACGGAGCTGGAGAGGGCCGCTCATTTGAAGCGTTTTCTCTCACCCCAACTTGCCGAACTCGTCCTTTCCTCGAAAGCCGGAGACCTCTTGAAAAGCCATCGCCGGGACATAACCGTGGTATTCTGCGACCTCAGGGGCTTTACAGCTTTTTCAGGGAGCGGCGAGCCGGAGGAGGTTATGGGGGTTTTAAGAGAATATCATGAGGCCATGGGGGCACTGATCTTTCGTTCCGAAGGCGCACTAGAGCGGTTTACAGGGGATGGGCTGATGGTGGTTTTCAACGACCCTCTTCCATGTGAGGATCCCTCGGTTCGGGCTGTCAAAATGGCGGTGGCTATGCGGGAGTGCATGGGAACGTTGAGCGAAAAGTGGCGTACCTTTGGCCATCAGCTGGGTTTCGGCGTCGGTATCGCCCAGGGTTACGCCACACTGGGGAAAATTGGATTTAAAGGACGCTTCGATTATACGGCCATCGGAACGGTCACCAATCTCGCTTCGCGTCTTTGTGACAGGGCCGAGTCCGGGCAGGTCCTCATCAGCCAGCAGGTTTTTTCCGAAGTGGAGGATTTGGTGACCGCGCAACCCTTGGAAGAACTGGACCTGAAAGGTATCCCTAATCCCATTGTTGCGTATAACGTTCTTAGACTAAAAAACAATCCATCAACATCAACAAAATAAGGAGGCACCCATGCCTATCTTTTTAATGTTCGGGAGATATTCATCCGAGGCGATTAAGGACGTCAGTCCTGAAAGGACGGTTCAAGCCCGTAATGTGATCACCAAAAATGGTGGAAAGATCATTTCTATGTATGCGGTTATGGGCGAACATGATCTTGTCTTTACGATTGATTTTGAAAATGCGGATAGGGCCATGGCCACATCAGCCGCCCTGTACAAATTAACTGGAATTCATTTCACCACTTCACCCGTGGTTGATGTAGAGCAGTTTGACAGTTTGATCGGCGAGGTTAAGGATTTATAACCCTTGACCCAAACCGGCCGATGAAAATTCCAGGTAAAGTTCAGCAACCATCCCCATATAATACTCACGGCCGATAGCTCCCCATTGCTACCGCAACCGATGAATGAAAGATTGTCGGCAAAAAAACGAGTTATTGATTTTTGGAACTTAATCCTTACCATTATAATATGAATAAACAAATAAAGGGGGTCAAAATGATCATCCATCACAGAGAAATCAGTTACGGGCATGATTACCCGGTCTTCTTCGAATCACTTGCCAAGGCCAAGGCTTATCTGGAAAAAAAGTATCCGGAAATATCAATCGAGATCATGTACAACTTGGCAGGAGAGAGAGGCCGGGCAACCATACAAACCCGCTATGCGTCACTGGCTGATTACGAGCGTATCGATGCCGAAGCGGACAAGGACGAGCAATATTCCAAGCTGCTCGAACCTGTTATGAACGAGACCGTTCAGCCGATTATAGATCAGTTCTATCGGGTGATTTAAAGTCCGTAGTACAAGTTCCTGCCGCAATTGAGCGAACGACAAGGTCTTTGTTGCAGTGCCCATCGGAAAGATGCTCCCGGCAACTTAGTGCTCCTGTTCGTAAAAACGATGACGTAATGAGGTCGTCAAGGCGCCGGGCTGACAAGGCGCGGAAAATAAGCAATATCGGGAATATTGCGTTTTTTCGCAACGCCGTTAGCCCGGATGGATTAGCGGCCGAATGTCATAGTATTTGCGAATAGGAGCACTTAGCCCGAGAGCTAACCGCCATTTGTTTCAGATGTACTATGGCTTGATGCCGCCTTGCCGACTATGAACCCAGTGACTGGATCGCGGTGGCAATTTCACGACTGAAATCGGTGAGCGTCCTGTTTAGGGCTGCCACGATCCCCGCCACATCGCTGGAGGAAGGCTGCGCCCGATAGCTCGATTTCCTGGTGAGCAGCGCCGTTTCTCCGTCATCGCCGTACACCGTCCAAAACACGCTCAGGTAGGCATCTCCGTCCACCTCGCTATCGAAACGGATAACATCGATGGACACCTGGAAATCGGCGGGACAACACCTCATGCCGGTTGAAACCGTAAATCTCGGCGGTGTTTAGCAAAAAAGAGAGGTTGTCGATGAGCACCCGGTAAAAATTGTCCTGCAGCGGCTCGCCCCAGCGGACGAACTCGTCGATGGTCAATTCATTACCTCCGGGCCGTCGGACGATCTGATCCCGGTCCAGATATGCCGCCAGTGTAATCGGCCCCACCATCACCGATGGTGAGGCGGAATTCACTGGCGATTGACCCGACTCTCCGGCCTCCGGCAGCGTGAGCAGCAGGAAAAATTTAGACGGTTCACTGGTTCCCGCACATCCGCTGATCAACATCATCGCCACAAGAAGCGTTGCCGCTGTTAAGCAAAAGCGTCGACACGTCATTTCGCACTTCCTCCCCGACTCCCTTTTCCCCTGAGCAGTGACTCAGGATGCCGCTCCAGGTAATCCGTTAATGATCTCAGCGATCGCGCCGCCGCCGTGATTTCGTCCATGGTCCGCCCGAGCTTCCGGCGGACATCAGACTTGTCACCCACAAAACCATCCATACCTTTCAGGGTGATTCTGGCCTCATCCATGGCCCGGCGGGCAGAGGTCAATGCTTCCATGGCCTCGTTTCCCACAGGTCGAACCAGGCTATCGACATCCTCTAGAAGCTTGCGTGCCCCCCCGCCCACCGCATTCACCTCTCCGGTTGCGTTCCTGACGAGCGTTTGGATATCCTCGAGCATTTCATGAATACCCACCGATAAGGTCTCAACTCTGCTGTTCAGCCCGCCCAACAGGTTCACTATTTCCTTGTCGGCATGGCCGATCAATGCATTTAGATCTTTTGAGGCGGCTTCCAGATTATCCATAATTCCAAGCAGTTGCGGACCATCCACTACCTTCTCGATGTCCTGAAGAATACTCAACAACGTCTCGGAGATTTTCAGAAGGGGTATCTCCTCCAGCTTCTGGGCAATTTTGCCAAAGGCCGAACTAACCGTGGGGATTTCGGTATAATCAGGCTCTAAGCCGGTCAAACGCGCCGGTGTGTCTGGCAAGAAAACGATTTCGACCATCATCTGACCGGTTACGATGCTATCCAGTGCCAACCTCGCGCGCATCCCGCGTTTAATCAGCCTATAGGCTGTCACATCCTGATCCGATGGCCGTTCTCCTCTAATGCGCAAACTTTTTGGATAGATTTCGACATAAACGGGCACATCAACATCCAAACTATCACTTTTGATATCCAGCACAATATCGGTAACCGAGCCGATTTTAACCCCCCGGCACACGACCGACGAACCGACACTGAGGCCCTTTACGGTTTCGTCAAAAAACATGACGTACTCCACTTTTTCCTCGAATATCTGGCCGCTGCCGAACACGATAATAGCGGCCACCAGAAGTGCCATGGAACCGATCACGAAGCCGCCGATCACGGTTTTGCTTACCTGTTTTGCCATAAGGGCCTGCTCCCTGTCTGGGGTTCCGGGTAGAAAGCACCGGGGCTTTAAACTTGGCGCTTACTCGGTTTTTCCCCGTCTCAAGAAAATTTGGATCTTCGGATCATGATCTTCAGCCAGCAATTTTTTGGGGTCGCCGGTGGCGAGCATGGTGCGGCTCTCCGGGTCCAGGAAGACCGAGTTGTTGCCGATGGCGAAGATACTGGCCAACTCGTGAGTCACCACCACCACGGTGGCCCCAAGGCTGTCGCGCAGCTGCAGGATCAAATCATCCAGCCGTTTGGCGCTTACCGGATCCAGGCCGGCCGACGGTTCGTCAAAGAAAAGCACCTCCGGATCGAGAGCCATGGCCCGGGCCAGACCGGCGCGCTTGCGCATGCCGCCGCTGATCTCGGAAGGGTAAAATTCTTCGAACCCACCCAACCCCACCAGCGATAGTTTGAGGGATACCTGTCGCTGGATCTCGACCGCGTCCAGGTGGGTGTAGTTGCTGCAGGGGCAGGGCCACGTTTTCGGCCAGGGTCATGGAACTCCACAAGGCGCCGCTCTGGTAGAGGATGCCGAAGCGCCGCTGCATCTGTTCTTTCTCAGCGGGGCTTGCGTCCCAAAAACTGGCGCCGTCATATAGAACCCGTCCCTTGGCAGGCGATTTAAGCCCGATCATGTGGCGCATGAGGGTGCTCTTGCCGCATCCGCTGCCGCCCATGATGATGAAGATGTCGCCCTCGGTTGATGGTGAAGTTCAGATCACGCATCACCACAAAATCACCATAGGCCATGGTCAGATTTTCGATGGTAATTTGCGCTTCGGCTGTTTGCTTTCCACTCATTAGGTAAACCCTGCTTTCACGCTTCCGTTATATGCCCAGCACACTGCAGATGACGGTGATCAATGCCGTTGCTACTGATAATGGCCACGATACCGGTCACCACCGCCGAGGTGGCGGCATCGCCCACCGCCGAAGCGCTGCGGCCGCACTGCATGCCGCGCATGCACCCCGAAAGCGCCACCAGCACCCCGAATACCAGGCCCATGAACAGCCCGATGAATAGATCGTTGAGCCCCACGGACGCCATGGTACGGTTCATGTAGATGGTCAGATTGATGTCGTAAAAACCCACTGCCACAAGAGCACCGCCCAAAATTCCCATTAGGTTCGCAAAAAGCACCAATAGGGGCATCATGAAGGTCAGGGCCAGCATGCGCGGCAGCACCAGGAACTCAACGGGGTCGATCCCCAGGGTTTGAAAGGCGTCGATCTCTTCGTTGACCTGCATCGTACCCAATTGGGCCGCAAAGGCGGCCCCGGTGCGCCCGGCCATGATGATGCCGGTCATAACCGCACCCATCTCACGGACCATGGCGATGCCCACCAGGTCGGCCACGTAAATCTGGGCACCGAAAAGCTCCAGCTGCAGGATACCAACAAACGCCAGAATCAGCCCCACCAGAAAACTGATCAGCGCCACGATGGGTACAGCCCGGGCCCCATTGTCCTGGAGAAATATTCCCAGGTCCAGGGCTCGGAATCTGGCACGTCCCGAGCCCAGCCGTCCAAAAGCCACAGCCGCCTGGCCGATAAACGCCACCAACTCGCCGGCGGAACGCACAAAGTCGATCATGTCGTCACCGATCCGAGCCAGAAACGGCTCCCGGGAGACACTTTGGTGAGCATCCTCCTTTTTCGGTACGGCAGTGGCCAGGGTCATCAATTGTTGCACGCCTTCTGGCAGGCCCTCGATATTCATGGAAATTTTGGCGGGGGCACACAGCTTTCTGACCTCCAGCAAGAAGGTCAAGATACTGGTATCCCAAGAGATCAGCTCTTGGCCCTGAAACGCAACTTCCCTAAGGGGGGGGTGCCCTTTAAGCGTTGCCGTCAGTTTATCCGTGGATGGCACTTTTGAGCCCAACTGCCATCTCCCCGGCTAAATCAACGGAAAGGATATCACCCGGCATTCTTTGGAGTCGAATTTCTGCTGCGCTCATTTTTACAAATGGCCTTTTGCATGTCGATTGAATGAAAACCCTCAAACCCTGATGAACTCGTAATAAGTCGAATTTCAGACGGTTTTGTGAAAAGTTCGAGATCAAGGCTTGCGAATCCCGAGGAATGAGGAGTACTTATGGTACGCCGCAATGACGAGGGATGAAGCCTAACGCCGATATCGGACTTTTTACGAAACTGTCAAAATTGACGCCAGACGCAGAGTTGGGCATAATGGGACGTCTTGAAATTGGCGCTTGTGCATGTCAAGTATACCAATCCTGCAGGCACTTTTCAAACCGTCTGTCAGACAATACCCGTTCACAAGGCCTCCGACCAAACACGGCCTGTTTGTGGTAACACCAAAAGCCGATACCATATGATAATGCCAGTACCGAATGTGATAGGTGATCCTTGCCTTCACCATAACACGTTGAATGGATATTCCATTCCATGGGCCGGAGTGCCTGTTCACATCGCAGATGGAAGCGGCGAACTAAATAGAGCAAATTAGTATGATAGTCAACCGATTAATATCAATAGAAATACCAGATTCCATGTGGTACTGTTTCTTTGTATCAGCATTTTTCCAGTTTTAGGATATATCCAGGACCTAAGAGAAAATTCAGCGATCTTTCAAAATGAAGGCTAAAACAACCGAAACTCTACGGGCATTATTTGGGACCTTATTATTTTTACTATTGTTGCTTCCATTCTTTTTGATCTGGATACCACATCGAATTCTTTCTTCGCCCGGACATATTTATTTTTTCGATTTAGGGGAAGTTCGGTATCTTGGATTGGTTCCGATTTCTCTGGGTGTTGTCATTTACTTTTGGTGTTCAAGCAGTCTTGTATTTTTTGGCAAAGGGACGCCGATACCTTTCACACCGACTAAAAAACTGGTGGTAACAGGATTATACAGGTTTGTTAGAAATCCGATCTACATAGCAGGTTCGCTCGTTCTGGTAGGAGAAACGTTACTATTTCAATCTATAGGCATATTCATCTATTTTCTGATCATGTTTGTTATTTTCAACATCCATGTTTTCATGGAAGAGGCGGATTTGGCGGATAGATTTGGATCAACATACAACCGGTACCGAAAATCCGTTCCTCGCTGGATTCCACGTTTAAAACCTTATAGAGACAAAGATTATGAGTCTTTATAGCTTTGCGCTTTCTCCAACATTTCAAGCACAATATAGTTCAACATGTTGGAACGTGATCATCGGCCGATTTCTCCAATTATGTTGCGAGAAGGCTCATCCCCCTAAAATTATGAAGGTTTTTAATTTTGCTCCGGCAAATGAACAATCTTCCATAATAACAGACAAATAGATCGCTTTCCGGCAAAGGGCCAAATGGAACTGTTCACATAACTATCTTCTTTTCGATCTACCTCTATATATTATCGCAACAGGCTAAATTTAGTCATCAAAGCGAGTCCAGCCAGGCCATGACATCATCTTCTTTTTTGATTTTGATCAACGCTTCAATTTCCGGACGATCCATCAGCACCGCCCGATTAAATTCCACGAACCTCTTTTGGACTTTACGTCTGTGATTCAGATCCAGACGGAGATACACCATGGTCGCCTGAAGGTCTTCATGGCCGAGTTGGTTGCGGATATCGGCAAGAGAACAGCCGGAAGTGAGCATATTCACGGCACATGAATGGCGCATCGAGTGGACCGGATTTAGGGTTTTCAGACGTTTTTTGGGCAAAGCCGCAGAAAGATACTTTTTGCAAACCCGGTATATACCGTGACGGGTCAACTCTTTGCCCCGCTGATTGATGAACAACCGATGCCGATAGGCCGGTTTGGGTTTTCTGCGGTATTTGGCAATATAATTTTTGATCAAGATGACGGTTTCCGGCATCAGGGCAATCTGTCGATGGCGGTTGGCCTTGCCCAGTATGGCCAATGTTCCTTTCTCGGCGTTAAAATAGTCCAGGTTCAAGGTGGCAATCTCACTGGCCCTGGCGCCCGAGTCATACAGCAGCGCCAGTAGGCAGTAGTCCCGAAAGCCCTCTTTCCGGTTCAGATCCACCGCTTGCATCACCTTGAAGATCTCATCGGGATACATAAAGCCGATGAGCTTGCGCTGATACCGTTTCTGGGGAATAGCCAGTATCCTGTTAGCGATCTTCCTATGTTCGGGATGCATAAAGCGGATCATCTTGGCCAGGGATTTGATGGCCGCCAGACGATGGTTGCGGGTCAGCGGCGTGTTCTTACGCTGCTGCTCAAGATCCACTAAAAAGGAGAGAACCAAATCTGGCGTGAGATGCTCGATCCTGAGTGAACCGGTTTTGATCCCAAGCTTTTTGGCGGCAAAAGGAACGAAGAGGGTAAAGCCATCCCGGTAGGCCTGGATCGTATGGCCGCTGACCCCTTTGATGTGGGGCAGATAGTTGCCAAAAAATTGATGCAGACAAGTTGAGAGCTTCATTTCACCACCGCCCGGGATTTGACAAACTCCAGTAGACCCGTCCGGTGCTTGGCATCTTTGACCTTCAGGTAGGCCCCGGTGTACTGGTATTTCCGGTGCCCCATATAGGCCGCCAATACCGGCAGAGCATGCTGGGGACACTGGCCCCGGGCCTTAATGCGATTGAGCGCATTGATGGCAAAAGAATGCCTCAACGAGTGGGGCAGCGGGCCAGCAAAGGTCACATTGCCGATGACCTGTTTGTCGTGGGAAAGACCCATCTGCCCCACCGCCCGGTGAAAGGCCAAGCGGACATCCTGATCTCGTATAGCGGCCCGGCCTCTACCTGCCAGAAGATAAGGGTTGCCATGGGCGCATAATGATTTTCGCCGCGCCAGGTAGCGTTCGAGTTCATCAAACACCGCTTTAGGAAGAGGGATCAAGCGATCCTTTCGGAACTTGGTTCGCTCAATGTAAACTGTTCTTTCCCCCTTGCGGTAATGGCCCCGATGAAGACGCAATGGCTCGTTGATGCGCATGCCGCACCGGGCAAGCATCACCAGGGCCATGGTGATGCCCCGGTCCAGTAAATAGAACCTCTCATTTTTGCGGATGTTTTTGCTCACCGTCTCAATGAGCACCTGGGTCTGGATTTCAGAGAAAACGAAGGGAACACAATGGCGTTTGGGCAGTCTGGGGATATCCTTGAGCGGGTTTTGGTCCATAAGGCCCTTGCGGACCAAGAACCGAAAAAAGTTGCGAGTATCCAACAAGATTTCATTCACCGTATTGGGATGCTTGCTGATTTCCCCCCTGAGTTGAAGAAAGAAAGACGGTTGCAACTGGTCCCAGGTGGCATTCTGTTTTCGCAAGTACCGATCAAAGGCCAGAAGCCTATCAAGCTGGGGTTTTTGAGCATACCCCAGGCCAATTCGATAGGCCATATAATCGTCCAGGTGCGGAGCCAAAAAGCTTTCAAAGGGTTTCATCGAACAGTACCTTGGCCATCAGTTTCGTGTGCACCCGGAGATATTTTTGGGTCGACTCAATATCGTAATGGCCCATCATCTCTTTGATCTCAAAAACGGAGGCTCCGCTTTCAAGCAGATTTTGGGCATAACTGTGCCGCAGCCAATAAGCTGTTGAGGACAATCCAACCGCCCTCATCACCTTGCGGATATGGTAGCCGATAGTATTGGCATTTGCCGGCCGATAGGGCCGATGAAGACTCAAGAACAGGGCTTTGTGCTTACTCTCGGGACGAACGGCCATCCGGTAGGCGGCCACGGCCTTTAAGGTGGCTTCAGGTATGGGCAGTTTCTCCGGCTGGGTGTTTTTGCGCTCGGTAAGGGTCAGTTCGGCCTTGCTAAAGCAGATATCATCCAACGTAATCAAGGCGATCTCCTTTGGGCGCAACCCCAGACCATAGCCCAGATGCATCATGGCATAGGTCCGGATATCACTGTCGGAAGTCAGGCTTACGTCGGCAAATAGGGTTTTGATCTCCTGGGGCCGTAAAAACTTGGGCGGTATGGAGATCCCATAGTGCCTTGGGGCTACGATCAACTCGGCCAGATCTCTTTTGATGATGCCCCGCTGATACAGATAGGTTAAAAATTTACGTATTTTTGAACGGTAACTTCTTTGGCTGGAGGGTTTAAACGGAGCAAAAAATGTGCGCGAAAAATGCATCCACATTTTCAATGGATAAGTGCCTTAAGATCGATGTTTTCTGTAAGCAGATATTCATGAAAGGCCCATAGGACTCGCCGGTTTTGCCTGGCGTTTCGATCGGCCCACTGTCTTTGCTGTTGATCGTGGAAAAGATAGTCTTCGTAGATTTTCGGCAAATCCCTTTGCGTGGTCGGCAGCCGATAGCGGCCGGGATATCTTCCCCTGGTCAAACAGATACCATGCCAGTCCGTAAACAGCATTGAGTTGATCGACTCCATAGGCTTTTCTTAAACTGCCCAATAACTGCCTGGGTAAAGATATGCGTAAAGCTGTATTTTATCTTACGGATAAACGCTGTGAACGGATTCAAACTTTGCCCGTGTGCCTTACAGGTAGCCTCTGAATATCCATTTTCCAGCCATCCATTGAAGGTAGTCTTCAACAGCTTGGTCCAGCTGTTTGAGGGCCCCTTCAATTTCTACCACTCTTTGCTGGATCCACTCAATGAGTATGGCTTCATCGGTCATAGTGAAGACTCCGGGCGGTATTGTGGATCAGATCGGCAATGTGAGGCTGTCTCGGCTGCTTTTACACGATGGATAGGTTTTTCAGGCAGTTCCAGAACTTGGAAAAGGGTTCCGTCAAAGGCGATCAGATCCATGTCCATCAACTGGTCCCGGGCCTGGATATACTCCTCCAGGGACAACTCCAGAAGGCTGCAGATGCGATCGTAGCCGTAAAAGGAAAATCCATGGCGATCGGCGACGATGGCCAGAAAAAGATAGAGCAGCAACTCTTTCTGGCCCAAGGCCCCCAAAAAGCCACCGGTAATAAACCGATGGGGCACAAAACTAAAGCCGCCATCTATCTTTCGGATTCTTTCGGCATTGAGGATCTTTTTCCGGATCATGCTCGCCCCCTTGCCGGCAACTGTACCGGCAATCGGGCGGGCCAGTCTATCGAGTCTTAAAACCGTTTGCAGAGTAGTCGGTTTAGATATCCATTAAATACAGTGGATTATCATCGTATCAACGCTTAAAAGCTTAAATGGATTAGTGCGTTAATATCCTTATGATTACAGGCAATTAAATCATTAACGGCTCTTGAAAAAGCCATCGCCGATATCCACTGACTATGGGGGGGCACGCCAACGGCGCTGGTGGAGTTGTTGCGCCAGGTATTCTATGATGACAATGTGTTTTACCCCTACCAGTTCCTGAACGTAGGCCACCGGCAATCCGCTTTTCATCCGGCTGCGGGTCACCTTGGGTTGATGGGGGTTGGGTTTGTCAGTGGATCGAGGCTCGTCGCCCTCTGCGGCATCGATCTTCTTTTGCAGGTAGTTTGCCTTGAAATAGTCAATATTGGCGCGGTACCATTGGGCACACTTTTTATTGTGCCATTGCCGCTTACATTCTGTCCGGCCGCAGGTCTTCTGGCGGTCTTTAAGTCGCACATCGGGCAAAAACCAACGGCGGCATATACGACATGGTTTTTTTCGGGTAGCTGTCCGGCCCATCGTTTTCTCCTTTGGATGAAGAAAACGATTTTATGTCATCTGATGCTGGAATCAAAGGAATCGGCGGGAACTGGCAGGCGCAGATGGGTGAATAAAAAGAATCAGATAGACTCTTTAAAATTTTAGGGAATAAAATAGACGAATCAAACGGCGGGAATCAGAAAAACTGGTAACATAATCAATCACGCAACATAACTCCAACATTTCAAGCACAATATAGTTAAACATGTTGGAACGTGATCATCGGCATTGTTAATAGCGCCGGAATTCAAGTATCATGCAAGTTATGTTGCCAGTCTGGTTATGTTTCGAGTTTTAATTCCCTACCTTTTATTCCTTCCATCTAATTCCTTTCACAAGATGTGTAACATCTCTATATCATTCCTTTAATTAAAATATTAGTATTAGGGGGGAGATATGGAGCAAATTGTTTGCTGTCATTGTGGTGATTTATTTACCCCCAGCCCCCGGCATAAAAACCAGGTCTACTGTATGAGACCCGCCTGCCGACGCGCCCGCAAAGCTGCTTGGAAGCGCAACAAAATGCAAACTGATCCGGATTACCGCTACAATTATAAGCTGAGTAATCAAAAGTGGATAAAAGCGCATCCGGGTTACTGGAAAGATTATCGCAGCCGGCATCCGGAGTATGTTGCGCGCAATCGCATTTTGCAGGCAGTACGCAATCGCCGCCGAACCCGTAGCGACCAACTGAAGGCCAAGGATGACTTGATTGCAAAGGTGGACGCCTCGATATTTTATAAAAACAGGATGGTAGGGCAATTTTACCTGGTCCCGGTGATTGCAAAGGTAGACGCGTTAAAAGTCAATATTTTCGACATCTCAAGCCCTTATCGATGATTGCAAGGATCGACTCGTTAGCACATGACGCCACGGTTTGTTACATGTGTCATCAGCGAAAATGCAAAGGAGTCGGTCATGATCAAAAAGAAGATACTCATCGCCGAGCGTGTTCGCGGCATTGACGGCGGGTTCAGCTTTATCCCGCATCGGTTCCTTACCGGCGGTTTTTTGGCTTCATTAAATCCGCACGAACTGCTGCTGTATTTTTTTCTGATATTGTGCGGCGATCGTAATGGGCTGAGTTTTTACAGCTACGATAAAATCTGCACCCTGCTGCAAATATCCGTGGATCAATACATTAAAGCCCGTGATGGACTGATAGAAAAGGACCTGATTGCCTTTGACGGCACAATCTTCCAGGTTCTTTCGCTTCCGTCTACTTTCGTGCGGGCACCCAAAATTGGGCCGCCGCGCCGCTGTGATCGTACCAAACAACCGGAATCGCTCGGCCAAATTTTCAAAGAAACATTCAAAGGGTTGGCCAATGGGTAGGCGGCACAAGCAGCTGATTTGCTGTGATGTCGCCCAAATCTGTCGGGAATATCTCGTTTACTTTCAAAAGGCCCGGCAAAGCGGCCGCACACAAATAGAGGGGATTGGAAGGATTTTGATAGCATTTAGCGACTATATCGAGAAGACCCAGATCCAATTGCCGGATATCAACATTGAGCATGTCGATGGCTTTTTAGCGGCGTTTAATGCCCCATACGCCCGAAGCACCCAACGCTTGTATCGATCCTACCTGAGGGGTTTTCTGCGCTACCTTTACAATGAGCGCAACATATTGACCCAAAATCTGGCCGATTTGATTATTGGCCCGCCGATGTTTGCCAAGGCCAAGCCACCGAAGTTTTTACGCCCTCATGAGGTCAACCAACTTTTCAATCATCTGCCGTATTCAACCGGCTGTGAGTTGCGCACCTATGCAATGGTTCATCTGGCTTTCTTTTTGGGCCTGCGGCCTAGTGAAATCAGCCGGATCACTCTCGACGATATCTCTTTTGCAAAAGCACAGCTGACCCTGAGAAATCGAAAAAACAACCACCCCCTGCAGCTACCGATACCCGAAAGTACGCTCAAAGCCGTTACCGCCTATATTGTCGGCGCGCGACCGAAAGTCGAACACCGCACCCTTTTTGTTCTGCTTGTTGTTCCGCACAAACCCATAAGTAGCGGTCTTGTCGGTCAATATCTCACGCGGGCGCTGCGCAGCGCCGGCATTGATGGCACCGCCTATTGGCTGCGGCACACCTATGCCCAGAATTTGCTGGAAGCCGGTGCGACGCTTTTTGAAATCAAAGAAATGCTCGGCCATGACAGTATCGAGTCGACCGGAAAATATCTGAGCATTCACACCGCGTTGATGCGAAAGGTCCTGTTTGATGAAGTCCTTTGAAAGTTTTTTTGCCCGGCAGATGGAAGACTTTATCGCTTATCGAAAGGGGCTGGGCTACAATGAAAAAAACATCCGAAAGGCGCTTTTGACCCTTGATCGGTGTCTGCTCCAACAACCGGACCCTTCGGTTGTCTGGCAACCCGTCTTTTATCTAAAGATAAGAAAAGATCTGAAATTGGCACCATCTTCAGCAAACGGTGTCCTTTATGCCGCACGGTGCTTCTTTCAATATCTGCTTCGCACCGGACAGTGCCGCAACAATCCACTGCAAGATGTTCCCCCTTTGTCCCCTCAGGCATTTATCCCTTTTGTCTTCTCGCCACAACAGGTCGATGAATTGTTGGCGGCCGTATGCAGTCAAGTCCGGAAAAACAGACGTTGTTTTCTCAGCGATCTCAGCGAATATCTGGTGATTCTGCTGCTGGCGTGCTGCGGAATGAGAATTAACGAGCCGCTGCGGCTTACAATAAAACAATACCGGGCCGATGAAAAAACCATTTATATCGAAAAAACCAAATTCAAAAAAGACCGCCTCATTCCCATCCCCACAGCTGTGGCTAAAGAAATTGACAATTATCTGGCCGCCAGAGCGGCTTTGTCGCAAGAGGTGGCAAATCCGTTTCTTTTTATCGGCAGAAGACAAAAAGGACTGTATGATCAACGTATTCGTTTGGTCTTTCACACGGCCTTAAAACGTATCGATATTGACAGGCCGCGACAGGCTATCGGCAACACCATCTTCGGCCAGCCCACACCACACAGTTTGCGGCATTCATTTGCCGTCAACACCCTCAAAGCAGCCATGGCCCGGGGACAGGCAGCCCAAAATGTTCTACCGGTGCTAGCCGCCTATCTGGGACATGTTGAATACCGCCATACAATGAAATATCTCAAGGTGGTCGATGCCAAAAGCGGTGTGCGCTTACTTAATTTTGCCGGTAGTCAACGTGAGGACCCATGAGGCTGACCAGCTGCATCTATCAGTTTTTCGATCAGTATCTGCCCCACGTAAAGGGCTGCAGCCGCAACACAGTCAAAAGCTACCAGGATACGTTCGCCCTTTTTTTGCCATTTGCAGCCAGGTATCATTCGATCAAAATCGACTCGCTAAAGCCCGAACATTTGTCGACGGATTTAATTTTGGGCTTTCTTAACTGGATAGAGTCCGACCGCCAAAATACCGCAAGAACCCGCAATCAACGCCTGGCTGTGTTAAAGTCTCTGGCCAAAATGATCCGTTTTATGTATCCGCAAAAACGAAAATTGGCCGAATCGATCCTGGCCATCCCGCAAAAGCGCTGCCAAAAAAAACTGATAGGATTTTTATATCCTCAGGAAATCTTCAATGTTTTGAACAGTGTAAATATCATCAAAAAAGACGGCTTTCGGGATTACACCATCTTGCACCTTCTCTATGACTCCGGTGCCAGGGCAACAGAAATCGCCACCCTTCGTTTGGATTACTTCGACTGTCAAAACAAAACATTGGCAATCCTGGGCAAAGGCAACCGGTATCGGCAGATCGAATTGTTGCCCAAAACCGCGGCACTCATTGATCAGTATATCGCCAAATATCGTCGCATGCCCAATGCCTTTAGCAAAGAGCATTTATTTGTCAACCAGCGCGGAACGACCTTCACCCGCCATGGCATCAACCGGCTCTGTAAAAAGTATCTCCAGCGCACACTCAGTGCCAAGCGATTGAACATCATTAACCCTGCTCACAGCTTCCGGCACTCGTGCGCCGTTCGAATGATCGCCGAGGGAAAGCCCGTATCCGAAATTAAAAACCGTCTGGGCCATGAAAATGTGCAGTCCACCATGGTGTATCTGCAAATGGATCTGAGCCAAAAACGGCTACTGCAGGAAAAATTTATCCGCTTTACCCAGCAGCATATGATGGCGGATCCCAAAATAGACGAACTGATCCAGTGGGAAAATAAACAAGACGTCCTTGAGTGGTTGGACAGCCTTTAAGGACCTG
Source organism: uncultured delta proteobacterium (assembly GCA_963783425.1). Taxonomy (GTDB): domain Bacteria; phylum Desulfobacterota; class Desulfobacteria; order Desulfobacterales; family QNYZ01; genus CAWANO01. Next base: position 74,347 of record CAWANO010000003.1, read on the forward strand.
TCATTGTCTCCAGGGGTTACCCCGGGGAATATCCAGGCACAGATTGTTATGTTGACTGTTTTGTTACAAACTCGTAATATCTACAGCAACATACTGTTTTTTATTGTTTTCTAACTTTCCACTTGCACATCTGATTATTGCTGTGTTATCAAACAGATAGGGCTACTCGCAACATAATG
>CAWANO010000004.1:0-140310 GCA_963783425.1 uncultured delta proteobacterium
CATTATGTTGCGAGTAGCCCTATCTGTTTGATAACACAGCAATAATCAGATGTGCAAGTGGAAAGTTAGAAAACAATAAAAAACAGTATGTTGCTGTAGATATTACGAGTTTGTAACAAAACAGTCAACATAACAATCTGTGCCTGGATATTCCCCGGGGTAACCCCTGGAGACAATGACAGGTCTTTAAAGGCTGTCCAACCACTCAAGGACGTCTTGTTTATTTTCCCACTGGATCAGTTCGTCTATTTTGGGATCCGCCATCATATGCTGCTGGGTAAAGCGGATAAATTTTTCCTGCAGTAGCCGTTTTTGGCTCAGATCCATTTGCAGATACACCATGGTGGACTGCACATTTTCATGGCCCAGACGGTTTTTAATTTCGGATACGGGCTTTCCCTCGGCGATCATTCGAACGGCGCACGAGTGCCGGAAGCTGTGAGCAGGGTTAATGATGTTCAATCGCTTGGCACTGAGTGTGCGCTGGAGATACTTTTTACAGAGCCGGTTGATGCCATGGCGGGTGAAGGTCGTTCCGCGCTGGTTGACAAATAAATGCTCTTTGCTAAAGGCATTGGGCATGCGACGATATTTGGCGATATACTGATCAATGAGTGCCGCGGTTTTGGGCAACAATTCGATTTGCCGATACCGGTTGCCTTTGCCCAGGATCGCCAATGTTTTGTTTTGACAGTCGAAGTAATCCAAACGAAGGGTGGCGATTTCTGTTGCCCTGGCACCGGAGTCATAGAGAAGGTGCAAGATGGTGTAATCCCGAAAGCCGTCTTTTTTGATGATATTTACACTGTTCAAAACATTGAAGATTTCCTGAGGATATAAAAATCCTATCAGTTTTTTTTGGCAGCGCTTTTGCGGGATGGCCAGGATCGATTCGGCCAATTTTCGTTTTTGCGGATACATAAAACGGATCATTTTGGCCAGAGACTTTAACACAGCCAGGCGTTGATTGCGGGTTCTTGCGGTATTTTGGCGGTCGGACTCTATCCAGTTAAGAAAGCCCAAAATTAAATCCGTCGACAAATGTTCGGGCTTTAGCGAGTCGATTTTGATCGAATGATACCTGGCTGCAAATGGCAAAAAAAGGGCGAACGTATCCCGGTAGCTTTTGACTGTGTTGCGGCTGCAGCCCTTTACGTGGGGCAGATACTGATCGAAAAACTGATAGATGCAGCTGGTCAGCCTCATGGGTCCTCACGTTGACTACCGGCAAAATTAAGTAAGCGCACACCGCTTTTGGCATCGACCACCTTGAGGTATTTCATTGTATGGCGGTATTCAACATGTCCCAGATAGGCGGCTAGCACCGGTAGAACATTTTGGGCTGCCTGTCCCCGGGCCATGGCTGCTTTGAGGGTGTTGACGGCAAATGAATGCCGCAAACTGTGTGGTGTGGGCTTGCCGAAGATGGTGTTGCCGATAGCCTGTCGCGGCCTGTCAATATCGATACGTTTTAAGGCCGTGTGAAAGACCAAACGAATACGTTGATCATACAGTCCTTTTTGTCTTCTGCCGATAAAAAGAAACGGATTTGCCACCTCTTGCGACAAAGCCGCTCTGGCGGCCAGATAATTGTCAATTTCTTTAGCCACAGCTGTGGGGATGGGAATGAGGCGGTCTTTTTTGAATTTGGTTTTTTCGATATAAATGGTTTTTTCATCGGCCCGGTATTGTTTTATTGTAAGCCGCAACGGCTCGTTAATTCTCATTCCGCAGCGCGCCAGCAGCAGAATCACCAGATATTCGCTGAGATCGCTGAGAAAACATCGTCTGTTTTTCCGGATTTGACTGCATACGGCCGCCAACAATTCATCGACTTGTTGTGGCGAGAAGACAAAAGGGATAAATGCCTGAGGGGACAAAGGGGGAACATCTTGCAGTGGATTGTTGCGGCACTGTCCGGTGCGAAGCAGATATTGAAAGAAGCACCGTGCGGCATAAAGGACACCGTTTGCCGAAGATGGCGCCAATTTCAGATCTTTTCTTATCTTTAGATAAAAGACGGGTTGCCAGACAACCGAAGGGTCCGGTTGTTGGAGCAGATACCGATCAAGGGTCAAAAGCGCCTTTCGGATGTTTTTTTCATCGTAGCCCAGCCCCTTTCGATAAGCGATAAAGGCTTCCATCTGCCGGGCAAAAAAACTTTCAAAGGACTTCATCAAACAGGACCTTTCGCATCAACGCGGTGTGAATGCTCAGATATTTTCCGGTCGACTCGATACTGTCATGGCCGAGCATTTCTTTGATTTCAAAAAGCGTCGCACCGGCTTCCAGCAAATTCTGGGCATAGGTGTGCCGCAGCCAATAGGCGGTGCCATCAATGCCGGCGCTGCGCAGCGCCCGCGTGAGATATTGACCGACAAGACCGCTACTTATGGGTTTGTGCGGAACAACAAGCAGAACAAAAAGGGTGCGGTGTTCGACTTTCGGTCGCGCGCCGACAATATAGGCGGTAATGGCTTTGAGCGTACTTTCGGGTATCGGTAGCTGCAGGGGGCGGTTGTTTTTTCGATTTCTCAGGGTCAGTTGTGCTTTTGCAAAAGAGATATCGTCGAGAGTGATCCGGCTGATTTCACTAGGCCGCAGGCCTAAAAAGAAAGCCAGATGAACCATTGCATAGGTGCGCAACTCACAGCCGGTTGAATACGGCAAATGATTGAACAGTTGGTTGACCTCATGAGGGCGTAAAAACTTCGGTGGCTTGGCCTTGGCAAACATCGGCGGGCCAATAATCAAATCGGCCAGATTTTGGGTCAATATGTTGCGCTCATTGTAAAGGTAGCGCAGAAAACCCCGCAGGTAGGATCGATACAAGCGTTGGGTGCTTCGGGCGTATGGGGCATTAAACGCCGCTAAAAAGCCATCGACATGCTCAATGTTGATATCCGGCAATTGGATCTGGGACTTATCGAGATAGTCGCTAAATGCTATCAAAATCCTTCGAATCCCCTCTATTTGTGTAGGGCCACTTTGCCGGGCCTTTTGAAAGTAGACGAGATACTCCCGACAGATTTGGGCGATATCGCAACAAATCGGCTGCTTGTGCCGCCTACCCATTGGCCGACCCTTTGAATGTTTCTTTGAAAATTTGGCCGAGCGATTCCGGTTGTTTGGTACGATCACAGCGGCGCGGCGGCTCAATTTTGGGTGCGACGAAAGTAGACGGAAGTGAAAGCACCTGGAAGATTGTGCCGTCAAAGGCGATCAGGTCTTTTTCTATCAGTCCATCACGGGCTTAAATATACTGATCCACGGATATTTGCAGCAGGGTGCAGATTTTATCGTAGCTGTAAAAACTCAGCCCATTGCGATCGCCGCACAATACCAGAAAAAAATACAGCAGCAGTTCGTGCGGATTTAATGAAGCCAAAAAACCGCCGGTAAGAAACCGATGCGGGATAAAGCTGAACCCGCCGTCAATGCCTCGAACACGCTCGGCAATGAGTATCTTCTTTTTGATCATGACCGACTCCTTTGCATTTTCGCTGATGACACATGTAACAAACCGTGGCGTCATCTGCTAACGAGTCGATCTTTGCAATCATCGATAAGGGCTTGAGATGTCGAAAATATTGACTTTTAACGCGTCTACCTTTGCAATCACCGGGACCAGGTAAAATTGCCCTACCATCCTGTTTTTACAAAATATCGACGCGTCTACCTTTGCAATCAAGTCTCCTTGGCCTTCGGTTGGTCGCTGCAGGTTCGGCGGCGATTGCGAACTGCCTGTAAAATGCGATTGCGCTCAACATACTCCGGATGCCGACTGCGATAGTCTTTCCAGTAGCCCGGATGCGCTTTTGCCCACTTTTGATTGCTCAGCTTATGATTGTAGCGGTAATCCGGATCGGTTTGCATTTTGTTGCGCTTCCAAGCGGCTTTGCGGGCGCGTCGGCAGGCGGGTCTCATGCAGTATACCTGGTTTTTATGCCGGGGGCTGGGGGTGAAAAAATCACCACAATGACAACAAGGAATTTGCTCCATATCTCCCCCCTAATACTAAATTTGAATTAGAGGAATGATATAGAGATGTTACACATCTTGAAAGGAATTAGATGGAGGGAATAAAAGGGGGGAATTAAATTACTCGCAACATAACCAAACTGGCAACATAACTTGCATTATCCTTGAGTTCCAGCATTTCTAACAATACCGATGATATTCGAAAATAAACTTCAGATTGAATGATACACAAGATGTCTTTGATTAGGCCTGTTATCGCAAACCTGTGATTCATTGAGATCAATCTTCACCGAGTAATTCTAAATTATTTACCTGAAAATCGATTTTCCAGCAAGGCTAAAATGTACAGATACTATCAAATTGATGGAATGGTTGCGCCTGATGATACCATATCCATATCCCAATTGAAGGTTGTACGATTTGGTCAAAACAGAATTTTAATTCTTGAAAGTTCGAATTCTGATCTATACATTTAAATCTGATCTATACATTTAAAAGGGTGAACCGCCCCATGTTTTCCGGAGACCCGGTTAATTGATTCTATCCGCCACTGCGCGCATGTCCATTAGGTTTGACGTGTGCGCGCCATGATGGACGTTAATATTGTTTCGGAAGGTTACGCTACCCAAACCAACGGAGGATCTCATGGATTTCGATCGCACTTATGCCGATTATCTTGACGAGGGCGGCATTGCCGCCCTGCAGGCCCTGGAAGCCGAGACCGGTACGCGCATTCTGGCCTACTATACACCCCCTCAGGTGGCAGGTTTGTCAAAAGCCCATCTGGAGAAATTACAGGCGCTGGAAAAGAAGCTCTGTGTGCGGCTGGTGGCCTACGAATCGCATGGTGACTGACAAAGGACGCCGGTGAGCCGCTTAAAAAGTGTAACCGATGGAGAAGTGCCAGCGACCCGAGGCTTCACCGGGCTGAGGATCGAGTTTGTGGCCGTACATAAAGCCGATGGGGCCGATGGCGGTAATATAGCGCAGCCCGGCCCCCACCGAATCGCGAAACCCGTCCAGAGCATCCCCACCGTCGGCCAGCGACAGCCGGCCGATATCGTAAAAGAGTGATAGCTCGAAACCCCGCGATATGTAGATGCGGGCCTCTACACTGCCCGAAACTGCGCGACGGCCACCCCGGGGATCTCCCTCCTCATCCAGCAACAACTCATTTTCACCATAGCCGCGGACATCCAGCGTACCGCCCAGGTAGAAGAGTTGGTCCGATGGCACGTTGTTGTTGCCACCATAAGGATCGATGAAGCCGGCGCGCGCCACGGCCGCCAACGTCACACGCTCCAGCGGCGAGTAGTAGTAGTGGGCATCGAGTTTGTATCGTAAAAAATCGTCCAGTGAATTTTCCAGCCCCTTGGCGATGTCGATGCCGGCGCCGCACAGAAAGCCCTTGCGGGGCTGAATGATGGAATCACGGGTGTCGTAGCGCAGAGCCGGGGTGGTCACCAAGACGTTACGGGGATTGAACTCACTATCTTCCATATCGGCCGGCCGCGCTTCACCCGATTGCATGAATTCGTCGCGATATTCGTGCTGAAGTTTTAAACCCACATCGAAATCTTCCCAATAGGTGCGGGCAACACTGATGGCGGTACCGATCACTTCCGTGCCGAACACCTGATTGAATTCAGCTTTGCGGTCCCAGAAAGTCGAAAGGGTGGCCTGGGTCGGATTGTTAAAAAGCCGGGGTTCGGTTAACTTTAACTCCAGGTGGTGGCCGACTTGACTGACCTGCCCCCCCAGTTGCAGCGCCTTGTTACGCCCGGCCAGGTTCAGATCACCCGTCTTAACCAGCCCGAAAAAACCTTTGTCACTCTGGTATCCACCGCCTATCTCGATAAAGTAGGGTTTCCTTTCGACCACCCAGGCAAAAATAAAGACCTGGGGGTCGCGCGTGGCCAGACCGAATGTGTCGAACTGCACCGAGGAAAGGGCCTCCATGTTGCGCAAGGTACGCTGGGCTTCGAGGGTGCTCTTTAGGACAAAAGGCTGACCCGGCTTGAGTTCAAGGGCTCGGTTGAGGACGCGCCGTTTGGTTCTGAAGTTGCCCATATAAAAAATTTCGCCCAAGGTGACGCGAGGGCCGCTCTCGACGGTGTAGTTCAACGTGATTTGGCGTTGGTCATCACTTAGCCGCGGCTGGGCAACGGCCTTGACGTGGGGGTAGCCGAGTTGGCTGATCAATCCTTCCAGGGTATTCCGGTCGCTGGTGATCATGTATTCGCGGAAAGCTGCACCGGGTTTGAGCACCAAGGCCTCCAGCGCCTCGGATTTTGATATGGGCATGCCGGGCGGGAGGTTTACGGCGGTCACCATGGTTTGGGGGCCTTCGTCGATGGCTAGGGTGACGTCCACTTGCTGGCTGTCGGCCGAAAAGGTCAGGTGCTCCTCTACGGCAGCCGTCAGGAAACCGTTTTGCAGGTAGAGGCGTTGCAAGGTGACAAGGTCTTTATTAAGGGTGGCCGGATCGAATGCCCCCGAATGAAAAAGCGCCGGCGGGCGCGTAAGCACATCGGCCAGAATAACTTCGGTGGCAATTTCGCGGTTGCCCACCACGGCAACACTGCTGACCAGGGTGCGCGGGCCCTCGGCGACGGTGAACCGGACATGTTCAACCGGCAGGCCTTCATCAAGGCTCTCCGTGCGTTGCAATTCAATGTCCGCATTTTGAAAGCCATCCATCGCATAGCGCCGATTCAGTTCTCTGACCGCGCGTTTGAATGTACTGGGGCCGACATAACCCGCCAGCAACGGTGAAATGACCTTCTCCAGATTTCGGTCGGAGAGCTGTTCATTGCCACTGAATTCGACGATGTAGCGCGGCCCTTCGTCGATGGTGACCCGCGCCGAAACCCGCTGATCGTGGGGATCGATGGTCAGCTCATGGCTGATGTTTATCCTGAAAAAGCCCTGACGACGAAAAAATGCTTTTAGCGTATCCAGATCGGCCTTGAAAGCCTGCTCGCTAAAACGGCGAAAATTGCCCGTTACGCGGTGTCTTCTCCAGGTGGTAAATTGGTTTAATATACGTGTCTCGCTGATGGCACGATTTCCAATGATCGACAGTTCCGAAAGACGTGCGGGTTCGCCCTTTTGGATGGACACCACCAGCTCAATGAAGCCGTCGGACGGGCGTGTTTGGCCGACAATCTCGACCTTGGCGTCCGGGAAACCCTGGCGCCGGTACACGGTCGCCACCAGTTCGGACTGTTTCGACAGGGCGGCCGGTTTGTAGGGATCTCCGGGCTGAATCGTCAATGCGTTGAGCACATCGCGTTCAAAAAGCGGTCGCTCGCCACGCACCTGGATATCGAAGATGAGTCTGAACGGTACCAGCTTGAAAAAGAGGGCAATCGTATTCTCCCGTTCGCTGGAGTCGATTTCGATCTGCTCGAAACGTTGAGACATTTTCAGCGCCTGGATGGATTGCTCCAGCCGCTCTGGGGAAAATGGCTGCCCTTTCTTGAGAAAGACGAGAGAAGCGGGCAGGATGTCCAGGTTTTCGCCTCCACCGGGAACCGATTCAATGGTGACCTGAATTTCCGAGACGATGGGTTGAATGACGGCGGCTTCACCTTGCGCCCTGGCGGGCTTTGCGTTGAAAGCCAAGACCGGACCCGTAAGGAGGCAACAGACGATAGGAGGAAGCGGGCGCTTGTGGTGTTCATCGAAACTCCAGCCGAAAAGTCAGGGCGCCGCCGAAAGCGCCGCTGTTTTCCTGAAACCCCGACAGGAAGATATTTTCCAGAAAACGATACTCGGCCCTGACCCGACCTTCGAACTCCCCCGCGCGGTCGGTCATGTCATATCTGACCTGCATCCGTTCGGTCAGGTTCTTGCCCAGTGTCACTTTCACGCCGACATTGCCGTCGTCATCCGGTTCGTCCGGTACGGTTTCGATGATGTCGAGCCCGGTAACATTCCTGATGGTCTCACCGTACTGGGAGACAATCAGGTCCGCAAGCATGCGTGCCGTTGCCTGGGAGTTGCCGCCTTCGCCCTCGACCAACTCGCCAAAGGTTCTGCCCGAAAGCAGGAGCGACAAAATGTCCTGATCATCCAGGGGCGGGGTGGAGGAGAGCTCGAACTCAAGGGCCTCGGGTGGCCCGGTCACCCTGAGGGTGATCAGCCATTGACGCACGGTGACTTCACTTTCGATATCGAACTCGGGCGTGGTGCGCTGGGGGTTGATAAAATCAATGACGCCGCGTTTGATGATAAAGCGATTGTTCTGATAGTGGACCACGCCCTCTTCCACGGTGGCTCGCCCGGTGATGACCGGTTGGTGAACAGGCCCCCGGATTTGAAGATCCGGGGCGACGCTAAGCTGGGCCAGGTTGTTGTCCACCTCGATAGGGTTGCGGGAACCCACGCCGATATCGAGCCTTAGGTTTCTTAAAAAGGGATTGGCGGGGATCTCCACCGCTTGGGTCTGCGTGACGCGATCTCTCCGGATCAGTCCGGTGGCGATTGCCGACAAGGTGTTTAAGACACTGATGTTGACATCTTTATAGTAGAGCCCTTCGATCAACTCAACCTGACCGTTCAGTTTGGCCTGTTGCCAGTCGCCCTGCAAGTTCAGGTCTGGCGTTGGCGGTGAGATCCATGGTGTCGACGATGGAAAAGGGCAACTGGTATCCGGCCAGCCTGAGATCGAGCTGGCTGGGTTTCAGGTCGGTCAGGGTCACATTTCCGGTGACCGCCAGTCGCCCCGCCTCCATTTTGGCCGTCAGCTCATCGACAACCGTCAAAGCTTTGTCGGTGATGCGCAAGGTGCCGTTGACCGACGAAATTTGCTGGTTGAGCTGGGGCAGCACAGCGCTGAGATTGTCGAGCCGTATCTCACCCGCCACCACCGGATTGGGGGCGGTTCCGGTCAACGGGCCGTAATGCGCAAGGTTCCTTTGGGTTCGGCGACCGCATCGGTGAAAATCTCCAGGGCGGCGAAGGGAAATTTGCCCTGGGCGCTGAAGTCGAGGGGGCCCTCCAGGCCGCCCTGGCCCTGGATGACCAGATCGCCCTGGTCGAGAAAGGAGACCTTTAAGTTGGGGATCGTCAAGCGGCCGTCGCGAAAACTGGCTTCGAAGGGCGCGGTGCGCAACAGCTCAAGCCGAGGGGTTGCCAGCTCGATGGTTTGGATGGCGATGTCGGCGCGCATCTGGGAAATGGCGTCGACTGTCACCGGAGACGGCCACCGTGCCGCTGAAACTGCCGGAGAGATCCTTTTTGCCAAAGGCGATGAAGTAGGGGGCCAGGTCGAGCCCACTGGCTTCGAGGGTGGCATGGAAGTGATGTTCAACCAAATGGTACGCGCCCGCCAGGGACAATTCCGCTTGCTGGCCATCGAGCTCAAGTTGTCCCTCCTTCAGGGCGACTTCCAAGCGGGTGTCGCTTAGCGGCAGGTCGTTGATGCGCGTCTGGCTGAGGTCAAAACGGCCGTTGACGGCGGGATTGGAGATTGACCCCTGACCCTCCAGCCGGCCGCGCAATATGCCTTCGATGCGCTGGTTGAGCTGCAGCGGCTCAACGTCGGTCAGGTCCAGCGCTGCGGTTTCGATGGCGGCGTCGTAGCGGCCGTCAAAGGCGATCCAGCCGTGGGCCTTAAGTCGGCTTTGTTCAGAGAGCGAGACTTGGGCTTCATCGATGAAAACGGTGCTGTCGGCCAGGCGGACGGTGGTGGTCAGTGCGTCGATTTTTTGATAGCCAAAATCGATTGCTTCGGCTTGCAGGCTTCCCTCTCCTTCGAGCGCCGACCAGGGGCCGCGCACCTGGGCCTCGAGGTCGGCCTTGGCGGTCACTTGCGGCCAGAAGTCGGCCAACTGGATGTCGCGGCCGGACAATTCCAGATCGAAACGGGGGTCTTTCAGCAAGCGCCATTGGTCAGGCATCAACAGCCATACGTCACCGTTGATCTCCGCCCGGCCAGCGCCATCTTGAGCGACGAGCGGCGCTACATGCAGCCGGCCCTGCTCGAAACGCGCTTGGGTTCGTACCGCCCCTAGCCGGTAACCCATGGTGGTCATGTCACGCCCGGAGGCCGAGAGCGTAAGCGCCGGCTGGACGAGGCGCCCGTTGGCCGTCAGGCGCCCGTCGATGACGCCGGTGACGAATTCGGGCGGCACGAAGTCGCCAAGGTCCAGGTTGGTGAAATCCAGCGCCACCTCGCCCGTGGCATTGACCGGGTTACTGAAAAGGTCCTCACGCCAGGGCAGGTGGGCGCTACCGCTGACGCGCGTAGTTTGGCGCGTTGCCAAGAGGTTTGAAAGGCGCACGCCCTTTAGGGGGGAGATGGCAAGATCGGCCGTCAGCTGGTCGATGGCGTAGGACTTTATGTTCAGGTTCTTGCCCGTGATTGTGGCACGGGCGGCGGGTTCGGCGGTGGTGCCCTGGGCTTTGAGGTCTAAAAGGAGCTGGCCGGAGATGTCGTTGATGCCGACCAGCGACAGGGAGCGAGCCAGTTCCGGCGCATCGATCTTGGCCAGGACGTCAAACGCGCCGCCATCCAGTGGATAGCGGCCGGATAGATCAACGCGGGTGTCGGCGATCAGACCCTTGATCCGATCGGCTTGGAGCGTGCCCTCCTGGAGGCGCGCACCACCGGAAAGGTCGGCCGTCATCGGGCTGGGCATTGCTGCGGTGGCGAGATTGGTGCCCGAAAGGTCGAAGGTTGCCTCAACCTGGGCGCGACGTGGGTCGATACCGGTGGCGGCCAATGCTAGGTCTCCGCTGAGGCTACCTTGAACGGGCAGCGCCAACCCTTGAGGGTGCCATTGGTCGACGTTGAGTTTCAGGCGGTATGCGAGCTTGGAGAGGTCCTGGGGCGCCGTAACGAACCCATGCGGGAAAAGCGGCTCTAAATCGGCAGAGGCTTCAATCGTCAAAGTGCCGGTGCCGCCACCCGAGGCGTTCATCCGCATCGTTAGCTGTCGGGCCTTGAGGTGCGCCTCGGCCGTTAGCGGGGCTACCGGATCACCGGCGATGCTGGCCTCGGTGACGGTGACGGCTAAATTGGCCAACGGTTCCGTCAAGCTCCCCTTGAGATCGAGACTGGCAGTCAGCGTCCCCTCAATAGGCCGGTCGATATCCTATTATGGAGCGCAAGGTCGAAACGGAACTCTCGATGTGCGCCTCGAGATTAAATCGGGGCGCTTGGGCGGCGGCGAGGTCGATCTCGCCAGTGATTGCCGTACTGGCTTGGTCAAGCGAGAGGGCGAGCGAATCGATGCTGAGACGATTGTCGGTAAACCCTGCCGCAAGCGCCATCGGGCGCAGCTCAAACGACCGATCGCCGTGGTTGACCATACCTTGGTCGGCGGATGCCTGGAGTGTCGCCGTCAAGGGGGCCGTGTTCATGCCGCCCTTGAGGTCGAGACTTTGGAGTTCGACACCCAGGGCGCCTGTAGCGTCGGTCCAGCGCAGGGCACCGTCACTCAATTGGATCTCATCGACGCGAACCTGAAATGTCGTTCCGGATGCCGGCGCTTTTTGGGCCGGCGTTTCGGCCACCTTAACGGGCGAAAAAGCCTCTGCAATGTTGATGGCACCCGATGCCGTATTGGCCAGATTCAGGTCGGGCCGGTCGATTTCGATGCGTTCCAGAACGAGCGCCTTGTCGCGCAAGGCCCATGGGTCGACGCGAACATGGAGTCGCGGCAGGATGAGAACGGGGTCGCCTTGGGCGTCGTCAATGCGTATCCCATGCAGGGTCAACTCCCGGCGTCGCAGGGAGAGGTCCAAGTTATCAAAGCTAAGATTGCCTTTGATACGGTCATTGACCAGCTGCTGCAGGCGTTGCCGGGCGTCGTGGGAATGGAGGTAGGCGACGCTCGCGGCCATAAGCAGTGCCGTCAGAAGGAGTATCGCGCCCAATACAAGGCCGATTCGCTTTAGCGCTTTAGTCATGGGTTCAAGTCACCGTTAGAGGCCATTATCAGTGGCTTTTTCGAGAGGGGCCGTTTACACACAGAGGTACTTTTGCCGGGCGGTTTGGTCGGTGCGCAAGGCGTCACTGGTGCCATGGTAGCGAATGGCGCCGTTGTCGATGATGTAGGCCCGGTCGCTCAAATCCAACGCCACCATCAAGTTTTGCTCGGCCAGCAAGACGGTGAGCCCCTCCTGCTTCAAGCGCAGGATGTTATCAATCAAGGCGCGTACGATCAATGGGGCCAAGCCTTCGGTGGGTTCATCGAGCAGCAGCAGGTCGGGGTTGGTCATCAAGGCCCGGGCGATGGTGAGCATCTGCTGCTCGCCCCCGCTGAGAAAACCGGCCCGGCGCTGGCGAATGTCCCCCAGGGCCGGGAAGAATTCAAAAACGCGCGCAACGTTCCAATCGGCACGGCGGTCGTAGCGGGCGGAGATCTCAAGGTTTTCCACCACGCTGAGATCGGCGAACACCCGCCGGTCGTCGGGTACATAGCCCACGCCCTTGCGGGCGATCTGGAAGGGCTTGCGGCCACGGCAGGTTTCGCCCTTGAACATGATTTGTCCCTGGCGGGGCGGCACCATGTTCATGATGCTCTTCATGGTGGTGCTCTTGCCGGCGCCGTTGCGGCCCAAAAGCGCCACCACTTCACCCGGGTTGACTTCCAGCGAAACACCAAAAAGGATGTGGCTGAGGCCGTAGTAGGTGTGAATCTCTTCTACACGAAGCATTGGTCGGCGCCTCCCAGGTAGGCCTCCTGAACACGGCGCGTGTTGTGCGCTAACGGTTTCGCGGGTCGGCCTGAATCAAGCGTTCGTCCCTGGTGCATCACCATGATGCGGTCGGCGATGGCAAATACCAGGTTCATGTCGTGTTCGCAAAAGAGCACGGTCAGCCCCATCTGCCCGGAGAGTCGCTTCATCAAGGCCAGGGTGGTGGCTGTTTCTTCGGGCGACATGCCGGCCGTGGGTTCATCGAGGATCAGCAGTTGAGGATCGCTTCCCAAGGCAACGGCGATCTCCAGCACTTTTTGATCGCCGTGGGAGAGCGATCCGCTGACATGGTCGGCTTTGCCGGCCAGACCGATGCTGTCGAGAATGGCCATGGTCGGTCCAACGGCCTGTTTTCGAGCGGCCGAGAAGATCTGGCGGGTTATACCCTGCCTGGCCATCACCGCGATTTGCACATTTTCAAACACACTCAGGCGGTTGAAGATGTTGACCACCTGGTAGGAGCGGGCCATGCCGCGGCGGCAAATGAGATGCGGTGCCAGAGTGGTGATCTCTCTGCCCTTGAACACTACCCGGCCGGCATCGGGCCTGAGTTGGCCGGTGATCAGATTGAACAAGGTGGTCTTGCCGGCGCCGTTTGGCCCGATGACGGCCACCACCTCGTTGGCCTCCACCGTCAGGTGGGCTTCCTGGACGGCCTGAAAGCCGTCGAACGATTTCTGAAGATTCTCCACCAGGAGCATTTTATGTCTGCCTCTTCTTGCCGCGGGGTTTAAACAAAAACCCCAAAACACCTTCGGGCAGGAAAAAGATCAGCAGCATCAACACCACCCCCAGAATCAGGGTCCAGTATTCGGTGTAGATGCCGACAAAGGTGCGCAGCAGCACGATAATGGCCGCACCCAGCATGGGGCCCATGAAAACAAACCATCCGCCCAGCAGGCACATGATCAGAATTTCCAGCGAGAGGGTCCAGAAGATCAGTTCCGGAAAGACGCTGCCTTCCACGGTGACAAAGAGGGAGCCGGCCACCCCGGCGAAGGACCCGGCCAGCACCAGCCCCAGCAGTTGATGGCGGCGGACGTTTACCCCCACGGCGGCGGTGCGCTCGGGGTTGTCGCGAATGCCTTGAAAGGTGCGTCCGAAGGGCGATTGCACGATGCGGTACATCAGGGTCATGCAGACCACACACACCGCCAGGGTAAAATAGTAGGCGCCGCTGGTGGCGGCCACGGCGACCGGCATGGCCACCCCGTGGATACCGTCATCGCCGCCGGTGAATCCATACCAGCGGTATACCACCGCCCAAACCAGCGAGCCCAGCGATATCTGCAGCATGCCGAAGTAGAGCTTGGAGAGGCGCAGGGTGATCAGCCCCATAGCCAGCTCAACAGGGCCGCGGCCAGCGGCGCGGCCAGGTATCCCAGCCAGGGGGAGAGGCGGTTTTGGTGATCAGCAGGGTAAAGGCGTAGGCGCCGACGCCGTAAAAGACGGCATGATGAAACTGGTACATCCCGCCAAACCCAAGCACCAGGTTCAAACTGGTGGCCAGCAGCCCGGTCACCAGGACCAGCGAGGTCAGGTAAACATAGTAGCGCGATGTGAACTGCGGCCAATACCAACAAGCCCAGCACCATCGCCGCCATGATCCAGGCGTGGAGGTTTTTTACGTTATGACTCCTCGACAACACGTTCTCCTCAGTGTGGATCAGTTATCCATTGGGCCGCAGGATGACTACCAGGTCGACTTCAACAACCCCTTGGGCCGAAAGAGCAGTACCGTCACCACCGCCATGTAGGGAAACACAATGGCGAACTGGGGCCAGACCAGGATCCCGATGGCATCGGTCAATCCAAAGATCAGCGCCCCCAGAAGAGCCCCCCAGATGTTGCCCAGCCCGCCGATGATGACGATCAAAAAGGCCTCGATGATAATGGCGTGATCCATGCCCTGGGTGATGTTCTGGGTCGGGGCCACCAGGGCGCCGCCCAGCCCGGCCAGAAAGCAGCCGATCACAAATACCCAGGCGAATACCCAGCTGACGTTGATTCCCAACGGCCGAGACCATCTCGCGGTCCACGGCCGCCGCCCGGGCGATTTTGCCGATGTTGGTTTTGTTGGTCAACAGCCACAACCCCAAGGCCACCAGGGGGCCGACGATCAGCAGAAACAGGTTGTAGCGGGGAAAGGGCAGGCCAAAAATGGAAAAAGACCCCTGCAGCAAGGGCGGCGCCGAAAGGCTGCGGTAATCCGAGCCCCACACCAACTTGACCAGATCGCCGAACACCAGCGTAAAAGCGAAGGTGAACAGCAGCAGCATCAAGTGTTCACGCTCGTAGAGGTGGCAAAAGAGGCCCCGCTCCACGACAAAGCTGATCAGGGCCACGCCCAAGGGCGCCAGCATCAGGGCCAGCCAGAACCCCGCCGTGCCGCCGATGGCCGTGGCCACGGCGTGGGTCAAAAAGGCGCCGATCATGTAGAGCGACCCGTGGGCCACGTTGGGGATGCGCAGCACCCCCAGGACCAAGCTCAGCCCCGAGGCCACGATGAACAGGATCGTGGTCCGGCTGAGGCCCACCAGGATCTGCTGCAACAAAGCGACCAGGGTGATGTTGGCGGCAAACTCCATGAGCGACTACTCACCCCGTGCTTTTTTGATCTCCTCGATGGTGGGCATGACCTCATCGCCGGGTATGGTGACGATATCGGTGGCGATCAGAAAATCATGGTCAGGGCTCTTTTTGGTGGCGCCCATGAACATGGGCAGCATGGCCTGGTGATCGTAGGCCCGCATGGTGACCGGGCCCACGGGGGTTTCCACGGTCAAGCCCTCCAGGGCGTCGATGAACTTCTCCGTGTCGACCTCGCCCGCTTTTTCATAGGCGTCCTTGATGAAATCGGCCGCCATGGAGCCGTAGACCGCGCCCACGGCCGGGTAGCGGTCGTAGGCCTTCTGGAAGTTCGCCACGAAGGCTTTGTTTTCGGGGGTTTCCGGATAATAGAAGTAGTAGTTGGAGGTGCCGATCACCCCTTCGGGGGCATCCAGCCCCAAGGGCTTCAAGGTGGACAGTTCGGTGGCCGTGTGCATGTAGAAGGGCACTCTTTCATTGAAGCCGGTGGCTTTGGCGGCCTTGAGAAACGGCACGCAATCGCGGCCGCCGGTGGCCACGATGACCGCATCCGGTTTGGCGGCCAGAATGGCGGTGATGTAAGGCGTGAAGTCGGGTTCGCCCACTTTCCACCAGGACTGCCCCAGCAGCTCCACCTCGGGTTTGAGGGCCTTTAGGTTTTCCCAGACACCGTCGGCAATGGCATGGCCGTATTCATAGTCGTCACCGGCGATCCAGTACTTGACAAACGGTTTTTTGGCCAGGCCCACCGCGGCGGCCTTGCCGGCCAGGGCGGTGTTTTCGGTAATGGAGAAGACGTAGCGGTGCCCGTTTTCACCGGTGATCTTGGCGCTCTTGGAAAAGGTGACCAGGAAGGGGATCTTTTCCTTTTTGGCCAGATCGGAAATGGCCAGGGCCAGGGAGCTGTTGATGGTGCCCATGAGGATGTCGACTTCCTCCCGCAGCACCAGCTCCTTGGCGGCGGCCAGCCCCAGATCGACCTTGAACTTACTGTCGCGGGTGACGAACTCGATCTGTTGGCCCAGCACGCCGCCCTGCGGCGTTGATCTCGTCCACGGCCAGCTTGAAGGCGTCGCGGACATCGTTGGTGTAGGTGCTGGGGGGGCCGCTGTAGCAGTCCACGATCCCCACCTTGATCACATTTTCAGCCAGAAGCGGTCCGGCCAGGCAAAAGCATGGCCAGCAAGGTAAGCATTGAAATACGCCCGAATACATGATGTTTCATGACCAACCTCCTTTGTTTAGGTTTCAGGGTCGATGGTTCAAGACGGATAACGGTTTTTTGTCCCTGTCTATCAAGCACGAGGATATGTAGCGCCCGCGGTCCATGGGCGCCGTGCACCATGGTGGCCTCGATATCGGCCGTTTTGCTGGGGCCGGTGATCATCGTTAGGCTGTTGCCCAGCGGGTCAGCCGCCGTCACGAATGTCGCTATCCAGCAGACGATAAAGACGTTTTCAAGTCGGGGATGATTTGACTCTGACGGACGACGGCGACGTGAATCGACGGTAACAAAGAGGTTGCGCGGGGCTGTCCGGGGGCGGTTTGACAGCACCAGCGTGGCCGTGTCGGCCAGGCAGTAAAGGGCCGAGGTGATGCCGATGTAGGCGTCGGCCATCATCTGTCGCCATGCTTCTTTTGGGGGCGCCGACCCAATAGGAAGGGCGTCGCTGCCGAGATTGTGGACAGCGATTTTCTCTGCCGCCAGTCGCTCCTTGAGCTGCAAGGCGTTCACCAGAGGGTGGTCCCAGCAGACGATCTGCTTGGTGTCGCTCCACTCGGGTTGACTTTCGACGGCCAGGCGAGCGATGGCCGTCGCCGCTGTTGCGGGATCCGACACAGCCGTAACCGGGGTTTGCATGGCGGCACCAGCCGCTGAGAGTTGTTCCAGTATAGAACCGTCCGGCGGGAGCGTCTGCGCTGATGGCTCCGGGGTGACAAAGAGGGCCGCGGCGCCACGGCTTTTTACAGGGTCATGGCCCAGGGCCCGGCGGATTTTAGCCAGAAAGGCTTGGCGGTCGCGCATGGCACTCATGATTTTTTGGCTCGTCGCTCGCGCCAGCGGCGGTTAAAGGTTCTGGTTGCCAAGGGTTTCAAGTCGCGCTGTTCGGTCCAGCCGGAAAAAGGGGGCGGAAGCCGGCGCAGCATACCGTCCGAGCGGGGCAGAGCGGTTTGTCCGGCGGCGGCCAGGCGTAGCATTAGGTCGTAGATCCGGCGGCTGGCAGTCGCGCGTGACCAACCTTTAAAAACCACGCGTTCCAGCGGGTTAGCGGCTTTGACCTCCCAGCGCGCATCGCCCTGGGCTAGCTTGACCCGCAAGGCATGCAGCATGCGCGGCAGATCGACGTCCACCGGGCAGGCCTCCTTGCAGGCCCCGCAGAGGGTTTCGCCCAGGCAGAGGTCCTTGGCTTGGTTTATGCCGACAAGAAGAGGCGTAACCACCGCGCCGATGGGGCCGCTGTAAGCCGAACCGTAGGCATGGCCGCCGATTTTGGCATAAACCGGGCAGATGTTGAGGCAGGCGCCACAGCGGATGCAGCACAGCGCTTCGCGAAATTCGGGGTCGGCCAGGATGCGCGAGCGTCCATTGTCGATGATAATGACGTGAAAGGCCTCCGGGCCGTCGATTTGATCGGCCCGCCGCGGGCCGCCCACGTAGCTGACGTAGCCGGCCATGTTCTGGGCCGCGGCACCCAGCGCCAGCAGCCGAAAGAGCATGTCATGATCGGCGAGGCGGGCCGTGATGCGCTCCATGCCCATCAGCACCACATGCACCCGGGGGCAGGGTGGCGGCCATGCGGATATTGCCCTCGTTGGAAAGGGTGGTGATATGCCCCGTTTGCGCGCAGGCAACGTTACAGCCGGTAATACCCATGTCGGCTGCCAGAAATTTGGCCCGCAGGACTTTACGGGCCGCCTGAGTCAAGGTGGATGGATCCTCGCTGTAGGCGATGCCCAGTTTGGTGGCAAAAAGGCGACCGATCTCCTGGCGGGTTTTATGGATGGCCGGGGCGATGATATGCGAGGGATGCTCGGCGGCCAACTGCACGATATACTCGCCCATGTCGGTTTCCACTGTTTCGATGCCGTGGCGTTGAAAATAGGGGTTGAGACCGATCTCCTCGCTGACCATGGACTTGCCCTTGACGGCCAGTGCGACTCCGTGGCGGCGGGCGATGCCTAAGCAGGCCTGCAGGGCGGCATGGGCATCGACGGCAAAGTGGATTTGGCCGCCATTGGCTTCGATACGCTCGGCGAAACGCTCGAGCAGAATATCGAGATTTTCAATGGCCGCCATGCGCCGCTGATGGGCGATCTGGCGTAGCTGCGGCCCCTCGGGCAAGTTCAGATACCCGCGGGCCGTCCCGCGGCCGAAGCGCTCCTGTAAGTTGACCAGGGCGCGCTGCAGGACCGGGTTGGCAATGCCTAAACTGGCGTTTTGTTTGTAATGCTCGGGCGTCATGAAGCCTTCGGTCATCGGCATTTTTGTTCAATAACTAATATCATCTCCATCTACCGCTGTGCCAGGAGTTGGGCGATGTGGCGCACTTTCACGGCTGATCCCCGCCGGTGCAGCGCCCCTTCGATATTCATCAAGCAGCCCATGTCGCAACCGGTGACCACATCGGCACCGCTGGCCAGCACGTGGCCCACCTTGTCGCTGACCATGGCGGCTGAAATCTGGGGGTATTTAACGGCAAAGGTGCCGCCGAATCCGCAACAGTAATCGGAATTGTGCATTTCCACCAGGCTTGCCCCGTTAATATGCTCAATTAAAATGCGTGGTTGGGCGGATACATTCAAATTTCTAAGAAGGTGGCAAGAGTCGTGGTAGGTGATGCGGCCATCGAAACGGGCGCCAAGATCGACCACCTGCAACACATCCACCAGATATTCGGTCAGCTCATAGATCTTTTCGCTCACCCGCCGGGCGCGCCGCAGCCAATCGGGGCTGGCCTTGAAAAGATGGGCGTAGTGGTGTCGTACCATGTGAACGCAGGACCCCGATGGGCAGACGATCACCTCGGCCGCCTCGAAGGTTTCGATGAAGTGGCGCGCCGCCCGGCGGGCTTCGTCAAGGTATCCGGCATTGTAGGCCGGCTGTCCGCAGCAGGTTTGATCGAGCGGGTAGTCGATGGGACGCTTGAGCCGCTCAAAGATCGTAACTACCGCTTCGCCCACTTCGGGGTAGAGCCCGTCGATCAGGCATTGAAGGAAGAGGGTGATTTTGTGACTGACGACCCTGCGATTTGCCATCTGTTTGGCCATTGGGGGTTTTAGGATCACGCGATCTCACCGGCTTTGGCGCCGGCGGGGTGTTGGGGATGATTATTAAGCTATCGCGTTGGTTTGCGCAAGGGCCGAGATGATGGCATCTTGGGGGCGGGGTTGCCATGATGGCGTAATTAAACGCTATGATTTAAGGTAGATGGGGCTACGAGCAAGAAGGCCTGGCGGAACTATTTATTGGGGTCTTTGACCATTTCTCGGTAGCTTTCCAAAAGCTGTGTGAACTGACGGGCCTGTTTGTCCACCAGTTGCGCAAATTCGGCTGTAAAGGCGGCCTGGTCGTTCTCGCCGCGACCTTTGTTCAATTGAGCCGCCAGCCGGGCCACGGTGGCCTTGCACGCCATCATCTCCGTTTGCAGCTTATCGTAGCGTTTTTCCAATGCTTGATGGGTGCTGCGTGGGACCACATCGAGTAGTTTCAGGAACTGCAGGAAAGCGTGCTGATAGCGCTCCATGGCCTGCTGCCAGGCGTTGTCGTCTTCAGTTTCGGTGCGGGTGTCATTGGTCGGGGGAGTGAAGCCGTAGGCGCGTTGAAACTGCTCTGAAAGTTCACCCATGGCGCTGAAACCCTGCTGCATCCAGTCGGCCGCTGCTTGGCCGGCACGCTGGCTTTTGGCGGCGTTGAGCAGCAGATTGCCCCAGAATTCCAATAAATCGGCATCGATGGGTTTCATCTTCGGATCCTCTCCGGAAGGTTTCAGGCGGTTCGCCGATCACGCTTCGGCATCCAAATCAAGCTGAAAGCGTACCGGGCCGCGGTAATTGCCCTCGCCAAAACGCGACTGCAGGGCGCAGGCCGATTGGGGATTGGACCACGAAGTGGCGATGGCCACATGCCCTTTGGGAAAGGGGGTTACTTCGGCCTCGGCCCACCGCAACGGTGCCAGGGCGGTCTCTTTTTCGACCAGGTCGTCATTTTCACCGTAACAGATCAGCCATTTGAGCCCCATCTCCTTCAGGCGATCGAGCTTCAGGGGCTGGTTGAAGAGACGGACCGGCAAGGTACCGTCGCTGGTAATGGGGGTGTTATAGCTGGCAAAACTCATGCGGGTTATGGCCATGGGCAGATCGGTGCGTTCGTAATTGAGCCAGTAGTTAAGGGCGGCCGCCGTTTTTGAGACCGCCATGGCGTCGGCGTCGGTTCGGCTGAACATGGAAAGATCCCTGAAATAGGCCGCCAGGGGCGCTTCGCTTTCAATGCTTTTCAATTTGTAAACCCAGCCCATCAGCGTGCCGTCGGCCACCGTGTTGCCACTGGGCAAGCGTTTGACACCGTAAGCCAAGTCGTTGAAGCGTTGCGGTAGCGACTGCAGAAAGTAGGCCAGCCCTTCGCTGTTCGTGCCGTCCATGGGCGAAACACAGGTGATCAGGGCGTCAACCACGCCGTCCAGTTGACCGGTGAGCAGGTTGCACAGGGCTGAAAACCCGCCTTGACAGTAGCCGTTGAGGGTGACGGGCCGGCCGTGCCGCTCGACGATCCGTCGGCAGAAGGCGGCAGTGTCCAGGGTGTCATCCTCGCCGGTCATGGTCTGCACGGCCTCGTTTTGGCCGATAGGTTTCATCACCCGGATGTAGGTGGGCACTCCCTGGTTGGCGAAGGCGTGGGCGTAGCTTTTATTCTCTCCGGGCAAAAAGGCCAAAATATTGGATCCCAGCACATAGGGCGGCACGATCATCAACGGTTTGGCATCGGGCCGGGGGGAGACGGTTTTGTCGGTTGGCGTCACCCGGTAGAGGATGAATCGATCGGTTTCGGCGATTTTGGCCTGCCCGTCGCGCTCGAAGTGAAACCCGTATTCGGGGATCACATCGGCAATGGCCCGAGGCAATCCGTTGGACACCATGTCAGCCATGCGGGCCTGACGGTGGACGAAAGTGGTCAGGGCGTTCCAGGCCTCGGCCAGGTCGGCCGGGTTTTCCGGGGTTTGTTTGTCGCCGAAAAGCCGCTCAAGCTCCTGGACCTGAAAGTTTTGCACCGCATCAAGACTGCCCTTGGCGGCACGCAAAAAGAGGTCGTTGCAGAAGCGGTTCAATTTCAGGTAGGCCTCGAGGTTCTCGTGCCAGGGCTGGCTTATGACGCGTTGCTGTTCGACGTCGCTCACGTATTGCATGGAGAGCATCTGCGGGATCATGAAATCGACCGCATATTTAGAAAATCCGGCCCAGAAATTCTGGGTGGCCGCCAGCGCCTCTTGAAAGGTATTGATACCGGCCAAAACCGCATAGGGGGCGTCAGTGTTTTTGGGCGTCATGGGGCCATCCTTTGTCAGGTCAAGGGTATTGGGGTGGATCGCTTTGATAGTGAGCGGCTGGGAAAAACATAGAATCAAGTGTGTTACGATACCAAGCTTGGGGTGACATGTCTATTTAAGAATTTCGTTGAAAAACTTTTATAACAACCGCAAAGTGAAAAGCCAGTGCCGGATGCAGGGTCGGCACTGGCTTTCGAGTTGCCATTTTACACTTCGGCCGTGAGGCCAATTCAACGGTTACTTGCCGCCCTTGGTGGCTTTTTGGGTCTCTTCGAAGAAACTTTCCACCTTGGCAAAGTTCTCATCGACCATGCCTTTGAAATCTTCGCGGCCCTTTTTGTAGGCTTCCACCCAGTCGGTGATGGCCTTGCGGCCTTCTTCGGGCAGCCAGGTGGCTTGGTCGAGCAGGGTGCTGGACATGCGCTCAGCCTGCTCCTGAAGCATGGTGAGGGCGCTGAAGGTGTTGTCGAATGTGGCTTTGTTGAAGTCGATCATCTGTTTGACCAGTTTTTGGGAATCCATCATTGTTTACCTCCTTGTGTTGGTGCGGTTATACTGGTTTGCGTTAACCGAAATGGTCATGTCCGTTTGTGACCTCTATGTTAGGGGCCGGAAAACGCTTTGTCAAGGAAAAAATGTTGCAATGCAACAATATTATTTTAACGCACTTGACACATTCCGCTACCAATAGTAAAATTAAGAAAAAATTAAGCTTTCTTAAATATTTTATTCCGACCTATTAAAATATTAAATCGAAAAATGACGCAATAGCACAACTCGGGAGGAAGCGGTGAGCGCCAAAACGCTGATCATTAAGAAGTATGCCAATCGCCGGCTGTACGATACCGAAAAAAGCGCCTATGTGACCCTGGAAGCGGTGGCCGATCAAGTGCGCAAGGGGCGTTGGGTGGAAGTGCGCGACGCCAAAACGGGCGAGGATGTCACCGCCATGATCCTCACCCAGGTGCTCTTGGAAAAAGCCCGCGGGAAAAATTTTCTTTTCCCCCCGGCGGTGTTGCATCTAATGATTCGATACGGCGATACGGCGCTGGAGGAGTTTTTTCAGAGCTACCTGGAACCGATTATCGAGAATTATCTGAACACCAAAAGTGCGGTAGACGAGCAATTTCAACAGTGGCTGAAGATGGGGATGGGGTTTTCGGACTTTTCTAAAAACCCGTTTTCGGGCATGGGGCCGCTTTTTCCGAAACCCCCTAAAAAACCGCCTTCAGGCCAGTAGCGGGACCTTTTTAGGCCCCGACGACGGGCTGTGGGTGGCCCGTTTATTTCTTGACCGGTGACACCAAGGCAAAGCCGTCTAATACCAGGTTACCGGATTGATTGCTGCAGGTGGTTGAAAGACGCACGCGGTTTCGATCCGTATCGATTTCAGTGACCTCTACCCGGGCGGTGATGGTATCGCCGATGCGCACGGGCGCCTTGAAATTGAGCTCCTGTTTCATGTAGATGGCCCCGTTGCCCGGCAACTGGTTGCCGATCACGGCCGAGATCAAGCCGGCCGAGAGCATGCCATGGGCGATACGGGTCTCAAAGAAGGTACCGGCGGCGTAGACCTCGTCGATATGGGCGGGGTTGAAGTCACCGGTAACCCCGGCGAACTGATAGACGTCGCACTCACTGATGGTTTTGGAAAATTGTGCGCTTTCACCGATGGTCATTTCATCGACCGATTTGCCGGGCATATCGTCTTACCTCTCCTGATGAATAAAATAAACAGCGCTTAAAACCACTGCCGGTGGCTCCAGATATCCTCCTCCAGGGCCTTTTTGTCTTCGGCCAGGCGGATATAGAGCGACGCGTTCTGGATAGCCAGGGCGCCCTGGTGAGCCAGCGTTTTGAGTAAAAGCAGATCTTCTGGGGTAAAACGTCGCTTTTTCCCACTGTAGAGACGCAATACGCCGATCACCGCCTCTTTAGATTTGATGGGCACTGCCACCAGGGTTACGATTCCCTCGTTTTGCATCTCCTTTTTGTACTGCACGCGCTCGTCCGTGGTGGCATCTTCGATCACCACGGTTTTGCCCTTGAGCGCCTGAATGGCGCTTTTGGTGGAAGAGACGGGGCCCTTGTTCAAAAAAGTTTCGCTGAGGCCGTAGCTGGCCACCAGATCCAATGTAGCGGCGTCTTCGTTGACCAGGCGGATGGTGGCCCCTTTCAGGTCCATGCGTTCACTGATCTGTTCGGTCAGAATGTGCAATATCTGCTTGATGTCGAGGCTGCTGTTGATGCTCGAGGAGAGATCGAGGAAGAGCCTGGTATTTTCACGGATTTGCTGCATCAGTTTGGTTTGAACGATGGCCATGCCGCCCTGATCGGCCAGGGCTCTTAAAAAGCCGATTTCATCCTCGTCAAACACCCGGCGCCGGGCGGTGTAGAGCGACAAGACGCCGATCACTTCGTTATCCACCGTGACCGGCACTGTCAGGATCGAGGCGATGCCTTCGGCCTTCTTAGCCTCGTGGTGTTCGAGGCGGGGGTCGCTGGTGGCGTCCTCGAAACTCAGATAGCCCGCCTTTTTAATGCCGTCCACGAGACCGCGGGCATGAAACACGTTGGCGTGCAGGTAGTTCTCGGAGAGGCCCTTTTGGGAGACGGGGTAGAACACATCCTCGACTTCGTCGGCAAGGTAGAGGCAAGCGGCTTTGGCTTCCATGGTTTCGATCACGCTGTTGACGATCAACTCCAAAAGCGTTGCCTGGTTCCGAGTGGCGCCGAACGTCTTGCTGATATTGCAGAACGTTTTGAAATAATCTTCCTTCTTGGTCATCTTGTCGATCTCCTTGCCGGTTCAAATGGGGGCATTTAGTTCTTGGCAGGGCGGCTCTTAGCCGGAGCGACCCGTTTGGCGGGGGCCCGTCTGGGGCGCGCTTTGGGGGCGGTACCGGATTTGCGAGGGGCGGCCTTGCGCGTTGTTTTGTCAGTGGTTTTAGGGGTTTTCGGGGGCGCTGTTTCGCGTTGCCTTAGCCAATTGGCGATCTTGGGGGCGAACTCCTGCTGGTAGCGCGAACTGACATAGATGCCGATGTGGCCTGTTTTCAGGCAGAGGTCCTCGGTGTCCTTGCTGCCCACGCTACCAGTGAGTCGCTCGCAGGCGGCCGGCGGCACAAGGTGATCGTACTGGCCATAGATGTTGAGAAGCGGCATGGTGAGCTTCTTCAGATCCACGCGCTGGCCGCCGACAACCATCTTGCTCTGGATGAGCAGGTTCTTCTGGTAGCAATCCTTGACGAACTGGCGAAAGGTATCGCCGGGAACGTCGGGGCTGTCGAAAATCCATTTTTCCATGCGGATGAAGTTTTCCACGAAATTTTTGTTGTCAATATTTTCGAGAAATCCGACGTATTTGTCGATCATCAAGCGGGCCGGGTTGAGCAGCAGAAACCCGAAATTGAGAAAGTCTCCGGGAATGTTGGCGAAGGTATCCACCATCTTGTCGGCGTCGACGTGCCGCATCCACAGGTGCAGCAGGCCCTGGTCGGTGTCGAAGTTGGTGGGCGTGACCGTGGTCACCAGGTTCTGGATCTTGTGGGGATGCAGGGCGCTGTAAATGACACTGAATGTGCCGCCCATACAGATGCCCATCAAGTTGACCTTGTCGATGCCGTGGCGCTGGCGGATAAAATCGACCACGTTGTCCATGTAGCCGTTGACATGGTCATCGATGGTCAGGTAGCGATCCTTGCGGCCCGGATAGCCCCAGTCGATCATGTAGATGTCGAGCCCGTCGGCCAGCATGCGTTCCACCACGCTGCGGCCCGGTTGAAGGTCGAGCATGGTCTCACGGTTGATCAGGGCATAGACCACCAGCAGGGGGGTGGGCACCTTTTTCTCCTCCGGGGCGGTGCTTTTGTAGTACTTCAGCCGAACCCGATCCTCTTCGTAGACCATTTCGTAAGGGGTGGTGGCCAGATCGGTCTGCATGGGTTCGAGCAATACATCGGAGGCTTTGCTGGCACGTTCGCCCACGCGTTGGGCGTCTTCGGCCAGCTTGGACAGGATGAGATCGACAGGAATTTTGGGCGATGTCATGATCTTCCCCCTCAACAGTCGTTGACCCGCAGGTTAAAGGCGCGTCTTCAAGATGTGAACGGCTTGTGGCTACTTGGTTCCGGCCAGTTGTTTTTCAAGCTTTCGGACCCGGCGTTTCAACAGATAGATCTCCTTGTAGAGCTCATCCATCTCTTTTTGATCCGGGATCGGTAGCGATTGCAGTGCATCGAGGATCACCTCATTGCGCGCCGCCACGAACGCCTCCAGGCCCGCCAGGGTGCGCGCCATCACATCGGCAAAGTGGTCCGATTGATAGAGCCGCATGTAATGGCCTTCGAGGATTTTGATCCAGCGCTGATAATATTCGCGGCTGGTGCCGGGCAGTTCATTTTTTTCAGATAGGTCGTTGATCTCCGCGTGCAGCACCTGGATCGATTTTTCTATGGGCAGGTGCAGCACTTGGATAAATTCAGCCATGACGGTCTGGAAGCGAAAAAAACGGTCCAGGCTCTGTCCCATTCGTTCCTGGTAAAAGCGGGTCAGCCCCACCTGGGGTACGTTTAAAAACTGGCGGAACTCTTTTTCGTAAAGATCGCTCCAGATGCGCAGGGCCTCGCGGTCCAGGTTCTCGAAATTATACGCCTGGCCGGACTGTTGCATCTGGTTGGTTTTCTCAAGCCACTGGGTTTGCAGCTTGAAGAAGGTGTTCCAACCCGATTCCACCATACGCAGCATCACCTCGGGCACGGCCCGCAGGCCGCTGGTGAGCCGCTCCATGGTTTCGGGGTTTTCCATGGCCGTGGCCAGGGTCTGAAAGCTTTTCAAGGAGGCTTCCCAGGCCATCTTGGTATCGGGGCGCCGGGTGTTTTCCTTGGCCGGGTCATCGGAATCTTGCGAAGGCCGCTGTTGCAGGGCCGCCATGCTATTGTAGAATCGGTTGGCCGTCTCCAGCCAGGCCGAAAGCAGGTTTTGGGCGCTTTGTTGCGATCTGTCGTCGGACGCCATCGGGCACCTCTGGCTTGTTATCTGTCGATGGAAGAGCTGCGCTCGAGTCAATAAGTGTTAACCATTACTATGCCCATGGCTGCAAAAAATATCAAGAGCAGCCACAAGCCCGGCCTGGCGGCTGGTGATTGTGCTTACCGGTTGCTGGGCGATCAGTTCAACCGGCCGCTATCAAACGGCGATACACCAGGGCGCCCAACACGGCCAGTGACTCGGCATCCAGGTATATTTCTGCTGATTTTCGTAACAATACCAAGCAGTTGCCTGGAAACTCCTCTTCCGCCTCATTAAACAGCAGCCGCACGGGAATACGCGGCAGGGCCGGTATGATCAGGTCCACATCGTAGGCCAGGGGTTCGGCCGGTGGCACGCCCCCCAGGGTAGCCGCCGCGTTTTCGAGGCGCTGCGCCGAACCTTGGAAGCGCTTTACGATGGCACCTTCCACATTGTTAGCCCAGTAGACGGTCAAAGGGCCAGCGTCTTTCATATCACGATAGTGCGACCACTGCCCGGTCGCAGGTGGCACTTCGGGAAACATCAAAAGGTGCTTGGCCAGGATCACGCACACCTCGAACGCGGGTCGCTTGCCGGCGCTGTTAAAGAAACCTTCGGGGGAGATCTGATAGGTTCTTCCCAATAGGGGGACCGCCCAGCACTGCTTGTGAAGATGGGCCCCCAGCTTGGGGGCGATGGTCTTCAGATCCAGCGTTTGAATCTGATCCAGGTAGTGACGATAGGTCTGGTCGAAAATGGACTCGTCGGATGGCAAGCATGGCTCCTTTCATTGGAGTGGCGGTTTGCTGAAGATAGCACATTTGTGATGGTCGTTAAATGGGCCTTGGCGAAAGGGTTGTGCTCGATGGCGGCTTGACATCATCGGCAGGGGGTACAACTCTAGATAAATACCGGAATTTAACCAAGGAGCATAACATGATCGTCGCAAGCGAGCACGGTGTAGAGGCCACGCCAATTCAAAATCCGGAGGTTAAAAATGCCGCCATGAAAGTGCTCATTTCACCGGCTGAAGGGTGGCAGGGGCATGTCATGCGTATCATCGAACTGGGGGCCGAGGGCTATACCCCCAAACACGTGCATGACTGGCCGCACATCAATTACATTTTGGAGGGAGAGGGCGTGCTGCACGTGGCGGGCAAGGACCAGAGCGTGTCGGCGGGAAGTTACGCCTACGTGCCGGCCGGCAGCGAGCACCAGTTCCGCAACGCGTCCCCGCTGCCCTTTCGCTTCATCTGCATCGTGCCCGAGGAGGGGCACGTGTGAAAATCGACAGCTACCAGTTCGGGCGTATCACTATTGACGGGCACCCCTACGCCAACGATATCATCATTCTCCCGGACAACCGCGTTCAGGATGGGTGGTGGCGCCGGCACGGCCACCACCTGCGCGTGGAGGACATTGAAAATCTGGTCGAGGAGGCTCCGCAAATCATCATCGCCGGTACCGGCGCCTACGGACGCATGACCATCGACGCCGCGGTGGAACGTCTATTGCGCAGCAAAAAGATTGAACTGGTGGCCGAACCCACGCCCAAGGCCGTTGACGTGTTCAATCAACTGGTCGGGCAGCGGCGCATTGGGGCCGGATTCCACCTGACCTGCTAAAAAAATGCGTTGTTGCTCAAGCCAGGCGCCGATTCTGCCGAAGCGGCTGCGTTCGCACCCCGCTACAGCATCGATTTTTCAAAACGGGCGTTTGTATACATGCCCCAGAGCTGCGAGAGCAGCATGCCGGTCAACATCAGCAGGCAGCCCATGAGACCGCGCACCGACAACACCTCACCCAGCAGCCACCAGCCGCCCAGGGCCGCGAAAACCGCCTCCAGGCTCAATATGATGGCCGCCGGGGCCGGGGTGGCGTGTTTCTGGGCCACCACCTGCAATGTGTAGGCAATGCCCACACTCATGAACCCTCCGTACAATATGGGCAGCGCCGCGGCGCGGATACCGGCCAGGGCAATGGTTTCAATCATCGCGGCCGTGATCAGGCTCAACAATGAACAGACGCCGAATTGAACGGCGGCGATCTTGATGGGGTTCATGCGCGGGGAGAGCCACCCGATCACGTGCACATGAAGGGCCCAAAAAAAGGCCCCCACCAGCACGAGTAAATCACCCGTCTGAATGGTTAAGCGGTCGGTGACGCAGAGCAGGTACATGCCCACCGCCGCCAGAAAGGCGCCCACCCAGGTGCCGGCGTCGCTGCGCAGGCCCAGGGCGATGCCGAGTATAGGGACGAGCACCACATAGAGTCCGGTGATAAAACCGGCCTTTCCGGCCGTGGTGTAAACCAAACCCACCTGCTGCAGGGAAGCCCCGCAAAACAAGGCCACACCGGCGGCGACGCAACCCCAAAAGGCCTTTTTGCCGTTTAAAACTGGATCCCGCTGACGCCGCTCGCTCCACACCAAAAGGGGAATGAGTGATATTGTGCCCAGGCCGAAGCGTACCCCGTTGAAAGTGAAGGGGCCCACGTGGGTCATGCCCGCCCGCTGGGCCACAAAGGCGAACCCCCATATGGCGGCGGTAACGAACAGGAGGCTGTTGGCGGCGGTGGTTTTTTTATCCATGGCAAATCGTACAGGTCTAACCCCGGTAGAGCAGAATCGGTGCGGCCGGTCGTTTGGCGTGCAGGTGAATGACCAAAAGCCCCAGGCAGATCAGCAGCAGTGCCAGAAGGATCTTTAGGGTGATGGGTTCGGAGAGCAGCGCACCGCCCAGGATCACCCCCGAGACGGGCATGATAAAGATAAATGAGTGCAGGGCCACGGCGCCGTAACGCTGCAGCAACTGATTCCAGGCCACAAAACCGAAAGCGGCGGTCACCAGTCCCTGGTAGAGCAAGGCCAGCACCACCGTGGGCGTGATGTTGAAAACCATCTCGCCGTCCCAGATCACGGCGCCGGCCAAAAAACAGGGTACGGCGACGATCATGGGATACAAAATCACCTGATGGGGCTCAAAATCGTCGATGATGCGTTTGACGTAAACCCCGTTGGCGGCCCACAGAAATGCGGCGCAAGTGATGAGCAAGTCACCGGTCCGCAACTGGCCCCCCCCGCCGTGCTGCTCCCAGTAGACGCAGGCCACGCCGCCAAAACCCAGGGCCAGACCGATCAGCTTGCGGGCCGTGATACGGTCGTTGGCGATAAAAAAATGGGCCAGAAAGAGCGTGAAAAAGGGCTGCAGGTTGGCCAGCAGCGTGCCGCGCGAGGCGTGGGTTTTGGAGAGCCCCAGATAAAAGAGCGTCAACTGGGCGGTAAAGAGTACAGCGATAAAGAGCAGGTGATGCCACTGCCCGGGTTGAAGCGGCCGGCTGCGACCGGTGAAATGGGCCCACAGCGATATGGCCACGGCCGCCATACTAAAGCGCATGGCCGCCATGGTGAGCGGGCCGATGCCGGCCATGGTGACCTTGATGGCTACGGCATTGGCGCCGAAAAGTGCGCATAAAAAGACGGTGAACAAAATCGTCAGCGGTGGCATGGGGCTGTTTTGGGGAGGGCGGTTTTCGGTCATGGCGGTGATACTCTTTTCCGACGGGGCGTCGTGTCTGCCGGCAATTGAGTCCTGTCGCGTCAGAACCGGCATCCGAGGCCCGCATGTCGAACCGGTTCTAGTCCACCGCAGCGGCCGGTGTCAATCAATTTGTCTCGGATAAGTGGGGAATCGGCCCTCTCCATCTGAAGGGGGCTTGGTCGCAGTTTGATCAGTCGGCTGATGCCGTCACGCCACGCCAGCCTTGACAGCCGCCCGGCGGCCGCTAAGTTACGGCATGGGTATTGACCATCCGGCGGTCGGCTGGGGTATCTATTTCAGCACGCCAGCTCGGCTTCAAATCGACACAAACACGGCGCACGACAACCAAAATGGCTCGACCGAAAGATCAAAAAACACGCGCCCTGGGGCTTTGTTCGGGTGGCCTCGACAGCATGTTGGCGGCGCTGGTATTGCGCGAACAGGGTGTTGAGGTGCAATGGATCTGTTTTGAAACCCCTTTCTTCAGTGCCGACAAGGCGCGCCAGGCCGCCCGGCAAACCGGCGTTGCCTTGGCGGTTGAAGATATCACCCCCGTCTATCTTGACATGCTGCGTAACCCCCCGGCCGGGTACGGCAAGTACATGAACCCCTGCATGGATTGCCACACCCTGATGTTCAAGCTGGCTGGAGAGCGCATGAAAAGGGATGGGTATGATTTTTTATTCAGTGGCGAAGTGCTTGGCCAGCGTCCCATGTCCCAAACCACCTCGTCTTTGAGCTATGTGGAAAAACACTCCGGCTTGCGTGGGTACATCCTAAGGCCTTTGAGCGCTCGCTTGCTGGCCGAAACGCTGCCGGAACAGCAGAAGATGGTGGATCGCCAGCGACTGTTGGGTTTGAGCGGGCGGGGGCGTAAGGATCAGATTCGGCTGGCCGCCCAGTTCGGAATCACCACCTATCCCACCCCGGCCGGCGGCTGTCTCCTGACCGACCGCGGCTACTCCAGGCGCCTGCGCGATCTCTTCGAGCATCAGGATCGCTGCACCGAATCCGAGCTGAACCTGCTCAAGTTCGGCCGCCACCTACGCCTAAGCCCCTCGGTCAAGTTGATCGTGGGGCGCAACCAGCTGGAAAATGAGCAGATCAGCGCCCATATCGACCTGGCTGGCCACATTACCCTCAAAGTGATCGAGCACGCCGGCCCTCAGACGGTTCTGGTAGGCCGCCACAGGCAAGCGGTCATTCCCCAGGCCGCCGCCATATGCGCCGGCTACAGCAAGGCCTCCGGCCTGGAGCGCGTCAGCGTTTTGGTAACGTTCAATAACGGTGAGCGAACGGTGCAGGTGACGCCGATGCGGCCGGCTGCGGTAGCTGATCTTCTGTTGTAACTTTATCTATGTAACTATTTGAATTATTAGTTTAACAACTGTGATTGGTTCCGCATTCAGCCGGTAATGCCCTGGCGGATTTGGCGGACACGCAGCTGGCCGCAGGCGGCGCCGATGTCCTGACCTTTGCTGTAGCGTACGATGGTGGTGTAGTGTTTGGCGTGCAGCTGATCCTGAAAGGCGGTGACGGCGCCCTGGTCGGGTCGCTGGAAATCGCAGCCTTCAAAGGGGTTAAAGGGGATCAGGTTGATCTTGGCGGGGATGGGGTGCAAGAGGCGCGCCAGGCGGCGGGCGTGGTCGGGGCTGTCGTTAAGCCCTTTGATCAGAATGTATTCGAAGGTGATGCTGCTGCGCGGCTTAAGGGGAAAGGATCGGCAGGCCGCCAGCAGACGCTCGAGAGGATAGCGGCGATTGATGGGCATCAAATCGGCTGCGGGTGGCGTTGTCCACGGCGTTTAACGACACCGCCAGGCTGATGGCGGTCTCCTGGCCCAAGGGCACGATTTGCGGGGCGACCCCTGCCGTGGAGAGCGTGACACGACGGCCGGAGACGGACAAGCCGTAGCTGGCGTCGGTCAGGATTCCGATGGCCGAGACCACTTGACGGTAATTGGCCAGGGGTTCGCCCATGCCCATAAGGACAATGTTGAGGCGTTGGTCGGGATCGGGCAACTCCCGCCGAATATCGCGGACCTGGGCAGAATTTCGCCCCTGGTGAGGTTGCGTACAAAGCCGCCCCTGCCGGTCATGCAGAAGCGGCACCCTTGGGCGCAGCCCACCTGGCTGGAAATACAGAATGTATGTGACCCCTTTCAGGGATCAGAACACTTTCGATGAAAATGCCGTCCATCAGCCGGAACAGGTATTTGCAGGAGCCATCGCGCGGATCGGGCCAGGCGCACTTTTCGAGCCGGCCATGCTAAAATGGCTCAGCAGCAGCGCGAGATGTTTGCCGATGTCGGTCATGGCCTCGAAATCGTCACCTGGCGTTGCTAGATCCACCTGAATATCTGACTGGCGTGAAAGGCTTGATGCCCTGGTCCTCAAGCCACTGGGCAGTTCTTCCAAGGATCAGGTCTTTGATGTCACTTTTAGGGCAGGTCTTGAGATGACGACATAACCTTTGGGTTAAACGTAAAAGAGAGTAGGTGAAAATAACCAATAAGCCATGCTAAATATTACCCCATTAATTCTACTTCAATAATTTTTTTGTTGCCAACTGAAAGGCTCGTTTGGATTTAAAAAGGGACCATTCAGGTATGTTTGAAGCTTGAGCGACAAACTAAACGGCGTGTTTAAACAGCTCAAGGGCCACGGCAAGCTGTCGGAAAAAAATATCGACCGATGGACTAAAGCAGGTGCGCTTGGCCCTGCTGGAGGCTGATGTTCACTACAGGGTGGCCAAACAACTGATCGCCGATATCCGTGAACGGGCGCTGGGCCAGGAAGTGATGGGCAGCTTGACGCCCGGTCAGCAGGTCGTAAAGATCGTCAATGAAGAGCTGACCGAGCTGATGGGCTCCCGGCACGAAGAACTTGACCTGAGCGGGTCCGACCCGGTTTCGGTAATGCTCGTCGGGCTGCAGGGATCCGGTAAAACGACCACAGCAGGCAAACTGTCCGTCTTTTTGAGCAAAGAGGGCGAGCGTCCATATCTTGTTCCGGCCGATGTTTACCGGCCCGGCCGCCATTGACCAACTGGTCAAGCTGGGCGGCAGATTGACCGTGCCGGTATTTCCATCGTCCACGCGATATGGACCCGGTTGAGATCTGCCGACAGGCGCGCACGGGGGCCCAGCAGGCCGCATATGATGTGATGCTGCTTTGACACGGCCGGCCGGCTGCATGTCGACGAGGCCTTGATGGATGAACTGGGCCGCATCAAGGCGGCCGTCAACCTTCCGACATCCTGCTGGTGGCCGATGCCATGACCGGCCAGGATGCCGTCAACATCGCCAAGGCCTTTGACGACGCGCTGGATATCGGCGGCGTGGTGCTGACCAAGATGGATGGTGATGCCCGCGGTGGCGCTGCCATTTCCATCAAGGCGGTAACCGGCAAGCCGATTAAGTTTATCGGTGTGGGGGAAAAGCTCACCGATCTGGAGTCCTTTCATCCCGGATCGGATGGCTTCCCGTATTCTGGGAATGGGCGACATGCTGACCATGATTGAAAAGGCCCAGGCGGCCGTCGACGAAAAAAAGGCTGCCGAGCTGAAGAAAAAGCTCAAAAAAACCAGCTTCACCCTGGAGGATTTTCGCGATCAGATGGTGCAGATTCGCAAGATGGGGTCCCTTTCGGATCTCATCGGCATGATCCCCGGTCTGAACAAGCATAAACAGCTTAAAAACCTGAAAGTCGACGATCGGGAACTGGTCAGAATAGAGGCTATCATCAACTCCATGACGCCGAGGAACGCCGTAAGCACACGATCATCAACGGCAGCCGCCGTAAACGGATTGCCAGGGGCAGCGGCACCCGCATCCAGGACGTCAACAAGCTGCTGAAAAATTATGTCCAGATCATGAAGATGATGAAGAAAATGAACAAAGGCGGCATGCGTGGCGCTATGCGCGGCATGATGCCATTCTAACAAGCACCCCCGGCGATGTGTTGCCCTTGGGTTTGCGGTAGCGAATCATTGAAACAGCTTTACAATGGCGTTCATAAGGAGAGCAAATGTCAGTAAAAATTCGCCTGTCCCGACACGGGGCCAAAAAACGGCCGTTTACCGGATCGTAGCGGCAGATATCGAGAGCCCGCGTGACGGGAGGTTCATCGAAACACTCGGCACCTACAACCCGCTCAAAGATCCGGCCGAGGTGACGCTTGACAAGGAGAGGGTCGATTACTGGATCCAACAGGGTGCAACCCCGTCGGATACGGTCAGAAGCATTCTGAAACGTGAGGATTCCGTCGGCCAGGAGCAATAAGA
This sequence comes from uncultured delta proteobacterium, assembly GCA_963783425.1. Lineage (GTDB taxonomy): Bacteria > Desulfobacterota > Desulfobacteria > Desulfobacterales > QNYZ01 > CAWANO01. The sequence goes on from CAWANO010000004.1 coordinate 34,658, forward strand.
TCATTTCGTCGCCATTCATCCAGCGCACGTCGGTCAGTTTGAACGGAGCACCCGAGGAGCTTGTGCCATGAAAGATCTGATCATTCACATCGCTCAGTCACTGGTTGACTATCCGGAGCAGGTCGAGGTTAACGAAATCGAGGGGAGCCAAACCTCCGTGCTGGAACTCAGGGTGGCCAAGGAAGATCTCGGTAAAGTGATCGGCAAACAGGGTCGCACGGCGCGGGCCATCCGTACAATTCTCAGTGCGGCATCGGCCAAAATCAAAAAACGCTCTGTGTTGGAAATCATCGAATAGCCGGGTGCCCATGGCGACCGCGCACCTCATCGAGCTGGGAATAATCGTTGACGCGCACGGTGTTGCCGGCGTGGTCAAGGTGAAGATGTTCTCGGTATCCACTTGGGCCTTCAGGCCAAAGACGGTGTTGCACCTTTCCGACAACCCGCTTTTTCTGCAGACTCTAGAAGTCGAGCATGCCCAACCCTACCGGCAATCAGTTCGCCTGAAGCTCAAAGAGGTCAACGACCGCAATCGGGCCGAAGCCCTGGTGGGGGTCACGCTGTTGGCGCGGCGGGAGCAGTTGCCACCCACGGATGAAGATGAGTATTACTGGTTCGAGCTTATCGGATTGAATGTTTTCGATAGTGACGATCGCCGCCTGGGGGTGCTCGAGGAGATTATCACCACCGGCGCCAACGACGTTTACGTGGTTCGCAACCAAAACGCGGAGGTGTTGATTCCGGCCATCAGATCGGTGGTCAAGCGGATTGATCTTCAACAAGGGGTCATGCGGGTCGATTTGCCCGAAGGGCTGTAGCCTCCCGGTAAGATTTGATCGCCAAGCTGATATCTCGGCGGCGAGTAGGGGTGTCAAAAGTCATCAAATGTTGGTCTGCGAGCCGGTCTATGCCGGCTTTTTCGTGCCTGGGCAGTGTGAGATGCGGTTTTCGGTTTTGACAATTTTTCCCGACATGTTTGGGGATTTCATGCGCCACGGCATCGTGCGTCGCGCCATTGAAAAAGGCCTCATTCAGGTCGAGACCACCGATCTGCGCCGGTTTGCCGAGGGACGTCACCGGGTGACTGATGATCGGCCTTACGGCGGCGGTTGCGGCATGGTGATGAAACCAGAACCGCTGATTCGAGCCATCCAGTCCGCCAAGGCGCAACTGCCGGATGCCATGACCATTTTATTAACGCCCCAGGGCAGAACACTCGATCAGCCCCTTGCGGCGGATCTGGCGCGACAGCCGGCCCTGGTCCTGGTGTGCGGGCGTTACGAAGGGGTCGACGAACGGGTCAAGCAGGACCACGTGGACACCGAAATGTCCATTGGTGATTTTGTGATGACCGGCGGCGAGCTGGCCGCCATGGTGGTGGTCGATGCCGTGACGCGCCTGTTGCCCGATGCGCTGGGCGATGAGGATTCGGCCCATTGCGATTCGTTCAGCCAGGATCTGCTCGACCATGCCCATTATACGCGGCCACCTGAGTATGACGCGGCCGCCGTGCCCGCGGTGCTGCGCTCGGGTGACCATCAGGCCGTGGCGCAGTGGCGCATGGAGTCCGCCCTGGTGCGAACATTGCTGAAACGGCCGGACCTGCTGATCGACAGAGCCCTGACCCGGGAAGAACTGACGGTGCTGGCGCGGTTTCATGATCACCTGAGGCGTATTTTGGAAAAGGCCGGGCGGCTAGCGCAATGAGTGCCGCCGCAACACGGGAGCCATCCGGACTCGCGGCGGCGGTCTCGCTCTATCTGGCGCTGGTGCATTATCCGGTGACCGATAAGAACGGCGCCACCATTGCCTCGGCGGTGACCCCTATCGATGTGCACGATCTGGCGCGGGTGGCCAAAACCTACGGCCTCAAAGGCGTGTTTGTGGTGACGCCGCTGGAAGATCAACGGCAGATCATCAAGCATTTGGTGGCACACTGGACCAAGGGTTACGGCGCCCAATACAATCCAAAACGGCGTGAAGCGCTCGAATTGATTGTTCTCGAGGCTACCTTTGAAGCGGCCAAGGCGCGTATCACCCAAAGCGAGGGCGCGGTCCCACGGGTGGTCACCACCAGCGCCAAGGCCGGCCCCGAGACGGTGACCTTCAGCGATCTGAAGCAAGGGCTTGCGGGCGGCAGACCGCACCTGCTGGTGTTGGGAACGGCCTGGGGGTTGGCGTCGCAATTCATGGACGGCGCCGACGCGCGGCTGGAGCCGCTGGCCGGACCCGCGCGCTACAATCACCTGTCGGTGCGGGCAGCGGCGGCCATCATCGTTGACCGTCTGATGACCGGCTCGAATAAAATAGGTTGACAGTTCGATAATATTATCGTGAAAATATTCGGTTAAACGATTAATTTGGAAAAGCGGGGATGACATGGAACAAATCAATCAGATAAATTTTGAGAACATGCGAATGGACGTGCCGGATTTCGATGCTGGCGATACCGTCAAAGTCCACGTGAAAATCAAAGAGGGCGGCAAGGAGCGGCTGCAGGTGTTCCAAGGCGTGGTGATCAGCAAGCGCAAGGGTACCTCCAATGCTTCTTTCACCGTTCGCAAGATCTCCTACGGTGTTGGCGTGGAGCGGGTCTTCCCGTTGCATTCACCCAGCGTGGACCGCGTGGAAGTGGTCTCGCGCGGCCAGGTGCGCCGCTCGAAAATCTACTACCTTCGCAAGCTCAGGGGCAAGGCCGCGCGGATCCGCGAACGCCGCGTATAGCCGCCAAGCAAGCGTGAACCGGGTTGCGGGCAAAAGCCGCCTTTTCGCCGCATTTTCCAGCCTTTGCCGTGACAGCGGGCCAAATCGCCGAACCAGGTTGGCCATGGAAACGACGCTGAGCCAAGACCACTGGCACTTCGAACAACGGGCGATGGCCGAGGGGTACGACGCCATCGCCGGGGTCGATGAAGTGGGCCGCGGCCCCTTGGCCGGGCCGGTGGTTTCAGCGGCGGTGGTGTTGCCCATAGGGTTCCGGGATCTCCGAATCACCGATTCCAAACGGCTTACGCCCCGTCAAAGATTAGCGCTCTACCAGCACATCTACGACCACGCTGAAAGCATCGGGATCGGTATTGTCGACGCGGTCGAGATCGACCGGCGCAACATCCTGCAGGCTGCCTTGGCCAGCATGGCCATGGCCGTCGCCAATCTGAGTCCGCAGCCGGGCTACCTCCTTATCGACGGGAAGTTCACCATTGCTAGCCCAACCGCCCAGAGGGCCGTTATCAAGGGCGATTTGCGCAGTATCTCCATCGCGGCGGCCTCCATCGTGGCCAAAGTGACCCGCGATCGCATGATGGCCAGCTATGACCTGCAGTACCCCCAATACGGATTTGCGCGTCACAAGGGCTACCCCACCCAGGCCCACCGCCAGGCCTTGATCAACCACGGGTGCTGTCCCATTCATCGCCGTAGCTTCCGGGGCGTTGCGCCATGAGCCACCATGCCCAGCGATTGGGCCAAGCCAGTGAATCGATTGCCGTGGCCTATCTCAAGCGGCGGGGCTATCGCATCCTCGAACGCAACTACCGCACGCCCTACGGCGAGGTTGACATCGTGGCCATCGAAAATGGCCGCATCGTCTTTGTCGAGGTCAAGGCGCGGCGCAGCCGGCGCTTCGGCGATCCTCGCTGGGCAGTCTCCACTCAAAAGCAGCGCCACCTGTCCAAGGCCGCCCTGACCTACCTGAAAACCAAGGCCGCCGCCGGCGCCAGAGCTCGTTTCGACGTGATTGCCATCGAGTACCTGGGCGACCTGCCCGAAGTAAAGTTGATTAAAAATGCCTTCGACCTCGCCTATGGCTGATACCGCTGCTGGTGGCCCCGCGGGCGTGCTCTATGTGGTGGCAACGCCCATCGGCAACCTGGAAGACATTACCCTGCGCGCCCTGAAAATCCTGAAAACGGTGGATTTGATTGCCGCCGAGGATACCCGCCACAGCGGTCGCCTGCTGCGGCACTATGACATCAAGCGCCCCTTGCAGGCGTATCATGAACACAACGAGGCCCGGATCACCCCCCAAATCGTCCAATCGCTTCAAGCCGGCCGCAGCGTTGCCCTGATCAGCGATGCCGGTACTCCGTGCATCTCCGACCCCGGATATCGGCTGGTGCGCGCGGCCGCGCAGGCAGGGATCGAGGTGGTGCCTATTCCGGGTGTTTCAGCGGCGGTGACGGCGCTCAGCGCTTCAGGCCTGCCGACGGACGGGTTCGTTTTTGCGGGCTTTTTGCCCAAAAAGGGCGGGCACCGCAAAGCGGCCTTGGAGGCATTGACCAAAGAGCCGTGCACGCTGATATTTTATGAATCGCCCAAGCGCATCGAACGCTTGGTGGCCGATTTACACGCCGCCTTGGGAGACAGGCCGGCGGCTCTGGCCCGGGAGCTGACAAAGCTCAACGAGGAGTTCCTGCGCGGTTCGCTCTCGACCATGTCCCAAGCCCTGGCTGAGCGTGACACCATCAAGGGCGAGTGCACACTGTTGGTGGCTGGGTGCAGTGATGCGCCGGATGAGGATCAATGGCCCGAAGCCCGGTGCGCCCTGCGCGAGGGATTGGCATCGGAAGGGCAGCCGTTGGCGGAGCTGGTGCGACAGGTCGCTGAACAGAGCGGGATAGCCCGCAATAAGATTTATACGGAAGCGCTGCGCATCAAACAAGAACTTGAAAGCTAAGCTGCGCGCAATATTCAATCAACAAGGTGAATCGAAATGGATAAACTGGACGCCATCTTCTGCCCCCGATCCGTCGCCGTGGTGGGTGCTTCCACCACAGCGGGCAAGGTGGGGCACGATATTTTCGCCAACATCCTGCATGGCGGCTACACCGGGGTGCTCTATCCGGTCAATCCCGGGGCCAGATCGGTCTTGAGCGTGCGCGCTTTCGCGCGTATCACCGATATTCCCGACGAGATCGACCTGGCGATGATCATCCTGCCGCCCCGCCTGGCCGAGAGAGCCGTCAAGGAGGCCATCGAAAAAGGGGTCAAGGGGCTCGTGATCGTATCGGCCGGGTTCAGGGAAGTGGGCGGCGAAGGGGTTGAGATCGAAGACGCGACTCGTGGCCATGTGCCGCGAGGCCGGGGTGCGCCTGGTGGGGCCCAACTGCCTGGGGGTGATCAACCCGCTGCCCGCTGTCCGGCTCAACGCCAGTTTTTCGGCGCGCATGCCCAAGGCCGGCAACATCTCTTTCATCTCCCAGAGCGGCGCCCTGTGCACGGCGGTGCTGGACTTTGCCGCCGATCGCGAATTCGGTTTTTCCAAGTTCATCTCCATCGGCAACAAGGCCGACGTGGACGAACTGGACCTGCTGCGCTACCTGCACAGGGATCGTGAAACCGAAGTGATCATGATCTACCTGGAGGAGCTGCGGCGCGGTCCCGAGTTCATCGAGGCGGTCAAGGAGATCACTTCCGGCGACCGTCCCACGCCGGTACTGGTGATCAAGTCCGGGCGCACCAGCGCCGGCGCCGAGGCGGCAGCTTCGCACACCGGGGCCCTGGCCGGTTCCGAGGCGGTTTACGACTGCCATTTTCAAGCAGTCTGGCATCATCCGGGTGGAGACCATCGATGAACTGTTCGACTTCGCCACCGCTTTTTCCTACAAGAACGAAGTCGCAGTTGGGCAAGTTGCGCAAAAAGGTGCCCGAGGGCAACCGCGTGGCCATCATCACCAACGCCGGCGGACCGGGAATCGTGGCCACGGACATGACCATCTCTTCGGGCCTGGAACTGGCCCGCTTTCACCCCGGAGACCGTGGAGGTGCTGGCCAGCCACCTGCCCCGACCGCCAACCTGCAACAACCCGGTGGACGTGATCGGTGACGCCTCGCAGGAGCGTTACGAAAACGCCCTGTCGGCCGTGATCAAGGATGAAGGCGTGGACGGCGCCCTGGTGATTCTGACGCCCCAGTCCATGACCAACGCCCTCGGCACGGCCGAAGCCATCGTCCGGATCGCCCGGCGCTCCGCCAAGCCCATCGTGTGCTGTTTCATGGGCATCATGGACGTTTCGGCCGGGGTGAAGTATCTGCAGGAAAACGGCATCCCGGTCTATCAAGTTCCCCGAAAACGCGCGCCAAGGCCTTCGGGGCACTTTACCGTTACTCGCGCTGGCTCAACCGCCAGATCTTGCGCCCGTTCGAGTTCAAGCATGACAGCGCGGGCGCGGCCAAGATCATCGCCGACTGCCTGGCCGCCGGGCCGCACCTATCTGGGCGAAGCTCGAAGGGCTCGAGTTGCTGGCGTGTTATGGCTTCAACGTGCTGCCCACCCGCGCTGGCCGACAGCGCCGAGGCGGCCGTGGCTCTCGCCGAGGAGATCGGCTATCCGGTGGTGATGAAGATCGTATCGCCCCAGATCGTCCACAAATCGGACGCCGGCGGGGTGAAGGTCGGCCTTGAGGACGCCGCCGCGGTGCGGGAGGCCTTCGACGACATCGTCGCCAATGCCCGGCGTTCAAGGCCGGAGCCGAAATCAGCGGGGTGCTGGTGCAGCAGATGGCCCCACCGGGCGAGGAGGTGATTCTGGGCATGAACCGCTATCCCGATCTTCGGCCCGCTGCTGATGTTCGGCACCGGCGGCATCTTCGTGGAGGTGTTTCAGGATGTGCTTTCCGGCTGGCGCCCATCGGCCGCAACGAGGCGCGGAGGATGATCCGGAGCATCAAGGGCTACCGCATGCTGACAGGCTTTCCGCGGGCCGCCGGCGCGCGATATCGAGGCCATCGAAACGGCTTCTGGTGAGCCTGTCGGAGATGGTGCTGGCCCACCCGGAGATCCAGGAGACTGGACATCAACCCCTTGCGGGTGCACGCGGCCGGCCAGGGCGCCACGGTGGCCGATTGCCGCATTATCCTTAAAGCGGGGGCCTGATGTCCGGGGCTGATACGGGGGACTTGTTTCCAGTGGTACTGGCGGTTCCTGAAGATCAGCGCCTGCCGCGCGGCCGTGAGCAGGTAAAAAATTTGAGTGCTCTGGCCCGACAGGCCCTTCAAATTTCAGCCGACAGGAGCGGCCACGTTCTCGGCGAGCTGCAAAAAGAGGCCAATGGCCGGCCGCTTCCCTGCCGGGGGATCTATTGGTCGCTGACCCACAAACCGTGCTACGTGGCCGCGGTGTGCGCGCCCTTTGCGGTGGGAATCGACATCGAGCAGATCAAGCCGGTCAAGCCCGCGTTGTTTGCCAGGGTGGCTGGCGAAGCGGAGTGGCAGATGATGGGCCGCTCGGAGGCGGCCTTTTTCAGAGCCTGGACCGCCAAGGAGGCGGTGGTCAAAGCCGAGGGGGTGGGGTTTGCCGGGTTTAGCCGTTGCCGGATAGTGGACTTGATCTCAGAGGATCAGATGCAGCTTACCTTCGATGAACGACGATATTACATTCACTTTTCCCACCGCGACGGCCATCTGACGGCCGTTACCGTCCGAAATGGCTGTTGCCATTGGATCTATCTGTAGAAACGAGAGAGATCGTTCCAGCCCACGATAGTAAAAAATTATCAAGAAACGGGGAAGAATCGCAGCCATGATGAGCCAGAAAGAGCGCTTTCTGAAGACCATGCTGGGAGATGGGGCGGACAGATTCCCCTTTTTCGATCTTGAGCCGGCTGACGACACGGTAATGCGGTGGCGGCGGGAAGGCCTGCCGCCAGGTATATCCGTAGCCGCATATTTCAACCTGGAACACCACCATTCGGTGGGACTGACCATTCGCAGCTTTCCCTATTACCAAAAAGCATCCCAACTGCTCACGGACCCCGCTTCTTTCTCCCGCTACTATGACCCCGATGAACCCTCCCGCTACGCGAAAAATTTTGTGGCCCGCGGCAGACGACTGGCACAAGAGGGTCGCGTTATCTATGTTGATGCTTCCGGCGGCGGCCTGCTGCAGATGCTGGGCGTAGGGGACTGGGAGTCGCTGGTGACCGCCTGTCGGGCGCTCATGGAACAACCACGTTTGGTGGAAGATCTGCTGAACCGAACCACCGATTTCTATTGCATCTGCCTTGAGCGGGTGCTTTCCAGGGTGCCCGTGGATTATGCCAGTTTTTATGAGCCCATCGCCGCCAATATCGGACCTGTGATTTCCCCGGCCATGTTCGAACGCTTTGCCATGCCGGGTTACCGGAAGGTGCTGGCACTGTTGGAGAAATTCGAAGTTCCTTTGCGAATCTTCTGTACCACCGGCGGTGACTTGACCGCCTTGTTGCCGCCCTTGATCGAAGCTGGCATCAACGTTCTCTGGGTAAGCAATATCAAGAACGCCGGAATGGCATATGCCGCACTGCGCCGCACCTACGGGCCGGAAGTGGCCCTGATCGGCGGGATCGATTCGAGTGCATTGAGCCGGGATCAGAGAGCCGTACACCGGGTCGGTGGCGGAAACCGTTCCGCCCTTGCTCGAAAGCGGCCGCTATCTTCCCTGCCTCGACGACCGGCCACGGAGCAACGTCGCTTTCAAACAGTATAGGCTATTCAGGGAAACGCTTGCCGAATACGCTTAGCCAAGAACTGCGTTGGATAATTTTTACACATGTACCGTCAGGAATTTTCAGACAGGCGCACTCCATTCCGCGCGGTATGGAGTCTCGCGCCCTCTTGTTTTATCTTGAAAATCATCTCCAATTTTCGATAATCAGGACGCGTTTGAGCGTCATCGTAAGGGCAAGCTAAGTACGCAGGCCTCGGCTATAGAATCCTGCGATGACGATCGTTTTACACCTATAGGTGTACACCTCCGCACATTTCGGCTGAGTAATACTGGATGCGGAATGGTCCAAAAACAGGTCAGCCATCACAAGTCAAAAACCAAAGCAACAATTTTAGCGGCAACCTGGTCTAATCCGGCGATTTCGTATGTATTATGGTCATTCCTTTATAAGTATATAATTATTGCCGCCCGTACTAACAAAAATCCTATCATCGTTGCAATTTATCCTGCCACTGATACATGGGTAAGCATCATTCCCGTGAAGGGGTAATTAAAGATCCAGGTGTTCCCTTGAGGAGAGCAAAGCCATCACCAGTGGCATAATTGCCATCACCAGGATTTATAAAAGTAGTATACCTATCTACGTGCACATAGGCCAGTCTAACGAAAATCAAATTAGGCAGCATTAGAATATCATGTTTATAAGTACCCATCAAGAGTAGAAAAGTCACAGCCCACCTCAGTGGTGGTTGGTGTTGCGGTTGTGGTCGGTGACGCAGTGGTGTTTGGTGACGCAGTGGTGTTTGGTGACGCAGTGGTGTTTGGTGACGCAGTGGTGTTTGGCCCTGGGGGGCTTGTTTGCGCATGCGCAGGCAGGATGACTTTTTCGACCATCGGTCTCATCCACTGCGGAGGTAATGCGGACACCGTTGCAGCGGCCGTACCGCCAAAAACGATTTTTTTAAGCGCCTTGCGGCGGGATTCACCTTTTTCCACTTCGTCACTGTTTATCTGGTTGTAATCAAAATTTCTCCCCATTTTACTTCCTCCGCTGTTGATATGAATAGCAATAAGCGATTGGGTTTGCCCATAAAACGAAAACGGGCAGGAAAAAATTACTGATATCATAGCCTGCTAAACAGGCTGTCGCTTCATTGGCCAAAACCGCTGTAGCATCTTTCGCGGGAGTTAAATACAACCATCGGCCAGATCATTTGTGTGCTGAATCCGAGCCGGCTAGTACCAACAGGCCCATTGCACCGGTTCAAGGCGCATGTCAGTCAGCGCTTTGACCCTGGATTTCAAACAAAAACAAATCGATCGCAACATGTGGGCTATTGACACCCGTTTGATGAACTCTGTTTAACCCTGGGGTTGCCACGCAAAGAAAATCCGCAAACATGCCGAGGTTGCGGCACAGCGGCACAAGCCGGCCATACAGCAGGTTCGAATCTTTAAGCAGGATCTTTATCATCATCGCCAGGTGACAGGACCATTGCCTCGCTCGGCACTTTTCTGATGAGCCATGTCAAGTTCAATTCATTGGTAACGTTCAAAAGTTGTGGCATCCATAAAAAACCAAGTCGGATAGCCTTCATCATCTGGGAGGTCAAGGGTCAAGATAAACGGCTACGCCGCCCTTGACATCCCAAATTATTCCGGCTTGTTGGCAGTTAAGGGATGAATGAATTCACCTTATCAAAAGATGAGATTCTTATCGAACCCAAAGACTGCGTAAACATCGTATCAAAAATTTGGAATAATATTAATACATTTGATAAATTATTTCAAGTTTCTATTGATATTTACGGTCCCGGTTTTGTTTTATTTTTGGTTCATCCGGAAAATGCGTACTTAAAGCTTGAAAAAGAGTGGACAAGCAGGTTTCTCTTTTTAGAGTTTGCGCAAACATCCAAAAAGAAGGGAGCCCATCATGTCCACCAGCCTCTTGTATCATGGATTCGGTATCCGCGGCTATCAGTACCTTCGTACACGTTTCCAAAAGGGCCAAGTGATTTTCACGGTCAAAAAGAAACCCTTGAGCGGCAGGTACTCAAAGGCACCCGCTGGTTGCTACTGAAAAACCCCGAAAACCTCGATCCGGATCCTGAAAAAAGAGAAAAAGAGCGTCTACAGCAAGCCTTGGAACTTAATGTGCCGCTTGCCAAAGCCTACTATCGCAAAGATGAATTGCGTGAGTTCTGAAAATTCTCCACGAAACAAGAGGCCACCACGTGGCTCGATCAATGGATCAACACGGCCCGCGAGACCAAAATATCGATGCTCATCAAAGGTGAGAGTCCCTTGTGCCATTCGACCTTATTTTTCAACCAAGCTATCTGGTCGTAGAACCCGACTCGTGCTGGCTTGTAGGGCAGACTTTCTTCACTTCAAAAAATGCGAATCCGACTTGCAGATGACGCCTTGAAGCCGCCCACGCCCTTACTTGCTGACATTTTCATTCAACAGCATTGAACACATCTTATGGGTGTACCGCCTCAACATACTTCTGGCAGAGATAATACTGGATGCGGAGATGATCCAATAATCTGTAAGGCACCAGCAGGTCAAACTAAAGGCAACTATTTTAGCGGTACCAAATCTTTCGTAAGTATATAATTATTGCCTCCAGTTCTAATGAAAATTCTATCATCGTTGCAATTTATGCTGCCACTTATAGATGGGTAAGCATCATTACCTTGAAGAGCGTAATCAAAGTAAAAGGTGTTCCCTTGAAAAGAGCCAACACCATCACCATAAGCATAGTTACCATCACCAGGATTTATAAAAGAATATACTTCATTTATGCCATGTAGTCTGACTAATATAGTCTGAGGAGGAGCATTAGGAGAATAATGTTTATAATTACCAGTAAGAGTATCAAAGTTGCAGCCCACCGTAGTGGTGGTTGGTGTTGCAGTGGTGGTTGGTGTTGCAGTGGTGGTGGTGTTGCAGTAGTGGTTGGCCCTGGGGGACTTGTTTGCGAATGCGCAGGCAGAACAACTTTTTCGACTACCGGCCTTACCCACTGGGGAGGTAATGCAGATACCGCTGTCACGATCGTGCTACCAAAAACGATTTTTTTTAGAGCTTTGCGGCGGGACTCACTTTTTTCTACCTCGTTACTGTGTGTCTGGCTGGAATCATTTTTTCTCCCCATTTTTCCTCCTCCACTAGTGGTGGGAATAGATATCTGCGATTGGGTTCGCCCAAAAAATTGAACACGGATCAAAACAAACTGCTGATATCATAGCCAATTAAAATCTGAATCGTACGATTAAAACTCCCAGGGCTGTCACGTACCTTATTTTTCCCGCTTTCAATACCTTTGTCTTGCTTTGGGGTCCCGAAACTGTAATGAAATCGTTTAACACTTTACAGATAAATTAAAATTATCGTTCCCTAAAGGATATAAATACTCTTACCAATTATAATATCGCGGTTATCCATAAAGCTCCAGTAGGCGAAATCACGACCTCTGTGAAGCTTAAAACACGACCATATCAGAATCAATTTTTCCAATTTTACAATTGGTTATCTAAAATGCTCCGATTTAGTGCCAATGCAAATCTGGTAACATTTTGCCCAACTAGAGTTTTATTGATAATCGCGTATAATATTTCAGTTTGTCCAAGTTCAATGCTTGCTCGCATTTTAGCACCAGAAGTATTCCTTGTATTTCGAGGGCTAAAATTGGCGCCAGACACAGAAATTGGGAAAAGCGGTCATCCAGAAAGCTCGAGTTGAAACCATTTGCATCACAGGTGATCATCTTAGATTTGACTGGTAAATTGCAGTTTCTTATTGAAATATCAATAAATTGAATCAGGATTGAAAATGTTGACTCAGATCCCATTGGGTGCCTACTTGAGCTTTCTGAATAACCGCATTGGGAAATATGTGGCGCTTTAAGAAAAAGATAATTGAAGCTACCCGCCGCAAGCCGGCTAGGTATCAAACTGAATGATAAAGCACCCCTTTTTCTGTAATTTAACTCGCGGGGTCGATTTCTCCTTCAGGTTCAGATAGATTTTACCCGTTTCCCATTCCTCACTGATTTCCATTAATACAGCACTGACCAGGCGAAGTAGCGACGTTTCGTTTGGGAATAACGTTGCCACTCGTGTGCGGCGTTTGACCTCACGGTTCACCCGCTCCAACATGTTGGTGGTGCGCATTCGTCGGCGATGACCCATGGGTAGCGAAAAGACCGCAAAACCTTCGGGCAGAGCCGTCTCCATCCAGCGGGACAGATGCGACGCCGACTGCCGATACTTCTCCACCGCCTGCTCCAAAAGACTCTTGGCCTCTTTATCGTCCGGCGCCGCCAAGATACGGTCAATCTTCCGGTTAACGGGTTTTAGCATCTCTCTTTTGGGTACATACGCGGCGGCATTACGCTGAAGATGAAAATGGCAGCGATTCCAGGCCGCCCCACTAAAGGTCGCCTTGATAGCAGTCTTCAAGCCTTCGTGGTCGTCGCTGGTGATCAGTTCAACACCATGCAAACCGCGCTTTTTCAAGCCGGATAAAAAGGTGCGCCAATGCACCTCTGCCTCACTCAACGAACAACTGACACCCAACAGGGTGCGTTTACCATCATCCCGCACCCCGGCGGCAATTAATACTGCACAGCAACGAATCGCCCCATCTACACGAACATCTTCATAACGAGCGTCCAGTAACAAATAGGGGCAGTGACCCAAAGAGCGGTTGCGCCACTGTTCCAGCTGTTTATCCAACAGCTTGGCGCAACGGCTCACCTCCGTGGTGGTCACCTCCAGGCCGCCCAGGCTCTCCATCACTTTGGTTACCTTGCGCGCGGAGACTCCGTTGACATACATCTCGCCTATGGCCAGCTTCATGGCTCTTTCACTACGCAACCCCCGCTCCAAAGCAGACGGGTAAAATTTCACACCGCCGCGAACCTGGGGGACTCTAAGGGGGAGAGACCCCACTCGGGATTTGAAGGGTTTGTCCCTATAGCCGTTGCCATGCCCCTTACGCGAAGCGGTTCGCTGCCACGGATCGGCGCCCAGGATGCGGCTGCACGCGACTTTCATCGCTTCATTGATCAAAACCGAGACAACGTCGGCCAGGCCATCCATACCGTTTTCAATTAAGGCTTCCAATGCATGCTCATTTTTTGTAGATTAAACACAGTGGGTCATTTAAGTTCCTCCTTTTTTGGTTTCAGCGAACCTAAGGAGTATTGATTAGACCCACGTTTTCAAGTTTTCGATTGAGCTTGCCTCCCAGGGGGATTTTTAGGCCCCCTTGGGTACAAACTCTAACCCTCGACAAAAAATTACAGAAAACGGTACACTAAAAACTGAATTGGTATCTAATCTATATTGTGGGGACACGTAATATCCCCTCAAACCCCTTTTATGCATCTTTACACCACCGTAAGCGGATGGGGTATTAAATACCACAGTTGAAACAATGCAAAAAAAATGCCCGTTGGAATATATTGGAAAAAATAGCTTAGATATGGGATCTCATTGGTGTCCGGTTAAGAATCGAATAACGCGGTTATGCACAAAGCTCCAGTTAGAAAAGTATGGCCCGATCTGAAGTTCGATAAAATCAAGCATATTGTATAACACCCCGGAAAATCAGTAAAGTTGGATTTCAATAAAATCATGTTTGATGCCATAATGATTTCATAAATCAGCCTACTGGAGCTTTGTGCATAACCGCGTCGAATAATTTCAATTGGATATGGCCGGTAGTAATTTCGTTTTTGTAATAGTTTTCTGTGAACACCCATGAAATAAGGGTTTTCTCAAAAAGGGTTATGCTTAAAATCTGTAAAATTGTGTAGAGGCTCTGTTCCAGCTTCAAGCGTTTTTTCACGATGGCAACCAGCACATAAACGCAGATGGCAATCCAAATTTGAGTCTTAACAGCGGTTTCAGAAATACCGAAAAATTTCTTTATCCGTAGGTGCTGTTTGATCCATTTAAAAAACAGCTCCACTTGCCATCGGCACTTGTACAAATCCGCTACGGTTCGAGCCTCTAAAGAAAAATTGTTGGTTAGAAACGTTAGTCGTTTTTTTGTTCCTGTGTCGTAATACTTTATCCGCCTGAGTTTATCCGGATAAGCATTTGCCGATTTTGTTATGACCGGCCGTACGGTCTGATCACAAATGATACCGGTGGATTTATCCACTGGTGCCGAGTACAAACGGCGCAGTTGCGTATTCTTCTTGGTTCTCAAAATGAAAAAGGCTAAACCACTGTGCAGGCTATAGAGCCTTTCAAAATCGAGATAGGCGCGATCCATAACATAAATTGAACCGGGCTCTGGTAACAGCTCATCAACGATGTTGACATCATGAACCTTGGCGTCGGTTATAGAAACAAACGAAGGGATGCTACCCCTCAGGTCAAGCAGCGTATGGAGCTTTATCCCGCTTTTTGTTGATCGGAACCGCGCCCATGGAAAAACAGACCGACACAGATCAATAGTGGATGCATCCAATGCGTACACCGTTTCATCGAGCTGGAGGCCAAAGTCATCATCAGCATAAAGTTCTCGGGCCCAGCCAATCAGAACTTGTGCAAAGTCACAGTAAATGCGCCAATCTCGCTTTTCGTTTGCATCAGCAAGCGTACTTTTGGCAATTTCGGTCTGAATGCCAACGTGGTGAAGCTTGCCTTGCATGGCGCGCAAACATAGCACCGTATCGCGGAGGCTTTCACGATAGGTCAACTGGGCGAACGCCATGCAAAGAAACTGTTCATAGCATGTAAAAGAACGAATCCGGTAGTTGCCTTTATATCGTTTAACGCATGTGCGAAAGCTCTTTTTGGGTAGAAAATCTAACAGTTGTGAAAAACCGATCCGCCCCTCATACATCGCCGCCTCCCTTCGCTATTGTGTCCTACGAAGGGTTGTAAGGGGCAATTTTTACGATTCCAAGAGGTTGCCCATGTGAAAATCGCAATATATCCAGTATTAACAACAAGATACAACAAAATATGGCAATCTTAACCGGACACTAGTGGACAATAATATATATTTCTATTTGTACCGATCCAAACTCACGCCGAGCGTTAAATCTGTAGAAAATGCAACTGCCAGCACTCATTAACAGCCCGGACGGTCATCGATAGCTCGAAGAAACCGATTACATACTGGCGTAAAGCGATGTTGTTTTTCACACACGCAAATCCGGCATCAATGCCGTTAGTCTCAAAGAACTATTGGCCCTGGTTAGCTACCACAGCGCCTTTTGATAGCTGAAAACCAAGACGATGCACCATATAAAATGGGACGAAATCAAGTGGGATGTCGACCCAATTTCCATTTTTTTCTCATTTGTGCTTTCTATAAAACCACGGAAAATATTCTTCACGTGATTAAAAGTTGGCAAACCTACTGGATGATACCATTTCCGAAACTAGGAATAAAATTACAGGATATTGGGGAAAATATTACATAATTATCTATGGAAAATTTTTATCGATCACTTTTTGTTTCATTTTCTGACTTCGACAATGATAGGCATATTATCCAGGCTATCCATTGAATTAAAGTGGATTTGACAAGAATTCACATTACTATCAAATTGAAAGGGCTCAAATAGACCCTACCAGCAGTGCCTCCGAATCCCTATTTTCGATTTAAACAATCTGTTCTCATTCATTCAAGAAGAAGATGCATTGAATTTATCCAGCCAGCATCTGGTCGTACAGGTCCAGCATCGAGGTCAGGACGCATCATCAATAGCGCCTTTGCCGCTCCCAATACTGTGTTTTCCGCATCCTCAGGAACATAGGTCAGCGAGCTTGTCCCGAACGTATAGTTGGCAGGAGAGAATATAAATTGGTCACTTTTCATCCATCCTTTTGGCAGATCGGGATTTTCCTCATAGACGATCTGGGCCAATTTGGTAACCCAATAGGTGAAATTGTCTTCATCCGGCAGAGGCGGCATAAGAAACATGAGGATTTTATCGTTGCCATAAGCCCACTTGGCAAACGGAGCCACATGCGCGGCAACATTGGACCGGGTATTATGGGGAAAATATTCGATACAGACGCCATCGAGAAGGTTTTTAACGGATTCGACGTGATCATGATCTTGAACCCAGGAATGGCTGTTCATTATGATCTTCTTGTCCGGAAATCTGTCCCTGACCCGCTGCAACTCATCCCTGGTCAGCATCGAATTCCCAGCCGTGCCGTCGAGCACAAATACATAGGGCACGGACAAGCCGAAGCTTTCAATAAAGGCGATATCGGGTTGGGTGCTGTCCCAGTGAATCCCATCATATGGCAATTCGGTAATTGCGCGGCGCTGTTTAAAGTTATTGAAAACGGCTTCTTGCTGACTTCGTGTTAGTCGCCCGATAGGAACTAGATTTCGCCAAAGGCCCCCAGCTCAGGTCTGCCACAACGGGCCATTTGCTTCGATCTCCCATAGCTATGGTGGCACTTGGGTCAGCTGTGGAGCCAAGGCCGACGGCGACCTCATATGCTAAAGCGCATGGTACCAAGAATAGCATTAAGGTCATAACAATAGCTATGGTGAATATTTTTTGACCGGTATCCATCATCAATCTCCTTCAAATTAGGGTTTGCTGAAAAATTTTTATCGTCTTTTCTCAGCAGGGCTTGCTAAGGGAGTCCTCTCGCACCGCACACTCAGTCTTGGTAAACTCTGTCAATAAGGCGTTCATGGCATTTCTATTCCGGGTGGCTTTTTCCCAATTAGTATAAGGATAAATGTGCCTTTGGGATGTAAAATACCCGCTGCGCCAAAAGCATTCTCGCTCTTTGAAGAAGGAAAAAAAGATGACGACCAGCCACCGCTTCAGGTTCATCACAACAAAGGCCAACATGATGGCCATCTCACTGGTGCCCGCCAACTTGGTCATGATTCGATTCAGACTGTAACGACGCTTAACCTGGCCGAATTTACCTTCAACGGCATTGCGCTCGATCTCATCTTGTCGGGCCTGATACCGGGCTACTTCGTGTTGACGGGCATTTGCCGCAGTTTGTTTCGGTGGTCGACCTGCTAAGGGGTACATTACTTACCCGACATTTATGATATGATATATCGAACGTGTTTACTTTAAAGAAGCCGATGATTTTCTCTGGCATCTTTTGTAATGCTCTCAAACTCGAAAGGACTTTTCTTTTCAAATCATCTGGACCGGTAACGATGCGTCTACCAATTCGATGGTTCATCACATTGTTCCAGACCAATTCATCAGGATTGAGTTCCGGAGAATAGGGCGGTAATATGAAAAGACGCAAATTATACCCTCTGTGGCCTTAATAAAATCTCTGACCTTTATGGCTTTGTGGGTTGGATGACCATCGACTGTATATCTTCAGACCCTTTGGGACAAGGTTGGCATTTGTTAACAGACACCTTCCCTGAGAATTGCCGGTTTAATCAGCTCATCAATTAGGGGCTCCAGCCCCATGTTCATGCGCCTTTTGTTGCGCATGGTCTGTTCTTTGACCGAGTTTCTCGCTTTGGTGATTTTTTCTGCCCTGCCGTGGTATACATCGGCCGGTGTTAGGTTGTCCAGCGACTCGTGCACGCGCTGGTGGTTGTAGTATTGCACATACTCGCCGAGCTTGTGCTCCAACTTCCAGGGCAGATAATAGTGCTCCAAATTGATCACGTTTTTCATGGAGCGGTGATAGCGCTCGATCTTGCCCTGGGTCATGGGTGATCTGGCCTGCCCCTGGTGTGCATCATGCCGTGCTCTTCAAGATAAGTTCCCAATTCTCCCGAAAGATAACAGGGGCCGTTGTCACTAAGCAACCTGGGACGATGCCGGACCTCCACACCCCTGATCCCGGTTTTGTTGATGGCAAAGTCCAGGGTGTTTTTCACATCATCAGCGGCCATGGTCTCAGTCAATAGCCAGGCGATGAAATAACGGCTGAAATCATCGAGCACCGTAGACAGGTAATACCAACCCCAACCGATGATTTTGAAATACGTGAAATCTCTGAATGGATAGTATTTTGCAAACTATTTCAACAAGCCGTTGTGAAGTGCCCCCTGTTTGAGCATTCAGCTACCGCCGTAGCACTGCTTAACGGCGGTGCGGTCGGGCGTGCCATCTTCCAAAAGTGGCATCTCGGTTACAAACTCCACGTACTGGGGTTTTTTGTAGCGGGCGATGCGCGTGCCCACGAAATCGATCAGCGCTTTGGCGGTGAGGTTTTCACCTGTTTTCAGGCGGCAGACGGCCTTGATGCCCTCTTTCCATTTGGGATCGGGTACGCCGAATACCACTACCGCCTTAACGGCGGGATGATCGAGGATCACTTTTTCCACTTCGGCCGGATAGACATTCTCGCCGCCCGGTTTAATCAACTCCTTGTCGGCCTTGCGCCCCTCGTACCAGAGAAAGCCGTCGGCGTCGAAACGCCCCAGGTCGCCGGTGTGGTGCCAGCCGGCGCGAAAGGTTTTGCGGTTGTCTTCGGGGCGGCGCCAGTAGCCCTTGAACACCATGGGCCCGCGCATGACGATCTCGCCGATCTCACCGGTGGCCACGTGCCTGTCGTGGTTGTTGAAGAGCGCCACCAGGCCGTTGGTGACGGGGCGACCGGCGGCGCCGGGGCAATCGTCGTAGGCGGCCGTGGTGGTGAGTAGGCTGGTTTCGGTTTGGCCGAAAAGGCAGTAAAAACGGCCGCCGCTAACTTTTTGGTAGCGCTCGATCGTCTCGGGGGCTTCGATGCCCAGCACGCCCCTCAGGCCGCTGATGTCGGCGCCGGTCTCCTGCTGGCGGTTGAGGATTGTGCCAAGGATTGGTGCAAAATCGAACATGATGGTGCTATCGCCCGCGGCGATCTGGTCCATGGCGGTGGCGGCGTCAAAGCGTTTTAGATTGACATTGAGCGCTCCGGCGTGAAAGGCGTGCAAGGCCATGAAAAGACCGGCCACGTGAAAAAGCGGCAGCAAGTTGAGGTGGCTATCGTCGGGCCGCGTGTCAAAGAGCGTCTTGATGTGCATGTTTGCACAAACCACATTGGTGTGGCTCATTACGGCGCCCCGTGGCTTCCCCTCCACGGCAGCGGTATGGATGATGATAAAATCGTTCTGACCTTCCACCACGGGCAATGTCAGGGTGCCGTCGTGGGTCATCAGACGCGAGATGTGGCCCTCGGCCTGATCAGGGCCATCGAGCCGGTAGATGTGTTTAACCGATTCGAGGCGCGCACGATTTTCCTCGAGCAGGGCGTGGTAGTCGCTATCACAAAAGAGCACTTTGGGGGTTGTGTCGTTGAAATTGAAGACCACCTCATCGGCCGAAAGGCGCCAGTTGACGGGTACCACAATAGCGCCCAGGGCCGCCGCCGCGCCGAAGATCTCGAAAAAAGGCAGGCTGTTTTGCGCCAGCACCCCGATGCGGTCACCGTGTTCCACGCCCAGCGATTGCAGGCCGGCGGCCAGGCGGTCGACCTCGCGGCGGTACTGGGCAAAGGTGACCGAGTGTCCGCCGTCGACATCGCGCCAAGCTTCGGCCGGGCCGATGAGGCGGTCGTTTTGAACGATGATATCGTAAAAGGTCAGATCGTATAGGCCCATAGTTGTGCTCCTTGTGTTAGGCTGCAAAATCCGCCTTGAGGATCGTGTTGATCTCCTCGGGAAAGGCCATGCAAAGGGTTTCGTTGTAGAGGTTTCGCAGCGCGCCCACATCAGGCGTGGCCAGGGCCTGGTTGAAAAAGGTGCGCGGCGAAAAAAGTAGGTGAAAACGGGTGTGGTCGTCCTGTTTGCGACCGGGAAAAAGGTTCATATTAAAGCTGTAGATGCCCATGCGGTCGTAGGCCTTCATCAGGCGCGTGAGGCCGGTGGCGATGTCGAGCAAGTCCTGGGCGGTCAGATCGAGGGTGCAGACCGTCCCTTCGACCACGGCCAGCACGTCGCCGGCAACGCCCATGGGGGCCCAGGCGGTCATCCACTCGGTGCGGCCGATGCGGTCCAGGTAGCGCTCGCCTGCGCTTTTTTCGTGAGCTACGAAATCGTCCCAAAAGTTCGTTGCCGTTTTTCTCGGTGTAGGCCCGGCTGGCGGCCAGCTCCTGGGCCAGCAGGTTGGGGGGCGAACTGGTGGCAAACACCTGCAGGTGAGGGTGGATCAGAGAGCTGCCCGCCGGCGGCATGTAGTTCCAGTTGATGAGGTGATAGACAGATTCGGGATGTTCCAGCGCCTCCAGCCGCTGAAAATAATCAAAGGCCAGGCCGAACGCGCCCGCGATGCGCTGGGGCGCGAAGTCGGTCATGGGGATGTAGTGCCGGGCGCTGATGGTGGCCACGGCCCCCAGGGCGTCGTAGGGCGCGATGTTGGGAAAAAGTACCATGTCCTCTGACACCATACGCCCGTCAGGGACGATCTCTTCGGGAAAGCAGGGGGTGATCTGCATCACCCGCTGGCCGCAAAAGGGGCACATTTTGTCGGTTCCCGCTACCAGGGCCTCAAAATCAGGCTGCTCCCACTTGAGGGCCATGAAGTGACAAATGCGGGCAGTGCGACCGGTAAGCGGGTCGGTTCGTATCTCGCTTTTAATGCTACGCGTCTCCATCCCCTTGGCGGGATTGCGCATGACGGTCTCTTTGGGCAGGGCGTGTAGTTGCATGGGCATCTCCTTATGTTCGGTGATGATGCCATCATAATAATTAGGAGACCGCACGGTCAAGGTGAAACATGCCTGCCGCCCTGCCTTGACGCTGAGCGGCTTTTTGCCTATTGTGGCACTCGTTGTTCATTTTCCTCCGCTGCACGTCGAATCTATACCACAAGGAGATTGCGATGAAGGTTACTTTTCACGGTGCCACCCGGCAGGTTACCGGATCGATGCACATGCTCGACACGGGCCAGGACCGGCTGATGCTCGACTGCGGCCTGTTTCAGGGGCGGCGTAAGGAGAGTGCCGAGCACAACCAAGTGATGCCCGTCGATCTTGAGCGCGTAACCAACATCATCTTGTCGCATGCCCATATCGATCACTCGGGGCGCATTCCCATGACGGTCAAACAGGGCTTTAACGGGCGGGTGATCTGCACGCGGCCCACGGCTGATGCCTGTGACTTTCTGCTGCCCGATTCAGCGCGCATCCAGGAGTCCGACGCCCTCTACCTCAACTACAAAATTGTGCGCACCGCCCTGGTGAAGGTGAAAGCGGAGGCATCGGGTCGCCACCTGACCAACCGTGACGTCAAGGAGATCAAGGCTGTTTTGAAAAAGGGCCGCCACGAACTCGATTTCGAGTCCATCCAGGGGTTGATCGACCAATACCGGCTCGAAGGCGTGACTCCGCTCTACACCGCCGAGGATGCCGAGCAAGCCCTGTCACTTTTTCGCAGTCAGCCCTACCGGCATCCAGTGACCGTGGGCCACGGCGCCACCTGCACCTTTTACGATGCCGGCCACATCATCGGATCGGCCGTGTCGATTCTGCGGTTCACCCACAACGGGCGTGCGCTCAGTGTTGGCTTCAGCGGTGATCTGGGGCGCTACGACACGCCCATCATCCGAAATCCCGCGGCTGATTTCGCCGAAGCGGACCGGGATCTGGATCTGCTGATCATGGAGAGCACCTACGGTGACCGACTGCACGAACCCGTAGCCGACATGCAGCCAGCCTTGAAGAAAGTGATCACCGGGACGCTGGATCGGGGCGGGTGCGTGATTGTGCCGGCGTTTGCTTTCGGTCGAACCCAGGAGTTGCTCTATCACCTGCACGAGCTTTACGACAAGGGCGAGGTGCCGCGCATTCCCGTCTATGTCGACAGCCCGCTGGCCACCCGGTTGACGCGGGTTTACGGCGAGCATCCCGAGGTTTACGACAAGGATACGCACGCCATGTTTCTCAACAACGGTAAAAACCCCTTCTCATTCAAGCAGGTTCATTTCATCAAATCGGTGGAGGAGTCTATCGCCCTCAACAAGAACGAGCAGCCCCACATAGTGATCTCCGCATCGGGGATGTGTGAAGGCGGCCGCATCCTACACCACCTACGCCATAAGATTCACAATCCCAAACACACCATTCTGATTGTGGGTTTCATGGCTCAAAACACGCTGGGCAGACGGATTTTGGACGAGGGCATGGCCTATGCCGAACGGGGCAGGGAGGGTGAAGCGCCGGTGGTGCGCTTTTTCAACAAGGAGTATCCGCTCAAGGCCCATGTGACCAGGTTGGGCGGCTTCAGCGCCCATGCAGACCGGGATGAACTGCTGCGATTTCTGAAAAGCGGCAACCTGCGGCCTAAAAAGATCGCCGTGGTGCACGGCGAGGAGGATCAGTCGCTCAAATTTGCCGACACCCTGCACGCCGAGGGATACGACGCCTTCGTTCCCCATCCGGGGGAGTCATTCAAGTTGGCGTAGGTGAGCAACCGTCGCAGCCGGCGCTGGACTGGATTTGATCGGTGAGTATCTCTCTGAGGTGTGCGCTATTCGCTGACACTGTAGTAGCAGCGCTTGGGCGAGATCACCTTGCCATCTTTTTTCAGCTTGGCAATGGTCTTGGAGACCTCCTTGCTGTCCATCCCCAGCGTTTTGGCGAGGTCGCCCGGACGTACCGGTTTATCGGCCGCGCGCATGGCCTCGAGCACTTTCGCTTCCATCTCTATCTCCTTGTTGCGATGTTGTCGGTTGGCATTTTGGACGATTAAGGTTTGCGGTATGCCATCATAATAAGCGCTCTATCGTTAAGTGCAAGGTGGCTGGGGCAATGCCACGATAGAGAGGCGTCTGCCGCCTCAATTCAAAAGACGTTCCAGCCGGCGTTGTAGCAGGCTGTAGCGTTGCCGCACCTTGTTGTTCTTCACCGCCATGGCCAAGGCTTTGCGCGACCCCACCAGCACCACCAATTTTTGCCCCCGCGTTACCGCGGTGTAGAGCAGGTTGCGCTGCAGCAGCATGTAGTGCTGGGTCAGTAGCGGCATAACCACCGCCGGGTACTCGCGAACCCTGGGATTTGTGCACCGAGATGGCGTAGGCCAGCACGATCTCGTCGAGCTCGGTTGAATTCGTAGACCACCGGACGACCGTCGAAGTTGATGGTGGCTTCCTGCCTCACGGCGTCAAATTTCACGATGGTGCCCGATGTCGCCGTTGAACACCTCCTTGTCGTAGTTGTTGCGGATCTGCATCACCTTGTCGCCGTTCTCAGAAGGCGGCCCCCGCGCTCCAGCTGTGTTTCACTGCGGGTTCAGCACCCCCTGGAGCACATCGTTGAGGTTTTCGGCCCCGGCCAGGCCGCGGTGCATGGGCGTAAGCACCTGGATGTCGCGCTTGGAGTGAAAGCCGAAAAGGCGTGGGATGTGGTCGCTGACAAGCGCCACGATAAATTCCAGGGCAGCCTCGGGAGTCTCCCGATCGCGGAAGTAGAAATCGGTGCGCTGGCTGCTGGGCGCGATTTCGGGCATGTCGCCCCGGCAGATGCGGTGAGCGTTGACGACGATGCGGCTCTCGCGGGACTGGCGAAAGATCTCGGTCAGATGAACCACGGCAAAGCGGTGTGAGGCGATGATATCGGCCAGCACATTGCCGGGGCCCACCGAAGGCAGTTGATTGATATCACCCATTAGAATCAGGGCCGCGTCGGGCGGCACGGCCTGCAGCAGGTGGTGCATCAGGGCCGTGTCGATCATGGAGGCTTCATCGACAATCACCATTTGTGAGCCGAGCGGCCGCTGGGCGTTTCGTTGAAAGCCACCCTGGTGGAAACGAAACTCCAGCAGGCGGTGCAGGGTCTTGGCATCGTGGCCGGTGGCTTCCTGCATGCGCTTGGCGGCCCGTCCGGTGGGCGCGGCAAGGCTGGTTTTAAGCTGAAGTTGCCGGCAGATGGCGATGATCGTATTGATGATGGTGGTTTTGCCGGTACCGGGACCGCCCGTTATCACCACCACATTGTGCTTAAACGCGCTGCCAACGGCATCGATCTGGGCCGGCGCAAGAGAGCGCGCGCTGCGTTGTTGGGCCTGCTCAACCAGGCGATCGATCTCCGCGGCGCCTCCGGGTGAGGGGTGCTTTTTCAGCGCCGCCAATTTTTTCGCGACGTGCTGTTCGCACTGATGAAGATTGGATAGGAAGACCGCCTCGGGCAGCGCTTCAGACGCCGGTGGCGCTGCAGTCTCCAGCGGTTCGATCACGACCTTGCGTGACAATGCCAGCTGCGTGAGGGCCTCGCCAACGGTGGCGACGGGCATCTCCAGAATCTCGGCGCACTTCGCGATCAGCGCCGGGCGGGGAAAGTAGACATGCCCCTTTTCGGCCAGTTGGCCCAGCACGAATAAAATGCCCGACTCGGCCCGCAAGGGGTGGTCGCTCTTAAAACCCAGCTTGCCGGCGATCTGGTCAGCCGTGGCGAAGCCGATGCCGGTGATCTCCGAGGCCAGGCGGTAGGGGTTCTCCTTGACCGCGGCGATGGCCCGCTCCTTGTAATGGTCATGAATTTTTAGCGCGTAGGCGGTGCCGATGCCGTGGGACTGCAAAAAGAGCAGGGTCTGGCGGGCGTGCTGTTGCTCCTTCCAGGCGGCCTGAATCACCGCCAGCCGCTTGTCGCCGATGCCCGGAACCGCGCGCAGTTTTTCAGGATCCTTTTCGATCACGGCCAGGGTGTCGGGACCGAAATGGTCAACGATGCGCTCGGCCATCTTGGGCCCGATGCCCCGAATCAGTCCGGCCCCCAGGTAGCGGCGAACGCCGGCCAGGGTGGTAGGCGCCACGGTTTCGTAACGGCTGAGCTGAAATTGCCGGCCATATTTGGGGTGGCTGACCCATTGCCCCTCGGCCCGCAGGGTTTCGCCCACCTGGGGCGCTGGAAAGCTGCCCACCACCACCACCGGATCGTAACGACCCTCAACCTGAACCATGGCCACGGTGTAACCGCTCTCTTCGCTTTGGAAAGTGATGCGCTCGACAACGCCCGTAAGCGATTCAAGCGGGGTGTTGGGATGGCCTGGAGATTGGTTTGGCATGATTTTCAGAAGGCCGTCGCCCTGGATGAACGCTTGGATGTCTTCAATATTGCCAGAAAAGAATGACGCCCATCAGCAGCATCAAAACCGCAATCCATATGATGAGCGCATTGCGGGTGGCTTTTTGGGCGCGGTCGCTCTCCCACCACATGCGCGGACTGATGCCCTGGATCAAAAAGGTGGCCAACCCGGCGATGTTGACGCAAATTACGTTGGTGCCAAAGAGCACGAAAGCCGCCATGGCCTCGGGATAGAAACCGGCGCCGAGCAGCAAACCGCAGGCGGTAAGGGGCGGCAGCAGTGCCACGGCCACCATTACGCCGATGACCACGGCGGATATGCCGGTGGTAAAGGCCAACACGCCGGCGCAGCCCGAGGCCAGGGCCAGAATGACATCCGACAGTCCGGCCTGGGTGCGGTTGGCGATCTCCGGCGTGCGCGGATCGACATCGAGCATCCATCCCATGCTGATCGACAGCACCATGGCGATGACCATGCCGGCCAAAAGGGTTTTCAGGGCGTCGCTCCCCAACTTCCAGTCGGCCAGACAGGTGGCCAGGGCCAGGGCTACGTTGGGGCCCAGCAGGGGTGCAATCACCATGGCGCCGATGATCACGGCCACGTTGGAGTGCACCAGTCCGATGGCGGCGACGATGGCGGCAAGAATCAACATGGCCACAAAGACGCCCGACAGCTTGGCGTTGTCAACCAGGTCGGCCTGAAGCTCCTCGCGGCTGATACGGGCGCCGATGCGCAGATTGATACGCTTCTTGTCGGGCTTTTCCGGCTCGGGCGGCGGTTTCGGCACTTCGGGCCGCGGCAAGGAGGCCTCCACGGGCAGCAGGATCAGGCGAAAGCCCTTGGTGAGCGAAAAGGAGCGCTGAAAGATGTCCATGATGCGCTCGCTTTGATCCATGTCGGTTAGTACGCTGAGCACGAAATGCCCATCGGCTGACTCCTCCTGCCAATAGGTCAGCTCTTGCTCTTTTTCCATCAGGGCGATGGCTTCCTTACCCTGGCTCTGGGGCAAAACAATGGTGATCAGGCGTTCGGGCATTGGCTTTGTGTGCCAGGCTGGTAGTGGCCACGATGGTGTCGGGGTTGCGGTGGCTTGCCGCCGGTTATGATCGTGGTTAGCATATCGGCGTTGACGCTATGAAGATAAAGTCGCGTGTCATGATCTTTAATTCACTTGTTGTTCCCGACGGTTGGACGAAACCGCTTCGCGGTAGTTTTCTGTTCAATAAACTTACTCTATAGCCCTTGCTGACCGCCTTGAGCGATGAAGCATGATTGATAATAATGAATCGCTTCGCTCTGCCTTCCATAAAAAGCCAATAGAATCCCACCGCTAATAAATCAACCCTCCACTATTTCGGTCTATTGCTGATCGTATAAAATACCTCCGTGTTTTTTTAACCCCAAAGCAAGGAGGTATGAAGTGACTAAGTTGCGTGAAAAAATGATCAGGGCAATGGACTTGAAGAACCTCTCGGATCACACCAAACGCTCTTACCTGGGAGCGGTCACCGCACTGGCCAAGCACTATCGGCAATCTCCGGAAACAATCTCCGATAAAATGATCGACGATTACCTGCTCTATCTGAAAAACGAAAAAGGCAATGCGCCCGCTACTTGCTGCAGCGCTTTAAACGCACTTCGCTTTTTCTACACCCACGTGCTCGACAAGCAGATATCAGTTGATTTCAGCCTCTCAAAAAAGCCCCGCAGACTGCCCACCGTGCTCACCAAAGAGCAGATCTGGAAGATAATCTGCGCCCCGGCCAATCTAAAACACCGCCTTGTCCTGATGACCACCTATGCCGCTGGATTAAGAGCCGGTGAGGTGATGCGATTAAGGCCCGAGCATATTGACAGCAAACGCATGTTGATCAAAGTGGTCGACGGTAAAGGCCGCAAGGACCGCTACACCATGCTGTCACCAAAGCTTCTGGGCGAGCTGCGTGGCTATTATAAAAAGTGCCGCCCACAAACCTACCTGTTCCCATCGAATTATAAAAAGCACAACGATAAACCACTGTGCTACGAAACGGTGCGATCCATCTACGAAAAGGCCCGTAAAAAGGCCGGGATTAAAAACGGGCGGGGGCTGCACACGTTGCGTCACAGCTTCGCCACGCATCTGCTGGAAGCCGGTTACGATATCCGTAAAATACAAGTGTTGATGGGCCATGCGAGACTGACCACCACCATGATCTACCTGCATGTGAGCCGCGAAACTCTGTCAAAAGTCCCCAGTCCCTTGGATCTTATTGACACTGAGCAGTCACACAGAAAGGACAGCCCCGATGGCCCAAATTAAACAACACCGACTGGAGCTGGCCGTCGTTCTGAGAAAACATATCGCCGATTACCAAAACCAATACCCGCTGTGGCCCGAGCATCGCAAAATCGTATCTGACCTGCTAAACTGCCGCACCGTGCGTCTTGGCGGGCATATCGATCGGTGCAACCGCTGCGCCGCGCTGCGCATTGTCTATCATTCATGCCGCAATCGGCATTGTCCCAAATGCCAGCACATGCCGCGCGAACGATGGCTGGCGAAAAGAAAAGAAGAAATTCTATCGGCCAGCTACTTCCACGTCGTCTTTACCGTGCCCCATGAACTCAACGCTGCCATTTTAAACAATAAGAAAGTGATGCTCAATATCCTTTTTAAAGCCGCCTCCGCGACGCTTTTGACTTTCGGCGAAAATGAGCTCGGCGGTAAATTGGGCTTTATTGCGACCTTACATACCTGGGACCAGAAGCTCAACGCGCATTTTCATCTGCACTGCCTGGTGGCCGGCGGGGCGGTATCTAAAGACGGTTCATCATGGATAGCTTGTAAAGGCGACTATCTTTTTAACATGCGGGCATTGTCTTTGGTTTTTCGCGGTAAGTTCATGGCGCTGATGACCAATGCCAGCAAACGCGAGGATCTCAAGTTCGCCGCTGGCCAATACAAAAACCTTAAGGCCAGGCTGTATAAGAAAAATTGGATTGTCGATGTGCGCGATCCGGTCAAAAGACCCGATCACGTTCTTGAATATATGGCGCGCTACACCCACCGGGTGGCCATTGCCAACAGCCGTATCACCGCCCTTAAAGACGCCATGGTGACCTTCAGCATTAAAAACCGAAAGAAAAATCGGACTCAACCGCTGACCATCACCGCCGTGGAGTTCATCCGGCGGTTTTTGCTCCACAGCCTACCGTCCGGTTTTGTCAGAATCCGGCATTACGGGTTTTTGGCCAATCGAAACCGATCGGCAAACATCAATGCCATCCGTAAATTGATGGGTTTGTCGGTACCGGCTGAAAAACCCATCGCTACGGCACAGCAGGTGATCCAGGAGCTGACCGGCACTGACATTACCGCCTGTCCATGCTGCCAGAAAGGTCGGATGGAATTGTATCTGGAGATACCCAAAGTCTTGGCACGGCCACCCAACGCCCTTGCTTTTGGGGCCGCTTAGGCGTCTTATCTGGTATTTGAATCGTTATTGTAGAAAACCATAGGTGAATTACGCCCTAACTTGTCTGAAAGACTTTCAGTTGATGCAAAAATAGAGTGCAAATGGTGTTTTATGGCATCTAATCTCGTAAATAGTAATCCAACCCGCCTCTTATCAAAACCAGATCGTGGCATCTCGCCTGCAACTGGTCAAAAGCATCATGATTACAATACCCATATAAAAATATCATGCCAACACCGCCTCACCGCGGCTTCGCCCATCATCGTTTTATCAATCATCCCGCCCTTTAAAATCTCATCGTAAATTTTTCCCGCGACCAAACTGGAAAACCAATATCCTCAGTATTATGCTGCTGCGGGACAATAGATAAAACGCTTATTAGATATCACAGGTCGGGGACGCTTTCAAGCGAGCATGGATAACCCGCCCGGGGGGTGAGGGCGTCAAATGGATCGATTGGTAACCCCGACACCAAAATTATATTAAGGAGGAATGGCATGACTGAAAAACCAGAAGCCGGCGATATCGCGCCGGCGTTTGAACTCAGTGACCAGGACGGTAAGACAGTGAAGCTGTCCGATTTCAAGGGCCAGCGGGTGGTGCTCTTTTTTTACCCCAAAGACAACACTTCGGGCTGAACGTTGGAAGCCAAGGCTTTCAGCGCTCAGTTGAGCGAATTCGACAAACTGGATGCGGTGGTGCTGGGGGTGAGTCCCGACTCTAAGGCCTCGCACGTGCACTTTATCGAACAACAGGATCTCAAGGTGCGCCTGCTCAGCGATCCTTGGCACGCGGCCATGGAGGTCTACGGTGTGTGGCAGCTGAAAAAGATGTACGGCCGGGAGTTCATGGGCGTGGTGCGCAGTACCTTTATCATCGACCGCAAGGGAAAGGTGACCGAGGTCTGGCGCAAGGTGACGGTGAAGGGGCACGTGGACGAGGTGCTCGAGCGCCTGAAAGAAGCCCGCTGATAAGGAAAAAGTTTCGCCCAGTGGAAGCACACGGGGTGAATCAACAACCAAAATGACGCCTGACGGCCAGTTCTAATTTGGCCGTTGATCTTGTCAATGCGATAGTTCAACCGATGCCAAACCTGTTTTTCCCACTGCGCATGGTTCACTCTCCGTAGGCCTAGAAGATCATATCGGACAGATAAATAACCCTGATCTCCTTAGCTATAGCGTGCGGGTGTGTGGCGGTGAGATCCTGCGTCATCATGCCCACATAGGGGCTGCCGCGAAGCATTATCGATGTAGCGTTAGTAATGATCTAAACCCTCCACCTCTGGTGGAGGACCCGGATAGGTTCTACCGATCCGGTGAGAAATAAAATAGGCTCATTCTCCAAAGCCCCAACGGAGCCCAAAGGAGAATGAACCTATGCACGATTGGACGAGTTTATCGCACGTGCGATGGGATTGTAAATACCATGTGGTATTTGTTCCCAAGTATCGCCAAAAGAGATTATACGGCAAATTTCGGCGTAAAGTCGGTGACATATTCAAAGACCTATGTCGCCAAAAGGATATTGAACTGTTGGAAGGGCACTTGATGTCTGACCATGTGCACATGTGTTTGAGAGTGCCGCCGAAGTTCAGTATCGCGTTTGTAGTCGGATTCATAAAGGGTAAAAGCGCGGTGTTGATCCACCGTAAGATATTATCAACACGTCGCGTAAGCGGATTGCATTTCTGGGCCAGAGGTTATTGTGTGAGCACCGTCGGTTTGGATGAAAAGACCATCCGCCAGTACATACGCGACCAAGAAAAGAGTGAAAAAGCACAGCTGGAATTAGATTTTAGCTAACTCGGATATCCGTTGGGGCTTTTTCCAGCCCCCCTCGGGGGGGCCACCTGATGCCTCCCGCTATGCGGGAGGAGAATCACGTGTGCCCGGCATGGGTAACGGCTTGGGGGTTAAAGTCCCCTGCGAGACCTGATGGCGGTAACCGCTAGCCAATGGCAAGGGCGTCCAGCGCGAGTTGGGGTCTGAAGGAAGCCGGCGGCAAAACTCCGATCCGAGGGACACGAACCGTATATAAGGCTGCGGCATTGGGGTAAGTCTACGTGACAAGACAAAGCCCATAGCCATCAAGCGGTGTCGTAGTAAATACGGCGGATGTGGAGTGGAGGCAGTTATCCTTACCCGGGGAGATCTGCAGCGCCGTCCTTAAAAAGGACGATGGGATCCGTAAGGAGACCAGATGGGGTTGCAGAAGTCAGCAGAGGTCATATTAGGGCCGCGGATCGGCCTGAAGGACCGAACATGTAGCCAGGGTAAGAACCCTTTGGATTCGTTAACATGATGATGCAGCAACTCCAATTAGAATTTTCATGGAACCGCGCTTTGAAGCCCAAGGGTGAAGCCCGTAGGGCAAAGGCAGCGGTGCATCAAGTGCCGGCGGCATCGGAGGCAGACGACCCGTTAAACCAAGTGACGATGGAAGAGGTGATCCGCACAAAGAACCTCATGATCGCACTGAAACGAGTGCTGGCCAACAAGGGCAGCAGCGGCGTAGACGGCATGTCTGTGGAAGCGCTGGAGGATCATCTGAAGCGGCACTGGCCACAGATGCGCGAACAGCTCATCACTGGTGGATATAAGCCACAGCCGGTTATGCGGGTCTTAATACCGAAACCGGGCGGAGGAACCCGGGAGCTTGGGGTTCCGACCGTAATTGATCGCTTTATCCAGCAAGCCTTACACCAGGTGCTCAGTCCCTTTTATGATGAAACGTTTTCGGCCTCAAGCTTCGGCTTTCGGCCTGGCCGCAGTGCCCATCAAGCGGTTCGGCAGGCCAAACGTTACATTGAACAAGGGCATGAGTGGGTCGTGGACATCGATCTTGAGAAATACTTTGATCGAATTAACCATGACATTCTCATGAGCCGCCTGGCTCGTAGAATTTTGGACAAACGCATCTTGAAGCTGATCCGTTTGTATCTACAAGCCGGAGTAATGGTGGATGGTGTTGTGATCAGGCGCCACCTGGGAACCCCGCAAGGTGGGCCACTTTCACCATTGCTCAGTAACGTTCTTTTGGATGAACTGGACAAAGAGTTGGAGCGGCGGGGTCACAAGTTCTGTCGCTACGCTGACGATGCCAATGTGTACGTTCGATCCGAGCGCGCCGGCCAGCGCGTCATGGAATCGGTGGAACGGTTTTTATGGAAGCGGCTAAAGCTCAGAATAAACCGCCACAAAAGTGCTGTGGACAGACCACAGCATCGGCAGTTTCTTGGCTTTAGCTTCACTTCTGGAAAACGGCTCAAGATCAAATTGTCGGATAAGGCATTGCAGTATGTGAAATACCGTATTCGACAGATCACGCGCCGTTCCAGAGGAGTTTCACTTTTGCAGGTTGTCAAAGAACTCAACATATATCTTACCGGCTGGATCGGTTATTATCGTCTGATCGAAACATCGACCACGCTAAGGGATCTGGATAGTTGGATCCGAAGGCGGCTGCGATGTTTTGTGATGAAAAAGTGGATCAATAACTGTCACACCCGGCTCAAGAACCTTTGCCAGCTGGGTGTAAGCGAGACAAATGCCGCACCAGTAGCGTATTCTCGCAAAGGCCCTTGGGTTATGTCGAACTTCAAACCTGTTAAAGTTGCGATGCCCAACAGTTTCTTTGTATCAAAGGGGCTTTTGTTCCTCAACGGTCGTCACACGTGTTTAATCAAATCTACATGAACCGCCATGTACGGACCCGTATGCATGGTGGTGTGGGAGGGCGAAGGCTGTGAGGCCTTCCCCTATCCCGATTGGTCAGCGTAAACCCGTTGCACAGGAGCCCTATTGGCCTAAGGTTTTCGTGTGGTTCTCGACAGAGGCTACGTTGGAGCGTTACACGCAGCGGTTGTAGCAGTGTAGCTATAGGATTGAGACCCCTGTTCAGGTATGGAAACTTCAACCGTACCAGCGATCGAGTCGCTGTTGCAGATCACGGTGCCGGAAACCGTTACGGAGGTCTGGTCAAATGTGAAATCCACGCTGAAGTCGCCGCCCGTAACAGGCACGCTGGTCGATTGAGTTTGTGATGGAGGTGCACCTTCTCCCACCGGGATTGCAGTAACATCGACGCTGCCATCCGCGTCGACTTCGATCTCTACCCTACCTCCCTCGACGCCACCACAATAAGTGCCGGCAATGTCGCAGGGTGTCGTGGTTGGCGCCGGTGTGGTTGCGGGCGGTGGTTGTGGGCTGGTTTGGGCGTGGGCCGGCACCTGCACGCGGTCCACAACCGGCTTGGCCCAGCGTTCGGGCAGTAATGCTACGCCAGTGGCCACGCCCGTGCCCACGATCATCTTTTTCAGAGCGGCACGCCGCGCACGGGAATCCGGGGTGTTTGACGGTAATTGAGGATTCGCCTCTTCGGTGGATGATTCGTGTTCTGATGCCATCATTGGGTTCCTTTGCTGAGGGTCAAGTTAGGTTCGAGCTGGGTCATTACAATTCCGCTCTTACCATCGATAGATGCACTCCTGAAACGGGGGGAACCGAGTTCCGATTAACGGTGTAGTTCCAAGAAAAGAAAGTGAGATTTCAAATCGGCTACTATTAAAAAACGGTTCTGTCAAGAAATATTCATCCTTGGGTATTAATGAGACCTTATTAGGGTTTCACGGCGCCACTTAAATCCCGGTTTGGTATCAATCCCGCTGCAACTCCTCCAAGCCGGCGTAGAAATCTAGCGCTTCGGGGTTGTTCAGGGCGTCCTTGTTGAGCACTTTCTTGCCTTCGATCACGTTTTTAACGGCCAGCTCCACTTTTTTCATGTTGAGGGTGTAGGGGATCGCCGGCACGGCGATGATCTTGGCGGGCACGTGGCGCGGCGAGGCGTTGGTGCGGATGGTGGCGCGGATGCGGTCTTCCAGCGCGTCGCTCAACGCCTGGCCATCGGCCAGTTTGACGAATAGGATCACGCGCACGTCATTCTTCCAGCCTCTGGCCCACAACGAGGCTGTCTTCGATCTCGTCCAGCTGTTCCACCTGGCGGTAGATCTCGGCCGTGCCGATGCGCACGCCGCCGGGGTTTAGGGTGGCGTCGGAGCGGCCGTAGATCACCACACCGCCATGGTCGTTGATCTCGATGAAGTCGCCGTGGCGCCAGACGTTGGGATAGACGTCGAAGTAGGCCGCGTGGTACTTGCGGCCGTCGGGGTCGTCCCAGAAGTAGATGGGCATGGAGGGAAAGGGCGCCGAGCAGACCAGTTCGCCCTGCTGGTTGATCGCCGGCCGGCCGTTCTCGTCGAAGGCTTCGACCTTCATGCCCAGCCCCCGGCACTGCAGTTCGCCCGAATAGACCGGGCCGCATGGGGTTGCCCAGGGCAAAGCAGCCGTTGAGATCCGAACCGCCGGAAATGGAGGCCAGCTGCAGGTCGTGCTTGATGTGAGTGTAGACGAAGTCGAATCCTTCCACGGCCAGGGGTGAACCGGTGGAGAGCAGGGCCGCGCAGGGCCGCCAGATCGAAGCGCTCGCCCGGTTTCAGGCCGCTGTTTTGCAGGGCGGCGATGTAGCCGGCGCTGGTGCCGAAGACGGTGATCTTCTCGTCCTGGGCCATCTGCCACAAGGTGCCGGGACCGGGGTGAAAAGGGTTGCCGTCGAACAGCACGAGGGTGGCGCCCACGGCCAGGGAACTGATCAGCCAGTTCCACATCATCCAGCCGCAGGTGGTGAAGTAGAAGATGGTGTCGTCGCGTTTCAGGTCGGTGTGCAGCATCAGTTCTTTGAGCTGGTGGAGCAGAATGCCGCCGGCGCTTTGCACCATGCACTTGGGCAGGCCCGTGGTGCCCGAGGAGTACATGATGTAGAGCGGGTGGCTCGAAAGGCAGCTGCTCGAACTCGATCTCGAGATCGGCGCCATCGGATTTGAACTCGTCGTAAGCGACCGTTCGGGGCAGCCGGCCCATGTCCGGCGCTTCGCTGGTGTAGGGTACGACCACGACTTTTTCAATGGAGGGCAGTTGTTCGAGAATATCGGCGATACGCTCCAGCGAGTCGATGGTTTTGCCCTTGAAATAATAGCCGTCGGCCGTGAAAAGCACCTTGGGCCGGATCTGGCCGAAGCGGTCGAGCACGCCCTTGATGCCGAAGTCCGGCGAGCACGATGACCAGGTGGCGCCGATGCTGGCGGCCGCCAGCATGGCGACGATGGCCTGGGGCATGTTGGGCATGAAGCCCACCACACGGTCGCCGGCGGTTACGCCGCTTTGGCGCAGGGCACGGGCAATCTGGGCCACCTCCTCGTAAAGTTCGGCATAGGTCATCCGCCGCCGCACCTGTTCTCGCCCTGGAAGATCAGCGCCGTGCGATCGTCCGGTATCGCAGCAGGTTTTCGGCAAAATTAAGCCGTGCGCCTGAAAACCAGCGTGCGCCGGGCATTTTGGTGACATCGTCGACGACCTGCTCGTAGGGTGCCGAGGCCTTGAGCTCGGCGAAATCCCACAGCGCGGCCCAGAAATCGGGGATGTTTTCCACCGACCACTGGTAGAGTGTGTCGTAGGTCTCAAAGTCCGTGTCGTAACGCTTGTTTACGTAATGCATGAAGCGGGCCATGTTGGATGAGCGGATCATTCTATCGCTGGGTTTCCACAAGATCTCTGCCATATCGAACTCCTTCATAAGACAATTGCGTCTATCGGTAGTAATTGATCACCACTTGAATTTAGTGCTTGAAGCTCCGCTGGCCGGTGAAGACCATGGTGACGCCGGCCTCGTTGCAGGCCTCGATGGACTGGTAGTCGTTGGCCGAGCCGCCCGGCTGGATCACGGCCGTGACCCCTTCGCGCAGACCCACGTCGACGCCGTCGCGGAAGGGGAAGAAGGCGTCGGTGACCATGGCAGCGCCGATCAGACCGCCCTTTTCCGCGGCCACGCGCGCGTCGATGGCCGCTTTTGGGCCTCCGTCCTTCAGGTCGTTGTAGGGCGTCCGGTGCTGCTCGAAGCAGTAGCGGTCGGCCAGCTTGCGGTAGGCCTTGTCGCGGGCGATCTCGGCCACGCCGACGCGGTCCTGCTCGCCGGTGCCGATGCCCACGGTGACCCGTCCTTGACGTAGATCACCGAGTTGGAGGTGATGCCGGCCTCCACCAGCCAGCCGAAGAGCAGGTCGTCGTATCTCCGCGTCGGTGGGCTCGCGTTCGATGCGGTAGGTCTTGCCCTGATACTCGCAGCTGCGGCCAGGCAGCAGGTCCTCGGGCTGCGCGGCTGGCGGGCACGAAGGACCACTGGGCGATGAGGCCGCCGTCGATCAGGCACTTGAACTCCACGCAGCGCTGGCCCACGAAGTCCTGCAGGCGATCGATGTTGCCGATGCGGATCACGCGCAGGTTCTTCGCCGGCCAGAATCTCCATGACGCCCTCCTCGAACTCCGGCGCCACCACCACCTCGGCGTACTGGGCCGACGATCGGCTCGGCCGTGGCCTTGTCCACGGCGCGGTTCAGGGCGATGCAGCCGCCGAAGGCGGCCACGCGGTCGGCCATGTTGGCCTTGTGGTAGGCATCGGCCAGGGTATCGGCGCCAGGGCCACGCCGCAGGGGTTGTTGTGCTTGACGATCACCGCCGTGGGGCGGTCCAGGAGGTAGCGCAGGATGTTCAGGGCGTTGTCGGCATCGGTGATGTTGGTCTTGCCGGGGTGCTTGCCGGACTGCAGCAGCTCGATGTCCGAGGCCAGGTATTGCCCCGGCTGCGATGGTCTCGATCTCGCCCAGCACCAGGTTGCCGTTGACCAGCTTGTAGAGGGCGGCTTCCTGGCCGGGGTTCTCGCCGTAGCGCAGCCCCTTCTCCACGCCGTCGATCGCCCAGGTCACTTTTTCGTAGAAGAGGGTCTGGCGCCGGTCATCGTCCACAAAGCTGATTTCCATCTGGTGCGGGAAATGATCGTCCATGATGGTGCGATACATTTTTTTCAGATCTTCGGCCATTGTCACTCCTTGGTTGGGGTTGGCATGTCGGGTTTCTCGCCTTGAATTTGGTCGACAGTCGATGATTAGCCGGCTTTGGTGTAACAGCTATCAACAGCATCGAAGGGTTGCTCGGCCAGATAGGTCGGCGATGGTCCGGTCGTAGTCGGCGGTGTGGGCAAAGGCCTTGCGGGCCAGTCGAAACGGGTGGCCAGGGTGGTTTGCCGCCGGTCCGCGTCAGCTCTTCGACGATGCGCGTCGTAGTCGGCCGGGTCCACCACCGAGGCCACCCGCAGAAAGTTCTTGGCCGAAGCGCGGATCATGCAGGGGCCGCCGATATCGATGTTGCCGCGGGCCTGCTCCGGCGTCACGCCGGCCTTGGCGATGGTCTGCGCTGAAAGGGATAGAGATTGACCACCACCATGTCGATGGGCACGGCGCCGGTGCGCTCGAGATCGGCCTGATGGGCGTCGTTGTAGGTTTCGGTCAGCAGGCCCAGGTAGATCTTGAAGTCCAGGGTCTTGACCAGCCCGCCCTGGGTCTCGGGCTGCCCGGTGTAGTCGGAGACCGGCCGTCAGGTGGCGCTCTGCCTCGGCACCCAGGATTTCCGCCAGGCGGGCGTGGGTGCCGCCGGTCGAAAAGAGCGTCACGTCCGGGGTTCACGGCGCATCAGTCCGGGAACGAACGCTCCAGGCCCGGATTTGTCGGAAACGCTGACCAATACGTTGCGCACGGCCACGACATCATCGACTTTTTCGACAACATTGATGCTCATGCTGAGGTTCCTTTCGCGTTTTGTGTGTTACTTGTAGATGTGGCGGTATGCTTTTTTTCTAAGTGTGAATGGGGGTGTACCGCTTTGTTCGGTCAGGGACACCCCCCAGCCCCCCTCGAGGGGAAATTTCTGGAGAAGATATTAAAGTACTTCTCCAATCCCCATCGAGGGGAGACTTCCGAGGCTATCGGGTCAAGATCTTGGTAAACAACGCGGCCTGCTTGGCAAGGAGTCTGATTCATTTGACTTCTATAGCGTAATACCTTTGAGGCCGCCAAGGGATCCCGCACCATCAGGACCGCTTTGCGCTCAGCGAGGCGACATCGACCCGGATGACAACAGATTTTTCAAGCGCTGTTTGCTTGAAGGTAAAGGGCCCCCGGCTGTAGTGGGCCATGATGATGTTGTAAGCCTCGATCTTGGATTCGTGATCGGTCAGGATGTGGGCCACGCCGTCGCCGATAACGCTCTCAAAATGGGTTGTCCAACCGCAGGCTTGATCGGCCGCAACCAGTTCCACGCCGGCATACAGACAAAAGCAGACCCTGGGATTTTGTTCCAGGATCGATATTTTGCGGCCTTCCGCGGCCGAATGGCAGTAAAGGCTGTTTTCTTGATAGCCGAAATTTAACGGCACCACGTAAGGGGCGTCACAGTCAACCATGGCCAGATGACAGATTTTGGCCCGGTCGATGATGGATTCGATGGCGGTGCTGTCGGTGACTTGCTTCTCCTTGCGGCGCATTATTGTGTCAAATCCTCCCTGGCGTAATATAACTATTTTACCCCAGCTGCATTACGCTGGTCCAGCGCTGGTATTCGGTGGCGTGCGGCAACTCCTCTTTTTGCATGGCGGCGATCAGGCCTGCCATGTTGAACCGCAGGCAGGGGTTGACCCGTCGTTCCAAGGCCAGCGTGAAGACCACATGCGCCGGATTGTAACGGCGCAGGTAAGCGTCGATGTCCGGGTTGTCGGGCTCGATGATCCGGGCCACTTTCATGGCGTAGGCCACATAGTCGTGCCCGGCATAAATGCGTGTCTGATCGCCATGAACCGCCAACCTTTTGATTGAGCCAAAAAATGCGGCCATGTCTCCCGAGTAGCAGTTGCCGACGGTACCATTAAAAAGGGTGTCTCCACAAATCAGGTCGTCGCCACAGGCGAAACAGACCGAATCCTGCGTGTGGCCCGGTGTGGCCAGCACACTGAGGACATCGTTACCAACAAGCAGATGGCCGCGATCCAATAACTGGCGGCTGTCGAGGTGGCGGGCGCCCGTGGCGCGGATCAGGTCTTGATTGCCCAGGGTGTGATCGGGGTGGCTGTGGGTATTTATCACGCGGGTGAGCGTAAGGTTGTGCACCGCCAAATGGGACAGCATCTCATCGACTGCGCCGCCATCGATGGCGACCGCCTCGTCATCGTTGATTATTAGGTAGCCCAAATTGTCGTCGGCGTAACGGAATTGTCTGATGTTCATGAGATGCGATGCTCGCCTGTGCGCCAGACCGGTCGTTTTTCGAACTACTGCAGAGGTTACTCTACCGTGTTGCCCCGTCGAGTTCAACCCGCAAATAAAGGGTGGCGACGCACTGTACTAGAAGCCATCCGCTTGGCGCCCTTTGGCATGCAGTTGTCGAATTTATGGTTGACATGTCTCATCGGGGTTACTATAAAGTACGCCATAATCGCATAGTTAAACGCATATAGTCTCGCCAGCGTCGAATATACTCCCGAACGCGGCCTACCGGAAAAGAGATGCTCTTTCCACTATTGATTGCCATTCGGGATGATTAGAACCTTCGGTTCAACCAACGCACATACTATAGCCGCGTCAACTATCAGTGCCGATAAACCGCAATTTACATAACCAATTGAAGCGGGTCTCCGGGTAGAGCGC
Source organism: uncultured delta proteobacterium (assembly GCA_963783425.1). Classification (GTDB taxonomy): domain Bacteria; phylum Desulfobacterota; class Desulfobacteria; order Desulfobacterales; family QNYZ01; genus CAWANO01. Next base: position 74,114 of record CAWANO010000004.1, read on the forward strand.
CCGAGAGGCATAGCTGGACGAATACCTAAAAACCGGAATTAATTGGAGCTCACAAAAAATGGACGACTTTCTGTACAACCTGCGAAGCGGTAACCAGCGCAACTTGGACCCGAACCGAAGGCAGTATGATCAAAACCGTTACAACAAGCCCCAGGATCGACAAGCCGGCATTCAAAAAAAACGGCCTTACGGCAACCATCGTGCTCTGCAGACCGATCAGTTCAATATCCTAAGAGGGCTCATCGAGCAGATGGTGATGCACCAGGAGAGCCACCTCGATCAGGCCGAGCGGGCTGCGGCGGCATTGGAGCGGCAGGCGGCAGCCATGGAGATTATCGCGGCGGGCCTGGCCAAGATGTCCGGTGTGCAAGTGCCCATTTTTGGCAGTGAAGCGCCAGCCGAAGAAGAAACAGCCCAAGCGCAAGTGGCGGAGGAGGCAGACGCTGAAGCGCAACCGCAGATGTCAGCCGAGGCAGACGATGAGGAACAAGCACCAACCCAACGGCTGCCCCGTTCGCAACTGCTGGGCATGATTCGCCAGATGCGCGAAAATGAGCTCAGCTACGAGAAGATCGCCGAGGCCTTCAACGAGCGCAGCATCGCCACCTTGTCGGGCAAGGGGATTTGGCGGGGCCAATCGATATACCGCCTGTTTCATCACGGGTAGTAGTCATTGGCAGGGCGGTAAAAGCGTTGCCACCCGAACTTGAGATGTTCGCAGAGGGAACCGCTTTTGTTAACGAGCGGCTGACATTTGTTTTCATAGCAACCGCTCGATTCTCCTTTCCGCCCGCCGCCGCGCAGCCCTTGCCTTGATCCTCCTTTACGTTGCTTGGGCGCTTTAAAATAGCTTGCCTATCCACTGTCGAACCCAGAAAATGACCAGCGGCATGAAAATGGCGGGCAGCATATTGCCGACCCGTAGCCGTCGCAGCTCCAGAATGTTGATGCCGATGGCCAATATCAGCAGGCCGCCCACTCCGGTGACCTGACTGACCAGATCGGCCGAGAGATAGGGCTTAACCCACACAGCACTCAGGGTGATGCCGCCCTGATAGAGAAACACGGGGAGTGCGGCAAACATCACCCCCAGTCCGAAGGTGGAACTCAACACCACTGAGGTGATGCCGTCGAGCATCGATTTGGCCATCAGGGTTTGATGGTCTCCCTTCAAGCCGCTTTCCAGGGCTCCGACCACGGCCATGGATCCAACGCAGTAGAGCAAGCTGGCCGTGACAAAACCGCGCGCAAACCCGTCGCCCGCGCCTGCCAGGCGCTGCTCCGCCCAGCCCCCCAATTGCTCGAGACGTTTTTCGATGGCCAGCCATTCACCCACCAGCGTGCCGGCGGCCATGCTGATGATCGTGATCACAATGGCGTCGCTGCTCAGTGCGGCACGCAATCCGATCATGATTACCGCCAGGCCGATGGCGTGCATGACGCCGGTTTTATAGCGATCGGCAATGGCGCCGCGAATCAGCAGCCCTATCAGGCCACCCAAGATGATGGCAAGGGCATTGACGACGTTACCCAGCAAACGGTCCTCTTTTCTTTATGGTGATCGGCATGGTAGCGCCTATAGACGGATTGATCAGAGACAGAATCGGGCCGACCTTAGCGACCCCGAGTTAAAAAAGCAATTTGTTTTCGAGTTGGCACAAAGCCCATGCTGAACGGTCGTTTCAGCCCCTTGGGCGTTCACGCCAGATTGCGGTTGACGCACCACGGTTGGCCGCCTATATGTGGATGGCACGACCCGTCGTCCTTGCCCAACGCTCATCATTGCGCCAATCTACCACCCGGAAAGGTCTCCTTTTGGCACCCCGAGACACCCGACCTGCTGACACCCACCGCAATGCCATCGGGCAGACGATTATTGTTGCCGTATTTGCGCGTCTGGTGCTCAATACGGCGCGGCGCTTTGCCTATCCCTTCGCGCCGGCCCTGAGCCGAGGGTTGGGCGTACCCCTGACAGCCGTCACCTCACTGATCGCCGTCAACCAGATCACCGCCCTGCTGGGTGTGTTGGTCGGGCCGGTGGTGGACCGCTTGGGATATCGGCGTATGATGCTGGTGGGCATGGGGATTTTGGTTGTGGGCATGTGGGTGGGTGCCAGTTTCGGCGTCTACTGGGCGGTTTTAGTGGCCCTGCTGCTGGCTGGTGTGGGCAAGACCATCTTTGACCCCGCCATCCAGGCCTACATCGGCCACAATGTAGACTACACCAAACGGGGATTGGCGGTGGGGGCCATCGAGACCAGTTGGGCGGGCAGTTCCCTGCTTGGGATTCCGCTGATGGGTTTTGTAATGCAGCGTTGGGATTGGCCGGCCACTTTCTGGACCCTGGGCGTGCTGGCATGGGTAGGGATACTGGGAATCTTTTTTTTCATGCACCGCGATCGGCCGACGCCGGAGATGAGGCCTTCGTCGCAGGCGTTTTGGACCAGCCTGACCGCGCTCCTTAAGGAGCGTGCCGTCGTGGGGGTTTACGGCCTGGGGCTTTTTATCAGTATTGCTGGCGACACCGTGTTTGTCGTATTCGGCGCCTGGCTGGAGACTGCCTTCGGGCTGGGGTTGGCCAGCCTGGGGTTGGCAACAGCGGTTATCGGCGCGGCGGAACTGACGGCTGAAGCGGGTGTGGCCCTGCTGGCGGACCGCATCGGTCTTTATCGCGCGGTGCTCATCGGTTCCTGCGGCCTCTTGGTGAGTTACCTGCTGCTTCCCGCGTCAGGCCAATTTTTGGCGCTGGCCCTGGTGGCGCTCTTTGTGGTGTTTGTCTGTTTCGAGTTCAGTATGGTGGCCACGATTTCGCTGTGTACGGAGCTTTATCCCTCGGGCCGTGCTACCATGATGGCTGGTTTTTATGCCGTTTCGGCCCTGGGCCGCGTGGCGGGAGCGCTGCTGGGCGGGGTGATCTGGACCCGCTTTGGGTGGAATACCGTGTGCGCGGTGGCGATGATCAGCACCGTACTGGCCATGACGGCGCTGATCTGGGGCGTGCGCCACTGGCGCCCGCCCGTACGATCTCTATGAGCGTTTCGGTGGTCGTCATCGGGGGCGGGCTGGCAGGGCTTTACTACCACCGACTGCTGATCGACTGGCATCTGGCGGTCACCGGCGGACACCGGGGGCAACGGAAGCTGGCGTGCGATTACGTATTGGCGTATAAACCCTACTGGCGCTATTGGCGAGAGCTGTTCAGACGGCTCCCAGCCATGGGGAGGTAATTTTTGCGCGCTTTTCGGCGTCATACAGTGTAGCCACCAACTCACAACGCAAGACCACTTTTATGTAAACCATCGAGGTCAGAACCATGCGATCGCCACTGTTTAAGGTAATGATCAGCTGTATTGTGATATTCTGGACCGGTGTCGGCTACGGGGCGAGCGCCGACCTGGCCCCCGACGTGGAGGCCATTTTGGCGGGCTTGCAGAAGCGCTACAGCGCGGCTGGTTTTTCGGCCCGTTTCGACCAGACCTCCACGCTCAAGGCCATGGAGATCAGCGACAGCGCCGCCGGGACGATAGCGGTTAAGCCGCCCGGCAAGATGCGCTGGTCCTATATGGCGCCTGACCGTCAGATCATCATCAGCGACGGCAAGTCGCTCTGGATCCACCGGCCCGATGACAACCAGGTGATGGTAGGCAAAGCGCCTGCATTTTTCGGCGACGGCAAGGGGGCTGGATTTCTATCGGACATCGGCAGCTTGCCCCAGCACTTTGTCATCACCCGATCCAATGAGGCCATGGCCGGTGACCGTTATGGGCTTAAGCTGGTGCCCATTGAAGCCCAGACCGAAGTGAGCGAGATCTACCTCACCATTGATAAAGCGCGTTACGATATTGTTGATATCCTCACCTACAACGCCTATGGAGACGAGACGGTGATCACCTTGAGCGATGTGCGTTTTGATGTACCGCTGGACGACGCCCTGTTTGATTTTCAGATTCCGTCCGGCGCCGATGTGATTCAGCTGGAACCGTAGGTGCCGCTGTTGGTCCCGGCCGAGCCAAATAGGGTGGGTGGCCGGCGCTGATGGTTACTGTTGATCGAGCATCTCTTCGGGAATGTCGGCGTTGGTGTAGACCTTCTGGACGTCCTCGCAGTCATCGAGCATATCCATCAAGCGCAACATCTGCTCGGCTTCCTTACCCGCTAAAACCACGTTGGTTTGGGGCAGCATGGTGACTTCGGCCGCTTCCGACGCGATTGTCGCGGCATTCAGGGCCGCCTTGACCGCCTCGAAAGCTTCAGGCTCACAAAGCACTTCAAACCGTTCGCCATCTTCGCGGATATCCTCGGCGCCCGCTTCCAGGGCCACCTCTATCAGACGTTCTTCATCGGTGGCTGATTTGGCGATCACAAAATAGCCGTGTTTGTCGAACATCCAGGCCACGCAACCGTTTTCGCCCAAGTTGCCCCCGTTTTTGCTGAAAATATGACGAATGTCAGCCACGGCGCGGTTTTTGTTGTCGGTCAGCGATTCGATCAGCACCGCCGCCCCCCCGGGGCCGTAGCCTTCGTATACACTCTCTTCGTAGTTGACCCCCTCCAGTTCGCCGGTGCCTTTTTTTATAGCCCGCTCAATGTTCTCCTTGGGCATGTTTTCGGTCCGCGCCGCCATAACGGCGGTTCGCAAACGGGGGTTGGTTTCGATATCGCCGCTGTCACCCATGCGGGCAGCCACGGTGATCTCCTTGATCAGTTTGGTGAAGATCTTGCCCCGTTTGGCATCCTGGGCGGCCTTTTTGTGGCGAATGGTGGACCACTTGCTGTGTCCGGACATTAGGTTGCTCCTTTTATATGTTCCAATCCGATGATGTAGATCTCTTTGCTCGCCTTGCGGCTGCTGCGCGGCTTGAAAATGCCGTGTTTTTTAAAACAGCGTCGCACCTCGTCCCTGAAAAGGGAAAAATCGGCGCCCTGAAAAATTTTACATGCCCAATGACCGCCGGCCGCCAGATGGTTCCGGGCCACGTAGAGCGCTGTTTCAGACAGCGCCATGGAGCGTGCCGCATCGGTATGTTTGTTGCCCGTGGTGCTGGGCGCCATGTCACTTATCACGACATCGAAGGGTGCGTCCAGATGCAACCAGAAGGGGGCCTGGGCATCGAAAATGTCCCCCTGGTAAGCCCGTGCCTGGGAGGGTAGGGTGATCTCGACCGCTTTCAAATCCACACCGGCGACGCAGCCTTGGGGGCCGACCAACTGGGCGGCGTAAAGCAGCCAGGCCCCTGGCGCGCAGCCCAGGTCAAGCACCCGTTGGCCCGGCCGGATCAGGTGGTATTTTTGCTGCAGCTCCTGGAGCTTGTAGACTGAACGGGCCGGGTATTTGGCCTGGCGGGCCTTGCGAGTGTAGTGATCCGCCCAGCGCTCTTGTTTTCGGCTTGCACCCATGGTTTACATGAACCTGTTACCGTCGAATAGTCGCTCCCGGCCAGACGTTGAAGGCCCGTCAGAGGTTTGTTTTGAATTTATTAAAAGAGGGCCTCGATGGCCGCTTCCAGCCGTTCGACCCCCACCAGTTCCAACCCGTCGCGCCGCACGGCGCGGGCCTTGTTGCTCATCGGCAGCAGACAGCGCGAAAATCCCATCTTGCTCGCTTCGGCCAGACGGCTGTCGGTTTGGCCCACGGCGCGGATTTCGCCGGTCAGCCCCACCTCGCCCAGGATGACGGTGTCGGCCCGCAGCGGCCGGTCAAGAAAACTCGAGGCTACGGCCGCCACGATGGCCACATCCACGGCCGGCTCGTCGACCTTCACGCCTCCGGCCACATTCATATAAATATCGTGGCCGGAGAGATGAAACTCTAGACGCTTTTCCATCACGGCCGTCAGCATCGCCACGCGGTGGCTGTCCAGACCTAAAACGGTTCGGCGGGGGGTGCCGAAGGTGGAGCCACTGACCAGCGCCTGCAGCTCGACCAAAATGGGGCGCGTACCCTCCATGGAGCAGGTGACCACAGAGCCCGGGGTTTGCCGGGGGCGCTCGGTCAAAAAGAGCGCCGAAGGGTTGGCGACCTCCTGCAGGCCGGCATCGGTCATCTCGAAAACGCCAATCTCGTTGGTGGAGCCAAACCGGTTTTTAACCGCCCGCAGAATTCTGAAGATATGGTTTCGATCGCCTTCGAAATAGAGCACCGTGTCGACCATGTGCTCGAGCAGGCGGGGGCCGGCGATGGCGCCATCCTTGGTGACGTGGCCCACGATGAAGATCGGCACGCCGGTCTGCTTGGCCATCAGCATTAACCGCAGGGCCGCCTCGCGCACCTGGCTGACGCTGCCGGGGGCGGCACTCAGTTCGCTGCTGTACATGGTTTGAATGGAATCGACCACTACCGCCGCGGGTTTGTGCTGGTTGATGGTCGCGGTGACGTTATCCATATCGATTTCGGACAAGACCAGCAGGCGGCGGCCTTTAATCGTCAAACGGCGGCTGCGCAGCGCCATCTGGCGCACCGACTCTTCCCCCGAAACATAGAGCACCGACGGATGAGATGCGCTCAACCCCTCCAGAGTTTGCAGCATGAGGGTCGATTTGCCGATGCCTGGGTCGCCGCCGATCAGGATCAACGACCCAGCCACGAGGCCACCGCCCAACACCCGGTCGAGCTCGCCGATACCGGTGTGGAGACGCTCCTGGGGCGACAACTGAACGGTATCGATGGCCACCGGCTGATTGGCGCCGGGTTCTGTCCGCGGCGATGTTCGCCCGGCGATGGCCGGCGCCAGGCGTTCTTCCACCAGTGTGTCCCACTGGCCGCATTCCGGGCAACGGCCCATCCACTTGGGAGATTGATGCCCGCAGGCTTGGCAACTAAATATTGTTTTGCTTTTGGCCATCTTCAATTAATTCCATATGGCTTAAGTTGGCAGTGTGGAGGAAATTATCATGGCCGCGAACGTGATTCAAGCCGGATCAGCCGGTGGCCCTATAATCGACTGCACATGGCCGGCTGGCAAAAAAGCGGTTTAAAATTTGGCGTTAAAGCTCTATGAACTTCGCGCTTTAGCCCAAATTTGATCTGTCTGGTCCGCGCGCCGCATATTCTTTGGCACACTGTTAACAGCTGGATTTCATCGCAAAGGATGTGCTATAGGCATGGCTATGTTGGCACGCAGTTCACCCCATTATCTTGCGCGTCGGTTTTGGTGTCCAGGTTTCGGCATTTGGGCGGCGATCTTTGTCTATGTGATCCTTGTTAGCGCGGGGCCTGTGCCGGGGAATGAGGCCATCACAGGCGATTTCGGCACCCTGGACCAGCAGTTGGTTGCCGAGGGGTTTGATGCCGAGCAAGTTGCGCACCTGTTCGTGCGTTCCGATGCGCGTTTCGATCCTGAGAGTGTCACTCTGTTTTTCCTTCACAGCGAAGCCAAACTCAATTACAAGCAATTTTTAAAGCCCGCCGCGATCGACGCGGCCAAGCAATATATGGCCACTAACCATGCGGAGATGGCGGCGGCCCAGCGCCACTACGGGGTCGAGCCGGAGGTGATCGCGGCTATTTTACTGGTCGAAACCCGACTGGGGAACTATCTGGGAAGCAGCCGGGTTTTCAACACCCTGGCCACCATGGCCGCCCTGCAGCAGCCGGTTCACCGTCAGCGGTTGTGGGATGAAATCTCCGCCGACCGTCGCTTGTCGCGAAAAGAGTTCGAGATCAAAGCCGACCGAAAATCCCAGTGGGCCTACAACGAACTCAAGGCGTTTCTGCGTTACAGTGCCAAAGAGGGGATTGATCCACTGCTGATTAGCGGATCTTATGCCGGTGCCATGGGCATTTGTCAGTTCATGCCCAGCAATATCGTTCGACTGGCCGCCGACGGCAACAGCGACGGTCGCGTGGATTTGTTCGAACACGCCGATGCCATCGCCAGCGTGGCCCGCTACCTGCAGGCCCATGGCTGGGTGGCCGATATTTCGGATCAAAAGGCCCACCAGGTGATTCGGCGCTACAACAACAGCAGACCCTACGCCGACACCGTGCTGGCTATTGCCCGGCTGCTAAAGGGATAAACGGTGGATTTGCACACAGCCCAGGTCATACTGGCCATCAGTCTTCCTTTTCTACTGGCCTCGGTATGGGCCATTGTCAACGCCGCCCAGAAAGATTTTGGTTCTACTGGCGCCAAAGCGGCCTGGGTCTTGGTTGCGGGAATCCCTTTCATCGGTTTTGTCATATATCTGCTGTTTGGTTTTCGGCGCGGCAAGAAACCCGCCGATGAAAATATTATTTGACAACGCTTTTGGGTTTTTTTAGGATGTCGATCTTTCGGGGGCCCAGTTTGTCGAGGGGCTCGTTTTGTTGTCTACGGTCCCATCGTCTAGCGGCCTAGGACACCGGCCTCTCACGCCGGTAACGCGGGTTCGAGTCCCGCTGGGACCACCAACTTTAGGCCTAAGGCCGACGTGGACAAGATGCGGCTCCAAAGGGGGTAAAAAACCTTTGACACGTCGCAGACACGGATGTTATAGCTGCGCGGGAATTGGCCGGGGAAGCCGCGGGCTTGTTGGCAACTTTACCATCTTCGTGAGGGGGGGCAGCGCCTATGATAAAAATAGACGGATCAATTCTGATCCAGATCATCAATTTCCTTTTCTTAGTCTTTGCGTTGAATGTGGTGCTTTACAAACCCATTCGCAAAATCCTTCGCAAGCGTAAGGCGAACGTCGATGATCTGAACTCAAGTATCGGAGATTTTGAAGCCCAAGCCCAAGCCAAAGACAACGCCTACAAAACCGGAATCCGAGACGCCCGCGTTAACGGGCTCAAGGAGAAAGACCGTTTCATCGACAGCGCCCGGGAAGAAGAGCGGGTTATCATTGATGACATCAACCAGAGCGCCCAGGCCGAATTGGCGAAGGTACGTGAAAAAGTCGCTCAAGAGGCACAGGATGTGAAGGCATCTCTGGAAAAAGAGGTGGACAAATTCGCCGGTGCCATCGGCGAAAAGATTCTGGGGAGGGCGGTTTCATGAGAATCACGAGGTTAAACCAAAACCAGCCCAGGAAATGGACCCAAGTCGCGCTGCTGATTATGGCCTGCTTTCTGGCGGCTTCCATCGCCATGCCGGCAATGGCCTCCACCGACGAAGGTGGTCACGGCGCGGGCGCCGGCGCCAAGGGGTGGGTTGCAACAGACACGTATCGGGTGATGAATTTTGCCGTATTGGCCATCGCCCTTTTTTTTATCCTCAAAAAGCCACTCACCAATGCGCTTAATGGCCGGATTGAAGGCATTCGCTCCGAACTGGGCGACCTGGAAGCCAAAAAAGAGGCCGCCCAAAAAGAGCTGGCTCAGTACAACCAGAAGCTGGCCGCTCTGGACAAAGAGGCCGAGCAGATCATGGCCGATTATCTGCGTCAGGGCGAGGAGGCCAAGGCGCGCATCCTTGAGGAGGCCAAGCAGGCCGCCGTCAAGCTTGAGGATCAGGCCAAACGCAATATTGATGCCGAGTTCAAGCAGACCAAAGAGAAAATCCACGCGGAGATTCTTGAAAAAGCCATGGCCAAGGCAGAGGCGATCGTACAGGAGAAGATCACCGGAGACGATCAGGAGCGCTTGGTCGATGACTATCTAGAGAAGGTGGTGGCATCGTGAAGAATTTAGCGATTGCAAGACGGTATGCCAAGGCACTGTTGCTGATCGGCAAAGAGGACGGCCAGGCGGAAACGTACCGGCAGGAGCTCGAGCGGATTTGCCGATCTGATCTGACCGAGAGGCGGCCCTTAAGCAGGCCATCAATAACCCTCAATATGATGCGTCGGCGCGCCGCAAGGTGCTGAAAACCGTCATTGAAAAGCTGGCGCTTTCCAAGCCATGAAGTCATTTTTGATGCTGCTGTTTGATAAGGGGCGCATCGGCTTTCTGGGCAGCATCAACGAATTTTATCCGAAACTGGCCGACGAGCTCAAAGGGGTCGCCCGTGCCAGCCTGGTTTCGGCTACGGAACTTTCCGACCGAAACCATCGAAAAGATTCGCGCAGGCCCTGTCCAAGAGGACGGGCAAAGAAGTCATACTGGAGGTCGAACAGGACCCCGGCCTGATCGGCGGGTATCGTGACCAAGATCGGCGACCTTGTTCTGGACGGAAGCATTAGAACCCAGTTGCTCAATATGAGAGAATCTTTAAAAAGGGGTGAGGGTGTCTAATGGAATTAAAAGCCGAAGAAATCAGTCAGATTATCAAGGAGCAGATTACGGACTACGACAAAAAGGTCGAGCTGAGCGAAACCGGTATCGTCTTGTCGGTGGGTGACGGCATTGCCCGGGTCTACGGCCTCGAAAAGGCCATGGCCCTGGAGCTGGTGGAATTTCCCGGCGGCATCCTCGGACTGGTGCTGAACCTGGAAGAGGACAACGTGGGTGTCGCCATCATGGGTGAAGACATCCATATCAAAGAGGGCGACATCGTCAAGCGTACCGGGCGGATCGCCGAGGTGCCCGTCGGTGAAGCCGGTCCTGGGCCGCGTGGTTTCGGCAGTGGGCGAGCCCATTGACGGCAAGGGCCCCATCGAAGGCGCCTGAACGTTCGCCGGGTCGAAATGGTGGCCCCGGGCGTTATCGCCCGCAAGAGCGTTCACGAGCCCTGCTATACCGGTCTGAAGGCCATCGACGCCATGACCCCGGTCGGCACGGGGACAGCGGGAGCTGATCATCGGCGACCGCCAGATCGGCAAAACCGCCATCGCCATCGATGCCATCATGGCCCAGAAAGAGACCGGACGTCTACTGCATTTACGTGGCCTGCGGCCAGAAAAAATCGACCGTGGCCCAGGTGCATGCCGTCCTGGAAAAACACGGCGCCATGGAATACACCACCGTCGTCTCGGCCTGCGCCAGCGATCCGGCCACCCTGCAGTACATCGCGCCTTACGCCGGATGCGCCATGGGTGAATATTTCCGCGACAAGGGCCAGCATGCCCTGATCATTTACGACGATCTTTCCAAGCAGGCCGCCGCCTATCGCCAGGTCTCCCTGCTGCTGCGCCGCCCGCCGGGACGCGAGGCCTATCCCGGGCGATATTTTCTACAACCATTCCCGCCTGCTGGAGCGGTCCGCCAAGCTGAACGATGAACTGGGCGCCGGATCCCTGACCGCGCTGCCGATCATCGAAACCCAGGCCGGTGACGTTTCGGCCTACATTCCCACCAACGTTATTTCCATTACCGACGGCCAGATCTACCTGGAGCCGGGCCTGTTTTTTGCCGGTGTGCGTCCGGCCATCAACGTCGGCCTTTCGGTTTCCCGCGTCGGTGGCGCCGCCCAGGTGAAAGCCATGAAGCAGGTGGCCGGTACCCTGCGCCTGGATCTGGCCCAGTATCGTGAACTGGAGGCGTTTGCCGCCTTCGGCAGCGACCTGGACAAGGCCACCCAGCAGCAGCTGACCCGCGGTGCCCGGCTGGTGGAAATTCTGAAACAGCCCCAGTACCAGCCGCTGCCCATGGAAAAGCAGGTGACTATCCTGTTTGCCGGCACGCGGGGTTTTCTCGACAAGTATCCGGTCGAAGTGCTGGCCAAATACGAGGCCGGGCTCTACAAGTTTCATCGAAGATCAGCTATCCGCAGGTTTTCGCGCAGCTCAAGGAAAAGAGGCCATCGACGATGACCTCGAAAAGTTGATGCGAGAAGCCCTGAGCGCCTATGACGAAGAGTTCAAGGACACCATTTAAACGATAAGCCGGATAGCAGAGGGTTTCCGCGGGCGGTGCCCGCCAATCATACCAGATCGTGATAAGGGCTGACGCGCATGGCAACACTGAAAGATGTTGAAAACAAGATAAAAGCGGTCAAAAAGACCAAACAGATCACCAAGGCCATGAACATGGTGGCCGCCTCGCGCTTACGCGGTGCGCAAGCGAACATGGAGGCCTTCCGACCCTACGCCGCCAAATTCGCCGAGGTGCTGGGAAGCCTGGCTGAAAAAAGCGGTGAAGATGCCAGTCCACTGCTGGTTGAGCGCGAAACCGTCAAGAACATTCATGTACTGCTGTGCACCTCGGATCGTGGGCTTGTGCGGTGGTTTCAACATGAACCTGATCGAGCGAACTCAAGCGCTTCATTGCCGGGCAAGAGCCGATGCTGAAACCGCATTTCACCTTCACCGCTTTCGGCAAGAAGGGCCGTGACTGGTTTCGCAAGAATGAGCGCGAGATGGCTGATATCCATCTCGATGTGGTCGGTGCCAATTTCGGCTTCAACGTGGCCTCCAGGCCGGCCGAAAATGGTCGACAACTTTCTCAACGGCACCTACGACGAAGTCCATGTGGTCTACGCCGAGTTTCCGGCATGGCCAAGCAGATCCCGATGACCCAGCAACTGTTGCCGATTTTGCCGATAACCGCCGAAGCCGACGAGAGTGAAGCGGAGGCGGAGACAACCTACCTGGCGGAACACCTCTGTGAGCCCTCGGCCGATGAGCTGCTCGAAGAGCTTCTGCCCCAAAATATTTCGTGTCAAGATCCATAGCGCGTTGCTGGAAACATCCACCAGTGAACATGCTGCGCGAATGCTGGCCATGGACAACGCCACCAAGGCTTGTAACGACATGATCGAAAATCTGACACTGGTTTACAACAAGGCCCGTCAGGCCGCCATTACCGCCGAACTGATGGATATTGTCGGTGGCGCCGAGGCGTTGAAAGGCTAAATGATTTACTACCGCGATATAGCGTACAGGAGGTTTTTAAATGAGTAGAGAATATCGGTAAGGTCACGCAGGTTATGGGGCCTGTTGTCGATGTGGAGTTTGCCGAGGGGAATCTGCCGTACATTTACACGGCGCTGCTGATTACCAACCCGGCCATTAATGACGAAGAAGGACAACCTGGTGGTCGAGGTGGCCCAGCATCTGGGCGACAATGTGGTGCGCACCATCGCCATGGACGTCACCGACGGTCTGGTACGGGGCATGCCGGTAAAAGATACCGGCAGCCCCATCATGATGCCGGTGGGCGAGGCCGGCTCTGGGGCGCGTGCTCAACGTGGTTGGCCGTCCGGTGGATGGGCTGGGGCCCATCAGCCAGGAGAAAATGCTGCCGATTCACCGCGAAGCCCCCAAGTTCACCGAGCAGGACACCTCCGTGCAGGTTCTCGAGACCGGCGTCAAGGTGATCGACCTGCTGGTGCCTTTTCCCCGCGGCGGTAAGATGGGCATGTTCGGCGGCGCCGGTGTGGGTAAAACCGTTATCATGATGGAGATGGTGCACAATATCGCCATGCAGCACGGTGGTATTTCCGTTTTTGCCGGAGTGGGCGAGCGCACCCGTGAAGGCAACGACCTCTATCACGAAATGAAAGAGGCCGGTGTTTTGCCCAAGGCCTCTCTGGTTTATGGCCAGATGACGGAACCGCCCGGCGCGCGTGCGCGCGTGGCCCTGTCCGCGTTTGACCGAGGCGGAATATTTCCGTGATGTGGAAGGGCAGGACGTTTTGATCTTTATTGACAATATTTTCCGTTTCACCCAGGCCGGTTCCGAAGTGTCGGCGCTGCTGGGTCGCATGCCCTCGGCGGTGGGTTACCAACCGACCCTGGCCGTTGACCTTGGTGAGTTGCAGGAGCGTATTACCTCCACCGACAAAGGGTCGATCACCGCCGTACAGTGCGTTTACGTGCCCGCCGACGACTTGACCGACCCGGCCCCGGCCACGACCTTTGCCCATTTGGACGGTACCGTGGTACTCTCACGTCAAATCGCGGAACTTGGCATTTATCCGGCTGTGGACCCGCTGGATTCATCCTCCCGCATCCTTGACCCCAATTACATCGGGGAAGATCATTACCATACCGCACGAACCGTTCAGCAGATGTTGCAGAAATACAAAGAGCTGCAGGATATTATCGCCATTTTGGGCATGGAAGAGCTCTCCGACGAAGATAAAGTCACCGTGTCAAGGGCGCGTAAAATCCAGCGCTTCCTCTCCCAGCCGTTCCATGTGGCCGAGGTGTTTACCGGTACCGCTGGCAAATATGTAAAAATCGAAGAGACGATTCGCGGGTTTAAAGAGATCGTCGAAGGTAAGCACGACGACATCCCCGAACAGGCCTTTTATATGCGCGGTGGCATCGATGAGGTCATTCAGGCCGCCAAGGATAGGCAAGAAGCGTAAAAGCGAAGGGGTAACGTAATGGCTGGGAATATTTTGTTGGAAGTGGTTACACCTGCAAAGGCCGTCGTCAACGAAGAGGTCCAAACCGTGGTCGCGCCCGGCGTGTTGGGTGAATTCGGCGTATTGATCGGCCATACGCCATTTCTGACCACAATCCAAACCGGCGCGATCCGCTACATTGATGCCCAGGGAAAAGAGCATCATGTGTTTGTCAGCGGCGGTTTCGCCGAGGCGCTGCCGGACAAGGTGACCATTTTGGCCGAGTCCGCCGAGCGCCGCAAAGACATCGACCTGGAAAGGGCCGAGGCGGCCCGCAAGCGTGCCGAAGAGCGTATGGCGCAAAAAGATAAAGACGATAAAATTGATGCCATTAGAGCCGAGGCGGCTCTGAGAAGGGCCCTGGTTCGGATCAAATTGGCCAGCAGCTGATAGCGCAACAGCGATAGCTGTGGTTGTTCTGCCCTCGCATATAGGGCAGTAAGCCAAGGCCAAGGTGGCGCCCAAAAGGAACAAACACAAGGGGGTAGCGCAATGTTTCAGCGTTACCCCCTTTTTTTCTGCCAGGCAAAACGGAGAAGGCAAACGCTTTGGGCCTTCGCTCGAGCAAAATCCGGCCTTAATGAAAAAATCTTGACTTGGGGATCTTAATAGGCAAAAATGTTAACATGCTGTTAAGAGGTGGAAATTTGGACAACAAAACGTTATGGCAACAACTGGATATGGTGGAACAGCGACTGGGTAAACTGGTCGCTGCGGCCCAAACGGCCAAAGACGAAAATTTGGCGTTGAAAGCACGTATCACAAAACTGGAAGAGGAGCTAAACAACCGGGAGGTTGAGCAGAAACGCCACCTTGAAGAGAAAGAACAGATTCGTACCAAAGTGGACGGACTGCTGGAAAAATTGAGCCAACTTTCCGATTCCGAGTAAATCTAATCGAAATCTCAAGCGCTGATCGTAGGATGACGTCGCGGGTATTGCCAATTGGATGATCATATAACCGTAAACATATTTGGCCAAAGCTTTACCTTCCAAAGCGACACCAACAGCGGGCTAGCCCAGGAAGTGTCGGAATCTTTGGTTAGTGAGGTAAAAAAGGTCCAGGAGGCATACGCCGGTCAGCCGCAAGTATCGCAGCTGGCCATGGTGGTGTCGGTCGCCTTGAATTTTGCACAGGAAAATGCCCAGCTTCGTAATGCGCAGCTCCAATTGGAAGAGGAGCTCAAAGAGCGATCCCAGCGGCTTCTACAGATACTTGAGGTTTCAAAGCGTTAAACTTTAAGCAAAGCCCAATTGGCGCCTTGTGGTTTGGCCCCATAGGTTCTGGTTGAATCAGCCCAAAGTTTAGAAAGTGGGCAAAGCCTAATTTACTCGGAAATTTGAACGCACTGCCCCTACCGTGCTCGTGATTGGAAGCGGTATTTGTCCCAACACTTTATACCACGGGGGCCAGCACTGGTTTCGGTGAGCAAGTTCCGCTCGTACGGAAAAGCCTAAAGAGACTATCCGGCACCCACTTGAACTGTCTGGTTCAAAGACGTTCCAACACGGCACTTGGTAGGGGTCCTCTTGATACGGCTGTAACAGGTTTCACATTATCAGCCGGTTTTGGCTTTCAATCCCCTCGTCCCGCCAAGCTACCATTATCCCGATACCGCCACCGTTTCGTTTAACGATTGCCCACATGTAACGCGGGTCCCGTGGGAAGAGCGTCTGCACGAAAGGGCCTGCGATTTCATATATGAGCAGAGAGGTATCCTATGGAACTGAACCTGATGACAGCGCTGTTGGTACTGATCGGCGCGGGAGCTGGTTTCGGCCTGGCCTATGCGCTACGATATTCCGGGCTTGCGAACCAGATTCGGTCGGCCCAAAATGAGGCCAAAAAGATTATTAACGAGGCCGGACTAAAAGCTGAGAGCATCGTTAAGGAAGCCGATATCAAAGTTAAGGATAGCCTGCTGAGTTTGCAGCGCGACTTTGATAGCCAAACCCGTGAGACCAGAATCGAATTTAAGGCCAAAGAAGAGCGCTTAGCCCAAAAAGAGGAAAACTACGAACGCAAATTGACCACCCTGGAACGGCGAGACCGGGAAATTACCAAAAAAGAGCGTAAGATCTCTCGCCGGGAAGAACGCTTGGAGCACCTGGAAAAAAAGGTCGAGGAGTTGGTAGAGGAGCAGAAGCTCAGGCTCGAACAGGTCTCGGGCGTCACCGCTGATCAGGCCAAAGAACTGTTGATCCGGGCCATGGAGAATGAGGCTCGACACGAAGGGGCCAAACTGGTCAAGCGCATTGAGACCGAAACCCGTGATGAAGCGGACAAAAAGGCCAAAAGTATATTGGCCACGGCCATTCAGCGCTACGCGGGCGACTTTGTGGCCGAGCGTACCGTTTCGGTGGTGCAGCTGCCCAGCGACGACATGAAAGGGCGTATCATCGGCCGCGAAGGGCGCAACATCCGTGCGCTGGAAGCGGCGACGGGCATTGACCTGATCATCGACGATACTCCCGAGGCGGTCATTTTGTCCGGATTCAATCCCGTGAGGCGGGAGGTGGCGCGGTTGGCTCTGGGACAGTTGATCGCCGACGGACGCATTCACCCCGCCCGTATCGAGGATGTCGTCAAAAAGGTTACCAAAGAGGTGGAGGCCACCATTAAAGAGGCCGGTGAACAGGCCGCCTTTGACCTTGGCGTTCACGGTATCCACGGTGAGCTGGTCAGATATTTGGGCAGCCTGAAATTCAGGACCAGTTATTCCCAAAACGTGCTACAACATTCGGTCGAGGTGGGCTTTCTATCCGGCACCATGGCGGCCGAGCTGAAGCTCAATCAGAAGCTGGCGAGGCGGATGGGGCTTTTGCATGACATCGGCAAGGCGGTCGACCACGAGGTGGAGGGACCTCATGCCATCATTGGGTCGAATCTGGCCAAAAAGCATGGTGAATCTTCCAAGATCGTCCATGCCATCGCCGCTCACCACGAGGATGTGCCGTTGCTCAATGTTTACGATTTTCTGGTGCAGGCCGCCGACGGCCTATCAGGGGCACGCCCCGGTGCGCGCAAAGAGCTGTTGGAAAATTATATCAAGCGCATTGAAGAGCTGGAAAAGATCGCCAACAGTTTCAAAGGCGTTGCCAAGACCTATGCCATCCAGGCGGGCCGCGAAGTGCGGGTGATCGTGGAGAGCAAAAAGGTCTCCGACGAACACGCCGTCTTGTTGAGCCGCGACATTGCCAAAATGATCGAAGAGAGCCTAACTTTTCCCGGTCAGATCCGGGTGACCGTGATTCGAGAAACCCGTGCGGTGGAGTACGCCAACAAATAACTAATATCACCATAATCATCGTGACGTTGCCTACACCACGGGTCCAAGGCCCGGCCTTGGGCGGTATGTTGCTGCTGTTCGGGATGCTTTGCCGGCCCGACCTAAATTAAAAAGGTTATTTTGTAATGAATGTCCTTGATATCTTAATCGGGCGTGGTTTTATTGAACGCACTACCCATGATGAAGAGCTGAGGTGCTACCTCGAAGGCGGCTCGGCGACCTGTTATATCGGATTTGATCCCACCGCCGCGAGCCTGCATGTCGGCAGCCTGGTGCCCATTATGTCGCTGGTGCACATGCAGCGATGCGGGTGCCGGCCCATTGCCCTGGTGGGAGGGGGTACCGGTCTGATCGGGGACCCCAGCGGCAAAACCGAGATGCGCCAGATGCTGACCCCCGAGGCTATCGAAGCCAATGCGGATGGCATCAAACGGCAATTGTCGCGTTTCATCAGCTTCGAAGGGGGTAGGGCACTGCTGCTCAATAACGCCGAGTGGCTGGTGCCTTTGAGCTACATTCCCTTTTTACGGGATATCGGCCGCCACTTTTCGGTCAATCGCATGATCAAGGCCGAAAGCTGCCGACTGCGACTGGACTCCGATGAGGGGCTCAGTTTTCTAGAAATTCAATTACATGATTCTACAAGCCTACGATTTTCTGGAGCTCTTTAGCCGACACGACTGTCGGCTGCAGATGGGCGGCAGCGATCAATGGGGCAATATCGTGGCCGGAATCGATCTCATCCGACGCGAAAAGCAGGGTGCCGCCTTCGGTATCACCTTCCCGCTGATGACCACGGCCAGTGGTGCCAAGATGGGCAAGACCGCCCAGGGGGCCGTGTGGCTCGACCCGCAAAAAACTTCGCCTTATGATTATTACCAATACTGGCGCAACAGTGACGATCGTGATGTGGCTCGCTTTTTAGCGCTTTTCACGCTTCTACCCATGGCCGAGGTCCAAACGGTGGAGACAATGAACGGCGATGCCCTCAATAGCGCCAAGGTGGTGCTGGCCTTTGAAGCCACCGCTATTGCCCATGGCAAGCAGGCGGCCCTAAAGGCCTTTCAAGCGGCCGGCCAGGCATTCGGGTGGACCAAGCTTCCTGCCGAACTGTTGCCCTCAAGCCAAGTGCCGCGCGGGCAGTCAACGGTAGTGGCGGCCTCAATTCCCGCCAGCACAATCGAACGAGCAGCGTTACAGAGCGGTGTGCCGGCCTTTCAGCTCTTCAGGCAGGTGGGGCTTTGCGCTTCGGGCGGCGAAGCCCGACGTTTGATCAAACAGGGCGGGGCGTACCTCAATGGCGAGCGTATCAACGACTTTGATCGGCAGGTGACCGAAGCCGACCTCGTGGACGATAAAATCGTGTTGCGCGCCGGACGCAAGAAATATCACCAGCTCAATCCGAATTAGCGCAACGTTGTTTTA
Organism: uncultured delta proteobacterium; assembly: GCA_963783425.1. GTDB lineage: Bacteria > Desulfobacterota > Desulfobacteria > Desulfobacterales > QNYZ01 > CAWANO01. The sequence goes on from CAWANO010000004.1 coordinate 92,978, forward strand.
TTTAACTATTAGAAATAACAGTTATAATTATCAAGTTGATTTTTTTGGTAAATTTATCGGCAAGGCATGTAAAAAAAGCTTGACAGTCACCCGCCGGTCGTACTAAATAGCGGTTCGTTTTTGCGGACTTACACCCAAGCCCCTGAAGACCTGATCGACACAATCGATTATCTGCTTTTGGCTCTGTAAGAATATTAAAATAGTTGTTGACAAAGGCCGATTTTAATTTTATTTATATGCTTTTGCGCGGTCGACAGAACAATGTCGACATTGAGCCAAAAAATCATTGACAAACCGATTGAAGTTGAGTATGTTTTCGATCATACTCGTTAAGTGCCCGCTTAAAACCGCAGGATGAGTTTTTGGCCGGGTTTGATCTTTGAAAACTAAATAGTGACGATAACTCTGGTTAGGTCCCAGTCGAATGGGTTGAACATGTTTTTCATGTTTGATTTCATAAATAACTGGAGAGTTTGATCCTGGCTCAGAATGAACGCTGGCGGCGTGCTTAACACATGCAAGTCGTACGAGAAATCTTCTGCTTGCAGAAGAGAGTAAAGTGGCGCACGGGTGAGTAACGCGTGGGCAATCTACCCTTGAATTTGGAATAACTTCGCGAAAGTGGAGCTAATACCAGATAATGTTATTCGGTCTTCGGCCCTTTTAACCAAAGGTGGCCTCTCCTTGGAAGCTACCGTTTAAGGATGAGCCCGCGTACCATTAGCTTGTTGGTGAGGTAACGGCTCACCAAGGCGACGATGGTTAGCTGGTCTGAGAGGATGATCAGCCACACTGGAACTGACACACGGTCCAGACTCCTACGGGAGGCAGCAGTGAGGAATTTTGCGCAATGGGGGAAACCCTGACGCAGCAACGCCGCGTGAGTGACGAAGGCCTTCGGGTCGTAAAGCTCTGTCAAGTGGGAAGAACCTGCATATGGCAAATACCCATATACTCTGACGGTACCACTGAAGGAAGCACCGGCTAACTCCGTGCCAGCAGCCGCGGTAATACGGAGGGTGCAAGCGTTATTCGGATTTACTGGGCGTAAAGGGCGCGCAGGCGGTCTTTTAAGTCGGATGTGAAATCCCGGGGCTCAACCCCGGAAGTGCATCCGAAACTGGAAGACTTGAGTATGGGAGAGGGAAGTGGAATTCCTGGTGTAGCGGTGAAATGCGTAGATATCAGGAGGAACACCGGTGGCGAAGGCGACTTCCTGGACCAATACTGACGCTGAGGCGCGAAGGCGTGGGGAGCAAACAGGATTAGATACCCTGGTAGTCCACGCAGTAAACGGTGATCACTAGGTGTAGCGGGTATTGACCCCTGCTGTGCCGCAGCTAACGCATTAAGTGATCCGCCTGGGGAGTACGATCGCAAGGTTAAAACTCAAAGGAATTGACGGGGGCCCGCACAAGCGGTGGAGCATGTGGTTTAATTCGACGCAACGCGAAGAACCTTACCTGGGCTTGACATCCCGGGAACTCTTTCGAAAGATTGAAGTGCCCTTCGGGGAACCCGGTGACAGGTGCTGCATGGCTGTCGTCAGCTCGTGTCGTGAGATGTTGGGTTAAGTCCCGCAACGAGCGCAACCCTCATCTTTAGTTGCCAGCATTTAGTTGGGGACTCTAAAGATACTGCCCCGGTCAACGGGGAGGAAGGTGGGGATGACGTCAAGTCCTCATGGCCTTTATGCCCAGGGCTACACACGTGCTACAATGGGCTGTACAAAGGGTAGCGATACCGCGAGGTCGAGCCAACCCCAAAAAGCAGTCCGTAGTTCGGATTGGAGTCTGCAACTCGACTCCATGAAGCTGGAATCGCTAGTAATCGTGGATCAGCATGCCACGGTGAATACGTTCCCGGGCCTTGTACACACCGCCCGTCACACCATGAGAGTTGGTTGTACCCAATGTCGCTGGGCCAACCCTTCGGGGAGGCAGGCGCCTAAGGTATGGCTGATGATTGGGGTGAAGTCGTAACAAGGTAGCCGTAGGGGAACCTGCGGCTGGATCACCTCCTTTCTAAGGATAGAATCCTTATTATAAAAATCCTGACCAGTTCGTCACTATTTAGTCTTCAGAGATCAAGCCGTGTTCTTTGATATGTGTATTGCGCGATGATGATTATCCATCTGCATCGGATGGCGGGTTGCCTCAATCATACTTCTGATCAACAAAGGTACTGGCAACTGGTCTATATTGCAACACCCCTGTAGGCCGAGGGCCTGTAGCTCAGTTTGGTCAGAGCGCACGCCTGATAAGCGTGAGGTCGATGGTTCAATTCCATCCAGGCCCACCAACTTATCGCCCGAGCGATAGGTTGATTGCTTGAAGGCGGTGCTATATCGCCTGCGGAACTCCGGTTCATTGGGGGTGTAGCTCAGCTGGGAGAGCACCTGCCTTGCACGCAGGGGGTCATCGGTTCGAATCCGTTCACCTCCACCATTATCATGGCGTGAGCGAGTTTTTCCTGAAAAGATGGGTAGTGTCGCGACAAAGTACACGAGCGCAAACATTTTAAATCAAGCGGTCCGCAGGGATGGCTTGGTTTTCGCTCTTTGACAATTTGGACGAATGTATACTGATGAAGTAGCACGGTCAGCATGATTGTGTAATTTATTTTGTGGCCAAGCTATTAAGGGCAAACGGTGGATGCCTTGGCGTTGAGAGGCGATGAAAGACGTGGTCAGCTGCGATAAGCTTCGGGGAGCTGCTAAACAAGCTTTGATCCGGAGATTTCTGAATGGGGGAACCCGGCCCGGCTAATCCCGGGTCATCATTAACTGAATACATAGGTTAATGAGGCGAACGAGGTGAACTGAAACATCTTAGTAACCTCAGGAAGAGAAAATAAAAATGATTTCCGAAGTAGCGGCGAGCGAAACGGAAACAGCCCAAACCGAACATATGTCAAGCCCGAAAGCGTTGTATGTTCGGGGTCGTGGGGATTGACCGGACGGAGTTTCGGATCCGTCGGAAAGTGATAAAATCGATACATAACTGAAGCGCCTGGAAAGGCGCGCCATAGAGGGTGACAGCCCCGTAATTGAAATGGATCGATCTTTCTGGGTTAATTTCCCAAGTACCACGGGACACGAGAAACCCTGTGGGAATTTAGGAGGACCATCTTCTAAGGCTAAATACTACTCGACGACCGATAGTGAACCAGTACCGTGAGGGAAAGGTGAAAAGTACCCCGGCGAGGGGAGTGAAATAGTACCTGAAACCGTTTGCTTACAAGCTGTGGGAGGGCAATGAATTTTTGCTCGGGTTTACCCGGGCACTGTTCCGCCTGACCGCGTGCCTTTTGCATAATGAGTCAGCGAGTTACTTTGTGTGGCAAGGTTAAGCCGTTAGGTGTAGCCGTAGCGAAAGCGAGTCTGAATAGGGCGCCATAGTCGCATGGAGTAGACCCGAAACCAAGTGATCTATCCATGGCCAGGGTGAAGCGCCAGTAAAATGGCGTGAAGGCCCGAACCATTGTAGGTTGAAAACTGCTTGGATGAGCTGTGGATAGGGGTGAAAGGCCAAACAAACTTGGAAATAGCTGGTTCTCCCCGAAATATATTTAGGTATAGCCTCGTAAATTAAGTAGCGGGGGTAGAGCACTGGATGGGCTAGGGGTCCTACCAGATTACCAAACCTAACCAAACTCCGAATACCGCTAACTTTTATTACGGGAGTCAGACTATGGGAGCTAAGTTCCATGGTCGAGAGGGAAACAGCCCAGATCGCCAGCTAAGGTCCCTAAATATGTGCTAAGTGGGAAAGGATGTGGGAATGCCCAGACAACCAGGAGGTTGGCTTAGAAGCAGCCACCCTTTAAAGAAAGCGTAATAGCTCACTGGTCGAGTGCGCCCGCGCCGAAAATGTAGCGGGGCTCAAGCACATTACCGAAGCTGCGGGATGTCCTTTTAGGGCATCGGTAGGGGAGCATTCTGTAGGGAGTGAAGGTCGACCGTAAGGACGGCTGGACTGTACAGAAGAGATCATGCTGACATGAGTAACGATAAAGCGGGTGAAAAACCCGCTCGCCGAAAACCTAAGGTTTCCTGGGTAAAGTTAATCTGCTCAGGGTTAGTCGATCCCTAAGCCGAGGCCGAAAGGCGTAGGTGATGGAAAACAGGTTAATATTCCTGTACCACCGGGTAATCGCTGCCCCTTCGGGGGCGAGAGTGAATGGGGGGACGCAGAAGGGTAGGTCATCCACCGGATGGAAGTGGTGGTTCAAACCAGTAGGCAGAAAGTGCAGGCAAATCCGCACTTTTATTTCAATGCCGAGAGGTGATGAGGAGTCCCTTTGGGACATAAACTGATTGATCCCATACTGCCAAGAAAAGCCTCTAGCGAGATTGCCAGGTGATCGTACCGTAAACCGACACAGGTAGGTGGGGAGAGAATCCCAAGGCGCTTGAGAGAACCCTGGTTAAGGAACTCGGCAAAATCACACCGTAACTTAGGGATAAGGTGTGCCTCCATTAGGTGAAACGTTTTACATGTGGAGCTGAAGGGGGCCGCAGAGAAATGGCGGTAGCGACTGTTTACTAAAAACATAGGACTCTGCTAAGTCGCAAGACGACGTATAGGGTCTGACGCCTGCCCGGTGCTGGAAGGTTAAGGGGAGATGTTAGTCCCGCTTCGGCGGGACGAAGCGTTGAACCGAAGCCCCAGTAAACGGCGGCCGTAACTATAACGGTCCTAAGGTAGCGAAATTCCTTGTCGGGTAAGTTCCGACCTGCACGAATGGCGTAACGACTTCCGCACTGTCTCAACCAGGGACTCAGTGAAATTGTAATGGCGGTGAAGATGCCGTCTACCCGCGAAAAGACGGAAAGACCCCGGCACCTTTACTACAGCTTGACATTGAACTTTGAAATAATATGTGTAGGATAGGTGGGAGGCTTTGAAGCCGGAACGCCAGTTCTGGTGGAGCCAACCTTGAAATACCACCCTTGTTATTTTAGAGTTCTAACTTCGACCCGTTAGCCGGGCGAAGGACAGTGTCTGGTGGGTAGTTTGACTGGGGCGGTCGCCTCCAAAAAGGTAACGGAGGCGCGCGAAGGTTCCCTCAGGCTGATTGGAAACCAGCCGTGGAGTGTAAAGGCATAAGGGAGCTTGACTGCGAGAGAGACATTTCGAGCAGGTACGAAAGTAGGTCTTAGTGATCCGGCGGTCCCGAATGGAAGGGCCGTCGCTCAACGGATAAAAGGTACGCCGGGGATAACAGGCTTATCGCCCCCAAGAGTTCACATCGACGGGGCGGTTTGGCACCTCGATGTCGGCTCATCACATCCTGGGGCTGGAGCAGGTCCCAAGGGTTCGGCTGTTCGCCGATTAAAGTGGTACGTGAGCTGGGTTTAAAACGTCGTGAGACAGTTTGGTCCCTATCTTTCGTGGGCGTAGGATATTTGAGGGGAGCTGTTCCTAGTACGAGAGGACCGGAATGGACGAACCGATGGTGATCCAGTTGTCGCGCCAGCGGCATAGCTGGGTAGCTATGTTCGGTAAGGATAACCGCTGAAAGCATCTAAGCGGGAAGCCCACCCCAAGATTAGATATCCCTTGGGTATGGAAACATACCCAACTAAAGACCCCTTGAAGACTACAAGGTTGATAGGCCAGGTGTGTAAGTGTGGCAACACATTGAGCTAACTGGTACTAATCGGTCGTGAGGCTTGGCCACAAAATAAGTTGCACAATCTTTATGTTGACCGTGCGTGGTTCGTCTAATCATTCGTCCTGATTGTCCATTTCGAAAATTAATTTTTCGGTGGTGATAGCAAAGAGGAAACACCCGTTCCCATCCCGAACACGGAAGTTAAGCTCTTTAGCGCCGATGGTACTGCTCGGGAGACTGAGTGGGAGAGTAGGACGCCACCGAATTCTTCTAAAAGCCCGGAATCGTTTTCAGCAACGGTTTCGGGCTTTTTTTATAGGTGCGCACGCATTTTTTAAGAGACCCTAAAGCGAGCAGCCGCGATGTATGCCCGTCGTTTGGGCGTTATCGGCCGTCGCGGCTCTTGACACACCCGATCCATTTTGAAATGTATGCTGCGCAGGGTGTTTTTCCATCTCAACGGAGAAAAGGAGCGCTGTATGGACCTTCAAGAACCAACGATCGATCGTGACCAGATTCTCTTCCTAGATGATCCTAATTTTTCACTCAAAAATGTTTGCGTTGTCACCGGTTGCGCCAGCGGTATCGGCCGGGCCACGGCGGTGGCCGCGGCCGCCAACGGGCTCCAGGTGGTGGGGCTCGATCTCGATGGCGACGGCGCCCAAAAAACCGTCGATCTTGCCGCCGGCTTCGGCGGCAAGGTGGAATTTGTGCCCACCGATCTCACCAGTGACGACCAGGTGGAAAGTGCCGTAGCGGCGGCGGCCAAGATGGGCACCATCAAATATCTGGCCAATATCGCCGGCATTCAGCACATCGACGCTGTCGAAAATTTTCCCATGGAAAAGTATGACCTGATGCAGGCGCTGATGTTGCGTGCGCCGTTTTTACTGGCCAAACTGTGCTTGCCGCACATGAAATCCTCGGCCGATGGCAGTGGCGTGGTTGGCAATATGGCCAGTATTCACGCCCACATCTGCACCATCCGCAAGCCGGTCTACAATATCACCAAATTCGGCCTGCGCGGTCTCACGCAATCCATCGCCGCCGAAGGCGAGGGCCGCGTGCGTGCCTTCTCCGTCAGTGTCGGTTTTGTGAAAACACCTTTGGCGCTGAAACAGATTCCAGCCCAGGCCGAGCAGCGCGGTATCAGCCAGGAAGCCGTGGTGCGGGATGTGATGATGGGCGCCTCGAGAACCAAGGAGATGATGACACCCATCGAAGTGGCGCACCTTTTTCTGTTCGGTTTTTCGCGCTTCAGCCGCTGTTTGATCGGCGGGGACCTGCTTTTTGACGGGGGATGCGTGTTGACGTACTAGGGCAGTCAGTCAGTCGACCATTCTGCCAGTAGGTAAGTCAGACCCATTGCATAGCAGCTTCGAAAGATCAATCCAAATGGCGCACTCAGCCCCGCCAAATGGCTTTACATCGCATCGACGATATTCTATAAAAAGACGATAGTAAAAAAATAGCCAAAACCGCGCGCCACTGTTTATGAACTAACCGGAATTATTGATTATTCAATGGAAAATGTTGCCCAAACAACCCCGATCGTCGTGGCCACCCGAAACCGTGGCAAAATCGCCGAGATTCAAGCTTTACTTAAACCGTTTTCCGTTGACGTCAAAGATTTAAGCCAGTTTGGTCCCATCCCGCCCGTCGTCGAAGATGGGGCCACCTTTGAGGCGAACGCCTACAAAAAGGCCTCCCAGGTGGCACGGGTGCTGGGGCTGCCGGCGCTGGCCGACGACTCGGGACTGTGCGTTGAGGCTCTTGATGGCCGCCCCGGCGTGCACTCGGCGCGCTACGGTGGTCAGGGGTTGAGCGATCGCCAGCGCGCCAAGCTGCTGCTCGACGAAATGGCGGGCCAGACCAACCGCAAGGCCCAATTCGTCTGCGTTCTCAGCCTGGCGGTACCCGCCGGTCCGGCCCTGACCTACGAAGCCCATTGCGACGGCCAGGTCACCGAGATGCCGGCCGGCGACAACGGTTTCGGCTACGATCCGATTTTCTTCTACCCGGCTTTAGGCAAAACCTTCGCCCAGATCAGCCGCGCCGAAAAGGCGCGCGTCAGCCATCGCGGCAAGGCCCTGGCGGAGCTGATGAGCGAATTTGATAAAGTGTTGATGTGGATCGATATGCAAATGCCGGCCCTGGATGGGCCCCACTAGCCTACAAAAGGAGAGAGAGCATGCTTGAAACCGGCCAAGGCGTGGACATACTCACCGAGATCGGTCAGATCAAAAGCCCCGAGGCTGCCCAGGCCCTGCTGGTGGACACGCTGGACCAAGAGCAACTGGCCAAGCTGGCGCCGATTCAAAACCCCGATGCCCTCTTGAAGATCGCCAACGCCATCGTCATGTGCCAACCGCAGCGGGTGGTGATCAATAGCGGCTCCGCCCGAGACCGGCAGTTCATCCGCGATCTGGCCCTGGAAAAAGGGGAAGAAAAACCCCTGGCCATGCCCAATCACACCATCCACTTTGACCTCAAAGATGAACAGGGTCGCATCATCGATCGAACCTTCTACATCGCCAACGAGGGCGAAAAAATCAACTCTCTGGCCAACAAGATGGGCCGCGATGAGGCGCTCGACGATGTACGGGCCGGCATGAGCGGCATCATGCGCGATATGACCATGATTGTGGGGTTCTACGTGCGCGGCCCCATCGGTGCACCGGCCGCCAATCCGGCCATCGAGATCACCAGTTCGGCCTATGTGAGCCATAGCGCCGAAATCTTATATCGCAACTGTTTCGCCCATTTCGATGCCGAAGTGGCTCGAGCGGGTCATTTTTACACCAACATCCACAGCGAAGGACCCAACCGGCCGGAAGATCTTCCCCGGGCGCGGGTCTTCATGGATCGCAGCCATCGCACCACCTACAGCTATTTTTGTACGTACGCCGGCAATACGCTGTTGTTGAAAAAGGGCAACCATCGCTTTTCGGTCGACAAGGCGGTCTACCAGGGCTGCGGCGATGAACTCTCCGAGCACATGTTCATCACCGGGGTGGAGGGGCCGGGTGGCCGGGTGACCTGGGTGACCGGCGCGGCGCCCAGCGGGTGCGGTAAAACCACCACCGCCATGGCCGGGGACTGGTTCGTGGGCGACGATCTGGCGCAAATGTGGCGGGCCGCGGACGGCTCGGTGCGTTCGATCAATCCGGAGTGCGGCATCTTCGGTATTGTCGAGGATGTCAACTGGGAAGGCGACCCTCGCCTGATGGAGCGTTTGCGCAAGCCAGGTACCGAGGTGATCTGGTCGAACGTTCTGATCGACGACGAGGGCGTGCCTCACTGGGTGGGTAACGGCGAAAAGGCGCCCGCGAAGGGGTTCAATTTTCAAGGCGCCTGGGAGACTGGCAAGACCGATGCCAACGGAAAGCCGATTCCCATGAGCCATCCCAACTCGCGCTGTACGCTAGCATCGCGGGCGCTGGCTAATTACAGCGAACTGGCCGAGTCGGCCCAAGGGGTCGAAACGCGCGTGGTGACCTACAGCGGGCGCGACAGCGACACCATGCCGCCGGTGTGGGTGGCCAAAAACTCGGAGCAAGGCGTAGTGATCGGGGCCTGTATCGTCTCAGCGGCTACGGCCACGGAAGTCGGCGCCACCGGTGTAAAACGAGCCCCCTGGGCCAATGCGCCCTTTATTCCCGGCGCACTGGCCGACTACATGGACGCCCAGTTCAAATTTTTCGGCCATCCCGATATCGCCGCCGATAAAAGTCCCATCATGGCGGGTCTGAACTACTTTCTCACTCACGAGGCACGCGGCGGCACGGGCAAACAACTGCTCGGTGAAAAGCGCGACGTCAAGGCCTGGCTGGCCTGGCTCGAGCGCATGGCCCACAAGGAACTCGACGCCATCAACACGCCCATCGGCTACCTGCCCCGCTACGGCGATTTAAAGCGCCTCTTTAAAGAGACCATTGACAAAGCCTACCCGGAAGCGCTCTACATACAACAGTTTTCACTCTACATCGACAAAATTGTCGCCCGTATCGATTTGCAGAGCGATGCTTACAGCAAAAATGCCGATACCCCGCGGATGCTGTTTCAGGTGCTCGACGCGCAGCGCAAGGGGCTGCTGGACCTGAAAGTGAAATACGGCCCGATCGTGACACCTGCTCAACTTGAGGCCGAGGCGGGCGCAGCCTAAACTGACGCCCGATTGGAATTTTGCCTTGAACGCTGAGCGGCGTGCCCCCATCCTGCGTATCATCGCCAGCCGCCGCATGGCGGTAGCGGCCGTCATGGGTTTTGCCAGCGGCCTGCCACTGCTATTGACCATCACGGTATTACAGGCCTGGATGAAAGAGGCCGGGGTCGACCTGACCGTGATCGGGCTGATGGCGCTGGTGGGTCTGCCATATACCTTGAAGTTCCTGTGGGCGCCTATTCTGGACCGCTACACCCTGCTCTCCCTGGGCCGTCGTCGGGGCTGGCTGCTGGTCATTCAGATTGCTCTGATGGCGGCCATCGTCGGGCTGGGGATGACCAACCCGGCCCAATCGCCCCTGACGGTGGCGGTGGCCGCTTTTCTGGTCACCTTTTTCAGCGCCTCCCAGGATATCGTTATCGACGCCTACCGCCGGGAAGACCTGGCCGATGCCGAGTTGGGACTGGGATCGTCGCTCTATGTCAACGGCTACCGGGTGGGCATGCTGCTGGCTTCGGGCGGCGGCCTCATCATGGCCGACTTCCTCTCTTACCGCCTGGTCTATGCCATCATGGCGGCCTGTCTGCTGCCTGGGGTCATTGCGACCCTGCTGACACCAGAACCGGCCCTGCCCGAGGGCACCCCGCGTACGCTCAAGGAGGCGGTGGTGCAGCCGTTGGTCGAGTATTTCCAACGCAACGGGGCGGTATGGATGCTGACCTTTATCTTGTTTTACAAACTGGGTGATACCATGGCCAGCGCCATGACTACTCCCTTTTATCTGGAGGTGGGATTCAGCAAGACCGAGATCGGCACGGTGGTGAAGCTGTTTGGGTTTTGGGCCACGATCATCGGCAGCCTGCTGGGCGGCATTTTGATGCTCAAATGGGGCATCAACCGCAGCTTGTGGGTGTTCGGCGTGCTGCAGGCCTTCTCAACGGCCTGTTTCGCCCTGCTGGTTAAAACCGGCCCCCTGACCAGCGCTCTGGCTGGAGTAATTGCCTTCGAGAATTTGAGCAGCGGCATGGGCACGGCCGCCTTCGTGGCCTTCATGGCCAGCATCACCAACAAGAAGTTCACCGCCACGCAGTATGCCCTGTTATCGAGCTTGATGGGTGTTCCCCGCGTGATGGCTTCGGCGCCCACCGGTTTTTTGGTCAACGCTATGGGGTGGGAGGGCTTTTTCATCGCTTGCGCCCTGATCGCGCTACCCGGTATGATGCTACTGGTCAAGTTCGCCCCCTGGAGCGGCAGCAAGGTTTTTGCTGTTTAAGCGAAATTGGAAGGATGTCATTGATGCCCACTGACGACAAATCCTTGGCACCGGTGGAGCGCAAAATCCGCCAGCTGGCCGCCATGCGGCGCGCTGTGGCCGACCTGAAGCCGCAAGCGGCCTTGGACCGGATCCTCTCGGCCGAAAACCCCACCGCGCTGGTGCACTCTTTTCCCGATCAGGACCTGCACCTGTTGATTCACGACGTGGGCTTGCACGACGCCTTGCCGTTGCTCAAACTGGCCTCCGAGCGGCAGTGGACCTACCTGATGGACATGGAGACCTGGCAGCGTGACCGCATCGATCTGGACGCTTTCACTCATTGGGGCGCTTTGCTGCTCAGTGTCGACCCCGAGCGGCTTGTGCGCTGGGCCTCCCACGACAAACTAGACCTGTTTGAGTACTATCTCAACCGCAACATCGAGGTGATCGTCCGCGAACATGACCAGGACCCATCGGATTTCGGCAAGGATTGGTTCACCTTTGACGGCCTCTTTTACATTCGGGTGTGTGACCATCCCAGCGACCAGTTGGCCCAAAAAAGTGAGCAAGCGCGCCATTTTTCCGGGCAACGTCGGCAGTTCCTGAACGACCTGTTACAGCGGTTGGCCGACGAGGACCATGTTCGTATGCAAGGCATTTTGCTCGAAGCCGTGCACGTCATCCCGGCTGAGGCGGAGGAAGAGGCCTATCGTCTGCGCAATGTGCGCCTTGCCGAAAAGGGTTTTTTACCCATCGACGAGGCCGCGGCCATCTATCAGCCTCTGGACTTGGACGAGGCCCACCAGCTCGCCCGCCAGCAGGCACGACACCTCAACGTCTCTTCCCCACCACCCGTCCAGCCGGGGTTCGCCCGGCGCATGGCCGCTGAGAAGCGCCGCTTCAGCACCATGCTGCAGGCCTTCGACGAGGGTGCGCTGGGCGCGCGTCTTACCACTGAGCTGGCCGGATTGGCCAACCAGATCATCGTGGCCGACCAGAAACAGCCCCGTAGCCGCGAAGAGATCAACAGCGCCGTGCACAAGGCCTGCGGATACGTGCAGATCGGCCTGGAAACGCTGGCGGCCGATGCCGGTACCGCTTCAGACGAGACCCATCAAGCACAGCTCTTTTTGCGCCAGCACACCCTATCGCAGCTGTTTCGCATCGGCTACGGGCGGGCCCTGCGGCTCAAGTGGCGCGCTGACCGCTGGCATGAAAAGGCCTGGTATCAGAGGCGGGGCCTGCCGTTGACATTCTGGGGCGAGCGCTGGATGGGGTTGCTGGGCGGTTTGCTGATCAAAAAGCCGCTCTGTTTTGAAGCGCTCCAAAGCGACGGCTTGTATCGCGAATTCGTCTCGCTGGCAGACGTTGAGAAAACCGCCCAAGCGCTGACCCAAATCGAGGCGATGGATACCTTGTTGGCAGCGCTGGACCTTGACTTCAGCGCTTTAAAGGGTCATCTGTTGACCTTTGCCAACCTGTTGCTGACCGGTTGGGCCTGCACCCGGATTACCGGTGGTACCTGCGTTGCGCCGATAAAACTGGATCTGTTTCGGACATTTTTTAGCGAGCAGCTCCTGACGCCGCTGGACACGAGCCGCACGGACAGGCCTCGACAGGTGCGCCGATTGGCCAAACAATCCTTTCTGGATTGGCTGGTGGAAGGCAGCGGCCTTTCTGAAACGCAGATCCGACTGCAGGTGGGCTTGTCTTTAGAGAAGCTGTTTGGGGAGATCGAAAGCGAGCTTGGCCGGGTGGCGCCCAGGGATCTCGATCCCCGCTTTATCCCGCTATTTATCATCGACTGAAAGTGCCGCTGATGCGTAATTCCGATCCCAAAGATGACATTGTGCCGGAACTGGCCGCCTGCAGCGCCGCGTTGGCCGCAAATGGCTTCAAAGCTTACTGCACCAAAACAGTGGCTAAGTGCACCTATTCGCAAATACGATGACATTCGGCCGCCAATCCATCCGGGCTAACGGCGTTGCGAAAAAACGCAATATTCCCGATATTGCTTATTTTCCGCGCCTTGTCAGCCCGGCGCCTTGACGCCCTCATTACGTCATCGTTTTTACGAACAGGAGCACTAAGGCCGCCCGACTGATTCTGGACGAACTGGTGCACGCCATCGCCCCGCAAAGCGCGGCCTGGGGCGACTCCATGACCTTGCAGGCCACGGGTGTGATTGAGGCGCTGCTGGCGGACCCGAACATCGATCTCATTCGCACCTTTGACGATACGGTTTCCCGAACGGAGATCATCGAACGGCGGCGCCGGGCTCTTTTGACCGATCTTTTTTTGTCGGGAACCAACGCCGTGACCCTGTCGGGTGAATTGGTCAACCTGGATATGGTGGGCAACCGTGTGGCCGGGATCGTTTTCGGCCCCCGCCACGTGATCGTCACCGTGGGTCGCAACAAACTGGTGCCTGATCTCGAAGCCGCCGTGGCCCGCATCCGCGACCAGGCCGCGCCGGCCAACGCCATCCGGCATCACCTCAAAACACCCTGCGTCGAAAAGGGGTGCTGCATGGATTGCAGCAGCCCCCAGCGTATCTGTAACGTATGGACGATTACGGCAAAATCTTACCCCAAGGAACGCATCAAGGTGGTGCTGATCGATGCCGACCTGGGGCTTTAGGTGGCCCATTGATGCCGGACATGTGCGCGTGCAGGTCCACGACCGCAGTGTGGTCACAAACTTTCGGGCTCTAAACGAACCCTGACGGGAAAATTGGCCTAGTGAACGGTTCAAATCATGCCCGTTGCAATATCTGCTACGTCACCTGCAAGATGAGTGACTACTGGTACTTCGATCAAGGCGATTCGGCCCAGGCCGTGCGCGCAGATGATGCCAAATGGTGTTTTAACAGGCTCGGCGAGGCGCTGCGCAAAACCGTGCGCTTCGAGCGGGTGAGCGCCTACAAGCGGGAGCCTTTTCCAGCGTTGGGAGCCGTCGACGGCGTGATCGTGGGCGGGTCGGAGTATATGCTCAGCGAGGGGTGCGATCCCTGGGTCGAGCGGCTGATGGGGTTTGTGCGCCAAGCGGCCGCGCGCCAGAAGCCGATTCTGGGGATCTGCTTCGGCCACCAGCTGCTGGCCAGGACTTTCGGAGCCAGCGTGGTGCGCCGACGGCCGTCGGAGGTGGGGCGCTTAACGGTTCATATCGATACGGCCGGACGTGATGATCCGCTCTTTGAGGGCATCGCTGATGTTTTTCAGGCCCATCTTTTTCACGGCGATTTTGTCACCGATCTTGGATCGCAGGTGACCGCTTTGGCCCACAGCAGCGGCCATGCCAACCAGGCAATCGCCATTGGCGACGCCATCCGCGGCGTTCAGTTCCATCCCGAATTTAACACCGAATTGATGCAGATCCTTTTGGGCATCCGCCGGGAGACCCTGACCGAGGAGGGGCTGGATGTGAACGCCATCGCCCGGGGCGTAGGCCCAACGCCCGCTGCCACGCGGGTATTGGAAAATTTCATCCACCATTTCGTGCGTGGCGAGTAGCCCTTAAGGTCTTCGGCGCCGATGCCACCAAGCGACCCTTCACCCGCCTGCCATTGTGAGCGAGCACAGCCAGCGCGGTTTACCCGCCGTCTGTGTGGCGGGCAATCTCCCTGACCTTCTACCCGATAACTTTCGGCGGACCATTTTATGGCCATGATCGTTATTTGGCGATCATGGCGCGCATCATATCGCCGGCATTCTGGGCATGGTCGGCAATCGATCCGATGGTCTCGGCCAGCCGCACCATGTGAAAAATGGTGATGGGATCGTTTTGAAGGGCAAACGCCTTGCGTTTGATCACCGCCTCCATCTGGTCGGCCTTGTTCTCCTGCACGCGCAGGGTTTTAATAATCGCCTTGACCTCCTCGCGCTGCGGTTCGGAGAAGTTTTTGAAATAGAGGCGGGCCACTTTGACCATGGCGCTCAAGGCTTCGATGGGGTCGATCACCGCATCCACAAAGAGCAGAAAGTCCTTGTGCAGCGCTTCGGGTATGCCCGGCTCGTCGCGAAACGAGATCCAGTCCAGCGCATCCTCCACCTTGTCAAGGACCTTGTCCTGCTCCCCCAAATAGCGAAACAACTCGAATTTATCCACCGGCAGCAAGGTTCCCTTGGGCAGGTGCCCGCGAATGCGGCGCTTGATGTTGTCGGCCTCTTTTTCAATCTTGATGATCTCCTGCCGCAAGGTTTCAAAGCGGGTGCAAGCGGGCGCCACATGGCACTCGATGGCCTGTTGAAATGACCACACGCACTCTTTGACCTTTTCGGCATGTTCCTGCAGCCCGTCGAAGGGGGAACTGATGAATATGGATAGAAATGGAATACGCATAACAGGCTCCTTATACGAAGAATGACAGTATTTTAAACACCGCCATGCAGGTGAAGGCCGCCGCAGGAACGGTGAGAATCCAGTACAAGACGATTCTGAAGATGATATTGAAATTGATCGCCTCCAGCCCCCGCGCCAGCCCGACGCCCATCACGCCGCCCACCGCCGCGTGGGTGGTGGAGACCGGCAGCCCCATTTTGGAGGCGACCATCACGGTGGTGGCGGCGGCGAAATCGACCGAGAAGCCGCGTGTGTTGGTGAGGGTTGTTATGCGATGGCCGATGGTATCCATCACCCGATGACCGGCCATGGCAATGCCGGCGGCAATACCGACACCGCCGAAAAGCAGCAAAAAGAGAGGCACCGGCACTTTGGTGCCGACCCCGCCGGTTTTGACCAGAAAGTAGATCACCGCCAGGGGGCCGATGGCATTGGCCACGTCGTTGGCGCCCTGGGCCAAGGCAACGTAGCAGGAGGTGCCGATCTGGATTTTGCGAAAGATGCCCTCGGCACCGTTTTCGGCATCATCGGGCATGAACCGTTTGATCAGGCCATAGCCCAGCAGGCCGATGGCCGCGGCCAGAACCAGCGCCGCCAACAATGCCATGGGGGTGCTGATGGCCAGTTGATTACCCAATGGGGTTTTAAACAAGAACGACAACACCACCACAAAACCGGCCATGCCGATGAAGATCGGCGACAACTGCATGGCCCGCTGGGCGGCGTTTTTTTGAGAGACGATAAATCGCACGATGATTTTAAACATGCCGTAACCGATCGCCATGCTGAAGACCGGCGAGATGATCCAGCTGGCCACCACCGCCCCCAGCTTGCCCCAATTGATGACCGAAAATCCCTGGGCCATGATACCAAAGCCGATCATGGCGCCCACGATGGCATGGGTGGTGGAGACGGGCAGCGACTTCCAGGTGGCAAACGAGACCCACAGCGCCGCCGACAGCAGGGCCGCCAGGGCGCCGATTAGGGCCACGTGGGGATCAGTCAGTACATCGGTGGATACGATGCCCTTGCGAATGGTGTTGGTGACATGGGAGCCGATAAAGACCGCACCCACAATGTTGAGAATGCCGGCGATGAACACCGCCTGACGGATGGTGATGGCTTTGGCGCCCACGGCCGATGCCATGGAGTTGGCGACATCGTTGGCGCCGATGTTCCAGGCCATGTAAAACCCGAAGATGTACCCGATAATCAAAACGTAATATTCTGGTTGCATGGTCGTGTCGGCTCTATCGTCTCTTTAGACTGGTTGGGGATTAAGTTCGGGCAGCCAGATGGTGAAGGTGCTCCCCCGGCCTGGTGCGCTTTCAAGGGTGATGCGGCCGCCGTGCAGATTGATGATGTGCTTGACAATGGCCAGTCCCAGCCCGGTGCCGCCGGTGGCGCGGCTGCGGCTCTCATCCACGCGGTAAAACCGCTCGAAGATACGCGCCTGGTGCCGGGGCGTGATGCCGACGCCCTGGTCGCGAACCGCAATTTCGATCCCCTTGCCCGTTTCTCGGGCATCGACCTGCGCTGTTTTACCGCTTGGGCTGTAGTGGATGGCGTTATCGATCAGGTTGACCAGGGCCTGCTCGAACAAAGAGGGGTTCAGGCGGGCCGTCAACGCTGTCGGGCACTGCCAATCAAGGTTTATGCCGCTTTTTAGCGCCGTGGGCTGACAATGGGAAACGGCTTTTTGGATCACCTCAGATAGGCGATGTTCCTCCAGTGTGATCTCCTGCTGATCGCCCTCTTTCTGCCGCGCCTCCAGTTGAGCGATGCGCATCAGGTCTTCGACGATATCTTCGAGGCGCTGGACGTTTTTAGCCACGATGTGCAGAAACCGCGAGGTATCGTCACTCTGTCCCTGCATATCGAGCAGGGTTTCGATGAAGCCTTTGATCGAGGTCAAGGGAGTTTTGATTTCATGGGAGACATTGGCGGCAAAATCGGTACGAATCTTTTCCAACTGCTTGATCTGGGTTACGTCGCGCAGCACAAAGAGCGTGCCGAGCTGCTCGCCGGCGCTCTCTTTCAGGGGGGCGCTGGTGAGGCGCAGGATGCGTTCCGGATCTTCGTAAAGGGTGATAATGCCGCTCTGGACGCTGCCGCTGGAGAGTGCCTGGGCATAGAAGCGTTGGAACTGGGCGTTTCGAATCACTTCGTGCAGCTTCATACCCACAATGTCACCGCTGGCGTGGCCGAGCAGTTCCGAAGCGACGCGGTTGCTGATGATGACGGTCTCGCTGCCGTCGATGGCCACCACGCCCTCGGTCATGGAGGTGAGCACGGCCTCGATCTGGTTGCGCTGGCGGCCGATGGTTTCGATGCGCGCTTGCAGTTTGACGGCCATGTCGTTGAGGGTCAGGGCCAGATCGTTGAGTTCGGTGATGCCGGGCGGAGACAATTTGGGGCCCAACTCGCCGCGGGCGAACTGTTCGGCCCCGCTTTTGAGCGCCTCCAGGGGGCGGCTGATGCGGCGCGACAGCCAGAAACAGAGCAGGGCCGAAAGCATCGCCACAGCCATGGTGCCCAGTGCCAGGCGGATTTTGATGGGGGCGAATTTTCGGTCGAAGGTGGTTACCGACCATGCCAAACGGATGACCCCCAGCATTTCGGCGCCTGACCCCAAAGGCGTGGCCACATAGATCATGTTCTGGGCCAGGGTGCGGCTGTAGCGGGTGGCCTGGCCGTTTTGGCCCGACAGGGCGGTGGCGATCTCGGGCCGGTCGGCGTGGTTTTCCATGGTGGACGGCGTGGCCCGTGAGTCTCCCACCACGCGGCCGTCGGGTAAAATGATGGTAATTCGGGCGTTGGCCAAGCGGTCGGCCCCTTTGGCCAGTTGATCGACGAGGCGATAATCCTGGTCCGCCAAAGCCTGCCCGAATTGGTCGGCCATCAAATTGGCCCGGATGGCCAGATCCCGGGCCGCGAGAGCGATCACCTCATCGCGCATGGCCTTGAAGACATACCAAGACGACAGGGCCAGCGAAAAAAGCGATGCCCCCAGCACGTAGGGAATAAGATACCAGAAAAAGCGTTTGTTTTTATACATGCTCATTCTCAAGCCGGCGGCACGTACTTAAGGTGCGACACGACATGCATCAACAGCACCAGGATGCAGATCAGTGCCGGCGTCAACGACCCGCCCAGCGGAATGTTCACAATGGTTTTGCGGTCAACGGTGCGCATCCCGCGCATTCGGCCGATACCCGGCACGGCGCCCACAACACCCTGTGAGGTGGGAAAGGGGTCCAGAGGGTCGTATTCGGAGCCAACAGGTCGGCACCCATATAAACAGCGGTGACATTGGCCTCTTTGTTGGTCCCCAGGTTAAAGGCGCCGAAGATCTCAAGGTATTTGAAAATCAGCTTTTCCACCTGCCGCTGTTTTTTAGGCAGAGACCCCGGCATGACGGATCAGATCCTATCGGGTCGCTGCTGCGGCACATCGGCGGATGTCGTGGCGCAACGCCAGCGGTCGGCCAGATGTTGATAGTGGCGCGCCTGCCCGACTTTACCCCGTTTGCGGCATCCGTTAATGTAGATGGCGCATTTATTCAGCAGGGTCTCGCGGACCAGCTCGAAGCGGCGGTTGCTTAAGGGCGTGTTTTCCAGCAGGTGGTTCAAAGCGGTGATGCGATAGCGGTCAAGCCCTGGTGCCCGAGAGAGCTGATCGTCATGGCCACCGCGTTTGATGATCAACGGCTGGTCGATGAGATGGACCGGATAGCGGCAGGCCACGCGCAACCACAGATCGTAATCCTCGCAGGCGGGCAGATTTTCGTCAAAAAGACCCACCTCCTCGAAGAGCGTGCGGCGCATCATGACCGCCGAAGGACTCACCAGGCAGAGGGCCAGAGATCGCTCGAAAATGTCACCCTGCGGCTTGCGGTGACGCTGTTTGGGGTTTACGCGGACGCCGTCCCGGACCCAGATCTCTTCGGTCTGGCAGATCAGCGCCCAGAGATGTGTCCTGAAAAAATCGACCTGAACCTCCAGTTTGCCGGGCAGCCATAAGTCATCCGAATCCAGGAAAGTGATCAACTCCGCCGAGGCGATGGCGATACCGGCGTTGCGGGCGGCACTGACGCCCCGGTTGGATTGAATCAAGACCCGAATCTCTCCCTCGTAGCGGCGCAGAACATCCGCTGTGGCGTCCTCGGAGCCGTCGTCAACCACGATCACTTCACGATCGTCAAAGCGCTGGTTCAGAACCGACTCCAAGGCCTCACCGATAAATTTGGCCCGGTTGAAAGTGGGTATGATTACACTGACCGCTGGCATCGTTCCTGTCTCAGAAGAATTTTCCAGTAAAATTTAATGTGCCGCTCTCCGCACCGTGACTGGCGCTTTAGCCCGCTAAAGTTGATGGCGTCGTAAAAAGTCCCATCTACGGTGTTGTAGTGATTTTTCAGATCCTCGGCATACTACATGTATGGCCTCGGCCCTGAAAAATCACTACGCCTTGTATATGAAACTTTTTTCTTAGCCATCGCGCTACTTTTTACGAGTTCATCAAAGTTGAATATCTAACATCAATCTAACGCAACTCTAACACAGCATCCCCCTTTGAAACCAGTTTTACTTTAGCCGTCCGGGCGGGCGTACCTTGGCAGGCAGGGCAAAAAAGGTTGCCAAGTCAGGGGGGGTTTGATAAATAGGTATTTGGTGGCTGACGGCATATTCAGACATGATGATAATTCACCGTTGTATTTCGGCTGCAGCACACCTGATGCGTGTCGCTACCGTCATCTTCGTATGCCAAGCCCGATGAAACAACTACCCCCAAAAATGATCCACTGTTCCATTAGTCAACAGAAAGGAGAGACGCTTTCGGCATTCGCAATGATTCGTGTAGCCACTGAATGACCCCGTCTCTGCCGAATTAGGCAACAGCGTTGTACCAACCGCGCGTTTGACTTCAGCGCCCCAAGGCAGGGGGCGGCGCCCCGTGCGAAGGGCCTTCCGCCAAGGCGATGATCAATTTTCTGATTCACGCGCAACCTGCCAACTTTGGCATGCCAAGACGGTGTTGCCATCATCTCATTGCTAAAAGGAGGAGCGACATGAAAAAAACACTTTTACTAACGGTAGCAGTGCTGTTCGCGGTATCTTTGATGTTTGGCCTCACGCCCGGGGAGGTTGCGGCGGATCAAACCTTTGTCACCATCGGGACCGGCGGCGTGACCGGCGTCTATTACCCCACCGGCGGCGCCATCTGCCGCCTGGTCAACAAGGGCCGCAAAGAACACGGCATCCGCTGCTCGGTGGAGAGCACCGGGGGTTCGGTCTATAACCTGAACACCATTGCCGCCGGCGAACTGGACATGGGCGTGGCCCAGTCCGACTGGCAGTACCACGCCTACAACGGCACCGCTAAATTTGCAGAAGCAGGGGCCCAACAAGTGACCTGCGGGCGGTCTTTTCCGTACATCCCGAACCCTTTACCGTCGTCGCCCGGGCCGATTCCGGCATCAAGGATTTCAAGGACCTCAAGGGCAAGCGGGTCAACATCGGCAACCCCGGCTCCGGTCAACGCGGCACCATGGAAGTGGTCATGGGCGCCTATGGGTTGGACCAAGGACGATTTCAAACTGGCTTCCGAGCTCAAATCGGCCGAGCAGTCCGCGGCCCTGTGCGACAACAAGGTCGATGCCATGGTGTTTACCGTGGGCCATCCCAGCGGCTCCATCAAGGAGGCGACCACCTCCTGCGACTCGGTGCTGGTGAACGTCACCGGTCCGGAAATCGACAAACTGGTCGAGGACAACGACTACTACCGTAAGGCGACGATTCCCGGCGGCATGTATCGCGGAACCGATGCCGACACCAAGACCTTCGGTGTCGGCGCGACGTTTGTCACCTCGGCCAACGTGCCCGAAGACGTGATCTACAATGTCGTCAAGGCGGTTTTCGAAAATTTCGATGAATTCAAGAAACTGCATCCGGCTTTCGAGATCTGAAAAAAGAAGAGATGATCAAAGACGGCCTGTCGGCGCCGCTGCATGACGGCGCCGTGAAGTACTACAAGGAGGCCGGTTTGATGTAGAGGTCACCCGAGGCCCAAGTGCCCCATGAACACCGCACTTGGGCCCCGTTTCAACTTTCCGGCGGCAACCGGCGGGTCGTAGCTCCCCGGCGCCGGTAAGGCTGTAACCGCACGATGGCGCCAATTTTTATACTCGAAATACGGCGTATGCGAGGTTAAAATTGGCACCATCTTGACCTTGGACAAACTGAAACGTGCAGCGCTCTGGTAACCGCATCGTATTTTCGCAAGATAGGAACCTCCCATGGCCAAAATCAAAAAGGCTCCCGCGTCCGAAGAAGGGCTCAGGAAATGGTTGCCGAAACGGATACAGGGGCCCGCAACCCCACCGGCGCGATCCCGAAAAAAGTGCTCTTTTACGTGCCGCTGGCGTGGACGATTTTTCAGCTCTGGTATGCGTCTCCGCTGCCCTTTATCTTCAATTTCGCGGTGTTCAACTACACCGAGGCGCGGGCCATTCATCTGGCGTTTGCCATGTTTCTCTCCTACACGGCCTATCCCACATTCAAATCCTCACCCCGGGACTACATTCCCATCCAGGACTGGTTGTGGCGCTGGTGGGGGCATTTTGCTGCGGCCTACCTCTACATTTTTTACGAATCACTGTCGCAACCGCCCCGGTATGCCGACTCAGATGGACCTGATCGTGTCGATCGTCGGCCTGATACTTGCTGCTGGAGGCCACCCGCCGCGCCCTGGGCCCGCCGCTGATGGTGGTCGCCGCCGTCTTTATCATCTACACCTTCGGCGGTGCTTACATGCCGGACGTCATCGCCCACAAGGGCGCCAGCCTCTCCAAGGGGATGTCCCACTACTGGCTCTCCACCGAGGGGGTGTTCGGCGTGGCCCTGGGGGTCTCGACCGGCATGGTGTTCATGTTCGTGCTCTTCGGCGCGCTGCTGGAATCGGCCGGGGCCGGCAACTACTTCATCCGCACCGCCTTCGCCGGTCTGGGCCACATTCGCGGCGGACCCGCCAAGGCGGCGGTGGTGTCGTCCGGTCTGACCGGCCTGGTCTCGGGATCATCCATCGCCAACGTGGTGACCACGGGCACTTTCACCATCCCGCTGATGAAAAAGGTGGGTTTTACGGCCGAAAAAGCCGGGGCGGTGGAGGTGGCCTGCTCCACCAACGGCCAGCTGATGCCGCCGGTCATGGGCGCGGCCGCCTTTCTGATGGTCGAGTATGTGGGCATTTCCTACATCGAGGTGATCAAGCACGCCTTTCTGCCGGCCATCATCTCCTACATCGCGCTGGTTTACATCGTGCACCTGGAGGCCTGCAAGATGGGGCTTAAGGGCATGGAAAAGCCGGTGAACCAAACCATCTGGGCAAAAGCTGCTCAGCTTTGTCTTCACGATCTTAATTATCATCATCATCGGTGGCGTGACCTATTACGGGCATCGGCTGGATCAAAAGTCGTGGCCGGCGGCGACCACTTTCACCATGGTCTCCGTGCTGCTCCTGGCGGCCTACCTGCTGCTTTGGTCTTTGCCTGCAAGGTTCCCGAGCTGGACACCAGCCAGGAGATCGACGAACTGCCGCCCCTGGGGCCGACCGCCCAGGCCGGTTATTACTTTCTGCTGCCGATCGTGGTGTTGATGTGGTGCCTGGTGGTCGAGCGGCTTTCGCCGGCGCTTTCCGCTTTCTGGGCCACGGTGCTGCTGATAATCATCGTGCTCACCCAACGGCCGCTGAAGGGTTTTTTTCGCAAGGCCAAAGGCCACGAGTTTGCCTTTAGACAAGGCTTTGACGATCTGATCAACGGCATGGTCACCGGGGCCAGGAACATGATCGGTATCGGCGTGGCCACCTCGGCGGCCGGTATCGTGGTGGGCACCGTCACCCTGACCGGCATCGGACTGGTGATGACCGAGTTCGTGGAGTTCATCTCGGGCGGCAATCTGATGCTGATCCTGCTCTTTACCGCCATCATCAGCCTGATTCTGGGCATGGGGCTGCCCACCACCGCCAACTACATCGTGGTGTCGACCCTGATGGCGCCGGTGATCGTCGAGCTGGGCGCCCAAAACGGGCTGATCGTACCCCTGATCGCCGTGCACCTGTTCGTCTTTTATTTCGGCATTCTGGCCGACGACACGCCCCCGGTGGGGTTGGCGGCCTTTGCCGCCGCCGGGATATCCGGGGGTGACCCCATCCGCACCGGCATTCAGGGCTTTACCTACGATATCCGCACGGCCGTGCTGCCCTTCATGTTCATTTTCAACACCCAACTGCTCTTTATCGATGTTGCCAACTGGTTGCACCTGGTGGTGATCGTTCTGGCGGCCGTGGTGGCCATGCTGGCCTTTGCCGCGGCCACGCAGAGGTTATTTTCTGACCAAAAGCCGCATCTGGGAGACCGTCGCGCTGCTGCTGGTGGCCTTCACGCTCTTTCGGCCGGGTTTCTGGTGGGATATGGCCTATCCTGAATTCGACGAGCAGCCGGGCCATAATATCGTCCAGGTGGTCGAGGCGATGAGCCCGGGCGATCAGCTCATCATGACGGTCAAAGGCGAGAAGATGAACGGTGACGCGTACACCAAAACGATCATGCTGCCGGTGGGCGAAGAATCCACCGGCGCCGAGCGCCTGCAAGCCATTGGCATGGAGTTTCGCGAAGAAGATGGCCGGCAGCTGGTGGACAACGTGGTCTTTTCCAGCGTCGCTGAAAAAGCCGGAATCGATTTCGACCAGGAGATTCTCAACATCAAGATGCCCAGCGACCGCCTGCCCAAGGAGATCATGTTCGTTCCCGCGCTGGTGTTGCTGGGGCTGGTATGGTTTCTGCAGCGCGGGCGCCGGGCCAAACTTCAAACGGCTGAGGGGCATTAGGCCGCACCAAGCAGAAAAGGGGCCCGTCATGTTCAAGAAGATATTGTTGCCCATCGACGTGGATTACCCGGAGGTTGCCGGCGCCGTCTATCAAAAGACGGCCGCTATCGCCAAAAACTGGGGTGCCGAAATGCGACTCATCAGTGTTATGCCGGGATTCGGCATGCCCATCGTGGCCTCCTATATTTCCGATGACATGCGCCGGGAGGCCTACGAGCGCTTCAAAGAGGCCATCGAACACTTCATCGCCGAAAATTGTAAAACGCCCCTGGAATACACCATCAAAACCGGCAAGCACTGGCAGGAGATCATCAAGGCGGCCGACGCCTGGGGGGCTGATCTGATCATCGTCTACCACAACCGACGCCGGGACATTAACGAAGTTTTCAGCGGTTCCTGTTCCCAGCGGGTGGCCGACCACGCCAATTGTTCCGTGCTTCGGCTCCGAAATGTGATGGGGTAGCCGGGCGATATCTTCGGCGGTTGGTGGGCATCGGGGAGGAGAACATGAAACCTATGAAATGCAAGTTGCGATGGCGCCTGACGCGTTTGAGATGGTCGCTGCTGTTTGGGGGCTTGGTGCTTTTTACGGCCGGCTTTCCCGTTGGCGCCGAGGGGCTCGAGATCTTGCTGGGCAGCGGGCCGGAGCGCACCTTCTCACACTTTGCCGGGCGCACGATCTGCCGCCAAATCAATCAGTATGCCAGCGGCCTTGATTGCCGCGTCGTGGCCGGCCCCGACGATGCGCATAACCTCACCAATCTGCACGGCGGCTCAATCGATCTCGGTCTTGTGGATTCACGCATGTTCAGCGACGCGCTGGCCAAGCGCGGCAATTTCGCCTTCTTTGACATCAGCTACAATACGCTGCGTCCCGTGCTTTACGTCTACGACAAGCCCATCTTGCTGGTCGTACGCGACGACGCCGGCATTGCCGCACTGGCTGATCTCAAGGGCAAGCGTTTAAACACCGGCCCGGCGCGCTCACCGCAACAGCTGGCGGCCGCCACGATCATGGCAGCCAAAGGTTGGGTGACCACCGACTTCAGCCTGCTCTCGGAGCTGCCCGCTTCGCAATCCCAGGATACCCTTGCCTTTTGTCACGGCACGGTTCAGGCCATGTTGCACATCGGGGTTCATCCCGATGCTTCACTGGCGAAGGCGCTCGATCTGTGCCAGGCCCAACTGGTCGGCATCCACGATGCCGACATCGAACGATTGATCGCTGACCAGGCGGCCTTTTACGAGAGTGTGGTCGAAGGCGGCACCTACGAAGCACAACTGGATGCGATCCGCACCCTGGGCACCCGCGTGATGCTGGTGGCGCCGGAGGGGCTGGAGGCGGAGACGGTTTTCGACATCCTGGCAGCCATCCAAGCCGGGCGCGATCGCCTGCGCCAGGCCCATCCGGCCTTGACCCTGCCGCCGCTGACGGCGGCCGAGCAAGCGGGCGGGGCCTTTCAACCGCATGCCGGTGCCGCTAAGTTTTTCGCAAACCCGGCGCAATAGGTCCACCCCGGCGCGGCCTGTCGGCGACCTCAATCAGCGCTACAAATCCACGCCATCTATAGGGGCGTTGCACACGCGGCAGCGCCCTTTTTCGATACGGTAGCCGCCGAGCGAATATCCCCGGCGTTCGATCACCGTCTCGCCGCACCCGGGGCAGACGGTGTTTTCGCCGCCCTGGCCCGTAACATTGCCCATGTAAACGTAGCGAAGCCCCGCCGCCAGCCCGATATCACGAGCGCGTTTTAAGGTGGCCACCGGTGTGGGGGGGCGATCGAGCAGTTTGTAGGTGGGGTGAAAACGGCTGATGTGCCACGGTGTTTCCACCCCCAGCGTTTGGGCGACAAAAGCGGTCAGTCGTTTCAGCTCCGCCGGATCGTCGTTCAAACCGGGGATGATCAGGGTGGTGACCTCCACCCAGATGCCGCGCTGTTTCATGGCTTTAAGCGTTTCCAGCACGGGCGCCAATTTGGCGCCGCAGTAGCGGGCGTAAAAGCGTTCCGAAAAGGCTTTCAGGTCCACGTTGGCGCCGTCGAGCACCGGCGCCACCATCGCCAGCGCCTCCGCGGTCATGTATCCGTTGGTGACGAACACGTTTTTCAGTCCCTGGTCGTGGGCCAAGCGGGCCGTTTCATAGGCCATCTCGATAAAGACCGTCGGTTCGGTGTAGGTGTAGGCGACTGATCGGCACCCTTCAAAAAGGGCCGCGGCGACAACGCTCTCAGGCGTCACCGTCCGGCCCATGATCTGCCCATCATGGTCGGCCGGACCCTGGGCGATGTCGGCATTTTGACAAAACCGGCACCGGAAGTTGCAGCCCACGGTGGCGATGGAGTAGGAGCGGCTGCCGGGCTGAAAGTGATAAAGCGGTTTTTTTTCGATGGGGTCGGCATTGGCCGCCACCAAGCGACCAAAGACCAGGCTGGTCAGTTGTCCGGCGCGATTGTGGCGTACGCCGCAGATGCCGCGTTTTCCTTCAGCGATGGTGCAGCGGTGGTGGCAGAGGTCGCAGCGGACCTGGTGGTGGTCAAGCGGGCGGTAAAGCAAGGCCTCCATGATAGCCTGCCTTTGATGTTTCGTTCGAATAAAGGATCTGAAAACGCCCGTTGTGGTTTAACCACTAGGGCGTTGTTGTTTCTTGCCGGTCAACCCGGGATAAGGCCGGTTTGGTTCTTCAGTTTGTATTTCAGCTTCAGCGGCCGGGTTTTAAAGGTGGGCTGCAGGGTGACCACCATGCCGATGAAGGCACCGAAGGGGCAGCGTTGCACCAGGCCCGATCGTTCGATTTTGCCCGTGATGCCCACGGGCGTGAGGGGTAATTGACAGATGGTGCGCCACTGCATGGGCACATCGCCCACCAAAGCGCGCACCATGGCCTTGACCTCCCAGATGCTGAAAAAGCGGGCGCGATTGTAGATGCTGTGTTGAAATATGCCCTTGATGCGTCGCTGAAGGCCCATGATGGCGAAACGGTTGAGAATCCCGATGAACAAACGGTCTTTGGTCACCCGGCAGGCTTCGGCCAGCGCCTGTCGGGGGTCGTCTACAAACTCCAGCGAGGTCATGAAGATGGTGTGGTTGAAGGCGTTGTCGTCAAATGGCAGGTCTTCCGCCTGGGCCCGATAGAGCTCGCAGCGCTGGCCCAAATGGCGCCGGGCGAAATCGAGCATGTAGGGCGAGGCGTCAATGCCGGTGAGCTGCAAACGCTGCTCAAGCAGCTGTAGAAGAGTGGCGCCGGTGCCACAACCCACCTCCAGCAAGGTGTCGCCCGGTTCGGGACGCAACATCTCCAGCATCAGCTGTGACTCGAACTGGGAATAGGTCCGCCGGTCGGCCGTTTGCAGCAACCTGTCGTAAGTGGCGGCATCCTGGAAGGTGAAGACGTATCCCATGACCGATCAGCTCAACATGATTTGGCGTCGTTAGCCGGTTGTTTATTGTCCCACTCGTGGAATGGGAGAAAAACCTTCGCCCTTAAGCGAAGACTTCAGTTTAATTGTTGATGCTGCCGCAAGGATTCAAGGGGTCAAGGGTTCAAGGGTTCGCTGAAAGGCTTGGATGGCCTTTTCACTTGACCCCTCGACCCCTTGGATCCTTGGACCCCAAGCCTTCGGCTTTAGCCGAAGGTGGTTGACTTGGCTTGCCGCGCGGTTTGCGGCGGCGGCGTTTGCCGGGTTTTGGCGCCGACGGCTTTGGGTCGTCGGCGACCTTTTCACTATTGTTTCCCGGCGGGGCAAACCCGAAGAAGGCGCCGGGGAAACTGGAGCGGGTCTTAAAGACCGGGCGCGAGCGGCGTGGCGCGGGTGGTTTGCCGCCGCTACGCTGTTGGCGGCGGTTGGTACGGCTTTTTTGAAGGGCGCGCGTGGTTTTAACGGGCCCGCTTTTGTCCTGGTCGAACCAATCCTCCTCGGGCCACACCACGGGGATCTTGTCGCCCAGCATCTCTTCCACCGCGTCGAGGTGGTAGACGTACTTTTCGCAGGCCAGCGAGAAGGCGCGGCCGGTCTTGCCGGCGCGGGCGGTGCGGCCGATGCGGTGAATGTAGTTTTCGGCGTCCTGAGGCAGATCGTAGTTGATGACATGGCTGATGTCGTCAACGTGCAGGCCGCGCGAGGCCACATCGGTGGCTACCAGGATCTTGAGCTTGCCGTTCTTGAAGCGGTCCATAAGGCGAAAGCGCATGCGTTGGCGCATGTCACCGGTAATGCCCTCGGCCGGCCAGCCATTGCCTTTCAACTTGGCGCTGAGCCACTCCACGCCCGATTTGGTGTTGACGAAGATCAGCATGCGCTCCCACTCTTCGCGTTTAAGAAGACCCAGCAGCAGGGCAAGCTTCTCATCAACGCCCACGTGCACCAGTTTCTGCTCGATACCCTTTACGGTGACCGCTTCCGGCGCCACGGCGATGTACTCGGGCAGGTTCATGTACTCGTAAGTCAGTTCCATGACCCGGTAGGAGAGGGTGGCCGAAAAGAGCATCGACTGGCGCTCTTTATAGGGCGGCAGCTTGGAGAGGATGTAACGCATGTCTTTGGCGAAACCCAGGTCCAGCAGCCGGTCGGCCTCGTCGATGACCACCAGTTTGATCTGGTCGGTCTTGAAGACTTTCTGTTTGTAGTAATCGATGATGCGCCCCGGCGTGCAGATAACGATGTCCACCCCGGCCCGCAGCGTGTCGGCCTGTTTCTGGTAGTCGATTCCGCCCACGATCTGTGCCATCTTGAAATCGGTATGCCGCGCCAGGGCCAGGGCCTCTTCGTGGATCTGGGCCGCCAGCTCGCGGGTGGGGGCAACGATGATCACCGAAGGGTCTTTGGTGTCGTTGGGCGGCAGGGCCAGAAGGCGCGTCAGTATCGTGACCAGAAATGCGGCGGTTTTACCCGTGCCGGTCTGGGCCTGGCCGGCCACGTCGCGTCCGGTGAGGGATATGGGCAGCACCCGCGCCTGGATGGGCGAGCAGTTCACGAATCCGGCATCGGCCAAACCTTGCTGCACCGCCTGGGGCAGGTCGAACTGGTCGAAGCGTGTTTCCGTCAAGAATGCCGGTGCCTGGCGAAACGGCATCTCCTCACTGTCCGAGGGTGTGGGTTGCGACGTTTTCTGGGTCAATGAAAATCCTTACGATGGTGGATGAGTCAAGTCATGATTTGCCCGTGATCGACAAAAATCATAAATCTCGCGATGTTAATTGCATCAACCATCATCATACTGATTTTTAGGCCCACGATCAAGCAGACAATGCACCTTAAACCCGGACCGGGGCCGTTGGTTTAAACTTTACCCCTATTTTCCCCCGTGCTATGGCTTGATCTGATATTGGCTGATGCGATCTGTTTCATGCGTGATTTATAGATCGATCTGAACATCGCCGTTTTTGGTGATCAGCTGTCCATAAGCGCTCATTGTCAGTGAAGCGCCACAGACAAACGGCAAAGACGGCGAAATCGATATCATAATCGAATTCGAATTCCCCCCTTGAGGGGGGATTAAGGGGGGTGTTACCAAACCGCCAACAACCGCGGGTCGATCAATTTGCGGCTTTTCGTAGACGGGCGGCGCCACAAGCCATCCCTGGCCCATGGGTCCAATACAAATGCGATTCGCCTGACGGCGCAGGTGGCGCAGGTGGCTGATGCCAACAGTATTACACCCCCCTGGCCACGCTATGGCGTGGCCGCCCCCCTCGAGGGGGGAATCGGCGCAATCGAAATTGTATCGGACAAACGACCGGCTGTTTTGTACGAAGATAACGATTTGCTACCGGCAACGCCTGGTGGTTAAGTCGCGGGTCAGGCAACGATTTCGATTGCGATTTCGACAACGACAACGGACGCTAAAACTTATACGGTAAAGCCTGATTCAAAACGTTTCAGTTTATCCATATCAAGGCGGACGATGAAGCATTTTTTCAATGTGACCAAGATCGATGCGGTGCTGGCGCTGACGCCCACGTTTGCACCGGTGGCAACAGAGTAGGTGACGCTTGATGAGGCGTCGGCTCGCGTGCTGGCTGCGGATGTGATTGCCGATGGGGATCCTTCCGGATTCGACCGCTCGATCATGTCCGGCTACGGCGTGGCAGTGGTCTCTCCCCCCTCAAGGCGGGATCAGCGAAACCGAAATCATAATCGAATTCCCCCCCTTGATGGGAGAGTCAGCGAAATGGAAATCGGAATCGTAATCGAAATCGCAATCGAATTCCCCCCTTGAGGGGGGATCAAGGGGGGTGTCACCAAAACGGATCGCAAACAGCCACAAACCATCTTTGGCCCATGGGTCCAATACAAATGCGATTCGCCTGACGGCGCAGGTGGCGCAGGTGGCTGATGCCAACAGCATTACACCCCCCGGCCACGCTACTGGCATGGCCGCCCCCTCGAGGGGGGAATCGGCGCAATCGAAATTGTAACCGGACAAACGACCGACTGTTTTGTACGAAGATAACGATTTGCTACCGGCAACGCCTGGTGGTTAAGTAGCGGGTCAGGCAACGATTTCGATTGCGATTGCGATTTCGACAACGACAACGGACGCTAAAACTTATCCGGTAGAGCCTGTTTCAAAACGTTTCAGTTTATCCAAATCAAGGCGGACGATGAAGCATTTTTTCAATGTGACCACGATCGATACGGTGCTGGCGCTGGCGCCTATTTTCGCCCCTGTGGAGATGGAGCGGGTGGCGCTCGATGAGTGGCCTGGGCCGTGTGTTGGCCCATGACGTGGTTGCCGAAGAGAACCTGCCGGGCTTTAATCGCTCGACCATGGATGGTTACGCGGTGGCCGCCGCCTCCACTTACGGGGCCAGCGAACAGAATCCCGCCTTTCTCAGCGTGGTGGGTGAAGTGACCATGGGGCAGGTTTCCCGTCAGCGCGTCGCCCGGGGCCAGGCCATGCGTATCGCCACCGGCGCCATGCTGCCCGAGGGCGCCGACGCCGTGGTGATGATTGAACACAGCGAAACGCTTGACGAACGCACCATTGAAATTTACCGCAGCGTGGCGCCGGGCCAGCATGTGGTGTTGGCTGACGAGGACATCGCCCGGGGAGAGACCGCCATGGCGGGCGGGACTGTGCTCAGGGCTCAGGAGTGCGGTTTGCTGGCGGCGATCGGTCGCACGCCGATCTCAGTCTTTAAAAAGCCGTTGGTGGGCATTGTCTCGACGGGCGACGAGGTGGTGGCCGTCGACCAGCGACCCGGCCCCGGGCAGGTGCGTGATGTCAATATGCAAACGCTCTCGAACCTGGTGAAAGGTTGCGGGGCGACCCCGGTGAACTATGGCATCGTGGCTGATGATTTTGATCAGCTCCGCCGGACCTGTACCCGCGCGCTGGATGAGACGCAGATGGTGATGGTTTCCGGGGGCAGTTCCGTGGGGATGCGCGACCTGACCGTGGATGTGCTTAAGGCCCTTCCCGACACGGAGCTGCTGGTGCACGGGATCTCCATCCGGCCCGGAAAACCGACCATTCTGGCCCGTTGCGGCAACAAGCCCTTCTGGGGCATGCCCGGACACACCGTGTCGGCCATGATTGTGTTTACCGCCGTGGTGAGACCTTTTTTGCACCATATTGGCGGCCATGATGCTAACGGGCGTCGGCGTCGGCCGTGGGCGGCGACATTGACGCGCAATCTGGCTTCGGCCCAGGGCCGGGTAGATTTTGTCAGGGTGCGTCTCTTTGAAAAAGAGGGCCAACTCCAAGCCGAGCCGGTATTGGGAAAGTCGGGACTGATCCGGACCATGGTGGTGGCCGATGGGTTGGTGGTTATCGCGCGTGACCTTGAAGGGCTTGAAAAGGGTCAGACGGTGGCGGTGTATCCTTTGGATTGAGCATCGGCCCGTGGCGTTGGCCGCCTTTTCGCGATCGTGATCTCCGGGGGGATATTTCGATTAGGAGCACGAGCACGATTACGAGCACGAGTACGACGATGTTTGCCAGGAAACCTTTAGCGCTGATTTGACCAGTGTTTGGATGGGATCGATACGATGATGGAACGCAATATATATCTTAACATGAAATCGCTGCCCGAGGCGCGCGAGATCGTGTTCGACGCCTTTGCTCAGAAACCCTACCTGCACAGTGAAGAGATCTCCGTTCTGTCGGCCGTGGGACGGGTGCTGTCCGAGGCGGTTTACGCCCGTTGCTCTTCGCCCAACTTCAACGCGGCCGCCATGGACGGCATCGCCGTGCGCGCCGCGGACACGTTCGGCGCTTCGGAAAGCACCCCCCGGCAGCTTGTTATCGACCGGGAGGCGCACTACGTCAATACGGGCCAGGTGATGCCCGACGGTAAAGATGCCGTCATCATGATCGAAAATGTGAATACCCTGGATGACGCTACGGTTGAAATCGAGGCGGCGGCGTTCCCCTGGCAGAACGTACGCCGGGTGGGCGAGGACATCGTGGCCACCGAGCTGCTATTTCCCACCCACCACCAAGTGACGCCCTATTGCCTGGGGGCTTTGATTACCGGCGGCGTTTTCAGGGTGCGGGTCAAGCGGCCGCCGCGGGTGTTGATCATTCCCACCGGAAACGAGGTGATCGATTGGCGCGGGGGCGATGTTGGCGAACCGGCGCCGGGTCAGGTTTTAGAGAGCAATTCCTACTTGCTGGGCAGCCTGGTGGATGCCTGGGGCGGGGTGTGCGTGCATCATCCCATTGTGGGCGACGACCAGGAGGCCATCAGCCGGGCCGTCGCCGGGGGCGTGCAGGGCGATTACGACATCGTCATGACCATCGGCGGCTCCTCGGCCGGCGCCAAGGACCTCACCAAAAAGGTGATCGCCAATCTGGGAGAGGTGCTGGTGCACGGCGTGACCATCATGCCCGGCAAGCCGCTGCTGGTCGGCAGGATCGCGGATAAGCCGGTTTTCGGCATTCCCGGTTACCAGGTGTCGGCCATCATCGCCTTTGAGCAGTTCGTGGGTCCGCTGATCCGCCGCTATTTGGGGGTGGGGCCTGTGGAACGGCAGCGCATCCTGGCCGAACCCTCCCGCAAAATACCTTCCAAGCTGGGTGTTGAGGAATTTTTGAGGGTAAAACTGGGCAAGGTCGGCGAGCGCATGGTGGCCACGCCCCTGGCGCGGGGGGCGGGCAGCATCACCACCATCACCGAGGCCGACGGGGTGCTGCGGATTGCCGGCCATCGCGAAGGGATCAATCAGGCCGAAGCCGTCGAGGTGGAGTTGCTGCGGCCGATGACCACCCTTGAAAAGACCATCGTGGCCGTGGGCAGTCACGACAACACCCTGGACGTGCTGGCCGATATGCTGCGCGCCGATGCCGACGGCCTCAGCCTGTCGTCGAGCCATGTGGGCAGCATGGGCGGTCTGATGGCCTTGGGTCGGGGCGTGTGCCACATGGCCGGCTGCCACCTTTTCGATCCCGAAGACGGCTCTTACAACCAGAGCTACATCGCGCGCTACATTCCCCAGGTGCCGCTGCGGCGGGTCAATCTGGTGCGGCGCGACCAGGGACTGATGGTGGCCCGCGGCAACCCGCTGAAGATCCGAGGGATCGAAGATCTGGGGCGCAATGGGGTGCGCTTTATCAATCGCCAGGGCGGCAGCGGCACCCGTATTCTGCTCGATTATCGCATCGCCGAGGTGGGGCTTGGGCCGGAATCGATCAACGGTTACGACGCCGAGGAGTTCACCCACATGGCCGTGGCCGTGGCCGTGCTGAGCGGCAGCGCTGATGTGGGGCTGGGGATCAACGCCGCCGCGCGGGCACTCGGCCTCGATTTTATCCCGGTGGTGACCGAGCAGTACGACCTGGTCATCCCCGAGGCCTATTTCGACTGGCCGCCCATGCAGCGGCTGCTGGAGATCATCGGTAGTGACCCCTTTAAAGCCCGCGTTGCCGATCTGGGCGGGTATCACACCGATCTGACAGGGCAGGAACTGTAGCCATCCATGGTCCGGTTGATCGACCACACGGCCGATTTCGGCATCGAACTCGAGGCCGGAAGCGCCCGGGAACTCTTTGAAACCGCGGCGACGGCCCTGTTCGATCTATTGGTGCACGGCCCCGAGGCCCAAGCGCCACACACGGTGACTATCAACGTGCGCGGACAGGACTGGGCCGACCTTATGGTCAACTGGCTGCGCGAGCTGCTCTACCTGTGGAGCGCGGAGCAATTGCGCCTGGTGGGGATTGAAATATCTAAGCTAAATGGAAACCAGCTAATGGCTAACCTCGGCCTGCAACCGTTTGACTCCGCCACAGACCGCATCGAGCAGGAGATCAAGGCGGTCACCTACCATCAGATCAGCGTCACTGAAAAGTCCGGCCGCTGGCGAGCGCGGGTGATTTTTGATGTGTAGAGGGATTGCCATACCAACTTTTCAAGCAAACGCTTGCTTTTTACAGCAATTGGTGGCACATGTAAAAATACAATAGGAGGTACGTAATGGGAAAACTTCTGAATATCCTTCCAATAAGCGATTTGAGGCAGGACGCCGCCAAGATCCTGAAAAAATTACGAGACAACCAGGAACCCATTATCATTACACAAAGAGGACGGGCAGCTGCTGTCATCATTGGTTTCGAGGCCTATGAAAAAGCTGAACACGATAAAGAGATCCTTCGGCTTTTGGCTAAGGGAGATAAGGAAATAGAGATAGGCGAGGGTTATGATCTAGATACTGTTCTTGCTGAAGCTGATTTAATCCTATCACAAGAACCATCGTGAACGCCCGCTTCACACCGACTGCCAGAGCCCAGTTTCTGGCTGCCCTCGCCTATATTCGACGGGATAAACCTTCCGCGGCCACCCATTTTCGAAAGCACTCCGAAACCGTTTTAGGGCGGCTTGAAGACTTTCCTGAATCCGGAAGAATCATACCCGAATTTCCAGAACTTCCCTTCCGGGAGGTGATTATATCCCCATACCGTTTTTTTTATAGACTCAAAGGCGACGTCGTTTGGATCGTTGCTGTTTGGCATGGTGCCCAGCTTCCAAAACAATCAAGGCATTAAACGCCAATCGAAATCGGAATCGACATCGAAAATCCCAATGCCTGGTAAACACCCCAAAAAGAGGGGGGACCCCATGAAGCTTGAAAAAATTGACGACTTTCGCTGGCGTCTGCCCCAGTGCGGTGCCATGCGGGTGCCGGGCATGATCTACAGCAGCCGGGTGCTGATGGCCGACAAAGCCCTGACTGAGCCCATCAAGCAGGTCGCCAACGTGGCCACCCTGCCAGGCATCGTGGGCGCTTCCATGGCCATGCCCGACATGCACTGGGGCTACGGGTTTCCCATTGGCGGCGTGGCCGCCTTCGACTGGCAGGAGGGCGTCGTCTCGCCAGGCGGCGTGGGCTACGACATCAATTGCGGGGTGCGCCTGGCCGCCACGGGCTTAGATGGCGCCGAGATCCGCGACAAACTGAAGCCGCTGGTGGATGCGCTCTACCGTCATATCCCCAGCGGGGTTGGTTCCACCGGGGCCGTCAAGCTCTCTGTGGCCGAAGAGAAAAAGGTGTTGAGAAAAGGCAGCGCCTGGGCCGTAGAAAACGGGTTCGGCGACGCCGGCGATTTGGAACACACCGAGGACAACGGCTGCCTGCCCGATGCCGACCCCGCCACCATCAGCGACCGGGCGTTGACACGCGGCCGCCAGCAACTGGGCACCCTGGGATCGGGCAACCACTTTATCGAAGTGGGGTTTGTGGACCAGGTTTACGACGAAGCCGTTGCCGACGCGCTGGGGCTGCGGCCGGGGCAGGTGACGGTGATGTTGCACACCGGCTCACGTGGCTTCGGATACCAGGTTTGCGACGATTTTCTGGCCGAGATGACCCGAAATGCGCGGCAGTTCGATTTCCAGCCGCCCGACCGCCAGCTGGTCTCGGCCCCGATCCAGTCCGAAATGGGCCAACGTTACCTGCATGCCATGGCCTGCGCCGCCAACTACGCCTATGCCAACCGTCAGATCCTGCTGCACCACACGCGGCTGGTTTTCGAACAGGTGCTGGGCATCGGCCCGCGCGACCTGGCCATGAACCTGGTCTACGACGTGTGCCACAATATCGCCAAAAAAGAGGAGCATCTCGTCGAGGGACGCCGGCAGACCCTGTGCGTGCACCGCAAGGGCGCCACCCGCGCCTTTGCACCGCGGCACGCGGCCTTGCCTCAACGCTACCGTGACACCGGACAACCGATCCTGATTCCCGGAGACATGGGCACGGCCTCCTACGTGCTGGTGGGCACCGAACGGGCCATGGCAGGAGACCTTCGGTTCCACCTGCCACGGAGCGGGCCGGGTGCTGAGCCGCACCGCCGCCAAAAAGGCGAGCCGCGGCCGCGCCATCTACCGCGAACTGGAAGACAAAGGCATCCTGGTGCGCTGGACCGGGCGCAGCACCCTGGCCGAGGAGATGCCCGAGGCCTACAAGGATATCGCCGAGGTGGTGAATGTGGTGCACGGCGCGGGGATTTCCAAGAAGGTGGCGAGGCTTCGGCCATTAGCCGTCGTCAAAGGGTGATGGCAACGTAAAATGTCCCATATCTGCGTTGCGCTTCATCTCGTGTTTGTTGCGGCGTACCGATGTACGCCTCACAAAACGAGATTCGCGGCGCCTTGATCTGGAACATTTTACGTTGCCATTACAATGGGTATTTGACGGCCCATTCCCCCTTAGTAAAGGGGGATCAAGGGGGATTTTTGCAGGTTAGCGCCTGACGTCAGCGTTGTTTTGAAAAAGGTAGGGCGCGGATAACACCCCCCTGCCCCCCTCAAGGGGGGAATTGATTTGTTGTTGCCGCGGGGGAATTTTACCACGAATATTGAGCTGGGAACATGCTAAGACGAAAGAGAAAACATCTTCCGTCAGGCCGATAAGGTTCAAAACTCTGCCAATGCCCGCATCTCAAATCCCCCCTCGAGGGGGGCGGGGGGTGTGTAGAACCCAAAACCACCATGCCACGCCGAAAAATCATTCCATACCACCCCAACCTGACAGCCCTTTCAAGGCAGTTGCGTAATAACAGCACTTTGTCTGAAGTACTTCTGTGGAACCAGATCAAGAGAAAACAGCTGCGGGGGTATCAGTTTTTACGCCAGAAGCCCATCGGCGACTATATTGTGGACTTTTTTTGTTATCAGCTGATGTTGGCGATTGAAATCGATGGTGAATCTCACAACTACAACGTCGATAAGCACGGCACCAGGCAGAATCATTTGGCGTCCATAGGCATCAGTGTGATAAGGTTTTTGGACGTCGATGTGAAAAGTAATATGGAAGGCGTATTATTGAGCCTGAATCGGTGGATTGATGAGTTTGAATTGAACAATGGTTGAGGCGACAACGGAAACTGCAACACCCTAGCCCCTCAAGGGGGAATGCAACAGACTGTAGTGGTCCTGACATCGGCATATCGTACGCATATTCTTCAACATAACTGGCAGCCCATTCCCCCTTTGTAAAGGGGGATCAAGGGGGATTTTGGCAGGTTAACGTCTGGTGACAGCGTTATTTTGAAAAATAGGGCGCGGATAACACCCCCCTAACCCCCCTCAAGGGGGGAATTCATTTGTTGTTGCCGCGGGGGGAACGGTTTCCCTGCCCTTGGTGGGAGGAGATTGAGGGGAGGGGGATCCATCCAAAAGCACCTTCGCCCCCCCAAACAGCAGGCAATTTAATCTTTGAACTTGGTTGCATTGGTCCTGACATCGGCATATCGTACGCATACTTCTTCAACATAACTGGCAGCCCATTCCCCCTTTGGGGGATAAAGGGGGATCAAGGGGGATTTTGGCAGGTTAACGTCTGGTGACAGCGTTGTTTTGAAAAAATAGGGCGCGATATAACACCCCCCTGGCCCCCCTCAAGGGGGGAATTTGTTAGTGGTCAAGTATTTCTTGTTGCCGCGGGGGGAATTTTACCGCGAACATTGAGATAGACATACCCAATCGAAAGGTTTTTCCCCTTGACCCCTCAGACCCCTCGAATCCTCGAACCCTGCCAGAGAGGCAGGCCTTGGACCCTTTACCTAACCTAATCCCCGGAGCAATACCTTGACCTTACTACAAGCGGTAATCCTTGGCATCGTCCAGGGCATCACCGAATACCTGCCCATCAGCAGTTCGGGGCATCTGGTTCTGGCGCAGCACCTGTTCGGGTTGCGGGAGCCGGCGCTGATGTTCGATGTGGCCGTTCACGTGGGTACCCTGGGCGCGGTGGTGGTCTATTTCCGGCAGGATCTGATCAACATGCTGCGCGCCGTGGTGCGGTTCAGCCTAAATATCTACGGGGGCGGGCCTCCTGGCGCGACCTATGGCAAGACCCGGACCTGCGGCTGGCAACACTGGTGGTGATGGGCACCGTTCCCACCGTTATCCTGGGGCTCTTCTTCAAACCCCTGGCCGACCGGCTCTTCAGCTCCACTGCCCTGGTGGGCGCCATGCTGTTGATCACGGGCCTGTTGTTGTGGAGCACCGCTGGATTAAACGCCCGGGCCATGGCATCGGAGAGACCAGCGGCGGCCAGGCGTTGCTGATCGGCTTGGTACAGGGCCTGGCCATTCTGCCGGGCATTTCCCGCAGCGGCGCCACCATTGTGACCGGGCTCTGGTCGGGCCTGGATCGCGCCACGGCCACCCGCTTTTCGTTTATCCTCTCGCTGCCGGCCATTGTCGGCGCCACCATACTGGTGGCGGCCGACGCCATCGGCACCCCTGAAGCGGCGGTTTCCCTGCCGGCCATGGCCGCTGGGATGCTGGCGGCCGGCGGGGTGGGCTACCTGGCCCTGCGCTTTCTGGTCTACATGGTTCAGCGCAGCCGCCTCTTCGTGTTTGCGCCCTATTGCTGGCTGGTGGGGATCGTAACGCTATTAACTGGCTAAAGAGCCAATTTCAAAACGTCCCATTTTGCCCAACCTCCGCGTCTGGCGCCAATTTTAATCCTCGAAATACGAGCAGTATTCCTGCGGTTAAAATTGGCGCCATCCTTGACCTTGGACAAACTGAAACGTTTTGAAACAGGCTCTAAAAGCGGGGTCAAGTGGTCGAAAGGTCGAAGGTTTGCCTGCCCCTGGCACGGGTTGTTGTTACTTTTGGATCATCTCCCGATTGGTTGTAGTATTGGGAGCAATACCGATAGTTTTGCCTTTATCGACTTCTTTAGGATTCAAGGGTTCAAGGGTTCAAGGGACCAAGTGAAATGCTAAAGAATTTCAAGGAATTGAACGTTTGGCAAAAGTCATACCGACTCTGTTTGGAGATTTACGGAATAACCGCAACATTTCCAAAGGAAGAAAAATAGGGACTGACATCACAAATCAGAAGATCTGTTGTTTCGATTCCCTCAAATATGGCAGAGGGATATGGACGAAAGACAACCCTGGATTACATTCGAATGCTTTATATATCTTATGGTTCTGTTTGCGAGCTGGAAACACAGCTATTATTGGCAGGAGATTTGGATTTAATTGAAAAGGGTGAAATGGAAACCATAAAAAAAGACATAGCAGAAGTAGAAAGAATGCTAAAAGCATTGATAAAGTCATTAGAAAACAAACCCTTGGGCCCTGCCGGAGGCATGTAAACCTTGGCCCCCGCCACAACCCCGCGGGCAAGCCTCTGATCCTGCCGGAGGCAGGTAAACCTTGGCCCCTCTTCTTCAACTAAATTGGAGAAGAACCTTACTTTTTGACTTTTTACCCATGCCAGAGTCAGGCAGGCCTTCGACTCTTCGACTTTTTTTCGACTTTATTTTTAACCTTGAAATTACTTCCAATTGACGGTAACTTGCTGGTAAAATCGGATAGCCCCAAAGTGATCGCCAATAAATGAAGGAATGACTTCATGAACCCCCAAATGTTCAGAGAGTACGACATTCGCGGCATTGCCGGCGAAGATATGGATGAGGCCGATGTGTACGCCATCGCCCGCGGCATCGGCACCTACCTGCGCCAAAACGGGTGCCGTAAAATCATTGTGGGCCGCGACTGCCGCACCACATCCGACGCCTATGCCGCGCAGGTCATCAAGGGCCTGGCGGCCACGGGCTGCGATGTCGCCGATATCGGGGTCTGCCCCACGCCGGTGCTCTATTTTTCCATCCATCACTTCTACCAGGAAGGCGGGGTCATGGTGACTGCCAGCCACAACCCGCCGAATACAACGGATTCAAACTCTGCCATGGGACCCGGATTCGATCCACGGCGAAGCAGATCCAGGAGATCCGGAGCATCATCGAAAACGGTGATTTCGACGACGGCGAGCGGCACGCTGGACAACGGCCGACGCCGTTCGCCCTACCAGCGCTTATTCAAAGGACAACATCCGCATCGCGCGCCCCTGCGGGTGGGCATGGACGCCGGCAACGGCACGGCCGGCGTGGTGGCGGTCCCGCTGCTGCGCGAGCTGGGCTGCGAGGTCCATGACATTTACTGCGACATGGACGGCACGCTTCCCCAACCACGAAGCCGATCCCACGGTGCTGAAGAATCTGGGGGACCTGATTGCTCTGGTGCGAAAAAACGCTGGACTGGGCATCGGCTATGACGGGGACGGGGACCGCATCGGCGTGGTGGACGAGACGGGCAGCATCATCTACGGCGACCAGCTCATGATCATCTTCGCCCGGGAAATCCTTTCCCGCAAACCCGGGGCCACCTTCATCTCCGAGGTCAAATGCTCCCAGACCATGTATGACGATATCGAAAAACACGGCGGCCGGGCCATCATGTGGAAGACCGGCCATTCCCTGATCAAGGAGAAGATGAAAGAGGAAAAGGCCGAACTGGCCGGGGAAATGAGCGGCCACATGTTTTTCGCCGACCGCTATTTGGGCTACGACGACGCCACCTACGCCTCCTGCCGGCTGCTGGAAATTCTGGCCGCCGCCGGACAAGACACTGTCCGGCTGCTGGCCGACGTGCCCAAGACCTTCACCACGCCGGAAATCCGCGTGGACTGCCCGGACGACCGCAAATTCGAGTGGTCGCCCGGGTCACGGAGGTCTTCCGAAAAAACCACGAGGTCATCGACATCGACGGCGTGCGGGTGTTGTTCGACGACGGCTGGGGCCTGGTGCGGGCCTCCAACACCCAGCCGGCCCTGGTGCTGCGATTCGAGGCGCTCACCGAGGCGCGGCTGGCCGAGATACGGGAATTGGTGGAACGAGAGGTGAAAGCAGTGAGGGGGTGAGCCCCGATAAAATAGATCGGTCTTTGACGGAGATTCGATAACATCCCAAGGGTATACAAGGAGGAGCCGATGATCTTTACGAGACGTTGGAAACGGTTGGTTGTACTGGGAATCGCTTTGGCACTATTGATCAATCCCTTTCTTACGCATCTGATCCCGTCAAGATCGGCGCCATGTTCATCGCCTCGGGCCCCATGGGCGGCTACGGCAAGCACGCCCGGCAGGCCATCGATATGGCCGTGGAGGAGATCAACGCCGCCGGCGGAATTGGGCCGGCCACTCGAGGCCATGGTCGAAGACACCCAGCTTAAAAAAGAGGTGGTCCTGGAGCTGGCCAAGCGTTTCATCGAGCAGGACAAGGTCGATTTTCTCATGGGCCCCACCTCCAGCGGCCTGGCCATGGCGCTGAGCGAAGTGGCCAGGGACAACAAGAAAATTCTGGTGCTCACCCAGGCCGCCGCGGACGCGCTCACCGGCGCCAAATTCCACCCCTACGTGTTCAGCACCCTCAGCAACGCCATGATGCACTCGCGCTCGGGCGCCTATATGATGGCCGCCAAGCCCTACAAGCGGTACATGGTGGTGGCCCCGGACTACAACTACGGCCACGCCTCGTGGAAGATGTTCAAGGAGAAACTGGTGGAACTGCGCCCGGACGTGGAGATCGTGGGCGAGCTGTTTCCCAAGTTCCTGGCCGAAGACTACACGGAAACCATCAATCAGGTGCTGGGGCCAAGCCGGAAGCGGTCTGGTGCCCCCTGTGGGGCGGCGACGCGGTGAAGTTCATCCGCCAGGCCCTGCCCACGGGCCTGTTCGACACGGTCAAGTTCGCCTTTCCGGTGGCCGGCGCGCTGGAGGTGCTGGCGCCCCTGGGCAAGGAGATGCCCGAAGGGCTGTACGTGTCGTCCCGCTATTTTTTCAACTCCCCGGACTCTTCCATGAACCGCCGGTTTGTCGAGGCCTACCAGAAGCGCTACCAGGAGTACCCGGACTACATGGCCGGTGAAACCTATGCCGGCGTCTATTTCATCAAGGCCGCCGTGGAACGGGCAGGACCACCGATGCCGACCAGGTGATTGCCGCCGTGGAGAAAGAGCCGCTGGCCTGGGAAACGCCCGAGGGCTGGAAGGTGATGCGCGGTCAGGATCACTCGGTGGTGGAGGATTGTTTGTGGGGCGAGACCGCTTACAACGAGGCTTATGGCATGGCCATTCCGGCGTCGTATATCTCGATTCAGGGTGAGGAGATATGGCGGAGTGATGAGGAGTTGAAGGCGGTTAGGGGCAGTCAGTGAACCATTTTGGCAGATGAGGGCGTGGTTGTTGCGGATTATGGATACCATATCACTACTGTCCGGTTAAGATTCATTATAAATGACGTAACATGC
Source organism: uncultured delta proteobacterium (assembly GCA_963783425.1). Taxonomy (GTDB): domain Bacteria; phylum Desulfobacterota; class Desulfobacteria; order Desulfobacterales; family QNYZ01; genus CAWANO01. The sequence continues at coordinate 135,794 of CAWANO010000004.1, forward strand.
TCTATTTATAGATTATAGTAACGATAAACATGTGTCCGCGATTTGAAATTTGATCTGTAAAACGCTACCCCTATTCGCATGCGGTTCAATCATGCGAAAGGAGATGCGCTTTGAATTTCGGGCAGACCGTGTTCAGCCAAGTTTTAGACTTTTTACCGAAGCGGCAATTTCGGCGTTGCGTCGAGCGATACAAAGGCAATTACCGCGTTCGTTCTTTTACATGCTACGATCAATTTCTATGTATGGCTTTCGCTCAACTGACATACCGTGAGAGTTTGCGGGATATCGAGTGTTGCCTTCGGGCGATGGACTCAAAGCTCTATCACTGCGGGTTTAACGGTAAAGTATCCCGCAGTACATTGGCAGATGCCAACGAAAACCGGGATTGGCGCATTTATCGTGACTTTGTGCAGGTTCTCATTCGTATGGCTCGAAATCTCTATGCTAATGAAAACTTCGGTATTGAGTTGGATGAAACGGTTTTTGCCCTGGATGCCAGCACCATTGACCTTTGCTTGTCAGTGTTTCCTTGGGCGTTGTTTCGCCGGACTAAAAGCGCGATCAAACTACACACCCTTTTGGATCTGCGGGGCAACATTCCCACATTTATCGATATCACAGACGGAAAGGTTCATGATGTCAATATCCTCGACACCCTGTTCATAGAAACCGGCGCCATTTATATAATGGACCGTGGCTACCTGGATTTCCAACGGCTCTACGAAATCAATCAAATACCGGCGTTTTTCATTATCCGTGCCAAGTCTAATACCCAACTGCGCCGGTTGTACTCGATGCCGATAGATAAATCCTGCGGGCTACGCTGTGATCAGATCGTCGTCCCGTCTGGATTTTACACGAAAAAAGACTATCCGGATAAACTGCGTCGCATCAGGTTCTTCGACGATCAGCACAGGCGCTCTTTGATATTTTTGACAAACCATTTCCGTCTACCGTCCTTGACGGTGGCTGATCTGTACCGTTGCCGCTGGAAGGTTGAATTGTTCTTTAAATGGATCAAGCAGCACTTAAGAATCAAAACCTTCTACGGAACCACTGAAAACGCAGTCAAGACACAAATTTGGATCGCAGTGTCAGTCTACCTGCTGGTAGCAATTATTAAAAAACGTCTCAAACTGGAATTGAGTCTCTACACAATTCTACAGATTTTGAGTTTGACTACATTTGAAAAAATGCCATTATTTCGGCTATTTATGCTCGGAGAACACAAAAACGAAATTACTAGCTACTATAAGCAGTTGAATTTATTCGATTCTTAACCGGACGCTACTGATACCATATCCATATTTCATGGGCATTGAAAATGCTGAAAATGAGGAAGATTCGGAGGGGACATGAAAGATTTATTTTTATTACTACTATTACAAATTTTAACCCTTATTTTCATTAGCCTCGCCCGTATTTGCAGATCTTGAGCAACATGATTTTGGTTCATCGAGTATACAATATTATATTTATTCAGATGGACGAACATGGGATTTCACTGCCAGCCAGAATATGAATGTCACTAACATTGAGACATTATCCCGACTGGCTGGCCCAGGATCATTTGCATTAACTATTGATGTATTAATTAACGGTGTTCAAAAGGCTTCCTGGAGCCAGAATGTTACCACATTTTATACAAACTACACCCATTCTCGAGATGTAAGTTTTCATCTATCTTCAGGCGATACCATCACTTACAAAATTTCAGGAGGTACGTTCAGCACGCCTGGTGGGGCAATTAGCGGTCCAAATTATATTAAACTCACCGGCCAGTCATGCGAACTGCCTAGTATTACAACTTTCACTGGGACTCCAGAGTCAATTAAACCAGGACAAGACGCTACTCTAAGCTGGTCAATCACTGGTGCTAATTCGGCAAATATTGATCAAGGAATAGGTTCGGTGAATCCGGCATCTGGAAGTATAAGTGTGTCCCCAGATTCTTCAACAACTTATACGTTAACAGCAACTAACACTTGTGGTACGGATTCTGCTGCGGTAACAATTCAAGTAAATAAACCTTCAATGTCTGGAATTTTAAATCTTTTGCTATTGAATAACGATAATTCCTATAGACTTCCAGTACGACTTATCACTATTGATGGGAATCCAACCGACTGGGTAGGTATCCAACCAGTCTTTGTTGATGATGAAAATGACGAAGACCCAGATGCGAATTTTGAGGGTACAGATATCAGGTCATTCTACCTCGCAAGAGACAGCCAATATCTTTACATGATGTTTATGCTTTACGACGGGAACCCTAGAACCGATTCCACTACCGTTTACCAGTTTCAAGCTAACCAGTCGCAGGTTGATTCTGACACGCCAGGAGATTATTTTGTAGGTGCTTATACTGCCCCTATACCTGGCAATTATTTCGTATGGGTCAATCAGCGCACAGTGACAGGCCATATAAATATAGCCAATTATCCCTCAAGCTATATGGGGTTAGGCAACAATTGCATTGAATGGCAAGTACCTTTATCTGTGATGGGTGATCTAAATGGCAAATTTATACGTATCTACACTCATGTATTGGATCAAGATATTAATGGTGACCTCATTTACCCGGTTAGTGATGATCAAATATTGGAGCGGTATATTTCAGGTGCTCCTTAGGGAGGCACGGGGTGAAATAACGTAAGCCATGAACGTAGTGTCCGATCACTGACGCCCTGCACACTGGTTTGAATGCTACCTTTTTCTTGCTCATCAGTTCCGTTTAAAAAAGGAGGTTGCAATGCTCAATGCCGTGAAAAGAAAAGAACTGTTTTACTGTCTTTTTTTGGTTTTAGTCTTAATTATATTTTCAGGGTGTGCCACTAAGATTACAGCCGACAAAAAGCTTATTGATCAGTTCAAGCCAGCCCTTGTTCCTGAAAAGAAGGAAACAGTGGTCTATGTTATCCGGCAAAACGCCCTGTTGGGCGCTGCTCGAGGGCTATATGTGGGATTGAACGATGAGATGGTTGCGAACATTCATTCCGGTCAGCATTGTTACTTCAAGGTCGATGACGGTATCAACACAATGAATTTAGAGCAGGTGATGCCGTTTCATTTTTACAGATTGGAAAACCATCCCGGTGAAACGCTGTATCTCTATTTTGAAATGACTTCGGGTAAGCTTTTGGAACTTTCGGAAGATCTTGGGATAACGGCGGTCATGAAATCGAAACAGGCCCCGGACCTTGCCGGGCCAAAACCAAATAGGGGGTACACAACGGCTCTTCTGAACCCCGGATTATTAAACCTCTATCTGATGAAAGAGACTGCAATTGCTCTCGAATCAGATGCGGACAATGCGACAATTTTTTTTATCAGGCCGCAATCGTATGCAAAAGAACTGGCTTTCGGCATCTGGAGTGAAAATCAATTTTTGGGTAACCTCAAAGGTGAAACCTATTTTCAAATCAAAGTGCCTGCCGGGAAACACAATTTCATTGCAAAATCAGAGCATTTTTCCGTACTGGAAGCCGAGGTTGAGGCGGGGAAAACATACTATGTTCAGGTTGCTGCTAATATGGGTTGGGCACAAGCACATATCAGATTGCTTCCGGTTACCAGCGAGACCGCTCAGGAGGAACTTCAAAATTGGTTGGATAATTCCATACAGGTAGCCGTTGATGATGCAGCAATCGATGCTCTGATTCAAGAACGTCTCGACCTGGCGTTACCGTATATCAAAACGGCCTTAAAAAATGTCAATGAGGGAAAAGCTGAATCTCGCTCTCTCAGCAAGGGCGATGCCCGTTAAAATGGCATCATCACATCCTATTAGATGCAATCGAGCCTGTTCGACAGCCATCAATTAATGGTTGTTTGTAACAGTTTAGTCCATTTTTTTAGACTGATATTGGAGCGAAGTCATGACAAGTTCAGGTGGGTGACGATCAGGCCATTAAGAGGAATCGTGATATAGTTTGGCTTGCGCAGTAGCTGGATTTGACACAAAGAGCGAATGGAAAAAATCGATCGGATCTTTTCCCTGCCTGATGGCAGTACAGAGCAGACTTGTAAGCACGCTATGGCAATAAGAGCCTTGTCCAGAGCGCGTGCCAAAGCAAATCTTTCTGAAAATCACCAGTTTTCTCAAGGCTCTTTCAGCATGATTATTGGTCGGCTCTACATCGGGATAATCAAGAAATACAAAAAGCCGGTGGTACTCGCGTTTGGCATTGGACAGCCGATCTTTAAAGTTCTGAGCGTTTTTATCTGAAAGCGGTGCTTTGCAAATTCGTTTCAGGCGTCTTTGCAATTTGCCTTTATATTTGCCTGCCTTGGCACGTTCGGCTTTACTGGCTTTTATCTGTTGGCCTATCTGGCACGCTTGTTTGAACAACTCTGCTATGTCATCGTAAAAGACGATGGCCTTTTTATCCTGGTATTTTTCCGGGCACGGGCAGATTTTAAGGGACGTCCGTGATATATTGACATATTAACCTTTGTTTGCTAAAAAGGCACATGCCTCGAAAAACCCGCATAGATGCCCCTGGTGCCCTTCAGCA
>CAWANO010000005.1:0-54376 GCA_963783425.1 uncultured delta proteobacterium
ACAAACTACATTCTCCCTTACCTTTAAGGACTTTTAGGGTCGCACCAAGCTATCCTTCTAATTTTACGCCATATTCACCCTCAAAGCATGTGTTTTCGTGCTCAATATCGATCTTTTTAACATCAAAATCGCAGTTATAGGGAGCGAAAGGTTCCTTGAGCTCATACCCGGCTTCAGTTGGCCGAACACGACGGCCGATGGCTAAGTGCACCTATTCGCAAATACGATGACATTTCTGCCGCCAATCCATCCGGGCTAACGGCGTTGCGAAAAAACGCAATATGCCCGATATTGCTTATTTTCCGCGCCTTGTCAGCCCGGCGCCTTGACGCCCTCATTACGTCACCGCTTTTACGAACAGGAGCACTAAGCCGCGCATCTGCCTTTTCACAAATCTAATGAAAGATTCGTCACCAACCGCAATCGCCTCTGTCCACCGCGTTTCCCGACGTGGTTCTGCTTTAGTAAGGGCTGCATTAACCCATTTCCGATGGGCTTTCTGAAATCTTTCAAAGTCGCTGTATCCGGCCAGGTGACACCGTTTTTCGTAATCGACGAGGATGCACTTGCGACGTGGGGTTTGAATTTCGGCATAGCCCCCATGGATCCAATCTTGCCGATGGTCAAGTGGATATGATTTGAGGTAACCGTGTAGATGAGGATGGTCAGCCCGTAACGCTTCCTGGCCTGATACAGCCACTGCAGCCAGCGATGGCGGTCCTTTGCGAATTTCAACAGAAATTCTCTCTTATGACAACGGTGCGTGATATGCCAGATTTGTCCGGGGATGTAAGGTCTATGCGCTCGGGCCATACCATGTCCCCTATATGGACGTTTTCAATGCTAAAAAAAACCATATTGGCTTTAGGACTGTGCAGGAATAACGAATATTTGACATATTTTCAATGTCTTATCTTGGTGCGACCCTAATGCGTACTAATGCGCACTAATACGCCCTAATGCGTCCGATCCAAATTGTTCATACTGAAATTCGCCCGTGCCTCAACTTTTGAACGTTACCAACGAATAAGGATAGATCGTGGTTCGCTTCGCTCTCGCGATCTATCCTTATTCTTTAGGTGCAGTTACTTTTAATCAATTTCTCTAGGTTCTATAAGTAGCTTAATACCTTGCAAAATTTGAAGAATACGATTTTTTGGTAAAGTTCCAATTTTTTCAGATAAATCGCATTTATTCACGGTAAAAATCTGGGAGATATTGACTACGCTTTTTTTGGGCAAATTTGCTTCACCCTTTTTTAATTGGACGTTGCCAGGAGCATCTGCTCTTTTGATGTTCGAGGTGAGAGAGCAGACAACTACCGTATTAATCCTGCTACGGTTGAAAAGGTTATTTTGAATAACGACATGTGGATGACGATACCCAGGCTCAGATCCACTTGGAGAATCGAAATCTATCCAAAAAACATCGCCTTGATTGATTACCATTGATCTTTGACCAATTTATAATGGCGGGAACGCATTCGTGTCACCGTAGGTACGGATTTTGGCGTGTCTTCGTATGCTTGGTTAAGTGACTGAAGAAGCTCTAAATTTTTATGTCGTTCAATAAACTCCTCCGCAGCAATAGAGAATAAGCGACTCCTTGAAATTTTTAAATTTTTTGCAAGGATATCCATTTTTTCAAAAATTGGTTTTTTAAGTGATATAGCTGTTTTGACATTTGGCATATTGTCACCTCCATTTATTATCAGAAGTATAACCAATGGTATAACCAATGTCAATATCGTTTCTTGTTTGCGTGCATCTGCCTTTTCACAAATCTAATGAAAGATTCGTCACCAACCGCAATCGCCTCTGTCCACTGCGTTTCCCGACGTGGTTCAGCTTTAGTAAAGGCTGCATTAACCCATTTCCGATGGGCTTTCTGAAATCTTTCAAAGTCGCTGTATCCGGCAAGGTGACACAGTTTTTCGTAATCGACATGTGCAAACCGAGAACCCTGATGAAGAATTTGTAAGGTTTTTCTTTTCCAAGGTAATCCCTGGCGGGCGATTTACCGCCGCATGGAAAGAACAATTTACTCCCCTTGTATCCAAGGCCTTCCAACAATTTCTAAAGGACAAGGTCAGTGATAGACTTCGAACCGCACTAGAAACTGAAAAAGATATTGAAGGCGGGACTGAAGAAATTGTTGAGGATAATGAAGAACCTCGTGAAGATGGCATTGTCACAACAGAAGAGGAACTTGAGGGGTTTTACATTGTCCGGGCTATTTGTTCTAAAAATATCTCCCCAGAACGCATTTTTCATAGAGACACAAAATCATATATGGGTATTTTACTTGACGACAACAATCGAAAACCAATATGCCGATTACACTTCAACTACCAAAATAAATATCTCGGTGTTATTGATAAAGATAAAAATGAGGAGCGAGTACCGATAGATAGCGTAACAGATATTTATAAATATTCAGATAAAATTCTCGATGCAATATCATTTTATGAGGAATGAAAATGACTAAAGGTAAAACTATCAATGCGAAGTGTGCTGAAATTATTGTTGTAGGAGAAAAAGCTGAAATAATTGCTGTAAGGGCAACTGGAAAGGATGGTGTTGAACATCATTTAGATTTTCCAACAACAACAACAACTCAAACCATTACCACCACGACACTTTCAACAACGTCAACAACACTGCCGCCAGAACAAATTAAAGATCTTGAAGATGTTGTTGAGGTTAATAAAAAATTTTTGAGCAAATTTGGCGGTCAAGCCTCGCTGGCTTTTGCAGGGATTAAACTCGATTTTAGTTTTAATTTCGAACGAAGCCCTGAAAAAACTACACACAAAGTTAAAGAAAAATTAACAAATAATTGGTAACGTTCAAAAGTTGTGGCACGGGCATATTTCAGCATGAACGATCCGGATGTTGAAGTGGCCTTGGATGCCGAGTTTTTGTTTCCAGTATTGTTCCCATTTTTCTTTCGAGTACTTTTTCAAAATGATCATTTTCGATAACTTCGTTACAGCGGCATCGGACCAACCCCAGGCGATGCGCTTTACCCGGCGGCCGATTTCCCGGAAAATCCGTTCCAAAAGCGAGGTGGTTTTCGGGGCGATCACCCCGGTTTTCAACCAAAGCTCAATGTTGGTAAAGATGCGCTCGGAGAGGTTTTCCAGATAGCTGGCCCCTTTTTGGTAGCCATGTTCTTTAAAGACCTTGATCAACTCGGCGATTTCGGCCTTGCTGGACTCGATATTTTTCTTCAACCGCCTGTTTGTCTTCGTCTTTTAAAAGCTCGTAATCACTTTGCGGCAGCTCGATTCCGATCAGATGCTTGAGTTTGTCTATTTGCGGCTGGCTTTCTTTTTTCTTCAGCCCATCTTCCCACAGCGAGTGGTATAGCCCACGCGGGCCGTGCCATACGCAACGCTGAGAATCGGCCACATCGGATAGAAAGTCGTCCAACCCCGGCTCGCCGTCGTAAATAAAGGGGATGCCGGCGGCCTTGGTTTCTTTGAATCGATCTTTGACAATCTGTTCGATATCACCCCATGGGGTATTGGCAAACGTTCCCAGTGGCTCAACTTTGCCGCTGGTGGTAATGCCGATGACCGATCGCAGTTCTCCCTTTTTCCCCTTTTGGCGTTTGTAACCGGTGCCGTCGGCCATGATTGCCGACAGATCGTCAAGGTCAACGGCCGCCTTTCAAACTGGTCGACATCGCTGCCAACCACGATATTGTGAACCCCGCCAAGGGAGATATCAATGGATCGGCCCTCAATCAGACGGCGATAGTTGGTGTCGATCACCGCTTCGATGACCTCATGTTCAAAGTTGCTTTCTTTACGGCTATATGGGGCCATTTTCAGCGCATCCAACAAGGGTGAATATCGCGCCCCACAGGTGCGGCATTCGGCCACCCGAATCGGTAGTTCGAGCTTGCCAAAAACCGTAGATATGGTCCGTGGATGTTTGCGGTAACCCCGTTTTCGTATTCTGCGGCCATGACAAAATCTGTTCTTCGGATCACCTTTTCGAATATGGCGTCCAAGACCTTTACGCATTTTGCTCGGGGTCATAACGCCGGTTTGAGGACTAAGCCGCTGTGCAATCAGGTCGTCGTAACTTGTTAAAATTGTTTTAAGTATAGCCAGCATCAATGGGTTTTTAAGCTGATCTAACCGGTATACGATCTCGTTTAAATTGACTTTTCCTGTTGCAAGTTGAAAATCGAGTGTAATATGAATCTGTTGTTCCATCACGGTCTCTCTTTGTCGGGTTCATATTTGCAGATATAAACCTAATGAAGGAGACCGTGACTTTTTTGCAAGGCTAAAATGGCGATAGCTAAATCATGATAATCTATGCATCGTTTCGCCCGTGCCTCAACTTTTGAACGTTACCAAATAATTGGTAACGTTCAAAAGTTGTGGCACGACCCGGATGGGAGCCAATTTTCCAATCACGATTAACTGAAAAGAGTTTGCATGGCACTGCTTGAGCAGGGGGGCGTCATGTGCGAGAATGGGCCCCCAAATTGCTCGTCGGAGCACATGACGCTCGCCTGCGTCGTTTGTCCACCGGTGTTTCGTTTAGGCAATCCGCCGAATTTAATGCTTGAAAAAAAGTCACGGTCTCCTTCATAGGTTTATATCGCCAAATATGAACCTGAACGAAGAGAGACCGTGATGGAACAACAGATTCATATTACACTCGATTTTGAACTTGCAACCGGAAAAGTCAACCTAAACGAAATCGTCTACCGATTGGAGCAGCTAAAAAACCCGCTGATGTTGGAAATACTCAAAACGATATTAACCGGTTATGACGATCTCATTGCAGCTCGCCTAAGCCCCCAAAGCGGCGTCATGACCCCGAGCAAAATGCGAAAAGGCCTCGGACGCCATGTCCGAAAAGGGGATCCCAACAACCGCTTTTGTCACGGCCGCTGCATACGAAAACGGGGCTATCGCCAGCATCCCCGCGTGATATCCACGGTTTTTGGCAACTTGCATTATGTTGCGAGTAGCCCTATCTGTTTGATAACACAGCAATAATCAGATGTGCAAGTGGAAAGTTAGAAAACAATAAAAAACAGTATGTTGCTGTAGATATTACGAGTTTGTAACAAAACAGTCAACATAACAATCTGTGCCTGGATATTCCCCGGGGTAACCCCTGGAGACAATGACAGGTCCTTAAAGGCTGTCCAACCACTCAAGGACGTCTTGTTTATTTTCCCACTGGATCAGTTCGTCTATTTTGGGATCCGCCATCATATGCTGCTGGGTAAAGCGGATAAATTTTTCCTGCAGTAGCCGTTTTTGGCTCAGATCCATTTGCAGATACACCATGGTGGACTGCACATTTTCATGGCCCAGACGGTTTTTAATTTCGGATACGGGCTTTCCCTCGGCGATCATTCGAACGGCGCACGAGTGCCGGAAGCTGTGAGCAGGGTTAATGATGTTCAATCGCTTGGCACTGAGTGTGCGCTGGAGATACTTTTTACAGAGCCGGTTGATGCCATGGCGGGTGAAGGTCGTTCCGCGCTGGTTGACAAATAAATGCTCTTTGCTAAAGGCATTGGGCATGCGACGATATTTGGCGATATACTGATCAATGAGTGCCGCGGTTTTGGGCAACAATTCGATCTGCCGATACCGGTTGCCTTTGCCCAGGATTGCCAATGTTTTGTTTTGACAGTCGAAGTAATCCAAACGAAGGGTGGCGATTTCTGTTGCCCTGGCACCGGAGTCATAGAGAAGGTGCAAGATGGTGTAATCCCGAAAGCCGTCTTTTTTGATGATATTTACACTGTTCAAAACATTGAAGATTTCCTGAGGATATAAAAATCCTATCAGTTTTTTTTGGCAGCGCTTTTGCGGGATGGCCAGGATCGATTCGGCCAATTTTCGTTTTTGCGGATACATAAAACGGATCATTTTGGCCAGAGACTTTAACACAGCCAGGCGTTGATTGCGGGTTCTTGCGGTATTTTGGCGGTCGGACTCTATCCAGTTAAGAAAGCCCAAAATTAAATCCGTCGACAAATGTTCGGGCTTTAGCGAGTCGATTTTGATCGAATGATACCTGGCTGCAAATGGCAAAAAAAGGGCGAACGTATCCTGGTAGCTTTTGACTGTGTTGCGGCTGCAGCCCTTTACGTGGGGCAGATACTGATCGAAAAACTGATAGATGCAGCTGGTCAGCCTCATGGGTCCTCACGTTGACTACCGGCAAAATTAAGTAAGCGCACACCGCTTTTGGCATCGACCACCTTGAGATATTTCATTGTATGGCGGTATTCAACATGTCCCAGATAGGCGGCTAGTACCGGTAGAACATTTTGGGCTGCCTGTCCCCGGGCCATGGCTGCTTTGAGGGTGTTGACGGCAAATGAATGCCGCAAACTGTGTGGTGTGGGCTGGCCGAAGATGGTGTTGCCGATAGCCTGTCGCGGCCTGTCAATATCGATACGTTTTAAGGCCGTGTGAAAGACCAAACGAATACGTTGATCATACAGTCCTTTTTGTCTTCTGCCGATAAAAAGAAACGGATTTGCCACCTCTTGCGACAAAGCCGCTCTGGCGGCCAGATAATTGTCAATTTCTTTAGCCACAGCTGTGGGGATGGGAATGAGGCGGTCTTTTTTGAATTTGGTTTTTTCGATATAAATGGTTTTTTCATCGGCCCGGTATTGTTTTATTGTAAGCCGCAGCGGCTCGTTAATTCTCATTCCGCAGCACGCCAGCAGCAGAATCACCAGATATTCGCTGAGATCGCTGAGAAAACAACGTCTGTTTTTCCGGACTTGACTGCATACGGCCGCCAACAATTCATCGACCTGTTGTGGCGAGAAGACAAAAGGGATAAATGCCTGAGGGGACAAAGGGGGAACATCTTGCAGTGGATTGTTGCGGCACTGTCCGGTGCGAAGCAGATATTGAAAGAAGCACCGTGCGGCATAAAGGACACCGTTTGCTGAAGATGGTGCCAATTTCAGATCTTTTCTTATCTTTAGATAAAAGACGGGTTGCCAGACAACCGAAGGGTCCGGTTGTTGGAGCAGACACCGATCAAGGGTCAAAAGCGCCTTTCGGATGTTTTTTTCATTGTAGCCCAGCCCCTTTCGATAAGCGATAAAGTCTTCCATCTGCCGGGCAAAAAAACTTTCAAAGGACTTCATCAAACAGGACCTTTCGCATCAACGCGGTGTGAATGCTCAGATATTTTCCGGTCGACTCGATACTGTCATGGCCGAGCATTTCTTTGATTTCAAAAAGCGTCGCACCGGCTTCCAGCAAATTCTGGGCATAGGTGTGCCGCAGCCAATAGGCGGTGCCATCAATGCCGGCGCTGCGCAGCGCCCGCGTGAGATATTGACCGACAAGACCGCTACTTATGGGTTTGTGCGGAACAACAAGCAGAACAAAAAGGGTGCGGTGTTCGACTTTCGGTCGCGCGCCGACAATATAGGCGGTAACGGCTTTGAGCGTACTTTCGGGTATCGGTAGCTGCAGGGGGTGGTTGTTTTTTCGATTTCTCAGGGTCAGCTGTGCTTTTGCAAAAGAGATATCGTCGAGAGTGATCCGGCTGATTTCACTAGGCCGCAGGCCCAAAAAGAAAGCCAGATGAACCATTGCATAGGTGCGCAACTCACAGCCGGTTGAATACGGCAGATGATTGAAAAGTTGGTTGACCTCATGAGGGCGTAAAAACTTCGGTGGCTTGGCCTTGGCAAACATCGGCGGGCCAATAATCAAATCGGCCAGATTTTGGGTCAATATGTTGCGCTCATTGTAAAGGTAGCGCAGAAAACCCCTCAGGTAGGATCGATACAAGCGTTGGGTGCTTCGGGCGTATGGGGCATTAAACGCCGCTAAAAAGCCATCGACATGCTCAATGTTGATATCCGGCAATTGGATCTGGGTCTTCTCGATATAGTCGCTAAATGCTATCAAAATCCTTCCAATCCCCTCTATTTGTGTGCGGCCGCTTTGCCGGGCCTTTTGAAAGTAAACGAGATATTCCCGACAGATTTGGGCGACATCACAGCAAATCAGCTGCTTGTGCCGCCTACCCATTGGCCAACCCTTTGAATGTTTCTTTGAAAATTTGGCCGAGCGATTCCGGTTGTTTGGTACGATCACAGCGGCGCGGCGGCCCAATTTTGGGTGCCCGCACGAAAGTAGACGGAAGCGAAAGAACCTGGAAGATTGTGCCGTCAAAGGCAATCAGGTCCTTTTCTATCAGTCCATCACGGGCTTTAATGTATTGATCCACGGATATTTGCAGCAGGGTGCAGATTTTATCGTAGCTGTAAAAACTCAGCCCATTACGATCGCCGCACAATATCAGAAAAAAATACAGCAGCAGTTCGTGCGGATTTAATGAAGCCAAAAAACCGCCGGTAAGGAACCGATGCGGGATAAAGCTGAACCCGCCGTCAATGCCGCGAACACGCTCGGCGATGAGTATCTTCTTTTTGATCATGACCGACTCCTTTGCATTTTCGCTGATGACACATGTAACAAACCGTGGCGTCATGTGCTAACGAGTCGATCCTTGCAATCATCGATAAGGGCTTGAGATGTCGAAAATATTGACTTTTAACGCGTCTACCTTTGCAATCACCGGGACCAGGTAAAATTGCCCTACCATCCTGTTTTTATAAAATATCGAGGCGTCCACCTTTGCAATCAAGTCATCCTTGGCCTTCAGTTGGTCGCTACGGGTTCGGCGGCGATTGCGTACTGCCTGCAAAATGCGATTGCGCGCAACATACTCCGGATGCCGGCTGCGATAATCTTTCCAGTAACCCGGATGCGCTTTTATCCACTTTTGATTACTCAGCTTATAATTGTAGCGGTAATCCGGATCGGTTTGCATTTTGTTGCGCTTCCAAGCAGCTTTGCGGGCGCGTCGGCAGGCGGGTCTCATACAGTAGACCTGGTTTTTATGCCGGGGGCTGGGGGTAAATAAATCACCACAATGACAGCAAACAATTTGCTCCATATCTCCCCCCTAATACTAATATTCGAATTAAAGGAATGATATAGAGATGTTACACTTCTTGAAAGGAATTAGATGGAAGGAATAAAAGTAGGGAATTAAAACTCGAAACATAACCAGACTGGCAACATAACTTGCATTTGCCTCTGCGGGTAGCTGAATGTCGGGTGTGCGGTGCACGACATTCGCCACTGCTGGATGCATTGCACATACCCCCCTACAGCCGCAAGGAAAGCAACTTCGAGCACGAGGTGATCGAGGCGGTCATCGACACCAACTATCGCCGGCTGATCGAAGGCCGATCCATCGACATCTCCCTGGGTGGCATTCATAACCTGGTGGTGGGAAGCGATGTCGATCAGATGGAGCAGGCTGCCTGTGTGGATCTGGGCGACCTTGCTGCGATTATGGCCGACGGCACCGGTTACAAACGCCAAAAGGGCGAAAAAGGAGAGCTGCGATCGGTCATCGGCATTACCACCGGCGGCAAGGTCGAACCATTGGGCACGTTTGCCAATACCGCCTGGAGCGATATCGAACAGATTGTGAAAGAACGATTCAAGGAGACTAATGCAGCCGGCATTCCTTTTATTTACGATGGCGAACCGGGCCTGGATGATTTTCTGGCCGATGTGGCCGAATCACAGCGTTGCACTTGGCATGGCCCGCGAGGGTTATACCATTCGATGTGGGAAGACGGGCTCAGGAAAAAGCAAAGCCAGCCGCACATCGACAAACTCAAGCATCTGATCGGAATTGAGCTGCCCCAAGGGGACTACGAACTTTTAAAAGATCAAGACAAAGATGCGGTCGAAGAAAAATATCGATCCAGCAAGGCCGAGATTGCTGAACTGATCGATGTCTTCAAAGAACACGGCTACCTAAAAGGCGCCACCTATCTTGAAAATCTCTCCGAGCGCATCTTTACCAATATCGAACTGTGGCTGAAGACCGGGGTAATCGCTCCGAAAACCACCTCGCTGTTGGAACGGATCTTCCGGGAAATCGGCCGGCGCGTAAAACGCATTGCCTGGGGTTGGTCCGATGCCACCGTCACCAAGTTGTCGAAAATGATCATTTTGAAAAAGTACTCGAGAGAAAAATGGGAACAATACTGGAAACAGAAACTCGGCATTGAGGGCCATTTCAGCATCCGGATCGCTCACGTGCAAACTGGCCCGTGCCAAAACTTTTGAACGTTACCAAATAATTAGACTTTTAGGGTTTTTCTTTTAGGGTCACACCAAGCTATCCTTCTAATTTTACGCCATATTCACCCTCAAAGCATGTGTTTTCGTGCTCAATATCGATCTTTTTAACATCAAAATCGCAGTTATAGGGAGCGGAAGGTTCCTTGAGCTCATACCCGGCTTCAGTTGGCCGAACACGACGGCCGATGGCTAAAGCGCGCATCTGCCTTTTCACAAATCTAATGAAAGATTCGTCACCAACCGCAATCGCCTCTGTCCACTGCGTTTCCCGACGTGGTTCTGCTTTAGTAAGGGCTGCATTAACCCATTTCCGATGGGCTTTCTGAAATCTCTCAAAGTCGCTGTCTCCGGCCAGGTGACAGAGTTTTTCGTAATCGACGAGGATGCACTTGCGAGTTGGGTTTTGAATTTCGACATAGCCCCCATGGATCCAACCTTGCCGATGGTCAACAACTCCGGCTCCGAACCATGTTCATATCGATATAAACAATACAGCGCAGAAGGTGCTCTGCCTTTTCGATAACCGTGGCATGATAGCGGTCTTGCCAGAATGCGCCTTTTCTCTTTTTTCGCTGGTTGTATTCCTGGCCCGTTCTTCCGGCCACAAGCTGGATCGACCGGAAAATTTGCTGTCCGCTGGAATCATCGTAGACGATCAAGTGGATATGATTTGGATTTTTGGGGACGTCCGGATTTTTGGGGACGTCCGTGATATCTGGATATTCGTTAAAGTGGGAGGCGTTTTCCTACCCTGCATTTATCATATAAGGTTCTTCTCCAATTTGGTTGGAGAAGAGGGGCCAAGGTTTACCTGCCTCCGGCAGGATCCAAGGCTTGCCCAAATCTCAGTCGGGTCGCCATCCAAAACATCCCTTTCAAGGCCTGCTCAGGGGTCACTCACGTTGCGGCCCGCTTGCTCGCTCGGCCACCCAAAGTGGACTTTGTCGCAGTGCTTCAGGATCCCAGCTTACCCCGGTAGGCTGCCTGTCCGCTAACAGGTCTAACCGAAAACGACCTATGCGCAACTTTCATCCGCCGGCAACTCGCGCCCTCGTGGCGCGCGGAGATTAACGGGTTGGCCCATCGAACCGTCTTGAACGCCAACTACGGCTTGACAACGCGACTGATGCGGGCTATAGAGTTTGCCAACATCGAGCCGGAGCTCGAAGACGTACCCATAAAATTTATTTAACCAGATCAACCACGAAAAAAATGTGCACCATGAAGGTGGCGATTTTTTCTCGTGGTTTTTTTATGGGCAAAGGCCCGACAAGGAGGCAACAAATGTGTAGAAAAAGAATGCTGCTCACGCTTCTCATCTTGGCACTGGGATTATCGACCACGCCGGCTTGGGCACACTTTGGCATGCTGATCCCATCCGACAACATGGTGATGCAGGAAGACCCCCGGGAAATATCGCTGGACCTCTCCTTCTCCCACCCCATGGAGATGGTGGGCATGGAACTGGTTCAGCCCAAGCGCTTCGGCGTCATCGCCAACGGAAAAGACCAGGATCTTCTCACTTCACTTGAAAAGACCCGCCTCATGGACCACGACGCCTGGCGCGCATCCTACACCATCGGCCGCCCTGGCATTTACACCTTTTATATGGAGCCCCAGCCCTACTGGGAGCCGGCTGAAGACAGCTTCATCATCCACTACACCAAAACGGTGGCCACCGCCTTCGGCGACGACGAGGGCTGGGATGCGGAGGTGGGTCTGAAGACCGAGATCGTGCCCCTTTCCAAACCCTACGCTCTTTACGCCGGCAACGTGTTCCAGGGCATTGTCAAGCTCGATGGCCAGCCGGTGCCCTACGCCGAAGTGGAAGTCGAGTACTACAACCGGGACCAAAGCGCCCAGGCGCCCACCGAATACATGATCACCCAAACCCTCAAGGCCGATGCCAACGGCGTTTTCACCTATGCCGCTCCGCAGCCGGGCTGGTGGGGATTCGCCGCTCTCAACGAGGCCGACTTCACCCTCACCCACGACGGTCAGGAAAAGCCCGTGGAGATCGGCGCCGTGCTCTGGGTGCACTTCGAGCCGTGGCAGAATAAATAGCAGCGCGAGATCCTCGATAAGACCGCTGCGGCTGGTACAAGTAGCCATTTCTTGGACACCATTGCTTGAGGGAGATCGATGATGAAAAGAACCATTATGGTCATTATAGCTTGCTTTGTGTTTTCGGTAGTGAGTGTCTGGGCCCAGGATACAGCCACCCAAACGGAGATCGACAGTTTAAAGCAGCGCGTCGCGGAGCTGGAACAGAAACAGGACGACAGTGATGATGGGGCGGCGGCGTCCGGATGGGCCGAATACATCACAATCGGTGGCGTACTGAGCGGTACTTACCAGTTTGAATGGGTCGATGGCCCTTCCGAGGTCGAGGACCGCGACCGCGGGGCCTTGTCATTTCAACCGGAGGTGGGCATCACCCCTACCGAAAGTGATGAGATCTTCTTTCTACTCGGCTTTGGTGCCGGCAACGGGTTGTCGGGCGTGACCACTTTCAATTTGGCGCCCTGGGCGGCCGGGGTTGAGGATGATGTCAAGGACATCAACGGCCGCAGCCGCGATTACCTGCTGCAAGCCTGGTATAAGCACACCTTTACCATTGGCGAGGCCCACACCCTGGGCCTGATCGGCGGGATCATCGACGCCACCGCCTACCTGGACGGCAACGCCTATGCCAACGATGAGTATGCCCAGTTCATGAACGAGGCCCTGGTCAACGGACCCAACGCCTTTCTGCCCTCCTGGGATATCGGTGCCGCTGCTGAGTGGGACATGGGCCCCTTTGGGTTAAGGGGCGTTTTCATGAACATCGGTGAAAACGACGACGGCAACAACTACAACTTTTACGGCCTGCAGATGAGCTACACCCTCACGACCGCCATGGGCGAAGGTACCTATCGGGTGAACTATAACTTTACCAGCGAGGCCTTCCTCGATGCCCAGGGCGATGTGCAAGAGCCGCGCAACGTGCTGCTTTTCTCCTTCGACCAGGCGCTGGGCGACATCTTCGGTGCCTGGATCCGCCTTGGCTTCCAGACCGACGATGCGCTGATCACCTACGACAACCTCTACTCCGGCGGCATTAATATCAGTGGCGGCGTTTGGGGTCGCGAGCAGGACAATATCGGCATCGGCTATGCTTTTCTGGAAGGTGCCCAGCAGACCGGGGATAGCATCGATACCAGCCAGGTGGCCGAGGGCTATGTGAACTTCGGGTTGAATGACTTTCTGGCGCTGACGTTCGATTTGCAGTACATGCAGGACACCTTCACCGTAGCGCAAAGCGATGTAGATGGCTGGATTGCCGGTTTGCGGGCGACGGTTTCGTTTTAACCCTTATTCTTTGGAGCCTGTTTCAAAACGTTTAGTTTGACCAAGGTCAAGGATGGTGCCAATTTTAACCGCAGTCATACGGCTCGTATTTCGAGGATTATAGTTGGCGCCAGACGCATGGATTGGCAAAATGAGACTTTTGAAATTGGCTCTTTGTCATTGATCGGAAACCAAGACAAATGCACATCTCCGAAGGCATACTCTCGGCGCCGGTGTTGGTCACCGGCGCCGCCCTGACTGCGGCCGGAACGGCGGTGGGCCTGAAAAAGCTCGACTATGAGCGCATGGCCACGGTGGGCATGCTGGCGGCGGCCTTTTTCGTGGCCGCCCTGGTGCATGTGCCCATCGGCCCGGGCAGCATCCACCTGATCTTGAACGGCCTGCTGGGATTGTTGCTCGGCTGGGCGGCCTTTCCGGCGATCCTGACCGCGCTGGTACTGCAGGCCATCCTCTTTCAGTTCGGTGGCATCACAACCCTGGGCATCAATACTTTCTTGATGGCTTTCCCCGCTGTTTGCGCCTATTGGCTATTGGGCCCCATGGTTCGCGGCAAAGGCACGCCCGCCGTGGTGGCGGCATTTCTGGCCGGGGCTCTGGCCGTTGCCCTCAGCGGCCTGATCATGGCCGCGGCCCTGATATCCACGGGTGAGCATTTTCTCAAGGCGGCCAGCATGGTGCTGGTGGCCCACGTGCCGCTGATGGCAATCGAAGGTCTGGTCACCGTTTTTGTGATCGGATTTTTGAAAAAGGTGCAGCCCGAGCTTCTGAAAATGGGAGGATCGTAGCGATGGTCAAGTCAAAATACTACTGGCCGCTCTGGCTGGTACTTGTTCTGGTGATTGGCGTTGCGGGGGCGGCGCACGCGCACCGGGTCAACATTTTTGCCTGGGTGGAGGGTGACAATATCTACACCGAGAGCAAATTCAGCGGCGGAAAACCGGTCCACAACGGTCAAGTTCGCGTGTTCGGGCCCGATGGCGCACAGTTGCTCGAGGGCACCACCGACGATCAGGGCCTGTTTCACTTTCCCATTCCGCAACGAAGCGACCTCACCGTTGAGGTGGCTGCTGGATCGGGCCATGCCAACACCTGGCGGATCACCGCCGATGAGCTCGGCGGGACAAACGGTCGGCCAACCGGCGAGCGACAAACCGAAAAAGATACGGCCCAGCCCTCCTCGCCCGCCGCGCTATCGGTAAGCGCCGACCTCACCACAGAACAACTTGAACAGGTCATCGGTCGTGTGGTGGATCAAAAGATCGCCCCCATCAACCGGCGCCTGGCGGAGCTTCAAACCCAAGGCCCCAGTGTGCGGGACATCATCGGCGGCATCGGATATATCATCGGCCTGGTGGGGGTAGGCGCCTACGTCAGCTACCGCCGCCGCGGCAAGCAAAAGCAACAATCATGATCAGCGAAGTCTTCGCCAGCGGCGAATCGCTTCTGCACCGTCTGGACCCGCGCCTGAAGATCGTGGTCGCCAGCGCCTTTGCCGTGCTGATCGCCGTCAGCCATCGCTTCCCCACACTCATCGCGGCGGTGTCGATCGGCCTTGTGCTTTTGTGGCAGGCCCGACTCGATGCGCGCGCCCTGGTAGGCCGCCTGCTGCCGGTCAACGCCTTGATTGTTTTTTTCTGGCTGGTACTGCCCTGGACCGTGCCCGGCGAGCCCTGGGGCCATTTCGGCCCGCTGGTCTTCACCCACGAGGGCATCCGTTTGGCGGCCGAAATCACCCTCAAGGCCAATGCCATCCTGATGGTCCTTGTCGCCCTGGTGGCCACCCATCCCATCGCCACGCTGGGCTATGCCCTTTCACGGTTGGGCGTGCCCGCCAAACTGGTGCAGTTGCTGCTCTTTACCTACCGCTACATCATTGTCATCGAGCAGGAGTATACGCGCCTTTACCGTGCCGCCCGCATGCGCGGATTTCAGCCCCGTACCAGCCTGCACACCTACAAAACCTTCGCCTACCTGCTGGGCATGCTTTTCGTGCGCGCCGCCAACCGCGCCCAGCGTGTCTACCACGCCATGCAGTGCCGTGGTTTTTGCGGCCGTTTCTACAGCTTGCATCAATTCTCCTTCACCACCACCGACACCATCTGGGCGATGCTCTTTGCCGGCCTGCTGATCGGTCTGGCCTGGCTGGAGTGGGGTGTTGTGCAAATCGTCTGATATTTTACAAATGGTCTCTAAATACCGAACCATTTGACGAATGGATAGGGTTAATTATCTTCTATAGATAGCTCCATTCACTCAACCATATCCAGGCATCCGGAGTTAAAATACAATCACAACCTTACCGGTTCAGAAAGAGGGCCGTTGGGGTAACCAAAATGCGGGGGTTGCGATCATGAAACCACACCGACTCACAGTATTGTTTTTTCTGGCTATCATGCTGACCGCCTGCGCCACCAGCCCCACCGGGCGCCGGCAATTGATGATTGTCTCCGAGGAGCATGCGATTAACGCCTCGGCCCAAGCCTACGTGCAGACCATCGCGCCCCTCCAGAAACAAGGCAAGATTGACAACAACCCCGCGTTGAACGCGCGCGTGAAACGCATTACGGAGCTGTTGGTGGCCCAGGCGGTCATCATGCGACCGGACACCGAGGATTGGCAGTGGTCCATGAAGGTTATCGACGACCCCGAAACGGTCAATGCCTGGTGCATGGCCGGCGGCAAGATGGCCTTGTACACGGGCCTGATCGAGCAGATCGAGCCCAGCGACGACGAGCTGGCGCAGGTCATCGGCCATGAAATCGCCCACGCCCTGGCCAACCACACGGCCGAAAAGATGTCCGTCGCCATGGCAAGCTCGATCGGTGTGCTGGCTGTGGCCATCGCCAGCGACAGCCCCGGGATGACCGCCGGCGCCGCCGGGGCCGCCCTGGTGGCCGTCAAGCTGCCCAACAGCCGCACGGCCGAGACCGAGGCGGATCGTATCGGCATCGAACTGGCCGCCAAGGCCGGCTTCGATCCCAGAGCAGCGGTCACCTTGTGGGAGAAGATGGAAAAAGTTTCCGGGGGCTCGCCGGTGGACTTCCTCAGCACCCACCCCTCTTCAGGCAAGCGCCAGGATCGTTTGGGCGTGCTGGTTCCCGAGATGATGCCCTTTTACGAAGATAAAAGCCAACGGCCGGTTTATCCGCTGTAATCGGCAGATAAGCTCGAGAGATAATCGAGAACCCTTATGAAAACGTCATCGAGAGGGTTTAGCACAGTCGTTCATCTATGCCTGCTGTTTTCTGCTACCATCATGACCGCGGATGCAGCAATGGCGCAAAAGACGAAAGTGACCGGCCGCGCGGGGAATTTTGTGGCTTACGAGAATGGCGTGGTGGCGGATAAGCGCACTGGCCTGGAGTGGTTCGCCGGCCCTGACAAGGATACCAGCTATTATCAAGCTGCGAAGTGGGTGCAAAATCTGACGGTCGCCGGCGGCGGGTGGCGTATGCCAACAGTCAAAGAGCTAAGAACAATATACAGTAAGCCCGGGATGCCATCCAGCATCACTCCACTGTTGAAGAACACGGGAACACACGTGTGGCCCTACCAAATCGATGAAAATTTGGCACTGTACCTCTTCAGGTATATGGACCCTTTCGGTACACGCGGCTTTGCCGTGCGATCTGCATCTGGTGACTGAATCAGTCTTTCAACCACATCACCATTTTAAGACAGTTTCGCGCAATATTCGGCTGGCAACCCTTTCATCATCGCTACTGAATGTTGAGTCCCGATCCACGATACCAAGTTTTATCTCTTCAGCGCGTAACAGTAAAAACGACCTTCCGGATCTTTTGTTTGTCCATCCTGCAATGAATTCAGGGTGCGAGGCTGTCCTCACATTCGACAGAAAGACTTTTAAATTCCCATTTTCCCATTTGA
Organism: uncultured delta proteobacterium; assembly: GCA_963783425.1. Classification (GTDB taxonomy): domain Bacteria; phylum Desulfobacterota; class Desulfobacteria; order Desulfobacterales; family QNYZ01; genus CAWANO01. Next base: position 17,435 of record CAWANO010000005.1, read on the forward strand.
CTTCACGAAAGGAGACCATGAAATGGCGGCTAAGAATAAAGACCGCGACATTGAAAAAGGCTACACGACAAAACAGATGGTGGCCAAACTTCGCCGGCTGGTCGACTGCCTGGAAAACAACAAGCCGTTCAGAATCCAGATAGCGAATCAACGCATAAGCATTCCGGCTAATGCTGTTTTCAACATTGAACATGAACGCGAAGGAAGCTCGGAAGAAGTAGAATTTCAGTTCAAGTGGGGAGGCAGCCAGAACTAGCCCGGAAATGTCACGTCCCTGAGGTGTTCATTGGCAAGGCCTCAATGGCGCAGCCGTAGTCATTCTACTGCAAGCCCTTGATCACACAGCCAATGGACGCTTCAGGCGCGCCCTTTAGGGTGAAATCATTTCTATCTTTTTAAAACAAGGTCGGTGACAAATCGTACCTGACAAAATATCGCCAAAAAATTCCTTCCTGACCTCAAAATTCAAGGTTTTCTATAAGCCATAGAAAAGATTTCATAAGATTTTCTAGCTATTTCTTTTTCAACGCATGTCCGTGGGCAAATTCCCAGCGCTTGTCCATAAAGTAAAGCACCGGCACGGTCATGCGCGAAAAGAGCAGCGAGGCCACCTCGCCGGCCATCAGCGAGATTGCCAAACCCTGAAAGATGGGATCGAACAGAATCACCGAGGCCCCCACCACCACGGCTGCGGCGGTGAGCATCATGGGTCGGAAACGCACCGCGCCCGCATCGATCACGGCCTGATCCAGGGGCATGCCCTCTTTGATGCGCAATTCGATAAAATCCACCAGAATGATCGAGTTTCTCACAACGATACCCGCCCCGGCGATAAAGCCGATCATGGATGTGGCCGTGAAGAAAGCCCCCATCAGCCAGTGGGCGGGTAGGATGCCGATCAAAGAGAAGGGAATGGCCACCATGATCACCAGCGGCGTCGAAAAGGACTGGAACCAGCCCACCACCAGTACGAAGATCAGCACCAGCACCACGGCGAAAGCGATTCCCAGGTCCCGAAAGACCTCGTAGGTGATGTGCCACTCACCGTCCCATTTCATGGCGAACTTGCGGTCGCTCTCGGGGAGGTTGGCCGTGTGCTGGGCAATGCTGTGGCCTTCGGGCAGGGTCAGAGCGTTGATCTTTTTGTACATTTCCAAAATGGCGTAGATGGGGCTCTCCTTCTCCCCGGCCACATCACCCACCACGTAGACCACGGGCATCAGGTTCTTGTGGTAGATGCTCTGGTCGACCGTTGTCTTGCGCACATGCACCAGGGCCGACATGGGGATCTGCGTACCGTCGGGCGTGCTGATCTTTAGGGCCTGCAGCCGTTCGATGCCCGTTCGAGCCGACGGGGGCAGCCGCAGCACGATAGGCAGGTCCTCGCGTTCAGTGGCTTGGTGCAGCAGGCCCACCTGATGGCCGGACAGGGCCAGAGAAAGCGTTTCGGCCACCTGGCCGGTGGAGATGCCGTGCAAGGCGGCTTTATCCTTGTCCACCTCGAGCAGGTATTGCGGCTGTTCGGACTCCATGAACCAATCCACATCCACCACATCGGCCGTGGTTTCGAAAATCTCGCGCACCTGCAGGGCAATCTCGCGCTGACGATCGTAATCGGGACCGTAAATCTCAGCCACCAGCGTGGCCACCACGGGCGGCCCCGGCGGCACTTCGGCCACCTGAACCCGGGCGCCGTAACGGTCGGCGATTTCTCTTAGGGCTGGACGCACCCGCTTGGCGATATCGTGGCTCTGGGCGGCGCGGTGGTGCTTACCGGCCAGATTGACCTGAATGTCGGCCTGGTGGGGGGCTTCGCGCAGGTAGTAGTGGCGCACCAGGCCGTTGAAGTTGTAAGGCCCGGACGTGCCTACGTGAATCTGGTAATCAGTGACCTCGTTGACGGTTCTGATGTAGCGCCCCATCTCCATGGCCGCGGCGCTGGTCTCTTCCAGGGTGGCCCCTTCGGGCATGTCGAGGATCACCTGAAATTCACTTTTGTTGTCAAAAGGCAACATCTTCACGTTCACCAGACTTAGAGGTACCAGGGCGCAGGCGGCCAGCAGCATCACCACCACGCCGATCAGAAACCCCCATCGCCACACGGGGCGGTGTAGCAGCGGGTCCATCACCCGGCGGTAAAGCCGCGTAAAGACGTCTTCGTTCTCGCCGCCATGGCCATCATCATCGTCGGCTCCGCTGTGCTTGCCGCGGGACCGCAGCATCCGCACCGAAGCCCAGGGCGTCACTACGAAAGCCACCAGCATCGAAAAAACCATGGCCGCCGAGGCGCCCACCGGGATGGGGCGCATGTAAGGCCCCATCAAGCCGCCCACGAAGGCCATGGGCAAGATGGCCGCGATCACCGTCAAAGTGGCCAGAATGGTGGGATTACCGACTTCCGCCACAGCCTCCACCGATACCTCGAAGCGGCTGCGTCCCTTGTTTTGGGGGAGCCGGAAGTGCCGCACAATGTTTTCGACTACCACGATGGCGTCGTCGACCAGGATACCGATGGAGAAGATCAGCGCAAAGAGGGTAATGCGATTCAGAGTGTAACCGTAGAGGTAGAAAACCGCCAGGGTGAGGGCCAGGGTTACAGGTATGGCCAGCGCCACCACCCCCGCTTCGCGCCACCCCAGGGTGAGGGCGATCAGCAAGCTGACCGAGACGATGGCGATGATCATATGCAGTAGAAGTTCGTCCGACTTCTCCTTGGCGGTCTCACCATAGTGTCGCGTAATGGTGACTTGCACGTTGTCGGGAATGACCGAGCCCTTCAAGGCTTCCACCCGCTCGATCACCTTTTCGGCAACCGTGATGGCGTTGGTTCCCTTGCGCTTGGCCACGGTCAGGGTGACCGCCGGAGATAGGGGGGCGGCATTGTCAAAATGCGGGATGTGTTTCTCGCCGGCCGCTGGACCGGCGCCGAAAAAGACGTACTGATCGGGCTCGGCCGGACCGTCGCTTACCGTGGCCACGTCGCGCAGGTAGACGGGACGGCCGTTGTGGACGCCCACGACCACCCGGCGCACGTCATCCGGATCAACCAGGAACCCACCCGTGCGCACGTTGATCTCACCGGCCGGGCTGGCGTAGCTGCCGATGTCGGCCTCCTGGTTGGCGGCCCGCAGCATTTGCGCTACTTGCAGTGCGTCCAGTCCGAAGGCCGCCAGGCGCGCCGGATCCAGGTAGACGCTCACCTGGCGACGCTGACCGCCGATCAGCGAGGTCAAGGAGACATTTTTTTCACGCTTGACGTGGTTTTCCACTTCCGCCGCCAGTCGTCGCAGCAGGAAGTGATCCACCTCCTCGCTCCAGAAAGTGAGCGCCAGAATCGGCACGTCGTCGATGTAACGCGGCTTAACCAGCGGTGGCGATACCGAATAGGGAATGCGGTCGTAATTACCCGCCAATTTGGCTTGCAGCCGTACAATGGCGTCTTCCTCGTCCTCGCCCACGTAAAAGCGCACAATCGCCATAGAGATGCCCGGACTGGAGCTGGAGTAGACGTACTCCACGCCGGGAATTTCCCACAGCAGCTTCTCCATGGGCGTGGTGACACGCTCTTCCACTTCCGCCGCGCTGGCGCCGGGCATGGCCACAAACACGTCGATCATGGGAACGATGATCTGGGGTTCCTCCTCCCGCGGCAAAGCGATCACCGCGGCCAGCCCCAAAAGCACCGAGGCGATGATGATCAGCGGGGTCAGCTTGGAGTCGATGAAGTAGCTGGCGATACGCCCCGCCGGCCCCCCATGACCCGCCCCGCTCATGACGCCACCTCTACTTTCACGCCGTCGGCCATGTCGACCGGGGGATTGACCACGTAACGATCACCGGGCTTGAGGCCGGAGATGATCTCCACTTCACCGCCCAAGTGTCGCCCGCTCCGAATCAGCCTAAAACGGGCCCGCTGCTGATCATCCACAAGGTAGATGCCACTGATCTGACCGTGCCGAATCACGGCCGAAGCCGGTACGATAAGGGTTTCGCTCTCGCCCAGAGGCACCGTGACGCGGGCGAACAGGCCAGAGCGCAGGCCGGCCACCACATCAAGGCTCAACTTGACCGTCACGGTGCGCGAACGATCGTCGGCCCCCGGCGCCAGGCTGGTGACCGTACCGGTCAGTTCCTTGTCACCCAGGGCGGGAACCAACACGCGCAAGCGTTGCTGAGGCCGCACGGCCTGCAAATAGGCCTCGGGCAGAACCAGCTCCAGCTCGAAGCGATCTTGGGTTTCCAAACGCACCAAGGGCTGACCCGGCGATGCCAGATCGCCCACATCCACCCAGCGCTGGGCCACTACGCCATCGTAGGGCGCCGTCACGATGGCGTCCTTGCTGCTCACCCGCGCGGAAGTGAGTCCCGCCCGGGCCTGGGTCACGCGGGAACTTGCCGCCGCCACCATGGCTTCGGCCTGGGCCAGGTTGGAGAGCGCCTGGTCATAGCGGGCTTTGACTTCGTCAAACTCCTGCCGGCTGACCGAATCGGCCGCCATGAGTTGCTGGTATCGATCGAAGGTGGATTTGGCCAGGTCAGCACTCGAAGCGGCGGCCTTCTTGGCGGAAGTAGCGGCCTCAAGTCCTTTCTGGGCTTCGGCCAGAGCGGCTTGGCTGCCTTGCAACTGGGCGTTGCTCTGGCGCTGGTCCACAACCACCAGAACATCGCCCTGACGCACCGAATCGCCCACCTCGACCTTGACGGTCTCCACCGCTCCGGTCAACTTACTGCGCAAGGTGCTGCTTTCCAAAGGGCGCACCGTACCCACGGCATCGTAGCCCGAGGCCTCGGCTGAAACGGCGACCGTAGCCACGGTGGCCTTGACCACGCGATCCTGCTGCTGCTCTGTATGGCCCGGTTCGATCTTGTCACCGCAGCCGCCCAGAAGCACCAACAATAATAGAATGATTAACACCGCGCTCTTTTTGCCCATTTGCTTCCACCCTTCTCTCTTTTCAGAATATTTACACCAAAAGGCGAAACCAGCTTCCGGCCGCGCCCCCAAAAGCGCGGTAGCATGCGAAGTATTTCCTTGCGGACGTAATTCCAAAACCCTATTTAGTTCCGGCCTCAAACCCGAGTAGGGTTTGGGCGTCATCGATGGTGCCCGACGCCAGCATCAACTGGGCCAGGGCCACATGGTAGTCGTGCACGCGCTGGAAATAGTCGCTCTGCGTCCTTTGCAGCACCAGTTCCGCATCCAGCAGGGTCACGATCGTCTCCAGCCCGTTGGCATATCGGTTTTTAATAATGCGCTGGTTTTCGCGCGCCTGGTCGATGGCCTGCTCGGTGACCCGAGCGCCCTCCAGGGCGCTTTGCAGGCCGTAATAAGCCTGACGCACCTCTAGGCCAACGGCCACTTCGCGGCTCTGGCGCTCGGCCTGGGCCGCCTCGAACATGGCCGCAGCCTCCCGCTGCCGGGCCGAGAGCCGCTGGCCCGAGTAAAGATTGAGACTCATCACCGCGCCGATGGCGTAGTTGTCACCGAAATCGTCCCAGCTTTCGGTGTTGATTTCGTAGTTACCCACCAGATCTATCCCGGGCAGGCGTTGGGCGCGCGTCTTGCCAATCTCCTGGGCGGCGATGTCGCGCTGGAATTGGGCTTGGCGAAGTTCGGGTCGTCGGGTCAGGGCCTGTTCGAGCCACTGGTTCAGATCGCCATCCTGAACCATCGGCTTGGACAGCTGCGAAGTCGGTTCCGAAACCTCCCGCGCTTCGACGCCCATGGCGGCGGCCAGGCTCGCGCGCGCAATCTGCACCATGTTCCGGGCATGCACCTTTTGCTGCTCTAGCTCAGCCGTGCGCACCTGGGCACGCAACAGGTCGCTCTTGACAAAAAAACCGGTTTTGAACCGGTTTTGAACCATCTTCAGGTTGGCCTCGGCCGTGGCCATGGTTTGCTCGACGACCTTCAGGTTTTCAATACCCAAAAGCCATCCGGCGTAAGCGCCGACGGTTTCGGCAATAGTCTGCTGTCGCGATCGTGCCAGCCCCAGCTGCATCATCTGCTGGCTGAGCTGCGCCTGCCGGTGGCCGCTACGGATCTTTCCACCATCGAACAGCGGCCAGGCCACCTCCAGCACCGTGGCGAAATTGGTGGCCGGATCGGGATCGTTCAATACCTGGGGGTCAAAATCGGACTGCGCAATAACCCCCTGGTTAAGCTTTGTGCCGAAGGCCCACATGGGGTTGGTGGTGTGGTTGAACTTCTCGTAGGCAGTCACTTGCGGGTGGAAGCCCGAGGCGGCCTGGGTGACACGGTGAATGGCGGCACGCACCTGGGCGTCGGCGGCCGCAATGCGCGGGTTGCGCGCCAGCGCGGTATCAATGGCATCCGTCAAACTCAGTGCCGATGCCCATGACGCGGGTTTCAGTACCGTTGCCGCCATTAGGCCGAGCAGTAAAAGTCTCATTAGTATTGGCCATTTAAGCTTTGCCAAGATCGACGCCATGCTTTCCTCCCAAAATCTTATTTTGAGATAAATATAAGGTTCGAATTATTGTAATCGCTAACCCATGGCAAGTCAATACCGGTTGCCGCGCGTCGTTGCCGGCAGGCGGCACGGCGCCCGTTGCGTTTGTGAGATAGGAGCCGCCCCCCCGAAAAACGTTACACCCGGCAGGGTTGGAATAGGGTGATGACAACAGTGTCGACCGTGACGCGCCACTGCTGTGCGATGGTAAACGCCAAAGGGAGCAGCCTCAATCCGGTCATTGATTCTTTGGGATTTCCATGTATGCTGGTCGGCAGCTTTTTGGGAACGGCAGAGGGCCAAGGTATGAATCGTTTTCTAAGGGAGATGCGCCGGGGGGCTGTGGCCAACCTGCCCGTGGCCGCCAGCGTGGCGGCTTACGGCAGCGTACTGGGCATGTTGGCGGCTCAGAAAGGGGTAACCTGGCTGCAGTTGCTGACCATGAACTTGGCGGTCTTTGCCGGATCGGCCCAGTTCGTCATGGTTGAGATGTGGGCCCCGCCTCTGCCCGTGGTCGAAATGGTGTTGGCCGTCTTGGTGATCAACATGCGCTACCTGCTGATTGGAGCCTCGCTCTACCCCCTTTTTAGGGGCAAACGCCTGGCGCACAAGGCCGGCATCATGCATTTGGTGGCCGACGAAAACTGGGCCGTCACCATGGCCGCCCATCGCGGCGGCGGGGCCAGCACGGGCTTTTTGCTGGGCGGCGGCATCTGTTTGTGCAGCATCTGGACCATGAGTACCCTGGCCGGCCACCGGCTGGGGGCCTTGGTGAACCACCCGGAGCGTTTCGCCCTTGATTTTGCCTTTGTGGCCGTATTTCTTTCGCTGGCCGTCAGCATGTGGCGCGGCAAACGCGACATCGCCCCATGGGTATCGGCGGCGCTGCTGGCCATACTAGCCCAGCGCTGGCTGCCAGGCAAGTGGTACATCGTCATCGGTGGTGTCGGCGGCGCCCTTTTGGCCGTAGCGCAGGCCCGCCTTAAAGCCGCATCAACATCCGCCACGCCCAATCCGGTCCGCGGCGACAACGCGAGCCAGGGAGAACGCTAAGTGCTCCTGTTCGTAAAAACGGTGACGTAATGAGGGCGTCAAGGCGCCGGGCAGACAAGGCGCGGAAAATAAGCAATATCGGGCATATTGCGTTTTTTCGCAACGCCGTCAGCCCGGATGGATTGGCGGCCGAATGTCATCGTATTTGCAAATAGGTGCACTAAGTTGAGTCCCCATTTATTCAACGTCTATGTCGCGCTGGCCATCGGCGGAGCCGCCCTGGTCACCTACGCATTGCGGCTGGGCGGGCTGCTGCTGGCTGAAAAGCTTCCTAAAACCGTCGGGTTCAAGGCCTTCATGGAGACCCTGCCCGGCACGATTCTACTCTCGCTGGTGGCACCGGCCATTGCCGAAACCGGACCCCTGGGAGGCTTTGCCGCGCTTTCGACCGCATTGTGCGCCTGGAAAACCCGCAACCTCTTCTTATCGATGCTGGTGGGGATGGGAATTGTGGCGGCGGGGCGCTATTTCGGCGGCGGATGAAAAAATGGGCGCATCGGATCGAAACCGATGCGCCCATGGTTATCTATCGTTGCCTGGTGGGTTAGCGGTTGAGCTCCGTCTCCATGGCATTTTCAACGCTCATCTGGTGGGTCTGCCATACATTGTGTTGGTTGTTAAAGGATTCGAGATTGCGCTGGGTGAAGTGTGTCACCATCTCGATATCCTCCATAGCCTCGGCCTCATTGCCCAGCGCGGTGTGCAAACTGGCACGGCTGTAGTAGGCCGCCCCGTAGTCAGGGTCCAGCTCTATGGCACGGTTGAAATCGGCCAGGGATTGATCGCTGCTCCCTTGCTTTTCATGGGCCAGCCCCCTGAGGTGATAGGCGCGGGCATAGTCCGAATCGATCTCCAAGGCCCGGTCAAAGTCGGCAATGGCCCGGTCCGGCCGTTCGAGTTTCAGGTGCGCGGCACCACGGCTCACCAGGGCCAGTTTGAACTGGGCATCACGCTCGATGGCTTGATCGAGCAGCGTCACACAGCGATCAAAGGTGTTTCCGGCAAAGGCTTGCATACCCTCCACAAAGTAGGTTTTAGCATCTTTATTGTCAGTCATCGCTTTTCTCCTTAAGATCGTGTTCTATTTTTAAGCCGTACATTGCAGTACGGTGATGTTCTTCCTTGTGGAGATAAACTAAGTCCTGGCAGGCGGCCTGTCAATTTGGCACCGATTGTTACCGGCACTGCACAACCGACAACCATGAAGAAGGCCCGGCGGCCTTCGGCATTCTCGCCGCCGGCTGACAATGCGTGCAAGTCTGTGATAACTTGAAATAAGAAATTTGACATGGAGCGACGGAGGTTACGATGGGTATCGGCAAGCGGGTCGTCAAACACAAGGTTAAAAAGTCGGTCAACAACACCACCGAAGATCTGCTGGGCAAAGAGGACGACAAGAAGTTAAAGAAAGACCGGCGCAAGCAACGGGACAAACGCGACTGAAAGGGTGCGGGTAAGATCTACGGGGGACTGGGACTGGCCTACAATACCGAAGCCAGCACCGCCGCGGCCTGCTGCATGAGCTCCATTTGCGCCTGGGATCCCATGTGCCCCAAACGGAACACCTTGCCGGCCAGGGGGCCGTAGCTTCCCGCCACTACCATGCCTTCTTGGCGCAGGCGCTGGTCCAGTTCCAGCCAACCGAGCTTCGCGGGTACCTTCACCGCCGTCACCGTGGGCGAAGGTATGGCCGCGGAGTCCGGCAGTAAATTGAGTCCTAAATCCACCACCCGCTCGCGGCAGTAGGCGGCCACGTTTTGGTGGCGGGCGATCACGTTTGCCAGCCCCTCCTCCAGAACCATCGCCGTGGCGGCCTTGAGGCTGGCCAAGGCGTGCCAGTTGTGAGTGTAAGGGAAAAGGCGGTTCTCCAGGGCATTTTCAAAGGGCGCCAGGGCGTCATAGCCCTGATAGTCAACCTGCCGGACAATATCCCAGGCACGATCGCTCACCGTCAAAAAGGCCAGGTTGGGCATAGCCGAAAGGCATTTTTGCGACCCGCCCAAACAAAGATCAATGTTCCAGCGATCAGTCTGCAGCGGCGCCCCGGCCAGACTGGCCACGGCATCGACGTAAAGCAGCGGCACCTCATAGTGCTGCTTGAGCCGCCCCACGGCCTCGATCGGATTCAAGGTGCCCGAGGGCGTTTCACAGTGCACCATGGTGATCATCTTGGGCCGGGTTTCAAGGATGGCCGCCTCTACCGCCTCCAGGTCCGCGTCGGTGATGGTTTGGTCATACCCCAACCCAACGGTGTGGACCTTGGTGCCGATTGTTTGTGCCATTTCGGCGATACCATATCCGAACACCCCCGTGGCAATGGCGAGCACACCGTCACCCGGTAACAGACAGCTCTTGAGCGCGCCCCACAACGCCAGCATCCCCTCCCCCGACAAAATAGCCACCGACTGGCGGGTGCCGTAGATGGCTTGCAGATCGGCGACCGTCTTCCCATAGAGTTCGAAGAACTCCTCCTCCATGTCAGCCGACCCGAAATCGATCTGATAAGACGCCCGAACCCGTTCTGGCACGCGGGTTGGCCCAGGCACCATCGGAATGGGATAGGTTTTCATGGTGTCGCCTCCTTGGGTATTGTCACAATAGATGGCAATATTTTGACCCCAACTTGTACTGTGGGGCTAATCGGACGCAATTTAAGGCGTCAGTCAACCAGTAGGGCAATTTACCGGTAAAAAAGAAAGCTACGCCCGCACCTGAACACAAGCTGATCGCACAGCTCCGGCAATCATCAGATGTATCGGTTTGACATCTCGGTAATGAATTCCTCCACGCCCGCATCGCCCTTTTCGGCCCGCACCTGTTCAACTAGGTTCTTGATCTTCCGGTAGGTCTGCGGGTCGCGCTGGAGGTCTTTGGTGGACTGATAGGCACCGCCGCGCCGTCCCACCCGAAACACCAGCCGGTCCACATCGTCGAGTCCCTGATAGGCCTCGATGGCCGCCAGCATGCGCGGTTTATCCTCGGGAAACTTGCCCTTGAGATCCTCGAGCAAATTCATGATGTGGTCACTGGTCAGGGTACTGGTGATCCCGTTCAAGGATGAAATCAGCAGATGCAGCTCATCGGCCAGTTCATCGTCGCTGAGCATGGTAAAGGTGCCCGCCTCGAGGCGTTGGTAAAGAGGCACCCGTCGTGGGACGCGCAAGCTCCGCAAACGGATAAAATCGGGATTGATGGCGTTGAGCACGGCGGCCGTGGCCTCGGCGTGGCCCTTCGACATTTCGCGCCCCCCCAATCCGGGCATGACGTACTCGGAAAGCGCCATGCCGGCGTCCTTGACCCGTCGGCCGGCCTCGATGTGGCCCTCGCCCGTGACCCCCTTTTTGATCAGTTTAAGCAGGGGGTCGTACCCGCTCTCCAGGCCGATGTGGATACGGTCCAAACCGGCCGCACGAATCCGCTTCAGGCTCTCGACCGATCGTTGCGTGATGGTTTTGGAGCGGGTGTAGGTCGTGATGCGGCTGATCATGGGAAACTTCTCCTTTAAAAAGGTGAGCGCTTCCACCAGATCGTCCACGGGCATGATCAGGTTGTCGGCATCCTGCAGAAAGCAGGCCTGGGTGCCATAATAGATCCAGCTCGCCACACTCTTGTAGCTGCTGCTCAAACCGTTGCGGTTGAAGATATCGCTGATCACCCGATCGTCGACGCGCCCGCCGCTGCCGAGCCGCCAGGAGAGCTGCAAGACGTCATCGTAGATGTCGCGCGCGGTTTGAATGTCCTGTTTGATATCGGCTACGCTACGCAGCGAAAATTTGCGCCCCTTGTAAACCGGGCAGAATTCACAGCGGTTCCAGGGGCAGTTGCGGGTAAAGCGCAGCAGCAGGCTGCGGGCCTCATTGGGTGGCCGTATAGGGCCTTGCTCGAATGTTAGCGTTCGGTCGTTCATGATCACTCCCAATCAACAATTATCGCTTCAACCCAATAAAATAACCAGCCCATGGGTATGTCGCAACCATTGGCAAGGTTCTTTAGGGTAGGATTTATTGAGACCAGGAGATCCTCAATCGGCAGTATGTAAGTGCCACAGATGTGATCGGGCGCAATCTTTTACCGATACTATGGCCGTGAGAGATATTTTTTCAAGGCCGGCATTAACTTCAGGTTGGCCTTGGGCATGGGGTAGGTTTCCAGGTCTCCACACTTCACCCAGCGGTAATCAATCGGCCCTTTTAACTCCACCCGACCCGCCTGGTACTGGCAGGCGTATACCTCCATCAAAATCTTGAAGTGGGTGTAGGCGTGGCGCACCTGCGTCAAATGGTCGGCTACTGCCACCTTTAAGCCGGTCTCTTCGAGAATCTCCCGCCGACAGGCGGCTTCAGCACTCTCGCCCGGTTTGATTTTGCCCCCGGGAAACTCCCACAGGCCGCCCAGCAGACCATCGGGTTTACGCTGGGTGATCAACAGGCGGCCAGCCTTGAAAATCACCCCGCATGCGATGCGTTGGGTGGGTACAGGTGGTCGCCTGATGCGCTGGGGGTAGTCCGCCATAACGCTCTTTTGGTGGGCCCGGCAGATACTGTTAACAGGGCAGTCGTTACATAGGGGGCGGCGGGGGGTGCATATCAATGCGCCCAGTTCCATAACCGCCTGATTGTGGTCGCCGGGGTTTTGGGGGTCAAGCATCACCTGGGCAAGTTCATCGTAAACCCTTTGATATTTTTGATTATTAACCGCGGCCTCTTCCATAAAAAGCCGTGCCAGAACCCGCTTCACGTTGCCGTCCACAACAGCTTTCGGTTGGTCCAGAGCGATACTCATGACAGCCGCCCCGATATAGGGACCCACCCCGGGTAGCGAACGAAATGAGGTATAATCGGATGGGATGTGCCCGTCGAAACGTGCCATCACCACCTGCACCGCGCGGTGCAGGTTGCGGGCACGGGCGTAATAACCCAGTCCCTCCCACATTTTAAGGACATCTTGCTGGTCAGCCGCCGCCAGGGATTTTACATCGGGAAAGCGCTCTAAAAAACGCCGGTAGTATGGAATCACGGTTTTGACCTGGGTCTGCTGCAGCATCACCTCGGAGACCCAGATGGGATAGATCGATCGAGCCTGGCGCCAGGGCAGTGCCCGCTGATTGGCGAGATACCAGGTGCGCAAACACCTTCGGAAAAGGGCGGCCACTTCCACGGCCCGTTGCGGCGAGGTGAGGGCGTCTGTAAGGCTTTTCGGCACGGCCCGTCCGCCTATTCGCCCTTTCCCGAAGGGGCGAGCTGCGCCAAACGGTGCAGGCCGTTTAAAAAATGGGTAAAGGCCGTGGGATGTTTTTCAACGCTGCCACCAAAAGCATGCACCAACTTATCGGCGCGCTCCAGCCAGCGCGCCTCACCGGTCACCTCTCCCAGCACGGCCAGATTGTTCAATACCACCGAGTTGGGCGACGGCAAGGCGCCGTCGTAAAGCTCTTTGGGCCGCACGGGCAGCTTTTCGGCGTCGGTGGCGGTGAGAAAATACCCCCCCGCTTTTTCGTCCCAGAATTTGTCGTCCAGTCGGCGCTGCAACCGCAGCGCCTGCTCGAGGTGGTGTGGCTTGCCTGTGGTGCGGAAAAGCTCTATGCAGACCCCAGCACAGGTAGGCATAGTCCGTTCCAAAAGCCGCGATGGCGGCCCGGCCGTTACGGTAGCGGTGCTGCAATTCACCGGATGGCGTGCGTAGCCGCTGATCCACGAAGGCCGCCGCCCGCTCGGCCGCCAGGGTGTAGCCGTTTGACTCGAGAATACGCCCGCCCATGGCCAGGGCCGCTATCATCAACCCGTTCCAGTCGGTCAAAATTTTATCATCTTTCAAAGGATGAGCCCGTCGCTCGCGCACTTCAAACATTTTGCGGCGTACCCATTTCCATTGAGTTTGCAGCTCAGTGGCGGTGGTGCCCAGCGTGTCGGCCCATGTTTCCAGGGGGCGATCCAGATGGACGATATTGGTGCCCACCCGCTGACCGCTGGCCTCATCCTTGAAGTTACCTTCGTCTGTAAGTCTCAGAATACGCGCCCAGCGGCGGGCGGTCTTTTGGTCAAAAATCTGATTCAGTTCCGTGGTCGACCACACGTAAAAGCGGCCCTCCTCGCCTTCGCTATCGGCATCCTCGGCCGAGAAAAAGCCCCCCTCCTCAGCGGTCATGTCACGAAGCACGTAGGCGAAAATCTCCTCGGCCGTGCGCCGCAACAACGGGTCCGCACGCCGCTCGAACGCCTCCAGGTAGGCCATGGCCAACAGCGCCTGGTCGTAGAGCATCTTTTCGAAATGAGGCAGCAGCCAGCGTTTATCAGTGCTGTAGCGGTGAAACCCGAACCCGACATGATCCCAGATGCCGCCCAGGCGCATGGCCGTAAGGGTTTTGACGATCATCGCCTCGTCGCCCTCGCCGCCGTTGTGGACCCGGCGCCGCAGCAGAAACATCAGGCGGTGGGGCATGGGAAACTTGGGCGCCTTATCGAATCCACCGTATTGGGGATCGTAACTGCGGGCGATAGCGCGACCGGCCGCATCCAGCACCGCCCCGGCGTCAAGATCGCCGGGTGCGAATTGAAAAGCGCCTTCCAGAAGCCCCATCACCTCGTCCGAGGAGGCCAGCACCTTGACGCGGTCCCCTCGCCACACACTGCCGATACGCTGGCACAGCTCTACCAGGCCCAGCCGTCCCATCCGGTTTTCGGGCGGGATATAAGTGCCGGCGAAAAAAGGCCGCAAGTCGGGGGTCATAATGATCGTCAGCGGCCAGCCGCCGCTGCCGGTGAGCATCTGGCAAGCCGTCATGAAAACCGCGTCGATGTCGGGCCGTTCCTCGCGATCGACTTTGATGGCGACAAAGGTCTCGTTGAGGTGATGGGCGCAGCTCTCGTTTTCAAAACTCTCGCGCTCCATGACGTGGCACCAGTGGCAGGTGGCATAGCCCACCGACAAAAAGATGGGCTTATCCTGGCGCCGGGCCGCCGCGAAGGCATCCGGCCCCCAGGCGTACCAATCCACCGGGTTGTGGGCGTGTTGCAGGAGGTAGGGGCTCTCTTCATTGATCAGGCGATTGGGCATGAAAAACTCCACATCATCTTTGGGAATTTTCTGACATCGTTTCAAGGTGTCCATAAGGGGCGTAGGTTTTTAGTCTATGATCTTCGATGGGCAAGCCCACGGTAAAGTGATAAAGACTCTGAAATACTTCGCTGTCGAGGCCCACCCAACGGTGCACGGCGTCATCAAAAAAACAGCCGATTCCTGTTCCACGGAATCCGTGTGCCTCGGCCTCCAGGTAGAGCACCTGGCCGATCAAGCCCGCCTCCCAGAAGAGTTCACTGTAGCGCCAGGGAGCCGAACGCAGCACCGCGTCAAACCGGGCCAGCATTCCCAAACTGAAAACACCCTCACCGGCGAGGGCCTGCCGGCAGCTCACCTCAGCGGCCCGCTGGCGCACATCACCAACGTGCAGCCGATAAAGCGGCAGCGCCGCATCCACCTGGGTCCATTCAAACGACGGGTGCATCAAATTTTTCAAATCCATCTGGTCTCGCCGGTTGCGGCACAGTATATAGAGGCCGGGATCAACCTTCTCCACTTGGTGGACAAAGAGCAGCAGGTGCACCTCGGGAGCCAGAAACCCGTTGTCAAAAGGCACCTGTCCCAAGCGGGGCAAGGTTCTGGATAGCATCGACAGAAACGTTAGCCGCGGCATGACGGCATCGGCGCGAAAAGCCAGCCCGCTGCGGCGCTGGCGGATGAGGGCGGCGGCGGAAGGTGCGCTCTCCGGGGCGTCCGAATGGCTGCCATGGCCGACGGCGGCCGGGACCGGAACCGATGACGCCCGTCTCAGATGCGTCGCCGTATCGGTGATAATCGTCCACTGTTGATGATCTCGGCTAAGCGTCTCAGGAGTACCCGCCACGGCCGCGTTGCCAAGGGTGGTCAACAGTGCTTCGGAGGGAACCTCATCCGCCACGGCCTCATCTGCCGTATGAACCCGGCCCACCAGCTCCACATGTTCCGGTTCGTGCCGCGGCCACTGCGTTCGATCGAAACCCAACAGCCGCTCTGCCGAGGTTTGATCAAGCCCACTCAGCCAGGTCACTCGCCACCCCAACAGACCCGCCGCAAAGCGTAGCGCACCCAGGGCATGACCCGTATCCAGCAGACAGTAGCGTAGAGCGCGTTCGCCGTATTTCCAGGCCTCGCGCCAGAACACGGAACTCAGCGCCACCAGAAAGCCGGCACCGCCGAAATACGCTTCTAGCGGGCCGCATAGCTCCGGTGACAAAGTGATACGCCGCTCCAGGGCGTGCCAGAACGGGTGGTAGTGATAGATACCAGCTGGCAGTGCGGGATCGAGCGCCGGCAGCACCAGGTGCGTTTCAGTGGGATGCAAATTTCCGCTGGAAGGGTTCATGCGCAGCGCCCAGCGCGACCGGCCCGCCTCTTTCCAGGCCGAAAGCCCCATGCTTAGCTCTAAAAACTTACTGATCGAATGTAATGTAATCTCATATGGTTGAACACCTTTGCCGTCGTAGAGCCTTGAGAAATCGAGCGCCGGGTCATTCCCCTCCAGAGGCAAAGAAACACGTGTCGTGCCGGCGTAGGCGCGAAAGGGTTTGGGCTGGCTTTGCCAGTCCATATAACCCAGCGAACGCGCCATTTGATCCGGGTGGTGCTTGGTGGCCATGTGGTAGTGCCGAACCGCCGGGTAACTGTTGCCGTTCACTTGGATCACCTTTGAGACGAGGATGTTGCCTTTGAGACCAGCTTCAAGAATCGATTGCCAACGACCCATAGTGTCGCGTCACGTTTGAAATGTCGTAAGGTTGCGACCCAATTTTTTGTGTCTGCGAGGCACACTTTTTGACATATCGTTTTCTCCGATATGTCTGAAAGCGTAACGCGGCAGACGCGAAAAAGGGCAAGCAAAGTGCGGCATTTCAAGCGTGACGCGACACTAGTGTTATAACGCCATCGACACCTGTCAAGCCGATGCTATTGACGGCCGCTGGGCGGCACTTAACTTTAATGTAAGTGGACGCTAATTTACAACAATGCCTTGGCTTTGGCACAAACCGCCCTTTGAGATTCACGAGCAAACATGAAGGCATAACCACAAGGAGGCCTGCAATATGGCAAACCAAAACCCCCCGGCAGGAACTTTCATGATGGATCTGGCCACACTCAACCAATACAATGCCCAAGGGTGCGCCGCCTGCGGCAAGAAGTTCAATCTGGGCGACAGCGTGGTGGCCGCCTGCGGAGACTGGGGCAAGGAGGCCCGCCTGATCCACGCCCATGAAGCGACCCGCGACCCGGTCAGCGGTGGCTATGTGGACCGCCGTTGTCTCAATCGGTAGCCGCCGACCGGCCTGGTCTACGCTTCAGGGGCCCTGGCTTTGGTCAGGCGTTCCAGGCGCAACCGCTGGCGCTGGTCAAACAAGCGCAGCGAAGCCCCCCACACCGCCACCAGGGTACCGAAGCCGGTACCGGCGGCGATCAGAAACATGATCAATATCTGATACCTAACCGCCTCCTGGGGCGGACTACCGCCTAGGATCTGACCGGTCATCATGCCGGGCAGGCTCACCAGCCCGGCGATGCTCATCGAGTTGATGATTGGAATCAGTCCCCCACGGATGCTTTGGTTGCGGATATCGGCGATGGCCTGGCGGGCGCTCTGGCCGAGAATCAACTTGGCCTCGATCACGCTGCGCTGCTGCCAGGCGGCCAGCGTGAGCCGATCGAGACCCAGGGCCACACCAGTCATGGTGTTGCCCAGCATCATCCCCAGCAGGGGGATCGCATAACGCGGTTCGTACCAGGGCGTATTGCCCACGATGACCGTTAACGCCATAAAAGTGATGCTGAAGGAAGAGATGAACATCGAGAGCGTACCCACGCCGTAGCCCCACCACCCCTTGAGGCGCCGCTGCTGACGACGCATCACCTCGTAGCCGGAGACAAACAGCATCACGGTGGCCATCGCCGCCAGCCATGAGGGTTGCGCCCTTTCGAAAATCACCTTGAGCAACATGCCCACCAGCAGCAACTGAATCGTGGTGCGGGCGGCGGCCAGCAGCAGCTGACCGCTGAGCCGCAACCGCATGAGGTGCGACACCACAGCCAGCGCCACCACTAAAAGCGCCGCCACGGCCAGATCCAGAGCAGTGAGCTGGATGACGTTCATCAGGACAAGCCCACGCTTGCGGCCGACGATCGGGCCGCAGGCCGTGTTGCAGCGCCGATCGGTATCGGGACCAGTTGGTTTTCGAGCCTTAAGTGCCGATCGGCCACACGCGCGATCTGCTCGACGTCGTGGGAGACCCAGACCACGGCTAGGCCCTGCTCCTTTCGGACTTTGCTCAGCATCCCCTCTACGCGGCCGATGTTGTCCGGGTCAAGGTTGGCCGTGGGTTCGTCAAGCAGCAACACCTGTGGCCGATTGACCAGCAATCGCAGCAACGCCAGCCGCTGCCGTTCGCCGCTGGAGAGCCGTTCGATCTGCCAATCCATCACCTCGGGCCCCAGCCCCAGCCAATCGGCCGAGGCCTCTGGTTGGGTCTCGAAATGAGGCCCCACGCGCTCCTGCCACCACTGACTTTCAGCCGGTAGCAGCCCCACCTGCCGCCGCCACTGCGGTGGTGGAACGCTGTGGTGGGACCTGCCGTCCAGTAACACTTCGCCGCTGTGAGGTACCAGATCGGCGATCGCTTTGAGCAGGAGACTCTTGCCGATACCGGAGGCGCCGCTGATGGCCACGCATTCGCCGCGTGCCACCGTAAAATCCACGGGGCCCACATGGTGCACCCGCAGCTGTTTGAGGGTTAAACCGTGATCGTGGTGCATGGGTGGGCTCGATGCGGCTGATCAAAAACTGTCATGGTGCGTGAATTCGGCCAGCGATCGCCGTTTGGGCGGCTTGGGCACTTTGGCGGGATAGCCCACGGGAATCAGCACCACCGACTGATAGCCGGCCGGCACCTTGAGCGCCCGGTCGGCGTGATCATGGTCGAACAATCCCACGATCACTGACCCCAAACCCAAACCGTGGGCGGCAAGGCAGAAATTCTGTGCGGCCAAACCAAGGTCGAACAGCATCCAGTCGCCGAAACGGGTACCTGCCTCACCTTTGTAGTAGCCGGCGCTGAGGGTTTTTGCGCATAAAGCCACTACCACGGGTGCCGCCACAATCGCTTTGGTGGCGGGATTTTTAGGACTGATCGTCTCTTGCAGGGCCTTTTTCTGGTCTGGGTCGCTAATCCATACCACCTCCCAGCATTGGGTGTTGGCCCAGGAAGGCGCCCAACGCACCGCTTCGAGCAACTCGGTTTGCTGATCGGCCGATATGGGATCGGGCCGGAAAACGCGCACACTGCGGCGGCCGGAAACAAGTGCTTTAAGCGCATCCATCGTCACTCTCCTAATCGGGGCGGTGAGGCGGCATCCGAGTTTCGGCCGCACTGGCATTGGTGGGGATGGTTTGCGTCAGCGTGGCCCTGGCAGCCGAAGGTGGGTTCGGACTCACCCCGGTTTTTAAACATGATCACCGCGCTGAAAAGGCCGAAAACGATCACCGCCGCTATCAACCCAATCACGATTTCCAACATAGCAACACCTCATCATCCCAACAGATCTTCTATCGCTCCATCCAACCGCGGAAACTGAAACACGTACCCGCTGTCGATCAGCCGCCGGGGCACCACCCGCTGGCTGGCAAGCAGCGTGCCGGCCATCTCGCCCAGGGTTAGTTTCAGCATGAAACCAGGGGTCTTCAAGCAGGCGGGGCGGTGCAATTGTTTACCGATGGTTGCAGCCAGCTGGGCAAAGCGCAGTGGCTCGGGGGCCGTGAAGTTAAAGGCTCCGTTTAGTGCCTCATGGTCGATCAGAAACCGCATGGCCGTGGCTACATCGTGGATATGGACCCAGGGAAACCACTGCTTCCCAGTACCCACCGGGCCGCCGGCGAACAGCTTAAAGGCCGGTAGCATCTGCTGGAGCGCGCCGCCGCCCTTGCCCATAACCACGCCAAAACGGGCCAACACCACCCGTGCCCCTTTGTCACTGGCGGCCAGGGCCTCCTTTTCCCAGTCCACGGCCACGCGGCCCAAAAAGTCGTCGGCCGGCGGCTCTAGCTCGGTCACTACTTCATCACCACGGTCACCGTAGTAGCCCACGGCCGAGGTGCTGATCAGAACCACCTTACTGTCCGCCGCCAATGCATCCACGATGTTACGAGTGGTGAGGATACGGCTGTTATAAATCTGCCGCTTGTAGCGCCGCGTCCAGCGTTTGAAGATGCCCTTGCCAGCCAGGTTCACCACAACATCCGCCTCTTGCAGGGAATCTTGCCACGGGCCTGGTACGGTCGTATCGGCCCGCAGGTAGTGAAAGCCCATCTGGTCCAGATGCTGGGGTGTGGCACGTGTACCGGTGGCGGTCACCTGATGACCGCCCTCGAGGAAAAAGCGAGAAAGGTAACTGCCCACAAAGCCGGTTGCGCCAGAAATGAATAGGTGCATTTCTCCTCGCTCGATCGATTGGCCGCCTACGCTGGGCTCGCAGCAGGGACGCCCTCAAGTGGCAGCCAGTCACGTAAAGGTAGACCGTCTGATGGTGTTTGGCAACCGTATCGCCAAACAGCGAGCTGGGTCCGTGATGGCACCAGCCTCAAAACGAAAGGGCCGCTTCCAGTTGAAAGCGGCCCTTCTTATTGGAGATTTAATAGGGCACAATGAGAAGTTTATCGGTAAAGAGCCCATGGTGCACCATTCAGGAGTTGTTCATCAGCAGGCGCAACTGGTGCCACTGTCGGTGCTGCAAGAGCTACAACCGCCGCCCATGGCGCGAAAATCGATACCGCAGTCCAGTTTGAAACCGTTAATGATGAAATCGACCTTGATGGGTTTGGCTCTTTCCAGAAATTCTTGGTCGACCAGGTACTGAAAACCATCAATGTCGTAAACTTTATCGTTGTCGCGGGGCTCATCCAGAGCCAGGGCCAGGGAAGGGCCGCCTCAGCCGCCTTCGTTGAGAAAAATGCGAATGGGCGCCGTTTCGCGGCCCTCAAAGTAGAGCTGGATCTGCTCCGTCGCCGCCGGTGTTACTTCAACCATCGTCTCCTCCTTGCAGTTGACAAAACTGATTATAGCCGTTCTTTTACAGGCGTTGGAAATTAGGGCAAAGCTAATCACATGCGTACGCCTTGTCAACGCTGGTCTGCAATTGAGCCAGATCCACCGCCCAACCGCTATCAAGATAGCGGAGGCCGGCGCAGGTGCAAAGGCGGGTGTATCAATACGCCTTCAGGTCGGCAAGACCTGCGCGGGATCATTAAATACCTTTGCTTGTAGCCACAACCTCTTGATAAATATCACGATCCTGATATGAAAATAATACGAAAGTGGCCCGTACTCCAGGGTTTTCGGCCAGAAATTCAGCCACCGTGGAAACGGCGATTTGAGCGGCCTCCTTGATCGGGTAGCCGTAAACGCCACAGGAAATGGCCGGAAAGGCCACGGTGGCAAGGGTGTTTTCGGCCGCCAGAAGCAGGCAGTTCTGATAGCAGGCCCTTAGTTGTTGCGCATCCTGGGGGCGTCCGCCGTAGACCGGCCCCACCGTGTGGATCACATAGCGCGCCGGCAGGTTGAATCCCGGCGTGATGCGGGCCTCACCCGTGGGGCAGCCACCGATGGCGCGGCACGCTTCGAGCAACCGCGGCCCGGCGGCGCGGTGGATGGCGCCGTCCACGCCCCCGCCGCCCAAAAGGCGGCGGTTGGCGGCATTGACAATGGCGTCCATGGTCAGCCGGGTGATGTCCGCCCGTACAACCGCGACGCGGTTGGCGATATTTTGTTTAATCATCTCTTTCACGAGGGTTCGGCCTTAACTATGGGCAATTTCAATGCGGCCCTTTCGGCAGTGCTTGTCGGTGTCGTTTCAGCGGTTTTGATCGATTGACCCGTCACTACAAATCATAAAGACGATCATCGCGGCGCGGGGCCGCTCGCCGCAATCTGCTTGAAGCCCGGCGCTTGGCCGGCAAGACGAAGGGCTCTTCATCTTCGAGCAGGCCGCCCAGCTCCTGTTCGATCTGTTCGGGGTCGTCGCCCTTTTTGATGCGTTCAAGGGCCTCACTCATGCCGGGCCCCAACTCCATGCCGGTCATGTCGGTCAGTTTCTCCATCAACTGGGCCGCCTGGCGCGGGTCATCCTCGTCAAGCCCGTCGGCCTCTCTGGACAAGGCCTCCATGGCCGACGCCAGCTTGCCCTCGTCGATGGGCAGGTCGTCACCATCGTCGGATTCATCATGCCGCCCGCCAATGGCAAAGAGCGACACCTGGCGCGTCAGCGTTTGGTTTTCGCACCGGGGGCAACTGGGTTGTTTGGTGGTGTTAATGGTTCCGGAAAAAAAGTTGTAGATCGTATGACAGCCTGGGCAGTAAAACTCGTAAATGGGCATGACGACTCCCGATAGGCGTCGGCGTTGGGTTGATACAGAGACGCTAACGCCTCGAACCGAATATTGATCAGAATCAGGGCGGCTTAAAAACAGGCGCATCACCGATATTTCTTAGATATAGTGGCCTGAGAATGGGTTGTCAATCCACTTGGCCCACCTTCGGTTTTAGTGGGTTAAGATGTGGTGATAGCCCCGAGATTATCGCGTCCGATTACAATACTTTACGCCAGAACCCTTGACACACAAGATCCGTCGTACTAAGCATTCGTTTGCTGGATCACTGCATGATAATCCCAGCCGCTGCCGCAACACATCGAACGCAATCACAGCCCGAGCCGAGACGGTGCACCTTGCAATACCCATGATCCAATTGGCCTAATGGGAAGAGAGGGAAGGAAATGTCCGCGCAACCCAAGAACTGCCACCTGACATTGATCCGCCATGCCAAATCGAGCTGGAAATACGCCAAGCTGAACGATATCGACCGCCCTTTGAACAAACGCGGCCGCCGCGATGCGCCCCTGATGGCCAATCGTATGGCTCAGCGGGGCTTTCGGCCCACTCAGATTCTTTGCAGTCCTGCCTTACGAACCCTACGAACGATTGAAGTGATCATCCATGCCGCCCGGCTCGATTACAAACGGCTGACCATCGAGCCTCGGCTCTACATAGCCGATGCAGAGGAGATGGCCAGCCTGATTCATGCACTCAACCCCGGATCAGGCTGGGTCGCCCTGGTGGGACACAACCCGGGCATTACCACGCTTGCCAATGCGCTCAGCGGCCAAACGATCGCCAACGTTCCCACCTGCGGCGTGGTGAACATGAAATTCAACGCCCAAAACTGGTCTGACATCAAACCCCGCTACTTAGCGGATTTTTTATTTGATTACCCCAAAAACGGCGTTGGCAATGCCGACATCGATCAGGCTTAAAAACCCGCCGGAGAGAGTAGAAACAGGTTGTAATAGATCATGTATAAATTTATAGATATCGCACATCTTTCTGTTTTTTACAGTTTTTTAGTGTATTAATTCAGAGGTTGGGCCCCTAACAAAGCCCTAACAATTGGACGCCATGATAATAGGTTATGATTAAAGGTACTCGTTTCGCGGCCATCGACGTCGGTTCCAATGCGGTTCGCCTGCTGCTGTCGGCCGTCTTTCCCACCAAGGATCAGCCTTTTTTCAAGAAAATCTCCCTCATCCGCATGCCCATTCGCCTGGGCGAGGATGCCTTCATCGACCACATGATCTCCAGGACAAAGACCCAGCAACTCATGGCCACCATGATGGGGTTCAAGCGCTTGATCGAAGCCTACCGGCCTGTCGACTTTCGCGCCTGTGCAACCTCGGCCATGCGCGAAGCCAAAAACGGCCTCGCCATCCGAAACCGCATCCAGCGCGAGACAGGGGTGAATCTCCAGATAATAGATGGCTGTCAGGAGGCGCAGATCCTGCTTGCCAATCAGTCCTGGAACAATGTTTCGGCCCGTACGGCCAATCTCTTCGTTGATGTCGGCGGCGGCAGCACCGAAATCACCATCTTTTCGGAACGCAAGACGGTGTCGCTCTCATTTGATATCGGCACCGTTCGCATTCTCGACGGCCTGGTTAAAAAAAAGCAGTGGCGCGAGATGCAAACCTGGGTTGAGGAACACTGCAGCCCCTACCGCGCCATCAAGGCCATCGGCAGCGGCGGCAACATCAATAAAATCGTCAAGCTGGCCAAGGGCAAAAACGGAAAGTCGGTCACCATGGGCAAGATGCTCGAGATTCAAACCCTGCTCAATTCGTACAGTGAGAATGAGCGTGTGACCCAACTGGGGCTGAAACCAGACCGTGCCGACGTTATCATCCCGGCCATGGAGATCTACCTTTCGGTGATGGCGTGGAGCGGTACCAAAAAGATCCGGGTACCTCAAATCGGACTGGCCGACGGGCTGGTGCGCATGATGTACCTGCAGCAGCAAAATCACGGCGACAATAATTTTTCCGTTTAATCTCAATGCTGCAAAGCAGCTTTGGCGCCAACCAAGATACCCTGCTTTGCAACAGGCAGATCCGAAAGGATTTTTGAATGCCGAGTGAAGCCAACTTTACCTTCGATTCCGCCAACCATGAGGCTTTGGCGCAAGCGCTGCAAAGCCGCTTCGACCACGTGCGCCAAACCGAGGAAAGCGTCGAATTCGACCTGCTCGACACTTTTGACGGCCGTATTTTCGGCGCCGGTGCGATCCTTGCCAAGCGTAGCGATCGATATATTTTAGAAGCGTTAATGTCCGGACAACCCATTGCAGCCTTGTCGGTCTCAAGGCGCGTGAGCTTTCGGTTCGCCGGAGACTTTCCAGCTTCGCCGCTAGCCGATAACCTGAGTGCACTCATCAAAATGCGTGCCCTGCTGCCCATAGCCCATGTGCGACGCACACGTCGGGTCATGGGGTTGCTTAATGCAGACCAGAAAACCGTCGCGCGAGCCGTCATCGATCTTTACAGCCTTGCCGAAGCGGATGAAACAATCGGGGCCTGTCAATTGCTGGCAGTCAAAGGGTACCCCAAAGCCCACCAAGCCGCTTGCGAGGCGGTCGCCGACCTCGTCCTGCCCGCCCAGCAGCCACCGATCAAAGCACTCTTGGCCCAAAACGGTACCGCCCTGGACAGCTACAGCAAAAAAATTGACCTGGTCCTTGATCCCCAGGCAAGCGCCACCGAGACTATCCGATTGATTTTAGCCCGCCTGCTGACCATCATGCAGGTCAACCAGGCCGGCATCATCGAAGACATCGACACCGAATTTCTACACGACTTCAGGGTGGCCTCACGCAAGTCGCGCTCGCTGCTCAGTCAGGTAAAAGGGGTTTTATCGCCGGAGGTCAGCAGTGAATTGCAGGGGCATCTCAAGCAATTGGGGCGCATGACCAACAACCTGCGCGACCTGGACGTCTACCTGCTCAAGAAGAAGCACTACGCCGGCATGCTCCCTGTCTGGCTGCAACCGGGGCTTGTACCACTCTTTCGTTCCATCCAACGGCGACGCCGCGCCGCTTACCTTCAGGTCTGCCGCAACATGACCAACCCCGAATTCGAAAAGGCCCTCGCCACCATCCGTGCCATCACCGAACGTGATCCGGCCGAGTTGAACGCCAAAGCGGACGACGGCCAATCGACTTTATCGGTAGCTCAGATGGTGATTGCCAAAACCTTTCGCAAACTGATCAAAAAGGGCCGACGCATAACGGCCCAATCACCGGATGAGGCCTTGCACAAATTACGCATCGACTGTAAGAAAATGCGCTATCTGCTGGAGTTTTTCGAGTCGCTTTTTCCCTCCGAAACCATGACCGGCCTCATCAAGAGCCTCAAGAACCTGCAAACCCTGCTGGGCGACTTCAATGACCTTTCGGTGCAGCAGACCTTTTTAAAGACGCATCTTGAAGCCATTCGACCCACCGGTGCCAGCGCCACCCTGCACACGGCGGCCACGGGCGGCCTGATCAGCCAACTGCATCAGCAACAACAACGCCTGCGTCAGGCTTTTTTCGCGGTGTTCGATCAGTTTGACGACACCACGGTGCACCGAAAATTCGAAACAATCTGTCAATCGACAAGCAAGGAAAAACATTAGTGAATACCATCGCCATCTACAGCATGAAAGGCGGCGTGGGCAAAACCGCGGCTTGTGTTAACCTGGCTCACCTGGCGGCTACGGAGCAGATCCGCACGCTGGCCTGCGACCTGGACCCTCAAGGGTCCACTTCCTATTATTTCAGAATCCGGCCGGCGGCCAAACTGAAGGGCAAAAAGCTGTTTCGAGGCCCCAAGACAGTCGACAAGTTTATCCGCGGCACCGATTACGAATACCTGCACCTGCTGCCATCGGACCTCTCTTACCGCAAACTCGACCTGAAACTGAACACTTTCAAGAAGACCCGCACCCAGCTGCGTTCGCTGCTCGACGGTTTCGATGCGCAATACGACCTGATATTTCTCGATTGCCCGCCCGGCCTGAACCTGGCAAACGAAAACGCCTTTGCCGCGGCGGACGTGATCGCGGTGCCGCTGATCCCCACCTCCCTCTCGCTGATGACCTTTGAAAAACTGAGCCGCTTCGCCGCCCGACACAAGCAGCGCAGCGGCCGGATCGTCCCCTTTTTCTCCATGGTGGATCGCCGCAAGAAGATGCACGTCGAAGTGATGCAGACCTTCCACGAGCAGCACCCGGACTGCCCGGACACCTTTATCCCCTACTCGGCCGATGTGGAAAAGATGGGCCTCTATCGGGCGCCGCTGACCTCGCGCTTTCCCGGCTGTGTGGCCGCCAAGGCCTTTTCAAGTTTGTGGGACGAGATCAAGGGTCTCTTTGGCGATCGCAACATTTCACCCTCTTGAGGCTATTTATTGGCTGGATCGGGAAAAATCAAACTTGCGAGCCTCGGATGGGGTTTTAAAACCACTTTTAACACCGGCGGGTGACCAATGAAGAGTTCTATGAGTGACAAAGATGCCATAACAGCGCTGATGGGCGTTCGCTACATCGGGATCAAACGCGCCCAGGCGCTCATGGCGGCTGGTGTCGCAGATCCCGACCAATTGCGGGCGTTTCCCGAAGCCCAACTGGCCGCCATAAAGGTTGTGGGCCCCCACTATGCGCGCCTCATTAAAAACGAGCTGAACCAGGCCTCACCGGACCGTCAGCGGCCGAACTCACCGCAGGCGACCAGCGCCGCTATTCAAACGCAACCCAACACACGGCAACAAATCAAGCGCTGCCGCAAACGTTTGCGAAAGGCGAAGAAAGCGCTCAAAAATACCGACGAGCAACTGAAACCGCTCTGGCGGCGAAAATACACCCTCGACTACCTGGCCTACAAAAAAACCGCCAAAACAGCCCGCAAACTGATTTCGAAGGTCAACCGCCGCCTCGATGACCTGCCACCCAGGCAGACCAAAATGGTGACGGCAGAGGCCAAGCAGTTGTTGGCGGTCTTGGATACGGTGCCCTCAAAAGCAAAAAGAAAACACTACAAAAAGGCCATCGTCGCCGTTCAGCACTTTAACAAAACTCTAACAAAGGGCAGATAGGCTGTTAGGATAATTTTTATGATGCGCTTGCCTCAATGGCAATGAAAAGGAGAGATGGCCCCCCGTGTCCAAAAAGTCAAAGGCTAAGGTTAAACTACCCCTGCGCGGCGATGCCGTAACCCATCTCATCCGGAATGTTCTCGATGGTATGGAGGCCGAGATCTCCACCCTGCCCCCGGACGAACGGGCCGCCAAGGTGCTTAGGGTGCTGCGCGACAGGGACAAAGAGGAGATCATCAGCTCCACCCTGGCGAAATATTACAACGCCCAAGAACTCAAACCCTACCAGGCCGAATTGATTAAAATGCAACGACACCTGGAAAAGTCCGGCAAAAAGATGATTGTGCTCTTCGACGGGCGCGACGCCTCGGGCAAGGGCGGCACCATCCGGCGTGTCACCCGTTACATGAACGAGAAGCGCTACCGGGTAGTGGCCTTGGGAAAGCCCAGCGAACATCAGAAAACCGAACTGCACATGAAACGCTATATCGAACAGTTCCCCACAGCCGGTGAAATCGTGCTCTTTGACCGCAGCTGGTACAATCGCGCCATGGTCGAACCGGTGATGGGCTTTTGCACCCAGGCCCAGTACAAGCGCTTCATGAAGAAAGTGGTCACCTACGAGCGCAACTTTCTCGAGGACGCCGGCCGCACCATCCTGCTCAAGCTCTACTTCTCGGTCAGCAAGAAGGAGCAGGCCCGCCGCTTCGAACGTCGCAAGAACGATCCCCTTCGCCAGTGGAAACTTTCGGAGGTGGACCTTCAGGCCCAAGAGTTGTGGGATGAATTCACTCAGAAAAAGTTCATGCTGCTCAAAAAGACCCACACCCCTGAATCACCCTGGTGGATCGTACGCTCCGACGACAAGCACCTGGCGCGCCTTGAGACGATGAAGTTGATTCTCAACTCGGTGCGCTATCGCGGCCGCAGCCGGCGGCTTGACTTTGTCAACGATCCCGAGATTGTCATTGCCGGAGATGCGGAGTTGGAAGAGATGAAAGCCCAGCGCAAGCGTTATGGCCGGTTGTCGGTTAGGCTGCGGCAAGTCACCGTTTACAGAGCATTGATTATACCTTGTATTGAGCGATTTTTCGCGAAGCTATGTGCTAAGATATTGAGATGCTAAGGTTTTCAAAAAGCGCAGGCATACCCATTGGATATGTCGAGCATTTTTGAAAGCTTTAGCGCTCAACAGATTGGTGCAGAGCGAGCAAAAAAACGCTTATGATGTTATAGTAGGTCACGCTGCATCCAAGCGGAGGCATTGGTCCAGAGGAGTTTGGCTTCTGAACCCGGTGGGATATTCCAGGTGGGTTCGATGTCCGACTTCAAATTGAACCGTATTTCAGGAGACCGGCCGGAAAGAAAGGCAGTGGCATGCAAGGTTTCGATAGTGGCGGTAAAGACGTCGTCGCTTGCGGTAAACTTCGCCCGGTCGACAATATGGGTGCGGGTGTCTGAAACGGTGATCGATTTTTCGGGTCAACGTCCGCATTGATTTATAGCGTATCCGGTATTAGGTGCCCGGCGGATCGGCCGCCTCCCAGTGAAAAACAATCCCTCTCTCAAAATGCAACACTAGAAAAATCCCGCCGGTGGCAGGTGCGCCTGCGGCGGGTCTTTCGGTCTGATCGTCCCGTGCAACCCGAAGTTCAACGGCCGTGTGGCGAATGCGATCAGATCCGCTTTGACGCCCTCGGGAATGACATCGCCGCTGAAAATAAATCATCACCTCTTGAAGCGGTGATGATGACCATTGAAGGTCGGCCCAGCGCTGTGCAATTGCGGCGCCGACAACAAGACCGCCTCGTACCCCAGTCGATTACCCCGGGTGGGGTGCAGGAGCGGGTCACCATGATAGGTGCCGAAGGGATTCGGCGCGGATCGCTAAGGCATCTTCTTTCGGCTTGTATGTCATCTGAAACGGACAAAAAGCGAAATTGGCGTTCAAATCCGTGTTCATGGCCACTGCCATTCCCCGCCCGGCGGCAGTAACACCGGCGTATTCAGCCGTAACGTGGTTGTCTAGGGCCACGTTTAAGTTCACCGGAGTATGGCGAAAGTAGTCCACCATACGCGCCTTCCTGCCCCAAGAAGTTTCGTTTGTGTATGACAAACGGCCGTTCCTTGCTGGCGTGGGCGGCAAAACGCAGCTCCATGGGCGCCACCCGATTTCCAGCCGGAAATCGATTTTGCGCGCCAGCATGGGCTTTTGCGCTTGAAACACAGTGCGGCGGAAGGTGTCCGGATAGCGGACTTCACCGTCGAAAAAGGTAGGGGAGACCGCGCATGAGCCGCAGGCGGGGAACCACCCAGCCCGGAGCACGAGTAGCGCCCGGCGGGCCGTCCAGCGGCCCGATAGGCGTACAGCCACCACACCATCACCGCCCGTTTCCAATACGGTTACCGAGAGCTGTTCAGGTGAAAGGCGCTGCGCCTTGTATTGTACGAATGGAATCAGGCTGTCCCCTTCCAGTTGTAGCTCGCCGTTTTGAAGGACACGGGCAACATGGCCTTTCTCGTTAAAATGCACACTGATGATCGGTGCACCAAGCAAAGAGCTTTATACCCTTTAGGAACTGCTTTTCCAGCAGACCATGGATTTAAATGATGCCCAGGCCGTTGAGCAGTTGGCTTTTAACATCCAGTGGCACTATGCGCTGAACATCACCGAAGAAAGCGACAGCGCAAGTACATCAGTGAAAAAACCTTGTGGCATTGGCGCCAAGTGTTAACCGAACATGGTCTGGACCAATTGATATTCGATAACATCAGTATAAAGCTGAGCCAGGTGTTTGATGTCAATACCGACGAGCAACGCATCGATTCGGTTCATATCAAGTCCAATATGCGCAGGCTCGGGCGCATTGGTATTTTCAGCCAGACGATTAACAAGTTTTTAATCAACTTAAAGCGCAGTGCATCCAGATCTATATACAAAGCATTGTAAGCAGTTGCTTGAGCGGTATGCATCCAAAAAAGCACTATCTGCTTTTTCACTGGTCAAGCCTAGTGAATCGACCAAAACCTTGGAGCAAGTCAGCGCTGATCTTTATGATCTGATCGAGCAGTTCAAGGCCCATCGAACCGTTTGCGATGCATAGCTACAAGCTGATGCAACGGGTTTTAACCGAACAGTGCGACGTGCAAGCCGATGGCGACACCACAAGGTTACCGTTAAAACACCTAAACAGATCCCTACCGATTCTTTGCAAAACCCGTCTGATCCGGATGCTTCCTACAGCGGGCATAAAGGCCAAGGTTACCAAGTCCAGGTCATGGAGACCTTTACTCGCAGGGAAGATCAAGAGGAAAAGGAGCAAACTTTGAACCTGATCACCCACGTAGCTGTTGAAAAAGCCTGCGAGCATGACAGCCATGCGTTGATGCCGGCGATAGAAGATACCCACCAACGCGGCTTAGCCCAAAACCGTATTGGCCGATACCCATTACGGCAGTGATGACAATGCGCAAGCAGCAAAAGCCGAGAGGTTGAACTGGTTGCGCCTGCATATAAAGGCGGCATGGCAAACTCGAAATTAGCAGCTTTGTCTTTGATCAAAAGCAGGGTAACAAATTGTCCTGTAGGCCACAGTCCCATGAAGTCTCGTATAAGAAAAAGACCAAACGTTACAGCGCTCGCTTTGATCTAAATCAATGCACGAGCTTGTCCCCACGTAGACGGGTGTCCGGTTCAACCAGGCAAAAAGAACTACTATCTCAGATACAGCGATAAAGATCATCGACTGGCAGTCCGACGGCGCTTTGAGAGCACACGAAGCAGTTTGTCGATATTTATCGTTGGCGTGCCGGTGTCGAAGCCACAATGAGCCAGTACAATAAGCTTACCGGTGTTAACACTACAGCGAAACATTAGCCTCTAATTTTTGAGCGAGTAGAACTTTTTTCTTACGGTGTGATTTATACGCCGTTAGATTGCGATGCAAATGGTATCTAATGATTTCCATTGTTCCTCCCAAGCTGAGCGACTTCATTGGCAGTACGGCGGCGAGCAGTCTGCGAACTTGCGGTAGCGTCAGCAATGGAGTTTTTTTTAAATTTAAGACGTAAACGAAGTAAAAAATGTAACGCTAAGAACACATAGATCATATGTCGGTGCCAGGCCGGCCAGGATCGATGTTCGTAACGATCCATACCTAGTTGACTTTTACCCTCTTGAAAGCACTGCTCAATCGGCCAGCGCATCGTGGAGGCTTTGACCAACTCTGAAAGGGGTGTCTGTTTGGGTGCA
Organism: uncultured delta proteobacterium; assembly: GCA_963783425.1. GTDB lineage: Bacteria > Desulfobacterota > Desulfobacteria > Desulfobacterales > QNYZ01 > CAWANO01. The sequence goes on from CAWANO010000005.1 coordinate 48,740, forward strand.
TTGCATATGGCGTATTTGATCTGTCCATCCGCATTTTTTCGTAAAAACAACCACTGTCGATTGCCGATGGGCAGACCCTCTCTGGCAAGATAGACTTGGATACGGGCCACTTTGGCAACAATGGGTCCTTTGGCCCCTTCGGCGACGATTACAGGTTTCCAGGAAAGTCGCTTGGATCCGACGATTTGCGTTACACTTTTAGCTTTGGGTTGGCCTTTCAACACTTTCAGCTTGCTGGGTCGACGGCCACGTCCTTTATAGGGGGCCAGGCCGATCTTCGGTTTTTTGGTAAACACCTGGGTACCGGAACGGATGTCGGCAAAATAATAAAGATTAGGAGGCAATGCATTTAAAAAGTCAATGTCGCTGCCGAAGGTGGCATCACAGCCGATCCATCGGGCGGGGAAGTCACCAGTCGCCATCACAGTATCGATTAGCTCAGAAGCGATCTTGGGCTTGGTTTTAAATACAAGCTCTTCGGGAACCAGATTGGCTTGGCGCCTTTTTTGCTGCCCTTTGGAAAACCAACTTTCGGGCATGTACAGCTGACAGTTGAGCAGTCCATAACCTTTGTCACTTGAATAGCCCACAAAGACACCGGACTGGCAGTTTTCAACTTTACCCAAAGAGCCGCAATACTGACGGCCCACGCCAACGGATTCTTTGCCCTTTTTGGGAAACTCGCAGCTGTCGACGGTCAGCATTCCTTCGGGTCGGCCGATCAATTGGGCCAGCATGCTCTGGTGAGCGCACTGCATACCCTGATGATCCCAGCGATAGTTTTTCATGAACATTTGCAAAGAACGCACCGATGACCTGTCCAGAAGTTCAAGCGCGATCGGTTCAACGGATTTGGCCTGGGCATTGCTCATCAGCCCCGATAAATAAGCCAGCCCCAACCGATGGTGTTCTGTGCGGCCATAGTGGTCATTAAACTGCTGGTGAAATTTGAACAGTTCATGTGCCATGGCTTTGACATCAGATTCGCCCAGATCCAAATCGGCCACCAGTTGCGGGTGCCATTGACAGTGTTCTAATAGCATAACCAGCTCCTCCACTTTTTTAGGGGTCGGTGGAGGACGATGAAAGAGACTCGGGGCTTTTTGGCGACAACCGATGATAGATCTAAAATCGGGGTCTACGACATAAAGGTAAATCTGTTTTGCTTTTCCGTGATAAACGTATCCTTGGCCTTGTTTGCCGCTACCGTAAGTATCTCCGACGTGCAGCCAGTTGGCGGCTTTATAGCAGGTGCCCTTGAAATAACGGCCATCGATAAAGGTTTCCAAAACAAGTAATCGGTGGCTAAAATGTTGTGGCCAGTCGGTCTTTAATTGTTCGATATTCAGAGAAAGAACATGGGATGCCAGATTCGGGACTTTAATCCAGGGTAGAATTAAAAACCGGCTATTGCTGGCAAGCCGGTTTAAATGACGTTTTCTTTGGGCGTTCGACCAACCGATAAACTGATCTCTTGCGGCCAGTTTTAAGGCCGGTGCGCTCCAAGACAACGCGGCAACCGGCTGTGCTTCAATATATGCCATGTATTTTAGCCGATGACCGATAAGTTTTCGATAACTTAAGTAATGATGGGTACGGACCAGTTGGTCCCATATTGGTTCCTGTTCAGACCCGCTTATCAGTTTTACCGATACGGGAGGTAAATTGTTCAGTTGATCAGCAATCGGTCTGGTTTGGATTTTCGTTGGAAAATCCGCTACAATTCTATCCCTGTTGGTGGCTCGTGGCATGGTAGTGTATGGTGTTTTAAAATTCGCTGGGCGCAGAGATCCCGGGCTGTAAAAACCAACTTTCAGCCTCGGTAACTCTATATTCAATACGCCGTTGCCTCTGTCAATCGCCCAGTTGATATGCACCTTACACACTTTTAACCGTTATGTCTATAAAAAAATATTGCGCTGTATATGCGAGACTTGGTAAACATACTCGCAGCATGGTCAGGTAAATTTATGGACCTATCGGCCATAGGCTCCGGATTATCCATCCAACGGCCCACAATCGAAAGCTACATTAACGCATTGGATACACTCTATCTGGTGGAGCGTTTATATCCTTGGACCAAAACCGACTATGCCCGCGTTGGCAAACAAAGCAAACTTTTTATGGTCGATAGCGGCCTGATGGCGACGCTGCTCAGATGGAGAATGGACCAAGTGCGCTTTGATTCCGACCGCTCCGGCAAATTAATGGAAACTTTTGCCTTTAATGAAATCATGGCACAAGTCGATACCGGAGATGGCCTTTATGAACTATTTCACTATCGTGACCGGGAAAAACGTGAAATCGACTTTATAATAGAGCGGGAAGATAATGCATTGCTTGGCATTGAGATTAAAGCCGGGTCGGCAGTTGGAAAAAATGATTTCAAACACCTAAAATGGTTCCAAAATAATATAGCACCAAACCAAACATTTACCGGCATCATTCTATATACGGGCGAAATTCCGGCTTCTTTCGGTAATAATTTGTGGGCTGTTCCTTTTGGACTCTTATGGTCCTAAAGATAGCGTAACGATAGATGCTATGAATAACAAAGAGCTGCTCAAAAAGTACAATGTTCTATTAAGCGAAAACAGTCGCTTGATAAAAGAAAACAGAAAATTAAAGAAGCTGCTCGGGATAACGAAAACAGACCCTTCGAAAAAACGAATCGCAAAGAACAGATCTGGAATAACTGTAAATGATGAAAAATCCGCAAATAGCAATTTACTGCCGTATGTAAACAATAGCTCAGATTCGACCTCAAAGATTAAACTGTTCATGTCTCTCTTCAAAGGTCGTGATGATGTCTATGCGAAAAGATGGAAGAACCAAAAAAAAGCAACGTCTGGATATTCGCCCGTCTGTTTGAATCAATGGCAGGCCGGGTTATGCGGCAAGCCAAAAATTCGCTGTGCTAAATGCGCCAACAAACTGTATGCCGTGCTGGACGAACATGCCATTGAAGACCATCTAAGAGGGAATATCGTTGCCGGCATCTATCCAATGCTGCCGGATGAGACCTGCTACTTTCTGGCGATGGATTTTGATGAAGCCGGCTGGCAAGACGACATTTCAATGGTGAGGGTGGTTTGCAAGGAGTTTGGTATCCCTCTGGCCGTGGAGCGATCACGGTCCGGTAACGGCGGGCACATGTGGTTTTTCTTCGAAAATCGATTATCGGCGTCGTTGGCCAGGAAGTTCGGCACCGCCCTTTTGACCTATTCCATGAGCAAAAGACATGAAATCCCCTTCAAATCATATGATAGACTGTTTCCCAGTCAAGATACATTATCCAAGGGCGGTTTAGGAAATCTAATTGCACTCCCATTTCAACGATCCGCAAGAAAACATAACAATAGCGAATTTGTCGATAAACGATTCGAATCCTATGGAGATCAATGGGCATTTTTGGCATCAGTTCAGAAGATTTCTGAAGATCGAATTAATAACCTCATTCCTCAGCTTTGCCATGATAATGAACTGGGAGCATTAAAAATCGACACGGAGGAGACACAAAAACCTTGGGAGAAAACCCGCCAGGTCAGTTTCCAAAAGAATGATTTTCCGAAGCAAATCGACATTGTGAAAGCAAATATGGTGTTCATCCCCAAAACGGGTATCTCCCAAAGCGCATTGAATCAACTAAAGCGATTGGCATCTTTTAAAAATCCATCGTTTTACAAGCAGCAGGCAATGCGATTATCGACCTATGGGCACCCGAGAGTCATTTCCTGCGCGGATGAAACAATGGAATATCTGTGTCTTCCGAGGGGATGTGAAGTCGATCTATCCACGGAATTGAAGCAGCTGGATATTGACGTGCATTTCATCGATAAAACCAACTGTGGAAAAAGAATAGACGTGGAATTCAATGGTCAGTTAAGAGATGAACAATCCCAGGCCCTCGAACGCCTATTGTGTCATGATACTGGAATACTCTCGGGTACAACTGCCTTTGGCAAAACCATCGTTGCCATTAAGCTGATCGCCGAAAGAAAGGTTAATACGCTTATCCTGGTGGATAAACTCAGCTTGCTGTCACAATGGAAGGAGAAATTATCGGAATTTTTAATCGTAAATGAAACCTTGCCGGAAGCGGTGGCCAAGAGGGGCAAAAGGAGAGGAAGGAAGAAAATAACAACTGTCTTCGGTCAGCTGGGCGGGGGTAAAAACACCCTTAACGGGATTGTGGATATTGCGGTTATGCAATCCATAAGTCGATTGGGCGAAGTCAAGGAGTTTGTCAAGAACTATGGGATGATCATTGCCGATGAGTGCCATCATGCCTCAGCGTTCACTTATGAAAAGATTTTAAAAACCACAAATGCCAGATACATTTATGGCCTTACAGCGACACCCTCACGAAAGGATGGGCATCATCCAATCCTGTTTATGCAGTGTGGGCCGATACGGTATCGCGATGATGCCAAAAAACAAGCGGAAAAGAGGCCTTTTGACCATTATATCGTTCCGCGATTTACATCCCTGAGGGTTCCGCTGGATAGTGATGAAAAAGATTTCTCCATCCAGGAAATATATTCAGAAATCGTTGATAACGAGTTTCGGAATCAGCAAATTGTTGAAGACGTACTGAGTAACTATAAACGCGGCCGAAACTGTATTGTTTTATCATTACGAACCGCTCATGTTGAATTGCTGGCAAAAAAACTAGGCGAGGAGGTCCCGGATGTTGTGACGCTCAGGGGCGGCATGGGCACCAAGACGACGCGGGAGGCCTTCAAACGCATTGCGGAGACCCCTTCCCATAAGAATCTTGTATTAGTCGCTACGGGCCATTTCATCGGGGAAGGTTTTGACGAACCGCGCCTTGACACGCTTTTCCTGGCCATGCCGATATCATGGAAAGGTACGCTACAACAATATGCCGGCAGGCTTCATCGTCTATCTAAAGATAAAAAAGAAGTGCGGATTTATGACTATGTGGATATCCATATAAAGATGCTGGAAAGAATGTATCAAAGAAGACTTTCAGGGTATGCCTCCATGGGGTACAAAGCAAAAAGCGAGGACATTGTATCAGCACCGATGGATATCATTTTTGATAGAGACAGTTTTCTACCCGTGTTTACGCTTGATATTGCTGCTGTTAAAAAAGAAATATTGATCGTGAGCCCGTTTCTCAGAATAAGACGGACCATGCAGATGATTAGACATCTGAATAGTGCCACAAATAAAGGTGTTCGTGTTATTGTAATGACCAGGCCGGTCGAGGTTTTTAAACCGAAAGATCGAAGTGCACTACAGAGAGTATTGGATTTGTTAAAAAATAACGCCATCAATGTAATTTACAAATCAAATATTCATCAGAAATTTGCGATTATGGATCAAAAGATAGTGTGGTATGGCAGCATCAATTTGTTGAGTTACGGTACTGCCCAAGAAAGTATCATGCGCATTGAGAGTTCTAATATTGCGAATGAATTGATTAAAAGCATAGAAATCCCATAAGTTTTATGGGAGAATCCGGCTAATCCATATCCACCAATAGCACCTTCAAACCCAACACCGCCAAAGCCCCGTCCAGGCACAATGCAATCTGAAATTAAGGCAGTGGGTCACTGGTGGGTCAAGATCACGTAAGTTATTGAAATTACTGGTAGGGATACGGGTTCG
>CAWANO010000006.1:0-53893 GCA_963783425.1 uncultured delta proteobacterium
TGAATATATTTCCTGGATGGAGAAATCTTCTTCATCACTATCCAGAGGAACCCTCAGGGAGGTAAATCGCGGAACGATATAATGGTCAAAAGGTCTCTTCTCCGCTTGTTTTTTGGGGTTATCACGGTACCGTATCGGGCCGCATTGCATAAACAAAATCGGATGATGCCCATCTTTTCGAGTAGGTGTGGCTGTGAGGCCATATATATATTTGGCATTTGTGGTTTTTAAAATCTTTTCATAGGTGAACGCTGAAGCATGATGACACTCATCGGCAATGATCATCCCATAGTTTTTAACACAATCCTTGACCTCCCCCCAATCGGCTGATGGATTGCATAACCGCAATATCCACAATCGCCGTTAAGCCTATTTTTCCTCCGCCCAGCTGGCCGACGATACTTGTTTTTCCCTTTCTTCCTCTTTTTTTGCCGTTTTAGCCGCCATTTCAGGTACGGTTTCATTTACGATTAAAAATTCCGATAATTTCTCCTTCCATTGTGACAGTAAGCTGACCTTATCCACCAGGATAAGTGTATTGACTTTTCTTTCGGCGATCAGTTTGATGGCCACAACAGTTTTGCCGAAGGCGGTTGTTCCTGAAAGAATGCCCGGTATCATGGTGCAACAGGTGTTCGATGGCCAGTGACTGTTCATCTCTTAAATGACCATTGAATTCCACGTCGATTTGTTTTCCGCAATTGGTTTTATCGAGATAATGAACATCGATGCCAAGTTGCTCCAGATTCAGCGGTTAGATCGATTTCACACCCTCTCGGTAAGCACAAATACTCCTTTGTTTCATCCGCGCATGAGATGACCCTCGGGTGCCCATAGGTTGACAATCGCATGGCCTGCTGTTTGTAGAACATTGGATTTTTAAACGATGCCAGTCGCTTTAAATAATTCAATGCTCGTTGGGAAATTCCTGCTTTTGGGACAAACAACATATTTGCTTTCACGATGGATTTGTTTTGGAAATTCTTTCTTTTGCATTCGGACTTGGCGTTTTTCCCAAGGTTTTTCTATATCATCCTCGTCTACTTTTAAAACCCCTAGTTCATGGTCGTGGCAGAGCTCCGATATGTGCTTTTCAATTCGATCCTCGGAAATTTTTTCAATCGAGGCTAAAAACGCCCATTGATCATCATAGGATTCGAAGTTTTCATCGATAAATTCGCTATTATTGTTTTTCCTTGCGGACTTTTGAAATGGCAGTGCAATCAGATTTCCGACACCGCCTTTGGGCATGGTATCCTGGCTGGGAAACAAACGATCATAGGATTTGAAAGGGATCTCATGCCTTCTGTTCATGCAAAAGGTTACGAGCGCCGTTCCGAATTTTCGGGCTAACGCCGCCGGTAATCGATCTTCGAAGAAAAACCAGACATGCCCGCCATTACCAGATTGAGATCGCTCCACGGCCATAGGGATATCAAACTCGGCGCAAACCTCTCTCACCATTGAAATATCGTCTTGCCAGGCGGCTTCATCAAAGTCCATTGCCAGAAAGTAGCAGGTCTCATCCGGCAGCATTGGATAGATGCCAGCAACGATATTCCCTCTTAGATGATCTTCAATGGCACGTTCGTCCAGAACGGCATACAGTTTGTTGGCGCATTTAGCACAGCGAATTTTTGGTTTGCCGCATAACCCGGCCTGCCACTGATTCAAACAATGGGCGAATATCCCGATGTTGCTTTTTGGGTATTCTCCCATTTTTTTGCATAGACATCATCACGACCTTTGAAGAGTGACATGAACAGTTTGATCTTCGAGGTCGAATCCGATGTATTGTTTACATATGTCTGTAAATTGCTGTTTGCAGGATTTTCATCACTTGTGGTTATTCCAGATCTGTTTTTTACTACACGTTTTTTCGAGGGATCTGTTTTCGTTAGCCCGAGCAGTGTCTTTAATTTCTTGTTTTCCTTAACCAGGCGACTGTTTTCGCATAGTAGAACATTGTACTTTTCGAGCAGCTCTTTGTTATTCATAGCATGTATCGTTGTGCTATTCTTAAGACCACAAGAGGCCGAAAGGGAACAGCCCACAAGTTATTGCCAAAAGAAGCCGGAATATTCGCCCGTATAAAGAATGATGCCGACAAATGTTTGGTTTTTTGCTATATTATTCTGGAACCATTTCATGTGTTTGAAATCATTTTTGCCAACAGCAGATCCGGCTTTGATCTCAATGCCAAGCAATGCATTATCTTCCCGTTCTATTAAAAAATCGATTTCACGTTTTTCCCGGTCACGATAGTGAAATAGTTCATAGCGACCATCTCCGGCATCGACTTGCGCCATGATTTCATTAAAAGCAAAAGTTTCCATCAGTTTGCCGGAGCGGTCGGAATCAAAGCGCACTTGGTCCATTTTCCATCTGAGCAGGGTCGCCATCAGGCCACTATCGACCATAAAGAGCTTGCTTTGTTTACCGACGCGGGCATAGTCTGTTTTCGTCCAAGGATATACGCGCTCCACCAGATAGAGTGTCTCTAATGCATTGATGTAACTTTCGATTGTAGGGCGTTGGATGGATAGTCCGGAGCCGATGGCGGATAGGTCCATAAATTTACCTGACCATGCTGCGAGTACGTTTACCAGTTCTCGCATAGCATTTTTCCGATGAATTTTGGCGATCTCTTTCAGATCTCGTTCCAGTATGGCGTTAATATAGTCGGTATGCCATCGCCTTCGGCCACGATCCTGAAGTATCATCGGCTCTGGAAAGCCGCCCTTGAAAGCCATTTCCAGCAGGGCATCGCGGTCATAATGGGTATGGCTGTGCGAGAACGATTGTTTAAACGCGGACTCAATAAACCGGGGAGCAATTTTTTTCATTTCCCCCTGCGCGAGTGGGCGTAAGCGGATTTTGGCGATTCGTCCGGCGAGAGACTCTCTAACCGTAGGGAGGGATTGAATATTGGCCGAACCGGTTAATAAATACTGCCCGGGGCGGGTGTCTTCGTCCACCGCTTTTTTAATTGCCGGAAGCAGGGACGGGATGCGTTGCACTTCATCAATAATCAATGTGTTGGTGCTGCGCTTGATGAACCCATGCGGGTCGTTTTCGGCAGCTTCTCTGAGTGTACCGTCATCAAGGGTTCGGTATTCCGTCTGATCGGACTCCAGTTCACGTGCCAGCGTGGTTTTGCCGCTTTGCCTTGGGCCACTCAGCAGCAGCACGCGTCTTTCTGACATCATCTGTTTGATGGTTTTCTTTTGCCATCTTGGATAATGTTCCTCCATACTGGAAATTACCTCCGCGATATGATTATTATTTGTTCCGCTATTTTTATATTTTAATTATCGCAAATTTTCAATATTTATTGCCGCGATATATATAATAAATACGGAAAAACCTCGGCTATGCTGGGAAGATACTCAAAGTTTGACAGTTCCGAGAAAAGGTAAATCTGTTCAGCGGTGGGTTGAGATCACAAAACAAATGTCTTGAACAGCTTAATGAATGGGTATCATATGAAATGCAATTTTCTATTTTTTAGCTCCCGCGTCCAGAAACAAAAAGGCCACGTAATTTTTGCATCGTGACCCTTGAATGACCCACCCTGATATCAGGCACTTATGGACTTTATGTTGTTTAAGTCATTGATATAGTGCGTATTCCGCTCAAACTGACCAGTCATTCCGGAGGAAAGTGACCACCCGTTCCGCTTTATTGTGACCAGTTGTTCCGCTGCAAACTGTCCACTTAATCGGAGCGAAGCGACGCCGGGTTTTCCCCTACCTTCCAGACTGGGGTGGTTTCGTCAAGGACGAGCGGATTTTTCGCATGGATTCTCCTTTCAGATTGATCCTGTGGGCGTTGTGAACCAGGCGGTCCAAGATGGCATCGGCCAGGGTGGGATCACCGATATGCTCGATCCAGTTCTCGACCGGAACCTGGGTGGCGATGATGGTGGAGGAGATCGACTGGCGATCTTCGAGCACCTCCAATAAGTCCCGGCGTTCCGGATCGCTCATCGGGGCGATGCAAAAATCATCGATGATCAAGACCTTGATCTTTGATAACTTGTTCATCAGTTTGGGATAGGAGCCATCGGCCCGGGCGATGGCAACCTCCTGGTACAAGTCGCGGCGCGCGCTTGTACATGGCGGCAAAGCCGTTGCGGCAGGCACTGTTGGCGATGGCACAGGCCAGATAGGTTTTGCCGACTCCGGTGGGGCCGCAGATGATCGCGTTCTGGGCCTTCTTGATCCAGTCGCTGCCGGACAGCCTGACGAGCAGAGATTTATCCAGGGCGCGGGGCGTCTTGAAGTCGATATTCTCGATGCAGGCGCTGTCCCTGAGTTTGGCGGTTCTGAGCAGCCGGGTCATGCGCCGATCCTCTTTGAAGGTCCATTGCCGATCCACCAGCATGGCGAAACGGTCTTCAAAACTCAGCTCTGCCAGATCCGGCTGCCCCAGTTGCTCGAGAAAAGGCGTCGGCCATGGCGATGCAGTTTCATATCGTGCAGCTTGTCCAGCGTCTGTTGCGTCAGCATGAGCGATCCTCCTTGTGCTGGTAATAATGCGCGCCCTCTGATATTTGGGTGAACGGCGGCCCGGCGATTGTCGCGTCGGTATCAGCGGCTGCTGGTCGAGCCCGTTTTTCAGGATCGACTCGACATTTTTAAACGTATAGGCCCCGATGGCCACGGCCCGTTCACAGGCCTTTTCAAGCCGTTGGGGCGTGTAGCGTTTGCCCAGGCGCATCACCCCCAAGCAGGATCGAAAGCCCTGTTCCGGATGTGGCCGTCGCTGCATGATCTCCGTGACCAACCGTTGGGTGAACGGCCCTGTCTTGCGGCCCAGTGGATGATCCGTGAGGGGGTCCATTTAAGGTAGCGCTGGTGGGCCTTGGGCATGTGTTCGGCCAGGGTGGTGTGGCCGTACTTGCGATGGCTTCTGGTGTGGCTGGCCACCCGGCGGTTTTTGTGAAAGACCGCAATAGTGGTGGCGGTCATGCTCACCTCGAGCTTCTTGCCCCGCAGCTGGTAAGGCACGCTGTAATAGTGCCGGTCCACCTCGACATGATAATCGATATTGACCGTTACCTTTTTCCACTGGGCGTATTCGTAGCGGTGGGTGGGTAAGGCGGCCAGTGCCGGCCGGTCGATGGTCTCAAAAAGGTGCTTGCGCGAGACTTTCATCTTCTGCAAGGGGCGCTGGTTGAATACGATCAACTTCTCACAGATCGCCTGATTGAGCTCGGCCAGTGAGAAGAATCGATGGTTTCTCAACGCCGCCAGTATCCAGCGTTCGACAATCAGCACGGCACTTTCCACCTTGGCCTTGTCTTTGGGCTTTGCGGGTCTTGCCGGAATGACCGTGGTGCCATAGTGACGGGCCAGGTCCAGGTAGGTGGGATTGATGTCGGGTTCGTACCGACACGGATGGGTGACCCCGCTTTTCAGGTTGTCGGGCACCAGGATCTGGGGAACCCCGCCGAAGAACTCAAGCGCACGGATGTGGGATTTGATCCAGTCAGGCAGAGCCTGGGAAGCGGTGGCTTCGGCGTAACTGTAGTTGCTGGCACCCAAGGTGGCGATGAAAATCTGGGCTTCGAAATCGACTTTACCGGTTTTCGGGTTGTAGATGGGTACCGTCTGTCCGGCATAATCGATGAAGCCTTTTCACCGGCCCGATGCTCCTGGCGCATACTGACGTCCAGGTGTTTGCGCCAGTGTTGATACAGCTCGCAAAAATAGCTGTACTGGTAGCCGTCCGGGTTGTTTTGTTTGTATTCGTACCACAACAGCTGCAAGGTGACGTGTTTCTTTTTCAGCTCCGTAAACAGGTACTGCATGGGCGGCATGACCGCTTTGTCAGATGGCGGCCGGGAGCTTTTAGCATAAAGGCGCTGTTCAAGCTGTCGGTCATCGATGTCATCGGGCAGTGGCCAGCTAATGCCGGCTCGTTTGGCCAGCTCCAGATACTTTCCCACAGTGACATGGGATATGGAACAGCTTTTGGCAATTTTACGGTTGGTCAACTGGTGATCGAACTTGAGCCTTAAAACCTCTTTGAACTTTCGCATGGATAATCGGTCCTTTGCCATAGATCCTCCCAAAATTGAATTTGGGCAGGACTATCGAAAAAACAACGATTGATCCAGCGTCGGCTCGCTCGGCAAAAAAGTGGTCACGATCCAGCGGAATCGGTGGACACAATGTTCCGGAATCGATGGTCACAATCCAGCGGAATCGGTGGACAGTTTGTAGCGGAATGGGTGGTCACAATGCGGCGGAATACGCAATATAGTAAGATAAATAATGGTGGAGGCGGCGGGAGTCGAACCCGCGTCCGAAAATATTCCACAGCGGCGTCTACATACTTATTCTATGTTTTGATTTTCGTCCGCCCCGACGCCCATAGGCAGGCTTCGGGGCAGCTTATTCCGGCTTGAGTCTTGCCGCGAAAGCGCCGAACGTCATTCGCGGCCAGCCTGCTAGTCGACGCCCTTTCCGGGGGCGCAGGCAAACCCCGGAAGGACGGTAGCTTAAGCTGCTACAGCGTAGTTATAATCGTCTGCGATTATATTTAGTTACCCGTCGTTTAACGAGCGGACAGGAGTGCTCGGTATGCAGCCGGTGCTTCTATATCCCCGTCGAAACCATTTCGCCCCCATTTGAATTAGGTGCTGGAGGGGAGGACACCTATGAGAAAGATCAGTAGCACCCTAAAAATAGTATGAAAGACCGGGATTGTCAATTAGCCCGCATGAAATTTGGTCATGGAGGTTGCCCGCCAGAGGTGGGTAAACTTCGTCACTGCCGCTCCTCACAATGGCAGATGTAACTGGCCATGCTCACTTAAAAAAAACTCCCATCCCTGTATTGACCCCTTGGCCCCTGGAGTCCTTGGATCCTTCGGTAACCTTTTGAAGTGGTATGTCTTCTAACTAAGGTGGTCGTGACGAGTACAGCGCCTGATTCGAAACAGCTCATTTCACCCCGTATTGCCGCTTCTGGCGGTCCAGCTCGCGTTTTTCGTCGCGTTGGCGGATGGCCTGGCGCTTGTCGTACTTGCGTTTGCCGCGCGCCAGCCCCAAAAGCAATTTCACCTTGCCGTTTTTGAAATAGAGCCGCAGGGGGATCAGGGCGATCCCTTTTTCATTGACCTTGCCGATCAAACGCTTGATCTCCTGGCCGTGCAGCAGCAGCTTGCGCGGGCGTAGCGGGTCGTGGTTGTCGTAGCTGGCAAAGGGGTATTGCCCGATGTGCATCTGGTAGACGAACAGCTCGCCGTTGTGGTCACGGGCGTAGGCGTCCTTGAGGTTGGCACGGCCCATCCGCAGGGCTTTGACCTCGGTGCCCTTGAGCACCAGGCCGGCCTCGACCTGGTCGTCGATAAAGTAATCGAAGCGGGCCTTGCGGTTTTCGGCGATGGGTTTGAGGTGCAAGAGGATGTCCCTTTGTCTTGTTAGTTTTCCACACGGAGATCTCCAGATCGGTCCGTTTTTATGGACGCGATGGTTGCAACGCTCCCCGTATCCCCCCACTACTCGGTCATCATCATTTTGGCCAGCTGCTTGCCGTAGGTGTCGAAAATAAGTTCGATCACCTTGTCGCGCGTATCGAGCTTGAAAACTTCGTGCGTAAAGGACTGGGTCTGCTCCAGGCTCAGCTCACGGATAAAACACTTGGCGGCCGGAATCGACTGCGGGTTCATGCTCAGCTCGTTGATGCCCAGGCCGATGAGAATGGGCAGGTACTCCGGCTCGCCGGCCATCTCGCCGCACATGTAGACCTCGATGCCTTTTTTGCGGGCCACCTCGGTGGTGCGTCGGATCATGCGCAGGATGGCCGGGTGCAGGGGATGGTAGAGGTGGGCCACCTCGCTGTTGCCGCGGTCGATGGCCAGGGTGTACTGGATCAGGTCGTTGGTGCCGATGCTGAAAAAATCGACCATTTCGGCCAGCACGTCGGCCATGACCACGGCCGCCGGCACCTCGATCATGATGCCCAGCTTGATGTCGGCGTTGTAGGGCTGGCCTTCCTTGTCCAAAATGGTGGTGGCTTCGTCGATATAGCGACGCACGGCCTCGATCTCCAGCGGGCTTGAAACCATGGGAATCAGAAGACGCACATTACCGTAGGCCGCCGCCCTGAGGATCGCCTTGCAGTTGGGTGATGAATATTTCGGGCCGCTGCAAACAGTAGCGGATGCCGCGCAGGCCCAGGGCCGGGTTGAGCTCGAAGGGTTTCTTGTCGATGTTTACGGCCTTGTCGCCGTTGATGTCGAGCGTTCGGATGGTCACCGGCTTGCCGGCCATCACCTCGACCACATCCTGATACTTGTCGAACAGGTCCGTTTCGGTGGGAAAGTCGAGCCGTCCCAGGTATTGAAACTCGGTGCGGTAGAGCCCCACGCCGTCGCCGCCGTTATCGCCTACGGCCACCACCTCTTCGGGCAGCTCGATGTTGCCCATCACGCGCACATCCACCCCGTCGCTGGTGGTGGCCTGGCAAAAACTGTCGCGGGTGATCTCGGCCTTGAACTGGTTGTAGCGGTAGTGGCGCTCCTCATACTCGATGATGGTCTGCTCGGAGGGGTTGAGCACCACCAGCCCCTGCAGACCATCGACGATGATGACGTCGTCGTTGTCGATCAGGCGGGTGGCGTTTTGCAGGCCCAGCACGGCCGGAATCTGCAACGTGCGCGCCACGATGCCGGTGTGCGAGGCGCGACCGCCGGTTTCGGTGACAAAGCCCTTGATGCGCTCCAGGTTGATCTGGCTGGTTTCGGCCGGAGAGAGGTCCCTGGCCACCAGAATGACGCGTTTGTCGATGTTGGCGATGTTGAGCGAGTTGGCCCCCACCAGATTGCGCAGGATGCGGTCAGCCACCTGCACCACGTCGCCGCCGCGCTCTTTAAGGTAGCCGTCGGCCATCTCCTGGAACATCTGCTTGAGGTTGCCCACCACTTTGTGCAGCGCCCACTCGGCGTTGATCTGTTCGCTTTCAATGGTGGCGATGGTGCGGCCGAAAAGCAGTTTGTCCTTGAGCAGCACCTCGTGGGCTTGTAAAATGGCGGTGTGACCGTTGAGCTCCTCGGCCGAGCCTTCAATTATGGCCCGGATCTCGTCACCGGCACCCTTGACGGCCGATCTGAAGCGGTTGACCTCCTCAGACAGCCGTTCGGGCGGGATGTGGTAGTGCGAGAAAACCTCTACGCCCTCGGAGTCGACGAGATAGGCCTTGCCGATGCAAATACCCGGTGAGGCGGCAATGCCGGTGATGATGGTTTCCGATGTGGGTCTATCGGTCATGAACAAGCTTCCCCAAAACCTTCTTCGATCAATCGAGTGATACGCGCCAGAATGTCGGCATCCTGCCGGGTTTCAATCCAAACGGTCATGGCGGTACCCCTGGGTGCCAGCAGAGTGACAATCTCCAGGGGGTCCTTGGCGTCCACCTTTTCGCCATTGGCCTCGATCCACACCCTCCCGCGGGCCGCCGTGGCCATGGCGGCAATTCTGGCTGCGGGTCGCACATGCAGGCCCAGCTCGTTGGCAATGGTAGCCCGCCGATAGAGCTGGGTCGGAGTAGCGGAAACGGCCATCACGGGGTCTGAGATGGTCCCCCTTCTAGTTTGAAAAAAAAAGCCGGTAATCACCCGAGGTGAAAGCCGGCCTTGGCTTCGAAACCGTCCCGTAGACGCGGCCCGTGGATTTTGGTTTCGATATGAGACACTTTGCCTGCTGTTTTCCTATCAAGCACAGCCTTGCGTGTCAATGGTCGAATCGGTCCTTTTTAATCGCTTTTAACCGCTGAAAACGGCTCAAATCAGATAGAACCTGGGCACGCGGGCGGAGATGGCGGTAACGATTTCGTAGTTGATGGTCTGAAGGGCGCCTGCCAAGTGATCGGCCCTGATAAAGGCCTCACCCTGACGGCCGAAAACGACCACCTCGTCGTGCAGGGCGACCTCGGGCAGGGTTCCCACATCGAGCATGGTCAGGTCCATACAGACCCGTCCCACGACGGGAACAGGGCTCTGGCGTACCAGCATCCGTCCTTTCGATGACAGTCCCCGGTTGTAGCCGTCGGCATAGCCCACCGGTACGGTGGCGATAGTGGTGGCCCGCGGGGCGCTCCAGGTCTGGCCGTAGCTGATGGTGGTGCCGGCCGGCACCGACTTGAGATGGATGATGCGGCTTTTCAGGGTCATGGCCGGCTGCAGGTGCAGCGGGCCCATGCGGGTTTCCACGGAAGGGTTAAGCCCATAGATGGCGATGCCGCAGCGGACCATGTCGAGATGCGCCTCGGGCAACTGAATGGTGGCGGCGCTGTTGGCGGCGTGTTTAAGCGGCACATCGATGCCGTCGCGGCGCAGTTGCGCGATGAGCCGGGTGAAGCGTTCCAGCTGATGCCGGGCGAAGGCAAGGTCGCGGCTGTCGGCGCTGGCGAAATGGGTGGAGAGGCCGGATAGGCGCAGCCCCTTCAAGGCGGCGATGCGGCCCACGCGGTGACTCAGATCCTTTGCGGCCCGAGCGGCGTCGTGTTGGTTGCAAAAGAGGCCTAATCTTCCCATGCCGGTGTCGATCTTGACATGCACGGGCAGGCGCCGCTTGAGTTGCCGGGCCCGGGCGGCGTAGGCCGCGGCGGTGTCGTAATTGTAGACGGTGGCCTCCAGGGCGTAATTCAGCAGCTGGTCGGTAGTGTCTGCTGCTGTGTGGCCGAAGACCAGGATGGGCACGTCCAGACCGACCTCGCGCAGGGCGATGCCCTCCTCGAGGCGGGCTACCCCCAGGCGGGTGGCGCCGTTATCAAGCGCGGCCCGGGCCGCCGCTTCGGCGCCATGACCGTAGCCGTTGGCCTTGACCACAGCCATGAATTCAGTGGATGGCTGCAGCAGCCTCCGCAACTGACTTACGTTGTGGCCGATGGCCGCAAGGTCGATTTCAGCCCAAATGGACGCGGAGGTCATAGGTTGGGTCCTGTTGGCAAGCAGAGTCCAAGGTTCACTTGTCACTACCGGTGTTGTAGAGTTCCTTGGCGTGATAGGAGCTACGCACTAAGGGGCCGCTGGCTACCTGGGAAAAACCCATGGCCAGCGCCTTGCGCCGCCAGCGCGCAAAGGCTTCGGGCGGCACATACTCGCTCACCGGCAGGTGCTGTTGCGACGGCTGAAGGTACTGGCCCAGAGTCAACATGCCGCATTCCATCGACAACAGATCGGCCAGAACCGCCTCCAGTTCGGAGGCTTCTTCGCCGATCCCCAGCATGAGGCCGCTTTTGGTGGGCAGGTCAGGCGCGCAGTCGTGGGCGCGCCGCAGCAATTGCAGCGAACGCCGGTAATCGGCTTGGGGGCGCACGGTCGGGTAGAGCCTGGGAACGGTCTCCAGGTTGTGATTGAGTACATCGGGCCGGGCCTTTACGACTGTTTGCAGGGCGGCGGCATCTCCCTGAAAGTCGGGAATCAACACCTCAATGTGCGCCTGGGGCAAGGTCTGCCTGATCTCGGATATGGTGGCGGCGAAGTGTTCGGCGCCGCCGTCGGGCAGGTCATCGCGGGTGACCGAGGTGAGCACCACGTATTCCAGTCCCAGGGTGTAGGCGGCCTGGGCCACGCGCTGGGGTTCGCGGGGGTCAGGCGCTTGCTCGGGACCGGTTTGCACCGCGCAAAAGCGGCAATCGCGGGTGCAGCGATCGCCCAAAATCAAAAAGGTGGCCGTTCCGCTGGAGAAACACTCCCACATGTTGGGGCAGTGCGCTTCCTGGCAGACGGTGTGCAGCTTGCCGTTTGAAATCAGCGTGCGCACCTTTTCAAACGCCGGCCCGGAGGGCAGGCGGCGCTTCAGCCAGGCCGGTTTGGGCTTGGGCGATGCGGTGGTTTTAGCGCTAGAAGCCATATGATTGGTTGATTTGGGTCATTGGAACAAACCCCTTTCTACACCAAACAGCGCGGATAGGTAAAGTGAAAGTGCGGCGGGTTGGGGTGTACCGTAGCGTGCTCGCGGCCGGTGCCGCATTGACACCCCAAACGGCATCGATTACCTTAACCGCAACGAATACCTTTTGAAGAACCCGAAAGTGGCCATCAGGAGCGATGGCGGATATATTCCCCGAGACTGACGAAAGCGATTATATGAAACATAAGCGCAAAATCGGACGCAATGTTCCATGCCCATGCGGCAGCGGAAAAAAGTACAAACGCTGCTGTGGCGGACCGCAGGCTGATCCGAGCAAGATGGTTGCCGTCGATTATATGCAGCGCTACGGGATCCGCCTCAAACAGGCGGCTGACGTCGAAGCCATTCGCAAAGCCGGCCGATTGGCTCTGGCTACGCTGGACTTGGTGGAGCAGCATCTGCGGCCGGGCATGAGTACCGATGAGATCAACACGCTGGTGCACGACTACACTCTGGCGCAAGGCGCGGTTCCGGCGCCGTTGAACTATCGCGGCTTTCCCAAAAGCGTGTGTGTCTCCATCAACGAGGTGATCTGTCACGGCATTCCCGGCGAGCGCCGCATCGAAGCAGGCGATATCGTCAACGTGGACGTCACCCCCATTCTCGACGGCTACTACGCCGACGTCAACAAGACCTTCTTCGCGGGCGAACCCTCAGTTCAGGCACGCCAGATCGTCAGCGTGGCCGCCCAGTGCCTGCGGGCCGGCATCGAGATGGTGGAACCGGGTAACACCCTGGGCGATATCGGTTGGGCCATTCAGCACCACGCCGAAGGACAGGGGTGCAGCGTGGTGCGGGAGTTTGTGGGCCATGGCGTTGGCTTCGCGTTTCATGAACCGCCTCAAGTGCCTCATTTCGGCCAGCGCCATGAGGGTATCCAGCTGGTGCCGGGTATGGTCTTTACCATCGAACCGATGATCAACCTGGGCGGGGCCAGCCTGCGGATTCTGGACGACAAATGGACAGCCGTGACGGCCGACCGTTCACTTTCAGCCCAATTCGAGCAGACCGTTGTGGTGACCGAGGCGGGAGTCGAGAGCCTGACGCCGTATCCATTGCCCTAGTGCCGCTCCTTGGTGCCGATTAGCCAGCGGCCCGGTCGACGTGGCCACCTGGTGGTAAGCGTTGCTTCTCAGCGCGACACCCACTGATAAGCGATCCCCGCCGCTTCCAGTCGCTCGGTCAGCGGTTGCGCCGCCAACTTTACCTTGTATGCGCCGATCAATAGTCGCCCGCCAATCCGGTATCCGATAATCCCCAAGGTGTCAAGTTGCGCTTCGAGGGCATCCAGGTCGTCACCGTCGGCCACGTCGCCGACCATCACCGCAAGGGGCGCGTGGTTGACGATCACCTCACGAAATTTGCGGTTTTCGAGTTGCGCCGCCGCCTGGCGGGCACTTTCCAGATCGGCGAACCAGCCGATATAGATTTGATACCAGTTGCCCGAGGCACTGGTATAGATCCAGGAGCTGAAGGCGGGGTCGCCCTTGTCGAAGAATCGACGCGTGGTTTCAAAGCCCAGTTTTTCGTCTCGCATGGTGGCGATGGTCAGGACGTAGGGAAAGGCTTGTCCCTCGGAGGCTTTAGGTGTGTCTGCTGCCGGGGGCGGGGTCGGTTCGCCGGCGCTCTGCACAGGGGGCGGTTCTTCGTGCGCGGCCACCTCGACAGACGGGGCGGGGGGCGCTTTTTTCGCAAGCGTCCCGGCCACCGGCTTTTTCACAACCGGTTGGGCCGGCGCCCCGCCCACCGGCATCTTTACAGCCGGTTTGGTCGGCATCCCGCCCAGCGATTGCTTTAGCATGGCCATGGTCATGGCGGCCTGGGCGTCATCGATCGGTTGGGTATCCATTACCCAGTTGCGCAGGGGCTTGCGGGCTTTAAAATCAACCAGGCGGCGTCGATAGGCCTCGACCTCTTCCGGTGGGGCGTCGGCGCGTGCCAGCTGGTCGATGTACTTATTCTGCGCCTCAATGGCTTGATCGAACTGGCCGGCTTCGGCGTAAGCGGCGGCCAGCAAGTCCCAGGGCGCATCCGACGCGGCAGGATCGATCAACCCGCCGGCCAGCTTGACGGCCAGGGGGCCATCCCGAAAGCGCTCGTCGGGCCAGGTCGCCAGAGCCCAGGCCAACAGTAGTTGTGCCGGGGAGTTGCCTTCGGCCAGGGTCATAGCCTGGTGGTAGTCCACCAGGGCCGAGTCGATATAGCCCTGCTTCTGGCGTTCGATGCCCCGGTTCACATAAGCGTCCGCATAATCTGGGTTGCGTTCGATGGCGCGATCAAAGTCCGCTTCCGCCTCTTTCATGAGCCCCTTTTTAGCATAGGCGATGCCGCGGTTGTTGTAGGCCTCGTAATCGTCGGGTACGATTTCCAACGCGTGGGTAAAGGCCTCGATCGCCGTATCGTAGCGGCTCTGGTTGAGAGCGTCGAGGCCATCGGCGAACCAGTTGGGCTGGGCGGCGGCAGGTGTGGTCGCCAGGTGCCCTGCCACAATCAGCGCCAGGGTAAGGCGGAGTGGCCAATTAAACGCGTTTTTGCGGAGATGGTATGGCATGATAGTGATCCTCTGATTGGAACGACGTTGCGGCTATGCTACATCACCAATGACGAGGCGGACAAGGTTTTTTTTGGTCCGGTGATCGTTGATAACATCTACAGCCCAATCATTTTCAAAAGGAGGTACTGGTGATCGAGATCTCCATTCCCGGTTATCGGGATCTGCAGCTTGAGCATGCCGTGTTCGACTACAACGGCACCTTGGCCGTTGACGGCATTCTGGTCGAGGGCCTGGCCAAAAGCCTGCGCCAATTGGCACAACGCCTGAGTGTGCATGTGCTTACGGCGGACACCTTTGGCAAGGTCGAGGGTCAGTTGGCCGACTTGCCTTGCCAGATTTCCATCCTGCCCGAAGCTGCCCAGGACCGCGCCAAACGCGATTTTGTGCGGCAACTGGGCGCCGCGTGCACGGTGGCGGTCGGCAACGGCCGTAACGATGCGCTCATGCTACAGGAAGCGTCGCTGGGGGTAGCGGTGATGTTGGCCGAAGGCGTTGCCGGGCGCACCCTTGCCGCGGCCGATGTGGTGTGTCGTGATATCGCGGATGTGCTGGCGCTGCTCGACAACCCACTGCGCCTGGTGGCCACCTTGCGCTGCTGATTTCGGTGGGGGCCGCCACTCATTGCGATGCGACCTATCGGCGGCGGTAGAGGCCTGGCCGGCGGTGGGGCAGAAAATAGCGCATGCGGTGGTTGCGCACGCGCTGCAGGGCCGCCTTTTGCAATGTCACCATCAACAGGCCTTCCTCGCCCGATAAATCGCTGGCCGCCAGCTTACCGGCCGGATCGATGGCCAATGAGAGGCCCGCAAATTCGAGTCCCAGGCCGTTGCTGCCGGTCTGATTGCAGGCCAGTACGTAGAGCCCGTTGTCGTACGCCCGGGCCGGCAGGTGCCGCATCCAGGAGTCGAACTTCTCCCGGGGGGTTACCCGCGGCGAGGCGTGGGGCACGAAGATGGCATCGGCGCCATCGAGGGCCATGCGGGTGCTAAGCTCCGGAAAGTGAGCGTCATAACAAAGCTGGATGCCGAAACGAAAATCGTTGACCGCAAACAGTGGCAACTGGTGGCCAGGGGTGAAGTGGTTGTGCTCAGGGGGCGAGAGGTGCAGCTTGCGGTAAAACGCCAGGCGACCGTCGGGGATGGCCACAACATGGGTAGCGTAGACCTTGCCGCGGGTGCCCTGTTCGGCCAGACCGGCCAGGATGGTGATGCCCAAATCGGTGGATAGTTGGCCAATGCGCCGGCTCACTTCACCGGGAACCGACAGAGCGGCGGTGCAAATCTTGGCGCGGGTGGTGTAACCGGTCACGTTGAGCTCGGGAAAACAGATCAGTTGCGCCCGGCGCTGGGCGGCCAGGTTGACCCAGTCGGCCATGCGGGCCAGGTTGCGCTCGATCCGACCCACGGGGCTATGCATGACCGCCATGGCAACGCGCATGTTTTTCATGAGAGGGTCACCTCGCAAACCCGGGAGAAGTGCCGGCGGTTACGCCACCGGACTTACAACGCAAATTCGGCCTTGATTTTGAACACCGCCGTGGCCGGTAGGTTCAAGATGTCGTTCAGACCGGTTTCCAGGGCGATCTGCTCCAGATTCTGGCGGATGATTTGGCGTGACGGGGCGATAAAAGTGAACCAGACGTTGTAGTCGCCGTCGCGCTGGTAGTTGTGGGTCACCCCCTGGAAACGGTTGACCACGTTGGCAAAGGCTTCGATTTGATCTTCGGGTACGCGCGCCGCGCACAAGGTGCTGACATAGCCGAGCTTGTGGGGTACGAAATTGCCGCCGATGCGCCGGATGATGCCCTGCGTCTTAAGGTGCACGACCGTTTCGATCACCTCTGCTTCGGAAAGGCCCAGTTTCTCCGCGATGGTCTGGAAGGGTCGCGGTGTCAGCGGGAAATCGGATTGAATCTCGTTCAAGACCCGACGGTCGGTCTCGGTGAGGCGGTAGCTGGCGGATTTGGGCACGATGGATGACACCTTATGGTGGGTTGACCGGGTCAGGGCAGGTGGCCGGCGATGACCTCTATCTGCACCTTACGGGTCCTGGGGCCGTCGAATTCGCAGAAAAAGACTCCCTGCCAGGTGCCCAGCCGCAGGCGGCCGTCGCTGAGGGCGATCACCTCCGAGGCGCCCACCAGGGTTGATTTGATGTGCGCGGCCGAGTTGCCTTCCAGGTGACCGTAAGCGGCCTCGAAAGGCACCACCTGATTGAGAATCTTGAGGATGTCCTGACGCACGCTGGGGTCAGCGCTTTCATTGATGGTGATGGCCGCCGTGGTGTGGGGGACAAAGAGGTGACACAGCCCCGTACGCGGCGCGCCCGGTGCGTGCAGTAGGGCGTTGATGTCGGCCGTTATATCGACAAATTCGGTGCGCGCGTGGGTTTCGACGGTCAGCAGCATGGCACCCTCACCAAAAGAAAAGAGCCTTTGGCCGGGCGACAACCATCGCCGGCCAAGGGCCCTTTAGGAGTTTTAAACCTGTGTTGCGGCATCTGCCGTCAGGTTATACGCATCCAGTCGGTTTGGGGAGACCAGCCATTTTACAAGCTCCCTTGCCCGGTCCTGAGGGGAACAGCTCGTAGATGTGCTTCAATTTGAATCCGGTCACTTTGGACAGGACTCGTACCATGGGGGCAATACCGTTCTTTTCGTAGTACTCTTGCAGGACCTGGATGACTTTTTTGTGCTCGTCGCTCAGCTCGTCGATGCCCTCTTCGCCCTTGACGTACTGGACCCACTCTTCAGAGAAGTTGGAGTAATCATCGATGAAGCCATCTTCATCCACGGTGAACGTTTTACCCATAAATTCGACTTGCGGCATTGGTGGAACCTCCTCTTGTTAATGAATAGTGCTTATTGCGGCAATCTGCCAGTATTATTTCACATGGAAAGAATTCAAAAATTCTTTGTAACCAAAAAGCCTGGGGGTGTCAATACTAAATTGGCGGCGGCGGCCATGGGGGGACCGCTAATACTCCTTGGGCATCTGGTTAAGCTGGTTCAGGGTGAAGACCGGTCCATCCTTACAGACGAAATGGCGGCCCACATTGCAGCGGCCGCACATGCCGACCCCGCATTTCATGCGGTTTTCCAGGCTCATGATGATGTGATCGCCATCGTAACCCTTCTGCTCCAGAACCGGTTGCGTGAATTTGATCATAATGGGCGGTCCGCAGACGATGGCATAGGTGTCGTCGTCGCCCTGGGGGGCTTTTTGCTCGGTGATGGTGGGTACGAAACCGACGTTGTACGGCCAGTCGGGGTCTTGGGTGGCGTCGACGGTGATGTGCATGTCGATATCGGGGCGTTTTTCCCACTCAGCCAACTCGTCGCGATAGAGCAGCATGCCCGGGGTGCGCGCGCCGTAGATCACCGAGATCTTGCCAAAATCGTCACGATTGGCCAGCATGTAGACAATCGAGGCCCGCAGGGTGGTAAAAGCGAAACCGCCGCCAATGATCACCAGGTTCTTGCCCTTGAGCCGGTCCCAGGGAAAACAGTTGCCCAGCGGCCCGCGGATGCCCATGATGTCACCCTCTTTCATGGCATGCAGGTAGCTTGAGACCAGGCCCACCTTGTTGACGGTAAAGGTGACATGGCCCTTTTCAGTGGGCGACGAGGCGATGCCGATGGGAATTTCGCCCTTGCCGGTGATCGACAGCTCGCCAAACTGGCCGGCTTTGTAGGCGAATTTCGCCTCGTCTTCAGGGTCGAGGAAGACAAAGCGGAACGTTTTCAGGTTCTTATCTTCGGTCTCGGTGGTGATTTTGTCAATCGTCACCGGATAGGGCCGATAGAGATTGTACACAGTGTCCCCCTGTAAACTTGCAGTATCAGAAACAATATCTTGGACCGCACCGTTAAACGGCACAGGCGTCGGCTTCCTGCTGGGCACGGTTCATCAATTCGGCGACCTTGCGGATGTCGATGTTGACCGGGCAGTACTGCACGCAGCGTCCACAACCGACGCATTGGATGCCGTCGTCGTATTTGTCGACATAATATTTAAGCTTGTGCATGAATCGCTGACGCACCCGATGCACCTTGGTTCCCCTGGGATTGTGACCCGACCCATGCAGGGTAAACAGGGGAAACATGCAACTATCCCAGTTGCGCATGCGCTGGCCCTGTTTGCCGTGGGTTTCGTCCTGGATGTCGAAACACCAGCAAGTGGGGCATAGGTAAGTGCAGGTGCCACAGTTGATGCACGAAAAGGCGACATCCTCCCAGAAGGGGGCTTCATAGAGCACCATAGTACCGGTGTCGCGCAGGTTTTCCGTCTTTATGGTGGCACTGACACGCGCCTCGGCCGCTTGGCGTTTTTTATCGAGCAGCTTTTCGGCAGCCGCGTCGGATTCAGTGGCATCCCACCCGGCGGCGTTGATCAGGGCCTGCCCTTTGTCGGTCAGCACGTTGGGCTAAAAAATCGGCGTCGCCGGCATCGACCAGCAGCACGTCCAGGTTTTCGTCGTGGTAGGGTCCGCTGCCGGCGGTGGTGCAAAAGCAGCTCTGGCAGGGAGCATCACAGGCGTAGCCCACCAGGGTGGTGTTTTGCACGGTCCGTAGCCAGTAGGGGTCTTTGTAATCGGGCGTGTCGAAGTTACGACCCACCAGCATGAAGGCGTCGGCATCGCAGGGGCGAATGCCGATCAGCGCCCGGGGCGTGTCGTCGTAGGCGGCCTCGCGCATGCGGTGATGGTCTTCGTCTTTTTCGTCGAGGCTGTAGTCGAACATGGCCTGGGATTGCGGATAGATCACCCCCTTGGCCGAAAGACGCGTGTTTTGAAAGGCCAGGTTGGGTGCTTCGCTCTCGTTGAGCGGTTTGAACAGGAAAAACTCCTGGTCTTTGACCGGCCCGAAGAGGCGATAGGCGCTTTTTGACCGTTTCCAGGCCCGCTTGCCAACGCTTTGGATCAATCTGGTATATTTTCATTATGCCTTCGTACTCGTTTGAAAGTGGCTTATTTGATAAAATCGTCCGGGTCATCGCTCTTGTATGTGTCCAGCGGGGGGCGCGTTTCCGTGGAGAGGCCGGCTTCCCAACCCCACTGCTCGAAACAATCCTTCTCCAATTTTTTGGTAAAGACGCGCATGTTGATCCCCACCGGGCAGGCCCGTTCACAGGCGCCGCAGTCGGTGCAGCGGCCGGCGCAATGGTAGGCGCGCAAGAAATGAAAGGTGCGCACATCGATGGGATCCTGGCTTTTGCCGACCCACTGGGGCATGGACTCATCCACGAAACAGGTGGGGCAGTAGCAGAGCGGACAGGCGTTGCGGCAGGCGTAGCAGCGGATGCACTCCTGGAGCAGGTCGTCGAAATAGGCCCACTTGGCGTCGCTCGGCATGGCCTCGATACGCTCGACACCGGCCTAGCGTTCAACGCCTTGGGGCTCTTCGACCGGATCGGCCAGCATCTCATCGTGGATGACCGGGTTGTGATGCACGCAGATGGTGCAGTTTTTTGCAGCAGCTCGCTTTTGGGGTAGCCTGCTCGCCGGCCGGGCTTTTGACGATGATGGTGTCGTCCTGCTCGGTCACCTCGGTGACGTCGGCCACCATGGCGTTGATCATGCGCCGGTCGATCATGCCGGTGCAGGGGACGCCGATGATATAGAGCTGGTCGCGAGCGATTTTGTTTTCGATGACGTGGGTGACGATGTTGCGCGAATCGCAGCCCTTGGCCACCACTGCCGATCTTCTCTTTGCGGTCGGTCAAATAGTTGGCAACGTTGATGCCGCAGTTGCTGTCCCAGACCAGTTGCTCCACTTCGGCCGCCGAACGAACCATGCAGGGTTCATTCATCATCGGCAAGGTGCCCTTGCGGAACCCGATCACCATCTCCACCTGGCCCTCTTTCAGCAGGCGCCGGGCAATTTCTCTGATTTTTTCAGTGTATTCGATCATGCGTATATCAAGCTACCTTAGCGTGTTGTTTGACAAAGCGCGTATTGGGACCCAGGGCCTTGACCGCTTCGGTGACCTGCGTTGACCACATCCACAAATTTGGTCGATTCGGCCGAAGAGACCCACGAAAAGTGGATGCGGCCGGGTTCGATCCCCATGTGCTCCATCAGATTCATTAAACAGGGCGAATTTGCGACGGGCGTAGTAATTACCTTCCAGGTAATGGCATTCGCCGGGATGTCACCCTGAGACCCATACGCCGTCGGCGCCTTCCCGCAAGGCGGCCAGCGCGAACTTGGGGCTCATGCGGCCGGTGCAGGGAATGCGGATGACCCGGATGTTGGGCGGGTATTCCATGCGGCTGACGCCGGCCAGGTCGGCGGCGCCGTAGCTGCACCAGTTGCACAGAAACGCGACGATTTTCGGTTCCCAGTCGGTCATCATAACTCCTTTATGTTATTATCGCTTAGCCACCGACCACTTCGTTCAGAGAAAAGATCTGGGCAAAAATCTGGTCGTTGTCAAACCCTTTGAGACGAATGGCGCCGCGAGCGGCACGAGGCCACACACAGGCCGCAGCCTTTGCACAGCACCGGATTGATCTCGGCCCGGCCGGGGCAGAAACGCTCTTCGGACGAGCGGAAGGCGGGGGCCGAATAGGGGCAAACCGACACGCACACCCCGCACTGGCTGCAGTTGGCCGGGTCTGATCTCGGCCACCTGACCGCTGGTATAGATCTTTTCGCGCGCCAGCAGGGTCACGGCGCGCGAGGCGGCCGCCTGGCCCTGGACCAATGGATTCGTCGATGGGTTTGGGGTAGTGGGCCATGCCGCACAGAAACACACCGTCGGTGGCGAACTCCGACGGGCCCCAGCTTGGCGTGGCGCTCGACGAAAAATCCGTCCTCGTTGAGCGGCACCTTGAAAAATTGCGCCAGCTTTTCGTCGCTGGTTGGGCAAAATGGCCGTGGCCAGGCACAGCAGGTCGGTCTCGATGTCGACGGGCGGCCCGAGCACGTGGTCGGTCACGTGACCGTCAGTTCGCCGTCCTTTCGACTCGACCTGGGGTTTGTTCTCCAGGCTGTAGCGGATAAAGATGACCCCCTTCTGGCGGGCCTCCTTGTAAAGGTACTCGCGCTCGCCGTAGGTGCGCATGTCGCGGTAGAGCACGTAGACGTTCATCTCCGGATTGCGCTCATTGAGCTGCCAGGGCATTGTCCACCGAGTGGGTGCAGCATACCCGCGAGCAGTAGGGGCGCTCGGGCTCGCGCGAACCGACGCACTGGATGAATACCGCCGTGTTGACTTGTCGACGGCGTCGGTCGTCAGCCATCAGTTTGTGATCCAGTTCCAGGCTGGTGAGCAACCCGCGCATCCTGGCCGTAGGCATATTCGTCGGGCAGTAGGGCGTGGCGCCGGTGGCCACGATGGCGACGCCGTGTTCCACGCTGGTTTCGTCGGCCGTCCGTTTCGAGGGTCGATTTGAAATTGCCGACAAAACCCTCCACCGACGTCAGTTCGCTGTTCAGATGGACCTGGATGTGCTTCGTCCGCGTCATCGGACACCGATCAGGCGCCTTGAGCTTGCCGGATGTCACTGCTTCACCATCGGGTGTGCGGATACAGGTTGCGGGCCTGGCCGCCGAGATGGTCGCCTTTTTCCACCAGATGGGTTTCGTAGCCCTGGCGGGCCAGGCTCCGGGCCGCGGTCATGCCGGCGATGCCGCCGCCGATGACCAGGGCGGTCTGGTTGATCGCCAGTTCGGCCTCGGCAAGCGGTTGCATCAGGGCCACCTTGGAAACGGCCATGCGCACCAGGTCCTTGGCCTTTTTCGGTGGCCAGATCCGGGTTGTTTTTGTGCACCCAGGAGTCCTGGTTGCGGATGTTGGACATTTCAAACAGGTATTTGTTCAGCCCGGCGTCGATCAGGGTCTCCTGGAACAGCGGCTCGTGGGTCTTGGGCGTGCAGGCGGCCACCACCACGCGGTTGAGGTTCTTCTGCTTGATGATCTGGGTCATGGTCTCCTGGGTATCCTGGGAGCAGGAGTAGAGGTTGTCGGTGACATACTCGACATAGGGCAGGGCGGCGGCATAGTCGCGTACCGCCGGCACATCCACCACGCCGGCGATATTGATGCCGCAGTGGCAGACGAACACGCCGATGCGGGGGCGTTCGTTGATGACGTTGGTTTCCGGCACCACCTCGGGCACCTTGGTCTCGGTGTTGCGGGCCGACGCTGAGGATTTCGCCGGCCGCCGCCGCCGCGGCGCTGGCGTCCACCACCGACTGGGGGATATCCTTGGGGCCCTGGAAGGCGCCGCAGACGAAAATGCCCTCGCGGGAGGTGGCCACGGGCGCGAAGGTGTCGGTCTGGCAGAAGTTGCCCGGCGGTCAGATCGATATCCAGGCGCTGGGCCAGCTCGATCGGCTTCCTGTGGGTCTGCAAGCCGACCGACAGCACCACCATGTCGTAAGTTTTCGGTGGCCATTTCGCCGTCCTCGGTCGACGTAGCGCAACGCGACAGATCCTGCGCTTCGGCCGGCCGGGATCGATGGATGTGCACCCGGCTGCGGATAAAGCGGATGCCCATGCTTCCTTGGCCTTTTCGTAGAAGCGCTCGAAATCCTTGCCGTGGGTGCGCATGTCCATGAAGAAAATGGCGCAGTCCAGGTCGTCGCCGGCGTGCTCCTTGGCGATGACGGCTTCCTTGATGGCGTACATGCAGCAGACCGACGAGCAGTAGGCGTTGTCGCAGCGGTTCAGATCGCGCGATCCGACGCATTGAAACCAGGCGATCTTTTTCGGCTCCTTGTGGTCGCGACAGGCGCACCAGGTGGCCGCCGGTGGGGCCGGAGGCCGAGAGCAAACGCTCCATCTCCATGGCGGTGATGACGTTGGGATGGTTGGCGTACTGTAGGAGTCGAACTTGGACGGATCAAAGGGCTCGAAGCCCGGGGCCAGGATGATGGAGCCCACCTCCAGTTCGATGATTTCGTCTTCCATCTCGTGGTCGATGGCGTCCACGCCGCAAAAGAAGTCGGCACAGACCTTGCAGCCGCCGGTTTTAAAATGCATGCAGACATCCCGGTCGATGGCCGGCGTATTGGGCACGGCCTGGGCATAGGGCACATAGACCGGTTTGCGGCCCTTGAGCCCCACGTCGTATTCCGAGGGGATCAGCTGAACATTGTCTCTGCTGGTGATCTGGTCGCGGATCTTTTCCAGGGTGATGTGGCCGGTGGGGCAGACCGAGGCGCAGGCGCCGCAGGCCATGCAGACATCGGTCTGCACATGAAACGGGGTGTCCACCTACATCTCCACGCCGCGGCCGGTCAGGCTGATGGCGCTGTTGCCCATTTTTTCGCACATGCGCACGCACAGCCCGCAGAGGATACAGGTGTCGTCTTCGGTCTCGAAACGGGGCTTTTCGATGCCGTACTTGGCGGCCAGTTTTTGCAAGCAGCGGCACCTCCGGGCAGCGCGCCAGCAGCAGTTCGACGATCAGCTTGCGGCCCTGATGCACCGCCTCGGTGTCGGTGTTGACTTCCATGCCTTCCCAGATGGGATAGTTGCAGGCCGTCACAAAGCGGGTGCGGCGGCCGTCAAACAGCTCCACGGTGCACATGCGGCACATGCCGGCCGGCTCCAGCGCCTTATGGTGGCAGAGGGTCGGGATGTCGACGCCGTATTTTTCGGCCACCTGAAGGATGTACTGGCCTTCTTCACCCTGAACTGTCTTCCCGTTGAGTTTAAATGTAATCATGAATTCTATCCCTTTTTTAGCGAATGGCGATAGCGTCGAATTTGCAGCCGTCATAACAGATACCGCACTTGATGCACTTTTCCTGGTCGATGACGTGCGGCTTTTTCTTCTCGCCGGAGACCGCATCCTGCGGGCATTTGCGAAAGCAGACCTGGCAGCCGGTGCAGCTTTTCGGCATCGATTTCATAATGAAACAGGGGTTTGCAGACGCCGGCGCGGGCATTTTTTATCCCGGATATGCGCTTCGTATTCATTCCGGAAATAGAGGATGGTGGTCAGAACCGGGTTGGGCGCGGCCGTGCCCAGGCCGCACAGGGAAAACTTCTGCACCATGCTGCCCAGTTCTTCCAGGAGCTCGATGTCGCCCTCCTTGCCGTCGCCGGCGCAGATGCGGGTCAGGATGTCCAGCATCTGCTTGATGCCCTCCCGGCAGGGGTTGCACTGGCCGCAGGACTCCTCCTTGAGAAAATCCAGAAAATAGCGGGCCACGTCCACCATGCAGGTGTCCTGGTCCATGACGATCATGCCGCCCGAGCCCATGATGGAGCCGACTTCGGCCAGGTGCTGGTAGTCCACCGGCAGATCGAGAAAGCGTTCGGGGATGCAGCCGCCCGAGGGGCCGCCGGTCTGGACCGCCTTGAATGCCTTCTTTTTGGGCACGCCGCCGCCGATGTCGAAGACGATTTCCCGCAGGCTGATGCCCATGGGCACTTCCACCAGGCCGGTGTTGTTGATCTTGCCCACCAGGCGAAAAGACCTTGGTGCCCTTGCTGTGTTCGGTGCCCATGGCGGCGTACCATTGCGCGCCCTTGAGCATGATGGCGGGCACATTGGCGTAGGTTTCCACGTTGTTGAGGTTGGAGGGGCCTTCGCGGAAGCCCTTTTCCACGGTGTGCACATATTTGGCCCGCGGCCGGCCCACTTTGCCCTCCAGGGAGGCCATCAGGGCGGTGGATTCGCCGCAGACAAAGGCGCCGGCGCCGCGTGGAGATTTTAATATGGAAGGAGAAATCGGTGCCGCCGATATTGTCACCCAGCAGGCCGTAGGCTTCGGCCTGCTTGATGGCGGTTACCAGCCGTTTGACGGCCAGGGGGTATTCGTTGCGCACGTAGATGTAACCCTGGCTGGAGCCGATGGCGACGCCGGCAATCAGCATGCCCTCGAGAACACTGTGGGGGTCGCCTTCCAGGATGCTACGGTCCATATAGGCGCCGGGGTCGCCTTCGTCGGCGTTGCAGATGATGGAGCGCTCGCCGTCGTGCTTGGCGCAGGTGGCCCATTTGATGCCGGTGGGAAAGCCGCCGCCGCCGCGTCCCCGCAGGCCCGAGGCCTTGACCTCGTTCGATGATGTCGGCCGGCTTGTAATCGTGCAGGGCCTTGAAAAAGGCACGATAGCCGCCTCGGGCGATGTATTCCTCGATGCTGTCGGGGTCGATGTAGCCGCAGTTGCGCAGGGCGATCTTGACCTGCTTGGTATAGAAGGGAATGTCTTCCAGAATGCGGCCATCTTTTCCTGGGGGTCCACCTCGGCCAGGGGATTCTCTACGCCTTCGTCGAGCACCGAGCGGGGATCGCGCATCTGGCCGAGGATCCATTTTTTCTTCTCAAACTTGCCTGAGCGGTAATCCTCGATGGCATCGAGGATACGGTCGGGGGTGATTTTCTGATACATCACCCGGGGCCGACCGTCGGCCACGATCTCCACCAGCGGCTCTTCCTCGACAGAAGCCGATGCAGCCGGTCTGGCAAATTTCGACCGTATCGTCGCCCTCAAGGGCTTGCCGGGCGGTGTTGAGGCCGTCCTGGGCCCCGGCGGCGATGCCGCAGGAGGCCATGCCGATATTGACCTTGATCTTTTTCGGCCGGTAGAGTTTTTGCTGATAGTCTTGGGCTATCTGTGTTAAGTCTTTTTCAGACTGGATTTTCATCGTATCGCCTCGTCGTTCAACGCTTATTCGTATTGATCCAAAATTTTGCCGATCTGATCCGGAGCCAGCCGGCCATGCATGTCCTCATTGACCTTGACCACCGGCCCGAGGCTGCAGCACCCGATGCAGCGCACCGACTCCAGGGTGAAGCGGTTATCGACGGTGGTCTGACTATCGTTGATGCCCAGTTTGGCGGTGATGCGTTCGCGGATGCGTTCGCCTCCGCGCACGTGGCAGGCCGTACCGAGGCAGATGGAGATGATGTGCCGCCCGCGCGGTTCCAGGCTGAAGGTGCTGTAGAAAGTGGCCACGCCGTAAATTTTACTGTAGGGCACGCCGATTTTGGCCGACAGATAGCTCAGGGCCGGCTTCGGGCAGGTAGTTGTAGTGATTTTGGATGGCCTGGAGCATCATGATCAGATTTTCGTTATCGTTGTCGATACTCCTCGTCAATGATACGATCCAGCTCCAGGTAATCGATTTCCACTTCGGCGACGGTCGCCGCGGCTATTGCTTCACTCATGCGGTTATCTCCTGAATGTTGACAGCGGTTCACGAAGCCTCTAAGCAGCGGGGACGATCTGCACCACGGGGCAATTTTCCACGCAGGCGCCGCAGCCCGTACAGCGGTCCATTTTGATGTTGCGGGCGCGTTTTCTCACTTTGACCTTGAAATTGCCCGCTTCGCCCTCAACGGACTCCAAATCTGCGTATGTGATCAGTTCGATGTTCAGATGCCGGCCGACCTCGACCAGTACAGGTGAGATAATTCACATGGCGCAGTCATTGGTGGGGAAGGTCTTGTCCAACTGGGACATGACCCCACCGATGGAGGGCGATTTTTCCAGCAGATAGACATAGTAGCCCGAGTTGGCCAGATCCAGAGCGGACTGCATGCCCGGCGATGCCGCCGCCGACCACCAGAACCGATCCTATAACATCGTTAGGCATAGGGTTTCTCCTGATGTTGATGGATCGCACGTCCGCGCCGCAAGGCGGCAGTTGGAGGCGCGATTGGTGCGGTCGACCCTCATAACCGCGATGGCCGCGCGACCGCTTTTGGGCGGGCCATCGGAGCCTATCCTCGTAAGGGTTTGACCCGAATTTGTCCAAATTGTCCTTCTATCGAATTGACAACCGGCTTGTCAATCATTTTTGGCCTGATGCCGTTGGACGCCGTTCAATTCGAAGGATTGGAAAACGACATTGCATTTATATTCGGGATGTTAGATCGGGCAGGGGCCAACGGGGATGTTAGCGGGCGGGTTAGCGGCGGGGATGGCGACGGACGCCATCCCCACTGTGATGTATAGTTTTTCTATGCGGCCAGTTTCAAGGCCTCTCCGGCAACGTTGCGGATTTCATCCGGTGTAAAGGGTTTTGGCAGGTAGTCCACGGCACCCAGGCGGGCCGCCTCCACGGCGGTATCGATGCTGGCGTAGCCGGTGATGATGATCACCTTGGCACCGGGATTCTGGTCGCGCACGGCCTCGAGCAGTTCCAGCCCGTTCACCCCGGGGATCTTGAGGTCGAGCAGCACCAGTTCGTAGGCGCGGGATGCGATCTGGTCCAGGGCCTCTTGCTTGGTGAGGGCCTGATCGATGCGGTAGCCCTTTCGGGAGAGAATCTTGCGGATGTTGTTGTTGACCGCCACCTCGTCGTCGACGATGAGGATGCGCTCCTGACCCGCCTCGGCGCGTTGGGCGGGCTGGATGGCCGCCTGGGCCGCCTCCAGATCCAGAAGGCGCTGGTAGTTCTGCTTGAGCTCGGCGTAGGGGGTGACGATGGTACCGTCGTAGGCCAGGTGCTCAACGTAGTCGGCACCGGCGACGGCAGCCACCTCTTCGACGTTAAAGGGCAGGTCCGGAGCCATCAGGGTCTTGCCGTCAAAGCCCTCCAACGGGGCTTTTTTACCTTTCTTGGCCTTTTTCTGGGGGCAGGCCGAGGTTTTGATCCCGGCCTTGCAGGTGGCGCCCAGCTTCTTGAAGATGTCGCACACCATGTCGCCCACTTCGCAGAAATTTTCCAAAGGTTCACTGGCCACCACCTCCACGGCGGGCATGTCTTCACGCGTCAGTTGATCGGCATACTTGTCGCCAGTGACCTTGGCCACCTCGGCGCGCTCGAAGGGCATATCGACGTCGATTTGGCCACGGTTGTCCATGCGGGCCACCTTGGCCTTGAGCTCCTCGTAAGGGACATAGGCTGACACCGTTATGGGCGTACTGCAAGTACTCAGGGCCGGTGACGTCCACTACTTCATCGTAGTTGAACGGTTCGTCGACGCCGATCAGGCGCTTGCCGTCGAAACCGGCCTGTTTGGCCTGTTTGCCCTTCTTGGCCTTTTTCTGGGGGCAGGCCTCGGTTTTGATGCCGGCCTTGCAGGTGGCGCCCAGCTTCTTGAAGATGTCGCACACCATGTCGCCCACTTCGCAAAAGTTCTCCAGCGGCTCGGAGCTTTTCACCTCCACCACGGGCATGTCGGATCGACCCAGCATATCGGCGTACGCTTCGCCCACGGCATCGCTCACCTCGTCGACGTCAAAGGGCATGTCGGCACCCATGGGGTTGATGGCCTGGCGCTCGGCGTCGCTCACCGAAGCCTCGATCAGTTCGCCCGAGAGCGCTTTTTCCACCGTACCGCGCAATTCGTCGGGGCTAAAAGGCTTGGGCACATAGTCCAGGGCCCCCAGGCGGATGGCCTTCATGGCCGTTTCGGTGGAGGCGTAGGCCGTCATCATGACCGCTTTGGTGAGGGGCCAGTTGCTTTTGACCAGCTTGAGCAGCTCCAGCCCGTTTTTGCCGGGCATGACGATGTCTGAAATCAAGAGGTTGAAAGACTCTCCGGCCATTTTTTCCAGGGCCTCGTCGGCACTGTTGGCGGTGATCACTTCGTAATCGTTCTTTTTTAGGATCTTCTCCACGGCTGACATATACGGGCTTCGTCATCGACCACGATGATTTTTCCGGCGCTCTCCATGATCTCCTCCTTATTCGATGGCTTGATTCTTTTGAGAAAGAAAATTGATTCCGTTGTTGGCCTTACACCTAAGCACGGATCGTGCCACTTCGTAGGACTATCTTATAACTATAAGAAAATATTGGAAATATAAAAAATAGCGATCGGTCGTAATTGTGAGGTGTATATAAAATATGTTCATTAAAAAAGGTGCTGCGTTAACGGCCTGGGGCCATCATGCAAGGGTCAAGGCTGGCATTAAATATGAATGAAAATAGATTGTTAGGAGGAATTGCAGCGATGTGAGCCGGCGCCTTGAGCTAAAAAGATTGCTGCCCGGCCAGGTGTATAAAAAAAATAGGCGGTGTATAAATAGAGTTTGAGGTGATTCATACCGCCGGGCGGCGGATTTTGTGCTTTTTCATCAAAGCTTGAAAGTTGCTGCGCTGCATCTGGGTGTCGCGGGCGGCCTGGGTGATATTCCAGTCGGCATTGATCAGGGCCTGCATGAGGAATTTTCGCTCTACCTCGGCCACCGCCTGCTGCCGCAGTGTCTTTTTAAGCTCTTTGAGCTCGGCGTTGGTTTGAGGGGCCTGCTCGCCCCCGGCCTGGTCAACGGCAGCCCCGTCGGAGAGCTGGATCTCCATTGCTGACACGAGGGGTTGATCGCACAGAATGAGGGCCCGTTCGACCACATTGCGAAGCTGGCGCACGTTGCCGGGCCACTGGTAATCGTGCAGACGCTGGCGGGCGGCGTCATCGAAACCCACGATCTCTTTTTTCATTTTGCGGGAAAACAGGTTCAGAAAGTGATCTGCAATGGGCAAGATGTCCTCGCGCCGCTGGCGCAGAGGTGGCATCAAGATGGGGTAGACGAATATGCGATAGTAGAAATCCTCGCGAAAGGTCCCCGCCTGGACCATGTCGGTCAGGTTTTCGTTGGTGGCGAAGATCAGGCGAACATCCACCTTTTGGGAGCGGGTGGCGCCCAGGGGCAGAAACTCGCGGCTCTCGATAAAGCGCAGCAGCTTGCCCTGCACCTCCAGAGAGGTGTTGCTGATCTCATCTAAAAAGATGGTGCCGCCGTCGGCCCGCGTGAGAATGCCCTGCTTGTCACGGTCAGCACTGGTGAAGGCGCCGCGTGCGTAGCCGAAAAGCTCGCTTTCGAGCAGGTTACCCGACAGGGTGCCGCAATCGACGGCGAAAAAGACCGCCTCGCGCCGCGCACTGTTGGCATGAATGGCCCGCGCCACCAGCTCCTTGCCGGTGCCGCTCTCGCCACCGATCATTACGGTGGCATTGGTGGGGGCCACCTTTTGAATCATGGACACCACCTGCCGGATCTTGGCGCTGGTGCCGATCAACTGGTGGGAGACTTTTCGGTCGGCGAGCCTCGGCGCCACTGGTGAGGATGCGATCAGGTCCTGTTCGATGTCGGCCAGGGCCTGGGCCACTACCGAGCGCAACTCGTGGGGCGTGAAGGGTTTGGCCAGATAGTCGAAGGCACCGGTCTTCATCACTTCCACGGCCGAGGCCACCGAGGCGTAGCCGGTGATGACGATCACGCGCGTTTGGGGATAGGCCTCCTGGATGCAGGCCAGTAACTCCATGCCGCCCATGCGTTGCATCTTCAGGTCGGTGATGACTACATCAAAAGGCTGGGCCTCCATCTGACGCAGGGCCGCTTGACCGTCGAGAACGTAGTGCACCTCGTAATCGCGCTTGGAGAGGATCTTGACGCAATTGAGGCAGATGGGGCGCTCATCGTCGACAATCAGGATGCGCGGCGGTTCAGCCATTTTGGACACCCTTTTCAAGAGGCAAACGCACGATAAAGCGTGTTCCCTGGCCGAGTACGCTGTCCACCTCGACGGCGCCGCCGTGCTGCTCGATGATGCCGTGAGTGATGGCCAGCCCCAAACCATTGCCATCCTCCTTGAGGGTGAAGAAGGGGTCGAAGATGCGCGCCACGGTCTCTTCGTCCATACCGATGCCGTTGTCGCGAACCTCGATTTCGGCCATGCAGTCGATGCGGTTGAGGCGCGTGACCACCTCGACCCGCTCGCCTGGACGCGAGGCCTCGGCGGCATTGATGATCAAGTTGATCAGGGCCTGCTGGATTTGTCCTTTGTCTACGCGCATCAGCGGAATGTCCGGGGTGAGTTGCGGGGTGACCGCCACGTCCGTGAAAGCAGCCTGTTTTTTGGTGAGCATGACACACTCGGTGACGACGGCATTGATGTCGTTGAGTTTTTTCTCGGGCTTGTTCTGGCGCGCGAAATCGAGCAGTCCTTTGACAATCTTGCGGCAGCGCAGGGTTTCGTCGCTGATGGCTTTGAGTTCCTGAAACAAGGGGTCGGAAGGATCCAGATCTTCTTGAAGCAGCATGGCCGTGGTGAGGATGGTGGTCAGGGGGTTATTGATCTCGTGGGCCACGCCGGCTGAAAGCCGCCCAATGGAGGCCATCTTTTCCTGCAGCATCATCGCTTTTTGCAGGTTGATCTCTTTGGTGATGTCGCGCGAGATCTCGATGGCGGCGACGATGCGACCATCTTCCCAGAGGGGGTAGCAGGAGATGGCGTAAAAAATCTTGCGGTTGTTGCGGTCGAAATGCACATGGGTGGCCTTGGAGGGCTTGCCCGTGTTGAGGGTCTCATTGAGCGGGCAGGGGTGGTACTGGCCCGTGCAGGGCTCGGTGAGGTGGTGGGTCACCTCGTAGCAGGGGCGGCCGATGATTTTTTCCCGCGGCAGACCGATTTTGCGCTGCATGGTATCGTTGACATCGATAATGCGATGGTCGCTGCTCAAAATCACCACATCTTCGTGGATTAGCTCGTTGAGCACGGTCTCGTACATGGCCTGCGCTTTTTGCAGCTCGCGGTCGGTCTGCTGGTGCAGTTGCGAGACGCGGGCGACTTCCCAAAAGAGCACGGCCGATGCCTTGGAGATGGCTCGCACGTCTCGGGACTTTTTGGCCAGGATATCGTTGTAGACATCGATGCTGCCGATCAGCTCGAGGATCAGGTCGATGTCGTCGCGCTTGAAAAAGTCGTTGTAGTCGGTGGTGACAAATAGCTGCCGTTTTTTAGCTTCGAGCATACCGGGCGCCTGGGGGTCCGGGTCGGCTACGGCCACGACCTGGGGCGAGATCTCGTGGAAGGTGTGTTTTTCGATCAGTTCGATTAGCTCGGCGCAGCGCTGGTTGCCGCCGACAATGGCGATTCTCATTCGGGTTCTCCAAAAAGCGTTTGGCCTTCGCCCGGTGTCTAACGATTGTGGGCGAAGACCAGCTATGGGTTTGACGTCAAATAGCTCTTATGCAAATTCTCGGTTGCAACCTAGAGTTCGATGCGGGTGCCCAGCACCTGCAAAAATTTAGCCAGCCACTGCGGGTGCGCGGGCCAGGCCGGGGCGCTGACCAGGTTGCCGTCCACATGGGCCTGGTCGACCGGAATCTCGACATACTTGCCGCCGGCGCGGGTGACATCGGGACCCACGGCCGGGTAGGCCGAACAGGCCCTGTTTTCGAGGATCCCGGCCGCGGCCAGCACTTGGGCGCCATGGCAGATCGCGGCAATCGGTTTGCCGGCCTTGTCGAAGTGGCGCACCATCTCCAGAACGCGCTCGTTGAGGCGGATATATTCCGGGGCGCGGCCGCCGGGGATCACCAGGGCGTCGTAATCGGCCGGTTTGATGTCACTGAAGGTCGCGTTTAGGGTGAAGTTATGGCCCGGTTTTTCGCTGTAGGTCTGATCGCCCTCGAAGTCGTGAATGGCGGTGCGCACCTGGTCGCCGGCCTTTTTGTCGGGACAGACGGCATGCACCGTGTGTCCGACCATGCCCAGCGCCTGGAAGGGTACCATGGTTTCGTAATCTTCGGTAAAGTCTCCGGTGATCATCAAAATCTTCTTGGCTGCCATGGGAATCCTCCTTTCTTAAGGATTGGGGGGGTGACACAATAAACAATCATTTTAAGGTCCAAGAATCAACCGTTGCGGATCGCAGCGCGCTCTGAGGATTTCGAGCTCTTCGGCCGTTGGCGGGGGTGTCTCTTCGGCCCGGGAGAGGTCGATCTCGAAACCGGTCTCGGCCTGAACCGAGGCAGGCTTAACGCCGGGATAACAGGCCGCCAGGTACATGCGGCGGGTGCTATCGTCAAACTTCAGCATGGCCCGGTTGGTGACCACCGCCTCGGGGCCGCCGGCGGGCAGACCGGCCCGGCTGCGGCCGCCAGGGCCATCGAGCCAGCCCGGGGAGGTGAGATAGTCCAGTTGTGGCACGAATTTGCGCCGTTGCTGGCGCATGAAAATAATGGTGCGGTGGAGAAATGAACCCACATCGCAGGCGCCGCCCGACCCGGAAAAACGGACTGTGGGGCGGTGGTAGTCGCCGATGGCGGTGGAGTTGAGATTGCCGTAGGGGTCGATCTGGGCCGCCCCCAAAATCCCCACCACGGTGGTGCCGTTCAGCCGGTTTTGCATGGTGGCGAAAGCGTCGGCCAGTCCGCCGTTGACGGCTGCGGCGTACATCACGCGGGGGTCGGCCACGGCCAGGGGGATCTCTTCGAGGCGCGAGTCGATGGCGCCGGTCTCAAAGAAGATAACACTGCGGGGGGCGTGGATGTGTTTGGCGGCCATGGCGGCCAGCATGGAGATGCCGGTGCCGCAAAAAACGATGTCGCCGTCGCGGATCTGCCGCGCGGCGACCACGGCCATCATTTCGCGCGCGCTGTAGGTCGGGGCCATGTTTAGAGCCAGACCGGGTGGATTTCGCCCACGGTCTCCTTGATGGCCGCCAGCGCGGTGGCGATTCTGGAGTGCATCAAGGCCATGCCGATGGTGTGGGCCAGTAGCCCTAAAAAGATCATGTCAACGGACGAGATTTCCCACGGCGTGGCGTTGTATAGCCGTAGCGCACCCACGATCTTGGTACGTGCGGTAATCGGGCAGGATACGATGGCACGCACGCCCTCGGCCTTGGCTTTTTGCGGGTATTGCAGTTGGTCGCTGGCTTCGGTGTCACTGATTACCACCGTTTCGCGGTTGGCGCGCAATTCGATGTTGGCATCAACCAGAATGGGGCCTTTTTGGGTGTAGGCGCTGCTCAGGCCGGCGCTGGCCAGAATGGCCAGCTCGGCCCGCACCGGATCGAGCACGAAGAGCGTGGCCCCTTTGACGCCCAGGGCCCCCACCAGCAGCTGGCAGAGCTGGTTGCCCATCACGTCAATGCCGGGGTTCTCGGCAATGGTTCGAACCAGCAGCTTGTAAGTCTCCAGATTGATTTTATCAGGCTCGTTCATTTTGGCTCTCCCTGAAGCGATCGCCCAAGGGGATCGCATGACGTTAAGCGACGGTGATCACGTCGATGTCGGTTAAGGTTTTAACCACTTTCTTGGAAACGCTGGGGGTGAAAAAACGGTTGATGCTACTCGTCCTTCGATTCAAAATGACCGTGCTGTAGCGCCCCTGACGGGCCAGGTCGATAATCTCCTGGGCGGCATCTTTCTGCCGGGCCTTGAAAACGCAGGTCACTCGCTCGGACGCAAAGCCCGCCTTTATCAAGCGGGCACGGGCCTCATTGAGGGCTTGCTCGGTGTCGTTGATCTTCTGGCGCAGGTAGGAGAGGTTTTCGGCCAGGCGCGCCATCACCGTCTTGTCGTCGGTTTCAATCTGCGGCAAGGGGGCGTAAGCGTGCAGGAGCGTGATCTCGACCTGCTCATCTTCGGTGTAACTTTCGATGACGAAACCGAGTGTTTTTTGATCATTTTGGGTGAAATTATAGGGCACCAGAACTTTATGGGCGGCCATACACTCCTCCTTTCCGTTGGCAGTGTCGGGTGGGCCGGTGCTGGTTCATGATCGGCTGGGCGGAGGGCAGTGCAAATGGTGTGAACAGCCGAGCGTGATGAACCGGGTGGATGCACCGACAGGATGGTAGATGCCATACCAATTTTCCCATAAGGCGGGCCGTGGTGTCAATCGCTGCTGTGGGCCGGGGCCAAAAGGGGGCTCAGGCCCGACGACTGCTCAGCGGCGGTCCAGACCCACGGCGTAGCCGGTACGTGGGTCGGCCTGGATGGCCTCGAGCTGGGCCGGATCGATTTGCGCCAGCAGGGCCGTGTGATCGGCGGTTTCCAGAATGCGTTCGCTCAGATAGCGGTGGTAGCGCTGGTCGTCACCGGCGGCGCGGCGGTAGCGGTTGAGATAGACCGGGTCGTAGTCGTAATGCCCGTAGCAGGCCGTGGGGTAGGCGCCCAGGGGTACTGGCACCACGGCGTCGACCATGAAAAACGGGATCTGATTCTGATCCGGATCGAGGCGTAGCCGCTCCTCTTCAACGAGCGTTTCGCAGGTGACGATCACATGCCGGGCGGCCTTGACCTGTTCGACGTCGGCAAAGGTCAACCCCCGCATGCGGGCGTTGCCCTGGGCGTCGGCCTGCTGGACGTGCACGATGGTGACATCGGGGTTGATGGCCGGCACCAGCACCACCTTCCGCGTATCGGCCCAATGGCCAAAAGGGTTATCGATCACCGCCAGCTTCAAGTCGGGGATTTTTGGCTGAGCCTGCCGAATTTCGGGTGAAAAGCCCCAGCGGGCGATGATGTCGGTTCCCAGTGAAGAGCGCGTGGGCAGAAAGGGCACCCCCATGGCCCCGGCCATAAAGCGCAGGGTCATCTGGTAGTTGGAGTAGTCTTCCACGCTGATCTGACCCGATTCGACCGCCTTGCGAAAGCGGATACAGGTGGGCGCGAACCGGCCGCTGCCGGCGTAAGCGATCTCCAGCCGCGCCACGCAGCCGGCGCCGATCAGCTCGTCCACCCCCTGGCCGTTGGAGTGGGCATAGAGATGCAGATGCCGTTTACGCTGGCGGATGATTTCGTAGACGGCGGCCATGGGATTGCGGTTGATGGTAAAACCGCCGATGCTGATGTGAGTGCCATCGGCAACGTATCGGTCAACGGCGGCCGCCAAGGTGGTGATTTTGTCGGACGTTGGGGTCATTCAAGCCCACGCGTGTGTTGTGGTCGATTGATGCTAAAGATAGCATATTGTGCACCGAGGCGCTATTGCCGAGAGATTCCCCCTTAAAATTGGGCGGTATCGATGCTTGCCATTTCCCAAACGGTTTGTATAGAATGAACCAGGTTCATGACGACGATAAGCCATTCGTCCAGAGGGCCCCGGCGCTTGGGGCCCTATCCTTGAAACACTGCATAGCACAAGGAGGTGGGTATGAGTCAAAAACGTTCGATCGCTTTTTGCTTGTTCGGGGCGCTGATTGTGATGGGCACTTTGCTGGTGGCCGGCTGCGCCACCACGCGTCCGCCTGAAAACCTGGCCTGTGACACGGATATCCGTTGGGATGTGGCCAGTGAGGCGCAAATCAATCAGTTTGCCTGCACCCTGGAGGGCGATACGCTCACGTTCGCGGCCGAAGTCCAAAATGTCAGCGACACCCCGCAGCGCTTCCGGCTCAACATCTTTTTGCTCGATCAGGATAAGGCCGCCGGCCATCTGATACCGCGCAAGGGCGACCCCCCCGTGGTGGCGCCGGATCAATCAGAGTCCGTCGAAGTGCCTTTTTTCAAGACAGCGACCATGCCCAAGCAGGTCGAAGTGATCGTCAGCATCATCGAGTAAACCAGTGCTGATCAACAACCAATTCACACCTACAGGATGGATAAAATGAGACTATACAGCAGTAATGTTTCCAGAATGAGCGTGCTCGCCATCGTGCTGGCGGCGGCCATGCTGATGGTGGTGGGCCCGGTGACGGCCAAGACCACCTTTATCTCGATCGGTACCGGTGGCACGGGTGGCATCTATTATCCCTACGGCGGGGGCGTGGCCGAAATCTGGTCCAAACACGTCAAAGGCGTCAAGGCGGTGGCCGAGGTCACCGGCGCCAGTGTGGAGAATGTCAAGCTGGCCCACAAGGGCGAAACCGTGGTGGGCGAGGTGATGGGTGATGTGGCCCTGGCCGGCTTCAACGGCGAGGGAAAATTCAAAGACAAACCACACGATATACTGACCATGGCGGTTATGTATCCCAATCTGCTTCAGGTGGTGATCCTCAAAGATAGCGGCATCGACTCCATCGAACAGGTGGTAGGCCGCAACATCAGCACCGGCAGCCCGGGCAGTGGTACCAATTTCATGACC
This sequence comes from uncultured delta proteobacterium, assembly GCA_963783425.1. Classification (GTDB taxonomy): domain Bacteria; phylum Desulfobacterota; class Desulfobacteria; order Desulfobacterales; family QNYZ01; genus CAWANO01. The sequence continues at coordinate 37,212 of CAWANO010000006.1, forward strand.
GAAGCGGTGCTCAAGGCGCTGGGCGTCTCGCTGGACAGCTTCAAGGACAGCCGTCTCTCGTTTACCGAAAGCGCCAATGCGCTTCGCGACGGCACCATCGAGGTGGGGGCCTGGTCGGTGGGGCCCGGAACCAGTTCCATCATGGACCTGGCCACCACGCACGACATCCGCATCTTGTCGTTCTCGCCCGAGCAGGCCGAAAAAATACTGGCGGCCAACGACACCTACGCAGCCGTGGAACTGTCCGGCGGAGTATACCGCGGGGTGGATCAGCCCGTGCCCACCATCGGGGTGTGGAACGTGATGATCTGCCAGGCATCCCTGGATGAAGGGCTGGTCTACGAACTGGCAAAGGCGCTCTTTGAGAACAACGACTATCTGCTTAAAATCCACCCCTCGGCAGCCTATACCACGCCGGAAAATGCAGTCAAATACTCGCCGATTCCGCTGCATCCCGGCACTATCAAATACCTAAAGGAGCAGGGTGTCGAGGTGCCTCAGAAGCTGATGCGCTGATGAACTTGCGACCACCGCTGAAATGGACGGTGCCAACCGTGGTGGGCGCCGCCATTTTGGCGGGCTTGGCCCTTTGGGTGTGGCCGGCGGGGCTGGTGCTGACCATCACGCCGGTCACGGGCGGGTGGCCGCTGCTGGCCTTACCTCTTGATGATGGCGAGCGCTTTACGATCCGCTACCACCATTCCGTGGAAGGTACGCCCGTTTGGGAAACCCACAGCGTAGATGCCGATGGCCGCATCTACATCGAAGAGGAGCGCTACCTGAGGTTCGGGGCCGGTATGGGGCGCATGCCCGGTGTAGGGCGCATGGTGATGCGGGGGCCCTACGAAGTGATTGAAGCGATGCATCAGCCGACCGGGGATTTCGTTTTGCGCATCGGCAGTAAGGGGGTGGGCCACACGGTGATTTGGCGCGGGTGTGGCGCCAACCTGTCGGCCGTTGCGCCCCATCAGGCGGTGCGCTTTGAGGTGCGAGCGGCCACTTTTTTCAACCGACTCGTGTGGGCGCTAAGGAGTTCTGCGATCCCCTGGACATGCCCGGATGAGTGAATCAATCTGCCTGGCGCCTTCATCCTTGAGCGCCTAGATACGAACCTATGCAGAGTCCAACCTCATCTTCCCTGGTTCGCTGGACCGCCGGCGTGGTGCTGGTAGTCTCGGTGAGCCTCAGTGTGTACCAGCTCTATACGGCCGGCATCGCCGCCCTGACCGCCCTGGTGCAACGCTCGATCCACCTGGGCGCCATTCTGGTGCTCACTTTCCTGCTCAAACCCCCTTTCAAAAATGCCGCCAAAGATCGTCTCAATCTCTGGGTGATCATCGACTGGGTGTTGGTGGCGGCCTCGGTTTTTTGCACGGCCTACATCTGTGTGAACCTGACGGCCATATTCGAGCGCCAAGGGGACTGGCTACGCGCTGACCTGGTGGTGAGCGTTATCGGCACCGTGCTGGTGCTGGAGGCGTGCCGGCGGGTGATCGGCTGGATCATGACCGGCATCTGCCTGACGGCCATCCTCTACGCCATGTTTGGTCCCTATATGCCCGAGCTGATCATTCACAAGGGTTACAGCATCGAGCGCATCGCCACCACATTGTGGCTCACCACGGAGGGGATCTTCGGCTTGCCCATCGGCGTGGCGGCCACATTCGTGTTCGTCTTCGTGCTGTTTGGGGCCTTTCTGGAGACCACCGGCGGCGGCGCTTTTTTCATCGATTTGGCCTACGCCCTGACCGGGCGCTTTTCGGGCGGGCCGGCCAAGACCTCGGTGGTGGCGTCGGGCTTTATGGGTTCCGTGTCGGGTTCGGCGGTGGGCAATGTGGTGGCCACGGGGTCGTTTACCATCCCCATGATGAAAAAGGTCGGTTACCGGCCGCATGTGGCCGGGGCCATCGAGGCGGCCGCCTCCACGGGCGGTCAGCTGATGCCCCCCATCATGGGAGCGGGGGCCTTTTTAATGGCCGAGTTTACCAATACCAGCTACCTGACCATCATCAAGGTGGCCCTGGTGCCGGCGGTGCTCTACTATTTGACCGTGCTGCTTTTCGTGCATTACGAAGCCAAAAAATATGGGTTGGAGGGCCAGCCCAAAGAGAGCCTGCCCCGAGCCTGGACGGTGATTCGCGACGGCATGCACTTCATCGTGCCCGTGGTGATTCTCATCTATGTGCTGGTGAACAACTACTCGCCCATGATGGCCGGTTTCGTGGCGGTGATGAGTACGCTGGCCGCCAGTGTGACCGCCAACCTGCTCAAATGGATCCGGTCGTCGGCGTCGCGCCCCGCGCTGGGCGAATTTGTGCAATCCGAAGGCCGCAGCATCATTCAGGCCCTCAGTCGCGGTGCCCAGAACGCCGTCATGGTCTCGGTGGCCTGCGCGGCCGCGGGCATTATCGTCGGCATGGTCACCCTGACGGGCATGGGACTCAAGTTCTCCAGCCTGGTGCTGGAGCTGAGCATGGGGATCAAGGTGCTGGCCATTTTACTGATCGGTGCCGCCTCGCTGGTATTGGGCATGGGCTTGCCGGTGACGGCCAGCTACATCGTGCTGGCCACCTTGGCCGGACCGGCCTTGACCGACATGGGTGTTCCGCTGATGGTGTCGCACATGATCGTTTTCTGGTACTCCCAGGATGCCAACGTGACGCCGCCGGTTAGCCTGGCCAGTTTTGCCGGGGCCGGGGTGGCCGGGGCCAATCCCATGCGGACCGCTTTCACCTCGTGGAAGCTGGCCAAGGGGCTCTACATCATCCCCATCGTGATGGCTTACCGGCCCCTTCTGGGTTTAGGTGCGGACTACCAGCTGTTGCACTGGCCGGTGGTGCTTACCATGGCGGCTACCGCCATAGGCCTAGTGGCTTTTGCCTCGGCCATTGAGCGCTATTGCCTTCGAAGCGCCACCTGGATAGAGACGGCCCTGTTTGTGCTGGCCGCGGCTGGGCTCTTTTGGCCCGATTACTGGAGTGACGGTGCCGGGCTGGTTTGTTTTGGCGCGGCCCTGGGGCTGCAGCGTTTCTATCATCATTCGGCAGGTTAGGGTGGTGCGACCTTGACAACACAGGGGTGTGGGCGGTTACGTTTACCCCATAAATTAGAGAATGATCGGGGGAGTGAATATGAAATTTGATACGATTCTCTATAATAAAGCGGGTCATGTGGCGACCATCAAGCTCAACCGGCCGCAGGTGCTCAACGCCATGAACCGGCAGCTGTGGCTCGATTTTCAGGACGCCCTGAGACGATGTGCGCGACGATGCCGAGATCCGGGTGCTGGTAATCACCGGTGAAGGGCGCGCCTTTTCCACCGGGGCCGACCTGAAAGACTCCAAAGGGCGCAGCATCGCGGATTACCGGCGCTACCTGGAGGCGCTGCAGGAGACCTCACGCACCATCATTCGCTTTGAAAAGCCGACCATTGCCGCCATCAATGGCTATGCCCTGGGTTCGGGTTACGAGCTGGCCCTGGCGTGCGACATTCGCATCGCCGCCGAAGAGGCCAAGATCGGCTCTCCCGAGGCCCGGGTTACATCCTCGGTCACCGGCGGTGCCATGCGTCTGGTGCAGGATCTGATGGGGCCGGGTAAGGCCTGCGAGCTGCTCTACACGGCCCAATACATCGATGGCGTGGAGGCGGCGCGTATTGGGCTGGTCAACCGGGCCGTGCCGCTGGGGCAACTGATGGACGAACCACCTTGGCCATGGCCGACCAGATCGCGGAAAATTCGGCCTTTTCCATTAAAATGATCAAGCGCGGCCTGCTCATGGCGCGCGGTGAAGCCAGCCTCGAGGCGATTATGGACTATGAGGTCGAAGCATGTCTGGCATGCGTGTCCACCAAGGAGCGCCAGGCGGCCTTGCAGGATTTCGAGCACCGCAAGGAGAAATAGGTTTCGCGCTGTGACCCAATTAAAGGAGTGGCCGATGCTTGAACGAGTGATGAACGCTGATTCGGTAGCCGTGGTGGGGGCTTCCAAAAACCCCACCAAGCGGGGCTATCAGGCCATCCGTACCCTACTGGAGGAAAAATACGAAGGCACCATTTACCCGGTCAATCCCAAGGAAAAACGGATCCTGGGCCTGCGGTGCTATAAAGCCGTCTCCGAGATCGAAGATCCGGTGGACATCGTCCTGGTGGCAACGCCGGCCCGCACGGTGGCCGCGGTGCTGGCCGAGTGCGGCAAAAAGGGAGTGGCGGGCGCCATCATCCTGGCCGGCGGTTTCGGTGAGACGGGCCGCGATGGCCGTGCCCTGGAAAACGAGGTGGTGGCGGCCGCGCGCCAACACAACATCCGGCTGATCGGCCCCAACACCTCGGGTATGATCAACCTCAAAACGAACATGAACCTGGTGGGTATCCGCAACGCCCCCAAAGGCGACATCGCCCTGCTGACCCAAAGCGGCAACATGGCCCTGACCCTGATCACCGAAGCCATGGTCAAGAGCCGCAAGGGGTTTTCCTATTACGTGGGCGTGGGCAACGAAGCCGACATAAGTTCCACGAATACCTCGAGTTTTTTCGACTGGACCCGGACACCAAGGCCATCCTGATGTACGTGGAGGGATTGCGCCGGGGCCGCGAATTTTTAGAGCAGGCCCACAAAACCACCCAATCCAAACCAATTATTTTGCTCAAAAGCGGCCGTTCGGCCACCGGCAAGCGTTCGGCCGGCTCCCACACCGGGGCTCTGGCCGGTATTTCCGAGGTGGCCAAGACGGCATTTTAACGGGCCGGCATCACCGTGATCGAAAACTCCGATGAGCTTTTCCCCGCGGCCGAGACCCTGTCCAGCCTGCCGCCCGTTACTAACAACGGCGTCGCCATCCTGGCCGACGGCGGCGGTCATGCCACCATCGCCGCCGACATCCTCACCGACCTTGGTGTCGAGATCCCGCGCCTGAGCGAAGAGACCCAAGCGCGGCTGCGAGAGATTCTGCCCGCCGCCGCTTCGGTGCCCAACCCGGTGGACGTGGCCGGCGGCACCGACGCCGACCCCTCCGTTTTCGCCGAATGCGCCCAGATTATTCTCGATGATCCCAACGTCGGCGGGATGTTGCTGGTGGGACTTTTCGGGGGTTACGGCATCCGCTTTGCCGAGAGCCTGACTTTCATGGAAGAAGATGCCGCCCACCAGATGGGCAAGATGGTGAAAAAATCGGGCAAGCCTATCGTCATTCACAGCCTGTTCGCTTCCGCCCAGCCGCATGCCCTGGATCTGGCACGTCACTACGGCATTCCGGTTTACGATTCACTGGATATCGCCTGTAAATGCGTTGCCGTGCTGGCCGACTACGGGCGTCACCTCAAAGCGGTTTACACCCAGCGCAGCTTCAAAATGCAATGGGGTGCTCAGGCCGACCCCGACATCGAGGCCACAATTCAGGCGGCCAGGGATGAAGGCCGGCGCGTGCTACTCGAGCCGGAGGCCAAACGGTTGCTGGCGCGTCATCAAGCTGCCGAGGCCGCCGACCGCCTGGCGCGGGATGCCGACGAGGCGGTTGTGGCGGCGGAAGCCATGGCCGGGCCGGTGGTGATGAAGATCGTTTCGCCCGACATTTTGCACAAGAGCGAGGCCGGCGGGGTGCGCCTGAATGTCAGTGGAGCCGAAGCAGTCCGGGAGGGGTTTGCCGAAATCGTGGCGGCGGCGCGCCGTTATGCGCCCGAGGCGGACATTCGCGGGGTTTTGGTGGCGCCCATGGCGCCCCGTGGGGTCGAGGTGATCGTGGGTACCCGCTACGACGACCAGTTCGGGCCGGTGATCATGTTCGGCATCGGTGGCATTCTGGTGGAGATTTTGAAGGATGTCGCCTTTCGGGTATTGCCCCTCGATGCAACCGAAGCGCGGGCAATGATTGAAGAGATCCGCTCGACCGCCATTCTCAACGGCGTGCGTGGCCAGGCGCCCAGCGACAAGGCGGCCCTCGAGCGCCTGCTGCTGAAAATTTCGGACATCATCGCGGCCTATCCCCAAATCGAGGAGATGGACCTTAACCCGGTGATCGTGCATCCGCAGGGGCTGAGCGTGGTCGATGCCCGAATTATTTTGAAAGCGTAGGTAGCCTTAAAACGGGGGTTTAGGACTTGGCGTTTTGCTCGGGATCGGGAATGGGCAGTTTGTAAAACTCAACACCCTCATCGCGCAGGGTTTTTTCCTCCGCCTGGGTGCTGACGCCGCGAATGTTGCGCGGCTCTTCCACCCCGTAGTGGATTTTCAGGGCAGTCTTGGCAAAATTAGCACCGACGTTGTCGAAATTTTTCTCCACGTACTCAGACACCTTGCGGGCCATTTGAATGATCTCCTCGGGGTGCATGGGTGGTTTGGGGCCACCGTCGGCAGGTCCCCGCGATTTGATGGCGAAGCTCGAAAAAACCCGGCTCACACTGGTATCGGCGCAAACGGGGCAGGCGATCAATCCATCCGTCTGCTGGCGCTCAAAGCTTGTCGAATCTTCGAACCAGCCTTCAAAGGTATGCCCGTTGGCGCATTGAAGATCGTATGCAATCATTTTCTCGGATCGGTGGTTTGTACGATTAACAGCTGTTTCAAAATTACCACAGCTTATGCTGAATGCAAAGAATTATTGACAGACGCACTGTTTTTTCTAAAAATAGAAAGGATATACTGAAACCACTAACGGCAAGGGTTGCCATCACCAAGCGTAGACCTGAACGCTGGTCGAACAACTTATGGGGTATCGTTGATGAAACAAATTTTTAGAGCAGGGATGACGTTGGCAATGCTGGCCCTGTGCAGCCTCTTGCTTGCCGCCAACGCCGATGCTGAACAGAAATATGTGGTCGGTGTAACCGGCATCACCCTCAGGGAACAGCCCGGCAGTCAGAGAAAGATTATCGAGATGGTCCCCGTTGGTTCGGAGGTAGAGGTGATCGAGCCGGGAGATGAATGGTCGCTGGTCTCTTCCCCCCAGGGTAACCAGGGTTATGTGTTGACCCGCTTTTTAAGTAACCAGGCGCCGCCTTCACTGGAGCTTGCCCGATTGCAGGAAAAATACAGCCGAATGATGGCCCAGGTGGCCGATCCGGCCCAGGAGATCGCTCGCCTGGAAGAGCAGAACCACCAATTGAAAACGGATTTGGATAAGACCTTTGCGGAACTGAAGGCGCTCCAGGCCGACCATGAAAAGCTCAAAACCGGCTCCAAGGACTATGTCGCCATAAAATCAAAATTCGATGAGGTCCAAAAAGAGCTGAGTGAAGCAACGGCCCTCAATCAAAAGTTGTCCCAAGAGGCTTCCAAGTTAAAAATCCACCAGAACCTGCGTTGGTTTCTCGCCGGTGCCGGGGTTTTACTGTTGGGCATCATTATCGGGGTCTTGGCCAAGCGCCGCCGCCGCCGTTTATCGCTCTGAGCGTCCGCCATGGAACTTGAAACTGATTTTCTCGTAATAGGTTCGGGGGTGGCTGGGCTCTCGATGGCGCTTAAGGTGGCCGAGCATGCCCGGGTGGTGCTGGTGACCAAGCGCTCGCTGATGGATAGCAACACCAGCCACGCCCAGGGCGGCATCGCCTCGGTATTCGGCAAGGTTGACTCCTTTGATCTGCATATCCAAGACACTTTGGAGTCCGGTGACGGGTTGTGCAACCCTGAAGTGGTGGCCATGGTGGTCAAAAACGGCCCCGACCGCATCCGTGAGCTGGTTGATTTAGGGGTACAGTTCAACCTGCGCAAGGCGGAAAGCGGCGCCGACACCACAGTCGGAAAGCCCCTGGACCTCGATTTGGGGCAGGAGGGCGGGCACAGCCGCAAGCGTATCGTGCATGCCCAGGACATGACCGGGCGCGAAGTGGACGCGGGTGCTGGTGGAACATGTGACCGAGCACCCCAACATCGAAATCTTCGAAGAATCACATCGCCATCGACCTGATCACCTATTCCATGCGCCTGAAGCGCGGCGCCGGTCACCACCACTCACGAAGACTACTGCTGCGGGGCTTACGTGCTGGACCGGCGGGCCGATCGGGTCAAACCTTCGATGCCCAGATCACGCTGCTGGCCACCGGCGGGGCCGGCAAGGTCTATCTGTATACCAGCAATCCCGATATCGCCACCGGCGACGGCATCGCCATGGGCTATCGGGCCGGGGCCACCGTGGCCAACCTGGAATTCGTCCAGTTTCATCCCACTTGCCTGTACCATCCCGGATGCCAAAAATTTTCTGATCTCGGAAGCAGTGCGGGGCGAGGGCGGCATTCTGATCGATGCGCGCGGCAAGCGTTTCATGGAGAACTATGACCCCCAAAAGGAGCTGGCCTGCCGGGACGTGGTGGCCCGGGCCATCGACACCGAACTGAAAAGCAGCGGCGACGATTCGGTCTTTCTGGATATCTCCCATCAAGAAATCCGGATTTATCCGATCACGCGTTTCCCAATATCTATGCAGAAATGTCTGCAGTTTCGGCATCGACATGACCCAGTCACCGATACCGGTGGTGCCGGCGGCCCATTACATGTGCGGCGGTGTGGTGACCGACATGCAGGGCCGACGAGATATCCGCCGCCTCTATGCCATCGGTGAAACCGCCTGCACCGGGCTTGCACGGCGCCAATCGCCTGGCCAGCAACTCGTTGATCGAAGCGCTGGTGTATGCCCACAGCGCAGCTGCGCAGCAGGCGCGGAGGAGACCAGCTAACAGGCTCAGGCTGCTGCCACATGTGCCGCCGCTGGGACGATGTCGGCACCACCGACAGCGACGAGCTGATCATGGTGACCCACAACTGGGATGAAATCCGCCGGTTGATGTGGAATTATGTGGGGATCGTCCGCTCGGACAAGCGCCTGGCGCGCGCCGGCCGGCGGATCGATCTGATCCAAAAGGAGATCCAGGAATATTACTGGGATTTTAAGGTTTCACGCCGATCTGATCGAGCTGCGAAACATCGCCACCGTCGGCGAGCTGATCATCCGCTGCGCCATGCACCGCAAGGAGAGCCGGGGTCTTCACTACAATATCGAATATCCCCATCGCGACGATACGCGCTGGCGAAAAGACACCGTCATCCGTCGTCCCCTCTTGGAATAGTTCAGCCGGCCCCTTAATCGGCACCTTTTGTTGATTGACATCCCCCCATCTTGCATTACCATACGGTCACACTTTGGCGGTGGGCGCCGCCCCTTACAACGTACTGAGACAAATCCAAACCACCCAGAAGATTGTTGTCACTTATGTCGAGCAAGCGGGACTATTACGAGGTGCTCGGTGTCGGACAGGGCGTTTCCGAAACCGAGCTCAAAAAAGCTTACCGAAAACTGGCGCTGAAATACCATCCTGATAAAAATCCAGGCAATGCCGCCGCTGAAGATAAGTTCAAAGAGGCGGCCGAAGCCTATGAGGTGTTGCGCGATCCCCGCAAACGGCAGATTTATGACCAGTTCGGCCACGAGGGGCTTGCGGGAAGCGGCTTTTCCGGGTTTAGCGGCTTTGATGATATCTTCTCCAATTTTGGCAGCATTTTTGAAGATCTCTTCGGTTTTGGCGGAGGTGGGCGCCAGCGCAGCCACCGGCAGCGCGGATCGGACCTGCGCTACGACCTGACCCTCAATTTCATGGAAGCCGCTTTTGGCAAGGAAACTGAGATCAATATCGAGAAGCTTTCGGCCTGCGCCACCTGCGAGGGCAGCGGCTCCGAGCCCGGTCATTATGCCGAAACTTGCCAGCAGTGCCAGGGGGCCGGCCAGGTATCGCGTAGTCAGGGGTTTTTTACGGTGCGCACCACATGTTCGGTTTGCCGCGGGGCGGGGCAGGTGATTACCCATCCCTGCCAGACCTGTCGCGGCAACGGGCAGGTGAAAACCCATAAAAAGGTGACCCTTAAAATTCCCGCCGGCGTCGACAACAACTCCCGCCTGCGTCTTACCGGGGAGGGCGAGGGCGGTATCTACGGCGGCCCTGCAGGGGATCTATATGTCTTTGTGCATGTGGAGCCGCACGAGTTTTTCCACCGTGACGGTAGCGACGTGCTGTGCCAGATTCCGATCTCCTTCGTGCAGGCGGCCCTGGGCGATGAGATCGAAGTGCCCACCCTCGAAGGTCACGAGATGCTCAAAATTCCCAAGGGCACCCAACCCGGCGATACTTTCAGGCTGCGCGGGGTGGGGATCCCGTCACTGCAAAAACGACGCCGGGGCGACCAGCTTATTCAGGTCCAGGTCAAAACGCCCAGAAATCTGAGCAAAAAACAGGAGAAGCTGCTGCGTGACTTTCAGAAACTGGAATCCGAAAAGCTCTCCAAAAAGATTAAGGACATGTTCAAGGGCGGCAGCGCCACGGCTGCCGGCTCATCCTGAGGTCGGCCGCTCGCAGCCTTCTATTCCCTTTTCACTATAGTGTTAAATCCATGTTCGAACTCAAAATATTGACCCATTTCAGCGCGGCCCATCAGTTGCAGATGGTGGGAGAGAAGTGTGAAAACCTGCACGGGCACAATTGGCGAGTGGAAGTGTGCGTCAGCGGTGAGCGGCTTGACGATGCCGGCGTGTTGGTGGATTTCGGCCTCATCAAGCGGGCGGTCGCCAAGGTCATGGATTCACTGGACCATAAATTTCTCAACGAGCTGCCTGGATTCAATGAGCAGTGCCAACCTTCGTCGGAGAACATCGCCGTTATCATCGCCCGGCAGTTGCAAGAACGTCTGCAAGTGCCGGGGGTGCGGGTGTCGCGCGTGTCAGCCTGGGAGTCGGATGATGCCTGTGCCAGCTACATTCCGCAGTATTGATCCCCATATCTTACCGGTGCCGGTTTAATATCCTTTAACGGCGCTTTTAACGAACGCATCAATTGGCCGGCGGTTTAGTCGGCGACCCCGAGGTGCGCCATCAGCTCCTGGCGAGTGACGATGGTCTTAACATCGGGCACATGGCGTCGGATGTTTTCGATGCCCCCCTCCTGGCGGTCTACCATCACCACGGCTCGCACTACTTCCAGCCCTTCGGTACGGGCGCGCTCGATGGCTTTTATCGTCGAACCGCCGGTGGTGGCCACATCGTCGATGATGATCACTCGGTCGCCGGCCGACAGGTCGCCCTCGATCCACTTGACGATACCGTGATCTTTCTGGTGTTTGCGGATTGAAAAGGCTTTGATCGGTTGCTGGCGCTGATAGGAGACAAAGGCCGCCGCCACGGCAATGGGGTCGGCGCCGAAGGTCATGCCGCCCACGGCGGCGACCTTCAGATCGCACAGTGCCTCGAAAACCAAGTTTCCGGCCAGACACATGCCCTTGGGGTGCAAGGTGGTGGGCTTGCAGTTGACATAGAAGCGACTGGTGCGACCCGAAACCAGCTTGAAAGTAGGCGTGGGGCTATACTGGAACGACTTTTCACACAACATGGCCACAAGGGCCGCTTTCATTGCTGCGGGGCTTTGATTCGGGCTCATGGGCGATTCCTTTGGTGGGACGTTGTGGGGAATTGACGGCCGTTGTTCGAAAAGTCGAGCCTCCACATGGATGGAAGAAGCCGTTCTTGGGGTCCAGTGGAGGCTGTGAGCAAGGAAAACCGGAGGCGGCACTCCTTGGGCTCAACCTCTTCATAGCAACTACAGCGGGCGGGGTCAATTCAAATGAGAACGGCAGCGCCGGCTGGGTTGTCACAGATGCCGAAATTGGTTGCGAAATGAAACTTTTGCAAGTATAATATAATGTTTAGCAAGTGCAAATTTGCTGCCACCGGTGCCAATGCGCCCGCGTTGGTGCCTGCAGCGACTCTTTAGCAGCCGAGCCCGGCCCGGAAAGCGCCGGTGATGAGGAGATTTTAGATGTTGAAAAATGCCAAACGATGGGTTCCGGCTCTTCTGTTGATAATCTTGCTGGCCACTGTTTGGGGGCTGACGGCCGACAGCGATCGCGGGTCGCTCTCGGCGGCCAATCGTGAAACCTACCAGGGGCTTAAGCTCTTTTCCGATGTACTCGAACTCGTCGAGCAGCGCTATGTGGACGAGGTCGATGCCAAGGATCTGGTTGAAAGTGCCGTGCGTGGCATGATCCAGAGCCTCGACCCCCACTCCACCCTGCTCGATCCCGAGGAGTTCAAGGAGCTCCAGGTGGACACCCACGGCGAATTTACGGGGGTGGGTATCCAGATTAGCAGTCGCGATGGATTCGTTACCGTGGTGGCGCCCATCGAGGGCACGCCGGCCCATCGCGCCGGTCTCAAGGCCGGTGACCGTCTGCTCAAGGTGGATGGCGAAGCGATCAATGACCTGCGTGAGGCCGTCAAAAAGATCCGTGGCCCCCAGGGCAGCAGCGTGGTGATCACCATCGGGCGGGCCGGGTTCAACGATCCCAAGGACTTTACCATCGTGCGCGATGTGATTCCCATCGAAAGTGTTCGCCACGCAACGGTTAAGCCTGGGTATGGCTACGTCCGGGTGACCAATTTCAGCGAAACCACCGCCGCCGACCTTGAAAAGGCCATGTCTGAACTCAAGGGCGGGGACGAGCCCCTAATGGGCCTGGTGCTCGACCTTCGTGACAATCCGGGCGGTCTGCTCAGTCAGGCCATCGAGGTGTCGGACATGTTTTTAAAAGAGGGGCAGATTCTTTCCATGAAGGGGCGCGATGCCGCCAACGCAAGAGAGTTCAACGCCCAAGATGATGAGGACGAACCGGACTGCCCCATCGTGGTACTCATCAACAAGGGCAGCGCCAGCGCCTCGGAAATCGTGGCCGGTGCACTGCAGGACCAGAAGCGGGCCATCGTTCTGGGCACCACCTCTTTCGGTAAAGGATCGGTCCAAAACGTCGAAACCCTGCGAGACGGTTACGGGCTCAAGTTGACCGTGGCGCGTTACTACACGCCCAGCGGTCGCAGCATTCACGAAAAGGGTATTGCGCCGGACATTGTGGTCGAAGAGGGTGTGGTCTCGGCGGTGGGGCCTGAAGAGCCAGCGGCTGATGGGGCCGGGGAGGCCGAGCAGGGTGAAGCGGATCCCGTGCAAAAGCGTGATGCCGAGGTCGAGGAGGAGGGCGGCAACGGCGACACGCAGCGCCCAATTGAATTGCGGACCGGGCCGCTCACCGAAGAGAAGCTTGCCGCCGATCAGCAGGTGATGCGGGCCGTGGAGATATTGGTCAGCCACAACCTGCTGAGCAAGCGTTAGCCCGGTTGCAGTGGATCAACGGTTTGAATCATTGAAAAGATGAGTTCCGTTAAAAAGAGCAAACCTCATTCGACACGCCCCCCGGGTGCGCGGCGTGAGGCGTTTTTAAAAAAGCGCTGGATCGGGCTGGCCTGGTTGGTCAGCTTGATGTTGCTGGTGCTGTTGGTGGTGCTGGCCGGGGCCGGTGTGCAGCACCTGATGGTGCACAAGCCGCCGCGCGCCGAAGTGGCACCGCAGGTTGCCACGCCGCCTTCCGAAACGCCCAAACCTGAAGTGTCTGAAAAAGAGCCGCAGCGCCCGGAAAAGTCTGTACCGGTACCCCAACCTGCCCCGCAAGTGGCGAGTATCCCGTTAAGAAACCCGGACCTCTATCATCCCCAGGTGGGTTCTTCCAAACCACGGACCGAGATTTATGAGGTTTTTCCCGCCTATGAATCCCGTCCCAAGCCGCCACCGCCCGCGTCGCCGAAACCCGCAGCTAAGGGAAGGTCTTCCCCAATTGGCCATTATCATCGACGACCTGGGTCACAACTGGCCCCGCGCCCGAAAATTCATGGAGATTGACAGCGCCCTGACCCTGGCGATTTTACCCAATGCCGCCCATGCCAGACAGGTGGCCGAAGCGGCCCACCTGCGTGGTCAGGAGATCATGCTGCATCTGCCCATGGAACCCCTGGAGTATCCCCGGATCGATCCCGGTCCGGGCGCTCTGCTCACCACCATGGACCCTGAGGAGTTGAGTGCGCAACTGGCCCGCTATCTGGCTGCATTTCCCGGCGCGGTTGGCGTCAACAACCACATGGGCTCCAAACTGACCGCCCAATCGCCGGCAATGAATCAGGTGCTCGGTCAGCTCAAGATAGAAGGGTTGTACTACATTGACAGTCTGACCACGAGCGCCAGCGTGGCACGCGCGTCGGCGCACCTTAATAAGGTCCCCTTTGCCGAGCGGACGGTCTTTCTCGATCATGACCCGAAGCCCGACCAGATCCGGCGCCAGCTCAAGGTCCTGGTGCGCTATGCCCAGCAGCACGGCCAGGCTGTGGGCATCGGTCATCCCTATCGCGAGACGCTGGCGGTTTTAGCGGCGGAGATGCCGCAATTGATGGATCGGGTGAGGTTGGTGCGGGCCTCTGAGGTGGTGCGAATCCCCAACTAACGATGGCTGCATAAGCGTCCAATTGTTGCGCAATAATCAGATGTACCAAAAAATCCCCCTTGATCCCCCTTTACAAAGGGGGAATTAGAATTTTGCCGCTTGTTCGCGGTGAGTAGCATGGCACTTGCATGTCCAGCCGCTGACGTTCCGAAATCAGCATTGACCCGTCGATTGCCCGCGAGCGATTAAACCAAATCCCCGACTCAATGCACCTATTCGAAAATACGATGACATTCGGCCGCCAATCCATCCGGGCTAACGGCGTTGCGAAAAAACGCAATATTCCCGATATTGCTTATTTTCCGTGCCTTGTCAGCCCGGCGCCTTGACGCCCTCATTACGTCACCGTTTTTACGAACAGGAGCACTTAGCAACAACGGACGAATTCCCCCCCTCGCGGCAACAACAAACGAATTCCCCCCTTGAGGGGGGGAGGGGGGTGTCCAGTGGTCACCTGCTTGTATCCCCGCAGTGACCTTCACTGATATCGAGCGCTTGTGGACGGGTCATAACCGAGAATGGTTACGCCCAGGTCGATTAGAAAAGTAGGCATGAATCGGATAGACCAAAATTTTTAACGATCCAGCGGCTCTTCGTGGTTGAAAGCCTTGGGTTTGAATCCGTTGCCGCGTTCGTGCAGCGCTACCCATTGGTCTACGCGCGCTTTGCCGTAATGGGTTCGCCAGCCGGCCAGGATTTGGTCCAGAGGGATGTCGGCGAAGTGGCCATGAAATTTCAGATAATGCATGAAGCTTTGGCGGCCGCGGTTGTACTGGTGAAAAATGGCGTCGTCTCTGCCGTTAAAGCTTAGCGGCGCCACATCGAAGCGCTCGCACAGCTCGGCGTTGAAAGTGGGTGTGGCTTTAACCCAGCGGCCGTCGAGATAAAACTCCACAAATCCATGCCAGGTGAAGATGTCGGTGCCTAGCATCTCAATGAGCTGGCGGGTGGCCAAGTGATTGCGCACGTCGGCAAAGCCGAGCCTCGAGGCAATCCCCGCCGCCCGCCCCAGGGCGCACAAGAGCGCGGCCTTGCTGACGCAATAGCCGCGGCCGGCGGCCAGGATGGTGCTGGCGCGGTAATGCGCGAGGCGGTAAAAGGGGTAGTAAGGGTCATAGCGGATTTGATCACGCACGAAATCGAACAGGGCAATGGCGGTCGCCGTTTGGTCCCGGCCACCTGGAGGCGCCAAGCGCCTGACGAGCGCCTCAATGGCGGGGTGGTTACTGTCGATAGTGGGGGTGGCCAGAAGGTAGGCCGCATCCCTATCGTCAGGTTTCTCTGTTGGGGGGTTAGGGGGCACTGGGGTCATGATGGTGTGATCAAATAAAAAGCCGGCATGCACGCGATCGATGGCGCGTCAAGCCGGCTGGAATTCCAAGGTGTGTAAGCGGTCTATTTTTTGGCTGCGTAACCGTCGGCATACCAACCGCCGCCTTTGAGCTCAAAGCTGCAGCGTGACATAATCTTGTGGGCTTTGCGCTTACATTTGGGGCACTCGGTCGTCTTGGTGTCCATCTTCACAAACTCCTCGATCACCTCGCCACACTCGCACTCAAACTCATAGACCGGCATGATTTATACTCCTTGATCGCTAATTTTTAATTTAAAATCTAATTACTTTCCTACCCATATAAAATAATTCTCCACCCCCGGGTTTGTCAAGATTATTCTGGGTACCCGGGATCCAAATGGCAGGAAATTTGATGCGCCTTTCAGCAGACAGATATTTCGTTGGAAAATGCCGTGGAGTATCATAAGAATCTTACCTCTCATAGGGAAGCCTGATCTGACGGATCATCGTCAAAGCTTCATACTCCGGATCTTTGTGGGCGAGTATCGCCTCATGGTAGGATGCGTAGGCGGCGATCATGGCATCTGCCAGGGAGATTTTGAACGTTGCCTTGTACGCGCCAGCAATCAGAAGGACCGGTTCGGAGAGTTCGGATACGATTTCAGTCGGGAGGCTTTTAAGCGGGGCATATCGCTTCTGTGCGATTTCCAGGGTTCGGCGCTGGATGCTGGCGAAGTAGACTTCCAGCAAAACGACTGCCGGCACGATAACGGTTGCTTTACGAAGAATCTCTTCAACTTCATCGGCTCCGGGTTCATCTTTCATCAAGGTCAGTATCGCGGACGAGTCCAAGAGGTAGCGATCAGTGCTCAACGGCCTTGTCTTCCTTGCGATTTTTCAACAGCGTGGTCGTCAGATTCTCACCCTTGGCGCACCCCCGTAGAACATCGATGGTATCTTTGGGTATGGCCACTAACTTGATACCCGAACCTGTATCGATCCATTGAATTACGGTGCCCGGTTCGATGTGGTATTTCACCCTGAGCGGTTTCGGAATAACCACCTGGCCCTTTTCCATGTTAACCCTCCCCAAAAGT
>CAWANO010000007.1:0-244776 GCA_963783425.1 uncultured delta proteobacterium
CATAACCTATTTGGCGTGGCCGGCGCCCACGTGGCCGGGGTCATGGTGGGCCTCTTTGGCTTGGGGGCCTTTTGGTTACCGGTGTTGCTGCTTTTGGTCAGCCTCCATTTTCTCACTCAACGATCCCTGAAGACCGTGCTCATCACCCTCTCTGGCGGGTTGTTGTTGATTGTATCGACAGCGGCCCTGTTCGCCTTCTGGGGACGGCAGGTGATGCTGGTGGGAGCCAAATTCTCTTCGGGCGGGCTGGTGGGGATCCCCCTAAACACCTTTTTGGTGAAATTCGCCAACCACTCGGGCGCCATGATTATGTTGCTGGTGATGTGGGTGGTGGGTCTAATCCTGATGACTCGGTTTTCACTGGTGGGTTTTTTCGCCCGCCTCTGGGAATATCTCCAGACCAGCTGGGTGGCATCGAAGACACAGTTTGGCAAATGGAAAGAGCGGCGACGCAAGACCAAAGTGCGCAGCATGGCCCTGACCGAAAAAGCCATCCGAAAAAAAACCCAGCTGCAGATTAAAACCAGCACCCCCAAGCCAGTCCCCCAGCCGCCGCCGCCCAAGCAGCAGGTGTTTGAGTTCATGGATGACGGCAAACGCTTCAGGCCGCCATCGCTCGACTTTCTCGATGACGCGCCGCCACGACCGGCTGAGGTGGATGACGAAAATCTGCGTATGCAATCCAAGATTCTCGAGAAAAAATTAAACGATTTCGGGGTCAATGGAGAGGTGACCATGGTGCTGCCCGGCCCGGTGGTCACCACCTACGAATACGAACCGGCCCCCGGCGTGAAAATCAACCGTATCGTCAACCTGGCCGATGACCTGGCCCTTGCGCTGCGAGCCATGAGTATCCGTATCGTGGCGCCGATACCGGGAAAAGCGGCCATCGGCATCGAGATTCCCAACGCCGAGCGCGAGGTGGTACGCTTCAAAGATGTGGTCGGTTCCAAGGAGTTCGTCAACGCCAAGTCGAAGCTCACCTTGGCTCTGGGCAAGGATGTGGTGGGCAGCCCGGTGGTGTCGGCGTTGGAGAAAATGCCTCATCTGCTGATCGCCGGCGCCACGGGTACCGGTAAGAGCGTAGGTCTCAACGCCATGATCTGCAGCATTTTATACAAATCCACTCCCGATGAGGTTAAATTCATCCTGGTGGACCCGAAGCGCATCGAACTCTCCGTTTACGACGGTATTCCCCACCTGATCACGCCGGTGGTGACCGACGCCAAAAAGGCCACCCACGCCCTTTTTTGGGCTGTTCGCGAGATGGAGCACCGCTATGAGCTGCTGTCAGAGTTGCGGGTGCGCAATATTCAGCAGTACAATGCCAAGGTTCGCAAGGAGAGCAAGGGGGGGGGCGACGCTGAGCGCGAGGCGCTGGGCTATATCGTGGTGATCATCGACGAGCTGGCCGATCTGATGATGGTGGCATCGCGTGACGTGGAGGTCTCACTGATGCGGCTGGCACACATGGCGCGGGCGGCCGGTATTCACCTGATCCTGGCCACCCAGCGGCCCTCGGTGGATGTCTTGACCGGTGTCATCAAGGCCAATTTCCCCACGCGCTTGACCTTTCAGGTCTCCTCGCGTACCGATTCGCGCACCATTCTCGACAGCAACGGGGCCGAAAGCCTTCTGGGTGATGGCGATATGCTCTACCTGCCGCCGGGGGTGGCCAAATTGCAGCGGGTGCACGGTGCTTTTATTTCGGAAGGCGAAATTGCCCAAATCACCGCCTTCCTAAAAGAACAGCAGGCACCCGAATACAATCAGGAAGTAACCGTGGCGCCGGAAAGCGAAGGTGGCGAAGCAGCCGAGGGCGACCGCGATGAGCGCTACGATGACGCCGTGGCTCTGGTGACTCAACGCCGCCAGGCCTCAGTCTCCATGGTTCAGCGCCATCTGCGCATTGGTTACAATCGCGCCGCGCGGATTATCGAGATGATGGAGACCGAGGGGGTCGTTGGTGCGGCTGATGGTGCCAAACCGCGTGAAGTGCTGGTTAAAAACTACGATGAAATTCCGTGATATTGACAACCTTCTGTTCGTAGTGCCGTATTTGACAATTCAGTGGGTGTTTTGCCCGACCACAAGCCTTGAATCAACCCGCCATGGTGCCCTATGAAAAACGAAAGACGTGCGACTGCAGCTCGAAAAACCTCGGAAACTAGCATTGAGATCGAACTTGACCTTGACGGCGGGGGCGACAGCCAGATCAAGACCGGCATCGGCTTCTTTGACCATATGCTTAATTTATGGGCCAGCCATGGGCGATTTGACTTGCGCATCGCCGCCGCGGGGGATATCGACGTCGACTATCACCACACCGTCGAAGATGTTGGACTGGTTCTGGGCGAGGTGCTTAAAAAGGCCCTGGGTGATAAGCGTGGCATTCGTCGCTACGGCCATGCCACGGTGCCTATGGATGAAGCCTTGGCAGCGGTAACGGTCGATCTAAGCGGGCGTCCTTTTCTGGTTTTCAACACACCCGTTTGCGGGCGTCACGGAACGGTGTTCGATACCCTTCTGGCCAAGGAGTTTTTTCGGGCGGTGGCCAACTGCGCGGGTGCAACCCTGCACATCAACCTGCTCTATGGTGAAAACGAACATCACATCATAGAGGCCATTTTCAAGGCCTTCGGCCGGGCCCTGGACCAGGCGGTGACCGGCGATGGGCGTATCCACGGCGTGCCATCTACCAAAGGGGTGCTTTAACCGGAAACCCCCTGATCGATTTGTCGATTTGGGCACCGTTCCAATCAACTATGAGAAAGCGAAGAAAATGATGAAAATGCCGCAAATTCCATCGTCGCCAGCTTCGAAACGGCGGTTGCTTTATGCGTGGGGGACTTTGTTATTGCTGACGTTGGTGCTGGCCGGTTGCCAATCGTCGCCCCAAGCGATTTCGCCAGAACCTGCCGAGAGCATGCTCGCCATCGAAAAATTGGCGGTGTTGCCATTTCAGAACATGACTCATATTTATGGTGAACTGACGTCGGTGCGTTGCGGCCTGTGCGGCAGCGTGTTTGAAACCGGATCCGTCAGCGAAGAGGGGCCGTCGGTTATGACCGACCAGGTAACGGCCTACCTCAAAGAGCACCACCGGCAGCTATCGGTCATCAACGCCCGGCAAGCCCAAGGTGAACTGGGTCACATTATGGCGGCGGAGCAGAAAAGTAACCAAAAAGAGCTCGATATGGTGCTCGAGCTGGGCCGTCGTCTCGGCGCCGATGCCGTTTTAGCGGGTCATCTCTTTCGCTATACTGATCGCATCGGTACCAATTTAGGTGTTGAGCGCCCGGCCTCGGTCGCTTTCGATATCGATCTGGTGCACGTGGCCACGGGCCGCTTGATCTGGACGGCGCGGTTCCAGGAGACCCAGCAGAGCTTGCTGGAAAACGTATTTGCCTTCAGATCGTTTTTCAGGCGCGGCGGGCGTTGGCTGACCGCAGCCCGACTGGGTCAGGCCGGCTTGGAGCAGGTGATGGATGATTTTCCCCTCCAACCCTAACCAGCGGGCGTCCCTATTGATTCTTTCAATCTTCTAAACAATAGCAAAGGATGACCCCCATGCTGGTGATTCCAGCCATCGATATCCGCAATGGCAGATGTGTACGGCTCCAACAGGGACGCGCCGACGCTGAGACTGTTTTTGGCGATGATCCCGCCGCCATGGCCCGGCGTTGGGCCGTCGAGGGCGCCGAGTTGATTCACGTGGTCGACCTGGATGGCGCTTTTGAGAAAAAACCCCGCAATATGGATGTGATCGGCCGCATCATCGACGCTGTTAGCGTTCCTGTTCAGGTGGGCGGCGGTATCCGTGATATGCAAACCATCGAGGCCTATTTCCAAGCTGGCGTGGGGCGGGTGATCATCGGCACCAAGGCGGTGGACGACCCGCAACTGATCGAGCGGGCGGCCGAAAAATTCCCGGAACAAATGGTACTGGGGGTGGATGCCCGAGACGGATACGTGGCTACCGACGGCTGGACCCACACCACCGGGATGTCGGCCGTGGAACTGGTGGCCAGCTTTGAGCGGACGCCCCTGGCCGCCATCAATTTCACCGATATTTATCGCGATGGCATGCAGACCGGACCCAACATTGAACAAACACGGCGCCTGGCGCAAACCACGACGATTCCCGTGGTAGCCTCGGGCGGGGTTTCCAGCATCGCCGATATCGAAAGGCTGCTGCCGCTGGAGGCAGTGGGTGTGGTGGGGGTGATCGTGGGCCAGGCGCTCTATCGTGGATCGCTCGACTTGCGCGAGGCGCTGGCCTTGGGACGTAGCGTCGACAGACGGGAACAAAGGAAAGGGTAGCAAAATGCGGCCAACCCTTTATCGCCACCGTATCGGCCCCGCTTTTTAGCCTGGTCTTGCTTGACACAAACCCAAGCCCGGTTTACTTTTAGTAGTGCATTTAATGGGTTGCAAGATAGCGCGCGGGTTGTTCCGGTCACCGCAACGGCCGCTCGAAACCCTGGATAGCGCTACTATGACTTGGCCCGACTTGCAAACCCGGCCGCCAATCCGATCCGTTTGGCCGTCAAAATCACAACATACGAAGCGGGCTGTTGCAAGTTGAGCTTGCCATCCCCATAGCGTTGTTGCCCAGCCACAAGGAGTGGTTTTTTTGGCCAATTTCATTCCAGAAGAAACCATATCCGAAATTCGCCACCGCGCCAATATCGTTGAGATCATCGGGGATGTTGTTCGGCTTAAAAAGGCCGGGAAAAACTACCTGGGCCTATGTCCGTTTCACAGTGAAAAAACCCCCTCGTTCAGCGTTAGCCCCGACAAACAGATATTCCATTGTTTCGGCTGTGGCGAGGGTGGCAACGTATTTAGCTTTCTCATCAAGTACGAAAGGGTGGCTTTTCCCGAGGCGGTGCGGCAGGTGGCGCGACGCTACGGCATCAACCTGCACGAGCGGCCCATGAGTTCAGCCGACCAGCAACGCTTACGGCAACGCGAACAGATGTTTGCTGCCAACAAACTGGCCAGCAATTTCTACCATCAATATCTTGCCGGCAGCGATGCCGCCGTGGCGCGCCGGTACCTGGCCGATCGCGAAATTCCCCAGGAAACCGTGGAGACCTTTCAGTTGGGCTTTGCCCCGGACGGATGGCGGCACCTGTCCAGTGATTTCCAACGCCGCGGTGTTTCGGTGGGTATCGCCGAAAAGGTGGGCCTGCTTATCGCCACCCGCGACCGCGGCGGCTATTATGACCGTTTCAGAAACCGGGTCATCTTTCCCATCACCGATACGGGCGAACGGGTAATCGGTTTCGGCGGGCGCGTGCTCGACGACGGCATGCCGAAGTATCTCAATTCGCCGGAGTCGCCTGTTTTCGACAAAGGTCGTTCATTTTACGGCATCCCTATCTCAGTGCCTCACTGCCGCCGCAGTGGGCGCGTCTTCGTGGTGGAGGGCTATTTCGACCTGCTGGCACTTTACGCCAGGGGTGTAAAAAATGTGGTCGCCACCCTGGGTACGGCGCTGAGCGAACGCCACATCCGCCTGCTCAAAGGGTTTGCCGAAGAGATCGTATTGGTGTTCGATGCCGATCAGGCGGGCGTACAGGCGGCCGTGCGCAGTAGCCATCTTTTTTTAGATCAGGGGTTGGAAGCCAAGGTGCTGGTGTTGCCCGATGGGCACGATCCCGACTCCTACCTGAGGCAGGCGGGGGTGGAACAATTCCTAAAGGCCGCCGACCGGGCCGAGGGGATGCTCGATTTCGTGATTGCCGCCGTTGTCCACAAACACGGCTTGACGATCCAGGGAAAGATGAAGATTATTACGGAACTCAGTGAGGTTGTCAGCCAGTTGGATGATCGCGTGGCGCGGTCGCTATACATCGGACGAATTGCCGAGTACACCGACATCGAGCCCGAAGCCGTGGCTGAGAAGGTAAAGGCCGCGTCCGCGCGCCAACAGCGCCGGCAGGCACGGGCATCCGGTCCGAAAAACCTCGCCCTCCGGTACGGCAGCCAGCAGACGGTTGACCGTCGTCCGCAAGCGGGTCAGGACCCGTTCGACAAGCTCGAACAGCAGATCGTGGCCATGTTGACCCAACGCCCGAAAATGGCCGCCGAAATTAAAACTCGCGGGGTGATCGAACGTTTCGAAAACCCCTTGTGGCGCGACTTGGCCACCCGGTTGGTGAGGGCCTATGATTCGGGCCAAACCGCCATGGCGCAGATCGTGCAGGAGGTCGAAAACGTCGATCATCAGCGGCTGCTGGCATCTTTGAGCATGCAAAACAATCGCTGGAACGATGGCGGTTGCCTGCGGCTGCTCGATCAGTTCGCGCAGGCCAGACAACGTCAGGCCGATCCGCTGCTCAAGGCGATTGCCCAGGCTGAAGCCCGTGGCGATCATGAGCTGTTGGCGCGGCTTCTGCAGGAGCGGCAGGTCGAGGTGCGTCAAAAGCGGCTCAAGCAATGATTCCGTTTGGGCGGTAAGCTTCGGACACTACTTGAACTCGGGATAACATGATCGCCAACCGGGG
The DNA here is from genome assembly GCA_963783425.1 of uncultured delta proteobacterium. GTDB lineage: Bacteria > Desulfobacterota > Desulfobacteria > Desulfobacterales > QNYZ01 > CAWANO01. The sequence goes on from CAWANO010000007.1 coordinate 6,516, forward strand.
TTTTGGGAATGTTCATCGTGTTATAATTTACGTGGTATGAAACCAGGAGGCGAATGCTTATGGCCAAAACGTCCCCAGCAAAACAGAAGACCACCCACAACGCTTCAGGGGCAGCCGGGTTGTCAAAAGCAGCAATGAAAAAAAAGCTCAGCGCTTTGGCGACCAAAGGCAAGAAGCAGGGGTATCTAACCATTGATACCGTCCGTAAGGAGCTGTCTCAGGAAGAGACCACCGCCGAGATTTTCGACGAGGCCGTTATTCATCTCAACGCCCATGGTATCGATGTGGTTGAAAAAAAACCACCCGCACCAGCTAAAAGAACCAAGGCCGCCAAAGGTACTGCCGGCGATTACCGTACGGTGAGCGACCCTGTGAAGATGTACTTGCGCGAAATGGGGCTGGTAACACTGCTCAGTCGCGAGGGTGAGGTGGAGATCGCCAAAAAAATCGAGGCCGGTGAGCAGTTGGTGTTGCGCGCGCTGCTCGATACCCAGGCCACCGTAGAGCTGATTATCGACCTGGGCGAACACATTGAACAGGGGCGTGTACGGCCCAACCATATCCTAAAGGATGTGGATGACAACGATATGGCCGTTGAAGAGGCCCTCAAGACCAAGGCTTTCCTTGAGACGATCCATGCCGTCAAAGCGATCCATGCCGAGAACCAGACCCTACGCAAGATGCTGTTTGATGATGAGCTGCCCGCCGACGAGGCGCGCCGCGTGCGACGAAAGATCATCCGCCGCAACAAAAACATCTTCAGCCTGCTCAAAGATTGGCGTTACGAAGCCGGCATTGTCGAAAGGATCGAAGAGATCGTGCGACGCCAAATCGCCTGGTTTCAGGGCATGAACGATTTTGTTGGCGCCGTGGCCGATGCCCTCAAAAGCTCACCTACCTCCCTGCGCGAAATTATGACCACCCAAAAGGCCTTTGTTGGCTGGGCCTACGAGCGCTGCGATTTGACCAAGGATGAACTGGCGGAGTTGTGGCGAACGATTCGCGCCATCGATGCCGATATCGAGGCCAAAGAGGAGGCTCTGAAACTCCGATATCGCAACATGTACCGTGTGATCGCCGGTATCGACGAGGGACATGCTGCCAGTAAAATCGCCAAGAGCGAACTGACCCGCGCCAACTTGCGATTGGTGGTCAGCATCGCCAAAAAATACACCAACCGCGGCCTGCAGTTTCTCGACCTGATCCAGGAGGGCAATATCGGTCTGATGAAGGCCGTGGAAAAGTTCGAGTACCGCCGGGGCTACAAGTTCAGCACCTACGCCACCTGGTGGATCCGGCAGGCCATCACCCGCGCCATCGCCGATCAGGCCCGCACCATTCGCATCCCCGTGCACATGATCGAAACCATCAACAAGCTTATCCGGACCTCCCGCTACCTGGTGCAGGAGCTGGGCCGCGAGCCGGAACCCGAAGAGATCGCCGCCAAGATGGAAATCCCCCTGGACAAGGTTCGCAAAGTGCTTCGCATCGCCCGTGAGCCGATATCGCTGGAAACGCCCATCGGTGAGGAGGAAGACAGCAGCCTCGGAGATTTCATCGAAGATAAAAAATTCTTGCTGCCATCCGATGCGGCCGTTAAGCTCAACCTGGCCGAGCAGACGCGCAAAGTGCTGGCCACCTTGACGCCGCGTGAAGAAAAAGTGTTGCGAATGCGCTTTGGAATCGGCGAGAAGGCCGACCATACCTTGGAAGAGGTGGGGCAGGATTTCGCCGTGACCCGCGAGCGGATTCGGCAGATCGAAGCCAAGGCCCTGCGCAAGCTCCGGCACCCGACCCGCAGCCGTAAGCTCAAGAGTTTTATCGACACCAATTGAAACAGTTCGCAGAGAAGGCAGCCTGTCGTGTTCCAACACGGGCACGGTTCAGGCGGCCACTCAACAAACCCCGGCAACGGGCGCATAGCTCAGTTGGTAGAGCCACCGGCTCATAACCGGTCGGTCCCTGGTTCGAATCCAGGTGCGCCCACCATTTCTCATTGTGTGTTGATAAGCAGCGGTGCTGGAACGATAACCTCACCACGGTTTCTGTGATAGCTGCGGCAAAGGGGGGGAGATGCCACCGACTGTAAATGACATCATGGCGCTGATGGAGATGATCGCACCGCCCGAATTGGCCGAATCCTGGGACAATGTCGGTTTGGCGGTGGGAGGCGTCGCCTGGCCGGTGAAAAGGGTCTGGATTGCCTTGGACCCTTCGCTCGAGGTGGTTGCCGCGGCCTGTTCCCAGCATGTCGATCTGCTGATCACCCACCATCCCCTTATCCTCAAGCCCCTATCGGCCATTGACGACCGCATGCCCATCGGCCGCATCGCCCATATGGCCATTGGGCATCAACTGGCCATTTACTGTGCCCACACCAACCTGGACAGTGTTCCTGATGGGCTCAACGATCTGCTGAGCCGACGGATCGGGCTGGCGGATTTAACGGGGCTGCTACCGGGTCACGGTGGTGGTGGCCCAGACGGTTTCGATGCCGCAGCAGCGGCCTCCAACAGCGCGACAGCGCCCCAGGGGATCGGGCGGGTGGGGCGGTTGCCGACAGCCATGACATTACCGCAGCTGGCGGTGCAGGTGAAGTCGCAACTGGCGCTCGAGCGGGTGCGCTATTGCGGTGACGATGCGCTTGTGGTGCGCCAGGTTGCCGTGTGCACGGGCAGTGGCGGCAGTCTGATGGATCTTTTTTTTGCCTCGTGCGCTGAGGCTTTTCTCAGCGGCGACCTGAAGTACCACGATGCCCGCGACGCCGAGGCCATGGGTAAGGGCCTCATCGATGTGGGTCACTTTGCCTCCGAGCATTTAATGGCGGCCCATGTGGCGACCCGATTAAAAACGCTGGCCACCGAGCGCGGATTGACCGTATCGGTGGATGCCTGCCAGATTGAACGCGACCCGTTTAAAACCATCTGATCTATTCGTCGCCGCGCTTTTCAATGGCCGCGGCCCGCCGCGATTCTCGAAACTCGCCACCAATGCCTCAAGGTCCTCTCAAGCCCCTTCCGGTGATTCCAAACCACGGTGTCGATACGGCTTGCATCATTGAGCGCTTGTGCCTATAATTTGCCGATACGAAAGGATGGCCAAGATTACCATGTCGATCAAAGAGCAGATCCGGCTGCTGGCCCAATATCAGGATTTGGATACGCAGATAGTTGCCGTCAACCAAAAGCTCAAGGCAATGCCGCCAAAGCTGGAAGCGCTAGACGCCGAATGCAGTCGATATGAAGCCCAGGTTGAGGCCAAGGCAGCGGCGGTTGAGGATCTCAACAAACAGTACCGCCGCTTGGAAATCGACTTGAAGCAGCGCCTGGACGGCATCCTCAAAGCGCAAGCCAAGTTGAGCACGGTCAAGAGCAACAAAGAGTACCAAGCCATGCTCAGCGAGATCGAGCAGGTTGAACAGGGTTGTTCCACCTTGGAAGATGAGATGTTGGCGGTGCTCGAGGCGGTTGATTCAACTGGGGCCGAACTGGAAGGCCAACAGGCCAATCTGGACCAGTTCAAAGAGCGGCTGCGGAGCGAGACGGCGGTGATCGAGCGGGAGATCTCGGCTTTGCAGGCGCAGCGAGTCCAATTGGGAAGCGAACAGAGCGCGCTTGCCCGGCGCATCGACGGGGGGCACTTGACGCAGCTCAAGTCGATCCAGCGCCAGAATGCCAATGGTGTCGGTATCGCCGAAGCCGAAGCAGAGGTCTGTCAGGGATGCAACATGAATATCCCTCCCCAAATGTACAACGAACTTCAGCGCATGGACGATCTGAGACTCTGTCCTCATTGTCATCGAATCATCTATTGGCGGGCGGATTAGACCCGGCTATTTCAGGAGATTTCGAGACTGTTGCCAGTGTTCAGGGTGCAACCTTATAACGTTAGCACGATCTATATTTTTAACACAGTGGTCGAAGCCGTACAGGTGATCGCCGGTATCTCTTGGTGCCGGAGGAAAGTCCGAACACCACAGGGCAGGATGCTCCCTAACGGGGAGTCGCGGTGACGCGAAGGCAAGTGCAACAGAAAGCAAACCGCCTCGTCTCAAAGGCGGGGTAAGGGTGAAACGGTGCGGTAAGAGCGCACCAGTTCTCCGGGCGACCGGGGAAGCTAGGTAAACCCCATCCGGTGCAAGACCAAATAGGGAAGCGTTATAAGGGCGGCCCGTCCAAGCTTCCGGGTCGGTCGCTTGAAGCGCCGGGCAACCGGCGCCCTAGATGAATGATCGCCAGCCCCGCGACGGGCAACTGTGCGGGGCGACAGAATTCGGCTTATGGACGGCTTCGGCCACATCCCTCACTAAAACCGGCTGCATTCAATGCCAGATCTTGTCAAAGTGCCACCAAAAGCCATGGACGATGAGCAGGTCCTTTTGCTTGACAAGGCCACGCGGCTCTCCATGGATGTGCTCAAGTGTTGTTACTACTTGAGCCAGCCTGACCTGGGGCCGCACCATTTCACCAAAAAACTCTATTCAAAATGTATCGGTACCTCCATGGTGTTGGAGGACTTTCTCGATTTTCACGGTGCCAAAAACAGCACCACCTGGTTTTTCTACCGAGAGCTGACCGCCACCATTCGTCATCTCAGCCTGGCCGGGTACAGCCAGAAGCATATCAATATCCGACTCGGATTTTACAATCTGCCCGACAGCGACCATTTTGAGCCAAAGGGGATCGGCGCCGGCAAGTTTGTCAACGACTGCCTCGTGCGTTTGGCCCCCGTGTTCATCAAAGAAGCCCAACGGCTCAGGATCGAGATGCCCGACAGCCGGTTCACCAGCGCCAATTTCCCTTCCATCATCACATCGCAGATGCTCAAGTCCGATATCGACGATCAGCCCGGCGACACCCAGCAACGCCACATTGTCGTCATCGCCAGTGAATTTTTAAGTATCGCCGACCGTTTCGAAGAGCTGAGCTTTTACGAACCCTACTCGCGCGAGCAGCTCGAGCGCCTGGTGCCCAAACGCGTCAACGAGGTTGAGGTGCGGCGCTTTGAAATGCTAGTGCACAACCTGCAGTCGGCCTTCGACACCTATGTGATCTATGGGGGGTTGCGGCTTGCAGACACCAAAATAAAACGCCTACGCAGCTTTTTTTCGATTGTCTTTCACCTGCTTCAGTTTATCGGGCGCCTGTTGCACCTTTACGAAAGGCACCTGCACGAGGCGGGCTACAAAGACATTTACAAAAAAGCGCAGGACCAGCTGGCCACGATCATCGCGCCGGACACGCTGCTGGACCACTGCATCAACTACGGGCTCTTTTACGTTTGTCATTATCTCAATCTCGGCCGCGAGCTGGCCCGGGAAATCTTGAACGAAAACATCGCTCGCACCCGCATCCAGGTCGGCATTCCCATCAAGCTGGGGTTTCACAGCCGGCCCAGCTTGCTGGTGGCCAAGATCGTGCAACACTATGGTGGCCATGTGGATCTGGTGGTGGGCGAAGACCACTTCGATGCCAGCAGCGTGCTGGACATCCAATGGGCAGGGGGTAAAATTCACAAGGAAGATATCAAGGAGGTGGCGTTCGAGGGTGACACACGCGCATTGCGTGATATCGAAATTCTCTCCAAGGTGAACTATGGTGAAGATACCATGGGCAAGGGCGTCCCGTTGCCCAAAGAGCTCGACTATCTGAGATGAGAAAGAGGGTGTCATGGCCGCCACCGCACTGATCGTGGCCGGCGGCGTGGGCCGTCGCATGGCCGGTAAGGTCCGCAAGCAATACCGCCTGCTAAACGACACACCCATCGTCGGGCACCCCCTCAGAACCTTTGACCGCACCGACTTGGTTCAGACGGTGGTGCTGGTTGTGCCACCGGCGGATGTGAACTTTGTCGAAAAACGCCTGCTGCCGTCGCTGGCGCTTAGCCGTCGTGTACAGGTGGTGAGCGGCGGCGGTGAGCGTCAGGAATCGGTCTACAACGGCTTATGTCACGTTTCAGATCAAAATCAGTTGGTGGTCATCCACGACGGCGTGCGGCCGTTCGTGCCCATGGAAAATCTGCGGCGCTGCTTGCAGGCGGCGCGTGAGAAGGGGGCCGCCATTTTAGCCGTGCCGATGGTGGATACTTTGAAAAAAACCAGCTTAGACCAGCAGGTGACGGCAACATTGCCGCGCGAGGGTCTCTGGCAGGCGCAAACCCCCCAGGTTTTTCAGATCGAGTTGATTCGCGAAGCCCACCGCATGGCCCGTGCAGCGGGATATCGGGGCACCGATGACGCCGATCTTGTGCAGAAAATGGGCCGGCCGGTGTGGATTGTGCCAGGGCGCCGGGATAACATCAAAATCACCACCAGGGATGATTTAATTCTGGCCGAGGCACTTTGTGGCTGCTGTGAGCGTATATGACGCTTTTGGGCCAACGGCATTTTGGTTGGGAACGGTTAGGCCGATGGACGGCCGGTGAGGTAAGTGCTGGAAAGCGCGCGCTCGACAACGGGAAGCAGATCGGGTAGCGGTGGGTGAAAGTTGAAAGCAGCGGCCAGCAGGGCTGTGACGATGCGATAGGTCGCCCCCCACAGAACCTCTTGCCCCTGCCCCTGGGCCTGGTGGAGAAAACAGGGGAAATCGCCCCCCGGGCGGCCGTAGCGGCCTTTCAAATGGTTGTCGTAGGTGACGCGATAGCAGGCGTAATGGTTGGCATCGAGCAGCGTGTCAAAGGGGATGAATACCAGCCGCTCCACCTCCCAATTGGTCCGGAAACGGCGCTGCCAGGTGACGCTTGCCACCATGGGAAAGATCACCCGTTTGAACATCACCAACCGTTGGGGCGGCAGGGGCCCCAAAAAATCAGCCGAAAAAGGCAGCAATCCGATCTCCTCGAAGCTCTCCCGAAGGCCTGTGGCCAAAAGCCGAACGATAAAACGCGTTGTTTTTGGGCGGCGTTTTTGCAGCTGCGACCAATGGGGCCACCTCCGCAGTGGCATGCCTGGCAGTGCCAGCAGCTGGGACAGCATCCCGTCGGAGACGGCTTCGATGCCGCCGCCGGGAAAGCAGAGATCACCGGGCTGGCGCACCCGTTGTGAGCGTTTGGTTAGCAGCAGGCCATGGGGGGCATGGCCCGCGCGCCGGCCTGGAGCAGGCCCCACCAGAACCAGCACAGCCGACGGTTGAAGATCGGCCGAAGGCGGCCGGGTGTAGGCGGTCACAAATTGACTCAGTGCTGCTGACAAGCGCCAGGCCAGGTCTGATTGGCGACCGAAGGCGGTTGGATGTTTGCGCGGTTGCTGTGGCATCGACTCTAGTTTAAAAGAAGTATTGGATCTGTTGAGGTTCTCAAGATACGCTCAATGAGATCCAATGTAAGTGGTGCGGATCTTTTTGGCAATAGTGCAAAGCCTGGTGTTTAAAGCCAGAATCAAAAAAATTGAGATCAGAACCCATCGCAGATGGGTTGATTTGGCCCTATCACGATCAATGGAGGTGGCAAGATGACCGAGAATGTCGTAATCACATTGTCCTGCGGAACCGATAATCCCAACCGCTCAACCCGGGCCTTTTTTATTGCCATGGCCGCCCATAAGAAGGGGAAAAACGTAACGGTTTTTCTTCTCGACGAGGGGGTTTACCTGGCCAAGGAGGGTATGACTGAGTTTTTACGCGCCGCCACGGGCGATGCCGCCGACGACCATCTTGCCTACCTGCAAGCCCAAGGGGTACCCATTCTGGTGTGTACACCTTGCGCCGTATCGCGAAAAATCACAGAAGACGATCTCATCGACGAAGCACGCATGGCCACAGGCGACGAACTGATCGATCTGGCCTGCAATGGTACGGTCATCAGTTTGTAGCCGCCGGTTTCGCGCCAGAAGCGATCAAACATCACTGAGGAAGTTAATATGAGCGCAACCTATTGGAAAATGGTGGCGGAAAATGTAGCCAAGGGGCTTGGCCCCAAAACGATGCAGCGCTTGGGTGCGGGTGGGCGTATTTTAGGCCGCGCCGGTGTTGTGGCCAGTATCGGCTTCATGGCCTATGAGCTGTTTAAAAGCTACAAGGACAATATCGAAGGCGAGACGGCCTACCAAGAGATGGTGATTTTACAAGCCGAACTGGAAAAGTGGGGCAGCGCCATTTCCAGCCTGGGCAGAGAAGCCTATCAGGACAAGCCCTATGGCGACCACAATGAAGGGGGTGCCATCAACGCTCTTTATCCCAAACGGGCCTTGGGTGGCACGGGGATCATACCGCCGGAGCCGGAAACAGCCGTGAGTCTCATCCAACAGGCCGCCGACTACATCGCTCAAACCGAAAATCTGTCGGAAGATGAATCCTTCACTCAAAAGCGCGGGGTGCTGATGGATAGCCTGGCCCAATTGGTCAAGCAGATTCCCAAGGCGTCAGAGTATGCGCCCATTCAGAAAAGGCTATCCCAGATCGTTGATGATATTCGTCCCATCGAGCAGGGCTATGCGGGGCGGATATATGAGTGTAGTCGGGAGATTCAGAGTCATATCGGCTCCAACGCCGCCTGGGCGGCCCTTTCCATGGTCACGCTGGGGTTTGTCAAAAAGCCTGGTGCCGAAAATGCCTGATGACCGGACAGGGCGCTTGACGGCTTAACTTCGGCAGAGAGATAGCATCATGCTGGCTTTACCTGATACAGAGCAGCGCAAGCAAATCATGGCCGTGGCGCTTGGCCAAGCGGCCCCTGATCTGGTGGTTAACGATTGTACGCTGCTCAATGTGTATAGTGGTGAGTTGCTGGCCAACACCGCCATTGCCATCTGCGACCGTTGGGTGGCCTGGGTGGGTCCCAGTGGGTCGCATGCCGTGGGCCCCGACCACCCGGTTATCGATGCCAGTGGTAAAACGGTTATCCCGGGCCTGATCGACGGCCACACGCACCTGGCGTGGCTATTTCGAATCGACGCTTTTCTGGAAAAGGTGATCCCGGGCGGAACGACCACCATCGTTACCGAGACCCTGGAGCCCTATCCGGTCGGCGGTGTGGCCGGGGTGGTGGATTTTCTGGATTCACTAACAAATCAGCCCATTAAAATTTTGGCCACGGCCCCGCCCATGGTTTCCAACAGCCGGGTCGCCCGGGGGATTCAGCCAGCCGACCTGGATGCCCTGCTTGACCGCGATGATATCCTGGGGCTGGGCGAGACCTACTGGCAAGCCGCCTTGCAAGAACCCGACACCTACCTACCGCTGATGCAGCAGAGCCTGGCGGCGGGCAAGTGCCTGGAGGGCCACTCGGCCGGGGCCAGTTATGACAAGCTCTGCGCTTATGCCAGCCTGGGGATCTCCTCCTGCCACGAGCCCATCACGGCCGACGAGGTGCTACAGCGGCTGCGGTTGGGCCTGTGGGTGATGATCCGTGAGGGCAGTATCCGTCGCGACCTGGAGGCCATCTCCAGCCTCAAAGCGCGTGACCTCGATTATCGGCGCCTTGTTTTGGTGACCGACGGTGTTTCGCCCCAGGAGCTGCTGGTGCAGGGGTACATGGAGACAGTGGTGCAGCGCGCCATCGATTACGGATTGAATCCGGTTAAAGCGATTCAGATGGCTACCCTGAACGTGGCTGAACATTTTGGCCTCGATGGCCATATCGGCGCTGTGGCGCCAGGGAAGCAGGCCGATTTTTTGATCATTCCCGATCTTAACACCATCCGGCCCGAAGTAGTTGTCAGCATGGGGAAGGTGATCGCCCGCAACGGTTCGGCAGTAATGCCGCCGCGCGTTCACGTCTACAGCGATCACAGTCGCAAGAGCGTTAAGATCGCCTGTAATTTACCCATGGAGCACTTTGCCATTTCGGCCAGTGGGTCTGAAGCGCGCATGCGGGCCATCGCCATGGTGACGGATCTGGTCACGCGCGAGATCGCGGTCACCTTGCCGGTGGAAAACGGCCTGGTTCAGATTGGGTCGCAAGCCGATATCGTGAAGGTCGCCGCCGTGGACCGCACATTGAGTCCCGGCAAAACGTTCACCGGGCTCATTCAGGGCTTCGGCCTGCACCACGGCGCTTTTGCCTGCAGCGCGGGGTGGGACACCACCGATATCGTGGTGATCGGCGCCAATGACGCCGACATGGCCCGATGCGTCAATCGTATCGCCGATTTGCAAGGCGGCGTCGTGGTCAGCATGGGTGGTGAGGTAACGGCTGAATTGGCCTTGCCGATCTTCGGGCTGATCTCCGATCTACCCATCGATACGCTGGCTAGCAAGCTTGACGCCATTACCGAAAGCGTTCGTAACCTGGGTGTCAGCTTTCGGGACCCACTTTTGTCACTGATCGCCCTTACCGGCGCGGCCATTCCTTTTTTCAGAATCTGCGAGGAAGGGTATGTTCGTCTCAAAAATGGCTCAACGGTGGGGCTGTTCGTGTAAACGGTAGGGTGCCTTTTGACTGGCTGGGACTTCATTGCCGAATGGCCGCCGTTGGCTCGTATCACCTCTCAGCACAAGCGTCGAATCTCTTCGAGCTCGCGCTGGATATGGCGCAGTAGTGCTTTCAACCCGTCGGCGGGCGGAGGGGCTGTCTGGTCGATGGCCGCTGTGGAAGGGGGAACTGGCGGTCTTGGGAGCGTTGCCTTGGGCACGGCGGGCGCTTCCGGTGCAGGGTCGGGTTTGAAGGCCAGTGGCAGCCCGGGTTGGCAATGCTCCTGAAACGGCTTGCAACTGCCGCGCCACCGGCATTTATGGCAGACTTCGATATGTTTCTTGGGCTGGCCCTTGCGGCGAGTGCAGACCAAATAGGTGTTCTCTTTTTCTTCACTCATCGTTTGAACCATCACTGTTGCCAAAGTTGTACCCGCCGCCGCCAACACCGCCCGCAGGGGGGAGTCAACCAAAGTTTGCGCTTGCAAAACAGCCCGAAGTGATCTATTGTGTATCATAAGTAGCATCCTCAGATAAAGAATTGCCTTTAGCGACCCATCAGGCGGTCCTAAACTATGAAACCGCTCACCATTTTCCTCCTTGTGTTGTTTGGCTTATTCATGCTTGGTGGCCAGTCGTGCTTGGCTGCCGAACCGATATCGCCACGCAAACTGATGGCGCAATTTGACAACATACATCCAGAGGGAACCGGTACCTCACTGATCGGCGACCTTCCGGCTGCCATTGTCACCTACCATCTGCTCCCCTCCCAGCTGCTCAGCTTCTCAGCGGATGTTGAAGTGTTGCCCGAGGACGATGCGGGCCTGGACGAGGCCCTGATCGCCCCTCAACTGTTTCTAGCCGTGGGCAAGGACATCTATGCCGGGTTGGGCACAGGGATTTACTTTCAGGACGGTGAGTATGCCGACCAGCCATTTTACAGCATAAAAGCTGGCATCGATCTGGAGTTGTTTCCCTTTGTCTACCTCGATTTCAGCGCCGATTACCGCTTCAGGGACTGGGAGTTTATCGGTCTATCCGATGGTTTCATGTTGGAGGATCTGGCCCTGGGCGGCATGCTGCGTATACAGTTCTAATGGTTTCGTAATTTCGTTTCATCCGCGTGGTGCGAAACCTCACTGGTCCCAGGAGTCACGGAGGGTAAGGCCCCTTCCGGATTCCAATACCTCCCTTTCATTGTCCCCAGGTTTCATCCCTTTGCAATTCCATCGTTTCACCAGCGTTTCCACACCGTTCAGGCCGTGGCCTGAATAAAACAAGCATTTGCGGGTGAAGATTAACTGGAAATAAGTCTGTAACTGGCTGATTTGTACCCCAGGATCTTTATGATATGAAATACCAGAATGCGGTTCTCGTAATGATAGACATAGGATTTCAAGTCCCGCCGGGCTTTTTGGAACTGCTTGCTCTGGAGGTGGCCTAACAGGCTGTTTATATCCTGGGCGCGGCCTTCACAGATGATCCGTGGCCCATCGCCGATCAGCACTTCCCATTCCGAGGCAATGCTGATATCGAGTTGTTCCATCAGGGGATAATACGATTCCGTGACGAACTTTTTATAGTCCGCTCTCTTTTGGCTTATGACGTCCCATGTTTGATTGAACTTCACCGTGTTTTCCCTGATATCCGAGGAGTAGGCTTCTTTTATTCCCGTGCTGACCATTACCTTCGATTTGTACTGGGTTACATAGTTCTGCAATTCAGCGTTGAGTTCTTTATATTTTTTGTTGATCAGCGCCTTTTCCAATTGATCCAAATCGTTGCTGATCCCCTCGAAAAAAATTTCACTGTAACCACCCACGAGAACAGTCCAGGCCGCGACCGTATGAATTCCCGCCCGGTTGATGCCGGGGATAAATTTGTTGATGATAAATTTTTCATATTCAGCAGTTTTATCCCAATCCACGGTCCAATACTGATTGAATTTTACTGGCATGGTTCACTCCTCCTGATTGAATCGTCCGGTCGGTTCTTTCAGTGCCATGTCCTTGATGATCCACATGACGGGGGATGGAAATTTCATGCGAATTAACAACAATACATGTCAAATTCCATCTTTAAACAATTTTGGCTTAAATATCAAATATATGCTGCAACCGTGGCCAACATCGTCAAGATCGGCCCGGGAAAGAGCCCCAACGCAAAGGCTGTCAGCGCCAGGATGATCAGGGGGACGGTCATGGTCAAAGGCGGATCTTTGATCACATGGCTGCCGTTGTCGGATCTCAAGGGCCCGAAGAAAATTCGAACACCAGCCAGAAAAGTATAAATCAGCGTGATCAAGGTCGACAGTATGGCCGCCACAACAAGTAAAAGCCCGAATGGATCCGACTGTACCTTTTGAAAAGCGCCGCTGAAAAAGAGCCACTTGCCCACGAAGCCGCTGGTGGGCGGCAGGGCCGAAAGGATAAGGGCCGCTGAAAACCAGAGCATCGCGGTTAAGGGCATTTTGGGCCAGAGCCCGCCCATCTGGCGCATGTCGCGGGTCTCCACCGTGTATACCAGGATGCCGGCCGATGAAAACAGAATGGCTTTTCCCAGAATATGGCTGAGAAAATAGAACATGCCTCCCTGAACACCCCAACTGGTTCATGGCGGCGATACCGAAAACCGAATAGGAGATCTGGCTGATGGTCGAACAGGCGCAGAATCGCTTGGCGTCGGTTTGGGCCAGGGTCAGAAAGCCACCATAGGCCATGGTGATCGTGGCCAGCACCATCAATGGCAGTGAGAACACCTGCATGTCGGCGGTCAGCGGCAGAATCAGAACCCGCACCGCCACGTAAGCGGCGATGTTGGCATAGATGGCCAGCAGGCCCGCGATACAGGTAGGATGTTCGGCATGCACCCAGGGCATCCAGACGTGCAGTGGAACGATGGCCAGTTTGGTGGCCAACCCCATCAAAATCAGCAGGGCCACCCAGAACGTCTGCGGAAGGCCGGCCAATTGGGGCAGGTCGGCGATTTCGAAACTGCCGATCTGGGTGTATCCCAAAACGATGCCGATCAAAAACAGAGTGGCCCCGGCAACACCCCAGAAAAGACACATCAGGGCCACCTTGTAGCGGGTGATGTAGTCCGAATAGCCGAACTGGGCCATGATGAAATAGAGCGGGATGATGGTCAGCAGTTCCAGAAAGAGATAGACGGCGATCAGGTTGGTGCTGAAAGCCACCCCCATGAACCCGGCGGGAAAAAAGAGATAGAGAAAGAAAAAGCGCTTGAAGTAAAGGCTGCGCGTGCGTTCGATCAGCCTCGGGATAGATCATTTCGATTCTGTGTTCGACGTAGTGCAGCGAATAGCAGGCCAGGGCCAGACAGATCAGATTGATGATCAGCGCTACCGGAAGGCTCAGCCCGTCGGCCAACAGGTTCAAGCTGACATCGGGGCCGATGGCATACTGCTCAATGATGCGGCCATGGGTAAATAACCGCAATCCGGCCACGACCAGGAGCAGCGTGGTGTAAACTAAAGACACAATGGCGACCCAGCCGGACACGAACCCTTTGAGGGAACGTGTCAGCAAAACAGCCACTGCAGCACCAAGCGGCACCAGCACGATTTGAAGCAACAAATACGGCATTATGAACACTCAGCTCATCACTAAGGTACGATCCATATGGCCAGAAGCAATAAAACAAACGGTATCAACATATAAGTGACATTCCAGGAGAGTTCTGATTTCTTCGGTCTTCAGGGGCTCAACAGCGCGCAACAACCTCTTAGGCAGTTCCACAAGAACGGAGTGGAAAATCCAATCCAACCGTTTCTCCACCGCCACCGAGCCGGATGAGGCTGATTTAACCCCGGCCACCATCGTTTTCACCCATGCGGCCATCGCCTCGGCCATGGCCTGGAGCGGCCGGTGGCAGAAACGGACAAAGGCCCGTCCGGGCAAGCGCACGAACCAATCGATATCCAGATTCACGGCCCGCTGTTCGGCCGGGTAGTAGCCCGGAGAGAACCAGCATGGTAAACGCCAGAGCGCCGAACATCAGAAGCTCCAGCATGCCCAGCACATGAAAGGCCGTATAGGGGACATAATCAACCGGATAGGGCAAAATGTCATACAGCGGGGCCGGGATAAACACCCAAAAAGATACAGATGAAGGCGGCCATGCCCATGGCCACCCGCATGTTGACAGGCGGCTCCTTGCTGCGGATGCCCGAATCGTGGCCGAAAAAAATGAAAAAGGGCACCTTGATGCCGGCATGATGGAACACGCCCGCGGAAGCGAACATCAGCATGAACCAAACGATGACATGATGCTCCTCGGCCACGGCGGCTCACCGTCATGGATTTGCTGACAAAACCGCTGAACAGCGGAAAGGCCGAGATGGAGGCGGCCCCGATCATGCAGCAGACCGCCGTAAAGGGCATGGTTTTGTACAGCCCGCCCAGATCGGTCGCCCGGATTTTGCCGGTCATGTGGAGCACCGCCCCGGTGGACATGAACAGCAGCGCCTTGTAGATGATGTGGCAAAAGGCATGGGCCACCACGCCGTTGATGGCCAGTGGGTGCCGATGCCGATGCCGCAGACCATGAACCCCACCTGATTGATCAGGCTGTAGGCCAGCACCCGCCGCATATCGTTGACGATAACGGCATAGAAAATCGGAAAACAGGTCATAAAGGCCCCGGCCCAGATCAGGATCTCGGTTCCGGGAAAGGTGCGCGCCAGGATATAGACCGCGCTTTTGGTGGTCAGGGCGCTCATGAACACCGCGCCGGTGACCGTGGCCCGGGGATAGGCATCCGGCAGCCAGGCATGCAGCGGGAAAACGGCGGCGTTTAGACAGAATCCGATAAAGATCAGCAGCGGAGGCCGCAGTCGGTGAGGCCGATAAAGGCGAATTCGGCGGTGCCCGCGGTGTTGACGTAGAGAATGATGCCGGCCAGCAGGCAGAGGCCGCCGAAAAAGTGCCACATGAAATAGCGCAAGGCGGCGGCCGAGAAGTCTTCGGTGCGGCGCGCCAGAACCAGAAACACCGAGGCGATGGCCATGATTTCCCAGAAGACATAGAGCGAAAACAGATCGCCGGCAAAGGTGACGCCCAAGGCCCCGCCGGCGTAGATCAAGCGCGGCCATATGCTGGAGGTCGTCCTTGACGTGTAGGGCGTACAGCGATCCCGATAAAGGTGATCAGAACGAATACGTATCCAAAGGCCATGCTCAGCCGGTCCACCCGGCCGAAAATCAGGTGCATAATCGAGAAACTGCGATTCCCAGGAGTTGCCCTGCGGGCAGTAGCCAGCAGGTCCAAAAAGGCCAGCGCCGGCAGCGCCAGCAGATAGATCTGATTTAACGTCCCTTGAAAATCGGGACCAGCAGGGCGCCGGCAATGAAGAACAGCGGCCGGCGGCAGGGTGCTAATCATAGTAATCTTCTCTTCGCTTGACCAGCCAGCCGCAGGAGCTTGGCAATGAAAATCAGGCTGACACAGCCGATAAACCCGTAGACCGCATAAAAGCCGGGAGCGCTTCTCCCAGCGAAAATGTCCGTGTTTGGCGATAAAGAAATCGACGATCAGCAGAATCACCAGGGAGAAATAAAAATAGTTCCGCACCTTCAGCCGGTTTTTGCGCGAGTCCAGAAAAGGTCAATTCTTTTTTCGGTTTCATGATCACTCCTTCACTCTAAAAGAGAATGAAAATCATCAGGCCAGGTAGAGCAGCCTGCCAACGACCAGCAGGTAAAAGATATTCTTGAATAAGCGGCGAGCCTTCGTGGGCGAGCTCCATTTTCTCCTCGAAGTCGGTCAGCCAGGCGGTAATTTCTCCGTCATCCTGCCGGTAGACCACTTTATCTCCCTCTATCGTGATCTTCCCCATATTACAATCTTCCTCGATTATGGTCACAACCTTCAGTTGCATTGATTCCATCGTCGTCTTTAGGAAACAAGTCTTTAATCGCCAGTTCGGCCAGGTCAAGAATATAGAACAGTTCCGGGAAAAAACAGAACACGATCGAAAACAGTGCCGTCACCGCCAACGGAACGACCATGAACAATACAGCGGCCGTTCCCTTTCCCAGCTGTCAACTTCGGCCTCGTCGTCCCCGGGCAGCCTCGGCCGGCGATATCAAAAAAGGCCGTTTTGACGATGGGAAAAAAATAGATCACATCCAGCAGCGAGCTGATCAGGATGACGCCCAGAAAAACCAGATGAGCCGGCCTCGATGGTTCCCAGACAGAGAAACCATTTGCTGATGAACCCGGCCACCGGCGGGGCCCCGCACATCCCGACCGCCCCGATGGTAAAGGCCAGCCATGGTGACCGGCATCTGTCTGCCGATGCCGGCCAGTTGACTGATCTGTTTTTTGCCGGTGACCACCATGATGGCCCCGGCACAAAGAAAAAGGGTGATCTTCATAAACCCGTGAAACGGGATGTGGATCATGGCGCCTTTTACCCCGAAGGGGCTTAACAGGGCCACGCCGAAGAGGATATAGGAGAATTGGCTGATGGTGGAATAGGCCAGGCGGCGCTTGAGATTGTCTTCCCCGATGGCAAAAAATGATCCCAGCGATCATGGTGACGGAGGCCACGGCACCCAGCCAGACCGAGCCCAGTGCCTCCATCAGATCGACCCCGAACACATGGCAGACGATGCGCACAAATCCGAAAACACCGGCCTTGACCACGGCCACGGCATGCAGCAGCGAGCTGACCGGGGTCGGCGCCACCATGGCGCTGGGCAGCCAGGCATGAAAGGGCATCCAGGCCGCCTTCATGGAGCCCAGGGCAAACAGGACAAACAAGATGGATCAGGGTGCACGGCGGGAGCCGTCGTCGGTGGATAAAATCCCCCCATCGGTAAAACGCGTCGTGCCGGCCAGGGCGTAGGTCAGCACCACAGCGGCAAACAGAAACCAGCCCGAGACCAGCAGATAGGCAAGGTATTTGCGGGTGGCGGCAAAGGCCTCTTCGTCTTCGTGATGGGCCACCAGCCAGTAGGTAGACAGGGTCAGGGCTTCATAGAAGATGTAAAAGGTCACCAGATTTTCCGACAGGGCGATACTGACCGCCGAAAAGATGGCCAGGGCGAACATGAAATAATAGCGCGTCTGGGCGTGTTCATTCAGCGCCCGCATGTAACCGATGGAATAGAGGGAAACCAGGATCCAAAGAAAAGAGGAGGTGATGGCGAACATCAGACCGAAGGCATCCACCCGGTAGCCCATTTCGAGGCCGGCGCCGATGTCGATGAATGCGGAAGACAATCACCTTGCCGTCCAAGATGACCGGTGCCATGGAGATGATGATGGCGAACTGGATCACCGCTGCGATGAGGGTGCAGCTCTCCCGCAAATTGGGTCGACTGGCGGAAAAGGAAAATCAGCAGGGCGCACATCAGCGGGCAGAGCCAGCGCCAGAATCGGCTTGATGGAGGTGACCACCGGCTCATCGGCGTACCCCCAAGTCCGAAGCTCGGTGTTCACCGCGTCCAGAAACAGGATGCAAAGTGCCCGACATCCAGGCAATACCGATCACAAACGATCAGAATTCCCAGCGTCAACGCGGGAATCAGCATACTGGCCGGTGCTTCATCGATCCCGGAGCCGTCCGTTGGCGCCGCCTGGTGTTACCGAACGGATATACATGATCTCAATCAGACGCCAGAAATAGACGATCATCAGCAGCGTGCTGAAAAAGATCACGGCCACGAAACAGATACTTTTCGGCTTCCAGCACAGCCAGGATCAGATACCATTTGGTGACAAATCCGGCACTGGGCGGCATGCCGATCATGGCCAGAATGCCGCCAGCAACAGCGCCAAACAGGTATACGGCATGCGTCGGCCGAGGCCTTCGAATTGCCGGATATCCCACAGGTCGAATTTGATAAATGAAACGCGCAGGCCGCCATGAACATGCAGCCTTTGATCACGGCATGATTGAGGATATGCATGAGGCCGGGTTCAGCCCCTGCGCGGTGGACGGCGCCAGGCCGATGGCCAGCACGATGTAGCCCACATTGGCGATGCTGGAATAGGCCAGCATTCGCTTAAAATTGTTTTGACGGATGGCAAAAATGGATCCGGCGATCATGGCCACGGCGGCCACCCAGCACAGCAGGTCGAATACCGGCAGAATGCCTTTGATGAACTCCAGGGTGAAAACGGAAAAAATGACCCGGATCAGGGCATAGGCAGATGTTTTGGCCACGGCCGTGGAGATGATCACACTGACGGCGGAAGGGGCATAGGTGTATGCATCCGGCTGCCAGGCGTGCAGGGGAAACAGGGCGATCTTGATGCCGAATCCGATGAAGATGAAGACAAAGGCGGTTTGCACCATCCTCGAGCCGTACAGGTCCGGGAGCAACAGGCTCAGGTCCTCCATGTTCAGGAACCGGTCACGATGTACAGGTATCCGATGCCGATCAGGTAAAACCTGGCGCCGATGGTGCCGATGATCAGATACCGGAAGCTGGCGAACGTGGCTTGCCCCGTGCCGATGGCCACCAGGGCATAACCGGTCAGTGAGGCCACCTCCAGCAAGACAAACAGGTTGAACATATCCCCGGTAACGATGATTCCCAGCAGTCCGGTGATCAGCAGCATGATAAAGGCTCCAGAACAGCGCGACCTTTTCCGGCAATTCCTGTTCAACGCTCTTTTTGGCATAGACGGCCGCCAGCCAGCCCAGCAGGGATACCAGGGCCAGCATGAAGGCGGTCAGATGATCGACCCTAAATTCGATCCCCCACGGCGGCTGCCATCCGCCCAGCCGGTATTGGACCGGCCCCTGCCGAATTACCACATTGATGGACGCAACCGCAGATGCCACACACACCGACAGCCCTCCCAGCGCTAAAGGAAAAGCCGGCTTGCTGTTCCGCCAGCCTACGGAAAAAATAAAGAATGAGGCGATAAGCGGGGTGACAACGATGATTGCCGGGAAGTGGTGCAGCATCTACTCTTTCCGGTTAGTGTTCATCCTCCTCGGGAGGGTTTGGCCGCCTATCCGTAGGGGCGATGTTGAAGTCGTCTCTCAGGCGTCATCACTTCCTTCCAGCAGACGGCCGAGCTCCGGATGATGTCGAATCACTTTGAGAAATTGCTCGGTGCGGACATCGTACCGCTTTTTAACCACGTGCAGCAGCCGGTGACTCATGATGTATCCCAAATGGTAATCTTGTTCGAAAAGGGCTTTTAATTTTTCGGCCGTGAAAGAGAGCAGCTGCGTCGGCTCGGCACAGATGGCGTCGGTGCTGTAAAATTCCTCTGCTTCATCCAGCATGGCCGACCAGCCTACTGAAAAGCCCGGCTTTATGGCGCTTAAAGCAATGGTGATTCCGGGGGCTATACGCTGTTCCAACAACACCTTGCCCTGGAGGACAAAGTAAAAACGGTCGGCCTTGTCTCCCTGGTGGAAAATGAACTCATTTTCATCGTACTGGAGCAATTCGGTGATGGGAATCAACTCATCGAGCATCTCATCACTGAGGTATTGCATCATGACGATCTGTTTGAGGGTCTCTCTGGATATCATGACATCATCCTTCCCGGATCCTCTCCAAAATCTCATTCTCCTCCAGCGTATGATACTGCTGATGGACCTTGATCACCAGTGTCAAGGCAACCCCCAGTGTGGCAACGGCTACGACGATGGCCGTGAGCATCAGCACATGGGGCAACGGGTTGATATAGTGCGTGGCGGACACCGTTACATGGTCGGTGCCATGGCCGTTGGCGATGATGGGGATGGTGGCGTCCATTTTGGCACCGATGGAGATGAAGAAAAGTATGACTGCCGTCTGCAGGATGTTCATGCCGATAATCTTTTTGACCAGATTGCGCTTGGCAATGATGCCGTAAAGGCCGACCATCATCAGGGTGATATAGACCCAATAGTTAGCTTTTGACATCACAATTTCGGCAAGACCATCCAAAGTCACAACCCTTCGTCATGTTTTCCAGCCGAAGCCAAGTTGTAGTAGAGTGTTATCATGACGGCCATAACGGAGATACCGACGCCGATTTCAACGATAAGAATCCCATGGGATCGCGCGGTCAACGGATCGACGCCAAACAGAGCCGCCAGGGCACTGTAATCGAGGTAATTCAATCCCAAAAACATGCACAGCACACCTGTGCCGGCATAGATGAAAACACCCAGGGTGCTGAGCAGCACGGTCAATGCTCTCCGGCCCTGCGGATCGATTCGCGCAGGTTGAAAGCGACGGCATAGAAGATCATGGCTGCTCCCAGGATGACGCCGCCCTGGAAACCGCCGCCGGGGCTGTGGTGGCCGTGGGCGATGACATAGAGGCCGAAGATCTGGATAAACGGTACGATCAACCGACAGGTGGTTTTAACGATCAGATCGTGGGGCACCCAGACCGTGTCGATGCGTTCAAACTCCAGTGACTGATCTGGAAATTTGCCGCCCTTTTCGATCCGCAGGGTGATGCCGGTGGGAATATGGCGGTAGAGCCGGGTTTGCTTTTCTTCTTTTTGGAAGATCCGCAATAGGAAAATGCAGGCGATACCGGCTGTGAAGATAACGATGGTTTCGAACATGGTGTCGTATCCCCGGTAGTCGGCCAAAACGGCGGTGACCATATTGGGGACAGAGGTGTCTTCAACCGATTTTTCAATATAGTAAGGCGATACGTGGCAGCAAGCAGGGGAATCCGGATCTCCCCACGACGGAAACTCGAGCGAACCGTAGATCAGCACGCCGCCTGTAATGATCACGAAAATCAGTGCGGGTATCCTCAATCTTCTGTCCTCCTTGACGTCCGGAACACGGCGGCCACGAACAGCACCGTACTGACACCAGCTCCTACCGAAGCTTCGGTAAAAGCCACATCCACGGCGCCCATGATGGCCCACAACAGGCACATCATAAAACTGTAGGCCCCGAACAGGATGGCCGCGCCCAGTAAATCTTTGACCGCTCAGGGCCCCTACCGCGAGGATGATGACAATCACCAGGATGAGAAGCTCAATCTGCCAGATCATCACTGATCCTTTTCTGCAGGAGGTTTTGTCCACGGCGTCTGGCCGGCCCGAACGCCGGCATCAACAATGGCATGGGTGGCCGTGGGGCTGGTGATGAAAACAAACACGAGGATCAGGCTGATCTTCAAGGCCGTCAGCAGTGACCCCAGAGAAAAAGCGACATACAACCCCAAGGTGCCGATGGTGGTGACCAGTCCGAAAGTGTCCAGCTTGCCTGCCGCATGAAGCCGGGAATAAAAATCGGGGAAACGGAGAATACCCACGGTGCCGCCTGTAAAAAAGACCAGGCCGCCGATCAGTAGAAGTACATAGACAATATTCATGGCTTGTCCTTCAAAGACCCGCAACGATCAGACGGCTTTCAGCTGCGGGGGGTTTCGTCATACAGGCCCTTTCGTTTCTGGAAATACCTCGAAGCGGCCAGCACAGCGATAAAGTTCAACATGGCGTAGGCCAGGGCGATATCCACGAACATCTCCACCCGGTGATAGAGCAGCCCGATCAGAATCAACAGGGCGGTGGTTTTGCTGCCGATGGCATTGACACCGATCAAGCGGTCTAATATCGTCGGTCCACGCACCGCCCGGTAGAGCGACAGAAACATCAGCAGGCACAGATAGATACTGGTGTATATAAAAACATTATCCATTATTCTTTGAATACGCCGGCGATGCGGCGCTCCATATCGCCCGGCAGCGGCTTACTCGAAGGAAAATCGATGCAATGCACCGTGAATCGGCCCAGCAGAGAGACGTTTACGGTAATGGTTCCCGGTGTCAACGTAATGGAATTTGCAAAGGTTGTGCGGGCGATATCGCTATCAAGGCGGCTGTTGAATTCGATGATGTGGGGATCGATCAAATCCATCATGCGGGGATGAAAGCAGAGGCGCAGCACATGCAGGTTGGCCAACAGAATCTGGTAGATCAACCAGGGAATATACCCGGCAAATCGTATCCAGGTGTATAGGAAGTCGATTTTCAACCCGGCGGGAAAGAGCAAATCGTGGGAAAAAGCGGCCACCATGGCGCAGGAAATAACGCCCAGGGTAAGATGAAACAGGTCGAATTTCCCTGAAAAGATCAGCCAGAAGCCGAACATAATCGTGAAGGTGACGATAAACGGCATTGCAAAGGCCCTTTTCGGGGCAGGTTGCTGCGCTGGACGCGGTTTGGATGCGCGCTGGTCTGTTTCCCGGATTAACGGTGCTTGGTTATCATCCGCCAAATCTTCGCCCCCTTTTTTCTACGCTCGTAGCTCGTCAATTGAGTGAGGCCGCCGGTTATGGTGTTTCCATAGTTAATCGGCAATATGCATGCCAACCCAATACAATCAGAAAGACAGGCCGGTTCCATTTCGGCCGGCAGGCCATAGTTGCAATATTTCTATTGCATCGGTTTTTTTTGTTGCACAAGCTCCGACAGCACCAGGGTGCCAATTCGGTCAGTGGGTCAATCTTGCGGTGTCGATCTTTAGTTATGGGGTGATGTAATGATTATCCGGATGGTACCATGTTTAATACTAACCATTGGACCTGGCTGTCAACCAGTTTGCATGATATCCGGTTTGGCCGTGGCTAGGCGTGCCAGCAGGCGGTCATGAATGTTATCAAAACCGCCGTTGGACATGATCAATACCGTATCGCCGGGGCGAAGCGCGGGTGCCAGAAAGTCGATGATCGCCTGGGTATCGCTGAAGTGGTGAGCCGCGTTGCCGGCCTCCTGTAAATCGGCCACCAATTGTTTTGAGGAGAAGCGTTCCTCGGGGGGGACCTTGTGCAGCATGGAGGGGGCCCGGATACAGATCAGGTCGGCCGGTGCGAAAACCTGGCTATAGGCCTGCTGAAAGACGCACCGCATGCTGGTGTTGGTACGCGGCTCGAAAACGGCAACTAAGCGGTTGTTGCAAAAGGGGCGCACGGCCTCCAGGGTCTCCTTGACGGCCGTGGGGTGGTGGGCGAAGTCGTCAATAATGGAGATGTCGTTGACCACCCCGCGAACTTCCTGACGGCGGCGAACCCCTTTAAATGTGGCAATGGCGTGATCGAGCTGTGATGGCTTCAGGCCGACAAGATCGGCCACAGCCACAGCCGCCAGGGTGTTCATAAGGTTGTGGCGTCCCATGAGTGGGGTTTTAAAATTCCCATAAGGCCGCTGATCTTTAAACACCTCAAAGTGCGTCAGCGGGGCCGAAATGGTGGCGGTTTTCAATCGCCAACTAGATTCAGGGACATCCCCGTAGCCGTGCAGACGGCAAGCCAGGTTGGCGCAGAGGCCGGCCCGGTCGTCGGTCTGATCATACACGAAAAGATCGCTTTGTGCGGGCAAGCGGCTGAAAAAGCCCCGGAAGGCGGTCCGGATATGGTCGAGATCACGGTAGATGTCGGCGTGGTCGAACTCCACGCCCGTAAAGATGGTGGCGTGGGGACGATAGTGATTGAATTTGGGTCCCTTATCGAAAAAGGCGGTGTCGTACTCGTCGCCTTCAAGCACCACATAGTCACCGGCGCCCAGACGGTGGTTGTTGTCGAAATTTTTGGCAATGCCTCCAATGATGAAGGAGGGGTCCAGACCGGCATCGGCCAGTAACCACGCCAGCAGTGAGGCCGTGGTGGTCTTGCCGTGGGTGCCGACGACGATGAGGATTTTTTTATCTCGGCATAAGAAGTGATTCACCGCCTGGGGCATGGAGCAGTAGGCCAGGCCTTTTTGGCGTACCTGCTGCGATTCGGGGTTGTCGCGGGTGACGGCGTTACCGACAATCACCAGGTCGGGGCGGTGATCGAGGTTGCGGGCCTCATAGCCCTCAAAAAGTGTGATGTGATGGCCGCGCAGGTAGGTGCTCATGGGGGGATAGACATTGCTGTCCGATCCGGTTATCGTATGGCCCATCCGCTTTAACATCACCGCCAGGGCCGCCATGGCCGTACCGCAGGCGGCGATCAGGTGAATGGTTTTCGCATTTTCGGGGATCCTGTTTTTGGTAGGGTCCATGGGGCCTCGTCTTGCGTTATCGCTTTGAGTTGCCGTTTGAATGGCGTGTGGCGCCCGACTGTATCATACAGATCGACCCAAACAAGGCTAAAATCGATTCAATTTCCCAAAAGGGTTGCGGTATGAAAAGCGACATCCCCGATGAGCTGGTCCGCATTGCTCAAAACGGCGGGGATGTCGTCGTGCTGACCGGCGTTGGCATATCGGCCGAGAGCGGTGTGCCCACTTTTTGCGGGCCGGAAGGATACTGGCAGGTGGGTTCCAGGGTGTATCAGTCTCAGGAGATGGCCACTTTTGAGATGTTCACCCGCCAACCCGATCAGGTGTGGCAGTGGTATCTGCACCGTCTGACGGTGTGTGCCCGGGGCCATTTTTTCAAAAGCCCTAGCGGGGAAGTGCTTCCCCGTTTGGTCAGCTGTTTCGAGGCCGCGGCCAAAGCTGCTCGGCGGTAAGGTTTGCCCGCCGCAAATATTGACAGTAGCAGTCCGAGAGGATATGCTTATCCGGTTATAAATCGCCAAGTTCATGGACGCCGGAGAGGTTGCCGAGTGGCTGAAGGCCCCGCTCTCGAAAAGCGGTATCCCGCCAAAAGTGGGATCGTGGGTTCGAATCCCACCCTCTCCGCCAGTTCCCCGAACGGTGCCCAATTGTGCAACGGAGAGATGTCCGAGTTGGCTGAAGGAGCACGACTGGAAATCGTGTGTGCTGTTTATAGCAGTACCGAGGGTTCGAATCCCTCTCTCTCCGCCATTTTTTCAAATACGATCAGGGGTAATGCCCTCAGCGGCGGTCTTGTCTTACGCCCCGAAATATCCACCGGCTTGACACTCCCGACGGTTTGATCCAGCCTGCGTTTTAACCATAGGTTCACTGGCATGTCGTACCTGGTTTTGTCTCGAAAATATCGGCCGCAGCGTTTCCAGGAGGTGGTGGCGCAGGATCATGTCACCCAGACGCTCAAACATGCTCTCGAGGCTGACCGGCTGGCCCACGCCATTTTGTTTACAGGGCCGCGCGGCACCGGCAAGACCACCGTGGCCCGGATTTTGGCCAAGGCCGTCAATTGCGACAGCGGCCCCACAGCCACCCCCTGTAACCAGTGCCAGTCCTGCAACGAGATTACCGCCGGCAGCAGCGCCGATGTGTACGAGATCGACGGCGCTTCCAACAACAGCGTTGATCAGGTGCGTGAACTGCGTGACAATGCGGTTTACAAGCCAGCCTACAGCCGCTTTAAAATCTACATCATCGATGAAGTGCACATGCTGAGCGTGTCGGCCTTTAACGCCCTGCTCAAGATCCTCGAAGAACCGCCGGACCATGTGCTCTTTTTTTTCGCCACCACCGAGCCCCGCAAAATTCCCATCACTATTTTGTCGCGATGTCAGCGCCACGACTTGCGGCGCATCGCCTCGGCCGCCATTGTCGATCAAATGGCGGCGCTATGCGCCAAAGAGAAGGTTGAGGTTCCCGAAGCCACGTTGCGCCTGATTGCCAAAGAGGCCGATGGCAGCATGCGCGACGCGCTTAGTCTGCTCGATCAGGTGATCGTGCTGGGCGGCGACAAGATCGATCACCATGAGGTGGTCGAACTTTTAGGCGTGGTCGACCACACCACCACCGAAGCCATGGCCGACGACTTGATCGCCGGCCGTAGCCAGGCGTTGTTGGCGCATATCGACGAGATTTACGCCCACGGTCAGGACATTTACGGGGCCTTTGCCGATCTGACGGCCCAAATCAGGCGGTTACTGGTAGTCAAATTGGTGCCCGAACCTGAAAAGATTCTCGACATCACCGAGGCCGAACGGGCTGAGTTGCAGGCCAAGGTCGAGACCGTTTCGGCCCCCTGGCTGCAAACCCTTTTCGAACAGCTGACCCAGGCCGAGCCTGCCGTACGATTGACCAAACACCCGCGCCTGATCCTGGAGATGGTTATGCTGAAGCTGGCTCAGGCCAAACCGTTGCTGCCCATCGATACGCTGATCGATAAGATCGATTGCCTGCGCCAGAGCGTTGCCGATGCACTCAGTGCCGATGCCGCCACCGATTCGGATGACATGTCGGTGCCGGTATCTCCAGCCACGCCCGATGCGGCGCCGGCGCAAAGCCCCGTGCAAGCGTCTGCCGCCGCTGCTCAACCCGCGCGCGGAGACGAAGACAATGCTGCGGCCCCATTCTCCCACGAACCTGGTAACCTGACAGCGACCTGGGGAGAGATTAAGACCCGAGTGGCCGAGGCCAAGCCCTCTCTGGCGGCCAGCTTGAAAAATGTCGCCATCGCCCAGACCGGGCCGCGTGAGTTGACGCTGGAGATCAAGGGCAGCGATTTCAGCCGTGCGCGGGTGACCTCCAAAACCAGTCTGGCCCTCATCGCCAAGGCGGCAAGCATCGTGCTGGGCGGCCAATGGCACCTTAAACTGAATAAAAAGACCTCACCGTCGCCCGAGCACAAGGCCCAGGCCCAGCGCAAAAAATCGGCCGCTTCAGGTCATCCCCTGGTCAACGAGGCGGTGACCATTTTCGATGGTGAGGTCATTGATGTGATCACACAGGAGGAGAAACGATGAAAGGCATGGGCGGCATGCTCAAGCAGGCACAGAAACTACAGAACCAGATGGTGAAACTTCAGAGCGAACTGGCCGAAAGGACCGTAGAGGCCACCGCCGGCGGCGGGATGGTGAAGGTGGTGGCCAACGGCGGCCAGCGCATCGTCTCGATCGAAATCGAGTCGGAGGTTGTCGATCCGGAAGATGTGGAGATGCTGCAGGATCTGGTGCTGGCCGCAGCCAACGACGCTTTGACGCGGGCCCAGCAGATGGTTTCGGACGAAATGGGCAAACTGACCGGCGGCATGAATATCCCCGGCCTTTTGTGAAGATCACAAGCCATATCTGCCATCACTCGCCTCCATACGTGTACTTGTGTCCACCGCGGCGTGAGAAGAAAAACCGAACCAGACAGCCATGAATCATTATCCCAAATCCGTCCAAGAGCTGATTGCCAGCCTATCGCGCCTGCCCGGTATCGGTGCCAAGACCGCCGAGCGTTTGGCGATGTACATTCTGCGCGCCTCGCCGCAGGAATCGCAGCAACTGGCGCAACGTATCGTGCAGGTCAAGCAAAAAACCCGCCTGTGTCGGCACTGTTTCGCCATGAGCGACGGCGAAACCTGCACCATTTGTAAGGACCCCTCCCGCAATGACGGCCGCCTGTGCGTGGTCGAACAGCCGGCCGATATGATCTCAATTGAAAAGTCGGGCGTGTGGAAGGGACGTTATCACATTCTGCAAGGAGCGCTATCGCCCATCGACGGCATTGGGCCGGACGCCCTGCGTATTCGGGAACTGCTGGCCCGCATCGCTGACGGGCAGGTGAGCGAAGTGGTGCTGGCCACGGGCACCAGTGTGGAGGGTGAGACCACCGCGGTCTACCTGGCCGAAAAGCTTAAAGCCTTTCCCGCCATAAGGGTGTCGCGCATTGCCACCGGCGTACCGGTGGGTGGTGATCTCAAGTATGTCGACCCCATGACGCTGCGCAAAGCATTGGAGTCCCGGCATGGGCTCTAAAAAGCAGCCGCCCATCTTCACCTGTACCCTGTGCGGCGACTGCTGCCAGGGCTACGGTGGCACCTATCTCGACGCCAGTGACGTCGCCACCATCGCGGCCTTCCTCGGCCTCTCGCCGCAATCATTTGTGGGCCGCTACTGCGTAGACGCAGGCGAACGGCGCATGTTGGCTCAAGGCCAGGACGGGTTTTGTGTTTTTTATGAAAAGCGGTGCATCATTCACGCGGTCAAGCCGCGTATGTGCCGCACATGGCCCTACCTGAAAAGCGTGCTGGTGGACTACAACAACTGGCGCGCCATGGCCAGCCTGTGTCCGGGCATTCGCGTCGACGCCCCGCCGGCGCGGGTGCGGGCCGAAATTGCCGCCTATCATCACCTCTGTGAAAAAGACTAAACGTCCGTCCCGCCCTTATCTCATAACCCCAATCACCGTTGACGGGCGGTCAGCTTGCCGGCAGGCGCCATTTGCTGGAAGGATTGATGCGATAGGGGACCAGATCCGCAATGTCGCCCGCCCCTTTTGTGATGATGTGGCGTGCTTCCAGATCGGCCAACCCCTGGCGAAGCTTCGCTTCGCTGCCGCTCCAGATGGGCAGCATGGCTTTGACGGTTACCGGATTGCCCATGTCGGATAGGCCGCAGCACATCAAATAGACCGATATGGTTTTGGTTGAAAGACCAAAATTGAAGATCGCCTGGTCCATGGCCGGCGGTGCGTGTGAGGCGCCCATATCGCCTACCTCCTTGAGTAAAAAAGACGCCCGGCCTTAAGTGACCGACGTCTTTTCGGTAATGTTAACGCGCGCTGCAATCTCTGTCCCGTCGCTGATCAATCCTCTTTGGCGAGGATGCCCGCCTTGAAAAACTCGCGGTTCAGGCGCGCGATGTTAACGATGGAGATCTGCTTGGGACACTCGGCCTCGCACTCGCGCTCGTTGGTGCAGTTGCCGAACCCCAAAGCATCCATGGTGCGCACCATGTTCAAGGCGCGGCGCATGGCCTCGGGGCGGCCCTGGGGTAAAAGACCCAGGTGGGACACCTTGGCCCCCACAAAGAGCATCGCCGCCGCATTGGGACAGGCAGCCACGCAGGCGCCGCAGCCGATGCAGGCGGCGGCCACAAAAGCCTCCTCGGCATTTTGCTGGGGGATGGCGGTGGCATTGGCCTCGGGCGCGCTGCCGGTGTTGGCCGAAATGTAGCCGCCGGCCTGAATCAGTTTGTCCAGGGCGCCGCGATCGACCGCCAGGTCCTTGATCACCGGGAAGGCGCGCGCCCGCCACGGTTCGATCACCACCGTGTCGCCGTTTGAAAAGTGGCGCATGTGCAGCTGGCACAAGGTGGTGCCCTTTTCGGGGCCGTGGGGGCGGCCGTTGACCACCGCGCCGCACATACCGCAGATTCCCTCGCGGCAATCGTGATCAAAGGCGATGGGCTCCTTGCCGTCGATCGTCAAGCGTTCGTTGACCACATCGAGCATCTCCAAAAAGGACATGTCGGTGGAGATGTTTTCAGCATGGTAGGTTTCAAGGCGCCCCTTGACGTTGCCGCCTTGCTGCCGCCACACCTTTAAGGTCAGGCTGATGTTTTTCATGGCTATTTGTAACTCCTTTGGGCGAGCTTGACGTGTTCGAACTCCAGGGACTCGACATGTTTTTGTGGTTCTTTGTCCTGCCCCTTGTACTCCCAAGCGGCCACGTGACAAAAATTCTCGTCATCGCGCAAAGCTTCGTTTTCCGGCGTTTGGTAGGCTTCGTTGAAGTGTCCGCCGCAGGACTCTTGCCGCTCCAGGGCGTCCATGACCATCAGTTCAGCAAACTCCAGAAAATCGGCCACACGCCCGGCGCGCTCCAGGCTTTGATTGAAATCATCGGTCTTTCCAGGGATGAGCACATTTTCCCAGTACTCGCTGCGCAAGGCTTGGATCTGCGTGCGGGCTTTGGCCAGCCCCTCATTGTTGCGGGACATGCCGCAGTAATCCCACATGATCAAACCCAACTCCCGGTGAAAGTCGTCCACGGTGCGCTTACCGCTGATGTTGAGCAGTCGCGTGATTTTGTCCTCGGCGCGCGCGGCGGCCGTGGTGAAGTTGTTGTGGCTTTCGTTGACATCTTCAAGTGCCGTGCCGGCGATATAACCGCCGATGGTATAGGGGATCACGAAGTACCCGTCGGCCAGGCCCTGCATGAGGGCGCTGGCGCCCAGACGGTTGGCGCCGTGGTCGGAGAAGTTGGCTTCGCCCAGCACGAAAAGGCCGTCGATGGTGCTCATCAAGTTGTAGTCGACCCACAAACCACCCATGGTGTAGTGAACCGCCGGGTAGATCATCATGGGGGTCTGATAGGGCGACTGGCCTACGATCTTCTCGTACATATCGAAGAGGTTGCCGTACTTTTTCTCGATAGCGGCACGGCCTTCGCGTTTGATGGCATCACCGAAATCGAGGTAAACGGCCAGTCCGGTTTCGCCCACGCCCTTGCCGCGGTCGCACTGGTGTTTGGCGTTGCGCGAAGCCACATCGCGCGGGACCAGGTTGCCGAAGCTGGGGTATTTGCGCTCCAGGTAATAATCGCGCTCCGACTCGGGAATCTGCGAAGGCGGCCGCGTATCCTTGGGATCCACGGGTACCCACACCCGTCCGTCATTTCGCAGGCTTTCGCTCATCAGCGTCAATTTAGACTGATAAGTACCGTGCACCGGGATGCAGGTGGGGTGGATCTGGGTAAAACAGGGGTTGGCGAAGAGCGCGCCGTGCTTGTAGGCTCGATAAGAGGCCGAAACGTTGCTGCCCATGGCGTTGGTGGAGAGAAAAAAGACATTGCCGTAACCGCCCGTGGAGAGCACCACGGCGTGTGCGCTGTGGGTTTCGATTTTGCCGGTGACCAGGTTGCGCACCACAATGCCGCGGGCGCGGCCGTTGACCACCACCAGGTCGAGCATTTCGCGACGGGGGTACATGGTCACCTTGCCATCGGCAATCTGGCGGCTCATGGCGCTGTAGCAGCCCAGCAAAAGCTGTTGCCCGGTCTGGCCCTTGGCGTAGAAGGTGCGCGATACCTGGGCGCCGCCGAACGAACGATTGGCCAGCAGGCCACCGTAGTCACGGGCAAAGGGGACGCCCTGGGCCACGCATTGATCGATGATGTTGTTGCTCAACTGGGCCAAGCGGTAGACGTTGGCCTCGCGCGACCGGAAGTCGCCCCCCTTTACGGTATCGTAAAAAAGGCGCCAGATGCTGTCGCCTTCGTTGGTGTAGTTTTTGGCGGCGTTGATGCCGCCCTGGGCGGCAATGCTGTGCGCTCTGCGCGGTGAGTCCTGAATGCAGAAGCTTTTGACATTGTAGCCCAGCTCGGCCAGTGAGGCCGCTGCCGAACCACCGGCCAGGCCCGTGCCCACGACGATGATGTCGAACTTGCGTTTGTTGGCCGGGTTCACCAATTTAAGTTCAAAGCGGTGGCGATCCCATTTTTCGGTTATCGGGCCACCCGGTATGTTTGCATCAAGCCGCATAAAAACCCCTTCCTTAAGCGATGATGACGGGGAGGCCATCGAAACGCTTCATTGTTTCCGTGGTCTCCCTGGGTTGTAAATCTATCGAACCTCGGTGTGCGGCAACGCGGTTCAAGGCTATACCGTCAGCGCCACATAGATGGGCAGAAAACCGAAACCAACGGCAAAAATGACACTGACTGCCAGTCCCAGGACCATGATGGCGGGCATGTATTTGGGGTGATTGGCACCCAACGTTTGAAACAGGCTCCAGAAACCGTGGCTGACGTGCACGGCCACCACCAGCATCGCCACCATGTAGAGGGTCACATAGAGCGGGTTCTGGAATGCGGCCGCCACGATGTGCCAGATGGTGGTCTGGGATTTGTCGACAAAATGAAACTGTAGCAGGTGCCAGATCACAAAGAGCAGGATGACAAACCCAGTGTAGGGCATCGTGGCCGAGCCGATGGTGCGGCCACCGGCACGCGCATTGGCCACGTAACGGGTGGCGCGGGCGCGGCGGTTTTGGAGAAACAAAATTGTTCCGGTGAAAACGTGAACGATGGCCAGGGTGAGCAATCCTACCTCGAAGACGGTGATCAAGGGCCCCAGGGCATGCAGGTGCTCGGCATAGCTGGTGAAGGCATCCTGGCCGCCGTAAAGGGTCAAGTTGCCGGCAAGGTGGGCGACCAAGAAAAGCAAGAAACTGAGGCCGGTTAAGGCCATTAACAGCTTTTTGCCGATGGATGACCCCAGGATTTCAACGATCCAGTTCATGAACATTCTCCCCGAAAGTTGCAGAAAGATCAAAAAAAATTTTAGTCTATTTTTTTTTGTTTTGGGTGTCAATATCTTTGTGTTGGGCATCGGCAAGGCCCAATAGTTGCGTCCACCAGCGATCCTTGTGGGCCGCTAAAATCAACTGCGAAAAACGCCGGCCCAGGTCGGTTCGCAAGCGGGCGCAAACCGGGTCGATCCAGCGGCGGGGGGTCTCGTAACCGACATCGATCATCTGCTTGAGTTCGAGCAACAACGCCAATTGGTCGGCATCGTGGGTCAGGCGGGCCTCGATACTGCGGCCCTCGGCATAATCCTCTATCACCTGTTCGATGCGCTTGCCAAACGGAAGTCCCTTGCAGATCTCCGCCACGGCCAGGGCTTCGTCGGCCCGGGCGTATTGCTTCTGGACCAAATTGAAATCGCCGATGCGCGTTTCGGCAAGATCGTGAAAAAGGGCCATTATCATCAGCCGCTCGCTATCGACATCGGACCGCAGTGATCCCAAGGCCCAGGCTAGGGCGATCACCTGAAAGCTGTGCGCGGCCACCGACTCGCCGCCGGCGCCCAGAAAGGCAAAACCGGTGCGCTGAAGCCGGTTGAGGCTGTTGAGTTCGAAAAAGAAATCGACCAGTTTGGTTTCTGATGACATGCATGCCCCTTTGGTTGAACTGAATTGAGCGATTTTTTGCTCGCTCTGCACCCATCTGTTGAGCACTAAAGCTTTCAAAAATGCTCGACATATCCAATGGGTATGCCTGCGCTTTTTGAAAACCTTAGCATCTCAATATCTTAGCACATAGCTTCGCGAAAAATCGCTCAATTCAGGTTGAAAAATGGCGGCGGTATTTTACGGTCCTGATCGCCGGCGAGTTCAACGCCATGCGTCGGTAAATCAGGCCGGCCTTGGGGGATGTTTTACGCCACCCCGGGCGAAGAATCAATCGGGGGCGGCAATAGGGTGTTCCGTAACGGTGCATGGCGGTTGTTTTCTTGACACCCAGCAACCCGCCATGGTAACCAAAACGTTTAATATTTTGCGTAAACATACTTGCCACGCCTCGGCGCTCAGATCCCATACCGCCCAGGGCGCCGACACACGGGATTGATATCCAAACAACTTTTTTCGGAGCTTAACATTTATGTTTTCACAGGGACTCGACCTGATCCACATGGTCCGTAACTCGGGTTTTGTGGTACTCATGGTCCTGATTATTTTGCTGCTGTTTTCGGTGGGCTCATGGGGCATCATTTTTTTAAAGTATCGCCAGCTTCGCCGCGCCATGAGCGAATCCTCCCGCTTTACCGATTTCTTCTGGAAAAGCGGTGATCTCTCCGATGCCTATATGCACGCCAAGCAGTTTCAGTTCAGCCCCATTGCGCGGGTTTTCAAGGTGGGTTACCTGGAGCTGCGAAAAGTGGTCAAAAGCGGTGAGCAAGACCATAACCAGGCCGAACAGAGACCATCGCCACTTGCCGTTCGTTTTACCAGCAGTGACAGCGTGGAACGGGCCTTGCGCCGTTCGGTGGATACCGAGGTGTCGCACCTGACCCAGCTGGTGCCCTTTCTGGCCACCACGGGCAACACCACGCCGTTCATTGGCCTGTTCGGCACTGTCTGGGGTATCATGAACTCTTTTCACGATATCGGCCTACGCGGTTCAGCCAGCCTGGCCGTAGTGGCGCCGGGGATATCGGAGGCGTTGGTGGCGACGGCGGCTGGATTGGCGGCGGCCATCCCGGCTGTGATCGCCTTCAACTACTTTTCGCAAAAGATTCGCATCATCGAAACCGAGTTGCAGAGCTTTTCGGCCGATTTTCTCAACATCGTGGAACGCGACATCCTAAACGACAACAGGGGGAATTAGTGGCTTTCAAAGTTAACGACAGCGGGTTGATGGCCGATATTAACGTCACCCCCCTGGTGGATGTGATGCTGGTGCTTCTGATTATCTTCATGGTCACGGCCCCCATGATGACCCAGGGGGTGGATGTCGATCTGCCCCAAACCACCTCCGAGCCGTTGGCCAGCGAGAAGGAGCACCTGATTATCACCGTCAACAAGGATGGTGAGATATTCATCAATGATTTCAAGATCGGCCTCGATGGCCTGCGCGAGAAGCTCTTCGCTATTCTCGATGGCCGTACCGAACGCGAGGTCTATTTTCGGGCCGACAAGCTGGTGGCATACGGCATCGTGGCCCAGATCATGGCAGAAATCAAAGCGGCCGGGGTTGAAAAGCTGGGCATGGTTACCGAACCGAATGACACCAAGCCCACGACGACGACCGGTAGCCAAGTGGCCCCAGAAACGGACGACACATCCGAAACATCTCAGTAGCGGCTTTTAATCGCCCCTTTCGCCCGTCGAGGCCGTTGCGAACTTGTCAAGATCAATCGCTGCCAGCGATGATCGTTTCGGCCGTTGGCGTGTCCATAGAATTATGACTTTTCAACGAACCCAGGAATATGCCGGGCTGATCCCCGGCGGACGTGACGATCCGTGGACGCTGGTGCTATTCGCCTCGGTGTCACTGGCATGCCACCTGGCCTTTTTCCTGATCATCCTTTTCACACCCGATTTTCGGCCCAAGAGAAACTTCGTCTCCAATGTGATATCGGTCAGCATGGTGAGTATGCCAGGCCAGGGTGCGGCCGGCCCACCGGTACTTCAGCCGCCACCCCAGGCCGAACCCGAGGTGGCGCCCCCCGCGCCCCCGGAACCCGCTGAACCACCCGAGGCCGCCGTGGAAATAGCGCCCGAACCGCCCGAACCGGAGGTCTCCATCCCCAACAAGGAGGCGGCACCGATCAAAAAACAGCAATTCAAACCGAAAACCTCGTTGAAACACAAAACCAAGGTAGAACCGGTAGAAAAGAAAGAGGCGCCCAAGCCGGCCGAACCGAAGGCCAAACCAGCCCCCAAAAAGGCCACACCCAAACCGGCCCCAGCCGACCCGGTGGCGGAAGCCATCAAACGATTGCAGAGCCGGGTGGGCAGTACCAATCCACGCGGCGGCCAGGCCGGGCAGGGCGGCGGTGGCGGTAGTGGCGGACCGGGCGGGCAGCGGGCGCTCGAACTGATGGACATTTATCGGGCCGAAATTCCTTATGTGGTCCAAAAAAACTGGGCCTTTTCGAGCCGACTGGCGGGCCTTTCTGGGGATCTGTACGCCATCGTTGTGCTGGAGATTGGGCGCGACGGCCGCATTCTGGATATCTGGTTCGATGAAAAATCGGGCAATCGTTTTTTAGACGAGTCTGCCTACAAAGCCGTCCAGAAATCGGACCCCCTGCCGCCGCTGCCCCCGAGCTATTCGCGCAACTCCTACCGGCTCGGTTTGCGCTTTACGCCCCAGGGTATCCAGTAACGGGCAACATTGGTTTTGCCAACACATTCAAATTAAAGGGACACGATGATGAAAAAAGGATGGGTGGCCGCGGTAGCCTTGGCGATTGTCATATTTCTCGGAGCGATCTCCCCCTTCGTCTGGGCCGCCGACTACGACATTGTTGACATCAATAACCCTTTTTTAAGCAAGATTCCCACGGCCATCCCTATCTTCAAAGCGGTTACTGGGTCGGAGATGGAGCTTGAACTTCGTCAGGGGGCGGCCGACATGCTTTCCGAAATGCTCGCCTTTACCGGCTATTTCGAGATTCTCAACCGACGGATGTTTCTGGCCGATCCACGCTCGCCCAATATCGTGGGACGGGATATCAATTTTCAGAACTGGAGCGGCATCGGGGCTGAACTGCTGGTCACCGGCGGCATCGAAGTGCAGGGCGAGCTGCTGGTGATGGATTTGCGCCTGTTCGACACCTTCAAGGCCGATCTGGTGGTGGGCAAGCGTTACCGCGGGCGGCTGGAGGATCAGCGCCGCATGACGCGCCGCTTTTGCAGTGATGTCATCTACGCCCTGACCGGCAGCCGGGGCATCTTCGACAGCAAGATCGCCTTCATATCGACGGCAACGGGACACAAAGAGGTCTACGTCTGTGATTTTGACGGCGAATACCCCACTCAGTTTACCCGCAACAACAGTATCACCCTTTCGCCGGCCTGGTCCCACGACGGCCAGTGGCTGGCCTACACCTCCTACGTCAAAGGCCGCCCCGATCTCTACATCCGGCACGTGCGCGAAAAACGCGGCGTGGTGGTGTCGCGCAATGGCGTGAACATCGCCCCGGCTTGGCGACCGAAGGACAATGTACTGGCGGCAACGCTATCATTTGAAGGTGATCCTGAGATTTATTTATTGACTGAGAGCGGAAAAATTACTAAAAGACTAACCAACAGCCGAAACATTGATGTGTCTGCCAGCTGGTCGCCGGATGGCAGCCAAATCGCTTTTGTTTCCAAACGGGCAGGTACCCCGCAAATATACGTCATGGACATCTCATCCGGCGAAGCAAGAC
Organism: uncultured delta proteobacterium; assembly: GCA_963783425.1. GTDB lineage: Bacteria > Desulfobacterota > Desulfobacteria > Desulfobacterales > QNYZ01 > CAWANO01. The sequence continues at coordinate 43,106 of CAWANO010000007.1, forward strand.
GAGTCACCTTCACTGGTAAAAACAACACCCAGCCCGCCTGGTCACCCAAAGGGGACCAGATCGCCTACACGGCAATGGACAACGGTCACTTCGACGTGATGGTGATCGGCACCGACGGCAAGGGGGGCAGGAAACTGACCGGGGACGCGGGCGACAACGAGTCGCCTTCCTGGGCACCGGACGGCAGTTTGATTGCCTTTAGCTCGACCCGCGAAGGGGCATCGAAAATCTATGTCATGACGGCTTTTGGTACCGATCAGCGACGGCTAATCGACATGCCTGGCAGCCAAAGTGAACCCAGGTGGTCTTTAAATTTCGATTAGTAATATAATCTTATAAAAATGGAGCCAAAAAGGAGGCAGTAATGGGCAAAAAAGGTTGGGTTTTGTTGGCGTTAATACTTGTGGTCCCCGGGTTGCTTTTCACCACCGCGTGTTCGAAAAAAGCGGTTAAAGAGGCCGCGCCGGAGGCTGAAGCCACCGTCGATGACGACGCGGCAGCCCGTGAGGCGGCCGAAAAGGCACGTCAAGCGGAACTGGCCCGGCAAAAAGCCTTGGAGGAGGAACGGCTTCGCGAAGAGGCAGCGGTTCGGGAAAAGTTTGAAAACGAACATGTCTACTTTGCGTTTGACAGCGCTGTGCTGGATATGATGGCTCAGGATGTGCTCAAGAACAAAGGCATGTGGCTTAAAGGTAACCCGGATGTTAACGTGACCATCGAAGGTCACTGTGATGAGCGGGGCACCGTTGAGTACAACTTGGCGCTGGGTGACCGCCGTGCCGAATCCACCAAGGCCTACCTGGTTAATCTGGGCATTCCCGCCAGCCGCATCGAAACGATCAGTTACGGTGAAGAGCGGCCGGTTGATCCCGGGCAAAACGAGGCGGCCTGGGCCAGAAACCGCCGGGCGGCATTCGTGATTCGGTAACATCCCCTCAAGTCACGTTACCAACGGACACACTCAGTGCGGCCCAGATACGGCCGCACTGGGTCAATCAAGCTTCAGCCAGCCTCAAGCCGGAACGGTCAGACTGTTTCAAGCTGGGGGCCGCAAGCATACAGATCATTAAGTATTAAAAAATGCCCAGACATTTTCAGAAAATCACGCTACTGGCCGCGGCGGCGCTGGTGTTGATGTTGTCGGGTTGCGTCACTTCCCAGGATCTTTATCCTTACGACCAGCGTATCTACCAGCTCGAACAGCGCTATAATGAGCTCGAAAAGCAGCAGACCGTCGAGCGCAAACAAATAGTGGCCGACGTTAACACCAAAGAGCAGGATTTGCGCGATCAATCGGCCGCCATGAGCGCCGCCCTGGATGCCCTTCGTGATGAGCTGAGCAACCTGCGGGGGCAACTGGAAGAGAGCGATTTCAAGCTGCAGCAGCAGCTCGAGGGGGTCAACAAAGAGGGTCAGCAGATGGGGTCTCTGGCCGACCATCTGGCCTATTTCGATCGGCGCTTATCGCACCTTGAAAATTATCTCGGTCTCCAAGAGGCCGCCGCGGAGGAGCAGCCCGCCGGCCGCTCGGCCCCCGCGCCCCCGCCCTCGGGAGACCCGGCCACGCAACTCTACGACGCTGGCAAGCAGGCTTTTGACGGCGGGGACTATGTGAAAGCGCGCCAGCGCTTCGAGCAGTTGATCCAACAGTATCCCAAATCCGAAATGGCCGATAATGCCCAGTTCTGGGTGGCTGAGATTTTTTACCGGGAAAAATGGTATGAAAAAGCGATTCTGGAGTACCAGAAGGTGATCGAGAACTATCCCGACGGCAACAAGGTGCCAGCGGCGTTGTTAAAGCAGGCCCAATCTTTCTCCAATATCGCTGACCGTAGCAATGCACGCCTGATCTACCAGGAGCTGGTCAACAAATACCCGCAATCGTCCGAGTCGCAGGTGGCCCGCCAGAAGCTGCTCGAGTATTAAGCGGTTTGTCGCGGGATCTGCCGAACAAAGCCTACTTCATCACGGGGTGGTGCTATCGGCCAACAGGCCGCTCAGTAGGCGCAATTTACCTCCTGGATCACCATCACTTACCGATTGCTTACCAGCGATGCATCCCACCGACCAGCCGGCCCGCCCCAAACCCAACCAAGCGGCGCGGGTGTCACCGTGATCGAACTTGCTAATGATCAAAATTGTCGGTATAGATCCTGGACTGGCGGCGACGGGTGTTGGCGTGGTATGGGGGGCCGGGCGGGTGCCCAGCGGGTGCTCTTATGGCTGCATCACCACGACTCAGGCACTGGCCCTGCCGCAGCGACTGGAAAAAATTTTCGATAAAACCAGTGCGGTGCTGGGATCTGAAAAGCCTAATCTGGTGGTCGTGGAAGATGTCTTCACGCTATCGAAGTATCCCAAATCGGCTATATCGCTGTCAGCGGTGACCGGCGTGATTCTGCTGGTCGCCAGCCAGCATAAAATTGCCGTTAAGCAAATTCCCGTGCGTGAAGCCAAACAGGTGCTTACCGGCAACGGCAGTGCTTCAAAGGCGCAGCTGGAAAAATCGGTGCGGCAACGGTTGGGGCTTACCGAAAAAATCCGGCCTGAGCATGCCGCTGATGCCTTGGGGCTGGCACTGATTGGATTTGATCGCCTCTTAGATTACAGCCGTTAGCCCCCAGAACAGAGTCGGTCATAGGAAGCGCCGGCGCAGTCTCTATCCGCACCTGGGATCTGAATAGAGACAGATGCCTGAAATAACCTGAAATCGCCTGTGGAGCACGGCATGATTGGCTATCTTGAAGGTACCATCATCCACCATGAACCCGATCACATCCTGCTGCTGGTGGGGCCGGTGGGGTATGAGGTGATGCTCCCGGCGGTGGTGATGGCCTCGCTGCAGCAAGTCCGTAGCGGTGACAAAGTGGCTCTGCACATCTACCACCATCAGACCGACCGACAACCCAAGCCGGTGCTGATCGGGTTTCGGGATCTTAAGGAGAAGGCTTTTTTTCAGAAATTTATTTCGGTCGCTGATGTGGGGCCGCTAAAGGCCGCTAAAGCCCTGTCGATGCCCATGGAAGAGGTGGCCACGGCCATCGAGCAGCGCGACGTGGCCAAGCTGATACAGCTCAAGGGTATCGGCCGCCGTACGGCCCAGAAGCTGGTGGCCGCCTTGGCCGGTAAACTGGAGGCGTTTGCCGCCGATGCTTTGCCCGGTGGCGAGATGGCCGCCGCGGACCAGGCTTTTACCCAGGTGGTGTATGACACCCTGACCGCGCAGTTGGGCCACAAACCGACCGACGCCAAACAGCTGATTCGCGAAGCCATGGCGCGCAAATCGGATATCCAGAGCGCCGAAGCACTGATCGACGAAATTTACCGTAAAGATCGTAAACGCTGATGGTTGTTGACTTTTTAAGCCCTGATCATGCCTGACGATATCCTCAAAACCCAGGCGGTTGTGACCGGCCAAGCCATCGCGGCCGACGACGACCCTGAGGTGCTCTCGCTGCGGCCCACCCTGCTGGTGGATTACGTGGGCCAAAGCGAGGTGGTGGAGACCCTCAAGATCGCCATCGAGGCCTCCCGGCAGCGGGGTGAGGTGCTCGACCATGTGCTTTTTCACGGCCCGCCCGGCCTGGGCAAGACTACCTTGGCGCATATCATCTCCCAGGAAACCGAAGCCAAGCTGACGGTGACTTCCGGTCCGGCGCTGGAAAAAGGCGGCGACCTGGTGGGCCTGTTAACCCATCTCGAGACCGGCGACATTCTCTTCGTGGATGAAATTCATCGTACCCCCAAGGTGGTCGAAGAGTTTCTCTACCCGGCCATGGAGGATTTCAGTGTCGACATCGTTTTCGACAAAGGCATCCACGCGCGCAGTCATAAAATACCCTTAAAACCCTTTGTGCTGGTGGGGGCCACGACGCGCGTGGGTTTGCTGTCAGCACCTTTGCGGGACCGGTTCGGCATTTTCCGCAGCCTCGATTTTTATAGTGTCGATGAACTGGTGGAGATCGCGCAGCGCTCGGCGCGGCTGTTGGCGGTGGAGATGGACGATGCTGCCGCCCGGGAGTTGGCCTTTCGCTCGCGGGGCACCCCACGGGTGGTCAACCGTCTGCTCAAGCGGGTGCGCGACTATGCCCAGGTGCGCGAAGATGGCCGGATTCACGTCTCGACCGTACAGGCCGGGCTGGCGCTGGAGGGCGTGGATGCCAAGGGGCTCACCAACCTCGATCGTCACTATCTGAAAACCATCATCGATTTTTACAAGGGCGGGCCGGTGGGGATCGAGGCCATTGCCGCTACCTTGCAGGAAGAGGCCGACACACTGGTTGACGTGGTGGAGCCTTTTCTGCTTAAAATTGGCTTGGTGCTGCGCACCTCGGCCGGTCGTCGAGCCAGCGCCGAGGCCTACCGCCATCTGGGTTATCCGGAGCGGCCCCAGCAGCGCGAGATCGTATAGGTGGACTTTTATCACGCCTGATCGTTGAGACTTGCGCTTGGCAGCGTTTGAAACCAACGGCTTAACAAGGAGCACGAATGATTTTTATCGGCAATTTTCTGGTCTTGACCAATCAAGAGAAGATCGACGAGATCGACCGCCGCCACGGTGAGTTCAACCTGGTCGTGGCGGCGCCCGATGCAGCCAACGCCTTGCGCCTGTTTCGGGACAGTATTCTTGACCATCACCGCAACTCCATGCTTTTCGAGGGTGACTGCTCGATTTTCATGATACAGCTGCTGGAGTTTGACCAACTGCCCCAGGATCGGGCCATGATGATGACCTACAAGTCGATAGCGGGTGACCCCATCATGCCCTACATCGGCTGTCTAGTCCCCAGCAGCGACACCGACAGTTGCCGCATATTCAACTGGAAGAACAACCGCCCCGAGATCGACGGTGAGAGCGAGGCGCTTTTTCTGCAGCTCAAAGCCGGTAGCGAGCCGACCCAGGAGCGTGGGCAGCTCAATCTTGATCAATCCTGAAACACCATGGGGTTAGAGATGACAGAAAAACCCGATCTGATTTCGGTCCATGTCAATGTCGACCTTCCCACGCAGGCTCTGAAACGTATCGTCGAACAGGCCAAGCGTCAGGTGGGTGTTGGTGAGCGCGGCTATTATCAAATCGACACAGCGGCCGTTGTGGGCAAGCTTATTTCCGACTTTCTGCTCGAAAAGGATTTCGAAGCGTACACCAACGACGCCGCCCATTATGAGGATATTTGCTAAAGTGGCCCGTTGCCGCCCGACGGCGGCGATGGTGGTCGCATGCCTGTTTTTGGGGTTTCTGAAGGCCGATGCGGCTGGGGCGGCGCTGCGCTGGCCGACCCCGCCTGACCCCCACAATCCCCCCAATTTCACCTGCCGCGTCGTGCGGACATGGCCCCACGACCGCCAAACTTTCACCCAGGGCCTGGTGTTTAAAGATGGCCTCTTTTACGAGAGCAGCGGCCTTTTCGGCCGATCCGCACTACGGGTGGTGGTGCTGCAATCGGGCCGCGCCCTTCAGACTATTCACCTGGATAGAGACTACTTCGCAGAGGGACTGACGATCCTAAATGGCCGCATTTTCCAACTGACCTGGAAAGCACAGCGCATTTTTGTTTACGACCTGGCGGAGTTGACACTACGGAATAGCCTGGCCTGGCCCTTCGAGGGTTGGGGCGTCACCCACAACGGACAGCTGCTGATTATCAGCGACGGTAGCGACCAGCTCCGTTTTACCGACCCGGCCACCGGTGGCGTCGTCTCCAGCGTCTCGGTGCGCGATGGGCTTCAGGCGGTCAACTGGCTTAACGAGCTGGAGTTTATCGAGGGGTACGTGTGGGCCAATGTGTGGAAAAGCGACCGCATCGTCGTGATCGAGCCCGCCTCGGGGCAGGTGGCGGCCTGGGTCTCGCTGGCCGCCCTTGAGAGACCGACGGATGCGGATGTGGCCAACGGCATCGCCTACGATGCCTCCCAGGGGCGCCTTTTTGTGACCGGCAAATATTGGAATGCGGTTTATGAAATCGAGCTGTTGGCCGCCCCCCTTAATTAACGGATTGGTCTTTCAAAAAAACGGTGTTCTTTGCGCCGATGGGCCGAAAAACCAGACCGCTCCACCGGTGGCGTTCCGCCTGCCACGCACAATCCAACCCCAGCATTTGGTATGAAGTGATGAGCGCGTTAGCCTCTTCAGGGCGTAAGCCTGAGACCACCAAGGCCCCGCTATCTTTAAGGTGAGCTGAGAAAACGCGTCCCATTTGCGAGAGCGTCGGCCAGCGTAGATTGGCCAGGATCAGGTCAAACTGGCCATCGCCCCCCTCAAGTCCATCGGCTCTGATAGTGATGCGATCGGCCACCTGGTTGAGCTGGGCATTGGCGCGCGCTTCGTGCCGTGCGCAGGAGTCGGTGTCGATCGCCAGAGCGCTATCGATGCCCAGCCTGAGGCCGGCCAGCGCCAATATGCCCGAACCGGTGCCCACGTCGCACAGTCGGCTGCGGGTCATGGGCGGCGAGGCATCCGCCGCGGGAAACAACCCGGCCAACCCTTCCAGGCAGAGCAGGGTGGTTGCGTGACTGCCGTAGCCGAAGGCAACGCCGCGTTGCAACGTTACCTCGACTTCGCTGGGGCCGCAACGCCAGCGCTGCCCCTGGGGAACGATGACGATACGCTCGCCAATGCTTCGGGGCGTGTCATGGGCGCGTCCGATAAAGGTGTGCCCCAGATCAACCCGATAGGCCAGATGGCGCCGGGCCACCATCTCGTGAATCAGTCGCCGGGTCGCACGGCGGGCAAGGCCCATTTCGGCCATCACGCGCCGTTCCAGATCCCGTGCCAAAAGTGCGGTCGGACTGGCCTCAACCAGGGCCAGGATCTTTTGGTGGGCCGCCTTGGGGCACCTGGGCGCGTTCATGGCCAGGTCACAGCTCATAGCGACGGGTCATGGCGTTTTCCAACCGCTGGATGAGCATTGAGCAAGGCAGGGTGAGGGCCAGGTACATCAGCGTGATGGTGATCCAAACCTCAAAGGTCAGGTAGGTTGCGGCCATCAGCTCCATGCCTTGAAAAGTCAGATCCTGGATGGAGATCACCGCCACGATGGCCGAATCCTTGATGGTCGAAACGAATTGGCCCGACAGCGGCGGCAATATGCGCCGGATCACCAGGGGAAATATGACCAGCCGCAGCTGCTGGCGGCGTGACAGGCCGATGGCGCGCGAGGCCTCCCACTGGCCTTTGTCGATGGATTCGATGCCCGCCCGTACGATTTCGGTGATGTAGGCGCCCTCGAAGATCGCCAGGGTGATGGTGGCTGAAATAAAGGGCATCAGCAGCTGGGGCGGCGCCATGGAAAAGGCGATCAGACGTTGCACCATTGGCGGTGACTGGCGCACTACCTGCTCAACGTCGAGCAGGGGAATGACCTGGTCGCTGATAAAATAGTAGAAGATGAAGATCAGTACCAGCGGCGGCAGGTTGCGGATGGACTCGACGTAGGTACGTGACACCATACGGTTAAAGAGGCTGCGACTCGTGCGCATCAGCCCCATGACAGCGCCGATAAGGGTGCCCAGCACGGTGGCCCACAGGCTTAAGCGAATGGTGGTAAAGAGCCCCTGCAGCAATAGGTTGGGCACCCAGCGGGATTGATCACTATCGAATCGCAGCAGGTACTGGGGGATCGCCTGCCAGTTCCAACGATAGTGTATCTGGGCGGTGACCTGGTGGGCCAGGTAGGCCAAAAAGGCCAGTAACAGGGCACCCAGCACCACATCAATCGGGGTCAGTCTTATTCGTTTGGTGATCACGCGACTCGATTCGATGCCGCTACCGGCCGGCTATGGCGGATGCTGTTGGGCGGCGTTTGTCAAAATGATGGGGCGCTTTTGTGCGGCACCCCATCGGTCCTTGCACTGCGGTGCTTACTGCAGCTGGTCTTCCCAATCTTTGGTTTCAAACCAATAGTGCTTGCGCTCTTTCAGCCAGCCCTCGGCCTCAACGAACCCGATCCAGTTGTTAAAAAAGTTAAGGGTGTCGACATCGCCTTTGCGGAGGGCGAAACCAATGGGCTCGCGCGTGAAATTCTCCGGTAGGGGCACAAAGAGCTTTTCCGGGTATTTCAGGGCCTGGAAAGCGGGCATGGGGGCCGAGGCCACAACGGCGTGTACTCGACCGTTGAGCAGCTCCTGGATGGTTTGTGACTCATCGTCAAAGAGCCGCAACTGGGCATTGGGCAGGTGCTTTTTTGCCGCCTCTACGGGGGTGCCTCCCAGGCGGGCGGCGATGGTGACACCGGGCTTGTTGAAATCTTCGAGCGTGCTGAAGCCCTTGGCCAGCTCCTTGTGGGCCACCATGCTCATGCCGGTGTAGTCGTAGGGCTGGGAAAAATTGACCTTCAGATTACGAGAGGGCAGGATGCCCATCCCTCCGATGATCACATCGAATTTGCCGGTCAACAAGGCGGGGATGATGCCCGCCCACTTGGTGGGCATAAACTCCACCTCAACGCCCATATCCTCGGCCAGGCGGGTGGCTACATCGATTTCAAAACCGATCAGTTGGCCGGTCTTGTCTTTCATGGCCCAGGGTACGAAAGTGGACATACCCACCCGCAGCACGCCTCGCTTGAGCACGGTTTCGATGGTGCTTTCGGCGCTTAGCTTATCCTGGATCTCGCCGGCGGCGGCTTGGGAGCGGTTGCCCAGTGAAATCGTTAAGGCCAACAGCAGGGTGAGCGTGATTGTCAGGTAACGCATCTGATTCCTCCTTATGGTTTCGGTAACCGTCGGTTATTGGATGATCTGCAACCGTTTTTCAGTGTGTTGCACCAGCGTCGACAGCGTCAACGTCAACACCAGGTAAATGGCCGCCACGGTGAGCCACACCTCAAAAACGAGAAAGGTTTCAGCGATGATGGCCTGACCCTGCATGGTCAGATCGTAAATGGCGATGGTGCTTACCAGGGCCGAATCTTTGAGAAGCGATATGGCCTGACCGGTGAGCGGCGGAAGCACATGGCGGATGGCCTGGGGCAGCACCACCAGCCGGTAAGTTTTGGCGGTGCCCAATCCGAGGCTGAAGGCGCCTTCCCACTGGCCCCTGGGGATCGATTGAATTCCGGCGCGGATGATCTCGGAGGCGTAGGCGCCTTCGAAAAGGCTCAAGGCCACCACCGCCGACGCAAATCGGCTGAGCCCCACGATAGGCGAGATCACAAAGTAGATAAAGAGCAGTTGCACCAGCAAAGGCGTGTTGCGGATCAGTTCCACGTAGCCGCGAGCCAGCAAGCGTCCCAACAGCGAGTTGGAAAGCCTTAGAAAGGCCGTTGTCAGGCCAAAGGCAAAGGCCAGAAATAGGCTGATGACGGTGATCTTAAGGGTGACGTTTAGGCCCTGCAGCAGCGGTCCCGGCTCAAACCCCTCGGCGCTAATAGCGAATATGTAGTCGGGAACCCGGTACCACTGCCAATTGTAGCCGAGCCGCCGCGCTCCGCTGACCGTCAGCCACACGATCAGGGCCACCAGCAGGATGAACTTGGCGCTGTCGACCAAAAGCACACCGTAGGCTTTGGTCGCCTGGGGCGGATTTATAGCCGCAGTGGGTTTCATCGTGTTGGCTTGGTTGGATCGCGCAATGGTTAATAAATGGGCGCTGGGTGGCGTTAATTCGACGTTTCACTATAATCACCGGCCAGTGGCATGTAAAGCCCACTGGTTTTAAGCCGAAAGGCGAACAGGACTATTGGCCATCGCCGTCGTGGTTAAACGAAATCGACCAGATACCAATCCATCACCGCGTCGCCCCAAAACAGAAAGGCTGCTGCTGCTGCCGCTAAAAAAGGCCCGAAGGGCATCTGGGACTTGAGCGAGCCCCCTTTGGCCAGCATGACGCCCAGGCCGACCACCGAACCGGACAGCGATGCCGCCAAGATGGTAAGGAGCACCCCTTGCCAGCCGGTGTAGGCGCCGATCATGGCCAGCAGTTTGATGTCGCCGCCGCCCATGCCGCTGCGGCCGGTAATCAGGGTGTAGGCCGCGGCGATGAGCAACAACCCGCCACCACCGCTGACAAGGCCGACCAGCGCGTCGGTCCAGGGCAGGATCTTTAGCCCCACGGCCGCCAAAAAGGCGATGGGAATGCCGGGCAGAGTGATGCGATCGGGGATGATACGATGGCGGAGGTCGATTGCCGCCATCACCAACAGGGCGCAGATGAAGCCGTAGTGGGTCAGTGCCATCCAGGTGAAGCCCCAGCGTTGCCAGCAGGCGATGGCCAACAGGGCACTGCACAATTCAACGATCGGGTAAAGGATCGAGATACGAGCACCACAGTGGCGGCATCGGGCCCGTAGCAGCAGCCAGCTCAGTAAAGGGATGTTGTCGAACCACGACAGCCGCTGACCGCACTGGCGGCAGGCCGAAGGTGGTAGAACCACCGACTCTCGGGCGGGCAGGCGTTGAATGCAAACCATCAGGAAGCTGCCGATGCAAAGCCCCAACAGTGCAATCCCGCCACTAACGAAACCGGTTGGCATGGCGTATTTAGAGCCCTCTGGCGGTGGTATGGTGGCCCAATGATCGGCTGCAAAATCGAATATCCGTTTCGCGCCGGTGTCAAATCGACACCATTGCCGATGCGATCTTGAGTCACCGGTTGCCGCTGCTGAGAACAGCGAAATCTTTAATATCACGGCAAGCATACAACCGCTGGGCGAGCAGGGTCAAGCGTGACCGATCCGGCTGATAAAAGCACCGTTTTTATCAATAAACGGATGTTGATAAACTACCATTAACCCTTATATTGTCCTAATGAATTTGTCTGCGGGAGCCGAGGCCCCGATTTCAACCCTTAACACCAAGGAGCACCCATGGCCGAAGTGGATAGCGACGATCTCATCAGCATCATCGAGGACTCCTCATCGCTGGAAGAGATTCCGCATATTCTGCCCCTGATGCCACTGCGCGACGTGGTCATCTTCACCGACATGCTGTTGCCGCTTTTTGTGGCGCGTGATCGTTCCGTGGCTGCGCTGGAAGCGGCCATCGACAAGGACGGTTTCATCCTGCTGGTGGCCCAGAAAGAGGCCGCCACCGAAGACCCCAAAGCCGGCGACATCTTCCGGATGGGGACCGTCGCGCGGGTGTTGCGTGTTCTCAAGATGCCCGATGGCCGGGTGAAAACCCTGGTGCAGGGCCTCTGCCGGGCCAAGATTGAGCGCCTGGTGCGTAAAAAGGGCTTCTACCGGGCGCGCGTGGAGCTGATCAAGGAACCCAAGGCCCCAAAAACCAGCATGGAAGTCGAAGCGATGATGCGCAACGCCCGCGAGGCTTCCGAAAAAATTCTGGCGCTGCGGGGCGAACTGAGCGACGAAATCAGCGCCATTTTGGAAGGGGTCGACGACCCGGGAAAATTGGCCGATCTGGTCAGCTCCAACCTGCGCCTTAAAATCGCCGAGGCCCAGGCGCTGCTCAAGATCGTGGATCCGGTCCAACGGTTGCGCCGGGTCAACGACATCCTCATGCGCGAGGTGGAGCTGTCATCGGTGCAGGCCCGCATCCAGTCCAACGTCAAAGACGAGATCTCCAAGAGCCAGCGCGACTATTTTCTGCGCGAACAGATGCGCGCCATCAACCGCGAATTGGGTGAGGAGGACGAGCGAAGCCGGGAGTTGGCCGATTTTGAGAAAAAAATCAAGCAGGCCAAAATGCCGCCCCAGGCGGCCAAAGAAGCCCGCCAGCAATTGCGGCGCCTGGAGCAGATGCACCCCGAAGCGGCCGAGTCGGGCGTGGTACGCACCTACCTGGAGTGGCTGGTGGAGATGCCCTGGAGCAAGGCCAGCAAAGACGACATCGACATCAAGCGTGCCAAGGCCGTTCTCGACAAAGAGCACTACGGTCTCGAGAAGGTAAAAGACCGCATTCTGGAATATCTCAGCGTGCGCAAGCTCAACCCCAACTCCAAAGGCACCACGCTTTGTTTCGTGGGGCCGCCGGGAGTGGGTAAAACCTCTCTGGGGCGGGCCATCGCGGCTGCCATGGGGCGCGAGTTCGTGCGCGTTTCCCTGGGCGGCATCCGCGACGAGGCTGAAATCAGGGGGCACCGCCGTACCTACATCGGCGCCATGCCGGGCAGAATCCTGCAAGGTTTGCGCCAGGCCGGCAGCAACAATCCCGTCTTTATGATGGACGAGATTGACAAGCTGGGCGCCGATTTCAGGGGAGACCCCTCCTCGGCGCTACTGGAGGCGCTGGACCCCGAGCAAAACAGCAATTTCAGCGATCACTACCTCAACCTGCCCTTCGATGTGTCACAGGTGCTTTTCGTGCTGACCGCCAACATTACCGACACGATCCCCTCGGCCCTGCTCGACCGCATGGAGGTGATTCATCTGTCGGGATACACCGAGCTTGAAAAGCACCAGATCGCCACCCAGTTTTTACTGCCGCGCCAAATGGCCGAAAGTGGACTGAAGCCCGACGATCTGAAACTGGGTGACCGCGCTCTGGACCAAATCATCACCGAGTACACCGCGGAGGCGGGGCTGAGAAATTTAGAGCGGGAACTGGGATCGATCTGCCGCAAGACGGCGCGCAAGATTGCCGAAGGCCAGGAAGGCCCCTTCGCGATCGACGGCCGCAACCTCAAACGCTATCTGGGGGTGCCGAAGTTCATTCCCGAGCTTGAAGCCATGCACAATCAGATCGGGGTGGCCACCGGGTTGGCCTGGACCTCGGCCGGCGGCGAGGTGCTCTACATCGAGGCCACCATCATTGACGGCAAGGGCGACCTGATCGTCACCGGTCAACTGGGCGAGGTGATGCAGGAGTCGGCCCGGGCGGCGCTCAGCTACACGCGCGCCAACTTGGCGCGTTTGGGCATCAAGAGCCGACCGTTGGACAACAGCGACATTCACATCCACGTGCCGGCCGGGTCGACGCCCAAAGATGGCCCCTCGGCCGGTATCGCCATGGCGGTGGCCCTGATGTCGGTGCTGGCGCAGAAGCCGGTAGAGCACCGCATCGCCATGACCGGCGAGATCACTTTGCAAGGACGTGTGCTGCCTATCGGCGGACTCAAGGAGAAGGCCCTGGGTGCACTGCGGGCCCGGGCCCGCAGCGTGATCATTCCGGCCAAGAACCGGCCCGATCTGGCCGAGATACCCCGTCACGTCCGGCAGAAGATCAAATTTGTGCCGGTGGAGACCATCGACGAGGTGCTGCCGCTGGTGATCCCCGGCCTAAAGCTCAAGCGCTAAGGTTATGGTGCGCGAGGCAGGAGAGAGTGATCGGTCGCGGGTTCTGGCGGTGGACACTTGCACCACGACCTGCAGTGTGGGGGTGATTAACGGCCGCCGTGACCGGGTAGGGCTTGTATTTGAAAGCAAAGCGACCCACACCCGCCACCTGATGACGATGGTGGACCAGGCCTTGGCGGCAGTTGACCTGGCCATCGACGAGATCGACCTTTTGGCGGTGACCCGGGGGCCGGGCTCGTTTACCGGCCTGCGTATCGGGATCAGCACCGTGATGGGGCTGCGTGCCGTCACCAAAGCGCCGGCCGCGGGGGTCTCCAGTCTCGAGGCGCTGGCGCGGCAGGGTGCCGGGGTTGCGCCATGGGTTGTGCCCATGATCGATGCCCGCCGTGATGAGGTCTATTTCAGCCTGTTTCGAACCACTGAGGCGGGGGTTGTACCGGTGGCCAAAGAGCAGGTGGGCGCGCCCACCCAGGTTACCTTGCCCGACGAGTGCCCGGCGCTTTTCATCGGCAATGGCGCCGTTGCCTACCGGAGTCAGATCAGCCTGCATTACGGCCGGCAAGCCCATTTCGCACCGTCGATCAGCAACACCATTCACCCCTTGACCGTGGCCGAGTGTGCGCTGCAACGACACGCCCAAAACGCACTCGGGCCCAATGAAGATTTAACGCCGATCTACCTGCGCAAGTCCGATGCTGAAATCAATCGCCGGGCGGCCGGCCACTGAGATGCGCCGGCGGGCGGCGATGTTGTCAGGCCGAATCAGACTTGAATTGGATTTGGCATCTCGCGCCGAGCGCTGTTTGAAGTGCCTTGAATAATGCTTGACCTTCTTTTAAATTTGACTTATCTTTCTGATTTTGCTAATGATAAAATCATTACCGGGCAGGATAGTGGATATCAATCAGGCACCGCCCGGTGTTGTGGAAAGAAGCGACTGTGAAATTTAACTGGGCCGATCCGCCAAGCCGGACGGCCTTTCCCATAGCTGCCCCTGGTTACCCCTACATCTTTGCCAGCGCTTTCGTGACCTTTGTGCTGGCACTGTTAGGGTTGACGCTGCCGGCCCTGGTCGCCTTGGTGGCCACGTTGGGTATTTGTGCCTTTTTTAGGGATCCGGACCGGGTGATTCCCGACGATTCCGGCGCCGTTGTATCGCCGGCCGACGGCAAGGTGATCGTTACCGACCCAAAGGCCAGATCGCCTTTCGGGGCGGAGGAATGCCTCAAGGTCAGCGTCTTTATGAGCGTGTTCAACGTGCATGTAAACCGGGCGCCGTGCCGCGGCCGGGTAATGGAGATCGATTACCGGCCGGGTCGCTTTCACATGGCCCACAAGGATGTGGCCGTGAGCGGCAACGAACAAAACGCCCTGCTGCTGGAAACCGAGGACAAACAAATGCTGGCGGTGGTGCAGATCGCCGGCTGGGTGGCGCGTCGCATCATCTGTGCGGTCAAAGTCGGCGAGGATCTGGCACGCGGCCAGCGTTTTGGGATGATCTGTTTCGGATCGCGCCTGGATCTCTATTTTCCGACGGGCAGCCGGCTCAACGTCAAAAAAGGCGATAAAGTGGCTGCCGGTACTTCCATACTGGGGTATTTACCATGAATTTAAACCAGCGCAAAATGAAAGCCGAACGCCTCAGACGCGGTATCTACGTATTGCCCAACATGATGACCACGATGAATATCTTTTGTGGATATTACGCCGTGGTTGCCGCCATCGACGGTAAATTCGTCACCAGCGCCGTGGCCATCATCATTGCGGCGGTGTTTGACATGCTCGATGGCAAAATCGCCCGGGTGACGCACACCACTAGCCGTTTCGGGGTCGAGTTCGACTCGTTGGCCGATGTGATCTCCTTTGGCCTGGCCCCGGGGATTTTGATGTACCTATGGGCTTTGCAACCCCTGGGGCGCATGGGGTGGCTGGCCGCCTTTCTGTTCACGGCCTGCGGCGCCTTGCGTCTGGCCCGCTTCAATACCCAGACCGGCACCATCAGCAGCGAATATTTTAACGGTCTGCCCATTCCCGCCGCCGCGGGTATGACGGCCGTAACAGTGCTGCTACACGACCAGATCGGCCTGTTGGCCGTGCCCAACACCACCGTGATGCTGGTGATGCTTTACGTGCTCTCCTTTTTAATGGTCAGCACCGTGAAGTATTACAGCTTCAAAAACGTGGGGTTGTTTCGGCGCATGAATTTTAATGTGCTGGTGGCTGCGGTTCTGGTGGTGATGTTCATCGCCTCGCAACCTTCGATTGCGCTATTTTCCCTGGGTCTGGCCTATCTGCTCTCAGGGCCTTTCACCACTTTGAGGCACCATCGAAATGTGAAACGTGAGGCCGCCTCGTCGCAGGTCCGAGAGCCTAAAACCAACGAAAACGGTCATTCGTAGCGCGCCCATTCACCACAGACACAATTTGACTTGCTCCGGCGCTTTCCGTGCCGCGGATTCCCGTTTTCCGGGATGAGTAGAGTCGTGCCAATGCAACCTTTTAACCCAACTGCGCGTGGGCGGTCGATTGGTACCAAAATCGTATTTGCAGGAGAGACATTGGAACGTATTCCCATTACCCGTGAAGGGTATCAAACTTTGAGAGCGGAACTTGAGCGCATCAAGCGTGTTGATCGGCCCCAAAACATCCGCGCCATCGAAGAGGCCCGCGCCCATGGCGATCTGTCGGAAAACGCCGAGTTCGACGCGGCCAAGGACCGTCAGGGCTTTATCGAAGGGCGCATCAACGAACTGGAATATAAACTGGCCAACGCCGACGTGATCGACACCAACAACCTCACCTGCGACCGCATCGTTTTCGGCTGCCGGGTGCTGCTGGAAAACGTCGATACCGGCAAGAGCGTGGAGTACCAGCTGGTGGGCCCGGATGAGTCCGATGTCGAACGGGGTCGTATTTCGATCACATCGCCGCTGGGAAAGGCCATGCTGGGCAAGGTCATCTATGATGAGGTGGCCCTGAAGGTTCCCGGCGGACTGCGTACCTACGAGGTGATCGAAATCCGTTGACCGTTTGGGTGGACGGCCAGTCCCCTGAATCCAATAAATTCTATGTTGAACCTGCAGCGCAACTGCTGCACCAAAGGAGAGATCGAGTGGCGCGAATCACCGTTGAAGACTGTTTGAAGCGTGTACCCAACCGTTTTTTAATTGTAAACCTGGCGGCCAAGCGTGTGCGCCAAATTCGCGAAGGCTCCGAGTACCTGGTGAGCTCTCCGAAGAACGAGGATATCGTGGTGGCCTTGCGCGAGCTGGCGGCCGGTAAGGTCAAGCTCAAAATGACCGAAGCGCTGCCCGAGATGCACACCGCACCCGCACCCGATGTCGATAAAGCGCAGGCCGAAGCGCCGCCGGCTATCGAGACTCAAGCGGCGGTTGACGAGGAAGCCCCGGCGGTTGACGAGGAATCCCCAGCGGCCGACGAGACGCCAGAGGCCGCCGAGGCACCACAGGGCGAGGACGAAACAGAAGCTGCCGGTGATGAGGAAGCCTGATCGGGGCCTGCTCCCATTGGAAACGGTTTCACCATTTGCGTTTGCGGCGGTCGGGTTTGCTCCCGCTGCTTTGGACCTCTTCAGGTCGGGGTTGCCGAAACCGGTTGTTTAAGCGACAGCGGCGCCTGTTTTGAAAGCGATCAACAACACCCACCGACGCCTGCGCCGTAGCGTGGGCCAATCCATCCACACCCACCACATGATCGAGGACGGCGACCGCATCGTCGTGGGGCTCTCGGGCGGTCAGGACAGCATGGTCTTGTTGTGGCTGCTGCACGAGCGCCTGCGGTGGAATCCCATCGATTACCGCCTGCACCCGGTGCATGTCGATCCTGGTTTTGACGGTGGGTGTGGTGAGGCCGTGGCCGATTTCTGCCGTGGGCTCGGTTTGGTGTGCCGCATCGAAATGACCGACTTCGGGCTTGTAGCGCACTCGCCTGAAAATCGCGAAAATCCCTGTTTTCTTTGCTCGCGAAGGCGGAGACAACGGCTTTTCGAGGTGGCCGAAGCCCTCGACTGCACCAAAATCGCCCTGGGGCACCACAAGGACGATTTTATTGAGACATTGTTTCTCAATATGTGCTATGCAGGAAAGATTGACACCATGTCGCCCGTGGAGCCATTTTTCAACGGGCGTTTTGAGGTTATTCGGCCCATGGCCGCTGTCGACAAGGAGGCCATCGCGCGGTTTACCAACCGCATGGGGTTTCCGGTGCTGACCAACCCATGCCCCAGCGCAACCCGTTCGCGGCGCGGGCAGATCAAGACCCTGCTCGAGGCGCTTTATGCCAGCAACGCCAACATCAGTGGAAATCTTTTTAGCGCGATACAACCGCTGATGTCGCCGGCCCACCCGCCCGGGGCGGCATCCAAAAGAAGACCATGAAAGACGTTCAAAACCAGATCGACCACCGTCGCATCCCTATCGACAAGGTCGGCATCAAAAATCTGCGTTACCCGGTGACGGTGCTCGACAAAAAGAGCGGCTTCCAGCATACGGTAGCCACCATCAACATGTACGTGGATCTGCCCCATCGCAACAAGGGGACCCACATGAGCCGGTTCGTCGAGATTCTAAACCTCTTTCGTCCCGAGATATCGCTCAAAGGCATCGGCGACGTGCTCGAGCGTATGAAGTCGCACCTCAATGCCGCCTCGGCCCATATCGAACTCACCTTTCCCTATTTTATCGAAAAAAAAGCGCCGGTGAGCGGTGTTGAAGGGCTGCTCGACTACACCTGCCGCTTTGCTGGCACCAGCGACGCCGACGGCCGCGTCGATCTGATATCGGATGTGGTTGTGCCCATCTCGTCGGTCTGCCCCTGCTCCAAGGAGATCAGCCTGCAGGGGGCTCACAACCAGCGCGGCGAGGTGCGCCTGGCCACCCGTTTTAAGCGCTTTATCTGGATTGAGGACATGATCGACCTGGTGGAGTCGTGCGCCTCGTGTGAGGTCTATTCGGTTTTAAAGCGCGAAGATGAGAAGTATGTCACCGAAACCGGATACGACAACCCCAAATTTGTCGAAGATGTGGTGCGCGATGTCGCCCTCAAACTGCTGGCCGATGACAATATCATCTGGTTTTCGGTCAGCGCCGAAAATTTTGAATCCATTCACAACCACAGCGCCTTTGCACACATCACGCGCGACAAGCGGCATACCTGAGCCGAAACCCGATTCAGCAGTTGCCCAGCCATCGGCGCCATCCCGATTTTCGTTTTCATCACCCAGCCAAACGAATGTTAGCTTATGCCCCAATCCATGGCCTGGTTCATAGATGTGGTCAACAACTGCCGTGTGGCCGGGTGGTGAATAGCAGCTTGCCCGAAAAACCGTTCTCGCGTCTTTTCGATTTCCATGACTGGGCCGTCAGGGCCATATAGCACCCTTTGGTGGCCTGCGATCTCATTTTATACGAAACGGTGATGCCCGAGGCGGCATTGCGGTCACCAGATTTGTGGCCCGATGCGAGCTGCGCTGGAAGAACCGGCGCGGAAATCAGGTCAAGATTTTGCTACACAAGGAATAATCCCTATGCAACCGTCGATACCGCCGCTGACCTACACCGATCGCTACCGCAACGAGGGCACGCGTACCTATAGCCGGCACGCCGGTTATACGGAAGCCGAGAAAACCTACCGGCCCGATTCCACGCAAACGTCTTTCGAGCTGCCGGTTTTCGAGCTGCCCCGCGATCAGATGCTGGTTTACACCGCCAACCCGCCCCGTGAGCTTGAAGAGAGCTACATCGGCGGTGAGCGCGTTCGCTTTCTCATCCACCCCCAAGTGCTGGCCACCGAGGCGTATGAGCCTTACGTGGCCCACGCGCTATCCATGGGGAAGCCATGTGAACCCCTCACGGTTTCGCCCAGCTCCTCCACTCGCACTCTCTATGTGCAGGGGCACCATGCGCCGCATGCCGTCAAAGTGCACTTTCCGTTCCGCATCTCCCGCTATGGCCGCAGAATGCGCGACGAGGTTCTCGAACAGGCGATCAACGTTTCAAAGGAACTCGAGGGCGGAATCGCCCGTATGGCCGGGAACTTCGCTTTTTTACGGGAAGTGATCGGTGTGGCCCACCGCAACCTGGATCCCGGTGCGCCGCGCGGGGAAAATTGGGGCTACCTGGTGCGGGACATGACGCCCTTTCCCCGGGTGAACGAGGCCCGCACGCTGCTGCCCGGATTCGCTCTTTATGGCCGAGATTTTTTCGATAGCAGCCGCGACCTGCTGCTCTTTGAACTGATCGGCGACAGGGATCCTTTACGGTTTATATTAGAGCAGATCATGCTGCCTATCGTGCGCCACTGGGTGGCCTGTTTTCTCAATTTCGGCTACCTGATGGAACCGCACGGGCAAAACGTGCTCTTCGAGCTGGCCGGCGACGGTGAGATCCGGCGCATCGTGCATCGCGACCTGAGCGTGGGCATCGACATGCGCCGCAGGCGCCATATCGGCCTTGCCGACGTCGGGCTCAACGCTTACAACCGCATGGAAGACGACAATTTTCACAGCATCGCCTACGACAAGTTCATGGGCGGGCATTTTTTCGATCGCCTCGTGGAAGCCTGCCAGGAGCGATACCCAGACCTTGAGGCGGAAATGTTCCGCCAGCCCTGCCGCGACCAATTCGCGCGCCTTTTTCCTGACTGCAATACCTATTTCCCACCTACGATCCGCTATTTCAGCGAAACGCGAGACCAGTTCGACAAGCCCAGCTACCAGGACACCGGCCAGCGTCCGCTCTGGCGACCATAATCGATCCGCAATAGCCCCGGCCTATTTTACCGCTGCCAAGGCGTTGGCGTGAGCGCCAATTGGTTGATTTCAGATCCTTTTCTGCGTTGACGGTGTCTTGACAACGATACCGAAAGTTTGTAGACAGTTTCTAGTTGCTCGATGCGAATTGACGGCAAACGCTGCCATATGCTGGCGCAATAGGTTGTGCGCCCCCGCCGCCCCACCAGAAGCCTGGAGACGTGATGGCTGATTCATTCCTCAAAACCGAATTCTATTTTCTCGACAGACTCGGTATCATCACCCTAATGATGCTCATATTCATAAGCTGTGCTGGAGAGCCAGGTGTTGCTGATCCCGGTCCTAACAATCAGGACCAGAGCATCGCCGGTGATGAATGTGAAAACTGGCAAAACCTGCATCCAGAATGGTTGTTTTGCGATAGCTTTGAGAAAGTACAGGATATCACTGTCAACTACCACGACTATCCGGATAGCAGCGGCCATCAAGGCATGGGCGTAACAACAGACGACGCATTTCGCGGCCAATACTCACTCAAACAACATTACGAACCTGGGCAGGTGTCCGCTGGTTATATCTCTTGGTTCTTTGGAGACACCCTGGGAAGGGATTATGGACCTATACGGGATGAAATCTACATGCGTTGGTACCACAAGTTTGAGGAGGGGTTTCAAGGCTACCCTGACAAGATGGCTCGTATTACCAGCATTGACCCTGGTTGGGACAAGCTTTTTGGTGTGTTTTACTGGATCGAGGACTACGAGCTTGTTGCAGATGTGAGTACGCCCTCAGGGTGGTTGCCTATTCGCCACACAGGTTTTAGCTACGACGATCCAAACAACATCGGACGCTGGATTTGCCACGAGATGCACGTCAAGGCCAACGATCCGGGACGAAATAACGGAGCTTACACCTTCTGGGTTGATGGAAGAAGGGTAGTGGAGGTCAGCGGAGTCAACCTCGTGGGCAATAACGACAAGCACTTCAATAACGCCATGTTGGATTGCTACTGGAATAACGGATCTCCCAAAGCACAAAACCGTTATTATGATAACTTTGTCATCTCGACGAAGAGAATTGGTTGTTTGCCATAACATCTATACGGCCTTCGGTTGTCAACAGACAAACTATCCCCATAGATCGGAAATAAAAATTTGGAACTATAACCCAAAAAGGATCATCTCCCGATTGGTTGTAGTATTGGGAGCAATACCGATAGTTTTGCCTTTATCGACTTGTCTTGAATCCTTGGCCCCTCTTTTCCAACAAAATTGGAGAAGAACCCCCAAAAAAGTCACCATTAAATTCAGGTAGCACCTAACCAGACAATTCCACCACAGGCGGTGCGCCCTGTTTACCGACGGCGGCCGCCATCAAGGGGCTTGACATGACCATTGCCGGTGTTGAATTTGGAACAGTCTGGGATGTGGTGAGAAATAAAATCCCCACTCTTTATGATATGATTGTTTATTTCCTGGCAAGGAGGATGGAGACAGATTAGGGGGGGGTGCGACATGGACAATTCCCTTATATCCCCATCGCCCTCGTCTCTTCGCTTGTCCAGGCGCTCGTATAATTGCCCTTTCCCGGCTGCACTCAATAACCTTCTCCAATGCCTCGAGCGCCTGGTCATCGTCCAGCTCGGTGGCGATTTTTCCGCCGATGCGCGACGTAACGCCCCGCGCCCCCGCTGGTCTTTCAGCTGGTGGATCAGCGGAAATATTTCATGAACTGAACCCGCTCGAAGGCGGCCGGATCGCTGGCGCGCTCCTGGCTCATCCTGCCTCGAAAATCGGCGATGCTGTTGAACCCGTGTTTCTTCATCCACGCGCTCAGTGTCTCCGTCATCTTGCCGATGGCCTCAGGGCCCTTCTGGTAGAGGCTGGAAGCCACCTGGACGGCACTGGCGCCGGCCAGAAGCTGTTTGATGACCGCCTCGCCGTCGTGGACACCGGTTGAGGCGGCCAGGTCGCAATCCACCTTGTTGGCCATGATGGCGATCCAGCGTAGCGAGAGCGCCAACTCGCCCGGTGTGCTGAAGACGAACGAGGACTTGATGCTGAAGTTGTCGATGTCGATGTCGGGGCTGAAGAAGCGGTTGAACAACACCAGCCCGGATACCCCGGTTTTGGAGAGCCGCTGGATCATCTGGCCCAGGTTGGAGAAATAGTAGCTGATCTTGAGGGCCGTGGGGACCGATACGGTCTGGACCAGCTTGTCGATGACTTTAAAGTAAGTGCGTTCCTGCTCTTCCGGGGGGCGGTTAAAATCCGAGGGCAGAAAAAACATGTTCAGTTCGATGGCGTCGGCGCCGGCCTCTTCGATCTGGCGCGCAAACGACACCCATTCGTGGGAGTAGACGCAGTTGATGCTGGCAATCACCGGAATCGAGACGGCCGCCTTGGAATCCTTGATCAGGTTGACATAGTCGCTGATCTTCTCACCCTTGAGGTGGAGGTCGTAGTAATCAAACTGGTCCAGGTTGGCCCCGGCCGATTCGGCCTCTTTCATGATGTCTTCGTGCTCAAAGAGGATCTCCTCTTCGAAAATTGACTTGAGCACCACCGCACCGGCGCCGTTCTGCTCGAGTTTCTCAACTCTCTTGGCCGAACTGGTCATGCCGCTGCTACCGGCCACAATGGGACTCTTGAGGGTTAAACCAAGGTATTGCGTGCTAAGATCCATTCGATGCTCCTTTCTTTGGGCAACTGCGCAGCCAAGGATCGCATGAGGTGGCTGCCATGAAAAATTTTCGGATTCGAAGTTTTGTTTCTGAGCTGGAAACCTGAATTGCATCTATAATAACATCAAATTTATATATTTAAAGGTTCCATGGCATGGTATGGAAATGGATCAGCGCCTCGGACTCTATACGGCAAAGGCCTTTAAGGGTAGGCAATTTTGTTTTTTGTAGGAGGGCAGGGCACAACCGTGAAAATGCAGAAAATAAAAATCGTGGAGGTCGCTCCCCGGGATGGGCTGCAGAATGAAACAATAACGGTCCCGACAGAGGTCAAAGGCCAATTCGTCGATGCGCTCTCTGATACAGGTGTCAGTGAGATAGAGGTCAGCGCGTTCGTTTCTCCAAAATGGGTGCCGCAACTGGGGGATGCGGAGGATCTTTTTCAAAGAATCATCCGCAGAGGCGGCGTAATCTATTCGGCCCTTGTACCCAATGAAAAAGGGCTCGACCGTGCCATTCAATCCGGGGTGGACAAGGTTTCCGTGTTTACCGCCGTCAGTGAAACCTTCAATCGGAAGAACATCAACACAAGTGTCGAAGGGTCGATCCGGCGATTCAAGCCGCTCGTTCAACGCGCCGTCAACGTGGGATTGCCGGTAAGGGGATATGTTTCGACCGCCTTTTGGTGTGCCTTCGAGGGTAAAATGGCCCCAAAGGCCGTTGTCAGGGTTGTGGAACGGCTTTTTGAAATAGGTGTTGACGAGGTCTCCGTTTCCGACACCATCGGCAAGGCCTCACCGCAGGAGGTTGAGACTCTTCTCGAACACCTTTTGCCGATCATTCCTCCGGAACGGGTTGCCATGCATTTTCACGACACCTATGGCAACGGTGTGGCCAATGTGTTGGCATCGCGGGCCTTTGGAATCGGTATTTTTGATGCCAGTGCAGGGGGGCTGGGTGGGTGCCCCTTTGCACCGGGTGCCACGGGTAACGTGAGCACGGAATCCGTCGTTAGTGCATTAGAGGCGCGGGGGGAGGTCACGGGCGTGGATTTGTTAAAATTAATGCGCGCCGGACGCGTACTGGATCCCTATCTGGCACCCAAACGGCAAACCATGCCCCCCGCCGACTCTCTCGCCTGCACTCTGTGCGAGTTCGCCAGAGGTGACGATTGCTGTGAATGGGATGAGGCTGGGCCGGCAACCAATGATTAGAAAGAATGGGGGAGGGTGAAAGCACCATTTTTGTATACGCAGCCAATTGCCCTTCTCATCACGTCCGCCAGCTAACCGAACCTGGCACTCGATGGAAGGAGTGGTTTGATGGAAACATTCACAGAGTATGACCTTGGAGACTTTTACGACGAACTGATCGAATCTGACGGCCGCCCGCGACCTGGTGCCCGGTTGCTGGTGGAGAAGATCGAATCACTGCCGGCCGGTGACCTGGCCATTCGCCAGAAGGCGGCCGAGGCCATGCTGCTAAAAATGGGCATCACCTTCAATGTGTACGGGCGCGACGAGGGTACCGAAAAAATCATGCCTTTCGACATCATCCCCCGCATCGTCTCGAACAAAGACTGGGAGCAGATCGAGGGCGGGCTCAAGCAGCGCATATTCGCCCTTAACGCCTTCATCCAGGACATTTATAACGACAAGAAGATCTTGAAAGACAAGGTGGTTCCCGAAGACCTGATTTATACCAGCCGCACCTACCGCAAAGAGTGCGAGGGGTTCACGCCGCCGCGTGGGATATGGTGCCATGTGACCGGTACCGATCTGGTGCGCGATCGCGACGGGCGATTTTACGTGCTGGAAGACAACCTGCGCTGCCCTTCGGGCGTCTCGTACGTGCTGGAGAACCGCCAGGTGCTCAAGCGAACGTTTCCCCAGGTCTTCGATGCCTCCCGGGTGCGGCCGGTAGACGATTATCCCTCCAAGCTGTTGGAGATGCTCGGGTTTCTTGCCCCGGACAACGTCCATTCACCAACCATCGGCGTGCTGACCCCTGGAATTTACAACAGCGCTTACTTCGAGCACTCCTTCCTCTCCCAGCAGATGGGGGTGGAGTTGGTGGAGGGCCAGGACCTCGTGGTGTCAGACGGTTTCGTGCACATGCTGACCACCAAAGGCCTCAAACGGGTGGACGTCCTCTACCGGCGCATCGACGACGATTTCATCGACCCCGAAGTATTTCGCCCCGATTCCATGCTGGGGGTCAAGGGACTCATCAGGGTCTACAAGGAAGGCAAAATTGCCATGGCCAATGCACCGGGCACCGGCATCGCCGACGACAAGGTGATATACGCTTATGTGCCTGATATCATCAAGTACTACACCGGCAAAGCGGCAATTCTGCCCAACGTGCCCACCTACATTTGCCGTGATGACCAGGACAGGGCCTATGTGCTGGCACACCTGGATCAACTGGTTGTCAAAGCCGCCAATGAATCCGGCGGCTACGGCATGCTGGTGGGGCCCCACGCCAGTGAAGCCGAGCGAGCGGCTTTTGCCGAGAAGATCAAGGCCGAACCGCGCAACTATATGGCCCAGCCCACCATATCGCTTTCCCGGGTACCTACGATCGTGGGCGACCGTATTGAGGGGCGCCACGTGGATCTGAGGCCCTATGTGCTCTTCGGCGAAGAGATCTATGTGCAACCGGGCGGTCTGACCCGGGTGGCGCTGACCAAAGGCTCCCTGGTGGTCAACTCCTCACAAGGCGGCGGTAGCAAGGATACGTGGGTGCTTTAGCGCAGTATGATATATGCTGAATCTGGCCACTAGAAGCTGCAACCCGAAGCAACTTTACGGGAATGCCAGATGACTTATATCAACTGCCAATGGGAAAATCGGGCCGCTTTTATATTGACCCCCATGCTTCAATTGTCATATAGCCGAGACCTGTTTTAGCCGACTTTAGTCCTTTGTATCAGAGGAGGAAAATAGATGCTCAGCCGTGTGGCCAACTCAATTTACTGGATGTGCCGCTATATCGAACGGGCGGAAAATGTTGCCCGTTTTATCAGCGTCAACCTCAACCTGTTGCTGGATATGCCGTCGGAAAAGAGCAAACACTGGGAACCGTTGATCATGATTACCGGCGATCAGGAACGGTTCGAAAAGAGTTATCCAGGTTACATCCAGGACTCGGTGATTCATTTTCTGACCTTTGACCGGCAATACCCCAACTCGATCTTGAGTTGCCTTGCCGCAGCCCGTGAAAATGGCCGATCCATTCGCGAGATTATCTCATCGGAGATGTGGGAGCATTTAAATAATTTCTACCACTAACTGTCCGGTTAAGATTCATTAATAAATGACGTAACATGCTCTGATTTATAGATTATAGTAACGATAAACATGTGTCCGCGATTTGAAATTTGATCTGTAAAACGCTACCCCTATTCGCATGCGGTTCAATCATGCGAAAGGAGATGCGCTTTGAATTTCGGGCAGACCGTGTTCAGCCAAGTTTTAGACTTTTTACCGAAGCGGCAATTTCGGCGTTGCGTCGAGCGATACAAAGGCAATTACCGCGTTCGTTCTTTTACATGCTACGATCAATTTCTATGTATGGCTTTCGCTCAACTGACATACCGTGAGAGTCTGCGGGATATCGAGTGTTGCCTTCGGGCGATGGACTCAAAGCTCTATCACTGCGGGTTTAACGGTAAAGTATCCCGCAGTACATTGGCAGATGCCAACGAAAACCGGGATTGGCGCATTTATCGTGACTTTGTGCAGGTTCTCATTCGTATGGCTCGAAATCTCTATGCTAATGAAAACTTCGGTATTGAGTTGGATGAAACGGTTTTTGCCCTGGATGCCAGCACCATTGACCTTTGCTTGTCAGTGTTTCCTTGGGCGTTGTTTCGCCGGACTAAAAGCGCGATCAAACTACACACCCTTTTGGATCTGCGGGGCAACATTCCCACATTTATCGATATCACAGACGGAAAGGTTCATGATGTCAATATCCTCGACACCCTGTTCATAGAAACCGGCGCCATTTATATAATGGACCGTGGCTACCTGGATTTCCAACGGCTCTACGAAATCAATCAAATACCGGCGTTTTTCATTATCCGTGCCAAGTCTAATACCCAACTGCGCCGGTTGTACTGGATGCCGATAGATAAATCCTGCGGGCTACGCTGTGATCAGATCGTCGTCCCGTCTGGATTTTACACGAAAAAAGACTATCCGGATAAACTGCGTCGCATCAGGTTCTTCGACGATCAGCACAGGCGCTCTTTGATATTTTTGACAAACCATTTCCGTCTACCGTCCTTGACGGTGGCTGATCTGTACCGTTGCCGCTGGAAGGTTGAATTGTTCTTTAAATGGATCAAGCAGCACTTAAGAATCAAAACCTTCTACGGAACCACTGAAAACGCAGTCAAGACACAAATTTGGATCGCAGTGTCAGTCTACCTGCTGGTAGCAATTATTAAAAAACGTCTCAAACTGGAATTGAGTCTCTACACAATTCTACAGATTTTGAGTTTGACTACATTTGAAAAAATGCCATTATTTCGGCTATTTATGCTCGGAGAACACAAAAACGAAAATTACTAGCTTACTATAAGCAGTTGAATTTATTCGATTCTTAACCGGACGCTACTGAATTTCTACCTGGAACTGTCCGACAAACAAAACCGGACCATGGCTTTGGAAAACCCGCACAGTTTTTTCAAGATTATCCAGATGCGCAGCCACTTGTTCACCGGCCTGATGGATTGCACCATGAGCCATGGCGAAGCCTGGAATTTTGCCCGCATCGGCATGATGCTTGAGCGGGCGGATAAAACCTCCCGAATCCTGGATGTCAAGTACTTCATGTTGCTGCCCCAGGCAGACATGATTAACTCCCCCATCGATAACATCCAGTGGACGGCAGTTCTTAAATCGGCCAGCGCTTTTGAAATGTTTAGAAAAGCGCATCACCACATCACGCCGCGCAGTGTGGCCGGGTTTCTGATTTTCAACAGCCTGTTTCCGCGCTCCATTCGCCATTGCATCACCAAAGCCCAGGTCTGCCTGCACCGCATCAGCGGCTCGCCGCCCGGATCGGCCACCAACCTTGCCGAAAAACGGATAGGCCGTCTCAAGGCTGATTTGGAATACACCGATATCGACGAGGTGATTGACGGCGGCATGCACGAATTTCTGGATAGGCTGCAAACCCGTCTTAACCAAGTGGATGCGGGGATTGGCACCACATTTTTCAACCTCAACCCCCTGACCGAAAGCACCGTCAGCGAGCAGTAGCCGAAAGTCCTTTCATTTTTGCCGAAGGACTTTATAGAAAGGAACGCCCGTGGGAATCCATGTTGCTCTGAACCATAAAACGTCATACCGTTATGACCGACGAATCTCTCTGTCACCCCAAGTGGTTCGGTTAAGGCCGGCACCCCATTGCCGGACACCGATTCTGAGCTACTCCATGACGGTGAGGCCCAAGAGCCATTTTATCAACTGGCAGCAGGATCCTTTCAGTAACTACCTGGCCCGACTCGTGTTTCCGGATAAAACCACCGAATTTCAGGTGGAAATCGATCTGGTGACAGAGATGATTATCATCAACCCCTTTGATTTTTTTCTGGAACCCGCGGCCGAAAATTTTCCCTTCACCTATACACCGAAGCTCAAAGCGGAACTGGGACCTTATCTGAGCAAAGAAGCGGCAGGCGAGGAACTCAAAGCCTACCTGGCCCTGATCGACCGCCACCCCAAGCCGACCAACGATTTTTTGGTGGATCTCAACCGGCAGCTAAGCCGCGATATCCGTTATCTGATTCGCATGGAACCCAACGTGCAAAGCTGCGAACAGACGTTGCGCCTGGGCAGCGGATCCTGCCGGGACTCGGCCTGGCTGCTGGTCAATATTCTGCGTCATCTGGGGCTCGCAGGCCGCTTTGTTTCCGGCTACCTGATTCAATTGGCGCCGGACGTCAAATCTCTGGATGGTCCGTCCGGGCCGGAAGCCGATTTTACTGACCTGCATGCCTGGACCGAGGTTTACCTGCCCGGGGCAGGGTGGGTCGGCATGGACCCCACATCGGGGCTCTTTGCCGGTGAAGGGCACATACCGCTGGCCTGTTCACCGCAGCCCCAGAGTGCGGCGCCCATCACCGGGGCGTTGGAAAGATGCGAGGTCGATTTCAGCCACCACATGAGCGTGCAACGCATTCATGAGGCGCCCCGTTCCACGCGGCCTTACCCGGAGGCGGTCTGGACGGCCATCGTGGCACTGGGCGATCGGGTGGATCGTGATCTGACAGCGGCGGATGTGCGCCTGACCATGGGCGGCGAGCCTACCTTTGTTTCCATCGATGACATGGATGGCGAGCAGTGGAACACAGGGGCCCTGGGGGAAGAGAAACAGCAGTTGGCCGAGTCCCTGCTCAAGCGGCTGCGGCAACAATGGGCCCCTGGTGGGCTGCTGCACTATGGGCAGGGGAAGTGGTACCCCGGTGAATCACTGCCCCGCTGGGCCTTTGGCTGCTATTGGCGCCGGGACGGCAAGCCCGTGTGGAACGACGATCGCTGGATCGCCGATGCCGCCAAAGATTATGGTGTCGGTATTGCCGAAGCCAAGGTGTTCATCGATACCCTGGCGGATACGCTGGCGGTAAACCGGCGATTTGTCCGTGAAGGCTACGAAGACATCCTCTATTACCTTCACAAGGAGCAACGCTTGCCGGTCAATGTCGATCCCAATGACCCCAAGCTGGACGATCCCGAGGCGCGGACGCGCATGGTGGCGGCTTTTGAGCGCGGCCTGGGGGCGGTGGTGGGCTACGTCCTGCCGCTGCAGCACGGCTCCTGGAAGAGCGGCCCCTGGGATTTCCGGGGCGGGCATATGTTCCTGCTGCCCGGCGACTCCCCGGCCGGGATGCGGCTGCCCTTGGAGTCACTGCCCTGGGTTGCCAAGGCAGACTTGCCCTATGACCACCCCTTGGGCCCCATGGCTGACCGCGGGCCGCTGCCGGCGCTGCATGCCGGCCAGCTGGCCATAAAAGGAGCACCTGAGGGAAATATCGGCGAGAGCGTGCGCACCCAACCAAACCCTTTTGATGACCCTGTGCCGGTGGCCGGTGAACCCGCCGCCTGGGTGATCCGCACCGCTCTGTGCGTACAACCCCGCGACGGCCGGCTCTATGTGTTCATGCCGCCGATTACCTCTCTGGAAGGGTACCTGGAGCTGGTGGCCGCCATCGAAGCCACGGCGACCAAGACCCGCCTGCCGGTGCTGATCGAAGGCTACACACCGCCCTATGACCCCCGCCTCAATAATTTCAGGATTACCCCCGATCCCGGGGTGATCGAGGTCAACATCCAGCCCATGCACAGCTGGCGAGAATTGGTCGATTCCACCACCGTGCTTTACGAAACGGCCCGCCAGGCGCGACTGGGTACCGAGAAGTTCATGCTTGACGGCCGCTACACCGGTACCGGCGGCGGCAACCACATCATTCTCGGCGGCGCGACCCCGGCCGACAGCCCTTTTTTGCGACGACCGGACCTGTTGCGCAGCTTTGTTTCCTTTTGGAACAACCACCCCTCGCTGTCTTTTCTCTTTTCCGGTCTGTTCATCGGCCCCACCAGCCAGCAACCGCGCATCGATGAAGCCCGGCACGACAGCCTGTATGAACTGGAAATCGCCTTTGCCGAACTCGAGCGGCAAACGGCCCCGGACCAGCCCTGCCTGCCATGGCTGGTGGACCGGCTTTTCCGCCACCTGCTGGTGGACGTCACCGGCAACACCCACCGGGCCGAATTCTGTATTGACAAGCTCTATTCGCCGGACAGCGCCGCCGGCCGGTTGGGGCTGCTCGAGTTTCGCGCTTTCGAGATGCCGCCCCACGCCCGCATGAGTTTGGCCCAGCAGCTGCTTCTGCGGACCTTTGTGGCCTGGTTCTGGCAGACGCCCTATCGCCAACAGCTGGTTCATTGGGGCACGCGGCTGCACGACCGTTTCATGCTGCCCCAGCCGTTGAGCGACGATTTCGCTGACGTGCTGGCGACCCTTAACCGGGCCGGCTTTCCGGTCTCCATGGAATTTTTCCACCCCCATTTCGAATTTCGCTTCCCGGTTCATGGAAAAGTGGCCTGCCAAGGCATGGAGATCGAGCTGCGCCAGGCCCTGGAACCCTGGCATGTACTGGGTGAAGAGCCCGGCGGCGGGGGAACCGCCCGCTATGTGGACTCATCGCTGGAGCGCCTTCAGGTCAAGGTTACCGGAATGACCGAAAAGCGCCACCTGGTGGTCTGCAACGGCCGGCGCGTCCCGCTGCAGCCCACCCGGGTGGAAGGGGCGTTCGTGGCCGGTGTTCGCTATCGGGCCTGGCGGCCGCCCTCCTGCCTGCACCCAACCATCGGCGTGCACGCCCCATTGACCATCGATCTTTTCGACACCTGGTCCGGCCGGTCCGTGGGCGGCTGCACCTATCATGTGGGGCATCCGGGAGGGCGCCACCATGACGTGTTCCCCGTCAATGCATACGAAGCCGAAGGCCGTCGCAATGCCCGATTCGCTCCCGATGGCCACACCCCTGGTATGGGCTTGGCGATCCCGGAAGCGGAGCCCAATCCCTATTTTCCATACACCCTTGATTTGCGCCGGCAGACGACATAAATCGGTCCCAGTCGTCGTGTGGCGGCGCCCATGAACTTGACACGAGGCACCAATGGTATGATCAAAGTGACCCCCAACGATCCGGCACCCCCCCGGCATTTGCCGGCCTCCATGTTCGACGCGCTCGCCTTCTCCGGCGATGCGTATAACGAGGCATTTTTGTCTCCGGCGCGCCCCCGTGACCACTGGCGGTCGCTGGTTGCGGCGCTGGATACCCTGGGACCTGCTACACTAAAAGAGCGCCAGGACCGGATCAGGCGCATGCGCCACGAAGACGGGGCCACCTACAACCCCTTCGACGCCCCCGACGGACGGGGAACCCCCTGGGCTTTAGAAACGCTACCGTTGCCGCTCACCGCGGAGGAATGGTCCAGCCTGGAAACGGGCCTGATTCAGCGGGCACGGTTACTGGAGCAGATTCTGATGGATACCTATGGCCCTCAGAGGTTGCTCAATGACGGCTGGATACCCTCAGAAATGGTCTTTGCCAACCCCAATTTTCTGCGACCCTGCCACGGTATTCAACCCGCCGGCAACCGTTTTTTGACCTATTATGCGGCCGACGTTTACCGGGACCGGGACGGACGCTTGCGGGTGCTACGTGATTACGGCGACAATCCAGCCGGCCTGGGCTATGCCTTGGAAAACCGGATCGTCATTTCGCGGGTCTTTCCCAAACTGTATCACCAGACCCAGATCCGCCGCCTGGCACCGTTCTTCCACACCTTGCACCGAAGCCTGATCCAGAGGGCCTCCCTCCGGGACAAGGACCCCGGTATCGTGCTGCTCTCTCCAGGGCCCGACAGCCGCATTTACTTCGAGCATGCCCTGCTCTCGCGCTACCTGGGCTACCCGCTGGTGGAAGGCCAGGATCTGACTGTACGCAACGGCAAAATGTTTTTAAAGAAACTGGCCGGACTGGAGCCGGTTGAAGCTATCGTGCGGTTCATCTCAGACGACAGCAGCGACCCCTTCGCTTTGCGGCGGGCAACAGCCGCCGGCGTGGCCGGGTTGATTCAGGTCTCCCGGGACCAGAACGTCGACATCGCCAATCCCATCGGCAGCGGTTTCGTGGACACCCCAGCGCTGTCGGTTCTCCTGCCCTCGCTTTGTCAACACCTCATGGGAGAGGATCTGCTTTTGGAAAATCACCCGGCCTGGTGGTGTGGCCTTGCCGATGGCCTAAACCACGTCATGACCAACGGGGAACGATTGACCGTGGGCCCTGCCATGGACCGGTCGGCTCCATCCCTTCTCGCGAATGAACGAATGGCGGCGATTCAGGCGGCGCCCCACACCTTGATGGCCCGCGAACCGCTCAGCCCGGCAGTGGTTCCTGCCTGGGATCAAGATCACATCGGGTCGCGCTACACGCTTTTGCGGGTGTTTGCCTGCGCCACCGCCGAGGGGTTCGCCGTTATGCCCGGCGGCCTGGCCATCACCGCGCCCGATGAGGAGACCCTGACCGGCGATATTCCTGAACTGCAGCAGAGCAAAGACATCTGGGTGCTCTCCGACCAGCCGGTGGAACCCTTCAGCCTCATGAGCGGACTCCAGGCGGTGACCGAATTCCGGCGCACCAGCGATCTGCCCAGCCGGGTGGCCGACCATCTGCTGTGGCTGGGGCGCTACCTGGAACGGGCCGAGGGGCGGGTGCGACTGTTGCGTTCCGTCTTTCGGCGGCTTTCCGGTGAAGCCAGCCCGGGCGACATCCCCGAACTGCCCTTTTTGTTGAGTCTACTCAAGGCCGAAACCATTTTGCCCAAGATGGCCGAAGATGCCAGCCCCCCTCGCTATGGCGAGCTGTATGATCATTTGAATGCCGATCTGCACGACAGGCAACGGCCCGACAGCGTGGTCGCCATTCTCACACGGGTACAAGCGGCGGCGCGCAACGTGCGCGACCGGCTCTCGCTGGATTCCTGGCGAGCGATCAACCGCTTGGAAAGTTTTGCCGACAGGCCGGCCAGCGACCCCCTGGAGTTGCTTAATGACACGCTGTTTACCCTCAACGCCTTCAGCGGGCTGGCCATGGAGAGCATGACCCGCGGCTTGGGGTGGCGTTTCATGGATATGGGCCGGCGGTTGGAGCGTGCCATTAACCTGGCCGGCCTGATCTGGATCGGCCTGCCCCAGATTTGTGGTGAGCCCAGCAGCGCCCTGGAGGCGCTGCTCGAAGTGGCAGACAGCATCATGACCTACCGGGCGCGCTACCGGACGGCCTTTCAATTGGCGCCGGTGCTCGATCTGCTCATCATGGACGAGGAGAACCCCAAATCCCTGGCCTTCCAGTTTCAGCAGTTGGCGGCCCACGTGGAGCATCTGCCCCGCCCGAGTGACCGGCGCTTCACCAGCCCGGAAGAGCGCCTTTCCCTGGAGATGCTCACCGCTGTTCGGCTGCTCGATCTCAGTGGCATGCGCTGCAGCGAAAGCGGTGCGCAAACCAAATTGTTGCACGCATTTCTCGAGCGGATGGACGCCCGGCTCAAAAACTTCGCCCAGCAGATCACCGCCCACTATTTGACCCGGGTTCAGGCGACGCCCCATTTCTCCCTGATCGGCGGGGACCGCCAGCCATGAAATACCGCGTCCGCCACAAAACGGCCTACCGTTATTCGGAACCGGCCTCGCTCTCCCAGAATGAACTGTTTTTGCACCCCCGCAATGCCGCCACCCAACAAGTGATGCAAAGCCAATTGACGATTGTACCGGAGCCCCAGTACCTGCAGCAGCGAAGGGATTACTTTGGCAATATCGCCCACGTTTTCATGGTTCAGCAGCCTCACAACGAGCTGGCCATGTGCACTGACAGCGTGGTGGAAACATCCCCGCCGATCACACCGCCAGCGGCAGACACCGCCCCTTGGGAGACCGTAGCCCGGCGGCTGGCCACCCCGCAGGCGCCGGCGGAGCTGGCGGCCAACCAGTTCGTTTTCGCCAGTCCACTGATCTTGTCAAGCCCCGAGGCCATGGCCTATGCGCGCCAATCCTTTGCGCCGCAAACGCCCCTGTTGGCGGGGGGCCTGGATCTGGTGCGGCGGATCTTCACCGAATTCACCTACGACAAGGCGGCCACCACTGTGGATACCCCCGTAAACCAGGTGCTGGCCGACCGCAAGGGGGTCTGCCAGGATTTCGCCCATGTGGCTATTAGTTGCCTGCGCTCGTTGGGCTTGGCGGCCCGCTACGTGAGTGGCTATCTGGAAACGCTGCCACCGCCGGGCAAACCCAGGCTGGTCGGCGCGGACGCCTCCCATGCCTGGATTTCCCTCTTCGTACCGGATACGGGTTGGATCGATCTGGATCCCACCAACAACCTGATCGTCAGCGAACATCACATCACCGTCGCCTGGGGACGGGATTACGGCGATGTCACACCGGTGAAGGGCGTGGTCATGGGCGGCGGCGTGCACTCGCTGTCCGTTAAGGTCGACGTTGCCGCGCTGGATTAAAATAACATTTTACACGATGAGATTGTGAATGTTATCGATAAGGTAGAGGCGCTATTTTGGAGGCAGATAGCAAGGATGATTTGGTGAGGCTTGAGGTGGGTTGACGGATAAAAGGGGACGAGGTGGTTTGTATCGCTAGTCAATTATATCACCAGACCCAGATCCGCCGCCTGGCACCGTTCTTCCACACCTTGCACCAAAGCCTGATCCAGAGGGCCTCCCTCCGGGACAAGGACCCCGGTATCGTGCTGCTCTCTCCAGGGCCCGACAGCCGCATTTACTTCGAGCATGCCCTGCTCTCGCGCTACCTGGGCTACCCGCTGGTGGAAGGCCAGGATCTGACTGTACGCAACGGCAAAATGTTTTTAAAGAAACTGGCCGGACTGGAGCCGGTTGAAGCTATCGTGCGGTTCATCTCAGACGACAGCAGCGACCCCTTCGCTTTGCGGCGGGCAACAGCCGCCGGCGTGGCCGGGTTGATTCAGGTCTCCCGGGACCAGAACGTCGACATCGCCAATCCCATCGGCAGCGGTTTCGTGGACACCCCAGCGCTGTCGGTTCTCCTGCCCTCGCTTTGTCAACACCTCATGGGAGAGGATCTGCTTTTGGAAAATCACCCGGCCTGGTGGTGTGGCCTTGCCGATGGCCTAAACCACGTCATGACCAACGGGGAACGATTGACCGTGGGCCCTGCCATGGACCGGTCGGCTCCATCCCTTCTCGCGGATGAACGAATGGCGGCGATTCAGGCGGCGCCCCACACCTTCATGGCCCGCGAACCGCTCAGCCCGGCAGTGGTTCCTGCCTGGGATCAAGATCACATCGGGTCGCGCTACACGCTTTTGCGGGTGTTTGCCTGCGCCACCGCCGAGGGGTTCGCCGTTATGCCCGGCGGCCTGGCCATCACCGCGCCCGATGAGGAGACCCTGACCGGCGATATTCCTGAACTGCAGCAGAGCAAAGACATCTGGGTGCTCTCCGACCAGCCGGTGGAACCCTTCAGCCTCATGAGCGGACTCCAGGCGGTGACCGAATTCCGGCGCACCAGCGATCTGCCCAGCCGGGTGGCCGACCATCTGCTGTGGCTGGGGCGCTACCTGGAACGGGCCGAGGGGCGGGTGCGACTGTTGCGTTCCGTCTTTCGGCGGCTTTCCGGTGAAGCCAGCCCGGGCGACATCCCCGAACTGCCCTTTTTGTTGAGTCTACTCAAGGCCGAAACCATTTTGCCCAAGATGGCCGAAGATGCCAGCCCCCCTCGCTATGGCGAGCTGTATGATCATTTGAATGCCGATCTGCACGACAGGCAACGGCCCGACAGCGTGGTCGCCATTCTCACACGGGTACAAGCGGCGGCGCGCAACGTGCGCGACCGGCTCTCGCTGGATTCCTGGCGAGCGATCAACCGCTTGGAAAGTTTTGCCGACAGGCCGGCCAGCGACCCCCTGGAGTTGCTTAATGACACGCTGTTTACCCTCAACGCCTTCAGCGGGCTGGCCATGGAGAGCATGACCCGCGGCTTGGGGTGGCGTTTCATGGATATGGGCCGGCGGTTGGAGCGTGCCATTAACCTGGCCGGCCTGATCCGGATCGGCCTGCCCCAGATTTGTGGTGAGCCCAGCAGCGCCCTGGAGGCGCTGCTCGAAGTGGCAGACAGCATCATGACCTACCGGGCGCGCTACCGGACGGCCTTTCAATTGGCGCCGGTGCTCGATCTGCTCATCATGGACGAGGAGAACCCCAAATCCCTGGCCTTCCAGTTTCAGCAGTTGGCGGCCCACGTGGAGCATCTGCCCCGCCCGAGTGACCGGCGCTTCACCAGCCCGGAAGAGCGCATCTCCCTGGAGATGCTCACCGCTGTTCGGCTGCTCGATCTCAGTGGCACGCGCTGCAGCGAAAGCGGTGCGCAAACCAAATCGTTGCACGCATTTCTCGAGCGGATGGACGCCCGGCTCAAAAACTTCGCCCAGCAGATCACCGCCCACTATTTGACCCGGGTTCAGGCGACGCCCCATTTCTCCGTGATCGGCGGGGACCGCCAGCCATGAAGTACCGCGTCCGCCACAAAACGGCCTACCGTTATTCGGAACCGGCCTCGCTCTCCCAGAATGAACTGTTTTTGCACCCCCGCAATGCCGCCACCCAACAAGTGATGCAAAGCCAATTGACGATTGTACCGGAGCCCCAGTACCTGCAGCAGCGAAGGGATTACTTTGGCAATATCGCCCACGTTTTCATGGTTCAGCAGCCTCACAACGAGCTGGCCATGTGCACTGACAGCGTGGTGGAAACATCCCCGTCGATCACACCGCCAGCGGCAGACACCGCCCCTTGGGAGACCGTAGCCCGGCGGCTGGCCACCCCGCAGGCGCCGGCGGAGCTGGCGGCCAACCAGTTCGTTTTCGCCAGTCCACTGATCTTGCCAAGCCCCGAGGCCATGGCCTATGCGCGCCAATCCTTTGCGCCGGAAACGCCCCTGTTGGCGGGGGGCCTGGATCTGGTGCGGCGGATCTTCACCGAATTCACCTACGACAAGGCGGCCACTACTGTGGATACCCCCGTAAACCAGGTGCTGGCCGACCGCAAGGGGGTCTGCCAGGATTTCGCCCATGTGGCCATCAGTTGCCTGCGCTCGCTGGGCTTGGCGGCCCGCTACGTGAGTGGCTATCTGGAAACGCTGCCACCGCCGGGCAAACCCAGGCTGGTCGGCGCGGACGCCTCCCATGCCTGGATTTCCCTCTTCGTACCGGATACGGGTTGGATCGATCTGGATCCCACCAACAACCTGATCGTCAGCGAACATCACATCACCGTCGCCTGGGGACGGGATTACGGCGATGTTACACCGGTGAAGGGCGTGGTCATGGGCGGCGGCGTGCACTCGCTGTCCGTTAAGGTCGACGTTGCCGCGCTGGATTAAAATAACATTTTACACGATGAGATTGTGAATGTTATCGATAAGGTAGAGGCGCTATTTTGGAGGCAGATAGCAAGGATGATTTGGTGAGGCTTGAGGTGGGTTGACGGATAAAAGGGGACGAGGTGGTTTGTATCGCTAGTCAATTACGTCAATTTCTCTTCTTCCGTCCCTTTCTCCCCTTCCCCGAGACGGTATTATTAGAACTGCAAGTAATGATGAAAAATCAGATGAAAAATCAATTAATTATTTTTGGGCTGATCCTCATATCCACCCTCTTCCCGGCTTTGTCCTCCGCAAATACAAGTGCTGCCGCTGAGCCGAGGAAGATCAAGATCGCCGTTAAAGAATTTCCACCATTAGTGTTCAAGGATAAAAAAGGATTTTGCATTGATCTGGCAAAGACCATCAGTGGTGCCCACAATTTGGATCCAGAATTTGTCATGTATAGCAGTGTCCCCGAACTGCTGGATGCCGTGGAGTCGCAAGAATGCAACATGGGATTCGCCGGGATCACAATCACCCCGGAGCGGGAAAAGAGGGTGGATTTTTCCCAGCCCTTTTTCGACTCGGGCTTAATGATCGCTGTTAGAAACGAGCCGATTAGCCGATTTACCTACATCGGAAGCGCCATGATCCAGGTCATAGGTCTTTCAATCATCCTATTTGCCATTGGCATAACGTTGGTTGCTCATCTTGTCTGGTGGATTGAACGGGACGATGACGACCCACATGGATTTCCTACGTCCTATTTCAAGGGTATTGCCGACGCCTACTGGTGGGCTGTTGTAACGATGTCCACCGTTGGATATGGTGATAAGCGCCCCAAAAAGATTGCTGGGCGGGCCATAGCAGCCATCTGGATGTTTATTGGAATCATATGGTTTGCTGGCCTGACGGCAACTCTATCTTCAGCCCTGACCGTAAACCGCATCAAACATGGCGAAATTGCGGACCTTCCCGATCTGCACGGCAAAAAGGTGGCCGTCATCAAGGACACCACTAGTGAAGATTTCCTGCGTTACCACAATGTAAAAATCGTTTTGGCTGATTCGCTGGATGACCTTCTTCGCATCCTAAAGGAAGGCCGTACCGCAGCAGTTTTGTACGACGCCCCACCCCTGATGTACGCGGCCAAGCTTGACCCCACCATAAGGGTGGTTGACAGGATGTTCGCCGATCAGCGTTACGGTATTATCTTTCCCAACTCAGGGGAGGAAGAACTCAAAGAGTTGTTCGATATCGAAATAATGGAAAGTAAACTAAACGGCACATATCAAAAATTCCATGACAAGTGGTTTTAGAAAAATCAGGATCATCTCCCGATTGGTTGTCGTATTGGGAGCCATACCGATAGTTATGCCTTTATCGACTTATTTAGGATTTAAGGCTTGCCCGCCGGGGTTGTGGCAGGGGCCAAGGGGCCAAGTGAAATGCTAAAGAATTTCAAAGAATTGAACGTTTGGCAAAAGTCACGCCGACTCTGTTTGGAGATTTACAGAATGGTAGCCACATTTCCGAAGGAAGAAAAATATGGGCTGACATCACAAATCAGAAGGTCGGTTGTTTCGATACCCTCAAATATAGCAGAGGGATATGGACGAAAGACAACCCGGATTATATCCGGATGCTGTACATATCTTGTGGTTGTACCGCTCCTAGCAAAAAAGGGGATCATTGATGCAGGGCTTAATGAAATGGATGGATGTACATCCTTCCGCGGCAGCACCCAACCAAAGACGTTTTATCAATAACGCTTGACGTTATTGTTGTAGCGCGTTATCATTCGAGTAATGATCAAAAGTTTTGCAAACAAGGAAACTGAAAAACTATTCAGGCGCCAATTATCCAAAAAATTGCCCCAGAGTATTCAACGAAAGGCGCGCATGAAATTGGAGATTTTGGACGCTGCAAATGTCTTACAAGATTTGACCGTCCCACCGGGGAATCGGTTGGAGAGGCTATCAGGCGACAGAAAGGGTCAGCACAGCATTCGCATTAATCAGCAGTGGCGCATTTGTTTTGTTTGGCGAAGCGGCCACGTATATGCAGTTGAAATAGTGGATTATCACAAAGGTAAAAGATGAGTGACGAAAAATTACTGCCCCCCATCCATCCGGGCGAAATCTTAATGGAAGAATTTCTTCTGCCGATGGGCATAAGCCAATATCGTTTGGCAAAAGATATCAGTGTGCCACCGCGGCGCATTAATGAAATCGTCCATGGAAAGCGCGCCATCACCCCGGATACGGCCTTGCGGCTTGCGCGCTACTTTGGGTTATCGGAGAGATTTTGGATCAATATGCAAGCGCGCTATGATCTTGAACTTGAAAAGGATCGATTGCAGGATCGGCTAATTGATGAAGTACAAATATATGCTAAAGTGCGTTGAAGCGGCACAACCCTGCATGAACCTGACCTGCTGCGCAACGGGAACCGGCGCGGAAAATACCATCTTTGGACATAATCAAAATGATGAGCTTGTTGATATCCTGGAAAAAGAGGATGGAGCCGGAGTGGTGGGAGCACGTTAAGGATGAATTCCGAGAATGATAGAAAATTTAGTTATTAAAAACGATGGTTTATGAAATATGTATACTTTGTCCCCTTCTCCTCGCGGTCAAGGGCCGCAACCACGTCGCCTTCTCCGATGTCCGTCGGCTGATTGCCAAGGACGCACTGGAGAAGGATTTTGTCAGGCTTTTCCCTGACTCTCGCAAATCGATAGTAAATACTCTCGCCGCTGTACTACTGCGCATGGCAGCTTGATGCTTTGTAACAAAATTCAGTCAAAACTATTTACCAGGCTCAATCCGCTTTATCCAATCTACCCGATCAAAGTGTTCGTCATAAGAATAGATTTCATTGATTTCATCCCGTTTCATAATAAAGGCATTATAGGCATCGATGAAATCAATCTTTTTATCGACATAGATGGAGAGTGCGCTGATGATGATCTCTCTATTGGGACAGCGTAAGTTTCGGGTGTTCAGTATCTTTTCCACGCTTTCCCGGATATCGGATTTTTTCAGCTCATAATACGACTCCAAAACCCATATTATTTCGGCAATAACCATATCTGATGTCACAAGCGTTTCATCGCCGGCAATTGCATTTCGAAATAGCGCTTCACAGGCGTCTGCCTTGGCAGGGTCGTCGTTTACCAGAAATCGCAAGAAAACATTCGTATCGACAAATAGCATTCAGGAACTCTCAACAATCTTTTTAGCCACTTTTTTTCGTGTGGTTTTAAGTATCTCATCGAAATTGGCTGATTCGTCTTTAGCAGGAACAGTGCCGCGAAGTTCGAGGATGTCACCGCGAAGCGGTTTCAGGAATACCTTTTCCCCCTCAACGATATAAAAAAGCTTGTCATTGGGTTCGAGTTTTAAAAAGGCCCTGATCGCTTTGGGGATTGTCGTCTGGCCTTTCCGCGTGATAATTGACTGGTGCATAGAGAAATTCCTTTCATATGCGTTTATGAATTGTATTTTAGCTATAGTATTTCAAAGTGTCAATAGTAAAGAAAAGTATGTTTCGGCAGGTCTTTTCGGGCGCCAATTGGTCCAAATCCACGCAAACCTGTCCTACTACGGAAACCAGTCGAATAAAATCGATGGCATCCTAAACCCTTTCTTTTTCCCATGAAAATTTTTGAGCCAAGACACCCTGAATTTCATCCAAAATGTCTTGCGAAATGACATTTTGGATAACCCTTTTGGCAGCCAACTCTAGTACCTGTGCAGGTGAACCGCTGAAGTTGAGCCCGGAAATGATAATGTTGGTGTCGAGTACCGCTTTAAGCATTGGCGTTTTCTTTACGGTACTCTCTGATTAAGCGATCAACATCCTCTGCTTCAATGCCCTCCTCGCGAACTTTTGTTTGGCCGTAGCGGTTGAGCCTTGTTAGCTCTTTCTCGGCAATGTAGCGGCGCACGGCCTCACGTAAAAGCTCACTGCGGGAGCGGCTCTCTTCTTTGGCAATCCGGTTTACCTGTTTTAGCATCTCCGGCATTATCGATATGGTTATGGGTTTGGTAACTCTCAATATGATCTCCAATTAAATATTATGGTTATTACTAAGTAATACTATATCAGTTGGGGAAATTGTAACAGTTTAGTCCATTTTTTTAGACTGATATTGGAGCGAAGTCATGACAAGTTCAGGTGGGTGACGATCAGGCCATTAAGAGGAATCGTTATATAGTTTGGCTTGCGCAATAGCGGGATTTGATACGAAGAGCGAATGGAAAAAATCGATCGGATCTTTTCCCTGTCTGATGGCAGTGCAGAGCAGACTTGTAAGCACGCTATGGCAATATGAGCCTTGTCCGGAGCGAGTGCCAAAACAAATCTTTCTGAAAATCACCAGCTTTCTCAAGGCCCTTTCCGCATGATTATTGGTCGGCTCCACATCGGGATAATCGAGAAATACAAAAAGTCGATTATACTCTCGGCCGGCATTGGACAGCCGATCTTTGAAGTTCTGAGCGTTTTTATCTGAAAGCGGTGCTTTACAAATTCGTTTCAGGCGTCTTTGCAATTTGCGTTTATATTTGCCTGCCTTGGCACGTTCGGCTTTGCTGGCTTTTATCTGTTGGCCTATCTGGCACGCTTGTTTAAACAACTCTTCTATCTCATCACAAAAGGCAATGGCCTTTTTATCCTGATATTTTTCCTCGCATAGCAAAATTTGGTTTTTAATTTCCTTTGCTTTTCTTATCAGGTGCGCCAGGCAAGATTGGCGTGCAATCGGATTTACACCATTATAGCCGGCATAACCATCGGCAACCAATATGCCGTCAAAATCGTCACCGAGAAGATGCTGCGCCACAGCCTGCGTGCAATGTCGGTCTATGTGGTATAGATCCAAATCGTTATTGCCGCCGTACCAGACATAGTGATTGATGTCGTCCTGTCTCCAGAAGGTCTCGTCGCAATAAGCGATGGCGGCCGCCTGCAGTTTATCTTTCAAGTCCTCATAGATGCCTGATCCTTTACGGGCCGCCTGGCGATCGAAGGCAAGCGCCGTTGCCGGTACAAATGTCATGTTGAAAAAATCATTAAACAGCCTTCGCACCTTGCGGTAAGGCAGGCCCAGGCCATAGCGTAAATAAACCGCCGCGGCTTTAGTGACCGGCCCGATGTGACAATTGGGCAGTTCATTTTCGCCGGGCTGGATCACCAGCCGATTACACTTAGGACAAAAGGCCTGTTGGTGTCTGAAGTTGATAACATGGGTTCTGGGCTGCAGGATAATATCTTCCTGGAGATGTTGCTTAACCTGACTGACGGGGCTCAAATTATCGCAACTGCAGTGCGGGCATTGACTCGGTGCCGGGACATCAATGGTTTTATCGACCCGGTCCGGCGTAGGTCGCAACCAGCCTGGATGACCTTTAGGCGCCCCGCGCTTTTTCTTGCCCGGTCTTTTATCGCCGCCGGCGTGCTCTGTCTTCTTGTTGGCCTTGAACTGACGCTGATGAACGGCTTTTAGTTTGGCTTTGAGCTGGGCGTTTTCAAGTTCCAGTTGTTCGATGCGCGATCGTGCCCGGGCCAGATCGTCCTGCAATATATCCCTTATGCGCCAGTGCTCACAATGCTCATCATACGAACGCTGATATTCTGATAAAATCCACTGTGTCGAAGACCACTGAAGGTGCGGACAATCGTCCTTGTAGGGGCAATTATAATCCCAGGGGGCCCTGGTTCGACAGGTTTTGGCCATAGGCTAATCTGATTGGTGCCTAAGCAGTTCCCAATTAATGTCGGACAGTTCTTTAATCATAGCACGTACGCGTTTATGCCGATCGGTCATCTTTTTAACCTTCGGCACCCATGCTTTTCGCACATAGCGAGAAACGGTCTTTCCTTCCACCTTAGTGGTGAGTCCATAGTACATCATGGCAGGAGAACGATTTATGGTTCCCATCAATAGATCAAGATTGTCGCAAATTTGTTTTTTCAGTTCAGCCTGCCGTTGTTTGAGGTGTGTAATTTTTGGGCTCATAGCAGTTCGAATGGAAGGGGTGGGATAACGGATAAATTTACCAAAAAGCGTATTATTACGCTTGGCAATTGTCAAATAAAAATAGCATATTAAT
The DNA here is from genome assembly GCA_963783425.1 of uncultured delta proteobacterium. GTDB lineage: Bacteria > Desulfobacterota > Desulfobacteria > Desulfobacterales > QNYZ01 > CAWANO01. Next base: position 86,864 of record CAWANO010000007.1, read on the forward strand.
TTATAATACGCTATTTTTTACCCCAAATGGACTAAACTGTTACGGGAAATTTGTCAAGGGGAAAGGGGACGTAATTGACAAAGTATAATAAATGTGATATATGTTTGAAATAGCCCAAATAGCCTTATCAAAAAGGGTGCAATACAAACGTTTTTGCTGATTGGTATGATTGTAATAACCGAAAGCGGTTATCCAGAAAGCTCAAGTTGGCACCCAATCGGATCTGAATCAATATTTTAAATCTTGATACAATTCATTGAAATTAGGACAAGATACCGCAATTTACCTCGCAGATCAAAAAGGATCATTTGTGATGTAAATGGTCTCAACTTGAGCTTCCATGAGAAGGCTTGTCAATAGGATAATCCGCTTCACGGATTACTGTTACTTCCAACGAGTCTCGACCGTCACGCTTCCATCCGCACTCTTATTGGAGCTGCCATTTGCTCCGGTGCATGTTAATATCCGTCGGCAGGGGCTGCAATCTTTCTGTCGCAATCATCTTTGTCAGCGGCAACCGACTGTTGCAGCCCAAGTGTCGCAGTCCCCTGGATGAGACGTTGGAACTCTATCTGTCATTTCTTGCCAATAACACCATTCATTGTCTTGTTTGGTGCGATGATCATACTCAGGCAGCCTTTTGATGGCCAATACCGTAAAAGCATTCATACGTCTGGCCGCTGACCCACAAGCGGTTCAGTAATACGGCCAACTTTCGAGCCACGGCGACCACGGCCCGTTTCTTGCCATTCTTACCTCCGCGCGCGGCTAGCGATAATCCATGGCGCCGCAATTGACTGTCTGGGCCAAACGGCCCCAGAATATAGTGAGCGCTGCCGACCAGTAGCTGGCGCAGGTATTTGTTTCCCGCTTTGGTGATCCGAAGCTGTTTATCCGTTTTACCAGACTGATCTCGACGGGGTGTCAGCCCTAAATAGGGACCCACTTGTCGGCTTTTGCTAAAACGTTCAGGGTCTTCGATGGTCAGCACGTAGGTTAGCGCCGTTACCGGACCGATACCTGGCACTTGCTGCAACCGGGCAGTCTCTGGATATTTTTGCCGACATATCTGATCGATCTTGACATCCAATTCTCGTATCTGCTCTCTCAATTGGGCAATGGTAGTAAATATCGGCTCAAGCGCCGACCAAAGTTCTGTCGGCACATGGGCGGCGCAGCGCTTGGCAAAACTGTCGGTGCTGCAACTTGGCAAACGTTCACCGTGGGATTTGACCACACCGCGTGCGTGGTTGATCAATTTGGTGCGGCTTTTTACCAATATGTCACGGGATTTGATCATCACCAAATCCGCCTGGGCTTGGCTGTCTCGGTGGTGTAACGGCCACAGCAACCGTGGTTCTATCCGACATACCATGCCCAGCATCCGTGCATCTCGTTCATCGGATTTATCCTTGCTGTCCCAGATGAATCTCAATTTACGTGGGTTGCCCACACAAACACTGCAACCCATATGATCAAGCAGACGGCTAATCCACGGCGAATGGGTCCCGGCTTCAATGGCCACCGTCGACCCCTTGTACCGCTTAAAATATTTGCTTATTCCTGCTTTCGTGTTGATCATTTTACCAACTTCTAATTCATTACCATCGGCATCAAATACAACCGCAATATGGTACTTGTCTCCCAAATCCACTCCAATTATGATATTGTTTTTCATGGCTGGTCTCCTTTTTTTGCAGCCCCTTTGGGTGACTGCGTTATTTGGTTGAGCGTGATAGTATCACAGCTCGCTGGAGGCCAGCCTTCTCATCTTATCTTTCTGGATAACCGCTTAACCGAATTAAAAATGACGAGTTTATACAATGAATGCACATATAGGTTTTTGGACAGAGTAGAGTAGGATCGGAGGTGTCAGATGCCAAGAGGCGCAAGACTGGATGCTCCTGGAACGCTGCATCATGTCATCATCCGGGGGATTAACCGGCGGCGGATCGTCGATAGCGACACGGACCGGGAAGATTTCGTCTCCAGCATGGACGCGCTTGCCGAGTCGACGGAGACTAAAATATATGCCTGGGCGCTGATGACCAACCATGCCCATATTTTGTTGCGAAGCGCGACGTTGGGGCTTTCGGGGTATATGCGGCGGCTTCTGACCGGGTATGCCATCCGCTACAACCGGCGCCACAAGCGTTTCGGCCATCTGTTTCAGAACCGTTATAAATCCATTGTTTGCGAAGAAGACGCCTATTTCAAACAGTTGGTGCGATACATCCATTTAAACCCGCTGCGGGCCAAGCTGGTGGATAGCCTTTCAAAACTGGATCGATACCCATGGTGCGGCCACAGCGCTATTTTGGGAAAAGTGAAACGCGAGTGGCAAGACAACGCCTACGTGCTGGAGTGGTTTGGTGCCAATAAGCGTGCCGCCCGGAAAACATATCGTAGCTTTGTTGAGAAAGGCATTGCCGAGGGCAAACGTCCCGATCTGGTGGGCGGAGGATTGGTGCGATCCATGGGCGGGTGGTCTCAGGTGGTGTCCATGCGCCGGCATGGGGATTTTCAGCAATATGACCAGCGCGTGCTGGGTAGCGGCGATTTTGTCCAGGCCATTGTCGAAGAGGCGGATGCGCGAATGAAACGGATGCTGCCGCTGGACGAGCGCCTGAAGATGGCCAGGGCCTACGTCGATGAGGTTTGCGAGACCGATGGGGTGGATCCAGTGGAACTGAAGTCCGGCAGCCGGCGGGGTCCCATCAGCCGGGCCAGGGCCAAGATCTCCGTTAAGATGGTCAAGGAGATTGGGCTTTCCATGGCCGAAACCGCCCGGCAACTTGGTGTGACCACTTCGGCGGTTGCGAGAATGTTGGAGCGAGCCTAACCCGGAAATCTCATGAAATCTTTTCTATGAATTAAAGAAAATCATGAAATGCCAGATCGTTTTGGCTCCTCTCTGCTGTCATTAAATGGTTACAATTTGCCACCGGGGTTCATTGCAAAAGAATAGAAAAGATTTCACCCTACAGGGCGAACCCTGAGGTGTCCATTGGCGGTGTTTTCAAGGGCTTGCAGTAGGAGACTACGGCTGTGCCCTCGATGCCTTGCCAATGAAAACCTCAGGGGCGTGAGATCTTCGGTCGGAAGTAAAGGGCATGGGAGCCATTTTGCTGTGTTGGTTCACGTGTAAGGATAATCTGCTTTGAGCACCAAACGCGAGATCGTCATTTCAAAGGCGGATGCCGTTTTCTGGATGGATGGCAACGGGCGCTGGTGCAACGCCGATGGCAGGTTTCGGCACAAAAAGATCATCGACCATTTTCACGCCGCCATCGATAAAGATGACAAGGGCTATTTTGTGCGCCAGGAGCGGGGGGATGTGGTCGAAAAGGTCTATTTTCGTTACGAGGAGACGGCCCTGTTCGTTTTTGAGGTGGTCATCGGCGAAGCGATTGAACTGGTGCTGAATACAGGATTGAAGGTATCGCTTGATCCGGAGCGGTTATGCGTCAAGGATGACGCCCTGTTTATGTGTCTTGGGGACGAGGTGATTAAATTCAGCGACCGAAGCATGATGAAAATAGGGCGCTTCATCGACGAGGTTAAAGGGCGGCTCTATTTCAGCCGGAATCAGAAGCGCTATTTAATGATGGCGTCGTAAAAAGCTCCATCTACTGCGTTGTAGTGATTTTTTAGACCCTCGTCATACTACATGTATGGCCTCGGCCCTGAAAAATCACTACGCCTTGTATATGAAACTTTCTACTTAGCCATCGCGCTACTTTTTACGAGTTCATCATTTAATCCCCTTTTAATAAATGGCATCTTACGGCCCATATCTGTCTTCTCGTGTTTTGGATCATCTCCCGATTGGTTGCAGTATTGGGAGCAATACCGATAGTTTTGCCTTTATCGACTTATTTAGGATTCAAGGCTTGCCCGCCGGGGTTGTGGCAGGGCTCAAGGGGCCAAGGCTTGCCCGACAGAGTTGTGGCGGGGGCCAAGTGAAATGCTAAATAATTTCAAGGAATTGAACGTTTGGCAAAAGTCATACCGACTCTGTTTGGAGATTTACGGAATAACAGCAACATTTCCTAAGGAAGAAAAATTTGGGCTGACATCACAAATCAGAAGATCGGTTGTTTCGATTCCCTCAAATATAGCAGAGGGATATGCACGAAAGACAATCCTGGATTATATCCGGATGCTTTACATATCTTATGGTTCTGTTTGCAAGTTGGAAACACAGCTATTATTGGCGGGAGATTTGGATTTAATCGAAAAAGGTGAAATGGATACAATAAAAAAAGACATAGCAGAAATAGAAAGAATGCTAAAAGCATTGATAAAGCCTTTAGAAAACAAACCCTTGACCCCTTGAATCCTTGACCCCTCTTCTCCAAATTGGAGAAGAACCCGTATTTTTAAAATACTCGACGTAGCCGCACTATCCCGCCATGGCGGGACTGCTAAATGGCTTGCTAAGGGATGACCATCCCGTCAAGGCGGGACATCCTTGGAAGCCTTGCCAACGCAGGCTTAGTTCGCGTAAGATTTAGGCGTGATGTCTCACTCATCTAACCACGACACTGCCGGGCTCCCGACGGCATCCCGGCCGGCCGAAGGCGGTGAACGCCGACTGATCGACGACCTGATTACTGCGATGGATCGTCCCACCGCGATTGTCACCGAGATCGCCGTGGGCACGCATTTAATCGGCGTGCGGGCCGGTGACAAGGGCACGGTGTGCGCGGGGCTGGCTTCAACTCTGGGCGCTGTTGCCACGGCAGATGAGCGGCAGATGGTCAAGGAGATGGTGGGGCAGCCATTGCGAAACGCAGCCAGGCACCTTTTAAGTGACCATGCGTTTTCCATCAGCCTGGGCGCGGCGGCCCTAAACGCCGGCATCATTCCGCCCCGGGATCAGCCCGACCTGGGGGCATCTCGCATCATGGCCGAAAAGGGCAGGGAAGGTGAGACGGTACTGGTGGGCGAATTCCCCTTCACTGATCGGCTACGGCGGCAGGTGAAAATCCTGCACCTGTTCGAGCTGCGGGATGTTCCTGGAAGGACCCCGCTGGGCGAATGGGACGAAATACTGGGCAGCTGCCAGGTACTTGGTCTCACTGGCACTACGCTGCTCACCCGCGCCATGGCCGGCTATCTAAAAAAGGCCCCCCAGGCCTTTACAATCATTATCGGCCCCACCACGCCGCTTTCGCCGGTGCTCTTCGAGTATGGCGCCGACGTGCTGGCCGGCTGCGAAGTTGTCTCGCCGGATCCGGTATTTACCGGCATCCGTCAGGGCATGTCGTTTCGCCAGTTGAAAAAGTTGGGGGTGCGTTTCGTGGCCTGGCCCAAAAAAGCGGCTTGCTGCTGGATGTAGGATAGCAGGTCCGGCGCTTTCTGAATTTCATCGATGATAACCGGTCCTGAAAAGCGTGATAGAAATCCTTGAACCATCATAACGATGAGCCTCCGGTAATGGCAGGGATATCTCGGTCAGCCACAATGGGTACAAATTATCAACACAAATAATACCTGAATTTTGCACGCAAATACCCGCTACGAGCGTTAGTGCGAAAATTATCATCAAGCCTGTGATCGCCCGTGGACTGTAAATCCTCTCCCGCAGGAGGAGTTCAGGAAGTATCGAATATTTTTTTAGATGCCTTTAACATGATGATTTTCCAGTATAATCTGTTCGTGCAAGAAAATTCTTGCTTACACCGGCAGGGCAAAACGCTGCGGCCAAGCACCTGCTTCAAACCAGGGTTTGGTCTGCGCGCGCCGTTTGTCTAAAAATTTTAGAAAGGAAAACATTTCCGGCGTTCGGGAATCGTGCAGTGAATACTTGACCTTGTCGCGGTTGCCGGCCGTGACGACCTTGGCGGCGATGAACAGCAGCTTCAGGCGAGCGATCCTGACGGTATTGTCTGCGATCGCCTTCATCACGCTGCCTTGCTCAAAGACAGCAGGGCGGTCTTGGCTGGCGAGCATTTTCATGTAACGCCAGATGTTGTAGGCCAGCATCACGATCTGAAAAAAGGCGTAGTTGCTTTTGAACTTGGCCGAAGGGATCATGTCAAGGCCCTCGCGTTTGGCTTCGCCGACCAGGTTTTCCACATCGGCGCGCTTGTCGTATTCGACAATTATCCGGTGAGCCTTGCCCGATAGGTTGGTGCAGAAAATCCGGTAGGTGTAGTTGTCGTCTTCAAACAGCATGCACTGCCGGGGCTGCTTGGACGCTGTTTTGAGCGCCTTGGGGATTCGCATGGCCACAAAACGGCAGGCATAATCCCAGCCGTCAGGTTTGTAAAAGCAGCTGTTGAACTCAGTCACCTTGCGCTTCCAGGGACGGTACCAACTGGTGGCATCGAAAACCGGCCTACAACCTTTGTTGGCGATAATGAAATCAAAGCCCGCATCAACGGCCGCTTTGACGCTGTGCCAGGAGAAAAATTCGCCGTCGGCTCGAAGCAACACTTCCTGCACGCAGCCGGGCAGGTGGTTTTTGATGTCGGCAATGAACTGGGCGGTTTCTTGACCCGATACAGTGGTGCCTGAACGCAGTTTGCCGATCAGGTATTCACGGGTTTCTTCGATAAACCCCAGAATCGGTCGCAAACCCAGCTTGCCGCGGTGCTGGCTATTGTGGCCCTTTCGAGCACCTTGCTGGCAGCCGTAAACCGTTTTGACCGTGGTGTCGATATTGATCCTGATCCGGGCGTAGCGCAAACCGCACAGTTGCCAGACGCGTTCGCGCAAGATGCTGCCAAGCTTCAAGATAGATCTGGCCTGGTTGATGCCGAGGCTGTCGAGGTAGCGCCACCAGGTACTGGCCGCAGGGAGCCGGTCGAGCCTGAAAAACCCGCAGAGCATGGCGTCGACACGAACGTATACGAAATGCCAAATTCGGTTAAACCCGATAAACAGTAGCATCAAAATGCCCACCACCATCGAGTAGTGGCCCAGCTTGGGTTTACGGGTGGGGGCATGGTAAGCAGAGTGAAAAATTTCACGAAAACCGACCAGGTCGAAAAACTTGATCAGCGCCAAAAGCCCACCAAATGGGCTCAGATGCTCGCTGCAAGTCTCATATCGTGTCGAGGCGTTGATTTTTCTGGCCTTAGCGCGGTTTTTCCGAAAACCTTTACTGTTGCGGTTTTTCGCTTTCTTGTGATAGCGTCTTTTTACCATCTGGGTACCTCCTGTCTTAATGTAGGTGATTGGTGTCACTCCGCATTATAACAGGTCTCCCAGATGGTTTTCTATTTTTCAAGACCTACTCAGTGCAAAATTCAGGTAATAATTTGTACCCATTGTGGCTGATCGAACCGCCTGACAGATGGTGATGAGGCAATCGAATGCCCCTATTTAGTGGTGAGAATTTGGTTTGAACCCTGAGCGGATGCTTTCAGCCTGCTCCCCCCTCAACTTCCATTCAGGTGGTGCATGGCGTGTTTTCCCGCTGAAGGCGGGTTGCATGATAGATCTTGATGAGATCAGGGGTGGATAGGGTGCGCTGCTTTTTCAGGGCTTCGGCGCCGATGTTCTTGCCAGCTGCGAGGTTGCCTGAAAATTAAAGGCCTTCGATCGATCATGGATAAGATTTCATGTGATTTTCGGGTCAGGAACCTCGCCTGGGTGTGATTTCATGGAGAGGGAGATCCGCTTGCGTTCCACGTCCACGGCGATGACCGTGACGGTCACTTTCTGGTTGATCTTGACGACTTTGGCGGGGTCTTTCACGAAACGATTCGCTAACTGGCTGATATGAACCAAGCCGTCTTGGTGAACGCCCACATCCACGAATGCGCCAAAGGCGGTAACGTTGGTGACGGTGCCTGGAAGGCGCATTCCGACCAGAAGGTCTTCCATTTTTTCGACGCCTTCCGCGTATTGAAAAGCCTCGAATGACTCGCGTGGATCTCTCCCGGGCCGGGACAATTCATGCATGATGTCCTTCAGCGTAAGAGGTCCCACGCGATCAGTCACATATTTGTTCAGGTCGATCTTGTTTCTCAAGGTGGCATCGGCCATGAGGTCATGTACCGTGCAGCCGAGGTCGCGGGCCATGGCGTCGACAATGGGGTAACTCTCCGGATGGACCGCACTGGCATCAAGCGGGTTCTTGCCGCCGGGGATACGCAGAAAACCGGCGGCCTGTTCAAAGGCCTTGGGTCCCAAACGGGGGACTTTTTTTAATGTCGCCCGGGAAGCAAAGGGCCCGTTTTCATTGCGATAGGCAATGATGTTTTCGGCCAACTGAGGCCCCAGCCCCGAGATATAGGTCAACAACTGCCCACTGGCACGGTTGAGATCGACGCCCACGCCGTTTACGCAACTTGCCACCACATCGTCAAGGGCTTGCTTGAGCTTGGTCTGATCCACGTCGTGCTGGTACTGGCCTACCCCGATGGATTTGGGATCTATCTTTACCAACTCGGCCAGAGGGTCCATTAATCGTCGGCCAATGGAAACCGCCCCGCGGACCGTGAGGTCCAGGTCCGGGAATTCTTCCCGGGCCACGGCGGAGGCTGAATAAATCGAAGCGCCACTTTCATTGACCATTACCACCTGGACAGGATTTTTGAAGTTCAGCTTACGGGCCAGGTTCAAGGTTTCACGACCCGCCGTGCCGTTTCCGACGGCAATGGCTTCCACGCCGTATTGCTCTGCGAGTTCCTTTAGTTTGGCGATGGCTTTCTGGTCTTCTTTTTCCGATCGGTGAAAATAAAGCGTTTCATAATGGAGCAGCTTGCCCTGGCGATCGAGGCAAACGACCTTGCAACCGGTACGGAAACCAGGATCGATTCCCATGACATTTTTAGCGCCCAGCGGTGCGTCCAGTAGCAGTTCGCGCAGATTCGCGGCAAATACCTTTATGGCTGCCTCGTCGGCCCGTGTTTTAGTGGCCACACGAATTTCCGTCTCCATGGAGCGGGACAGAAGCCGCTTGTAGGCGTCCTGCATTGCGATGTTGACCTGTTCGGCATCGGGTCCCTCTCCGTTAACGAACATGCCGCGCAGAAGTTCGATGGCCGTTTCCTGGGGCGGCAGGATGGAAAGATTGAGAATACCCTCTTTTTCCCCTCGCCGCATGGCTAAAATCCGGTGGGAGGGTGCGCTCGCGACCGGCTCTTCCCAATCGAAATAATCACGGTACTTGGCGCCTTGCTGTTCCTTGCCGGATGCAAGGGTACTTTTTATGGTGGCCTTTGACAGGAACAGGTTCCGCATGGCCTGGCGCGCCTCGGCATTCTCGTTGATCTGTTCGGCAATTATATCGCGGGCACCGGCCAAGGCATCTTCCACCGTGTCAACGCTTTTTTCAGGGTCAACAAACCGTTCGGCCGCCACCAGCGGATCGATACCGGATTGCGCGAACACGGTCCGCCGCGAGGGGATCGAGGCCTTTTTCCCTGGCAATGGTGGCCCGGGTGCGGCGTTTAGGGCGATAGGGGCGGTATAGGTCTTCGAGTTCCGTTAAGGTTTGACATGCCAGGGCCTGCCGCCTGAGCGCATCGTTCAGGTGGCCATGTTGCGCCAGGGATTTAATGACCGCATCCTTTCGATCGGTCAATTCCCGGAGGTGATGCAGCCGGTCCCGGATGGCGGCAACCTGGACCTCATCCAGACTACCCGTCGCTTCCTTGCGGTAACGCGCAATAAAGGGCACGCTGGCATTTTCTGCCAGCAGGGTAGCCACTGCCTGCGCCTGCCGAGCTTGAAGCCTTAATTCAGCGGCCACTGTCGTAATATGCGTCTCGTTCAAAATTCCGTTTCCCTGGATTTGGTATCCGGTATCTGTTTTCATTCGAGTTGTTTTTGCTGCAAGCTTGCTACCCAATGCCCATCCATAAATGGCATCTTTTGGCCCAGACCTGCATCTGTGCTCTTTTGCAATTCTCGGAATAGCCCTACCATGTCCCGCCTCAGGAGGGGTTGCAAAAACGCTCAAGCCTTATGAATTCGCAAAGGTTTCGCTGAGAGAGGCACCCTGAACCACAGTCAACCATCTCTGGCTGGGCGCTATCTATATTTCACTTTTCCCTGATCGTGCGCTTGAGGAGATAGTAGGCCATGGCTATGGCCACGATCAGTGCCGCGATGCCGATGATCGATAACCCTGAATAGTCCTTAACATCCAGAATGATCACCTTGCGGGTGATGGCGATCAGGGCCACTTCTAAAACAACTTCAGAATGAACCACTTTCTCTGCCAGGTAAGCCTTGATCGTCTCCAGCAACTCCACACCAATTAAAATCAACAGGAAGAAGCCGAAAATGTCGAGCAGCTCATCGATTTCCAGCAAGAACATCGGCGGCGAGATGACGTCCTTGACGATGATGTAGGCCAGTTCGATGGTTGAAATCAAAACCACGATAATCATCATGGCGATGAGCGCGATGACCACGCTATGCTCAAATTTTTTCAAGAATCCATTGGCCATGAGAACGATCACCTTTTGGGTTGATAGGGCATGCTTGTCAGCACCGATTCAATACCATTTTATTTCATTTTATCCAACCGCTTGCATTCGGCAGACAGGTCCATGGCTGGCAATCGTATGACCCTTAGTGCACCTATTCGCAAATACGATGACATTCGGCCGCCAATCCATCCGGGCTAACGGCGTTGCGAAAACACGCAATATTCCCGATATTGCTTATTTTCCGCGCCTTGTCAGCCCGGCGCCTTGACGCCCTCATTACGTCATCGTTTTTACGAACAGGAGCACTTAGCCCGCACAGCTTCCCCGCTGGCGTACACTAGGGCAACTTAATCAGCTTCAACAGAAAGAGCCCCACGATGGTTGCCACACCCAGAGCGCCGATGCCCCAGGCGAAGCCGATCGTGTCTCCGGCCAACCCGATCATGGCGGGCACCACGCCGGCGCCGAAAAAATGGCTGAAGGGCACGGTTAGTGCCACGGCCATGTTGCGGTTGCGGTCGTGGGTGATGCGCGAGAGCGCCGCAAAACCCAGCGGAAAAAAACAGACGCTGGCGCCGGCTTGAAAAATCAATCCCGCGCCCAGCATATCATCGGGCAGCGTCGCCACAAGAAAAGTTGCCGTGCTGCTGGCAGCCACGGCGACCAGCATGACGCGCTTGAGCCCGTACCTGTCGGCCGCCCAGCCCGACAGCAGCGGCATGGCGAAGGCTACCATGCGGGAGATGGTCAGTAGATGGTTGGCCGTTGCCGCGCCAAGCCCGCGTTCGGTGGTCAAATAGAGCGGCAGGATACTGAATAATCCCTGGTTGACGCCCAGGGCCAGGCTAAAGAGCAGAATCATGACCCAGATGGCGGGGGTGCCCAGCATGGCGCGAATATTGGCCAGGGTGGGTGCTTCGCTGCAGGTGCCCTCCGGTTTTCCCACGATCTTGTAACTGATGCCGACCCCAATGGCGGCGATGCCGTAAAGGGCGACCACCAAGCGCCACGAATGTTCCTCGAGCAGCACCTGCGCAATCAGCGGCGAGCAGACGTAGGCCAGGTTGGGCGCCAGTTGGTGAAGCGACAGCACCTTGGCCCAATCCTGTCGGCGCACCAAAGCGGTGAGCGTAGCCACGCCCGAGGGCAGGTAGAGACCGCCGGCAAAGCCCAGCACAAGCAAGGCCGCCTGCAGTGCTAAAAGGCTGGCGCTGAGGGATAAAGCGAGCAGGCTGATGCCGACGGCCACTGATGAGAGCACAATTTGGTGGTGGTGGCAGATTTTGGCGGAGATGAAAGTGGAGCCAAAGAGGCCGCTGCCATACCCGACGGACACAAAGAGAAAGAGCGATCCCGCCGAGGCGTGGCTCAACGACAAATCCGTTTCGATACCCGGCAGCAATGGCGCCAGGCCCAGTCGCGAGAGCATATTCAGGGTAAAGATGGTAAAGATAAAGCCGATGGCGCCGGCCTTGGCCTGAATGGTGTCGTCGTTCACGCGGCCTACCGGTTCCAACAGGCGGCCCAGTGCCGGTTTTGCCGTTCCAACAACGGGGGATTTTCAAGGCGGCACTGATCGGTGCGGTAGGGGCACCGGGATTCGAAGCGGCAACCCCGGGGCGGGTTGAGGGGATTGGGCGGCTCGCCGGCGTAAACGATTCGCCGCCGTCGGCGCTGAACCTTGGGGTCGGGCACGGGCACGGCCGAGAGCAGGGCTTCGGTGTAGGGGTGGATCGTGGCGTCGTAGATCCGGTCGCGCGGGGCGATTTCCAGAAGGCGCCCGGCGTACATGATGGCGATGCGGTGCGAAATGTGTCGCACCACCGCCAGGTCGTGGGCGATAAAGAGGTAGGCCAGCCCGAACTGCTGCTGTAAATCCTGCATCAGGTTGACGATCTGGGCCCGGATGGAGACGTCCAGGGCCGACACCGGTTCATCGGCCACGATGAAATCGGGGTTCAATGCAAGGGCTCTGGCGATACCGATACGCTGGCGCTGGCCGCCGCTGAAGGCGTGCGGATAGCGGCCGCCGGCATCGGATGGCAGTCCCACCAGCTCAAGCAGCTCGGCCACGCGATCGACGGCGTCGCGCTGGGCTTTGGGCCAAGCCGTGAACCGTGAGGGGTTCGGCGACGATATCGACAATCCGCATGCGCGGGTTGAGACTGGCGTAAGGGTCCTGAAACACGAGCTGCATGTGGCGCCGCAGGGGGCGCATTTCGGATTCACTGATCCGGGTAATATCCTGGCCCTTGAAGACGAATGCGGCCCTCCACGGTGGGCACCCGCCGCAAAATCGCCCAGCCGGTGGTGCTTTTCCCGGAGCCCGATTCGCCCACCAGTCCCAGGGTTTCGCCGGGGTGGATATCAAAGGATCATATTGTCGATGGCGTGAACCACCAGCCGCTTTTGTCCCCAAAAGCCGCTGCGGCCGGCATCAAAATGAACGGTAATCCCATCGACTTCAATCAGGGCGGAATGGTTGGGGCGAGCTGGCGTCAATGGTCCGGATCCCTGCCGGGTTTTAACGGTGAGGGAGGTTGGCGCCCCCTGTCATGGGCCACACACCAGCACGATACTTGCCGGTGTCCGTGCATGATGCGAGAGGCTGGTTGTTGATGGCAGCACTCCTGAGCTTGCCGGCAGCGCGGTGAAAAGGCGCACCCGGCCGGCGGCGCGATCAGGTCGGGCGGCACCCCTTCAATGGCGATCATGCGTTCGCTAACCTCGTCCGGGCGCGGGGTCGCCCGCAGCAGCCCCTGGGTATAGGGGTGGATCGGATTTTCAAAGAGTTCTTCAACCTCGCCGGTTTCGACGATTTTACCGGCGTACATGACGGCGACACGATCGGCAGAGTTGGGCGATGACCCCCAGATCGTGGGTGATCATGATCACCGAGAGGTCGAGCCGCTGCTGAAGATCGGCGATCAGCTCGAGGATCTGGGCCTGGATGGTGACGTCCAGGGCGGTGGTCGGCTCGTCGGCGATGAGCAGCTCGGGCTCACAGGCCAGAGCCATAGCGATCATCACCCGCTGGCGCATGCCCCCGGAAAACTCGTTGGGGTATTGCTTGAGCCGTTGTCCGGGGGCGCTGATATTGACCAGGTCGAGCAGTTCGGCGGCCCGCTCCCGGGCCTGGATGCGGTCCATGCCCAGGTGATGGCGCAGCACTTCGCCGATCTGGGTGCCGATGGTAAAAACCGGGTTGAGGGAGGTCATCGGATCCTGGAAGATCATCGAGATCTCTTTGCCCCGCACGGCCTTGAGGTAACCGGCGCCGCCGGGTCCAGCAGAGAGCGGCCCTTCCAGCGGATGTCGCCGGCCACGATCTCGCCGGGGGTGGTGATCAGCCCCATGACGGCCTGGACAGTCACGCTTTTGCCTGAGCCGGATTCGCCCACCAGCCCCAGGGTTTCCCCGAACCACCGTGAGATCGACGCCGCGGGCGCCCTGAACCACGCCGCCGCGGGTGGTAAAATGGACGCGCAGGTCTTCGATCTCCAGCAGGGTTGGCTTCGAGGTGCCGGGCTGGTGCCCTCGTTCATGGGCGCTCCTCGCTACGGGATGGCCCCGGCGCCGCTGCTTGCGGGCGCAGGCGGCCGCCATTGAGGGCAAATTGCTTTTCGCGCTCTCTGGGGATCGGAGATCAGACGCATCCAGCTGGCCACCAGATTGACCGCCAGAACGGTGATGGAGATGGCGATTCCCGGCATGGTGACCAGCCACCAGGCCCGGAAGATATAGTTCTTGCCGGTGGCCACATCCAGTCCCCAGGAGGTGGCCGGCGGTTGAATGCCCAGACCCAGAAAAGAGAGCGCCGCCTCGGCCAGGACGATGCGCGCAAACTCCAGGATGGCCAGGGTAATCAAGGGTGAGGTCAGATTGGGCAGGATGTGCCGGAATATTACCCGGGCCGACGAGCAGCCGATCACCTCGGCCGCTTCCACATAGGGCGTCTGCCGCACGGAGAGCACCGCGCTGCGGGTCATGCGGCCGTACACCATCCAGCCGTTGAGTGCCAGAACGACAATCACGGTGGTCATGCTGGGGCCGATCACGGCCAGGATAATCAGCGCCAGCAGCAGTCCCGGAAAGGCGACCTGGGTGTCGATCCAGCGCATCACGAAACTGTCCGTACGTCCACCGCGGTAGCCTGCCAATAGCCCCATGACCACCCCGAAGGTGCCGGCCAGCAGCACCACGGCGGTGCCCACCAGCAGGGAGACCCTGGAGCCGTAGATCACACGCGAGAGAATGTCGCGACCGAGGTGGTCGGTACCGAGCAGATGCGCTGTGCTTCCCTGCGCCATCCAGGCCGGCGGCTTGAGCCGGGCGCGCAAGTCCTGAGCGCCGGGATCGTGGGGCGCGATCAAGGGCGCCGCCAGCGCCATTACGACCAAGGCCGTCATCAAGACCACGCCGATGAAGCCGGCCTTGTCTCGCCACAACTCCAGGGATAACTCCCGAGCCTGGCCAACCGTTCCACACCGCGGTCGCCGAGGATCTGTTGGCTGAGGGGTGTGCCGCCCATATCAAGTAGAGCTTCAGTCGCGGATCGATAAGGGTGTAGACCACGTCCATGGCGATATTGATCATCACCACGGTGATGGCTACGGTGAACACAATCGCCTGTAGCAAAATCAGGTCCTCCCGCTCGATGGCCTGGATGGCGGTCAGGCCAAGTCCCGGCCAGGCGAAGACCGTCTCCACCACCACCGAATAGCCGGCGATGGCCCGGATCAGCTCCCATCCGCACCAGGGTGATGACCGGCAGGCCGGCGTTTCTGAGAGCGTGCACCCCGACCACCCGCATGAAGGGCATGCCCTTGGCAAAGCCGGTTTTGACATACTGCTGATTGAGTTCATCGATCATCGAAGATCGGACGATCATCACCAGTCGCGCCAGCGCCGGCAACGCCAAGGTCACGGCCGGCATGATCATGTGGGCCGGGGTGGCGACACCGGAGGTGGGCAACCAGTGCAGCTGTACCGCAAAGACGACGATGAGCAGAAGCCCCAGCCAGAACTGGGGCACTGACAGACCGATCAGGCTGAAGAAGACCGTCACCCGGTCGGCAATGCCGCCGGGCCTCAGTGCGGCGATGATGCCCAGAGGAATCGATAGGAGAAATGCCAGCCCGATCCCCAAGACGGCCAGCAGCATGGTCAGCGGCAGTTTTTCAAAAACGATCTCCATGGCCGGCCGGTGCTGCCAGAGGGAATCACCGAAGTCAAGATGAACCAGGTCCCCCAGAAAGTCGCCGAACTGCACGGCAATGGGACGATCCAGGCCCAACTGTTTTTCAAAGGCGGCGCGTTGCTCGAGGGTGGCCTCCAGGGGCAGCATCACCTTGACCGGGTCGCCCACCATGCGGGTGACCACGAACACGATCACGGTCACCCCCAAGATGACGATCGGCGCCATGCCAAATACGCTTGAGAACATAGACGGCCCATGCGGCCTACTGAACCTGCATTTCGCTGACCAGCAGCTTGGCGTCCACGCGGCCTTTCCACTGAAGGCGCTCGCTGAGGCCGTAGATGTCCTCGATGTTGAGCAGCCACACGAAATAGGCCTGGTCATGGGCCAGCTTGAACCGCCTGATGATAGAGGGCGAGGCGTTTGTCGGGGTCGGTCTCGGTGCGGGCCTGGTCGATCAGGGCGGCCAGGTCGGCGTCGGTGTTGGAGGAGCCGATGCCGCCGGATTTGTAATAGGCCGAAAAACTCTTGTCCGCGTCGAGCAACTCATTGGAGCTTACCACGAAAATGGCGTCGCCGCGCGTCTTGCGGTCGAAAAGCCGGTTCAGGTACTCGTTGAACTCGAAGATGCGCACCTTGGCCTTGATGCCCACGGCGTCCCAGTAGGCGGCCACGGCCTCCACCAGTTCGCGGTCTTTGAGCCAGCGGCCGGCGGTGCCGATCAGTTCCACGGTAGCACCCTGCGCTCCGGCCTCTTTGAGCAGCGATGCAGCTTTGTCGGGATCATAAGGGTAGGCCTTGACATCCGGGTTGAACCCGAAGAAGGAGGGGCTCAAAAGCTGACCCTGGGCGACCTGGGCGTAGCCTTCGAACAGGCCCTCTGCCAGGGCCTGTTTGTCGACGGCGTAGTTGAGCGCCTGGCGCACGCGCACGTCCTGGGTGGGCCCGCCGTCAGCGTTAAAATGATGATGGGATGCTCCAGACCGAGGATGTTGACGGCTTGCGGCACCTGCTGGGTGAATTCAGGCAGCAGATTGGTGATCAAATCAAACTCGCCGGCCATCAAGCCGGCCAGCCGGGTGCCCGGCTCTTCCACGAAACGATAGGTCACCTTCTCAATGGACGGTGTTTCACCCCAGTAGGCTTCGTTGCGCTCCAGAACAATATTCTGCCCCCGTTTCCAGCTGGAAAATTTATAGGGCCCCGTGCCCACGGGCGCTTCGGCAAAGTTGGCATCGCCGGCATGGATCGGCGGCACCATTTTCAGCCAGTAAAGGCGCGAGAGCAGAATCGGGTCCGGGCCGTCGGTTTGAATCGTGACTGTCAGGTCATCGATCTTGGCGGCATCTTTGATGGTGTTGAAAAAGGAGATCTGCTCGGAGTTGAATTTGGGATCGATGAGGCGTTTGATGCTGAAAACAACGGCGTCGGCATTGAAGGGCTCACCATTGTGAAATACGATCCCGGGCCGCAACTTCACCTGCCATGTCTGCGGGTCCACCAAGGTGGGCGTTTCCGCCGCCAGGCCCGGCATCAATTTGCCGTCGGGGGTTCTCACCATGAGGGTTTCATAAATATTGTCATTGACGGCGCGCTCACCGCCGTCCTCGCGCAACTGCGGATCGAGCGTGGTGGGTTCGGAACCCAGCGCGATGGTAACCCCTTCGGCCAGGGCGGAGACCGGTTGGGCAAGCATCAAGGCACACATCATCACGACGAACAAGGTTGGTCTAATGTTGTTCATATTCCCTCCTAAGGCTTGAAATAGTGAGCTGGAAACGATTCACCGGCATCCGGATCGATGGCCGACGGGACAGATACGACGGAGATGTGGGATCTTTTTACCGATGAGGCGAAAAAATGTCAATCAGGCCGGCGCGCTCCACGCGTGCCGCAATGGCGGCGCGATCCGTGGTGTAGAGGCCCTTGGATATCATGCGATCGAAGAGCACCGAACCAGAGAAGGTGAATTTTTTGCCCAGCTCTCCCTTTTCCCGCATCTCGACTCGAACCAGGCGGATGGCGTCGCCAATGCAGAGGGAGTCTGAAATGATCAGCGGATCTTGCCTGCGGATGTATCGAACGGCGTTGTGGCCGGCCAGGGTGCCGGTGCAGATCGCTTCGGTGTGGCCCACCAGCAGTCCGGCTTTTTCGCCGGCGCAGTATAGGTTATCGATGCCATCTACCTTGAGGGAGTCGTCACGGGGCGACATGCCGATGTAGCGCACCGAGTTTCCGATGCCGCCCGCGTAGGGATCTTCGAAGCGGGCATTTTCAAAGCCTGGAATCTGGCGCAACTGTTCCAGTGGATAATAGGGTGTCATTAGTTTGGCGTGTCCCGTATCGAGTACGATGACGTTCTCTTCAAAATCATCCAGGGCGTATTGCTGGCAGGCTTTTAAGGCCAGCTTGCCTTGCTGCCGGCTTTGGGCGGGTACGGGCACAACCACCACTCCGGTCGAATCGAGCTGCTGGCAAAGCTCCGGCGAAAGTGACTCTTTGTGAAGCTTGCAGGAACCGCTGACGGCACCGGTCTGAGCGCCCTTTTGGCCGTTCATTTCGGCGACACCGGCTTTTTCGGCCACACTCACCCGGCCGCCGAAGCTGTGGCAGCGCAACACGCACATGGCGCAGCCGTTGCCAAACTTGTTGCAGACCGCCGGCGGACCGGCTGTGCCGGTGGTTTCGATGAACACATCGCCAGCGACCTCAAAGGGCTCGCCGGCCTGCTTTCCGGAGACGGCCTTGATTTGGCCGCCATCCCGGCGCACAGCGGTCACGCGGGCGCCAAACCGCAGCTCGATCTCATTGTCCCACAACAAGCGGCGGATGATCGGTTCCATGGTGCCCACATTGTAAAGACCGGCGTGGGCGTGGCCGGGAAAGTCGACCTCTCGATGCAACAGGTTGCCGTCGATCGCCTCGAAGATGCGGCCGCCGCCCATGGCGATGAGCTCTTCGGTGGCGCTGTAACGGCCGTTGTTGCGCATGATGCCGCCCACCAAGCCGGTGCCCAGAAGCATGTCGGTGCGCTCGAGTACCACCACCCGAGCACCGCTTTGACGGGCGGCCAGGGCCGCGCTGCAACCGGCCCAGCCGCCGCCGATGATGACTACATTGATCACGGGGTCTCTCTTTGTTGGGTGTTTAACGTTATTGTCCCATTCGGGGATTGGGAGAAAAACCCTCGCCTTTAGGCGAAGACTTCAGTTTGATTTTTGATGCCGCCCCAAGGGTTCAAGGGTTCGCGCAAAGGCTTGGATGGTCTTTTCACGTGACCCCTCGACCCCTTGGATCCTTGAACCCCAAGCCTTCGGCTTTAGCCGAAGGTGGTTGACTTTTTGGCGAGGATCCGCCGACACTTGCCCTATGTTATGCAGGCTTTGGCTGTTACAGGGTGTCCATATTTTTGGCACCCGGTTCGGAAGACGCCGCTAAACGTCTCAATAATAGGGCAGAAACAGGCAGGAATGCAAATGAATCGGCGCGGCCGTTGACCAGTTGACCTGCATGGCATTATCGAAGGATTGTCGTGACTTGGTGACGGCCGCTACAGTTATGGCAATGACGAGAGCAGGTGGGCGATTATTTTATCGGGATCCGCGTGGCTTTGGTTGAGCATGATCACGAAACGATAAAGCCTGCCACCTTTACCTTCCAGATATCCGGCACGGGTACGGATGCCCGACAAGGTCCCGGTTTTGTAGGTGGTGCGGCCCGTGTGCGTCAGCAATTGCCGGTGGGGCTCAAAGGCTTCTAGGTATGCGGCCCATGTGCTGCGCCGCGATTCGGTTTTGGCGTGAGATGCCTGAGCCTTCGACCATCTCTACCCCTTCCAGCCCCAAATCATTGCGAACGTAGTGTCGTATCACCTTCAACCCCTTTTCCAGGGTGGCCGGCAGTCCGGCGTTTTCTGCCCCTAGCACCAGCACGATCTGATTGGCGATGAAGTTGTTGGAGTAGGTCATCAAGGCCTTGATGACCGCTGGCAGGTCGTGGCTTGAGCGGTGGATGTGGATTTTGCGGGCATCGGCCGGGGTTGTGTCCAGGCGGACGCTGCCGGAGATGGGAACCCCGGCCTCCCGCAAAAAGTGGGCAAAGAGATGCCCGGCGTAACGGGTGTTGTCGCGATTGTTCTGGGCGAAGACGATGCGGCCATTGCGCAACCCCTGGGCGCGGATGCGTTCGATCACCACCGGCAGCAGCGGGGTTTGCGGCTCGGCGCTGACCAGTTGTCCGCTGACGGTTTTGAATTTGACGGTGTTGAAGTTGACGCACAGGGCACCGTTGGTGGCGTCGTAGGGGTTGAGGCTGCGGGAGACGCCCGGCACCTCGATGGGTGAAGCAAAATAGCTGTCGTCTAAAATGATGTCGCCGATGCTGGTGATCTGCCGCGCCAAACGCTGGCAGATAGCGGCCACCTCCTCGGAGACCAGCAGCGGGTCGCCCCTGCCGGTAATGACCAGGTCATTTTGCCGTGTCAGGTAAAATTCGGTTTTGAAACGGTAGTCGGCTCCCAGATGCTTCAAGGCGGCAGCGGCCGTCAGGATCTTTAAAATCGACGCCGGAACCATGGGCTGATCGGCGCGCACGGCATGCACAACGCGGCCATCGCTGGTGGCCACCAAAACGGCGTCGTTTGGTCCCAACAGGCTGGTGAGTTTATCGTGTTGAGCGCCGTGGGCAAGTCCCGCACTGCTCAGCACGAAGGCCAACAGCAGAATGGTCAGGCAGGGCTTTGTTTTCAAGCTTGATGATCCTTATGACTCGGGTTGATTGGGCGGCGACGCTAAAATCAGCGTCACAGGGCCATCATTGATCAGCTCAAGCGCCATTTCCGCCCCAAAAACGCCCGCGGCAACCCTAACCTGCCGGGATTTTACTTCCTCGATAAAGTGGTGGTAGAGCGGTTCGGCTTCGGCGGGCCTGGCAGCGGCGGTAAATGAGGGCCGGCGGCCTTTGCGGCAATCCCCCAAAAGGGTGAATTGCGAAACCACCAGCATCTCGCCGCCGCACTCTTGCAGGGATCGGTTCATCTTTCCCTGATCGTCTTCAAATATTCTCAGGTGGATGAGTTTGTCGGCCAGATAGCCGGCATCGTTCAGGCTGTCGCCGCGGGCCACGCCCAGCAGTACCACAAGACCCGCCCCGACGGCGCCTACCACGCGCTCGGCCACGGTAACCCGCGCCTGTTTTACCCGTTGAACCACCGCTATCATGGCGATGTGCTTCCTGATGCGCGGAAGGTGGCCTGGAATTTTTTCAGGTAACCGGTGGGGCGGTAAGACTCCTTGGCTTTGCGCAGGCCCGCATCGTTGAGGTCTTGCTCGCGGTTGATGGTCGTAAAGACGCCCGCCGCCTCGGTTAGAAAAATCTGGTTGATGGCCTGGTAGACCCCCTTGTAGTCCGGGTTGGCCTTTTCGAAGTGGATCACCAGCATATCGTCGCTGAGTGCTTCGGCAACGGTGTAGGCCACCATTTGGTCATCGACCATCAGGGCCCCGCCCAAAAGGTCGCCGAGGTTGTCCCAGGCCAGGAGCACTTTCTCGATCACCTGGTTTTCCGCCTCCAGCACTTCAAACGACTCACAATCGCGCCACAGGCACCAATCGTTCTGCAATGCCAGTGCCTGGGGGGCGGTTTCGGCGGTCAACGGGGTGTATTGATAATCGTATTTTTTGGTGAACTGGTTGACCAGGTTTTTCTTTTTATGAAAACGGTTGCCGGCCAGAGCGCTCAGCGCCTGGCGGTCGTAAAGGTAGTCCCAATTGCCGCGGTCGTCGACGATTTCCACCAAGGCAGCGGCCTCACCTCTGGCCCACTGCATGGCCAGATCCTCGGGAATGCGCTGCATAACGGTGCCGGACGCCAAGCAGGCCGGCAGACGCCGCGCCCAGTCGACACTGTTCCAGTCACCCACCGGGGCCCAATAGACGGGTTCGGGCTGTTGCTGGCGTATCCATACCAGATCCGATTCCCAGGCCCACTGGAGATGGTAGTGGCCGGCCCAGCCCCACACGTTGGTGAAGCTGTAATCCGATGACGGTTGTGGGCATTTATTTAAATAGGCGCGGTAACGTGCCTGGTCAGCTAGGCGGATCGGCCTGAAGTCTAAGGTCATGGTTTCGTTTCTTCTTAAGGCGTTTTGTTTGAAGTCAATTTTGATGGCGTCGTATAAAGTCCCATCTACGGTGTTTTAGTGATTTTTCAGATCCTCGGCATACTACATGTATGGCCTCGGCCCTGAAAAATCACTACGCCTTGTATATGAAACTTTTTACTTAGCCATCGCGCTTTTACGAGTTCATCAATTTTGACAGACGGTTAACCGCTTCGGTTCACCAATATGACGCGCATATCCATCACATTGGTATGGGTGGGCCCGGTGATCACCAGATCCCCCAGGGCCGCAAAAAATCGGTAGGCGTCGTTGTTGTCTAAAAAACCGCCCGCATCCAGGCCCTTTTGCCGCGCGCGGCCGACAGTGGTGTGGTCGCTGACGGCACCGGCCGCGTCGGTTGGACCGTCGCTGCCGTCGGTGCCGCAACTCAAACAGACAATGGCCGCTTGGTCCGAAATGTCAAGGCCTGCCGCCAGGGCAAACTCCATGTTACGGCCTCCCTTGCCGCCGCCGGTGACGGTTACGGTGGTTTCACCGCCGGAAATCAGCGCGGCCGGTGGCGCAACGGGCAATCCGGATGCCAGCATTTCACGGGCGATGGCGCCATGGACGCGCGCCACTTGGCGGGTTTCACCCTCGATACGGCTGGAGAGCACTAGGGGGCGGTAGTCCAACGCTTCGGCTTTGGCGGCGGCGGCTCTGAGGGCGTCGCCATTGGTGCCGATGATGACATTGTGGGTTCTTTTAAAGGCGTGATGCCCCACTTTGGGTGTTTCGGCGCAGCGTCCCTCGGCGCCGTCGTGCAACCGTTGCCGTACCGCCGGCGGCAAGCGGTTTTCGAGGTCGTATTTTTTAACGATGGCCAGACAGTCGCCGTAGGTACTGGTGTCGGGTACGGTGGGGCCCGAGGCGATCACATCCAGATCGTCACCGACCACGTCGGACAGTATCAGGCTTACTACCCTTGCCGGAAAAGCGGCGAGCGCCAACCGGCCTCCCTTGATTTCCGATAGATGCTTACGCAGGGTGTTGATTTCGTGGATGGTCGCGCCGCACTTGAGCAGCAGGTCGGTGGCTGCTTGTTTGTCGGACAGGGTTATGCCGTCAGCCGGCAGGGGTAACAGCGCCGAACCGCCGCCGGAGATCAGGCACAGCACCAGGTCCCTGGGGCCTGACTGGGACGCGAGGGCAATGATCCCGCGGGCACCGTCGACGCCGGCGGCATCGGGCAGAGGGTGGCCGGCCTCGATCAATGCGATGTGCTCTACCGGAGCCAGATGCCCATATTTCACATTGACCAGGCCATCTAAGGTGCGGTCAGACAGGATCTTTTCGATGGCGGCCGCCATGGACGCCGAGGCTTTTCCCGCGCCCACCACGACAATATTTTCAAGCTGATCAAGGTCAATCTCGGTACCACCGCACAACAGCGTTTGGCCCCTGCGTACCACATGGCGGTGCAGGGCCGCGGCGGGCTCCACCGCCGCCAACCCGGCTTGGAAAATAACGCGGGCGTCACGGTGCATCTGCTTCAGGTCGGACATCTGTTGCTTATCGGGCATGGCACCTATTCTCAGGGCTGGCAGCCTCGCTGTCAAGCGGCCGGGAGGCGCCTTTCACCAGGTCTTACTTTAGACGAAGCCCCCAGTTCCAGGTGCCGGGACGTTTCTTGAGGGTCACTTTTGGGGGGAGCGGTTCATCCAGGTGCACGAAAAGGCGGTAACCGATTTTAACCCAGTCCTTGGAAAAGGGTGTGAAATCAAGCTGCCAGTTTGGAAAAACCCAGTAGCTGTCACCGTAGCGGCTGGTCCAGGCCTCCTCCTTGCGGGGGCTTTGAAAGGGCTGGTTCAGCTTCAGGCGGGTGTTGACGGTGCGCGATATGGCCAGCGGCCAGAACCCGCTTTGAACGATGCCAAGGGGCAGTGGGCTTTGGGCGGGCAGGGCCAGGAAGTTGTCCCGATCGAGTTCCGGGCTGACGATGACCCCTTCAAACCCCATTTCGGCCAGCTGCTGCACGGCCAGGCCGTTGGCGATGTTGCAAAAGGGACCGGCCCACAAGCGGCAGCCGGCGGCGGTGTCGAACAAATATCTTTGCCAGGGCGCGTTGAGAACAAACTGACGCGCGCCGCTGCGCACGAGCGCCCCAAGGCCGTCACGCAGGGCGGCTTCATTTTCCGGCCAGATCACCGGCGGCAACCAGTGCCAGGTGGTTGCCGTACGGCGCCCTTTGGGGCCGTGGGGCCGTTGCGGGTCGAACCAGAGTGCCCACCGGGTCGTTTTTGGAGAGCGGTCCCGACAGCTTGGCGCGAAAAACACGCATCTGGATCACGGGGCCCGGGTTGCCCGCAGCGCGCGGCAGCTTCAACCTGGGCCGGCGTTTGGCGTGTGACGCGGCGCTCTCAACCGGTGTTAAACCGCCCGCCAGTTCCGCGATCATCTCGGTCAGTGCCGCTTCACGGCGGTCAATCAGGAATACGGGCGTTCCCTTGGACGGGCTGTAGCGGGCGGTTGATTTCAAATGATACCTGCCTCGGTGGGGTACGGCGCGCCCGATGCGCACCGTCTGGTGGCCGCGCTGGTCTTCATAGCCTACCCGCAGCAGGTCGCCGGGCAGAAGCGCCTCGCGAAGCTGGATGTACGCTTTTTGGTGTCCCCCGCGAACCGTGCCTACCATCAGCCCCGATCCGGTCTGGTCGACATCGTCAATAGGGTTGTAGCGGCGGTGCGATAAAAAATTGTAGTGAGTCCCCGGCCGCCCCAGGGCCAGTTCGAGCAGTTGCTGGGCTGCCCGCCGTACTTCAGGATCGTTACCGTGGTCTCGAAGCATGCGGTAGGCGCTGACCGTGTAGTAGACATAGTGCGGCCCCTTCTTGCGGCCCTCTATTTTCCAGGCTTTGATTTGTTCGATGGGCTTGAGCACTTTAACCAATACGTCGAGGCTAAGGTCCGTACATGAAAAAAAACGCTCGCTCCCTGATGACTGCCGAAATACCCGCCGGCAGGGCTGCACGCAACGCCCCCGCAGGCCGCTTTTCCCCCCCAGGAAACTGCTCCAATAGCAGCGGCCCGAGACGCTGTAACAGAGGGCGCCGTGCACAAAGACCTCCAGCCCCAGTTGCCGCGGGCAGCGCGCGGCCATCTGTTTGATCTCGTCCACAGTCAATTCGCGCGGTGTGACCACCCGGTCGATGCCCAACTGTTCAGGCAGTTTCGCAAGGGGTTCGGCAAAACTGACGTTGGCCAGGGTGGAAAGGTGTAATTCGCCTTGAAAACCGACTTGCCGCGCCAAAGCGACCAGGGCCAAGTCCTGGAAAATCAGCCCGTCGGGCCGCACCACCGTGCTCAACTGGTGAAGCAGGTGCTGGGCTTGGGCAAGATCGCCGGCCATCAGGAGTGAATTGAAGGCGACATAAACCTTCACCTGGCGGCGATGGGCCAAGGCCACCAGGGCGGCCAACTGCTCGACAGTAAAATTTTTAGCGGCCATGCGGGCCGAGTAGGATTGAAGGCCACAGTAGATGGCATCCGCCTCAGCCGCAAGCGCGGCCAAAAAGGACTCCTGGTTACCGGCTGGGGCCAGAATCTCCGGTACGCTGGATGGTTTGGTTGATTGCTGATCGGGCATAACACCATTCATTTTATTATTATACGGCTTGGATTACCGCGTTGCACCCCTTTCGCGCCTTTATGATTCATAGTGGTTTGTCCGTTGATTTGCAATGGTGGAGGGAGATTTCGGCCATTTGCAAAAAAATTGTTGACAAAACCTCCAGAATTGGTAGGAATATACCCTCCTAAAAAGGGAGGGATTAAGCCCCGGGCTTCAACCGCACCTCTTCCCGGAACAAATACCCAAGGAAGATATGATGAAAAAGATCACTTCTGGACAATGGTGGATCAAAGGGCTGTGCCTCGGAACCCTTGCGATGTTGGTGTTGTGGACGGCGGCCGGCGGTAGCAACGAGAGAGCCGATGAGATGCGCGTGGACCATGTAGCCATCTCGGTCTCCGGTCCCGAGACCCCCGACGAGATGCCAGCGGTGATATTTCTGCACGACCGACACACGGAAGCCTTGGTGGGAAAAGATTGCGCCACTTGTCACCTTCAAGAGCAGGACGAGTACAACTTCAACTTCAAGCAGGCCGAACGCCAGGGTTACGAGGCCGACAAGGCGATCTTTCATGACAACTGCATCGGTTGTCACAATGAGATGCGCGCCAGTGGCGAGCATTCGGGACCCGATATGGGGCAGTGCCGGGCATGCCACCGCCCTCAAAGCCCCCCGTCAACCGCCTGGCAACCGCTACTCTTCGACCGTTCTCTGCACGCTCGCCATTCCGAACAGCAGAAGATTAAACCCCTCAACAAAAGTGAAACCACCAACTGTAGCGCCTGCCACCATCAGTACGACGAGGCGGCTCAGAAAATTGTCTCCCAGCCGGGCAGCGAATCGGCTTGTATCTACTGTCATACGGAAACGGGCCAAGCGACGGCCCGTCCGGCACGGGCGGCAGCCCACGACAGTTGTGTGGCCTGCCATCAGCGTCTGACCGCGGCTGATCAGAAAGCCGGCCCGGCGACCTGCGGCGGATGCCACGATGCCCAGGCTCAGGCCAAGATCGAAAGGCTGGCGGAGGTGCCGCGCATCAAACGCAACCAGCCCGATGCGGTGCTGCTGACGTCGCGTTGGGGTCAGAAGGAGGCCACGCTGAAAGAACGCAGACCAGTGGTGGCGGCAGTGGACTTTGACCATAAGACCCACGAACCCTCGGCTGAAACCTGCCGCGCCTGCCATCACGCCTCCTTGCAAAAATGCGGTGAGTGCCACACCCCCAAAGGCGACGAAAAGGGGCAATTCATATCCCTGACCAGCGCCATGCACACCGGTGACGCCGAACAGAGCTGCATGGGGTGTCACCGGCAAACGCAGCAGAGCAAAGATTGCGCCGGGTGTCACGCGCAAATGCCGGTCAAGTCCCTGGCTCAGACCGATTGTACCACCTGCCACAATTTTGAGCTGACGATCGACGAAAACGGCCAGGTCACGCCGGCCCCGGACTCGGCCGGGGCGCTGGCCGCCGTTGAGGCGCGCATCGCCATGCGCAATCTACCCCAAGCGCTGCCTGCTGATGAGCGCATACCCGAAACGGTGGTCATCGATATCATGGCCGATCAATACCAGGGCGCCAAATTTCCCCACCGTAAAATCGTCAAGGCGCTGTTTGATCGCTCGGCCGACAACAAAATGGCCACCGTGTTTCATAAAACCCCCGAAACCCTCTGCATGGGGTGCCATCACAATGCGCCCTTGGAGCCGGGGCCGCCGAGCTGCGCCAGTTGTCACAACCCTGCCATGGTCGATGAGTCCAACGGTCGACCGGGGCTCAAGGGGGCTTACCACGTCCAGTGCATCGGCTGTCATCAGCAAATGGGCATTGAAAAGCCGGCCGCCACGGCCTGTATCGAGTGTCATCTTAAAAAGTAGCAAGCGTCTCTATGTCTGGAAAATCGATCAAAGACAGAACGATAAGAGGAGAAACCATGGGCGTCTCCCGACGAAAATTTCTGGGCTGGATAGCCGGCGGGGTCGGCTGCACCAGTGCCGCCATCTGCGGGCGAGCCAATGCCGCCACCAATCGAGCGTTTCCGGGGTTTCCCGGCAGCTTTGCCGTGCTGCACGACCTGTCACGCTGTATTGGTTGCCGGCAGTGTGAAGCGGCCTGCCAAAAGGTCAATGAGCTGCCAGCACCCGACCGCCCCTTTGACGATCTGAATGTGTTGGAGGAGCACCGCCGCACCGAAGCGGGGGTTTACACGGTGGTCAACCGGTTCGAGACCGAGGCGGGTCCAGTCTTCGTCAAGAACCAGTGTAACCATTGCCTGGAGCCGGCCTGCGCTTCGGCCTGTTTCGTCAAGGCCTTTGCCAAAGACAAGACCGGCGCCGTCACCTACAACGCCGACGTGTGCGTGGGGTGCCGCTATTGCATGGTGGCTTGCCCCTTCAACATCCCCACCTACGAATACGACAGCGCCTTTACACCCCGGGTGCAAAAATGCACGCTTTGCCAGCCGCGGGTGGAACAGGGGTTGCTGCCGGGCTGCGTGGAATCGTGCCCCAAGGAGGCCTTGAACTTCGGCCCCCGCGAACAGATGCTCAAGATCGCCCAGGCGCGCATCGGCAATTTCCCCGACCAGTATGTCGATCACATATATGGCGAATCTGAAATGGGCGGTACCAGCTGGCTTTACATCTCCCATGTGCCTTTCACCGAGGCGGGGATGCGCGAGGATCTCGGCACCACGGCGGCGGGTCAATTGACCGCGGGGCCTTTAGGCGCCGTTCCCATTGTGGTCGGATTGTGGCCGGTACTGCTGACGGGGATTTATGCCATCAGCAAACGTAAAGACAAGGTGGCCGACGAGGAGCGTCATGATGCGGTGCTGGTCGCGCAAGCGCAGGCCACCGAGGAAACGGCCGCGAAACTGGCCGAACTAAAAAAGCAGCTCGGCAAGGAAAAAGGGCTGGCCGTCAAAAAGGCGGTCCAGGCGGCCCTGGACGAGGCCGCCCAGGCCGCTCAAGAGGCGTCCGAGCCCGAGGCCAAGGAGGAATAACTGATGAGCTCTGAGACTTTGCCGGCGAAACGCCCCATCTTCACCCCTTTTAATGTGGTGGCTGGCATTATCCTGGCAGTGGGTGCCGTGGTGACGGTTCTGCGCTTCACCAAAGGATTGGGCGCGGTCACCAACCTGGACCACAACAATCCCTGGGGCATTTGGATCGGCTTCGACCTGCTGTGCGGTGTGGCTTTGGCGGCGGGCGGCTACGTGACCTCGGCCGCTTGCTACATTTTCGGCTTGAAGCGATATCATTCGGCCGTGCGGCCCGCCATTTTAACCGCCTTTCTCGGCTACGCCCTGGTGGTGCTGGCCCTGCACTACGACGTGGGGCGTCCCTGGCGGCTGCCCTATCCGATCTTTTTCAGCCAGGGCACCAGCTCGCTGCTGTTTGAAGTAGCCTTGTGCGTTTTTCTATACCTGACTGTATTGTTCATTGAGTACAGCCCGGCGGCCATGGAGTGGCTGGGATGGCGCCGCTTGCGCAGTGTAGTGGTCAAGCTGACCCTGGTGCTGACCATCTTCGGGGTGGTGCTTTCCACGCTGCATCAGTCCTCGCTGGGGGCGCTGTTCATGATCGCCCCATCGAAGTTGCACCCGCTGTGGTACTCCAACTACCTGCCGGTCTACTTTTTCATCTCCAGTATTTTCGCGGGATTATCGATGGTGATCTTCGAAGGCACCCTGGCCCATCGCTTCCTGCATGACAAGATGGACGAGACCCATCTGGCCGAGAGCCGCGGTGTGGTGCTGGGGTTCGGCAAAGCAGCCGCGTTGGTGTTGGCCGGTTACTTTTTTATCAAAGTGATCGGCATCGCCGCCGATCACACCTGGTCCTATCTGGCTACGGGCTGGGGGGCTTGGTTTATGCTGGAGCTGGTGGGTTTCGTGGCGTTGCCGGCCTTCATCTACGCCGTGGGTGTGCGCGAGCAGAGCCTGGGCATCATTCGCTTTGCCTCGCTCATGACCGTTTTGGGGGTGGTGCTCAACCGGCTCAATGTGTCGCTGATCGCCTTCAACTACCACCTGCCCGCGGCTGAACGCTACTTCCCCAGCTGGATGGAGATCGTCACTTCGCTGTTTATTGTGACGTTGGGCGTTGTGATCTACCGATTCATATCAACCCACATGCCGATTCTGCACGAGCATCCCGAGTATCGAGAAGAACACGCCTAAGGAGGGTGCCACAGCCATGGAACCAACCATGCATACAATTCACACACTGCAAGAGTTTATGACCCAGACTAAAGCCGTGATCTATCTGCTCATGGGCGCTGGTTTGATCGCCATACCCCTGTTCTGGCGTTTCGTGAACGGAAGAGACAAGCAAAAACGGACTTATTAGTTGCTCAACTTGACGCTCGAGGCACGCTAAAGATGCGGGCCCGACAACCCTGACGGGGGAGAGTGGTTATGTATGATTTTTTGATCGGACCGATGTTCTGGCTGTCGCTGGCTGTGTTTGTATTTGGAATGCTGGCGCGGGTCATATGGTACATCCGGGGACTGAAATGGCAACTGGATCGCGTGGCTTACCGGGCCTATCCGGGCCCCGGTGCCAAGGGCGCCTTGCGTTCGATCTTCTATTGGCTAATACCCTTTGGCACCCACGGTTGGCGGCGGCAGCCGCTGATGACCGTGGCCTTTTTCCTGTTTCACATCGGGGCCGTGCTGCTGCCACTGTTTCTGATGGCGCACACCCTTTTTATCAGGGAGAAGATCGGCATCACCCTGCCGGCGCTGCCTTCGGCGGTGGCCGACGTGCTCACCTGGGCAGTTATCGCTGGGGCCGTTTTGCTGGTGCTACGGCGTATTGCATTGCCCGAAGTGCGCATCCTGACCACCCCCTACGACTATTTCATCCTGCTGGTTTCGGTGGCGCCCTTTGTGACGGGTTTGCTGGCCCGCTATCATGTGGGTGATTACCAGTTCTGGCTGACCACCCACATTTTATGCGGCGAATTGTTGCTGGTGCTGGCCCCGTTTACCAAGCTGTCGCATATCGTTTTGTTTTTCATGTCCCGCATGCAGCTGGGCATGGATTACGGGATCAAGCGGGGCGGAATGAACGGCAAAGGCATGGCCTGGTAGCAGCGCCCATGCCGTGACGATAACACAGGAGACCATTTGCCATGCCGGAAGGAACGTTCTGTAACAAAACGCCGATCAAAACCGAAGAGGCCCTCAAGGCGCTGCTCGGTGATACCGGTGGTGCGACCTATTACAAGGAGATGGAAGCCCTGGATGTGGATCATGAGCTGTTGTGGGCCACGATCCAGAAAACGCTTAAAAGCCGCCTGCGCACCTGGTTGGAGATATGCGCCCACTGCGGGATGTGTGCTGACAGCTGCTTCTTATACCTCATCGATAACCGCGATCCGCGGCAGGTGCCAGCTTATAAGATTCAATCCACCCTGGGCGAGTTGGTGCGCCGCAAGGGTCGTGTGGACAACGCCTTCATGCGCATGGCCATGAAGACGGCCTGGGCCAAGTGCACCTGCTGCAATCGGTGTGGCCTGTACTGCCCCCACGGGATCGACATGGGCGTCATGTTCGGCTACCTGCGGGGCCTTCTCTACCAGCAGGGTTTCGTGCCCTGGGAGCTGAAAATCGGCGCCGGCATGCATCGGGTCTATCGGGCCCAGATGGATGTGACCGACGAGGATTTCGTGGAGACCTTCGAATGGATGGTCGAGGAGTACGAGGAGGACTATCCCGGCCTTACGGTTCCGGTGGACAAGGAGGGCGCCGACATCATGTACACGGTCAATGCCCGGGAGGTGAAACACTACCCCGAGGATCTGGCCGAGGCGGCGATCCTCTTTCACGCCGCGGGAGAGAACTGGACCGTGCCCAGCAAGGGCTGGGAGCAGACCAGCCTCTCCATGTTCGCAGGCGACTGGGAGGCGTGTAAGATTCAGGTCGAGAGCGTCTACGACGCCATGGAGCGCCTCAGGCCCAAGCGCATGGTAGGCACCGAGTGCGGCCACGCCCACCGCGCCACGGTGATCGAGGGCCCCTATTGGGCCGGGCGCGCCGACGGAAAGCCGCCCGTGGAATCAATTCACTACGTGGAGTGGCTGGCCGAGGCCTTGCGCACGGGCAAGCTCAAGATTGACCCCGCCAAACGGATTAAAGAGCCGGTCACACTGCAGGATTCTTGCAACTACATCCGCAACCACGGCCTCAAAAAGGTCACTCGTGAGATCATGAGCCACATGGTCGAGCCGGGCTACTTCATCGACATGAGCCCCAACGGCGAGCACAATTACTGCTGCGGCGGCGGTGGTGGTTTCAACGGCATCGGCTGTTTTCGGGCCGAGCGCAACCGGGCGCTGATCACCAAGCGCGACCAAATACTATCCACCAGCGCCAAGCTGGTGATCGCCCCATGTCACAACTGCTGGGATGCCATTCGCGACCTGGAAGAGGAGTATGACATCGGTATCAAGTGGTCTTTTCTCAAGCCACTGGTGATAAAAATGCTGCAGGTGCCTGATCACATGAAACCGGCTGAGTAGCGGCGCAAGCAGGCGCTTGGGCGGCGATCACCGCCGGTAAAAGGGGGAGGTATGTTTAAGAAAATCCTGTTTGCCACATCGGCCACGGAAATTTGCGACCACGCAGCACGGGTGGCGTTCAACCTGGCCAAGCAGTATTCAGCCGAGCTGACCGTGTTTCATGTACTGGGGGTTCCTTCACGGGGCTACAGCCAAACGGTGGTCGACGTCAGGACCGGGGAGAAGATCGAAGCGGATGAAGATTACCAGGCCTGGGTGCTCGAAGAGCTGAAAGTGCACTACGCCAAACAGCTGGCCGAAAAGCCCGACACCCTGTTGGACGTTGTGGTGGGCTGGCCCTATCGCGAGATTCTGCGCAAAGCGCGCGAGATCGAACCGGATCTTATTGTGATGGGCAACTCAGCCGGCAGTGAAGATTCGGCCGTGCTACAGAATCTGGTGGCCGGTACCACGCTGCATCGGGTCATCAAGGCCGCCGCCTGCCCGGTGATGGTGGTGGCCCGCACGGCAGCCTCGTTTTGGGGCGGAATTTCGAACGTGGTGTTCAGCACGGATTTCAGCAAGGTTTCCGACGCCGGCTTTGATTTCGCCTACTCTGTGGCCAAGGCCGTCGATGGCGAACTGCACCTGTTTCACCCGGTCGACATCAGCACGGCCCACATGGGTACCCCGCTAGCACAGGACGTGATCGAAAAACATATTCGCGAGGCCAGACAACGTATGCATGGCCGCTATGTATCCAAAATTGAAGATTTTAAAAATTACAGTGTGGAGGCCTGGGAGGGGATTCCCTACGTGGAGGTGGTGAAATATGCTCGTGAACAACAGGCCGATCTGTTGGTGTTGGCCCACGATACCACCCCCTCATCCAGCGATGAAGAACGCCTGCGTAGCGACATCGAGCAGGTCATGGTGCGTGCCAACTGTCCGGTGGTGGTTCTAAAAAGAGCCCCGATTAAAAAATCATAGCAACGGGGCGTTTGCGCCGTAACCAGTAGAAGGAGAACCCATGGGTAAGAAAATTTTGGTCATCGACGATGATCCCAACGTGGTAGAGTATCTGACCACCTTTTTTGAGGATAACGATTACGACACCTGCAGCGCAGCTGATGCCAAGGAGGGGTTGGAGATCGCCAAACGCGAAAGCCCTGACCTGATCACCCTGGACCTCGAATTGCCCGGCGAATGGGGGCCGCGCTTTTATCGCAAAATGTCCCAGGAGCCGCAAATCAAAAATATTCCGGTGATCGTGATCAGTGGGATGTCTGGCAATGAGTATGCCATCGGCAAAGCAGTGGCCAGCTTGACCAAGCCTTTCGATCGCAAAGAGCTGTTGGAGATCGTAAAGCGTACCATCGGCTGACGACGGGGCTTGGTGCGGGGCTATGCCGTTTTTTTTAATGGCGCGGCGCCCTGCCGCAGAACCAGTGAAATCGGGGCTAAAGGGTATGGCCAGCGAAATACTCATCATCGATGCGGACCGTGAGCATGCCGCGGCGCTCAAGCACTACCTGGAGCGGCAACAGCATGACGTCTTTATTGCCGGTGACGCCGAGGAAGTGATCCCCTATTTCGAAGCCCTCAGTCCAAATTACGTCCTGGCCGATCCCACGCACCCCCGATCTAGAACGGGGCTTATATCCTCAAGCAGTACAAACAGGCCTACCCCTTGAGCCAACTGATTGTCATGGCCGCCAAAGAGCACATTGCCGGGCTGATGGACACCATGGGCTGCGACGTTCTTTACTATCTGGACAAGCCGGTCAGCAGCGTGGCGCTGGATCTGGCCCTCAAGCAGGCCCGCGAGTGGATCCTGCTCAACCGTAAAATCGACCGCTATACCGAAAAACTGGCCTCCCTGCACGTGGCGCAAAGCCTCTACCAACAGCTCTTCGATGAGGTGCCCTGTTTTATTTCGGTGCAGGACCGCGATTTTCGCATCACGGCCACCAACCGGCGTTTTAAAGAGCACTTCGGCTCTGAAATCGGTACCTACTGCTATCAGACCTACAAGCACCGTACCACCAAATGCCCCGACTGCCCCGTGGCCGACACCTTCACCACCGGAAAACCCCACCAGACCGAGGAGGTGGTCACCGCCAAGAGCGGCCGGCAGTACAACGTGCTCACCTGGACCGCGCCCATTAGCGATGAAAACGGCAAGATCACCCAGGTAATGGAGATGGCCACCGACATCACCCAGATCCGGCAGCTTCAGGACCATCTCACTTCTTTGGGATTGATGATCGGCTCCATGTCACACGGTGTCAAGGGCATGCTCACCGGTCTGGACGGCAGCATTTACCAGCTCGAGACCGGCATCGGCAAGGGCGACCAAACGCGCACCCAACGCGCCTTGATTCAGGTGCGCCAGATGGCTGACCGCATTCGCAATATGGTGCTGGAGATTCTCTACTATGCCAAGAGCCGTGAGTTGAAAATCGAGACCGTGGATGTGGAGGGCTGATCAGTATGGTGGTCGATACGGTCATGCCCACGGCCAAAAACCAGCAAGTGCCTCTGGAGACGCAGATCGACGGTGGGTTGGGCCAGTTTGACGTCGATCCCAACTGGCTCCAGGCGGCTCTGGTCAACTTCATCGAAAACGCCATCGATGCCTGCATCTCCGATCGCACCAAATCGGATCACAAGGTGCAGTTCAGCGTGCAGCCTCTGGATGAGAAGCGGCTCTGCTTTGAAATCATCGACAACGGTATGGGCATGGATCAAGAGACGCGGGAGAAAATGTTCACACTCTTTTTCTCCTCCAAGGGCTCACGGGGTACGGGTTTGGGTATGTTCATCGCCCACCACGTGATCAGCCAGCATGGCGGCAAGATCGAGGTGAGCTCCACGCCGGGAGTCGGCACCCACTTTGTGATCTGCCTGCCGCGCAAGCGTCCACCCAAGGCTGCGCCCTCCTCGGAGCTGACGCAACGTACCGTGCTCAATGTGATCTCCTAATATCCGGGTCGCTGCGCGGCGTTTCTGGGAGGGCCCAACCCAATATTCATGCCGGCGCTTGACAGATACGCCTGGCGGGCGCCATAATTTTGAACGACCACAAATCATTTATCGCCCATTTCGAAACCAGGTGGACAGCTTAAGACCATGCGCCTGACCACTAAAAGCCGCTACGGTACCCGTTTGATTCTCGACATTGCCATTTATGGCAAGGATGGACCGGTGCCGTTGAACGATACTGCCACTCGGCAGAACATCTCCCTGAAATACCTTGAAAAACTGACCCGAAAGCTCAAAGAGGCCGGTATTATCGAAAGTCAGCGGGGACCCTATGGGGGGCAGCAACTGGCCAAATCCCCAAAGCAGATCACGGTCGGGGAGATCGTGCGGGTGCTCGAGGAGCACACCGCCATAACCGATTGCGCTGAGCGTAAGGATAGTTTGTGTGGGCTGTGCAACCGGGCCGGTGACTGCCTCTCGCGTTGGGTGTGGATCGAGGCCAGCAAGGCGATGTTTTCCCGCCTGGACCAAATCACCGTCGAACTATTGCTCAACAACTCCAAGCGGCTGATCGCCGACAGCCACGATTAGTCATTGCAACCTTTGATTGCGTCTCTTTCCCGCAGGTTTTATAACCATCGCATGATGGCCTACAACCACAAGGCCCTATGACATGCGCCAGGGGTCATTTTTACCCAATTCGGGCCTGTTGGGCGCGAACAAGCCCGGCAGGGCGCGGCTTGACAAAGACATAAAATCGTACCACCTTGCACCCACCGAAAAAACGCGGCAGCTCATGCTCGGAAAAACGGGCCTTGAGCTGATCGGCGTGACGGATTCATCGCTTGCCAGTTGATGGCATACTTTTAATATCCCAGCGAGGAAACTTGACCATGAAAATAGCCGTTAGTGGTAAAGGCGGGGTGGGCAAGACCACCTTTCGGCCCTCATGATTCGGGCCTTGAATGATATGGGCCGGAAAGTGCTGGCCATTGATGCCGATCCCGACGCCAACCTGGCCGCGGCGCTCGGTATTGCCAATGCCGATACGATCACCCCCATTGCCGACATGAAAGATCTGGTCTACGAGCGCACCGAGGCCAAACCGGGCAGCATCGGTGGTTTTTACAAGCTCAACCCCAAAGTGGATGACCTGCCCGATGCACTTTCGGCCAAGCTGGAAAATATCAAATTGATGCGTCTGGGTGGGGTCAAGAAGGGCGGGGCGGGTTGTATCTGCCCGGAGAGCACCCTGTTGCGCGCCTTGGTGATGCATATTGTTCTGGCCAGAGACGAAGTGGTGGTAATGGACATGGAGGCGGGGATCGAGCATCTGGGACGTGGCACGGCCAGGGCGGTCAACAAACTGATCGTGGTGGTGGAGCCGGGCCGGCGCAGTATCGATACCGCTCGGCATATCCAGCACCTGGCTGGCGGCATCGGGCTTGACAATATCGGTATCGTCGGCGACAAGATCCGCGGGCCCGAAGATGAGGCCTTTCTAAGAGGACATCTGGACCGCTTTGAATTTTTAGGGTTTTTGCCCTACGACAATACCCTGATCGAGGCCGATCTGAAGGGGGTATCGCCATACGAGGTCGAATCCGTGGCCAAAGCGCGTGTGCGAGAATTGGTGGAGCAGCTATAGCTGCCTGAAATGCCCAAGCCTCCCCAACGTTACCGGCGTCGATCCAAGCCCCGACGACCCAGCCCCCGCGCCCAACCGATCAAGCCGGGGGCTGACAAGCGTCTCAAGCCCGCCTTTGTCCAGATTGGCGTTCCCGCGCCGCAACCTTTCCAGGCTGATCCCTTTCAGACGGAGGCACTGGCTGCCATCGAACAAGCGGACTGTCTGGTGACGGCGCCCACCGGTTCGGGGAAGACCTGGATCGCCCGCGAAGCCATCGCCGCGCGGTTGCGCGATGGCCAGCGCACCTGGTACGCCTGCCCGTTAAAAGCACTCAGCAATGCCAAATACCAGGAGTTTCGCACCCATTTCGGGGCCGAGCAGGTGGGGATTTTGACCGGAGACCGGCGTGAAAACGCCCAGGCACCAGTGATTGTGGGTACCACCGAAATTTTGCGTAACCAGCTTTACGATGCCATGCACCAGGGAGAGTCGCTGGCGACAAGTCTGGTGGTGCTTGACGAGGCCCATTTCATGGGGGATCCTGAGCGTGGGGTGGTGTGGGAGGAGATTATGATCTACCTTCCGGCACGTATTGCCCTGTTGTTGCTCTCGGCCACCATCGGCAACGCCCCCCAAATAGCCGCCTGGCTCGCATCGATACGCCAGCAAGCGTGCCGGGTGATTGCCGAAACGCACCGTCCGGTGCCGCTTTATCCACTCTTTTTCCATCCCTCCGGCACGTTGATGCCCCTGAAAGATCGCGTCGACGGTTCTTATAAACAGCGCATAAGCCTTTACAAGCCGGTGGCGGCCTTTGCGTCGGGTCACCAGCGCCGGCGCGCCTGGCCGCCGGGCAAGTTGCCACCGGTGGCTGAGGTGGTGCGGGTGTTGCGCCGCTATAATTTGCTGCCGGCCATTTTTTTCATGAAGTCGCGTGCCGATTGCGACCAGGCCGTACAGCGTTATGGGCGAATAGCACCGCAACTGCGGCGCCCGCGGTTCGAGCACCTGGGAGACCGTATCGAGCGCCTGACCGAGCATTCCGCCATGCTCGGCGAGCATCGACACATGACCTATCTGAAGCAGTTTGCCGTTGGTGCTCACCATGGCGGGCAGCTACCCGGCTGGAAGCTTGTTTTGGAGCACCTCATGACCGAGGGCTTGCTGGATGTGGTGTTCGCCACCTCAACGGTAGCAGCGGGTGTCAATTTCCCGGCCCGGACCATCGTGATGCTTAATTCAGATCGCTTTGACGGCACCCAATTCGCGCCACTCAACGCAACCGAATTGCACCAGATGACCGGCCGGGCCGGCCGGCGCGGAAAAGATAAGATCGGGTTCGCTCTGCTGCTTCCCGGCAAATATATGGATCTTAAGTGGGTGGCATCGCTGTTTGAACAGCCGCCCGCCAGTGTCGACAGCCAGATACAGGTCAATTTTTCCATGGTGCTCAACCTGCTCTTGTCACACACCCCCCAACAGGTTGAGGATCTTTACCAGCACGCCTTTGCGGCTTGGCAGCTGCGCCGCAGCGCCAAAAAAAATCGCCAATCGCAAGCCTTGCTTCGGGATTTTCGGCGGCACAGGGCCTTTCTAAAAGCGCAAGGCTACCTTGATCCCGCCGGAAGACCGACGACGGCCGGCAGATGGGCGGCGCGCCTGAGAGTCGATCAGCCTTTATTGATCGCCGAAGGGTTACGCAGGGGCTGTTTCCCCGACCGTGACCCCATCTTGCTAGCGGCGGTCATGGCGGCCCTGGTGTATGATCGCGACAGTGGGGGGCGCAGCGGGCAGCCATTGATGACAGAGTCGCTCCAGGATGCGTTGCTCGAGACCCTCAAGGCATTGACGTCATTGGTCAAACAAATGCGCGCGGCCCAGTTTTTCGTGCGTACCTTCAACGCGGAACCGGCGGCGGCGGTTAATGCCTGGCTGAACGGCCTGGATTGGGCCGATACCTGCGCAACTTTCGACATTGCCGACGGTGACTTGGCCTCGTTGGTTTTGCGAACGGCAGACAATCTGCGTCACATCGAGGCCCTGGACCAGCCATTTCCCGCTGTGGCGCACTGCGCGGGACAGGCCATAGAGATGCTCTTGCAGCCACCGCTTACCGATATTTTTCTGTAACATCATCCTCGTTCTCTTAATGGGCTTGCGCTAAAAAAACGTCTCCCAGGCCGTTAAGGGTTTGTCGCTGGCATGATGAAATGTGCCCCGGCGCCTGTCAAGATCGGATGGGTGTACGATCAGAACTTTTTGGGGGAACTGGGCAGGATGGCCAGCTAGTCGAGGTAGACGCGCTGCCCGGGATAGATTTTGCTGTTGCGGCTGAGTTGGTTGATTTTCAGAAACTGCTTGAGTGTCATGGCATTGCGGTTGGCAATTTTAAAGGGTGTGTCGCCTCGTTTGACTGTGTACGAGCGCATATTTTTACTTTTGGAAGCCTTTGCCGTTGACTGCTGGGATGTCGGCAGCTTCAGGCTCTGCCCGATGTAGAGTCGTGAGCCGCGCAGGTTGTTGGCTCTCTGGATGGCGTTGGTGGTGGTACCGTAGCGTCGGGCGAGGTTCCATAGCGAATCACCCTTGCGAACCCGGTGGGTTTTGGTTTGCGTCCAAGCGGCTGATTGGGTGGCCTGGCTCGCCGACGCGCTGACGCGTGATGTGGGGATTTTCAGGGATCGGCCGGCAATAATGGTGTAATTTTTGTTGAGTCGGTTGGCGCTTGCGATGGTTTTAACGTTTACACCGTAGCGCTGGGCGATGGTAGAAAGGGTTTCGCCGCGGCGCACACGGTGATAGACGTGACTCGGCCGTTTGGCTGTCTCAGGGACTCTTGAGACGGGAATCGAGCTAAGCGCCACCTGTAGCGTACGGCTGGTGCCGACGGGGATCCTCAGCTCATACGGTTCGTTGGGGGTGATCGAGTGGCGTAGCTCCGGGTTGAGGGTTCGCATGTCATCCAGCGAAGCGACAACGTTTTTGGCCACGTTTTTCAGGTGGATTTGACGCTCGACCGTGATTGTCTCCCAGTCCAGGGGGCGGTCGAGGACGAGTTTGTCGAGGCCATATTTTTCTGGGTTTGATACGATGTGCAAAGTGGCTAGAAAGCGGGGCACATAGCGGGCCGTTTCGCGCGGCAGGCGTTCGTATAGATCCCAGAAGTTGTCCAGGTAATTGACGTTTTGGGACCTGATGGTGCGCAGTACCCGGTTTTCACCGCAGTTGTAGCCGGCCAGTACCGTTGTCCAGTCACCAAACATCTGGTGTAGCTCCTTCAGGTAGGCGATGGCCGCGTGGGTGGATTTGACCGGGTCGAGGCGCTCGTCCACATAGGTATTGCGGGCCAGCCCGAACTTGTAGCCCGTGGATGAAATGAATTGCCACAACCCGAGGGCCCTGGAGCGGGAGAGGGCATTGGTTTTAAAACCGCTTTCGATCAGCGGCAGCCATGACAACGCTTCGGGCAAGCCCTCCTTTTTAAGCTCTTGGACGATATAGTCGCGATAACGGCCCGAGCGCTGGTAGGAACGCTGGAAAAACCCTTTCTCAGCCCCAGTCGTAAAGAGCCTGATTTCGGCCTCGACGTGTGAATTGAGGGTCAAGGGTATTTCATCGTATTGGCCGTTGACCACAATATGACGCGAGGCGTAGATCTCCAGAATGCGCTTGGAGATTAGAAACCGCAGATCATCTTTTTGTTGCGTCAAGCCGGCGTGAAGGTCATTATCTTCCAATGACAAGATCAGCGAATAGGCCTGATCAAGGGCCTCCAAGGCGTTTTCCAGTTCACCCTTCTGCCAATACTGCTGGGAAAGCTCGCACAGCGCCAAGGTTTCATCGAGAATGCTCTGGGGCGCGTGGGTGGGCGCAGGCTCGCTAACGGCGTGCATCAGGGTCGCCTGCTTTATGTTCTCCGAACCGGCGCGGGAGGGTGCTGGTGCAGACGGTTTCGCCGCCTCATCGCTTGGCGTGTTTTGAGAGTTGATACGGCTGTGATCGGCACCGTAGGTGGGTTGATCGGCCTGAATGTCCCGCCACTGTCCTTTGGTCAGCGTTTGATCCGGTGCGGAACTGTTATCGCGGGAGGCCGCTGTGTGTTTTTCCTGGGGTCTGGGGGTGTGGCTGTAATGTTGATTTTGGCTGCAGGCTGATGTCAGAAAGAACAATCCCGCTAATAAGAGCAATGCTGTGAGTATTCGACGACGGTGACCGTTGGAGGGTTGAGGCTTCGTCACGATACGGATGGGCTCCTTTACACTTGCAACGGTTGAAACGCAGTTTGAGCGGGGTTGGACACCATAGTTTATGGTATTTCTTAACAGGTTATGATAATAAATCTTTTAACGAAATGTCAAGCACTAATGACAGTATCAAATTCTGCTGGTAGCCAGGTCCTTTCAAAAGACTCGGGGCAGCCCGGACGCGGGTCTAAAAATGGTCAACGATAATTGGCTGACAGGAATATGAAGTAGTGGCCTTGGGTCCAAATCAGCCCGTTGTTGGCACTGCCGCACGAGCGTAGCGCCACCATTTTTTTCGCCATTGATTCGCGTCTCAGTGGGAATAACCAAAGCGAGGGGCCGTCGCGATTTAAGCGCCTGAAATTTTTAACTTTTCATCGGAAATACCCAATTTACCAGGCTCAATTATTTTCATATACCTATTTCAGCGATGGTCAAGCCTTTTCCGGCCGGCTTCATATGTACGAAAGCACATTGCCGCTGGTTTTGAACCCAACCATTTGCCCTTTTGAAATTAATCCTCAAAAAAAGCTTGCAACCCAGATTGAATATTGTTATGTATAATGGTTTTAACGGGCTTGAGATTGGTCCAGACGGCTTATAGACCGCCTTCGCGGCTTGCGGTGGCGGTTTGTTGCGTGTTTTTCGGGCCAGCGTAGCTCAGCTGGTAGAGCTACTGATTTGTAATCAGTGGGTCGGGGGTTCGAGTCCCTTCGCTGGCTCCAAAGCTTAGGTGTATCGGGCAGCATCAAGCAGGGTTTTCTTAATTTATACGGTGGGGTTCCCGAGCGGCCAAAGGGAACAGACTGTAAATCTGTCGGCGAAGCCTTCGGAGGTTCGAATCCTCCCCCCACCACCAGTCACTGTAAAGGGGTCTTTGTAGGAGATTGCCTGTACCAACAGGGTCGCTTCGAACTACATGCCTTCTCGCGGGTAACACGTCGGTCGCCCTGCAGGCATATTTTTCGGAGTATTTGCCGCATCGTTTCAAGCACTATCCACAAAGCGGGAGTAGCTCAGTTGGTAGAGCTTCAGCCTTCCAAGCTGAATGTCGCGAGTTCGAGCCTCGTCTCCCGCTCCATTTTGTCTCAGGTAAATAGGCTTGGACAAAGATCTTTAGCGGTTGTGAACGCCCACGTAGCTCAGTAGGTAGAGCGCTTCCTTGGTAAGGAAGAGGTTCACCGGTTCAATTCCGGTCGTGGGCTCCACCCTAAAAACCCCACAGACAGGTACGCCGCTACTTAAAATTTTGAATTTTGTGATTCGGTCCGAATGGTAATTTGTTTTGGATCAATTTCGACCAAAGCAGGGAGGAAGGCAAGATGGCGAAAGCAAAGTTTGAGCGCAAGAAGCCGCACGTAAACGTGGGCACGATTGGACACATTGACCACGGCAAGACGACACTGACGGCAGCGGTGACGAAACACATGGGCCTGCGCGGGCTGGCCGATTATGTACCGTTTGACCAGATTGACAAGGCGCCCGAGGAGAAAGAGCGCGGGATCACGATCGCCACGGCGCACGTGGAGTACGAGACGGCCAATCGTCACTATGCCCACGTGGACTGCCCGGGTCACGCCGACTA
Organism: uncultured delta proteobacterium; assembly: GCA_963783425.1. Classification (GTDB taxonomy): domain Bacteria; phylum Desulfobacterota; class Desulfobacteria; order Desulfobacterales; family QNYZ01; genus CAWANO01. The sequence goes on from CAWANO010000007.1 coordinate 129,142, forward strand.
CATCAAGAACATGATCACGGGAGCCGCCCAGATGGACGGTGCGATTTTGGTGGTGGGTGCCGACGATGGGCCCATGCCGCAAACGCGCGAGCACATCTTGCTGGCGCGCCAGGTGGGGGTGCCGCGCATCGTGGTGTTTTTGAACAAATGCGACATGGTCGATGACGAGGAGCTGATCGAGCTGGTGGAGCTTGAGCTGCGCGAGCTTTTGGACAAGTACGAGTTTCCGGGCGACGACACGCCGATCATTCGCGGCAGCGCCTTAAAGGCGCTCGAGAGCGATGATCCGGATAGCACCGAGGCCAAGTGCGTGTTTGAGTTGATGGATGCCATCGACTCTTTCATTCCTGAGCCCAAGCGCGATATCGACAAGCCCTTTTTGATGCCCATTGAAGATGTGTTCAGCATTTCGGGCCGTGGCACGGTGGTGACCGGTCGCGTGGAGCGCGGCGTGGTGCACGTGAGTGACGAGGTGGAGATCGTGGGCATTCGTGCGACCACCAAGACGGTGTGCACGGGCGTTGAGATGTTTCGCAAGCTGCTCGACGAAGGCCAGGCGGGCGACAACATCGGGGTACTGTTGCGCGGCACCAAGCGCGACGATGTCGAGCGCGGTCAGGTGGTTGCCAAGCCGGGTTCGATCACGCCACACACGAAGTTCAAGGCCGAGGTGTACATTTTAAGCAAGGAAGAAGGTGGCCGTCACACGCCGTTTTTCAGTGGATACCGGCCGCAGTTTTATTTTCGCACCACAGACGTGACGGGCATTTTGACGTTGCCCGAGGGCGTAGAGATGGTGATGCCGGGCGACAATGTGGCCATCGAGGTATCGCTGATCACGCCGATCGCGATGGAGAAAGAGCTACGGTTTGCGATTCGCGAAGGCGGCCGCACGGTGGGCGCCGGCGTGGTGAGCGAAATTATCGAATAATCAAGGGTCGATTATCGCCTCAGGGCCCAGGCCAACGGTTGGTCGGTTGAATCACGACTGAAAAAGCGCGCGTTGATTTTCCGCCAAGTGGTATTACGTTCAGCGGTCTGTCTCTCGTTTTCACGAGCCTGATATGCGAAGCCAAATTTTAAGGAGTGTCGTGCAGTGAGGGTTATCATAACGTTGACATGCTCTGAGTGTAATCGACGAAATTACACGACGACCAAAAATAAACGTACCACACCGGACAAGCTCAATTTCAACAAGTATTGCCGGTTTTGTCGAAAGCATACGTTGCACAAAGAGACCAAGTAGCCACCCGCTTTTACGGTGGCGCGGCGAATCCGGTTGCTGCAGGCCAGTAGCTCTAACGGTAGAGCGTCGGACTCCAAATCCGGGTGTTGGGGGTTCGAATCCCTCCTGGCCTGCCACTTCTTCCGGTGAAGCTCGAAGGTTGATGCGCGAAGCGATGGGCGCTTGCCCTTTTTCGTCATCACACTTTGAGCTTCAGCCTTTTTATAAGGAGAACAATGGCACGGTTACAGCGAAAAAAGCCGTCGCACCTCAAAAAGAAAAAAATTGAGGACGGCAGCGCCGACAAAAATGAGTCGAACGGCGCCAACCCGGCTGCCGGTGCCTTGAGCGCGCCAAAGACCAAACCGTTGCTGAGTGCCAAAAAGCGGTTGCCGGCCAGCAAGGCAGGCGTGCTCAAGCAAGACAACTGGGTTCAGAAATCGATCCAGTTTCTACGCGAGGTCAAAATTGAGCTCAAGAAGGTTACCTGGCCGACCAAAAAACAGACCATTGGCTCAACCATCGTGGTGCTGGTGCTCGTTTTTTTGGCATCGCTTTTTTTAGGATTGGTCGATATCAGCCTGACCAGCCTGATTCGCCTCATTTTGCAGTAGGTCCAGGGGGAACCTCCATGGCACTGAAATGGTATGTGATCCACGTATATTCCGGGTTTGAAAACCAGGTTAAAGCGGCATTGGAGGAGCGCATCCAAAGCTTGGGCCAGGCCGAAAAGTTCGGCAGGGTGGTCGTGCCCACCGAGCAGGTGGTCGAACTGGTCAAGGGCAAACGCCGCGAATCGTCGCGCAAATTTTACCCGGGTTACATACTGGTGCAGATGGAGCTGGATGACGAAACCTGGCATATTGTTAACAACACGGCCAAAGTGACCGGTTTTTTGGGCGGTCGGGAGCGTCCCTCGCCCATTTCAGATACCGAGGCTGAAAAAATTTTAGAGCGCATGGAGGCTGGGAAGCTCAAGCCGAAACCCAAATTTTACTTCGAGACCGGTGATGAAATCCGAGTGATCGATGGTCCTTTTGCCAACTTCAACGGCACCGTCGAAGAGGTTAACCCCGAAAAGGGCAAGATTCGGGTATTGGTGAGCATCTTCGGACGGGCGACGCCGGTGGAACTCGATTTCGTGCAGGTGAGCAAGCTTTGATGAACGGTTGTAAGCCCTTCAAGGCTTTATCACAGAGCCAATTTCCAAACGTCCCATTTCGCCCAATCTCTGCGGCCGGGGCCAAATTTAATCATAGAAATACGAGCAGTATCGCTGCGGTTAAAAATTGGCATCATCTTTGACCCTGGTCAAACTGAAACGTTTTGAAAGAGGCAGCCCATTGCCAGTGAAGCGTGGTGCTCGGTTCATCGGCTCACAAATACGGCGCATTATATTAGGGAGTTTTAGACAAAATGGCGAAAAAGGTACTGACACAGATAAAATTGCAGGTTGAGGCGGGAAAAGCCAATCCGTCACCGCCCATCGGTCCGGCTCTCGGGCAGCATGGTGTGAATATCATGGATTTTTGTAAGGCATTCAACGCCAAGACGGCCAATGATGCCGGCATGATCATTCCGGTGGTGATTACGGTCTACCAGGACCGTTCGTTTACCTTCATCACCAAAACCCCCCCGGCGGCGGTTTTGTTGAAAAAAGCCGCCAAAATAGCCAAGGGGGCCGGTGACATCAAACGGGAACGGGTCGGCAGGGTGACTCGCAAACAGGTCGAAGAGATCGCCCAGTTGAAAATGGTCGACCTTAACGCCAACGACATTGACGCCGCCAGTCGTATCATCGAGGGAACCGCTCGAAGCATGGGGATCGATGTGATCTAAGGTTTGTACGCGGTTGCTTGCTGTTGAGCCGAAACGAATCAAGCTCACGCTTTAATTCATATTTCTAAGATCTATGAGCGGCCGCAGGCCTTCGAGGGCGGGCCACTCAGGTTTAAACGGGAGTAAATTGTAATGTCGAAAACCGGTAAAAAGTACCATTCAGCCGCCAAAAGTGTCGACAGGACCAAGCGCTACCCCTTTGGAGATGCGTTGGACCTGGCTTTGAACGCCGCCTTTGCCAAATTTGACGAAACAGTCGATCTCGCCGTGCGGCTAGGCGTTGATCCGCGACATGCCGACCAGATGGTGCGGGGCACAGTGGTGCTTCCTAACGGTCTGGGCAAAGAGGTCAAAGTGCTCGTTTTCGCCAAAGGCGAGAAGGAGAAGGAGGCCCAGGAGGCCGGTGCGGATTTCGTGGGCAATGACGATCTGGTCGAGAAAATCCAGGAGGGCTGGTTCGGGTTCGACAAGGCCGTGGCCACTCCCGATGTGATGGGATCGGTGGGCAAGATTGGCCGCCTGCTTGGACCACGAGGGTTGATGCCCAACGCCAAAACCGGCACGGTGACTTTCGAAGTGGCCAGAGCTGTTGAGGAGCTCAAAGCCGGAAAAATCGACTTTCGTGTAGAAAAGGCGGGCATCATTCACGTCCCCATGGGCAAAGTGTCGTTCGGCAAGGAAAAGCTCACCGAGAACATCGCGGCTTTCATCGAAACCATACTTCGACTCAAGCCCCCAGCAGCCAAAGGCACCTATTTAAGAAGTATTGCCCTGTCGACCACCATGGGGCCGGGGATCAAGATCGACGCTGCCTCGGTTAAAGATCTTAGCGAGTAGGTCTCAACCCATCCGGCGCACCTTTCCCTTTGCGGCGAGGCACATGATGTGCCCGCGCGCTGAAAGTGTGATGCTGTTACGGATGGTGGCGCGTATTTCCTATTGAGGGTATTAGCTCAGACGTAAACTTAATTATCCTGTCAAAGACCGCAGGCGCATCGTTACAACCGAGATGCTTAATTTGCCGCGACCGGCCTGCCGAGACGGAAACGCCATTTATTCAACAGACGCCAAGGATCGATTGCGTCCTAGATGGGCGCTTGCGTGTCTCAATGCAGTCCACCTCGGCTTGCAGCGGTTTCGACAGGCCGAAAGGGGGTGTAATCCAAGTGAAAATCAAAGAGAAACAGGAGCTGGTCCAATCCGTCGCGGAAAAATTTTCCAAGGCCAAGGTGGTCATTGCCACTGACTACAAAGGGTTAGACGTCGACAAAATGAACCAACTGCGCCGTCAGTTGAGGGAAAATGCGGTGGAGTTCCAGGTGGTGAAAAACACCTTGTTGCGCCGGGCGGCCGAAAACAGCCCCGTCGATATGATGCGCGAGGCATTTGTGGGACCGAGCGCCGTCGCCTGTAGCTATGATGACCCGATAGCCCCGGCCAAGGTGCTCATCGATTTTGCCAAGGATAACCAGGCGCTAAAGATCAAAGCGGCGGTTTTGGATGGCAAAGTGCTTGACTTTGATGCCATCAAGGCCTTGGCGGAGCTGCCTTCGCGCGACGTTTTGCTATCTCAGCTTCTGTCGGTGATGAATGGCGTGCCCACAGCTTTTGTGCGTGTGCTCAACGCCGTGCCGCAACAGATACTCAACGTGCTGGTGGCCCTAAAAGATCAAAAAGAGGCCACGGAAGCCTGAGTGCCGCCATCAAACCAGACGTTTAACGTAAGACACGATATTATTTGAAATCGCGATTGATCCAAGGAGAATCAAAATGGCTGATATTACCAAAAATGATGTGATTGATTTTATAGCGAATATGTCGGTTTTAGAGCTTTCCGAGCTGATCCAGGAAATGGAGGAGAAGTTCGGCGTCTCCGCCGCGGCACCGATGGCCGTGGCCGCGGCTATGCCTGCCGCTGGTGCCGGCGCGGCCGAAGAGGAAAAGACCGAGTTTGATGTCATCCTCACGGCCCACGGCGACAAAAAGATTCAGGTCATCAAAGAGGTCCGCGCCATCACCGGTTTAGGTCTCAAAGACGCCAAAGATCTGGTCGACAGTGCTCCCAAGCCCATCAAAGAGGCTGTGCCCAAAGATGAGGCCGAAAAAATCAAAGAGCAGCTGGAGGGTGTCGGGGCGCAAATCGAAATTAAATAGTGATGCCCCGCAGCATCGATCCCGGTGTGGCGGCACCATGCCGGGTTGTCTGACCGGCGGTGGCTAAAACCGAACTGAAACGGGCCGGTTGCCCATTTGGGGCACCCGGCCCGGTAGCAGCGACGTATTCAACGAACAACCCATGCCTCTTACAGGCCGGATAATGGTGGCCACCAGAGCGCCTGTGATTGGATGATGGTTTCGCCAAACGCCCGATCGTGTTACGCGGCAGAGGTTGCGGCCTATAAACAGTGCGGCTCGTTACACACCATTAGCGATGCTTTGAGCGCGAACGTTTTTTTCTGTCACCATTTGATTACTTTGAACCATTTCATCAGTGCCTGATAACCTAAATTCTTTATGCCACAGTTAACGATCAGGGTCATCAATTATGCCTGAAACACTATATTTTTTGATCGTACTTTTTGGGACCCTCTGTGTATGAGATGGGTGTAGATACGGGATTGAGGTCAAATACACTCAACCCGCTTTGAAGTTTCGACTCAGACAACCGATGATCGGTTGGCGGCACCCGCATACCAACCCAAACAATTATGGAGATGCCATGCCCAGCAGCCACTTGGCAAGTTCCCGTGTTCGGAAAAATTTTGGAAAGATTCGCAAGATCGTCGATATACCCGACCTGATCGGTGTTCAGCGCGATTCATTCGAACGCTTTTTGCAACGCAACGTGCCCGGTGAGTCACGTCGTCCCATCGGGTTACGTGCCGTATTCAACTCTGTTTTTCCGATCAAAGATTTCAGTGGTACTGCCTCCCTGGAGTTTGTTGACTATCGCTTCGGCGAAATCAAGCACGACATTGAAGAGTGTCTGCAGCGAGGAATGACCTATAAGATTCCTTTAAGAATAACGGTACGCTTGGTCGTTTACGATGTGGACAAGGAGGCTGGCACCTCTAATATCCGCGATATCAAAGAGCAAGAGATCTATTTTGGTACCATCCCTTTGATGACCGAACGGGGCACCTTTATCATCAACGGCACCGAACGCGTTGTGGTCAGCCAGCTTCATCGATCCTCGGGAGTATTTTTCGATCACGACAAGGGCAAATCCCACTATAGCGGTAAAATCATCTACAGCTCGCGAATCATTCCGGTGCGGGGCTCCTGGATCGACATGGAGATCGATCCCAAAGGGATCGTCCAGATCCGCATCGACCGTCGGCGCAAATTTCCGATTACCTCCTTGTTCAAGGCTTTCGGCTATTCGGTAGACGACCTGCTGCGCTACTTTTATAAGTTCGAGCGCCTCTATATCAAAAATGAACGATTTTACAAGGCGTTCAATCCCGAATTTCTCCAGGGTCAGCGTACCAGCCTCGATATCATCGAACCGAAAACCGACAAGATCCTGCTCAAGGCGGGCCGCCCCTTTACCAAAACCTCCCTTCGCCGCATCGAATCGGCGGGCATCACCGAAATTCCCGTCGATACCGAGGAGGTTGTGGGCAAGGTCTCGGCTGCTGACATCCAGGCTCCCGGCAGCGACGGGTTGATCGTGGCGGCCAACCAGGTGATCGACGAGACCGTTTTCGAGGCGCTGATCGAAGCCGGTATTGATTCACTGGAAGTGCTCTTTATCGACGGTGTGCGCTACAGCGACTCACTGCACAAAACCCTGACGCTGGACAAGATCGAAACCAAGGAAGACGCGCTGATCGATATCTATCGTCGTTTGCGCCCGGGCAACCCGGCAACGCCCGAAGTAGCCCAGGATTTTGTTGACCACCTCTTTTTTTCGCCCATTTACTACGATCTTTCCAGCGTAGGGCGTATGAAGATCAACCAGAGCCTCGAAGTCAAAAGCGCCCCCGATCTTAACGTGCTGCGCAAGGAAGATATTTTACTGACAGCGCGCAAGCTTATCCATCTGCGAGACACTCAGGGGCCGGTGGACGACATCGACCACCTGGGAAACCGGCGGGTACGGGCGGTGGGCGAGCTGCTGGAAAACCAGTACCGGATCGGTCTGGTGAGAATGGAGCGGGCTATCAAGGAGCGCATGAGCCTTCAAGAGGTCGATGCCCTGATGCCCCATGACCTGATCAACCCCAAGCCGGTATCAGCGGTGGTCAAGGAGTTCTTCGGTACCAGCCAGCTGAGCCAGTTCATGGACCAGACCAACCCGCTTTCAGAAACAACCCACAAGCGGCGCCTGAGCGCGCTGGGGCCCGGGGGCCTTACCCGGGAGCGGGCCGGGTTTGAGGTGCGCGACGTGCACCCCTCGCACTACGGTCGCATCTGCCCCATTGAGACCCCGGAAGGTCCCAATATCGGCCTGATCGTCTCTTTGGGTACCTATGCCCGGGTCAATGATTACGGGTTCATCGAAACGCCTTATCGTAAAGTTGAAAAGGCTCGAGCCCTAAACGGGGTTAAATTCCTGAGCGCGTTTGAAGAAAAGGACCACCCCATCGCCCAGGCCAATGCGCCCATGAACGAGAAAAACGAGTACGTTAATCCGCTGGTCACCTCGCGGGTGAGCGGCGAGTTGGAGATGGTGCCCCGGCAGCGGATCGAGCTGATGGACATTTCGCCCAATCAGCTGGTGAGCGTATCGGCATCGTTGATCCCATTTTTGGAAAACGACGATGCCAACCGCGCCCTGATGGGGTCGAACATGCAGCGTCAAGCCGTGCCGCTGATGGTCACCCAGGCGCCGTTGGTCGGTACCGGCATCGAGGGGGTCGTGGCGCGCGATTCAGGGGTCACCATTGTGGCGAAGCGCGATGGTGTAGTCGTGGATGTGGATGCCTCCCGCATTGTGCTCTGTCACACCGATCAGGCGGGTGGCGATGACGATTTGGGGCAGCCGGTGTCAGTGTACAACCTGATCAAATTCGTGCGCTCCAACCAGAACACCTGTTTCAACCACCGGCCCATTGTTGTTAAGGGGCAACAGATAAAGGCCGGGCAGGTTATTGCCGACGGCCCCGCCACGGAGCTGGGCGAGCTGGCATTGGGTAAAAATGTCACCGTCGCCTTTATGCCCTGGGGTGGGTACAACTTTGAAGATTCTATCCTAGTGGGCGAGCGCTTGATCAGAGACGGCATTTATACCTCGGTGCACATCGAAGAGTTCGAGGTGGTGGCTCGGGACACCAAGCTGGGTAAGGAGGAGATCACCCGCGACATTCCCAACGTGGGCGACGAAGCCCTCAAGGATCTCGACGAAAGCGGGATTATCCGGCTGGGGGCCGAGGTGGGACCCAGCGACATTCTGGTGGGCAAAATCACCCCCAAGGGTGAAACCCAGCTATCGCCGGAAGAAAAACTGCTCAGGGCCATTTTCGGCGAGAAAGCCGGGGATGTCAAAGACACTTCGCTCAGGGTGCCGCCGGGCGTGCAGGGCATCGTCATCGACGCCAAGGTCTTTTCGCGGCGGGGCTCGGAAAAGGGTGAGCGCAGCCTCCAGATCGAAAAAGAGAAAATCGCCCAGCTTGAAAAAGATATGGCCGACGAGATTGCCATCATCGAAGAGGTGGCCCGTGAGCGGCTTGCTGAGATTCTGATAGGCCATAAGAGTGCCGCGGTCATAAAAAAAGGCAAAAAGATCCTTGTTGCCAAGGGAACTAAAATAACCGCCAAGATTCTCGAAGAGTTAACGGTGCCCCAAATCGAGTCACTGGTAGTCGAGGACGCCGAGGCGACGGAAAAGGCCTATCATCTGCTCGAAGCCTACCGCAAGGAGGTCGCGCGTTGCCGCGATGAACTCAACCACAAAGTGAGCCGCTACGACAAGGGCGACGACTTGCCGCCGGGCGTGATCAAAATGGTCAAGGTCTATGTGGCCATGAAGCGCAAGTTGTCGGTGGGCGACAAAATGGCCGGCCGCCATGGCAACAAGGGCGTTGTGTCGCGGATCCTGCCCCAGGAGGATTTGCCCTATTTCAGTGACGGCACGCCGGTGGATATGATTCTCAATCCGTTGGGGGTGCCGTCGCGCATGAATGTGGGCCAGGTGCTTGAAATTCATCTGGGCGCGGCCGCCAAGGGTTTGGGCAATCAAATCAATGCTCTGCTCGAAGCAAACAAACTCGGCCAGCTTCGTGAAAAACTGGAGCGGATCTTCTCAGACGAAAATGAAGAGAGCGTGGCCGTACGAGAGGCCCTGATAGATTTCGACGAGCCGTCGTTGGACCGCTTTTCTGCGCTCTACAAAAATGGCGTGCCTATGGCGACGCCGGTTTTCGACGGCGCCAAAGAGGATGAGATCAAAGCGCTTCTAACTGAGGCGGGATTGGCCACCACGGGCCAGGCCACCCTCTACGATGGGCGCACCGGCGAGCACTTCCAAAGCAAGATCACCGTCGGGACCATGTACATGCTCAAGCTGCACCACCTGGTGGACGACAAGATTCATGCCCGTTCCATCGGTCCCTACTCGTTGGTGACGCAGCAGCCGTTGGGCGGCAAAGCCCAATTCGGTGGCCAGCGGCTGGGTGAAATGGAGGTGTGGGCCATGGAGGCCTACGGCGCCGCCCACGCGTTGCAAGAATTTCTGACGGTAAAATCCGATGACATGGCCGGCCGTACCCGCATGTACGAAAAGATCGTCAAGGGTCAAAACGTGCTTGAGCCGGGCTTGCCGGAGTCATTCAAGGTGCTCTCCAACGAGCTGCGGGCGCTGGGACTGGATATTCAGCTTCTCGAGGATACGCCCGAAACTTCCTGACGGCAATCCCTTTTGCCCTAATGGCCCTTTGGCTGAAACGCCGGTAATTTAAGCGAATAAAATGGCCCCAGACGGTCAACAACCCCATACAAGGTAAGCAACCCATGGAGACCTTATACGACTTCTTCGCCAAACCGATCGATCCGCGACGCTATTCTGGTGTTAAGCTATCGCTGGCATCGCCGGAGCAGATTCTGGAGTGGTCCCACGGCGAGATCAAGAAACCGGAAACCATCAACTATCGCACCTTCAAGCCGGAACGCGACGGCCTTTTTTGCGCCAAAATTTTTGGTCCCACCAAGGATTACGAGTGCAACTGCGGCAAATACAAACGCATGAAGCACCGTGGCGTTATCTGCGAAAAGTGCGGGGTGGAGGTGATCCAGTCCCGGGTTCGGCGTGAGCGCATGGCCCACATCGAGCTGGCAAGTCCGGTGGCGCACATCTGGTTTCTCAAAAGCCTGCCGAGCAAGATCGGCAACCTGCTCGATCTGACATTAAAGAACATCGAAAAGGTGCTCTATTTCGACAGTCACATCGTGATTGACCCCAAAGAGACCCCGCTGGCCAAGGCCCAGTTGCTCAGTGACGAGGAGTATCAGGAGGCGCTTGAAACCTACGGAGACGCCTTTGAGGCTGGCATCGGCGCCGAGGCGGTACGCGCGTTGCTCGAAGAGTTGGATATCGAAGCGCTTTACCAGGAGCTGAGAACGGAAATCCGGGCCACCGGTTCAGTGGCCAAGCGCCAAAAAATGGCCAAAAGGCTCAAGGTGGTGGATGCCTTCCTACGTTCAGGCATCGATCCTTCCTGGATGATCATGAGCGTAATCCCGGTGCTCCCCCCGGACCTGCGTCCGCTGGTACCACTGGAAGGGGGCCGTTTTGCCGCCTCGGACCTCAACGATCTTTATCGTCGCATCATCAACCGCAACAACCGCCTAAAGCGGCTCATCGACCTGCGCGCGCCGGAAATTATTGTCCGCAACGAAAAGCGTATGCTGCAAGAGTCGGTGGACGTCCTCTTTGACAACGGTCGTCACGGGCGCGTCATCACCGGCACCAACAAGCGCCCCTTGAAGTCGTTGAGCGACACGCTCAAGGGCAAGCAGGGGCGTTTCCGCCAGAACCTGCTGGGAAAGCGAGTGGATTACTCGGGGCGGACCGTGATCACGGTAGGTCCCAACCTGCGCCTGCACCAGTGCGGTCTGCCCAAGCAGATGGCTCTGGAGTTGTTTAAGCCTTTTATCTACTACCGGCTTGAACAAAAAGGGGAGGTTTCCACCGTCAAAAGCGCCAAGCGCGTGGTGGAACGGGAAACCCCTGAGGTGTGGGACACCCTTGACGAAGTGGTCAAGGAGTACCCGGTCATGCTCAACCGCGCGCCGACCCTGCATCGTCTCGGCATCCAGGCCTTCGAACCTTTGTTGATCGAGGGCAAGGCAATTCAGCTCCATCCGTTGGTGTGCACGGCCTTCAATGCCGACTTCGACGGCGACCAGATGGCCGTGCACGTGCCGCTGTCGGTGGAGTCCCAGATCGAGGCGCGGGTGTTGATGCTTTCGTCCAATAATATTCTGTCGCCGGCCAGTGGCAGCCCCATTATCGTACCCAGCCAGGATATTGTGTTGGGTACCTACTACATGACCCGTTCAATCATGGGTGAGCGGGGCGAGGGGCAGGTGTTCGCCAACACAGACGAAGTACGCTCGGCCTACGACGCGGGCCAGGTGGGGTTACATGCCCCTATCTTGGTACGCATGCACGGCCAGAAGGTGGAAACTACCGTGGGAAGGGTGCTTTTCTGGGAGATCATGCCGCGCGACAGCGTGATGGTGCTGCGCCGCATCACCGTGGCCTCCAAGGCAGAGGCTGAAAAGGTGCAAAAGGCGCTGGCTGCCGGGCAAAATTTTGTCGATCTTGTGGAAAAGCATTCCATCAGTCCCGACAAGTTCAACCACGGTCTGGTGGGGCGCATGACCAAGGTGGAGCTCAGTCGCGTCTTCGGCCTCGAGGCCGATGTGGCTGACGCCTTCCTCGGGTTGGAACCCGGCCAGATCAGTGACATTGTCGATGGCGGGGATGCCTATTATCTCTTCGAGTTGCGCAGCAAGCAGCCTGAGCTGCCCTTTTCGGTCGTCAACCGGGTAATGGACAAGGGTGCCTTGCGCCAGCTGGTGGATTATTCCTTCCGTAACTTGGGTGCCAAGCAAACCGTCATCCTGGCCGACCGCATCAAGGACTTGGGTTACCGCATGTCCACCGAAGGCGGTTTATCGATCGCCATCGACGATATGATCATCCCCGATAAAAAGTGGGATATTCTGAAAAGCGCGGAAAACCGCGTGGTCGAAATCAACAGCCAGTACACGGAAGGTTTGATCACCACCGGTGAGAAGTATAACAAGGTGGTCGATATCTGGGCCAAGGCCACCGATGATGTGGCTGATGAAATGATGGCCGTCATGAAACTGGCGCCGGTCGTAGAAGCCGACGGCACACCAAGAACGGACGAGGATGGCAGGCCTGTATTTCAAGACAGTCTCAACCCCATCTACATGATGGCCGACTCGGGCGCGCGCGGCAGCAAGGATCAGATGCGTCAGTTGGCCGGGATGCGCGGCCTAATGGCCAAACCCTCGGGTGAAATCATCGAAACACCCATCAGCGCCAATTTCCGGGAAGGGCTTTCCGTGCTGCAGTACTTTATCTCCACCCACGGTGCCCGCAAGGGTTTGGCCGATACGGCATTAAAGACGGCCAACTCCGGTTACCTGACGCGCCGCCTGGCCGACGTGGCCCAGGACTGCATCATCTCGGAAACCGATTGCGGCACTATGGTCGGAGTCGACGTGGAACCGCTGATGGAAGGCGGCGAGGTGATCCAGCGACTGGGCGAGCGCATTTTGGGTCGTGTCACCATGAAGGCGATCATCGATCCCTTCAATGATGAGGTGATTGTTCCCAAGGGGGAGGCGATCGACGAAACGGCCGCCGAACACATCGAAGATAGTGGTATCGCCAAGGTCAATATCCGCTCGGTGTTGACCTGCAAGTCCCAGTTCGGCGTCTGCGCCCGCTGTTACGGGCGCGACCTGGCCCACGGCCGGTCGGTAGAGATCGGTCAAGCGGTGGGCATTTTGGCGGCCCAGTCCATCGGTGAACCGGGAACGCAGCTAACCATGCGTACCTTCCACATCGGCGGCACCGCCAGTCGGCGGGTGGCCCAGGCCGACATCCGCGCTCGCACCGACGGGCGGGTCAAGTTCCTGGGGCTCAAAGTGGTGTTTAATGCCGAAGACCAAGCCATCGTTATGAACCGCAAGGGCGGCGAGTTCGCCATCGTGGGAGAAACCGGCCGTGAAAAAGAACGATTCCCGGTCATTTACGGATCGCACATTTCGGTCAAAGATGGCCAGGACGTGGAGCCGGGCGACACGTTGGCATACTGGGACCCCTTTACCACGCCGATCATCTCCGAAGTGTCGGGACGGATTAAGTTTGGTGATATCGAGATCGGGCGCACTATGCAAGAGCAGGTGGACCCGGTGACCGGCAAGTCGAGCCAGACCATCATCGAGTCCAAGACCGGTGACGAGCGCCCGCGCATCTCCATTAAAGACGAACACGGCAAGACCCTCAAGTTACCCAGCGGCTCTGGTGAGGCACGCTACATCCTGCCGGTGGGCGCCATCATTCTGGTCGACGAGGGCGACGACGTGCGGGCGGGCGACATCATCGCCAAACTGCCACGGGCCACCACCAAAACCAAGGATATCACCGGTGGCCTGCCGCGCGTGGCCGAGCTGCTCGAGGTGCGCAAGCCCAAAGAGATCGCGGTGCTCAGCGAAATCGACGGCTATATCTCCATTGCCAAGGGCACCAAAAAGGGCAAACAGCGCATCACCGTAACACCGGTTGATGTGGGCGAAAAGAAAGATTACCTCATCCCGCGTGGCAAGCATATCAATGTTTACGAAGGCGACTATATCCGCGCCGGTGAACCGTTGATCGGCGGGTCGGCCGTGCCCCAGGATATTTTGAAGATTCAGGGCGAAATCGCTTTGGCCAGGTACCTGGTGGACGAGGTCCAGGAGGTCTATCGGCTCCAGGGCGTACGCATCAACGACAAGCACATCGAAGTGATCGTGCGTCAGATGATGCGATGCGTAAAAATTACCACTGTTGGCGATACCGACTTTCTGCCCGAAGAGCAGGTGGGCCGGATTCGCTTCGAAGAGGCCAACAAGCAAGTGGTGGCCGAGGGCGGCGAACCGGCCAAGGCCGAACCGCTCATTCTGGGTATCACCAAAGCGTCGCTCTCTACTGAGAGCTTTATTTCGGCGGCCTCATTTCAGGAGACCACCAAGGTGCTCACCGATGCTAGCATCGCAGGCGCGGTGGATCGTTTGCGCGGCCTGAAGGAGAATGTGATCATGGGGCGCCTGGTTCCGGCCGGCACCGGCGCGGACCAGTATCGGCAGGCAGAAATTGTTTGAAGTTTTATATTAAATTGTTGACAAGCAGCAATATCCGGCATATATAAATCATTTTGTCTAAACGCAGATTCGCGATGCCGAGATCGCGGTCTCGAAAACGCTCGAGGTGAGGGGAAAATGCCCACGATCAACCAGCTTGTCCGTAAGGGCCGAAAACAGATCAAGAAAAAGACCAACACGCCGGCCCTTAAGGCTGCGCCCCAAAAGCGCGGTGTCTGTACGCGGGTGTACACGTCAACGCCCAAAAAGCCCAACTCGGCCTTGCGTAAAGTGGCCCGTGTGCGTCTGACCACCGGTATTGAGGTGACGGCATACATACCCGGGGTTGGACACAACCTGCAGGAACACTCTGTGGTGCTGGTTCGCGGAGGGCGTGTCAAGGATCTTCCTGGTGTTCGCTATCACATTGTTCGTGGCGCCCTGGACACATTGGGCGTGGATGATCGCAAGCAAGGTCGTTCCAAATACGGGACCAAAAAACCCAAGTAGAGGCACTTGGACCCGGCCGGCGAGTGACCGGGCTTGGGTTAATTGTAAATAGCGCCAAAATTCAACGGTGTAACGATGCCCAGAAGACGAGAAGTACAACAGCGAGAAGTGCTGCCCGACTTGAAGTATGGCAGCAAACTGGTTGCCAAATTCATCAACAACTTGATGAGTGACGGCAAAAAGAGCACGGCCGAGTCGCTTCTGTACGGCGCCTTCGATATTATCGAAGAGAAGGTGAAGGAAAATCCGGTTAAGACTTTCGACCAGGCCTTGGATAATGTGCGCCCCATGATTGAGGTCAAGTCCAGGCGCGTTGGCGGCTCCACCTACCAGGTGCCCACGGAGATCAAGCCCAGCCGGCGGACCGCATTGGCCATCCGCTGGTTGATTGGTTACTCGCGTGGCCGCCACGAAAAGGGCATGGCCGCCAAATTGGCCGCGGAGCTGCTCGATGCAGCCAACAATCGCGGCGCCACGGTGAAAAAGAAGGAAGACACGCACAAGATGGCCGAAGCAAACAAGGCCTTTGCGCATTATCGTTGGTAGGGTCACTTCCAAACCATTCTCCACGATCCTGTTAAGTGCCGAGGCTTCCAATAATACCCGCCGCACCCAAAGGCGGGTATGCCCCGTATTAAGAAATCACTCATTTTAAACGCGTAGTGCCTTAGCGGATAATATTTTTACATTCGTTTAATTTGGTTTAACGGTGCACCCTAAACCCTGCACGAGCGCAGTTGGAGGAAGGCAAGATGGCGAAAGCAAAGTTTGAGCGCAAGAAGCCGCACGTAAACGTGGGCACGATTGGACACATTGACCACGGCAAGACGACACTGACGGCAGCGGTGACGAAACACATGGGCCTGCGCGGGCTGGCCGATTATGTACCGTTTGACCAGATTGACAAGGCGCCCGAGGAGAAAGAGCGCGGGATCACGATCGCCACGGCGCACGTGGAGTACGAGACGGCCAATCGTCACTATGCCCACGTGGACTGCCCGGGTCACGCCGACTACATCAAGAACATGATCACGGGAGCCGCCCAGATGGACGGTGCGATTTTGGTGGTGGGTGCCGACGATGGGCCCATGCCGCAAACGCGCGAGCACATCTTGCTGGCGCGCCAGGTGGGGGTGCCGCGCATCGTGGTGTTTTTGAACAAATGCGACATGGTCGATGACGAGGAGCTGATCGAGCTGGTGGAGCTTGAGCTGCGCGAGCTTTTGGACAAGTACGAGTTTCCGGGCGACGACACGCCGATCATTCGCGGCAGCGCCTTAAAGGCGCTCGAGAGCGATGATCCGGATAGCACCGAGGCCAAGTGCGTGTTTGAGTTGATGGATGCCATCGACTCTTTCATTCCTGAGCCCAAGCGCGATATCGACAAGCCCTTTTTGATGCCCATTGAAGATGTGTTCAGCATTTCGGGCCGTGGCACGGTGGTGACCGGTCGCGTGGAGCGCGGCGTGGTGCACGTGAGTGACGAGGTGGAGATCGTGGGCATTCGTGCGACCACCAAGACGGTGTGCACGGGCGTTGAGATGTTTCGCAAGCTGCTCGACGAAGGCCAGGCGGGCGACAACATCGGGGTACTGTTGCGCGGCACCAAGCGCGACGATGTCGAGCGCGGTCAGGTGGTTGCCAAGCCGGGTTCGATCACGCCACACACGAAGTTCAAGGCCGAGGTGTACATTTTAAGCAAGGAAGAAGGTGGCCGTCACACGCCGTTTTTCAGTGGATACCGGCCGCAGTTTTATTTTCGCACCACAGACGTGACGGGTATTTTGACGTTGCCCGAGGGCGTAGAGATGGTGATGCCGGGCGACAATGTGGCCATCGAGGTATCGCTGATCACGCCGATCGCGATGGAGAAAGAGCTACGGTTTGCGATTCGCGAAGGCGGCCGCACGGTGGGCGCCGGCGTGGTGAGCGAAATTATCGAATAAAAGGGCAGTTGCCAGCATGATAATGAACACCAAAATCAGGATTCGGCTCAAGGCCTACGATCATAAGCTTCTCGATCAGTCGGCCACGGATATCGTCGACACGGCCAACAAGACCGGCGCCCGCGTGGTGGGCCCCATCCCGTTGCCGACGGCAATCAACAAGTACACCATCTTGCGTTCACCCCACGTGGACAAGAAGTCGCGCGAACAATTCGAGATGCGCACCCATAAACGGCTGCTGGACATTCTCGATCCCACCCAGCAAACCGTGGACGCGCTGATGAAACTCGATCTGTCGCCAGGTGTCGATGTGGAGATCAAGCTGTAAAGGTTTTGGGACGGCCCCAAAGTGGACCACTTTCAACTAAAGACGCCAAACGTTTAATTATCGTCTCGCCTCAGGCGGGATGCATTTTCGGGAATGCCCGCACAGAAAAAGCTTATCGCGGTGCCGACCGGAGGACGGTGATTACCATGAGTAAAGGCCTTATCGGGAGAAAACTGGGAATGACCAGCATTTTCACTCCTGAAGGAGAATACATCCCGGTTACGGTGATCGAAGCCGGCCCGTGCACGGTCACGCAGGTAAAGACCCGCGGCCGCGACGGCTACGACGCCTTGCAGGTGGCATTTGGCAATAGGTCATCGCGTCGCAGCAACAAACCCCAAAAGGGCCACCTATTCAAGAGCCGCGTCAAGGCGCCGGCCTTGTTGCGTGAAGTGCCGGTGGAAAACCCCGACAACTACAAACCCGGTATGGTATTGCCGTTTGATATATTCAAGGTTGGCGAGCGGGTCAACGTCAGTGGCGTGACCAAGGGGCGCGGGTTCGCCGGTGTGATCAAGCGCCACGGATTTCAGCGCGGCCGTATGACTCACGGCGGGCACAGTATTCGCATCCCCGGCTCCATCGGGTGCAGTGCCTGGCCAGCGCGCGTGATCAAAGGGAAAAAGATGCCCGGTCACTATGGCAATGACCGTATGACCATAAAAAACCTCCAAATTGTCGACATCCGCCCCGATGAGAACCTGATCCTGGTCAAAGGGGCGGTTCCGGGTCCGCGATCCGGATACATTCAAATAACCAAGCAGAAGTTCGCCAAGGATAAATAAGCGCTTTTTTACCGAGCGACCCACAGCGCTGCCCGAGAAGCACGATGTTTCCAGGGCAAAACCGATGTGCGAGGAATAAATGGCTGTCATCGATGTAATTAACAATCAGGCCCAGAAGGTGTCCGAGCTCCAAGTGAGCGATGACGTTTTCAATGTGGCCGTAAAGCCCACGGTGCTGCACGAAGTGGTCACCATGCAACTGGCCGCCCGACGGGCTGGCAGCGCCAAGGTGAAGAATCGGTCCGATATTGCCGGCAGCAGCCGCAAACTCTTTCGTCAGAAAGGGACCGGCCGGGCGCGCCGAGGCAATATCAAGTCGCCGCTGCTGCGCGGGGGGGGCGTCGTTTTTGGCCCGCATCCCAAATCATGGGGTTACAAGGTACCCAAGAAAGTGCGAAAAAGCGCCCTGAAAATGGCCCTCAGCGCCAAGCTGCAGCAGGAAGCCCTGTTGGTTCTGGATGATTTCGGCCTGGAACAGATCAAGACCAAAGATTTCAAAACGGTTCTTGATACCTTAAAAGTCGAAAATGCATTGATTATCATAGAGACCGATGACGAGAAGCTGGTCCTTTCGGCCCGCAACGTGCCCCATGTGAAAATTCTTAAAGTGGCCGGATTGAACGTCTACGATATTCTGAAGTACCAGCACCTGGTATTGCTGGCGCAATCGGTTGAGGCCATTGAAAGGAGGCTGGCGGCATGAGCAGTTACGATATTATCCGGCGGCCGATCATCACCGAAAAGACCACTATTCAAAAAGATACTTTCAACCAGTTGACTTTTGAAGTGGATCGTCACGCCAATCGTATCGAAATCAAAAAGGCGGTTGAGGCACTGTTTAACGTCAACGTGGCCGCGGTACGAACCCAGCAGGTAACCGGCAAGACCAAGCAGCGTGGTCGCATTACGGGTCGTCGCCGCAGTTGGAAAAAGGCCATCGTCAAGTTGATGCCGGGAGAGCGAATCGATTTTTTTGAGGGAGCATAAAAACGGTTAAACCAGCGATCAAGGCGTATCGCGGCTGACAGACAAAATCAAAAGGGTGCCTCCTGAGTCGAGCGAGGTACCATTTTCGGAGAAGCGCACAACATGGGTATCAAAAAGGTAAAGCCCACCTCCGCCGGGCGACGGTTTCAGACCTACCATTCGTTTGATGAGATCACGCGAACGGCACCGGAAAAGAGCCTCATAGAGAGCCGATCCAACAAGGGCGGTCGGAACAATCGGGGACGAATTACGGCCCGGCATCGCGGCGGGGGGCAACGACGCCACTATCGTGTCATTGACTTCAAACGCGACAAGCTCGGTGTGCCCGCCAAGGTGGCCAGTATCGAATACGACCCGAACCGTTCAGCACGCATCGCCTTGTTGCATTACGTGGACGGCGAAAAACGCTATATTATCGCACCCAGCCGGCTTGCCGTAGGCGATACGGTGATGGCCGGCGACGAGGCCGACATCAAGCCGGGCAATGCCATGTCGCTGAGCAACATCCCTTTGGGCACGCAGATCCACAACATCGAGCTTAAAATCGGCAAGGGGGGTCAAATCGTACGCTCCGCTGGCGCCTATGCCCAATTGATGGCCAAAGAGGGGCGTTACGCCCTGGTCAAGCTTCCCTCGGGGGAGGTACGCAAAGTCCTGGCGCAGTGCCAAGCCACCATCGGCCAGGTGGGCAATGTTGAGCACGAAAACATCTCCCTGGGAAAAGCCGGACGCAAACGGCTCATGGGCAGACGGCCACACGTGCGCGGCGTGGCCATGAACCCTGTCGATCACCCCATGGGCGGCGGCGAAGGCCGTTCGTCGGGCGGTCGCCACCCCTGTTCGCCGTGGGGCTGGCCCACCAAGGGCTACCGCACTCGAGGCAAAAAGCCCAGCGACCGCTTTATCGTCAAGCGGCGTACCAAGAAATAATTGGAAACCAATGCCCTGCTTGTCCACGCTGCATAGGCCAGCAAAACGGACGGGGGCAAGGCTGAGTATGCAGGAGAGACAATGCCACGGTCGTTGAAAAAGGGGCCTTACATCGCCCCCAAGTTGATGAGAAAAATCCAGATCGCACAAGGGGCGCAGTCCAAGCAGGTGATCAAGACCTGGTCGCGCCGCTCGACGATCATCCCGGAAATGGTGGGTCTTACCTTGGCCGTTCATAACGGCCGCAAGTTCATTCCGGTCTTTATCAACGAGGATATGGTCGGTCACAAGTTGGGCGAATTTTCACCGACACGAACCTTTTACGGCCACGCGGCCGATAGAAAATCGAAGGTGAGATAGCAGTCGTCGGTCTCTGCCAACGACACCCGAAAGAGGTCGCTGGTAGTGGGGCACACTGCGTCACGCTTTGCGGAGCAGAAGAGATATGGCTGAGATAGAAGTTCAAGCAATCGCGCGCTACCAACGAATCTCCCCACAGAAGGTTCGTGCTATCGTTGACGTCATCAAGAACAAGCCAGTTGAAACGGGCCTGAGCCAGCTTCAATTCATGCCGCAAAAAGCGGCTCGATTGGTGGAAAAAGTGGTCCGATCGGCCTTGGCCAACGCCGAGAACAACCTTGATTTGGACGTGGATACACTCGTGATCAAAATAGTGACCGCCGACCAGGGACCAACCTTAAAGCGGTTTCGGGCCAGAGCACGGGGGCGCGGCTCCCGGATACTTAAACGCACCGCCCACATCACGGTGGTTTTGGCCGCAGAAGCGGCATAGAGGAGGAAGAGTTGGGCCAAAAAGTAAACCCCATTGGGATGCGCTTAGGGATCATCAAGACCTGGGATTCGCGCTGGTATGCGGATAAAGATTACGCCAATTACATTTACGAAGATTATCAAATTCGTAAATACCTTAAACAGCGCCTTGAAAATGCCGGCATTTCCAAGATCGAGATCGAGCGTTCCGCCGCGCGGCTGCGGTTGCGGATATTCGCCGCACGGCCGGGTATTATCATCGGTAAAAAGGGTTCCGAGATTTCTCAGCTGAAAATCGATCTTGAACAAAAGTTCATCAAACAAGATATCACCGTTGATATCCAGGAAGTGCGCAAACCCGAAACCGACGCCCAGCTGCTTTCAGAAAATGTCGCGGCCCAGATTATCAAACGAGTTGCCTTTCGCCGCGCCATGAAACGCGGCATTGCTTCGGCCATGCGTTTTGGCGCTGAAGGGGTCAAGATCATCTGCTCCGGCCGTTTGGGAGGAGCAGAAATGGCGCGCACCGAGGTGTACAAGGAGGGGCGCATTCCCCTGCACACCTTGAGGGCCGATATCGATTACGGGTTTACCAACGCCAAAACCACTTACGGTACCATCGGTATAAAGGTTTTTATTTTTAAAGGCGAAATTCTAAACACCGATAATGTCGCGCAGGCGGGTAAGTAAACCGTTCGAACAACGAACGGACCCACTATGTGCAGTGGCCTTTGTGGCACTTCCCAAGGAACCACGCGGGTATCATTTAAAAAGATAGCAGGAATTTAGGCATGCTGACTCCTAAAAAAGTAAAATGGCGCAAGCAGCAGCGCGGTCGCATGAAAGGGCTTTCGCACCGGGGATCGTCGCTCAATTTCGGTGACTTCGGGCTTCAGGCCGCAGAATGCGGTTATATCAGCTCCCGGCAGATTGAGGCGGCACGTGTTGCCATGACCCGGCGGGTCAAACGTGGCGGCAAACTCTGGATTCGGATTTTCCCTGATAAACCGATCACCAAAAAACCGGCCGAAGTGCGTATGGGTAAAGGCAAGGGGCCCCCAGAAGCGTGGGTGGCGGTGGTTCGTCCGGGCCGCATCCTCTACGAAATGGAGGGTGTGAACAGGGAGTTGGCCATGGAGGCCCTTCGGCTGGCCGCCCACAAACTGCCGATAAAGACAAAATTTGTAGAGAGGAAGATGGGCTAATGAAAGCGAGCAAAATCAGGGAGATGAGCCCGCCAGAACGCCAGCAGAAACTCAGCGATCTTAAGCAGGAGCTTTTTAATCTGCGATTTCAGAGAGAAGTTGGGCAGTTGGAAAACCAGCAACGAATTGTGCAGACCAAACGCGATGTCGCCCGGTTGATGACGGTGATGCGCGAAGAGATAAAGGGATAGGGAAAGGATCTATCAGTCGTGGCGGACAATGAATCGCGTGGTAGAAAAAGGCAGCTGATCGGCACGGTCGTCAGCAATAAAATGGAAAAGTCGGTGGTTGTGCAGGTGGAACGGATTGTCAAACATCGGCTCTACAAGAAGTATATCCGCCGCCGGGCTAAGTTTACCGCACATGATGAGCAGAACATGTGCGATGTCGGCGACAAGGTGATGATCACTGAATCGCGCCCGCTGAGTCGAACTAAGCGCTGGCGGGTCAGCCAAATCGTCCAAAAAGCTGTTTGATAAGATATGTGTAAGGAATAGAGCGATGATTCAGGCAGAATCAAGATTAACAGTGGCCGATAACTCCGGAGCCAAAGAGGTCTATTGCATCAAGGTACTCGGCGGTTCCAAGCGGCGCTACGCGAGCATTGGCGATATCATTGTGGTTTCGGTGAAAGAGGCCATCCCGCATGCCAAGGTCAAAAAGGGCGATGTGCTCAAGGCGGTGATTGTGCGGACCAAAAAAGAGATCCGGCGCCCCGACGGCTCCTTCATCCGCTTTGACGATAATTCGGCTGTTTTGATCAGCAATCAGCGCGATCCCATCGGCACGCGTATTTTCGGACCGGTGGCCAGAGAGCTGCGCGCCAAACAGTTTATGAAGATCATCTCACTGGCCCCCGAGGTGTTATAGCGCCAGCGGCGGTAACGCCATCAAATAGAGTAACGGCGTGGAGAAACAGCAATGCGAAAAGAGATAGCGCGTTTTAAAAAAGATGATAAAGTCAAGGTCATCGCCGGAAAAGACCGCGGCAAGATCGGCAAGATTCTGCGGGTCGACCGCAAGAAAAAACGGATTTTGATTGAAAATGTTAATGTAATGAAGCGTCACACGCGGCCCAACGCTCAGAACCGGCAGGGCGGCATCGTGGAATCGGAAGTTCCCGTGCATGTTTCCAATGTGATGTTGATGTGTGGAAAATGCGTAAAACCCACTAGAATCAAAGCACGCCACCTGGAAGATGGAAAAAAGGTCCGTGTGTGCAGCAAATGCGATGAAATCATCGACGCTTAGGCATCGTGCAGGGTGAATGAATGACACAGTTCAAGACATTTTATGAACAAGAGGTGGCGCCCCAATTGGTGGACGCTTTCAAGTATAAAAACCGGATGCAGATCCCCAAGCTCGAGAAGATCGTGGTCAATGTCGGTTTGGGAGAGGCCATCCAGAACATCAAGCTGCTTGATGCCGCCAGCGGGGAGCTGCGCATGATCACGGGACAAAAGCCGGTGATCACGCGCGCCCGTAAATCGATCGCCGCCTTCAAGTTGCGCGAGGGCATGCCCATCGGCTGCATGGTGACCTTGCGTCGCGACCGCATGTACGATTTTTACAACAAGCTGGTCAACGCGGCCCTGCCGCGGGTGCGTGACTTTCGAGGCGTCTCGCCCAAGGGCATGGATGGGAAGGGCAATTACACGCTTGGCATTAAAGAACAGATCATCTTTCCCGAGATCGATTATGACAAAGTGGAAAAGATCTACGGGCTCAATGTGACTATCGTCACCTCCGCCAAGAGCAATGACGAGGGACGCTTGCTGCTGAGGCTGATGGGGATGCCGTTTAAAAATTAATGGTGGCCGAGGCAGAGAGGCTTACGCCGCCCACAAGGGTAAAGATACTGCGACAGGGAGGATCAATTGGCAAAAAAATCGCTGATTGCTAAAGCGAAACGTGAGCCGAAGTTTAAGGTGCGCCGATACAATCGCTGCCCGATTTGCGGGCGCTCGCGTGCGTTTTTGCGTAAGTTTGGCATTTGCCGCATCTGCTTCCGTGAGTTGGCCTCAGAGGGCAAACTTCCCGGCGTGATTAAGTCCAGTTGGTAAAAGCGGCCTTTAGGTTTCGACCATTTCATACAACAAGGGTATAGGGCAACGGAGCAAGCCATGTCGATGAGTGATCCAATTGCGGACATGTTAACGCGCATTCGCAACGCTGGCAAAGCCAAATTCAAGAGTGTAGACATCCCAGGCTCGCTGGTTAAGGCCGAGATCGCCAGGGTGTTGAAAGAAGAAGGATATATCCGGAATTTCAAGATGATTCGAGACAACAAACAGGGTGTCATCCGGGTATACCTGAAATATGAAAAAGGAGAGCGTCATGCCATCTACGGCATTGAGCGCGCCAGCAAACCGTCACGGCGAATGTACACGCGGGCCAAAGATGTAAAGCCTGTCCTGAACCACATGGGGGTTGCCATTTTGTCCACCTCCAAAGGAGTGATGACGGACAAGGCCGCCCGGAAAAGCAACATTGGCGGTGAAGTGCTCTGTACGATTTGGTAGCACGGTGCCAACGCAAAGGCTGTAGGTGACGAAAGGGAAAGAGCGATGTCTCGGGTAGGAAAAAAGCCGATTACGATACCGGATAAGACAAAAGTGACGCTCAAAAAACAGGATCTGCTTGTTGAAGGTCCCAAGGGCAAACTGTCGCGCACCATCCACGATGCCGTCAGCGTCAACATCGACGGCGATACAATCCATGTGACCGTGGACAATGAGTCGAAAAGTTTGCGCGCTCTGCAGGGGCTGACTCGCAGCCTGATCCAGAACATGATCACGGGTGTAACCAGCGGATTTGATCGTGTGCTGGAGATCAACGGCATCGGCTATCGGGCCAGCGCCAGCGGCAATGTGATCAACCTCAGCCTTGGGTATTCGCATCCGATCGACTTCAGCGTCCCTGAAGGCGTAAGCGTTACGGTGGAAAAGAACAATATCGTACGTCTGTCGAGTATCGACAAAGAGCAGTTGGGACATGTGGCGGCCGCCATCCGCCGGCTGCGCCCGCCGGAACCTTATAAAGGTAAAGGCGTCAAATACGCTGAAGAGTATATTCGCCGCAAGGCCGGTAAGACGGGTACCGCTTAGAATCACTCCCGGGTCGGAGGCCCCTGTGCCGCATCGCTCACCTGGCGGTGACACGATGCTGACCGGTCTAACACTTTAATTTAACCGTAACTAATTATTATCAGGGACAAACGATGGGTACACTTAATCCCAAAACGCGAGCGCGGATAAAGCGCAAAAAGCGGATCCGCAAAAAAATCCTCGGCACGACCGAACGCCCGCGATTGTGTGTTTTTCGCAGCGCCAGGCACATTTATGCCCAGGTGATCGATGATGTCGAGGGGCAAACCATTGCTACGGCATCGAGCTTGGAAAAACAGGTGCAGGAAAATGCCGACCTGAAGGGCAAAGTTGCTGTAGCCAATTTTATCGGAAGCCTGTGCGCAGAGAGAGCCCAGCAAAAAGGGATCAAAGAGGTGGTTTTTGATCGAAACGGGTTTCTCTACCATGGTCGCGTCAAGGCTGTTTCCGAAGGTGCGCGAAAAGCGGGAATGGTCTTTTAGACGCCGCTGGTGGTTGTCATTACAGACTGGAGGCTGATCCTTGTACAAACAAGATACCGACGAAAATCAATTAATCGACAAAGTCGTTCACATTAACCGTGTGGCCAAGGTGGTCAAAGGTGGGCGGCGGTTTAGTTTCAGCGCCATCGTAGTGGTTGGCGACGGCCGGGGCAGCGTGGGTTATGGCCTCGGCAAAGCGGGCGAGGTGCCCGAGGCTATTCGTAAAGGTGTTGAGAAAGCCAAGAAAAATATGGTGAAGGTCCCCCTCAAAGAGGGCACCATTCCCTACGAGGTGATCGGAAGATTCGGCGCCGGGCGGGTTTTGCTGAAACCGGCTTCGGAAGGCACCGGGCTGATCGCCGGAGGTGCGGTGCGAGCGGTGCTTGAAGCCACCGGTGTCCAGGACATTCTCACCAAATGCATGGGGTCGCACAATCCCCACAACGTGGTTAAGGCAACCATGGAGGGTTTGTGCCGACTGCAAAGCGCGGCGCAGGTTGCCGCTCGGCGCGGCAAGGAAGTCGCCCAACTTTAAAGCAAGCGCGTTACGGTTATAAGGGATGCTTCGATGACTGATAAAATCAAGGTCACGCTGGTCAAAAGCATGATCGGGCGGCCGCAAAAACATCGTAAGGTATTACAGGGGATGGGGTTGACCAAGCTCAATCGAACCGTTGAGCTTGTGGATCACCCCGCCACGCGGGGAATGGTCAACGCCGTCTGCCACCTGGTTAACGTAGAGGAAGTAAAAAATGAAGCTGAATGAATTAGCACCAGCGCCAGGGTCCCGCCGTAAGCGCAAGCGCATCGGTCGCGGTAACGGGTCCGGTCATGGTACTACCGCCGGGCGAGGCACCAAAGGCCACAACAGCCGAAGTGGTGGTGGCGTGCGCCCCGGTTTCGAGGGCGGCCAAATGCCGCTGCATCGGCGCTTGCCCAAACGCGGATTCACCAACATCTTCAAAAAAGAGATCGCGATCGTCAACGTGGCCGATTTAGGTCGTTTTGAACCCGGTGGTGTGGTTGACACACCCGCGCTGATCGAAGCGGGCCTTGTCAAAGGCCGCAATCACGGCATTAAGCTTCTGGGCAAGGGCGAGATCGACCGGCAGCTCACCGTGCGGGTCAACCAGGTGAGTGACGCCGCTCGCAGCAAAGTTGAAGCAGCCGGTGGAACGGTTGAGGTGATCTAAATGATCGGCAGCGGTTTTCAGAATATTTTAAAAATCCCAGAGCTAAAGCGCCGTATCCTCATTACCTTGGCGTTGTTGGCGGTTTATCGGATCGGCGTGGCGGTTCCGGTGCCCGGCATCGACAGTGTGGCGCTGGCCGATATCTTCGCCCGAGCCAAGGGCACCATATTGGGTGTTTTCAACATGTTCTCCGGGGGGGCGCTGGAACGCTTATCGGTATTTGCGCTGGGCATCATGCCCTACATCAGCGCTTCGATTATTTTGCAACTGCTGACGGTGGTCATTCCGCACCTGGAGCGCTTAAAGAAAGAGGGTGAACAAGGCCGCAAAAAAATCACCCAGTACACCCGTTACGGAACCGTCGTTCTCAGCATCATTCAGGGCTTTGGCATCAGCGTGGGCCTGGAGAAGATGGGCGTTGTGCTCGTGCCAGGATGGAGTTTCCGGCTGATGACGGTGATCACCCTGACGGCGGGAACGGCTTTTATCATGTGGCTGGGTGAGCAGATTACCGAGCGCGGGATCGGCAACGGTATCTCACTGATCATTTTCGCCGGCATCGTCGTGCGGCTGCCCAGCGCCATCGCCAACACCTTTCGCCTCGTATCGACGGGCGAGATGAACATCTTCGCGGTTATCATCCTGGTGGTGATGATGGTGGCGGTGGTCGGTTTCATCGTGTTTGTGGAACAGGGTCAGCGGCGCATACAGGTCCAGTACGCCAAGCGGGTCATCGGCCGCAGAATGTACGGCGGGCAGAGCACCCACTTGCCGTTAAAGATCAACACCTCTGGCGTTATTCCACCGATTTTTGCCTCTTCGATCATCATGTTTCCCGCTACCATCGCCAGCTTCATCAACGTGGGATGGATGCAATCCGTGGCGGCGGCATTGGCGCCCGGGAAACTCTTTTACGAACTTCTTTTCGTCGGCTTTATTTTCTTCTTTTGCTACTTTTACACAGCCGTCACCTTCAACCCGGTGGATGTGGCTGACAACATGAAGAAAAACGGCGGATTCATCCCCGGTATCAGGCCCGGTAAGCGCACGGCCGATTACATTGACCGGGTGTTGACCCGCATCACCTTGGGCGGTGCACTGTATGTATCGGCGGTGTGTGTACTGCCATCGATATTGATATCGAGATTCAATGTGCCTTTTTACTTTGGGGGCACCGCTCTGCTGATCGTGGTTGGTGTGGCCATCGACACGGTGGCGCAAATCGAATCGCACATGCTTGCAAGACACTACGAGGGTTTTTTAAAGCGCGGTGGCGCCATTAAAAGTCGCCGCTAATCCTGATCCTGGTTTAAAAATAGATAAAGCGCTGCCACGCGCAACGCTAAAATACAACGGTAGTTAAAAGAGCTTAATCAATGGCAAAAGAAGAGCCCATCAAGGTCGAAGGCATAGTTCTGGAAACTCTGCCCAACGCTATGTTTAAAGTAGAATTGGAAAACAAGCACCAGGTGTTGGCGCATATCTCCGGTAAAATGCGGATGCATTTCATCAAAATATTGCCCGGAGATCGTGTTTCGGTGGAACTCTCTCCCTACGATTTGACACGGGGCCGGATCACCTACCGTTCCAAATAGGAAGCTATTTTTCACACCACCAGTGGCATCCAGACCCGGTGGAACGTCGAAGCGGGAGAAAACCAATGAAAGTCAGGGCATCAGCCAAAAAGATGTGCGATAAGTGCAAAATTGTTCGACGCAAAGGCGTCGTGCGGGTTATCTGCGAAAACAAGCGCCACAAACAGCGCCAAGGATAGGGGGGTAAGACGTGGCTAGAATTGCAGGTGTTGATCTACCCAGGCAGAAGCGGGTGGTGATCGGGTTAACCTATATCTACGGTATCGGCAAAACAACCTCGGAAAAGATACTGGCGCAGCTAAAAATCGATCCCAACATCAAAACGGACGATTTGGTGGAGAGCGATATCAACTCAATCCGCAAGGTGATCGACTCCCAGTACAAGGTCGAAGGTGAACTGCGCACGGAAGTTTCCATGAATATCAAGCGCCTCATGGATTTGGGGTGCTACCGCGGCTTGCGGCACCGGCGGTCTTTGCCGGTGCATGGTCAGCGAACGAGTACAAACGCCCGTACCCGCAAAGGTCCTAAACGTTCGGCGGTGAAGAAGAAGAAGGCCGTTGGTAAGTAATTACCAGCGCTGTAGTCAAAACACTGGGCTGCGGGCAGGTATAGATTTACAAGGTCGGCTCTACCGTATCCAACTACAAGCTTACTCAAAGAAATGGCACGCCTGTACGACACTTGATGGCACTTGTCAATCATTGGCTTCGTTAAGGCACTCGTTAACACGATAAAGGCAGGTTTATACCGATGGCCAGAAAACCTCGCACCAAGAAAAAAGAAAAAAAGAACATCACCAATGGTGTGGTTCATATTCAGTCGACCTTTAACAACACCATTGTCACGATAACCGACATGGCCGGCAACACGGTAGCCTGGTCCAGTACCGGTGTGCAAGGTTTCAAGGGGTCGCGCAAAAGCACCCCCTTCGCCGCGCAGACGGCGGCTCAGGATGCGGTTAAAAAGGCTATGGAACACGGCATGAAAAATGTCGAGGTCTATGTCAAGGGACCTGGGTCAGGGCGTGAGTCGGCCCTGCGCGCCTTGCAGGCGGCGGGGTTCAACATTCTGATGATCAAAGACGTTACACCCGTTCCCCACAATGGGTGTCGCCCACCCAAGCGCCGACGTGTTTAGATTGGAAATTTTTAGGGACAACCCAGGTTATTTACATCTTCGTCTGGTGGCTATCAACGGCCACACTTAGGAGGATATATTGGCACGTTATACCGGATCTGTCTGCCGGCTATGCAGACGCGAAAATTTGAAACTATTTCTAAAAGGCGACCGCTGTTACTCCGACAAGTGCGCCTTCGATCGTAGAAGTTACCCTCCGGGGCAGCATGGTCAGCGCCGCGGCCGCAAGCCCTCCGATTACGGCATTCAGTTGAGAGAAAAGCAAAAAATCAAGCGCATGTACGGCATGGCCGAGAATCAGTTCCATCTCTTTTTCGAACGTGCCGAACGCCAGCGCGGGGTTACCGGCACGAATCTATTGATTTCGCTTGAGCGCCGGCTTGACAATGTGGTTTTTCGGCTGGGGTTCGTCAACTCGAGAGCGCAAGGACGTCACTTTGTCCGGCATCGCCACTTTATGGTCAACGGTCGTAAGGTGAACATTCCTTCTTATATCATCAAGCCCGGCGACGTGATCGAGCCATGCGAAAAGAGCCGCAAGATCCAGGCCGTCAACGAGGCCCTGGAGGCCGTGGTGCGCAGGGGTATCCCACAGTGGCTTGACCTGGAGAAGGAGAACTACAAAGGCGTGGTCAAGGCCCTGCCGGTTCGCGATGATTTAACGATGCCCATGCAAGAACAGCTCGTTGTAGAGCTCTACTCGAAATAAAGTCGCTGTGGTGATGACGCCGTCTTAAAGTTCAACCATACGTACGCCACAGCTACTGCTCGAGTGTTTACGTTTGCATGATCTTGTAAGCTGTGGCGCGGGCGTCTCGTCTTTAAATTCACCACCATCCGTCTGGGAGAACACTTATGCCATCAAATGAGCTCATGTACATAAATTGGCAGCAGATGATTTCGCCAAAAGAAGTTCAAATTGAAAAGAGCACTCAGTTTTACGGTAAGTTTGTGTGTGAGCCATTGGAACGCGGTTATGGTATCACATTGGGCAACGCCCTTCGACGGGTGATTTTGTCCTCACTGCACGGCGCGGCCATCGTGTCAGTTAAATTCGATGACGTCATGCATGAGTTCTCGACCATTCCGGGGGTACTGGAGGATGTGTCCGAGATCATTTTGAACCTGAAGGAGGTTCGCATCAAGGTGCGCGATCCCGAACCGAAGACCGTGCGCATCAAGGTTAAGGGTGAACGGGCCGTGACGGCGGCCGACATTGTGAGCGATGACGGCCGTTGCGAGGTGCTCAATCCGCAACAGCATATCGCCACCCTTAATGGGGAGGCATCGCTTTCAATGACCATGACCGTCCAGGTGGGCAAAGGTTACTCGCTGGCCGAAAACAATAAGGACCCCGAGGCCCCTGTCGGCACCATTCCCATCGATGCCGTATTCTCACCGATCAAACGGGCCGTCTACGTGGTCAACCAGGCACGCGTGGGTCAAAAAACTGATTACGACAAATTGACCCTCGAGGTCTGGACTGATGGAAGCCTCAGCCCTGAAGATGCCGTAGGGTATGGGGCAAAGATCATCAAGGAGCAGGCGTCGATCTTCATCAATTTCGACGAAGATGCCGTGCCGGAACCACGGCAGGAAAAAAGCGGCAAAGAAAAGCCTAAGGTCAATGAGAATCTCTTCCGTAGCGTAGATGAACTCGAGCTTTCCGTGCGCAGTGCCAACTGTCTGAAAAATGCCAATATCCATAAGATCTATCAGTTGGTGAGCAAGAGTGAAGCCGAAATGCTCAAGACCAAAAATTTTGGCCGCAAATCACTAAACGAAATCAAAGAAGTGCTGTCGGTAATGAATCTTTCCCTTGGGATGGAGCTTGATGGGTTCGAGCCGCCCGAGGAGACAGTTGATGAGCAAGAGGAGCAAGCGGTCTAATGAGACATCGCAAATCGGGCGTTAAGCTCAATCGAACCAGTAGTCACCGCAAAGCCATGTTTCGCAACATGGTTACGAGCCTGTTTAAATACGATCGTATCCGTACAACCGACACAAAGGCCAAGGAAGTGCGACGCTGGGCGGACAACCTCATCACGCTGGCCAAGCGGGGCGATCTTCAAGCCCGACGCCAGGCTATGGCGATCATTCGCGAAAAAGGCGTGGTGCACAAATTATTTGAAGAGGCGCCCAAGCGTTTCGGCGATGTGGCCGGCGGTTATACGCGTGTGGTTAAAATCGGCATACGTGCCGGTGATGCGGCCCCCATGTCGCTGGTAGAGCTGGTGACGCCGGACAGCAAAAAGGGACAAAAGAAGCGGCTCAAGGCAGCAGCCACCGCCGCCGCGGTAACCCCGGCCGTGGCCACGCCGTCCGCGGAAGCGATAACGGAGAGCGAAGCGGTTGAAGCGGAATCCGGTGATGACGCTGTCCAGGAAACGCCCGAAGGCGAGACCGTTGCGACGGCCGATGAAGAACCGCTGACGGCGGAGGCGGAATCTGCGACGCCGGAGGAGGCAGACCCGGTGCAAAGCACCGAGGAAGCCCCACCCGAGGAGAAGCAAAAGCCCGAAGAGTCTTAGAGGCCTTACTACTGTTGAGGATCACGCCCTGGAGGGCGCGGTCTGACATACTATAAAAACAAAAACCTCACAAGCATAGGCTTGTGAGGTTTTTTTATGGGTCGGCCATGATTTGAGGATTGCCATGGCCGACCGGCAACCGGGGTGCGCTGAGCGCTACCGTACCAGCTTAATCACAACATAGCCCACGCGGCCGCGCTTAACGAGCAACTGTGCCGCCTCATCACCCTCGGTTTCCTTCATGGTTGATTTGAACTGCTCGACCGTTTCGATGGGTTGCCGGTTGATTTCTTTTATGATGTCACCCCGGCTGATACCTGCTTCGGCGGCCTTGCTATCCGGGTCCACCTGGGTCACGATAACGCCTTGTTCACTTTCAGGCAGGTTGTAGAGGGTGGCGATTTCAGGCGTCAACCCCTCTACGGTAAACCCGTAGCTTTGGTCGCTTTGTCGCTCTTGGTCTCCAGGTTGCACGAGTTCGGCCAGTTTCTCCTCATCGCGTTTACCCAAGGTGACATAAACGGTCTTTTTTTTGCCGTCACGAATCAATTCGACCGCGGTCCGTTTGCCGACCGGTGTTACGGCGATTACGCGGGTAAGGTCGCGACTGGAGGTCACCGCTTCGCCATCGACGGTGACGATCACATCTTTGCCCTGAATACCGGCCTTGTCGGCTGGATCACCTTCATAGACCATGGTGACCAGGGCCCCCTTGCCGTCGGGAATGTTATAGTATTCGCCCAATTCAGGGGTGAGGTCCTGAATGCCGACGCCCAGCCAGCCCCGCGTCACTTCGCCCTGGTTTTGAATCTGCGCGATGATGTCCATGGCCGTGCTGGTGGGAATGGCAAAGCCAATGCCCTGCCCGCTGGCGACGATGGCGGTGTTGATGCCGATCACATCGCCTTCCAGGTTGAGTAGGGGCCCCCCGCTGTTTCCCGGGTTGATGGAGGCGTCGGTCTGGATGAAGTCATCATAAGGGCCGTTGCCGATCACCCGCCCCTTGGCGCTGACAATACCTGCCGTAACGGTCTGCTCGAGTCCAAAGGGACTGCCGATAGCCACTACCCAATTACCAACGGACGTATCTTTCGAAGTGACCATGCGCAAAGGCGTCAGACGCTCTTTGGGATCTATCTTGATCAACGCCAGGTCGGTGCTGGGGTCGCGCCCGACCAACTCGGCATCGTACTCCTTGCCGTTGGACAGTTTCACCTTGATTTGATCAGCACCGTCAATGACGTGATTGTTGGTCACAATGTGGCCATCGGCGTCGATGATAAAGCCTGAACCGAGGCTGCGCTGTTTGAAATCCTGCCGGGGATCTTCACGCATGAAGGGTCCGAAAAATTCCTCGAAAGGATTGGGGCCGCCTTTGGGGTCGAAGGGTTGCCCGAAAAAATGACGAAAAACGCGTCCGCCGCCCTGTACGGTTTTTTCGGTGCGAATATTAACCACCCCCGGCCTGGCTTTTTCGGCCAGTTCGGTGAAGTTGGCGGGCACCATCTGGACAGCGGCCTCGGCCCTTGGCAGCCCGTTGCCGATATTTGCCGATATCAGCGCAAAGGCCGCCACTATCGCCACGAATATTCCAATACTCCATCGCTTGTTGTGGAAATCCATTTTCCTTCCTCCTTGGATCGAATCCGATCGGTTAAACCTTACGCGACTTGACATGCATTATATAGGACAATCCTTACCGAGAGATGATCTGAACATTACCAATTGGTCATGTTTGTCAAGGCGCGGACACTCGGCGCAAAGCGGCCATGATTATGCTCATTGAAAGGCGATTGGGGTCGAACAGGCGTAGAATTTATCTTCCTCGATCGCCAAGGCCCCGCCCAGGGGCACCGGCATGCCGGCATTATGACATCGGTTTGATCGTCAAAGTGGCCTCAAAGGTGGCACCGTTGCCGTGTTGGCTTGAAACGGTGAGATCGCCGCCATGAGCCCGCGCCACAGCCCGCGCCAAGGAAAGACCCAGCCCGCTTCCGGTTTGTGAGCGGCTTTGGTCGCCCCTGAAAAAACGGTCGAAGATGTGCTTTATGTCATCGGCTGGGATGCCTACACCGGTATCGTGCACCCGCAGGTGGGCCATGGCCCTGGGGGCTGTGTGCCACAACGTGACCGAAACCAACTTGCCTCGGGGGGTGTATTTTATGGCATTGTCCAGCAGGTTGGCGATCATGCGCTGGAGCAAACGTTTGTCCCCCTCCAGCTGTAGTGCGATGTCCGGTAACAAACAACGAAAATCGATACTTTTTTCTTCGGCCAAGGGTAAAAACAAATCATAGGCTTCCTGCACCAAGCGGGTCAAATCGACCGGACCACGGGCCATCTGTTCGATACCCGCCTCGGTTTTGGAGATCATCAGCATCGTGTTGATCATTTCCAGCAAACGATCGCACTCTTCAACGGTGCTGGCGGCCATTTGCTGGTAATCGCCCAGGTCGCGGCCGGTTGTCAGGGTGATTTCGGCCAATCCCCGGATGCGGGTGATGGGGCTGCGCAGGTCGTGGGCGATGTTGTCGCTCATATCACGGATACTGTTAATAAGCGTCTCGATGCGGTCGAGCATCTGGTTGAAGGTGAGAGCTAACTGATCGATCTCATCGCCGCCTGAGGTCAGCGGAACGCGCTGCTCCAGGGCGCCGCCGGCGATGATGCGGGCGGTCTGGGTAACCCGGGTGACACCGGCCAGTGCCCGGCGGGCCATGATCCAGCCGATCAGTGCTGAAATGCCGATCAACGCGATCATGGTGAGCGTGAATTGGGCTCGGAACAGTTCGATGAAACGTTGAAAAGGTGCCAGCGATTGACCCAGCTGCAAAATCACTCCGGGGCCGATCAGCTCGTAAAGCGTTCGGATGTGGTCATTGCGCTGGGGCAGCTTCAAGGTGCTGATGGTGCGACGTTGTTCAGGGCCCAGACTCTTGATTGACCGCAAGTCTACGGGGATATCCTTCCAGTAGGACATGTTGGAAGAGGAAAAAGTCTCACCGTTCCAGCGCAGCAAACGGATGAAAATCTCTCGTTCACCCGCGGCTTGAGCCTCCAGCACCGCGGCGCGTTTGACCGCGTTCAATCCACTGTTTCTCAGCAGGGATGAAAATTGCGCCGCTTGGCGGGTGAGGGTGTCGTCAACCTGGCGGTTGACCATCTGGTTGATGAGCAGAAAGAAGAGCGAAAAGGCCACGGCCGAAGAGAGGGTGAAGACCGCGCCGTACCAGAGGGTAAGGCGCGTAGAGAGCGACAGCCGCCGTCCGGGGCGGGTTGTGAGCGGGTGGGGCGGGTTATTGGATGGCTTGGCCCCGCCGGGTTTTTTGCTCGATGCGGTCAACAGGTTTCCTGTGGGGGCCCCACTTATCTCAAGGCCTCGTTGGGATGCGGCGTCTGACTTAGAGCGGCGCCGGTGCCCTTATTGTTCATCTGTTTTGCATACATACCCGACACCCCGCACCGTGTGGATCAGTTTGGTGTCAAAATCTTTATCGACCTTGTTGCGCAGGCGGCTGATACGCGCTTCGACCACGTTGGTCATGGGATCGAAGTGGTAATCCCACACATGTTCCATGATCATGGTTTTTGACACCACGCGCCCCTGGTGGCGCATGAGGTATTCCAG
This sequence comes from uncultured delta proteobacterium, assembly GCA_963783425.1. Lineage (GTDB taxonomy): Bacteria > Desulfobacterota > Desulfobacteria > Desulfobacterales > QNYZ01 > CAWANO01. Next base: position 164,669 of record CAWANO010000007.1, read on the forward strand.
CAACGCAAATTCACGGGGCTGAAGTTCGATCGTCTCGCCGGCGCGCACCACGCGGCGTGAAATCAGGTCGAGGCTTAGATCGCCGACCACCAGGCGCGTGGGTTCGGTGGTACCGCTGGCCCGCCGAATCAGCGCCTGGACCCTGGCCAATAGCTCTGAAAACGAGAAGGGCTTGGTCAGGTAATCGTCGCCCCCGGCCTGCAGACCCTTTACGCGATCATCCACGGCTCGTTTGGCGCTCAGGATCAAGACCGGCGTGGCGATGTTTTCGCGCCGCATCTCGTTGATGACGCTCAATCCATCCAGGCCGGGCAGCATCAGGTCGACAATGGCGGCATCGTAAGGCTCCGTCAACAAAAGGTGCAGGCCGTTTTTTCCGTCAGCGATATGGTCGGCGGAAAATCCTGCCGCCTGTAGCCCTTTTTTTACAAACGAGGCGATCTTGATGTCATCTTCAACGATCAGAATTCGCATGGTCGGTGATGAACGCTACGAGAGTTGTTGGTTGGTGTTTGCGACAAAAACCTATCATCATCCTTAAGGCCTGGCGCCAAAACCGAATTGAGTTTGCAACAGCTTGAGCGTATGGGCGTTTACGGGGATCTGGCCGAGCCTGTCGCCTGAGATCCAGCCGGCGTCACGGGCGTCGTCAGCGGCCCGGGGTACGCCCCGAACGTATTCGGCCATCAGATCCACAATGACATAGTGGTAGCGAACGGTCCCGTTTTGGTCACGGTCGATCACATCGAAGGTGAAGATGGGCTCCCCCGCCTTGATGGTGACACCGGTCTCCTCGAAAATTTCCCGTTCGGCGGCCTGCTGAAGTGTTTCGCCTATCTTGACCCGGCCACCGGGAATGGCCCAGCTATCACGGGCAGGCGATCGCCCCCTGCGAACCAGTAGGACGGCATTACGGTGAAACACCACCGCGCCAACGGCCGCCAGGGGATGTTGCGGATAGATGGGGGTAGGTGGCACAGATCGCTCCCCGATGTTGCGTCAAGGGGAAAGTTGCCCTGTCGCGGGGCCGATTGGCCCGTGCAAAATCTCACCTTTTAGGTCATCAATGGCCCCGGCCGTCATCACAAGGCTCGCCAGATTGATCAATACGGGAATGCTCGGAGGTCTCCGTCAAATCGCAAGCGGGCATGGCCTCTATGGTTTGCATGGGCGTCTGACAGCACTCGGGAACGTCAGCCCGTTCGGGAAGGTCAATCCGGTCACCACATTTTGAACATCTATATTTGATCATTTTCTCTCCTCCGACCAACCGTGTTGGTGTATCTTTGACTGTGACAGAAAGTTGTCAGGCACGCCACCTCTTATTCTATGGTGCGACGCTGCCGCCGTCAAGCACTCAAAGGCGCGGCGTGAACTCATTGTCCAACTGGACCTTCAGGGTCGTGACGCGGGCTGCCCCTTGAATCGGACGAAAAATTCTTTTATAAGAAGCGGTAAAGCGTGGTGATGTGATTGGCGACCGGTTGCGATCTGGAATCTCTCTATCGAGGCAAGCGTGATCCGGCGGGCAGTGCCATGTATCGAAACATGTCTGTTGAAACCACCAGTTCCACGTTTTCAAGCGGGTTCAAATTTTTGAACCAGTCAATCTTTATCGTAACTATTTGATATAAAAAAAGAAATAAGATTGTTGAAATTTCCATGGTTAAAAATATTGAATTTTATGCCGCTTCCATGGACGGCGTGCCGTAATTCAAGCGGCTGGCGACGCGATGGAGAGTCCTTATAACCTATTTAAATATATGGAAAAAAATTTATCTGTCAAAAATATCGGCCTTTTTCAAGTTTTGGCAAGCGATTTGCATATACCTTAATCAGACTGAATAATTTCTTCGTTTTTTTCCTCCCCTGGAAATAGGCTGGTCAGATGGGTACTGACTGGCCTATTTTCTTTTCAAGATCCGCTAAAGGCTGTTATTGGCATCAGCGCTTGCAGGTTCAATTTTACGGCGGTCAGCACACATGGGTATGATCACCCTCACCACTGATTTTGGGATCCGAGACGGTTATGTGGCGATGATGAAAGGGGTTATCGCCCGCCTGTCGCCCCGGACCCGCGTGATTGATATCAGCCATGAGATTGACCCCTTTGACCGCCTGTCAGCGGCGTTTGTCCTGCGGGATACCTACCCTCATTTTCCCGAAGGCTGCGTTCACGTGGTGGTGGTCGATCCGGGTGTCGGCAGCAACCGCGCCATTGTGGCGCTGGAATATAACCACCACTTTTTTTTGAGCCCCGACAACGGTATTCTCCCAACCGCATTGGATATATCACCATGCAAAAACCTTGTGCGGGTGGAGAACCCGAACTATTTTTACCACCCGGTCAGTGCCACCTTCCACGGCAGGGATATTTTTGCTCCCGTAGCCGCGCACATGTGTGAGGGGGTTGACCTTTCGCGGCTGGGACCTGCCATTGCTCAGGAGGAAATGGTTTGCTTGTCTTACCGTGGTCCGGTTCTCAATAAGGACGGCTCATTGGGGGGTACGATTGTGCGCAGTGATCGTTTCGGCAACCTGATGACCGATATCGACATGGCCGCCTTACAGCAACTGGCGGCAGGTAAATTTGAAAACATACGTGTGCGGGTAGGATCCCATTGGATCGAAAAATGGGGGGCGCATTATCAGCAGGTTGCCGAAGGCGAGCCGTTTGTCTATGTGGGCAGCAACGGATGTCTGGAGGTCGGCGTCAATGGTGGATCGGCCCGGCGACAACTTGGCATCTCCAGCGGCGCGGCGGTGATCCTGACTGAGGGCCTGCCATCACCCTCGAGAGCCGATCTCAATCCTCTTCCCATTTGAATATGGCCCACAATGGGAAATGGTCGGATGGATAGCGGCCGTTAACGGTTTCCTCGATGATCAGCGACCGGGTTAATTCCAGCGGTTGTGTGAAGAGGATCCAGTCAATGGGCTCGCCCTCTCTTTTACCGGAAAACCCGCGGTGAGTAACGGACTGGTTCGAAGCGAACGCATCCTGGAAAGGCCTTCGCGCGGTATCGTCGGATTCTTCGTCTGCCGGTTGCCGGATGAAAACCTCTCGGCAGGGGGCCTTAGGTGAGGCATTGAAATCCCCGGCCAGCAGGGTTGCCGGCCGGCTCGGGAAGGATGCCAAGCGCTGCATGATGAGTTCGGCGCTCTGGGTTTGCACGTCCGGCGCAAAATCAAAATGGGTGTTGGCGCAAACCAGCTGATGCCGGTCGCTTTGATAAAGGCCCATGGTGCATTGCCGTGGCCAGCGGCTGTTGCGGTAGCGGCTGGGGATGTCGGGTGTGGGGCTTAAATAGAAATGTTCAGCCCGCAGGCATTGCCAGCGCGGATGGGCGTAAATGACGTTGTTTTGCCAAAAAGAGGGGGCGGGCGAGCGCTGCCCGATGCGGCTGTAGCCTTTCAGAATGGCGTCGATGGCTTCGGCCTGAAAAGCATTTACCTCCTGGAACGCATAAAAATCGGCTGGCCAGCGTGCCAGCAACTCGGGAAAGAGTTTGCGACGGTGATTCCAGCTGTTGGGGCCGTCATCGGCCAGACCGAAACGCACGTTCAAAGAGAAAATAGAAAGCGCTGACGGGGTGTGGCTATGGGGCTCGGCAGTCACGATGACGCCCTTAATTGGTCGGCATATTGCCAGATATCCACCGGTCGCTTTTCAAAATTGGTAAAAGTTAAATCATTAAAGGCCAATGATTGATCTTGTTGAAGCAGGCGGAATATTTCCAGATAAGTGTGCAAAACCCTGTCGCGCCAGTTCAAGCCCAGTTGACCGGCGATGCGCCGGACCGCTTCAGGGGTGCCTTCAATCTCGATAAACTCGCCGAAGGGCAGGGTGTCCATAACGATCTGGGCGTCGGCTAAATTAAAGGCCTCGCGCCATTTTTCGTAGATCTGGTGGGGTGCAAAACCGAGGGTTTTAATGATGCTGTCCATGGCATCAAAGTCGTTGACCACTACCTCCATCTCCCGGTAGACCTTGAATTCGTCCAACCCGGCTACATCGGGGGGCAGTTTGTAGGTGAGAACCGTTTGCCGCGCTTTTCTCAGCCGCAGCAGGTGTCTGTTTTGCAATAAGGTCCCTTGATCATCATCGTAGCGGGTATTGTGTTCAAAGTGACGGCCAAGGCTTTCCCCACCGAGCGCGAGTATGTCGGTGCGTGTCGCTTCGGGCTCGGCGATTAAAAATTTGACTTCGATTTCCAGCGTGTCCATTATAGGGTTCCTTATCTATATGAAGGTTGATGGCGTCGTAAAAAGTCCCATCTACTGCGTTGTAGTGATTTTTCAGATCCTCGGCATACTACATGTATGGCCTCGGCCCTGAAAAATCACTACGCCTTGTATATGAAACTTTTTACTTAGCCATCGCGCTACTTTTTACGAGTTCATCAAGGTTGTTTTTATCGGAATTTAAGCGGGGCGTCAAACGTGCCCTTGCCGGGATCATCTGGTCGACAGTTTCTAAGTGCTCCTGTTCGTAAAAACGGTGACGTAATGAGGGCGTCAAGGCGCCGGGCTGACAAGGCGCGGAAAATAAGCAATATCGGGCATATTGCGTTTTTTCGCAACGCCGTTAGCCCGGATGGATTGGCGGCCGAATGTCATCGTATTTGCGAATAGGTGCACTAAGGAGCCAATTTCAAAACGTCCCATTTTGTCCAATCGTAGCGTCTGGCGCCAATTTTTATTGTCCCATTCGGGGATTGGGAGAAAAACCCTCGCCTTTAGGCGAAGACTTCAGTTTGATTGTTGATACCGCCCCAAGGGTTCAAGGGTTCGCGCAAAGGCTTGGATGGTCTTTTCACTTGATCCCTCGACCCCTTGGATCCTTGAACCCCAAGCCTTCGGCTTTAGCCGAAGGTGGTTGACTCTCGAAATAAGGGGAGAATGCCTGAGTGTAAAATCGTTACCAGCCTTGACCTTGGACAAACTGAGACGTTTTGAAACAGGCGCTAAGGTAAAAAAATTCTTGACATCGACAGGTTAAAAAAGTAAATTCTTCTGGTTATAGGTTTGTAATCAGAAATTTGGCACCAAGGAGTGTAGCGTCGTGAAAAAATATACCTACCATGCGAAGAGCACCGACAATCCGGGCAAATGGGTCCTGGTGGATGCAAAAGATAAGGTTTTGGGGCGCCTGGCCACTGAAATCGCCGCCAGGATCAGAGGTAAAATGAACCCCATGTTCACCCCCGGGGTCGATACCGGCGATACGGTGATTGTGATCAATGCCGACCAGGTACGACTTACCGGGCGCAAGTGGAAGCAAAAGACCTACTACCATCACAGCGGTTTCACGGGCGGAATCAAAGCCATCACCGCTGAAAAGCTCAAGGAGAAGCGGCCTGAAGACCTGGTACGTTTCGCTGTACGGGGCATGCTCCCCAAAAACCGTCTCGGTCGTCAGCTAAACCGCAAATTAAAGGTGTACGTCGGTGAAGAGCATCCCCATGAAGCTCAGCAGCCCGAGGTGCTGGAGATATAGCTCGGGGCCAGTTGCTGACCCCAGTTGAAATTCACACATAGATTCAAAGAGAGCAGAAGGTAAAATGGAAAACGTGCATTACGCAACCGGAAAAAGAAAGTCAGCTGTAGCCCGTACCTGGTTAACGCCCGGCAGCGGCAACATCGTGGTTAACGACATGCCCATGGATGACTATTTCAAGCTCAGTACCGCCAAAACCATCATGATGCAGCCCATGCAGCTTACCAGCACTACCGATGCCTATGATGTGCGCGTTCATGTCAAAGGCGGCGGTATTACCGGACAGGCCGGCGCCATCCGGCACGGCATCACCCGCGCGCTTTTGCTGGCAGAGCCCGATCTGCGTATAACCCTCAAAAAAGCCGGCTTTGTAACACGAGACTCACGGGTTAAAGAGCGTAAAAAATACGGTCAACCCGGCGCGCGCAAACGCTTCCAGTTTTCCAAGCGTTAATCGGCCGCACGGCTCAGTTTACATTAAAGGGAGTGGATGGATCATCCGCTCCCTTTTTTCATTATGCTTCCATTATTCTTAGATTGTCCAGACCAACCAGACAAGATCTCGAAGTTTTGCTGTTTGCGTTAATATCACACTCTGAAAAGAGAACATCACAATTTCGTTCCGTCTTGCGATTTGTTGGAGACATCGTCGGTTTTGGACACAAAATAGAAACCACACTATATTGTGGTGTGGTAAAATACAGATTGACACACGAATTCTAACGGTATTGTTGATCTATCAAGGTGATCAGATTTCACACATAGGATAATTATTGTTGAGATTGGCAATTCTGAAGAATACATATGCCATTGTTGATTTTTCGAGATCTGTAAAATCGAGCACCAATAGGCGTTGTCTGCGTAACGTTCGACCAAATCTGTGAGGACTATTTCCGAGGAATGATTGTCAGAAAGTGCTTTATTAGAGTGTCGAGAATTGGAATAGGCATAGTTGCTGCCCAGGTAGCGTTTTAGGCCCACAATTCAATTCGATGGCCATCCGGATCATTAATGTAAAAAGCTTGCCTACCCCAAACCAGCCGTGTGTCCGAGGTCTCTATTCCAAGTCTCTTCAATTGAGATTTGATGCGGTTCACGTCGTGGATCTGAAAAGATAGCGTTATCCCCTGACCCTTGGCGTGCCCTACGGTAGCGCGCTCCGTATCGGCGATGCTCAGGTAGCTATTGTCCGACAGTCGGAATTCAACCATCCAGTCCGTTTCATGGTTTACCGTGAGTTTAAGCACATCGCGGTAAAAGACGACCGTCGGCTGCCAATGCCTGCAATACAGGATCGTATTGGTTCGAAGTATTTTTTCTTCTAACATGAATGCCATGGCGGGTGGCTGCACCATAAAGGCGGTGCAGTTGCCCGGTGAATAGGGGCTGCCCGTTTCTCTTTGGGCAGCCCATTGATAAGCGGTTAAAAAGAGCACTACCCCAGAATGGCTTTCAAATCCTCGTCGGCCGTGGTGATGGGCTTGATGTCGAAGGTCTTCACCAGGGTATCCAGCACGGCGGGAGTGAGAAACGCCGGCAGAGACGGCCCAAGGCGAATGCCCTTGATACCGAGATGGAGAAGCGCCAACAGCACGCACACCGCCTTTTGCTCGTACCAGGAGATGATCAGTGACAAGGGCAGCTCGTTGACGCCCACGTTGAAGGCCTTGGCCAGGGCGCCAGCGATCTGGACTGCCGAGTAGGCGTCGTTGCACTGACCGGCATCCAGCAGGCGCGGGATGCCGCCGATGTCCCCGAGATCCATATCGAAAAACCTGTATTTGCCGCAGGCCAGTGTCAGAACCACGCAGTCTTTCGGCACCTTTTCCACGAACTCCGTATAGTAATTTCGCCCCGGCTTGGCCCCATCGCAGCCGGCCACCAGGAAGAAGTGCCGAATGGCGCCGGATTTGACCGCGTCGATGACCTTATCGGCCACTCCGAGCACGGCATTTCGGGCAAATCCCACTGTGACTTCTTGGGTTACATGATCTTCGGTGAAACCGGGAAGTGCCAGGGCGCGTTCGATGACCGGCTTAAAATTCAGGTCCGCAATGTGGGGGATGCCCGGCCAGCCGACCATGCCGCTGGTGAAAAGGTTTTCCTTGTATTCGTTCTTGGGCCGCTGGATGCAATTGGTGGTCATGAGGATGGCGCCTGGAAATTCGGCGAACTCCTTGGTCTGCTTCTGCCAGGCCGTGCCGAACTGCCCATAGAAATGCGGGTACGCTTTCAGTTTAGGGTATCCGTGGGTGGAAAGCATCTCGCCGTGCGTATAGATGTTGATGCCGGTGCCTTCGGTTTGTTTGAGCAGCGCATCCAGGTCTTTCATGTCGTGGCCGGAGACGAGGATGGCCTTGCCTTTCTTATACCCCAGCGGCACTTTGGTGGGGACCGGGTGGCCATAGGTTTCGGTGTTTCCGGCATCCAGCAGTTCCATGGCTCTGTACGCCGCCTCACCGCATCTGAGCGCCATTGTCACCCACGCGTCAAGCCCCAGGTCATCCGATTGAATGGCAGCAAGAGCCTCATGCACATAGGCATAGACGCGCTCGTCTTCCTTCCCCAGAATGAGCGCGTGATCGGCATACGCACTCACCCCCTTGATGCCATAAAGCACGGTGTGTTTAAGTGACAGAATATCCGGGTCATCACCGGGGTAGGTTTTAATACCGACCTGCTCACCCTGTTTGACCAACGCTTCGAAGCCGGATTCAGGTTGAAAGGCTGCCGGGCCGCCCAGCCCACCGGCATGGCCGCCGGCCGCGTCAACCTGTGCTTTCAACTTTTCACGTAGGGCAACCGATTGCCGGATCAGATCCATAAAACGGTCCTGATCAAAATCCACGTTGGTCAGCGTGGAAAAGGCCGCCTGGACGGTGAAAACATTCACGCCATTGTCCGAAACACCAACTTTTCGGCCTTCTACGGCCACCTGTGAAAGCCCCATGAGGGAATACAGCAGCAGATCCTGCAAAGCGGCGATTTCAGGCAGTTTGCCGCAAACACCTTGTACTGTGCAGCCGGTGCCCTTGGCGGTTTGCTCACATTGGTAACAAAACATGGATAGCCTCCTTAAGTTGTGATGCGCAGTTTCAAAGAGCCCGAACAAACGTTCAGGCAGATTTGCCAAATCCGCATTGGGGAAAACGGCATGTAGTGCAGTTCAGGCACAGACCACCGTGCCCCATCCGGGCGATCTCCTCGCGCTGCAGATGCTCACCGGCCAAAACGCGCGGGAGAACCAGATCAAAGATCGTGGTCTCGTGATAGAGTCCGCAGGCCGGAATCCCCAAGACGACCATACCGTTTAGATCCGCCATCATGAACATGGCGCCGGGCAATACCGGTGCGCCGTAACACTCGGTGCTACCGCCGGCCAGACGGATGCCTTCGCGTGTAACATCATCGGGGTCCACCGACATACCGCCAGTCGTTAGAATGAAGTCGGCCTCGGCTGTGTGCATCCGGGCAATGGCCTCTCCGATCGCCGCCGGGTCATCCGGCGCGAAAGCGACCCCGACCACTGAAGAACCGATCCTGTTGATTTTTTCTCTAAGCACTGACTCGAACCGGTCTTCGATCATTCCGGAAAACACCTCGCTGCCGGTGATCACCAACCCCACCTTGGCACTGCGGATGGGCAGCACCCGCAACAGACCGCCGCAGTCTCCGGCAATCTTCAACGCATTGTCCACCACAGATCTGGACAACACCAGCGGGATGGCCCTCGTTCCGGCGACCACGTCGCCTTTTCGCACCACTGTATTGGTGTGGCGGGTGGCACACATCACCTCGCCCAAAAGATTGAATGCTGCCAGGGCTTCAACCTGCACTTTTAGCAGGCCATCTTGGGCCGCGACCAGGTTGAGCTTGCCTTCGCGAGGCTCACCGGCAACACTCACGCCGTCGCCACAGATGGCTGCGGCCATCCGAATGGCGGCTGCATCTTCGTGGAGGAAGCCGTCTTCAATCTCAAGCACGTACAGGTGGCGCTTGCCGATGCGAAGGAAGCGGCAGATATCTTCGGTCTTTACGACATGCCCTTTGCGGAATGCGGCACCCTTGAATTCACCCTTGCGGATTTCAGTGACATCATGAGCGAGCACGGTGCCGACGGCATCTTCGATGGGTATGGTTTTGAACATGGGGTTCAATCTCCATCATGGAAGGTTGTCCGGTTGCCGATTTTTCCGTTCGCCGTTGCGGTGCAAGGTGGGGCCGGCGGCCGAGCGGTTTCGGTGGTGTTGCAGCTGCCGGGGAAAAATACCCGAGTCCCTGACAAACGGCACACAGCGCTCCCTGATGGGCGCTGTAGGCCTCGCCACAAGAGGGGCACACCAATATGGTGCCTTTCTTATTACGCCGGTATAGGTCGGTCATGTAGATCAGCCGTGTCAGACAAAACCGACCTGCCTGCAGAATGATGGTGTCGAGCAGCACTTCATGATTGATCATCCTTCTTGTGGATCGTCTGCATGAACCAGCCATGATACAAGGGGAATCGTTTGGTCTTTTCGAGATCCAGCCACACGCGGCAGCCATTGAGGGAACGCCGGTCGTAGAGTGTAACCGCAAATTTATCCCAATCCACGACTTTGAGCCATCCGTTGCCGACCGTGCAAGGCGTGAACAGCTGGACGGCGTCCGGCAAGCAGTGGCGGGATTCCGCGATGGCGTCGAATTCAATCCCGCATCCGATGCGCGACATGGCAAGATCTACCAAAAACACCCCCGTCACCAGTCCCGGGGCTTTCCAGCCGTGAAAATGCTGAATAATGTCAAGACATTTCTCGATGGGTTTTCCGCATACGGTGATGGTATTTTTCACAATTCCTCCTTAACTGGTGTCCGCGGCAACACTAGATCACCGCTATCTTTTGGCCACCCGTCCACACTGTCATCGCAGGGCGACGACATTAGGCACCGGATGGCTTCTGGCGGCGCAGCAAGCACCAGCAGCGGCAGCGCCGCCAGGGACAACCCCAGGAAAACGATAAAGCCCATGGCATAACCGTCACGGCCAAGGCTGCGGACAAAGAGCCCCATCACCGGGGGAATGACAAAGCCGCCAAACGCGCCAAGCCCTCCGACGATGCCCGCCGCACCGCCAACGGCTGTCGGGCTGTAACGGGGCACCAGCTTGAACACCGCCGCGTTGGCAAACCCCATACCCAAAGCCAATAAGAGTGCGCCCGCTACGGCGAGCGTCATGGACCCCGTGGCCGGAATCATCAGAATCGCCCCGATACCGGTGACGATGAACGCTGCAAACGTCATCCGCTCTCCGCCGACCTTGTCTGCCGCATAGCCGCCGGCCACCCGGAGCAAACTTGACGAAAGGGAGTAAACGGCGGTCAGCAGACCGGCGACTGTCATTGAGGTCGCAAATCGCTCCGCCCAGTAGGTGGGAAACCACACGGTCAGTGCGATAAAACCACCGAACGAGGTGAAGTAGAAAAATGTCAGAACCCATGTCCGCCAATCGGCACCGGCTTTTTGGATGGAAGAAAATGCGGCGCCGGACGGGGATCAGTTCTTCCCCGCACGCGTGCAGCAGCGCATCCGGATCGATATCGATGCCCATCTCCTTGTACTGGAAATACGGCGCGTCCTTCATGAATGCGGCCACCATCACGGTGAGCACCACCAGCAAGGCAAACCACATCACGTAGCTAAGCGTAAAACCCAGAGCGGTCACAAGCAGCGGCAGCAGCAGGGCGAACAGCCCCGGGCAAGGTTGCCCAGTCCGGCATAAACGGCCAGTGCCGAGCCTTGCGTGCGCTGCGGATACCAATAGGAAACGGTAGGGATTCCGACCGAGAAGATGGCGATCCCGCAGCCGCAGAGGGTGCCGAAAAGAACGAACCAGGGGTAATTGCGCGGCCTGTGGTGTCGGTGACAGATTGAACATCACGGTCATGCCGGCCACACCGGCTGCGGCGAGCGCCAAAAGAACAAGTATCGGGCGCTTGCCGCCCATCCTGTCGACCATGGCACCGAAGGGGATGCGCAGCAGCGATCCGGTCAGTGCCGGGCAGGCCGCCAGGAGCCCCATCAGCAAGGGATCGAGCCCCATGGTTGCCTTAAGCTTGGAGACGATGGGGCCAAAAGCGGAAACTCCGGCGAATCCGCCGAAAAAGGCCAATGTGGTCCAAAACAGCGCCGCCCGGGGTGTTGAGCGTGCCTGGCAGGTATTGTCTTCGCCCATGTGGCATCTCCTTTCTACGAAAACGCATGCAAGCGGCGCGGCCGGTTTCAGCGCTACTGACCAACCGGCGTTCTCCTGGCATATTTTCGAAATAAAATCGGGACGCGAAGCACATAAAAAACAGGCGCACTCCAGATGTGAACCAACCGGCTAAAGGGAGAAAACCCCAGCAGTGTCAGAGCCAAAAGAATGTGCACTTTGTAGCTGAGGGGGACCGCATGCATCAGCGTCGCATCGGGCGTGAATGTGACAATCCCTCTGATCCAGGGGGCAACGGAGTACAGAACGTTGTAATGTCCGAACACCACATTATAAAGCCCAGCTCCTACAACCAGGGCCAGCGCGCTGATAGTAATGGTGTCGTTGAGCCGGTGGACGGCTTGCATACGGGGGTGGGTCAGCCGCCGCTTTAACAGGAGTAGCGCACCGACAAAAGCCGCTATCCCAACAGCCAAACCGCTCCAGTAGGCGATCTCCATATGGGCCTGGCTGTTGATGCCAAAGCGGTCCAAGACGCGTTGCGGTATCAGCAGACCGCCGGCATGGCCAAGGAAGGTGAACACAATACCCCAGTGGAAGAGAACCGACCCGGCAAAAAGGGCTTTTTTTTCCAGGAACTCACTGGATCTGGCGTTCCACCCGTAGCGGTCAGTGACATAGCGGTAAGCGTGCCCGACAACAAAAGTGGTGAGGCATAAATACGGAAAGACTGTGAAAACAAGCGTATAATAAAGGTCCATGGGATTTCCTCCTACGGGCTACGCATTTGCTTCGTGCGGATGATCGCCGCTGCCGGCCGCGGCGCAACGTTCGACTGCCATGCGGGCGATCGGTTGCAACAGGGCAGCATAGACCGGTGCCTTCTCTTCCAGACGTACGACCAGCGGCGGCATGCCTTGCAGGCACTGCCACACCGGTGCGGTGTGCTCCGGATGCGTACAGACCGAGAGAAATTCCAGCATCATGGGCAGATAATCCGGCAACTCACCCGTGATGCGCGCCCACCCGGCCTGCTCGTAATTGTGCTGCAGGTATGCCAGCGCAGCAGCCCGTTTCTCATTGTCGCCAAAAGCGTGGTAGGTCACGTTCATTGTCGTTGCCGGATCAATGTCGAACACGGCTGTATATCTTTCCTGAACGTCAATGAGGGATTGGGTTTTAAGATCTCTGATAAACGCCTGGATGGCAGATTTCGTTTCTGACAGCGGCAAATTGGCGACAAGCGATTCAATCTCATCCAGGCCGTTTAACAGGTCTTTGTCGGGATAGTGCAGCAACACGGACAACACTTGCAGCGAATCGGTGTGGTGATCATGCATTTTATGGTTTTCCTTTGCATTCCCTGTCAAAAGGCTTCGCCAAAGCCGCAGCATCCCTGCCGGGTGTAACTATCTTCATCCTGAATAACGGGTTTCGTCGGCAGAACGAAACGATCCTCCAAACGCGCCAACGCCAGCAGGCGGTACATCTTTTCGACAGTTTCTTCGTCGAGTCCCACCGCATCGAGCAACCCCGTGTCGGACCGTTTTTCCAACCGTTGGGTCCGCATATATTGGCGGACGGCCGAGAGGCGTTTGAGGGCCATCCTGACGGGGGCCTCATCACCGGCGGTGAGCAGATTGGCCAGGTAGGTGATGGGAATCCGCAGGTGATCGATCACATCCGATTCCTGGGAAGGCTCCACCTGACGGCTGACCGGACTCAACGGCGGCACATACCATACCATGGGAAGGGTACGAAATTCAGGGTGCAGCGGCAGGGCCAGGCGCCAGTCTTTGATCAGGGCATAAACCGGTGATCTTTTTGGCGGCCGCCAGCATGTTCGGTGCGATACCCTGGGACGCGGCGGCACGTTCGACATCGGGATCGTTGGGATCGAGAAGGATGTCCAGGTGCGCCGGATAGACGGCCTGGTCGGACGGTGCGGCCGCTGTTTCGGCGATGCGATCCGCATCGTAAAGCAAAACCCCCACGTAACGGATGCGTCCCACGCAACTGTGGGCGCACAGAGTGGGCAGTCCGGCTTCGATGCGGGGATAGCAGAAGATACACTTTTCCGCCCGCCCGGTCTTCCAGTTGAAATAGACTTTCTTATACGGACAGCCCGATACGCAGTAGCGCCATCCCCGGCAGCGTTCCTGGTCCACCAGCACGATGCCGTCCTCCTCGCGTTTGTACAGGGCACCAGACGGGCAGGAGGCCACGCAGGCCGGGTTAAGGCAGTGTTCACACAAGCGCGGCAGCCAGAACATGAACACATTGCGGAACTGCAGATACGTCGCAATTTCGAGATTTTTAAAATTGGCGTCTCCGGCGCCGGTTTCGCCCAGACCGGCCAGATCGTCCTCCCAGTTGGGACCCCACTTCAGATTTATCGGTTTGCCGGTCAAGCGGGATTGGGGCCGTACGGAGGGTTGGTGCTTGCGTTTGGGACTATCGATCAACCGGGCATAATCGTAATTCCAGGGTTCGTAGTAGTCGTCGATGACCGGCAGGTCGGGATTGTGAAAGATGTTGACACCTTTGTGGACGCGACCACCGGCTTTCAGTTTCAGTGTGTCACCATCGAGTTGCCAGCCGCCTTTGTAGATCTCTTGATTTTCCCATTTTTTGGGATATCCGATACCGGGTTTACTTTCGACGTTGTTGAACCACATGTATTCGGCTCCGTCACGGTTGGTCCATACGTTCTTGCACGGGATGCTGCAGGTGTGGCAGCCGATGCATTTGTCCAGGTTCAACACCATGGCGTATTGGGCTTTAATCTTCATACCAGTCCACCTCCCCGGCTTTGCGCACGATAATTGTCTCGTCGCGCTGGGACCCGATGGGGCCGTAATAGTTAAACCCATAGCTGAGCTGCGCATACCCGCCGATCATATGGGTGGGTTTGACCACGATGCGGGTGACACTGTTGTGGGTGCCGCCGCGTTTGCCGGATAAGTTCGATCCCGGCGTGTTAATCAGGCGTTCCTGGGCATGATACATGAACGCCTTGCCCGGCGGGATGCGCGGGCTGACCACCGCCTTGGCCATGACCACCCCGTTGGCGTTGAAACATTCCAGCCAGTCGTTGTCCCGGATATCTATTTTCAGGGCATCCTCGTCGTTGATCCAGATCGCTTCGCCGCCGCGAAACAGCGTCAGCATGGTCAGGGTATCCGAATAGGTGCTGTGAATCGACCATTTGGAATGGGGCGTCAGGTAGCCCAGCTCGATCTCCCGGTCGGGCTCGCGGCGCACTTGGATGGATGCAGCGTTGAGCATATCCACTGGCGGACGGTAAAGGGGCAGGTGTTCGCCAAAATCCAGCATCCAGGGGTGGTCCTGATAGAACTGGGCCCGGCCCGTGAGCGTTCGAAACGGGATTTTTTCCTCGATGTTGATCACAAAAGGCGAATAGCGCCGCTCTTCGGATTCGATGCCGCTCCAGATCGGCGAGGTGATGATTTTGCGCGGTTGGGCGGTTAGGTCATCGAATTTGAAGCGCTCACCCTGACGGCGTAGGCTCAGGTGCTGCAGTGACAGACCGGTGCGTTTTTCTAACCCGACCCAGGATTTCACCGCCGTCTCGCCATTGGTTTCCGGCGCCAGCATCAGGATGGTTTCGGCAACCTGCTTGGCTGTTTGCATCACCGGTTGCCCCTGGCTGACGCCTGTCTCGGTCACCTTGCCAAGGGAAGCTTTCAGGGCTTCGACTTCTTCCTCGGCCTTCCACATGACGCCCTTGGAACCAACGCCCACCGAAGCGGCCAGCGGCCCCAAGGCGGTCATCATGCGATAGACCTCCGGGTAATCGCGGGTCACCACCGCCAGGTTGGGCATCGTCCGGCCGGGTTGCGGTTCGCATTCGCCTTTGCGCCAGTCCCTGACGTCCGGCTGTGCGATTTCGCCAGGGCTGTCGTGCATCAGGGGCGTGGCCACCAGATCCTTTGACCGGGCCCAGGTGCTCGACCGCCATTTGGGAGAATTTCTCGGCGATGGTTTTAAACTGTTCCCAGTTGGTGCGGGTCTCCCAGGGCGGGTCGATGGCCGGGTTGAAGGGGTGAATAAACGGGTGCATGTCGGTGGTGTTCAGGTCGTGCATCTCGTACCATCCGGCGGCCGGCAGGGCAATGTCGGCGTACATGGCGCTGGTGGACATGCGCAGCTCCAGGGTCACCAGCAGGTCCAGCTTGCCTTCCGGGGCCGGTTCGCGCCATTTGATCTCTTCGGGGTGCACGTCGCTGTCCGTGTTCATTACGGCGTTGTCCACGCCCAGCAGGTGCTTGAGAAAATACTCATGACCTTTGCCGCTGGCCCCCAGCAGGTTGGCCCGCCACAGAAACAGCACCCGCGGGAAATTGGCCGGGTTGTCCGGATCTTCCACCGCAAAATGCAACGCCCCTTTTTCAGTTTATCGACCGCGTAGGCCACGATCTGCTCGTCCGAGGAAGCCCCGCTGGCCACGGCCTCACGCACCAGTTCGATGGGATTCTGATCGAACTGCGGATAGGACGGCAGCCATCCCAGGCGGGCGGCGATCACGTTGTAGTCGGCCATGTGCTGCATCGGCTTCTGTTCGGCCAGCGGCGAAAGGACGGTTTCGGGCCGCAGCGTTGTCGTAGCGCCACTGGTCGCTGGCGAAATAGTAAAACGAGGTGCCGTTTTGCAGGCGAGGCGGTCTTTGCCAGTCCAGACCGAAGGCCACCTGGGACCAGGCCGCCTGGGGCCGGACCTTTTCCTGTCCCACGTAATGCGCCCAGCCGCCGCCGTTGACCCCCTGGCAGCCGCACAGGGTCGTCAGGTTGATGATGGTGCGGTAGATCATGTCGCTGTGATACCAGTGGTTGGTGCCGGCGCCTAAAAAGATCATGGATTTGCCGCGGGTTTTTTCAGCGTTGTCGGCGAACTCGCGCGCCACCTGGATGACATCGGCCGCCGGCACACCGGTGATGGCTTCCTGCCAGGCGGGCGTGTAGGGTTTGGGATCGGTGTAGTCGTTCGGATAGTCCGGGGGATCGTCTGCAAGGGAAGACGGTGCCTGTTTGGGCAATACGCCCAGTTGGGCGGTCATCAGGTCAAGAACCGTGACCACGCGCCGTTCGCCCGAGGCGGTGGCGACAGTTCTGAAAGGTACCAGGCCCTTTCTGGTTGCGACACCGGCGGCCTCGAATACCGGGAAAGAGACCGTTTGCCACCCATCGGGCTGGTCGGCAAAACTGAGCATTGGATCGATCGGCCGCCCGTCATCCTCCAGCTTCAGGTTCCAGCGCCCTTCTTCGTTCCAGCGAAACCCGATGCTGCCGTTGGGGATATGGAAATCACCACTGACCGCGTCAACCACCACGGTTTTCCACTGGGCGTTATTCGTCTCCGCGCCCAGGTCCGCGGCACGCAGGAACCGGCCGGGTGCATGGGTGTCGCCACGCTCGTTAAGCACCACCACGAAGGGTAGATCGGTGTATTGTTTGGCGTAGTCGATAAAATAGGGCACCTGACGGTCAACGTAAAACTCCTTGACGATGACGTGGGTCATGGCCATGGCCAGAGCCGCATCGGTTCCCGCCTTGGCCGGTAGCCAGGTATCGGCGAACTTGACATACTCGGCATAATCGGGGGCCACCGCTGCCACCCGGGCGCCTCGATAACGCGCCTCGGTGTAAAAATGCGCATCGGGGGTGCGTGTCATGGGCAGGTTGGCGCCCCAGACAATAAAATAAGAAGATTCGTACCAGTCGGCGCTTTCGGGCACATCGGTCTGCTCGCCCCAGATCTGCGGTGAGGCCGGCGGCAGGTCGCAATACCAGTCGTAGAAGCTGATCATGGACGCGCCGATCAACGACAGGAACCGTGACCCCGAAGCATAGCACACCATGGACATGGCCGGAATCGGGGAGAACCCGAAGATGCGGTCCGGGCCGTATTTTTTAATGGTGTGGATCAGCCCGGCCGCGATCATCGTGGCGGCCTGGTCCCAGGTGGCCCGGACAAAACCACCCTTGCCTCGCTCTTTGTGAAACCGGCGGCGCTTTTCGCCGTCGTTGACGATACTTGCCCAGGCAGCTACAGGATCGCTATGCTGCTCCAGCGCCTCACGCCACATTTCCATCAAACTGGATCGAATCAGGGGGTATTTCAACCTCACGGGGCTGTAGGTGTACCACGAATAGGTGGCCCCGCGCGGACAGCCGCGGGGCTCGTGGTTGGGAAACCCTTCGCCGCAGGCGGGGTAGTCCGTGGCCTGGGTCTCCCACACCAGGATGCCGTCCTTGACATATACATCCCAGGAGCAAGAGCCGGTGCAGTTGACCCCGTGCGTGGAGCGCACCTTCTTGTCATACTGCCAGCGGCGCCGGTACAGCGCCTCCCACTTGCGCTGACCGCAACGCGTTTCAGCCCAATTGTCGGGGGACTTTTCTTCTTTGCATTCGTGCTTTTTCCCATGTGGCCGAAAAAAACGGAGAGATGAAAAAATTGAATCACTCGACATCGGTCACCTCCAGAGGATAGACACTGGCTAAGGTTATGTTATTGGGTGAGAGCGCCGCGTGTCGTCGTGTTTTTCTTTAATAGCATTGTTCAGACCGTAACACGGGCGTAAACACCAATCATTGACTTAGATCAAAAACAAGGCATCCATTCAGGAAACTGGCTGCATTTGCCTCGCGAGAATTAGGGCAGCAGTGATGAGTGGCCAGTTAGGTAAGATCTCGGAATGGCGCTGCTAACCCTCGACTGGGGTGACTGCAAGGAGAGACCAATAAATGTTTGCCATAGACCCTGAATTTTCAATTTTTAGAATTCTAAAAGTATTGTTCACAATTGCATAGCTTCGAAACTCAACCATTCTTGCATGATCCTTAAGTTCCGGAATTATAAACATTACTGATGATATTCAAAATAAACTTCAGGTTGAATGACACACAAGATGTTGTGGTTGGCCTACGGTTTTTAAAACCTGTGATTCATTGAGACTATCACCGGTATGGCGATCTTGTCAAAACATGAGATACCATGGCACTATTTGGATATTTAGCTAAACGTCGACCACACAGATCTCATCGGGGAACGACCCCAGCGGCTGCAGCCCATCATAGGTTACTACGTGGGTGTTTTCGATGCCCACCACGCCCCGGTTTGGAAAAACCAGCTTGGGCTCTAGGGCGATGGTCATGCCTTCGGCCAGCGGCATGGTCTGACCCTTGGCAAGGAAGGGATATTCATCCAGTTCCAAGCCCACCCCATGACCCACAAACTTGATACGCGGCTTGGCGGCGCCCATGAAAAAATCGCCATATCCGGCCTTTTCAGCCATCGCCACGGCCAGACGGTAGATCTCTCCGGCCTCAACGCCGGGTTTGGCTTTTGGGCCTATCTCGTCTTGAATCTGCAGCATGGCCGCATGGGCGCGGTTCAAATCCGGTGCCAACTCACCAATGCTGAAAATGCGGGTGTGGTCCGAAATGTAACCTTGGTGTACAAACACGTAATCGAGCAGGATCGGCTGGTTGGGTTCGATCAGGCGCATACCGGCACCCTGGGCCATGGCCGCGCCGGGACCGCTGCCGCCGGTGGGAGAGGCCAAATAGCTGGGCACCGCTGCATCTGGCCCGCACATCAGGTGGCCGTAAAAAAGCTCGTTGCCCCACAGACGCATGCGTACGATGCCCTGATGGCCCAAGGCACGCGCCAGCCCCTCCACTTTTCCGGCCAGTTCCAGTTCGGTCATCCCCTGGCGCAATAATTCGGGCACACTGGCGGCCAGGCGGTCCGAAAGACCCGCGGCGATGCGCATCAGTTCCAGCTCGTAGGCGGATTTAACGGTCCGGGTGAGCCGGATATGATGGGAGGCGTCGCTCAGTTCGACGCCCGCGAAAATTTGCTGATATTGGAAATAGCGTTGCGTGGGCAACACATCCAGTTCCAGGCCGAGTCTTTTCGGCTGCCGATAGCCGTGTTCCGTCAGCAATAGGGGTAGGTTACGGGGTGTTGAAAGTCGTACAATCCGTTCCAAAGCCGATTCGGCCTGAGCCCGCTCGAGACTTTTATAGACCATCAATAGCGGTTGGCCCTGGCAGGGGATGTATAGCTGGGCCTCCTGGATGGTGCCGGCAAAGTAGAAGAGATCCGTTTTTTGGACGATCAGGGCGCCGTCCAGATCGAGTTCTTGCAGGTGGGCCTGAAACGTGGTCCGGCGTCTTTCAAGCTCGGCTGCCGGGACAATATTGTCTTTGTCAACCATTTGATATTCCTTGTTATCCGCTATTTGGGGAAGGTTTGCGTGGTTGAAATTGAAATCAGCTTCAGTTATAGTAGCACCTCGTCGATTGATTGCAACCGCCGCCTTGCGAGAGTCCGCCCGACACCATGACCGCCTATTTTATCCGCCGCTTGCTGCTGATCATACCCACCTTCATCGGCATCACCATCATGGTGTTCGTGATCACGCGGTTCGTGCCCGGCGGCCCCATCGAGCGCATCATCGCCGAATCCCGCCAGATGCAGGCCAGTGGCTCAGCGGGGCCGGCAACAGCTTCGCGCAACCAGACCCAGCCCCTCTCCGAGAGTCAGATCGAGGCCTTGAAGGAGTATTACGGTTTCGACAAACCGGTGCTGGTGAGCTACGCCATCTGGCTGGGCAAGGTTGTCACGGGCGACCTGGGCGTTTCCACGCGCTACTACGACCCGGTGTGGGAGATGATCCGCGACCGCATTCCGGTGTCGCTCTACTTTGGTATTTTATCGCTGCTGCTGGTTTACGGCATCTGCATCCCCTTGGGCATCGCCAAGGCGATCCGGCACAAAAGCCTCTTTGACAACGCCTCTTCCATCGTCGTTTTCATCGGCTACGCCATACCGGGCTGGGTGGTGGGCGTGTTGCTGCTGATGCTCTTCGCCTCCCATTGGGAACTGTTGCCGCTGGGCGGTTTGATCAGCGACGATTTCGAAGACTTCAGCCTTCTGGGCAAGGCCTTCGATTTGGCCCGCCACACGGTTCTGCCGCTTACGGCCTATGTGCTGGGGTCGTTTACGGTGATGACCTTCTTGATGAAAAACACCCTCATGGACAATCTGGCCGCCGACTATGTGCGCACGGCCATTGCCAAAGGGCTTCCTTTTAAAAAGGCCGTCTTCCGGCATGCGCTTCGCAACAGCCTGATTCCCATCGCCACCAGCTTCGGTAACAACATTTCGGTGGTGCTGTCGGGCTCGTTTTTGATCGAAACGGTTTTCAACATCAACGGCATGGGGCTGCTGGGCTATGAGTCGGTGGTGGAGCGCGACTACCCGGTGGTGCTGGGCATTCTGGTGATCTCGTCGTTGCTCTTTATGATCGGCAATATTTTGTCGGATGTTTGCGTGGCGCTGGTGGATCCGAGGGTGAGGTTTGAATAAAATGCTCAATCCCTTGACCATCAAAAAGATCAAACGCTTTAAGTCGATCAAACGCGGCTACTACTCGTTTATTTTGATCGTGGCGTTGATCATTGCCTCCTTTTTCGCCGAATTGATGGTCAACAACCGGGCGCTGATGGTTCATTATGAGGGGCGGCTATATTTTCCCACTTACGGCGCCATGCTGCCGGGCGAGACTTTTGGGCTCGATTATCCCTACGAGACCAACTACCGCGAACTGGCACGCCAGTTCAAAGCCGATGGATCGGGCAACTGGGTGCTGCTACCGCTTATTCCTTACAGCCCCTACGAGATCAACTTGCCAGAGGGCTTCTATCCGCCCCTGCCGCCGTCGTGGGCCGACAAGCACTTTCTGGGCACCGACAACGTGGGCCGCGATATCGCGGCCCGGCTGGTGTACGGGTTCCGGATCGCCATCATATTCTCTCTGCTGCTTCTATTGGCCAACTATGCCATCGGCGTGGGCATCGGCAGCGCCATGGGGTACTGGGGGGGTATTTTCGACCTCTTTTTCCAGCGCATCATCGAAATCTGGTCCAATATACCCTTTTTATATGTCATCATCATCATCTCCTCCATCATGGTGCCCAATTTCACGATGCTGATTTTGATCATGGCCTTTTTCGGCTGGATCGGCATCACCTGGACCATGCGCACAATCACCTATAAGGAGCGCGAGCGGGAGTACGTTTGGGCCGCCCGGGCTTTGGGGGCCAGCAGTTTTCGGATCATCTTCCGTCACATTATCCCCAACACGGTGGCGATTATCGTCACATTCGCTCCTTTTGCCGTTTCGGGCGGGATCGTAGCGCTGACATCGTTGGATTACCTGGGGTTCGGCTTGCCGCCGCCCACGCCCAGCTGGGGGGAGCTGCTGCAGCAGGGCTGGGCCAACCTTGATGCCTGGTGGATCGTCTCCTCGGTCATCGCGGCCATGACCCTCACCCTGGTGGCGGTTACCTTCGTGGGCGAGGCCGTTCGGGAGGCCTTCGATCCCAAGCTGCACACCGTTTATGAATAGTTGAGAAGCGGAAACGGCCGGCCTCTGTTGCCGATTCCTTTGATCGATGAACTGAACAGCGAGAGTTTATGAGTATAAAAAAACGCCTGACCATTCTCTTTACCCCTATTTTGACGGGTTTGATACTCACCGCATTGATCGCCTGTGGGGACAAGCCCGGAACGACCGAAAAAACCGCTGCCGGCGAAACAGCCGCCGGCCAGCGGGACACCCCGGTGTTGCCCGAAGTTAAAACCGTGCCCATGACCGAGGAGGTAACGTGGCTCACCAACGACGCCGAGCCACTCTTTTCCTCGCCCGAAGCGGTCAAAGGCGGCACGTTTCGCGAGGCCCTACTCAGTTTTCCGCTCACCTTCCGCACCGTGGGTCCTGATTCCAACAGCAGCTTTCGCAGCGCCATCCTGGGCAATCAACTCAGCCTGATCGGCATTCACCCCAACACCGAGCAGATCATCCCCGAGCTGGCCACGCACTGGGCTTATGGTAAAGACAAAAAGACCATGTATTTCAAGCTCAACCCCGCGGCGCGCTGGTCGGACGGCGTGCCCGTCACCGCCGCGGACTTTGCCTACAGCCTCGACTTCATGCGCTCCAAGTACATCGTGGCGCCCTGGTACAACGATTACTACACCCAGGAGATCGAGCGCGTAGACATTTTCGACGACCACACCCTGGCCGTGGTCAGCACCAAGGCGCAGCCCGATCTGCACCTGCGCCTGGGTATCAGCCCCACCCCGCGCCACTTCTACGGCCAGCTCGATGACGAGTTTGTTCAGAAGTACAACTGGAAGATCGTTCCCAACACCGGTCCCTACCAGATCTCCGATTTCCAAAAGGGCAAATTCGTCAAGTTCAAGCGTAAAAAAGAGTGGTGGGGGCAGGATCTGCGCTATTTTAAGCACCGATTCAATGTCGACCGCGTGACCTATACGGTCGTTCGCGACATGAACGTACTGTGGGAGTACTTCAAAAAGAGCCGTATCGACGTCTTTCCCTTGACGCAACCCAAGTGGTGGCACGTCAAGGCCGATACCCCCGTCATCAACAAGGGCTACGTGCACAAGATCTGGTTTTTCAATAATACCCAGCAATCCGCCATGGGCCTGTGGCTCAACCAGGACCGCGAGATTTTCAAGGATCCCAATGTGCGCTATGCTTTCGCCCACGCCATGAACGTCGAGGCGGTGATCCAGAAAATCCTTCGTGGTGACTACTTTCGGCTCGAAAACGGATGGACCGGATACGG
The DNA here is from genome assembly GCA_963783425.1 of uncultured delta proteobacterium. Taxonomy (GTDB): domain Bacteria; phylum Desulfobacterota; class Desulfobacteria; order Desulfobacterales; family QNYZ01; genus CAWANO01. Next base: position 188,046 of record CAWANO010000007.1, read on the forward strand.
CGAATACAGTAACAATGATATCCGCGCCCGCCGGTTTGATATCGGCAAGGTGGGCGAATACATGAGCGCTTCGGGCTGGCAGCGGGGCCAGGACGGCATCTGGGTCAAAGATGGCGTACGCTTCTCGGTCGAGGTCAGCTACAGCCAGGACGAACACACGCCGCGGCTAGTGATGCTCAAGGAAGAGGCCATCAAGGCCGGCATCGAATTGCGGCTGCAGCGCCTCGACCCGGCGGCGCATTACAAGAAGATCATCGAAAAAAAGCACGATGTGGCCTGGTCCGGTTGGAGCACGTCGCTACGGCCCCAGTATTGGGAGCATTTTCATTCCGCCAACGCCCACAAACCCCAGACCAACAACATCACCAACACCGACGATGCGATCCTCGACGGTCTGATCGAGCAATACCGCGACTCGCTGGACGAAGACGAGCGCAAGGCGCTGTCGCGTCAGATCCAGGCCCGCGTGCACGAGATTGGCTGTTTTGTGCCCACCTTCATGGTGCCCTACGTGCGTGAGGCTTTTTGGCGCTGGTGGCAATTGCCCACACCGGCCGGCACCAAACACTCCCAGAGCCTGTTTGCCCCTTTTGACAGCACCACGGGCGGGCTCTTCTGGCTTGATGATGGGCTCAAAGCCGAAACCGAGAAGGCCATGAAAGCCGGTCAGTCTTTTGAGCCGGTGACCATTGTGGATGAGACGTTTAAATAGGGGGCGAAGGTCGAAAGCCCAAGGTCGAAAGTCGAAGGGTCGAAAGGTCGAAGTGTCAAGATCCCCGGGGGTTCGCGGGAAGGCTGGAAATTGTGAGGTGATATAAAAGAGTGATGGTGTCTTTAGGAGAGATAAACTCACCCGATACCCCGTTGCTTAAAGTCGAGAATCTGGTTACGGCGTTCGACACGGAGGCCGGACTGGTGCGGGCGGTCAATGACGTCAGTTTCAGCGTGCGGGCGGGGAGCACCGTGGGTCTGGTGGGTGAGTCCGGGTGCGGCAAAAGCGTTACGGCGCTGTCGATCATGCGGCTGCTGCCCAAGCCGGCCGGTCGCATCATCAGCGGCAGCATCCGGCTGGAAGGTGTCGACATCGCCACCCTCGCGGCCGATGAGATGCATGCTATCCGGGGCTATCGCATATCGATGATTTTTCAGGAGCCCATGACGGCCCTCAATCCCGTCCACCGCATCGGGCGGCAACTGGCCGAAGTGTACCAGCTTCACTTCCCCGAGATGGAAAACGGCCAGATTCGGGAGGCCTCCATCGAGATGCTGCGCAAGGTCGGGATTCCCGAGCCGGGCATGCGCCTGGGCGAGTATCCGCACCAAATCTCGGGTGGCATGCGGCAGCGGGTGATGATCGCCATGGCGTTGGCGTGCGAGCCGGATATCCTGATCGCCGACGAGCCCACCACGGCCCTTGATGTCACTATTCAGGCCCAAATCCTGACGGTGATGCGCGACCTACAACGCCAAAGCGGCATGGCTATTATTTTCATTACCCACGCCCTGGGTGTGGTGGCCGAAATGTGCGAAGAGGTGCTGGTGATGTACGCCGGCACGATTATGGAAAAGGGGCCCGCCGTCAAACTGTTCAAGCAGCCGGCGCATCCCTACACCATGGGGCTGCTCAAATCGATTCCGCGCCTGGAGAATCCGCGTAAGATCGAATTGAGCACGATTCGCGGTATGGTGCCCGGGCTGCTGGAACTTCCCGACGGATGCCGGTTTCAGAACCGGTGCCCCTACGCCATGCCCGGGTGCGTGCTGGCGCCGCCGCCCATGGTTGAAGTGGCTGAGGGGCAGGCGGCGGCCTGTTATCTGTACCCCAAGGAACAGTGAACATGGCCTTTAGAACAAGCAATTAGGTCTTAACCCACGCCATAACCCGCTTTGCCTGAACGCGGGCTTCCGCTAAGACTTCAGATAAATCCAGTGTTTGCAGTTGCCGGTCGCGCATCAACACCTCGCCGTTGATCATGGTGTGGCACACGTCGGCCCCGGTGGCGGCATACACCAACTGCGAGTAGGGGTTGTAGAGGGGGGTCAGGTGGGGCCGGTCGGTATCGACGACGATGATGTCGGCTTTTTTGCCCACCTCGATGGATCCGATCAAGTGATCCATGCCCAATGCGCGGGCGCCTTCGATAGTGCCCATGCGCATTACGGTTACGGCATCCAGGGCCGTGGGGTCGAGCCGGTGAACCTTGGCCAGCTTGGCGGCACTGTCCATCTCGGTGAAAATATCCAGATTGTTGTTGGCGGCGCATCCGTCGGTACCCAGACCAACCCGCACGCCGCGCGCGATCAGGTCGGCCACCGGGGCGATGCCCGAACCGAGCTTCATGTTGCTCTCCGGATTGTGCACCACACTGACGCCTCTTTCGGCCAGCAAATCCATCTCCGCCTCGTTCAGGTGCACGCAATGGTCCGCAATCAGCTTGGGCGACAATAGCCCCAGGTTATCGATGTGGGCTACGGGGCGCTTTCCGTAGCGGCCCAAAATCTGTTCGTTTTCATGGTCGCTTTCGGCCAGATGCATGATGAGCGGCACGTCGTAGCGTTCGGCCAGGGCTTGTGTTTGCGACAGCAGTTTCGGGCTGCAGGTATAGGGCGAATGGGGCTCAATGGCCACGTTGACCAGCGGGTCCTGACGCCATGAGCGGATGAGGTTTTCGGTGTAGGCCAGGCCCTTTTCGATGGGGCCGTAGTTGGGGGAGGGGAAGTCGTAGAGCACTTCCCCCACCAGGCAGCGCATCCCCGCCGATTTGGCGGCCAGCGCCACTTCCTGCTCGAACAAGTACATGTCGCAGAAGCAGGTGGTGCCCGAGGCAATCATCTCGGCGCAGGCCAGCCGGGTGCCGGCTTGAATAAAGTGCCGGTCCATGCGCTGCTCGACGGGGAAAATATAGTTGTCCAGCCATTGCATCAGCGGCAAGTCGTCGGCAATGCCGCGAAACAGGGTCATGGCGGCGTGGGTGTGGGCGTTGACCAGACCTGGCAAGATCAAGCCGCCCCGGGCATCCAGGCGATGGCGTGCCTCCAAGGCGCTTTGCCCATTGGGGCCGACGTAGGTGATCTCGCTGCCGCGCACCCCTAGGACCCCATCTTCGATGATGCGCAGACGGCCGTCCATGGTGATGATGGTACCGTTCTCGATGACCCAATCCAGGTTTATATCATTCACCGGCAGGGCTCCTCCGTGTTGGGGTGAAACCATTTCGGCGTAGAGACTATCCTGATTTGACAAGGACGGTCAACCACTCGGATTGACATCAGCCAGGTTCCGCGACATGATGCCGGATCATGGAAAGAATTTGCGATGCGATGCTGGCCAAACCCTTTGACCTGATCGTATTCAACGGGATGGCGCTGACCATGGACGCCGATTTCACGGTATTGCAAAAGGCCTTGATCGGGGTCCGCCGGGGGCGTTTGGTGGAGATTGGCAGTTGGCCGGAAACGCAGCCGCTGCCGGCCGCGCGAGAGGCCATCGATGCCCGGGGCGGTTTGATCCTGCCCGGTCTGGTCAATGCCCACACCCACCTGCCCATGGCGCTGTTTCGGGGCTTGGCCGATGACCTGCCCCTGGAACGCTGGCTCAACGATCACATCTTTCCGGCCGAAGCCCGTATCATGGCGCCGGAGGCGGTACGCGCGGGCACGCGGCTGGCTTGCGCGGAGCTGCTGCTGGGTGGGGTGACCACCTGTTGTGACGGCTACTTTCTGGAAACCCACGTGGCTGAGGCGGTGGTCGAGAGCGGCATGCGCGCCGTGCTCGGACAGGGGGTGGTTGACTTTCCGGCGCCGGGTGTGGCTGACCCCGGGAAAAATATTCGGACCGCCGCGGATTTCGTTCAGGTCTGGCGGGACCGCCACCTATTGATCACGCCTTCGATCTTCTGCCACTCACCCTACACCTGCTCGGCCCAAACCCTCGTACAAGCCAAGCGGGCGACCCGAGCGGCGGGGGTGCTGTTTCAGATCCATGCCGCCGAGACTCTGGCAGAAGCCGCTTCGATTCAGCGCCAAGAGGGGCTTTCGCCCACGGCCTATCTTGATCGGTTGGGCCTGCTGGACCAGCGTACTCTGCTGGTGCACGCCGTCTGGACGGACGAAGATGATATCGCCACGATGGCCCGACGCGGGGTGGCCGTGGTCCACGCTCCGGAAAGCAACATGAAACTGGCGTCGGGTATCTGTCCCGTGACGGCATTGCTTGAGGCTGGGATTCGCGTGGGGCTGGGGAGCGACGGCTGCGCCTCCAACAACAACCAGGACCTGTTCGGTGAAATGGGCAGCGCCGCCCGGCTGCAGAAAGCAGCACACCAGGACCCGGCCCAGTTGAGTGTAGCGGCCGTGTTAAAAATGGCCACCATCGAAGGCGCTCGCGCTATCGGGCTGGGCCATGAGGTTGGCTCCCTGGAGGTGGGTAAAGCGGCCGATGTGATTGTGATCGATACCAACCAGCCGCACTTGATCCCGCTTTACTCGGCCGCTTCACACCTGGTTTATGCGGCCCGGGCGGCGGATGTGCGCCATGTGATCGTGGCCGGAGCGACATTGGTTAAGGATGGCACGCTTTTGTCGATGCCGGTGGCGGCGGTGATGGCCGAGGCGCGCCGCTGGGGCCGCGAAATTGCGGCGTTGTGAAACTCACGGCCGACCTTTAAAACAGGCAATCGCAGCGAGGGTCGGCACTGCCTTTTATCATTTTGTTGGGGAGAGTCAGGGCGGAAAAATTGTACACTTGCTTTACACTATTATCCGTGCTACAGATAATTTCATCATAGAGATTATCCTCTAAAATTCAGGGCTTTTTAATGGCCATGCGAGCCGTCTTGTCGAAACAGCAAATCGAATCAAATGCCCGGTTCCGAACGGAACTACGCTATTGGGAACGAAACTGATGGGTATCAACCCACTGTCCATCCATAAATGGAATCTTGTGACCTGTATCCGAGCTCTCGCATTCTTAATGCACGACGGAACCACGCATCGCCGGTGGTTTCAAAACTCCAGCTGACCTGATCTGAAGCGCAATCTACCACTTCTGGATGGACGTTAACCCACAAACCAAGGAGTGTAGATGATGAACAGAAGACGTATCGTTACCGTAGTTGCCCTGATGGCTGTTTTGGCCCTGGCCCTGACGCCCGCAGCAATGGCCAAAAGCGGCGCTGAGAAGATGGCCTCCCAACTTGAAAAAGGGTCGCTCGACATCAACACCGCCTCACTGGAAGAGCTCCAGATGCTGCCCGGCGTGGGTGAGAAGACGGCCGAGAGTATCCAGACGTACATCAAAGAGAACGGTAAGATAGCCAGCGCTGAAGATTTGATGAACATCAGCGGGATCGGTGAGAAGAAGTTGATGAAAATCAAACCGTTTCTTAAGTTCTAACGAGATCAACCTTTAGTCGTTCAGTCGTTTTTAGGGGCCGTTGACCACAACGGCCCCTCCATTTTCCCGCCCTTGTTTTAGACCTTCCCGGCTGACACTTAGTGCACCTATTCACAAATACGATGACATTCGGCCGCCAATCCATCCGGGCTAACGGCGTTGCGAAAAAACTCAATATTCCCGATATTGCTTATTTTCCGCGCCTTGTCAGCCCGGCGCCTTGACGCCCTCATTACGTCACCGTTTTACGAACAGGAGCACTTAGTTGCCCCCGTCGATTGCTGGTTGTATAGTAGGCCCCCATGAAATGGATGCAAATACGCGCCTGCTTCCACGCCCCTCACCGACCAGAGGCGGAGGAGCTGATTTGTGCCTGCTTTTATGAAGCGGGTGTTACCGGGGTGGTGCTTGAGGACGCCGACCCGGCAAAGACGCCATCACCAGACCCTGGGGGCACTTTATCCGCTGGTGCCGTGATCGGTTATTTGCCTTGCACCAGCACTGGAGAGCGAGGCGAAGCGGCGCTTGAAGAGGCCCTGGGCGCCCTTTCGCGCCAGCGACCCGAGATTGAGATCCGCTTTAGCCGCAGCCTCGTCGACGAAGAGGACTGGGCTGAATCCTGGAAGCGTTTTTTCTGGCCCGAACGGGTAGGCGAATCTATCGTCATCAAGCCCACCTGGCGCGAGTATGCCGCCGCCGGTGAAGTGGTGATCGAGATCGACCCGGGTATGGCCTTTGGCACGGGCACCCATCCCACTTCGGTTCTGTGCCTCAAAATGCTCGAACGCCACCTGCGGCGCGGGCAATCGCTGCTCGATGTGGGCACGGGCTCAGGCGTGTTGCTCGTGGCCGGGGCCCTGCTGGGGGCGGGCCGGGGGCTGGGTATTGACAACGACCCGGTGGCCGTGACCGTCGCCGCACAAAATCTGGCTCAAAACCGCATCAACCAAACCCGTTTCGGCGTGGCGGCGGGCCATTTGAGCCAACCGGTGAAAGGGTCCTTCGATGTCGTGGTGGCCAACATCCTGGCTGATGTCATCGTCGCCCTCAGCGCCGATTTGACACGGGTCGTTCGGCCGGGGGGGCTTTTCATCGGATCGGGGATTGTCGCCTCTGCCGAACTGGCGGTGTGTGCGGGTCTCGAGGCGGTCGGCCTGCGGATTATCGAGCGTCACGCTGATCAGGAGTGGGTCTGTCTGGTGGCCCAGGCACCGCCCGCGGTCAGCACCCGGCGCCAGGGTGACTTTCGATGAGCCGTGTTCATCGTATCGGCATCCGCGATCTGGTGGCCCACCTTTTACAGCAGGGGGATTTGTCGTTCGAATTTTCCGGCCCCAACCGGCGCCTGGACGCCATCCGAGCCCATCAGCGGCTCCAGCGGTCGCGCCCCGAGGCCTACCAGTCCGAAGTTAGCGTTCGACACACGGTTCAAGGACCCGGTTTCGATCTGCTGATCAGCGGGCGTATCGATGGTGTATGGCCTGCCGAAGAGGCGCTGATTGTCGAAGAGATCAAAACCACCAACGACCCCCCACCAGATGCCCTGAAGCGGCGCGACCCACTGCATTGGGGCCAACTCAAATGTTACGCTTACCTCTATGCACTGGAACAAGACCTGGACAATGTGATAGGCCAGCTGACTTACTATCAACTCGACACCGGGCATACCGGATTTGTCCGCGAAACCTATACCCTGCAGGAGCTGGCCGATTTTTTCGAGGCGCTGATCGACGGGTATATCGGGTGGGCCGTTCAAGTAAACGAACACGCCCAGCGCCGGGCGACAACTATTGGTGGCCTGGCATTTCCGTTTGCCAACTACCGCCCCGGACAGCGCGAAGTGGCCGTTGCGGCCTATCGCGCCCTGCGCGACGGCAAGCATGTGATGATCCAGGCCGCCACGGGCAGCGGAAAGACCATGGGGGTGCTCTTTCCGGCGCTCAAAGCGTTGGGAGCGCAGCTGGTCGACAAGGTCTTCTACCTGACGGCGCGCACCACCGGTCGCCTCAGCGCCCAGCAGGCGGTGGCCAAAAGCATTGAAGCCGGGGCCGGCCTCAAATCGCTGACACTGACCGCCAAAGAGAAGATCTGTTTTCGACCCGAGGCTGAATGCGATGCCGACCTGTGCGAGTTTGCGCGCGGGTACTACGACCGCCTGCACGCAGCCCGGGTTGAGGCTTTCGGTCACAACCTGCTCGACCGCGAGACACTCGAGGTGCTGGCGAGGCGTCACCAGGTGTGCCCTTTCGAATTTTCACTGGAGCTTTCGACCTGGGCCGATGTGATCATTTGTGATTACAATTACGCTTTCGATCCGCGGGTTTTTCTGCGCCGGTTTTTTAGTGATAGTTCCGCCGCCTATGCCTTTCTGGTCGACGAGGCCCACAACCTGGTAGACCGGGCCAGGTCGATGTTTTCGGCCACTATTGAAAAGCAGCCCTTCCTGGCGCTACGGCGGCCGTTCAAGGCCACAGCGCCTGAGCTTTACCGGGCCATGGGGCGCGTTAGTCGCTGGCTGGCCGGGGCGCGTCGCGCCCATGGTGCTGACGTAGACGCGCCGACGCAAGTGGCGGCTGAGCTGCCGGTTGAATTGCCACCCCTGTTGGGTGACTTCGCCCGGCAGACACAGCGGTGGTTGGCGCAAAACAAGGCGGCTGAATTCAAGGCGGCGTTGCTGGAGCTCTATTTCAAGGTGCTGCATTTTTTGAACATCGCCGAAGTGTTCGATGAAGGCTACGCGGTCAGCTACAAGGGATTCGCGCATGATTTCGAGCTGACCCTGTACTGCCTCGATCCGGCGCCGCGCCTGCAGGCGGCCTTGCAGCGTTGCCGCGCGGCCATCTTTTTTTCGGCCACGCTTTCGCCGCCAGCCTATTTTGCTGAAATGCTGGGGTGCGGCCAGGATGCCGACTATCTGCGACTGGCCTCTCCCTTTCCCGCACGAAATCGTTGCGTGGTGGTGTGCGACGGCATCTCGACCCGACTGCGGGCGCGCAGGCGCACGGCCGCGGCCGTGCGAGACGCCCTCGCCGCCCTGGTGTTGACGCGGCCCGGCAATTACATTTTCTATTTTCCTTCCTATGTTTATATGCGACAAATATACGATTGCTTCGAGGCCCAGTACCCCGATGTGGCGACAGTTGTTCAAGAGGAGGGTATGGGTGAAGCGGCGCGCGAGGCCTTCGTGGCCCGTTTTACCAACGACCAAGGTGTGGCCTGCACGGGATTTGCCGTCGTGGGCGGCATCTTCGCCGAAGGGATCGATCTGGTGGGTGAACGGCTCAGCGGGGTTGCCATCGTGGGAGTTGGTCTGCCGTCGATATGTTGGCAAAGGGAGCTGATTAGGCACCATTTTAACCGATCAAGCCGCCACGGTTACCCCTATGCCTACATCTATCCGGGGATCAACCGTGTGTTGCAGGCGGCTGGGCGGGTGATCCGCAGTAAGCGCGATCGCGGCGTGGTGCTGCTGATCGATGACCGTTACGGGCAGGTGGCCTACAAACGGCTGCTGCCGCCGGAATGGCGTCCGCAACGCCTTCATGCGGTTGACAGGGTGCGCCAAAGGTTAGAGGAGTTTTGGTCACGACAAGATGGATGATCTTCTGCTGCGGGTCGAAAACCTAAAAAAGTATTTTCCCATCCGGGGCGGCGTATTGCGCCGCCAGGTGGCCCGGGTGCACGCCGTTGACGACGTCAGCCTGACGGTGCGGTCCGGGCAGACTTTGGGCCTGGTGGGCGAGTCGGGATGCGGTAAAACCACCGTCGGGCGATGTATTGTGCGTTTGCACACCCCTACCGAGGGAAAGGTGTGGTTCGACGGCCGCGATATGGCCGATCTTGATCGCCGCCAACTCAAACGTGTGCGGCGAAACCTGCAGATGATCTTCCAGGACCCCTTTGAATCTCTCAATTCACGTCACACGGTAGGGGCTATTCTGGAGGAGCCCTTCGTGATTCATGGCCAGGGAACGGCGGCGCAGCGCAAAGAGCGGGTGGCTGAACTGTTGGCGCAGGTGGGGTTGCAACCCGGCGCTGAAGGGCGATTTCCGCACGAATTCAGCGGTGGGCAGCGGCAACGCATCGGCATTGCCAGGGCCATCGCCCTCAATCCCAAGCTGGTGATCTGCGACGAACCAGTCTCTGCGTTGGATGTCTCGATTCAATCGCAGGTGCTCAACCTGCTGTTGGCACTTCAGCGCAAAATGCATCTGACGTATCTGTTCATCGCTCACGACTTGTCCGTGGTCAAGCACATTTCCGACTATATCGCCGTGATGTACCTGGGGCAGATTTTGGAATACGCCGACGCCGACACCATCTACCTGAAACCGGCCCACCCCTACACCCACGCGTTGGTGTCGGCCATCCCCGAGCCTGACCCGACCGTGCGAAAAGAGAAGGTGATTCTCAAGGGTGACGTACCTTCTCCTGTGAACCCACCCAGCGGATGCCGCTTTCATACACGCTGTCCCTATGTCAAAGAACGCTGCCGTCAGCAGGTGCCCCGGCTTGAAGCGGCGCCCGGCAGCGAAAACGGAGCGCACCTACAGGCCTGCTTGCGGGCCGACGAAATTGAGTTGGGACAGGGCTGAGGAAAAAGAGGGTGTTGGATTTACGACAGGACCTAAACACCGGACGGGCGATGCGCGGGGTGCGGCGCAGGCCGTAGTGTCAAGATATAAAATCCACCGGCTATCGCCGCTACCTAGCCGGGCGCATGGCACGCGACACTATGCGGTCATTTTCGATAGCCGATGGCATTGTCAGTTCCGCTACGAGGGGGGCAGGGTCACTAACGTCTATAATAATAGTGATCACTTTTAGGTGCCTCGGGTTCGGCCGCCGGCGCAGGTTCTGGTTTGGCCGCCGGTGCAGGTTCTGGTTTGCCCGCCGCCGAAGGCTCTGGTTTGGTTGCTTCGGGTTTGGTGACGGTTTGGGTGCCCTCCAGGGCGGCCTTCTTGGTCTTCACCGCTTCCAGCTTTTTCTGGAGCAGCGCTTTTTGCAGATCGTCGAGGCGCAGCCGCCCGGCTTGATGGAGGTACTCCGTTGCGCTCTTAAAGCCCTGCTTGTCGCCGTAGGAGGCGGCCACGTCGGCTTTGTAAAGCAGGTTGTTGAAGTCGATGGTGACCAGGCGCCGATCGGCCTGCTGCGACAGCTCATTGGTCACGGCGTATTTCTGGGCGTTGTTGAGCAGCACCTTCATGGTGTCGAAATCCGGTGTTCCGCCGGTTTCCAGCAGGGCGTCAGCCTGATTGAGATAGTACTTGAAAATCAACGGACTGACTTCGTTACGCGAGTAGGTCGGCTTGACTTGCTGGGGAGCCTCGACCCCCACCACGCGAATTACGTGCCGTTTGCCGAGCGGGGCGAATTTGCCCTTCCAGACGTCAAATCCGGCAGGGGCCTTAATTATGAAATAGCGGTTCGAGTTGGTGGCACTGGCACCGACCACCAGAACAATCAAGAGTGCCAATCCGCCCAGGAATATTTTTACGAAATTGTCCATGGGATCTTTGCGCGGCGGCTCAGGACCTTTGCCATAAGTGACTTTGACATCTGCCTCGGGCTCTGTTTTTGCTCTATCAGGTGGTTCGGGCGATGGCGGCACCGGTTCGGCCGCTGGCGTTTCCAGCGTTTTTTCTTCAGATTCCGGGGCGGTCGCTTCGGGCGCTTCCTCAAGTTCAGATTCGGGGCTGGCTACTTCAGGTTCGGGCTCTCCTGCGATTTCCGCCGGCTCGGCAGGTACCGCCGTCGGCTCATCAGGCGCCTCGGGTGCTGCGGGCGTGGTCTCTTGCGGAGCGGCGCTTTGTTCCGGCTCCATGACCTCGTCGGGCGGCGGTTTTACTTCTTTTGCCTTTCTTTTGGGGGCGCTGGTTTTCTTCTTTGTGGTGGACTTGATCAGACTTTTCTTCCCCATGAGCACCTCTTGGCTGTCGTCTTATACTGTTGAAATTGGTCGCATTAATGCGCATAGATCTATCTATTAGGGTCATCTTTGTATATGTAATCAGACCATCTTTGTAAAGATTTTTTTAGGTGCACGGCAGCCACCATCCCAAGGGTGAGGGTCCAATGGACCGGCTACAAACCAAATATGAACAGTTGCAGCGAATCATCGGTGGCTATGATGCCCTGCTGGTGGCGTTTTCCGGAGGCGTGGACTCGACCTTTTTACTGAAAGCCGCTCACGAGGTGCTTGCCGAGCGGGTGTTGGCGGTAACCGCCCACTCGGCCGTGCATCACGCGGGTGACTTGTGCACGGCCGTGGATTTTTGCCGATCGCACCAGATCCGCCATCTGACGTTGGCTTCCGAGGAGATGGACGACCCTGACTTTCGCGCCAACACTCCACAGCGCTGTTACCTGTGCAAACGATCCCTGTTTCGACAATTGTGGGATCTGGCCGACCGGCAGGGCATCGCCCATGTCGCTCATGGGGCCAATCGCGATGATCTGAGCGACTATCGGCCCGGCCACCAGGCAGCCGACGAATGGGGTGTAACCGCGCCGCTGGTGGAAGCTGGCTGGCACAAGGCCGAGATTCGGGAGATGGCGGCCCGCATGGGATTGGATGTGTGGAACCGACCCGCCGATGCCTGCCTTGCCACACGGATTCCCTACGGCACGCCCATCAGTTCACGGCCTTTGCAGATGGTCGCAACGGCCGAAGCGTTACTGCACGGGCTGGGTTTCGATCAGTGCCGGGTACGCCACCACGACACCATCGCCCGGGTGGAGGTCGCTCCCGAGCAGTTGGGGCGAATGCTCGATTCCGATACGCGGCACCAGGTGGTTGAGGGGCTGCAGGCGCTGGGGTTTCTCTATGTAAGTCTGGACCTGGCCGGATACCGACAGGGGGGCTTGAATGCGGAGATCGATAAATAGGTTGTCCCGGAAAATCAATACCCCTGAGATGCCCAATGATCCCGCCGTGGTGGGACGCCCTCGATGCCTTGCCAATGAACACGATAGGGACGCACAATTTTTGGGCTATATTCATCTGGCTGACGAGCGGCAGATGGTCAAGGATATGATCGAGCAGCCATTTTTGTACACTTAGTCAACCATGTCCTACCCTCTCGCTCCAATCCCCTATGCTCAGGATTCGGTGGCGGCAATAGGTTGCCTGCGTTGTAGGGCAAGGCCGCTGATGCCGTTTTAACGGTCGCCGCAGGATTTTGAGGGGCGTATAGCGCCATCTTGCTTGGATCTGCGGAAATCGCCAGGTTTAGGATGTTGTTAAATCAAGCGATCGTTGTTATTGTAATTTTTTGCTAGGAAAACGCAGTGCAAGCTCCCGCTGTGCCTGCCGAGGTGATGAGGAAAATGTAGCGATGGACCGTGCATCGGCGGAGAACAGATCGCTTCTTGAAAAGATCCGTGTGTTGACCTGCAAGTATCTGATTGCCCAGACGGCCGTGGACGACACCCGCTCCCTTAACGATAAGCTTCAAGTCGTCACCGACTTGATTCCCCAGGCCTTTGAGGATCCCACCATCTTGGCGGCGACAATCCAGGTGGATGGAAAAAGCTACGGAGCATTAGCCTTCGCCGGCGCCAAACATCGCATCAGGGAAGCGATCACTGTCGATAAGATAGTCAGAGGGTATGTTACGATCGGCTTTCTGAAAAAAGATGCTTCGGAAATCCAACTAAAAACGGCGCTCTCGAGCGAAGCGTCCGGACTGATCGAATCGGTTGCCCGTAAAATCGCCCACCTGATTGAACGCCATGAGGCCAAAGAGAAGAAGAAACTGTTGCAAGAACAGCTCAGGCACGCGGACCGCTTGGCGACCATCGGGCAATTGGCAGCGGGGATCGCCCATGAGCTGAACAACCCGCTCAGCGACATTCTCGGTTTTGCCCAGCTCGCCTCCAACGCGCCCGATCTTCCCGAAACCGTCTATCAGGATCTGGCCAAAATCGTAAAATCGGCCCTTTACACAAGGGAAGTGATTAAAAAGGTGCTCTTCTTCAGCCGACAGGCCGGCCACGCCAGCCTTGACATCAACCTGAATCACCTGATCCGGGAGTGGATGGATTTTTTTGAATTTCGTTGCGCTCAGAACAACATCGACATCGACCTGGAGATGGATGCTGATTTGCCGTCAATCACCGGGGACCCGGCGCAACTCAACCAGGTGCTGATCAATCTGGTGGTCAACGCCATCCACGCCATGCCCGAAGGCGGTGTGTTGACGATTTCAACCGGTGTCCACCGACAACGGGTCTTCATGAAGGTCCAGGACACCGGGGAAGGAATTGAGGCAACGATTAAGGACAAGATATTTCTGCCCTTTTTTACCACCAAAGATGTGGACCAGGGAACCGGTTTGGGGCTTTCCGTGGTTTACGGCATCATCAACGAGCACGGTGGTGAGGTGCATGTGGACAGTCTAATGGGGGTGGGTTCCACCTTCAAAGTCGTATTTCCGATGCAAGCCTGATCTGTACATCAATAGCGACTCTGCCAAGTGGCCACGGGTACGCCCTGCAGGTTCCGCATCTGGCCCTGAACTTCAGCCAAAAGCAGGAAGCAGCCGGCCAGGCTGTATAGAAAAAAATGACGGGTAAAACGGATCGCTGCAACATTCAGATTCTCGCGGTTGACGACAATGTCAACGCCCTGGAAATCATCAAGCGGACGCTGGAAGGCGACAGGTTCGACGTGATGACCTGTAATGGCGTCCAGCCGGCCGTGGACCTGTTGAACAACCGGGCTGTCGACGTGGTGATCACGGACCTGAAGATGCCCAGGCACAGCGGGTTGGATCTCGTCAGGTACCTGAGTGAGAATTTTCCGCGCATACGTATCATCATGGTGACCGGCTACCCCTCCATTGAAGGTGCTGTCGAGGCCGTCAAGACGGGCGCGGATGCCTTTTTGCCCAAACCCTTTACCGCCGATGAGTTGCACAGTGCCGTCATGGAGGTGGCTGAGAGCATGGGGGTGACGGACGACCCGCAGAGCGCCGCCGTGGCGGCGACGCCTGTGGGAATGGTCGGCAGATCCACCGAGATGAAAAAGGTCTACAGGCGGATAGAAAAAGCGGCCGCCATGAAAGCGAACGTGCTGATTTCCGGCGAGAGCGGGACCGGAAAGGAATTGGTCGCCCGCGCCATCCACTACAGCAGCGCGCGCCCTTCGGGGGCTTTTGTGCCGGTCAACTGTACCGCTATCCCGGAAACTCTGCTCGAAAGCGAGCTTTTCGGATATGAGAAGGGGGCCTTTACCGGCGCGCACGCGGCGCGTGCCGGTTTTTTCCAGATCGCGGACGGCGGAACCATCTTTCTGGACGAAATCGGCGATGCCAGCAAAAGCATGCAAGCCAAACTGCTGCGGGTGATCCAAAACAAGGAGATTGTACGCGTTGGCAGCAGCCAGGTGATTAAGGTCGATGCGCGCATCGTCGTCGCCACCAACCGGGACCTGAAACGGCTGGTGGACAAGCGCCTTTTTCGGGAAGATCTTTTTTACCGTCTCAACGTCATTGATATTTTGCTGCCGCCTTTGCGCCGTCGCCTGGAGGACCTGCCACTGCTTACCAAACACTTTGTCGACAACCTCTCAACGGAGTTGGGCATCGCACCCTTTACTTTCTCAGATCGTGCCATGCAGGCCATGTCCGGTTATTCCTGGCCGGGAAATGTCCGGGAACTCGAAAACCTAATCCATAAGATGGCGGTTGTGGTGGAATCTGGTTTGGTCGAGGTCTCCGATCTGCCTGAAACGATGCGCTTTACGATCGAAAAGGAAAATGGAGCCAACCGCTCTCTGGCCGAGGTGGAGCGCGCCCACATCGAAACCGTTCTGGCCAGTACCGGCGGAAACAAAACCCGGGCGGCCAAAATTCTTAGGATTGACAGGAAGACGCTGCGCAAAAAGCTGCAAAGCGAAGCGACCTGAGCGCCCGGCCAGGGCATCCGGATCCACGTATCGCGTCAAACGGTGCCGCCTGTATCGGTTTGATCCCGGTGGCCAGCATAAAAAATCGGTGCATTTCTCCCCACCGGTACCAAATGCCCCACGCAGGTTTTGGGTTCCCACCCGCCGCTCCCCCATTGTACTGAATGAGCACGATTACGTAAAATACGCAGATATCAAGTGATAACAATAGATTGTGTTGCTTCTTCTGGCAATGTCCGTGACGTGGCATCATTTTTGCTGACAGCAAACACTAGAATGACCACCCATTTAACCGTTTGCAATCAGGGAAAGGACAGCCAGGCATGCGAGACGATCATTCGAAAACCCGCCATTACCGATCCCTGCAACGAAATGTCGTCCTCACCATCCTCTTAACATCGATAACGCCCACTATCGTGGTGAGCCTGTTCATTCTGGATGAATTCAGGACCTCCTACGAAAAGAGAGTGCATGACCACCTGGAACTCCTGGTGCGCAAGCACAGGAAAAATATCGATCTGTTCCTGGAAGAGAAATTGATGGATATTCGGCTGCTGGCCGGCAGCAACAGTTTCGAAGCACTGCGCGACAAATCCTTCCTCAACCGAAAATTCGACGAGATGCAAAACGCTTTCGATCGTACTTTTGTCGACCTGGGCGTGGTCGATCACAACGGCCGCCAGATTGCCTATGCCGGCCCGCACGGATTGACCGGTGTCAGTTATCAGAACACGGATTGGTTCAAGCAGGCCATCAAAAGCCCCTACTTCATCAGTGATGTGTTCAAAGGGCTGCGCGGGGCGCCACATTTCATCGTGACGGTCCGTCACGTTCACGAGGGGAACCCATGGATTCTAAGGGCGACAATCGATTTCGGAGAGTTCAACAATCTGGTTGAATACCTGCGCCTCGGTGACACCGGGTTTGCGTTCATCATAAACAAGACCGGTCAGTTTCAGACCAATCCAACGACCAATGTGAAGCCCGAGGAGCTGAAGGCGTTTTTGCATGACATCGACCGGGTGGAGCGCCCCCAGTACATTCTGCGCAAAAAAAGGGGTAACGGCCAGGAGGCTCTTTACGCGATCACCCGTTTGAACAAGGGCAACTGGATCATGGTTCTGCGTCAGGACGTCAAGGACGCTTTCTCCGAACTGCGCAACGCACAACGCATCGCCGGTCTGATCATCCTGATCGGCACGCTGGGCATCATCGCCACCAGTTTTGTGGTATCCCATCAGTTGATCAGGCGAATCTCGCGGGCCGATGAAGAGAAAGAACTCGCCGACAAAGAGAAGGACATGCTCTCCCAGCAGGTCATTGAAACCGGCAAA
This sequence comes from uncultured delta proteobacterium, assembly GCA_963783425.1. GTDB lineage: Bacteria > Desulfobacterota > Desulfobacteria > Desulfobacterales > QNYZ01 > CAWANO01. Next base: position 204,685 of record CAWANO010000007.1, read on the forward strand.
CTCGCATCCATCGGCGAACTGGCAGCCGGCATCGCCCACGAGATCAACAACCCCGTTGCCATCATGATTGAGGAAGCCGGCTGGGTCGAGGACTTGCTGGACGAAGAAGCGTTCGCCGAGAGCGAAAATCTGGAAGAGTTTTACCGGGCACTGAAGCAGATCAACACCCAGGGCCGGCGCTGTAAAGAGATCACTCATAAGCTGCTTAGTTTTGCCCGAAAGACCGACTCGCGGACCATGGCAATCCAGATCAATGATCTTCTCGAAGAGATTGTCTACCTCTCCTCGCAGCGCGCCAAATACAGCAACATCGAATTGGCCACCGATCTCGAAGATGATTTACCGCTCATCTCCGCCTCGGAAACCGAAATGCAGCAGGTCTTTCTGAACCTGGTCAACAACGCGCTGGACGCCATGGAGAAGAGCGGCGGAACGCTTAGCCTGCGCTCTCGACGGATCGGTGATGACATTGAAGTGAGGGTGGCCGATACCGGCACCGGCATTGCCGATGCCAACCTGAAGCGCATATTCGATCCGTTTTACACTACCAAACCGGTCGGCAAGGGAACCGGACTGGGGCTCTCCATCTGTTTTGGTATCATCAACAAGATAGGCGGCGATATCCAGGCATCCAGCCAAAAAGGCGAGGGCACCACCTTTACGATTCGAATACCGGCCATGGGGGAAAATCACGGCGAAGATAACGTTGGCTCCGACGAAATTGTTTGACCTATCGGTGCGGTGAGTGCCCACCGGATTGTGACAACACAGAACAGCCCATCGCCTAAATCGAACCAACGGAAACCCTTAAATTTAGAAGAAAGGAGTAAAAAAATGAGCATCGCAAAAATTCTATCAGCCGATGACGAGAAGCCTTTTGTGGAAACCATGTCCAAACGACTGCAGAAAAGAGACATCGAGGTCGTTGCGGCCTATGACGGTAAAGAGGCGCTGGCGCGTCTGGCCGAGGATGACGGCATCGAGGTCGTCATCCTGGACATCAAAATGCCGGTAATGGACGGAATGACGGCACTGAGTGAAATCAAGCGCCAATTCCCACTGGTCGAGGTGATTATGCTCACCGGCCACGCGACGGTGGAAACCGGGATCGACGGCATGAAGCTGGGGGCATTCGATTATCTGATGAAACCCTGTGACATGGATCAGTTGATCACCAAGGTGAAGGAAGCCGTCGGCCGCAAACGGAAGCACGACCAGAAAATTATGGAGGCCCGGGTTCAGGCCATCACCTTGCGGCGGCCCTAGATTTTTCACCCTACGGCTACCTTTTTATCCAGAGGAGCGGCGTCATGACAAAGGACAAAACCACGCCCATCCGGGTTTTATTAATCGATGATGAAGTGGGGTATGTCAATGTGTTGTCCAACCGGTTGAAGAAACGCAATTTTCAGATCGGCAAGGCAAGTAGCGGATCCGAAGCCTTTCAGCTGCTGCGACAGGATGACTTCGACGTCGCCGTGCTGGATCTGAAAATGGAGGATATGGACGGTATCGAGGTCCTCAAGATCCTGAAAAAGATGGCGCCAGAGCTGGTTGTCATCATGCTCACCGGACACGGCTCAGCGGAAGCGGCCCACCAGGGGATCCAACTGGGTGCCTTTGACTATCTGACCAAACCTTGTGAGCTGGAAGAGTTGATCGAAAAAATCCATGAGGCACATAGCCAGCGACCCAATCGGTGATCGGCTGTATGCACTCGGAGATATCGGAACGGGGGAAATTCGATGACATCCGTTTTCAAATCCAAAACCGTACTGCTTTGCACGGCATTTTTGCTCGGCGCCGCTGTGCTTCTTCTTCCCAGGCCGGGTGGAACCAAATTCAATGTTTCCGGAGACCCGGACCGGTTTTTTTACAAAATCATCAGCGATCGGTTTGAACTGCTGACCGATGGCGGGATGACGGAGGGTAGCTACACCGTGAGCGCCAAGCCGGGTGAGGATGCCAAGAACCTGGATCTCTTCCTCATGAAGAAAGCCGCTGCCTTTCAACAGGGCGTCCAGGTCGACTATGTGGATGGGCTTTCGCCAACGGCCAAACGGTTCCTTGCGGTGTTGCTGGTGTTGATATTTCTCTTCATGGTGGAGCCGATCCCGCTGGAAATTACGGCCATTTTGATCGGGGTGTCGCTGGTGCTCATGCAGATCGTGGACGTAAAAACGGCCTGGGCCCCCTACATGCACCCGGTGGTCGTCTTCATCATGTGCTGTCTGATTTTCGCCATCGCTCTCGACAAGGCCGGTATCACCACACGGCTGGGCCACTTTATCGTCGCCAAGGCCGGTACCAGTGTCATCAAGTTCACCTTCATCATCAGTATCGGACTGGGGCTGGCTTCCTCGTTCATGCATGACGCGGCAGCAGTCTCCATCGGAATTGTGACCATGCTGCCGCTGATGCGGGCGGCCGGCATCACGCCGCACTCCAGAACAGCCAAGTTCATGCTGATCTCGTTGGCTTTCGCCTGCTCCTGCGGGGGGATGGGCACGTTGGTGGGCGGTGGACGAACCATGGTTGCGGCCGCTTTCCTAAAGGAGTTTACCGGTATCGAGATCACCTTTATGGAGTGGATCAAATACGCCATGCCCATGGCCATTGTCACGGTGCCGGCGGCGGTGGGCGTCGTCTACCTGGTGTTTCGTCCAGATCCCAGCTATCAGTTGCCCAAACTGGACAAGGCGGTCGGCCCCTGGTCGGCGCAGGAAAAGTGGACCCTGGCCATTATCGCCGTCTCCTTCATATTGTGGTTGACGAAAGAGTTCCACGGCCTTCACTACTCCGTCACCGGCATGCTGGGCGTGGCGGCGCTGGTTGTCGCCGGCATTTTGAAGTGGGACGATGTCCATGAAAACCTGGAGTGGGGAACGGCCCTGTTTATCTTCGGCGGGGGTATCTCGCTTGGCCTGGCCATGGGAAGTACCGGTGCCGCAACCTACTTCGCCAACCTCTTTTTCCCGCTGGTCGAGGGCGGTGGGTGGTTGTTTCTCTTCGCCGGTGTGGCGGTTTTCGGTGCGCTTGTGACCAATGCCATGGCCAATGTGGCCGCCGCGGCGCTCATTTTGCCCATCGTCATCCCCATGGCCCAACTGGAAGGGGTCGATCCGCGCGTGTTGGCGTTGTGTCTGGGGACATCCACCTCCTTTGCCATGCTGCTGGTGATCGGCTGTCCCCCAACGCCATCGCTTACAGCTTCAAGGAATTCAAGGCCGCCGACATTACCCGCGCCGGCTTGGTGGCGACGCCGGTACTGCTGGTGTTGTTGGTCGTTGTGGCCGCCACCTGGTGGAAGATCCTGGGCCTTGTTTAGGTCTGACACCGACGCTGTTTGAATGAAGCGTCTTTCATGTGGAGTAAGTGATTATGGAAAAGGAATTGGCCGGCCGGATTCGACTGCTACTAGTAGACGATGAGGCCGATTTCAGGAAAACGCTATCCAAGCGCCTGCTGAAACGGGGCTTTTCCGCCCGGCAGGCGGGGAGTGCACATGTGTGCCTTGACACACTGGCCGACCACCCGATGGATGTGGTGGTCATGGATGTGAAAATGCCGGGAATGAACGGCATCGAAGCGCTGCACCAGATCAAAAAAGCGTACCCGGAAACCGAAGTCATCCTGTTGACCGGCCATGCCGCCACCTCAGATGGTGTCGAGGGGATCAAGACCGGTGCTTTCGACTATTTAACCAAACCCGTCGAATTCGATCATCTGCTGATGAAGATCATCCAAGCCTATGAGACGATACAGGGACGCAGACAGAAAAAGGAGACTGAGGCGTACCGTGCGCGTATAAAGCAGCAGATGATTGCCACGGAGCGGCTGGCAGCGCTGGGGACGCTGGCAGCCGGGGTGGCCCACGAAATCAACAACCCGTTGGCCATTATCAAAGAGTCGGCCGGCTACTTGAGCTCCCTGCTACAAAAAGCGGAGTTGGCCGACATGCCGTACCGGGAGATTTGTGAAAAAGCGCTGCAGAAAATCGATACCAGCGTCAAGCGCGCACGGGCGATCACCCATCAGCTCCTGGGCAATGTTCGCAAGGTGGAATTGGTCTTGACCGAAGTCGACGTGGTTGAGCTGGTGGAAGAGACCATCGGCCTCGTCCGTCGAGACGCCCTGGACAGGGGTATTTCCGTTCGCATGGATGTTGAATCGCACCTCCCGCATATTCTTGCGGATCCCAACCAAGTGCGCCAGGTGTTGATCAACCTGTTGAGTAACGCCATTCACGCCACACCGGCGGGGGGACATATAACCGTTCACTTGTCCGTCTCGTCCGCTGGTTTTTCTATTGCCGTCATTGACAACGGTTCGGGAATTCCGAAAGAAAATCTGGAAAAGATCTTCGAGCCGTTTTTCAGTACCAAATCTCCGGGTGAGGGCACCGGGCTGGGCCTGTTCGTGACCCGGGAAATTGTCGACAAGCTGGGGGGCAGCATGTCTGTCGACAGTCGGCTTGGACAAGGTACGACATTTGCGGTGGTTCTACCGCTTTCCGGCCGTTACCCAACAACATCGAAGGAGACGGTTCAATGATCAAAATACCGATGCACATTCTACTGGTCGATGATGAGAAGGATTTCGTTGAAATGCTTGCCTTGCGACTCGAAGCGGCGGGCGACAAGGTGACGCCAGCCTATGATGGCAAGACCTGCCTTGAACGCCTTGAGAACAATGCCATTGACGTTGTGATTCTCGACATCAAAATGCCCGGCATGGACGGCATCCAAACCTTAAGAGAGATCAAAAACAAGTATCCCCTGGTAGAAGTCATTCTGCTGACCGGTCACGGATCAACCGAAACCGCCGTTCAGGGGATGAAGTTGGGTGCCTTTGATTATCTGCTGAAGCCGGCTGATTTCGAGGATCTGCAGCAACTGCTGGCCGGTGCCAAGAAAAAAAAGGCCGAACAGGACGAACGCATCAGGAGGGCCGAAGCCAGACAGCTGCTCCGAAGGGGCGGTAACATCTGACGAGGGCACCAGCGCTCGCCGGTTCGCAGCACCCGGGAGCATCCTTTGCCGGCCCCGGCCGGTTCTGAGTGGCCCGCGCGGAGCCACTCTTTTCCAACCTTCCGATCAGAAAGGACAAGCGATGAAAAATACCCAAGTCAAAGCCTTGATGGTGCCCTTGGCAGAATATGCCACGGTTCCCGAGGGTGCAACCCTGGCCGATGCCGTGTTGGCTTTGGAGAGTGCCCAACAGGCCTTCGACTGCACCAAGTATCGCCACCGGGCGATTCTGGTCCTCGACAAATCGAACCGACCCGTTGGAAAAATCAGCCAGATCGATGCACTGAAAGCATTGGAGCCCAAGTACAAGGAGATTTACGGTCCCAACGAACGAAACCCATTTCGCCATTTCAGCCGAATGTTCCTCAACTCCATGATCGAACACCATGGACTTTTCGACAGTACCCTGGACGATCTGCGAAAAAAGGCATCGGCCATCCACGTGGTCGATTTCATGCACACCTTGTCGGCGGAAGAGTGCATCGATGAGCAGGCCCCCCTGGCTCAGGCGGTCCACATCCTGATCATGGGTCACCAGCAATCCCTGTTGGTCTCACGCGGCGATGATATCGTCGGAATTTTGAGGCTGACTGACGTTTTTTCAGCCGTATTCCATTCGCTGACCGCCACCGCGGACGAGGACTAGAGGCTATTGCAGGTTAAGTATGCGCTATTCGGATGAACGAGAAAAAAGTTTAGTCAACCGTTTGTTTTCGGGTTATAGGGTGGCATGTTCACAGAGACGGTAAAACGCATCGACACTTTGGCGCGGCGCCGCAGGCTCTATCCATTCGCCCTTGCTGGTTGGGCTGGCCTGATACTGGTGCTTTCCGTGACGCCAGGGGTGGCTGGGGATCTTAATTCGGGCCTGGCGGCCCATGTTTGGGCCTATTTCGTACTGGCCTTGATGGTGGTGTTTTGGTTGCAAAGTGCCCAGAGCACGCAGGTTTGTATTAAGGCCGCCGTCTATGCCGGCCTCTACGGGTTTCTCATCGAATGTCTGCAGTATTTCATTCCCTATCGGGCTTTTGAGGCCGCCGACGTTGCCGTTAATACCGCGTCGGCGGCTTTGGCCGCCATTGTCGGATACTTCATGATCCGCAGGCAGTGGATTTGAGTTGCCTATTTTTAGCTCGGCGGATGAGCCTGTCGCGTCAACTCGGGTTTTCGTAGAAGATGTAGCTGGTCGAGTAGTCGCTGAATTCGAAATAGACCTTTTTTTCACCCGCGTCGATGGCGTAGTTCTGGTTGGCGTCGAGGATGCCGTAACCGAACCGGTAGGGGCGCGGTTTGCTGTCCGAAGTGCCGTAAGCCGTTGACAGCTTGTCTATCTTGATAAAGCGCTTGACCAGTTTGTCTCCGGCGTAGATGTCGAGCACACCGTCGGTTCCGGTCCAGTTTTGAATGCCGCGACCGATCTTGTTTTGGGTTTCCTGGGTGCAGCCCGCCAACAACAACAGGCTCGCCCCGACCATTATCGCCAATGCAAACTTTCTCATTGTTTCATCCCTCATTTTTTAAAAGTGCCATTTGGCCGCGAATTTTGATTTTCTCCAACGCCTCGCGCGTGCCGTCGGGCAGTTGCGGTGCCTGGTGTTCATCGAGCAGTTGCAGCACGCGAGTGTGGATGCGTTGCTGCATATCGGTAGCACCGTTTTGTTGCCAGACCGAGTAGGGCTCGCGCGTGAACAGGTCGCTCATCCAGTACTCGCTGCGGCAGCGGCGGGCCGTTTCCTCGGCCAGGAGGTAGTTTCCGCCGGGGCCGATGGCGCCAATGGTTTCCAGCCCGATCTCGGAGGCATCAACGCGGATGCCGCGCAGAAAACGCCGGGTGCAGCCAATCAGCTCATTGCCCAGCACCAGCATGTCGGCCGAACAGCTCATACCCATATCGGCATAGCCGACATCATGAATCAGCGTCAATCCAGCCAGTGCCTGGGCCAGAATCGAAAAGGCAGATTCGGCGCCGGCCTGCGCGTCGACCCGTTTGGCGTCGGTTGCGCCGGCCAGGCCCCAACTGGGCAGGCCGAAGCTGCGGGCGATTTCAGCCTGGGCCGCCAACCCCAGACTGACCTCGGGCGGCACGATGCTCATGATGCCGCTGCGCATGTTGAAGCCGCCGATGTTACAGGCCATAAAGACCGGGGCGCCTTTTTGCTTGAGCTGGATCAGGGTGATCGACATGAGGCTTTCGGCCGTGGCCTGCGCCAGGGTTCCGGCCAGGCTGATGGGCGATGTGGCGCCGGGCTGTTGGGAGCCGCTGGGAATCTGGGGTTGTCGCAGATCGGCGGCCACGAACATGCGCTCGATCACCGCGGCCGGGTAGGTGAGCGGCGTGATGGGTTCCGGGTAGGCCAGCACGAAGGGGTGTTGCTGCAGGGCATCGAGGCCCCCGGCAATCTCGGCCGCCATCTCGTAAACGTAGGTCACCCCGTGGCCGGAGTAGCCGCAAAAGGCCACCGGTTTGGTGGTGTTGGTGACCGTTGCCAGAAATTCGTGCAGGTCGGCGGCTTTGCCGGGAACATCCTGGGCACTGCCAAAGGGCATGACCCAGTCAATATGCTCGAGAGCGTCGGCGATGCGGGCGCCGCGGGCGATATCCTGCAAGCCGGTGGGGTGCACCTCGCCGGTACGGGCGTCGATGGTGTTGGGGCTTGCCGTCGAGGTGCCGAAGTAAACGTTGCGCCCGTAGGCCGCCAGGGCCGGTTGGCCGGAGCGGTTGAAGATCGTAAAACCTTTGGGGGCCCAGCGCACGCACTCCTCAACGATATAGCGGGGCAGCTTTACCTGTTCGTCCTTGACCGTGGCGCCGGCCTGTGCCAGCAACTGGCGCGCCTCTTTGTGCAAAATCTTGCAGCCCACATGTTCGAGAATCCAATAGGCCGCTTGACAGATCTGTTCGATCTGGTCATCATTCAACACACTGAAGCGAATCGGGCTGATCTCCCGGACAAAAGGGTTTGCGGGGGTTGTTTTCATGGCGATTCATTACCATTTATAGTCGGTTTGCGGGAAAAAAGGGTCCGATCTGTTTGGGCCCGGGCTTTGTGGCCGCTTCTACAATAAATGAGATGGTTTGTCCATTATTCCGAAAAAAACTGACAGATGCCGGTCTGGCCTATGGTGCCGGTCAATTCACGACCGTGTCAGCGTTCGCCTCGAATGCTTATTGCCGGGCATTGCGTTGAGGCCGATCGTGCAATCTGCTGAGAGCGTTTATGTCGAAGATCACCTACTACAGCACCAACGATAAATCCGAACGGGTCGATTTCCGTACGGCCTTGATGAACGGGCTGGCCGCCCGTTACGGTCTTTACATGATGGCCAAAGAGACGATTCCACGGTTGACGGCCGATACCATCGAGGCCATGGCCGACATGTCCTACGCGCGGATTGCCGTTGAGGTGCTGACCCCGTTTCTGGGCGACGAAATTGCCCCGGAGCAGCTGGCGCGCCTGCTTGAAGCGGCCTATGCCGAAGCGGTGATTCCCACTACCGTGCAGCACGTCACCGGTAAAACCCATATCATGTGGCTAACCAAAGGGCCCACCTATTCATTCAAGGATTATGCGGCCCGCTTTTTCGGGCGCGTGTTGAATCATTTTCTGAAACAGTACAACCAGCGGCGGGTGGTTGCCGTGGCCACCAGCGGCGACACGGGCGGGGCCGTGGCCGATGCGCTGCACGGGCTGGAACGGGTGGAAAACCTGGTCTTTTTCCCGCAAAAGGGCATCACCGAACGCCAGCGGCGGCAGATGACCACCCTGGGCGACAATGTGCACGCTTTTGCCGTCAACGGCGACTTCGACGTGTGCCAGGCGCTGGCCAAGCGGCTGCTGGGAGACAAAGCCTTTGCGCGCGATCTCTTCGACGACGCCGATCGCTTCACCTCGGCCAACTCGATTAGCGTTGGGCGCCTGCTGCCCCAGGCGGTCTACCCGTTTTACGCTTACAGCCGCCTGGCTCGGGCGGGCGAACCGCTGATTGCCAGTGTACCTTCGGGGAATTTCGGCGACATGATGGGTACGGTCATCGCCAAAGCCATGGGGTTACCCATCGAGGTGATCGTCTGCGGCGTCAATGAAAACAAGGAGTTTCCCACCTTCTTGTCCACCGAAAATTTTCAGGTGCACCCTTCGGTCTACTCCCCCTCTTCGGCCATGATTGTCTCCAATCCCAGCAACCTCGCGCGACTGGTGGATTTTTACGGCGGCCATGTTTATGATCAGCGCGATGCCGACGGCCGCGTGACCCGGGAGGGAATGATGGACCGCCTGCCCGACATCGAGGCCATGCGCCGCGATCTTTTTTCAGTCAGCGTCAGCAACGTCGAGCATTACGAGGCCATGCAGGAGGTCTACGAGCGCTTCGGCATCATCATCGAACCCCACGGCGCGGTCGGCTGGCGGGCGCTGGAGAGATACCTCGACGGCCGACACGATCGCCTGACAGTGATCTACGAAACCGCCGACCCGGGCAAGTTCCCCGATGATGTCAAAAAGGCCATCGGCGTGGTGCCGGCGATTCCCGATGGTATTGCCAGGCAGGCCGCATTACCCGAACGCCTGTACCGTATCGATGCGTCCGCGGAGATGAGCCCCGGTGGTTCAATGGTACTGAGCGAGGCCCAGTACGCCCAGGCGCTGGCTGTGATTGGCGACATCTATCGTCAATGACCCGGTCCGTCGGCCAAGCCCGCAAAACCCACCTCAATAGATGCCGAGATCACAGCCGGCCGCAATGGTAAGCGGTTTGGCATCAGGCCATGAAAACCTGGTTGAGGGGCTGCTCGTTGATCTTCTCGACCCGTTGGACGATCATGGCGCGAATCTTCTCTATCGGCATGGCCGGAATGATGGCCTCTTCCGGACACAGGCGGATGCAGTTAAAGCAGTCGAAGCAACGCTTGTTGAAGGTGGGCCAGTCGTCCAGTTCGACGGCCCCCACCGGGCATACCTCCTCACAGGTGCCGCACTGGGTGCATTTGTCCTCAGCGACTTTTTTGGGAATGATCATCCATGGTTGATCGAGCTTGTTTTTGACTTCGAGCGTACGTTGCGGCAGGTGGTAGTCGAGCTGTTCGAGGTCAAGCTCCGCCAGTCTGCCACCGGCCAGGCGGGTCCTGATTTCCCGCGCAAACCCGCTGACCATGGCGTCATCATTGGCGTCGGGGTGGCCATTACCCACCGGATGCGGATCGTCCCACATCATGGCGTGCCGCGCCAGAACCTTGGCACCGCCGGCAAGCCGAAAACCGCGTCGCACCAGTGCATTGCCCATCTGCCACAAGGCGATTCCGCTGAAAGCCCCACCCCAGGTGACAAAAGGTATTGCCCGGCAGCCGTTGGCATCCGCCAGGGTGTTGATGAAGGCCATCATGGGCGGTACGGCCATGTCCCGGTAAACCGGAGAGCCGACGAATAGGCAGTCGTCGGGGCCGGCTTCGGCCAGGCGTGTCCTGAAGCTGTCGTGCGCCGTTGTCTGTTCAATGTCCAGAATGGTGATGTGGCCGCAATGCTCGACCAGCGCGGTCTCGATCACTTGGGCCACGTGCCGGGTTGACCCGGACGGAGAAGAGTAAGCGATAAAAATGTTAGGCTTCATGGCGCGCTCCATTCAGGGGTGGCGGCGAAGCCAGCGGTGCCACCCGGCTCCGCCGTGCCTGTTTTCGCTAGGGGTGCTGTTTTTAGGTGGGTCGAGATACCCGGTTCGCACCACCTTCAGCGGCTGTCGGGTTTCATAAACCCGCCCTATGAACAGGTGGGTTGTCTGCTCGGATTCACCCGGGGTGCTAAATGACTTCCATTAAAATACCACAGGCAATCCGGCATTGCCAATGGCGGCTCGTCGAAGAGCCCGCGGGCGGTTTTGCCGGATCGTCAGTTGTCGTATTGTTTGGCATAGGCGGCGTCATTGTAAAGCCCCTCGCCGTGAAGGTCCACGCCGAACATGCGAACGATTTCCTGACCCTGTTCAGACACCGCAAAATCGATAAAAGCGGCGGCCTGAGGCTGGGCCTCGGTTGCACCTTCAGGCTGGCACAAGGCGTGGTAGGTGTTGATCAGCATGGGGTCGCCGCGAAAGAGCACTTTAAGGTTGCTCAACTCCTTTTTGGCCGCTACCCAGGTGCTGCTGTCGGTCATGAAATACCCTTTTTCGGCGTCGGCCATCTTCAAGGTAGCCATCATAAAGGTTTTGGTGACCCGATACCAATCGCCGGCAGGCTGGATACCCGCCTTTTCCCAGATTTTCATCTCTTTTTTATGGGTGCCGGAGTTATCCCCGCGTGAGAAGAAGGGAGCTTTGGCCGCCGCGATTTTTTGGTAGGCGTCGGCCGCCTCTTTTGCCTGGGCAATGCCGGCCGGGTCGTCCGCGGGCCCGACGATGAAAAACTCATTGGAGCCGATCAGGCTGCGTTTGATGGCCCAGCCTTGGGCAACAGCCTCTTTTTCGGCGGCCGGAGCGTGAACCATGACCACGTCCACGGCCATGCCCTGGAGTAGCTTCAAGGAGGCGCCCGATCCGGCCTTTTTCCAGCACAGCCGGGTGTCGTGGTTTTGGTTGAAGGCCTCGGCCAGCACTTCCACCAGCCCCAATTCGCCGGGGCTACCGGTGGCCAGGCGAAGGCTGATGGCGCCTTCGCCGTAGACCGCCGTACAGTCCTCCTGGGCCGTGGCGTTTAGAACAACGAAAAAAAGAAGTGCGGTGAGGGTGAGAATTGTGGTGTGTACGGTTTTGCGATGCATGCCTCGTCTCCTTTGTTAGCGGTTGATTGGCGATGATAAAGTACGGCTACCGTTAACGAAAAAAGAGAGCGGTTGTCAACTCTATCTTGTTGTAATAATAAGAAATACATATAGCTACCACGGATTACCAAAATAGACAGTTGTACGTCATAATCCCGGGCGAACGGAGAAGAAAGATTGCTTGCCAAATGGTCTACCGCAGTTCCCGCCTCGGCGACGCGCTGCTTTGTAGAAATGAAGTGGAAAGAAACAAATGTTTGACAATACCGGTCAATTTTGAATATTCTTTGTACATCACAATATCTGAAATGAAGCGACGAGCGTAATCATATAATCATTCCGTCGACCTCGGCATTTTTTCTAGTTGATTTGCAGCAGATATTACCTCCAATAAAAACTCATTTTGATAATCGTCTCTCGCTGACATTGATTTTCGCTTTGATAGAGCGCTGTGGCATCATCTCACCTCTCGACTTCTCGGCCTAAGCCGACTACAACTCAGCACACTCGTCGGCTATCTGGTTACTTCGATGGAGACCTATACGGGGTTTCTCCAGAACCAAGATCCGCTATTGATTGGATTGCCTGGATTATCCTCTTTACCACCCAGATGGAGGTAGCAAATCATAGCGAAAAAAGCAGACATCACAAAGTACCCCATGGATTACCTGCCCATTCATTTTCACACGGTAGGTGAAAAACGGAACTACAACCTGGTCAACTTCGACCTTTACGCTGTTGGCACCATCGAGTACGAGCCGGCTGAAAACCGTTTTCATGCCCGTATCGGGTTTGAGAACAAGGAGGTAACCGAGCACGTCTTTTTCAATTCGTATCACCAGGACTTCAACGATGCCGAACGGGCCATCAATTTTGTCAAGGAGGGCAAGTCCAGCGGGAAACTTTACAATATCTACGGTGAAACGATTGAAGTCCACACCAGCCCGTCATTTTCCGGGTCGATTATCGAAGTGCTGGCCTTAATCTACAGTTTTACACACTGAGTAGTCGTGCGCTTGAATATTTCAATCCATATTCCCTGCGCACGGCGGGTAGGCAAAGGGAGGTTGGCATGAAAAGACGAGGTGTTTATCCTTACCATTTTTTGTTTCTGATAACGTTTCTGATTGGCACTCTATTCCATGGAATTGCGGCGCCCGCATGCAGTGGTTTCACACAAGACGCGGAGGAAAACCCCACCGATTATGATCACACCCCCAACGCCTCGGTGGAGGTACTGCCCGCTTATTACAGCGACAGCCCCGCGGATCACACCTACATCAAAGCCATGCGGAAAAACGGTAGCTGCACTGCCTGGCCGTGCTTTGGCCGCGACAACGGTGGGGTGCAACTTGCAGACACAAAATCCAACATTGCCGAAGCGGCCATTCCCATCATCGGGGCGCTTGCCGACACGCCTCCCTGCAAGTGGCCGAACCATTATTACCTCATTGTCGGCGTGTGCCATCAGGTTGGAAACCGCGGTTTATACTACACCGGAAAAACCGTCTATAAAGCGCGAATGTACAAATGGTCATCGCACCTTTACAACACCTATGGTGACTGCTTTTGGCCGCTTCAAAAGTATTGCCATGTTAACTGTCTCGATTCTGCCGGCCAATGGCCGTTGCCGAAGACCACCCAGGAGCCAAAAGCGGTGAAAGAGAGCCCGTCGCACCCGGAAGTCGCCATCAATCGGAAATACCTTCCCGAAGCCAGGCAGGCCAAAAGCCGGCAAGCGTATCAAGCGGTCTATCAAAGCTACATCGATGAACTGCTCGAATACCACATCGCCGACCGCCTCGGGAGAGATTGGTCCCGTAAAACCTGCGGTGTGTCGTTTTGATATCAAAGGGTGGGTGGTGGGAACAAAAAGGGCAGAGCCTCGTGAGAGGCCCTGCCTTTTTTAGGTCTGTTGGATGTCTTGCCTTTGGTTTCGAGACTCTGCCGTTTCAGTTAGCCGGGTACATCGATGCCAGGATCGCATCCCAGGTTCTTGTCCGGCTTTTCGCATTCGAAATTCTTCTCACGAGTGTCAACATGTCCCTCATCCGCACTTTCCGTATAGTCTTGAATTTTATCTTCAGCCATGGTCTTTGCTCCTTTTATCTTCGAATGTGCGTTTACAGTTTACAGGCAGTGGCTTTGCCGGTGCAGCGGTTGATGTAGTAGGCGATTGCCAGTGTGGTGACGGCGATGGCGATCATGGTGTCTCCTGTCTATTCTGAACGGGTTACCCTTGTACGTCGATGCCCAGGTCGCAGCCCAGACGCTTGTCGGGATTTTCGCACTTGAAGTTCTCTTCACGGGTGTCCACATGTCCATCGTTGCTGTTGTCGAAGTAGTCCTGGGTATTTTTTTCGGCCATTTTATTTGCCTCCGTTTGTTTGTTGGTTTGCGTGGTGTCTCGTTTTATTTAACTATCATTTTATAACATGCCAGACGATTTTCAATAGGGAAATAATGGTATTAATATTATAGTTAATACCTATTAATAGAAGGGGGGGCAGGTGGCGGGTTCACGCTGTTTACGGGATTGGCATTCACGAACAGGAACGGCAACAAGTTAGTAACAGGTTCTATTAAACCGGCAAACCTTGGTCATCCCGAACTTGATTCAGGATCCAGTAACTATCTGGATTCCACCTTTAACCGGAATGACGTATATTGTTGTATATCGTTGCCGGTTTAGTAATAGACAGCAACCTTCTTGCCGAGCCTGATTGGTTGAACACACCGGCAGTGTTGTCCCAATAAGCATCCAGGGTCTCAACAGCCTCCTTTTCGGCGAAGGGGTGCTGCTCACGGTCGGTGATGATGGCAAGAATGGTTTTCGCCCCATTTCTTGTGTTCCAGCATATCGGTGACCCATTGACCCACGATGAAATCAGGAATTGTGCCAAAAATGCTGGTAATCTCCCGAATGCGGCCAGAATATCCGGAACATCCGTGAAATATTTAATCGCCCCTTCAAAGCGTTGCGGGACGGTTCTTTCAGAAACCGCGCCGGCCTGCTATACTGGGTGCTTGTAGATAGCCACGCGCACATGCTCTTGCGTGCCGGTGTAACCCCGATCGCCACGGTAATGCGAAGGGTATAGACCGGATATGCCCCGTATTTAACCCGCAGGCACCGGCGGCGCGGACCGTCATTCCAGAATCGTTACCAAAAACGAAATGAAGGAGGTCAAGCATGCCCGTCAAGATCATTCCCCGCACACCGTCCGCCCATGAATAACCGCTGCTGATAAAAAACATCCTCAACACCCCGTTGACCTACTACCCGGATCGCTAAATCGTCTATCGCGACCAAATGAGCTACACTTACGTGGATCTCAACACGCGGGTGCAACGTTTAGCCAACGCCCTGGAGGCGCTGGGCGTGAAACAGGGCGATACCGTGGCGGTGATGGACTGGGACAGCCATCGCTACCTGGAGTGTTTTTTCGCCGTGCCCATGATGGGGGCGGTACTGCACACCGTGAACATTCGTCTCGCTTCGGATCAGCTGGCCTATACCATCAACCACGCCAAGGACGATGTGATTCTGGTGAACGCTGATTTTCTGCCGTTGATAGCGGCGGTGAAAGACAATCTGGAAACGGTCAAGCGGATTGTGCTGCTGGCCGACGACGGTGCCGACGTTGAAACACCTGTCAGCCTGGATGGCGAGTACGAAGACCTTCTGTCCGCGGCTTCCGCGCGTTACGAGTTTCCCGATTTCGACGAAAACGCCATGGTCACCACTTTTTACACCACTGGTACAACGGGATTGCCCAAAGGGGTCTACTTCAGCCACCGTCAGATCGTGTTGCACACCTACGGGCTCATGTCCGGCTTGTGCGCCTATGAATCCCAGGCCAGCGTTAATTCCGGGGATGTCTACATGCCGCTGACGCCCCTGTTCCACGTGCACGCCTGGGGCATACCCTACTTGTGCACCATGCTGGGCACCAAGCAAGTCTACCCGGGCAAGTACGAACCCGAGGTGCTGCTCAAGCTGATCGTCTCCCACAGGGTCACCTTCTCACATTGCGTACCGCCCATTATTCACATGCTCGTCTCCAGCCCGGTGGTCAAGCAACTCGACCTGAGCCGCTGGAAAGTGGTCATCGGCGGCAGCGCCATGTCGCGGGGCCTGTGCAGGGCGGCCCTGGGAAACGGCATCAATCTCTACAGCGCCTACGGTATGAGCGAAACCTGCCCGCTGCTGACCGTGGCCAATCTCAAGCCGCACATGCTGGAATGGGAGGATGAACGGCAGGTGGAGATGCGCTGCCGTACCGGCTTGCCCGTGCCCAACGTAATTCTGGAGGTGGTGGACCTGGAAGGCAACCCATTGCCCCATGACGGCAAAAGCGCCGGCGAAGTGGTGGTTCGTTCGCCCTGGCTGACCCAGGGCTACACCGAGGACCCGGAGAAGAGCGAGGATCTGTGGCAAAACGGCTGGCTGCACACCGGGGATATTGGGTTCATCGATACGGAAGGGTACCTGCAGATCACCGACAGGATCAAGGATGTGATCAAAACCGGCGGTGAGTGGATTTCGTCGCTGGCGCTGGAGGACATCATCAGTCGACACCCGGCGGTGAGCGAAGCGGCGGTGATCGGCTTGCCCGACGCC
This sequence comes from uncultured delta proteobacterium, assembly GCA_963783425.1. Classification (GTDB taxonomy): domain Bacteria; phylum Desulfobacterota; class Desulfobacteria; order Desulfobacterales; family QNYZ01; genus CAWANO01. Next base: position 221,085 of record CAWANO010000007.1, read on the forward strand.
AGATGGGGCGAGCGGACCTTGGCGCTGGTGGTGCTCAAGCCGGATGCCGGTGAGGCGGCCAGCCCAGACGCGCTGAAAGCCTTTTTCGCCAAGTTTGCTGAAGATGGCGCCATCCCCAAATATGGCGTTCCCGATCGCGTGGAAATTGTCGACGCCATTGCCAAAACCAGCGTGGGCAAGATTAACAAAAAGCAGTTGAGAAAGGAGTACCAATAGCCTCTGGGGCATTTGTCAATTGGGTTCAGCGGGTCGCTTGTGCATCGCAAAGACGGCTTTAACCGGCAGGTGAAAAACTACGACATTTGGACCCATGGATTGAGATGCGCGGTCTACAACCTCGGGTGACGGCTGTTCGATGTTGTTGCCGTGCGACTGAACCCGATATCAATCCACTTCGCCTCCAACCGCTTTCTCTGAAGCCCGATCCAGTTCAGGGCATCCTCCACTTGGCGGGTGGCGTCGGCATCCTCATGACGCATGAGCGCCGTTTGCGTGGGACACAGGTACCAGGTGCAGATCCAGGGGCGTTCGAGGCGCGGCAGGGTGCAACCGTGGCTCTCAAGATAACGGCAGTGGTCGCGGCTGTTTCGGATGGGCTGTGACGGCGCGATGGCGAGGCCGGCAAGGTGCAGAAAGAGTAGGTCCCTGAGGTCGTACCACGGCTTGGCCACACCGCAACAGGGCTGCTCGCACTTCGGGCAGGTGCGCCGGCATAACCGCTCCATGATCGGGAAAAGGGCCTCCAATGCGTTTCCGATACTGAAGGCCCGGCGTTGTAAGTCCCGTTTTGGAAAAGGGGGGTTGAGGGGGATTTGATAAACGACCGTCAAGTGGGCGATGGCGGCATTGGCTTCATGCCACCGCGACGGGGACGCCCAGGGTGGCCACTGATCGCGGGGTAACCGGGATGGTGAAGATGCATTAGCCATCAACCAGTATCAGCCTATCATCAAAATGGTGTTGACCCGATCTCTGTAAACCTGGCTGGCTTCGTCGGCCGCTACAAGTGTGATTTCCGAGGCCGACTTCACGCCGATGCCCAACTCGGCCGCGCGTTTGATCTGACCTTGCTCAAAGATTTTTCGATTCATGATCTCGTCGTTACTGCCCAGGTGTTTCAAGATCGCCGTTCCCACGGCGTCGTTGGCCACCCGGTCGGTGGCGGCGATGAAGACGTCCCCCCGGGCGCGTTTGCCCGTGGCCGGCCCGCCATCGACGAAGGCATCTACGCCATCCATCACCACCAGCTGCGGTGAGAAGGATAGGTTGATCTCGGCGATTAGCGCCTGCTGCCGCGGCGAGGTGTGCAGTTCATTCATGTAATCGAAGCCGTTTCGAAAGGTGGGCACAACCCCCACGCTGTTTTTAAGCGACATGGTGATGACGCCGCCGAACTGGTGAGTTTTCAGGCAGCAGGTGGATACCAGGCACTCAGCCTCAAGAATGGGTCTGGCCACCCGGAAGCCCTCTTTCCAGTTCAAATCGGGGTGGCTAAATGGCACCCAATCGGCTTGGCCCAGTTGGTCGAAATCGATGATGCGAACGTCCTTTTCTTCGAGCAGGGGAATGATGCCTTTCTTTTTCATCACCTGGCGGGTGGCCGGATAGCTGCGTTCGCCCAGGCTGATTGAGCGGGCCCCCATGGCCCAGAGTTCCTCCACCAGCGCTATCAGGGTGTCGTTGTGGGTGGAGCCCGGCGCGGGATCGGCTGTGTTGAAGTTGGGTTTGATTAAAACCGCTTTGTTTTTTACAGAGTCGAGGCCCAGCGCCCGGATTGACGTGGTGACGCCCTTTTTGCGATCTTTTGTGTTTGCCAAAGTTACCCGTGTCATGCGTTTCCCCCTTTTGGCGAGACGGTGACGCCATAATTGTATGGTTACACCTCTATGTTCAATAGTGCCATTATTCAAGTACTTTTGAGCGATACCATCATAAAAATCTCGTGGAATATTTCCTGTGAACCTTAGAAGATCGTGAAACAGTGCATTTCTGTGCTGTAAACCTGTGCCGACTGTTCAGGCTTGGATCGCCGTCTGTTAGGCTAATATGGATAAGTTCGAGCCGCGAACACGCCATCCGCGGGGTTTGAAAAAGCAAACGACTTGCTCGGAGATCGGGTAGAAAAACAAAAGACCGTTGCGCTGTTATACGCGCACGGTCTTTTGTTTCCTGTGGCCCCATGCCAGGAGACAGACTATTTTTGAGTCCTCGACTCCTTTTCCATTTAGTACATGTAGTCTTCTTCGGTAACCTTGTTTCTAAAAAAGTAGTAAGCCCAGATCTGATAGCTCAGAACCAGGGGTAAAAAAAGGATCACCACGGCCAGCATGATCTTCAGCGTCAACACGCTCGAAGAAGCATTGAAGGCCGAGAGGCTGTACTGGGAGTCGAGGCTGGAGGGGAAGAGGTTGGGGAACAACCCAATCACGCCAAAGAAGGTGGCCCCGACAATGGTTGCCCCCGATGCGAACCAGGCCTTCCACCAGGCCTGCTGGCTGATAAAGAGCCTCAGGGCCAGCAGGGCGGCCACGGTGAAAAGTATGATCACAAACAGGACTGGATGGGCAAGGTAGTTGTTGTAAAGATCGGTAACAAACCAGCTGGCCACTAGAAAGACCACCGCCACTACCAGCAGGGCCGGCCAGACCAGGGCCGAAACTTTGGCGGCCCGTTGCTGCAGGTCGCCTTCGGTTTTGACGGCGATCCAGTTGGCGCCGTGTTGCAGAAAGAGCAGCAAAAAGAGCACGCCCCCCAGCAACCCGTAGGGGTTGAGCAGGGTCAACAGGTTGCCGTGATACAACCCTTCGGCGTCAAAGGGAATGCCTTTAAAAATATTGGCAAAGGCCACGCCGAACAAGATCGCTGGCGCCACGCTGCCGACAAAGATGCCCGCATCCCAGATCTTGCGCCAGAGGGGTGATGCCACCTTGTTGCGGAACTCGAATGAGACCCCGCGGATGATCAGCGCAAAAAGGATCAGCATCAAGGCCGAGTAGAGCGAGGAGAACATCACCGCATAGACCAGCGGAAAGGCGGCAAAGGTGACACCGCCGGCCGTCAGCAGCCACACCTCATTGCCGTCCCAAAGGGGGCCCACGGCGTTTATCATTTTCAGTTTGTCGTCGTTGCTTTTGCCTAAAAACGGGTAGAGGCTACCCATGCCCAGATCGAAGCCATCGGTCATGAAGTAGATTGCCCAGAGCAGGCCCCAAAGAAAAAACCATAAAGACTGTAAAGCCATTTTATCCTCCAACGAAATTGTGGTGTGCTTTTAGCAGGCTGTTGATCCTAAAGTTGATGTCGCCCCGCCCAGCGTGGCTGGCAGTGGGCGCACCCCCGGTTATGCAGGGGCTTCATCAGGCGCAAGGTCTGGTCCCTTAATGGCCTTCATGTACATCAGGTAAAAGCCGGTGGCGCCGAGGATGCCATATACCACGATAAACGCCACCAAGGAGGTGGCCACCTGGGACGCGGCGATGGGCGAGGCCGAATCGGCGGTTCTTGCCAGGCCGAAAACAATCCAGGGCTGGCGACCCAGCTCCGTTACCAGCCAGCCCAACTGGATGGCCAGGTAGGGCAGGGGAATGGCCAGCATCATCATTTTCAAGTACCACCGTTTTTCAAGCAATCTGTTGCGGTAGAACCAGCCCATGAAAGTCAGCAGGATAAAGACCACCCCCAGCCCCACCATCCCTTTGAAAGCCATGGAGACGGCCAGCACCGGTGGGCGCTCGTCTCTGGGAAAGTCTCTTAGGCCCTGCACTTCGGCGTTGACGTCGCGCTTGACCAGGAAGCTGAGCAGGCCGGGTATGGCGCCGATTTCGATGGCATTGCGCTCATTTTCAGGATCCGGCCAGGCGAAGAGGAACACCGGCGCCCGGTCGGTGGTTTCCCACAGCGACTCCATTGCAGCCAGCTTGGTGGGTTGTTTCTCAGCCACCACAATGCCATTCAAGTCTCCCAGAATGAAGACCAGCAGCGAAAAGATGATGCCGAAGCCCAGTCCGGTGCGGAACGATTTGAGGAAGAACTCCTTGTGGCGATTCTTCAGGAGATGGTAGGCGCTGATGCCCATGATGAAAAAAGCGGAGAGCACCAGTGCGGCGCTGATGGTATGGATGATTTTATAGATGGCAAAGCGTTGGGTGATGACGGCTAAAAAGTCGACCATTTCGGCGCGGCCGTCGCGGATCGTATAGCCCACCGGGCTTTGCATCCAGGCATTGGCAATGAGGATCCAGACTGCCGAGAAGTTTGAACCGATGGCCACCAGCCAAGGCCACGGCCGCGTGGGCCCCCTTGGAGAGCTTGTTCCAGCTAAAGAGCCACACGCCGATGAAGGTGGACTCCAGGAAAAAGGTGGCGGTGGCTTCTATGGCCAGCAGGGAGCCGAAAATATCGCCCACAAAGGCCGAATAGCGCGACCAGTTGGTGCCGAACTGAAATTCCAGGGTGATGCCGGTAACCACGCCCACCGCGAAATTGATCAGAAAAAGCTTGGCCCAAAATTTGGTCATGTGCAGATAGGTTTCATCTCCAGTGCGCACATACCTGGTCTCCATGTAGGCGATCATGATGGTAAGACCGAGCGTGAGCGGTACGAAAAGGAAATGAAACATGGTGGTGGCGGCAAACTGCAACCGGGATAAAGTGACTAAATCCATACCTCCTCCTGAATAAAATTGGGAATCGGAACCAAACGCTACTCCACTTGAGCGCCCATGCGCATGGTCCGCAGGCGTTCCATGGTGCAGCTCTTTTCATCGGTTATGGTTTTAAAATCGGTTTGGCCGAGGGTCGCCCGCAACTGGCGGGTGGCCTGTTCCCAAACCCGGTGGACGGCGCAGGCGGCCAGCAACTCGCAAGACTGCGGTCGGGCCACGCAATCATTGAGATAAATCTCACCAATGACCGCCTCCACCACGTCGAGCATGGTCAGTTTTTCAGGCGGCACCAGCAGCCGGTAGCCGCCTCTGGCACCCTGGGCAATCTCGATGATACCTGCGCGGGCCAGCTGCTGAGCGATCTTTCCCAGAAACTGCCCGGGGATGTCCATGGTGCGGGCGATCTCTTTTTTCTTGGCAACGACACCCACCCCCTGAAAGGAGAGAAACAGGGTACAGCGGATGGCATATTCACCGGCTTTGGTCAAGCGCATGGTGTTGTGATCCCAGACTATATCGGACATATAAGATCCGAAATGTCCTATATATTATGCACCATGCCTTGTCAATCAAATTATCCGGCGAAAGCCTTATCACGGTACCCATTTCACTCTCGATTATGTTGACCATTCTGATGGCGCTGGTATCGAGTTTCGGGCCAGTTTTTCACCGGCCTGGAGTGCGCGTTGCAACAAGGCAGCGTCCTTGGCCGCTTCGCCTTTGTGGTCAAGCCCCCGGCAAAGCAGTTTGTCCCACTGGCCGATATCGAGCACATCGAAAAAATAGCGCACGGTCAGCAGGGCGCCATCGAAGAGCTTCTTGCCGCGGGTGGCGCCGACGGCGATGAAAAGCCCCTGGCGCGTACCTTCTTTACGTCCCCACGGCTTTTTCTGGATCCAGTATTTTCGCACCCACAGGGATTGACATCGATCCATGAATATTTTGGTGTGGGCACTGACGGTATAAAAGAAGATGGGTGAGGCCAGCATGATGCCATTGCTGGCTTCGATGTCGGCCAGGATGGGGGGAAAATCGTCCTGGATGGCACAGCTGCCGGTTTTGATGCAGTTGTAGATCTCCAGGCAGGGCGATATCTTGTGGTCGCGAAGGATCACCTCCCTCACCGTGGCGCCCTGCCCACGGGCGCCCTTCACCGCTGCCTGAAGCAGTGTGGCGGTGTTGCCGTCCCGGCGGGGGCTGCCGTAGATTGCGACGAGTTTGGGTGTCGGCATCTGGGCCATCCGAACTGAAGTTGTCGAAAGCCGCGCGTTAAGGAGCCGTTGGTTCAGCGTACAGGTCCAACCATACCACTTTTTTGAACCGACCTCAAAAAAATTATAGAGACCAATGGCGGCGTTAGCAACCGTCCCAAAATGTTCGCGTACGACGTGTACGCGCTACTTTTTGGGCCAATTCGTATCTTGCCATGAACCCGTAGATTTGTGTTGAGATAGGCTTGCTCGCCAGCGCATGGGTGAAGAAACAAGCATCGTGACTTTGGCGGGCGCGCACCGGCACGGCCGCAAAGGGGCACGATGACTGCATCGCTGATTCAAACGGGGATAACGTTGTGTAGAGCGCTAACGCGCTGGGTGTGGCGTGATGAATGGGTGTGGAAACAAAAAACAGGATGCACTTTTAGATTAAATGCACCCTGCATTTTGAAATCGGGGGTCGGATGGTTTAGAGGTTTTTGCTCGGCTTGAAGGTAACTGCGTTACGGCCTTTGATCTTGATCTTCTCGCCGGTTTGGGGATTGCGGCCCATGCGGGTCTTGCGATAGACTTTACGGAAGGTCCCGAATCCTACGATGGTCACTTTGCTGCCACGTTTTTTAAGGCCCTCTTTAACCCCGTCGAGCATGGAATCAAATGCCTTTCCGGCCGCAACTTTGGTAATGTCGGCGTCCTGTGCCATTTTTTCGATCAATTCAGCCTTTGTCATAGCCACCTCCTGAAAATTGGGGATTGATGTGATGCCACCTGCCTGCCATTTCGATGGTTACCAAACATAATAAGCCATAGTCAAGCAAAATCATGTGTCATGGGCTATTTTGTCGGACCACCCGTTAAATTCAGTGATGGCAATAATCGACAGCGGGGCGATATTGCCGTTTTCTCCCGGCCTACTTTTGGCCCTTTTGGGTGACGACCCAAGCGGGTAGACGAACCGGGAGATCTTCCTTATCGTGGGGGATATAGCATTTGATGTCGATCAGGGGGCTGCCGTCACGGGCGTCGATGTCGGCCAGATAGATGCGATTTTGGGTGATGCTCAAAACGTGGCAGCGGGTCATGGCGATCAGGTTGGGCCGCACCGGAGCGTGGGTCGCGAAGACACCGGTGAGCGGATTGTCCGAGTTTTTACGGGGGTGAACCTGCAGCGTGGCGCGCTGTTGCGGGGTGTCGTTTTCATGCAGCCAGTAAAAGACATAGATGTGTGAAAAACCGTTCAGCCCCAGCATTGCATCGCGGTATGGCGGGTCGACTTCTATCCAGATCCGGCCCGCTTGTTTGCGGATGTGGCCGATGGCATGAACCAAGAATCGTGAGGACGGCATCGTTATCTCCCTTGTCAGCGGTGACCCCTCTGGTTTACAAATAGCCGGGTCTGCCCATCGCCACCGGCGCCAAGATCGCCAATCACCACTTGCGGATTGTCGTCAACACCGGTGACGGCGATTGTTACGCCGAAGGCGGCAACCATTTCATGCACGCCATCCGGCGCAACGTTGACTTAACGGTGCTGGCTCACAACAACGGTATTTGCGGCTTGATCAAAGGTCAAGCTTCGCCCACTTCGGGACTCGGCAAGGAAGCGGTCATGGTCGTGCAAAGAGAGGATGTCGTCAGTCAACCGCTCAGCCCTCTGGCGTTGGCGGCGAGCACCGGTTTCGTGGCACGCGGGTTTTCGGGCAACAAGCCCCATTTGAGCCGGTTGATGCAGGCAGCCATGCGATACCGGGGCTTCAGCCTGATCGATATTTTGCAGCCCTGCGTCTCCTTCAACCACATCAACACCTGTAAGTGGTATAAGCAACGTGCCTACGAGATCAACGAACAAACACACGATCGACAGGATCTGCGCAAAGCACTGGACCTGGCCTTAGAGTGGGGTGATAAGATTCCCATCGGGATTCTTTACCAGACCGATAAGAAGGCGTTCACAGACCAGCTCAAAGCGCTGATCGACACTACGCTGGTGAAGGCACCCTATGCCCGAAACAAGCTGGAGTCACTTCTCGAGGGAGCCGAGTGAGGTGATGTTTGGTCTTAACGCGGGTAGGGGAAAAACACCCAAATAGGTCTGGTTTTGGAGGGCGGCCTGCCAGCCCTCACCCCGCTCCAACCAACCAGCGCATGACGTGGGCGAGCGCGGCTGTCGCCACCAATCCCAGGCACCACAACCCCGCGAACCATCCCCACTGAGACAACCGTTGCCTAGTAGCTGGCTTCATGGGAGCTTTTTCCCCGATAGACATAGTAGACGTAGCCGGTGTAGAACAGCACCAAGGGCAAAAAGAGTGCGGTTCCCACCAATAGCAGCGATAGTGATTCCGGGGCTGCGGCCGCTTGACGAAAGTCAAAGGTAAAAGGCACCAGCCAGGGATAGGTGCTCACGGCCAAGCCGATGTAGTTCATCAGAAAGATCCCGATACTGAGAACAAAAGGGCGCCACTCGTTGCCTCTGTGAAGGTCGCGCCACAACAGCCAGAAGAAGATGGCCGATAAAACCGGCATGGGCGACAGGTAGAAGAAGTTGGGTAGGCTAAACCAGAGTTGACTGATGTCGGCATTGAGCAGTGGCATGAATAGACTGACCAGGGCCATGAACAGGGCCACGAAACCGAAGAGGTAGTTGGCGCACTTTCTGGCCCAGGACTGGGTGATATCCTCGGTTTTCATCACCAGCCAAGTGGCGCCCAGCAGGCTGTAACCGAATACCAGGGCCAGCCCCACCAGTAAGCTGAAGGCGCTGAAGGCTTCGAGGGCATTGCCGCTGAAACTACGGCCGGTAACCGGAACGCCCTGCACGAAAGCCCCCAGGGTGACGCCCTGCATAAAGGCCGCCGTGAGAGAACCGACGTGAAAGGAGATGTCCCACAGGCGCCGCCCCTTTCCCGATGCCTTGAAGCGAAACTCGAAGGCCACCCCACGAAAAATCAATCCCAGCAGCATAAAAATCAGGGGCAGATATAGCGCAGGCAGCAGTACGGAATAGGCCAGCGGGAAGGCGGCCAGCATGCCACCGCCGCCCAGTACCAGCCAGGTTTCATTGCCGTCCCAGAAGGGGGCTACCGAGTTCATCATGCGGTCCCGGCATTTATCAGACGGCGCAAAGGGGAAGAGGATGCCGACGCCCAGGTCGAAACCATCGAGCAGTACGTAGAGCAAAACCGCTATGCCGATGAGGGCATACCAGACTAGTTGCAGGTCTACCATGTTTTCCAGGTTAAACATATCGTGCTCCTGTTTTAGAGCAGTTCCAACGGTTCGGCCGTCAGTGGGCTCTTGGGTAATGCGGCGCGTTGCAGCGATCTATAGCGTTTCGGCACTCGCACACCACGACGTCGGCCAATCATTTTGCCAAGGCCGGTGTTTGCGATCACTCTTTCTGAGTGCTTGTCCGTTTGCCGAATTTTGCCACCACCGGTGGATCTTGCATGCCGTGGTTGCCGTATGCCTGTTGCAAATCCTGGGGCCCCTTGGCGATCAGCTGCAGGATGTAATAGGTGCCGGCCCCGAAAATAAACGTGTAGGTGATGATAAAGGCCAGCAGGGAGACCGTTAGCGGGGCGGCCGCCACGGGAGAGACCGCCTCGCTGGTGCGCATGACCCCCTGGACGATGAAGGGCTGGCGTCCCACCTCGGTAACCACCCATCCGGCCAGAACGGCCATGAACCCTGCTGGTGTCAACAGCATGCACCACACATGAAACCAGCGCGTCTCGAACAATTTTTTTCGTAAATAGAGTACGGCGCCGGTCAGGCCGGTTAAGATCATGAGCACACCCAGGCCCACCATTACCCGAAACGACCAGAAAACAATGGCCACCGGCGGGCGCTCGTCGGCCGGCCACTCTTTAAGGCCCCTGACCTCGCCGTTAAGGTCGTGGGTGAGAATCAGGCTCGACAGCTTGGGGATCTCCACGGCGTAGCGGGTAACCTCGGCCTTCTGGTCGGGCCAGCCAAACAGCAGCAAGGGCGCGCCGCGCTGGGTTTCCCAGAGGCCCTCCATGGCTGACACCTTGGTGGGCTGATGTTCAAAGGTGTTGAGGCCATGCATGTCGCCGATGATCAACTGCATCGGGGCCACAAAGACCGCCATGATCATGGCCATGCCGAGCATGATCCGGGCATGCGACGGGTGGCGGCCGCGCCACAGATAATAGCCGCCGATGCCGCCCACCACAAAGGCGGTGGTCAGATAGGCGGCGGTCACCATGTGCACCAGCCGGTATGGAAAAGAGGGGTTGAAGATGATCTCAATCCAGTTGGTGGGAAAGAGCAGCCCTTCTTGGCCCTCGCGAAATCCGACCGGCGTGTGCATCCAGCTGTTGGCCGAGAGGATCCAGAAGGCCGAGAGCAGGGTGCCGAAAGCGACAATGACCGTGGAGGCGAAGTGCATCCTGGGGCTCACGCGGTTAAAACCAAAGAGCATGATCCCCAGAAATGAGGCCTCCAGAAAAAAGGCCGTGAGCACCTCGAATCCCAGCAGAGGCCCCAGCACGCTGCCCACGCGATCGGAAAAGACCGACCAGTTTGTGCCGAACTGGTAAGAGAGCACCACGCCCGAAACCACACCCATACCGAAGGTCACGGCGAATATTTTGACCCACATGCGATAGATTTCGAGATAGACGGGGTTTTTCGTACGAAGCCAGCGCCACTCCACCACCGCCAGCCAGCTGGCCAGGCCGATGGTAAAGGCGGGAAAAAGGATGTGGAAGGAAACGGTAAAGGCGAACTGGGCTCGTGCCAATATGAGCGGGTCGATATTTTCAAACATTTCGAGACCTCGTTGGGTTAAAAAGGGTGCGGAATGTTGCATTCAGCGTTGCCACCCTGACACGATGGTGCTATCGATGGCCACTGACCAACGGGCACCTGGTCGAAAATTGTAGCGCCCCGGACCCAATTCGTCAAATCTTAGATACACCGTCGGACCATGGCGGCGGTGACCAGGTGGCCTCACCCAGACATGATTTACGGTGAATGGCCAGGTAAGGCGAAATTTCACAAGTGGTATTGCGAGGCGGAACCTTCCTCCAGTCCATTGAGAACGTGGAGCCAACTTCGCGGTAGTTGACTTTAACACAAAAGATAGCGCCTCGATCGAGGGGTTCAAAGCAAGTCTATCGGGCGGATAATGGTGGCTCAAACCTACCATCAACCCGAAAAATTCTTCAAATTGTTTCCAGTTGCTTTTTGCTTATCCAATTTGTGTGTCAAAGGAAATAAGGCAATGGGTTCAAGTATTTTAGTGGCGCTCTCCAATCACCGACCCGAAATCGTACCGCTGGCCGTGGCCAAAATGAGGCGATTCGACACTGTTGTTTTGGAGGAGCCGCCCGAGGCGGATTTTAGGGCCATGCTTGCCGGGAAAGTCGCCATCAAAGACTACTTGATGGCGGTGGATAGCGAGTACCCTCAATTCAGCCGGGCCATGTGCCGTGCGATGCGTGATCTCTGTCGCAAAGGGATCAGCATCTTACAGATAGAACCTTATCTATCGCGTTTAATGGAGATCCACGAGCGATTGGGTGAAGGTCTGCGTCCCGAAATGTTGCGGCGCGATGTACGCCTTTGGCCCGTATACCAAATGGAAAGGGAAGCCACCCAAACTTTGGTGGCGTTTTACAAGGCCTTTGCAACGGGAAAGTTCGATACCACGCTGGCGACCGTAAAACGTTTCGCCCGGTCGGATGCCAAGCGTTTTTGGATGCGTGATCGACTGCGGGCGCAGGCAATCGCCGCTGCGGCTACTGATGGGCGCGTCTATGTCGAGGCCGGACAGATGCATGTCGGTCTGGCATCGCTTATCCGGCGACAAGTGGGGAGGCGCGCGGCGGTAACGGCCGATTATTTGGCATCGGCGGTGATCTCTGCGTGGTCAGGGCCAAGGATGTTCTTCGGGCCCGGTGATGTGCTGACCTTGCTTTACATCTTCAATTCCCGCTTCAATGGGAAGCGGGCGGATCTTTTGGCAGCCCGGGCGCTGGTCCAGAATAAGCTACTTATCAAAAACGAGATCAGCACGGGCCTCGAGACCTTCCCCCATACCCGCGATGAGTTGGAAAGTGCGCGGATTGTGCAGCGGCTCGGTCTGGAGGATTGCCGGCTGCTGCTGCCCATCGTGAGCCGCCTGGGTACCCGACAAGCGCGGCAAGTGGCAATGGCGGCCGCTGGTGTCAGGCGTGATTTCTCAGCTTGAGCGCGGTGGGGTGCGGGTTTAGATAGGTCTGTTGCTGAAGATAGCGCTGGTCGTACTTGCGAACGTAGTGTGAAAAGAGTGTCAGGGGCACGATCAACGGTAGATAGCCATTGCGGTAGCTTTCAATGATGCCCAGCATCTCCTGCTTTTCATCGCCGTCCAGGTCATTTTTAAAATACCCCAGCATGTGCATCATAACGTTGGTGTGTTTGGCCACGGTGGCCATCAACCGCAGGCACGCCATAAACTGTGATTCGTATTCCTGGTAAAGCGTTTGCGTGGAAAGGCCCTTTGGTGATGCCACCAGCTTTCCCATGAGGCGATAGTGCTTTTCGCTGTGGGCACGCAACAGCATTTTGTTGCGGGTGTGGAAGTCGACCAGGTTGCCACGCGTGCGGCCCTGTGCGAGAGTGTCGCGCCAGCGTCGCATGGCGAAAATCTGTTCAATGAACTGTTCGCGCAGCTTGGGGTCGTTGAGCCGACCATCCTCTTCCACGGGAATCAACGGGAAGCGGTCCATGAACATGCCCGCGAAGATGCCGCGGCCCTTTTTGACCGGCTGGCCCTTGTCGTTGAACACCTTCACGCGGGTCATGCCGCTGCTGGGGGAGTTTTTTTTGAAGATGAACCCGCAGAGCGCTTCGTCGGCCAAGGCCGCAAGGCGCTTTTCGGCCCAGGAGAGCATCTGTTCGGTTCGGTCTTCACCGGTTTTAGTGACCACCAAGCGCGGCTTTTCAACCTCGCCTTTGAGGTGCATGGTCGGCCGTGGTACACCCAGGCCGCACTCCACTTCAGGGCAGACCGGCACGAACTCGACATATTGCCCCAAGGTGCCGGTGATGAAACGATCGTGGGCATGGCCCCCGTTGTAGCGCACCTCCTGGCCCAGCAGGCAGGCGCTGATGCCGATTTTTATCGGGCGATGCATGGATCAGTCTCCTTTGTGGTCTTGTAATCGACTCAGAATCAGTCAAAAACCTTATTACATATAACCATCAAACCGGTATTAAAGAAAGCGATTTTTTAGGTGTCCAAGCCCCCGGCCAACAAAAAAGCGGCCCACCTCTTGAGGTAAGCCGCTTATTTGTTTAGGATGATTTGGTCGGGGCGAGAGGATTTGAACCTCCGACCCCTTGAACCCCATTCCTGGAAATGTTCATCCCACCTATTAATCTAACCAATTGAATTAACACAACATATCCAATCCACCTGGTTTGAAATTCCATCAAATTATAATGTGCATGGTGTGCATAATATCAGATAGTTACGCATGCTGTAGGCTGAAAAGGGTATATATTGGGTATATATTTTCAGACCAAGTTCGCGAACTCCGGATCGAAAAATCCAGCCCCGCACACCACAAAATTTGTAAACCAGCCCAACTTTCCGATGTTGCATGGAGGTCACGTGCAACAAGTGCCGGTATAAATGGGATTACAAAGGCAAATCAGCTTTCTATGCAACCTGCCCTAAGTGCCACAGAAAAAACGCAGTCACGATCTGGGAGAATCTAAAATATGCAACATTTACCAAGTGTCTCTTTTGTGGTCAGGAGTTTCCAAAAAAACGAAATAGATCAGGATATTGCAGTGCGCTATGTCTCAACCGGGCCAATGCATCAAAAGGCGGTAAAGCCGTCCATGAAAGGTACGATTATAGCGGCGAAAACAACCCAAACTGGAAAGGCGGTATCAGCAAAGAAGGCGTTTGAATTTTGATAAAAACCAAATCAAGCGGTCATTTTCGTGGCTCAAACCGCTGCACCATTTGCTGCGAACTGAAATTATGTCGGCTCAGTGCCAGTAATCACGGAACTATAGAGGATTGGGAAACGGGAAAGGTCACGGTAGATTGTAATACCAGGATGGAAGGCCTCCAAATGATGTGAAGGTGTCGCCGCTGCACGTCAGCGGATCAGCATCTCTTGCGGCTTGGCTGATGATGAAATCACCCCGGATAACAGACCCTCCGCCCCAGGCTGTATAGCCACTAAAAAGGGCGTCGGTCATGGCATCGAAATAGGAGACGTATCGGATTCCCTCGTTTGTGTTGGCGTCCATGGCGATGTCGAAATCGTGGCCCGCCGGCCCGCCGTTTCGCACCAAGCGGCCATAGCCGATATGTTGACCGGCCGATAGCTGCGTGCCCGCTACCAGGGTGGGTGCGAGCAAATCAACATGGAACACAATGACCAAAAAAGCCGGATGGGCATGTGGCTGGATGATGACTTTTTGATTGGTGACACCGTCGTCGTTGAAGTTCTCCTCCTCCGTTTCCAGGTGGACGATTCGACCTGCAACCGGCGAATAAATGAAAACAGTGTCATTGACCCTTAAGGTAGAAGGCGGGGAGAAATAGTGCTTCATGGATCGGCAGGACTCAAAACCGTCTGAGTAATCATGTCCGGCAGCCGAGCGAAAAAGTGATATGTCCTCAATCTGACCAGCCAAATCAACGAAATCGCTGCCAATAAAGCGGGGAACGTCGTCCGAAGCGACATCGGCGGTAGGGCAGGGGCCTTTCGCACCCCATTGATTCAAGACATGGGTCTGATTGCCTTCGGTCACATTGATTTGGCCTTGAAAATATTGGTCGTTATCGTAAAAGGTAACACTGTAAGTCAGATCGAAACCTTCAATGGTGGCGTTCAGACTGAGGGTGTCTCCCGAGCGCATTCCCGAGGCAGGCACTGGGTCCGGACTGAGCACCGGGAATACGACCTCGTAACTTTCATCTGCCCCCGTCGATTCGATGATGATTCGATTGAATTCGCCGTGACAGTATGTGGTGGTGTCGGGCAACAGCAGAAGGGATGCCCAGGGCATAATGTTGTTTTTCTCTGCTGTGCACAATTTGCAGTCTATCAGGATTGAGGCAATTAATAAGAGACCCAACACAACTGGCCGGGGATTCGGCATGGCGTCCCCCAATTGAAGTGTTTAAGATCTGGGTCATAATCAGGTGCATGGCGCGGACCCTGGTCCTTTAATTATTCCAAATTGGGACCCAAACTAAAATTCAGCTTTTTCGGTTTTTCGCGCCCAAAATCATCACCATTTGACAGTAAAAAACCAATTAAGGCCAACCCGTAACAAGTATTTTTCACTTTATAACTGAAAAATCAACAGGTGATTTGGCTCTGTCGATCATGCCACCTGAAAATCCATGGTGGAACCCACTAATCAAAATCAAGTTTCAAGATTGACATGACCACTTTGACAGTGGTGGGGCGAGTCCGGGTTATTTTCTCGGTACGCTTCGCAACTCACCCCTTGTGAAAGAGAAATATATCCCGACCACGCACATAGTGGTGAAAATCACGAACGAAAATTTCACACTTTTCAGAAACGATGCATAATTTGACGGATCGATCTCTACTCTACCGATTATAACCGCAAAAACAACCATGGCGATAGCCATGCTGATCATTTGGCCCAATAAACGCATGGTGGCAACCGTTCCTGAGGCGATACCATAGAATTTTTTGTCGACCGAACCCATGATAGCGCTCATGTTCGGTGAAGAAAAAAGCGCAAAGCCGAATCCGAGCATGATCAATATAAAAACAATAGTGTGTATCCTTGTTTCGGTCCCGACAAGGGCAAAAGAAAAAAGACCCAAGGCGGTGAGCGCCATTCCTGCCGTTGAAATCAACCTCGGTTCTATCCGGTCCGATAACCGTCCCGCCATGGGTGAGAAAATCGCCATTATCACCGGCTGTGCAACTAAAACAGTGCCGGCTGTTCGGGGGTCGAGACCTTTTATATATTGCAGGTAAAGGCTTAACAGGAAGTTGACGGCAAAAGTGGCCGCATAGTTGATCAATGCGGCAAGGCTTGAAAATGCAAACAGCTTGTTTTTGCTGAAAAGGCGCACCCCAAACACCGGATGCAACGTGTGCAGCTCCAATCGGATAAACACCAAGAGCGTAACAGCACCGGTTAGAATAAAATACAGCGCCAGCATCTCTGGGATTAATGAGGCGCCATAGACCAGCAAGAATACAGCGGCGGCATAGAGCAAGCTTCCGGCGATATCGAACTTCTCGCCTTTCGCATCGGCCCATTCACCTTTCAGATATTTAAGAGTGACCCAAACCGAGGCGACACCGAAAGGGACCACAGCAGCAAAATTGCTCCGCCAGCCCAGATACTGGGTCAAAAAGCCGCCTGCAAAAGGTCCCACGGATAGTCCAATATAAACGGCGGCCACATAGATTCCAATCGCACGCCCCCTTTTATGAGGGGGAAATATCGAGGTTATAACGGCCATGCCGGTGGTAACGAACATGGCCGCGCCGAGACCCTGGAGAATGCGCACAGTAATGAGCATCGGCATGGATATTGAGAAGGCCCCCAGTAATGATGCGAAAGTATATACCGCCAGGCCCCATGCAAAGACTTTTTTCCGACCATAAATATCGCCTATTTTCCCCATGGGAATGAGAAAGATAGCGACTGTCAAAAGTAACGCGGTTGCCACCCAGCTGAGAGTTACAGCATCGGTCGAAAACTCTTTCTGAATGGCCGGAAGGGCCACATTTACAGACGAGATGATAAACGGCCCCATGAAAGAGGAGAGGGTGGCGACGAAAAGTGCAGATTTTTCTTGTTGTGTGCTGTCAGACAATGCCGATATCCTGAACCTTGTTTCTAAAAATCTTTCGCAATCCCTCAGGAATCTTTACGGTCCCCATATTTCACATACCAGCTGCCGATGGCTGAGAGAGGCAGGTCAAGCGCCAATTCCGGCACCTGCTTGGCGACCCATGCGGTAAACGTGTTACTGTTTGGCCCTGGGAAAGCTTTGTAAACTGTTTTCCATGGATATGCTCGGGCAGCCTTATCAACGGCATCGATCAAATCATCCACGCCTTGCCCAATGTGTTCTGTGATAACCCGGGGCTTTGCGCCATACCAGTATCGGTCCGGGATGTCTTGTGTGATTCTTAAGACTTGTTGCCCTCGATAGCCGCGCCAACCCACCACATCATACACAGTGTATGATTTTTCACCGGTTCGTTTGGCTGCAATCCAGGTGTGAATGGCAAACCAGCCTCGCCAGCCCCAGGCATCAGCGCCGTAAACCTGCAGAACCGCTTCATTGGTCGATGATGGATTCGGGGCGATCTTTGCGGATTCGCGACTGGCTGTGCTCCAGTGTTCACCGGAGGAACAACTCGAAAATATTGAGCTAATCAGGGTTATAGCCACCAATAATTTGACGTGTATAATGATTTTCATACCGCAAAAGATTAACCATTTTGACGAAACATCAACACCGACTTCATTTGCAAATGAAAACTACAATATCCAAAGCGGGAAAAATCTGGCTCGATTATAATCGGATTCATTCCAAAAAAAACACGGTTAGAGCCCACTCATTTGTCAAAGAGCGATTTTGTGCTCAATTTTATGACCTAAACGATCTGTCGGTTGATAACATCCTGGTCTTCATGAACCAGCTTACCGATGGCCGAAAACCCCAAACAAGACGTGCCCGATTCACCAGTTTGATGGCATTTTTAATTTCTCCAAAAACCCGCGTACACGTTGCTGTATCAAACAATTCTATTATCACGGGATCCTCGTCGCCCCGCGATTACACTACTATGTGACTAAGCAGCATCACCCCGGCGTCAGAAGTGATTTCGCCACCATCGAAATCAGCCTGGACTTTGCGTTTTTTACACCTTGTAAACTCGATGCTTCCTGTGGTACGATTTGTCACAGCAAAAACTCCTTGTTATATCTACTTAACCAATTGATATATAACATATTTAAAAGGTTTTGCTTCTTTTTTATGAGATTTCCGGGTTCGAATAATCCGCTCGTCATCTAATCGATATATTAGATACGTGTTGCCACCTGCCTGTATCGATCCATGATTTGACCCATTACAGGTTCGAGTTCATCGGGCTGAATGACCAGTAGGTCTCCTGTTTTGGCAATTGAAAAAATTAAATCCACCGCTTTACTTGATTCTTCTATTATTTCAACGTTTAACTTATCAAACCCACCTTGAATAAGCCCCTCATAAACTAACTTTGAGGTTTCTCCTATGGGCCTATCACGAGGGTCAAAATCTGCCAGTATTATATAATCGTATACCGATGCCAGAGCTTTGCCATATTCAACGATTTGTTCAGTGGTTCGATTTCCTGTACCGTGACACAAAGCAATCTTTCTTCCTTGCGTAAGCCGTGGTAATAATTTGGCCAAGGCGTGAGCTGAATCAGGGTTATGACCGTAATCCAAAAGGACTTTGTATTTTTTGAAATCGAATAAGTTCATTCTGCCGGGATTTTGATTCGGCGAAGGATAGAATGTCATAATTCCATTTCGAATTTGTTCAATCGGTAAGTTTAAGCCAAACAAGGCTCCAATGGCTGCCAGAGCGTTTGAGGTATTGAAGTCGACAATACCTCCAAAAGTTATAGGAATGTCTTCAAGGGCGCAGACAATGATGTCCAATTTCCTATTTCTAATGATAGCATTTCGATTGTCTACGGTGACAGCGGTTCCCCCGGCCCTTATATGCGAATTAATTTTTATATTATTTGCGTCTAAGGAAAATAGAATGATGTTTCCGCGAGCACGATCCAATATGCTCATGGTTATGCCGTCATCTGCATTTAAAACTGAAGTACCCGATTTCTTGACAACTTCTACCACCGTGGATTTTACCAGGCTTAGATCTTCTTGTGATTCAATCCAGTCTGTACCCAAATGATCCTCTCCAATATTTAATAATACACCAACGTCAACTTCATTAACCCCCAAACCTCGCCTGACAATTCCACCACGAGCCACTTCCAAGACAATGTGGTCCACAGTTGATTCCCTGATTACAATCCCGGCCCCCTCAGGCCCACTGTAATCTCCAGTTAAGATATTTTTCCCATCAATTATTACCCCGGTAGTACAGGTTAGACCGACTATATAACCAGAATACTTCAATGTATGAGCAAGTATTTTGCTGGTCGTTGTTTTACCATTTGTACCGGTTACCGCCAAAATGGGAACCTTAGTGTAACCCTTCGGGAAAAGCATATCTACAAACGGTTTAGCAACGTTACGAGGATGCCCGTTTGTCGGTTCCAAGTGCATCCTAAATCCCGGTGCAGCATTGACTTCTATAACTTTTATCCCTGATTTTTCAAGGGGAAGCGATATGTTGTTTGCTAAGGCATCTACACCCACACAATCTAATCCAATGATCCGGGCGGCCCGTTCAGCCATTCTGCAAATTTCAGGGTTTACCTCATCCGTAACGTCAGTGGCAGTACCCCCCTGGCTAAGATTGGCTGTGCTCTTTAGATATACCTTCTCTTGTTGACCTGGGACAGACGCCAGAGAAAGTCCCTTTAAGGATAAGAGTCTTTCAGTCATTTCATCGATTTCGATTTTTGTTAGAACTTTTTCATGCCCAAAACCACGAAGAGGATCTGAATTAACATATTTTATGAGATCATTAATAGAGGATTTTCCATCACCAATTACATGAGCTGGTTCTCGTTTAGCCGCTGCAATGAACTTTCCATTTATCACTAAAAAACGAAAATCGCCCCCATTAACATACTCTTCAACGATCACATCAGAATGGTACGTTTTAGCTGTTTGGAAAGCCGTCTTTAATTGATCTAAATTTATAATATTGATCGTGGATCCGTTACCATGATTCCCAACATCCGGCTTGACAACAACCGCTTTGCCTATTTCATTAAATACGGATATCGCCTCTTCTTGGGTAGAAATAACGCTGCCGGCTGGAATTGGAATACCGGATCTCTTCAAATACATCTTCACCCTCGTCTTTTCATCGGCAGTTTCTACGGCAATGGCAGAAGTATTACAAGTCATTGATGCCTGAATCCGTTTTTGTTGGGCACCATACCCCAATTGGATATGGCTGTTCTCATTTAGCCGAATGAAAGGGATGCCTCTTGAACAGGCTTCTTTAACAATACTCCAGGTAGTGGGTCCTAACATATCATTTTCTCGAAGGACCTTGAGGTCAGAAACGACCCGGCTAACATTAAAGCTCTTTTCCTGTGCGACTGCCTCGAATAGCAAAATAGCTTCTTTTGCGGCTTTTAATCCCACAGATTCTACGAGATACCTGAAAACCACAATATATGTTCCCTTTTTTGATGTATGTAGGGTTTTCCCATATCCAACCTTCATATTCGCTAAGCATTGAAGTTCAATTGCGATATGCTCAATAATATGGCCAGCCCAAGTTCCGGTTTGAAGCCTTTGGATAAAGCCACCGGGTTTTCCAATGGAACAGCCGTGTTCTTGAAAGGTTGGAATAAGGGCCAATAACCGATCAGAAAATCCTTTGATTGTATCTGAGGGGCGGCTCTCATACTCATTAATATCCAAAACCATGTATATGGCCATATGCCGAGTATGCCGATTGGGTCCTCGCAATGCTCGCAACTCTTTTATTTCAATCATCTATATCCTTCCTTTTTTTATAGCGCTGGCGTTAAAAACTGCTGTTTCATAAAATTGCATCCCTATCCATCCACCTGCGAATAACTCGAACACATTCTACGGCAATTGGCGCGCCAGTTTTGATATCCATTATGTTGGAATACCTGATATTCCCACCATCAACGATAATAACTTTCCCTGTACCAACTACCTCGGCAAACCCATCTCAAACCCCAGAATCCTCACCAATACCTACATCGATAAAGGTCGGATTTGATGTAGCAAACTGTATCAGACGTCCAATTCGGCCTCTTGCGATAAAATGGGTATCAAAGATGATTTTTTCTACGAAACCAAATCCGGATGTTGTTAGGACGCAACCTTTTAACAATCCTTTTTCACTAATTCCTTCATAAATCATGATATCGGAAAAGACAGCAGCCCCGGCGCTCGTGCCGGCAATGAGGCTCCAGTTTCAAGCCGGTATTGAATGGATAGAAGACAATTGATCCTCCCAAATTGTTGTCAATCATAATTGGTTGCCACCAGTAAGGAAAACCAAATCAACATTCTCGAGGATTCTGGCCAGTTTTTTGTCGTTTGCCTGAGTTCTATCTTTAATGTTTAATATTTCTATTGTAGAACCCCGAATGATCGAATAAACGAAGCAGTTTTGGCTTATTTCGATATCAATCAAGGCTTTATTCACGAAAATAGCTCAATTCAGAAAAGAGCTATAGACGAGTTGCCAAAATTGATATTTTCCGGTAAAAAGCCTTGAATGATAACCGTTTTCGGCGATTTCGCCACAAAATTTTACTCAGTTGGGGTAGAAGCACCAAGGGTAGTGAATATTTTTTGGTAATCTTTGCCTCTTTGCTCTGGGACTTCGCTTGCGGTGGTTATGATACCGACATCGTCATCGATCTTACTGCCTTCTTGAACAACTCGTTTCAGTAAAAATAGTTCATTAGACTTGTCTTTATTTCCCCCGACTGCAATTAGACGACCCCGAAACAATGGCTCTGATGCCATAATCATAAAATCTTCGTAGAAAGTGACTACTCGATGCCGTTATGTGCATTTGAGGTAGATTCAACTTTCCATCAGTTTCAAAAAAGGTGTTTACCATAACACCACCGCTACCATACCGACGACAATAATGAGGAGCGGACCGCCTTTGCATCTTTTAATCTGCTGTTTAATTTTCTTTAGCACATCATCCAACGTCAGTGTAAATCGAGCCGGGGGTGATTTCATTCAGGCATACCTTACCTTCTATCGTCTCCGGGCCATCGCGCCGCGGTCTCCAGGTGTTCCCAGGGAAAACCCGTTGATCGTGTCGACCACTGGCTTCAAAATATCGTAAGGGGCCTGATCTTTAGCTGGACCCCCAAGGTAATAGACCCACCCGTTTGATTTGGCTGCCACCCGTTCGATGCCGTTTCTGCCGAGTTCGTCCCAATTGTAAGCGACAATAAAGTGCTCGATATCGAGGCTCATAAGAATCGTCGCCGCCGCAGGGGTGATATAGGAGCCCAATGTCGAAACCACGACCGGTTTGTCCTGGTTCTGGAGCAAGTTGTAGAAGGCAAAATAATCAAAGATGCCCTCGACCAGAATGATTGTCCTGTATTGCCGGATATACCGCGCTGCCTTTTCGATTCCGTAAAGCCACACTCTATCGGAAAGGGGAACATCTCTGCGCTGCTGTTTGAGCCAGCGAACGCCCCTATCGCCCGTGTTTCTGCCGACCAATCCAGTTGTGAGAACATCTGAATCATAAATAGGAAACACTATCCGTCCGGCTAAAGTATCACCGTAATTTCTCGAAAACGGATATTTGCGTCTGAAATCGATCTGCCGGCAATAGTATCCATATCCCATGACGCTGCTGTCGTTAAGCAATCTGGCCAAGCCGGCATCAGTGAAAGCATTGAAGGCCTTGTTCTCCTTTTCAAAGCGCGACAGGAAGCTGTCTATCAGTGCCCTGCCTCGGTACTGTTCATCACTGTACAGCGGCGCGTAGCCGATGTTGAACTTTTCAACGGCGTCTTTTCCAACACCGTGGCGGGAAAGACAATCCCAAATGTGCTTGAACCGGTTTTCATTGGACATCAAAAGGTCATGGTAGAAGTTGGCTGCCTCTTCCAACGTTGCAACAATTTTTCGATCAAGTTTAAACGGTTCGACAAAACCAGCCGGATCATCGGGCTCCAGTATCTCGAAAAATTCAGGAATACAAGAGATCCTGCCGGCATCAAACTCGAAATCAGCTACACCCAGATGCTTAGCCCAAACCTGCTGTGCCTTTCTGAACCGATATTTCTTACGCAGCATGATCAGGTCATAAATATCCCAATCACCTTTGCATGCACCGAAGCAATGGAACCGGACCTCACCATCCTTATTGACATACACCATCAAACTGTTTTCGGTGTTGGCGTGGAAAGGGCATAGGCCGTTGTACCGATTCTTTTTTATTTTCGTGAAACGAATACCAAACAACGATTCAGCATAGTGGATGATGGTATCGATGGTCGCCGCCGGTTTTATTTCCTGGTAAGTTTTCATTGTTTAATCAGATTCAAAACAACTCTATTCGATGCCACTTCGCTTTTTCTCGTTTCCAGCAGTGTTTCGGGAGGGTGGAGCGGGCGATGAAGACGACATTCCGGGCACCGCCGCTGCCAGCATATCTCTTAGCTCCTCTCCCTGCACGCTTTCCTTCTGCGAAAGAAGATGGGCCAGATCATTCAGGACTGTTCGCCGTTCAGAAAGGATTTTACGCACGCGCTGATGGGCTTCATCGACAAACCGTTTGATCTCATCATCAATTTGCGCGGCTTTGGCTTCGCTGTAGTTTTTGCCCGAGGAAAAGCTTTCCGGCAGAAACATCGCCTGGCGCGGACGCTCATAGCTCACCAGGCCCAGCAGATCGCTCATGCCGTACTCAGTGACCATGGCCCGGGCGATGTCCGAGGCCCGCTGCAGGTCGTTCTGTGCACCGGTGGAGATTTCATTAAACACCAGCTCCTCCGCCACCCGGCCACCCAACAGAACGGCTAGACGGTCGATTAACTCCGAGCGTGTCAATAAATAACGGTCCTCCGTGGGCTGCTGTTGGGTGTATCCGAGCGCCGCAATCCCGCG